>CAWHMT010000008.1:0-380808 GCA_963830455.1 uncultured Gemmatimonadales bacterium | reverse complement strand
ATCGCCTGTCCTTTTGCGGCTTCCGCCCGGCACAGCTCGCACACCTCCTCGAGGAGGGCGCGCGCGCCGAAGGGCTGCTCCGAGAGCCGCGGCTCTCGGGCGTAGGAGAGAAAATCCTCGACCGCCCGCTTCAGCTGGCCGAGCTCGCGCTGAATGCGCGCGACGTGGCCGAGCTTCGACGAGTCGCCCGAGAGCTCCTCCGCGAGCAGCCCGGCGAACAGCTCGATGCCGCCGAGCGGGTTTCGCACCTCGTGGGCGATGCCCGCGAGCATGAGCTGCAGCTCGCGCTCGCGCTCGGAGAGCCGCTCGCGCATCTCGTCCATCCCGCGGGCGAGGGCGCCGAGCTCGCCGGGGCCGACCGCCGGCACCCTCGTGGCGAGGTCGCCGCCTCCGATGGCCTCGGCGGCCTCCATCAGCGATTGGACGGGCGAGACGATCCAGCGGCGCCCTGCGGCGACGAACAGGGCGAGGCCGACGAGGCCACAGGCGAGCGCGGTCAAGGCCATCGAGGCTCCGAAGGCGCGAAGCACCTGGAAGAACTCGGCAGAGGCATCGGCGCCCACCACCGCGACCGCCGCGCCGTCGGCGCCCGCGACCGGCGCGTAGCCCGACTTGTAGGTTCGACCGTCGAGCCCTTGGAGGTGACGGCGGAGAAGCTCGCATCCCCGGCGAGCGCGCGGTCGATCTCGAGCCGATCGCGCTCGAGCTCGGGCACGCCGAGCCGATGGGCGCGCCGCTCCGGTCGCCATGAGGAGCCGGCGCTAGCGGTCGAACGCATAGAGCCGCTCGCCCTTAGCGCGGCCTTGAGCGACTCGAGCCGCGCGAGCAGATTGCGATGCGTGCGATTGCCATCGTCGCCGGGTTGAAGGGTCGAGAGCAGGTCGGCCTTGAGCGAGGCGGCCGCGGCAGCGGCGCTTCCCGCGAGCCGCTGCCCCACCTCGTCCTCGAGGCTGCGGCGCGCGACGGCCTATCCGAGGACGAGCGCGAAAATGACCAGCGCGAGCGTCGGCGCGAGATAGGCGGCGACGAGCCGAGGAACGAGCGAGCCGCGCACGAGGAGTTGGATTCTACCCTTCGGCGGCACTCCGCTCAGGCGCCGCGTCCATCTCCTCTGCGCACTTGGGAGCCGCCTCTCGTCCGGAGCTGCCTTCTGCTGCGCGGAGCGAAGGCCCGAGCGAGTTGCCGGACCTCGAGCCACCTGCCAGCCTATCGTACCAGCGCCCTGCGCCCCTTGTTATGCTTGTCCGAAGCCACCTCTCGACGTGGAGCGAAGCATGAAGAAGATCGAGGCAATCATCAAACCGTTCAAGCTGGACGACGTGAAGGAGGCGCTGTCCGAGGTCGGCGTAACAGGGCCTGACTGCGGTGGAGGTCAAGGGGTTCGGCCGGCAGAAGGGCCACACCGAGCTCTACCGGGGCGCCGAGTACGTCGTCGACTTCCTGCCCAAGGTCAAGATCGAGGTCGTCGTCGACGAGACTGGTCCACGAAGGTCGTCGAAGCCATCGAGCGCGCAGCTCAGCACCGGCAAGATCGGCGACGGAAAGATCTTCGTCCATCCCTGTCGACGAGGTCGTCCGCATCCGGACCGGCGAGCGGGCAAGAAGCGATCTGACCGAGCGTGCCGGCGCCCGCTGCTCGCAGCTCACGAGATGACCCACCCGTGGATTCGCTTCCCGCGCGAATCCTGCGCGAGCGATCGTCCCCAGCAGATGTCGGCTTGCGCTGCTACCATCGCCGCATGTCGGACGATCGGTATGCGGTGCTCGATCTCGAGACGCGCTGCAACCCTGGCTCTGGCGCGGCAAGTGCTGCGGCTGGACATCGATCTCCAGCCCGGCCCCAAAATGCGCATCGAAGTCCTCTGCACCGGCAACGAGCTTCTCGACGGCACGGTCGTCGACACCAACGCCCCTACTTCTGCGAGCGGGCCCACGCCCTCGGCGTGCTGGTGGCGCGCAAGCTCACGCTCCCCGACGACCGGCGGGGCTGGTCGCGGCGATGCGGTGATCGGCGAGCGGGCGGACTTCGTGGTCGTCTCCGGCGGGCTCGGCCCCACCGCCGACGACCTGACCGCCGACGCCGCGGCGCAGGCGGCCGGCGTGCCGCTCGAGGTGGACGCGGCCATGCTCGAGCGCCCTCAAGGAGCGCTTCGCCAAGCGCGGCGTCGCGTTCACCCCGAACAACGCCCGCCAGGCGCGCGTGCCCAAAGGCGCGCGCGCGGTGCCGAACCCCGTCGGCACCGCGCCGATGTGGTCGTCCGCATCGGCCGGGCCGAGTTTCCACCTGCTCCCCGGCGTGCCGCGCGAGTTCAGGGCCCTGTGCGACGAGCGAGGTGCTGCCCCAGGCTCGAAGCGGCGCTCGCCGGGCGAGACCGACCGCGTCCTCCGCGCCGTCGCGCGTGCTCAAGACCGTCGGCTGCCCGAGAGCCACCTCGACGCGCAGGTCGCCGATCTGCCCGAGCGCCACCCGCACGTCGCGGTCGGCTTTCGCACCCACGCGCCCGAGAACCACCTCAAGCTGCTCGGCCGAGGGGACGAGCGACGGAGGAGGCGCAGGCGCGGCTGGCGGCCGCCGAAGCGGAAGCGCGCGGCGCTCTGGGGCGATACCTTCTTCGGCGCCGACGCCGACGAGTTCCCCGCGGTGGTGCTCGCGTCCGGCGCGCGCGTGGGCGCGACGCTGGCGCTCGCCGAGTCGTGCACCGGAGGGCTTGTGCGCGTCCCTGCTCGCCTCCGTGCCCGGCGCGAGCGAGGCCTGCTCGTCTCGGCGCGGTCGTCTACCAGGAGCGCGCGAAGACGCAGCTCTCTGGGCGTCGACCCGGCGCTCGTCCAGCGCGAGGGCGCGGTCTCCGCCGACGGTCACCCGCGCGCTCGCGGAGGCCGCGCGCGCGAAGGCCGGCGCCACGCTCGGCGCGGCGATCACCGGTTGGGCGGGGCCGGGCGGCGGGACGCAGCCAATCCCGTGGGGACCGTCTACCTGTGCGTGACCGACGGGCGCGGCTGGACGGAGGCGCGCCAGCAGTACGGGTTCGACCGCGAGCGCGTGCGGCACTTCGCGCGCCTACCGGTGCTCGACCGTGCAGCGCGCCGCCTCGCAGCGGGGGAGGTGAGCGAGAACGTGACCGCCGCCCCGGCGAGCGCCCGCGCCGCGCCCGTCCTGACGCGCGCGCGCGCCTTCGCCTTGCGTACCGCGCGCCGGTCGTCGTGCTCGTCGCCGCCTTCGCCATCCTCGCGGCCTTCTCGGGCCCGCGCTTCCTGCGCCAGAGCAAGGCGCCGCACTTCGTCTACCAGGCCGCCGCGTTCCTCGAGGGCCGCCTCGACCTGCCGGTCGATCCGCCGAACCAGGAGGACTGGGTCAAGATCGGCGACCGCTTCTACGTGAGCTTCCCCGCCATGCCGGCGGTGGTGATGCTGCCGTTCGTCGCGCTGTGGGGCTACCAGTTCAACGACACCTCGTTCACGCGTCTTCGTGGCGGCGCTCGGCGCTCGCGCTCTTCTTCCTCGTGCTGCGCCGGCTCTCGCGCGGCAGGAGTCGCCCGCGCGACCGAGGTCGAGAACCTGGCGCTTCACCGCGCTGCTCGGGCTTCGGCACGCTCTTCTTCTGCTGCGCGATCCGCGGCGAGGTCTGGTTCACCGCGGAGGTGATGGGCGTCGCGTTCACCTGCCTCTACCTCTGCTCGCGCGTCACCGGCGCGCCAGCCGCTGCTGCGCCGGGCTCGTCTGGTCGATGGCCGTGCTGACCCGCACGCCGCTGCTCTTCGCCGGCGTCTTCTTCCTCGCCGAGGTGCTCTGGCCGCGCGGCAGCCTCGCGCGAGGAGGCGCTCGCCAGAGCCTCACGCCGAAGCTCGCGCAAGCTCGTGCTCTTCGCCGCCGGCGCCGCGCCGCTCGCGCTGGCCCACGCCGCGCTTCAACTGGGCGCGCTTCGGCAGCGCCGCCGAGTTCGGCCACCGGCTGCTCTGGAACAACCGCGTCAACGCCGACATCGTCAAGTGGGGCCTGCTTCAACTATCAGTACCTCGAGCGCAACCTCGCACGCGGCCTTCACCAAGCTCCCCACGCTCGAGCCTGCACCCCCTCACGGTCGGCTACGACCCGCATGGCATGAGCCTCTTGGTGACCACGCCGCTGCTGCTCCTGCTCCTGCTGGCCGCGCGAGAAGCCGCGCCTGCACCGCGCGCTGTGGCTGACCGTGGCCTGCACGGCGCTGCCCGGGTTCTTCTACCAGAACGACGGCTACATGCAGTTCGGCTTCCGCTTCAGCCTCGACTACACGCCGTACCTCGTTCGTGCTCCTTGCCACCGGCGGTTGGAGCGCCCGCGGCAAGGCGTTCTCGGCGCTGGCGGTCGCCGCGGTGGCGGTGAATACCTGGGGAGCGCTCGCGTTCAAGGGATTCTCTTGGTAGGGCCAGGGCGCTCGGCGAAGCTGCTGCGGAAGAAACTTCGAGAAGCGCTCCTGCCGGCTGGGGAAGGGCGGCGCCGCCCAACACGCAGCGCCGCCCAACGCCCACCCCCCTCGTCAGTTGATTGGCCTGGCGAGCCCTTCCTTCGCGCCTGCCCTCGAGTCCTCTCCGGACTTGGTGGGCGCCGCAAACGCCAGCGTCGTGGGCCCCTGACACCGTCAGATACGGCTTGATGCGGCTGAACGTGCGCTGCCCGACCCCCTTCACCTTGACGATCTCATCCGCCGAGCGAAAGGGCTGTTTCTCGCGATAGGCCAGGGATCAACCCGGCCGTGTGGCGGCCGACCCCCGGCAGCATGTCGAGCTGGGCCGCTGTCGCGGCGTTGATGTTGACGACCCCGGTCACTGCGCGGGCCGGATGCCGCCCTCCGGTGAGCTTGTGCGCCTGTGCGAATGCGGCGCCGGAGGTCGCGAGCACGGCGGCCACTGCCAACATCGTCCCGATTTTCTTCAGCATGACTTCCCCTCCCTCTCAAGACCGCCCATGGCTGGGCGGCACGTTTTCCACCTCGCGCATGTGCAGCTTGCCGTTCACCGGCAGCGCGTCGAGGTAGAGGTTGTACGAGCCGTCCCGATTGACGAACCCGCTTCCCACCCGTCGCCAGAGCGCCTTTTCGTCCTGCTCGACGATGGTGAAGACCGCATACTGCCGCCGCGCCGGGCTCGTCGATGCCGCCTTCTGAGGGCTGCTCTCCGCCGGCGCGACCTCACTTCCATTTCCGTTCACCGTCCCCCTCCTTCTTGCCGTCGCTCGCCGTCATCGGCGTGCGGCGCCAGCGAATTGCACCAGCCGTGCCGGCCAAGGTGCTTGAGGAGCGACGGCCCTCGAGCACCGCCTTTGTGTCCCGCGCTGGAACGGCGAGCTGCTCCGAAGCGGAACCGCCCGTCTCGCCGCGGAACAAAAAGCGCGTCGGGCTGGTCGAGTTCTCGCCGAGAAGGGACCAAGCGCTTGGGGCGCCTCGGGCTCATCGCGGCTCAACCGCGCCCGCGCAGGGAATGTCTCAGGAGCGGTTCGGGCGGGGCCCGAGAAGCCCCAGGCGCTTCATCTGCTTCCAGAGAGTGACGCGGCTGATGCCCAGCGAGCGAGCGGCCTCGACGCGATTCCATCCCGCCTGCTCGAGGGCTTCGGCGACCTGGGCGCGGCGTCCGGCGGCGTTGATGCCGGGCGCGGTCGACACGAGCTCGGACATCTCGAAGGGGAGATGATCGGCTCGGATGGGGTCGCCGCCGGCCCGAAGTGCGGCGTACTCGAGCGCATTCTGCAGCTCGCGCACGTTGCCCGGCCAGGGATAGGCGCACAGCCTCTCCAGCGCCTCAGGCTCCACGCGCCGATCCTGTCTCGCCCCCGCGCGCGAGAGGAACGAGGCGCACAGGAGCGGGATGTCGCTCGCGCGCTCGCGCAGAGGCGGAACGCGGAGCGGAAAGACGTTGAGGCGGAAAAAGAGGTCCGCCCGGAACTTGCCCTCGGCGACGAGCCGCTTGAGATCCCGGTGGGTCGCGCACAGGAGTCGAACGTCGACCTTGACCGGAGTCGAATCGCCGACTCGCTCGATCTCGCGCTGTTGCACCACGCGCAGGAGCTTGAGCTGTACGGCGGGAGAGATGTCGCCGATCTCGTCGAGCAGCAGCGTGCCGCCGTCGGCCTCCTGGAAACGCCCGCGCCGGTCGCGCAGAGCCCCGGTGAAGGCGCCTCGGACGTGGCCGAAGAGCTCGCTCTCGAGCAGATTCTCGTTGAGCACCGAGCAGCTCACGCGGACGAAGGGGCCCTGGGCGCGGCGGCTCGCGCGGTGAATCGCCTCGGCGACCATCTCCTTGCCGGTCCCGCTCTCGCCCAGGATCATGACCGTGGCGTCCGAGGTGGCGACCAGGTCGATCATCCGATCGAGCTCGCGCATCGACGCGTGATCGCCCACCAGGCTCCGCGGCCCCGGCGGGACCGGGCCCCCGGAATCGGTCACCTCCGTGAAGTTCTTGATGGCGCCCACCAGCTCGCCCCGGGGCGACAGGAGCGGGGCCATGTGCTTGACGATCAGCACCTCGCGGCCGTCGCGCACCCGAATCCGGCAGCGGTGCACGCTCCTGGCCCCTTCGCAGTCGCGGCAGGCTTCGGGGCCCCGGTCGCAGGGACAGTCCGCCTCGGCGGCGCCGCAGGCGATCATCCCGCACGTCTGTCCGACGACCTCGCCGCGCGAATACCCGGTGATCCCCTCCGCGCCCGGGTTCCAGTAGATGATGCGCCCCGTGCGGTCGGTGATGAGCAGGCCGTTGGGAAGCGCGTCGCCCAGCCGCTCGAGCACCTCCCGCGCTTCGGGCGTGCCGAACCCCAGGAACGCGCGGAGCGGATCGGCGAGTTGGAGGGCAATCATCGCCATCAGGACCTCGGCATCTCGTCTTTGGCCGCAAGTGACCACACTTTAACATGAACGCAACGGCCCGTTGACGTTAACGACACTCTGGCCATCCCGAGCACCCGGAGCGCATTGGTCTGTCTGTGCCCTGCACTGTGGCCCTGCCCTGTGAAGAAGGCCGGTTGCGCCGGCCTCGGGTTGCCTTGGCTGGCTCGCGCGGCCTGGTGGTCTGACCTTTGCTCTCGGCGCAATCGCCCGGAGATGCCCGGGTTGAGAAGTCCAAAGAAGTAGGCGCTTGGAATACCGGAGAATACAAAATGCGCAACATCCGCTATTCGTTTCTCGCCGCGCTCGGGCTGCTGGCTCCCGGCGCGTGGGGCTGCGGCGGCACCGAGTCGGGACAGCAGGCCGACGAATCCGACGAGGCGGCTGCGAAGTCGAGCTCGTCAAGCTCACCTACGTGATCCTCGCCAACAACGACCTGGGCATGCATTGCGCCTGTCCATCGTTCGATAAATTCATGTTGCTTCCGCCGTTCAACACGTTCCGGGCCCAGGTGTTCAAGAAGGGCGAAGAACCGAGCGTGGTGGCTTCCAACAAATCCATCACGGTCAAGTACAGCGTGGCCGAGAACACCGATTCCTCGGTGAAGGCGGACCCGTATTACAAGAACTGGCTGGCCAATGCTCCCGAAGCTGTTCCCCGGATTCAACCCCGTGCGCTCGGACGGAAAGGTTCAGGGCCTGACGGGCGCTCTGCTCGCCGGCGAGATGACGCCCAACTCGAAGCAGGGTTTTTGGGAAGTGAAGGGCGTGCCGGTCTACCCGGTGGTGGACAAGAACTCGGCCAACAACATCATGACGGACCCCCTGGGCGGCCCGGCGCGCAACCCGTATCTGACGGGGACCTTCCAGGTGGTGGACAAGTCGAGCAACAAAGTGCTCGCACAGACCACGGCGACGGTGCCGGTGGCCTTCGGCGGCTGCTGCAACTGCCACATCAAGGTCGCGACGTCCATGGGCTATCCGGCCACGGCCGACGGCTCCTTCCAGGCGATGGGCGCCCTCCACAAGCGAAGCAGCGGCATCGACATCAGCACGCTCGACCCAGATGGCGACGGAATCCCTGGCCCCGTGCGCTGCTCGCAATGCCACCTCGACCCGGCCATGGGCGACAGCAAAGCGCCCGGCTACACGGGTCTGCCGACTTCTCAGTACACGTTCTCGGATGTCCTTCACCGCTGGCACGTGCAGAGCTCGGCCGTGAAGGCGTACGACGCGAACATCGCGCGCAATTGCTACGACTGCCACCCCGGCAACGGCGTGAATTGCTACCGCGATACGCACACCAAGAAGACCACGGGCGGCCACAACGTCTGGTGCACCGACTGCCACGGCGACCTGAACCAGCGCGTTTCGCAGGGCCAGCTCAAGAAGCCCTGGAGCGAGGACACCCTGCCCAAGTGCGCGACCTGCCACGGCACGAGCTACCAGGAAGGGGTGAGCGACATCGGCAGCGGCCTCTTCGGCAAGTACCTGAACAGCAAGGCGCACGCCGGGCACAAGGTGCTCTGCTCCACCTGCCACGGCTCTCCGCACGCGCTCTCTCCGTCGAACCTCGCCAAGGACAATGCGCAGAACATCGCGCTGCAGAATGACCCGCGGGCGATCGGCAAGTGCAGCGTGTGCCACACCGGCAAGTCCTCGACCTGGAAGATGCCGCCGCACAGCGGCGAGGGTGAGGGCGGCGGCGACTAGGCGATAGGCCGCAAGTCTAGAACTGGGTCGGAGGTCCCTGGGCGGGCCTCCGACCTGCTGTCGTCGATAGGTCCCGAATGTGCCCCCCCCAATGAATCGAGGATGAATCCGTGCTGACGCTTGCCCTCGCTCTGCTCTTGACCGCCGGCCCCGCCGAGACCCCGATGGAACTCGAGAAGGTGGATATCGAGAAGACCGCCGCCTATCTCGACGAGTGGACCTCGCGCAGCAGTTTTCCGGACGGAGCGACGTTCGCCGCGTACACGGCCTACGGCTACCGCGCGCTCAAGCGCCCAATTCCGCCGCGCGCCGCGGCCAAAACGGTCGAATTCCTCAAGCACTGCCAGGGCACGAGCGGAGGTTTTGTCTCGGATCCCAAGTGGGACCGCAACCCGAGCCTGCTTTGGACCTATCACGCGCTCCAGGCCCTGGTGCTCCTGGACAAGCTGGGCGCCATCGACGCGAAGAAGGCCGAGGCTTTCGTGCGCGGGCAAGCGGCGCCAGACGGCGGTTTTCGAATGGATGCCGAGGAGAAGGCGAGTTCGCTCGCGGCGACGCACTTCGCCCTGGAGAGCCTGGCGCTGCTGGGGCGCGGGCAGCCGGTCGACCGAGCGAAGACCCGCGCCTTCATCGAGCGCTTCGTCGTCCCGGGCGGCGGCTTTTCCATGGTGCTCCCCGCGCGGGCCGCGCTTCCGCGCGCCACTTTTTTCGGGCTCTCGGCGCTCGCGCGCGTCGGCGGCGCCAGCCCGGCGGTCAAGACCGGCGCCATCGCCTACCTCAAGAGCACGCCCTATTCCGGCCTGGTGCAGGCCAATCCTCCGCCCTATCCCGAGACCGAGGAGCTCGCATACGCGCTGGAGTCCCTGCGCGTGCTCAACGCCCTTGGCGAGATTCGCCGCCCGGCGATCGAGGCCTTCCTGGCCGCACGGTTCATCCCCGAGAACGGCGGATTCGGGCCACAGGTCGGCTACGGCACCACGCCCCCTTCGACGTACGCGGCCCTCCAGTGCCTGGTTGCGCTGGGGCGACTGCCGGACCCGTCGCGGACGAAGTAGCGGGATGCGGCGCGTCGCACTCTTCTGTTCCGGCAACATTGCCGAGAAACTTGGCGCGGCCCGAGCAGTGCCACTGCCGGGAAGTGGTCGATGAGCTCTCGAAGCTTGACGTGCAGGCGCCATCGGAATCTGGGATTCGGAGTAGGCCCGGGCCGAGAGCCGAGCCTACGCTCGTCGATTCCAGCACGCCCGGCAGAGTCACCTCGCGAGAGGCCTCGAGCGCAGCGAGGGAAGCCCCGCCAGGGGCTTGGTATGACTAGCCGGGGGTTTCAACCCCCGGCGGGCCGGCGACCTGGCTCCTACTCCGAATCACAGGTCGGATCGCCATCCTTGCAATTGTGGAGTCCAGCTCCAGATTTGCAAGGTTGAGTGCGGCGGGGTCGAACCCCGTGGAAGTCCAGGCTAGGCGACGGGCTGCAAGTCGAAGATGAATCAGGTCGAACCAAGCAGCTCGACGATCTCGCTGGGCATCAGCTCGGCGCCGGTCTCCTCGCTGACGCGCTGCACCTCGCGCGAGAGCTCGAGCAACCGCTCGCGCCCGAGCTCGATGCCGGCGTGCTTCTCGAGGATCCAGGCGACGCCACCCTTTCCCGGATTGGCTGTTCACTCGGATCACCGCGTCGTAGGTGCGGCCGATGTCCGCGGGGTCGATGGGAAGATAGGGGACCTCCCAGCGCGGATTGCCGGAGCGGCGGCGGGCCGCGAAGCCCTTGCGGATGGCGTCCTGGTGCGAGCCCGAGAACGCGGTGTAGACCAGACGCGCCCGCGTAGGGATGCCGCGGGTGGACCGGCAGCTGGTTCGCGCTCTCGGCGATCTGGACGAGGGCGCCGAGGTCGCTCAGGTCGAGTCCCGGGTCGATGCCCTGAGAAAACAGGTTCATGGCCAACGTGACGAGGTCGACGTTGCCGGTGCGCTCGCCGTTGCCGAACAGCGTCCCCTCGACGCGCTCGGCGCCGGCCATGAGTGCGAGCTCCGCGGCCGCCACTGCCGTCCCGCGGTCATTGTGCGGGTGCACGGAAAGGATGCAGCGCTCGCGCCTGGAAAGGTGGCGCGCGAACCACTCGATCTGGTCGGCATAGATGTTTGGCGTCGACATCTCGACCGTGGCCGGCAGATTGAGGATCACCTTGCGCTCGGCGGTGGCTCCCCAGGTCTCGAGCACGGCCTCGCAGACCTCGACGGCAAAGTCGAGCTCGGTCCCCGTGAAGCTCTCGGGCGAGTACTCGAAGGCGATCTCGGTCCCCGCGCGCGCCGCCTCATCGGCGAGCGCGCGGGCGAGGAGCGTCCCCTCCAGGGCGATCTCGCATGATGCCCTGGCGCCCCTTTCCGAAGACCACGCGGCGCTGCAGCTCGGAGGTCGAGTTGTAGAGGTGGACCACCGCCCTGCGCGCCCCTTGCAGCGCCTCGAAGGTGCGCCGGATGAGGTGCTCGCGCGCCTGCGTCGAGCACCTGGATCGTCACGCCTTCGGGGATTCGATCCTCCTCGATGAGCTGCCGAACGAAATCGAATTCCGGCTGTGAGGCCGAGGGAAAGCCGACCTCGATCTCCCGAAATCCGATGCGCACGAGCTCGCCGAACAGGAGGCGCTTGCGCTCTGGCTCCATCGGATGGACCAGCGCCTGGTTCCCGTCGCGCAGGTCCACCGAGCACCAGGCGGGCGCTCGCTCGAGAGCGCACGACGGCCAGCGGCGGTCCGGCAGCTGGATGGGCGCAAACGGTCGGTACTTGTGGGCGGGCATCCTCGACATGAACGGCTCCTTCGGCTTCGGGGTGAAGGCCGGAGGTTCACGTCTTGTCGAAGTTTTCTCGAGGACCTCCTCCGGCCGGTTCGGGCGGAAGAGGTCGCGCGGGTCAGGCCAAGCCGGCGAGCTCTTCCGCCTGGCTAAGAAGTCGACCGTGACTGCAGCGCGCGAACATCGTGCCTGCAGAGCTATGCCGAAGGGGCCGGCGGGTCAAGGTCGGGGCCGCCCGTCCGCCTGCAACCGAGGAGCAACCCCAGAGCTCGGTCGGCGCGACCTCCCCGAACTCGGCCCGTCGCGCGAATGGGCCCCTTCTTCCTCCTCGGCGCTTCTCCTCGGCGCTCACGCAGCCGCAGCTCGCGGTGTTCGTGACGTCGCCGAAGGCGATCCGGCCGCGCACCGTGCTCGGCACGGAGTTCCGCTTCGTGCGCTGCAAGCCGGAGGACATGTTCGGCATCGTCGAGCTGTGGGCCACGAAGACCGAGCGCGTCCGCGTCAGCGACCTCGAGCGGACCGTCATCGACGGCCTCAAGCAGCCGGAGCACTGCGGCGGGCTCACCGAGGTCGCGAAGGGCTTCTGGATGCGCCGGGACGCGATCGCCGTGCCGAAGCTCGTCGACTACGCGCTGCGCCTCGGCGTCGGTGCCGTCGTGCGCCGGCTCGGCTTCGTGCTCGAGACGTTCGAGGTCGACGCGCCTGCCGAGATCGAGCGGCTGCGCGCAGCGCTGACCGCGACCTACGCGCCGCTCGATCCCCTCATGCCCGCCGAGGGGCCGTGGAACTCGCGATGGCGGGTTCGCGTCAACGTCGAGCCCGACGAGCTCCGCGCGCTCGTGAGGACCTGACCGATGATTCCGCAGCGCAACCTGTCCTTGCTCTCGAACCGCCTGGCCCGCGCCGGTGGTCGCCGTGTCGTCGAGGCGGTGCTCGAGCGCGACTACTGCCTCGCGTGGTTCCTCGTCGGCTGGGCCTGTCCACATCAGAGACCCGCGGTGTCCAACACGATCGACGGCGTCATGGAGGAGAGCATCCGCTTTCCGGGCGCGATGGCGTTGCGCTCGCTCTGCACCAGGCCGTATGCGTTCGGCGATCCCGCCTTCGACGTGAAGTCGTCCATTTCGTTGTTGAGGAGGAACCCCGCGCCCGTGACGACCACTCCGCATCCGTGCAGGCCGTTCAGCGTCGTGGTGAGCGCGACGGCATTCCCCGCGGCGTCGACCACGCCGAGTGTGCGTGGTCTGCGACGGCTCCGGCGACAACTGCGCCCCGCCGGTCACTGCGTCCGACGGCGTGGCCGCGTCCGGATCGATCGACGCGCGGAGCGAGGAGAGATACCGGTTCGAGATGAGCGTCGGCAGTGGGACGGTGACGAAGTCCGGATCTCCGAGCAGCGCATTCCTGTCAGCGAACGCGCGCCGCATCGCCTCGGCCGCGAGGTGGAGCATGCGGGGAGAGTGCCAGCCCATGCCCGCGACGTCGTACCCCTCGAGGATGCCCAGGATCATGGCGAGCGTGACGCCGCCCGAGGAGGGCGGCGGCATGGACGTGACCCGGAAGCCGCGATAGGTGAATTCGACCGGAGTGCGCCAGGCGCGGTAGCGCTTCAGGTCCTCGTGCGTGATGAGTCCGCCTCCCCGCTTCATTTCTTCCACGATGAGGTCCGCGATCTGACCTTGATAGAACCCGTCCGGCCCGGAGTCGCTGATCAGCCGCAACGGTGCGCGCGAGGTCGGGCTGGCGCCACATCGTGCCGGAGGCGGCGCGCTGTCGTTCACCAGGAACTGCGCGCGGCTCGCGGGGAAGCGGGCCAGTTCGTCCCGTGACCATCCAATGGACTGGCTGCGCGCGGTATCGATGACATGCCCTTCGGCCAGCTTGATGGCAGGGGCGATGAGCGTGGCCCACGGCAGCGAGCCGTACTTCTTCCAGGCCTCGTGCATCCCGGCGACGCTGCCGGGGACGCCGGCGGCGAGATGTCCGATCAGGCTCTGTTCCGTGACGTCCCTGCCGAGTCGACGTACATGTCGCGTGACGCACCGCTCGGCGCCATTTCGCGATAATCCAGCGCGTGCACTTCGCCGGCCGCGCTGCGATGGACGATGAAGCCGCCGCCGCCGATGTTGCCGGCGTCCGGCAGCACGACCTCGAGCGCGAAGCCCACCGCGACGGCGGCGTCGATGGCGTTGCCGCCCTGCTGGAGGATGTCCAGGCCCACCTGTGTGGCGAGCGGCTGCGCCGTGACGACCATGGCCCGCGGCGCCGTGACGGGCTTCGATGCGAGGGTCCAGGTAGCGGGGAAGATTCCCGCGGGACGAGCATGGCTGCAACCCAACCCGGCAAGGGCAATAAGTGGAAGGATCTTTCGCATTTCGTAATCTTCCGTCTAATTGTCTGCAATGGCAAACCCCGATTTCCGCGATCCGAGGCCCACCGAACAGCGCAATCCCAGGACGCAGCGCATCGATATCGCCTCGAGCCTCGACATCGTCGATCTACTGAATGCCGAGGACGCGAGCATTGCCGGCATCGTGCGCGGGGAGCGGGAGCACCTCGCGCGGGCCATCGATCTGCTCGTCAATGCCTTCAAAACGGGGGGCCGCCTGATCTATGTCGGCGCCGGGACCTCGGGCCGGCTGGGGGTGCTCGACGCCGCGGAATGTCCGCCGACCTTCGGGACGCCGCCGTCCATGGTGACAGGCGTGATCGCGGGCGGCTACACGGCGCTCGTGAAGAGCGCCGAGGGTGCTGAAGACGACGTGAACGCGGGCGCGGCAGACATCGAGACCGCCGGCGTTACGAATCGTGACGTCGTGGTCGGCATCGCGGCGAGCGGGACGACGCCGTACGTGCGTGTCGCGCTCTCGCGAGCGCAGACGCTGGGCGCGCGCACGGTGCTCCTGACCTGCGGCACGCCTCCCAAGGCCCTGAGCGAAACGTGCGACGTCGTCATCAACCCCGTCACCGGTCCTGAAGTGCTCACCGGTTCGACGCGCCTCAAGGCCGGGACCGCGACCAAGCTGGTGCTGAACACGCTCACGACGGGCGCCATGATCCGGCTCGGCAAGGTCTACGGCAACTTGATGGTGGACCTCATGGCGATGAGTCAGAAGCTGCACGATCGCGGCGAGCGCATCGTGATGGAGTGCTGCGGTGTGGGACGGGCGGAGGCGCGGGCCGCGATCGAGCGCGCCGGCGGCAGCGTGAAGCTGGCCATCGTGATGGTGCGCAAACGCATCGATGCGGGCGAAGCCAAGCGGCTGCTCGACGCCGCCGGCGGGTTCGTGCGTCCCGTCGTCGGTGATCCGCCGCCGGTGAAGTCGTGAGCAAGACGCTCGCGGTCGGCGTGATGTCGGGCACCTCGCTCGACGGGATTTCGACGGCGCTGGTGCGGCTCAACGACACCGCCGCGGAGCTGGTCGCGTTCCGCCAGGAGCCGTACTCGGCGGCGGAGCGTGGATCGATCATCGACGCGATTGCGCGCGGCACGCCGAAGGACGTCGCGTTCCTCCACGTGGCGCTGGGGGAGCGCTTTGCGGGCGCGGTGCTCGCGCTGCTCGCGCAGGCCCGTGTCGCGGCGAAGGACCTCGCGTTCATCGCGTCGCACGGCCAGACGATCTGGCACGAGCCGGGCCGCGCCACGTTCCAGCTCGGCGACGCCGCGGTGCTGGCGGAACGGGTCGGGGTGCGCGTGGTGAGCGACTTTCGCGCGCGCGATGTGGCGGCGGGAGGGCAGGGGGCGCCGCTCGTGCCGCTCGCCGACGTGATGCTGTTCGGGCACGAGCAACGCGGTCGCTGGCTGCTCAATGTGGGCGGGATCGCGAACGTGACGTGGGTGCCGCGCCGCGGCGTCACGGACGGGGCGTTCGCGTTCGACACGGGACCCGGCGTCGGCGTGATCGACTCGGTCACGCGGCGCATCGATCCCGACGCCACGTTCGACAGAGACGGCGAGCGCGCGCGCCGCGGCCGGCCGGTTGCGCGCGTGCTCGACGAGCTCCTCGCCGATCCGTATTTCGTCGCAGCGCCGCCCAAGAGCACTGGTCGCGAGCGGTTCGGGATCGAGTACGCCGACAAGCTGCTGGCCCGCGTCAAGAAGGCGGGCGGCTCGGACAACGACGCGGTAGCGACCGCGACCGCGCTGACCGCCGAGTCGATTGGACGGGCGGTTGCTCGCTGGGGCACGGATGAGACGTCCGAGATCGTGATCTCCGGTGGAGGCGCGAAGAATCCCGCCCTGCTCGAGCGCCTCGCTGCGAAGGTGCAGCCGCGGCCGGTCGTGTTGTTCGATCAGGTCTTCTTCGACGGCGAAGCGAAGGAAGCCGTCGCATTCGCGTTTCTGGGCCTGCAGACGGTCTCGGGCAAGCCGGGAAATCTCCCCGCTGCGACCGGAGCGCGTGGCCCGCGTGTCCTCGGGCACATCACCCCGGTCTGAGATGTCGCCTGCGCGGCTCGTGTGTCCCTCGGTCCGGTGGCGCCGTGGCTCGTTCAGCTCGGAGCGGACCAAGGTGCGGGACGCGCTAGCGGCGGGGGTGGGCGGGTTCATTCTGTTCGCAGGGACTCGGGCGGCGGTCACCGCCCTCACGGGCGAGATCCGCACGAAGGCCGGGCGGCCCTTACTGCTCGGTTCCGATCTCGAGCGTGGGGCCGGGCAGCAGATCCGCGGGCTGACCGAGCTGCCGCCGCCGGGCGCGCTCGGATTCGTTGACGATCTCGACGCCACAGCCCGCTGCGGCGCGATCACCGCGATCGAAGCGCGATCGGTCGGGCTGAATTGGATCTTTGCGCCCGTCTGCGATCTCGATATCGAGCCGAAGAATCCGATCGTGCAGACCCGATCGTTCGGCGCCGATGCGGCGCGGGTGGGTGCGCATGCTGCGGCGTGGATCAGTGCGTGCCGGCAGGAGGGCGTCATGGCGTGCGCCAAGCACTATCCGGGGCATGGTCGCACCACCACCGATTCACACGAAGGCGTGCCCGTGGTCGAGGGGACGGCCGAGTTGCAGCAGGCTGACGCGGCGCCGTTTCGGGCCGCGGTGCAGGCGGGTGTCGGCAGCGTGATGCCGGCGTTTGTGGCGTATCCAGGATGGGACCCGAGCGGCTCGGCGGCGACGTTCTCACGGCCGATTCTCGATTACTTGCGGACCACGATCGGCTTCAGCGGGCTCGTGGTCACGGACGCGTTCATCATGGGCGGTGCGACCGCGGCGGCGCCGGAGGGCACTGCGGCCGTGGCCGCGGTGAACGCGGGATGCGACATGCTGCTCTATCCGACGGATTGGGCCGGGGTGGTCCGCGCGCTGCGACGTGTGGCGCCGGAGCGTGCGGCGCAGGCGTTGGAGAGATATGAGACAGCGCTCACGTTTGTGAACCCCGGGGCAGCGGCCCGGGGTCAACAAACCCTGGATGATTCGATGCTGACCGAACACCAGCGCTTCGCGGATGGGTTGGCGGACCGAGCGGTTCACGTGATGCACGGCGAGCCGCCGCCGCTCGGGAAGGCGGTGAGTGTGACGATCGTCGATGACGACGTGGGCGGGCCGTATTTGATCCCGCCGCGGGATGTGTTCGCGCGGGAGCTGGTCGGCCGTGGTGTCGGCGTGCCCCGATACCCGGAGCCTGGGACGCGGCACATCGTGCTGGTGTACGCCGAGCCGCGGTCGTGGAAGGGGCGTGGTGATCTCGGGGCTCGGTCGGTGGCCCAGCTCGAGCGGCTCGTGCCGCAGGCGTCGCTGGTGATTCTGTTTGCCCATCCGCGGCTCGTCACGCAAATCCCCGGCGAGGTGCCGGTGTTGTGCGCCTGGCATGGGCAGGCGTTGATGCAGCGCGCCGCGGCGCGATGGATCCTGAGCGCGGGGTTAGTGGGCGTAACCGCGAGATAATAAGATTAGACTGACCAGCCTAACTCGGCTGATCGTGGCTAGGTAACGTGATTAGGGAGATCCCGATGCGGTGCGAAATATCTTGTACAGGTCTGTCTAATCCTCGTTAGGCGCCCCGCGGAGCACCCATCGTTTCACAGCCGCTCCATCCGCATGACGCGGCCTGAACTCGCGCTCGTTCGGCATTGTTGACCGTGGTCGAAGAGCCTCGCTTGGTACGTGGAGGTCGTGGGCTTCACAGTGTCGCGCCGCATCGAGCGCGATGGAAAGCTGCGAGGAGTCGCGGTCCAGGCCGGTGACGTCCGGATCATCTTGAACCAGGACGACGGCGCGAAAGGCTGGGACCGGGTCAAGGGTCAGGGAATGTCCTTCCAGATCAGCACGACGCAAAACGTCGATGCGGTTGCCAAACGAATTCTGGAGCGGGGAGGTGCGCTGGAGATGGAGCCCAAGGACATGCCGTGGGGGCGCGGGTCTTCCGGGTACTCGATCCGGATGGCTTTCGGTGGACGATTTCACGCACGCATGCGGCCTAACATGCGCCTGAAGCTGGCGGCGCCCGCGCTCAGGGCTGCGGTTTACGCCCTGCTGTACGGTGGGGTAGGCATTCCGTTTGTGAAACTTCCAATGTGGCGCCGCAGCTTAAGCGCGATTCGTTAGGCGGCAGTCACACACATCCAAGGGCACTTGATGAAACCTTATTTGATTACGACGGGCATTCTCTTCGCGGCCATTACGGTAGCACACGCTTACGGGCCCATCGCCCGAGGGCACCTTCACCATACTGACTTGCTTGTGCTGGTGAGTGCCGGACTCAGCATTTGGGCGTGGCGGCTCCTTCGAAAGGCTGCCGCCTAACAAGCGCTTGAAGCTGGCGGCGCGCGTAGATTAAGGAATGAATCTTTCTTTAGCGCGCCGCAGCTTAAGCGCATTTCGTTAGACGGACAGAAGACAGAGGAGAGCGACGCATGTCGCCGAGCGCATTCCTTGATCGCGGCTCCCCGCCCAGTGAACGCGCACTCGAAGCAGTTCTGGGCGAGGGGAGTGGCTTGTGGGCCGAGCTACGTGCTGATCTCTCCTCCGAATTCGCTCCTTTGAATGGGAAGTGGAGCTTCTCGGGGAAGTCCCACGGGTGGATTCTTCAGCTCCGGCAGAAGCAGAGGACGGTACTCTACATGGTGCCCTGTTCAGGATACTTCGTGGCGTCGTTCGCGCTGGGCGAGAAGGCCTGCCAGGCAGCACAAGGGAGCGGACTTTCAACGCGGATACTTGAGATCGTTCGGAACGCGCCCAAGTACCCGGAGGGCCGCGGAGTGCGTCTCGAGGTGCGCAACAAGAAGGACCTCGCGAGTGTCGAAACGCTGGCATCGATCAAGATGGCGAACTAGTTGACGGAAGGGCGGTGCCGTCCGCGCTCGCGCGTGAATGGCAGGTCGTAGGCCGCCGCCTACTGAGGTCCCACGTGCACTTTTTCTTCCTATTGGTAGCCTTGCTGGTCGCCACGACGGTCCATCTCGTGCTCACGAAGGAGCGCGCGGTTCCCCGCATAGCACAGATCGGCTTGCTCTATCTCCTCGTAGGCTATTGCGGCATACCGATGTTGGCGGTGAGCGTCTGGCTTCTTGTGAGTCCAGATCGAGCAGCGGCGAGCTTTGGCTTCAGTCCTGGCCCGCTCCTCGCGTTCTTCGGATATGGCTATCTCGGGATGTCGCTGCTGTCGATTCTCGCATTGAGGTACCGTGGCAGCTTTCTCATCGCGCCGGCGGTTTGCTGGGCAGTCTATCTCGGTGGTGCGACTGTCGTTCACCTGCGGGAATACAGTGAGCGTCCGATTCACACGCACGGCGGTGCTCTTGAGATCTTCGCGAGTCATGGATTGATCGCAGTCCTGTTAGTCGTTTTGCTGCTCGCGAGTGGTGTCCTCAAGGAACGAGGAGAACATCATGAGCGCGCGGCCTAACAAGCGCTTGAAGCTCGCGGCGCGCGTAGATTAGGGAATGAATCTTTCATCAGCGCGCCGCAGCTTCCAGCCGCGAAGCGTCCCGATATGACATCAGAACGAGTTGCTCGCCGCGGGGTTGCCGTCGCTGCTTGGTTCACGCTCGGCTTGCGAGAGGCTTATCGGAGGATGGACACCGGGACCTCCCTGGGCGTCCGCTTTTGACGCTGAGGTGAGGCAGGGAGTGTCCTCGGGACAGACCCTAAAGCCAAGCACGGCAAGGGCGGATGGAATCGGAGGTGACACTGCATTGTCCGACCTGAGCCCCATCGTCGCACCGGACGATTTTCCCGCGAGCGGGAAGAGTGTCTACCTCAACACCGCCTCTGTCTGCCTCATGTACAGCGGGGCGGAGCGCACGGTGGTCGAATGGACGCATGATCTCGCCGAGAACGGGACGATCCATTTCGACGAGGCCGCCGAGGAGCGGGCCTTCGCGCCACTGCACGCTTCGGCCGCGCGGCTGTTCAACTGCCGTCCCGAGGAGATCGCGGTCGGATCGAGCGCGACCGAGCTGCTCGCTTCCCTCGCCTGGGCCGTCGCGCCGGCTGCCGGCAGCAACATCGTCGGCACCGGTCTCGATTTTCCCAGCACGGTCTACCCGTGGGCGCGCGTCGCGCGCCACACGGGAGCCGAAGTCAGGCTCGCCGACATGAAGGGCGATTATCATCTGGCCGACGATCTGATCGGCCTGATCGATTCCAGGACCGCCGTCGTCTGCGTCTCCGATGTGATTTACAGCACCGGCCAGCGACTCGACGTGGCGGGGCTCGCTGAAGCCGCGCACCGGAACGGAGCCCTGCTCGTCATCGACGCAACGCAGTCGGCCGGCGGGATCCCGATCGACGTGGGGGCGCTCGGGGTCGACGCGCTGATTACTGCATCCTACAAGTGGCTGTGCGGGCCGTTCGGCGTCGCCGTGATGTATCTCGCGCCCCGTCTTCACGAACGACTCGACCCGGGGCTCGTCGGATTCCGATCGCATGAGCGGATGTGGGATCTGCGTCCCGATCGACTGCAGCTCCCCCCGAACGCCCACCGTTTTGAGTTCAGCACGATGGCCTACGGGTGCGCGCCGGGTCTCGCCAGCTCGATCGATTACCTGTTGCGGCTGGACGTCCGCCGGATCTTTTCCAGGAACCAGACGCTCGCCGATCTCCTGATCGAGGGATTGCGCGAAAGGAACGCCGAAATCCTGTCGCCCACGGACGACGGCGCGCGCTCCTCGATCGTCGCCACCCGGTTCGCCGACATGGACGTGCGGATCCTGGCCGAACGTCTCAACGAAGCCGGGATCGTCGTCTCGGCGCGCCGGAGCGTCCTGAGATTCTCCCCACATCTTTATAATGACGCGGATGACATCCAGCAGGCGCTCACGACGATTGATCGCTGCCTGACCTGACGGATTCCTAGGAGATCAACATGGCGAGTCGCCACTTGTGGCCTCTAGCGCTCTGCCTCATGCAGATGGGCATCAGCACTGCGTCCGGTCAGAGTATGGCGCAAGACTCCATCGAAAACGCGATTCGGCGTCTCGATCGGGCTGAGGCAGAGGGCCTGCTCCGTCGCGACTCGGCGGCTTTGAGGGCGATTTGGACACCTGATTTCACTGTCAATAACCCGCGCAATAGCATCACGCGAGGCGCCGATGCTGTCGTCGCCCTCATCCGGAACGGCACGATCGACTATTCCTCCTTTGTGCGCGAGATCGAAGGCATTCTGTTTCACGGAAACGTGGTCATCGTAATGGGATCCGAGATCGTGACCCCTGTGAACAGAGCGCCGTTCGCTGGACAAACCGTTCGTCGGCGCTATACCCACTTCTGGATGCAGCGTAATGGACAGTGGCGGTTAACGGCTCGCCATGCGAACGTCGTGTGCGCGCAATGAGGTTCTGTCCGCGACGCATTTGGTCTCCGTCGAACGGGACGGTCCGATGACCGGCCGGTCTAACGTGCGGCCGTGATGAAACCAAAATCGGAGCAGGAGCTTCGGACGATTCTTGAGACGATCCCGGCCTTCGTCTGGACCGCCGGGCCGGATGGCGCTTTCGAGTTTGTGACCGAGAGCTGGCTCCAGCGGATGCGGCACACCCCGGACGACGTCCTCGGCTGGAAGTGGACGAGCATGATTCATCCGGACGATCGCGACCGCGTCGTGCAGCAATGGCGGCAGGCGATCGCCGCAGGACATCCTCTCGAACTGGAAATGCGTGGGCGTGACGCAGAGGGGAAGTACCGATGGCTCCTGACGCGCGCCGTTCCGCTGCGAGACCAAACAGGCGCGGTCATCCGATGGTATGGAACGATCACCGATATCGATGACCGCAAACGGGCGGAGCAGGAGCTGCACCGCCTAAAGGAGCAGCTCCACAAGGAAAACATCGCCCTCCGAGACGAGATCACCCAGACCTCGATGTTCGAGGAGATCGTCGGCTCTTCGGCGCCGCTCCGTCAGCTTCTGGTGCTCGTAGCGAAGGTGGCGAGCACCGATTCGACGGTGCTGATTACCGGCGAGACCGGCACCGGAAAAGAACTGATCGCCCGCGCGATCCACCGGCGGTCGCCCCGCGCCTCACGGCCATTCGTGCCCGTGAACTGCGGCGCCATTCCCCCGTCGCTGACCACCTCGGAGCTGTTCGGCCACGAAAGAGGGGCCTTCACCGGCGCCGTGCAGCGCCATCTCGGCCGCTTCGAGCTGGCGGAAGGGGGAACCATCTTCCTCGACGAGGTGGGCGAGCTTCCGCAGGAGACCCAGATCGCCCTGCTCCGGGTCCTGCAGGAGCGGACATTCGAGCGCGTCGGCGGCGGCAAGTTGATTCCCGCAGACGTGCGGGTGATCGCCGCGACGAACCGCGACCTCGACAAGGCAATCGCGGAAGGGTCGTTTCGGAGCGATCTCTATTACCGGTTGAGCGTCTTTCCGCTGCAAGTGCCGCCGCTGCGCGAGCGCCCCGCGGACATTCCGCTGCTCATTGAATATCTGACGCAACGGTATGCGGCACAGCTGGGGAGGACGATTACATCGGTCAGTCACAGGACCATCGATCTGCTCACGTCGTACGACTGGCCGGGCAACGTTCGCGAACTGCAGAACGTGATCCAGCGGGCGGTGATCCTCTGCGAGGGCACGCTCGTGGTCGATGAAAAATGGCTCGCACAACGATCGAGCCGGCGGGGGGCCGACGCCAAGGGCCTGGGCCGCCCGAGCGCCCACGAGGAGAAGGAACTGATCGAACGCGCACTGGCCGGCTCGCGCGGTCGCGTGGCCGGTCCGGACGGCGCGGCCGCCAAACTCGGGATCCCGCGCTCCACGCTCGAATCCAAAATTCGTTCCCTGCGCATCGACAAGCATCGCTTCCAGACCGAATAAGTCCGCGGCTCCTGCCCGCTGGCGTGTCGAAACTCGCCATTTGTCGAGCTTCGCCACGGCACCAGTCACGTAATCCATTGGCAACGCAGGACGTAGCTGTGGCACAGCGGTTGCCTTTCTAGACACCGAAGACTCGGTGATCAGGCGGGATGTGGCTCTCGAACAATTCGAACGGAGGATCGGACAATGGAACGGATGCTAGTGGTGGTTTTCGACAACGAGCAGAAGGCCTTTGAAGGTACATCGGCCCTTCGGCAGCTCGAGGTGGAAGGCAGCATCAGCATTTACGCGGGTGGCGTGGTCGTCAAGCATGCGAACGGCACGATCAGCGTCAAGCAGTTCGACGACGACGGGCCGGTCGGCACGCTCACGGGGACGGCTGTGGGCAGTCTGATCGGGCTGCTGGGTGGGCCGCTTGGGGTGGCCGTCGGCGCCCTGTCGGGCATGACGCTCGGTGCGTTCTACGATATCGACACCGCCCGCGTGGGCGAGGATTTCGTCGACGACGTGTCGCAATCGCTGACGCCCAACAAGGTCGCGATCATCGCGGAAATCGACGAGGAGTGGACGACGCCGGTGGACAGCCGGATGGAGACGCTCGGAGGCGTCGTGTTCCGCCGCGCTCTGTGGGAAGTCCAGGAGAAGATCGATGACGAGGATATCGCCGCGATGAAGGCGGATGTCGCGCAGCTCAAGAGTGAACTCTCGAAGGCTCATGCCGACCGCAAGGCAAAGCTGCAAAAGAAGCTCGACCAGCTTCAGGCGAGGATCGAGGCGCAGCAGCAGAAGGCGACAGAGCGGCGCGAAGCGTTCGCAGCGCGCCAGCAGGCGAAGAAGGCCATCGTCAAGAAGAACGCCGCCGCTGCCGGCCAAGCTCTCAAAGAGCTGGCGAAGACCCCTGTCTGAACCACTATCGGAGAAGGAGCGCGGATCGGCGAGGGCCGCTGCTTGGCGGCCCTCGTCACCTTCTGAGCGATCTTCAGAGTGGACGTGCCGCGAAAGGCGCCTCGAGGTCGCGCGGTCGAACTATCCGGTCTTCAAAGGCCCGGCGACCTTGTAATGACTGAGGATGACGCCGGACGGCGTTGCTGTCGTGCTGACGAGCTCGAAGGCGCGTGCCGGCGTTCCCTCCGCAAAGAAGCGCTTCCCCGTACCCAGCAGGACCGGAGAGACGATCAGCACGACTTCATCCACAAGCCCACGTTCGAGCAGCGTCGATGTCAGCGTGGAGCTGCCTGAGAGGACAAGGTTCGGGCTGTCCTGCGTCTTGATGCGGCGAATGCCCTCGACAATGTCCGGTCCAACGCCCTCGAACGGTCCCCACTCAAGACTTTCCGGACGGTGGGTCGCGACATACTTCGTTGCCGCGTTGAGTCGGTCCCCGATCGGACTGCTTGGCGCCTTTGGCCAGAAGCCCGACCAGATATCGTAGGTGCGACGACCAAGCAGCAGATCGAAGCGCTCCCCGTGTGCCGCCATGACCATGTCTCGCCCAGCGGGGGTCCGATAGGGCGCGGTCCAGTCGCTGTAGGGGAAATCGCCATCATCGGCGGAGTGCTGGATCACGCCGTCCAGCGAGATGTGTTCGATGATCTTGAGCCGTCTCATTTGCTCTCGCTCGCCTCCGTCGGCATCGGGAAGCGACTCTGAAACCACGCCTGCCACCGCGGCGTTTCGCGGGCGACTGTTCCGGCCGCCTGATCGCCGTAAAGGTAGAGGTTCATCGCCACCACGCTCTGGCCACCGGGATAGGTGACTGCGCCAAGGGCCGCTATGCCTGGCCCCGGCTTGTCGAGTCGCAGCAGTGCGTCGTAGGGATTCTCCGTGACAAGCTCCACCACGCCGCTGAGCGGTGAGACACCCGCGGGCGTCGTCCAACGCTGCCCAACGCTCACCCCTTTCACTCCCAGTGCCGCCGTCAGCGTTTCCCAGGCTTCCGCCTCCGTACTCGCGATGGGAGTCGTGACCTGCATGATCGCAGAGCGTTGGCCGCGGAAGTGCGTGAGATAGAGCCGCAGGATGTTCAAGAAACCTGACCATCCGGATGTGGCACCTTCCAGCTGGTTGTCCCATTCGTCCGTGCTGGCGAACAGGCTATGGACAAGGCGGACGATGCAGGTGCCTCCTCCGCGCGCTTCAATGCTCCACTCGGCCGCGATCGGCGGCGAGCCCTGGAACCCGCCGTCTGCCTGCTGGGCGAAGATCCGGGGGGGATCCCAGGTCGTCACCACGCCGTGTGGCTCAACGCCCGGACCGAACTTGTACTTCACTGCGACGGGTTTCCCGTCGCGCTCCTCGATCTCCGTTGGCACGAACCAGGACGAAATGCCCGGTCCGGTGGCGATAGCCTGCCAGACTTCCTCCGGAGTGCCGGGGACCTCGAATTCAACCGTGACGGAACGGCGACCGTTGGCTTCTTTCTTCACGCTCATGATTGCTCCCTAGTTCTTTCAGGATCGGATTTCTGCGGTAGGGGGTGCGCCACGACGACCAGGCGATGCGCGCGGCCGCCGGGGGCGGATGCATCGTGATATTTCGAAACGAGTGTCGCGATGGCTTCGGCGAGTTCGTGGGTGAACGCCGCGCGGTCCGCGGGCGACCGGAAGCGAACCTCGGTATCCACCGCCAGGGTCGCCAGGCGTTTGCCCGTCGCTTTCGCACGACGAACGAGATCGCCCACCTCGCGGACCACCCGAGCGCCCAGGGCGATGAGATAGCTCGCGGACAGCCGATCGACTTCCCGATTCGGATCGACGGCGACCGGGCCCAGGGCGCTCGGCGAAACGACGTAGGAAGCGGCCGTCGCGACGAGCAGCCGTTCCGTCAGCCCGCCCCACTTGCGTTCCTGGGCCAGCCGCACCAGCCCGTGCGCCTCCAGCGCGTTCAGGTGGTAGTTGACCTTCTGCCGAGCCAGGCCGACCCGCGTGGCCAACGTCGCCGCCGAGGCGGGCGCGGCCAGTTCGGAGAGGAGTCGGCTTCGCGTCGGCTCCAAGGCCACCGTCGCCGCCGCCGGATCATCGATGACTTGGATGTCGAGCATGAGGAGATGGTATCATTGACAACTTTTGTTGTCAAGCCTGGGGTGTCAAACATGATCCAAGGCCTTTTCTGCCGACGCTACCTTTCCCTCATGCTCCGCCCCGTCCCTGAGCTCCTCGCCCCCGCCGGCAGCCTCGACGCCGTTCGTGCCGCTCTCGGCAACGGCGCCGATGCGATCTACCTCGGCGTGGACAAGTTCAATGCTCGGGACGAAGGGGCGCAGTTGACCCTGGATGACCTGGAGCAGGCCTGCCGCCTGGCGCACGCGCACGGGGGGGGGGCCAGGATCTACCTGACGTTCAACATCCTCTTCAAGCCGGCCGAGCTGCACGAAGCGCTGCATCATCTCGGCGAGTGCATCGATCGCGGAATCGACGCCGCCATCGTGCAGGACCTTGGCGCCGTGCGGCTCATCCAGAAGCTGTATCCCGATCTAGAGATTCACGGCTCGACCCAGATGACCGTGCACGACGAGCGCGGCGCCCGCGTCCTGCGCGATCTGGGATGCGACCGCGTGGTGCTCGCGCGCGAGAATACCCTGGACGACATCCGCACCATCCGGCGCGCAGTCCCGGAGCTGGTGCTGGAGAGCTTCGTCCACGGCGCGCTGTGCATCGCGTACTCGGGACAGTGCTACATGTCCGGCATGATTTCGGAACGCAGCGCCAACCGGGGATCCTGCGCCCAGTCGTGCCGCAAGGACTACGTCCTGACGGATGCCGCGAGCGGGGGGGGCGGGGGAGGCGCGGAGCTGGACCGCGGCTACCTGATCTCCGCCCGGGACCTCGGCGCGTGGGAGCATCTCGCCGAGATCGCCGACGCCGGCATCCATACGCTCAAGGTCGAAGGCCGCAAGAAGAAACCCGAATACGTGGCGACCGTGACGCACGGCTACCGCGACTTTCTCGACCGACTGGCCGCCGGCGACTGGCATCCACCCACACCCGCCGAAGTCCAGCCCTTGGTGCAGATCTTCTCGCGCGGCTTCACCGGCGGCATGTACGGCGGCCGCGCGGGGCGCGACTACGTGACACGCACCCAGCCCGACAACCGCGGCGCGGTACTCGGTGAAGTCATCGGGCGCGAGCAGGACGAGCTGATCGTGTCGGTCTCGCAGCCGATCCAGCGCGGCGACGGGCTCGGCTTTGAGCATCCCGACGGCCCCGCCAAAGGCAACCGCGGCTTCGGGGTCCGGAGCGTCCGGACGATCGGCCGGCAGCACGGGAAGTTCCGGCAGGCGCTCCAGCCGGCGGAGGATATTCCGGCCGGCTGGACCGTGGTGCGCTCCGCCGAGGCTGCTCTGCTCACCCGCGCACGTGAAAGCTTTGCCGCCGTTCCCTCCACGGGAGAGCCCGAGCGCGCTCGCCTGGATGTCACGGCACTGGGTGCCGCCGGCGAGCCACTCACGCTCATCTGCCGCACTGGGCGGGGCGGGGGGGGCGCCGACGAGGTGACAGTGAAGAGCACGACCGCGCTCGCGCCTGCTACCCGCCACGGGCTGGACGAAGCGCGCCTCCGCGCCCAGCTCGGCCGCCTCGGCGAGACCTCCTTCACGCTGGGCGACCTCGATGTTTCCGGCCTCGCGAAGGATCTCTTCGTTCCGGTCAGCGTCCTCAACGATCTGCGGCGCAAGGCAGTGCAGATCCTCAGCGGGCACCTGGAACGGGACAGTCGTGTCCGCCACCAGAACCGAGACCGCGCGATCGCCGCAGCGATCGCCGGCGTGGAGCTTGGGAACGTCGGCCCCGGGTCTGCGGAAGCGCGGCTCGTCGCCGAGGTCTGGCGTCTCGAGGATGCGCTGCTGGCGGCAGACGCAGGGGCCGACGAGATCTCGCTCGACCTGTTCCTCCGTCATCCGATGCCTCCGGTCGCGCGCGTCAGGCGTCTCGCCACCGAGCTGTCGGAGCGGGGAGTCACACTCCGACTCCGCACGCCTACCATCGTCCGGCCTGCCGATCGGAAGCACGTCGAGAAGTGGCTGGCCCTCGGCACACCGCTGGTCAGTGGGCACCTGGGGATGGTCGCCGAGCTGGCGGCCCAGGGCCGCGACGTGGTCGCGGATTACGCGGTCAACGTCTTCAACCAGCACAGCGCGGCTGAGGTCTTCCGCCTGGGCGCGCGTCGCATCGTGCTGTCGGTCGAGCTGACCGGCGGCTGAGATGGCGCAGGTCGCGGCGCCATGGGAGGCCAGAGGCTTCGAGGTGTTCGCCTACGGTCGACCCGAAGGAATGACGATCGAGCACTGCGTGCTGTCGGCGGCGTTCGACCGCAAGGTCAACACCTGCCGGGACCTCTGCGTGCAGAAACATCCCAACGTCGAGCTGACCGATCCCGCGGGTTACGTCTTCCCGGTGGCCACCGATTATGCCTGCCGCAACCGCCTGCTGCATTCCCGTCCGGTGGACGGCTCCGCGTACCTGCCAGAGCTGTGGCGCGCCGGTTTTCGCAACTTTCGGCTCGTGTTCAACGTCCCGGGCGATCCCGTCGCGCGGGTGACGGCCGCGTATCGCGCGTCGCTCGACGCACTAGCCGAAGGTCGCTCGCCCGATCCCGGAGAGGTGCGGGCGGTGACGGGTCGGGAGTATACGCGGGGTCATTTCGCCCGCGCGGTGTGATGTCATCCCGCGCGACGCGAGGGACGGGCCGGTTGCGCGACGTTATCGCGCCCGGATTGCGGGTCCTCTTCTGTGGTATCAATCCCGGGCTCTATTCGGCAGCGGTCGGATACCATTTCGCGCGTCCCGGCAACCGGTTCTGGCAGGCACTGTTCGCGGGAGGGTTTACCGACCGCGTGCTCGCTCCTTCGGAGAACCGACTCCTGCTGGATTTCGGCTGCGGGCTGACGGATATCGTCCCGCGCGCGAGCGCCGGCGCGGATGAGCTGACTGCAGCAGAGTTGGTCGCCGGGCGGCGCCGGCTCGAGCGCAAGGTGCGGCGGTACGCGCCACGCTTTCTCGGGGTGCTCGGGTTAAGCGCGTATCGAGTCGCGTTCGGGCGGCCACGCGCGATGCCTGGTATCCAGCCTGACGGAATCGGGGAAACGCGGCTGTGGCTGCTCCCCAACCCGAGCGGTCTCAATGCGCATTACCAGCGGCGCGATCTTGCACGGGCGTTCCGGGAGCTGCGCGCCGCAGCAGGGTTCTGATCGACTAAGGAATGAATCTTTCTTCAGAGGCCGTACGCTTCTGTCCGGCATGCGTGGCTCGCACGAGCCCCCGGTCGAGCGGGGGCACTGTAACCTTGAACGGCATTGGGCTCATGTTGTACGGCAACAAGGAGCCCTGCGCCACGTGCGGCTCGGTAATCAAGACTCTGTGGTTCTGTGTCGTCTTCATTCCGCTCATTCCGCTCGGCAAGTATCGTGTCATTGCGCTAGACGGCCGCCGCTTCCTGAGCCGCCGGCTTCTGAGCGAGTCGACGCCCCCTCTTCCTTCGGCGTCCGCTGACCTCGCGACGCTCCGCGCGGGGCTGCTGTCACCGCACGCCGAGATGCGGGAATACTGTGCTTCGCTGCTGGGTGACCGCGCTCAATCAGCAGCTGCGGCACTTCCCGATTTGGACCGGCTGGCCAACGACCCGAATCGGGCCGCCCGCCTGCGCGCCCGTTGGGCCGCTGAAACGATTCGTCGCGCCACGGAACGCCATCCATAACAACCAACTCTTGTCAGGCCGTCTGACTACGGGTTGAAGCTGCCGACGCCCGTCATCTGTGGTAGAATGGCGTTTGTGAACGTGAAAGTGTGGCGCCGCAGCTTAGGCGCATCCCGTTAGGCGGCAGCTCAATGACTGAGCGCATACGCAGATTGATGCCCTGGCTACTTCTCTTCGCAATGGTGGGGATCATTGAGCTGGCTGTGCGGTTCGCTATTCCCTTTGAGCTCCGGCGCGTCCTGGTTGTCGAGGCGGTCGTCTTCCTCGGGGCTGGTGTCGTGAGCGGCATGCTGGTGCGACGTTCTGTCCAGGTCGGGTGGCGCTACGCCCTGCAATGGGCGTTGGTCGGGGCATTCGTCCTGGCGGCCGTGCGGGCTGGTCTCTGGGCGGCGGGTGTGCCCGTCGCCAGAGCCAATCAGATCATTGGGCTACTCGGCGTGCTGGCACTCGCGGCCGTTTGGTTGCGGCGGCGCAGTCCGTCAGGGCGCTCCCTGCGGTGAGACGAGGAGGACCTAGTGCCACTGCCTAGCCTGCAAGCCCAACGCCACCATTGGCACCTCGCTCAGCGCATGATGCGGTCAGGTGCTGCCCTGCTTCCGCTCTGGTGTCTTTCGATTCGCCCCGGTCTTGGATACGGCTCGTCTCGACGCGTGGCGGTCCACCGCAGGGATGCCGCCGTTGCGCCAGTATGTGTGTTTGCTGGAAGAGGCAGGCATGCACGTTGATCAGGGCTCACTGCCGGCCATCTTCCGGCCGTGAGCCTTCGGATCCGCGCCGCGACGCGACCTACCGGTTGACGAAGCGACTTTCTGAGGAGGAAGCGTGCGGCATTTCATCGGTGGCGTGCCAACCGCAGGACTGGAGCCCGGAGGGAAGGGCGGGCCTAGGGTCGGGTGGCGCACCGCCTTCTGGCTCGTTCCCATCGTGTTGGGGCTCGGCGGCACGGCCTGCGGTGAGATCACGGCTTTCTGCCTCTCGGCGGGAGCACCCGATGGCGTGACCATGGAGGTGACCATCACACCGACGCCGCACGGGAACCGCATCACCTGCGGCCCAGTTCCCCCCGACTCCTCGCGGCACTAGATCGTCACCCCGCTTCTCGTCACCGCTGAAAACATCCCTCGTGCACACACGGCAGTGAGGGTGAGAACGGCGGCTCGCTCACTTCTTCGGCGGTGCCTCCACGCCTGAGAAGACCAGCACCTGGTCCGGCAGACGCTGCCCCCGGATCTCGATCGCTCGAACAGCCGCATTCAGATCGGCCAGCTCACTTGACGTGAGTTGCACGTCCGCTGCCCCGCTGTTTTCGATCATGTGAGCCATCTGCGTCGTTCCCGGAATCGGCACGATCCACGGCTTCTGCCCGAGCAGCCACGCGAGCGCGATCTGCGCGGGCGTGGCGCGCTGCTGCTCGGCCCAACGCTTCACCAGCGCGACGAGCTGCAGGTTGTGCGGCAGGTTCTCCGGCGAGAAGCGCGACTCGGCGCCGCGGATGTCACCGGGAGCGAAGCGCGTATTTGCGTCGATCCAGCCGGTGAGGAACTGCACGCCGAGCGGACTCCACGGCACGAACCCGATGCCCAACTCCTCACAGAGTGGCAGAACTTCCCGTTCAGGACCGCGCCATAACATCGAGTATTCGTTCTGCACGGCGGTGACCGGCAACGCGGCATGCGCGCGGCGCAGCGTGTTGAGCCCCATCTCCGAGAGGCCCCAGTGCAGGACCTTCCCTTGCTGCATCAGCTCCTGAACGGCGCCGGCGACGTCCTCGATCGGGACCTGCGGATCGACACGGTGCTGGTAGAGGAGGTCGATGCGGTCGGTGCGAAGGCGCCTGAGCATCCCGTCGACGACACGCTTGATGTGGTCGGGCGTGCTGTTGAGGCCCGGGCGGCGCTCGCCGGTTTCGAGGTCGATGTTCCAACCGAACTTGGACGTGATGACGACCTTGTCGCGGAAAGACTGGATGGCTTCGCCGAGGATGCGCTCGCACTCGTGCGGCCCATAGGCTTCCGCCGTATCGAAGAAGGTGACGCCACTGTCGAAGGCCCGCCGGATGATGTTGAGCATCTCCGGGCGGTAGGGCACCGTCGTCTCGTACTTGCGGCGCATGTTCTGGACGCCGAGTCCGATGCTCGACACTTCGAGCCTGCCGAGCCGGCGCCGGCCAATCGCCTTGGCGGCAGGCGTCCCGTTCGACGATGCTGTCTGTATGTACGTCTGGGTGGCTGGGCCGCCGAGAAGCGGCGCGGCGGCCAAGGCGCCCGCGGACTGCAGGAAGGTGCGGCGCGCGATTCTGTTGTCACGTTCTTTTGACATATCTCAGCGTCCTTCGATACGGGTTCAATCCAGATTTCTATTGCGTCAAGAGCCTAGTGAACGAGAGCGACCCCAGCTTCCACTTTCCGTTCTGCTGCACATACACCTCCGTCACCATGAACGGATTGGTGACCTCATTGCCGCCGACGACGGCATCCAGGCGAATCCTGTTCAACACGATGGCAGTCGTCCCGATGAACCGCACCGAGGTTTCGAAGATCTCCGCGTGCTTGTAGTGGATCCCTCCACTTTTGATGATCTCGAGCTCGCGATCGGTGCCCCAGGATCCGCCCATATGGACGAAGACGGCCTGCTTGTCGAAGAGCGCAGCCAGTGAATCGACGTTGCGGTCTGCCATCCAGCGCCACTTCGTCTTCGAGAGAGCCAGGAGTTCCTGTTCAGCATTCTGCGCCGCTGCCGGCGCCGAGTAGACCAGGAAGAGGGCGACGAGCGTGACGACGATCCGTTTCATGGCTCATTCCTCCTTTATCGTGGGCGATAGGGGACGACGACGGCTCTGGCGAGCTCGACCAGCACGAGGGCGGTGTTGCCGACCACGGTCACACCGGAGGCGCGTGTGAGCCCGTCCTGCACCACCCGCACCTCCGCGCGATCGCCACTGATCGTGAGCTCGGCGACACGTCCCTGTTGCTCGGCCTGTATCAACGTCCGTGGACCCGCGCTCCGCAATCCGTCGGGCCGAACGAGTGGCATGGACGTCTCGATCGGCACGATCGGGCCTGCGCTGCCGTCCGGCTTGACCGGAATTCGAAACAGCCTGCCAGTGGCGAAGTTGTTCACATAGAGCGACCCATCGGCGAGGAAGGCGAGACCGTCGATGACGTTCAGCTGCTCATCGCTCGCCCACACTTCCAGCGCGGGCGCTCCGGTCTTCAGCCGGTGAACGCGGCCGCCAAACGACTCGGATGCGTAAGCCGTACCGTCGGCCGACAGCGCGATGTCGTTGCACACGCCGCTGTTGGGGGGGAATGGGTACGTGCCTTTGGCGGCGCCGCTCTTCAGGTCGAAGGATCGGAGCGCAGTCTGCCCGGTCACGGGTGTCCCGTCACGGCCGCCCGTGGCATTCTGGCAGACCCATAGCGTGTTGGTGTTGTCGTCCGCGAGCACACCGAGCACCCGCGTCAGGCCGGCGGTCGATGCGAGAATCCACGGCTCAGCTTGAGCGGCGCCCGGCGCGGCGCGGTAGATGGTTCCTTTGGCCATGCTGCCGAAATACACCGTGCCGTCTCGACTCGAGGTGAGATTCTCCGCCACGACGCCGGTATCGCTGATCGTCACCTGGGTGCGGTCCTGTGCTCGAGCAAGCGGCGCGAACGACGTGAGCGTGGCGACTGCGACGATCAGGGAACCGGCGACTCTGTGAGTGGTGCGCACGTACGTTCCTTCATGGAAGTTTGCCTTGAATCAAGCGCATCGCCCACGGTTGATCTACTTGCCAACGACGTCCAAATCGGTAAGTATCTCTTACCAATGGCCGAGGAACTCGACGGCATGGCGACCTTCGTTGCGGTTGCGGAAGCGAAGGGATTTCGGGCCGCGGGGGATCGTCTCGGCGTCACCCACTCAGCCGTCAGTCAGGCCGTGCGCAGACTCGAGGCTCGGCTCGGCGTCGCGCTCGTGCGCCGGACCACGCGGAGCACTCACCTCACCGACGCGGGCGAGCGCCTCTATGCCGCGTTGCGTCCGGCGCTCGACGAAGTACGCGCCGCCGTCGCGGAAGTCCGGGAGACGGGGACTGAGCCCCGCGGAACGCTGCGCCTCCATTCCTCGCGGGCCGCGGAAACCCTGTTCGGCGAGTCACTCCTCTCCGGGTTTCTCTCGGCACACCCGCAGATCCAGCTCGACCTGGTCGTGAGCGACGTCCCCGTAGATATCGTCGCCGAAGGCTACGATGCGGGCATTCAGCTTGGCGAAGTCATCGACAAGGACATGGTCGCCGTTCCGGTGACTGGCGACCTGCGTCTTGTGGTCGTCGGTTCGCCGTCCTACTTCGCTCGCCGCGGCGTTCCGCTGCATCCACGTGATCTCACCCAGCACGAGTGCCTCAACTGGCATCCGACCGCCGAGGCGGCGCCGTACCGTTGGGAGTTCACGGAAAACGGCCGCGACTTCTCGGTAGCCATATCGGCACGAGTGCTGTCAACGGATGCGGCGCTCAACCGTCGTCTCGTCACCCGAGGAATCGGCATCACGATGGCGTACAAGGCTCACGTCCGGGATGCACTGGCACGCGGAGACCTTACCGCGGTGCTCGAGAAATTCTGCGCGCCATTCCCCGGCTACTACCTGTACTATCCGCAGTATCGCCACGCGTCGCGCGTTTTACGCGCGCTGATCGATCACATCCGCGTGTGGCGACGGACTCCGCGCAAAGGGAAACGGATCCGGTAGGTCGGTCATCTTCCCCCTGCCGCGTCGATCCCGGCCAGTTGCGGCGAAAGCGACTGGATCACCAGGCTCAGCGCCGCGTTCAACGCGGCCGCATCCGCCGCGCTCAGGCGACGGGCACGGACCAGGAGATCGATCTGGCGGACCACGCCCTGGAGCAGACCCAACGCCGCCGCGGGGCGGTCGCGCTCGAGCAATCTCGCAGCGAGCTCGAGTTCCACCTTGAGCGCAACGCCGGCGAGCTTCCCGACCTTACCGGCGGCGATGAGCTGGTCGACCTGGGCGATGACGTTGCGCACGCCTTGGGCCGCAGTGCCGATCGTGGCCACGGTCGTCGCCGTACTGGCGAGACCGCGAATGTCGGTCACCGTCACTTGGACCGTGTATGTGCCGGCCTGGGCGTAGGCGTGACTCACGGTCGCCCCGCTCCCCTGCACGCCATCGCCGAAGCTCCAAGCGTACGTGAGCGCGTCGCCATCGGGATCGCTCGAGCCCGCGGCGCTCATCGCCACGGCCAGGTTCGGCAGCGAGCTGTACGGACCGTCCACCGCCGCGACGGGCGGCCGCGTCCCGCTCTCCACGGCGATCTCGACGGCGTCCGGCAACAGCGCCAGCAGATCGTAGCCACTCAGCGCCTCGACCGCATCCACCGTCGTCTTGTACGTCTCCCACGGGACGTTCCGAACGCCGGGCTGATTGGGCATGTTCACGGCGATCACCTCGACGTCCTGGTAGCTGTGCACGTCGGCCAGCCCGCGATCGTGCGGCAGGATCACGGCGACCTTCCAGGTGCTCGTCGGGATCACGATCTTGCCCTCACCCTTCAGGGTGCCCGCGTTGCCCGCCGGACCCGTGATGATGTACACCTCTTTGCCCTGCGAGCGGACCAGATCGCCGAGGAAGTTCTCCAGGATGGCCCACGGCCCCTGATTCAGGTCGGCCGCCTGCGGCACGATATTCGAGAAGTAGAACGTGAACGCGTTGTCGAGGCTGGCGGACGTGCGGTCGAACGAGCGCGCCATGTGGCCGCGGTCGATCCCGAATCCGGCGAACGCCCCGGCGCCCGTGTAGTCGGCCGTCGTGTAGCGTGGGAACGACGCCGGCAACGCCGGATCGAAGGTGAAGCACTCGCACCGATCCTCAGGACCGAAGTGCGTCGGGTCGAGCTCATAACTCACCCAGTTGGGCGTGCCGCGGTTGATGTTGTACGACGCCGTGTACTGGTCGTGCCGCAAAATGAAGTCGTCGCTCGCGTCGCCGTCGGCCGGCTCACCGAACTCGGTGTTGCCCACATACAGCGCCGTCGTGCTGGCCGTCGGCACCGCCATCGGCAGGGAGAAGGTCGCGGTGGTGCCGTCGCCAGCGGTCGCGCGGAAAATCGCCGTCCCCGCGCCGAGCGCGTGCATCACGCCGTTCTGGTCGATGCTGGCGAGCGCCGGTGATTCGGAGGTCCAGGTGAACGTCGTCACGACCGGCTGGCCCGTGCCGTCGCGCAACGTGCCGAAGAGCTGATCCTCGAAGCCCACCGGGAGCGGCGGATCGCTCGCGAGCCGCCCCGTGAACGTGATCGTGTTCGCCGGGGGCGGCGGCGGCCCGCCGCCATTGCAGCCGCCGAACGTCGCGGTCGCGAGCGTCCAGTGGTTGGTGGCATCGCGCTGTAGCGACTGCCCGATCGGTGCGGACGTTTCGACCGTGATGATGTCCGTGGACAGTACGCCGGCGGCCGGGCCGTCGGCGGCAGTGAACGTCCCCTCGTACGACAGGAACTCCACGATGAAGCCACCGGCATCGACCAGCGCGAAGCCGTCGGGGCTGCCGTTCTGGATGCCGTCCTGCGGATATGTGATCACCACAACACCGCGCGCGTCGCAGGTAGCGGGAATCGATCCGGTCAACGCCCGCGGGTTGTAGACGACGCCGCCGTTGCCGTTGTACAGCACGACGCTCCATCCCGTCAGGTCGGTTCCCGCCGGCCCTTCGATTTCAATCGCCTCCCCGGCGTCGGTACCGGAGTTGTCGTAGTGGATCTCGCTGAACCGCGTGTCCGGCATTGGTGGGATCTCATCGACGTGCAGCTGCGCGCTGCCGGCGACTCCGTTCGGAGCGGTCGCGCTGATCCCGGCATCGCCAGCCGTGATGCCCGTGGCGAGGCCGTTCGCGTTCACACTCGCGATCGCGCCGTCGGTGACGCTCCAGGTGAACACGACGCCCGCAATCGGCTGACCGCCGGCATCGAGCGCCGTGGCGGTGAACGTCTGCGTCCCGCCTACGAAAACCGTCGCCGTTGCCGGCGCCACGCTCACACTCGCGACGTCGGCGGGCGGCGGCGGCTCGTCGGCGTCGTTGCAGGCGCCGAACGTACTCGCGGTGGGTCCACTCCAGCCGCTCGACGCACTGCGCTGCAGCGACATGCCCATGGGCTCGTTCCCCAACTCCCGGACACCGATGTCGCTCGACGTCAGTCCCAGCGCAGGGCCGTTCGTAGCGTTGAACGACCCTTCGTATGACAGGAACTCCACGACGGCGGCGCTCGCGTTGACCAGCGCGAACCCATCGGCATCAAGGGTGCCGGTGGCGGTCGTGCCACCGTTCTGAATGCCGTTGGTCGGATAGTTGAGGACGATCACGCCGCGCGTGCCGCACTTGGCAGGGATCGTGCCGCTGAGGGTCTGGGTGTTGTAGGAGGCGCCCCCGTTCCCGTTGTACAGGACGACGCTCCACCCCGTCAGGTCCATCCCCGCCGGGCCTGAGATCTCGAGCGCCTCACCGACATCCGTCCCGGTGTTGTCATAATGGATCTCGCTGAACCGGACCGATGGCAGCGTCGTGACGTCAGCCTGGATGCCGGGCAGCTGCGGGCCTTGAGGTGCGAGGCCGTCCCCCGGATTGCAGGACACGAACGCAAACGCCAGCACGACGCCCAGGAGGCGCGGCGAACGAAGCACGTGCATCGGGAAGGCTCCGAAATTGGGAGGAACAACGAAGATGAGGCGCAAAAAGGGGCTCGGCAACATGCCGTCCCCCCGAGTCTGTGGTAGATTGCCTTTGTGAACCCTTGAGACAGCGCTAGGCGGAGATCAAGGGGAGGAACTCCGGCGCGAAGCGATCACTCGCGAAGAATGAAGGAGCGGGAATGACCATGAAGCGTCCCCTACATATCGCCCTTGCGTTGACTGGGATCCTCGCCGTGGTCGGCTGTGACAAATCGCCCGTCCGACCACCGATATCCGCTGACTTAGCCAGCGAGGCTTTCGTCCCCAAGATCGAGGGTCCGGATATTCTGACCCTCTGCGGCTCCTACAGCGCGCGAAATGACGACTTGACCCTTGCTCAGGGGCCCGTCACTTGGACCGTCAGCGACATCCGCGTCATCCAGTTCCCTTACTCCCCCACCTCCACGTCGATGACCTTCAACCCGGGTGACCCGAAAGCGGGATACATCTGCGGGAACGTCTCGAACCCGTACCCGAATACGCGCGGGTACGGATACGCCACGATCACGGCGCAATGGATTTCGCAGAGAGGCGTCACCGTCACGGCCACTCTACCGATCGAGTTCGCTCAGTCGTATGCGGGGTACATTCCTATCAAGGTGATCATCTTCCCGGGAAGCCTGATCCTTCAGCCCGGGGAGCAAAGCCGGCTCATCGCGCAGGCCCGCGACCAGTTTGACCATGCCAGGAACAAGTCGGCTAACTGGACCACGGACGCCCCGACGGTCGTGGGCGTCAGCTCGTGCCAGTGCTCCCAGAACTACGCCATCGTCACCGCGGGGACGAGGATCGGAACGGCGCACGTTAACGCGAACGTCAACGGGACGACGTCTGTCCGCGCGACGATCACCGTGATCGCGCCGCTCCAACTGACGATCAGTGGTGGTCCCACGACCCCTGCAACGAGTGGGCCATACACGTGGACGGCGAACGCTTCCGGGGGAACGGGGCTCTACACGTACCAGTGGAAATGGCGCTACCAAACCTCGCCTACGTGGACCACGCTGGGGACAGACCGATCGCAGTCTTTGAACGTGGATGTCACGCAACCCAAATTCAACCTTCAGGTGACGATCAGTTCTGACGTGCTGTCCAAGACTTCAGAGATCTTGGTCACCCCTATCCCGCCTCCCCCGTCTCCGTGCGGGCATTGGGACGTTCGTCCCATCTATGATGGCGACGGCCAAGAAACCGGAAGTTATACGAACGCGTGGGTGAATGAAGAGTGCACCCCTCCTCCCTGCGAGGGCCATTGGGAGGTTGTTCCCGTCTATGATGGCGACGGCCAAGAAACCGGAAGTTATACGTGGGAGTGGGTGCCGTGCCCCGGTGCAGAGTGAGCACTCGAGACGGGACTCCGTGAAGCGTTCTGTTTTTGCTAGCCGCTCATCACCCGCTCCACGGCCTCGAGTCGCGCGTCGATCTCGACGGGTTGATTGGGATGGTTGGGTCTGGTGATCGACTCGGGATCCTTCAGCAGGTGACCCGTCAGCACCGCCACGACTCGTTCCCCCGGGCGGATCACTCCTTCGCGAACGAGGCGGCGCGCCCCGGCCGCCGCTGCTGCGCTCGCGGGCTCGCACCCGATGCCCGCTCTGTCGATCACCACTTTGGCTTCGAGAATCGCGTCGTCGCTGACGGTCGTGACCACGCCGTTGGTGTCACGGATGGCGCGCACGGCCCGCGGATAGGAGACCGGGTTCCCGATGTTGATCGCGGTGGCAATCGTATGGGGTGTCACGCGGTGCGGCCGGCTGAAGTTCTCGCGGAAGCTGAGCGCGAACGGCGCGGCCCCTTCGGCTTGCACCGCCGCAAGTCGGGGCACGCGATCGATCAGACCCCACGCCCGCGCCTCTTCGAGCGCTTTTCCAAAAGCCGCCGTATTCCCGAGATTGCCGGCGGGTAGCACGATCCAATCGGGTGGCTCCCAGGCGAGCTGCTGCAGCAGCTCCAGCACGATCGTCTTCTGGCCTTCGAGCCGGAATGGATTCACCGAGTTGAGCAGGTACACGCCGAGCCGCTCGCTCGCCTGATCGGCCAGCTCGAGACACGCGTCGAAGTTGCCGCGCACCAGCAGGGTGCGCGCCCCGTACGCGAGCGCCTGCGCGAGCTTGCCGGTCGCGATCTGACCCTTGGGCACCAGCACCAGCGCGGGCAGCCCCGCGAGCGCGGCATAGGCGGCGAGCGAGGCCGCGGTGTTGCCCGTCGACGCGCACGCCACGGCGCGGGCTCCGATGCGCCGCGCCTGCGTCACGCCGACGGTCATCCCCCGGTCCTTGAACGAGCCCGTCGGGTTGTGGCCCTCATGCTTGAGCAGCAGCTCACCAACGCCGCCCCCCACCCAGGCGGCCACGGCCGAGCTCGCCAACAAGGGCGTATTGCCCTCGGGATACGAGAGGATGTGCGAGCCGGCGGTGGGCAGCACGACCTCGGCAAACCGCCACACGCCCGAAGCCAGCGGGCCGCGCCGCACTGCGAGGCGCGCGTCGAACAGCGCGCGCAGCGCGTTGCCTTGCTGCGGCGGGGGCGGGTGGCGGAGCTCGAGCAGGCCGTGACACCGCACGCACCGGGGATGCGGATCGGTGTCCGCGCTCTCGTTGCCGCACGCGCCGCACACCTGCACCGGGTTGCTCATGCGCCCCCGCCCCCGCCCCCGCCCCCGCCCGCGAGCTTCAGCACGTCGTTCAGGATTCCGCCCGCCGTCACGGCCGGTCCCGCGCCCGGCCCCGTGATCACCAGCGGGTTGTTGCGATACCGCTGTGTGGTGAAGATGAACTGGTTGTCGGTCCCGTTGAGTGCCGCCATGGGACTCGACGCGGGAACGGCGACGAGGCCGACGCGGATGCGGCGTGGCGTGACGATCGCGCGGTAGCGCAGTACGCCGCCGCGCGCGCGGGCCGCCGCTACCCGCTGCGCCCAGGCGTCGTCGAACTGCTCGAGCGAGGCGAGAAAGTCCTCGAGGCTGAGCCGCTCGGCTCCCGCCGGCACGAGCGATTCGACCGCGATGTCCTCCAGCTCGCCTGCAAAGCCGAGCAGCCGGCCGAGGATCAACGCCTTGCGGGCCACATCCATGCCCGACAGGTCGTCGCGCGGATCCGGCTCGGGGTAGCCCTTCGCGATCGCGCCGCGCAGCGCTGCCGAGAATGCGGCGCCGCGGCCCAGCTCGCCGAACAGGTAGCCCAGCGTGCCCGAGGGACAGCCCTCGATCTTGGCGACTCGATCGCCGGACTCAATCAGCTTCTGGTGGGTGTCGATGATCGGCAGACCGGCGCCAACGGTCGCCTCGAGCAGCAGACCACGTCCGTGCGCCTGCGCCGCCGTGCGCAACGCGTCATAGTGCCGCTTGTGCGCCGTGACGGGCCGTTTGTTGGCGAGGACGACGTGCATGCCGGCGCTGAGCGCGCTCGTGAGCGTTTTGGTGGTGTCATCGGCAGTCAGGTCCACGAGGATCGGGTTGGCGAGCGCGTGGCGGGCGATGAACTCGACCGCCTCGGCGGCGCTCGCGCGGCGGCCCCCAACCGCTTTGGCGAGGGGAGTGCCCTTGGTCTTCCCTGCGCCGAGCGCCGCCAGCCCCCGGGGCGACAGGCCGCGCGCGTCGAATATCAGACCGCTCCGATCGATCACTGCGACGATGCGCAGCGTGAGGTCGTCCCGTTTCACCTTGGCGATCATGGGCGCGAGCGCCCGGCCGATCTGCCCGAACCCCAGCAGCACGACGTCGCTGCGCTCCGGGTGCATCACCGCGCCCCCGCCGATCTTCGACAGCTGGAACGCAGCGTGGACCGCGCGTTGCGCCCGCGCCGCGTCCTTGGCATCCACCATCAGAGAGAGATTGAGCTCGGAGGACCCCTGCGCGATGGCAATCACGTTGATCCCCGCCTCCGCGAGGGCCGAGAAAACGCGCGCGGCGATGCCCGGCGTGCCGGCCATGCCGAGCCCGACGACCACCAGCGTGGCGAGGCCGGTCTGCACCTCCACGCTGTCGATCTCCTGTCGCGCCAATTCGGGACGAAAGGTCTCCTCCAGACTCTTGCGCGCACGCGCCGCGCTCTCGGCCGGCACGCTGAAGCAAATGGAATGCTCCGACGAAGCCTGAGTGATGAGCGACACCGAGATTCCTTCGCGGTGCACTGCTTCGAACGTACGTGCCGCGATGCCGGGGACCCCCAGCATCCCGTTGCCGGCGATCGTGAGCAGGGCCTGGCCCGGGATCGCCGACAGCGCCTTCACCGGGTACTGCTCCAGCGTGCGGCGACGCGAGATCTCGGTTCCCAGAGAGGCGGGGTCGGCGAACGGCCGGATCCGAATCGCGACCTTCCGCTTGATCACCGGGATGAGCGCTCGGGGATGCAGCACTTTGGCGCCGTAGTAGGCGAGCTCCGCCGCTTCTCGCACGTGGACTTGGGGCACGACCCGCGCGTCGGGGACGATCCGCGGGTCGGCGGTGAGCAGGCCCGGCACATCCTTCCAGAGCGACACCTCCTCCGCCCCGAGCGCGCGCGCGAGCAACGTTGCTGTGAGATCCGATCCGCCCCGTCCCAACGTGGCGACCTGCCCTTCCGGGGTGGCGCCGAGGAATCCTGGTACCACGGGGACGGTGCCCTGGGCGAGCAGGGGCGCGAGCACGCGGCGCGCGCTCCGGTCGGTCCGCCCGAGGTCCGGGGCGGCGCGGCCGAACACCCCGTCGGTCTGGATCACCTCGGTGGCATCGACGTATGCGACCTGGCACCCCGCTTCGCCGAGCGCGGTGCTGAACAGTTGGGCCGAGAGTCGCTCGCCCCGCGCCACGATGTAATCAACGGTACGCGGCGTGAGCTCGCGCAAGACGCCGAGCCCGCCCGCGAGCTGCTCCAGCTCGGCGATCGCCGTATCGATCATTTGCACGAGCGCGTCCAAGCGCGGGCCACGGCGCACGAGCGCGCGCGCCGTTTCGGTGTGCTTTGTCCGTAGCGCTTGCGCCGCGCTGCGCGCCTGCGTCACGTCGCCGTGCGCCGCGCGGTCCGCGACATCGAGCAGGACGTCGGTGACGCCGGCCATCGCCGAGATCACCACCACCTTGGGGGGGGGCGCGGGTTGCTGGAGGACGATCGTTACCGCATGCCGCATGCTCGCGGCGTCGGCGAGCGAGGCGCCACCGAACTTGTGGATGTGCGGGGGCGGGGGGCGGGGGCTAGTCCGCGTCATACCCACCAGCCGGGCGAGCGACATGGAAGGGCTCGGCCACGATGCCGCACTCGCGCCAGGCGCGAACCATGGCTGCCGCGACGGCGCCGGCGCGGCCGATGGGCGCGACGGCCACGAGCGTGGGCCCTGAGCCGGACAGCGTCGCGCCGTAGGCGCCGGCGGAACGCGCAGCGGACGTCACCGCGTCGTAACCAGCGACCAGGGACCGTCGAAACGGCACGTGCAACACGTCGTCCAAGCCCGCCGCGAGCAGCCGCGGATCTCCCTGCGCCAATCCCTGCACCAGGGCCGCGCTCCTGGCCGCCGCCTGCACCGCATGGGGATACGCTAACGTGGCCGGCAGTACGGCGCGGGCACGCTTCGTTTCGATCGAGAAATCCGGGATCGCGAACACCAGGGCCAGGGACGGGTGCACCACGAGTGGCGACACCACGAGGCCGTCCGGAGTGGACACCGCGAGCGTCGCACCGCCGTACACCATCGGCGCGACGTTGTCGGGGTGTCCCTCGAGCTCGGCGCACAGGGTCGCGATTGCGGCGCGATCGAGCTGGAGAGAGAGCAACTCCGTGGCGGCGACGGCTCCTGCCACGACCGCCGCTGCGGAGGAGCCGAGCCCTCGCGCGACCGGGATGTCCGAGTCCGCAAGGAAAGCAACATCTTTCGGAACCTGTCCGGCCCGCTCGCAGGCGGCGGCGAAGCCGCGAAACAGCAGATCGTGCTCGAGCGGCATGTCGAGCGCCTGCAAGGTTCCCCGCCGCTCGATTCCGGCCGCACCAGGAGCGAGCCGAGCCGTGACGCGGAGCCAGCGGTCCACGGCGACGCCAACGCAGTCGAATCCCGCGCCCAGATTGGACGTGGAGCCTGGGACCCGCACCGTTACCGTCGCGCGCATCGGTGGCCCTAGCACCTCGAAGGAACAGAAACGCCCGCGCAATGCCACGCCGCGGGCGGTCGCTTTTTAGCACCTTGTTTTACGTGGCGGCAATACGCGGCAAATCACCACGAGCTGATCGGCTGTATGTTCAAATAGTCACGTCGGGCTACAGCGGCGTCAAGGAGCAGGCGATGGCACGCATACGCGTAGGGATCCTCGGCGCCACGGGCACGGTGGGGCAGCGGTTTCTCCAACTGCTCGAGCATCACCCGCAGTTCGTAGTCACGGCCGTTGCCGCCTCCGATCGGTCGCAAGGGAAGCCGTACGCCACGGCGTCCACCTGGCGGCTCCCGGGTGCCGTGCCGGCCGGCGTTGCCGACCTCGTTGTCCATGCACCCGAACCGCCGCTCGATTGTGATCTTGTGTTCTCGAGCCTGCCCTCGGATATCGCGGGAGCGATCGAGACGCGCTTCGCGCGCGCGGGCTATCCGGTGCTGACCAACTCGTCGCCCCATCGCATGGACGACGCGGTGCCGTTGCTGATTCCGGAAGTCAATTCCGAGCAGCTGGGATTACTGGGTGCGTGCAGAGAGACAGGGGGCGGCTTCATCGTCGCCAACCCGAACTGCTCGACCGTGATGATCGCGCTCGCCCTGGCACCACTGTCGGTTCGCTTCGGCGTGGAAGCCGTGGTCGCCACGACCCTGCAAGCGATTTCCGGTGCCGGGTACCCGGGCGTCGCGTCGCTCGACATCACCGACAACGTCATTCCCTTCATCGCCGAAGAAGAGGAAAAGATCGCCCGCGAGACGAGGAAGATCCTCGGCACGCTGGACGTTGGGGGAGGGGGGGGGCGGGTGACACCTGCCACTTTCAGCGTGAGCGCGCAATGTCACCGCGTCAACGTGGTGGACGGGCACCTCGCGGCGCTGCGCGTGAAGCTGCGCCGTTCCGCCGACGTGGCGGAGCTGCGCGAGGCGTTTTCGACGTTCACCGGCCCGCCCCAGCAGCTCAGGCTGCCCAGTGCCCCGGAGCGACCGATCGTCGTGCGCAACGAACCCGATCGTCCCCAACCCCGGCTCGACCGCGACGCGGGGCGAGGGATGAGCGTAACCGTGGGGCGCCTGGCCCCCGACGCCGTGATGGGTCACCGCTTCGTTGCTTTGAGCCACAACACCATCCGCGGGGCCGCGGGCGCGGCCATTCTGAATGCGGAGCTGCTGCTCGCTCGAGGCTACCTCAAAGGCTGAGGCGCTATGAGCATCCGAGCGTGGATGTCCACACTGAAGGACGTGCCGAGCCTCGAAAAAGAATCGATGAATCAGGTGGTAATGGCCACTGCGATCGGGCTCGTCGCCGGCCTCGCAATCAACGCGCTTATTCTCGTATCGCGCGACCTCTTGACCGTCGGTCGGCTCCTGTTTCCGCGAGTACTCTTCGGCAGTGCGGTTGCCGCTCTCCTGGCCACCACCGCCTTCGGCAGGGGCAAAATCCATTTCGCCAAGAAAGCGCTCTACGACTTCCCGCTCCTCGCACTTGACGTCGTCATGATCATCGCCGCGGCCGCTCTCGTGGGACTCATGAACCGCGACAGCTTCTCGTTTGACGGCTGGGCATGGGGTTGGCTCGCGGTTATCCTTGCATGCCAGCTCGTCCGGAACCTCCGGCTCGGCTCTCAGAAAGTCACGGGTTTGCGGTTCGGAATACTATGCCTCATCCTGGGCCTGACGGCCAACATCGCCATCCTTCTTTTTGCTCCAGCCGACGATCGCGTTGCGGCTGTTGCATCGGTCGCTGCCCTGATTCTCATTGCCGGTCAATTCTGGCGCGAAGTGATCACCCCATTTCGTTGAATCAACCAAGCGCGATCCGTTAGGCCGCGAACGAGGACGGGCCCGGCTTGCGCCGGGCCCGTGAACGACCGAGGACTCGTTCGAGAACCCGTCGAGTATTACTTGAGGAACACTGACAGACCCACGAGCGCGCCGAACGCCGTCGTCGACGCAAAATCTCCTTCGAACCCGTAGTCGAAATTGGCCTGCAGCCGCAGCGCGGCCATGTCGTTGAGCGGCAGCTTGGTGCCAAGCGACACCCCAGCGACGACCTGGCTGGCTGACGAGCCGCCTCCGCTGAACGAGTTATACGTGAACCTCGGCGCGACGTATGTCCCCTTGCGCCCCCAGCCTTTGGCAAAGTAGACCGGCACCGCGGCACCGATGCCCAAGATCGTGAGGGTTTCCCCGCCGCCGCTGAGCGTCAAGAACGAGAGGGTGGGTTCGATCGCCATGCCCGGCGATACGTACAATCCCAGGCCAACGCTGCCGCCCCCAAGCCCGCTGAAGAGCCCGTTCCCGGCGCCGCTGGTAGAGGCCATGAAAAGCCCGTCACAACCGCTACAGGTGGTGTACGAGAGGCCAAGCACGCCAACCGTGAGTTCCGTGGCCTTCTCCTGCGCAGCGCCCACCGACGTGCCGAGTGCGAGTGCGACCAGTAACGAAACGAGCCGCCGAGCCATATTGCCCCCTGAGTGAGGTGTGCTCGATCATCGCGAAACTACTCCAATACGGGGAGCAGTCCGGACGATGTCAATGGAAGCGAGCCGTCTGGCGCATCCGCTAGACAGCGGCGCCTGCGCTCGGCAGACTCCACCGTCTCGCGGTGATGACTAAGGCCCAGGGGAGGGCAGATGGCGGCAGTGATGTGGCTCGCGGCGATACTCGCGGGTGTGGTGCACGTCCTGATCTTCTGCATGGAAAGCCTCTGGTGGACCACAGCGAAAGTCCGTGGGCGATTTCGCCAGAGTCCCGAGCAAGCGGACGCGACCAAACTGTTCGCGTTCAATCAGGGGTTCTACAATCTGTTCCTGGCCATCGGCACGTTCGCCGGGCTGGCGCTGGTGCTGATGGGCTACCGCGGTTACGGGCTGACGCTCGTGACGTGGAGTTGCCTGTCCATGCTCGGAGCGGCGATCGTCCTGGTGGCGTCGGCACCGCAGCTGCGGCGCGGTGCGCTCATTCAGGGAGCCGCTCCGTTGCTCTTCCTGTTGGTCGCTGCGTTGGAGGTCCTGTGAAGCCACTCGAGTCGAGCGGCACGGTGAGTGCCGCGGAAGGGCACGACGGCATCCTGACAATCCGGGGAGGCGGTCACTCCCGGGCATGGAATGGCATCAGGTATAAGTCTGGTCTGTCGAGCAAGAACGTTGGCGCGCAACACCTCTCCATGAACGTCGCCACCATTCCTCCGGGCGGCGTCGCGTACGCGCACATTCACGTAGGCTTTGAAGTCATGCTGTACATCCTGGAGGGCCGGGTGCGGCATGAATACGGTCCGCGGTTGGAGCACGCGCTGGAGAACGAGGCCGGCGATTTCATCTTCATCGCCCCAGGCATCCCTCACGAGGTGTTCAACCTGAGCGATGCCGAGCCGGTGGTGGCGATCGTCGCTCGCTCAGACGCGAGCGAGTGGGAGAACATCGTGCCGTTCGAGCGGCCCGTCGCGGGCGCCTGACAAGCGCCTGAAGCCATGAAGTCCCCTGTGGATCCCCGCGCAATGCGCCGCACCTTCGTCCACGGTTTATTCACCGGTCTACGCGTTGTCTGGCCGGTCCTGTCGGCGCTGTTGGTACTGATTGCGGCGCTTGGCCTGGTGATCGGGTTGATCGAAGGCTGGTCAGTGCAGGAGTCGCTCTATTTCGCGTTTGTCTCGGGACTAACGATCGGCTACGGCGACTTTGCCCCTCACACCCTCGCGACGCGCGCACTCGCGATCGCCATCGGCTTCTGCGGCGTGCTGCTGGTCGCCCTGGTGGCAGCGATCGCCGTCGACGCCTTGAGCGAGGTGCACGCGAAGAAGGGTGGCGACTAAGGTCGAGGTTTGGCTGTGCGCTGCTCGCCGGAGCTCGAGCTGGATGTGGAGCTCGGTCTTGAGCCACCGGTCGATGACGCTCCATCAGAGCGCGGCTCGCCCCGGCGCGACGACACATCCGCGTCTGGCCGCAGCCCTTCCTCATAACCCTGCCCGTTCACGACGCGCCCGTGCGTCGTCCCACCGCCGGCGCCGCTCGAGCCGCCGGTGTAGACGATCGCTACCGGATAGTCATACTGGAACCAACTGTACCCGTACGGATAGAGGCGCGCGAATCCGTCGCAGTAGTAGGAGCTATAGCCGAATGGAGGATAGGCCGTCAGACAGTCGCCATACGACGGAGTGAGCGGGTAAGCCCCCCCCCCGGCATACGACTCGTCCGTGATCACGCGGCGCTCACCCTGGTGTGAGGTGGCGTTGATCGCAAACATTTTCGGATACGACAGCGCGATCATGAGATCGGTGATCCGGGACGGCACGCCCGCCTTGGCCAGCGTGGTCAGCCGCGCGGCATCGAGCGTGAACGATCCGCCTCGCTCGACCAGCCACGCCTCCACCACGTCGACATCCAGTTGCCGTGCCGCCTCGACGAGATCCTCGATAGCGAGCGGCGCGGTTGCGGCGGCCCGCGCCTGCATGCTCGCGGTGAGATCCGGACGGAGTGCGTCCAGGGCGTCCCTCACTTCGCTCGGCAAATCGACGGTGGTCGTGATTTCACGATAGCGCTGCGCGCGCACACCGGCTCTCAACCCGACGGTGCTGCCCTGGATGTACAGCAACTGACCGTCACGGCTCAATGCAATCACGCCGGTCCCGGTGCGAGTCCCCCAACCCGGGCAGGTCTCTTCCGAGCGCAGATAGAGCCGGTCGCTCACGGCGGACCACTCGGCGCTGCGCCATCCGGCGCAGTCAGCGCGGGCCGTCTCGACCCGCGCCCCGGTGGCGAGGATCTGTTCCGCGGTCACGACCTCGCCGTTCTTGATCGTCACGAGATCCACGGCAGATGTGTCCGCGGACGGTATCAGGCACAGGGTGGATGGGGTGTCGAGCGCTTCCCAGCAACCGAGGTAGGCGAGCCAGCGTGAATCGACCGTGGTGTTTTGGGCGCGCGCCGGCGTCGCTCCAAGACCCAGGAGCGTGGCGGCGACGAGCAATCTAGAGATTGGGGTTCGCATGGGTGCGTTCCTCAATAGAGTCTGACTGACAGGCCGGCCGTCACCGCCAAGCCGGACAAATCGATGCGGTTGAAGCCGACGAAGTCGGCGCTCATCGGTCCTTTTGCCCAGGTGTAGCGAGCCTCGACGTTCAGGATCGTGGCGGTGCCGAGCCCGATGTCGAGGCCGGCGGCCCCGTGGGCGACTGGTGTCCACGCCTGCGAGACGAATTCATCGCTGAAGACGTTGAGCGTCGGCGTCGACATGTCGATGAAGTCGCCGGTCTGGTGGAACTTGTACTGCATCATGCCGCCGCCGATGCCCACGTACAGCGCGCGCCGCGCGGGAATCCACGCGAACCGTCCGATCGCATGGCCGCGCGCGGTGACGTAGTGCCGGAACCCCATCGTGAGCGGCATGCGCCGCAGCGACGTCGTTTGCTCGATCGGCCGGTCGTTCTGATCGACCCAGTCACGGAATTCGGAGCTGCGGCTGACCTTGGAATAGCCGAAGTCGAGTACCAGGTCGTTCCGTGCCGACACGCGAATGGCGAGGTTGGCGCCGAACGTTGGCGAGCTGAAGTCGGAGCGGTCCACGGTCAGCTGATTCGTCACGAACGTAAACAGATCGCTGTTTGCCGTCGCGTACTCGAATCCGCCGCGGATTCCAAGGGTGCTGCCCGGAGTCTTAAACAGAAAGCCGTCGCCCGCGTATTGTGCGTGCGACGGCTGAGCGATCGCTGTGATCGCGGTTGCGGTGAAGAGCAGTGCTGCCAAGCGATGACCAGTCATGACGACCCCACCTGTGCCGGCTACCCTCCCCACCAGTGCCGGCTACTCTAGAGTACCCACGGGGGTGCGATTCCGTCAACCATCCGAAAGGGTTATGACTTCTGGGGTGCGAAGAGCAACTCCTCGCTGGACGGGGGGGTATTGTACGAATCCCGATCCCCTGAGGACCCCATGCGTCGATGGGTGCTCGTTTCCATGGTCACGGTTTTCGTTTCGGTCATGGCCGCCGGCTGCCAGGACGGTACAGGCACCCGTACAGGGTTTGTCGTCACGGGTCACATTCAGAACAACACGCAGGCACCGATTCCGGCCAACGCGCGGCTCATCGCCGTTTGGGGCGTGTCTGCCGGCAGCCCGGACTATAGCTACGTCTTTGGCGAGGGCACGATCAATCGCTTCACCGGGACGTTTCGCATCGAGTTCGATCAGCCCCCTCCGGTGAATGCGCTCAATCACGGGGTTCTTGGGGTCGCGTTCCTCATCGCCACGACGGACCAATCGTTGAAGGATGGAGACAGCCTCACGGGCTCCTCGTCGACGGCGCAAATCATCGGCGTCACCGGGCAGCACGCGGTGATCTTTGTGGATCATCAGGACACGCTGTACGTCAACACCTGGGTTCCCTCATTCCCCACCGGATACTCGGTCGGCGTGGGCGTCAAAGTACCGGGCAGCGTTTTCGACAAGTTCGAGCCGGTGAGCCGGTCGAGTCCGATCCTGATCATCGACGATTTGGGAAACATCGAAATCGTCAACTGGACCTGACGCGTCGCACTGACTGCGCCGGTTTCTGCAGTTCTCTCATCCGCGGGTAGATTACGGCATGCTCCGGAAAGCCTTCGTGCGCAGGCTCGGCCTGCTCGTCGTCGTCGCCGTCCCCGGTTTCTCGCCGCCAATACCCGCCCAACAGCTCACGCCTACCGAGCGCGCGCAGCTCGACAGTGGAGTGCTGGCGGTGCTGAGGTCAACGGGTGCGCCGAGTGCGTCGATCGCGGTCGTCCGGAGAGGGCAGATCGTCTACGAGCGGGCGTACGGCAATGGGCGGGATGCCACCCCGGCGAGTCCGTCGATGCGCTACGCCATCGGTTCGGTCAGCAAACAGTTCACCGCGACCGCGCTGCTCCTGCTCGCAGAAGAAGGAAAGCTCGTCACTCACTGATCCGGTTGCGAAATGGTTCCCGCAGCTCACGCGCGCGAACGACATCACCGTGCGGCAGCTGCTGTCCATGACGTCCGGGTACCAGGACTACTGGCCGCAGGACTACGTCTTCCCCGACATGCAACGCCCGGCACGCGCACAGACCATCATGCAACGGTGGGCCGGCAAGGCGCTCGATTTCGATCCCGGCACCAAGTGGCAATACAGCAATACCAACTACGTCATTGCCGCGGCGATTGTCGAGCGTGTGGCGGGCATGCCTTTCATGGATTTTCTGCGGCAACGAGTCTTCACGCGCCTCCAGATGACCTCGGTGGCCGACTTCGATGCCGGCCCGCTCCAGCCGACCGATGCCGGAGCGTATCTGCGGAATGCGCTGGGGCCGCTGCGGGCCGCGCCCAAAGAGGCGACCGGATGGTTGTTCGGAGCGGGACAGCTCGCGATGACGGCGCACGATCTCGCCCTGTGGGATATCGGCGTCATCAAACAGGCGCTGCTGCGCCCGTCCTCGTACACAGCGCAGCAGACCGAAGTCCTGCTCGGGGACGGCGCGGCGACCGGCTACGGCCTCGGCGTCGGCATTGGCACGCCCGGCGGCCGGCGCAGGATTGCCCACGGTGGCGCGGTGTCGGGATACACCACCAGTAACTACGTCTACCCCGACGACAGCGCGGCGATCGTGGTGTTCACGAACATTTATCCCGGGGCGGCGGGGGCGTCGGGTCAGATCGCAGGCCGCATTGCGAACATCATCTTCATGACGGTCGACACAAGCGACGCCGCCGCCCGCGACCTGGCGCGACGAGTCTACGATGGTCTCACCACGGGCACGATCGATCGCGCCCTCTTCACACCGGCAGCGAATGCCTACTTCAGTCAGGAAGTGCTGTCGGACTACGCCACGAGTCTCTCGCCGCTCGGGCCGCCGAGCGAATTCTCCTCCGCGGGGAAGTCGCTGCGGGGCGGGATGGTGATCCGCTCCTATCGTATTCAGGCGGGCGATGTGGTGATGGATTTGACAACGATGACGCTGCCGGATGGAAAAATCGATCAGTACCTCATCTCTCGCGAGGGTTAGGTACCATGGCAAGCCTGAGTGGTCCCCTGCGTCGATCAAAGTCAGACCGCATGATCGCCGGCGTCGTGGGAGGGCTGGCGAAGCACTTCGGCATCGATCCCACGCTGGCGCGCGTGCTCTACGTCGTCGGCTCCATCGTTTCCGTCGCCTTCCCCGGCATCCTCGTCTACGTCCTGCTCTGGGTGATCATTCCCGAAGGCGAGTAGGCGGGTGTCGCCGCAAGCGCCCCCCCGTCAATGAAGTGACGCCAGGACGCGCTGCACGAGCCCGTCCACGGCATCATTGCGGATCCAGCGCGCGACGATCACCAGGTCCTGATCGGGGAACGCGCACACGACATTCGCGCCCGCACCGCGATGGCAGAAGCTGTTTGCGGGCGCGCTCGGCAACATGCGCCGCTCCGTGTTCAGGAACCAGTTCATGAAGCCGTATCCGGGCTCTACAGGCGTTGGTGTCAGCGCCAGCGACACCCACTTCTCCGAGAGAAGCTGCCGGTCTTTCCATTTGCCGCGTCGCAAGGTGAGCAGCCCGAAGCGGGCCTGATCGAGCGCGCTGATGAACATGCCGCCACCCCAATGGCCGCCGCCGCTCACCGATTGCATCCGCTCGCCGTCCAACGTGACCCAGGAGTTCTCGTACCCATGCCAGCGCCACGTGTTGGAGGCGCCAATCGGCTCCATCACGTACTCGCGCAGCACCTGGGGCAGGGGGCGGCGCCAGACCTGGAGCGTGGCGTACGCGAGCACGTTGACACGCACGTCGTTGTACTTGTACGACGCCCCCGGCGCATTGCGGGTGCGAGCGATGTACTCCTGCAACGGCTGGTTGGCCGGCGGTCGATCCGCCCAGTCCGGCTTGCCCCACAACGTGCCTTCCCAATCGCTGGTCTGGCGTAACAGGTGATCCCACGTGATCAGCCGGTTGTGCTCCGAGTCGAATTCGCCGCTCAGCACGTAATCGCGCACCTTGTCACTGAGATCGTGAATCATGCCGCGGTCATACGCGACGCCGACGGTGCTCGAGAGAAAGCTCTTGGTCACACTGAACGTCATGTCGACCCGCGCCGGCTCCCCCCACTCGGCAACGATGTATCCGTTGCGCACGATGATCCCGGTGGCCGGTCCGCGCGGTTGGAACGGGCCGACGGGCTCACTGTGCGGCTCGCGCCCCATGGTCAGGTAGTGGTTTTGCTCGAGGTCGCGGGGTTCGGTCGATTCGCTCGCCCTGGCGAAGGCGATTGCGGAGTCGAGCAGGCGCGCATCCATGCCGAGCGTGGCCGGGGCGCGGTGCTCCCATTGCGGATGGGGACCGGGATAGTAAGACGCCGCGCGCTGTCGAGACTGCGCGGGAGCCGCGGCCGGCCAGAGAAGGAGCAAAGCCGCCACGACGCGCAGATTACGGAATGCGATCATCGAGAATCCTCTACGAGCGTTCCTGTGGCACCAGCCCGAATGAGTCTTACCGCGGGAGGTTGAGGCTCCGCAGGTAGTCGGCGACGATGTAGGCAGGCACGGCAAAGATGATCTTGCCGTTCGATTCTCGCTCGCCGCCGTACAGCACGGCGATCACGCGCCCATCCCGATCGAAAATCGGACTGCCCGATGACCCGGGCGCTCCATATGCGTCCACCTGCACCACCGACGTCAGGGCCTTGCTGACCGTCCCCACAGTGAGCGTGGGCTCGGCGATGGGACTGCCGCCCTGTGCTTCCATCGGTAGGTCGAAGCCGAGCGGATAGCCCAGAATCGCGACCGGGTCGCCGCGCTCGATGCCTTCACGCGTACGTGCTAGCCCGCGCACGCGCGGCGAGGCGCCCTTCATCAGCACACGCAACACGCCGATGTCCGCTTGCGGCGACACGCCGATCATCTCGGCACGCCAGAATTGCGTGCTGCCCGAAAAGATCACCCCCAGCCGCTTGGGCGTCTTGGTACCGTCCTCACCAGCCAGGATGTGCTTGTTCGTGATCATGATGCCCATCGAGTCGATCGCGAACGCCGTGCCGCTGAAGCGCTCGCCGTCGGTGTACTCGACCAGCACGATCGCGACGGCGTCCTGGTTTTGGTGCGACAGCGCGCGATAGTCGACGCCCGCCGCCCCCGCGAGCGCGCGCTGGCGGCGCTCCGCCGTCTCGAGCTCGCTGCGCAGCCGCGCCACCGACGCCGCGTCACCGCCGGACGCCGACAGCTCGCGGCGCAACCGGGTGGTCTCGTCCTGCGATGCCTTCAAGGCATCGCGCACACCCTGGAGCTCGGTCTGGACCTGCTGACTCATCGTTTCCGATTCGCGCGCCCGTCGCCGCCCGTCGATCTGGATCCACGTAAAGCCGCTGGCTACGACAATCAGCGAGACGAGCAGGATCTTGGTCGTGCGCCGGAGATGCGCGGTCTGCCGCGCAACCTCAACCGCGATCCGAATCCCCGTGCTTGGGCGCGAGGGTGCGTGATAGATCTCGCGCGGGGAGGACGCTCGTTCCGCGAGCGCCTCGGCGGCCGCCGTCGGCGGCAGATCCTGATCGGCCTCCAAGACCGCGAATTCGAGCGCCGGGCCATTCGCGCCGAATCCGATGACGTCCCCGTCGCGCAGCACGGTGTCGCCCGTGATGCGCTTGCCGTTGACGAAGGTGCCGTTGCGGCTGCCGAGGTCCTGAAGCACGAATCCTTCGGTCTTGCGCACGATCGCCGCGTGGCGCGACGACACATCGAGATCGCGCTCGGCGTCGAAGCGGACGTCGGACAGGGGATGGCGGCCGAGGCCGATGTAACCCTTGCGGAAGGCGTCGATCTGCCCCGCGCGGGCTCCGGAGAGAAACTTGAATTGCGCTTTCACTGCGAGCGCGTGAAGTACCAGATCAGGGCGGCCGCGATCGCGATCACGGCGAGCACGAGCGTCCGCGTTTGCTGCCGGGTTTCCTTGTTCGGCACCGGGGGGCGGCTGCCTCTGTACACCGGCACCGGCTCGGTGCTGGTCTCGGTGTCGATGAGCGGATAGACCTGATGCCCCACGTCTTCCTGGGTTCCGCTGCCGGAGAAGCGCAGCCCGTCGCCGTCGAAGCGCGCGATCACGACCGTGATGTTGTCCGGACCGCCCCGCTCATTGGCGAGCGCGATCAGCTTCTCGCACGCGGCGCTCAAATCGTGCGACTCCGTCACGACCTTCGCGATCTCCTCCTTCTTCACCTGGCCGGAGAGGCCGTCGGAACAGAGCACCAGCACGTCGCCGCGGCGGACCTCCTGATGCGTGAGGTCGACTTTGACCTTGGGATCGGGTCCCAGCGCCTGGAGAATGATGTTGCGCCGCTCGGAGTGCGCCGCCTCTTCTTCGGTCAGCTCGCCGGCCTCGACCAGCCGCTGCATCAGCGACTGGTCCTTGGTGATCTGATGCGCCTGGCCACTGCGGATCAGGTAGGCGCGGCTGTCGCCGACCTGGGTGAGATAGAGATGGTCGTTCAGGACGCCCGCCGCCGTCGTCGTCGTGCCCATGCCGCGCACTTCCGGATGCGCCTTGGCGTGCGCGTGGATGTTCGCGTTCGCGACCTCGACCGCCTCTTTCAGACGGTACGCGAAGCGCTGGGGCGTGATTTCCTCCTCGGCGTTCCAGGTCTTCACGAGGTGACCGTAGATCGTGTCGGCCGCCATCTCGCTCGCGAGCTCGCCCGCCGCCGCGCCCCCCATGCCATCGGCAACGACCAGCAGCGTGCCGCGCGGCCCGATCGTATGCTGGCGCACGTCGGGTTGCAGATTCGCCGCCTTCCGGGTCAGGTCGGCGACCAGGAAGCGGTCCTCATTGTGGTCGCGCGTGCGACCGAGGTCGGTCTTGCCGAAGACCTCGACACGAATGGGCTTCTTGGCGCTGAAGAAAGTCACGACGCGCAACCCTGGTCGCCTTGGAACTTCAGGTACGTGGCATTGAGGGGTTTCAGCTGCAGGGCCAGGCGGTTCCATTGGCAGGCCTGGTCCAGCCGGGACTCGAGGAAGAACGCCTGGGCGACCATGAACGCGGCTTGCGCGCGCAAGGTCGCCGGTGCGTCCGTCTTGTTGTAAATGGTGGTCGCCTGGATGCGTCCCCTCTCGGCGGTCTGTGGATCGAGGACGAGTTCCATCACGTCGCCCAGTTGTCGATCGATCGAAGCACTGTCCGGTCCGCGCGCGGCGCTCGGTGGTGCGGCCGGCGCGCTGGGGCCATTCTGTGGCGTCGACCGGGGATTCGCCGTGTCGTGCGACACGGCGCTGTCCGGCGGCATTCCGCTCGCCTTGGATCCGCCACTCAGCACGATCCAAGCGCTGCCAGCCGCCAGCACGACGATGAGGCCGAGTGCGACCGGTACGAACGTCTTCTTCCTGGAGGCGCTGGGCGCCCGCGCCTTCGCCGAGATGCGCGTGGTGGGTGTCGCCGCCGAGGGATCGAGCAGCTGCGTCTTTGCCTCAGTTTCCGGGACGGAGCGGGCTACCGGTCGCCCAGCGACCGCGGCGACGTCGGCCGCGAACTTCGCGACGCTCTGGTAGCGCTCCGCGGGCGTGCGCGCCAGCGCCGTGTCGAGCACCGGCTGCAGGCCCGGAGGGAACGAAAGATCGGGGCGCGCGTCGGCGAGCTTCGTGGGCTCGTCGGTGAGCCGCTTGATCATCGTCTCCTGGACCGTGGTCGCTTCGAACGGCAGCTTGCCGGCCAGCATCCGGTACAGCACCAGCGCCAGCGAGTAGAGATCGCTGCGCCCATCGAGCTTGTCGCCGGAGAGCTGCTCCGGGCTCATGAACTCGGGCGTGCCGATCACGAGGCCGGTCTTGGTGACCTTCTGGCCGGCGTCGTCACCGCCGACCGCCTTGGCGATCCCGAAGTCCACGACTTTGACCGTGTCGCCGCCACCCTTGCGACGCGTCAGCATGATGTTGTCAGGCTTCAGATCGCGATGCACGATCCCGAGATCGTGCGCGGCCTGCAGGGCCTCCGCCGTCTGGAGGAAGATGCTCGCCGCGCGCGGCAGCGGCAGCGCGCGGTCGCGCTCGAGCAGATCGGTGAGAGGCTCGCCCTCGATGAACTCCATGGCGAGGTAGATCAGCCCGTCGGGTGTTTCGCCGAAATCGTAGATCGCGCACACGTTGGGATGCGTGATGCGGCTGGCATTCGACGCTTCCCGGTTGAACCGCGCGACCGCGTCGGGATCGTGCACCATCGAGGGGTTCATCACCTTGATCGCGCTGCGCCGGCCCATCTTCACGTGCTCGGCGAGATAGACCTGACCCATGCCGCCTTCGCCGAGCTTCTTTACGACGTGGTAGCGATCGGCGATCACCTGTCCCACCAGATCGCCGGCGGGCGCTGCCGAGCGCAGCGTCTGCCCGTCGTTGGGACAGAACTTCACGTCATCGGGGTACTCGGTGGAGCAGACGGGACAAATCTTCATGCCGCGGCTCCCCCGTCCGGATAACCGCCGGGGAGCTCGACGCGCAGCAGTTTGTCGCCGACCATGATGCGCGACCCGTGCTGCAACGGCATCGCGCCGCGCGCGGCGATCGCGATTCCGTTACGGCTGTGGTCGTCCACCAGCACGAAGTCGGCGTCCTCGGAGCGCACCGTGGCATGCTGCGCGCTCATCGAGGGGTCATAGGGGAAAATCCAGTCGCCGCGCTCGCGACCGATGTGCACGTCGCGCCCGGGAGACAGCTGAATAACGTCGCGCGAGCTGCCGTCGGTGCGCAGCTGCGTGAGGCTGGCGATGTCGGCGCTCGGCACCATGCTGCCCATGCGCTTGGTCGCGTCGGCCTCGGCGGTGTGCGGACCCGGGTAGCCGAGCCGGCGGAACCGCAAGATCTGAGAGCCGATGAGGATCAGGTCGCCGTCGGTGAGCCGGTAGGGCGCCTCGAGAAACACCCACGTGCCGTTACGGCTGCCGAGATCGCGGACCATGAGCCCGCCTTCTTCCCACGAGATCTTGGCGTGCAACGGCGAGAGGAACTGGTCCTCGGGGAAGCGAATATCGCCCTCGATCCGCCCGATCGTCGTCGACGTATGTTTGCACTCGAAATGCGCCACTTCCGTGGCCATCTCCGAAACCAGCACCAGCGTGAGGGAATGATCGGAGCGTCTGCCGGGAATCGACCGCCGGTCGTAACTGTCTCGGCCCTCAGGCGCAGGCCCGCCTGGCCCAACCCCGCCGCCCCCTTTTGCGGACACCGTGCCGCAGATGGGGCAGGGAACGTCGGCGCCGGCGGACTCCGGGGTCAGCGGGCTGGTGCGCGAGACGATTCCGCCCCCACCCCCCGCGGCGACGGCGGCCCGCGCCGCCGCTGCTTTGGTCAGCGGCTTCCCGCAGTCGGAGCAGAATTGCGCGCCGGCGTCGTGTTGCCGGCCGCAATATTGGCAAGCGCTAAGGGTCATAAAGTCAGGTGGCCCAATCTATTGCTCGCCGCTAGCTTGCGCCACATGCGAGCGGCCAGCGTCATGATTTTCGTTGCCGTGACCGCGTGTGCGACTGGTGCACCGTCCGGCGCGAACCGGTCGCCCAGCCCATCGCGTGAGCCGTTGCACATCACCGTCGTGTATCCCGATACCGCCGATGCGATTCAGGCGCGGGACTCCTCGTTCTTGTTTGGCAGCGTCGGACGAGGGCGGGGCGACGTCGCGCTATCGATCAACGGGTTCCCGGTGCGCGTGCTATCGAACGGGAGTTGGCTCGCGTGGATCCCGTTGCCCACGGATTCGCTCGCCCGCGTTCAGATTGCCGCGCGCGCAGGTGTCGGCTCGGAGCAGCAGGAGACGACGTTCGTCGCCCGAATCGCGCGGCCCTACCGGCCACCCCCGGAGGCCACCGTGTGGATCGACACGACCAGCTTCACCCCGGGCGACACGCTGGTGTTCCCGGCGGGCGAGGGCGTGCGCCTCGCGGTGCGGGCCACGCCCGGCGCGCGTGTGCGACTGCGCATGGAGGGCCGACGAGACGAGATCTGGTTCGTGCCCGACACGCTCCCCGAAGAGCCGGCGTGGGGCGTTCGCGCGTTCGGCATCGATACCGCCGCCTACCGCCTCCCTCCCGTCGCGGATCGGTATGTCGCGTGGTTACCCGCCACGCCTCTGTGCGATGCGATCGTCGAGGTCATACTCGGAGCCGATACCGCGCGCGCGGTGTGGCCGCTCGTGTTGGACACGTTGGACCGAAGTCGCCCGCGGGTCGTCGTGCTTGACGACGACACCGCGCACACCGGCAAGAGCGACAGCCTCACCGTTGGCAGAGCGGTTCCCTACGGCACTTACAATTGGTTCTTCCCACTCGGCACGACCGCCGTGGCGACGGCCCGGTGGGGGAGCCAGACGCGCGTGCAGCTCTCGCGCGGCGCCGTGGCGTGGGTGAACAGCGGCGATGTCGTCCCGCTCGCCCCCGGCACGCCGCCGCCCGGCGGCACCGTCGGCTCAGTACGACTGTCGGGAACGCCGCTATCGCTGCTGTTGCGTATTCCCCTGCCTGCCCGGGTCCCGTTTCAAGTCGAAGAATCCGATCGCAGCCTGACGCTGCGGCTGTACGGCGTCGCGTCGAACGTGAACTGGATGCAGCATGGCGGCACCGACCCGTACGTCACACGGATGAGTTATGCGCAGCCGGTCGCCGACGAGGTGACCATCACGCTGACGCTCGCGGGGCCGGTGTGGGGATATCGCACGCGCTGGAGCGGCCGCGATCTGCTGCTCGAGATTCGGCGTCCGCCCGCGATCGATCCGCGCCGGCCGCTCCGGGGACGGACGATCGTGCTCGATCCCGGGCATCCGCCGATCGGCGCGCGCGGTCCCTCCGGGTTGTGGGAGCCGGTCGCCACACTCGCCGTCGCGCAACGCGCCAAGGCGCTGCTCGAGCGGGCGGGTGCGACTGTGCTCATGACGCGCACGGATTCGAGTCCGGTCGACCTCTTCCCGCGCACACGATTCGCGGAGCAGCATGACGCTGATGTGCTCGTCTCGATCCACGCCAATGCCCTGCCCGACGGCGTCAATCCGTTCGTCAACAACGGCACGAGCGTCTACTACTTCCATCCGCGCAGTGCCGCGTTGGCGCGCGCGCTGGATCGGGCGCTCGTCGCGGAACTGGGGGTTCGGGATTTGGGAATGGGGCGTGGTGACTACGCCCTGGTGCGAAACCCCTGGATGCCCTCGGCGCTCACGGAAGGTTTGTTCATGATGATCCCGGAGCAGGAAGCGATGCTCGGCAGTCCCGAGGGTCAGCTCCGGTATGCTCGCGGGATTGTGCGGGGGATTGAAGACTACCTGCGCGAGATGGCGCGGTGATCGTGCGTCGTGCGTCGTGCGTCGTGCTGCTGTTGCTGCTGGCTCGACCACCCGCCGCACAGGTTAATCCGTCCGGCACGTGGCGCACGCTCCATACGGAGCACTTTCGGATTCACTTTCGGCCGTCGTATCGCGACAAGGCGATCGAGGCCGCCGCGGAAGCGGAGCGGGCCTACGGGCTCCTCGCCACCGAGCTGCACCCGCCACGCGGGATCACCGATCTCACGTTGTCGGATGACGTAGACTTCCCCAACGGCTTCACGTCGACCTACCCCTCCAACCGCTTCACGATTCTCCTCGTCCCCCCCGTCACCGATCCCGGCCTCCAGACCTACGACAGTTGGGAGCGACTGGTGATCGTGCATGAGCTCGCGCACGTGTTTCATCTCGACCGTTCGCGGGGCCTGTGGGGGACGCTGCAATCGGTATTTGGACGCGTACCGGGGCTGTTTCCCAATCAGTATCAACCGAGCTGGGTGACCGAGGGCATCGCGACCTACTACGAGTCTCGGTTCACGAGCGGGGGACGCGCCGACGGGAGCTTTCACCGCCAGATCGTCGCGGCCGACGTCGCCGCGGGCCGTGCCCGCCGCTCCTGGGACGCGCTGCTGTTCACGCGCTGGCCGGGCGGTCTGGCGCCTTACGCGTACGGCAGCCGGTTCTACGAATACCTGTCGGAAACGGCGAATGACTCGGTCGCGCCGCGATTCGTCGAAGCCACGGCGGGCCAGCTCATTCCGTTTCGCGTGGGTCGCCCGCTGCGGCGCACCGGTGTGGATCTCGAGACGAGCTGGAACAGTGCGGTGGCCACCGCGGGCGTTGAGGCTGGTGCGACGCGCAGCCACCTCATCGTGGGACAGCTACGTGCCGAGCCGCTGGCGCGCACGTCGCCGGATGGGCGCTCGGTCGCCTACATCCACGACGACGGCCGCGGGGCACAGCGGCTGCGGGTTGTCGATGCGCACAGCGGCGCCGTCCTGCGAACGCACCGCATCACGGGGCAGGTGGGCTTCGACTGGCTCGCCGATACCCTGGTCGTGTCGCAGCTCGAGTTTGCCGGCCGCTGGAACCTGCGCAGCGATCTGTGGCGCTGGTCGCCGGACGGCGCGTGGCAACGCCTGACCACCGCCGCGCGCTTGACCGAGCCACGCGCCGGCGGTGGTATGCTCGCATCGTTGCGGCTCACGCCAGGAGGCAACACGCCGACGCGGCCCCTTTCCTCCGCTACCATCCCTGCCGAGTCCCCAGGCTCCGTGACGTGGGGGCCGGTCGTGCCGTCACCCGACGGCGGTTGGCTTGTGGCGCCGCGACATCGCAGCGGGCGTTGGGAGCTGGTGCGCTGGCGCGACAGAGTGCCCGATGGACTCACCGTGCTGCTGGCAGCACCACGGGGGGGCGTCGTGGCCGATCCGGTGTGGACCCGTGACGGCGCGGCCGTGCTGTTCGTGACCGACGCCGCCGGTTTTCCGCAGGTGCATCGCTGGCAGGAAGGGCAGGGCATCGTGCAAGTGACCGCCGAGCCGCACGGCGCGCGCGCGCCGGCACCGCTGGCGGACGGGCGAATTCTGTTCGCGACGCTCGGCGACGACGGTTGGGAGCTGCGTTCCGTCGAGCCGCTCCCCATCGCTGCTTCGATCGATACGAGTACGGCGCCGGCGTTCACCGCCGCGCGACCCGTGCCCGTGCGCGAGACCGGCTACGCCTCCTGGGGCTCGCTCCGGCCGCACTTCTGGATTCCACTGCTGCTCAACACCGGCGACGCGGGTGTGTTTTTCGGAGCAGCCACCGCCGGTGCGGACGCGGTCGGCCGGTACTCGTACCTTGTGCAGGGGCTCGTGTCCGGCGCGCCGCGCCGCGCCCAGGGGTCCCTCTTCCTTATTAGTGATGCGCTCGGCACTCCCACGCTCGACTTCTCCGTTTCCAACGACTGGTCGCTGGTCGGCACGGCCAGCGGCGGACATGTCGTGTCATCGGAGCGCCGCAACGCGAGCCTGGGCGCCACGGTGATCGACCGTCATTGGTGGAGCGTGGTGTCGCTGCGGCTCGCCGCGGAATACGAAGGCCGGCGCTACGTCTCGATTCCCGATACCAACCTCGCCGACATCTGCACCGGCTGCGTCAACCGTGATCGCGTCGGCGGCGTGGCGACGTTGTCGGTCGGCTCCGCGGTCGCCGGGCCGTTGTCGGTGTCGCTGCAGGACGGCGCGTTCGCGAGCGTGCTGTATCGCAACCGGCAAGAGCAAGGGACGGAGCGCTGGCTCAGTGAAGTGCGAGCGCGGAGCAGTGCGTACCTGCGTCTCGGGCCACGGATCGGATTCGCGTACCCGGTGCTCGCGGTTCGAGGCGCGGTCGGCTCGATGGATGGGCCGATCCCCGATAGTCTCTCGGTGGGCGGCGTCTCGTCGGGCGCCATCGAGCTCGGGTTTGGCCAAAGCATCGGGAGCGTGCGCACGTTCCCGGTGCGCGGATACCCGGCGGGCGCGCTGCACGGGCGGCGCGCGGCGACCCTGACGGCTGAGTACCGGCTGCCGCTGGCGCTCGTCGGGCGGCTGCTGGGGCATCTCCCGATCGGCGCCGACAAGTTCGCGTTCTCGCTGTTCGGCGATCTGGGGGATGCCTGGAATCCCGGCGAGCCGGCGCGCCTGCATCGCCTGCGGTCGGTCGGGGTGGAGCTGGTCGGCGACCTCACCGTGAGCTACGACCTGCCGCTGCGCGTGCGGGTCGGCGTCGCGCAGCCCGTGACCGGTCAGGCCATGGTGTACGGCGCGTTCGGCTCCGACTTCTGACGTAGCCTGCAAATCGCCCGCTGGCGGCCGACTGTATAATGAAAGCAGCATGGGTCCTGCCGTGCTGCTCCTGCTCGCCACGCTGGCGCAATCGCCCGCGGATCGCGCATCGCTCGAAGCGCTGCGCGACTCGCTCGCGGGGGTGACCGACAGCGCCGGGCTGGGGCAGCTCGAAGCCACCACGATCCCGGTCGCCCGGCAACATCGCGACGACCCCATGATTCATCTCCGGCTGGGATTCATTGCCTACCGGCTGGGCGAAATCACCAAGACCAAATCGCACTACGACGACGCCGCCGGCGAATTCGAATGGGCCGCGGAGCTGCGGCCGGAGTGGCCGTACCCGTGGTACGGCGTGGGACTCGCGGAGCTGGCCGTCGGCGAACATGCGTCGATGGCGATCGAGAACATTCGCCAGATGCTCGGCAAAGATTATTTGTCGAAGGCGGCGCGGGCGTTCGCCCGCGCGACCGAGGTGGACCCGTCGTTCGCGTCGGCGGTGGTGGATCTCGCGAACACGGCGCTCACGCAACGGATTCGCCCGCGGCTCGAGGTCGCGTTGAACGCGGTGCGGCTCGCCGCCGCGGGGCCGGCGGGGCGGTACGCGGAGGTGCAGCTGGTGCGCGGCCGCGTGGAGCGCGAGGCCGGTGAGGCCGATTCCGCGCTGGCCGCGTTCGCGACCTACCTCCGGATCGGCGGCGACTCCGGCGTCGGCCAGCTGGAGCTCGCGCGCACCGCGTATTTCGCCGGGCGGCCCGCCCAGGGATGGGTGAGCTACTTCGCCGGTGTGCGCGCCGCGACGTCGGCGCAGGCGCTCGGGATGTACCGGCTCGATCTGTCCTGGATCGCCGATTCCGCGGAGCTGGCGGCGTTCGACGCGCTGCCGACTCCGGATGCGCGCCAGCATTGGCTCGAGGCGCTCTGGACTCGCCGCGACGTCGTCGAAGCGCGCGACGTGGGCGAGCGGCTGGCGGAGCATTATCGCCGCTGGTTCTACGTGCGCCGCAACTTCCGGCTCGTCAGCCGCCACCGCCATTACGACATCACCGAAGTGTACCGGACCGCGCAGGTCGAGTTCGACGACCGCGGCGTGATCTATTTGCGCCATGGGGAGCCCGACAAGCGCGCGCAGTTCGTGTGCGGGGGACCGCTCGATGTCGACGGGGAAGGCTGCGCCGCCAACGAGAGCTGGCTCTATTACCGGCGCGGCGAGCCGGACCTGATCTTCCACTTCGCCGCGCGCGACGACGTACAGGATTTCAAGCTCATCGAGAGTCTGGCCGACGTCTTCGGGTTCCACCGCGCGGTGCGCGCCGCGTCCTCCAGCGACCCCGAGATCGCCGCACTCTACCAGACCCGCGATCAATTCGGATCGCTGTATTCGCGGGTCGGCCACAGCCAGCGCGCGGCGGGGACGGAGCTGGCGCAGGACCGCCAGCAGGGGCGCCGCAACATCGTGATCGGGACGACGAGCGACAGCTATCTCCAGCGCTTCGAGCAGCCGCTCGACGTCGTGGCGAGCGAGTTTGTCGTAGGCGCCGGCGCAGGAGGCGCGGACAGCGGCCAGGTCCTCCACGTGGTGTTCGCCATTCCGGCCGACCGGCTCGATCCGCAGCCCGCGGTGGACGGCGTTCGCTATCCGCTCGAGTTTCGGGTCGTGATCTCCGATTCCAGCGATCGCGTGGTGGCAAATCTCGACACCGTGCGCGTATTCGGGGCGCGGCAGGCGCTGCGCAGGCCGTCGTACCTCACGGGACGGCTCGCGATCCCCGTGCCGGCCGGCCGCTATCAGTACCGGCTGCTCGTCCGCAGCGTCGATGGCGGCGCCGGCGATCTCCTCATCGAGCCGCTCACGGTCGAGCGGCTGGAGCCGCAACGGTTCGCCGTGAGCGATCTCGTCGTGGGCCGGGCGGGGTCTGGTCTGGTCTGGTTCTCGCCGGCGGGGGACACGGTGGCCCTCAATCCGCTGCAGCGGTTTCCTGAAGGCGGCGCGGTGAATCTCTACTACGAGATCTACGGACTCGCGACGGGAACGTCCTATCACACCGTCGTGCGGCTCGAGCGCGAGGGCGGGCGCTCGGTGTTCGGCTCCATCGGGCGTCTGTTCGGCGGCCGGCGCTCGCCCGTGCTGCTCGAGTTCGACGCGCCGTCCACGGGGTCCGTCACGCGCGTGCAACGTGGGATCGAACTGCGTGACGTGTCGAAAGGCACCTACCGGCTGTCCGTCGTCATCTCCGATCCCGCCACCCGGACCAGCGTCACGCGCGAGCAGCGATTCCAAGTCGTGCAGCGTTAGTTGTTGCACGGCATCCACCCAAACCCTAAGTTAGGCCCGGCTCCCTCGGAGACGGGATGTACTGCTCTCGCTGCGGCACCCAGAATAAGGACACCGCCAAATTCTGCGACTCGTGCGGTCTCGATTTGACCGCGACGACGCCGACGGGCGTGCGCGTGGATGCGCCCGATATCTCCGAAATCGACATGGTGCGCGCGGAGCTCAACGAAGAGTACGAGATCCTCGAAGAGCTGGGCCGCGGCGGCATGGCGATCGTGTTCAAGGCGAAGGAGAAGCAGCTCGATCGCGAAGTGGCGATCAAAGTCCTGCCGTTCTCGCTCGCGTTCGACAAAGAATTCGTCGAGCGCTTCCAGCGCGAGGCCCGCACCTCCGCCCGGCTCGAGCATCCCAACATCATTCCGATTTACCGCGTCGGAAAATCCGGCCGGATCATCTACTTCGTCATGAAGTTTCTGCGCGGCAAGCCGCTGTCCAGCGTCCTCGGGACGCGCGGCAGCCTGCCGCCCGGCGAAATCAAGAAGATTCTCGCGGAGGTGGGCCGCGCGTTGTCGTATGCGCATAAGAAGGAAATCGTCCACCGCGACATCAAGCCCGACAACATCATGTTCGACGAACATGGGCACGCGGTGGTCACCGACTTCGGGATCGCCAAAGCGGCGTCCGGCGGCAAGCTCACCGGTACCGGCATGTCGATCGGCACACCGCATTACATGAGCCCCGAGCAGGCCAAAGCCCAGCCGCTCGACGGCCGCAGCGACCTCTACTCGCTGGGTGTGGTGGCGTATCAGTGCCTGACCGGCACCGTGCCGTTCGATGGCGAAGACTCGTTCTCGATCGGCTACAAGCACATCATGGAAGAAGTGCCCATGCCGGCGCTGGAGAATCCGGAAAAACGCCAGCTGTTCGAAGTCATCCGCAAGATGATGGCGAAGACGCCGGCGCAGCGGTTCCAGAACGCCGATGAGCTGATCAGCGTCCTCGAAGGCGGCCGGTCGGTGTCGTTCACCACGGACGCGACCCAGGCCATGCCGTCGCTGGCAGGCGTGCGCATGTCGTCCGCGCCCACGACCCCGCTGCCGCGCGCGACCGGCACCCGCCCCGGCGCGAGTGCGGGGACCGTGCCCCCCACGCTCGTCCGAGAGCAGCCGCGCCGCTCAGTGCTGTCCGCGCTGGTGCTGTGGCTGGTGATCGTGGGGACGGTGTTCGGCGGCGGCGGCTTCTATGCCTACAAGAAAGGCCTGATCTTCCCTCAGCCCGACTCGGCCGTCGCGGGGGGGCCGATCACGCCGTCCGATCCGGGCACCCGCGTTCCGGGGGGGGACACGACCAAACTCGCCGCTGATTCGACCGGCACGACTGCGCAGCCACCCCCCCCGCCGCCAGCGCCGGCCTCAGCGCCAGGACGTCTTGTGCTCCAAAACGTGCCGCAGGGAGCGAACATCAGCATCGAGGGGCAGCTGGTGCGCGGCACGCAGATCGATCTGGATCCGGGCGTGCACCAGTTGATCGTGCGCGCGGCCGGCTATCGCACGTACAACCGCCAGGTGATCATCACCGCCGGTGAGACGTACAACGTGCGGCTGAACATGCAGCAGCAGCTCGATGAGGGGACGGGACCCTGCGATCAGTTCGGTCCGGCGTACAACCAGGACAACATCTGCTTCGACAGCCGGCCGGTGCCGCTCTCGCCGACATTGATTCCCGTCTCCCAGGACGCGCCGATCTTCCCGCGCCAGGCGATCCTGCTCGTCCGCGTCTCGCGTAACGGGACGACGATGGAAGCGCGCGTGTACGTGCCGTCCAACGTCGACACGTTCAACAACGAAGCCCTCGATATGGCCAAGAACCTGCGTTGGAATCCGGCTCAGAAAAACGGCGAGCCGACCGAGGCGTGGGTGCAGTGGCCGTTCCAGCCCGTACGCCAGTAATCCCTCCCCACACACCCAGCGTCGACCCGACCGCGTTTATTGCGCCTGGGGCGGTCGTGATGGGCGACGTGACGCTGGGGCCACGCTCGAGCGTGTGGTATCAGGCCGTGGTGCGCGGCGATATGGCGCCGATCGTGATCGGCGAGGCCACAAATCTCCAGGACGCGACCATCGTGCATGTGGATGAAGGGAAGCCGGCGCTGATCGGCGCGCGGGTGGGGGTGGGGCACCGCGTGATCCTGCATGCCTGCACCGTCGAAGACGAATGTCTCATCGGGATGGGGTCGATTCTGCTCAACGACGTGCATGTGGGAGCCGGCAGCGTGATCGCCGCCGGGGCGGTGGTCCCGGAAGGGATGCGCATCCCGCCCGGCTCGCTCGTCATGGGTGTGCCGGCGCGTGTCGTGCGTCACGTGGACGATGGTTTGCGTGCGCGGATCAGAGGGACGTGGGAGCACTACGTCGAGCAGGCGGCGCGGCACCGCGCTGGAGCGTTTCCCGTCGAGAGAACAACTTTGTGATGTTGATACTCGGAGTGCGAGTCGCGCCAACACGCAAGTTCAGTCTTGCCCGGCGTCGATCACGCATCTACCTTGGGCCTCCACGTTCGATTAACTTCCAAAATTCACCTCGATTCGCCGTGAGATTCGCATGACCGCATCTAGCCGTCATCTCGATTTGAGCGCAAACGCCCTGACGGTCCTGGAGCGCCGCTACCTGGTCAAGGACGACCATGGCAAGCCGGTGGAGCGCCCTGAGGACCTGTTCTGGCGGGTGGCGCGCACCATTGCCGCCCCCGACCGGACCTACGGCGCCTCGGACCGCGCTGTGGAAAGCCTGGCGGAGACGTTCTTCGAGCTGATGGCGACCCGGGTCTGGATGCCGAACTCCCCGACCCTGATGAACGCCGGCCGGCCCCTGGGCCAGCTCTCGGCCTGCTTCGTGCTCCCGGTGGAGGACGCCCTCTCCAACGGCCGTTCGGGCATCTACGACACGTTGCGGGCGATGGCGCTGGTGCATCAGTCGGGTGGCGGGACGGGGTTCTCCTTCTCGCGGCTGCGTCCCAAGAACGACGTCGTCCGTTCGACGATGGGCGTGGCGTCGGGGCCGGTCTCGTTCATGAAGCTGTACGACGCCTCGACCGACGTCGTGAAGCAGGGCGGCACCCGGCGCGGCGCCAACATGGGCATCCTGCGCGTGGATCATCCTGACATCATGGATTTCATCCACTGCAAGGACGACCTCACGCAGGTGACCAATTTCAACATCTCCGTGGCGGTGACCGATGCCTTCATGCTGGCGCTCGAGGCGGGGAACTCGTACGACCTGATCCACCCGCGCACGGGCAAGGTTGTGGGCCAGCTCGACGCGCGGGAAGTATTCAAGCAGATCGTGCACGGGGCCTGGAAGACGGGCGAGCCGGGCGTGTTCTATATCGACCGCGCCAACCACTACAACCCGGTGCCGCACCTCGGGAGCTACGAGGCCACGAACCCCTGCGGCGAGCAGCCGCTGCTTCCCTACGACGTGTGCAACCTCGGCTCGATCAATGTCGGCCTCTTCGTCAAGAACGGCGACGTGGACTGGGACGGCCTGCGCACGGCCGTGCATCTGTGCACGCATTTCCTCGACAACGTCATCGACGCGAACAAGTATCCGCTGCCCGAGATCGACGATCTCGCCAAGCGCATCCGGCGCATCGGCCTCGGGATCATGGGTTGGGCCGACCTGCTCGTCCGGCTCGGCATCCCCTACGACTCCGAGGTAGGTGTGGCGCTCGGTCGCAAGCTCATGGAGTTCGTTGATGAGCAATCGAAGGTCGCTTCCGAAAAGCTCGCCACGCAGCGCGGCACGTTTGCGGAGTGGGAGCGCTCGATCTGGGGTCCCGACGCCACGTGCGCTCGCAACGCGCGCGGTGAGCGTATCCGCCCGATGCGTCGCTTGCGCAACTGCAACCTGACCACGGTCGCACCCACCGGCACGATCTCGATCATCGCCGGCTGCTCGTCGGGGATCGAGCCGCTGTTCGCGGTGGCGTTCATGCGGAATCAGGCCGGTGTGTTGATGCCCGACGCGAACGAGGACTTCGTCGCCATCGCGAAGCAGGAGGGCTGGTACTCGGACGAGCTGATGACGCAGATCGCCGCCGCCGGCCACATCCATTTCGATGCCGTGCCCAAGCAGTGGCAGCGCGTGTTTGTGACGGCGCACGACGTGACGCCCGAATGGCACATTCAGATGCAGGGCGCGTTCCAGGAGTTCACCGACTCGGCGATCTCCAAGACCTGCAACTTCGCGAATGAGGCCACCGAGGAGTACGTCGAGCAGATCTATCGCTACGCCTACCAGCTCGGGTGCAAGGGCGTGACGGTGTACCGCGACGGCGCGCGCGAGAATCAGGTGCTCTCGACCGGCTCGACCGCGAAGAAGGTGCAGGAGGGGGCGGGCAGCACGGCAGCGAAGGACGCACTCGCCGAGGCCCTGAGCCGGATCGCGGAGCTCGAGACCGAGCTGCACCTGACCAAGGACCGGCTGCACGATGTGGAGGCGGAGAACCTCCAGCGCCGCGCCAAGCGCTCGCGTCCCGATCTCTTGAAAGGCTCGACCCGGCGCGTCGAGTCGCCGCTCGGCACGATGTACGTGACGATCACCGAGGACGACAAGGGCCAGCCGTTCGAGGTGTTCATGTCGCTCGGCAAGGCCGGTGGCGCCCTCATGGCGGACGTCGAAGCGATCGGCCGGCTGATCTCCCTGGCGCTGCGCTCGGGTGTTCCGCTACCGGAGATCTACCGGCAGCTGCGCGGCATCTCGTCCGACCGCGCGGTGGGTCTGGGGCCGAACAAGGTCATGTCGGTCCCCGACGCGATCGGCATCGCGATCGAGAAGTGGATGCAGGAGAAGCAGGGCGTGCAGCAGGATCTGCTGGACAGCACCGCGGGGAAGGCGCCGGCGCAGGCCGAGGTCGTGCGGGGCGCGGCGGGTGATGCCGCCCTGCGTGCGGCGCGTGGACCCGAGCCCGATTTCATCGGTGCATGCCCCGATTGCGGCTCGCAGCTGGCATTCATCGAGGGATGTGCTAAATGTCACGTCTGCGGGTTTTCCGAGTGTGGGTGACGCTGACGCGACCGCAACCGCTGTGACTCCAGTCACGACAGTCCCTTGACGATGAGGGTAGTCTAGAGGTCATGGAAAGCGCCAACCTGAGGGTCACGCCAACGCGGTTGCAAGTGAAGGGTTGGGCTCGCGTCGGTCCTGCCGGCGCGCATACGCTGCGGCGTGGCGCATGGTACCCCGTCGTTCGCATCTCCTCGAGCAACATCGTGGTCCTCGACGTCAACCGCCACAACGTGCCGGTGGACCGTCGCTTCCTCGAGATTCGCTATCATCCGCCGGAGCGGTGGACGATCGTCCGCTGCGAGCCGCGCGTGATCGAGCGACTGGGCCGCATCTTCCCGCTGACGTACGCGGTCTGCCCCGCCTGCCGCCACCGGCAGGGCATCGAAGCGCGGACCAACGAGATGACGTGCGATCGCTGCAAGAAGGCGGCGGCGATGGCGTGGGACGAGCTGTCCTAAAAACAAAAGCGCGGACCGGCAAAAGCTAGGCGACAGACGCGCCGCGGTTAACGGTCACACGTCAACGGGACAATCCTTGCGAGGGTTGTCCCGTTTCCTATTGCCTGCGGCCCGCTGCTGCGTCTGAGGCCTAGTCGTTGCATGTCCTAAAGAATTGCTACGGAGTCTCCCAGCGAAACAGTGCCGATCCCCTCACCCACGCAGTAGAACCCGCGCATTCCGTTGTCCAAGAACTGCAGATGCGTTTTCAGCTCCTCGGGCTCGACTTGTTTGCCGAGTGCCCATCCCGTAAACGGCCGGCACGGGTGCGCGACCTGGAGCACCTTGAGCCGCACGCGTTCCGTGCCCTCGGCCGACAGAATCGCGACCCCGCCGGCGAGCTCATCGTAGGTGAATCGGCGATCGACGGTCGCGATGATATTCTCGCCCGCGCAGCCGACCGCGAGGCGTTTCCCGAAATGCTCCTGCATCGCCATGTAGTGCGACGTGAAACCGATGGAGATGCCGTGCAACCCGTCCTCGTTCTTGGTCCGCGGGTGCGCCCGGTGATGCACGTCGACGATCCACGTATCGGCCTCGTGGGGGCTCGCGCCAAGCGCTCCGTCCGGTGAGACGTTGAGGGCCGGCACCGAGAGCAGGGGCGCCGGATCGTACACGCGCGTGGGTTTTTCACCTCGTTTCAGCGAGCCGCGCTGGATCTGCAAGCGGGTCACGGTACCGATGGTGCGCATAACGAAATCTAGCAGGATGTGCTACATTGGCCCGCTCATGACACGTCCGCTATCCTCTTCCTCCTCCAATCGCCGCGGCTGGGCGCGGTGCCTCGACAACGTCGCCGACATCCTGCGCCGGGGCGCGTGGTATCCCATCGTCGATGAAGCGGGTGATAAGGTCGTCCTCGAGGTCCGCAAGAAAAAAGTGCGCATCAGCCGCATCGATGTCGCCGTCCGCGACACGCCGCCCGATCGCTGGAGTGTCGTGGTCCGGACGGGCGTCCTCAGACCCACCCTGGGCGGCAGGGAAGGGGAGGAGGTCACCACCACGTACGCCGTCTGCCCCCAGTGTCAGGAACGGCAGGACTTCACCGGCAAGCCGGCGACGCTGACGTGCACTCGGTGCAAGCGGGAATCGCAGGTCGACTGGTCGGAAACCTGCTGAACGCCGGGCCTACGGTTGGGGACTCGGGACTGGAACCTCTAGAAAGTGTAAGGATTGCCAAGCCGGGAAATGTTTAGTATGTTAACTATCAACATGTTAACATCTTCCCCGAATCCCTAATCCCCAACCAGAATCCCATGAGCGACCGCTCGGAGCTAGCACTTCAGCTCACCGACGCCGTGGCCGCCGCCTACCAGGCCATCGAGCGGGCAGGCAACCGAGCCTACAAGAGCTTCGGGCTATCCCAGCGGGCCCACGCCGTCATGTCCGCGGTCGATTTGGGTGGTCCTGACGGCGCGCGGCCCAGCGATGTGGCGCGGGAGCTGAGGGTGTCCCGGGCGGCCGCCACGACCTTTATCCAGCGACTGGAGGCCAAGGGCCTGGTCGAGACCAACACCGACCCCGACGACGATCGTGGCGTCCGTGTGACGCTCACGCGCCACGGTCTCGAGGTCCTGCTCCGCGTGGGACAGCTCGAACGGCGCCTGGCCGCCCGCACGATCGAGGGGATGCCCGCTTCCGCCATGGCGCGAGCGATCCATGTGCTCCAGGAGCTCAAGGCTCGGCTCGAACAAAAGTCGCTCGAGGTCGTGCGCTGAACGCCTATACAGATGTGCGAATCTTTATGCAGCGCCCCTCCATCAGCGGTCGGCCTGCTGTCGCTTCACGTAGTGCTGCAACGCAGTTCGCTAGGCGTTGTCCGCTCAACGCATTCCCGCGCCGTAGCTCAGCGCTGTCGCTTCTCGCAGCGGCACACGCCGCTGTTTCATTCTGCCGACTTTTCCACATCTCAGAGAGCGCGTGCATTTGTGGATAACCGATCCAACGGCGCACAGATGATCCGCCGCACGAAGATTGTCGCTACCCTCGGCCCCGCGACCGGGAACGAGCCGGCCATCGGCGCCCTGCTCCAGGCCGGCACCAACGTCATCCGGATCAACGCTTCGCACGGCACTCCCGAGACGCGGGCGGAGTGGATCACCGTCGCACGGCGGGTTGCCGAAAGTGCGGAGATCCCGCTCGCCATCCTCCTCGACCTCCAGGGGCCGCGGATCCGGGTCGGGGACCTCTCCGCCCCGCGCGAGCTGACGGCCGGCCAGCAGGTCGTCTTCGCGCCCGAGGACGTCGCGCGGGGGGACGAGCTGCCGACCACCTATGACCGGCTCGCCGCTGATGCGCGCGTGGGCTCCCGGATCCTGCTGAACGACGGCTTGCTCTCGGTCGACGTGACGGGCGTCGATGCGCCGCGCGTGCGCGGGCGTGTGGTCGACGGCGGGATTCTGACGGCTCACAAGGGGATGAATCTTCCCGGCGTGCAGGTCTCGGCGCCCGCGCTGACCGAGAAGGACAAGGAGGACGTCCAGGACGCGATCAAGGCGGGGGTGGATTACCTCGCGCTGTCGTTCGTGCGCCGCGCCGAGGATGTCGAGGCCCTGCGCAAGCTGGTCCCGAACACGATCAAGCTGGTGGCGAAGATCGAGAAGGCGACGGCGCTCGATACGCTCGATCGGATCGTCGCCGCGTCGGACGCCGTGATGGTCGCCCGTGGCGACCTGGGCGTGGAGCTCCCGTTCGAGCAGGTCCCGCACGTGCAGAAGCGGTTGATCGGCGAGGCCAACCATCAGGGCAAGCCGGTGATCACGGCGACGCAGATGCTCGAATCGATGGTGCACAATCCCCGCCCTACGCGGGCCGAGGCCTCGGACGTCGCCAACGCGATCCTCGACGGAACGGATGCGGTGATGCTGTCGGCGGAGACGGCGGTGGGGCAGTACCCCGTGGAAGCCGTGCGCGCCATGGACCGGATCATCCGCGAAATGGAGCGACACCCCCAGCGCCATCGCGAGGAGCGCCGCGCCACGACCGATGCGGTCGCCACCGAGGATGCGATCGCCTGGGGCACGCACGCCGTGGCGCGGATGCTGAAAACGCCGCTCATCGTGACCCTGACCAAGGGCGGTTTCACGGCGCGCAAGGTCGCCGCGCTCCGCCCCCCCGTTCCCATCCTGGCGGTCACCACCGAGCCCACGACCTACCAACAGCTCGCGCTGGTCTGGGGCGTCGTGCCGGTGCTCGTGGATCACGTGCCGGGATACGACGCGATGCTCGAGGTCGTGCGCGGCCTCATCCTCAAACGGCAGCTGGCGCAGCCCGGAGAATGCATTGTGATGACCGCCGGCCTGCCGTGGGACGTTTCCGGCAGCACCAACCTCATCAAGGTCGAGCGGGTGTGAAGTGCGGCTGACGTTGCTTGGCACCGGCACGTCGTTCGGGGTGCCGCAGATCGGCTGTCGCTGTCCCACCTGTACGTCCCCTGACCCGCGCGACCGGCGCACGCGCACCAGCGCCCTCATCGAGACCCGCGGCAAGCGCCTGCTGATCGACACGCCCCCCGAGCTGCGGTTGCAGCTCGTGGCGGCGGGCGTCGATCATGTCGACGCCGTGCTGTTCACCCATGGCCATGCGGATCACGTGCACGGCATCGACGACCTGCGCGCGTTGTCGGTGCGCCTGGGGGGGGCGATGCTGCCCGCCTACGGGTCGCGCGACACCATGGCCGAGCTCGCCACCAAGTTCCCGTACATCTTCGATGCATCGATCGTGGTGCCGATCGGCACCAGCAAGCCCGAGCTGGCGGCGCACGTCCTCGAGGCAGCTGTCCCGACGGCGATCGCGGGCGTTCCGGTCCTGCCGCTCGCGCTCCCGCACGGCGCGCAGGCCGTCTTCGGGTATCGGGTGGGTGCCGTCGCGTACCTGACGGACGTAAAGAGCGTGCCGGACGACGCGGTCCGGGCGCTGGCCGGGCTCGAGGTGCTGGTGCTCAGCGCGCTGTTGTCGCGCCCGCACCCGCTGCATCTTTCGATCTCCGAAGCCGTCGAAACAGCGCAGCGCATCGGTGCGCGGCGCACCTACTTCACCCATCTCACGCACGAATTCACGCATCAGGCACTTGCCGCGATGCTGCCGCCCGGCATCGAGCCTGCGTACGACGGACTGGTCATAGACGTAGCGGGGGGCGGGGGGGGGGCATAAATTCCGCCGCGAGGAGGACTTCGGGAGCTCATGCTCAAAGAATTCGATAATCCAGCGGTCCGCCAAAGCGCCAGCATGGACGACGTGGTGCACCAGGCGGTGTTCGGGACGGAAGACGAGAAAGCGCAGGCGCGCTGGTTGATCTGGGAAATCGGGCAGCGCGCCGGTGTACGGCCCGCGTCGATTCACGAGCTGTACCTGGCGCGCGGCCGGGAGGAGGTCCCCCCGTTCACGACGCCGGCGATGAACGTCCGGATCATGTCCTACGACACGGGTCGCGCGATCTTCCGGGCGGCGAAGCGCCTCGACGCGGGCGCGATCATCTGCGAGATCGCGCGCAGCGAAATCGCCTACACCGATCAGCGGCCCGCCGAGTACGTGGCGGTGATGACGGCCGCGGCGCTGCGCGAGGGCTTCGTGGGGCCGCTGTTCATTCAGGGCGACCACGTCCAGGTCAATGCCAAGAAATACGCCGCCGACCCTGAGGCGGAGCTGAAGGCGCTGCGGGCGCTGATCGAGGAAGAGCTGCACGCGGGCTTCTACAACATCGACATCGACACCTCCACGCTCGTCGATCTCGCCAAGCCCAATCTCGACGAGCAGCAGCGCACGAATTACGAGCGCGCCGCCGAGCTGACCAAGTTCATTCGTGACCGTGAGCCCGACGACGTGACGACCTCGGTCGGCGCGGAGATCGGCGAAGTGGGCGGCAAGAACAGCGACGTGCACGAGCTGGACGCGTTCATGCAGGGGTACAACCGTACGCTGAAGAAGCTGGGAACGGCCGCCGGGATTTCGAAGATCTCGGTGCAGACCGGCACCAGTCACGGGGGCGTGGTGTTGCCCGACGGCTCGATCGCCAAGGTCCAGCTCGATCTCGACGCGCTGAAGGCGCTGTCGCAGGCGGCGCGCACCCAATACGGCCTCGGCGGCGCGGTCCAGCACGGGGCGTCGACGCTGCCGCCGGGAGCGTTCTCGCAGTTCCCGCAGTGCGAGGCGATCGAGATTCACCTCGCGACGAATTTCCAGACCATCGTCATGGATCACCCGGCGCTCCCGAAGGATCTGCGCCGCGACGTGAACGAGTGGGTGAAGACCGAAGCGAAGGACGAGTGGAAGAAGGGCGATACCGAGGAGCAGTTCATTTACAAGAGCCGCAAGAAGGCCATCGGACCATTCAAGCGCCGCTTCTGGGACCTCCCCGCTGACGTGCGCGCGGCCATCGGTGCGGATCTCGAGAAGACGTTCGCATTCCTGTTTGAGCAGCTGCGGGTCAAGGGAACGCGCGCAGTGACCGACAAGTACGTCAAACCGAAGCTTGTGTCCCATGCGGCGCCTCGCGCCGCGCTGGTATCGGCGCCGGATGACGCGGAGGCGGGCGAATGAGCGAGCGTGGCGGAGGTTTTGGAGCCTTCCTATTCGGGATCGTGCTCGGCGCGGTGGCCGGATTCGTGTTCGCGCCCACGGCGGGCGGGGAGAGCACGCGCCGCAAAGTGTCGAAGGGATTGCGCAATCTGAAGGAGCTGGCCGAGGAGAAGGTGGATGACGTGCGCGGCCTGCTGAAGGAGGCCGAGGAGCGAGCGGCGGAGGAGGACGAGGACGAGGACGCGGGCGAGGAGGACGAGGCCGAGCTCTCTACGCGCGAGCAGCTCCGCCGCCGGCTCGACGCGGCCCGCCGTCGTCGCGCGCGCGCGGCGCGGCCCGCCGTGCCGCCCGCGAGCGAGGAGGAGGACGAACCACTCGCGTGAACGGTGAGGGCGGCTGGCACCGGACGGTCACCGGCGTCGTCCGGCGGACCATCGAGGCGGCCTACGAAGACAACATTCCCTTTCTCGCCGGCGCGCTCGCGTTCGACCTTCTGCTGACCGCGATTCCCTTCGTCGGGCTCGTGCTCGCCGTCGTCGGCTACCTCGTCGAATACCAGCTCGCGGTCCAACAACTCAACGTACATGAGCTGCTGCAGCGCTTCCTGCCCGAGTCGAGCGGGAGCGGGGGCGGGGACGGGCAGTTTGCCTTCATCGAGCGCGCGCTGGCCGACCTGGTCGCGCGACGCGGGCACCTCACAATTCTGGCCGCGCCCCTGTTCCTGTGGTTCTCGACTCGTATGTTCGGGGGACTGCGCGCCGCGCTCAACGAGGTCTTCGACACCGAGGAGAACCGCTCCTGGCCCGTCGCCAAGCTCACCGATCTCGCCATGGTGTTCGTCGTGGGGGCGCTGTTTCTGGCCAATGCCTTCGCCACGACGAGCGGGGGCATCCTCTCGCAGCTTCTGTCGCTCGTGTTCAGCACGCTGCTGTTCTTCGTGATTTTCAAGTTCGCGCCGAGCCGGCGGATCTACTGGCGCACGAGCCTCGTCGCGTCGGTGTTTTGCGCCGTGGGGTTCGAAATCGCCAAACGGCTGTACGCGTTGTACGTGGCCAGCTTCGTGACATTCGACCGGGTCGCCTCGAACGCCAACCTGATCGGGTTCCTGCTGTTCCTGCTCTGGATCTACTACACGGCCTACATGTTTCTGCTGGGCGGCGAGGTCGCGGAGACCTACGACCTGATGCGCATGCGGCGCCAACAGCGCGTGCGCCTCGGATGACGTCCCCTCCCCAGCCGATCGACCTGCGCTCCGACACCGTCACCAAGCCGTCACCGGGCATGCGCCGCGCCATGGCCGAGGCCGAGGTCGGCGACGACGTGCTCGACGGCGATCCCACGACGCGCAAGCTCGAAGAACGCATCGCGGAGCTGCTGGGCACCGAGGATGCCTTGTTCTTTCCTTCCGGGAGCCAGGCGAACCAGACGGGCATCTGGCTGGTAACCGAGCCGGGAACCGAGCTGCTGATCGAAGCGAACGCGCACCTCATCCACTACGAGATGGCCGGAGTCGCCGCGCTGTCCGGGGTGCAGATCCGTCCCATTGCGACCCCGGACGGCGGTGGGGGGGGGCTCCTAACGCCTGAGCTCGTGCGCAAAGCACTCCGGGCGTCGTCCCCCCACGTTCCCCGCATCACGGCGCTGGCGATCGAGAACACGCACAACCTGGCGGGCGGGCGCGTGCTCGACGCCGCGGCGGTCGACGGCCTGATCCGGGCCGCCCGCGACGCCGGCCTCGCGGTGCATCTCGACGGGGCGCGGCTCTGGAACGCCGCTGCCTCGGCCCGGGTGACGCCCGCGCGGCTGGCGCAGGGCGCCGACACCGTCATGGTGAGTATCTCCAAGGCCCTTGGTTGCCCCGTCGGATCGTGTCTGGGATTCCGCAAGGACAGGCGCGCCCGCGCGTGGGAGATCCGTAAACGCTTGGGGGGCGGGATGCGCCAGTCGGGCATCCTCGCAGCGGCGGGACTGTACGCGCTCGATCACAATCTCGACCGCATTGGTGAAGACCACGCGAACGCAAAACGTTTTGCCGAGATCCTGTCCGACAGTCAGACCGTCCGACCGTCCAGTCCGGAGTCGAACATCGTGATGGTCGACCTGCAGCGCGACGGCGCCTCGGCCGAAGCGGCCTCGGCTCGGCTCGCGCACGCGGGCGTGCGGATGTCGGCATACGGACCGCAGCGGCTGCGCGCGGTCATGCACCTCGACGTGAGCCGCAGCGACGTCGAGCGCGCCGCCCACATCATCCTCGCCACGCTGCGATGAGCCCGAGGCCCGAGCCCCAGTCCCAAGCCATGCCACTGGATCGCTCGATCCTGTGGAATCCCTCGATGCCCGGCGTGGAAAAGAGCGAGGGGGCGAGCCGCGCGCCCTATCCCTTCTTCTTTCAGCAGGAAGCCGTCATCGCGCTGCAGGAACACGTCAAAAGCTCGCCCACGCAGGCGATCTTCGGTTTTCTGGTCGGAGAGTTGTACCGCGATCCCGAAACCGGCGCGCTGTACTCGATCATCGACAAGACGCTCAAGCTCAGTCAGACGATTTACGGCGACAAGACGGAAGTCGTCGTGGGACGCCTGTGGGATCGCATGCAGGAGCAGCTCGCGAAGGCACACGGCACGCTGCTGGGCTGGTACCACAGTCATCCGGGGCAGGGCGGTCTGCTCACCGCGCACGACATCGAGACGCACCAGAAGTTTTTCACCGACCCCTGGCACGTGACGATTCTCGTTGCGGCCGAAGCGGGCGGCGTGACGGGAAAGTTTTTCCGGTTGGCGCAGACCGAAGACTGGCACAAGACGCCCTTGGCGTTTTACGAGCTGCTGCAACCGGAGTCGATCAAACCAGACGGGAAAAAGCGCTCGTTCATCACCTGGAGGAACTACAAGGCGTTCGGGCCTTCGCTCAAAGGCCCAAAGCCCAAGCCGCCCGAGCCGGAACCAGAACCGGAACCGCCGCCGCCGCCGCCGCCGCCAAAGCGAAAGAGAAGGCCAGGGAGGACAGGGGCTTTCGGATCATGCGCTCGAGTGCGGACGACATCCCGGTCATCAAGACCAGCGCGGATGACGAACCGGCACCCCCGCCGCGCGCGGAACCTCCACCACCACCGGCCCCGGCACCGCCACCCCCGCCACCCCCCCCGCCGCCGCCGGTCGCCAAGAAGCGGCCGTCGGCACCGGTGTTCGTGCCGAACGAACCGCCCGAACCCAAGCCGCCGCCAGCCCCCCCGCCCCCGCCCACTCCGCCACCGCCGCCCAAGCGGACGTCATCGGATGAGTTGCCGTGGCAGGTGACGCCTGAGTCGGTCGCGTCGATTTCGCCTTCCGTCGCGGCACCGCCGCCTCACGCCGAGCCGCCGGGCAGGCGCACGCCGCCGCACGCGTTCCGGCTGCTCGATCAGGACGAGGAGCGGAAGGAGGAGCAGAAACCGGCGCCGAAGCCAAAGCCGCGTCGCGCCGGGCGGCGCCGGCCGTGGCTCAAGCAGCTCGTGATCCTGCTGCTCGTTGTCGGTGCCGCAGGAGGCGGGTACTGGTATTTCGTCCTGAAAAACCCGGGGAAGCCACCGCCGTGGGCAGGGCTTGTCGACAAGGCCAGGAAGCTCGTGGCGCGCTCGACGCAGCCACCCGCCCGGCGTTCCGCGCCGCCGCCAGGGCGAAGCACGGCGAGCGCTCCCAACGCTCCGCCGGCTGCTGCGCCCCTCCCGGCGCCGCCGCCCCCGCAGCCCGCGGCGCTCCCCCCGGCTCCACCCCCACCTCAGCCCCCACCGGTGGCGTCGCCGTTGGCGCGGTTTGACCGATTGAGCGATTCCCTGGCGCGCACGGTGCGCAACTTCCAGGATCGCGCCGCGCTCTTCGACGAGGGCAGGATGGATTGCAATGGCATGGCGAGCGGCCTCGTCGCGGTCGAGAACACGTGGAGTATTTACAGCGTCGAACGGAGGGCACGCCTCGCATCACTCGATCAGCCACGCGTGCTGAGAGATCAAACGTTGTACGCGGGCGTGGACGCGGTGTCGCGGCGATTCGACAACTCGGGCTGTCCGCGTCCTTGAATGGCCCTAGACCTGTTTCCCGCGGCGCGTCTGTTCACCGTCCGCCGCAAACCGTATCCCAGCAAAATGCCCCAGGCACCCCGCAACGAATCCCGGCATCGTTTAGCGCTGCTCCCTGCGGGGGCCTGACGCGGTTCACGAGCGGAAAGCCTGCGGACCTGGGGCGCGTGAAATATAGAAGGGCCCATGATCAATGATCAATGATCATTGATCACTCGACATTCGCGATTCGTGATAGATTTCAACCGATGATCGCGTTAGCGCGCAAATACCGCCCCAAGCGGTTCTCCGACCTCATCGTCCAGGATCACGTTGCGGCGGCGCTGCGTGGGGCAGTAGCGCAGGGCCGCGTGGCCCACGGCTACCTCTTCGCCGGTCCGCGCGGCGTGGGGAAGACCACGGCCGCGCGCATTCTCGCGATGGCGTTGAACTGCGACAACCGCACCCCGGCGGGCGAGCCGTGCGGCGCGTGCGAATCATGCAAACGCATCTGGACCGGCGCCGCCAACCTCGACGTCGTCGAGCTCGATGCCGCGTCGAATCGCGGGGTGGACGACGCGCGCGACCTCCGAGAGCGCGCGATGTATGCCGCCAGCACCGAGGCGGGGTCGAAGGTGTACATCGTCGACGAAGCGCACATGCTCACGCGCGAGGCGTGGAACGCCCTGCTCAAGATCCTCGAGGAGCCGCCCGCCCGCGTGGTGTTCGTCTTCGCCACCACCGAGCCGCAGAAGATCGCCAACACGGCGGCACCCATTCTGTCGCGCCTGCAGCGATTCGATTTTCGACGCATCGGGCCCCATGCCATCGTCGCGCGGCTCAAGGACGTCGCGAACGCGGAGCAGCTGAAGGTCGAAGACGACGCGCTCCACCTGATCGCCCGCAGCGCCAACGGCGGTATGCGCGACGCGCTGTCGCTGCTGGACCAGGTGTTGTCCTTTGGCGAGGGTCCCGTGACGGCTGCCCGCGTGCGCGAGGTGCTCGGCCTCATCTCCGACGAGCTCTATGGCGAGATGCTGCGGGCCATCGTCGAGCGCGATCCCGGCGCCGTTTTCCCGCTCATCGAGCGGTTGCAGGAAGGGGGCGCAGACCTCGGCGAGTTCGTGAACGGGGCGGGGGAGACGCTGCGCGCGCTCCTGCTGGTCGGCGTGGGCGGGCAGCCGGAGGGATTGACCGAGGGTCTGCTGGCCGTGGTGCGCGAGTACGCGCCCCAGCTCCCACCCGCCGACATCGTGCGCCTGCTGACGATCCTTGGCGAATCCGAAGAGCGGCTCAGCCGCAGCGCGAATCAACGGCTCCTGGTCGAGCTGTTGCTGCTGCGATGGGCGATGCTGGATCGGACAGTCGAATTGTCCGAGGTTATTGAAGCATTGGGGAAGGGGGACGCGGGACGGGGGACGGGTACACCTTCTCAACCATCGCCCCCGTCTGCTTCGGCCGGACCCGTCCCTCGTCCCCCGTCCCCCGTCCCCACAGGTCAGAAGCTCGAGCCCACGCTCGACAACGTCCGCTCCGCCTGGTCGAGCATCGTGGCTGACGCCCGCGCCAAGACGCCGCTCCTCGGCAGTCTCCTCGCGGAGGCGGAGGTCGTCGCCGTTGAAGGACGCACCGTCTCGCTTCGCCCGGAGCATGCCGTGCACGCCGAGGGACTCGAGCGCCAGCGCGAGACAATCGCGCAAAGCATCGGACGGTTCGTGAGCGAAGCGCCCCGCGTGACCATCGTTGCCGGCGGCGCACCTGCGGCCGGGCCACCGCCGGAGCGCCTTACGGAGCGGGGAGCGACGGCCGAACGGCTCAAGAGTCTTCGTGCCAAAGACCCGACTCTGAGCGCGGCTGTGGACGCGTTAGATTTGGAGTTGCTCGAATAGCTTGCCAACAGTGCGACGCGGGGTAACTTTCGACGTATGGCGGATTTATCTAGCCTGCTCCAGCTCTCCCAGCAGATGCAGGGGCGGCTTACCGAGATACAGACGCAGCTGGCGCAGCAGACGCTGACGGTATCGGCTGGCGGGGGAATTGTCCAAGCCACGGTCGATGGCCGGGGGCACATCCGCGGGATCAAGATCGATCCCCAGGCGGTCAGCCAGGGCGACGTCGAAATGCTCGAAGACCTGGTGCTCGCCGCGGTGGCGGAGGCGCAGAAGCGCGCGGCCGAGCTGTACCAGGCCGAGGTCCGGAAGCTGGCCTCGGGTCTGCCGTTCCCGTTCCAGCTGCCGTTGTAGGTTTTCCGTGTCCGCCATCGAGGAGCTCGTGGCGGAGCTCGCCAAGCTCCCCGGCATCGGGCGTAAGACCGCCCAACGACTCACGTTCCACTTGCTGAAGCAGCCCGCGGAGGTCGCGGAGCGGTTGGCGGAGGCCATCCGCAGGGTCCGCGGCCAGGTGACGGCGTGCGCGACATGCGGTAATCTGTCGGACGACGATCCGTGTCCGATTTGCCGCGATCCGCGGCGCGACGCCGCGCTGCTGTGCGTGGTGGAGGAATCGGGCGACGTCCACGCGATCGAGCGGGCAGGGCGCTACCGTGGGCGCTACCACGTCCTGGGTGGCCGAATCTCACCGCTGGACGGTGTCGGACCGGACGACTTGCATGTGGAACGGCTCCTGGCGCGTTTGGTCAACGGGTCCGAAGTTCGCGAGGTGATCGTGGCGACGAATCCGTCGATGGAAGGTGAAGCCACCGCCACGTATCTGCAGCAGGTGCTCAAGCCCAGCGGGGTGCGCGTCACGCGGATCGCGCGCGGGCTGCCGGTGGGCGGCGACCTCGAGTACGCCGATGCGGTGACGATCGCTCAAGCGCTAGCGGCACGGCGCGACATGTCCGAGACGGACTGAGACGAGCTGGGGGGGGGGAACGCATTTGGCCGGTGCCGCGAGCTGGTCCTTCAACGAGAACGACTTCAAGCTAATCCAGACGCATCTGCAGGCGTTCCTGCGTGACTCGAACGCGCGCTGCGCGCTGCTCGTCGACCGCAACGGCCAGCTCGTGGCGACCGTCGGAGAGCGGCCGCAGTTCGATCCCACCGCCTTCGCGTCACTCACCGCCGCCGACTTCAGCGCCAACGACCAGCTCGCCAAGATGATCGGCGAGGCCGAGTTCGCCTCACTGGTGCATCAGGGCGAGCGGGAGTCGATGTATCTCGCCGATGTCGCCAAGCGGGTGATTCTCGTCGTGCTGTTCGATCAACGCGCTACGCTCGGGCTCGTGAAGCTCAAAGCCAAGGCCGTCGTGGGGGAGCTCAACAAGGTCTTCGCGGAGATGTTCAATCGGGTCGGCACGGAGGCGGGCGGGCAACAGAAGGGCCTGCTCGAAGGGGCAGAGGACGAAATTGACAAACTCTTCGGGTAGAGGGACGCGCCCATGTCGATGATCAACTACGCGTCCCGCGAGATCAACTGCAAGCTCGTCTATTACGGACCGGGCCTCGGCGGCAAAACGACCAACCTGGAGCACGTCTACGGGAAGGTCTCGCCCAACACGCGCGGCAAGATGATTTCGCTCGCGACGGAAACCGAGCGCACGCTCTTTTTCGACTTTCTCCCCGTGGACCTCGGCACGATTCGCGGCTTCAAGACGCGCTTCCATCTCTATACCGTGCCCGGGCAGGTATATTACAACGCCAGCCGCAAGCTGATTCTGAAAGGCGTCGACGGCATCGTGTTCGTGGCCGACAGTCAGATCGAGCGCATGGAAGCCAACGTGGAGTCGATGCAGAACCTGTACGACAATATGGCCGAATACGGGTACGATCTCACGAAGCTCCCGTTCGTGATCCAGTACAATAAGCGCGACCTGCCGAATGCGGCGCCGATCAAGGATCTTCAGGCCTCGCTCAATCCGGGCTGGCCCATCGAGGATGCCGCGCGGCAAAAAGTCGCGCCCGATCCGGCGCATCCGGGTGAGAGCCTCGTGGAGAAGATCGGAAACGAGTGGGTCGGACGTGCCCCCTACCATGAGGCGGTGGCGGTTCGCGGAGACGGCGTATTCGACACCTTGAAAGCGGTGAGCAAGCTCGTCCTCAAGACGCTGAGCTGAAAGCCCGTTCGATGCGGTGGACCCTGCCGAACGTCATCACGCTGGCGCGCATCTCGCTCACGCCAGTCATTGCGCTGCTTCCGTTCATCCAGGGATACTGGCCCAAAGTCATCGCGTTCGTCGTCTTTCTGATCGCGGCGTTCTCCGACTTGCTCGACGGCTATCTGGCTCGCCGCTACAACACCACCAGCGAGCTCGGAATCCTGCTCGACCCGATCGCCGACAAGCTGCTGCTGTTCGCGACGCTGATTCCGATCTTTTGGATGACGCGCCATCCGACGATTCTGGCCGCCGACAAGGTGGATTACGCGATCCCCTGGTGGGGCAGCTTCCCGCTGTGGGTCGCGCTCTTGCTCGTGGGTCGGGAGGTGCTGATCACGGCCTTCCGGTTCTTCGCGAAGCGGCGCGGCATCGTGATTCCCGCGGTGGGAGCTGGGAAGCTCAAGGCCGTCGTGCAGAACATCTTCATCGGCGCCACGATCGCATGGTTTGCGTGGAAGGACGCGATCGCCGAGCTCCGCCTCGCGGGCGCGTACCGGAACTTCTGGGATCAGTTCCACGGCTGGTTCGTCGCCATCACGCTCGCGGGCGCCGTCGTGCTCACCGTGTATTCGCTGCTCGTCTACCTCTACCGCTACCGGGCGCTTCTCAAAGTCGGCAGGTGAAGCTCGACGTCGTGACGATCGGCAGCGAGCTGCTGTTGGGCCAGGTCGTCGATACGAACGCCGCCGAGCTCGGACGCGCGCTGGCCGCGGCCGGCGCCGAGGTGGTGCGTCACGTCACCGTGGCAGACCGTCCCGAGGCGATTCGCGCCGCCGTCGCCGAATCGCTGGAGCGCACGGGATTCGTCATCACGACCGGCGGCCTGGGACCGACGCGCGACGACATGACCAAGCTCGAGGTCGCCGCGATCTTCGGGAAATCGCTCAAGCTCGACCCCGCGGTCCTGCGCTCGCTCGAGGAGCGGTTTCGCCGCCTCGGCCGACCGATGCCGGCCGTGAATCGCACCCAGGCGGAGGTCCCCGAGGGAGCGACCGTCCTGCCCAACCCCCGGGGCACGGCCCCAGGGTTGTGGGTTGAGGACGGGGCGGGTCGCGTCGTCGTGATGCTGCCCGGTGTGCCTTCGGAGATGCGCGGCCTGCTCGTTGAAGAGGTGTTACCGCGCATTGCACGGCGCAGCCCGGGAACCGTGGTGCGATCGCGCACCGTGCGGACCACCGGTGTCGCCGAATCGGCCCTGGCCGAGCGTGTTGGGGCGATCGAGGAGGACATCGCGCCGCTCACGTTGGCGTATCTGCCCTCAGCGGACGGCGTCGACCTGCGTGTGACGGCGTGGGGACTGCGTGAAGAAGACGCCGACCGCCGCTTGTCGGCGGTCGCCCAGCAGCTGCGCGCGCGCGCCGGCGCGGACGCGTATGGCGAGGACGGAACCGACCTCGCCGCCGTCGTCCTGGACCAGCTCCGCGCGCGCGGGGCACGCCTCGTTGTCGCCGAATCGTGCACCGGTGGCCTGCTCGGCGGCCGCATCACCGCCGTCCCCGGCGCCTCGGACGTGTTCATCGGCGGCATCGTGGCCTACGACAACGTCGTGAAGAGCGGCACGCTCGACGTCTCTCCCGAGCTGCTCGAGCGCCACGGCGCGGTGTCGGAACAGGTCGTCAGCGCGATGGCGCAGGGCGTGCAGCGGCAGTTCGCGGTGGATGCGGCCCTGGCCATCACCGGCATCGCGGGACCGAGCGGCGGAACGGCTGAAAAACCGGTGGGGACCGTATGGATGGCGGCGCGAGTCGGGAAAGAGGCGCGCGCGCTGAAGCGCGTCGTTCCGGGTGATCGCGGTGAAATTCGCGCCCGCGCGGCGCAGGGCGCGCTCGATCTGTTGCGCCGCCTGATCGCGGAGCAGCGATGAATCGCGTCAACGCGCCCGACGGTACACCGCTCGTCTACGACGCATACGAGCCTCCCCCGGAACGCGCCGGCGTTGCGGTCCTCGTGCTGAGCGACTGGCATCCGCAACCCGCTCGAGGATCGGAGCCGTGGGCGGAAGCCGGCGCGCAGCTCCGCGATGCCGGCTTCGCCGCGTACGTCCTCGATCAGCGCGGGCATGGCCGCTCCGCCGGCCGGCGCGGTCATCTTTCACGGTTCAGCCAACTGCTCGGCGACTTGCAGGCATTCCGCCGCGCGGTGCGCCGCCGGATGGACATTCCGCAGGTTCTCGTCGGACAGGGATTTGGTGGGCTGGTCGTACTGCGCTACCTCGAGACACAGCCCGGCGAGCCGCCGGCGGCCGCAGTCATCTCGAGTCCCTGGCTCGCCCCGCGCGGGCGGCCCGCGGCCTGGAAGCGACTCGCGGCCAAACTTGCCGATTTGTGGCCCACGCTCCCTACGGGACGCGGGGAAGGCTACATGACGGCCGGAGCCCGTGCCGAGCTGCAATGGGCCCAGCGGGCCGTACTCGCCGACCGCAAGCGTATCGAGCAGCCCCTGCTCTTTGTGCTCGGTGCCGAGGACCGCGTGAGCGACCCCGCGGCTACCAAGGCCTTCGCCGCCAGTCTCGCTTCCCCGGCGCAGGTGCAATGGTACACGGACCTGCCCTATGATCTGTTGAACGTGCGACGCGTGAGGGAGGATCTAATCGGGTTCATAGCCGGATATCGCCCTTGAGGATGCATGGCTACGATTCTGCGATTCCGAAGGCTCCCGGTTTGGGGTATCTTGTTGGCAGACCGAAGGTTCCAATCAATGACCAATAAGCGTCACCCACATCATCCGCCGGCGCCATCCATTCACCCGGAGACGCCCGAGCCTCCCCAGACTCCGACGGCGGAGGCTCCGGAGGCAGGGCCCTCCGAAACCGACATCCTCAAGGATCGTCATCTGCGACTCGCCGCGGAGTACGACAACTTCCGCAAGCGAGTCACGAAGGAGCGCGCCGAAACGTGGACGCGCGCCCAGGCGGAGCTGGTGAGCCGGCTCGCGGATGCGCTCGACGATCTGTCGCGGTTCGCGCATATCGATCCCGCGGAAATCGACTCCAAGACCCTGCACGAGGGAGTCGACCTCGTCGAGCGGAAGGTGTGGAAGGAGCTCGAGAGCGCGGGTGTGAGCCGGATCGACCAGGCCGGAGTGCCGTTCGATCCTCACGTCCACGAGGCGGTTACGACGCAGCGGGCAGCGAAACCGGAGCAGGACCACACCGTAGGCCAGGTGGTGCAACCAGGCTACAAGATGCGCGACACATTGCTGCGCCCGGCGCGGGTCATCGTGTTGACCTGGCAGGATACGTAATGGCGGCACAACGCGACTACTACCAGGTGTTGGGAGTCGCCGAAACCGCCACGACGGACGAAATCAAGAAGGCTTTCAGGCGGTTGGCCAAGCAGCACCATCCGGACCGCAATCCCAACAATCCTCAAGGCGCCGAGCGCTTCAAGGAAATCAATGAAGCGCACGACGTGCTGAGCGACGCCGAGAAACGCAAGAAGTACGATCAGCTGCGCCGCTACGGGGCGTTCGCGGGGCCGGCAGGCGGAGGTTTCAGCGGGGGGGCGGGGGGGGGAGGGCGGCGCGGGCGTACCGCTCCGGATGACAGCGGTGCGTTCGACATGTCCGATCTCGGTGGGTTGGGCGACATCTTCTCGTCCATCTTCGGACGGCGCGGCGCGGGCGGGGGGGGGCGCGACACCGAACCGGAAGAGACCGAGACGAACATCACGATTCCGTTCCGCGTGGCGGCGCTCGGCGGCACCGTGCCGATCACGCTCTCGATGCCGGAGGTTTGTCCCACCTGTGGCGGCAGTGGTGGCGCCAAAGGCGCGACGGTCAATACGTGTCCCGAATGCAAAGGACGCGGCACCGTGTCGTTCGGCCAGGGCGGGTTTGCCGTCAATCGGCCCTGTCCGGTCTGTCGCGGCAAAGGCACGGTGCCCTCGCAGCGCTGCCCGACGTGCCAGGGCAGCGGGGAAGTGCGCGTCGAGAAACGGGTCAACGTCGAGATCCCGGCGGGCGTCGAAGATGGGGCGCGGCTGCGTCTCAAGAATCAGGGGCCCAAAGGTCGCGGCGACCTGATCGTGCAGATCCAGATTGCGCCGGACCGGTTCTTCCGCCGTGAGGGGCTCGATTTGATCGGCGTCGTTCCCATCAATCTCGCGCAGGCGCTGTTGGGCTCGCGCATCAAGGTCAAGACGCTGGACGACAAGCGCGTGGTGTTGCGCATTCCCCCGGGCACCCAGCACGGCCAGAAATTCCGCATCCCCAACCACGGCATCGAGAAAAACGGCCGCCGCGGCGACATGTTCGTGGAAGCGCACGTGACGCTGCCCGAGAAGCTGAGCGCCGAAGAGCAGGAGGCGGTGAAGAGCTTCGCTGAAAAGGCAGGCTTGAAGTACTGAGCCCCGCAGGTACTTTCCAGTCCCCGTCCCGTGCAACTTGGTTTCTTGGCGTCTTGTAACTGTTCTTAGTGGGGTGTAGGTCAACTGGCAGACCGCCCGGCTGTTAACCGGGAAGTTGGAGGTTCGAGTCCTCCCGCCCCAGTCGAACTAAACGCGTGAGCACCAGTGCTTCGTCGGGCGGCGCGCGGGGGACGTCCTCACCGAGTTTCACCGCCGTTTCGAGATTCGCGTACTGGTTGGATGCCGGGATTCGGATTCCCGGTACCAATCTGCGATTCGGTCTCGATCCGCTTCTCGGCTTGATTCCCGGCGCGGGCGATGCGGCCGGCGCTGTTCTTGCCGGGTGGATCCTGGTAGAAGCGATCCGCATGGGCGCCTCGCGCGCCACCGTGCTCCGGATTGCCGGCAACGTGGCGCTCGATGCGGGCTTGGGCGCCGTTCCGCTCGTCGGGGACGTTTTCGACTTCGCATGGAAAGCCAATCTTCGGAACGTGGCTCTGCTGGAGCGTCACCTGGCAGCGCCGGATCGGGCGGCACGCGCCGATCGCTCGTTCACCGTGCTCGTGGTCTGCGGCGTTTGTGTCGTCGTCCTCGGACTGCTCGCGCTGGGGATCCTGCTGACGCGCTGGGTCTTCCGCGCATTGGGCGCCGGATGACCCGCGAGCGCGCGGGTTCTGGCCGCTCGCGATCGCGCTGCTCGTCGTCGCCGGCGTCGTAGAGTCGGCCGTTGGGGTGGTGCCGACGCCCGCGCCACTGGGTAGCTTTCGGGTCCGTGCCCACCACGGAGCGTTTTCCGATTGCGACGGCGCTCGCCGATCGCTACATCGTCGAGCGAGAGCTCGGCCGTGGCGGGATGGCGACGGTGTATCTCGCCGAAGAGAAGAAGCACGGACGCAAAGTCGCCATCAAAGTCCTGCGGCCCGAAATCACGGCGGCGCTCGGCTCCGAGCGGTTTCTGCGTGAGATCGGCATCGCCGCGCGCCTGTCGCATCCCCACATCGTTCCGCTGATCGACTCCGGCGAGGCCGGGGGCCTGCTCTACTATGTGCAGCCGCATGTCCCGGGCGGATCGCTGCGCGAACGGTTGACCGCCGAGCGCCAGCTGCCGCTGAAGGACGCGCTCCGCATTGCGCAAGAAGTCGGCGCCGGGCTCGACTTCGCGCACCGCAAGGGATTCGTGCATCGCGATGTGAAGCCCGAAAACATCCTGTTTGCCGACGGCCACGCGGTGCTGGCGGATTTCGGCGTCGCGCGCGCCTGCTGTGACGCCGAGGAAGACACGCCGGAGGTTCGGGAGCTGGTGACGGAGGTCGGGTTGGCGGTCGGAACTCCGGAGTACATGAGTCCTGAGCAGGCGAGCGGGGACATGGACCTGGGCACGGCGAGTGACCTCTACAGTCTGGCCTGCGTCGTCTACGAAATGCTGGCGGGTGCGCCACCGTTTGCGGGCGCGAATCCGCGTGTGATCATGGCGAAGCACGTCACCGAACGCGTGCGCTCGGTGCGGGGCGTGCGGCCCGAAGTGCCGGTCGCCGTAGAGCGCGCCCTCGCGCGGGCGCTCGAGAAGGACCCCGAACAGCGCTTTGCCAGCACGGCCGAATTCGTGACGGCGCTGCGCGAGCCGGACAGCGCCGCGCTCCTGCAGTCGGTGGTGACGCGCTCGATTGCGGTGCTGCCGTTCGTCAACGCGAGCCCCGATGCCGAGAACGAGTACTTGAGCGACGGGATCACCGACGAGCTGATCGACGCGCTCGCCAAGATTGCCGGCCTGCGCGTCTCCTCGCGCACGTCGGTCTTTGCCTTGAAGGGCAAGCCGCTGGACGTGCGGGCGGTGGGCGCGCTGCTCGGGACCTCGGTGGTGCTGGAAGGTACGGTGCGCAAAGCCGGCGACCGGCTGCGGATTACCGCGCAGCTCACCTCCACCGATGATGGGCGGCTGCTCTGGTCGCAGCGCTACGATCGCCAACTCGTGGACGTGTTCGCGATTCAGGACGAGATCGCGGCGACGATCGTGAACACGCTACGCGCCACCATGTTTGCGGAGCTGTCCGAGCACGTGCCGCGGCGCTACACCGAGAACATCAATGCCTACGGCCTCTATCTCAAAGGGCGCTTTGCCTGGAACAAGCGGACGCAGGACGGCGTGGCCGAGGCAATCCGCTACTTCGAACAGGCGATCGCCGAGGACCCCAGCTATGCGCCGGCATACGCCGGGCTCGCCGATTCGTACGCGCTCGACGTGGACTACCGCGCGATCCCGGTGGCGGAGTCGTACACCCGCGCGAAGGACTACGCGCGCAAGGCGCTGGCCATCGATGAGTCGGTCCCGTCGGCCCACGCGTCGCTTGCCTGGTCGCTGTTCATTTACGACTGGAACTGGGAAGAGGCCGAGCACGAATTCCGGCGCGCGATCGAGCTGAACCCGCGGTATGCGAGCGCCCATCAGTGGTTCGCCTTTCTCTTGAGTGCCCGCGGCCGGCACGACGCCGCGCTGCTCGAAGGCCACACTGCGCTGGAGCTCGATCCGGCGTCGGTTTCGGCGCGTCGCGGCGTCGGGTGGATGTGCCACTACGCGCGCCGCTACGATCTGGCGCGCGATCACCTGGCCCGGGCGATCGAAATGAACCCGATGGCGGTCGAGAGCTACCGGATCCTGGGCACGACCCTCGGAATCGAAGGCAAATACGTCGAGGCTGAGCGCGTCTTGCGAGACGGGCTACGACTGGAGGAAGAAGGGGCCTACACGAAGGCGACGCTGGGGTGGGTCCTGGCGCGCGCGGGAAAACGGTCCGAGGCCGAGCAGTCGCTGCACGAGCTCGAGACGGTGGCGCGCGCCAGCTACGTCTCGCCCGTCGCCTTTGCCATTCTGCACATTGGGTTGGGCAATGCGGATCGCGCCCTTCACTGGGCGGAGCGGGCGTACGACGAGAAACGAGGCTGGCTGGTCTACTTCAAGGTGAACCCGATGCTCGATCCGCTGCGGCAAGAGCCCCGATTTGCGGCGCTGCTGAGGAAGATGCGGCTGTAGTCAGCCCTGAAGCGCCGGCGCGCCGGCCAGGAACTTCTCGATCACCTCGTTGCCGACGGTCGGCCGGATGTGCTCCAGCACGAGCCGGCCCAGCCGGGGCACGTCTTCCTCGCGGAATCCGGCGGCCGACAACCCCGCCATCAACCCCGCGGGCCCGGCAAACCCGACCATCTCGCCGGTGCGCGCGCCGCTCATGAGCGCGCGCCCCATGTAGCTCTCGTGGGCGGGCACGGCGGCGCGGACCTTCTCGAACGTCGCTTTGTCGACCGCCATCCGCATCGCCATCAGAATGGCGCCGATGCCCTTCTCGGCCTGGCCGGCTTCCACTTCGAGGTTGGCGACGATTTGTTCGACGAGGTCCATGCGGGCCTACAATAACACTGAAAAACGGGGACATGCAAAAACTAGGTAACAGACGCACCGCGGGGTTTGGTGAACAGTCAATGGGACAACCACGCGAGGTTGTCCCATTAACCGATTACTGAGACCCGCGGTGCGTCTGCAGCCTAGTCTTTGCCGGTCCTTGTCATTGACCCACCGTGAAGTCAATTCGCTTGAGCACGGTGCCAGCATCATCTCGGATCTCGACGTGCCACGCCCCTTTGGCATCGAGCGGCACTGTCTTCCGGCTCCACGTTCTCCACGGCGAGCCCCCGATCGTCAGCGGCACATCGCCGACTTCAGTGTCGCCGAAGAACCACACGTGATGCAGCGTCTGCCCGCTCGCGCCGCTCGCGCGCATCCACAGCACGATCGTCCCCACACTATCCGCAAACGCGGTTCCCGTATCCTGCGGGGCGCGATCGACGACTGAGCGCGCCAGCACCGCTTCGACGCTCACATTGCTCGTCGCGGCAGGGGCGGGGGCAGGGGCAGCAGTCGTATCCTGAGCAACAACCGGCATTGCCATGCCGAGCAAAAGCACCAGCGTGAGTAACGCTTTCATGCGGACACTCCCTGGGTAAGATGAGCACTCGCCGCTCTGCGGCTGCGGCGTTCCAGCCAGGCGCCCACGACGGCGGCTATCAGGCAGCCCAGCAACGTTCCAGCCATCTGGAAGCCGAGCTGATACTCGAGCTGGATCCAGTGGCACTTGGGGGCGAAGATCGGACCGACCAGTCGCCCGCACTTGTTCTGCGAAAACGCGAATCCCCAGCTCGCACCCAGCCCGAACACTAACGGCAGCAGTGCGACGAGGAAATGGCGCAGTTGAATCATCGGCCACGCTCGATGTGCCAGCGATCCATCATCCGGTCTCCCTGGACCACGACGTATTCGTCGAAATGTGCTTCCGTCAGGCATGAATGATTCGGGATAATCTCGATTTGCTGTCCCACTTTGAACTTTCCCTCGATGGCAGCGGGCGCGGCTGCGCGGATCAGGCCGTGCTCCTGTGAAACGGACGCGACCCTCAGTTCGGGATGGCCTCTGACCTCTCCATAGACGGCCTCGAGTCCGAGATGGGTGGGCCCCAGATCCTTGGAGAGTGACAGCGCGCCGGCATCGACCACGAAGTGCGCGGCACCGGGCTGGTGTGACACCACCGTGGCCAGCACCGTCACCGCGACGTCGCGTGGCTCGCAGCAGCCGATCAGCACCATGGTTCGGTCGTAGAAGATGTAGTTCCCCGGCCGTGCTTCTGTGACGCCGGTCAAGTCTTTTGCGGCCACCATCGCGGGTGTCGACCCGACGCTGATCCCGCGCACGGGCAGCCCATCCTTGCGCAGCAGCTCGGCAAACCAGACCATCACCTGCCGTTCTTGCTCGGCCACCTGTGCCGCTTCTTCCCGGTTGCGCGTGCGGTAGGCGTGACCGGAATGGCTGAGAATCCCGTCGAATGTCAGTCCGCGCTCAGCACCCAGCTCGCGGGCGACCTCGAGCCCATACCGCGACGAGGGATCGACCCCGGCACGATGGTAGCCGCAATCCACCTTGAGCCAGACGTGCAGACCCGAATCCGAGAGTGCGCGGGCCGTGTCGAGATCATCCACCACGACGCGGAGCGTCGCCCCATGCTCGACGATGCGCCGCACGTGCGCCAGATGGGTGCGATCCAGCGGAAACGCCCACATCAGGTCGCTGAACCCGCCGCGCGCAAAGGCCTCCGCCTCGAACAGCGTGGAGACCGTGATACCCTGTGCCCCGTGCGCCGCCTGCCGCCGTCCCAGCTCGAAACATTTGTGCGTTTTGATGTGCGGCCGCAGCGCCACGCCCAGACGCTGCGCTCGCGCCGCCATCTGCTCGAGGTTCCGCTCCATCACTGCCTGGTGAAGCAGGAGGGCAGGGGTTTCGACATCGATCATGCGGGCCTCCGGACCAACACACGGGCCTTGTTGCCGATGGGGACTCGTTGAAACAGCGCGTACTGGAGCGGGTTGATCGAATACGTTTCCCAGACCTCGAGCGTGAGTCCCGCCTGTTGCGCGGCATACTCGAACGATGCCCGGCAGAACTCTTGCACGTGCCCGGGAGCGTAGGTCGGCGCGTACGTGCGGCGGTGCACGCGTAAGCGGTCGAGCAGCCGTCGCAGCCGCGCATCCAGCGCGTCGATATTGGGGAACTCGAGCACGCCGGCTCCGCCTGGCTTGAGGAGGCCCCGGATCTTGATCAGGGCCCCGACGGGATCAGGCAGGTGCTCCAATACGTGGGTCAGCACCACGCAGTCCCACGAATCCTTCACGCCCCGATACGCCGTGATGTCCGAGACCTCCACGGCAAAGCCGAGGGTGTCGCTGACCAGCGTGGCGTGCTCGGGAAACAACTCGACGCCCTGGACCTGCCAACCATCTTCTCGGGCCAACCACAGCACCGTGCCGTCACCGCAGCCAAGGTCGAGCATGCGGCCCGGGCGTGTTGCATGGCGTTTGATGAAGGCGTAGGTCTGGCGATGGCCGCGGTTCTGTCGGGTGTTTGCGCGCGGATCTACACGGGTCAGGATGTACTTCTCCTGGTTCACCCCGGTGCTGGTGTCATAGACTACCAGCCGGCAGGTTCTGCACCGGTAAAACTTGAACTGCCGTTGATCGCCCTGTGTGTAGAAGGGCTTCAGATTATTGGCACCGCAAAGCTTGCATATCATCTCACGCGAGCGTGGTCCTACCTGACCAGGTGGAAGCTGGTCTGGCGCCGCAGAATCCATCGCATCGCACCATCCGTCCCCAGCTCGGCGTCCTCTTCTTGTGCCGAGCGGACCGGTTGGCCGCCCCATTCGGGCGCCGGCGTCGTCGCCTGCAGTTCGATCGAGAACCAGGTCCCTGGGAGCAGCGGCACGTCGCCGCGACCCTGGACGCCCTCCTGATGATCCCAGAGCCCGATCAACGGGCCGGCCCCGTGCCCGCGATCGCCGATCGGGTGCGTGTAGACCGTGCCGTTGATTCCGGCAGCCCGCATTGCCGCGAGCGTGCTGGCCAGCACCTCGTTCCCGGTTCGGCCCGGGCGCATTTCGGCAAGCAAAAGATCCTGGAGGCGGTTGGAGTTCAGCAGCGCGCGCTTCAGTCCCTCGGGTGCGTCGCGCTCCCCCTCGCGCAGCACGTATCCCATGTGCTGGGTGTCGGTATTCAAACCCAGCGCCGTGATGCCGAAATCACAGTGCAGCACGTCGCCGCGCTGAATCACCACCGTATCGAGACCCGTGAGGTCCTGCCCGCGACGCTGCACATCCACGTCGGTGTGGAACCACGTGCCGAGGCCGAGGTCGTTGACGCGCTGGCGCATCCACCACACCACGTCATCCGTCGTCGTCTTGCCCGGGGTGATCACCTTGTTGGAGAACGCCGTGTCGATGATCGCCCAGACGACTTCCATCATGCGTTTGTACACGGGCATCATGCCGGGCGCGCGAATCGACTGGTAATCGAGCGGCAACCGCTCGGCGCGCACGACGCGCGCGAGATACCCCGGGGGAAGCGCGCGCGACAGCTGCTCCCACTCTCCGGCCGAGAGGCCGTCGGAAAAGGCGTGCGTGTGCGAGATGTCGACGGCGATCGTCTTGGGGTCACGCTCGCGCACGAGACGCGCGAGCAGGTCCCATTGACCCTGGCCCACGAGCTCGGGGCGGCGGCCGATCGACGGGTCGACGGTGTCGCGCGCGACATAGGCCTCGTAGGCGCCCCCCTGCGAGCCGCCTCCTAACGCGAGCCGCTCGACACCTCCCCGTGGCCCCCGGTCTGTGAACACGTAGATCGTGCGGCGTCGCGCGAACATGGTCGTGGGCGAGACGAGCGACCAGAACACCGGGTCTTCGTCATACTCGCGCATCGCGACGATCCACATCTCGACGCCGTGCTCTCGCATCAGCCGGGGCAGCACCGAATCGAGCCGGTACTGAAGCCACTGCTGCTGCAGCACCGCCTGCTCGCGCAGGCTGCCCAGCGGTCGTGTGGGAGTTGCCGTCAGCGTCGCGGTACTCGTCGGAGCCTGCAGAACAAGCGTCGACGCGAGTACGAAGCTCAAGAGCATGAAACGAACTCACGTTTGAGGGAATTGCCTGCAAGTCTCGGCGTCTGGGCGTCTACTGGTCGACTTGTCTGCCGGTCACCTCTACCCGTCGCATGCGCTCGATCTTTCCCGATCCTCCGACGAATGCCGACGCCGCCCAGCCCGTCAGCCCCACGATGATCGCGCCCAGCGTCGCCGACCACAGCCCGGCGATGTCAAATCCCGGCACGAGCCACGCGGCAATCGCGAGCGAAATCCCGTTCACGACGAGCACGAACAGTCCCAGCGTGAGCACGGTGAGCGGCAACGTGAGGATGAGGATGACGGGCCGGATGACCGCGTTGACGATGCCCAGAAGCAGCGCCGAGATGATCAGTGCGCCGGTGCCCGTGATCGTGATTCCGGACAGGAGTTGGTCGGCGACCCAGAGCCCCAGGGCGGTGATCACCAGCCGGATGAGGAAGCCTCTCATGGAGGAGAAGATAACCTGTGCGTGCCGGCTCGGCCCGCGACGAATTGTGCCGTCATCCCGGGCCGGGCCTGGACGCCCAGCTTCGAGTCCATGAGGATCGCGCCGGACAGGGAGTCACGCCCCGCCCAGGTCAGCGACAGTCCGGCGAACGGCCCCAGGTCTGCGGGCCATCCGCTGACGATGGCCTGCTCCGGCTGGCCGAACCAGCTCACCGCGAACGTGTCGGCGCGGGGCGCGCGAAACACGATCAGGCCGCGGAACACGCATTCCCGGCCAAAGACGATCGTCGCCGTATCGAGGCTGATGTCGCTCAGGCGAAAGTGATCGCTCATCGCCGGTGCATCGGGGAACGTGAGCGTGTCGCCGCGGGCGACGACCCAGTGGCCGGCATAGGGCAGGGAGTAGCGGCGCAGCCGGTCGAATTGATGACCGGAGCAGGGCTTGGGAGGTCCACACGCGGCGACCACGAGCACCGCGCCGCACAGCACTGCCCTCATTAGAAGTTCGTTGTATCTCTCGCGACCGAATCGGCGCGCAACGCCCGGGCGCTCGCCGAATCGGCCGCGTTCATCGCGCGGCCCACGGCGCGCGCGTTCGGAATCTTCGAGTTCGCCAGGATGCTGTCCTTCTGCCGTTGGGTGAGCGTATCACGATTGACGGTCTGGTCGGACTTGCCGGAGCCGCACGCGATCAGGAAGCTGAGCGAGGCGGCGCAAAGAGTGGATTTCATGGCTGGCAACTTTAACAAACCGGCGTACACTTGCAACTCAACGTGCTCATCCGGAGCAACCCATGCGTTGGTTGATTCTCCCCGCGGGACTGCTGCTCAGCGCTTGTCGTCCAGCGATCACCGACCGTCTGGCGACGGGCAAGTGGGTGGATCTCACCTATCCCTTCGATTCCACCACGATCTACTGGCCCACGGCACAGCCGTTTCGTCTCACGGTGGTCTCGGCGCAGCGCACGCCGGGCGGCTATTACTACGCGGCGAACAACTTCGCGGCGGCCGAGCACGGCGGGACGCATCTCGACGCGCCGATCCACTTCGCTGAGGGGAAGCACGCGACCGACGCGATCCCGCTCGGCCAGCTGATCGGTCCGGCCGTCGTGATCGACGTGACCGGGCGAGCCGACTCGAACGCCGACTATCGCGTCACGGCGACCGATATCGGCGCGTGGGAGGCTGCGCACGGCACCATCCCCGCGGGCGCCATCGTGCTGATCCGCACGGGTTGGGGCAGTCGCTGGCCTGACCGGCTCCGATACCTCGGCACAACCAAGACGGGCGCCGCGGCCGTGCCGGATCTGCACTTTCCCGGAATCCATCCCGATGCGGCGACGGTCCTGCTCGAGCGACAAGTCGATGCCGTGGGCATCGACACGCCGAGCATCGATTACGGGCAATCCACGACCTTCGACGTTCACCAGCGGCTGTTCGCGGCGAACATCCCGGCGTTCGAGAATGTGGCGCAGCTCGACCAGCTGCCCGTGACGGGGGCGTTCGTGATCGCGCTGCCGATGAAGATTGGCGGGGGCAGCGGCGGGCCGCTGCGGATCGTGGCGCTGCTGCCCTAGGCCGGCAGCCCCTTGCGCAGCAGCTCTTCCATCGCGTCCCCGAACCGGTCGATCTCCGCGAGCGTCGTGTAGACGTTCGGCGTGATCCGGAGGCAGTTGAATTCCGAATGCGCGATCGGCGTGACGATGATGCGGTGGCGATCGAAGAGGTACGCGGTGACTTTGCCGACGTCGAGCTGGCCCGGTGTGAACGAGGCGAGGCCGCACGACTGGGCCGGATCGAACGGGGTGAGGATCTTGACCCCTGGCAGCCGCTCCAGCCGCCGCGCCCAGCGATCCCGCAGGAACCGCAGCCGAGCCGCCTTCCGCTCCGGCCCAATCCCGTCCAGAAAGTCCAGCGCTTCCACGATGGCGTTGTGGTTCGCCGCCGGATGGGTGCCGATCTCCTCGAACTTGCGGATGTTCTCGTTCATTTCCGGCGGGGCCGCCATCATCGGCCACACCTTCCCGATCTTGGAGCGTCGCACATAGAGGAAGCCGGTCCCGATCGGTGCCGTGAGCCACTTGTGGAGGCTCGTGCCGTAGTAATCGCAGTCGAGGTCGCCCTGCGTGAACGGGAAATGGGCGTACGCATGCGCGCCATCCACGATTACTTCGATCCCCCGCGCACGGCCCAGCTGCGCGATCTTCTTCACCGGGAAGATCTGGCCCGTGAGATTCGTGATGTGGCAGATATGAATGACTTTGGTGCGCGGCGTGATCGCTTCCTCGATGCGTCGCGCCAGGTCGTCCTGGGACGGCGGCGGCACCGGGAACGTGATCTGCTTCAGTACGATGCCGTCGCGCCGCTCGCGCTGCTTCCAGGTCGTGATCATGCGCGGATAATCCTGCGTCGTCGTCAGCACCTCGTCGCCGCGCTGGAGCGGCAGGCCCAGCTGCACGATCTCGAGCGCCTCGCTCGCGTTGCGGGTGATCGCCATCTCTTCGGGGTCGCAACCGAAGCTCGCGGCCAGCCGGCGGCGGACCGCTTCGATGGCGGGCTCGATCCAGGCCCACATCGTGATCGACGGCGCCTGATTCGAGACCGCGAGGTAGCGCTGAAACGCCGCATTGACCACGCGCGGGCTCGGGGCCACGCCGCCATTGTTGAGGTTGATCATGCCGCGATCGATGTCGAAGGCCTGCTGGATCTCGCGCCAGAAGTCCTCGTCCTGCGCTACCGCGGCGGCGTCGCGGCCGTCGACGGTTCGCACCACGGGGAGAATGCGCGCCAGGGCGTCGCTCTTGAGCGCGGGGAGGGCGGCGGTCGTCGCAAACAGCGATCCGAGAAAACGGCGGCGAGTAGGCATCAGGGACCTCGAGTGAGCCGGCGCAACAGCACCGCGTACGCGAGCAGGTTGATCGCGAGTACGAACGTTCCCAGCACCATTTGCACGCGCGGCGTGAGCCCCGACGGGTAGATCACGGGCAGCAGATAATGCTCGACGAACCCGCCGCCATAGCCCGTCTGGCCCGCCCGCGCGCGCAGGGAGTTTTCCAGCGGCGTGAGGGGGCAGATCCAGCCGCGATACTCTAACAGGACGACCCAGACCGCGCACGGAACATGGATCGCGGCCACCCAGCGCCGGCGCCACGCGAGAAAGCCGCCCATGACCACGAACACGATGAACAGCGCATGCACGATCACGACGGCGTTCGCGAGCAGCCGGTAGAGCACCTGTAGGTAATAAACCAAAACTCCCCACCCGGCCAGAGCCGGATGGGAAGTTTGCCGAATCCCGAATCCCTAACCCCGATCCCTACTAGAGACCGGCGAGCGTCTGGGCCGGCGAGAACAGGGCCAACACCGCCTGTTCGAAATTCTCGAGCGCGTCGAAGAGGTCATCGAGCGCGGCCAGATCCGCAATGGTCAGCGGCTCGCCACCCGCGTCCACCCACCGCGTCCCCGGCAAGGTCGGATCACCGCTGATGGACGCCACGGGATGCCCGTCGAGGTACACCGTAATCGCGACCTCGAGGTCCTCCGTCTGCGTGTTGACCGTAATGCGGCCGACGGCCCGGATCGTCTGAGAGTTCTGAATGACCCGGAAATCGGCGTTGATCACCACGTTGGGATCGTCGAACGACACCGATTCATTCAGCATCAGCGTGACCGCGGGATTGTTGAGCGCGTAGGTCGCAAGCAGGCGGGCGCCGCCGGCGTTGGCTGTAAGAGTCTGGTCGAACGACAGCGTCTTGTTGCCGGCACTACTCAGCCCGTTGGTGATCGTGCCCGAGGCCGTCACTTGTGCCGACGTCTGCGAGCCCGTCACATCAACCGTATAGTCGACGTACGTCGTCGTGCCGGCGGTGTTCTTGACCAGCACGTGCAGCCGCAGCGCCGAGGACGAGCTCTCATCGATGATATCGAGCGTGCCAATCGCCGTGACGGGTTCGAAGACCGTGCCGTCGATGCCCAGGGCATACAGAATGAAGCGCACGCCGTTGAGGTTGGCGACGGTCGTGCCCTTGAACTCGTACACATTGGTCGTGTCGTTCCACTCGAAGACGCGGCCGTACAGCGAGTCGGGGATGATCGCGCCCTGGGCGGCGGAGACACTCAGCTGCGGCGCCAGCGCCTGCAGCTTGCGGGCCTGGGCCAGGCCGGGCAGGAACATCTGGGCCCCGGTGCGCTCCAGCTTGGGCCGCAGGGTGCCGAGCACCGTCGCGGACGGTCGCATGGCCGGCGCCGTGGCCGCGTCGAGCATGACCGTCGCGAGGTGGAAGCTGCGGAAGACGTCGCTGTCGAACGCGGAATCGACCGACGACAGGTTCGACGACACCCCGGCCGGATTGGAGAAGTCGACCGGGCTGGCCGTATCCTTGTTGCATGCCGCCGCAGCCAGGACGAGCACAATCCCGGCACGTAAGAACAACCGCATACTGCCTCCTCGAGCGGAGAAATCTGGATAAGAGTTCAAAGTTGCACGCGCCCCGGCCGGGGTTGCTGTGACCCGGCACACTTCGCGGAGGCTAGGCGATGACGCCGCCACCGAGCAGGCGTTCACCGGCGTCGTACAGTACACCGGACTGGCCCGGGGCGATCGCCCGAACCGGCTCTGCAAGCCGGAGCCCAACACGGTCACCGGCAAGAGCAGCAATCGTGCCGGGCACGGCGCGCGCGCGATAGCGGCACTGCACCCACACGACGTCCCCCGGTGCGGGCGGGTCGATGAGCCAATTGACCTCTTCCAGGGACACGTCGTGTCCGAACAACTCCGCGCCGCGGCCCACGACGACCTCGCGCCGCTCAGGCCGGATCGCGACCACGTACAGCGGCTCGGCGAAACCGCCGGGCAGCCCGCGGCGCTGGCCGATCGTGTAGCGCGCGAAGCCCTCATGCTCGCCGATCACTTCACCCGCGGTCGTGACGAGTGGACCGGGGGTCAGGGCGGGCGCGTCGGCGGCCAAATGCTGTTCCAGCACGGCGACGTAGTCGTCGCCGGGCACGAAGCAGATCTCCACCGACTCGGCCTTCTCGGCAGTGACGAGACCCAGCTTGCGCGCCGCGGCTCGCGTCTCGGCCTTCGTCAGCTCGCCGACCGGCGTGAGCATGCGCCGTACGACCGCGCGATCGATGCCCCACAGGAAGTACGACTGGTCCTTCTGGCGATCCTGGCCGCGATACAACGCGCCGTCCTTCGCGATCGCATAGTGTCCCGTCGCGATCGCGTCGCACTCGAGCGCATCGGCGTGATACAGGAAGTCGCGGAATTTGGTGAACGAGTTGCAGCGCACGCACGGGATCGGGGTCCGCCCGCGCGCATACTCCGCGACGAAGTTGTCGATCACGTCGTGCCCGAAGCGGTCCTCGAGATTCAGCACGTAGTGCGGGATGCCGAGCTTGTGCGCGACGAGCTTCGCGTCGGTGATCGAGTCGAGCGAGCAGCACGGCCGGTCGGGCACGCTGTCGCCGTAACAGAACAGCTTCATCGTGGCCCCGATCACGTCGTAGCCTTGCTCGACCAGCAGCGCCGCGGCGACCGACGAGTCGACGCCGCCCGACATGCCGACCAGGACTTTCATCGGTGCAACACGGTCGACAGCGACCGGACCTTTTCGACGATCTTCGCAATGACGGCCTCGACCGCCGCCACGTCGTCCGTGGTGCTGTCTTTGCCGAACGAGAAGCGCAGCGCGGCCACGCCCAGCTCCCGCGGCACGCCCATCGCGGTGAGCACGTGCGATGGCTCCACCGCGCCGGTGCTGCACGCGGAGCCCGACGAGCAGGCGACGCCGGCAAGATCGAGATGCATCAGCAGCGCTTCACTGTCCGTGCCCGGAATCGACACGTTCGAGATGTGCGGCGCGCGCTCGCACTGCCAGCCGTTGATCACCGCGTCCGGGACGATCGCGAGCAGCCGGCGCTCCAGGTCGTCGCGCAGCTCGCGCAGCCGCGCCGCGAGCGCCGCCTGCTCCTCGGCCGCCAGCCGGGCCGCGGTCCCCAACCCCACGATGCCGGGCACGTTCTCCGTGCCGGGACGAATGCCGAACTGCTGCCCGCCGCCGTGGATGATCGCCTCCACCGCCTTGCGATCGCGCACGATCAAGGCGCCGATCCCTTTGGGAGCGCCGATCTTGTGGCCGGAGATGGTGAGGAACGTGCAGTTGACGTCGTGGAGCGAAACCGGGACCTTGCCGAACGCCTGAACGGCGTCGGAGTGGAACAGAGCGCCCGCCTCACGACATCGATCGGCCAGCGCCCGCACCGGCTGGATCGTGCCCACCTCGTTGTTCACCCACATCACGCTGACGATCGCCACGCCCCCTCCGCTCGCGAGCGCCCGATCCAGGGCCGCGTGGTCGAGGAGCCCGGACGCGCTGACGGGGAGGATCACTTCCTCGCCTCCCAGATGCTTCACCGCATGCGCGGCGGCGAGGCAGGCCTTGTGCTCCGCGGCCGAGACCGCGACCCGGAACGGACCACCCCGGTCGCGCGCCGCCAGCGCGGCGCCGATGATCGCGAGATTGTCCGCCTCCGTCCCCCCGGAGGTGAACACGACCTGGTTCGGCTCGGCGCCGACCGCTGCGGCGACCGCGCGCTTCGCCTCTTCGACGCCCGCGCGCGCCGCGCGCCCGAACCGGTGCGCGGACGACGGATTGCCGAAGGCCTCCTTCCCGAGGTAGGGAAGCATCGCCTCCAGCACTTCCGGCCGCACCGGCGTGGTCGCGGCGTTATCGAGGTAGGTGATGCGCTTGGTCATAGCGTGCGCAATTTAATCTAGATCGACTGCACGCCAAGCTGCAGCACATCGTCCACCTGCTGCGTCTCGGCCGTGTAAAAGGGCTCGCCATACGGCCGCCGGATCAAGGAGCCGTAATGGGCCGACTGCACCCGAATCAGCTCGTACAGATCCTGCCCCGTGGGGAAGACCTCGCCCGCGGCCTTGGCGCCTTCGAACTGCGACCCATAGCAGCGAATCGCCTGCATCTTCGTCTCGAACACGTCCGAAATATCGACGACGAACGTCGGCTTGACCGGATCTTCGCGATAGGCGAGCGCGAACAGGAGCTTGAAGGGTCGGTGGGGTTCACCGCCCGTGCCGGGCGCATACTTCGCGAGCCCGGCCAGGTAGCAGGCGTCGCGGCCCAGTTCGGATGCGACGCGGTGGTCCGGGTGCCGGCCGACGGGGAACGGCAGGATCACCACCCGCGGTTTGGTGCGACGCACCAGCTCGACGAGCTGCGTGCGCGACGTTTCAGTGTTTTCCAGATGCGCATCCCGCATCGCGGCGTTGAGCCTGATCGTGACGCCGAGCGTGCGCGCCGCGCGGGCGGCCTCAGCCGCGCGCGTTGCGGCATCGCCGCGCGTGCCCATTTCACCCTGCGTCAGATCGATGATGCCGACGCGATGGCCGGCGTTCGCCGCCTTGGCCAGGGTACCGCCGCAGGTGAGCTCGACATCGTCGCGATGCGCGGCAATGGCGAGCAGATCGACGTGTTCACTCATAGCGCAGCGCCTCGACAGGATCGAGTTTCGCCGCCCGCGCCGCCGGTGCGATCCCGAAGATCACGCCGACCAGAATCGACGCCGCCGTCGCAATCGCCGCGGGGACGACGGGAATCGTGGTGCTGAACGCCAGCAACCGTTTCAGCAGCTCGCCGATTCCGATCCCCAGGATGATGCCGATGATGCCGCCGAGCAGCGTCAGGGTCGCGGCCTCGATCAGGAATTGCCACAGAATGGCGCGCCGCGTCGCGCCGAGTGCTTTGCGGAGGCCGATCTCGCGCGTGCGGCTCGTGACCGACACCATCATGATCGCCATGACCCCGATTCCTCCCACCATCAGCGCAATACTGGAGAGCACCAGCATGACGAAAAAGAACGCGAACGTCAGGCTGTCGAAGATACCCAGGACCTGATCGGAGGTGAGCAAGTCGAAGGTGTTGGCGTCGCCCGCGCGCAACCCGCGGGTGCGGCGCAACGTCAGCGTCGCGGCGTCCATCGCCCGGCTGACCGTGTACTCGGGCTTGGGCTTCACCAGAATGATGAGCCCGTTCCATTCATCAATGAAAAACGCTCGGCGCGCGCTCTCGAACGGCATGATGGCGGCGATCTCCGGCGTGCCCGGGACCTCGAAGATGTTGGTGGGCCGTTGCCAGATGCCCAGGATCTTGAAGGGATGGCCGCCGATCCGGACCATACGCCCGAGCGGATTGATCGCGCCGAACAGTCGATCGACTGTCCGTTGTTCGATGATCACGACCGGATCGCCCCCGCGCAGCTCCGCGGTCGTGAAGGCGCGCCCCGCCGTGATGCCGCCGCCCAGGATTTCCATGAACCGATCGTCGGCGCCGAACACGCCCAGGATGCGCGTGCGATTGCCGCCGTACTCGAAGCGCTGAAAGACCTGCGTCCAGATCGCCGCATAGTGGATCTCGGGCAGCCGGGCGATCGCCTCCGCGTCCTCGGGAATCAGTTTGGGCCGGGTGCGGATTTCCCGCGGCACCGCGTCCGGATTCACGCCGGTGGTCGAGAAGTAGCGCAGCACGCGGAACGTGGTCGGGCCGACGACCTCGAGCGTGTTGACGATCTGCTCGCGGAAGCCGGCCACGATCGACGCCATCGCCATCACGGTGGCGATGCCAATGACCACGCCGAGCACGGTGAGCCCGGAGCGCAGCTTGTTGGCGCGCAGCTGCTCGAAGGCGATGCGCCAGCCCTCACGCACGGAGTGGAGTTTCATCTATTCCTGGCGGAGCGCTTCGATCGGATCGAGGCGCGAGGCGCGATGGGCGGGGTAGACGCCGAACGTGATGCCGACGACAATGCCGAGCAGCAGCGCGATGCCGATGGACCAGGTCGTGACCCGCGCCGGCAGGGGCGACACGGCCTGCACCAGCCCCGAGAGCGCGAACCCGACGAGCAGCCCCGCGATGCCGCCGAGCAGGGACAACGCCAGGGCTTCCGCAAAGAACTGCCGCCGGATGTCGCGGCGCGACGCGCCCAGCGCCTTGCGGATCCCGATCTCGCGCGTCCGTTCCGTGACGCTCATCAGCATGATGTTCATGATCACGATCCCGCCGACCACGATCCCGATCACCACGACCGCGGGGACGACGGTGAAGATCACCTTCGTGAGCTTGCCCCAGAACGCGATCAGCCCTTCACCGGTATCGATCGTGAAGTCGTTGTCCGTCCCCGGCCGCAGCCGGTGGGCGATGCGCATCGCTTCCTCGACCCGCAACATCGCCGGCGCCACGGCGGCGGCGGTCGGCATCTTGACCGAGATCACCATGGTCTGGCGGCGCCCGTACATCGACTCGAACGTGGAGAGCGGCAGCATCACGAAGCCGTCCCACGACTGTCCGAGCACGGTCCCCTTGCGCGCGATCACACCCTTGACGAGGAGCTGCAGGCCGCGCACGCGGATCATCCGGTTGACCGCCGCCTCGGCGTTGCCGAACAGCTTCTCGGCGACGTCGTAGCCGAGCACGGCGACGTACCGGCGCTGCTGCAGGTCGATGTCGGTCAGCGGCTCGCCCGCGGCAAACGTGTAGTCCTGCACGACGACGAACGGGGCGGTGACGCCGAAAATGAAGACGTCGCCCGTGGTGCGATTGCGCCACGACACGTCCGCCATCGGCGTCGGCCATCCGGATTGGAGCGCGACCGCTTCGGCGTCGGGCACCGCGCGCTGAATGAAGTCCACGTCCTCGGGGGCGATGATCGGACGCCGCTGGATCTCCTTCCACTGCTCATCGTCGACGAAGCCCACTTGAATCGGGTCGCGGCGGATCTGGAAGGCGTTGATGCCGACGATCGCGCCGGCGAGCCGCTCGCGCACGTACGCGTTCATGCCCTGAATCACCGCGACGACGGCGACCAGAAACGCGACCGAGACAATGATGCCCAGTAGGGTAAAGAAGGAACGGAGCTTGTGGCTCCAGACCGTTTGCAACGCGAGCCGAATCGCTTCGAGGGGGTGCACGGAGAGAAAACTTAACCCCGGCCGGGCGAAGTTCCGATTATTCGTACCTGAGGGCTTCTACCGGGTCGAGGCGCGCGGCACGGCTCGCGGGATAGAGGCCGAATCCGACTCCGGTCAGCGCCGACGCCCCCAGGGCCGCCACGATCGACCACAGCGGCACGTTGGCAGGAATCGGCGTGAGCCGGGATATCGCGAATGCGACCACGCCGCCCACCAGCATGCCGACCGCGCCACCGACGAGCGTCAGCGTCGAGGCTTCGACCAGGAACTGCCAGAGGATCGCGCGGCGCGTCGCGCCCAGCGCCTTCCGCACGCCGATCTCGCGCGTGCGCTCGGTGACCGAGATCATCATGATGGCAATGACGCCGACTCCGCCGACCATCAGGCCGATGGAGGACAGCACCAGCATCACGAGGAAAAACATCCCGGTCACCTGGTTCCACGAGTCGAGCAGCTTGTCCTGGGTGACGATCGAGAACGTGTTGTCCTGACCCGGTTTGAGCCCGCGCATCGATCGCAAGGTGGCGACGACCTCATCCATCGCCTCCTGTTGCGTGTATCCCGGCGCGGGCGAGACGGCGAGACGCATCCAGCCCTTCAGGAACGGGATGTGCTTCACGAACACGCCGTGCGGCACGCCGGCAGACGGTGGCGTGCTCCCCGAGAACAGGCTCGGCGGAGGCGTGTACACGCCGATGACGGTGAAGGGGGCGCCCGCGATATGGATCGTCTGGCCGATCGGGTCGCGGCCGCGAAACAGTTGATCCTCGAGCTTGCGGTTGATCACCGCGACCGGGCTGTTTGCCAGGTCTTCGAGCCGCGAAAACGTACGGCCCGGATAGACGTCCCCGCCGTTCACTTCGACCCACTGCGCCGAGAGCCCGGCGACATTCACGGACTCGAGGCGCACGTCGCCGAACTCGACGGTGGCCGCGCTCTCCTCCCGGCGTGTCACGAAGCGCACCGACGGGAGCATGGCGATGCGGTCGGCCTCCGCGTCGTTGATCGCCGGATTGCGGCGCCACGGGCTGCTCTCGTCCGAGCCGTCCGAGACGTTGACGCCCGCCTGGAAGAACCGCCACACGAGGAACGTGCGCGGCGCGATCGACTCGAAGATGTTCGAGACGCTCCGGTTGATGCCGCTGATCATCGCGGCGATCACCATCACCACCACGACGCCGATCGCGATGCCGAGGATGGTCAGCGCCGCGCGCGCCTTGTTGCTGCGCAGCGACTCCAGCGCGATGCCCACGCCTTCGAAGGCGCCCGTCATGTCTCGTGCCGCAGCGCGGTGATCGGATCGAGCCGGGCGGCGCGGGCGGCCGGGTACACGCCCGCGATAATGCCGACGCCGGCGCCCAGCAGCACACCGACGACGATCGACCAGGTCGCCACCGCGGCGGGCAAGGGGGTCAGCGCGGCCACGGCCGCCGCCAGTCCGACGCCCAGGGCCACGCCGGCGCCGGCGCCCACGGTCGCGAGGGTCGTCGCCTCGACCAGGAACTGTCGCAGGATGTCGCGGCGGCGCGCGCCCAGCGCCTTGCGGATGCCGATCTCCCGGGTCCGCTCGGCGACGGCCATCAGCATGATGTTCATGATCACGATCCCGCCCACGACGAGGGAGATCGCGACGAGGCCCGGCAGCGCGACGAACAGCACGCGGCTGATCTTGCCCCAGAAGTCGAGGACTTCGTCGGCGGTCTCCATCGCGAAGTCGTTCGGCTCGCGCGGCCGCAGATGGCGCCGGCTGCGCATCACCGCCTCCGCCTCCGACATCGCCAGGCGCATCTCCTCCGGTGTGCTGGCCTTGACTGCGAGCGCGTCGACCACGCGCGGCGGATTGACGAAGCGTCGCACCGGTGCGCTGGCCGGTGCCACCGCGAACTTGTCGAGCGAGAGCCCGAACAGGTTGCCCTGTTTTTCGACGACGCCGATGACGCGGTAGGGGAGATCAAACACCTTTACCTCGCGGCCGATCGGATCCTGTCCCTCGAACAGCTTGTCGGCGAGCTCGTAGCCGAGCACGAGGACCGGTGCCCCCGCCTGGACCTCCTGCGCCGTGAATGCGCGGCCGTGCAGCAGGCCGAGCGAGCGGATCTCGAAATACAAGTCGCTGGCGGCCGTGATCTGGACATCCTTCACCTCGCGGCGGCCGGCCGACAGCTTCGCGCGGGTACTCGACTCCCAGGCACTGAGCACGGGCACGGTCATGGCGCGCATCACCGCCTGCGCGTCCTCATAACTGACGCGGGGCCGCCGCATCCAGGAGCGCCACATGGAGTCGGTGACGTTGCCGAGCTGTACGTCGGGAAACTGCCGCAGGCGGAAGGTGTTCACGCCGAGCAGGGTACCCGCGAACTTGTCGGTCATGTAGCGGTTCATCCCCTGCACGACGGAGACGACCGCGATCAGGAACATGACCCCGATGAATACGCCGATGATCGAGAAAGCGCTTTTGAGCTTCTGCGAGCGAATGGTTTGTAGCGCGAGGCGGACAGCCTCGATGAACCTCATTCGTAGCGCAGCGCTTCCACCGGATCGAGCCGCGCCGCTTTACTCGCTGGATAGATCCCGAACAGCAGCCCCGTCACCGCCGCCGCGACGAGCGCGAGGACGATCGAGCCGACGGGCACGTAGGCAGGCACCGGCGTGAAGTTGTGGAGGAGGAACGCGATCACCCAGCCGAACACCATGCCCACGACACCACCGACGAGCGTCAGGGTTGCCGCCTCGACGAGGAATTGCCACATGACTTCGCGTTTGGTCGCCCCCAACGCTTTGCGCACACCGATCTCGCGGGTGCGTTCCGTGACCGAGATCATCATGATCGCGACCACCCCGATTCCCCCGACCATGAGCCCCACCATCGAGAGCGCGATCATGAGCACACGCGCGACGACCGTGAAGCTCTTCACCGCCTGCGTGTACACCTCCTGCGTGACCGCGTCAAAGTTGTTCTTCTGGCCGGGCCGGAGGCCGCGCATCGACCGCATCGCTATCGTCACATCGTCGATCGCGCGCTCGATCGACACCGAATCCTGCGGCACCACGAACATGTCCATCCACCCCGGCCAATACGTCATGTCCTTGGTGAACGTGCCGTGGGGAATCATCACTTCCGGCTGATCGCCCTCACCGAACAAACGCGGCGGCGGTTCGTACACGCCAATCACGTCGTACGGGAGCCCGGCGATCTTGACGCGCCGATTCATGGGGTCGCGTTGTCCAAAGAGATTCTCGGCGAGCTTGGTGTTCACCACGACCACGTGGGCGTTGGCGGCGTCCTCCAGGTGCGAATACGAGCGGCCCGGTTGGATGCGGCCGCCCTCGATCTTGGGCCAATCGGCGTTCCGCCCGCGGATCCGTACGGCGGCAAGGCGGTGGCCCTCGAACTCGACGTCCGCGTTGGTGCCCTCGTCCACGACCACGAACGCGATCGTGGGAAGCTGCGCCAGCCGGTTCGCCTCCTCAACGGTGATCGGCGGCCGCCGGCGCCACGGATTGGGGTCTTCGGGATCCTCGTCGCCCTGGCCGCCCCAGTACCGCCCCACCCAGAACGTCTTCGGTCCGAGCGAGGCGAGCATGTCGCTGATGCCCTTGTCGAATCCCTGGATCAGCGCGCCGATGACCATCACGACGGTGACGCCGATGGCGACCCCGAGAATCGTGAGCGCGGCGCGCATCTTGTGGGCGCGCAGCGATGTCAGGGCGATGCCGACGCCCTCGAAGAGCTGGGTCATTCACTACTCCTGCCGCAAGGCTGTGATCGGATCGAGCTTCGCGGCACGGCTCGCGGGATAGACGCCGGCGGCGACCCCCACGCCCGCGCCCATGATCACGCCGAGCACGATCGACATCGGGGATACGCTGGCGGGCAGTGGAGAAATCTTATCGATCAGTATCGTGAGGCCGATCCCGGCAATGATGCCGAATGCCGCGCCCACGGTCGCGATCGCGGTCGACTCCGCCAGAAACTGGCGCAACACGTCGCGACGCCGCGCCCCCAGTGATTTGCGCAGTCCGATTTCCCGCGTCCGCTCGGCGACCGCCATAAGCATGATGTTCATGATCACGATACCGCCGATGACGAGCGAGATGACCACGACACCGGGCAGCAGCACCACGAGAATGCGGCTGATCCCGGCCCAGAACTGCTGCACGCCCTCGGACGTCTCGAGCACGAAGTTGTTGTCCTGCTGCGGGCGCAGGTGGCGGCGGCTGCGCATGATCCCTTCCGCCTGCCCGATCGCCTCTCGCATTTCGAGCTCGGTGTTTGCCTTGATCAGGAACGCGTCGAGAATGCCGGGTGGGTTCACCAGGTTTTGCGCGGGCGACAGCGCGGGCACGACGACGAACCGGTCGAGCGGGAAGCCGAGGATGCTGCCCTGTTTTGCCACGACGCCGATGACGCGATAAGGGACGCCGCCGATCCGCACGTTCTTGCCGATCGGCGCCCGGTCGGCGAACAGGCGCTGCCGGACCGCATCACCGAGCACGACGACCGGCGCGCCGGAACGGTTTTCCTCGCTGGTGAACGGCCGGCCGATCACAATCGACAGGTTCTTGATGTCGAAGTAGCGCTCGCTCGCGGCGGTCAGCTCGATGTCCCGTGATTCCTTATTACCGTAGGAGACGGTGACATTGTCGCTCGACTGCCAGGCGGTGACCACGGGAACGGTGAGCCCTTGGGCGACGGCTTCGGCGTCGCTGAAGCGAATGCGCGGGCGCCGCGCCCAGGCGCGCCATACCGAATCGGGCACGTTCGGGGTGAACATCGGCCGGCGCCGCAGCTGGAACGTGTTCACTCCGTACAGCGTTTGCGCGAACTTCTCGGTCATGTAGCGATTGACGCCGTTCACGATCGACCAGGCGCCGATGAGCGACGCCACGCCGATGAACACGCCCAGCAGCGAGAACCCGCTCTTCAACTTCTGCGCGCGGATCGTTTGCAGCGCGAGCCGCAGCGCTTCGTAAAACGGCACTCAGGCCGCCCGCTGCTGATCGGTGGCCACGATGCCGTCACGCAGCGTGATCACGCGCGCGGCGTGCGCCGCGATGTCGTGCTCGTGCGTCACCATCACCACGGTTTGGCCCTGCCGGTGCAGCTCGGCGAACACGGCCATGATCTCGGTGCTCGTGGTCGAGTCGAGGTTGCCGGTCGGCTCGTCCGCGAGCAGGATGCTGGGCTCGTTCACGAGCGCGCGGGCGATGGCCACGCGCTGGCGCTGCCCGCCCGACAGCTCGTTGGGCTTGTGGTCCATCCGGTCGGCCAGCCCCACGCGCGCCAGCGCCTGCGCCGCCCGCGCGCGCCGCGCCCGCGCCGAGAGCCCGGCATAGATCAGCGGGAGCTCGACGTTGTGCAGCGCGTCGGCGCGCGGCAGCAGATTGAACGTCTGGAACACGAACCCGATCTCCTTGTTGCGGATGCGGGCCAACTCATCGTCCGCCAGATCGCTCACCTGCTGCCCGTTGAGCCAGTACTCGCCGCTCGTCGGCGTATCGAGACAGCCGATGAGGTTCATCAGGGTCGATTTCCCCGATCCGGATGGTCCCATGACCGCGACGTATTCGTTCTTCTGGATCTGCACGCTCACGCCGCGCAGCGCGCGCACGAGCTCGGAGCCCATGTCGTACTCGCGCGTCAGCTTGTGCGTCAGGATGATGACGTCGGGGCGCGGCGTGTCCCCCGTGCGAAACAGCTGGACCGTGCTCATGAGCGGCGCCGAGTCGTGTCGCTGGACTCCCGGCTGGCCCGCACCCGCGCCCCTTCCTTGAGGTCGCGAATCGCCTGGTAGGGTCCGGCGACGATGGTGTCGCCGGCCTGCACGCCGTCGACGACTTCGAAGTGCTCCTCACCCGCGATGCCGACCTTCACCGGGTGGAACGTCGCGACGCCGGCGCGGACGAGGAAGACGCCTTCGCTTTCCTTCTTCGGGCCCGCGGCTCCGTGTTTGCTCGTATCGCTGCTCGGGGCTGAGGCGGCCTGCGCCGTGTTCCCACCGGCTGGCTTCTGCTCGGTGGAGACGGGGGTGTTCTCGCGAACCGTGAGCGCGATGATCGGAATCGCCAGCGCCTGCTTACGGGTGTCCGTCACGATCCGGGCCGTGGCCGACAGATCGGGACGCACATCCGCCGGCGGGTTCGCCAGCGTGATCTCCACCTCATAATCGACGGCCCGGTCGTTCTGCCCGGTCGCCGCGGACGCCGCGCTCAGGATCGCGCTGTTGGAGACCTTCGTCACCCGGCCGACGAAGGTCGTGTCGGGGAACGCGTCGATCGTGACTTCCACCGAGTCGCCGATGTTCACGCGCACCACGTCGGTCTCGTCGACGTTCACGGTCGTCTGAATGACGGAGAGGTCCGAGACCGTGAGCAGCAAGCCGGTCTCGCGCGAGAACGTTCCGGGGACGGCGACTTCGCCCTCCTCGACCGCCAGGCGCGTCACGCGGCCGGCCATCGGCGCGGTGAGGTGCGTCTTCGCCAGCTGATCCCGAGCCTCTCGCAATCCGGCGCGCGCCTGCTCGACCATGTGCGACGCGGCCGTAAAGTTCGCGTCGGCGATCTCGAACGCCGTCTGCGCCTGCTCGAGCTGCTCCGTCGACACCAGGTTCGGGTTCTGCTCGCGCAGCTCCTTGGTGCGCTGCATGCTGCGCTGCGACTGGTCGCGGTTGGCGCGCGCCTGGACGGCGCCGGCCTCGGCCGACGACATCGCGGCGGTCGCCCGCTGCAGGTTGGCCTGGTAGATCGTGGGGTCGATCTGGAGCAGGAACTGGCCCTTCTGCACCAGGTCGCCCTCGCGCACGCCGATCCGCGTGATCCGGCCCGTGATGTCGGCGCTGATGTCGACCTTCTTCTTGGGCTGGATCTTCCCGCTCGCGGTGACGGCGGCGACGAGATCGCGGCGCCCCACCTGCTCGAAGCGCACCTCGATCCCTTTCTCGCCCTTGGCGCTGGCGCTGACCATCACGAGCGCGATCAGCAGCACGACCCCCCCACCACCCAACAGCACCTTATTTCGCTTGGACATGTCGGACTCGATCCTCTCGTGTTAACGCAAGCTACGGCCGACCGCCGCTTCGAGCACGGCCACGGCCTTGTGATAATCGTACTGCGCATTCACAAACTCACTCTCGGCGCGCAGGGCCTGCACCTGGGCGTCCAGCAGGTCGAAGAACGAGCCCGAGCCCACGCGGTAGCGCTCGGTGGCGAGCTGCAACTGTTCGCGCCCCGCCGTGCGATTGGTGTCCTGCAGGCCGACCGCGCGATACGCGGTCTGCAGCACGAGGTACGCCTGGCTCACGTCGGTTTGCACCGCGAGGCCGCGCGCGCGCACCTGCTCCTCGACATCATTGTGCTGGGCCCGCGCTTCTGAGACGCGCAACTGCTGCCCAAAGTTTGTAAACACCGGCAACGTCACCGTGAGCCGGGCCTGGAACGGCTGCTGCGTGAACTCGAACGGGAACACCGAGTTCTGGTCCCGGACGGCCTGCTCCTTGCTCGCGCCCCAGATGAAGCCGTTGCAGTTGTTGGCGGGCAGCCCGGCGCTCTGCCGGATCGTGTTGTTGTCCTGGCATTCCGCATACTGCGCGTTGTACGCCTGCTGCTGGTTGAAGATGATCGGCTCGACGTCGGTGAACTGCTGCGTGAACCCAGACCACCCGGCTGACAGAGAGAGCGCCGGGCCGTAGGCCGACGCCGTGGCGCGCTGGTTCCACGCAGCCGCATCTTCGCGCGCGCGCAACGCCTTGAGCGCGGGATTCTGTTGCTCCGCCATCGCCATGAGCTCGGTGAGCTGCCACGTCGGCTGCTGCACCGAAAACGAGTCGGTCAGCTGGACGTTGGCGACGTCCACCGGGGGCGTGACGCCCATCTGCTCGAACAGGCGCAGCTTCTCGACGCTGACGAGCGTCTGCGCGCGGAGCAGGGCGACCTCCGCCTGGCCGCGCGCGACCTGCGCCTGGCGCACGTCGATCAGCGTGGCCTGGCCGACGCCATAGCGCGCTTCGGCCAGTTTGAGGAACTCCTCGTTGCGCTGCACGGTCTTGCGCGCGATGTCCGCCTGCGCATTCGCCTGCAGTATCGTCAGGTACTGCTGCTTGACCTGAGTAATAAGGAAGTTCTCGGCGCCTCCGATGTCGGCTTCAGTCGCGCGCTGCTGCGCCTTGGCGAGGCCCGGCTGCGACAGCGTCGTGCCCGAGAGCTGCCAGGAAAGATTCAAGTCATAGAACGACGAGACGGTCGATGTGCTCTGGGTGAAGCTGGAGGTCAGGAATGTTTGCGAGCCCGGCCCCGTGTACGTCATCCCGCCGCCCATCGTGAAGTTCGGCAGGAACAGGCTGGAGTAGGCGTTGCGGACACCCCACGCCGCAGGTCCCCGGTTGTTCTGGACCTGTCTGAACGCCGGGTTCTTCTCGCGCGCGAGCGCGATCGCGTCGGAAAGCGACAGACCCGCGACCTGCGAGGTCGCAGGCGTCGCCGGTGCTGCCGGTTGCTGGGCGGCGGCGACGGTGGCCAGAGATGGTCCCATGACCAAGCCAGCCACGATGAACACGTGTCTCATGGTCTTCCTTAGTAGAGATATGTCATGAGGTCGGAATCGCCCCCCCTACGCGAGGGTGCGTGAGGCGGTTTCGGCCTGCGACGGAACCTATTCAGGAGGACCCCTACTTCAAGGTCAACCCGCGAGACGCTCAGCCGTAAGACGGCGAGAAGGGATCTGCAGCCTGATGAGGCGGCCGGCAGCGTCCAGCCACAGGTGCACCGTCTCCGAACTCCACGAGACGCTGACATGGCGAAGCCGGGTGTCGGGCTGGCGGGGGGAGGATTCGAGGCCAAGGTCCTGCACCTGGACCGTTTCACGCCGCAGTGATCGTGGGAAGATGGCTGTGAGCGTGGAGGGTTCGGTGCGGGCTTGCCAGGCGGCGAACAGATACGTAGCGAAGACCGAATCGTCGAGCACGACGGCACGCGGGCCGGTTGGGAACTCGCGCGCCCGTTCCGTCTCCCTGGCGACGAAGCGCACGGTGAACCGGCCCCGGCCCCGCTCGCCGTACACATGCGCGGGCTGGCGTGGATCAGCCACGTCGTACTGGAGCGTGACAGGCATCGAATCGCTGCTCACTTCCAGAATCGGGGAGAGCACGATGACCGGCCGCGCGCGATCGTAGCGGATCGTGGTGGCGAGCGTCCAGCCTTCGCCGCCGCGCGACAGGCGGCCCAGGCTCAGGCGGAACGATTCTCGGGCCACCTCTGCCGTATCAATGCGGACGACGAGCACGCCCTCGTCCACGAGGGTGCTCCCGCCGGGACGGGGCAGCGCCTGGACCAGCGCCAGCACAAGAAGGCAGGTGCTCACGGTGCTACGGCTCCCAAAACTCGCGTCGCGATACGATCATGGATCATCTTATACAGGCGTGCGCCCTTTTCGGCCGATGCGAGCGTGGGGCGCCCCACGGAGCCGGGCGAGCGCGGCGGGACAGACCCCGACGCGCGGCGGCGGTAGCGGGCCACCTGCCGCTCGGTGAGGGGGTAATCCTGCGCCAGATCCATGCGGACCAGCTCGGGAGCGAGATGCAGCATGAGCGATGTATCGAGCTCGCCTCCGTGCACCAGCCCTGCGGGGTCCTCGAGATAGCCGGTGAAGTCGAGGTCAAAGATGTCGACCGTATGCACGCGAGCCCGCCGCGTGCGCAGCGTCGAGAGGGCCTCCTGGTGGGGGTCGTGCCCGTGCGCGGTAAGAATAATGAAGGTGTCGAGGCCGCACTGCTCCCAGGAGCCGAGCAGGTCGTTCATCCAACGGTGCAGCGTCTTGCGGCGGACGGTCGCGTTGCCGGGGTAGGGGCGTTTGGTTGCCGTGTTGACGCCGTACGGAATCGTGGGGGCACGCAGCACTTGGAAGCTCGCCGAGAGATCGTCGGCCAGCCGTTCGACGATCAGTGTATCACAGCCCAGCGGGAGATGTGGTCCGTGTTGTTCGCAGGTGCCTACGGGCACCAGGAGCCGTGAGTCGCGCGCGAGGGCGGCGCGCACGGCATCGGGGGTGAGAAGACTCAGGTGCAGCGGCAAGGTCACGTTGTAATCGCCGGGTGTCTCGCGAGTCTCGCGAGCGCCGAATGGCTGCGCGGCGATGCGCCCGCCTCGGCGCTCCTCGCGGGCGTCGCCGGGCTCGTCGCGTTCGTGCTCGCCGTGCGTCCTCTCGCTGGCGCGTCGCGGTCCAAGGTCGCGGTCGCCGCGGCGGCGGTCAGCTTGATCCTCGGTGTCGTGCTCGTGAGCGGCGCGCTGCGGATCTGGCGCATCGAGTGCTGCTGGCCGGCGCTGCGGGAATCGCGTGTGCCGGCGACATCGCGTGGCCTGCAGCACGCGCTCGGAGCCGCCATCGCGGAAGCCCGCCGTCTGGCGGAACGCACGGCGACGGCGGCCTCACTCCCGCGGTCGCAGGTGTTCGACCAGCTGCGCAAGGATGTGGGCGGGAGGCAGGCGATCGAACGAGGAGTCGCCATACTCCCCGCTGATCCCAACGCGCCTCCCCTCGCCTGGCTGGGCCGCCACCGCATAATGCCAAGGCCCCCGCCGGATACGACCGAGCTGCAAGCGGTCATGACTCCATTCTACGCGATCCTCGAGGCACGCCGCCAGACGCATGGTGGGGTCGCCGTCGGCAACGTCCTCCTCTGGGCGGCGCCGGAAATCGCCGACGGCGATCGCTCGATCGCCGCGGCCTTCGCGCGCGAACACGATATCTCGCTGCGGTTCTTCCCGGCCGGGCTCGGCCCCCGCGATTCGAGTGTGTTCGAGATTTGCCCGCCGCCGAGCGGTTGCGAGCATGGTGACACGCTGTTCTCGGTGCAGACAATTCCGCCTTCGCAGGGCGACGCGAAGCTTTCTGCCATCGCGCGCACCGCGTGGATCGCTCGCCTGGGCCTCGGCGCACTGCTTGTGCTCCTGCTCATCGCAGCCCCGCACGGTCGTGGTCGCTGGGCCGTGGCCCTGGTGGGCGCGTGGACGCTGGTACGTGCCCCGATGGGGCCCGCCGCCTGGTTTTCACCCGCGACCTTTTATCGCCCCATTGCGGGCGTGATCGGCACATCCGCCGGCTCGCTCTTCGTCGCCGCGGTGCTCCTGTTGCTCGCCGCCGGCTGGTTATGGCGGCGGGGGGTGCCGCGCCGCTGGTGGGGCATCGCGGCCGCGGCACTGCTCATCCTGTTGGCACCGTATGTGGTGCGCTATTTCGGCCGGGGCATCGCCCCGCCGGCGACTGGCGTGAGTCTCAGTCTTTGGTTGTCCTGGCAAACCGCGCTCGCGGTGACGGCAATGGCCATTATCCTGCTGGCGGCGGCCTTAGTGCGCGGCTCGACGGAGCCCACGCGCATCACCTGGGCGCTGCCCGCGGCGTGTGCGTGGGGCGCGCTCGCGGCCATCGGGGGGCTCTGGCTGTGGGACCCCCATGGTGCGTGGCCGGAGTGGTACACGTTTCTGTGGTTACCCGCGCTCGGCGGGGTGATTCTTCCCGCACCACGACGCTGGGCGCTGGTCGGCATGGCCGTGGTCGCGGGGACCGCAGGCGCGCTGCTGGCATGGGGTGCCGCGGTGGAAGGCCGGCTCGCGCTCGCCAGCCGGGACGCGCAGCGCCTCGGGCAGGAGGGCGATGCCGTCGCCGTCGCGTTGCTCGAACGGCTGAGCCAGCAGGTTGCCGCGTCCGCGCACGCGCCGCCGCGCAGTGCGGCCGATCTGTATGCGCTGTGGACGACGTCGCCGCTCGTCGCCGAGGACTATCCCGCGATGCTGGGGCTGTGGAGTGGCGACGGCGCGCCGCTCGCCGAGCTGCGGCTGGCATCGCTCGACCTGCCCCCCGCGCTGTTATCGACGCTCGCGCGGACCGCCGACGGACCGTGTGTCGAGCGGTTGGAGCGGAGTCCCGGCATTCACTATGTCCTCCTGGCTCCGCTGACCAATGGCACCGTCCTGACCGTCGGTGTCGGCCCACGAACGCGCTACCTGCCGCCTGATCGCGTCGCCAGGTTTCTGCGCGGAGAACCGACGGTCGAGCCGCCCTACACCATTACGCTTTCGCTCCCCAGTCAGACGGACGCACGCCATTTCAGCGACGCATTGCTGTGGCGCCGAGAGCAGTGGTCGGCGCGTGGTGAGCGGCGGATCGAGCTGCCGCAGGGGGCCAGCCATGTGCACCTGCGCGTGGACCTGCGCGGACCATGGGCGCTCATGGTCCGCGGCATTCTGGTGGTTGCTCTCGATCTCGCGGTGCTGGCCGGCGTCTGGCTGCTCGGGTTGGTGATTGCCGAGGGGTGGCGACCACGGATTGCGACGCTCATCGCCACGTTGCGGACGAGCTATCGCGCGCAACTCATCGCGGTGCTCAGCGTGTTTCTCGTGCTGCCGGTGCTCGGCTTTGCCGCGTGGAGCTTTGCGCGGCTCGCCGACGAATCGCGCCGCGCCGGCGACCTCTTGATCCGGCAGACGCTCCGGGACGCCGCCGGCGGCGCCGAGCGTGTTGCCCTCGAGAGTCCCGACGCAGTGCGTCAGTCGCTTGCGGAGCTGGGCCGCCGCCTCGATGCCGAGCTGTGGCTGTACCGGAGCGGCGTGTTGGTCGGGACGTCGTCGCCCGTGCTGGCCGAGTTAGGACTCGTGGATCCATTCCTCGCCACCACGGCGTTCCGGGCGACGCTCGCGGATGAGCTCGGGTTGACGACGGACGCGCGGGCGGCCGGTCGTAGGACGCGGATTGGCTACCGGGTCGTGGGTCCAGGCGCCCCGGGCGAGCAGGCGGTGCTCGCGGTGCCGCGGTTGCTCGACGACGAAAGCGTGCGGCAACAGCAAGAGGATCTCGCGCTCGCGCTCGTCCTCGGCACGGTCGTCGGTCTCTTGGCAGCGATGTATCTCGCCGGCGTCGCCGCTCGTGGGCTCGCCAAACCCGTCGCCGCGCTGCGCGAAGCGGCGCTCGCGGTGGGGCGGGGCAGCGTGCCGCCCGCGTTCCCGGCAGGCACCCCGCGCGAGTTCGAGCCCGTGCTGAGCGCGTTCGATCGTATGGCCACGGATGTGCGCCGCAGCCAGGCGGCGCTCGAAGAAGCCCGGCTCCGGACCGCACGCGTGCTCGCCAACGTGGCCACCGGCGTGATCGCGGTCGACGATGGACTGCGGGTGACGATGGCGAACCCGCGTGCCTCGGAGCTAGTGCTGGGAGGGACGGAGACGCTCGCGCCCGGCAATGTCCTGCCGCAAGCGACGGCGCCGGCCTGGGCGCCGGCGTGGGAGGCCGTTGCCGAGTTCATCGCCGCCAATCGCGACGTGATTCAGGAGCGGGAATTCGAGGTCGCGGGCCGGCAGATTCGCGTCCAGCTCGCGCTGCTGGGCGCGGCACCCGACGGCTGCGTGATCGCGCTCGACGATGCCACCGCGCTCACGCGCGCCGCGCGCGTGCTGGCGTGGGGCGAGATGGCCCGCCAGGTGGCGCATGAAATCAAGAATCCGCTCACGCCGATTCGGTTGGGCATTCAGCATCTGCAGCGCATCCGCGGAAAAGCGCAGTCGACCAGTTTCGAAGCGACGCTCATGGAGACGTCCGAGCGGATCCTGGCGGAGATCGACCGTCTGGACGGGATCGCGCGCGCGTTCTCCCGATTCGGGGCGCCGTCCGCGGCGGAGCAGCTGCCGCTCGAGCCGGTGGACCTCGCGGCGACCGCCCGCGAAGTCGTGCAGCTGTACGATCTGAGTTCCAGCACGCGGTTCGAGGTGCGCACCGGCAACGGCACGCCCCCGCCCGCGCTCGCCCGCAAAGACGAAGTCAAGGAAGTGCTGGTGAACCTGCTCGAGAATGCGCGCGACGCCGACGCGACGCGGGTCACGGTGCACATCGCGGCCGGCGGGGGTCAATTGGTCGTTGCCGACGACGGGCGCGGCATCCCACCGGACGTGCTGTCCCGCGTGTTCGAGCCGACGTTCTCCACCACGTCGAGCGGCGCCGGCCTGGGGCTGGCAATTGCGCGTCGTCTGGTGGAGAGCTGGGGAGGCGTGATCTCGCTCGACAGTGAACCCGGCAAAGGGACACGGGTCACTCTGACGCTCCAAACGGCTTCCTGAAGGTCGCTCGGGGTGACCTTCCTCACACCAGAGAATGGAAAAATCGAACACAATGTGCAAAGTTGTGGCGGCCTTTCCAAGCCTCGAGGTGCGTTTTGCGTACTGGAGTCGTCATTCTGGTTGTTGCCGCGCTCGCGCTCGTCCTGCCGCGGCCGGCCCACGCGCAGTTGTCGTTCGATGCGCGGCGGATCGGCATGGCCGGCGTGTCGCTCGGTCGTGACGGCAGCGCACGCCGCTACAATCCGGCGTATCGCGCCGTCAAAAACCGATCGGGCGGCGGTCCGGGACAGGCGAAGGCCACGATCCCTCTTCCGCTGGGACTCGTCACGTTTTTCCAGGATCACCCGCCCGGCGGCTGGAGTACGGATCCCATGTTCAATCCAGACTCGGCGGCGTTCAACCCCGTCGAGCTGATGAACCTGGTGCTCAACCCGCCCGTGTTCTACCAGCTCAAGCAAGCGCCCACGCCGACGAATGACATCGAGTTCACGATCGGCAAGAATCAGCTGATCATGAATCTGGGCCAGACGCGGGTGCTCATCCCCGAGCAGAGATTCGGGCTGGGGATGAACGGCCGCTTGCTCGATCTGGGATTTGGCGTCGGTGGCGTCCACTTCGGCGTCATGGGATTTGTGAACTACGACATCGAGTTTGTGCTCGACACCGCGCTGCGCCGGGTGCTGCGGGACACCGTCCCCGTGCAGCCCGACAGCACGTATCGGATTCTCACGGATGCGGTGGTGCAGACGGGGTTCATGCCGACCCTGAGTTTTGCTCAGCGCCTGACGCACGGGAAAGGCGCAGTCGGCGCCGACTCGCTGGAGAGCGCCGACGACGGGATCTATATCGGCGGAGCGCTGCACTACTATCTCGGCGCCACGTACGCCCGGGGCGTCGGGCCCGTCGGTTTCACCGTCGGCGATCCGATTTTCGGAGCAGCACCCGGCGTCCTCCTGGACGACAGAGTGCAGACGTCCAACAAACCCTACGGCAAAGGGGTGGGCGGTGATGTTGGTGTCGCGTGGATCTCCGGTCCATTTGAAGTCGGCATCGGCGTCAATGATCTCGGCGCCGAGCTGACCTGGTCCGATACCAAGATCCAGCGCATTCAGTACGATGCGGCCGGCGATTCGATCAGTGTCACCACGACCGCGAACCACGTCGAGACGAAAACGAAACTGCCGATCTCCTATCTCGCCAACGCGGCGATCCGCATGGGGACCGGAACCACGGTGGGCGGCGACGTCTTCAACGCCGGCCGGCACACCGTGATCCATGTCGGTGCCGAGCAGCGCTGGGGTCCGTTCGCGCTGCGCGGCGGCGTGGCGCGCGATCAGCGCAAGAAGATGCAGTTCGGGTTTGGCGCCGGCATTCGCATGGGGTCCTTCGGGCTCGACGCCGGCGTGTTCACGCACAGCAATACACTTGGCGATACGCGCGCCATGACGTTGGCGACGTCGATCTCAGTCTACTAAAGGGGCGGACTATGAAGGGTCTAGCTGTCGCGCTGCTGGCAACGGTCGCGGCCTGCGGGCAGGGCCGGGCGATCTTCAACGTCGACGTGTACAGTTTCATGCAGGGGACGGGAAAGGACACCATTCCGTACATCATCCCGCCCGCGACGCCGACGACCGTCTCTACCGTCCAGAAGATCAGTCTGCCGCCCGGCTTTGGCAGCTCGGTAGTCGATTCGGTCCGGATCACGACGGGAAGTGCGAATCTCGAGAATACCGGCGGAACTGGCACGATCGGCTTTCAATTGTTCTTTGCATCCGACTCGGCAGGGACCTACACCGCTCCGATGGCCCTGAACATCCCGCCGACGAACGTCACCGGCACGCAGACCGTTCCAGTGGTCATCTCCGGGGACATCAGCGGGGTTGTGGATAGTCTCTTCCGGCAGGAGACGGTCTACATGCGCATCGCGGCTACCGGAACGAACGCGGGCGCGACGCCGGTGACGGGTGAGGGCGTGATGACAGCGCTCATCATCCGCGTCGTACTGCAGGACAAAGTTCTCTAGCGGCTACCGGACGGTGTAGCTCTTTCCTTCCAGACACGCCACCATCGCCTTCTTGAACGTGTCGATGAGCTGAGCAGCCTGCGCCTCGGCCTGCGCGGCACCCTGCTGCTCGGCCTGGCTCACGGCCCTCTTCTTCGCCCGCCGGCCCCCGACCGCGCCGGCTGCCGCGCCGATAGCCGCGCCCGTACCGGCATCGCCCGCAATCGCCCCGATCGCCGCGCCTCCGACGGCTCCGCGCGCCGCGCCGCCAACCGCGGCCCCGGTCGCCGCCGAATCCATCTTTGCTCCAGCGGCGGCCGCCGCAGAGTCGGGATTCGCCTTCACCTTCGCCGGATCGATACCCGTCTGCTGATTCGCCCAGGCGTAGCACGCCTGCTCGTCTGCAAGCTGCTGCTCCTTCGTCTGGTTCTGAGCCGGAAAGACGATCAAGCCGAGCGACTGGGCCGGACTCGGCGCGGCCGCCATCGCCGGAGCGGGGGCGGCAGGTTGCTGCGTGAACGCCGGACGCACACCGAGGAGTGAAATGCCGGCGGCGGTGAGGAGGATGACTCGCATGGGGTACTCCCTACGGTCCGACGCGCATGATTCCCGCTCGCACCTGTTCAACGTTGCGATCCCACACCTGCTGCTGCTCCCGGGTCAGCACCGTCCGGACGCCGTCGAGTGACTGCTGGGTCAGATCGCGTAACCGTTGCATCGTTGCGGGGTCCGGCATGGTGTCCTGCGGGAGCGGGGGCGTCTGGTTGCGAAAATACGTGAGTATCGAGTCCACCTTGAGCTGTTGCGCCGGTGTCAGGGTGATGCCTTGCAGCATCGCCGTGAGCACAGGGCTCGGGGTCGGCTTGGCCGCTGCCGGTGCTGCCGGTGGGGCGGCGGGAGGCTGCTGCGCGCGCGCGGGAGTGGACACCAGCGCGAGCGTGACTGCAATCGGAGCAACGAACCAGGTCTTCATGAGTGTCCTTCGAACCTTGGCCCCCGGGGGGCAGACGGCATTGCACCTTGGGCCAACGCTCGGGACCTACGGCCCGACGCGCATGTTCGACGTGAATGCCTGGGTGAGGTTGCGATCCCACACCTGCTGCTGCTGTGGCGAGAGCAACGACCGGATGCCGTCGAGCGTCTGGCGCGACAGGTCGCGGAGCTGGCGAACCGTTGCGGAGTCCGGCGTAGTGCCCAGCGGGACCACCGGGGCCTGGCCGCGGTAGCGCGCACGGATCGAGTCCACTTTCACTTGCTGATCCGGTGTCAGGGCGATGCCCTGCAGCAGGGCCGTGAGCAACTGGCTCGATCCGCTCAACACCGGCGTCGACACATCTGATTTGGGGATCGTGGGAAACAATTCCGGCATGCCTGACGCGAGCCGCGCCAGCATATCGGCGACGTTCAGATCCCACACCGGCTGTTGCGCCGGCGTGAGCAGCGCCCGCGCCTCAGCTAGCTCTCGGCGAACCAGGTCGTGCACCCGCTGCCGAAGGGCGGCATTCGGTCGGACACCAGGCGTGAAGACCTGGTACTGAACGAGGTAGCGCTCGCGGATGGAATCGATCGCTGCCGCCTGCGCGGGCGAGAGGGTGATCCCCTTGAACAGCTCTGTAACCACATCCACGGGTTCGGCGCTGTCCGCACTCTGCGCCGCCGCCGGCGTCCCGAATAGCCAATTGGCCGACGCGGGAGGCGGCGGCGGCGGAGCGGTCCCCTGCGCGCTCGCGGTGCTGACCAGCGCGATGGTGAGTGTGACCAAAGGTGCAAGTTTGTGCATGTCGACCATGTCCGCGTGAAAGCTATTGAGGACTGCTGCCGCCGACGGCGTACGAGAGCGCGAAGAGAAGATTGGCCGCCTTCACGTTCAGCCGTGTCGTCGTCTGCTGCCCCCCTTCAGTCGATCCCAGCGTCTGGCGCGTGCCGCTGCCGGTCGAGAACCCAAAGCCCAACGACCCCGAGAGTCGCACCCCGGTGAGCGAAAAGCCCGCCGTGAAGCGTTTCAGGTTCACCTGACGGAACATCGATCGGCTCTGGTCCACCGGTGACTGATCGGTGGAGAATCCCGCGTGCACGCGGACTTTCTGGGATATCGGGCGGCTGCCGCCGATCGCGACGTTGACCACGGAGCGCGCGCTGTTCATCGTCGTCGTGAATGGGACGGATGTGACGATGGGTGTTCCCACGCCGCTGTCGACGGTGAGCCGGCCGGCAAGATCGCTCGTGTACAGCGCGTACGGATCGATCGCTCCGAAATAGTGAACGTCGATTTCCAGCTCGCCCTTGAAGACGTCGAACGCCACACCCACGTCGGCCTCGAGCGGCTGTTTGTACTCCATTGTCAGTTCCGGGTCCGCGAATACGAGATCGCGAACTTCGGCGTTGCTATAGCGCGAGTTCTGCAGCCGCATCCGGCTGCTGCCGAGCACCCGCATGCCCGGCGCCGTGACGCGGGTCCCAAACGAGATGCTGGGCGTGACGTCCCACTGCAACCCCAGCGTCGGAACGAGGTGCCAGACTTCTCCGTCGGCGGAGAAGTCCCGGGTCGCGACGGTGGCGGCGGTGTCCGTCACGCGGTCCGAAAAGCTCACCGACTGACCCAAGCCGGTGATCGCCATCCCGAGGCCTGCGCCGAGCCGGAGCTTGCCGGTGCCGGCACCGCCCGGGACGTAGGCGGCGGACAGGCTTGGGATCATGACATTGAGATTGACATCGGAGGCGTACGCGAGCAGCTCGGCGCCGGCCTGCATGGTGAACGCGAGATCGATGCTGCTCGGTTGCCAAACGACGGGCTGTGTGATGGCGAATCCAAAGCGCCAGTTGCGTGAATGGATCACGTCCTCGCCGATGACGAAACTGAGCAGCGTCCCGGTGCTGCTGATGCGCGAACGTCCCTCGCTCGTGCCGAAGCCCTCCAGCTCCATGCTCGTGTACTCGTACGCGGTTGCGCTCGCGTTCAGCGCGCTCTTCCTACTCTGACCCAGCCCCGCCGGATTGTACCAGGCGGCCGCCGCATCGTTGGTGCGCGCCACGTAGGCGCCGCCTTCGATCCCTTCGCGCTGGCCGATGGGCAGGCGGTCGTAGTTGGGGAGGATCAGAGTGGGGGGGACCGAGACCGTCTGCGCCCGGCTCGGCGTGGCACCGGCCAGCCCCGCGAGGGTGGTCACGAGGAGGATGTGCCGAGCTCGGGTGGCGTTCACGTGCATCCATCAAACCATGGAAACGAGACTCCGGCTATTGCCCGAAGGGGTACCCCTTTCGTCCCATGCCGGAAAAGGCCGCAGGCGCATGAGATTCTGCGCTGCCGTGCGCGTCTTCCTCGCTGTCTTCGCGGTCGCGCTCCTGGGCGCGACGCCGCTCTGTGGTCAAAAGGCGGATACCGTCGTGCTGCGCAACGGCGACCGGGTCGTGGGCGAGATCCAGAGCCTCGATCGTGACGTCCTCACCTACAAGACTGACGACATGGGCACGGTCGTGATCAAGTGGGACAAGATCCTGCGCATCGCCAGCCCGCGCTATTTCGAAGTCGAATTGACCTCGGGCGATCGCTACTACGGCACGCTCCGGGCCGGGCCCGAGCCGCGGCAGGTCATTGTCGAAGTCTCGACATTCCGCGATACGCTGAACCACGCCGAGCTCGTGCGGATCACCCCGATCGGACAGGGCTTTTTCGCGCGCCTCGATGGCAACATTTCGTTCGGCTTCACGTTCCAGCGGGCCAACCGGATTCGGACCATGAGCCTCGAGGGCGATATCAAGCATCGCACCCAGAAACGGCTGACTGGCCTGCGCTTCAGCACCTACCTTCAGGGTGAGGAAAGTGCCGAGGCGACGAGCCGCAATACGATTGCCCTGAACGAGCAGAGCTTCATGGGCAACCGCTACGTTTTAGGTGGGACGGGCCAGCTCGAGCAGAACGAGGAACTCGATCTGGACCTCCGCGCGCTGCTCTCACTCGGCGGGGGCCGGTACCTCACGCACACGAATCGCGCAACGTTGCTCGTGGGTGGTGGTGTGGCTTTCACCAACGAACAGTTCGTGGGCAGCGACGCGACGACGAATCTGGAGGCGGTCTTCAGCGTGGCGTGGGAGTTCTATCGCCGCGACACGCCCAAGTCCGACATCCAAACCAGCCTACAGGTCTATCCGAACCTTACCGACTTCGGCCGGGTCCGGAGCGATTTGGAGGCCAGCATCTCACACGAGTTCGTGAAAGATTTTACCACGGGGTTCATCTTTTTCGACAAGATAGACAGCCGCCCACCGTCAGGGACCGGCGCGAGTCACGACTTCGGCATTACCCTGACGATGGGCTGGTCGTTCTAGGCTAGAGCGTTATTTCAGATCGCGCAGCAGATCGTCGACGGCGCGCTGCACGTTCTCCTGCGACACGCGTGCGGTTTCGGTCACTTCCTTCTTGAAGAGCCCCTGCCACGCCACTTTGCCCGTCGCGCGGTCGCGGACGATGACTAACAGACCGCCTTGCTTGTACTCGTATGGAGTCGACGTGCTGGTCGAGAACGAGGGCGCTCCGTAGTACCCCCAGCCATAGCCACCCCAGTACGGCGACGCTCCGCCCGACGTCGTGGTCGTGGTCACGAGCTGCGTCTCGCGCTTGATGCCGATGTGATAGGTCACGATGACGTTCGCCTGAGCGGGATCGTCGACCCTCTTCCAGCCATCCCGTTGCAACGTGTTTTCGATGGCGGCCTGCACGTGCTGATGCAGCATCGGATTCTGGGCGGCCGGGTCCAGCTCGTAGTGGCTGATGGTGTCGCGCGTTCCCCATGCCCAGCTCGGCAGCTTGGGGAGCGGGACCGAGGTATCGCGCTGCGTGTTGATGTCCGGACCGCACGCAAGCGCGAACAGGATGGTGAGTGCGGCGAGATGTCGGGTCACGGGTGCTTCCTTCCAGTGAAGTTTCTGTCCTATCGGACGACGATGCTGCCGGTCATGCCGGGGTGAACCGTACACAAGTAGTTGAACGTGCCGACGGTCTGGAACGCCACGCTGTGCAAACCGGTGCTCAGCGTCTGGCTGCTCAGCAAGGGATCGTGGAACGTCACGTTGTGCTGTGACGTGGTGTCGCTCCACACCCAGGTCACGATCCCCCCGCGGCGCAAGTTGACGAGCACCGGCGAGAACGCATTGCTGGTGACCTGAACTGTCGCGAGCAGTTGACCGCTGCTCCCACCCGTGGTGTCGGTCTGCATGACTCCGATCAACCCGGAGCCTTCACCGCAGGCGAGGAGCGTCAGCGCGGTCAGGGCGGCGCTGAACAGGACGGCGCCCCGGCGCGGAAGTGGTGCCATACCAATTCGATACGATGAAGTACCGATGCGGAGAATTGGCCTTTGGGGTAACCGAGTCCGGCCGCCGAGGTGCTGGGAGCTAGAGCCCTTTGGGACAATGCCTATCTCCGTGCCACGGCCCATTCTCCTCTTCATGGCGGTGGCCCGTTCTGCCAGAGCGTCGGCGGTGCTCCTGATCGCCGGGAGTGTGGCGATCTGGCTCGCGTTCATCGTCGGTGGCGCGGCGCGCGGCATCATTCGCCCCGACCCGTTCGCCCGCCGTCTCGCTGGAGCGCTATCGGACCCTCGCGTCTCCCGCTACGTCGCCGCGCGCATCACCGATGCGATCGTCGAGCAGCGTCCCAATCTCGTCAGCGTCCGTTCGATCCTCGAGCCGTCGGTCGCTAGTGTCGTGTCATCGGCGCCGTTCCGCGCCGTGGTGCGCACGTCGGCACGCGCGGCCCATCGCTCGCTGTTCGAGTCGGGGCGCAATGTCGTCCTGTCGCTCCCTGACGTCGCAGTCCTCGTGCGCTCAGCGCTGGCCCGCGCGAATCCCGAGCTCGCGAGCAAGATCCCTCCGAACATCGAAGCGACTCTTGCGTCACCCGAGGCAGAGCAGGCGTTCACGCGCTTCATCAACGCCTGGGCTCTCGTCGCACGGGTGCTGTGGGTCGCGTGGGTCGTGCTGATCCTCGGTTTCGGCGCGTTCGTGGCGGGCATCTGGGTGGCCCCGGACCGCCAGAACGCGCTGGTACGAACCGGCGCGGCGTTCGGTGCCATCGCGTTGGCCCTCATCGCCGTGCTGCCGGCGGGTCGACTGCTCGCCGCTTCGATCACGCCCGATCCCGAGTTGCGGGGCGTGGTGCACGGCGTCTGGGTGGCCTATTTCGCGCCGGTCAAAACTGGAGCGCTGATCGCGGCGTGCATCGGCGTCGTCATGGTTTCCGCCGGTTCAACCATGCTCGAGGCGCTGGATCCGTTGATGCGGATCAAAGCGTTCGGACGCTGGGTGACGGAGCCACTCCGTCCCCGCGGCAGGATCGGCCGGGCGATTCTGTTCCTGGCGGCCGGTGGATACGCGATCGTGAACCCCGCGCGCACGGCGGACGTGCTCGTCGCGCTCATAGGGCTCCTGCTCGTGTACATGGGTCTGCGTGAGGTCTTCCGGCTCGTGCTCGCGCGCACGCAAAGCCTCACCGGCGCCGCGGCGCCTGCGCAACCGGACGCGCGCGCGTGGCGGTCGCTCGCGGTCGTCGGCGCCGTGCTGGTGCTCGCCTTGGGGGGCACCGCGTTGTTCGTGTTCCGCGCGCCGGCGGCGCCGCTCGAGGCCGCGGGTGTCGTGACCGTCTGCAACGGCTCGGCTCGCCTCTGTAACCGTCGCCTGGACCAAATCGTGTTCGCCGGCGCGCACAATGCCATGTCGAACGCCGAAGTCCCGGGCTGGTTGTTTCCACACCAAAACCATCTGATTCCACGCCAGCTCGAGGACGGCGTGCGCGCCCTGCTCATCGACGTGCACTACGGGGTTCCGGCGGGTGATCACGTGATCACCGATTTCGATCGGGAAGGAACCGGAAGCTCGCAGGGCAAGATCGAGGGCGCGCTCGGACCGGAAGCGACGGCCGCTGCGCTGCGCATTCGCGGGCGCTTCCTGGGCCATGAAACCGGGCCGTCAGGCATCTACTTCTGTCATGGGTTCTGCGAGCTGGGCGCGTATCCGGTCGAGCCGACGCTCGCCGGAGTGCGCGAATTCATGTTGGCAAACCCCGGCGAAGTCGTGATCATCGGGATCGAGGACTACATCCCTCCCGAGGACATCGCGCGGTTGTTTCAGGACGCCGGGCTGCTCGACATGGTCTATACCGGATCGCTCACGCGGCCCATGCCGACGCTGCGTGCATTGATCGATCTGGGGCAGCGGCTCGTGGTGTTCATTGAATCGGGCAAGCCCGGGGTCCCCTGGTTGCACCCCGCGTGGGAGGCGATGCAGGAAACGCCCTACACGTTCCACACACCTGAAGATTTTTCATGCCGCCCCAATCGCGGTCCCGCGACGGCGCCGTTCTTCCAGATCAACAACTGGATCGAGACGACGCCCGCTCCCCGGCCCTCGAATGCCGAGATCGTCAACGCGTACGCCGCGCTGCTCGCGCGGGCGCGCTCCTGCCGCGAGCAGCGTGGGCAGCTGCCGAACATCCTCGCCGTCGACTTTTACGATGTGGGAGACCTGTTCCGAGTCGTTCGCACGTTGAACGGGTTGGATCAAGTGGCGCGCCCGCGCGCGGCGCAGTGACCGTCCCGAGTGCGCTGACCGCGGCGCTCGCGGCCGATCTGCAGCCGCGCGATAATGAGCTCGATCTGTACGGGTTGACGCATCAGGGGTTGGTGCGCCGGGAAAACCAGGACCACTTTCTGATCGGCACGCTGCATCGCGAGCTCGCGGTGCACGGTACCAGCCTCCCCGCGATGAATCAGCTGCTGCTGCGCGGGGACCGGTTCGCGGCGTTCGCGGTTGTGGCGGATGGCGTGGGGGGCTCGACGGGAGGTGCGGCGGCGAGCCAGCGCGCGGTGGAAACGATCGCCCAGTACGTCCAATCCACGCTGCGCTGTTTCGCCGCGGCAGATCCGGGGCACGAATCGGCGTTCATCGAGGCGTTGCGCGCGGCGGCGCTCGATGCCGACGCCGCCGTCCGCGAGCTCCGCACCGATGACTGGGAGGCGCGGGGCAGGGGCGGCCCCGCCACCACGCTGACGCTGGCGATCGGGGTTTGGCCGCGGGTGTACGTGCTGCAGGTCGGTGACAGCCGGTGCTACGTCCATGGCAACGGCACGCTGCGCTGCCTCACCCGCGATCAGACGGCCGCGCAGGATCTCGTGGACAGCGGTGATCTCACCGTCGCCGAGGCGGCCAAGTCGCCGCTCCAGCACATGCTGACCAGCGCGATCGGCGGTCAGGTCGCGGCGCCGGTCGTGACGGCGGTGGATCAGCAGCGCGACGCGGTGTTCTTATTGTGTTCCGATGGACTCACGCGGCACGTCAGCGATCCCGAACTGGCCGAGTGCCTGGGCGGCCTGCGCTCGTCACAGCAGGCGTGCACCGATCTCTTGAAGTTGGCGCTCGAGCGCGGGGGTCAGGACAACATCACGATCATCGTCGGTCGTGCGCGGCGTCAGTAGTACGGAGCGGGCAGATCAGAACGACCCCGCACCAAATTCCAGGACGTACGTCAGTTGATTGATACTCATGGCCCCGCGGTACTTGATCCCGGCACGCAATCCCCAGTAATCCGTAAACACGTGCAGGGCGCGGAACGGCGTTTCGTTGATGTTGACGCGAAACTTGATACCAGTCTCCATGACGAAGGCCCACTTGCCGGCAATCGCGCCGGTTGAATCGGTGGAGTGGAGATTCTCGGCTCCGGCCGAGATATAGGAATCGAGCCACCGCGAGGCGGACGGGGTGTAGAGCGCCGTCCAGCCGAAATCCCGCAGGTGTGGTCCGCGCACGTACATCCGCTGCAGGATGTAGCCTCCGGTCATCGGGTCTTCGAGATGTTTGACGACGAGAAACGGAAACGACCACACGATGCCGCCGTCGCCGTCGTTGCGATACGCGATCGACAGCGACTTGATCACGGCTCCGTCGCTCAGGGCCTTGCCCCAGCCCTTGGCATCGTTCAGGCCTTCGACCTCCGGCCAGTTTGGGATGACCTTGTCGACCATGAGATGGGCGAGCACATGATCGTCCTTGGCAATCGACAGCGCGGGGAACGGCCGCAGCTCGTACACCGCGCTCCGCACGCCGGCGCTGCGGCGCCCAAGACTCGTCCGCAGCCGGCTATCCTCGGGGAGCGGTGGCAACACGCGGTGCTCCGGTCGCCGCACCTTGGTCATCCAGGATTCATATCCTCCTGAGAACAGCATCCCGGTGCGGATGATGTCGCGCGCGCCCCACGCATCGTTGATCCGGACGTTGACGTCGTATCCCTTGGTGAACACGCCGTCGCCGTTCTTGTCGGTCGCGAACGCATGTTTCCCCTCCTCAATTATCAAGTGCATGGGAAACTGCGAATAGTCGTCTGTGTCGAGCACGTTCCAGAACCACACCAACCCGTGGGCCTGTCCCGAAACCCGTCTCACGGCGATCACATAATTCGTTGTTTCGCAGCGCACGCCGCGCGGAAACCATTTCTTGAATCCGTCCCAGGTGCTCGGAGCGATTGCGACGCGGAACTCCGCCGGCTCGATGTCGTGCGCGTGCGCGCCGAGCCCCTCTTCCGTTGCGTAGTAGGCAAAGTATCGGACGATGACCACGGCGACTTTCGTGAGATCCAGCGTGCTTTGCTCAGGGGCCTCGGGTACCCTGCTGATGGCCGAGCCCTTGGCGCCGGGCTGGGTCAGCACACGATCCAACTGGTAGTACATGACCGGGCGTGGCGGAACGGATTCGCCCGGGAACGCTTCCGGGACACGAATGTCGGCCCCGCTCGCGCCGTTGAGATTCGGCTCGTCCGGAGAGAACCAGAGGATCGGCGCCATGTAGGCGGCGAACCGCGCCACGTCCATCCGGCTTTCCGGACCCCACCACACGACGCCGGGAACTCTGCTGAAATCGCAGCGCTGCGCTGTCGCGCGCGACGTCGCAGCGAGCATCAGGAGAGCGAAGATCTTCCTCACGGCGTGGGATCGTACGTCCGGGTGACCGCTGAGGCTGTATGACCTTGGTACAACCGTGGCACCGCGATCAACGGTCCTGTTTCGGCATTCAGGCTACGGTACGCAGCAGCACGTGAAACGTCGCCCCCCGTCCCGGATTGTTCTCACCCCAGATGCGGCCGCCGTGGGCGGTCACGATGGATCGCCCGATCGCGAGTCCCAGTCCCAGCCCGTCGTCTTTGGTCGTAAAGAACGGCTCGAACACTTTTTCCGGTGGGCCCACTGGCAGCCCATCGCCACGATCCTCGATCGCCAGCTTCACGTAGTGGGAGTCGCTGCGCCCCACCTGGAGCCGCAGCTGTCGCTCCGGCGCCGGCGTGCGGTTCATCGATTCACACGCGTTGACGATCAGGTTGAGGACCACCTGGATGAGCTGCACCGCGTCGCCCTGCACGAGCGGCAGGCCGGGGGAGATCTCCGTATGCACGGCGACGCCGAGCCGGTCGAGGAGGGCACGAGTCAGCCCGAGCGCGTCCCGCACCACCAATTCCAGCGCGAGCGGCTCGTAGTGCGGTTTGTGCACCTGGAGAACCGAGCGCAATCGGTTAATGACCTCCGCGGCATACCGGTCCTGCTGCGCGATATCCTCCAGGATCGCGCGGATCTCCCCCGCGGCCGCGGCGCCTCGGCCCAGCAGAGCGCTTGCGGCCTGCGCGTTCGCCAGGATGGACGTCAGCGGTTGCCGCAGCTCATGCGCGAGCGCTCCCGACAGCTCGCCGGCAGTCGCGACTCGCGTGACGTGCGCCAGGTGAAGGCGCAGCGTGTGGAGGGCGGCCTCCGCCTGCTCGCGCTCCCAAATTACCGCCGCCAGCAGCAGGATCGGCGTGGACATCGTGATCCAGAACAGCTGCAAGGACAGGACCTTGGTAGCGTCGGAGAACAGCACGAACGGCCCCAGCTGTCCTGCGGTTCCCCACACCGAGAGCGCCGCGATCCCAAGTAACGCGGTGCTCGCACCCAGGGGCCCGAGCCGCACGGCGGCCCACAGCAGGGGCGGGAAAATCAGGATCAGGAGGGCGGGATACCGCGCCATCGCCGGTCCGGTGCCAAAGGCGACGAACCCCACGGACAGGAGAAACATCAGGATGACGGCGGCCTCCAACGCCCGCCGCGCGCCGACATTCCGCAACGGGGCGAGCCCGTGAAACGCCCACAGCACAATGACCGGCGTGACCAGCAACGTCGCCGTCGTATTCGAAAGGGCCACGCGCACCCAGGCCACCAGGAACGTGTAGTCGGGCTCGAGATCCAGCATCGAGCGCACGACCACGGGGGTGAGGAGGGCAAAGAGTGTGGGCAGACCAAATGCGGTCGCCGCGTAGACGAGGACCTGGCGCCTGGTGGAGAAGGTCAGCGGGAGACCTGCGAAGCGCCGCAGTACGATCGCCATCGAGACGGTGAGTGACGTGTTGAGCGCGATCTGCCACAGCACGCGCCACGCGGGGATCTCGGGAAACATGGCAACCGTGTGGGCCAACGCGGTTACCACCAGCACGAGCGGCCAACGCGACGGCGAGGTGAGCAGCAGCGCCGACAGTAGCACCGCGTTCGCGATCCACACGACGCCGATGATGGAGTTCTGAAACCGGAAGCCGAGCCCGAGGCGGACGGCGAAGTAATAACCGACTGCCAGCGCCACGAGCCAGCCAACGAGCGCCATGCGATTACGCACGACAGTGCCAACCATCAACGCCTTGTGAGTGATAAGGGTCGGCACAATCGACTATGACCGTGGCGGTTGCGCAAGGAACGGCGTCCCGTTGTACCAAAGGTCGATGCCGACCGGCACCGAGCGAGGTCCAACCTTAGATGGTCGCATCGTACCCGAGGTTCTTGTGAGTGCCCGTGGTTGTCGCAGCGCAGTAGCCCTGATGTTGGTCGTCGGCGCGGTCACCTCCACATCCGCCCGCACGCTCAGCGCACAAGCCACGAAGACCGCGCGGGACTCAAGCTTCCGCGCGATCTCGTTCGGCTACTTCGCAACGCTCGGCGCGAACTGGCAGATCGAAGCCGTCGAGATCGGATACGTGTTCCGGCGCGCCCGCGGTCTCGCGGCGATCTCCCTCGCCGGCCGTATGGGCCAGTTCATCGATCAGACCAACTATCTCAGCAACTCACGCGGGATGGTGTTCGCCGGCACGGTGTCTGTGCGCACCAGAATGCTCCAAATCGGAGAGCTCGGGGACGAGGAGCATGTCACGCCGATGGGTTTCGACCTCACCATCGAGGCAGCCGGCTACGTGGCCAATGGGTCACCGTTTTGGCAGGGCTCGCGCTGGGGGGCCGTGTCGCTGCTGCCGTCACTGCGCATCGGTCCCGGCGCGCTCACGCTCGGTCCCACGCTCTTTCTCGCCGGGCAGAACCAGAAGACGGCCCTGCGGGGTGTGCTGGCGCTGCGTGGCGAGGCAGCGCTGTCGCGTCGCGGCCGGGAGCACTAGGCCGGGGCACGGCGGGGCGGGTCGCGCCGGGCCCGTGTTCGGCGCGCCGGCGCGTGCGGCTCCACAAACAGCGACGCGACCGCGATCACGGTCGGGGCCGATTCCCCGCGCCGCGACAGCAGCTCAATCCCAAACGGAAGACTGAATCCGGCGATCCGCACGGCGATGGTGCCGGCCGGGGGTCGGTCGCGATGCGAACGAAACCCGAGAGTCCATCCCTTTCCCTGGGCCGCGAGCGCCCACGCGGTCTGCCGCGCGTCATACGTCGCGTCGCACCGTGGCTGCAGGCCCAGCGCTGCCAGTGCGCCGACCACGCGGTCGTAGAACTCGGGGTGATGCGCGCGGTCCATGAACAGGAACGGAACATCCACGAGCTGCCGCGCCTCGATCGTGCCGGCACCCGCAAGCGGATGATCCCGCGCGACCAAGGCGCACTCCACTGGATCCTCGAACAAGTGCATCGCAACGAGGTGCTCGTCCAACGTGGGGATGGTCGTGGGAAGTGCGTGCGCCAATCCGAGGTCGATCGTCGCGCTCAGCAGCGCCGGCCCCTGCTCGGCGGTCGGGATCTCGTTCACGACGACCTGGAGCTTGGGATACAGGGCGGCGCAACGCTCCGTGACGCGTGACAGCAGGGCGCTCGCGGCGGCCGTCGCGACCGTCCCGATCAGGCACTTGCCGTCGAGCGACCGTTTGACGCGATCGACCTCGCGCCCGAGCCGGTCTGCCGCCTCGAGCAGGGTGGCGGCGTCGCCCGCCAGTGAGACGCCGGCCGGTGTGAGCGTGACGCCGCGCGCCGATCGCTCGAACAGCGTGAGACCGACCGCGTGCTCGAGCGCGCGCAATTGACGCGACAGCGCCGGCTGCGACATGCCGAGCCGCCGCGCGGCGCGGCTGATACTGGGTGTGGTGGTGACGCTGGTGAGCGCCCGCAGGTGGCGCAGTTGCAGATCCGCCGGCACCGTGCCGGGTGGGCGCGGCGCTCGAAACGCGCGGGCGGGGGACCGCGTGCCTGCGCCGGACGAACCTGCCGGCGCGCGCACGCGCGCATCGGGATAGCCGCGCGCTACGTCGCGCAGGCGTTGGAGGAGCGTCTGCGTGAGGGCGCGCCGGTCGTCGCGGCGCCATACGGCGGTCATTTCCACCGCGACCGTCAGCCCGTCGAGCGTCAACACCACGGTGCCTTCCGGGGGGGCGTTCGCCCGCGCGCGCGTGATCAGCGTCCAGCCGCGCTGCGTGGCCACCGCGATATGCGCCGTCCGCACGTCGCCGTCCACCGCGATGATCGGGGAGCGGAGCCCCGCTGCGCGCAGCGCCGAGCCGACCCGCTCACCGGCCTGATGCGCGACGCTCCCCTGCGCGAACACGAACGGATAGGCTGCGAGATCGTTCAGCGAGACGGACGCGCGCGCGGCCAGCGGGTGATTCCGGGGGACGATGACGCGGTCGAGCTTCTCTGCCCACAGCGGCTCGGCTACCAGACCTGGGAGGAGCGGGCTCTCTGAACACACCGCGAGATCCGCGCGGCCCGCCGCGACCGCCTCGCACGCTGTCGGCTGCTCGAAATCCTGCATGACGACCGTGATCTCGGGGCAGTCCCGCCGCAGCGACTCCTGGACCTCGACGGGCAGCCCGCGCGCCACCGCGGCCCGCGTCGCGGCCACCACGAGACGACCCCGGCGTCCCGCTGCGGTCGCTTCGGCGCGGTCCATCGCTGCGGCGACGTCGTGAAGCAGTTGGCGGCCCGCGCCGGCGAACACCGCGCCGGCCGGCGTCAGCACGACGCCTTTCGCGTGGCGCGTCAGCAGCGTGACGCCGACCTCGCGCTCGAGCGCGTGAATCCGGCGCGACAGTGCCGGTTGCGCGAGATGTACCTGGCGCGCCGCCCGGCTCAGACTCTGGGTCTGCGCCACGGCGTCGAAGCCTCGTATCGCCTTCAACTCCATGCCGTCCTCGCATGGGAGACCGATGCAGTCGGTATTTGCCGCAGGCCTCGCGCTGCCGCTAGTTGCCTAAAGACCTATGACACCAGAGAAACGCCCGCCCCCACCCCCACCCCCCCCCATCCCCCATCCGAATGGGGATACCTCACTGCTGCTGCCCGGTCGGGGCGAGCTGGTGCTGGTGGTGGACGACGACGCGAAACTCTTGCAGGCGCTCGCGCGCATGCTCAAGAGTCTGGGGTTTCAGACCGTCACTGCGCCGGACGGAGAGGGCGCGCTCGCCGTTGTCGAGACTCTCAGAACCCCCATCGACGCGGTCCTGGTGGATGTCGTCATGCCGGGGCTTGGTGGGCCGGAGCTCGTGGAACGCCTCGCGCACCGCGGCTTGCATCCGGCGGTGATCTACATGAGCGGGTACGAGGATCCCGCGCGCCTGAAGCGTGTTTTGGACACGCCCAGCATGACGCCGCTGCTCCACAAGCCGTTCACGCTACACGCGCTCGTGGTCGTGCTGCGCAATCTTCTCGATCGGCGACACTAGTCGACAGGTTTGAAGGGGATGTTGGGCCCGCGCTTGTTCCGCGCGGCCTACAGCGCGATTCGATAGTTCAGCATCAGGAACGCGGACGTTCGGCCGATGAATCCGACCTCCGCACGTAGTCCCCAGTGCCGGCGGTAGTCGATCGTTCCGCCGATCAGCAGGTTCCACGGATCGGCCACCTTCTTGTTGAGACTGTAATTCACGACGGTCGTATCCAGCCCGCCCTGGAGACGCTGTACAAAGTTGTCCACGAGTGCCTGCTGGGGGCCCGTGAGATCCAGATACCACTGCTCGGTCTGATAATTGTTGAACAGTGAATCCATCCCTGGCGGCACGACCTCGGCGAGATTGACCGATCCGACGGTCTCGTTCTTCATGGTCTGCAGCATGGTCCCAACCCAGAACGTCCCGCGCATCCGCCGCGCGCGTGTCCCGAGGCGAAATCCGCGGCCCACGCGCGTGCTGAACACATTCACCGGGACGGGCGCGCTGAGCAGGCTCGATGACGCCCACTGATGGTTCCAATCCAGGACCACGAAGTTGCGGCTGAACCCGAACGCCCCGGTGAGTCCGATGCCGAAGTTCTCTCCCTGGAAGTCTGCCGTGGTCGAAAACTCCACGGGCTCCACGATGTGGACCGTCGTGTGTCCTGGTCCTGTGCCCGCGATGCCGTAGACATTAAGGAAGGGAAGCACCCACAGATCCGCCCGAACGTTCCAGTTCGTGAGCTCTGCCTTGGCCTCCTGGAACTTGATGAACGAGACCGGCTGCGCGGGAGCATTGAACCCGAGTCCCAGGTTCGAGATGACGATGCCCTGCGAGGCTGCGAACACGCCGATATTGAAACCGAGTGGTGCAGGGAGATCGAATCCTCGCTCGATGGCCTTGCGGCCCCAGATCGGAAAGATCTGGTCGTAGTGCGCGAGGATGCTGTCGCGCTCGGCCTGCGTCAGCGCGAGGTCGGGATTCTGGGCGGCGAGCTGCAGCGGACCCAGGAGGGCCAGGATCACGATCAGAGCAGGTTTCATTTGTTGGTGGTTCCCCCCTCCGTGTGCCGTGGTCCGCCAATCGGCAACCCGAAGCCGATGCCGAGGGATTCATTGGCGCCCGGCGCGTCTGAAAGCGCGTCAGTGAACGCGTGATACCAGAGGGCCCGAATGCGCATGCTGCGCAGTCCGAGGTTTGGGGCGAGCGCGAATTCCGCCATCGCCATGACGCCGCCGTCCCACCGATTCACGCGCGACCACAGCCCCACCGTGTAGGATAGATCGTCCTCGCGCGTCACCGTGCCGGTGTAGCGATCTTCGGCGCGAACGATATAGCCGAGTTGTGGTCCAATGCCAAAAGAAAAGCGACCGGTTTTCACTTTGACCAGGATTGGGAACGTGATGTAACCGAGCGTGCGTGCGACCGACACATCGGTGGCGCCGGCGAATGCGCTGTCCACGGCGGCTACGCCGGTCGGTACGAAGGGCAAGTCCTGGGCGCCGGCGGGGGACTTGAACGTGAATTCCGGCTGGATCGACAGCCGGTCGCTCAGTTTCACCTCGAGAAAGCCGCCCAGGTCCCACGACCGCAGCCGTGCCGCGCCCGACAGACCAGACAGCGTGCTGGTGACGACATCGAACTTGATTCCGCCCTGTACCTTCTCCGAGGCAAACTTGTCGCCGAACAACAGGACGAGCAGCGCTTGCGCGGAAGCCGAGTGGAATGGCAGCAGGCTGAGGAGTGCTGCGAGCGCCCCCGACCGGATTGTGGGACGGGCCGTCACGGGCAGCGTGGTGATTACGTCTTCCGCACCACGCAGCGAAAACCGATGTCGCTCGCAGACGTGTCGACCGGTTTCGCGTGGCGCGCGGCGGGCCGGTACCGCGACGAGTAATTCGGCGCGCACAGATGCGAGCCGCCCTTCAATACCTTTCGCGGAATCCGCAGCGCCGGCTCGCGTGGATCGTAGCTGTCCTGCTCGCGGCCACCCTGCGGGTTTTTCGGAATACGGCAGATCGTGGGCGCGTCCGCGGGGTGCTTCGCGAACCAGTCGCTGGTCCATTCCCACACGTTCCCGATCATGTCGTACAACGCGTACCCGTTCGGCGGGAACGCCGTGACCGGGGACGTCCGCTCGTATCCGTCCTGCCGCAGGTTCTGATGGGGGAATGCCCCTTGCCAGGTGTTGGCCAGGTAGCGGGCGCACGGCTGGAACACGTTGCCCCACGCGAATTCGGCGCCCTCCAGGCCGCCGCGCGCGGCGAACTCCCACTCGGCTTCGGTGGGCAGGCTTTTCCCGGCCCAGCATGCATACGCTTCGGCGTCGCTATACGCGACATGGACGACCGGATGATCGTCGTAGCCATCGATCGAGCTGTTGGGGCCGGAGGGATGGCGCCAGTCGGCACCCGGCCGCGATACCCACCATTGGTTACAGTCGCGGAGGTCTACGGCTTGTTTGGGCTGTGCGAAGACGAGCGAGGCATGCTTCGGCGCGCACTCGGCGAGCGTGACGTAACCGGTCTCCTCCACGAAACGCCGGAAGTGGCGATTGGTAACAGGTGTTCGATCCATCCAGAATCCATCCACCGTGACGCGATGGACGGGCGCCTCCTCCGGGTAATGGCGGTCGGATCCCATGCGGAACGTTCCGCCCGGAATCCAGATGAGGTCGAGCGCGGGCTCGGCGACCGGGGACGGCGAAACACTCTGCGGGGCGGCTCCGCGGATCATGCGTCAACTTTGACGCGTGATGCGGCGCCCTCTATCGCACCTTAGGGCACCCCGCGCGGTTTCTTCTTCGGCGATGGTCCTGCCGGCGTGGCGGGCGCTGGCGGCGCGGCGAGCATGCGATTGATGGCCTCGAGCAGCGCGGTTTCTTCGAACGGCTTGCGCAGGAACGCCTGGCCGGTTGCTTCGACGCGCTCGCGCAGCGCCGCATCGTCGTGCGCCGTGATGAATACGATCGGGAACCGCAGCCCGCTATCGCTGAGGTACGTTTCCAGATCAAAGCCGCTCATCCCCTCGAAATGCACGTCGAGCACGAGACAGTGCAGGGTCCACGCCTGATGGGTCTCGAGGAACAGCTCGGTGGATGCGAAGGGAACGACGAAGAATCCTGTCGCGCGCAGCAGGCGAACGAGGGACTTCAGGACCGAGGGATCGTCGTCGATGACGCCAATCACCGGCCGCAGAGGAAGCGTTGGAGCAGCCATGCCGGTCCTGTGCGAAAGGCATTGGCATCTTACGGCCCGGCGGGGCCAGCGCGATGTGACCTTAGGTCAACACCAGGGCGCTTGTGGCCTCCTCCTTGGCCACCGAAGCGTCGCTCCCTTCGACGGCGGGGCCCAGCCGGACGGCCATGCGCACCAGCTCTGCCACCGAGCCGGCCTCCATCTTCTTCATGATCCGGGCGCGATGCACCTTGATCGTCCGCTCGCAGGTCCCGAGCCGGCCGGCGATCTGCTTGTTGAGCAGTCCGGTCACGACGAGCGCGAACACCTGCCGCTCCCGCGGCGTCAGCCGGCCCAGGCGCGCCGTCAGCGAGTTCATGACCGCCTCGACGCGGTGGGACTCGATGTCGAGCGAGAGACCGCGGTCGACCGCCGACAACAATTGCTCTTCGTCGATCGGCTTGGTGAGAAAGTCCACGGCTCCGACTTTCATCGCTCGGACGCTCGACGTCACGTCGCCGAAGCCCGTCGAGAACACGATCGGGATCTTGGAGCCCGAGTTGTGGAGCGAGATCTGGAGGTCGAGCCCGCTCACGCCCGGCATCCGCACGTCGAGAATGAGGCATTGCGGAGTGTCGCTCGGGAGCGGCGCGCGCCCCATGAACGCGCGCGCGGAGTCGTAGGTCTGCACCTGATAGCCCACCGACCGCAGGAGCCGGTCGAGGGATTTCCGGACGGAGGGGTCGTCGTCGACGACGAACACCACACAGGTCCCGGGTGGCTGGTGTCGATCCAGCATGCGTACCGGACCGGGGGTCGCGTGTCTCGCGTCTGATCGAACGACATTGCTCATTCTCATGCCGCCTCCTGTTCCGCGGCGATCGGCAGCGCCATGTGGAAGGTCGCCCCGACATCGGTGTTGTTCGTGGCCCAGATGCGACCGCCATGGGCGCCGATGATCGAGCGCGCAATCGACAGTCCCATGCCCAGGCCCTCGGGTTTGGTGGAGAAGAATTGATCGAACAGACGCTCGAAGCTAGCCGCCGGGATGCCCGTGCCGGCGTCCCGCACGGAGATCACGCACCGGCCGCCGTCCGAGCGGCTGCGAATGATCACCCGCCGGTCGACCGCCACGGTGTCCTGCATGGCCTCGAATCCGTTGAGGATCAGGTTCAGGAGCACCTGCTCCATCTGCACCCGATCGCAGCGGACCATGGGCAGCGGCACCTCGAGATCCAGCACCAGCGCGACGCGCCGCAGCAGACAGTCGCCATGGACGAGGCGCGCGACGTCGCGAATGACGTCGTTGAGGTCGAAGCGCGTCATTTCGACGTCATGGTGGTTGAGCAACGCGCGCATGCCGTGAATGAGTTCCCCCGCGCGCCGGTCGTCCGCGTCGATGTCGTCGATGATCGCGCGCACCTCGTCCATCGGCGGGTTGGGCGACGCGAGGAAACGGCGCGCCGCCTGCGCGTTCGACAGAATCGCGGACAGCGGCTGATTCAGCTCATGCGCGAGCGACAACGCAAATCCTCCCAGGGTCTGCACGCGAGCGAAGCGCGCGAGATCCGGCTGGAACGGAGGGCGGCCGGACTCGGGTCCCGGTGCCGGCGCGGTCTTTCCGTTGCCATCCCGCGCCGCATCCTCGTCTTCGTGGTCGTGCGCCTCCTGCCCGACCATGACATGGGCGAGCAAGGCCCCGACGAACTCGAGTCGCTCGACCAGCGGCTCGGGCCAGGCCCGGCGCGCGCCGCTCACCAGCACCAGGCCGCCCACGACCGGTCCGTGGAGCTGGAGCGGGATTGCCAGCGCCGCCTCAATCCCGTTGCCACGCAGCGCCTGGCGATCGCCCGCGAGCGCGGGCGGCAGCACATCGAGACTCGCGAACCGCACGCGTTCGCCCCGCGCGACTGACTCCGCGAGGGCGGGAAACGCCTTCACCGGGAACGCCGCGGCCTCGGGCAGCGGCGCTCCCGCTGCTCCCTTGCCGTTCGGCGCCGGCAACAGGCTGGCGCCATCGATCTCGAGACAATCCGCCAGGCGGCGCAGCCACCGCAGCACGACGCTCGGGCGATCGCCCGTGCGCAGCATCGTCAGGCTCGACGACAGCTCGGACACGAGGGTCTCGAACTCGAGCCGCTGGTGCAGCGCGCGCTCGACGAGCCGCCGCCGCTGCCGCTCCCACACCAGCCCGATGATCACCACCGCCTGCGCGGTGACGATCACCGCTTCCAGCACGGTCGTGGTCCCATCCGCAATCACGAACATGCCGTGGATACCACGGGTACCGTCATAGGTAGAGAAGAACCCCTGTTGTCCCTTGGGTCAATAGGGGATACCCCGCAAGTTGTTGCGGTTTCAAGACAGAACACGGCGCGATTGGTCGAAGGTCTAATACCACGCCCCTGCGAGACTTCCGACATTGGGGCACCATCATCCGCGAAGGTTGCAAATGCTGAGGAATTATGTCTTGTGGGGCGCGCTCTTCGGGTGCTCTTTGGGCGTCGCAGCCTGCTACCCGGGAGAGATCAGCAGCGCGGCGCAAACCGATCTGGTCATCACCTTCCATAAGGAGGGCGCCGATTTCCAGGCAAATCTGACGTACGCCATGCCCGACACGATCGTGGACGTGTCCGTCGCAGCGGGAGCGGATACTTCGCTCAACCACGCCTACGACGCGCAGATCCTCGCGAAGATCGCGCAGGAAATGACGGACCTGGGATACACCCGCGTCGTCGACACGACGGTGCGAGCGGATGTCGTCGTCCTGGTGTCCGCCATCACCGTCGAGAACTACGTTTACTACTCGTATCCATGGTACCCGTATTGGGGTTGGTGGGGGGGATGGTACCCCTACAGCAGCCCCGGCGTCGGCTCGAACTATTACTATCCGTGGTATCCCGTCTACACCACGAATTTCACGAGCGGTTCGCTCTTCATCACGATGATCGATCCGGACGTTCCACCGCCAGACACGTCACAAGGCGCAGGCCAGGCGATCTGGGGGGCGGTCGTCAACGGGATGCTGGAAGGCACCGATCCCGAAATCCTGGCGCGCATCAGCAATAGTCTCTCGCAAGCATTCGACCAATCCCCCTACCTACGCGTTCAGTGAGGACGGCCATGCGCATCTGGACTCTTGCAGCTGCCGCGCTCCTCGTGCCCGGCCTCGCGTCGGCCCAGGGTGAGCGCTCGTCGTGGTTCGGTCTCAACTGGTCGTTGGCCAGCCCGACCGCGAACAGCAAGGAATTCACGAGTGACTTCAGCCTCCGCGGCATCGGCCTCGAGTGGCGCCAGCTGCGCGGAAGCAATTCGTATGGATTGAGCCTTGGTTGGAACGCGACGAACGAAGAAACGCTCGAAACGTCGTCGCTTCCCCAGATCGATCTCACCGGCTTCCAGTTCCGCTACATCAACGCGTACTCCATCCTCCTCGCCGGCCACCACTATCTCGGCACGTCCGGCAAGGCGCGGCCGTTCCTCGGGGTCAAGGCCGGCACCTACTACATCAATCGCCGCGTCGATGTCGGACTCTGGACCGCGACGGACAACAGTTGGCACTTCGGCGTGGCGCCCGAGCTCGGCTTCACGGTGCCGCTCAAGCAGAGCTACGGATCCGAAGCCTTCTACACCGCGGTGCGCTACAACTACGCGCTTGCCGCGGGCAGCACTCCCTACCAGAGCTGGTTCGCGATCGATATCGGCATCGCCACCCGGCGGTAATCACCTCGCGGCGGCGCTTGCTACTGAATCTCGGGAAGCGCCGCCGCGATCTGCAGGTCGATCACGCGGTTCAAGAATCCATCCAGTTGGAAGAAGTGGGCGACCGTCTTCGCCGGCAGCCGCTTGGAGAACTTGTTGAACTGGTCGCGACTCAACTTCACGCGCCGGGCGTCAAGGTCGAACACGCGCAGCATGAGGTCTCGGGCCTTCGCGTTGCTGAGCGTGTCGTAGACGGTCAAGTAATCCCGAATCAACACCACCCGCTCATCGTAGAGTTGGCTCAGCTCGGCTTCGTATTCGCGATACAGCGGCCAGAACACGCTGCCCACGGAATCGGGCAGCGCCAGCGCGTGCCGGATGAGCTCGGCCTTGTTCGCGCGCACGTTCGTCCGCACCAGCTGAATCGCGTTGGTCATCGATGTGTCCTGGGCTTGCGCCTCGAGCGGAACAGCGCCGACCGTGGCGAGCGCGAGCAGGGCAGCAACACCGGCACTGCGTGCAATCATGGTGGTTCCTCCTTCAGAAGGCTTCGGTGAAGTTGAAATAGATCCCGTGCGAGTTCCGTCCAAACCCGAAATCGACGCGGACGTTGGAGCGTGGCTGCAGTTCCAGGCGGTAGCCGAACCCGCCGTTGGGCAGGAATCCGCGCAGGCGCGCGATGTCGGGGCCCAAGGTCCCCCCGCCGGCCCACACGACAAATCCGTGCCGTGACAGGCGGCCGCTGCTGCGCACGAACATGTGCCGGTACTCGGCGAGTCCGATGACCGTCGAGCGGTCCCGGAAGCGGCCCTCCACGTAGCCGCGCAGATCGTAGCCCGTGCCGAGCATGGAGAACTCGGGCCACGGGATGTTGTGCGCGCCGATGCGGGACTTGATTTGCCACGCGAGTGTGCGCCCGGCGCGCCCGAGCGGGTGGTATCGCCGAAAGTCGAGCAGATAGGTCTCGTATTGGTTGTCGCCGCCGAGCCACCCGCCATAGGTCGTGATGGTGAGTCCCGCGTACGTGCCGCGCCAGGCGTTGGCGGCGACGTCGCGGGAGTCGTACTGCACGACCAGGCCCAGCCCCGTGTTCTTGTTGTCGGGTCCAAAACGTCGAAACGTCGAGTCGGCGAGCATGGCCCGGCTCATCTCCGTCGCGTTCGTCTGGTTCGCTTCGAACACGCCGCCGAGCAGCAGATTTCCCTTCACGCGCCAGACCACGCGCGGGCTGAATTTGAACCAGCGGCGGTGATAGGCGGTCGTCGAGTCGCCCTCGTTTGGCGCTAACCCCGCTTCGTAACCAACCCCCCAGTAGTTGTCGTCCATGTCCTTGAACGACAAATCCGCATTGAGGCGGAACCGGTCTTCATTCCAGAAAGACGACAGCGTCGTGGCCACGTTGATCGCGCCGATCGACGAGAGGGAGACCGTCGAGGACAGGGTCGATCGCTGCACCCGCAGGGGATTGGGACCAACCTTCCAGGAGAGCAACACGCCCCCCGCGATCAGGAACTGCATCTCCGGGTTGTAGGCAGGCGCCAGCAGGGGGGTGATCTTGAACTTCCCACTGTCGGGGACTTGGAGCGGCCCGCTGTCCGGGCGCACCGGGGCGGGATTCTGCATCAGAGTCAGGGACGTCGCGAGCAGGCACAGAGCCGACACGCCTCACCTTGGCGGCGCGGGGAGGCGTTGACTATCGCACCTAGGGGAAATTACGCGGCTTCGTGTCTCGCGCGCAGCACCAGGTGGAAAGTGGCGCCGCAATCGGGGTTGTTCACCCCCCACAGCGCGCCGCCGTGCGCGGTGACGATCGTGCGGCAGATCGACAGGCCAAGCCCGAGTCCGTGGCGCTTCGAGGTGAAAAACGGCTCGAACACCTGCTCCTCCTTGCCCTGGGGAAGACCGGTGCCCTGGTCCATGACCGAGACTTTCACTTCCTTGCCCAGCGTTTCGCCGGTGATAATCGTGACCACCCGCTCCTCGCGCGGCTGCTGCCCCATCGCGTCGCACGCGTTGACGAGCAGGTTCATCAGCACCTGTTGCATCTGCACCCGGTCGGCCGGGACGCGCGGCAGTTCGGGCGTCAGCTTCGTGTGCACGAGCACTTCCCGGCGGATCAGCTCGCTGTGGACCAGCTCCACGACCTCGCGCACGAGGTCGTTGATGTCGAGCGGCTGCAGCTGCAGCTCGCCGCGCCGGAGCAGTGCCTGCAGGCGGCTGATCACCTCGCCGGCACGGCGGTCGTCGGCGACGATGTCTTCGAGGATGTTGGCGACCTCCGTCGCATCGGGCGGCTCGCGCGCGATAAGCCGCTGACCGGCGCGCGCGTTGGCCATGATCGCGGCGAGCGGCTGGTTGAGCTCGTGCGCGAACGCCGCCGACAGCTCGCCCAGCAGCGCCACGCGGCTCAGGTGGGCCAGCTCGGCGCGCTGCGTCAAGAGCTCGACCTCCGCGCGGTGCCGGTCGGTCACGTCCCGCATCACGACGAGGAAGCAGTTCTCATCCGCCATCGTGACCGCCTGCGCCGTGACCAGCGCCAACCGCGGCGCGCTGTGCCGGCTGCACAGCTGCAGCTCGACCTCGTGCAGATGACCCTGCGCCGACAGGTGCGCGTAGAAGCGATCGCCGTCCGCCGGGTGGCGGAACAGCTGCAGCTGTTGGAGCGAGCGCCCGATCGCCGCCGTGCGCGGGCAGGAGAACATCGCGACCCAGCGCTCGTTCACGTCGACGAGGTGCCCGTCGCTCTGCCGGATGATCGCCAGCGCGTCCGGGCTCGACCGGAACGCGACGGCGAAGCGCTCCTCAGAGCGGCGCAACGCCTGCTCGCCGTGGCGGCGCTCGGCCATCAGCGCGCTGAGAGCCAGCACGGGGATGTAGGTCACGATGAGGAACAGCTGCAAGAGCAGGGCATTCTCATGCGCGGAGGTCGCGTCGAACGGCCGGTGGCCATTGATGGCGGCCCAGACCGCGAACAGCGACATCACGAGCAGACTGGCGCTCGAGCCCCCGGGCCCGAAGCGGACCGCTGACCACAAGAGAAACGGCAGGGGTGCGTACAGCAACGCCACGGCTGGCTGGGGCATCCCCGCGACGCCGGTGAACGTGATCATACACACCGTGAGCAGACCGGCGGTGAGGAGCGCGGCTTCGACGTAGCGTCGCCGCGGGATTTCCCGGAGCCTGCTGATGCGTGCGGTGGATGCGTGGACGATCACCGGGACCAGCGCCAGGGTCGCCAGCACGTTGGACAGAAAGCGGGGGCGCCAGATCGCCCAATAGCTCTCGGTGCCAAAGCGGTTCCAAACCACAAATGCAACGTCGAGGAACGAGGAGAGGAACGTCGCAAGAAAGACGCCGACGATCAGGAAGTTCGCCGCGCGCCGAAGACTGTCCAGCCGCGGCGACCGGTCGACCAGGCGCATCCCTGCCGCCCCGATCAGGGCTTCACTGCTGTTGCTGACGAACCAGCAGAGCACCATCAGCGGCGGAATGCCGCTCGTCAGTTCGACGAACAGATGCGCCGGCAGTGCTCCCAGCAGGACGAACGGCCAGATGCGGGGGGGAGTCAGCAACAGCGCGGCGAGGAGAATCGCGTTCGGCGGCCACAGTGTGGACACCGGCTGGGGATGCATCGTGAGCGCGAGTCCGAGTCGGGCGCCGACGTAATAGGCGACCGCGACGATGAGCATGACTCGCAGCACGCGCCCGCGCGTCCAGCCGGGCTCGAAAAACGCAAACTGCATCGGCGTGTAGGATGGAGCCGGCAAGGCCAGTTGGCCAGCCCGGGATCGTGGCCCGTAGACCTTTGGGCCAATGGTCCGTCCTGCCACTCCAAACCAAATCGATCAATGACACGAAGGGGCAATTTGCGGCGCCAGCCGGCCGGACATTCATTCGAGGACACGCCTCTCGCACACTTTCACAAGGACGGGATCCGTGCTGAGCTCGATTACTAGAACGGCCGTGGTGCTTGGAGTCGCAGCGGCCCTGGTGGCCGGTGTCGCGGATCCCGCGGCCGCACAACGACAGCGGTTCCAGCTGTACGCGATCGGCGGCGGCTACTTCGCCAGCGATCTGTACATGGGCACCAACGTCACCAACAAGGTCCAGCTGGGAGATTCCTGGATGTACGGCGGGCGCTTCGTGTACTTCCCGCAGCAGCAGTTCGGCGTCGAGCTCAGTTATGCGCGCGCCGTTTCGAGCGTCAAGACCACCAATGATACGCTGCCCTTCGGAGAGCCCACTGACCGGGGCGACATCGGTGTGGACCAGATCGACATCAGCGGCATCTACGCGGGCCATCAGGGGCCCCGGAGTGGATACCTGAGCATTGGCCTCGGCACGACGATCCTGTCTCCGCACATTGCCAACGCCCCCACGTCGTCTTCAGGACGCTTCGCGTGGAACATCGGTATCGGCGGGATGTTGGAGATCGGCCAGTCCCTGGTCGCTCGGCTGGACGGACGCTACCGCGGCACGAGCACGAACCACTCGACCGGCAGCTCATCGTGGTGTGATGGATTCGGATACTGCTATGGCTACGCCTCCTGGGTCTATTGGAGCGGCGAGGTAACCGCGGGGCTCGGCTTCCGCTTTTGACGGCAAAGCGCGCAAGTTTTCGCGCGTTACCTCCTGCTCTTCCTCATGTAGGCTGACGGCGGCTCCAGTCGGGGCCGCCGTCGCCGTTATATTGGTCGGGTGACTGAAGCAAGCCGCAGAGAGACGGTTGTCGTCGATGTCGGCGCGGTGCTCGTGGGCAGCACCCAGCCGATTGTCGTCCAATCGATGACCAACACCGACACCGCCGACGTCGCCGCCACGGCCGCGCAGGTGCGTGCGCTCCACGAGGCCGGCAGCGAGCTGGTGCGCGTCACCGTGAATACCGACGAAGCCGCGCGCGCCGTTCCCGCCATTGTGGCGCAGGTCGACGTCCCCGTCATCGGTGACTTCCATTACAACGGCCACCTGTTACTGACCAAATACCCCGAGTGCGCGCGCGCGCTGGCCAAGTACCGGATCAATCCCGGCAACGTCGGGACCAAGCGTCGCGACGACAACTTCCGCACCATCATCCAGGTCGCCATCAACGAAGGAAAGCCGGTTCGCATCGGCGTAAACTGGGGCAGTCTCGACCAACAGCTGCTCACCGAGATGATGGATGCCAACGCCCGGCTCGACGAGCCGAGCGACGCCCGCGACGTCACCATGGACGCGATGGTCGAAAGCGCGATGCGCTCGGCGGAGCTGGCCGAGGAGTGCGGGCTGCCGCACGATCGCATCATCCTGTCGGCCAAGGTGTCGGGCGTGCAGGATCTGGTGGCGGTGTACCGCCGGCTCGCCGCAACGGTCCGATTACCCGCTGCATCTTGGACTCACCGAAGCCGGGACTGGGCACCAAGGGCGTCGTCGCGAGCACGGCGGGGCTCTCCATTCTGTTCCAGGAGGGCATCGGCGACACGATTCGCGTCTCGCTGACGCCGCGCCCCGGCGGCGATCGCACCGAGGAGGTGCAGGTCGCGCAGCAGGTGCTGCAGTCGTTGGGCCTGCGCAGCTTCACCCCGCAGGTCACCGCGTGCCCAGGCTGTGGGCGCACGACGTCGACATTCTTCCAGGAAATGGCTGAACAGATCCAGGCCTATCTGCGCGAGCGCCGCGGCGCCTGGCAGGCGCGCTATCCGGGCTCGGAAGAGCTTCGCGTCGCGGTCATGGGGTGCGTTGTCAACGGGCCGGGCGAGTCGAAGCATGCCGACATCGGGATTTCACTCCCGGGCACCGCGGAGGAGCCGCGGGCGCCCGTCTATGTCGATGGGTCGCTCAAGATCACGCTGAAGGGCGACACGATTGTCGCCGACTTTCCTGAAGATCCTGGATGACTACGTCGAGGCCCGGTTCGGCTCAGCGAATGGGACTGCCGAGCGGCACGTCACGGTCGGGGTGCACCAGGCAGATGTCACCCTCCCCAAGAATCACCCCTAGGGTCAGCACTTCCGAAAAGAACGTCGCGATCTGACGCGGTGGAAAGTTGACCACACCGAGCACGAGCTTCCCGACTAGATCGCGCGGCTCGTAGTACTTCGTGATCTGCGCGCTCGAATTTTTGATCCCAATGGCGGGACCGAAGTCGATGCGCAGCTTGTAGGCGGGCTTACGGGCCTGCGGGAATTCTTCGGCCTGCACGATGCGCCCCACCCGGATGTCGACCTTGGCGAAATCGTCATAGCTGATCTGTTCCATTTCAGGTCCCACATGTCCCTTTTGGAGGTCAGCCGAGTCCCCCCGGCATGGGCAAAAAGCTTGGCACGTGCATTGCCTTTCCGCCACGGTGGAAATCCCCTTCCACCCTTACAGGACGACGATATGCGGACCGGCATGGCGGTGCTGAGCCTGATGACCGTGACCACGTCCCTCTTTGGCCAGCGCGCCGCGCTGCGGGAAATGCACGATCGCGGCAGTTGGGGCTTCAACGTCGTCGCGGCGCGACCGGTCGGGCAATTCCGCCGCGCGGCGGACTTGGCAGGCGGCGTGGGCCTCTACGCGGTTTCCGGTTCCGGGTTCCTCGGATTGCGGGTCGAGGGGGGCTGGATGGCGTACGACGTGAGCAATTTCGATAACGACTGGTCTACCATTTCTCAGATCGCGACGCTCGCGTTCGGACCGCAAATCAAGATCGGCGGTGACGGACCGGCGCGCGTGTATGGGTTCGCGACGGGTGGTGGCTCGCTGTTCTGGAGCAACGTCAGCGCGCCCAGCGGCTGCGGCTGCGACCACGGCAGCTTCCTGGACGGCGACGCCACCTGGACGGGCAGCGTGGGCGGCGGCGTGCAGATCATGTTCTCGCGCAAGGTCGGGCTCGACATCGGTTTCCGCGGCACCCGGCACGACGTGGTGGAATACGTGCCTTCCGGTGGGCTGAGTCGGAATCCGGACGGATCGTTTTCGGGACAGCGCGTTCGGACCCCGATCACTCTTCGTGCGGCGCAGATTGGGGTGACGGTCGGAATTCGGTAGCCTCCCCTGCCGTCCCCGACCTCACTCCCTCACTCCCTCTCCACGTTGTGGAGAGGGAGTGAGTCTCTGTTACCGCGAAATCGTTACGAGATTCAATCGGCAGCGACGGGCGGCGGCTCCGTGACGGGCCGGCGGGCGCGGCCAAGGCGGTGCTGCAGCGCGTCGAGGTAGGTGTAGATGACCGGCGTGACGTACAGCGTGATGATCTGGGAGAACGCCAGGCCGCCCACGACCGCGAGACCGAGCGGCTGCCGCGATTCGCCGCCCGCGCCCCAGCCGATCGCGATCGGCAGCGTGCCCATCAGCGCGGCCATCGTCGTCATCATAATGGGCCGGAACCGGACGCTGCACGCCTCGATGATCGCGTCGCGCGGCGACTTCCCCTCCCGCCGCTCGGCGTCGAGCGCGAAGTCGATCATCATGATCGCGTTTTTCTTGACGAGACCCACGAGCATGATCACGCCTACGTACGCATAGACGCTCAGCTCCGTCCCAAACGCCAGCAAGGTGAGGAGGGCCCCGAATGCGGCGAACGGGAGGCCGGACAGAATCGTCAGCGGGTGGATGAAGCTTTCGTACAAGATCCCGAGCACGATGTAGATCACGACGATCGCGAGCACGAACAGGAAAAACAGTCCCTGCTGGCTGTCCTGGAATGCCTGCGCGGTCCCCGAGAAGCCGGTGCTGATCGTCGACGGCAACGCCTGGCGGGCCGCCTTCTGCACTTCATCGACCGCTTCACCGAGGGATACGTTCGGCGGCAAGTTGAACGACAGCGTCACCGACGGGAGCTGGCCGCTGTGGTTCACGCTCAAGGGACCGACCTCGCTCGAAGCCGATGCCACTGAGGTAAGGGGAATCAGAGTGCCGCGCTGCGACCGGAGATACAGCAGCTGCAGCGCCGACGGATCGCGCTGATACTGCGGCAGCAGCTCCATGATCACCCAGTACTGGTTGTTCGGTGTGTAGATCGTCGAGACCTGGCGCGAGCCGTAGGCATCGTACAGCGCCTGCTCGATCTGTTGGACCGAGACGCCAAGGCTGGTCGCGCGGTCGCGATCGATGCGCACGTTCACCTGCGGATTCTTGATCTGCAGGTCGGTCGTCACGTCCTGCAGCTTGGGATTGCCGCGCAGCACATCCTCCAGCTTGGCCGCATTGACGTACAGCTCCTCGAGGTCGGCGCTTTGGAGCGTGAATTGGTACTGCGTCTTGGTCGAGCGCCCCCCGATACGGATCGCGGGTGGTATCGAGAGATACGTCTTGACGCCGGGCACGCTCATCAGCTTCGGCATCAGCTCGCGCACGACCTGGTCGGCGGGAAGCCGCTCGCCGCGCGGCTTCAGCCGGATGTTGAGACGCCCCTGGTTACCGCCGCCGATCGACGACATGAAGTGAGCGACGTTCGGATCCTGGCGCACGATCTCGGCGACCGCCAGCTGGTGATCGCGCACCGCCTCGAACGAGCTGCCTTCCAGGACCTCGGTCGTGCCCTGAATGCTGCCGATGTCTTCCGTCGGGATGAACCCCTTGGGCACGAGCTTGTACAGCCCGAGGGTCGCGAGGAGAATCAGGGCCGAAACGGCCATCGCCAGCCCGCGCCGGTCCATCACCCAGCCGAGCGAACGCTCGTACAGCCCCAGGCTGCGCTGGTACATCCCTTCGGTGGCTTGATACCAGCGCCCGTGATGCGCTTCCTTGGGCGGCCGCAGGAACCGGCTGCACAACATCGGCGTGAGCGTGAGCGAGACGAACCCCGACACGAGAATGGCGACGCCGATCGTGACGGCGAATTCGTGGAACAGCCGGCCGATGATGCCGCCCATGAGCAGCACCGGGATGAACACGGCGGTGAGCGACAACGTCATCGAGACGATGGTGAACCCGATTTCGCGAGCGCCATCCAGCGCCGCCTGCATCGGCCGTTTCCCCTTCTCGAGGTGGCGCACGATGTTCTCGAGCATCACGATCGCGTCGTCTACCACGAACCCCACCGACAACGTCAGCGCCATCAATGAGATGTTGTCGAGACTGTACCCCAGGAGGTACATGACCGTGAACGTGCCGATGATCGAGAACGGCAGCGCCAGGCTCGGGATGACGGTCGCCGAAAGGTTACGGAGGAAGAGGAAGATGACCATCACGACGAGCGCCAGCGTGATGAGCAGCGTGAGCTGCACGTCATGCACCGACGCGCGGATGGAGACCGAGCGGTCGTAAAGCGTGTTCACTTCCAGCGACGGCGGCAGCTGGGGTTGGAGGCGCGCCACCATCGCTTTCGCGGCGTCGGCGACCTGCACGGTGTTGGTCCCGGGCTGGCGCTGAATGGCGAGCATGACCGCGCGCCGGCCGTCGAACCAGGCCGCGGTGCGCGAGTCCTGTACGTCGTCGATCACGCGCGCGACCTCCTGCAACCGCACCGGCGCGCCATGCTGATACGTCACTGCCAGTTGGCGGAACTCGGGCGCGCTCGAGATCGACCCGTCGGCGAGAATCGTGTAGGCGCGTTGCGGGCCCCACAGCGTCCCCGTCGGCAAATTCGGATTCCCGGCCGAGACCGCGGCCGTTACCTCGTCCAGGCCGATCCCGCGCGCCGCGAGCGCCTTGGGATCCACCTGAATACGCACCGCGTACTTCTGCGACCCGAACACCTGCACCTGGGCCACGCCGCTCACGGTCGAGAGTCGCTGCGCCAGGAATGTCTCCGCGTATTCGTTCAACGTGGGCAGCGGCATCGTCGTCGATGTCAGCGCCAGGAACAGAATCGGTGAGTCCGCGGGATTCGACTTGTTGTACGAGGGTGGCTGAATTCCGGGCGGCAATTGCCGCAGCGTCTTCGAAATCGCCGCTTGCACGTCCTGCGCCGCCGCGTCGATGTCGCGCGACAGCGCGAATGTCAACGTGATGTTCGTGCCGCCGAGCGTGCTCGTCGAGGTCATCGCGTCGATGCCCGCGATTGTCGAGAACTGCTTCTCGAGTGGCGTGGCAACGGCCGCGGCCATCGTCTGCGGGCTGGCGCCCGGCAGGCCGGCGGAGACCGTGATCGTCGGATAGTCGACGTTGGGGAGATCGCTGACGGGCAGCAGCCGGTAGGCCATCAACCCGAACATCAGAATCCCGAACATCACCAGCGTCGTGGCGACGGGCCGACGAATGAACAGGCCGGAGATACTCATCGTACCCCTTGTGATTCGGTGTTGGGTGCGGACCGAATGTCGACCTTCGCGTTCGGCGTGAGCCGCAGCTGCCCGTCGGTCACGACCAGGGCACCGGCCGGGACGCCGGCGAGTACCGTCAGGCTATCAAGCGTGCGCTCGACCGTGACCGGTATCGCCGTCGCGGTCCCGTCGTCGTTCACGACGAAGACATACGTCCCCTGTTGTCCCTGCATCACCGCCGCGCTCGGTACGACGACCGCGTTCTCCTGCATGCCGAGCACCAGCGTGATGCTCACGAACTCACCGGGCCAGAGCCCCTTGTCCTGATTGGGAAACTTCGCCTTGAGGAGCACGCTCCCCGTGGTCGTGTCCACCTGATTGTCCACGAACGACAGCACGCCGCGCACCGCGGAGGCCGAGTCGCGCGTCGGCATCGCGATCGTGACGAGCTCCTGCCCGGCGTGCCTGCGCAGCGCGGGAAGATTCACGGCCGCCACCGCGAAGCGGACCAGGATGGGCCGGATCTGCACGATGGAGACCAGCGGATCGCTCCCTGCGCGCACGAGGTTGCCCTCATGCAGGAGCAGCCGGCCGGTGCGTCCCCCGATCGGGGCGCGCACGGTGGCGTACTCGAGATTGAGCTGTGCCAGCGCGGTGGCAGCGGAGTCAGACTGGACGACCGCCGCAGCGCCATCCGCGGCCGCCTGCTTCTGTTCGTAGTCCTCCTGCGTGACCGTGTTCGTCGCCGCCAGCTCGCGGTAGCGCGCCGCTTCGCGCGCGGCGCTCTTCGCCTGCGTCAAGTCGCGCAGCAATGCGGCCTGGGTCTGCTGGAGTGCGGCGCGATAGGGGCGGGGATCGATCTCGAACAGAATCTGCCCGGCGGCGACCTCGTCGCCCTCGCGGAAGTTGACGCGCAGGATCGTGCCGCCGACCTGCGGCGTTACGTCCACCGCGCGGATCGCCTCGACGGTCCCCGTCGCGTCGAGCTCATAGGGCACCGCGCGCTTTTCGACGCGGGCGACGCTGACAGGCACTTTGGGGGAAGCAGCGCCGCGGTCCGACCCGCATGCGCTGAGGCTCGCGATCCCAACGGTCACGAGCAAAAACGTCCGGAAAGTCACGCCTTGTATACGCATAGCTGGCCTGAGACGTCGAAGATACGTGCTGCACGAAGTGTTTCGCCTGGCTTACAACGAGCTCATCGGTCCGGCGCGAACTGTTGCACCTAGCCTACAACTAGCTGTTAACCGGCGAACCCCGTCCTGAACCAAGTGCCTAACACCACAGCGGTTACACGCGCCGTGGGCGGTACGGTATATGCCTGCCCCGAATAGAGGAAGGGGGATATCGTGTCAGAGACCAGTCCAATTCCGGGGACACGCCCGGCCGTCCATCCAGAACTTGCCATCATGCCGCAGTCGGCGCCGCCGGCGGAGCCGCGGCTGATGAGATTCATGCCCGTCGGCGACTCCATCCTGTGGAGTCCCGCGGTCGGCGGGGCGAACCGGCCGGCGCCGCTCATGTTCTTCGCGCAGCACACCCTTCGCAAGATCCACGACCGCCTCGCGACGTTGCCGAACGGACTCGGTATCGGCCTGCTGGCGGGACGTCGCTGTACCGACGGTCAGTCGGGCGCGCAATTCGTCATCATCGACGGCGCGCTGCCGCTCCCCGTAGTCGCAGCCGAGGACGAGGTGACGGATACGCTCGCCCAGGGGATGGGGTCGGTGGCAGAGGGAATCGAGATCGTCGGGTGGTATCGCAGTCACTCATTTAGCGACGCGGCGCTCACGCCGTCGGATGTCGAGGCGCAGAGCGAGCTGTTCGGGGAGCGCGCGTCGATCGTGCTCGTGGTCGCGGCGGGTGGCAACGCGGGCGGGGTCTTCCGGCAGTCCTCGAGTCCCGCCTGGCCGGTTGAGGCGCTGCCCCTGTACGAGTGGCTGGCCGAACCCGCCAAAACCGACGGGCCCAAACAAACGGTGCTGGGTTGGCACAACTATCACGCGGCCGAGCCTGTGGCTCGCTTCAGCGCGCCGGTGGCGGCCGTTGCAGGCGAGCAGATCAATAAGCATCTCGTCCTTTTCCCGGACGCCGATGTCGACGAGGACGAAGGGGCGCCGGTGGCCGCGCCGTCGTCGACGCCGGCGACGCGCTCCACGGCGTTCCTCAAGCCCGCAATTTACGTCGCGTGCGCGCTCGGCGGCGCCGTACTCGTGGCGGCACTGTCGGCAATCACCAGCGCGGGCGACGCCTCGAGCGGCTCCCGGGGCACGGGATCCAACGGCGCGGCCGCGAATGGCCCCGGCACGACGGCGAACGCCGTGGCCGAGCTCGATCGCCGTGCCGACACGTTGGCGCTCGCGCTGGCCGCGTTCACCGACCGCGCGCGGATGTTCGATGCCCGGCAGATGACCTGCGAGGGGCTGTCGCGCGGATTGCAGCAGGTCGAGGCCAATTGGCTGGCGTACAACATCGCGCGCCGGGAGAGCCTGGCGCCGTTCGACGCACAGCGCGAGGAGCGTGACCGGACTCTCTATGCCGACGTCCGCACCGTCGAGCGCAAGTTCGAACGTTCCGCCTGTGCCCGGCCCTGACATGCGCACCGTCCCCCGACTCGTCGCCCTCGCGCTCAGTATCGGCATCGCGGCACCCGCGGTGCCGCAGGCCCAGACCCCGCAGCCCCTCGACAAGGTCGAAGTCATCCGTTTGCTCACCAATCCACTGTTCGCGTCAAGCGAGGTGGCCGACGTGGTGCGGCGCAGCTGCATTGCGTTTCGGCCGACGGAACGGGATTGGGCGGACTTCCGAAACGCGGGCGCGAGCGGCGAAGTCATTGCGAGTGTGGAGGCATGCACCACGCGTCGCCGTGCGGCGCCGCCCGCCGATGCTCCGGCGGTTGCGGCTGCGCTCACGGCGGTACCCGTCACGTCGGAGCTCGTCGTAAACGCCGGCGCGACCTCGAGCGCGCGCATCTTCGTGCATCGGGGTGGCGTGCCGCAGCGCCGCATCTCGGTGACCTTGCGCGGCAGCACCGCTCTCGGATTGCAACGCGACGCCACCGGAACGACGAATGACAGCGGCGTGATCGTGTTCCCGCTGCCTCCTGTCGGACAACCCGGAACGCACCGGTTCGAAGTGGTCGGCAGCGGCGGCTCCGCCTTCCCTGGACGGCCCACCGTGATGCTGACGATCCGAGCCGGTGAACCGGCACGGCTGCGCGTGACGCCGGACTACATCGCCTCGATCGAGAACGGTGTCACGATCGTGGCGACGGTCACCGATTCGCTGGGCAATCCGCTCGGTCGTGAGCCGGTCGAGTTGACCTCCGGCGTGGGCGCGCCCGTCTCCGTTCCCACCGATTCGGTCGGGCGTGCGTCATTCGTCCTGACGGCGGGAGCGCTGCCGCGCGGCGGCGCGCTGCAGCTGCGCGTGCGCAAGCTCGCGGCCATCGAGGTTCCAGTCGCCGACGCCGCCGGGCTGTCGGGTGCGCTGACCGGCTTCCTGGCACCGAGCGTCGCCAATCGCCGGGCGCGCGTCGGCAGTGTGCCGAACGATCCGCTCGCGTTCCGCGCGCGCACCGTGCGGGGGAACGCCCCGGTCGGCCATGTCGTGCGGTTCCGCGCCGTGAACGCGCGCGTCAAGCCCGATTCCGCGGTGCTCGATTCCACGGGTCGCGTCCCGCTCGACGTCGTGTTCGGCTCCCGGATCGGTGAGGCGATGGTGTTTGCGACGATCGACTCGGCCGAGCGGCTGGTCACCTACCAGCTGGACCCGGGCCCCATCTCGACGCTCGTCGTCGAGCACAAGGGGCAAGTGGTCACCGGGCAGAGCGTGACCGTCCGGGTCGCGACCCCGTTCGTCCTGAAGGTCACGGCGCGGGACCTGTTCGGGAACGAGACGTCGATCGATGCGCTCGCACAGCTGCTGCGTAATCGTCAGACCAGCACGCGGCAGCGCTTTCTCGAGATCGTGAGCCTGGATGCGGAAGAATCGGAAGTGCTGCTCACGCTCAAGGCGCAGCGCATCGGCACGTTCGACTTCACGATCGGCAGCGGCATTACCGCGAGCGTGCGCGTCGACGCCGTCGCGCGCTAGCAGCTTTTCGCGCCGGGAGGCGGCGTTTTGTTTACCTGAGGAAACGCGCGCGGCGTAGTCTGGGTCGGTGCTCGCGCGCGTCCGCTCCGCCGCCGTCCTCGGCATCGATGCCTATCTCGTCGAAGTCGAAACCGACATCGCCAACGGCTTGCCCACCTTCGTCACCGTTGGGCTGCCGCAGGGCGCGGTGAAGGAAGGCCGCGACCGCGTCTCCGCGGCGCTCGCGAATACCGGGTTCACGTTTCCGTTGCGGCGGGTGACGATCAATCTCGCCCCCGCCGATGTCCCCAAGACCGGCTCCGCTTTCGATCTTCCCATCGCCCTCGGGATTCTCGCCGCCACCGAGCAGATCGCCGCCGAGCGGCTCCCGACGATCGTGGTGCTTGGCGAGCTCGGGCTCGAGGGCGCGGTTCGACCGGTCCGGGGTGCCCTGCCGGTCGCGCTCGCGGCTCGGGCGGCGGGAGTCGGCACGCTGATCCTGCCGCGTGAGAACCTGCCCGAGGCGGGCGTGGTCGATGGACTCCAGGTCCTGGGTGCCGGCTCGCTCGCGGAGATCGCGGACTACCTCGAGGGCAAAGCGGAGCTTCCGGGCGCGGCCGTGGACGTCGCGCGGCTATTCGCCGAGCGCGCCCAGGACGACGTGGACTTCGCCGAGGTGAAGGGGCAGGCGCACGCCAAGCGCGCCCTCGAAGTCGCCGCGGCCGGCGGCCACAACATCCTCATGGTCGGTCCGCCCGGATCGGGGAAGACGATGCTGGCGCGGCGCCTTCCGACGATTCTCCCCAAGATGAGCCTCGACGAGGCACTCGAAACGACCAAGATCCATTCTGTTGCGGGCACGCTGCCACTGGGCGAATCGCTCGTGGCGCGGCGGCCGTTCCGGGCCCCACACCACACGATCTCCGACGCCGGTTTGATCGGTGGCGGCTCGTATCCGCGGCCGGGGGAAGTCAGCCTGGCCCACGGCGGCGTGCTGTTCCTCGACGAGCTGCCCGAGTTCCGCAAAAACGTACTCGAAGTGCTGCGCCAGCCGATGGAAGACGGCGTGGTGACGATCGCCCGTGCCGCGATGAGTCTCTCCTATCCCGCGCGTTTCATGCTCGCGGCTGCCATGAATCCGTGTCCATGCGGCTGGTATGGCGATCCGCACCACACCTGTGCCTGCGGCATCCTCGTGGTGCAGCGGTATCTGGCGCGCGTCAGCGGCCCGCTGCTGGACCGGATAGACATTCACTTGGAAGTGCCGGCGGTGAAGTACAAGGCGCTGATGGGGGAGGGCGGCGGCGAGTCGAGCGAGGCGATGCGCGAGCGCGTCGACCGCGCCCGCTCGGTACAGCGCGAGCGGTTCGCCACGCGGCCGGGGATCTATGCCAACGCGCACATGGCGCCGCGCGACATTCGCGCGCACTGCCGCGTGTCGGACGGGGCCGACGCGCTCCTCAAAACGGCGATCACGCGGCTCGGCTTATCGGCGCGCGCCTATCACCGCATTCTCAAAATCGCCCGCACCGTCGCGGACCTCGCAGGCGCGGCGGCGCTGGAGCCGAAGCATGTGAGCGAAGCGATCCAGTACCGAAGTCTGGATCGGCGCGGGGTTGCCTAGTGATCGAACCGGGGCTTGTTGCACGGTGAGGATGAGAAGACCATGAATGAATGGAATCATGCTGGTGCCGCTCCCGTGAGTTGCTCATGCGCGCTCTTGATCTGCTGTGGCTGGCCAACCACCACGAGCACGTCCCCGGCCTCGAACCGGAATGTGGGTTCAGGAGTCGCCAGGTCGTTCTCGCCACGGCGCACGGCGAGGATCAGCGCGCCCGTTTTGGAACGAAGCCCGGTCTCCGCGAGCGTCAGCCCGACGGCGGGGGCGGTTGGCCCGAGAATGATCCGCTCGACATGCATCTGCGGCATCGCGCCGAGCGCTCCGGTGAGTGTCAGACGCGGCCGCGAGCCCGGTCGCAACGCCTGGTAGTGCGATGCGCGGATTTCGCCCACCAGCCGCTCGATCTCGCCGCGCGCCACGTTGTAATGTGCCAGCACGCGCGAGAAGATTTCGATCGACGTTTCGAATTCCTCGGGAATCACGACGTTGGCGCCCAGGTGCGTGAGCTCGGGGATTTCCACCACGTAGCGCGTGCGCGCGATGATATAGAGCTTGGGATTCAGCTCGCGCGCGACGCGAACCATTCGTCGTGTCGCCGCCGGATCCGAGATCGCGATCACGAACATGCGGGCGCGGTCGATGCCCAACGCGTGCAGGATTTCCTCGCGGGTGGCGTCACCATAAAAGGCCGGCTCGCCCTGCGAACGGGCTTTCCGCACGGTCTGTGCGTTCAGCTCGACGATCAAATAGGGCGCGTTGATGGCGCGCAACGCGGCGGTGAGGTTGCGGCCGTTGAGGCCGTACCCGGCGACGATGACGTGATCCTTGACGGGATCCTGCACGGGCGAGAACCCCCGCGGCCGGAAGCCCGGCAAGAGCTTGTCGAGGGGCACCATCTTCTCGAACCTGTCGAGTAGCGCGGGCCCCCCCTGGAGCAGGAACGGGGTCACCAGCATCGTGATCACGGCGATGCCCAGGAACTGCTGGTAGAGCAGATCGGGGAGCAACCCAGCTTCGCGGCCGTCCCTGGCGAGCACGAACGAGAACTCGCCGATCTGCGACACCGCCACGCCGGCGAGCAGTGCCACCCGGCCGGCGTAGCCCATCAGCGCCGGTCCGACGGCGGCCGAGAGCGTCTTGCCTCCCATGATCACCGCGACGGCGAGCAGCGTTACCCAGAGGTGATCGCGGATCGTGTCAAGTTGAACGAGCATGCCGACCGCGACGAAGAACAGCGAAATGAAGATGTCGCGAAACGGCATCAGCTCGGCCAGCGCCTGATGGCCGTAGTCCGATTCCGAAATGATCAGGCCGGCGAGGAACGCGCCCAGCGCGAGCGAGGCGCCGGCCGCAGCCGTGCCAAGCGCGGTGAGCGTACCGATGAGGATCACCGCGATCAGGAACAGCTCGCGGCTGCGCGTCTTGAGAATCTCGGACAGCACTCGCGGCACGATCGTGCGCGCCGCGAGCACGACACCGACAACGACCAGTGCCGCCTTGCCCAGCGCGAGCAGCAGTCCGACGATCCCGCCTTCCGCTTGGCCCGCGAGGAACGGCAGCACCAGCATGATCGGAACGACGCACAAGTCCTGAAAGATCAGGATGCCCGTCGCCAGGCGGCCGTGGGGCGCGTCGATCTCTCCTTTATCCGAGAGCACTTTCAGCACGATCGCCGTGCTTGAAAGCGCAATCAGGAATCCGAGGAATAGCGCGACGCGCCACCCGGCGAGAAACGCGAGCCCCACCCCGAGCGTCGCAAACACGGTGAACGCCATCTGCGCGAGGCCACCAGCGAGGACCAGCCCCCGCATCTCCCTGAGACGGCTCAGGGAAAACTCGATGCCGATCGTGAACAGCAGCAGAATCACGCCTACTTCGGCGAGTCCCTCGACGTCGTGCGGATCGGAGACGAGCCCGAGGGCGTTGGGGCCAAGCAGGACTCCGGCGATGATGAATCCGGGAAGCGCCGGCAGCCTGAGCCGGTAGAAAAGCAGAATAACCACCAGCGAGCCGGCGAAGATGACCGCGAGGTCGCGCAGGACATGAAGCTGTTCCATTCGGTGGCCTAAAATGAGACGGGCCCATAGTTTTGGCCACCGTGAACGAGTGGTTACAAGACCGGGTAGGCCTGAGTCCCGCGGTGCAGACGCACCTGCTGGTCACGATCGTCGTGATCGGCGTGCTCTGGATTCTGCAGCGGATCGTCCTCGCCATCGCCTACCGGCGGTTCACGGACCCGTGGACGCGGTACCGCTGGCGCAAGACGATCGCCTACCTCTTCCTGGCCATCGGGATCCTCGTGATCGGCCGGGAATGGCTCGAGGGCTTCAAGTCGCTCGCGACGTTCCTCGGCATCGTCTCGGCGGGCGTGGCGATCGCGCTCAAGGATCCGCTCGCCAACCTCGCCGGCTGGGCCTTCCTCGTATGGAGCCGCCCGTTCGAGGTTGGGGATCGCATCGAGATCGCCAAGCACAGGGGCGACGTCATCGACATGCATCTGTTTCAGTTCACGCTCAATGAAATCGGCGGCTGGGTGGATGCGGACCAGAGCACGGGCCGCATCGTCCACATTCCCAACCAGCTGGTGTTTACCGAGGCGGTCGCGAATTACGACAAGGGTTTCAAGTACGTCTGGAATGAAGTGCCGGTGCTGGTGACCTACGAGAGCAACTGGAACAAGGCGAAGGAGATCTTGACGCAGATTGCGTTCAAGCACGCCCAGCATCTGACGGCGGAGGCCGAGCGGGACCTGCTCGCGGCCTCGCGGCAATACCTCATCAACTACAAAAAGCTGACGCCGATCGTCTATACGAGCACGACGGCGTCCGGTATTCTCCTGACCGTTCGGTATCTCATCGAGCCGCGCCGGCGCCGCGGCACGGTGTCGGCCATCTGGGACGAGATCCTCACCGAGTTCGGCAAGGCCAAAGACATCGACCTGGCCTACCACACCGTGCGGTCGTTCGCCAATCCGATCGAAGGCAAGATCGTCGGGACGCCCGACGGCTCAGCGTAGCGCGCTGCCGTGCTCCACGACCGCCTGCACGAGGAGATCGAAATCGTCGCGGCGGCTGCGGTGGTTCGTGATGGCGACGCGAATCGCGAACTTGCCGTTGAGCATGGTCTGCGAAGGAATCGCCACCCCGCTTTCCTGAATCCGCAGCAGAATTTCCTTGTTCAACTCGTTGAGCCTGGCGTCATCGGCGCCCGGCACCACAAACCGGAAGCACACCACGTTGAGGGGCGCCGGAGCGAGCAGCTCAAGACGCGGGTGCTTGGTCACGAGCCCGGCGAGGTAATGGGCCTGGCGCACGTTCTGGTGGATCAGCTGCGCGAATGCGTTCAGACCATGCGTCTTGAACGACATCCACACCTTCAGCGCCCGGAAGCCGCGCGACAACTGCACGCCGCGTTCCGCAAACGGGAATCCGCCGGCCGCGATACCGCGATCGAACGACGCGAGATAGGCAGGTGTCAGCGCGAACGTCGCGCGGTGCGCCGCCTGGTCGCGGACCAGCGTGCAACCGGCCTCGTACGGCATGTACAGCCATTTGTGGAGATCGAAGGCGACGGAATCCGCCTGCTCGAGTCCGGCAACGAGCGGGCGCAACTCCGGGACCAGCGCCACCAGTGCCCCGAACGCGCCGTCCACATGGAACCACAGTCCTTCGTCGCGGCACACGTGAGCGAGCGCGCGCAGATCGTCAGTCGCGCCGGTATTCACGGTGCCGGCATTGCCGACGATGCAAATGGGCCGCCGGCCTTCGGCCTTGTCCTGCGCGAGCCGTTCGCGCAGCGCCCGGACGTCGATCGTGTAGTCGCCCGAGACGGGAATGCTCCGCAGTGCGTCATGGCCAAGGCCGAGCAGCTCGACCGCCTTGCGAACCGAGGAGTGGGTTTCGGTCGACGCGTACACCGTCAGTGGCGGCGCGTCGCCGTTTTGCAGCCCGCGCTCGCGGATGTCGAACCCCGCGCGCGCGTTGCGCGCGACCGCCAGCCCCACAAAGTTGGCCATCGAGCCACCCGACACGAGCAGCCCGTGCGTTTCGGGAGGCAGGCCGAGCAGCTCGACGAGCCAGGCGATCACCTGGTTCTCGACGACGGCGGACGCGTCGTCGAATTCGGCGACCTGGGGGTTCATCCCCGACGCTAGCATGTCGGCGAGCATCGCGACGGGGGTGCCGGTGCCGATGACCCAGCCCCAGAAGCGCGGATGGATGTTGCCCGTCGGGTAGGGGAGCACGTCGCGCTTGAACTCTTCGTAGACCGCTGCGACGGGCGTGGCGTCGCGTGGGGCCGGTCCCGAGAGCCGCTTGCGTACCTCCGCCGGAACGGGACGCCACACGGGCCGCTCGCGTACCGTGCGCAAGTGCTCGAGCATCTCGTCCACCATCCGGTGGCCGAGGAGGCGCAGCTCTTCCCACGCCCGCTCGTCGGCGGGGTCGAGACTAAACTCCGGCGAGGACGTCGTAATGCTCGACGAAGGGTTCGAGCTCGATGAGGAAATCGCGGTCTTCCGGATAGTAGCGTGCCTTCTCATAGTCGTTGCCTGCAAAGCGCCGGATGGCGTCTATCGACTCCCACAACGAGATGAACGTGAACTCGGCGCGATCGTGCTCGATCCGCCGCAAGACCAACACCCCCCGGTTGCCGGGGGTCGCGCGGCACTCGCGCGCGCCGGTGCGTTCGAGATAGTCGGCGTAGTCGTCGGCACGGTCGATCTGCGTGGATCCGTGCCAGATCCGTGCGATCAGTGGCTCAGAGCCGTTCGAGCTGGGGGACGGTACGCTCATTCTGGACATTTCCGGTGTTCAGGGTGGAGTTCGGCTCGAACAGCAGCACTTCCGTTTCCTCGTCGGCGACGGGTTTATGCTCGACGCCATGTGGGATGATGATGAATTCACCGGGGCCGACCACCACGTCGCCCTCCCGGAGCTTCATCCGCATCCGCCCTTTGACCACCAGAAACAACTCATCCTCGCGGTCGTGGTGATGCCAGACGAATTCGCCCGTGAATTTTACGAGCTTGACCAGGCTGTCATTGACTTCCCCGACGATCTTCGGCTTCCAGTGATCCTGAAACCGGCCGAACATCTCTTTGAGGTTGACCTTGCGAATCGTCATATCGCCGCCAGAACGGTTTTGGTGTCGATCACCGTGGAGAACTCACCATGCAGATCGGCCAGCGCGACGTCGTGCAGCAGCTCGGACGCATAGCGCTTCCCGTCCGGGCCCTGGTTGTCGAAGGTGGCGGTCGCGTCGGACACGACGTAGGTGGTGAAGCCGAGGTTGCCGGCCATGCGTGCCGTCGTCGAGACGCACAGGTTGGTCTGCATGCCGACCACGACGAGGGTCGTCCGGCCCTGGCGCCGCAGGTCCTGCTCGAGCGTCGTGCCGATGAAGGCGCTGCTGACGGACTTCTGCACGACCGGCTCGCCCGGCAGGGGCTTGACCTCGTCCTTGATGTCCACGCCTGGCTGGCCCGGCCGCAGCGGCGACTTGGTCTCGGTGGAGAGATGCTGGACATGGACGATGGGCCGGCCCGTCTGGCGCCACGCGCTTTGCAGCCGCGCGATGTTCTTTTCGAGATCGGGGTTGTTGCGGTTGTACTCCCTGGCGTAGACGTCCATCCCTTTTTGGACATCGACGACGAGGAGGACGGCATCTCGAGGCAGGGCGGTCAGGGCGGTCATGACGGTGCCTCCTCGGTCTGCGGTGGACGGACGGGCGGTCGGGCGGTCAAAATCGACGATGCATGATCGCCTTTGCTGACCGCCTGACCGCCTGACCGCCCGACCGCCATCCTATGGGAAAACTGAATCCAGACAACTGCCAGCAAGATCATTCCCATGGCCACAAATGTGCGCGAGCTGACGGGTTCGTGCAGCAGCAGCCAGCCGAGCAGCACCGCGATCACCGGGTTCACATAGGCGTACGTGCCGACGATGGTGGCCGAGGCGTGCCGCAGGGCATACGAATACGCGCTGTACCCGAGGATCGATCCGAAAATGACGAGATAGACGATCGCCCCGATGCCGCGGGTGCTCAAGTGCCAGGACGCCCATTCGCCGAGCATCGTCCCGACGAGCGCGACGGCGCCGCCACCGACGATCATCTGAAATGCGGCCCCCATGTACGGGCTGGCCTTCGTGGGATGCCGTTTGGCATACACGGTGCCGAGGGACCACGACGCGCTCGCGATCGTCAGCGCGATCGGTCCGCGTTTATCGGCGGCGAGGATTTCGGCCGGCGTCGCCCCGACCAACAGCAGCGTGCCGAGGAAGCCGAGTAACAGTCCGGCGACGACGCGCCCGTTCAGCTCACTGGACCCGCCGGGAATGAGCGCGTCGAACAGCGCGGTCCACATGGCGACGGTGACGACGAAGATGCTGGCGATTCCGGAGCCGACGTATTGCTCGGACCAGACCACGAACGCATTGCCGCCGGCGAGCAGCAGGAGGCCGACGATCGCCAGTATGCGCCAGTCGCTTTTCTTCGGGAGCGGATCGCCGAGCGCGCGCGCCAGCGCAAGCAGGATGAGTCCCGCGACGAGGAAGCGGAGCCCAGCGAACAGAAACGGCGGCAGCTCCGTGACGCCGACTTTGATCGCGAGGTAGGTCGAGCCCCAGAAGACGCAGACGACCAGATACGCGATGAGCGCCTTGCCCTTGAGCGCGGCCATCAGTCGGGCTCGGTGGGAATGTAGCCGGGCTTTTCGAACACGGTCGACAGCACGATCGTCGTACGCGTGTTCATCTGGGCGTTCGGGCCGCGCAGATCGCGCAGGATCGACTGCACGCCTTCGAGATCTTCGGCCACGACTTTGAGCATGTAGCAGTCGTCGCCCGCGATGTGGTGGCACTCCAGCACGCCCGGATGCTTTTCCATCTCGCGCATGCGGGGCTCATCGCCGACGTAGTCGCTCGAGCCGTAGCGCACCGCGACGAACGCCGTCACCGGCAACCCGACCTTGGCGCGATCGAGCTGCACGCGGTAGCCGCGGATGTATCCCGATTCCTCCAGCCGCTTCACCCGTTCCATGATCGCAGGCCGGGAGAGACCGATTTCGTCCGCGACCGCTTGGTAGCTGGCGCGGCCGTCCTGGGCGAGGATGCGCAGAATCCTTCGGTCGGTGGTGTCGAGTTCGGTCTTGGCGGGCATTTGGAAGGCTCCTGGGTTGTTGCGTGAACGCATCGTAACCCTACCAGGTTTCTTCCTTACGGAATATCCGGTTTTGGCAATCAGAATTGTCCTTTGATTAGGACAGTCGGCCGGGCTACTATTCGGGCGATGCAGACGCTCCGCGCCCTCGTTCGCACCTATCCCTCGGTGTTGCTTGGCTATTCCGGCGGCGTGGATTCCGCTCTGCTCGCGGTGGTGCTGCGCCAGGAGCTTGGCAAGGACCGGATGCTCGCGGCCATCGGCCGGAGCGACTCCTATCCCGAGGCGCAGTGGCGAACGGCGATCGAGGTCGCCACCCGGTTCGACGTCCCGCTCGTCGAGATTCACACCCACGAGCTGGACGACCCGAACTACCTCGCCAATCCCACCAACCGCTGCTTCTACTGCAAGACCGAGCTGTGGAATCGGCTGCTGCCGCTCGCGCGTGAGCGCGGGCTCGACATCGTGTGCGACGGCACGAACGCCGATGATTTGCTCGAGCATCGGCCGGGGAAGGCCGCCGGCTCCAATGCCGGGGTGCGCTCGCCCCTGGCGGAAGCGGGTCTGACCAAGGCGGAAATCCGCGCCGCGTCCCGCGAGCTCGGTCTGCCGACCTGGGATGCGCCCGCGGCGCCGTGTCTCTCGAGCCGCGTGCAGTACGGGCTCTGGATCACGCCGTCTCGACTGAAGCAGGTTGAAGCGGGCGAGGCGTACCTGCGCTCGCTCGGCGTCAGGGGCGATCTGCGCGTCCGCCATCTCGGTGACCGCGCGCGACTCGAGGTCGCGCCGTCGTGGATTCCGTGGATTGAAGAGCGCCGTGACGCCATCACCGAGCACCTCACGACGCTGGGCTTCGCGCAGGTGGAGATCGACCCGCACGGGTACCGCCGGGGGAGCCTGTTAGAGCGTTCGTCGCGCTGAACTTCCCAGACCCCGTGCGCCGGGAGCTCTGGGATACCCTGGCGCCGCTGCGCCGGCGTCGGGAAAAACTACCGGTCAAATGGGTGCAGCCCGAGAACATTCACTTGAGTCTCAAGTTCCTGGGCGAGGTGGAGGAAACGCGCGCGCCGGACCTGCGTACGGCGCTGCAGCGCGCCGCGGGATCAGGACGCGAGCCCAGACCGCTGACGCTCCAGATCACGGGGTTCGGGGTCTTTCCGGACTATCATCGGCCGCACGTCCTGTGGGTCGGCGTGACGCCGGAACCCGGACTCGAGCTGTTGCAGCATGGCGTGGAGCAGGCGTTCGCCCCGCTCGGCTTTCCGACGGAGGCACGCGCGTTTCGCCCGCACGTGACCGTCGCGCGGGCCGCGCGCAACGCGAAACCGCGCGACTTCGCGGGGCTCGAGGAGCTGCTCGCGGATCTCGACTTCGACGAACCGGTCACCGTTTCAGACGTGGATCTCATGCACAGCACCCTGCAACCCGAGGGCCCGGTGTATCAAGTGAAATACCATGAACGGCTGTTTTAAGGGCCTCCTCAAGCTCGGTTGCGCCGCGGCAGTGATTCTCGTGCTCGCCGCGGTCTGGTGGTTCCGCGCGCCCATCATGAGCACCTTCGCACGCTGGTTCGGGCGCTCCCAGGCATTGCCGCCGGTCGCCGACACGGCGGTGGGCGCACCCACGCCCTCGGCGACGTCGTCCGGGCGGCAGAAAGTCACGACGTTGCGGAGGCCCGCGGGCCCGGATTCCATCGTCTTGACGCCGAACGAGATGGCGTCGCTGATCGGCGGCGGCATCGACTGGCGGGTGCGCAAAACGTACGACTCACTGCGCGTCGAGCTGCAGGAGGGCAAGTTGATCCTGCACGCGCGACTGGATACGCGCGCGCTGCCGCCGGGCACGCTGGGACCGTTCGCGGGGATGTTTGGTGATCACGAGCCGCTGCGGATGGGCGGCACCGTCTCGATCGCGCGTCCCGGGACGGCATTGTACGACATCACGGAGGTCAGCCTGCGCGGCGTCGAGATTCCCGGCCCCTTCATCAAACAGATCACGAAGCAGATGGCGGGGGCGTCCCCCGACGGGGCCGTCCCGGTGAAGGTGGATTCGGCGGTGACCGACGTGCAGGTGCACACGACTGGCGTCGTCCTCTACAAGAGGCGAGCACCATGAGTCCGCGCCGGGTGCTGGTCGTGGATGACGAGCGGGGCATTCGCGATGCGCTGAAGCAAGTGCTCGAATACGAAGAGATCGAAGTCCAAACCTGCGCCTCGGGCCACGAGGCGGTGCGCGTTTATCCCGAGTTCCAGCCCCAGCTCGTGTTTCTCGACGTCAAAATGGAAGGGATGGACGGGCTCGAGACGCTCAAGAAGCTGCGCGAGCTCGATTCACAGGCGCAGGTCGTGATGATCTCCGGCCACGGCACGATTCAAACGGCCGTCGAAGCCACGCAGCTCGGCGCCTACGATTTCCTCGAAAAGCCGCTCGATACCGACCGGATCCTGCTGACGCTGCGCAACGCGCTCCAGCACGTCGTGCTCGTGAGCGAAAACGTGCGGCTGAAACAGGAGGTGCGGGCGCAGTACGAGATCGTCGGAACGAGCAAGGCGATTCGCCAGGTGATCGGTTTGCTCGAGAAGGTGGCGCCCACGCCGGCCCGGGTGCTCATCACGGGAGAGAACGGCACCGGAAAAGAGCTGGTCGCCCGCGCGATTCATGCCTTGAGCCCCCGCGCCGCGGGGCCGTTCGTAGAGGTCAACTGCGCGGCTATTCCCACCGAGCTGATCGAGAGCGAGCTGTTCGGCCACATGAAGGGCAGCTTCACCGGGGCGTTCGCCGATCGCGCGGGCAAGTTCGAGCTGGCCGACGGGGGCACCCTGTTCCTCGATGAGATCGGCGACATGAGTCTCTCGGCGCAAGCCAAGGTGCTGCGCGCGCTCCAGGAAGGCATGATTTCCCGCGTCGGGTCGGGGAAAGCGCTGCCCGTGGACGTCCGCGTCATCGCCGCGACCAACAAGCACCTGGGGTCCGAAATCGAGGAGGGGCATTTCCGCGAGGACCTGCTGTATCGGCTGAACGTCGTGCCGATTCACGTGCCCCCGCTGCGCGAGCGCCGTGGCGATATCGCGCAGCTCGTCGCGTATTTCGCCGAGGAGCTGACGAAGCGCGGCGGTTTGCCCCCCAAAGAGTTCGAGGCTGCGGCGCTGGAGCGGCTCAACGCGCACGACTGGCCGGGCAACATCCGCGAGCTGAAGAACGCGGTCGAGCGGCTGCTCATTCTCGCGACGGGATCTACGGTGACGCAGAGCGATGTGGACCGGCTGGTGGGCAAGGGGGAGGGAGGACGAGGGAAGGGGACCGACGCCGCGTGGATGCGCGCGGCGACATTCGAGGACTTCAAGCAGGCCGCCGAACGCGCGTTCCTCCTGGGTAAGTTGCAGCAGCACGACTGGAACGTGTCGGAGACCGCGCGCAGCTTGCAGATGCCGCGCAGCAATCTCTACAAGAAGATCGAGCGATACGGATTGGGCCGTTGGGGCGGAACCGCGGGCGGAACCGCGGGCGGGGGCGTGGGCGACAGCGGCGGGGGGAATGTCGAGTGACCAAAGAAAAAGAAAAGGATCAGAAAGACCGCGACTGGGATCGCGAAATGCGCGAAGTGGACAAGTTGCTCGCGAAGCTTCCGGAAGCCGATCCGACGCTCAGCCGGGGCGTGCCGACGGTTCCCGTCTCGCGGCAGGGCGCCGTGCCTCCGGCCGGTCCCGCGCGCGGGCGCGCCTGGCTCACCACCTGGATCCGCGTCGGCCTGGGCCTCGCGCTGGGCGTGGGGATGCTCGTCTGGCCCTACGCGTACGCCTGCGGATTCAAGCTCGTCTTCTACCTGATCGGGGCGACGACCGTTACCGTCGCCGGCATCTGGAGCGCGTTGTCGTCCTGGAGGCGCCGCCTCGGCTGGGCGCATGCGCTCTCGATCGTGTTGATCATCTGGGGTCTGGCGTTGGCCGGCCGGCAGGTCCTGCCGCGCATTTATGGCAAGCAGCCCATTCCATTCTTCTGTCCCAAACCGTGAGATCCATGGCACCTCCTGAATTCAAGAACTTCATTGCCGGCGAATGGGTCGTCCCCGCCACGGCCGAGTATTTCGAGAACCGCAATCCGGCCGATTGGAACGACGTGATCGGACGGTTTCCGCGCTCGGGCGCGGACGATCTGAAGCGCGCGGTCGCGTCGGCGAAGCGCGGCTTTGCCCAGTGGTCGAAGACTCCGGCGCCGATTCGCGGCCAGGTACTGCAGCGGGTCGGGGAGCTGTTGGTCAAGCGCAAAGACGAGATGGCCAAGGCCATGACGCGCGAAATGGGGAAGGTGCTCGCCGAGACGGGCGGGGATGTGCAGGAGGGGATCGACACCGCGTTTTACGCGGCGACTGAGGGCCGGCGGCTGTTCGGCCGAGTGGTGCCGTCGGAGCTGCGCAACAAGTGGGCGATGACCTATCGGCGCCCCATTGGGATCGCGGGGCTCATCACACCATTCAACTTCCCGCTCGCGATCCCAACGTGGAAGATGTTTCCGGCGCTGCTGTGCGGGAACGCGGTGATCTTCAAGCCGGCCGAGGACGTGCCGCATACCGGGCATATCCTGGTGGAGGTGCTGCTGGAGGCGGGGCTTCCCCCCGAAGTGGTGCAGCTCGTGCACGGTCAGGGCTCGGTCGTTGGGCGCGCGCTCGTCGAGCATGCCGATGTACCGGTGATTTCGTTCACCGGATCCACCGAGACCGGGTCGGTGATCGGCGCGACCTGCGGCAGGATGCACAAGCGCCTGTCGCTCGAGATGGGCGGCAAGAACGCGATGATCGTGATGGACGACGCCGATCTCGATCTCGCGCTCGATGGCGTGCTCTGGGGGGCGTTCGGCACGACGGGGCAGCGGTGCACGGCCACGAGCCGGCTCATTCTGCACGAGAAGGTCCACGACACGTTCGTCAAAATGCTGACCGATCGCGCCGCGAAGCTCCGGCTTGGGCCCGGTCTCGACGAGAAGACCGATGTCGGCCCGTTGATCCATGAAGAGGCGCGGCAGAAGGTGGCCGAGTACGTGGAGATCGCGAAGAAGGAAGGCGCCAGCGTGGCCCTCGGCGGGAGGATTCCGCAGGGCGACAAGCGGCTCGAGTGCGGGTGGTTCTACGAGCCGACGGTGCTGACCGGCGTCAAACCGGGCATGCGGGTCGAGCAGGAGGAGATCTTCGGCCCGGTTCTTGCTGTGATTAAGGCGGCCGATCTGGCGACGGCGATCATCATCAACAACGGGGTGCAGTACGGGCTCTCCAGCTCGCTATACACGCGCGACGTGAACAGCGCGTTCAAGGCCATGACAGAGCTCGACACCGGGATCACCTACGTGAACGCACCCACGATCGGAGCCGAGGCCCATCTCCCGTTCGGCGGCGTCAAGCAAACCGGCAACGGGCACCGCGAAGGAGGATGGGAAGTCTACGACTTCTATTCCGAGACCAAGACGATTTACGTCGACTTCTCGGGTACCTTGCAGCGGGCGCAGATCGACACGGAATTCAGCCCTTGACGCGCCCCGTCGTTCCTTCCAGTCGACTCCTGGCTCTCCTGGGCGAAGGCGCGTTCGAGGTGTTGGTGGCGGCGCGCAAGCTCGAAGACGCCGGCCGCCACGTCGTCCACCTCGAGATCGGCGAGCCAGACGGCGCGACGCAGCCCCACGTCGTCGAGGCAGCCGTGCGCGCCCTGCATGATGGCCACACGCGATACGTGAACCCGGCCGGACTGCCCGCCCTGCGTGATGCGATTGCCGCGTCGCTCGCCTGGCGCGGCATTCGGGGTGCGGCGGCGGACAACGTCGTCATCACCCCCGGCGCCAAGCCGATGGTGTTCTACGCCTTCCACGCCGTGCTCGAACCGGGCGACGAAGTGCTCGTCCCTGACCCCGGCTTCCCGACCTACCCCTCCGTCGTGCGGTTCGCGGGGGCGGTTCCGGTTCGCTACTCCCTCGATGCGCTGGGCCGGCTGGATGCTGAGCAGATCGCGTCGTTGATCGGTCCGCGCACGCGCGCAATCGTCCTGAATCTTCCTGGGAATCCCACCGGCGGCATCGCGACGGCGGATACTCTGCAACGGGTCGCTGAGCTCGCGCTGCGCCATAACCTCGTCGTGATCTCGGACGAGGTCTACGCCCGCATCTGTTTTGACGGCCGTGTGGATAGCATCGCCGCGCTGCCGGGAATGCTCGAGCGCACCATCGTCGTGGACAGCTTCTCGAAGACCTACTCCATGACCGGCTGGCGGCTCGGCTTCGGTGTGCTCCCGGCGCCGCTGGTCGAGCGCGTGACGACGTTGGTGCTGAACGGCACGTCCTGTACGCCACCGTTCGTGCAGCTGGCTGGGCTCGCCGCGCTCACCGGGCCGCAGGATGCGGTGACGGCAACGGTGGCGCGCCTCGAGGGCCGCAGGGATCGGCTGGTCGATGGTTTGAATGGTCTGCCCGGCATCCGCTGCGCTCGACCCGACGGGACGTTCTTCGCGTTCCCCGACGTGCGGCAGGTCGAGGAGGAGGCGGGTCTCTCGACGCAGCAGCTCGCCACGCTTCTGCTGGAAACGCACGGTGTGGCCGTTCTGCCCGGCACCGGCTTCGGACCCGCAGGCGCGGGACATCTGCGCCTGTCGTTCGCGGTCCAGCCCGCCGATCTCGATCTCGCGCTCGAGCGGATCCGCGAATGCGTCAGCGAGCTCGCGGTCGCTTCTCCGACCGATGGAGGCAGCTTGGCGGGGTTGAAGTAACGAGCTCGCTCTACACCCGCGACGTCAACGGTGCCTTCAAGGCGATGACCGATCTCGACAACGGCATCACATACGTCAACGCGCCGACGATCGGCGCGGAGGCCCATCTCCCCTTCGGCGGCGTCAAGCAGACGGGCAACGGCCACCGCGAAGGGGGATGGGAGGTCTACGACTCCTACTCCGAGACCAAGACGATCTACGTCGACTTCTCGGGACACCTCCAGCGGGCGCAGATCGACACCGAGGTCAGCCCCTAGTCCTGCCCTCCGGCGGCGAAACGCTCCACAATGCGGCAGAAGGGTGATGGTCATCACGCGCGGACGGCTAACGTCAGGCCATGCCGTACGAGTCTGTCGTCGTGATCCTCGCGACTGGCGGCGCGCCGCTCCTGGGAGACGCGCTCGATGCGTTGCCCGAAACGACAGTCACCTGGGCGCGGACCGAGCGGGAGGGTCGAGTAGCATGTCTCGCGGCCCGCGTAAGTCACACTGACCCTGTGACGGAATTCCGAGTAAGAGTTAGGCAATGGGCTGCGGCCCGTGGATGGGGCGTCACTGTTGCGCCGTGCGGGCCGCATTGCTAAGATAAGTCGCATGCATGACTTGGGAGCCCCGTTCGCCGGCAACGGCGTAAACACGCCCCGGCTCCCGGCGCCCCCCCTGCCGAACCAGCCACCGCCGTACCCGCCAAGGCAGCGCTCCGTATTTGCGCGCTGGTTCGACAGTTGGATGCGGTCGCTCGGTATGGCGCTCGTGTTGTTCCTCATGATTCGTACTTTCCTTCTTGAAGCATTCCAGATCCCCTCCGGCAGCATGGAACGGACGCTGCTGGCCGGGGACTTTTTGTTCGTGAACAAAGCCGTGTACGGCGCGCAGATTCCCGGGACCAACGCCCGGCTGCCAGGCTTCAACTCGCCGCGCCTTGGTGACGTGATCGTGTTCGCTTATCCCAAAGACCCGGCGCTGAGCTATGTGAAGCGCGTCATCGGTGTTTCCGGGGACATCGTCGAGATGCGGTTTGGACAGGTGTACGTGAACGGTCGGGCGATCGAGGAGCCGTACGTACAGCGCGTCGATCCACTGCACGATGGGTTCGATCCCGAGTTCAACTGGCAGCGCGAGTATTTGGTGCGACGCAGCGACGAGCAGCGGCGGCGCTATCATCCCACGCGCGATACGTGGGGCCCGCTGCGCGTGCCGATGGACAAGTACTTCGTGCTCGGCGACAATCGTGACAATTCCGCCGATTCACGGTATTGGGGGTTCGTGGACGCGAGCGCGGTGAAGGGCCGCCCGCTCGTGGTTTATTTCAGTTATGACCGGGCGACGCGTGATGCGCTGCCCTGGTTGACCGATATTCGCTGGAGCCGGCTCGGTTCGCTGATTCGCTAGAGTGGTGCAACCCCCTCGAGGAGTTACCATTCCATGCAATTGAATACGGCGAAGCGCGCATCATTTGACGAGGGATCCCTGGATCAGTATCTGCGGGAAATCAGCCAGTATCCGCTGATCACGCGAGAGGAAGAGGTCACCCTCGCGCAGCGGATCAAGCAACAGGATCCTGAGGCGCTCGACAAGCTGGTGCGCTCCAACCTGCGTTTCGTCGTTTCGGTCGCCAAGAAATATCAGAATCAGGGCGTGTCGCTGTCCGACCTGATCAACGAGGGCAACCTCGGCCTGATCCGCGCGGCTCACAAGTTCGACGAGACCAAAGGGATCAAGTTCATCTCCTACGCCGTATGGTGGATCCGCCAGGCGATCCTGCAGGCGCTCGCCGAGCAGTCGCGCATCGTGCGCGTGCCGTTGAACCGCGCCGGCACGCTGCATCGCATCGGCAAGCGCTCGGCCTCATTACTTCAGGAGCTCGGGCGCGAGCCCACGGTCGAAGAGATCGCCGAGGGGATGGACATCTCCGAGGAAGAAGTCGCAAAGACGCTGTCGATTTCGCAGGCCCATCTCTCGCTCGACGCGCCGCTCACGCCCGGCGAAGACAACAAGCTGCTCGACTACCTGCCCGATACCACGAATCCCGGTCCCGACGACGAGATCTTCGAGCACGCGCTCACCGAATCCATTGAATCGGTCCTGTCCACGTTGAAGGAGCGCGAGGCCCGCATCCTGCGGTTGTATTTCGGGCTCGAGGGGCAGGAGCCGATGACCCTCGAGGAAATCGGCTCGCAGCTGGGGATCACGCGGGAACGCGTGCGGCAACTGAAGGAGAAGGCGCTCGCGCGCCTGCGTCACGTCTCCAGGGCCCGCGCGCTGGAAAGCTTCCTGTCCTAGGCCTGGGGCGGGTATCTTTCCCGCCCTATGGCATCCCAAGCGTCGTTCGATATCTCCACCGGCGCCGACCTCCAGGAGGTCGACAACGCCGTTAATCAAGCGTCCAAAGAGGTCGCGCAACGCTACGACTTTAAGGGGTCGAAGGCGTCGATTGCCTTTGACCGCCCCAAGGCGACCCTGACGCTCGTCGCCGATGACGATTTCAAGATGAAAGCGCTGTTCGACGTGCTGCAGTCGAAGATGATCAAGCGCGGCGTGCCCGTGAAAAACATGGAGCTCGGCGCGATCACGCCCGCGGCCAACGATACGGTGCGCCGCGAGATCAAGCTGACCCAGGGCATTCCGCAGGAAAAAGCGAAAGCGATCGTGAAAGCAATCAAGGACAAGAAGTTCAAGAAGGCTCAAGGCTCCATTCAGGGCGAAGAAATTCGCGTTACGGCGCCATCCAAAGACGAGCTGCAGGAAGTCATCGCGTTCCTGCGGTCTCAGGATTTTGGTCTCGAGCTCCGGTTCGGGAACTACCGCGGATGAAGCTGGGCGTCATCTCCCTCGGCTGTGACAAGGCGACGGTGGACTCCGAGCGGCTGGTGGGCGAGCTGGTCGGCCACGGCGCCGTCGTGACGCCCGAGCTGGCGGCGGCGGACGTCATTCTCGTCAACACCTGCGGGTTCATCGACGCCGCGAAGCAGGAATCGATCGACGCGATGCTCGAAGCCGCGAAACTAAAGACAACTGCGGCGGTCAAGGCGGTCGTGGCGGTCGGTTGTCTCGTGCAGCGATACAAGCATGAGCTGCAGACTGAGATTCCCGAGATCGATCTCTTTCTGGGATTCTCCGAGCTGCACCACCTGGTTCCCGAGCTCGCGCGGCGCGGCTTGATCGAAGACCCGGTCGCGAAGCATCCCGGCGTACGGCAGTTCCTCGGCGAGCAGTCGCACGTACGGTACCTGAAGATCTCCGAAGGCTGCGATCACACCTGTGCGTTCTGCGCGATCCCCCTGATGCGCGGGAAGCATCGCTCCGAGCCGCTCGCGCGTCTTGTCCGCGAAGCACAGGTGCTCGAGGACCAGGGTGCCAAGGAGATCAATCTCGTCGCGCAAGACTTGGGGCATTGGGGTAGGGATTTGGGGCTCGGTGGGCCAAAGTTACCGGACCTGATCGAGGCGCTGCTGCGCGAGACAACGGTGCCGTGGTTCCGGCTCCTGTACGTCTACTCCGCTGGAATCAATGAGCGACTGGTCGACCTGATGGCTCGTGAGTCCCGGATCGTGCCCTACATCGACATGCCGATTCAGCACGCCACTGACCGCATGCTGGAGCGGATGCGCCGGCCGGAGCGCCTCCGCACGCTGCGCGACAAGCTGGCCTGGCTGCGCGAGGCGATTCCCGATCTCGCGATCCGGACCACGTGCCTCGTCGGGTTCCCCGGGGAGACCGAGGAGGATTTCCGCGCGCTCCTCGCCTTTCTCGAGGAAGCGCAGTTCGACCGGATGGGGGCGTTCGCGTATTCGCCGCAGGAGGGCACCCGGGCGATGCAATACGAAGACGACGTCGAGGAAACCGTCAAGCAGGATCGTCTAGCAGAAGTCGTCGAGGTACAGCGTAGCATCTCCGCGGAGCGGCTGGAACGGTTCGTGGGGCGCGAAGTCGATGTGCTGGTGGACGGGCTCGAAGAGGAGAGCGGGGTCAAGGCGGGACGCGTGCAGTGGCAGGCCGATGACGTCGATGGCGTGACCTACCTGGAACAGGGTGGGTGGGCTCAGCCGGGAGAGTTTGTGCGCGCGCGCATTACGGCGAGCGAGGATTACGATTTCCAGGCGGCCGCGCTGACGTGACACGATCGAGCGAGCTCTTCGACCGGGCGAAACGGGTGTTGCCCGGTGGCGTGAATTCACCCGTACGGGCGTTCCGGGCAGTGGGCGGGACGCCTTTTTTCGTGGCGCGCGCCAAAGGCGCGAGGCTGTTCGACGCGGACGGCAACAGCTACCTGGATTACGTGTGCTCCTGGGGACCGCTGATCCTGGGCCATGCCCATCCGGCCGTGCTCGACGCCGTGCGCGACGCCGCGGAGCGCGGGTGGACGTATGGCGCCCCCTGCGAGGCCGAAGTGGAATTGGCCGAAGAAGTTCGGCGCCGGATGCCGACGCTGGAGATGGTGCGATTCGTCAACAGCGGGACCGAGGCGACGATGGCCGCGGTGCGGCTCGCGCGCGCTGCCACCGGCCGGGATCTGATCATCAAGTTCGAGGGGTGTTACCACGGTCACGCGGACAGCTTTCTCGTCAAAGCCGGGTCCGGTGTTGCCACGTTGGGACTTCCGGACTCACCGGGCGTGCCTGCGGAGCTTGCTCGGCTCACACTCAGCGCGCCGTTCAATGATGCGAATGCAGTCGCGAATCTCATCAAGCAACACGACGGACGCGTCGCCGCGGTGATCGTCGAACCGTACCTCGGCAACGTCGGGTTCATCCCGCCGGAGCCGGGGTTTCATGAGGCGTTGCGATCGCTGTGTGACCGGCACGGCGCGCTGCTGATCTTCGATGAAGTCATGACCGGGTTTCGGGTGGCGCCGGGCGGCGCGCAGGAGCGACTCCACATCAGGCCCGACCTCACCACGTTGGGCAAGATCATTGGCGGCGGCTTCCCGGTCGGGGCGTACGGGGGTCGCGCGGACTTGATGAAACGCATCGCCCCTGAGGGGCCGGTCTATCAGGCCGGGACGCTGTCGGGAAATCCCGTCGCCATGGCCGCGGGCCTTGCGACGCTGCGGGAGACCGCGCGTCCCGGATTCTACGAGACGCTCGAGCGCCGCACCGCGCGACTGCTCCACGGCCTGGGCAGCGCCGCACAGGCCCGCGGCGTTCCGTTCACCGCCGGGCATGCGGGCTCGATGTGGGGCTGCTACTTCACCGCGGGACCGGTTCACAATTACGACGACGCCAAGCAGACCGACACCAGGTTGTTCGCCCGCTGGCACAAGGCCGCGCTCGAGCGCGGCGTGTTCCTCGCGCCGTCCGCGTTCGAGGCGGGTTTCGTCTCGAGCGCGCATGCCGACGCGGATATCGAGGTCACCATCAAGGAGCTGGATGCGGCGCTGGACGAAGCAGTCCGCGCTTAGCCTCGCGCTGCTCGCGGTTGCCTGTCGCGGTCCCACGCGCGTGTCTCCTGTGCCAGGCGCCGAGGCCGAGCTGCGCATCGGGATCGCGGTCGGCGGAACGAACGCGTCGATTGGTGGGCCGGAGAGCGGCGAGCTGTTCGTGAGTGACGCGGCGAGCGGCCTGCCGCTGGGGTCGGTGCCCGCCGGCCTGCGCTGGGTCGTCCGACCCGATTCGGCCGATCCGACGCGATTCCGCCTGACCAAGCACGACAGCACACGGACCGAGCCGCTGCGTGGGGTCGCCGTCGTCAACGTCACGGAGAACCGCTTCGTGGTTGCCAACGGCCGCCGCTACCGCGGCCGGATCACCATCACGTCGGGGCGGACCGGGGGGAGCGGGGGTGGCGGGGGGGGCCTCACGCTGGTGAACCGCGTGAATCTCGAGAGCTACGTCGCGGGCGTCGTCGGTCCCGAAATCGGCGCCCGGCGCGCGGACGAGCTGAACGCGGTCCTCGCCCAGGCGATCGTCTCCCGCAGCTTCGCGCTCAAGAACCGCGGGCGCTGGGAGGCGTTCGGGTTCGACGCGTACGCCGACACACGCGATCAGGTCTACCTGGGCGTCGCCGTCGAAACACCCCAGGTGTGGGATGCCGTGCGTCGCACTGCCGGTCAGGTTCTCACGTATCAGGGCGAGGTGATCGACGCCTTTTTCCACTCGACGTGCGGCTTCAGCACCGCCGGCGTGGACGAGGCGTTCGCGACCGCCCGGACCCGTCCCTATTTGCGACCCGTGTCCGATGAGAGCAGCCGCGGTCATTACTACTGCGACATCTCACCGCGATTTCACTGGCGCGAAGAATGGGACGGGTCCGAGCTGCGCGCTATATTGTCGCGAACGCTGCCCTCCGTGGCGCCGCTGTCGGGCGACGGGATGCAGCGCATCACGGATATCAGCGTGACGCGCAAGACGCGCTCGGGCCGGGTCGGCGAGCTGCGAATCGTGTTCGAGCGCGGCGACATTCGGATTCCGGGGCCAGAAGTGCGCACCGTGCTCCGGCCCGATGCCGATCGCTTGCTCGGGAGCGCGGCGTTCCAGCTGACCGTGAGCAAGGCGAATGGCGAGGTGACGCGGCTGGTCGCGGTGGGCGGCGGTTCGGGACATGGGGTCGGGATGTGCCAGTGGGGTGCGATCGGGCGGGCCCGCGCGGGGCAGGATTATCGAAAGATTCTGAGTACGTACTTCCCGGGGACGAAGATTGAAAAGCTCTACTGAGTTGCTTAGACGGTTAGACGGTTGGGCGGTTAGATCGACTGTCATCGCCGCGCTTCTGCTAGCCGTCAAACCGTCCAACCGTCTAGCCGCCCAGGGTGTTCTCAACGAGTTCTCCTACGACAACCTGCGTCTCTCAGGCATTCAGCTGGATGTCGGAGTGCTGGGTGCCTCGCAGCTGATGGGCACGACCGTCGGTGGACTGCGTCTGGACTTCGGGCGCATCGCCCCGAAAGTGCGTCTGCTGCTCGGACTGTCGTACTTTCGCTCGGACTTCGATCAGGAAACGCTCAGCCGGTTCGAAGCCCGGCTCGACAGCTTCGTAAACCCCGGCACGCCCGATAGCGTCGCCGTCGGGGAAGTCCGGCTCGGCGACATCGTCGGCGATGTCGATTTTCAGCTCATGTTTCCGCAAGGCCGTGGGATTACCGCGTATATAGGCACCGGGGTGAGCATCCACGTGCGGAATGGCAGCGGGGATCTCATCAACGGGACCTTCGTCGAGGACGCGCTCGATGTCGTCACCGCGGGATTGAACGGCATGATCGGGTTCGAGTTCAATCTCTCGCCGGCCTGGCGATTCACGCTCGACGGACGGGGAGTACTCTCGAGCGGCCTCAATACGGCGAGCGTGCGCACGGGCATCATGTATCGCTTGAAAGCGGGCCGGCCGCAGGGGGCCGCGAGCAAGCCGTGAACGATCCGATCCGCGTCGGCGTCATCGGTGCAGGCGCGATTTCACAGGTCGCGCATCTGCCCGTACTGCGCCGCTTGCCGGGGGTCGAGGTCGCCGCGATCTGCGACAACGACAGCGGCAAGGCGCAGGCGCTGGCCGCCCGCTTCGACGTGAAGGACACCTACGACGACATCGAGGAAGTGCTGCGCTACGCGCGGGTGGACGTCGTCGTCATTTGCACCCCCAACCATTTGCACGAAATCCACGTCACCTCGGCGCTGGCAGCGGGAGCGCATGTCTTGTGCGAGCGTCCGCTCGCGATGAACCTGGCCGGCGTCGAGCGCGTGCTCGCCGCCAGCGACAAGCACGGCAAACGCGTGATGGTGGGCATGAACCATCGCTTCCGTTCGGACGTGCAGGCCGTACGGGGATTCCTGGCCGGTGGCGATCTCGGTGCGCTGCAGGCGGTGCGCGGGGGCTGGTACACCTTCCAGCCCAGCCGGCAGATGCTCGGGTGGCGGCTGCGCCGGGAACAGGCGGGCGGCGGCGCGATGCTCGACCTGGGCCTGCCGCTGATCGATCTGGGCCTGTGGCTCGCCGGCTGGCCCACGCCCAAGCGCATCTCCGCGCACTTGACCCGGAGCGGGAAGGACGCCGTCGAAGACATGGGCTCGGCGCTGATCGTATGTGAGAACGGCGTGTCGATCACGGTCGACGTCAGCTGGCGCCACCTGGGCGAAGGCGAGCGGTTCTGGTTCGACGTCGTGGGGGCCAAGGGGGCCGCCATGATTCAGCCGCTGCGCATCTTCAAGGAACAGCACGGGGCGGCCGTCGACGTCACCCCGACGGGCGCGACGGGACGCGAGACGCAGTTCATTCAGTCGTATCGCGCCGAATGGATGTATTTCCTCGCCGTCATCAAGGGCGATGTGCACGCGCCCCCTCCGCGGGATCAACTCGCGCTGCAACGCGTGGTGGACGCGATCTATCGCTCGGCGGACGAAGGGCGCGACGTATTGTTGTGACGCGGGGCCGGCTGTTTCTGCTCGTCGTGTCGGGAGCGATCGCGCTCACGGCCAGCTACCCGCCGTTTCCTCTCCCGTTTCTCAGTTTCCTGGCCATCACACCCGCCGTGCTGCTGATCCGGCAGGCGGTGGTCGAGTCCAGTCCCCGCAGCGCATTCCGCTGGGGCTGGTGGTACGGCCTGATCACGAATGCGCTGGTCCTGTACTGGATGATCGTGGCGCTGTGGCATTTCACGCCGTTCTCGGCACTCGGCTACCTCGCGACGATCGCCATCATCGGCCTGCTCACCGGCGTCATGTTCTGGTTCGTGGTGCGGCTGCGGCTGACGCTGCCGTCGCTGCCGCTGTGGGTGGTGCTCCCGGTGGCGTGGACGACGCTCGAATGGCTCATCGGCCATCTCGGCGACGTTCGATTCCCCTGGCTCGGGCTGGGCACCTCGCTCGCTGACGCGCGCGTGTTGGTGCAGTGGGCGGATCTCGCCGGCGCCCGCGGCGTGACGCTGTGGCTGGCGTGGTGCAACGTGGTGATTGTCGAAGCGGCGATGGACGTGCGTCGTGCGTCGTACGTCGTGCGTCGGCTGACGCCGGTTGCCGCTACGCTTGTGCTCGCTCTCGGCTACGGTCTGTGGCGGATGAAGACGTTGCCGATCCGAGAAGTGGGCGTGATCGGCATGGTGCAGCCGAGCGAGGGGTTCGACGAGAAGTTCGACCGCACGCGCGCGGACAGCGTGGTGGGCAAGCTCGTCAGCCGCTCGCGCGAGCTGCTCCAGCAGCCGCCTCGTCCTCAGTTGATCATCTGGCCCGAAGCGGCAATCCCCGACTTTCTCTGGCGCCGGCCCGGATGGGTGTCGGCGATCACCACGCTGGCGCGGGAATCGCGCGTCCCGATTTTCACCGGTGTGCTGTGGGCCGAACCGGATTGGCGCAGCCTCCTCGATCCGTACTACAACGCGGCGTTGCTGATCGACTCGACGGGCGAGTGGCGGAGTCAACCGGTTTACGCGAAGCACTATCTCGTACCGGTCACCGAGCGCGTGCCGTTCGTGCCCGTGAAGGTCTTCCGCGCGATTCCGGGACTCGCGCGCTGGTCGGGCGGGTTCACACCCGGCCGCATCACACCGCTCTATCCGACGGCGCTGGGACGTTTCGGCGTGATTGTCTGCTACGAGTCGGCGTTCGAAGATCTGCCGCGACACTATCGCGCCCAGGGGGCGGACTTCCTCGTCAACATCACCAATGACGCGTGGTTCGGCCACACCACGGCACCAACGCAACACGCCTCGCACCTGGTGCTGCGCGCGATCGAGACACGCATGGGTGTCGCGCGCGCGGCCAACTCGGGGATCTCGGAGTTCGTGGACCCGTTGGGGCGGACCTACAACCAAACCGAACTGGACGCCGACACGGTCGTCACCGGGACGCTCGTGACGAGTGACGTCGTGCCCCTGTACGTGCGGCTGGGCGACTGGGTCGGGATCCTGGTCGTGCTCCTGACGCTCGGCGGCGCGATGTTTCTCGTGCAGCGACGTTTCCGTCCATGACCCGCGTCGGCGTGGACGTCGGCGGCACGTTCACTGATCTCGTCGCAGTCAGACCCGACGGCTCGGTAGAAATCCGCAAGGTTGCGAGCACTCCCGACGATCCTTCTGTTGGGCTGTTTCGCGCGCTCGATGCGCTGGGGGCTGGGGGCTCGGGACTCGGGACTCGGGGACCCCTGGCCCCCAATCCCGAACCCCTAGCCCCGATTGACGTTCTCGTCCACGGCACGACGGTGGCAACCAACGCGCTGCTCGAGCGGCGGGGCGCCCGAGTGGTGTTGATCACGACGGCCGGCTACGAGGATGTGTTGTGGCTGCGGCGTCAGGACCGGGCGGCGCTCTACGATCTCGCGCGCGATCATCCGCCTCCATTGGTCTCACGCAGCGACGTGATCGGCGTGCGCGAGCGCATGGGCCCGCAGGGTGTGATCGAGGCCCTCGCGGCAGACGAGATTGCCGGCGTGACGGCACAAATCCGCACGATCGCTCCGGAGTCTGTCGCGATCTCGCTGCTGTTCGCCTTTCGGCATCCCAAGCACGAACAGCAGCTCGCGGGCGCGATTCGCGCGGCGCTGCCGGATCTGCCCGTGGCTGCCAGCCACGAGGTCCTCCCGGTGTTCCGCGAGTACGAGCGCACCAGCACGACCACCGCCGAGGCGTATCTGAGGCCCAGGGTTGGCGCGTACGTGGCCCGAACGGCGGCGACGGCGCGTGCACGAGGGGTGCGGTCGCTTCGCATCATGACGTCGAGCGGCGGTACGCTCGAACCGCAGCACGCGGTGCAGCGAGCCGCGAGCCTGGCCTTGTCCGGGCCGGCCGGCGGCGTGGTTGGAGCGCAGTTGGTGGGCGCAACGGTTGGCGCTCGCGATCTGCTTACGCTCGACATGGGCGGCACGAGCGCGGACGCGAGTCTCATCACCCGGGGCGTCGCGTTGACCGAAGGCGCCGAGTCGGTCGCGGGCATTCCCATCGCCCTTCCCGCGATTCTCATCGAGACGGTGAGCGCCGGAGGCGGGAGCATCGCGGCCATCGACGACGGCGGCGCGCTGCGCGTGGGTCCTCGCAGCGCGGGCGCGGAGCCCGGACCGGCGTGCTACGGCCGCGGCGGCACGGAACCCACGGTCACCGACGCGTGTCTCGTGCTCGGCTGGCTCGATCCTGAGTATCGCCTTGCGGACGCGGTCCGGCTCGATCGCGATGCCGCGGAACGTGCAATCGCGAAGCTCGGGGGCGACGTCATCGCGCTCGCCGCCGGGATCGTTCAAGTCGCCGCGGCGGTCATGGCGCGCGCGCTGAAGCGCGTCAGTGTGGCGCGCGGGATCGATCCGCGCGGGATGGCGCTGCTGCCGTTCGGCGGCGCAGGACCGCTGTTTGGCTGCGCGCTCGCTGATGCCCTGGGAATGGCACGCGTCGTCGTGCCGCCCCATCCCGGCGTGTTGAGCGCCCTGGGCCTGGCGGCGGCACCGGAACGGGTGGACGTCCTGGCCTCGCTGCATCGGCCGGTCGCGGAGCTGAATGCGCGCGAGCTCGCCGGGGCATTTCAGCCGCTGCTCGCGGCAGCGGCCGCTGCGCTGCCACAGGCCACCGTGAGCCGGTTCGCGGATTGTCGATTCGCGGGGCAGGGCTACGAAGTGACGGTGCCGGCAGAGGACGATCCCCCGGCGCTGAGCGAGGCATTCCGCGCGGCCCATCGCGCGCGACATGGGCATGCGGATGCGAATGGCTCCGTGGAGCTGGTGAACTTGCGGGTGGTGGCCGAGCGGGCGGCGGTCGAGGGCGGGCGAGGGCGGGCGATGGCGGTCGAGGGCGGGGACGGAGTCGCGAAAGGGCGTCGAGCGATCGTCACGCGCGATGGCGCCAACGTGCGAGCGGAAGTGTGGGCGCTGGGCGCGTTGGCTGTGGGAACCACGATCACCGGGCCCGCGATTCTCGCCGGCTCGGATGCGACGGGACTGGTCGAACCGGGCTGGCGCGGGGTCGTGCATCCATCGGGCGCGGTGCTGCTGGAGCGCGCATGACGCTCGACGCCGTCGGCCTCGAGGTCATGGCGCACGCGTTCGCGTCGATCGCCGAGGAAATGGGTCTCGTGCTGGTACACAGCGCGCTGTCGCCCAACATCCGTGAGCGTCGTGACGCCTCCGCGGCGCTGTTCGACGCGGACGGTGAGATGATCGCGCAGGCGGCGCATATCCCCGTTCACCTGGGCGCGCTCGCCGACGCGGTCGCCGCCGTTCGTGGCCTGGCTTCCCCTCCGCGCCCCGGTGAGCTGTTTCTCCTCAACGATCCCTACGCAGGGGGGAGCCACCTTCCCGATCTCACCCTGATCGGCGCCATCGATATCGAAGGACAGGTCGGCGGCTACAGCGTCGTGCGGGCGCACCATTCGGACGTCGGTGGGATGACCGCGGGGAGCATGCCGGCCGGTGCGCGCGAGCTCTATCAGGAAGGGCTCGTCATCCCCCCCACACGACTGACGCCTGACCTGGAGCGGCTGCTCCTCGCCAACGTGCGCACGCCCGCGATGCGGCGGGGCGATCTCGCGGCCCAGCGAGCCGCGGTCGAACGTGGTGCTGACGGGCTGCGGGCCCTCGCACGCCGGCACGGCTGGGACGGGCTGCGCGCCGCCGCGCGGGAGCTGCTTGAGTACGCGGAGCGTCGCGCCAGAGCGGCGCTCAGCCGTCTGCCGTCCGCGCAGTCGATGACGGCCACGGATTATCTGGAAGGCGACGGTGTTACGGACCAGGATCTCGAGATCCACGTCACCATCGCGATCCGCGACGGGATCTTTCACGCAGACTTCGCCGGGACGCACGGCGCGGCGCCCGGCAACGTGAATTGCCCGATCGCAGTCACGCGCTCCGCGGTGCTGTTCGTGGTGCGCACGCTGCTGCCCGACGACGTGCCGATGAACGGCGGGGTCTCGCGCGCCATGCGAGTGACCGCGCCGTCCGGATGCCTGGTGAACGCGCGCCCGCCGAGCGCGGTGGCCGCCGGCAATGTGGAGACGTCGCAGCGCATTGCCGACTGCGTGTTTCGCGCGCTCGCGGCCGGCGGCTGCACCGTTCCAGCCCAGGGGCAGGGAACGATGAACAACGTCACATTCGGTGGACCGGGCTGGACCTACTACGAAACGATCGGTGGAGGACAGGGCGCGAGTCGGGGAGCGAACGGCCCCTCGGGGGTGCATGTCGGCATGTCGAACACGTTGAACACGCCGATCGAGGTTCTGGAGCTCGAGCATCCGCTGCGTGTGCGCACGTATGCGTTACGCCGTGGAAGCGGGGGACGCGGGACGTGGGACGGGGGTGACGGCGTCGTGCGCGAGTTCGAGGCGCTGGCGCCCATGGAGGCCACACTCCTCACCGAGCGACGGCGCCACGGTGCCGCGGGAGTCGGCGGGGGAGCTGACGGCGCACCCGGCAGCAATCGATTGAACGGTAAGGCGCTTCCATCGAAGACAACGCAGCGACTGGCCGCGGGGGATGTCCTCCGCATCGAAACTCCGGGCGGTGGCGCCTGGGGGAAAGGACGCGATACATGACGTGGGTCCTGGTTTCGCTTCTGGGATTGCTGGCCGGCGTCGTTTCCGGGTTGTTCGGGGTAGGAGGCGCGGTGGTCATCATCCCGGGACTGGTGCTGATCGCCAAGTTGCCGCAGCACACCGCGCACGGCACCTCGCTCGGGGCGTTGTTGCTGCCTGTCGGGCTGCTCGGCGTGCTGGAATACTCAAAACGCCATCAGGTGCATTGGGCGTATGCCGGCGTCGTGGCGGCCGGCCTGTTGATCGGGGCCTACTTCGGGGCGCGGCTCGCGGGATCGCTGAACGATGTCATGTTACGGAAAGCGTTTGGTGTGTTTCTGCTGCTCATCTCCGCGAAATTGCTACTTTCGTGAGCATGCGTGCGCCAACGATCGCTGCGAGTCTGGTCCTTGGTGTCCTCCCGGCGGTGCTCGCCGGGCAGGCGGTTCAACCACCGGCCTGGCTGGCGGGGTGCTGGCAACAGCGGACCGGCAACCGGGAGAGTCTCGAAATGTGGATGCCGCCCGCGGGTGGATTGATGCTGGGGGCGAGCCGCACGCTCGTGAACGGTGCCGTTCGGGAGTACGAGCAGCTCCGGATCGCGGTCGACAGCGGGAAGCTCGTGTACACGGCGACGCCCTCCGGCCAGCAGACGGCGTCATTCACATCCACGCGCGTCACCGATTCGAGCTTCACCGTCGAGAACCTGCAGCACGATTTCCCGCAGCGGATCATCTATCGTCGCCACGGCGCGGACTCGCTGATCGCGCGGGTCGAAGGCGCCGCGCGCGGATTCGACTACCCGATGAGGCGGAGCAGCTGCACGCCCTAGGGCGCCGCGTCTTCGGGTAACTGGCGCTGGAAGACCTTGGCGTCGATGAACAGCCTGAACAGCGCCTCGTCGAGCTGGCCTTCCTTCACTTCCGTGGTGAGAATGTCGAGCGCCCGTTCGCTCGACACGGCGCGTTTGTACGGGCGATCCTGGGCGGTCAGCGCGTCGTAGATGTCGCTGATCGTCATCATGCGGGTCTGAATCGGGATGCCCTCGGCGGTAATGCGCCGCGGATACCCCCGGCCGTCCATCTTCTCATGGTGCCCATACGCGATCACCGGGATGTGTTGCAGCTCGCGCGTCCATGGAATCCGCTGGAGAAACTGGTACGTGTGTGAGACGTGGCTTTCGATCTCGTGCCGTTCGGCGTCGTCGAGGCTGCCTTTGCGGATCGTGAGAAAGCGCATCTCGTCGGGTGACAGGAACGGCTCGGTTGAGCCATCGATCGCCAGATAGGTCCGCTTGGACCACGCCTTGAGCTCATCGAAGCTGCCGTCAGGCAAGATGGTGGGCTCGTTAGCCTGGAGCACGATCTCGAGAAAGCGATCCAGCTCCTGCAGCTCCTGCGCGTGGGCCGCTTCGAGCTCCGTGATAAAGGCGTCGTAGCCCTTTTTCCCGTTCGACTGCAGGAATTCGGCGCGCTTGCGCCAAAACTCCCGCTCGGCCGTGCGCCGGATGAACGCGTGCCGGTGCCGGACCAGCCCCAGATCGGACGGATAGAGCTTCTTGGCTTTGATGAGCACCTGCTCGCGCACGCCGACCTTCCCGAAGTCGTGCAACAGCGCCGCGTAGCGGATTTCCTTGATCTGCTCGCGCGAGAATTTCACGCCATGATAGGGGCCGTCGCCGGCACGGTCGACCGTCTCGGCGAGGCCAACCGTCATGGCGGCCACGCGCCCGCTGTGACCATACGTGGTGGGATCGCGCTGCTCGATCGCGTGCACCGCGGCGAGCACGAATCCCTCGAAGAGTTTCTCGATGTCCTCGTACAGCCGGCTGTTTTCGATGGCCACCGCCGCCTGGCCGGCGAGCGCCGTCACCAGCTCGACGGTGCGCTTGGAGTAGGGAACCACCTGCTGCTCCACGTCCGCCAACGTCGACAGCACGGCCTCGAGATTGCGCTTGCGGTTGATGAGCTGCAGGACGCCGATGATCTCGTCCTTGTGATCCCTCATCGGGAGCACGAGCATCGACTTGGTCCGATAGCCGTAGCGCTCGTCGAACGAGCGGTTGATCGTGTACTCCACGTCCGGCGGCAGGAAATACGCATCGTCGATGACGAGCGGGTCGCCCGTCACGGCGCAGTACCCGGCCAGGCTGGTGCGATCGACGGGAATCGTGAACTCGACGAACGGTGCCTCGGGCTTCGAGTAGGTCTGCGCGAGCCGGAACCGCAGCCGTTTCTTCCCTTCGTCGTTGTGCTCCACCAGGTACAAGCTGCCCGCGTCCGACTGGGTGATGCGGCGCGCCTGCGTGAGAATCAGTTCCAGCAGCGTCTTGATGTCCCGCTCGGTGCCCAGCGCGACGCCGATGCGGGTCAACTCCCCGATCTCACGCGCCCGCTGCGCGGCCTCGCCCCGGGCGCGTGCCGTCTCGGCCCGCGCCGCGGCCTCGCGGAACCCGGCGCGAATCGCCACGAGCAGGCGCCGGGGACTCGTCGGGTAGGTGAGGAATCCGGAGAGGAACTCCGTCGGCAGGGTGTCGGGGACATCGGCCTCGCCCTGGCGGCCGAGGGCCACAATCGCGCCGCCCGCATCCACGAACGCACGCATGACGTCGACGGGAAACGTGGACCGGCTCTCGGCGTCGAGCAGCAGCACCGTCGGGCGATCGTCCACCACCGCCACTTCCCGCGCCTGGCGCACCGGCCGGGCCTCGACCTGTGAGGTCGCGAGCGCCGGGGCGACTTCGTGGGGCCGCCACATCGGCGGGTGGAGGAGCACGTATCTCATGGAGTGGTCCCCAGGGCGCCAAAGCCGAAGCGCGCCAGCGCCCCGAATCGGGAGAGCCGGCGCGCCGTCGACGTGCGGGTACCGCCGAGCGGATCCGTTAGGACCGCTGCGCTCGCTGCAGGCCTTCCTGCGCCTCAGCGTAGTCGGGGAAGATGACCAGCGCGCGGTTGAACATCTCGACGGCTTTGTCCTTCTGCCCGCGGTCCTGGTACAGCAACGCGCGCGAATAGTAGGTCAACGCTTCCGTCGGGACCTGGCGATTCATCCGCTGCTCGTTCGACGCGCCCCGCTGCAGGGCGGGGAGATTCGCGTCCTTCATGAGGCGCGTGGCGACGTTGCGAATGAGATCGAACAGATGCTCGCGCTGCATGCGGTCCGACTCGGTCTTCACGATCTCGCCCGTCTCCGTGTTGACGAGGCGCACGTCGACCCGGAAATCGCTGTAGAAATCGATGAACGTCCCGAGGACGATGTAGCGCGCGCCGACCAGCTTGCCCACCTTGGCGGCGGTCTGCGGATCCACGCGCCCCTGCGCGCCGAGGTTCTGCTCGTCGACGAGTCGCTGCACCTGTTCGCGCTCGACCAGGCGCGCGGCGGGGTTCTGCGCCAGCTCGGAGATCATCATGCCGGCGATGCCGCGCTCCAGGGCGTCGAAGTCTTCCTTGCTCTGACCGTAGGATCCGCCGTTGTTGAACGGAAGCACGGCGATGCCGGGCCGGGTATCCTGGCCGCGCTGTTGCGCCCCAAGGAGGACCGGAACGAGGCTCAACACTGACATCACTGCACGCGCGCGCATAGCTACTCCTTGGGTCACAGGGTCACCTTCACGCCTTCTTGTGCTGCGATCACCTCGAGCGATCCACCACGCGTCTTCGCGAATTTGCGCGCGGCGGCGAGCAACGCGTCCATCTCTGTGTCGTCGTGCTCCGGCTCGTGGTGAAACAGCACCAGCTTCTTTACACCGGCATCGTGGGCCAGGGTCACCGCTTCCTCATACGTGGAGTGCCCCCACCCGCGGTGCTGCTCGAGCTCCTTCGGCGTGTACATGGCGTCGTGAATGAGAAGATCGACGCCATTCAGAAACGTCACGAAATCGCGGCGCCAGCTCGCCGGTACGTCGTAGTGCCCGCCGCCGCCCAGCTCGTTGTCCGTCACGTACGCCATGCACGGCCCGCCGGTCGCGGGCGTGAGCCGGAATCCCAACGTCGTTCCCGGATGCCGCAGCTTTATCGTCTGGACCCGGAACTCCCCGATCGAGAACGTATCGGTGTCTACCTGCTGCACCGTCAGTTGCGCCGACAGCGCGTCCAATGGGACCGGGAACACCGCTGGATCCATCTGCTGCCGGAGAATCGCTTCCAACGACATCGTACCTTGCCGCGATCCCCAAATCCGCACCGAGTTGCCCGGTGAGAAAAACGGCTTGAAGTGCGGCAATCCTTGTATGTGATCCCAGTGTGCGTGGGACAACAGGATTTCGACTTTCGCGGCACCGTCTTGCTTGGCCACGAGGTCGAGGCCCAAGGCCCGAATGCCGGTGCCCGCGTCCAACACGACCAGCTGCCCCCCGGCGCCCTCCACGGCGACGCACGGCGTGTTTCCGCCGTAGCGCGACGTGTTCGGCCCCGGGGTTGGGATGCTCCCCCGGGTACCCCAAAACGTCACCGTGTACGTCATGCGGGTTGGCACGCCGATACTCGGTCTAAGTTACTGGTAATTAGTGACGTAGAACCGTGACGCTAGTCACGACCGTCCGGCCGCTTGCTCGAGCGAGCCGCGGTCTTTGATCACAATGTCCTTGCGGCTCACGTCAATCATGCCCTTATCGACGAGCTCGCGCATCGTGCGCGACACCGTTTCGCGCGACGATCCGATCATCTGGGCGATGGTGTGATGGGTCAGACGGCGCGTGATGCGCTGCCCGTCCGTCTCGTCGGCGAGATCGAGCAGCAGCTGGGCGACGCGGCCGTGTACATCGAGGAGTACGAGGCTGCCGACCTTCTCGTCCACGCGCCGCAGCCGGCGCGACAATTCGCGCAGCAGCGCGAGTCCGATCCCCGGCGAATGCTCGAGGATGCCCTGGAAGTCTTCGCGACGCAGCACGTACAGCGTCGAATCCTCCATCGCGATGACGTGCGCCGAGCGGGGCTCGTCGTCGATCAGCGCCATCTCGCCGAAGAACTCGCCTTCGCCGAGCACGGAGAGAATGACTTCGCGGCCGTCCTCGCCGATGAGGACGACTTTGACCTGGCCCTTGGCGACGACGTAGAGCGCGTCGCCGGGATCGTCTTCGAACAGAATGACCGAGTTCTTGGGATAGGCACGGTCGCGCGCAACCTCCACCACCCGCGAGAGGTCGGCGGGGGCGAGTTGACTGAAAAGCGGGACCTTCTGTAGGACCTCGGTAGCTGACACGCCGAACAGCTTACGATGTGTCTTCGGCGGTGTCAATCGAAGCGTGAGCGCGAGCCTTGCTTCCAAGTCCGTGTCCCGGCTATATTTCCGCGCGCTGAAAACCGTTCGGACTAAAGTCAAGGAAAGTCAGTGAAACCCGGAATTCATCCCAAATACCAGCGGGCGAGCGTCCAGTGCGCGTGCGGCAACGAGTTTGTCACGCGCTCGACCATGCCCGTGATCCACGTTGAAGTCTGCGCCAAATGCCATCCCTTCTTCACGGGAAAGCAGAAGCTGCTCGACACGGCCGGTCGCGTGGAACGCTTCCGCCAGAAGTACGCAACCAAGGCCGGAGCGAGCTAATCCCGTGGACGACAGACTCCGCCAGGCGCTCGCCCGGGCGGAGGAGGTCGCCCGGCAGTTGGCCGACCCCGCTACGGCGCGGAATCCAGCCAAACTGAAAGCCCTTGGCCGCGAGCACGCGCAGCTCGAGGCCATTCGTCTCACCCATGTTCGCATCGAGCGGCTGGAGGCCGAACGCGCCCAGGCGCGCGAGGTGCTGGCCGACAAGGACCCGGAGCTGTCGCAGCTCGCGCGCACCGACCTCGAGCGCATCGGTCCCGAGCTCGAGCGCCTCGAGACCGAGCTCGACGAGCTGCTCACCCCGACCGATCCGTTCGACGACCGCGACGCGATCGTCGAAATCCGCGCGGGGACCGGGGGCGACGAGGCGGCGCTGTTTGCCGCCGATTTGTTTCGCCTGTACACGCGCTTCTCCGAGCGCCGCGGCTGGAAGGTGGAAATCATCTCCCTCTCGGAAGGGACGCTCGGCGGCTTGAAGGAAGCGATCTTCGCCGCGCGCGGTCCCAAGGCGTACGGCACGTTGCGGTACGAGTCGGGCGTGCACCGCGTGCAGCGCGTGCCCGTGACCGAGCAGCAGGGTCGCATCCACACCTCCGCGGCGACGGTCGCCGTCCTGCCGGAAGCCGAAGAAGTCGATCTCAAAATCGAAGACAAGGAGTTGCGGATCGATGTGTTCCGTTCGGGTGGACCGGGCGGACAGAGCGTCAACACGACGGACAGCGCGGTGCGCGTGACGCACCTGCCGACCGGTCTCGAAGTGAAGTGCCAGGATCAAAAATCCCAGCTGCAGAACAAGATCAAGGCGCTCGCAATCTTGCGCGCGCGCCTGCTCGACCGCATGGTCGCCGAGCAGGAGGCGGCGCGCGCGCGCGAGCGGCGGGCCCAGGTCGGAACCGGCGATCGCTCGCAAAAAGTGCGCACGTACAACTATCCGCAGAACCGCGTCACCGACCATCGCATTCATTTCACGACGCATAACATCGATGAAGTCATGGACGGCAAGCTCGACGACCTGATCGCCGCGCTGAAGGAAGCGCAGGACAAGGAGCGCGCGGGTGTCTGAGACACTGCGGCGCTCAAGCGGCAACGGCGACGGTCAAGAAACAACGGCGGCGGTCTGGGCCGCCATCTCGGGCACGTCTATCGGCGAAGCCTGGCTGCGACGCGACGAGCCGAGATCACCGGAACTGACCGCGAAGTATCAAGACGCATTGGTTCAATTGAAGCGTGGCGTCCCATTCGTCTATGCCGTCGGCACGGTGGGGTTTCGAACGCTCGATCTCGCGATCGATCGGCGCGCGCTGATTCCGCGCCCTGAGACTGAAGGCCTCGTGGACCTGGTGCTGAAATACGGGAACCGTGGGCTCGTGGCCGACATCGGTACCGGGTCCGGATGCATCGCCCTCGCCTTGGCCGTCGAGGGGGACTTCGAGAAGATCGTCGCGGTCGAGCGCTCACCCGCCGCGGCGGCGCTCGCTCGTGAGAATGTGGAACGCGTTGCGCCCAGGACGCCGGTCGAAATCCGCGAGGGGAACCTGCTCACCCCGCTGGTGGAGAAAGGAGAGCGGGGGGCGGGGGCCTATCGCGTGATTGTCGCCAACCCCCCGTACCTGACCGAATCCGAGTTCGCCGAGCTGGACGCCTCCGTGCGGGAGTTCGAGCCTCGCGAGGCGCTGGTGAGCGGCGCCAGCGGGCTCGATGCGACGCGCGGGATCTTCGCAGGTGCGGGAGCCCTGCTCGAACATGGCGGCCTGCTGGCACTTGAGATCGACGAACGGCGGTCTGATACCGTTCGGGCTTTGGGCCGCGACTACGGATGGAACGTCGCGATCCATAACGATGTCTTCGGCTGTCCCCGGTACGCGCTCTCTATTAAGGAGGACTAGTGCTCGAGGAAAAGGCGGAGGATCTGGGGCGCGTGCTCGGTCAGACCGACGAATACAAGGCGCTGCGTCGCGCCACCGAGGCATTACGGGAGGATCAGGCGGTCCAGAAGGTGCTCGGGGAGGCGGAACGGCTCGCCCAGGAAATCGAACGGGTCGCGCAGCAGGGCACCGAGCCCTCGAAGGAGCAGGTCGAGAAATACGACCAGGCGCTGCAGACCGTGCAGGCGAATTCGGTCTACCAGCAGATGGTGGCGGCGCAGTCGAACTTCGAAAAGCTCATGGCCAGGATCAATGCCCGCATTTACGAGGGCATCAAGAAGGGCGCCGCGAGCCCGATCATCACGCTTGGTTAGAGACTCGGGGTTAGGGGTTAGGGGCTCGGGATTGGGGGCTAGGGGCTCGGGTGTGTTCATCGTGATCGAAGGCCCCGAGGGAGCGGGTAAGTCCACGTTGGCAAAGTGGCTGTCGGCGCGTCTGACGGCAGAGGGGACGCCAGTAACGGCCGTCCGCGAGCCGGGTGGCACGCCGATCGCCGAGGCCGCCCGCAAGCTCGCGCTCAAGTCCCGCCATGACCGGGCGTTCGGCGCCGAGCTGTTTCTGTTCTTGGCGGCACGGGCCGACCTGGTCGAGCGCGTGATCCGGCCGGCATTGGCCGATGGTCAGATGGTGATTGCCGACCGTTTCGGGCTATCGACCATCGCCTATCAGGTGTCAGGCCGGGGCTTGCCCCGTGCCGACGTAGACGCGGCGCTGCGTGTCGCGACAGGGGGTCTCACCCCCGATCTTACGCTGGTGCTCGATGTTCCGGTCGCGGTAGGGCGGGAGCGCCAGCGGAACGCCGGGAAGGTCAAGGACCGCATCGAGCGTGAAGATGACACGTTTCACACACGGGTCCGGGAGGCGTATCGTAGCGCATCCGGGCCCGGGATTGTTCATATTGATGCAAGTCAATCCAAGAAGGCCGTCCAGGACGCCGCCTGGCAGGAGATCACGGCGGTGACCGCGAGGACACCTTCACTGAGAGGCGCATGATGATTCGTCATAAAGGGGCTGTAGTCGCCGTCGTCGCACTAGCCGCGCTGGTGAGTGGCGGCTGGTTTCTCCAGCGGCAGACGGAGCCGGCCGGATCGGTCTACCAGCAGGCGCGGTTGTTCGACGATGTGCTCGCGCACGTCGCCGACTACTACGTCGACTCGCTCGACGAACGCCAGCTCTATCAAATGGCGATCGACGGCATGCTCGATCAGCTCGGCGATCCTTATTCGGTCTTCCTGAAGCCGGACGATTTCCGGCAGCTCTCTGAGGCCACCACCGGCAACTATTCCGGTCTCGGCATTCAGATCGACGTGCGCGGCGGCTGGATTACGGTCATCGCGCCGCTGCCCGATACGCCCGCGGAGCGCGCCGGCATCCAGACGAGCGATCGGATCATCGAGCTCGATGGCCGCTCGACGGAAGGCTGGAATCAGGAAAAGGCCGTGAAGGAGCTGCGCGGTCCGGTCGGCGCCAAGGCCGATTTGCTGATCCGCCGCACCGGCGTCGATCAGCCGATCAGGTTCAACCTGGCGCGCGCGACCATTCACATCCGCTCGGTCGATCCGCGCATCACGCTCATGCTCGACGACCGGGTCGGCTACATCGCGCTTTCCCCGGTCAGCGAAAGCTCGACGCGCGACGTTACCGTCGCGATCGACACGCTGCTCAAGCAGGGGATGAAGTCGCTCATCTTCGATCTTCGCAACAACCCCGGCGGGTTGCTCGATCAGGGCGTCGCCGTGTCCGATCTGTTCCTCGATCCCGGCAAGGAGATCGTCGAAACGCGCGGGCGTGCCCCCGGCTCGTCGCATGAATTCAGCGACAGCAAGCAGCAGACGTGGCCGCGCCTGCCGGTCGTCGTGATCGTCAACGGCGGATCCGCGAGCGCCGCGGAAATCATCGCCGGCGCGCTCCAGGATCACGATCGTGCCGTGCTCGTCGGCACCCCGACGTTCGGCAAGGGTTTGGTGCAATCGTTCTGGCGCCTGTCGCCCGAAACGGGGCTGAAGCTCACGACCGCGCGCTGGTATACGCCGAGTGGGCGGACGATTCAGCGGGTGACGCGCACGGAGGCCGAGCAGGAGGCGCAGGTGATCGCGGCGCAGCGCGGCCAGGACGCCAAGCCCGACACGACGCTCGCGTTCAAGACCGATGCGGGCCGCACGGTCTACGGCGGCGGCGGCATTCGGCCGGACATCTACATCGTGGCGGACACGTTCACGACGGCGGAGCGCACGTTCATCCGGGCGCTGGGAGACAAGATTCCGTTGTACCGTGACGCGTTGACGAGCTACGCCATCGAGTTGAAGGAAGGCAACCGGCTCCCCAATCCGAATTTCACCGTGACCGAAGGGATGGTCGACGAGGTCGTGCGCCGGATTCGAGCCAAGGGCGCCGAGCTGCCCGATTCGGTGATCGGGGGCGCGCGCACGCTGATTCAGCAGGAGCTGGGCTACGAGGCCGCGCGCTACGTCTTCGGCCGCTCGGCCGAATTCCGCCGCCGCGTGGCGGATGATCAACAGGTGAAGCGGGCACTCGCGCTCGCGCAGAAGGCCAAGACGCCGCAGGACCTGCTCACGTTGGCCACGGCACAGCCCGCTCCTACGACGGTCCGCAATAGGTGAAGCAACTGGCTTCCCGCGCGATCGGGCTCATCGGGCCCGGTCGCGCGGGAACAGGACTGGCACTCGCACTCACCCAGGCGGGCTATGCGGTCCGCCTCCACGGGCGACGCAAGAAAGACCTCCCGCTCCCCAAGCCGCTGACGATGACGGTTGGCGATGGCGTCACGCCACCGCCATGGCTCGGCGACATCGAGATTCTGATCCTGGCGGTGCGTGACGACGCGATCACGCCGCTCGCCGCCTCGCTCGCCAAGGCTCGCGCGGTCGGCGAGCGGCACGTCGTGCTCCATCTCTCCGGCGTGCAGGGTCAGGAAGCCCTCGGCCCGCTGGTCACGAGCCGCGCGGGTCTGGGCTCGATCCACCCCCTGCAAACGATCGTCGAACCGGAGCTTGCCCCCGCGCGGCTGAAAGGCGCGTGGGCCGCGGTCGAAGGTATGCCGCGCGCCATCGAGGCGGGGGAGCAGCTCGCCCAGGGGCTGGGGATGCGGCCGTTCCGGATCGCCACGAAGGCGAAGCCGATTTACCATGCCGGCGCCGTCTTCGCCTCGAACTATCTCGTCGTCGTGGAAGCCGTGGCCCAGCGCCTGCTACGGCATGCCGGGCTGTCGGATGCGGACGCCTGGGCGGCGCTCCGGCCGCTCGTCGAAGGGACGATCGAGAACCTGAGCCGCCACGAGCCGCGCGAGGCGCTCACGGGGCCGGTGGTGCGCGGCGATACCGCGACGATCGATCGGCATCTCCAATCGCTGGCGATCGATGACGCGAAACTGTACCGCGCACTCGGGCGCGCGGCGCTCGAGCTGGCGCTGAAGCAGGGGATGGACGAGAGAATTGCCGAGAAAGTCGCGGACGCGCTGGCTACTGATCTACCACCTGTGATCCGGCCGGCGGCGAAAACCTGAACTCGCGGCTGTTGATCGGCTGATTCACAACGACGTTGCGCAGCATGATCGTGCGGGTTTGCCCTGACGTCTCCACGATCTCGATTCGCCTCACCAATCCATCGTTCCTGGTGATCCACAGCGTCGCGGCCGTGTAGGGCGCTTCCCGATCGTGCGGCGTGAGCGCGACGACGTCGAACGCTCCGGCGGCGTTCGAGTCCGCACGCACATAGCGGGCTTCGTAGCGCTCCCGCGGCCGTTCGACGAACTGGCCGATGAGATTCGGGCCGGTGTTTCCCGTGGCGGGAATCGCGCTGCGGATCACCTGGCCCGGTGTGGAGCTCGGCGTGTAGAGCCAGAGGTGCCGGCCATCGGCAACGATGCGGTCGTGCTTCGGCTCGCTGAAGCGCATCGCGAACGAGTTCGGCTTCTGCTGGTAGAGCTTGCCGCGTGTCGTGTCCGGATCACCGAGCATCGGATTGTTGATGATCTGCGTGAAGTCGGCCTGGAGCGTGCGGACGGTATCGAAGGACGCGGAGGCGCGGTCGAGAATCGGCCAGGGATCCTGACCGGCTAGTGAGGTAGACGGTTGGACGGTTAGGATCCACGCAATCGCCAAACCGACTAACCGTCTAACCGTCAAGCGACCAGTCACGCCCCCACCGCGGCCGGCTCAGCCACCCGTCGCCCAATGGCTTCAGCGATTATCCGCACTTCCCGCATCAACTGCGTGAACTGCTCTGGAAACAGCGACTGCGCGCCGTCCGAGAGGGCTGCTTCGGGATTGGGATGGACTTCCACCATGATCCCGTCGGCGCCGGCCGCCACCGCGGCACGGGCCATCGGGATGACCTTGTCGCGCAGCCCGGTGCCGTGCGAGGGGTCCGCGATGATCGGCAGGTGCGACAGCTTATGGACGACCGGAATCGCGGTCAGGTCGAACAGATTGCGGGTCGCGGTGTCGAAGCTGCGCACCCCGCGCTCGCACAGAATGACGTCGTGATGGCCTTCGGCCAGCAGATACTCCGCCGACAGCAGCAGCTCCTGCACCGTGGCGCTGATCCCGCGCTTCAGCAGGACCGGCTTGCCGCAGTGCCCCGCCTGCTTGAGCAGCGAGAAGTTCTGCATATTGCGCGCGCCGATCTGCACGATGTCCGCGGTCTCGGCGACCCATCCGAGGCCGTTCTCATCCATCGCCTCCGTGCAGATCAGGAGTCCGGTCTCCTCGCGAGCCTTGGCGAGTAACCGGAGACCCGGCTTCCCCAGTCCCTGGAAGGAGTAGGGCGAACTGCGCGGTTTCCACGCGCCACCCCGCAGCACCACGGCGCCGGCTTCTTTCACCTGCCGCGCCGCGTCGATGATCTGCCGCTCGTTTTCGACCGAGCAGGGGCCGGCGATCGCCACGACCTCGGTGCCCCCGAAGGCTACCCCGCCCGGTAACCGGACGATCGTCGACTCGGCTTTCCATTCCCGGCTGACCTGTTTGTAGGGCTGCGAGACGTGAATGACCTCACGCACGCCGGGAAGACCTTCCAGGCGCGACGCATCGACGCGCCCGTCGTTTCCGACCAGTCCGACGGCGGTGCGCTGCGCGCCGGGCATGGGCTGCGCCCCATAGCCCATCTCCTCGATGACGGAGACGACCTTCTGGACTTCTTCCCGCGTCGCTCCATGCCGCATGACGATCAGCACGTCTTATCGTCTCCCATCCCCGATGGTGAAGCGGTCGCCGTCTCGGGCGGCGGTCACCGGACCTGCAAAACGGTTCCCGGCAAGTCGTGCCGGGTCCGAAGTTTCTACCGGAGGATAGAAGTGCGTCAAGACTAGACGCTTGGCGGCCGCTTCCTTCGCCAGGTCGCCGGCACGTTCGGGCGTCAAATGAGTGTCGATGGCCAAGGACTCGGGCAACGAGCATTCCGCCAGCAGCAGATCGCACCCCGTGGCCCACCGGGCCAGCTCGCTCGACGGCCCGGTATCGCCGGTGTAGACGAGACGCCCTTCGGGGGCGACCAGCGAGAGGGCCACGCTTTCATCGGTATGCGGGACCGGGAACGTCTCGAGACTGACGTCGGCATTCAGGGGGAACGGCTCGCCGTCGCGCACGTCGAGAATACCGATCGGAAACCCGGGATCGAGCAGCCAGTGGCCGTAGCCTTCGGCGAGCGTGCGGAGCAGCTGCACGACGCCGGGGGGCCCCAGGATCACAAACGGCTCGGTGCGCGCCGGCTGGGCCGTGTACTTGAGGGCGTACACGAGCATCGGCAGCTCGCCCCAATGGTCCGGATGAAAATGCGTCAGGATGACGTGCGTCACCTGCTGCCACGGCAACCCGAACTCCGCCAGACGATGCAGCGAACCCGCCCCGCAGTCGAGCAGCAGTCGCAGATCCCCGCGCGTGACCCAATGACAGGCAGCCGTGCGGCGCGCCGAGGGCGCAACGGTGCCGGTGCCGACGGTAACGAGTTCCATGTCACTTTCCCCGAAAGACGATGCGCTTGAAGACGAGCATTGCGGGTGCCTTGAGCTTGGCGAGATATACGCCGGCGGGCAACATCTGCCCATTGTCCGCACGGCCATCCCACATCAGCCGCGGGTCACACGTGGAGCTGCCCGGCGCCCCGCGCCCGTAGCGGCCGGCGTCGACAAAGGCCGGGAAATCGGGCCCGGGGATGAATCGGCGCACGGGGTTTCCCCGCAGATCCAGGATGTCGAGCTCGACCATCCCGCTCACCGCCAGGTCGAACCAGAGACACGTGGAATCGCGTCCCGCGGCGGGGAAGGGGTTCGGGAAGTTCTGGTACAGCAGGGTGGCGGTGGGCGTCCCGCCGTCCAAAACCAGAAAGGACCCTGCGCTCCGCACGATCGACGTATCGGGTCCGGCGTGCACGACGAGCGTCCAGCGATACGATCGGTTGACCTCGAGCGGCTGCGGGAGCCGGAAGAACGTGTCCTGCAGCCCGGCGATGCCGAACTCGGGGAGTCCATTCTCGACCCGCTGCCCCAGCAAGTCATAGGTGAACGGGCCCGGCGGTGCCGGCACGGTGATGGGGTCCCAAGTGAACGTGGGCTGCGCGGAGTCGGTGACGACCCCCCCGGGTGAGCTGAGGGACGTGGGGACGGCCCACAGCGGGATGGCGAGCGGGCCGATGCGTCCAGTGCTTGCCGTATCGCCCGCATCGGTCCTGCCATCCACGCGCCAGAAAATCGGAGCCCCCTTCAGTGGCCGTGTAAGATCGAACGAGAGCGCGCTTGCGAGCGTCGTGTCGAGCACGATGGACGTGAAGCCGGTATCGCGCGCGATGCGCAGCCGGTAGGTCACGGGCGATCCTGCCAGGGTGCCGGCGTCCCACGAGAACGTGGGCACGATGGTCGTCAGCGGGCTCACGACCGGCGCGAGTGCGTTGAGGTGCGCCGACAGCCGCGCCGAGGCGGCGAAGTCGGGCCGGCCCCAGCCGAACGTGGAATCGGGTGCCGCGCGCTTCGAGGCAAATGCGCGCAACGAGTCGCGCATCGCGATCGGACCGAGGGTCGGGAACATCTCCTTCATCAAGGTGATACCCGCGGCCGTGAGCGGGGTCGCGAACGACGTCCCCGCCTCGCGAAACAACTCGCCCGGACCCACGACCACGCAGACGGCGACTCCCGGTGCGGTGAAATCGGGCTTCAGCCGGCCGTCCGCCGTGGGGCCGCGACTGGAAAAGATGGCAATGTTGCCCAGCGAGTCCTCGGCTCCGATGGCGAGCGCCGAATCGGCGTCTGCCGGCATCCAGATGGTGCGGAACGCCGGGCCTTCGTTGGCGGCCGCCGTGACCACGAGGATGCCGCGACGCGCGGCCGCGTCGACGGCGACCGTCGTGACCGCGATGTCGCCGTTCAGGTCCGAGGGCGCGTAGCTGAAGTTGTCAAAGACGAAATAGGCGAGACTCGAGGAGACGATATCGACTCCGATGGAATCGGCCCACTCCAGCGCCGCGACGTAATTGTCTTCTTCCACGCGGGTTTCGGTTCGGACGTCTTCGGTTTTCGCGAGCAGGTAGCTCGCCGAGCGCGCGATGCCGCGCAGCCGGCCCGGGATGCTGCCGGCGAACAGCGACCACACCGCGGTGCCGTGAAAATCGGCCCCATTGTCCTTGCCGGGTTCGTCACGCACGACGCCGTCGTTGAACACGAAGTCGCGCTGCGCCGTAACGGTGACGCCGCTGAACGCGGGATTCTGGGTGTCGAAGCCGGTGTCGAAGAGGGCCACGCGTACGCCCGCGCCGTTGTGTCCCGCGTCGGACAGTGGGCGCAGGTTCAGCCGCCGGTACGGCATCGCTGAGGGCCCGTACACGGAGTCGCCGCCCGGCGGATCAGGTGGGCAGGTGTCTGCGCCGGCGGTGGGGGTGCGCGGCGGCGGACTCTCGAGCATGCGGGCGCGGTCTTTGGGAACTCGGAAGCGCCCGAGCGGCTGGATGCGGCGCAGCTGGCGATCCTGCATCAACGTGCGGAGTGCGGTCGCCGGCACATCGGCGCTGATCGCGTGCAGCCAGCGGCTCCGGACCCGCACGCGTCCGCCGGACGATGCTACGCGATTGCTGAGTGCATCCAGTGAGGCTTCGGGATGGGCGAACAGCCAAACGGAAACGGTCGTGTCCTGGACGCGACTGAGCAGCCGCGGGAGTGCAGGGGAAACCGCGGGCTGCTGCGCTGCCAACCCAGCAGGCAGGAATGAGAGCCAGAGCCATCGACGCATTGGAGAGTGGGACTAGGGATGGGGACTAGGGATTCGGAAAACCCCGCCCCCGCCTACACCGGTTCCATTTGACCGAGACGTACTCCAACGATAGTCGAGACTCCCGGCTCCTGCATCGTCACGCCGTACACGGCATCGGCGGCCTGCATGGTCCGGGGATTGTGCGTGATGACGATGAACTGCGTCGAATCCTTGAACTCGGCGAGGAGCCGCACGTACCGGCCCACGTTCGCGTCGTCCAGCGGCGCGTCCACCTCGTCGAGCAGGCAGAACGGGCTGGGCTTGGCGAGGAAGATCGCGAACAAGAGCGACACGGCGACCAGCGTGCGCTCACCCGAGGACAACAGATGGATCCGCTGCGTGCGCTTGCCGCGCGGGGCCGCGTGGATCTCGATTTCGCTCTCGAGCGGCTCATCCTCGTTGGCCAGGCGCACGTCGCATTCGCCGCCGCCGAACAGCGTCTGGAACACGCTGCGGAAGTTTTCTCGCACCGACGAGAAGGACTCGAGAAAGAGGGCCTTCGCGGTGTGATCGATTTCGCGGGCCGCCTGCTGGAGCGAGCTGCGCGCCGTCACCAGGTCGTCGCGCTGGGTCTGGAGAAAGTCCAGGCGCTTGGTCTCTTCCGCGTGCTCCTCGACCGCGAGCGCATTCACGGGGCCCACCGCGTCGATCGCGCCCCGCAACCGCTCATTCTCCTGCCGCAGCCACTCGAGATCGCCCGCGACCTCCGCGGCGTCCGCCAGCAGCGTCGCGAGCGGCTTGCGCCACTCGGTCTCCACCCGCTCCACCAGACCCCGCTTCTTGCCTTCGACCTCGGTCTTCTGAAGCTGGAGGCGATGGTCTTCTTCGCCGAGCGTGGCGAGCGCCTTGCGCGCCTGATCCAGCGCGCCTTCCGCCTGTCCCAGGTCGGCGTCGCTCATGCCGACTTGCGCCTCGGCATCCGTTGCCGCCGTCTCGAGCTCCGCGAGCGACACGCGACGCTCCTGGAGCGTGTCTTCCCACTGCGCCCGTTGCGTGGTCAGGGCAGCCGTCTCCTGCTCGATGCGCGCAATTTCCTCGGCGCGCGCGCCGGCCTGTTCCCGCGACGCCGTCGCCTCGGCGTCGGCGCGGCTCGCCCGCTCGGCGGCGGCGGTCAGTCGCGCCTCCACCTGCGCCGCTTCGACCTGCCAGCGCACCCGCTGTTCGCGGGCCGCCTCTTGCTGCGACTCGAGATCGGCGAGGCCGGTGCGCTCGGCGCCGAGCTGCTCCGCGGAACGGACCCGCTCGATCTCGCGCTCCTGGAGCTCGACGTGGAGCGCGCCCAGCCGCGTTTCGACCTCGGCCAAGCGCCGCGTGAGCCGCTCCACGTGCGCCGCCGCTTCCTCCGCCTGGCGGCGGGCGTGAATCAGCCCGCGATCCGCTTCACCCTTCTCGGCGCCCGCTTCCAGCTCGGCGCGACGCGCTTGCTCCGCGTCGTGACCGGCGGCCGTCAGCGCAGCCTCGGCGCTCGCCAGCTCCTGCACCGTGGACTCTTCGGCCGCGCGCGCCCGTTCGAGGTTCGCAGCGGCATCGCGGACCTCTTTCTCGAGGGCTTCCAGCTCGGCGCGCCGTTGCAGCGGTCCAGCGGCCGCAGCCGCGCCGCTGTCCAGGAACACGGCGCCATTGGCGCGGCGCAGCGCGCCCGTGCCCAGCACCTCGTGACCCGCGAGCAGGGCGCGGACCCAGGCGGCCGCCGGACCGTCCACCCTTAGCTCATCGCGCAACGGATGACCATCGGCGCCGAGCCGTGGGCCGGGCACGGACGGCAGCAGCACGAGCGGGCCCGGCTGAGTCTCCGCATGCCACGCACGGATCGTTTCGATCACGGAGGCATCGCGCACGAGCACGGCATGCAGCCACTCGCCCAACAGCCGTTCGGCCAGCTCTGCATCGCGACGCGAGGTGCGCACAAAATCGGCGAGCGGCCCGAGCACGCCGGGCAGCTTGGCTTTGAGCAGCGCCTGGGCCGCGGGCGCGAGTCCCACATGCTCGCGATCCAGCTCGCCCAGCGCATCGCGCCGGGCTTCGAGCTGCGCGAGCGCCGCTTCCGTCTGGCGGCGTGCCGAGCGCGCGCTCATCTCTTGCTCGTGCAGCGCAGCCACGTGCCGGCGCGCGTGCTGCAATCCTTCCACGGCGCGGACCGCGGCGTGCGCGTCGCGGCTGACCCGCTCGGTTGCCGCGGCGGCATCCCGCGCCGCTTTCTGAGCCGCGATGTCGCAGTCCTGGCGCTCTGCCGTCGCGAGCGCGAGCTGCTCGCGCAACTCGCTGCGCTCGCGGTCGAGCGCGCCGCCTTCGATTTCGAGCGCGCGCGCCGTTTCGGCACGGCGCTGCAACGCTTCCTCGAGCTCCCGCACGGCCTGGCGCTCGGCGGTCAGCCGGCCGCGGACGTCGTCTTCCTCGCGAGTCCGTCCCGCCAGCTGCGTCTGAACGGCCGCGAGATCGCGTTCGGCGGCCGTGCGCTCCGCGCCGGCGGCTTCATGCTCCCGCTCCGCCTGCGCGGCGCGGCGCTCGCCCTGCACGCGCTCGTCCGCCGCGGTCTGCCGCCGCTGCCCCGCATTGCTCAGGCGCTCCGCGGCGAGCGCCAGATCGCTCTCGAGCCTGCCCACCTCGAGCTTCGCATCGGCCAGCCGGCGCTCGACCTCGGTCCGTCGTGCCTCGGCGGTGTGACGCGCCTGGACGCGCGCTTCCCGCTGGCGCTCCGCCTCGTTCAGTCGCTCGCGGGCCGCGGGGAGCGCGTCCGCCAGCTCGCGCGCGCGCACGCCGAGCGAGCCCAGCGCGAGGTCGAAGTCCTCCAACTCGCGGCGCACCAGCGTCATCGCGATACCGAAGCGCTCCTCGATCATCTTGCCGTAGCGCTCCGCGCGACCGCGCTGGCGCGCCAGGCTCCGCACCTGCGTCTGCACTTCGGCGATCAGGTCCTCGAGCCGGGCGAGATCGGCGGCCGTCTCCTCGAGGCGGCGCTCCGTGCTCTTTTTCCGATCGCGATACAGGCCGATCCCAGCGGCCTCTTCGAATAGCGCGCGGCGCTCTTCCGCTTTCTCTGAGAGCAGCGCCTCGATCATTTTTGCTTCCATGACCACGGCGGCATCGGCCCCAAGCCCCGTGCCACGGAGCAGGTCCTGGATGTCGCGCAGCCGCACCGGCGAACGATTGAGGAGGTAGTCGCTCTGGCCCGAGCGCGACAGCCGCCGCGTGACGACGACTTCCTGATACGCGATCGGCAGGCTGCCGTCGGAGTTGTCGAACACCAGCGATACTTCCGCGACGTTCACGGGGCGGCGCCCCGTGGAGCCCTGGAAGATGACGTCCTCCATCTTGCCACCGCGCAGCAGGCGGGGTGATTGCTCACCCAGCACCCAGCGCACGGCGTCCGAGATGTTGGACTTGCCGCACCCGTTCGGGCCGACGATGGCGGTGACGCCCTGATCGAAGGGCAATTCCACGGAGCCGGCGAAGGATTTGAAGCCTGAGAGCTCGAGCCTGCTCAGTCTCATGGCGTCCCCATGCGAGGGAGTAGGTTCGCGCGCACGCCGGCGCGCTGGAGTGCGGCTTTCGTGAACGCCGCTTGTTCGGGTGCTTCAAAGGCGCCCAGCAAGATGACGCCGTCGGACCAGCGTACCGCGGGCAACCCGCGACGGCGCAGCACCTCGAGCGACGCGTCGACGGGCGCCCGATACGAGTACGGCGCACGCAACAGGTCCCCGATCCCTTCGGCCACGATCCCGCGGCGCCACAGGTCGGCGCGCGCCTCGGCCGCAGCCGGGCGAGTCGCGTAGGAGCCGGCCAGCACCCGATACCACACCGGCCCATTGTCGCTCTGCGGGACGGGCGTCACCAGCGACGGCACGCCGGCGTCGGCCGCGAGGCGATCGGCGTGAGCTAGCGCCTTGTCGAGCGAGGCGTACGCGGCGAGCTGGACCGTCCAAGCGAGAGTATCGGCGGTAGGTGCAGGGTGGACGATGGTGGAGGTTGTCGAGGGAGCTGTTGGCGGAGCCGGCGGGGGAGCGATGAAGGCCGACTCCCGCGCTCGCGCCAGCAGCGCCCAGCCACCCACCGCTAGCGCCGCCACGACGAGCGCGGCCACCACTACGCGAATGCCGTGGCGGGGCGGGTCTGCCGCGACCGCAGCGGTCATCGGTGGCGACACGCGAGGGCTCCCGGCCGACGGCAGCCAGCGATCGCGCACGACACCCAGAATTGGCACGTCGGGCTGGAGCGCGAATCCGGGCGTCAGGCCCTCGGGCGCCAACACGAGCGCCCCATCTGGAGTCGCGGAGAGCTGCGCGAGTCCCGTCGGCGGAAGGAACACGATCAGCAGCGCGCCTTCGGAGCGGAATCCTGCTTGCAACTTGCGCCAGCGCGGGTGGGCGTACAGCTCGGCGGGTTTCGCTGTGTCCGAGCCAACCGGGATGAAAAAGACGCCGGTGATCTCGTGCGCAGCTTTGTTCAGTGACACGCCGTACTCGAACGCGTCCACGATTCCTTCCGTGGCCCCAAGGCTGCCGCCCACGATCTCGTGCAGCGCGGGATGCTCTACAGAAAGATCGACCAGGGCGACGCGACGACCGTCACGCGCGGCGATTCGCGCGATGTCCCATGCCGCTTTCGCGGCCCAGGTGAGATCCTCCGTCATCGGTATGAGTGCCACCAGCGCGGCTTGCTCGATCAACGGCGGGACCAGGTGTCCGAGCCGCGAAAGCGGCAGCTGCCGGTGCGTGGTCACTGTCCGGGTTGGTAAATCCAGAAGGGCCGTCCCAGCCGGCGCCCCGTCGCTTCCGCCTGGGCGCGGGACGTGAACGGGCCGAGCACGACGCGGTACCCGTCATCGGGATGCTGCGGCGGCAGCACGCGCGCTGCCATTCCCGCGCGCGACAGATCGTCCGCGAGATGTCCGGACCATTCGGGATTCTGTGACGTGGAGACCTGCACGTAGAGTGGTCCTTCAGGACCTCCCTCCACTGCCGCGCTGTCCGACCGGGCGCTCGCGACGCTCGCCGGGACACCGCGAGGCAGCCAGGTGGTGAGCACCCAGAGGTCGCCGGCTCCGTGCGCCACCTTGCCGACTTCCGTCAACGAATCGGGTCGCACCGCGATCACTTCATCACGCCGCCGGTAGATCAGCACGCCATCCGGTGAGATCGCCGGCAAATCCGACTGCCACTGCGTGGGAACGATGCCCGTGTGTTGTTTGATCGGCAGATCGACGATCCACGCCGAATCCCCGATCGCCGGACGGGCGAGCAGCCAGCGACCGAGCGGATCGAGCCGCAGTGCCGCGACCGGACCGGGCAAGGCGACGCCGTCGAGCTCCTTGCGCTCGAAGCGATCGACGACGGCGAGGCCCGGGACGTTGCGGCGCGCGACGTAGATCCGGTGGCCCGAGGGCGAGAACGCAAGCGCGCGCGGCGCGTCGGCAAGCTTCACGAACGAGGGATTGCGGCGCCCGAGCGGGTCGTAAAACGTCACTCCGCTGTCGCTGGCGACCGCGACGAGGTCGCCCCAGCGCGTCGCGGCGACATCGCCGCCGGCGGCGATCGGGAGCACGGTCGGCGGCTGATCCGCCGCGGCCACCAGGAGTCGATCCTGTGGAATCACTCCGACGAGATGCTGGTCCGTCGCGCCGAACAGATCGCGCGGCAGCGCCGTGAGCGCCTGTGGCCACGCAAACCGCGTACGGCGTGACAGCGAAATGACGCGGCGCGCCGTGTCGACCGCGTACAGCGTTCCGTCGGGCCCGAGCGCCGCCTGCGCGACGCCCGTCGCAACCGTATCGACGCGCCCGCTGCCCAGATCGAGTGCGAGCAGCTCGCGCTTGGCCGTCGAGACGAACAGGAACTCGGACTCGGGGTCCAGCCCAATGACGCGCTCGACGGGCGGGAGCCGGCCTTTGAGGACCCCCTCGACCGGGGTCAGCCGGGGCAGGCGGTACAGCTGCGGGACGCCCCCTTTGGCGGGCAGTCGAATCGCGACCCCCGGCGTGCGGGAGAGAATCTGAAGCTGGCTAACTCGTTGTGGAGATTGCTGTTGTGACGATGCGACGGCCGGCGCTTGGGACCTACAACCCCAGAGCGCAAACGTCACAAAGAGAAGGAAACGGGTAATCGGCAAGTGGCCTCGCCGGACAAAATAGACAACCGGCGAGGCCATTGCAACTGTTTTAGGGACGCGGAGTTAGAACGTCGGACCTAAGCTGACCGTCCAATACGCTTTTTGGTAGGCCCGGTCCAGTGGCTTGCTGTAATCAACGCGCATGATGAGCAGGCCGAGCATGTTGGCGCGGATCGAGCCTCCCCAGCTGCGCAGCGGCGTGCGCACAAGCGCCGGGTCTTCCCCCGGCAGTCGGTTCCACCTCACGATGCTCGCGTCGTTCCACGCCATACCCACGTCGTAGAAGATCGCGCCTTCGATGGGCGGGAAGCCGACCGGGAGAAACCCGAGCACCAGCTGGCGCGCGAGCGGAAACCGGAGCTCGATACTCGCGGACGCGACCTTGGAGCCAATCAGCTGATCGAGCTCGGGACACGTGTTTTGCACGTTCGGGTTCGTCACGCACTCGTGGTCGCGCAGCGAGCCGGCCGTGTAGCCGCGCAGCAGCTCGGTATTCCCGAGAAAGATCGGAAAACGATCCGCATCGCGCCCATACCGGCCGAACGCCAGCGCGCGGATGGCCAGCGTGAGCGGCCGGACGTGGAGATAGCGCCGGACATCCACGAGCCCCGCGGTGAAGTGCCAGGATCCGATGGCGGGGGAAATCGAGAATCGCGACCGCGATCCCGCAAAGGGGCCGACGTAGCCGAACAGCGTGTTGTCGTGGACGTGCGCGAGCGACGGCTGAACGTACACCGCGGACGGACCGCCGCCGCTGACGAGCCGCTGATCCAAAAACGTGCCGTCCGAATTGTACAGCGTCTGGAAGGCGAGGACTGCTTCGGAAACGTTGACGGCGTGCAGCCCGAACTCCAGTCGATTGAATCGGTCGAACGGGTAATACGCTTCGCCAAACGCGTCGCGAATCACGAAGCGCCGGGTGCGCGAAGAGAACACGTCGATGCTGTCCCCGGGGTTCTGGGGATTCTCGATGCGCGTCCAATCGCTGCCGCCGTAGAAGTACAGCGGATCCTGCGAAAACCCGCCCGCCCAGTTCATCCGTCCCGACTGATTGACATAGACGCCGAGGAACTGGGCCTCGCTGATCCGGCCATTGATCGCGCCGGCGAGCACCACGGCGTGATTACCCAGGATGTCGGAGAGCGCGATCGCGGTGCCGCCGAACAAGCCGCGGCCCCAGTTGTCGCGCTGGTAGCCGACGGTCGGACGTACGAGATAGTCGGCGGTGAAACGCACCCGGTACGGCTTGAAGGTGAACTCGCTCGTGTCCGGCAACGCGAGCGTCGCCGAATCGAGCAGCGCGCGGACCGTGACGGGGGGCGCGACCGCCGACGATTCCGCGGCCTGCGGTGACGCCGAGGGACGAAATCCACCCGGGGACCGATAGATCGACGATCCCGAGGGCGGTGCTGTGGCGACGAGGGATCCATCGATCGTGCCGGTGCCGCCCATCAGGGGCGTGGAGGCGGGCGCCGGTCGTATGGACCCGGATCCGACGGTGTCACGCTCCTCGGACGTCAGCAGCGTCACCATCGGTGGCGTGGACGGCCCTTGATAGGGCTCGCGCCGCAGCGAGCGCGGATTGTCGACCGCATACACGCTGTACTGCCCATCTTCGTAGTAGACGAACGCCAGGCGATCGGCCAGCCTCGCCCACGTCAGCACGGGCGACAGCGGCGTGATCCCCTGGATGCCCGTGAACATGTTCGTGAGCTGATAGATCTGGCTGTCGTCGAATTCGTACAGGAAGACGTTGGCGATCCCGGTCCGATCGGAGACGAACGCGATGCCACGGCCGTCCGGCGACCAGACGGGATTGATGTTCTTGCCGCCGTCCATGCCGCCCAGCAGCTCCAGGCTCCCGGTGTCGAGGTGGTAGATCGCAATCCGGAGGTTGCTGAAGCGCAGCAGATCGAAATCGGTCTCGCGGCCCCGGTCGGTGGCGAACGCGATCATGCGGCCGTCGGGCGACCAGGAGGGGTGCAAGTCCGCGAACTTGTCGTTCGTGAGCCGCTGCAATCCGGTTCCGTCCCGATTCATGATGAAGAGATCGGAAAAGCCGTTGTTGAACCCCGTGAACACCAGCTGCGTGCCGTCGGGGGACCATTGCGGCGTTTGGATGCCGTTCAGGTCGACCTTGATCCGCGCCGATTCGCGGTGGCGCTGCACGTCGAGGATCACGAGATCGTCGCGATCCTTGTGCTTGGCCGCGATCGCGAAATACCGGCCGTCCGGCGAGAACGCGCCCGCGGAATTGATGAATCGCAGGCTTTCGTAATTCTTGTTGAGCGTCCCTTTGGCGAGCCGCTCCTTGACGCGGCCCGTCTCGACGTTCGCGAGCCAGAGATCGACGAAGTACCCGCCCTGATCCCCGAAGAACGCGATTTCGCTGCCGTCCGGCGTCAGCGCGGGCGCGAGGAAGACGCGCCCCTGCGTCCTGCGCCGGGTGAGCGTCGGCTGCGCGACGCGGCGCGCGCGGTAGTGGTCGCCGAGCTGCGGCAGGAACGTCGTCTGCACGGCGTCGCGCCAGTCGTTGGACAGGTCGTCGAGCGAACGTCCCAGCGCGCGCTTGATCGCCGCTTCGATTCCGGACGACGCCGAGGCCTGGAGAATCTCGCCGACGACCTCATCCCCCCACTTTTCCCCGATGTACGCCCAGATGGCGTGGCCGTAGCGATACGGGAAGATGTAGGGGTCGAGCGTCAGCTCCTCGATCGACGGCAAATGGCCTTCGAGTGCGGCGTCGCGCAGCCACATCGCCGTCTCGGGATTGATCGGACCGAGCGACAAGTACTCCGCCATCCCTTCCATGAACCAGAGCGGCGGATTGACGCTCACGAGCGTCTGCATGCCGCCGCCGGGCCGGCCGCGGCTGTACACGTCGTACTGGAACTGGTGCACCATCTCGTGCTGCAGCACGTGTTCGAACTCGGCATACGAGCCGGTAAACGGCAGCACGGCGCGGTGCTTGAAGAACTCCGTCACGCCGCCGAGGCCCTCGCCCGACGCGTCGACGACGTTCGTCTGCTGGAAATCGGACTGCGAGGCGTACAGGATGATCGGTTTGCGGCTCTGGAAATTGTGGTGCAGGATGCGCGACAGGCGCGCGTAGGCGCGCTCGGCCATCCGCGCCGCGTCGAGCGCGCCGCCGCGCTCATCCGGGTAAAAGTAGATGTCGAAGTGTTCGGTCTGAATCGTCTGGAAATTGAAGCGGCGGTACTGGACCTTATTCTGGCCGAAGTACTGCCCGGCGGCCGGTTGCGCAGCCGCGCACAACACCGCAAGCAAACCCAGACGAGTTATCGTGCGTCGCATACCTCCCTAACCTTTCGCCCCCTGTCCGCCTGCGTCGCCGGCGGCGACCACAGGGGCATCCCCCCACAACCGCTCGAGCTGATAAAAGTCCCGCAGCTCGGGATGAAACACGTGGACCACGAAGTCCACGTAATCGAGCAACACCCAGCGGCCCTGCTGTAGTCCTTCCACATGGTGCGGTTCCACCCCCGCCGGCGCGAGCGCCATCACGAGGTGTTCCGCCATCCCGCGCACGTGCGCGTTCGACGTGCCCGAGACGATGACGAAGTAATCTGTGGCCGCGCACAAGCCACGCAGGTCCAGTACCACCGGATCTACGGCTTTGCGATCCAGCAGCGCGTCAATCACTTGTGTGAGAACCGGCGAGCTCCCCTGATTAGTCATAGCGAGCCGTTTCGGCCTTTGTTCCGTCCTCATTCTGATAGAACACCCCCCATGCGCCGATCCCGGCGTGCGCCGCGATCACCGGGGTGATCGGAGTCACCAGGCATTGCATCGGCCGGTAGCGCGCCACCAGCTCGGCACGCAGCGCCTCGGCGAACTCGGGAATGTCGCCGTGCACCACGCCGAGCCGTAGCGCCCCCCCCCTTCGGCCGGGGCGTCAGTGCCCGATCCAGCAACTCCAAGAGGCGCTTGCGCGCCCCCTCCTGCCCGCGTGCCCGAGCGACCGGCTCGATCCTTCCTTCTATAGTAAGACTCATCACCGGCTTCAAGTTGAGCTTTGTACCAAGCCAGGCCCGTCCCCTTCCGACGCGGCCGGACCGGACCAGGCGCTCGAAGTTGTCCACCGTGAAGAACCCGCCCGATTGGGCACGAACGCGCTCCAACTCCCGCACGATGGCGCCGGGCTGCCACCCTGCTGCAGCAAGCTCCACGCCACGCACCACCAGGAGGCCCTGTCCCAGCGAGGCGGTGCGGCTATCGACTACCGTCACGCGGCCGCTTTCCGGATCAAAACGTCTCGCCGCTGCTACAGCATTGGCGTGGGTCCCTGACAGGCCGCTCGATACGGTGACCGCGATGACGTGGTCGCCCGCCCGTGCGGCGTCCTGGTAGGCATCGCTGAAGGCCTGAGGGGCTGGCTGCGATGTGCTGGCGTCCAGACCGGCCCGCATGCGGCGGAAGAACTCGGCCGCAGTCAGCTCCAGGCGGTCCCGGTAACCGTGCTCATCCACGATCAACTGCATGGGGACCAGCCCCACGTCGTACTGCAACACGAGTTCATCGGGCAAGTCGCACGCGGTGTCGGTCACGAAGGCCACCGGGCGGCGGTTTTGGAGGGCCTGATGCTGGGCCCGCATATCGTCGGCTTTGGTGGACTCGAGCGTGCCCCATGTGCCGGCGAGCTGGAAGACCGCTTCGGGCGCGTCGGTATGCACGTGCGCTTTGAGCAGGTCGCCGGTGGCGAGCACCACAATCGAGCCGCCGTGGGCGCGCAGCGCCTGGCGCACGGATGCAGGTTCGGGCAAGGTGGGAGACCGGACCATCAGCTCGGTGCAGTAGCGATAGTCGCGATCCGCCTCGACTTCGGTCAGGGCCGCCGCGTTCGACGATTCCGCCCCCTCCCGGTCGACGGCGCCTTCGGCGATCTGACCCTCCTCGATCAGCCGCTTGACGCCATCGAGAAACCGCACGAATCCCTTGGCCCCGGCGTCCACCACGCCCGCGTGCTTGAGCGCGGCGAGCAGCTCCGGTGTGCGCTGCAGCGCCTGCTCGGCCCGAAGCACGATGCGGCGCATGAACACGCGCAGATCGGACTCGCCGCCGGCGCGGCCCGCCTCCGCGGCGGTCTCGCGCGCCACCGTGAGAATCGTGCCTTCCACCGGTTCGTCGAGCGACGAGCTCAGGCGCTCGAACCCGATCCCGATCGCCGCGGCGAGCTCGCGCGCATTGATCCGGAGCCGCTCGCCGATGCCTTCGCGAAATCCGAGCAGGAACTGCGACAACATCATTCCGGAGTTGCCGCGCGCGCCGCGGACGCTGGCCTGGGCCATCGTTTCGGCGACGTGAGGAAGAGGAAGCGATGCGTTGCCGTCGCCGAGGTTGCGCAGGGCGGCCGCCACCGCGCGCAGCGTGAGGCACATGTTGGTCCCCGTGTCGCCATCGGGGACCGGAAAGACGTTGATCCGGTTCAGCTCGTCGCGGCCCGCGGCTACCCAGTCGGCCGCCGCCAGCAGCGAGCGCCGAAACCGCAGGCCGTCGACGTACGCGATCGCGACGATCGTTACTCCTTTACGACGGTGACCCGCACCTCGGGCCGCACCTCGGGATGGATCTTGATCCCGACGTTGAACTCGCCCAGCTCGCGGATCGGCTCGTGCAGGTCGATCTTGCGCTTGTCGACGTGGATCCCCAGCTCCTCGAGCTTGCGCTGGATGTCGCTCGCGGTGATCGAGCCGTACAGCTTCTCTTCCTCGCCGACTTTCGCGGTGAACGTGAGCTGCACCTCGGCCAGACGCGCGGCTTCGGTCTCGGCCGCGGTCTTCTCGGCGGCTTGCTGTTTCACCAGGCGCTCGCCCTCGTAGGCGATCCGCTTCTTGTTGGCTTCGGTCGCGGGATACGCGAGCCCTTTGGGCAGCAGGTAGTTGCGGGCGTAGCCGTCCTTGACCTTCACGACTTCCCCGACTTTGCCCAGGTGCTGCACGTCAGCGCGCAGAATGATTTCCATCGTCAGTCCTTGGGTTGTGTTGGCCCGGCGCCGCGCGCGGCCGCGAGCCGGCGCCGGTATTGGTACCACGTATCGGTAATGCCGAGCGTGCAGAGTCCCGGGAGCACGAACAGCAGCGGCACGGCCAGGGTCGCCGCCACGCCGGCGACGATCACGAGTGCCAACACGGAGACGCCGAACGCTTCGGCAAACGTCACCACGATGGCCGCCCCGCGCAGCACGTACAGCACGGTCGCGACCAGCCCGACGTTGGTGCCCGCTACGTGCAGCACGTTCGACACGGGCAGGATCAGCACACCGAGCCAGGCGACGATGCCCCACACCCAACCGTCGCCCATGCGAAAATCTTTGAAGCGCGCCGGCGCTGGCGCCACGGTCGCGGGGCCGCCGGCCGGTGCGGATACCAGCCGCACGTGTAGATGCCACGCGAGCGCCAAACCGGCCAGGGTCTGGAGCGCGAGCATCCCCGGCCAGGTGAGACTCACAAACCGCACCATCGGTTCATACGCCACAAATGCGTCCGGCGCGATTTCCACGATCGAGCGCATCATCACGCCGGCGACGCGCGTCGCTTCCCACGTGAGCGCGCCCCACGCGTCCGCTCCCCACATGACCTGCATCAGTAGCGCGGTCGCGAGCCCAGCGATCAGCAGCGCCCGCGACGCCTGGCGGAAGATCGGCGCGGGCTTGAGCAGCACGAGCCCGAGGAACGCGGCCGTCACCAGCACGATGTACGTGCTCGTCACCGCCGCGAGCCGGCCCCCGGTTTCCGCGGTGAGCACGAGCAACGTCGCGCTCATCGCACCGACCAGACCGGCGAGCGGCTGCGACCAGCCCGGGCGGTCGGCGCGCGCAGCCAGCAGGAGCAGGGCGGCGAACGGCAATCCGACCAGGCTGGGATGCGCCCAGAGCACGAACGCGATCAGCGCCACCCCGAGGCGCCACCACGACTCGCGTGCGGGGGGGGCGGGCGGGGCGGGCGGGGCGGGCGGGGCGGGGGGGGCGTTCACGCTATGCGGTGTGCCCCTTGATGTACGGAAGCAGCGCGAGCTGCCGCGCGCGCTTGATGGCGGTCGCGAGCTGCCGCTGGTGACGCGCGCACATCCCGGAGAGCCGGCTCGGCAAGATCTTGCCGCGCTCGGTCAGGAAACGGCCCAGCGTCCGGTCGTCCTTGTAGTCGAGCACGCGCGCGCCGGACTCGCACACGGGACAGGTCTTTGCGGGACGTCTCACGCTTCCTCCTCGTCCAACTCGTCTTCTTCGGGCGCGACCGCCGCGGTCACGACCGGCTTGGGCTGCTCACGCGCGGCTTCGACCACGAGATAGCGCAGCACGCCTTCGTCCAGCTTCACGGCGCGCTCGTACTCGGGGAGCAGATCGCCCGTCGACTGGAATTCCGCCACGACGTAGTAGCCGACGTCCTTCTTCTTGATCTTGTACGTCATGGTCCGCTTTCCCCAGTGCGACACGTTCGTAAGCGTGCCTTTCCCGTCCTTGGTGAGAAGGGTGTGAAAGCGGGTCAGTTTGTCGTTGATTGCCGGCTCGTCCAGCGCACTATCAAAGATGTAAACCGTCTCGTACCGACGACTCATGCCACCTCCCTTTGGTCATAGGTGACCCGGTGCGGTGGAAGGCACCGAGTAGGGAATTTGTGAAGCAGAAAGCTAAACGACGTGTACAGGGGCCGGAAGGTATATTGGGGAAATCGGGCCATGACGTTCCTGCCGCTGGTTACGCTCGCCCTCCTGGCCTCGACACCGCAGGCGTCGGACGACTCCACCTCCCGAATCCGGGGCAAAGCCGGCTCGGCCCTCAACGGCCGGCCCCTCGCCGGAGTGACGATCGCGGCCGTGGAGTTCAAGAAGCAGGAGGGGGCCGATTCGACCATGGCGGAGGTCAAGACGTCGGTGGTGACCGACTCGACTGGACTCTTCTGGCTGGACGGGCTGCGTGCCGGGAAGCAGGCGATCCGCGTCACGTATGCCGGCCGTCACATCGACGACAGGTTCACCCTGGGCGAAAACAGCACGCTGCGTCTCGTCATCCTGCTGGACCCGGACCAGGAGGACTTGGGCGCCACCATCGTCGAAGCGCGGCAGGCCTCGATCTGGCGCGACCTCGCCGGGTTCTACGAGCGCCGAGCGCTGTATACCGGTTTCGCCCGGTTCATCACGCGCGAAGAGATCGACCGCATCAAACCCAAGCGGCTGAGCGCGCTGCTCACGCTCGAAGGGATCTCGACGCGCTGCGGCCGGCAATGGTGCGTGCCGACCCGGCTCAACAACGGGGCGGTGTGCGCGATCCCGGTGAGCGTGGACGGCATGCCCTTCCAGGAAGTCGTCTACGACAACATAGCGATGTCTGATGTGGCAGCGGTCGAGATCTATCGGGGAGTGCCGCCGGTGGGCCTGGACGTCCCGCTACCGGGGCCACCCGGGCCGTCGATCTGGATGGGCGGGGGTGCCGCCGGCACGAACGGGATGGCGTCAGGCGGAGCATGCGGCCTGGTGGGGATCTGGACGCGTTAGACGTTGAAGCGAAACAGCAGAATATCGCCGTCCTTGACCACGTAGTCGCGCCCTTCGCTGCGCACCAATCCCTGCTCACGGGCAACCTTGTAGCTGCCCACGTTCACGAATTCCGCAAACCCCACTGTCTCGGCCCGGATGAACCCGCGCTGGAAGTCGGAGTGAATCTCGCCCGCCGCGTCGTAGGCCGTGTCGCCGCGGTGCATGGTCCAGGCGCGCACCTCGTTTTCACCGACAGTGAAAAACGTCTGCAGGCCGAGCAGGCGGTATCCGGCGTGAATCAACCGATCGAGCCCGGGCTCGGTGACGCCGGCGCTGGCGAGGTATTCCCGGCGCTCCCCGCCCGCCAGCTCCGCGAGCTCCGCCTCGAATTTGGCGGAGAAGGGAACGATCTCCGCTTCTTCGTGATGGGTCTGCACCGCCGATTTGAGGCGATCGATCCATCCGCCCCCGGCCGCGCCGAGATCGTCCTCGTTGACGTTCGCGGCGTAGAGGATGGGTTTGGCGGTGAGCAATCCGAGCGTGCGCAGGAATTTGATCGCCCCGGGGGATTCGCCCGCCTCGCGCGCGCCGCGCCCCGCGTTCAGCTCCGTCACCACGCGCTCCAGCAGGACCAGCTCGAGCTGCGCCTCCTTGTCGCCGGCGCGCGCCGACTTGCGCGTCTTCTCGAGACGCCGTTCCACGACGGCGAGATCGGCCAGCGCCAACTCGCTCGTGATGATGTCATGGTCGCGTACGGGATCGACGGGGCCCATCACGTGCACGACGTCGGGATCCTCGAAACAGCGGATCACGTGCACCACCGCATCGACCTCGCGGATGTGCGAGAGAAACTGATTGCCCAGCCCCTCACCCTGCGAGGCGCCTTTGACCAGGCCGGCGATGTCCACGAACTCGACGACCGCCGGGATCTTTTTCTTTGGTTTGACGACCTCGTTGAGCTTCTCGAGGCGGGGATCGGGGACTTCGACGACCCCGACATTGGGCTCGACGGTGCAGAACGGATAGTTCTCCGCGGCCGCGGCTTTCGACGAGGTGAGCGCGTTGAAGAGGGTCGACTTCCCCACGTTTGGAAGACCTACGATTCCTAGTCGCAGCATCAGCTTTTAAGCCACTTCTCGACGGCCTCGATCATTGACGGCATGAGTGCCTGCACCTCCTCGAGCTGATCGGGTTCGAACGGCGCGAGCACGTAATCGGCCCAATCGCCCGTGCCCTCCGGCAGCGGGCCGACGCCGATGCGCAGGCGCGCGTACTGCTGCGATTGCAGCGCCGCTTCGATGCTCTTCAGGCCGTTGTGCCCGCCGGCCGATCCGTCGGGGCGAAACCGGAAGCTGCCGAGCGGGATCTGGAAGTCATCGACGAGGATGAGCAGATCGCGCGCCGGGGTAAACGTCGGGTCGGCGCGCAGCGAGGCGAGCGCGGCGCCGCTGCGGTTCATGAACGTGTTGGGCTTGAGAATGCGGACGGGGATGCCGGCGACCGTCCCTTCCGTCGCGCGCGCGCGTTCGGCGCGACGGAAAGGAGGCAACTGCCAATGCTCGGCGACTCGATCCGCCAGCAGGAAGCCGGCATTGTGGCGCGTCGCCGCGTACTCCGGCCCTGGGTTGCCCAGGCCGACGACGGCGCGCAACGACTACTCTTCCTTCTTGCCCTTGGGCTTCTCTTCGGCCTTGGGTGCCTTGCCTTTTTCCTCGGCCGCCGGCGCACCTTCGGCGCCCTCCTCGCCCTCTTCACCCTCGCGGACCTTACGGATCAGCTCGGGCTCGGCGACTTCCGTAGCGGCTTCCGGCGTCGGCGCGACGACTTCCTCGGCGCGCGGCGGCACCACCGTCGCGATCGTCAGATCGGCGCCGGTCAGAATCACCGCGTTCGGAATCGACAGGGCGGAGACGTGCAGCGAGTCACCGATCTTGAGCGCGCTGACGTCCAACTCGACGCGATCGGGGATGTGCTCGGGGAGCACTTCGATTTCGACTTCGCGCGTCACCTGATCGAGCACGCCGCCCGCGTTGCGCACGCCGTCGGCCGTGCCGACGAGGTGCACCGGCACCTTGAGCGTGACCTTCTCGTCCGCCTTGATCTCGTAGAAATCGACGTGGATGATGTCGGGGCGGAGCGGATGGCGCTGGATCTCGCGAATCAGTGTGCGGCTCTTCTTGCCGTCCACCGTGAGGTCGAACAGCGTGCTCTCGGGCTCGATCCCGATGAGCGCCTTCTCGAGCGCGAGCGCGTCGATCATCAACGGCTGCGTGTCGCGGCCGTGGCCGTAGATCACCGCCGGAACCTGCTTCTGGAAGCGGGCCTGGCGCGCCGCGCCTTTCCCGGTTTTTTCCCGCGCTGTCGCGGAGAGCGTGACTGTCTGTGCCATACCGTCGTTCCTTTACCGTCGCAGTTTCTACCGTCGTTTTATCTACCGTCGCTCAATCAAAGAGCGAGCTCACCGACTGATTCGAGTGCTCGTACCCGATGGCTTTTGCCATCAAACTCGCGATCGACAGCACTTTCAACTTCTCGAACTGCTTTTCCGGCGGCAACCGGATCGTGTTCGTCACCGTCACTTCTTCGATCGGCGCGGCGCGGAGCCGCTCGACCGCCGGGCCCGACAGCAGCGCGTGCGTCGCGAACGCGAAGATGCGCTTGGCGCCGAGTCGCCTGAGCGCCGCCGCGGCCTCCGAGATCGTGCCGGCGGTATCGATCATGTCGTCGGGAATCAGACAGTCCCGATCCTCGACTTCCCCGACGACGTTCAGCACTTCGGCGACGTTCGCCGACGGACGCCGCTTGTCGATGATCGCCAGCGAGGCATCGAGCCGCTTCGCGAACCCGCGCGCCATCTTCGCCGACCCGACGTCGGGCGCCACGACGACCGGCTGGTACAGCTGCTTGGTGCGGTAGTGACTCACGAACGCCGGCGCCGCGTACAGGTGGTCGACCGGAATGTCGAAGAATCCCTGCACCTGGTGGGAATGGAAATCCATTCCCAGCACGCGATCCGCGCCCGCGTGCGTGATCAGGTTCGCCATCAGTTTGGCGCTGATCGCCACACGCGGTTGGTCCTTGCGGTCCTGCCGCGCGTAGCCGAAGTACGGAAGCACCGCCGTAATGCGGGCCGCGCTCGCGCGCCGAGCCGCATCGATCAACAGCAGCAGCTCCAGATAATTGTCGGCCGGCGGATTCGTGGGCTGGATGATGAACACATCCCGCCCGCGCACGTTTTCGTCGATTTTGACGAAGATTTCGCCGTCGGCAAACCGCCGCATCGTCACCGCGCACAGCGGCTGTCCCAAATGCTGGGCCATCTCCTCGGCGAGGGGCCGGTTGGCCGTGCCGGCGAGGAGCAGGAGCTGGCTGCGCGACAGCGACAGGTCCCGCATTGGGCACAGGAAAGTAGTCGCCAAGCCGCGTGTCGCCAAGGCCTTACTCCGCACCCGCGCCCGCCGTATCCTAATGCCGGTGGAGGACCTTCAGGCGCGGCTCGCCGCGGCATTGGCGGACCGCTACCAGATTGAGCGCGAGATCGGCCGCGGGGGGATGTCGATTGTGTATCTCGCCCGCGACCTCCGCAACGAGCGCCGGGTGGCCCTCAAGGTGCTCCGGCCGGATCTCGCCCACGCGCTCGGCCCCGATCGGTTCCTGCGTGAGATCAAGGTCGCCGCCGGCCTCACGCACCCGCATATCCTGCCCTTGTTCGACTCTGGCGTCGCGGCTGATCTGCTCTTCTACACGATGCCCTACGTGGAGGGCGAGTCCCTCCGCCATCGCCTGATCCGATACCGGCGCCTGTCGGTTGCCGATGCGATCACGATCACCCGCGACGTCGCCGACGCGCTGTCGTACGCGCACGCGCAGAACATCGTGCATCGCGACATCAAACCCGAAAACATTCTGCTGGAAGCAGGCCATGCCGTCGTGAGCGACTTCGGCATCGCGCGCGCGATCAGCGCGGCGAACGAGGCGCGCATGACCGGTACCGGCATCGTCGTCGGGACGCTCGAGTACATGAGCCCAGAGCAGGCGGGAGGGGAAGAGGTCGATGGTCGGAGCGACGTCTACAGTCTCGCGTGCGTGCTGCACGAGATGTTGCTGGGGCGAACGCCACTCGCCGATCGCTCGTCGGCGAGCCAGCGTCCCTCCGTTACCGCGGAGCGGGCAGATATCCCTCTCGAGCTCGAATTGGCGATCCAGACGGCCCTCGCGGCATTTCCGAGCGAGCGGTACGCGAGCGCCGGCGAATTTGCCGCGGCGCTCAAAGCGATCCCGGCCGACGCGATCTCGTCTCGAAACTGGCTGAAGCGCGTGCGACGCCGCTGGCGCGCCGCCGCAGTGGTGACCGCCGTCGCGCTCGGGATGGCGGGCGCGGTGGTATTGCCGAAGCTCAGGGCCAGCCCGCTCGACGCGTCGTTGTATGTCGTGGTGCCGTTCGGGCATCGGGGTGGCGCGGCACCAGCGCTCGTCAACGGCGATCAGTGTGAGTTGCTGCTGTCGCAGGCCTTCGAACGCTGGACGGATGTGCGGCTGGCGGATCCGCTGCAGGTGCACGATGCCCGAACGCGCCGCGGTGATCGACCCATGTCCCTCGAGGAAGCGAAAGCGCTGGCCCGAGACGTCGGCGCCGGCATGCTGGTCTGGGGCGACGTCTCGAACGTTGGCGATTCGATTCAGGTCACGGCTGCGCTGTACGACCTGCGCCGCGGGGGCAAGACGGTTCGCGACTACACCGTGCGCATTCACAAGGATGGAAAGGCGCTCGAGGCCAAATTCCGCGAGCTGGCCGACTCGATTCTGCTCGGCGGCGTGGCGGGCATCGAGCAACGCAGGCCAGAAATCATCGGCACGGAGGTGCTCGGCGCGTTCTACGCATATGCCGAGGGTCGCGACGCGCTGGCGCGCTGGGACCTGGCGCGCGCCGAGCGCGCGTTTCGCGACGCGTTGGATCGCGATCCCAACTACGCCGAGGCGAATCTCTGGCTGGCGCATACGGAGCTGTGGAACGACGAGCCTGCCGCCGACTGGCAGTTCATCATCACGCGTGCGCTGGCGTCGCCGGAGAAACTCGGATCACGAGATCTCGCCTGGGCACGGGCGCTCGCGGCAGTGGGTGCCGGACAGTACCCCGATGCCTGTGAGCAGTATCGGCGCATCATTGCGAGCGAGCCGAATGACTTCATCGCCTGGTTCGGTCTGGGTGAATGCCAGCGCCGCGACGAGCTCGTCGAGCCGGACTCTGCCAGCCCTTCCGGCTGGCGGTTTCGCTCGAGCTACCGAGCGGCGGCTGAGGCGTATCGGCGCGCGCTCGAGCTCGTGCCATCGGCACATCTCGCGTTGACGGGTGTCGCCGTCCAGCGGCTGGTCGATCTTTTTTTTGCCGAGACCTATCAATACCGGGCCGGGTACGTGCCGCGTGAGGACACGTTGTACTTCGGTGCGTTCCCGATGCTCGATCACGACACACTCGCGTTCGTACCGTGGTTGATTGCCGACTTCATGAATGCGAGGGGCGGTTCCAGGCCCGCCACGACACCAGCGGCCGTGTCGCACAATCGGGAGGAGCTGCGGGCGCTGATCCTCAAGTGGATCGTGGCGTTCCCGGCGAGTCCCAATGCCTACGAGGCCCTGTCGCTCGTCTTGGAAACAACGGGCGAGCTGGACGTGGGGAGATCGCCCGAAGGCTCCGCGCTGGCGGCGATGCGACGCGCTCGCGCGCTCTCGACTGAGCCGGCTCAAGGTCTGCGCACCGCCGTTGCGGAGACCCGCTTGCTGTTCAAGACGGAGCGTTTCGACGGCGCCACGCGCCTCGCGGATTCGGTGCTGGAGGCAAGCCCAGACGAAACGGAGCCGGTGGCGGCACGCGATCTGGCCGGGCTCGCAATTCTGACGGGTCGCGTCTACCGCGCCGCCCAGCTGTTGCAGCGCGCCGCGCCGCTCGATACACCCGTGACCTGGGACGGTGAACCGATCCCGGATGCGCCCCTCGCGGTCAAGCAGGCCGCGTTCTCGCTGCTGGCATACGCCGCGCTGGGTGGACCTGCCGACAGTCTTCGTGCCGGCAAGCGGCGCGTGGACGAACGCGTGAGCAGCTGGGCCGGTCCGGCGAGTCGTGATCGGCTCAGACGTGCCGTGTTGCACGTCCCCATGGGACTCGCCTTCGAGACCATTGGTCTGAGCGACGTTCATCGGCGCGACGCGGGCGGCGACTATGTGCTGGAGCTGCAGTACAACCTGGCACACGGCGATACCGGCGCGGTCCGCAAAGAGCTCGAGCGGCAAGCGTCGTTTCGTACACGCGCGCGCGCCGGCGACGTCGCCATGAACGGCACGTACGGCGAGGCGTACGTCCTGCTGCAGCTGCGCGATACGGCGGCGGCACTCGCCGTACTCGATCATTCATTGCATGCCCTCCCAACGCTCGGTTCGTACTTGCTGCAGCAACCGGAGCAGGTGGGATGCGCGGTGCGCGCAATGGTGCTGCGCGCCGATCTGGCGTCGCGCGCGGGCGATCGCGACGCGGCCGCGCGGTGGGGGAGTGCAGTCTCGACCTTGTGGGCTCATGCCGATGCACCGCTCCGCGCCACCGTCGCGCGGATGCGGGAACTCGCGACGGGAGGGAGAAAGCCATGACTCGATCGGCGCTGGCGTTTGCAGTGGTGATGCTGCTGCTGGGCCCGACTTCGATGGCTTGTCAGCAGGACACCGCCGCCCGGCCGACCAATGACCGGCTGCGCGCGGCCAGCAGGGCGGACTCGGTACAGGCGATCAACAACTACGCCCGGTCGCTGGGAACCGGCGGCTTTGTCTACGCTGTCGGCGCGGGCGATGAGCAGCGGCTCCGGGTGTGTTGGGTAAAGCCCTGCCGCTATGGCCCGCGTGCGATCATCCAACCGCGTGCCAGAATCACCGATTCTGGATCTGCGACGCTCGCCGCGGGAGCGGTGATCGCTCGCATCATCAACCTGAGCGACACCGGCTACATCTATCGCATCGACGGCCGCGATACCACCTACAAGTTCAATCTGCACGCGCGTGATACCGTGTATTGGTGGGTGGGTAAGAAGAATGAGAAGCTCGTCTCTGTTTTCTTCAGCACGAAGCCCGGCGTCCGTCCTCTGGAGAGCGACTTGGACCCCGAGCCGCATGGTCCGGGCTATTGGAGGCAGCCGCTTGCCCGGTGGCTCTGGGATGAAGATGACGAACAAGCCTGGGGCACGTGCGACGGGAGTGTCTGCTGCCGGAGCAGAGGCATCCGGATCGAGGCGAAGTGACAACACCTGCGGGGTGTCAGGCGTATAACGAGTGACCTTCATTGGGAGACTCACTCGTTATGCGCCGCTTGTTTATCCTCGCCACGCTCACTCTCCTCGCGATCCCCGCGCTGGCTCAAAGTCCGCGCTTTCAGCCGCCGCCCGATCACTGGACGACGATCGATTCGCTCAGCCAAACGCTCGCGCTGAGCGCGGCCGAGCGCACCAAGATCACGCCCGCCTACACCGCGCTGAACGGCGTCATGAAAGACGCCGCCGCCCGCCGCCAGGCGATCCGGCAGCAGATGCAGGCGTCGGGAATGCAGTTCACACCGGGCCAGGAGCCGACGCCCGAGATGCGCGCCAGGTTCGACAGCGTGCGCGCCGAGATGGAAGGGTTTCAGGCTGAAGCGGATCAGTGGTACACGGCGATCCGCAACAATCTGACGCCCGCCCAGCAAGCCAAGTTCGACGCGCTGCCCAGACCGATGGTGCTCCGGCCGCGCGGTGCGATGGCAGGCCCCCCCGCACCGCCCCCGCAGTAGCTATCGTTCCAGTCCCACTTCACTCGGGATCGAGACCGATGGTGCGTCGTTTCCTGTTTCTGTTGGTCGTCGCTGCGCCCACCGCTCTGGCGAGCCAGAGCGCAGACTCGTCCTTGCTCACGGTCGATCGCATCTTCGACTCGCCCGAGTTCCGCGGCGGCACATTCGGGCCGCTCGCCTGGCTCTCCGACGGCATGGGATACACGACGCTCGAGCGTGCCGCCGGCCGGCGTCCGGGTCGCGACATCGTGCGCTACGACGCGGAGACGGGCCTGCGGGTGGTCCTCGTGCCCGCCACGCGCCTGGTCCCCGCCGGGGACTCGACGCCGCTCGAGATCGAGGAGTACTCGTGGTCGGCCGACGGGGGCCGGCTCCTGATCTTCACCAAGTCGCAGCAGGTGTGGCGTACCAACACCCGGGGCGACTACTGGGTGCTCGATCTCGCGGGGTGGACCCTCAAGAAGCTGGGCGGGAACGGTCCGGCGTCGACCCTGATGTTCGCGAAGTTCTCGCCGGACGGCGGACGCGTGGGCTGGGTCCGCTACGGCGAGTACAACATCTACGTCGAAGACGTCGCAAGCGGTGCGATCACCCAGCTCACACGCGATGGCTCGCGCACCACGATCAACGGCACGTTCGACTGGGTGTACGAAGAAGAGCTGGGACTCCAGGATGGGTGGCGCTGGAATCCCGACGGCCAGTCGATCGCGTACTGGCAGCTGGATGCGACGGGCGTCCGCGACTTCCTCCTCTACGATACGACCGATTCCCTCTACACTTTCACGACTCCGGTCCAGTATCCGAAGGCCGGTCAGACGAACTCGGCGAGCCGCGTCGGCGTCGTAAGCGCGACCGGCGGCGAGACGCGCTGGATCAATATTCCCGGCGATCCGCGCAACAACTACATCGCGCGTATGGAATGGGCGCCACGCCAGGGCGGAGTCGGGAGCCGGGAGCTGGTCATCCAGCATCTGAACCGGCTGCAGAACACGCTGCACGTGATGCTCGCGGACGCGCAGACGGGACAAGCTCGCACCGTGTTCACCGAGCAGGACAGCGCGTGGGTCGAACAATTCGACCAGCTGCGGTTCGTCAACGGCGGCAAAGATATTCTGTGGCTCTCGGAGCGCAGCGGGTGGAGCCAGCTGTATCTCTTCCCGCGTGACGGGAAGTCGCCGCCACAGCCAGTGACGTCGGGGAGTTTCGACGTGCTCAGCGTGCAGCGCGTCGATACGCTTGGAAAGTGGATCTACTACACGGCGTCACCCGACAATCCCACCCAGCGCTATCTGTATCGGGTGAACTACGACAAAAAGGGGCCACCCGAACGGGTGACGCCGGAGAGTGAGCCCGGGATTCACAGCTACAACTTGTCGCCGATGGGTCGGTACGCGGTCCACACCTACTCCCGCTTTGGTGTGCCGCCCACCGTCACGCTCATCGCGCTGCCCGGCCGCCCGCTGCGCCCGCTGGTCGACAACGCCGCGCTCAAGGCGAAGGTCGCGAGATTACGGCTGGGCGCGACTGAATTCCGGCAGGTGGATATCGGCGACGGCATCAAGCTCAACGCCTGGTTCATCAAGCCGCCACGCTTCGACTCGACGGCGAAGTACCCCGTGCTGTTCTTCGTGTACGGCGGTCCCGGTTCGCAGACCGTCCTCGACAGCTGGGGCGGTCAGAACTACCTGTGGTATCAGATGCTCGCGCAGCGCGGGTACATCGTCGCGAGCGTCGACAACCGCGGCACGGGCGCGCGCGGCCGCGCGTGGCGCAAGATCATCTATAAACAGATGGGCGTGGTGGAGACGCACGATCAAGCCGCGGCGGCGAAGGCGATCGGGCGCCTGCCGTACGTCGATTCCACGCGCATGGGCATCTGGGGCTGGAGCTACGGCGGCTTCATGACACTGAATGTCATGACCCAGACGCCGGACGTGTATCGCATGGGGATGTCGGTCGCGCCGGTGACGCACTGGAGGTACTACGACACGATCTACACCGAGCGCTACATGGGTCTGCCGCAAGACAACGAGGAAGGGTACGACCGGGGGTCGCCGCTCAGCTACGCGAATCAGCTGCGGGGCCGGCTCCTGATTGTGCACGGGTCGGGGGACGACAACGTGCATTACCAGAACACGGAGATGATGGTGAACGCGCTCGTCGAGGCGAACCGGCCGTTTTCGTTGATGGTGTATCCGAACCGCACGCACTCGATTTCGGGCGGCACGACGCGGCAGCATCTGTATTCACTGCTGACGAGGTATGTGGAGGAGAATCTCCCCGCGACGGCGGTGGCGCGGGCGGCGCTGCCGTAGCGCTGAGGAATTGGCCCCCTAGGATTCGAACCTAGATTCGCGGATCCAAAGTCCGCTGTCCTGCCATTGGACGAGGGGCCAGCAGTTCTAAGCGAGAGAAAACTAATGAGGGGCGAGCGGAGATGCTCGCCCCTTTTGGCTCCCTAGCGCGCCGCCGCGGCGAAGCGGCGCACGATCTCCCCGGCCGGCTCGATCCCATGAATCCCCGCGACGCTCTTGCCCGCCTGCCAGTAGTCCTTCGACGTCTTCTCCCCGGCGCCGCCTTTCAGCGACGCCCGCTTGAGCTGCCACGCGGAGCGCAGCGCGTAGATCGTGCGCATCCAGTGCTTGGTCTTCCGTCCCCGCAGCAGCCAGCGCGCGAGCGGGCCGGCCTTCGTCCCGATCCGCTCCACATACGGCGTCCGGATCACCGCCAGCGGCACGCCCGTCACGCGCTCGGTGAGCACGATGTCGGACTCGTTGGCTCGGACGATCGCTTCCTTATAGTCGTCGTGCGCCGCGCACTCGACCGTGGCAATGAAGCGCGTGCCGAGCTGTGCGCCGGCGTAGCCCATCCGCAGTGCCGCGACGAACCCGGCCTCATCGCCGATGCCGCCGGCGCACACGATCGGCACGCCCAGGTCCACAAGCTCGTCATAGAGCGCCTGCGCGCTGCGCGGGCCCGCATGCCCGCCCGCGCGATCGTTCACCGCGATGAGGCCATGGACGCCACCGGCCAATCCCTTCTCCGCCCACTTCCGCTCCGTCACGTCGTGGTAGACGATCCCGCCGAGTGGCGCCACGCGCTCGACGACCCAGCGTGGATTGCCGAGTGAGGTGACGAAGAAGCGCACCCCTTCTTCGAGTGCGATGTCCACGTACCGGTGCATGCGCTCGAGGTAGAGCTTCGAGCTGCGTTCGATCAACACGTTCATGCCGATCGGCTTGTCGGTCGTGCGCCGGATCAGCCGCAGGCCCTCTCGCAGATCGTGTCCGTAGACATAGATCATCGACAGCGGCTGCACGACGCCGATGCCGCCGGCCGCCGATACCGCGGCGACCAGCTCGGGGTTGGTGCAGGGATACATCGCGCCGCAGATCAGCGGCACCTCGATTCCGAGCTGCCGCGTGAGAGGCGTATCGAGCAGGCTCATCGCGTGGGGATCGGCCGCAGCCGCCAGCGTGCGGTGGCGCGCGCGACGACGTCGCCCGCCGCGTCCGTAATCGCGACTGACGCCTCATACTCCTGCTCGGCGCTCACCTCAAGCACTCTCGCCCGGCACTCGGCCGTCAACAGGCCGCGTGCTTTCTTGTGGTAGGAGATCGAAAAGCCGGTGACGATCCCCTGGACACCCGCCGGTAGCCCCACCAGGACCGCGAGTCCACTCGCCATCTCCGCGAGATTCGCGAGCGCCATCGCGTGCACCGACGCGAGATGATTGCGCACGCGCCGGCGATCGCGCAGCGTCACGCGGCACCAACCCGGCTCCAGCTCGGTGATACGGGCGCCGAGCGTGCCCGAGTACGGGGTCATCCAGCCTACGAGCAGGCTGAACAGCAGCTTGCCGCCCGGGAGCCCGGACAGCCGGCGCCAGGACGCGAGCAGACGCGCGCCGGGCGCGGACAGGTCGAGAAGGGGAGGGCACGGCAACGAATGTAACCGCAGGCTGGACACCGCGGGCCCGTCCGGGTCTAATGTCCCGCATGCGCACTCGTCTCCTTCCATTATTGACCGTCGTCTCGCTGGCCCTCACCGCCGGCCCGGCTGCCGCTCAGACCGCTCTGCAGCTTCGCTGGGAGCTCACGGGCGATACCAACGCGGCCTTCACGCTCACGAACCGCGACACGAAACCGCTGCCGCCGAGCGGTTGGGCGATCTACTTCAGCGCACTGCACTCGGCCGACTCGGGCACCGTGGGAGTCGGGCTTCAACATCGAGGACGTCATTGGGCGATCTGCACCGGATCGTCCCGCGGCGCGGGCTTCGCCGGTCTCGCGCCCGGCGCGACGATCAAGATTCCGTACCGGACCGACCCGCTGCTCAATCGCAGCTTCGTCCCTGGCGGTCCGTACATCGTGTTCGACAACGCGAAAGACGTCGCCGTTCCGCTGACCGATTACGTCGCGGCTCCGTTCCAGCGCTCGCAGCACATCGTCACCCCTGCGGCGCAGTTCACGCGCGACTCTGCGGCCCGCGACATCCCGCTGAGCGAGCTCCCGCCCCTGTTTCCGACGCCGGTCCAGGTCACACGGGGGGCGGGACAGTACCGACTGACGGCGATGCCGGGGATTACAGCAGCAGCCGAGCTCTCGAATGAGGCGCGGTTCGCGGGCGAATTCCTCAGGCCCTACTTCCGTGCCGAGCTGGGAAACGCGCTGGTGCGCCTCGAACTGGGCGCTATCCAGGGGCAGTCTTCGCCTGAGGCGTACGAGCTGGTGATCGATCCGACGAGCGGGATCCGGATCGTCGGTGCCTCGTCTGCTGGCGTCTTCTATGGGCTGCAATCCCTGCGGAATCTCCTGCCGGCACCGTCTCCAAGTCAGGGACTCACGTTGCCCGCTATCCGCGTCGTTGACGCGCCGAGGTTCGGCTACCGCGGCTTCATGCTCGACGTCGCGCGCAACTTTCAGCCGAAGGCCTCGGTGCTGCGCGTGCTCGACCTCATGGCGCGCTACAAGCTCAACGTCTTCCATATGCACCTCACCGACGACGAGGGCTGGCGCATCGAAATCGCCGGGCTCCCGGAGCTGACCGACCATTGGCGCACGCCGCGGCCACACGCTCGACTCCAAACAATTCCTGCAACCAGCCTGGGGTTCGGGTGGTCAAACCGATCAGAGCTGGGGCAGCGGATTCTTCTCCCGCGCGGACTACATCGAAATCGTGCGCTACGCGGCCGCGCGCCACATCGAGGTGATTCCCGAGATCGAGATGCCCGGCCACGCGCGCGCCGCCGTCAAGGCGATGGCGGGGAACGCGCAATACCAGCTGACCGATCCGAACGACCGCTCGACGTACCGCTCGGTGCAGGGCTACCCGGACAACGTGATGGATCCGGCGCTCGAGTCGACGTATCGCTTCATCGACAAGGTGGTCGGCGATCTCGTCGCGATGCATCGCGAGGCCGGGGCGCCCTTGAAGAACATCCACATGGGCGGAGACGAAGTCCCGAATGGCGTCTGGGTGGGCTCGCCGGCAGTCCAGGCGCTCATGCAGGCGAAGGGACTCACCAGCGTCGACGATCTCTGGTACGTGTTGTATGGTCGAGTCGCCGACATCCTGAAGCCCCACGGGCTCGTGCCCTCGGGCTGGGAAGAGATTGCGGTGCGTAAGACGCGACTCAATGGACGGCCGGCCCAGATCGTCAATCCGGGTTTCGCCGAGCGCGGCTGGCGCGCGTATGTCTGGAACAACGTCCCTGGCTGGGGCGCCGAGGATCTCGCGTACCGGCTCGCGAACGGCGGCTACGACGTCGTGCTCAGTCCCGTCACGAATTTCTATTTCGATCTCGCGTGGAATCCCAATCCCGATGAGCGGGGACTCGACTGGGGCGGCTTCATCGATCTCCGCAAGCCCTTCGAGTTCATCCCGTTCGACTACTACCGCAACGCGCGCGTCGACCGCGCCGGCAATCCGCTCAATCCCAACGTCTTCGTCGGCAAGGATCGGCTCACCGACTACGGTCGCGCGCACATCCTCGGCATTCAGGGCAATCTGTGGTCGGAGACGATCGGTGGTGAAGGGCGGCTCGACTACATGCTCGTGCCGAAGCTGTTCGGGCTCGCCGAGCGCGCCTGGGCAGCGGACCCCGCGTGGGCGCGGGAGAGCAACGCGGCCAAATCCGATTCGCTCTTTGGAGATTCGTGGTCGCAGCTCGTCAATGTGGTTGGTAAGCGCGAGCTGCCCAGGCTCGAGCGCGAGATGCCGGGACTCAATTACCGGATCCCGACTCCGGGCCTCAAGGTCCAGGGAGGGATGGTGTACAGCACCCTGGAGATTCCCGGCTTCACCATGCGCTACACGACCGATGGCAGCGACCCAACGGCACGCAGTCCCGTGGTCAGCGGTCCGATTCCGTTCCGCGGCACCGTCAGCGTTGCGGCGTTTGCTATCAGCGGTCGCAAGGGGCTTACCGCTCGCGTGACAGCTCCGTTGCCCTGACGAGCGGTGCCGCCCAAATGGCGGCATATTCCCGGTCCTACTCAAAACCGGGAGCGTCATATGAAGGCTATAGCTCTGCTGGCCGCCGGTCTGGTCGGTCTGAGTTCCGCAGCAGCAGCTCAAGGTGCCGCAGCGCCGAAGGGTGTGCGCGGCGACATGCTCGCGCAGCTCGATGATGCCGCGAGCAAGCTCGAGCAGCTCGCCGGAGCGATCCCCGAAGACAAGCTGTCGTGGCGGCCCGCGGCCGGCGTCCGCTCCGTCGGCGAAGTCATCATGCACGTCACCGGCGGCAACTACTACCTCCCATCGTTTGCGGGCGTGAAGGCCCCGGCCGATGCACCGCAGGGAGAGAACGCCGCCAGTCGCGCCGAGGCGATCGCACAGCTCAAGCGCTCGTTCGACCACGTGCGCACCGCGATTCGCAATACGAGTGATGCCGATCTCGACAAGCCCGCGACGATGTTCGGACAGCAGACCACCTATCGCAACGTTTATCTCACCACCGTCACGCACGCGCACGAGCATCTGGGACAGCTGATCGCGTACGCGCGCAGCAACGGGGTGACGCCGCCGTGGTCGCGAGCCCCCGGGGGCCAATGACGTACGCGTATCCCGATAGTCCGGTCTTCTATCGGAAGCTCGCGCACGAGTATCCCAAGATCGTGCGCGGGGACGGCTGCTGGCTCATCGATGAGCGCGGCAAGCGCTACCTCGATGCCGTCGGGGGTGCCTACGTGGCGAACCTCGGCCACTCCAACCCGGAAATCGCGGACTCGGTCGCCGAACAGTGCCGCCAGTTCGGGTATCTGTCAGGCACGATGTTCACGCATGGCCCGGTCGAGGAGCTCGCGGCCGAGATCGCAGCAACCCTGCCGGGGGATCTCTCGAAGCTCTACTTCCTCTGTAGTGGATCGGAGGCGGTCGAGGCCGCGCTGAAGCTGGCGCGGCAGTACTGGATCGAGCGCGGCAAGCCGTCCAAGAACCGGATCATCGCGCTCGCGCCGGGCTATCACGGCAATACCCTGCTCGCGCTCTCGGCGTCCGCGCGCGAAGCGTACAAGGCGATGTTCCGTCCCTGGCTCGTCGACGTGCACCGCATCCCCGCGTCGTATCCATATCGCTGTGAGTGCGGCGGCAAGGGTGCGAATTGCCCGGTGTGCAGCGGCAATGTGCTGGAAGAAGCGATCACGCGATTGGGGGCGGACCAGGTCGCCGCATTCATCGCCGAACCGGTGGGCGGCTCGTCGACGGGCGGATCCACGCCGCGGCCCGAGTATTTCCGGCGCGTGCGTGAGATCTGTGACCGCCACAACGTGCTGCTGGTTGCCGACGAGGTCCTGGTAGGAGTGGGCCGCACGGGGACCTGGTGGGCGATGGAGCCGTACGGCGTTGCGCCCGACATCATGACGTTCGGCAAAGGGATTTCCGGCGGCTACGCGGCGCTGTCGGGCATCGCGGCGCCCGATCGCATCGTGGATGCGATCGCCAAAGGGTCCGGCAGTTTCATGCACGCCCAGACCTTCTCGCATCACCCCGTCGCGTGCGCCGCGGGCGTCGCGACGATGCGTTATCTGAAGAAGCATTCCCTCATCGAGCGCTGCGCACGCATGGGCCGCGTGCTCCATCAACGCCTCGCCAAACTCTCCGATCTGCCGCATGTCGGGGACGTGCGGGGCCGCGGTCTGCTCGCCGGCATCGAGTTCGTGGAGGACAAAGGCAGCCGCGTGCCGTTCCCGCGCTCGGTCAAGTTCGCCGAGACGTTCGCCGATGCCGCACTCGATGCGGGCCTCACCGTCTGGCCGAATGTCGGGCATGCGGACGGGACGAACGGCGATCTCGTGATGGTGGCTCCGCCCTTCATTATTGAAGAGGAAGAGATCGACGAGATCGTGAGCCGCTTCACGACGGCGCTCGAGAAAACGCTGGCCGAAACGAAGGTCCGCGCATGACCGCGACGGGTCGAGACTATCCGCGCATCGTCGTCCCGCCCCCGGGTCCCAAGGCGCGCGCCATCGTCGAGCGGCAGGACCGCTTCGCGTCCACGTCGTATCCCAAGGAGTATCCGCTGGTCGTGGCGCGGGGGCAGGGGCCGATGGTCGAGGACGTGGACGGCAATCGCTACCTCGACTTCATGGCCGGGATCGCCGTCGCGTCCACGGGCTACGGACATCCCAAGGTGGTGAAGGCGGTGCAGGACGCGGCCGCCAAGTTCCTGCATATCTGCGGCAGCGACTTCTACTACGAGAGCTTCGCGGCGTTGTGCGAGCGGCTCGCCCAGCTCGCGCCGGGGCCGAGCAAGAAGCGCGTGTTTCTGTCGAACTCGGGGACCGAGGCGGTCGAGGGCGCGATCAAGCTGGCGCGACATTCGACCGGCCGGCCGGCGATCATCGGATTCTTCGGCGCCTTCCACGGGCGCAGCTACGGGGGCTTAAGTCTCACGGCGAGCAAGGCGGTGCAACGCTCCGGGTTCGCGCCGTTCATTCCGGAGATTCATCACGTCCCCTACGGCTATCGCTATCGCTGCGACTACTGCCGCGGCGAGTCCGCGTGCACGACGCGCTGCACCTCGTGGATCGAGCAGGAGTTGTTCGCCAAGAAGGTCTCGCCGGACAGCGTCGCGGCAATCTTCGTCGAGCCGATTCAGGGCGAAGGGGGCTACGTCGTACCGCCGGCCGGATATCTGCGAGACCTGCGCGCGATCTGCGATCGCTACGGCATCCTGCTCGTGTGCGACGAGGTGCAAAGCGGCGTGGGACGGAGCGGCAAGATGTGGGCGTGCGAGTACGAAGGGATCGAGCCCGACATCCTGCTCTCCGCGAAGGGTCTCGGCAGCGGCATGCCGATCGGCGCGATCATCGCGAAAGAATCGATCATGAAGTGGAAGCCGGGGGCGCACGGCACGACGTTCGGCGGCAATCCCGTGTGCTGCGCGGCGGCGCTCGCGACGCTCGACATCGTCGAGCAAGAGTTGCTGCCCAGGGTGAACACGATGGGCGAGCGCTTGATCACCGGCGCGCGCCGGCTGCAGGAGAAGTACGCCGCGATCGGGGACGTGCGCGGGCGCGGCCTCATGGTGGGCGTCGAATTCGTGAAAGACCGTACCACGCGCGAGCCCGCGCCCGACATCCCGCACGAGCTGGTGGGCCGCGCCTTCAAGAAGGGATTGCTGCTGCTCGGCTGCGGCAAGAGCTCTCTCAGGCTGGCCCCGCCGCTCGTGGTCGACGAATACGATGTCGACACAGCACTCCGCATCATCGATGAATGCCTGCATGAGATGAGTGATTGAGCTGACGGCTGATGGCTGACGGCTCAAAGGTTGTTTCGATGCAGGACGCCGTCGCGCGCATGGTGCGTGACGGCGACGTCGTCGTCATCGAAGGCTTCACCCATCTCATTTCGTTCGCCGCGGGCCACGAGATCATCCGCCAGCGCCGGCGCGATCTCACGCTGTGCCGGCTCACCCCGGACTTGATCTACGACCAGATGATCGCCGCGGGATGCGCCCGGAAGCTCGTGTTTTCGTGGGCGGGGAACCCGGGTGTGGGGTCGCTGTACGCGTTCCGCCGCGCCGTCGAAGGCGGGCAGCTCGAGATCGAGGAGTACTCCCATTTCGGCATGGTCGCGCGCTTCCTCGCCGGCGCGGCGCGGCTGCCGTTCTGGACGCTGCGCGACTACGCCGGCACCGATCTGCCGCGGGTGAATCCGCGCATCAAATCGGTCACATGTCCGTACACCGGCGAGGATCTGGCCACGGTACCGGCGCTGAATCCCGACGTCACCATCGTACACGCGCAGCGTGCCGATGCGCAGGGCAACACGCAGGTCTGGGGACTGCTCGGCGTCCAGAAGGAAGCCGCGTTCGCGTCGGCGCGCGTGATCGTCGTCGTGGAGGAGCTCGTGGACGAGCGGGTAATCCGCTCCGATCCGAATCGCACCCTGATTCCCGCGGCCGTGGTCAGCGCCGTGGTGGTCGAGCCGTGGGGCGCGCATCCCTCGTACGCGCAGGGCTATTACGACCGGGACAACGACTTCTACGTGGCTTGGGAAGCGATTTCCAGGGAGCGCGCGCAGCTCGCCAACTATCTGGACGAATTCGTCTACGGCGTCAAGAATCGCGGCGAGTACATGCAGAAGCAGCCGAGGTTGGCGGAGCGGCTCAAGGCGGGAGAGAAGATCAGCGCCGGAGTGAACTACGGCTACTAAGAGCGGCCCCCGCGGCCATGCCGCGGGGTACACGCCCGACGAGATGATGGCTGCCGTCGCCGCGCGCGAGCTCAGGGACGGCGAGGTCGTGTTCGTCGGCATCGGATTGCCGAACCTCGCGTGCAATCTCGCGCGTCGCACGCACGCGCCGAACCTCGTGCTCATCTACGAATCGGGCGCGGTGGGGGCGACGCCGTCGCGGTTGCCGGTCTCGATCGGCGATCCCGCCCTGGTCACCGGGTCGCTGATGGTGTGCGGCATGGCGGACGTATTTCAGCTGTTTCTGCAAAACGGCCGGATCGAGGTGGGCTTTTTGGGAGGCGCGCAGGTGGACCGCCACGCGAACATCAACACCACGGTCATCGGATCCTACCAACGACCCAAGGTGCGGCTGCCCGGGTCGGGCGGCGCGGCCGAAATCGCCATCCATGCGCAGCGGATCCTGATCGTCGCAAAGCTTTCGCCGCGCGCATTCCCGGAGCGCGTCGACTTTCTGACCAGTCCGGGTCAGCGCGTCGCCAAGGTGATCACCGACAAGGGCGTACTCGAGCGCGACGGCACGGACGGCGAGCTGGTGCTCGCCGCGCTGTATCCCGGTGTAGACGTCGCCGATGTCCAGGCGGGCGTGGGCTGGCCGCTGCGCGCGCGGCCTAAGCTCGATCGGCTCGACGCACCGACCGCCGCCGAGCTCCAGTTGTTGCGCGAAGTGCTCGATCCCAAAAGGCTGTATCTCAGATCATGACGCCCACGCTCGCGCTCGCACTGGTTGCGCTCCAGGCCGGGACGGACTCGCTCGCGATCCAGGTCCGCCAGCTCGCCGACAGCTATATGGTGGCGTACTTCGAGCAGCATCCCGATGAGGGAACTCAGAACGGCGTCGCCAACATCCGGCACGACCGGCTGCCGGATAATTCCCCCGAGTCGCTGGCGCGCTGGCAGGCCCGCGAAGACACCTGGCTGGCGACGCTGAAGCGGGTCAACCCGAAGCGCATCGCCGGCCGGCCCGAGTGGGTTGCCTACGGGATCATGCGCGATGCGCTCGAAGGTTCGGTCGCGACCCGCGTGTGCCGCTACGAGCTGTGGAGCGTGGCGCACACCGGCGGCGGCTGGCTGTCGACGATCACGTCGCTCGCGGCGCTCCAGCCTGTCGGCAGCGACGACGCGCGCGCCCAGGTGCTCGCGCGCTGGCGCGCGATCCCGGGTTTCATCGCCACAGAGACAGCGAACCACCGTGAAGGCTTGCGGCGCAATTACACGGCGCCGCGTGGCAACGTGCAGATCGCGCTCAACGAGCTCGACACACTGCTCGCTACGCCCGTCGAGCAGTCGCCACTGTACGACCCCGCTCGGAGAGATTCGACGCCGGGATTCGGGCGCGAGCTCGCGCAGATCATCGAGCAGCAGATTACGCCCGCCATGCGCGCCTACCGCGACTTCCTCGCCGCGGAGTACCTGGGGCGCGCGCGCACGGCGATCGGCGTCTCGGCCAACCCGCACGGATTGGACTGCTACAAAGCGGCGATTCGCGCCACGACCGGCCTCGCCCTGTCAGCCGACTCGATCCACAACCTCGGCATTGCCACGGTCGAGCAGCTCTGGCGGACGATGCGCCTGATCGCCCAGCGCTCCATGCGCACGGGTGACGTCTCGGCGCTGCTCGAGCGGCTGCGTCGAGACACCGCGTTCACGTTCCACACGCGGGAGGAGATGCTGCAGACGGCGCGTGACGCGCTGCAGCGCGCGCAAGCGGCGATGCCGAAGTGGTTCGGGCGCCTGCCGCGAGCCCCGGTGGTGGTGGAACCGTATCCGGCATTCCGCGAACGCCAGAGCGTGGGCGAGTGGAATCCACCGGCCGAGGATGGCAGCCGGCCGGGGATCTATTACCTCTCCACGTACGACCCGCGGCGCAAATCGCGCGCCGATCTCGAGGCATTGTCGTTCCACGAAACGATTCCCGGCCACCATCTCCAGGGGACGATCGCGCTGGAGCGCGGCGATTCCATCCCGGCCATCGGGCGTTACTTCTGGTCACCGGGCATGGGGGAGGGCTGGGCCGAGTACGCCGAGCAGCTCGCCGACGAGATGGGCTTGTATTCCTCGGACGTGGAGCAGTTCGGCATGCTCGCCGACATCACGTTGTCGGCGACGTTGCTCGTGGTGGATACAGGAATCCACGCGTTCGGCTGGACGCGCGCGCAAGCGATCGATTACATCCGCGAGCACACGCACGTGCCGTTGGTGCGCGCCGAAGTGGCCGTCGACCGCTATCCCGTGTGGCCGGCGCAGGGGCTGTCGTACGGGCTGGGCCGCCTCGAAATCCAGCGGCTGCGCGCGTTCGCCCAGAACAAGCTCCGCGACAAGTTCGACATTCGCGTCTTTCACGACCGTGTCCTGGAAAACGGCGCGGTGCCATTGCCGGTGCTGCGTGCCGCGATCGAGCGATGGGTCGACGAGTCGCGCTAAGCGTGATGTTGTTCGTAGGGGCGCAGCATGCTGCGCCCCTACCCATGGGCGCTGATCTATACGCTCAACGGGAACCGGTTCTCAAACAGGTCGATGTGCCGCACGCCTACTACTGGCGCGAGATGTACGTTCCTCAAGCCACCAGTGGGCCAAGTGCAGCGGCCTGGTCGCCGGACGACCAGGAGTTGATCTACTCGATGCAGGGGAGCCTGTGGCGCCAGAGGGTCGGGTCACAAGTGGCCACGCAGATCACCTCCGGACCCTCGTACGACTATCAGCCCGATTGGTCGCCGGATGGCCGCTCGGTGGTGTTCGCGCGCTACGCGCGCGACGCGATCGAGCTGGAGCTGCTCGACCTGGAATCGGGGAGCGTCACGCCGCTCACCTCCAACGGCGCCGTGAATGTCGAGCCGCGCTGGTCGCCCGATGGGACACGCATCGCCTTCGTCTCGACGGTGTTCAACCGCCGCTGGCATGTCTTCATCCTGAGCCCCGAAGGGGCGAAGGACCCGCTTCGCCTCACTGAGGACAACGACAGCCAGCTCCCGCGCTACTACTACAGCCGCTGGGATCACTACATCTCGCCCGCGTGGTCGCCCGACGGGAAGGAGCTCGTCCTCGTCTCGAATCGCGGTCACATCCACGGCAGCGGCGGCCTCTGGCGCATGGAGGCGCGCCCGGGAGCGCCGCTGCGCGAGCTGCACTACGAAGAAACCACGTGGAAGGCGCGTCCTGATTGGTCGCCCGACGGGACGCGGATCGTGTACAGCTCCTACCTCGGGCGGCAATGGAATCAGCTGTGGGTCATGACGAGCGAAGGGGGCGATCCATTTGCGCTGACCTACGGTGAGTTCGACGCGACCGCACCGCGCTGGTCACGCGATGGCCGCCGGATTGCGTTCATCTCGAATGAAGGCGGAAACACGGCCCTCTGGGTGGTCGAGGTCCTCGGCGGCCGCCGGCAGGCGGTGGTCCCACGGGAGCGCGTGCACCGCGATTCCGCGGGCACGCTCCACCTCGAGATCGTGGATCGCGCCGGGAAGCCCGTACCCGCGCGCGTCTCCGTGACGACGCGCGAGGGCCGCGGCTATGCGCCGGATGACGCCTGGCGCCATGCCGATGAGGCGTTCGATCGCAAGGAGCGGCAGTTCGAGTATCCATACTTCCACACGAACGGATCGGCGGAGCTGACGGTCCCCGCAGGTCCCGTGCAAGTCGAAGTGTGGCACGGGCCGGAATTCCGCGCGTTTCGAGGGCGTTTCATCGTGCCGGCCGGTGGCAGCGTCGTGCATCGCGTGGTGCTCGCGCCGCTGGCCAACCTTCCCGCGCGCGGCTGGTGGAGCGGCGACGTGCACGTGCACATGAATTACGGGGGCGCCTATCGCAACACGCCTCGGCAACTCGCGTTTCAAGCGCGCGCCGAAGACCTGCACGTCGTCGAGAACCTGATCGTGAACAAGGAGCAGCGGATTCCGGACATCGCGTACTTCCGCACGGACAAGGATCCGGTCTCGACCGCCACGTTTCTGCTGATGCATGGCCAGGAATTCCACACGAGCGTGTGGGGCCACATGGGGTTGCTTGGCCTTTCTTCTCACTACCTCCTCCCCGATTACGCCGGCTATCCCAACACGGCTGCCTCGAGTCTTGCCCCGACGAACGCCACGGTCGCTGATCTGGCGCACGCGCAGCAGGCGCTCGTCGGATACGTCCATCCGTTCGATACGAAACCAGATCCTTTCGACACGACCACAGCGCTCAACTATCAACTGCCGGTCGATGTCGCGCTCGGCAAGGTCGATTATCTCGAAGTGATGGGATACTCGGATCATCTGATCACATCGGAGATCTGGTACCGGCTACTCAATTGCGGATTTCGAATTCCGGCGGCGGCGGGGACCGATGCATTCCCGAACTTCGCGAGCCTGCGCGGGCCCCCCGGCCTCGTCCGGACCTTCGTGAAAGCCGGCGCGACGCTCGATCACCGTCGCTGGCTCTCGGGGATCAAGGCCGGGCGCACCTTCGTCACCAACGCGCCGTTGCTCGAGTTTTCGCTGGCCGGGCGGGGAGTTGGCGACGAACTGCGGCTGTCAGCAGGCAGTCATCAGTTGTCAGCGCGCGTGAGCATGCGTTCGAATGTGCCGATCGACCACGTAGAGATCATCGGGAATGGGAAGGTCGCTGCGACGATTCCGCTCTCCGGCAATCGCATGACGGCGAATGACACGGTCGCAATTCCGGTCAGTGAAAGTGGTTGGTTCGTGTTGCGAGCGTACGCCGAGCGCGCGACGATGCCGGTGCTGGATCTCTATCCGTTCGGCTCGACGAGCCCGATCTACGTGCAGGTGGGGGACAAGCCGGTGCGCTCAGCCGCGGACGCGGCGTTTTTCCTGCGCTGGATCGATCGAATCGAGACGACGACGCGGGCCAGCACGGCGTGGAATTCGCCCGCCGAGCAGGCCAGTGCGCTAAAAGCGCTGGCCGATGCTCGGGCTGTATTCAGTTCGCGGGGAGTACCGTAATGCGCACAGGGGTCGAAGCACGCTCGGGGAGGTTCACCCACCCGAAGACATCGTAGAGGCCTGGCGCCACATTCTGCGTCTCGCCCCATTCGAAGGCGAGTTGCTTTCGTTCGAACGGAGCAAATCGCAGTGGCTGATAGACCAACGTTCCAGCGATGCAGGCAATTCCGTTACTCCCTCCAACAATCTGTCCACCATTCCCTTGGACCCAGAAGTAGATCGGACACGCTGAGATCACGACTGGGTGTGCCGACGTATTCCTGAGAGATACCACCACGTTCGCCTTTGCTCCGACGACAATGGTATTTGGCGCGACGCTCACGCTGACCGCGATCGCGTTCAAATCGGACACGGGGGCCGTGGGCGATTCGTGGCACGCGGCTACGAGTAGGATGAGAAACGCGATCGAACACGAACGGCGCATAGGCGGGCTCCTGGTAGTGGTACCTGTCCTGATAAACTACCTGGCCACCGGGGCGCACGTCACAACGCGCGGTAGAGCCTCAGGTATAATTAGGACATGACCAATCTCCGTCGCAGGGGCGTGTGGATCGGCGCGCTCGCGGCTGCGTGGCTCGGCGCCGCGTGCGGTAACGAACCGGGCGGTCCCGGGGCGATTCCCGAGCTGGTGCTGGACACCGTGGCAACCGGGCTGAGCAATCCCCTCTATGTCACCACGCCGCCCGGTGATCGCAACCGCCTGTTCGTGGTGGAGCGGACCGGGACGATCCGCGTCTTCAAGAACGGCGTCCTCCAAGCGAAGCCGTTCCTCGATATTACGGCGGAGGTCTCGACCGGCGCCGAGCAGGGTATTCTGGGCATGGCGTTCCCTCCTGATTACGCGACCAGCAAGTATTTCGTCGTGTACTACGTCAACCCGTCGGTCGAGACCGTGCTGTCGCGTTTTCACGTCGCCACTGCGACGTCCGACACGGCGCTCTCGGGTGAAGACACGCTCCTGACGATTCCGCAGCCGGGCGGTGACCACAACGGTGGGATGCTCGCGTACGGGCAGGATGGATACCTGTATCTGAGCGTCGGCGACGGCGGTTGCTGCGGCGACCCCAACGGTCACGGCCAGGATCGTACCGAGCTGCTCGGCTCGATCCTGCGACTCAACGTCGGGCCCACCGGGCCCTACCAGATTCCCGTGACCAACCCGTGGGCCACCCACAGCACGTTTCGGCACGAGCTGTGGAACTACGGCCTGCGCAATCCGTTTCGGTTCAGCTTCGACCGCCAGACGGGAGACATGTACATCGGCGACGTCGGTGACAACACCCGCGAAGAAATCGACGTCGTGCCTCACACAGGCACGGGCGGTCAGAACCTCGGCTGGCGCATCATGGAAGGCCGGGAGTGCTTCGGCGGCGGAACGGCGTGCAACATGAATGGGCTCACGCTGCCGGTATGGGATTACACGCACGCGGATGGATGCTCTGTCATTGGCGGGTTTGTGTACCGTGGCGCCGCGATACCTGCGCTCCGAGGCACATACTTCTACCTGGACTACTGCGCGGCCTGGGTCGAGACGTTTGTGTGGTCTGGTGGTACGGTGAGCTCAAGGCGGCGCTACACGTGGCTGAACGGGAACGAGCTGCCCAACAGCTTCGGCGAGGACGCGGACGGCGAGCTCTACATCACGTCGGAGTCGGGCAACCTCTTCAAGATCGTCCCGCGGCCGTAACCGGCTCCGCGCGCGTCGCAGTCTTGATCAGCCGCTGCTGCTTTTCTCCCACTCGCTGCATGGCATCGTCGCGCTCGCTTTCCTTCTTGTAGACCGCGGCAATCGCACTTCCTGATCCGCACAACCGCACCCACACCGGCCCCGTCCCCGCCATCCGCTCGTACAGGGATCGCAGCTCCGGATGCTTGCCGAACACCGTCGCCTCGAAGTCATTGCCGCCGAGGCGTCCGATGCTCCCCCAGCTGCTCAGGGCGTCGGTATCGAGCGTGACCGGGCCGCGCGACGGTGGCGTCGGATTCTGCTCGTCCCACCACTTGTACGCGTCGGGCGTCGCGACCTGAATCGGCGGCACGGCGATCAGGGCCGGCTGCGACGAGGGCGCCGCGACGCGGAACTGCCGCTCACCCCGGCCCCACGCAACCGCGAGCGGGGCACCGCCGGCGAAGAACGAGACATCGGCGCCGAGTCGCGTGGCGAAATGCATCAGTTCCTGACGCGGCACCGCATTTCCGGCGAGCGCGTTGACGGCATGCAGGGCCGCGGCCGCATCGCTCGAACCGCCACCCAATCCGGCGCGCACGGGGATGTGTTTGGTGAGCGTGATCGCCACGCCGAAGCGATTTCCGGTCGCGTCCAGAATCATGCGCGCCGCCCGGACCGCGAGGTTCTCCTCGACCGGGCCGAGGTCAGGCCCGACGACCTCGAGCGCAACACCGGCCTCCGTCCGGCGCACCACCAGCTCGTCCGCCAGCTCCAGCAGCGCGAACGCCGTTTCGATCTGATGAAACCCCGACGACTCGCGCGCCAGGATACGGAGGAACAGGTTGATCTTGGCGTGCGCCAGGAGCTGCAGCGATGTCACGGCTGCGCTCGTGCCGCGGCCGTGCGCACCTCGCGCAGTCGGAGATGGAGTCGCGACAGCGACCAGAGTCCCAGCAGCGTAATCGGAATGAACGTCGTCACGTGGTAGGTCAGCGCGTAGCTCGCCGCGAGGCTCGAGTCCACGCCGTAAAATCCCAGCGTGACCATGGTAGCGGCTTCAAACACGCCCACATACCCGGGCGTCGATGGCACGGCGACGCCAAACCCGATGATGCCTTGCAGCAGCAGGGCTGCCTCCACCGGGACATCGAGCCCAAATGCCTTGAAGCAGATCGCGAACGCCGCGGCATTCGTGAGCCAGAGCACGAGCGACCATAGGACGACACCGAAGAACCGCGCCGGGCTTCTGAGCGGCAGGAGTCCCACGACGATGCCGTCCGAGGCGCGGACGATTCGGTCCGCAATCGTGTCAGGCAGGACGCGCCGGGACACTCGCTCGACCAGCACGAGCCAGAACGTGGGCCGGTTCGCGACGAGCAGCGCGATCACGAGGATCACGGCGAACAGCGCCGCGGTGGACGCCGCGATCGCCGAGAGCGACTTGCCGCCCACGAGCGCGTGCACCGGAAACGACGGCGCGGCAATCGCGACCGCCATCAACCCGAGCATCACCAGCCCGTCGAACACACGCTCCACGATGATCGACGTGAGCGCCGTCGAGAACCGAGCCGGAACCTGCTGTGACGCCACGTAGGCGCGCGCGACCTCGCCGGCGCGGGCGGGGAGCAGGTTGTTCGCCATGAACCCGATCGACGTGGCGTGCCAGAGCGGCCGGAACGGGAGTCGCTGGCCCTCGGCGTCGCGCAGGATCAGCTGCCAGCGCAGCGTGCGCACCGGGAACGTGATCGTCGCGACCACGACCGTGAGCAGGAGCAGCAGTCCGTTGGCGTGCTGGGCGTACGCCCACACCTCGCGCAGGTTGATCCGGTACAGCACCCACGCGAGCAGCGCGACGCTGACGATCAAACCGATCAGCGGCGCCCAGTGAAAGCGCTTTCGACTACTCGGGTTCGATGGCGAGGACAACGAGGTCGCAGACTTCGTCGATGATCGCCCGCAGCGCGTCGCCGCTCGAGCGCTTCGCGAGCTCGCGCAGCTCCTGTGCGCGCTGGCGCGCACGGGCGCCCTTATAGAGGAGCGTGCTGATGTCGACAGGCTCGCTGCCGTTGCCGCGGGGGGCCTCTTGGCGGGCCCCGGGGCCACGCCCCGGGGCGCCCGGGGTCGGCGTCGGGGTCCCCGAGATCAGTTCCTCCAACGATGCAGGTCCGATGCCCGCCGCGACCATGCGTTGATAGACCATCCACGACCCCGCGATATCGGGCGACGACTCGGCGCCGATCGGCGGCTCGTACGGCGCAGCGGCCGGGGCGCGCGTGGCTTCGGAGCGGCGCGCCCGCTCCGCCGGCGTGGTGAGCGCGGCTGGCGCCGGAGGTGGTGAACGACGCGTGGCGGTTGGTGGAGGTTGTGGAGGGGCGGACGTTGGCTCCGCTCCACCCAGACGCCGCACGGCCAGTGTCACGGCCGCAAGCGCGGCGGCGCTCGCGGTCTCGTCGCCGCTGCCCGACGCCGAGAGAATCTCGCCGGCCCTGCGCAGCTCAGCCGCGAACAGCGCCGGTTGACGCACCGCGACGCCACTCGTCACCGCCTCGCGCGCGGCCTGCGCGAACTCGGCGACGCGCTCGGCGACCGGACCGCCGCCCGCGGCGCTGAGCGCCCGAAACGTTCCGCCGAGCGTGTGCGCGCGCAGCTCGCGCTGGGTCGCGCTCGGCGCGCGTTCGAGTGAATCGGCCGCCTGGCGGAGATGCTCGCCATGACTGACCAGCTCGACCTGCCCGAGGGACGCCGGCCGGTTCTCGGCTCCGGCTGGCGCAGTGCCGCGGTGCACGATCGTCGCGAGACGCTCGATCGGCACCACGTCGGGCTCGCTCTCCATGAACTGCACGAGCAGCCCCGCGAACCGCCTGAACTCCGCGGTCTCCACGTCGGGACGGCCGCGCTCGGCGACCTCGCGCGCGGCGTGTGCGATCGACGTCGCCGCCATCTGGAATAGCTCCGCGATCCGATCGCCCAACCCAGGAGCGGGAGGGGGGGCCGGCGCAGTCGTGGCGCGATTGAGCTCACCGATCGCCTGTTCGATGCCGTCGAGCAGATCGGGCAGGGGAGGCAGGTCGTTCAGCGCCGCGAGCCCGCGCAGCGGCTGGATGGCCTTGAGCACCGCCTGCAGCGCATCGTGCGCCAGCGGGTTGGTGCGGAGGGCGCGCCCGGCGCGGTCGAGCGCGCTCGCGATCGCCGCGCCCTCACGGGCTACGAATGCGCGCCCGCCCGCGTCCAACCCCGTGACTTCCGCCGCGCGCACCTGCCCGGAGGGCCGACCGCCGAGCTGCTCGAGCTGCGCCGCGAGCGTTTCGGCCTTTGCGGTATCCGCGTCGGTCCAGGCCGCCGCTTTGCGCACGAACACCTTCAGGTCGTCGATCGCGCGCGTCGCGAGCTGTTTGGTCGCGACGTCCCACTGCCGCCGCCCTTCCCGCAGCCCCCGGCCCAGAGCTTCGAGTCCCATCGCGGCGCGCGCGATCGGCTGGTGACTCGCCATGAGCGCGCTGCCGCGCACCGCCCGCGCCAGCCGCACCATCTCGTCCGGCGCCGGGGCGGGCGTTTGCAGCAACGCGTCGAGCCGGTCGAGATACTCCCCCGCCTCGAGGGCGAAGAAGTCGCTCATACCAAGGGGCTGTGGAGCGCCAGGTGTGGTCATGGCGACTCCAAGCTAGGGATTCCGGGCCGTAATCACCAGCGTTTTCATGCGGCGCACCGCCTCTTCCAGCCCCCAAAACACGGCATTGCTGACGATTGAGTGCCCGATGTTCAGCTCCTCGATCTCGGGGATCGCGGCCACCGGCTGCACGTTCAGGTACGTCAGACCGTGGCCTGCGTGCACGGCGAGTCCGAGCGCCTGCGCGTGCGTGGCGGCGCGGCGCAGCTCGTGCAGCGGACCCGTCCGGGGGGGGCGCCAGTTGTGCGCGTACCGCCCGGTGTGCAGCTCGATCGCGGGAACCCCCAGCGCGCGCGCCTGATCAATGACCGCGCGCACGGGATCGATGAACAGACTCACGCGGATGCCGGCGTCCTGCAGCTTCTCGATGGCGGTGCGCAGCCGGCGATCGCCGCGCCGCAACGCGAGCCCACCTTCAGTCGTGATCTCGCGGCGGTGCTCGGGGACCAGCGTCGCCTGAAACGGCTTCACGCGCGCGGCGATGCGCACGATCTCGGGGGCCGCGCCCAACTCGAGATTGAGCACCGTCTTCACGCTCCGCGCGAGCGCCGCGACGTCGGCATCCTGAATGTGACGCCGGTCTTCACGCAAATGCACGGTGATGCCGTCGGCGCCCGCGCGCTCGGCGGCGGCGGCCGCCTGCACGGGGTCGGGCTCGTCCGTCTTGCGTGCTTCGCGCAGCGTGGCGACGTGATCGATGTTGACGTAGAGACGCATGGTATTTTACCTTCGGTTCGTCCTCACCTCAGGTGTGTGCTCTCGTGAAGCGACGACTCGCGCTCTCTCTGTTCTTGCTGGCCGCTGCCGCGTGCGGCAAGAACCCCGGTGCCGGAACGCCGGTCCCGCAGTCGATGAACGAGTCGCTCGCCCAGTTTCTCGCGGCGGTGAAGGCCAACAATCAAAAACGCATGGGAGAATTGTGGGGCACCGAGCGCGGTCCTGCGGCCGGCTCGATGAACTCCGACGTGCTGCGCCAGCGCCTCACCGTCATCCACAAGTACCTCGATCATACCGGGTATCGCGTCATCGAGGGGCCGCTGCTCGTGTCGGGCCGGGACGACCTGCGCACCTATCGCGTCGAGCTGCAGCGCGCCAGTTGCAATCAGGTGGTGCCGATCGACGTCGTGCGCACGCACAGCGGCGGCTGGCTCGTCTACGACGTCCATTTGGAGAGCGCCGGCAGTCCGGGACGGTGCCCACCGGCCGGCACCGGCACCGGCCAGGGAACCCGACCGTAGCACGCTGCGTTTCACCAGCGCTACTCGGTCAGCTCCAGCAGGATGCCGTTCGTCGACGTAGGATGCAGGAACGCGATGCGGCGTCCGCCGGCCCCGCGCCGGGGCGTTTCATCGACCAGGCGGTAGCCAGCGGCCTTACAGCGTGCGAGTGCGGCGTCGAGATCGGGGACGCGGTAGCAGACGTGATGGATGCCCGGCCCGCGTTTGGCCAGAAACTTGGCGATGGGACTCGCGGGATCGCTGGGCTCGAGCAGCTCGACGTCCACGGGACCGAACTGCAGGCTGACGATCCGGGCGCCATCGGCGGTTTCGGGATGCCCGGGCGACATCCCCAGTACGTCGCGGTAGAATGGCAGGGCTTCCGTGATGCTCGTGACGGCGATGCCGACGTGAGCGACTGACGGATTCATAGAAAGTGAAACTAACGTCTATCGAGGGAGCGTGAAGGCTATGGAAGTGTCGGATGCCACATTTCAGGCGGAAGTGGAACAGCATAAAGGGCTCGCCATTGTTGACTTTTGGGCGACCTGGTGCGGGCCGTGCCATAGGGTCGCGCCGATCATGGAGCAGCTGGCCGGCAAGTACGACGGCAAGGTGAAGATCGTGAAGGTCGACGTCGACGCCAATCAGGCGACCGCCATGCGCTTTAATGTCCGCTCGATTCCGAGTATTCTATTCTTCAAGGACGGACGCCATGTAGACACGATCGTGGGTGTCTACCCGTCCCAGGCGTTCGAAGAAAAGATCGACAAATACCTCTCGTAGCTTCCTCAGCGGAGGCTGATGCGCGCGAGCACTGCTCGCCTGACGAATTCGCCGGTGCGCCTCGCGGATCTCCAGTTTCCGCAGGTGAACCGGCTCATTCATCGCACCCGCCTCGCGTTCATTCATCTCGACAACCTGCTGGCGTATGCCAAACGCGACCGCGACGGCCGCATCGACGGGTATCTCGCCGCGCACCTGCCTGACGAATGCGTGCTGTTGTTTTTCCGCAAGGGCGAAGCCGTCAACGCCGCCTCGCTGCACACCGCCGGCCGCCACGTCATCACCATCACCGAAGCGCTGAAACGCATGCGCACAGAAGTCGAGCGCGGCGACCTGACCTACTGTGCCGCGCCGATGGAGCAGCTCGCGTGGATGTACGCCGCGTGCGCCGGCGAGTACCAGCCCCGGGCCATCGACGTGCATCAGCCGGACAAGTTCTTCCCCGCGCTGCAGCAGGCGAAGACTACCGGTGTGCTCGAGCTGATCTCCAACGGCCGCGTGTCCTACCTGAAGTTCGATCAAGGCAAGTACCTGAGCGGGCATTTCTGCGACAAGCCGGAGAACCTGCCCCCCGCCCGCTATCTCGAATCACTGTTCGAAAAACGTGATGGCAGCGCGCCCGCGATGTCCGCTGGCACCTTTCCCGCTGCCGACGACCTTCCCGCGCAGGCCGCCACCGCGCTGGTCAGCACCTATCGCGAGTTGTACTGGCGCATCGTCGACGCGGTCGAGCGCGAGTTTCCCGGCGAGGCCAGGCGCCGGGCGCAGAAGGTCACCACCGCGATCGTGGGGACCCATCAGGCCCTGGCGCTGCTGTCCGTCCCGCGCGGGACCGACACGCCGGACGCGGTCGTGCGGCCCGAGGAGCTGGCGACCGCGCTGACCGATTGGGCCCTGCAGCTCCTCGAAGGGGCGGAGGTCATGATGCCGGGCACGGCTCCGAAGGTGCTGAAGGACGCAACGCGCGAGCATCGCTACGTGCTCCAAGCCGCGGGTTTCTACGGCCGGCTCCCCTGGCGGGTGACGTGGTGACGTGGCCGGCACCCTCTACGTTGTCGCCACGCCACTCGGGAACCTCGGCGATCTCTCGCCGCGCGCGGCCGACACGCTGACGCGGGTGGCGGCCGTCGCCGCCGAAGACACGCGCCACTCCAAACCGCTCCTCCATCACGCCGGCTCCCGGGCGGAGCTGATCAGTTTCCACGCCCATTCGTCGGCACGCGCCCTGGAGCGCATCCTGCGCATCCTATCAAAGGGCGGGGACGTGGCCCTGATCACCGATGCCGGAACGCCGGCGATCAGCGATCCCGGCGTCGAGCTTGTCGCGGCCGCTCGAGAACGGGGGATCCCGATCGTGACGATTCCAGGACCGACCGCCGTCGCAGCGAGCCTGTCGGTATCCGGCATCAGCGGTGACCGCTATTTGTTCCTTGGATTTCTGCCTCGTAAAGGGAGCGACCGCCGCCGTTTGCTCTTGACCGCCGCCTCTTCGGAATGGACCGTGGTGGTCTTTGAATCGCCCAACCGCGTCACGCAACTGCTCGCCGATCTGATCGAAGTGTGTGGTCCCGAAAGGCAGGTGGCCGTCTCTCGAGAGTTGACCAAGGTATTCGAAGAGACACGTTCGGGGACGTTGCAGGATTTGTCAGAGCACTATGCCCAGGCACCGCCGCGGGGCGAGGTTACGGTAGTCGTCGCCGGCACCGGCAAGCCGCGCGCTGATGAGCCGCGTGTCGATCCGAGCGATCGGGCGAAGGCTCTACTGGCTTCCGGGCTATCGCGCAAGGATGTCGCTGAAAGGGTTGCCGAGGAGACAGGAATTTCACGGAATGCGGCGTACAGATTGGTGAATGAACTATGACGGCTAGTGGTTGGACGGTTAGACGGTTAGGAATGTCGGCGCTGCTGACGTTGGTTGCGGTGGGCCCGCTAACCGTCCAACCGTCTAACCGTCTAGCCGCTTCGCTTACGATCGGCCGCCTTCACTACGATGGCGGGGGCGACTGGTACGCCAACCCCTCCAGCCTTCCGAACCTGCTGAAAGCGCTGCGCGAGCGCACAACGTTGTCGGTCGCCGATCGCGAGCGGGTGGTCACGCTGACCGGACCCGAACTCTGGGATGTTCCTTACATCTATATGACGGGTCACGGCAACGTGCGCTTCTCCGATCTCGAGATCCGGAACCTCCGTCGCTACCTGGAGCAGGGGGGCTTTTTTCACGCGGACGACAACTACGGGATGAACACGTCGTTCCGGCGGGAGATCGCGCGCGTTTTCCCGGATCACCCGCTGGTTGAGGTGCCGTTGACGCACCCGATTTACAACCTCGTGTACGCCTTCCCAAAGGGGATCCCCAAGATCCACGAGCACGACGGGCTGCCCGCGCAGGGGTTCGGCATTTTTTTGGGAGACCGGCTCGTCGTATACTATTCCTATCAGTCGGACCTCGGGGATGGCTGGGAAGACCCCGATGTCCACAAGGATCCTCCTGAGCTTCATGAGGCGGCGTTGCGGATGGGTGTGAACCTCTTCACGTACGCGGTGAGCGGATCGCCATGACAGAAACGGCGCGCCGGCTACGTCGCCTGGGCGCTCCCCACGCGCGCGCCCGGGCGTTCGCCGTCGTGCTCGGGGGGCTGGGCGCGGCCCTGGCCGCCGCTGCCCTGGGGCTCGTGCTCGCGCCCGCCGTTCCGGGCGTCACGCTCGCGTGGGTACTGATTCTCGTCAGCGCCGCCGGGGCCACCTGGGCCATCCGGCGCACGCGACGGGAAGCTGACCCGCCGAGAGTCGGCCGCTTGGTCGAATCGACCGCCGGCGGGCGCTCCGGCAGCATCGTAGGCGTGGTCAGTCCGACGGCCGGCAGCGGTGGATCGAGCGCCGCCTTGCTGTCGGCGGCCGACACGCGCGCCGCCGCCATCGTCTCGTCCGCTGCGCCCGGTGTCGACGGTCTGATGCGCCGCACCACGCGCCGCCGGGTGATCGCCGGGGCAGGGGTGGCGCTCGCGGGCGCGCTGTTGTTTGTCGCCAGCTCGCCGGCCTCGGGGGGGGGGCGCGCGGACGCATTCTGGCACCCGGTGCGCGCGTGGCGGGATGCGCGCGCGCCCGTTCGTCTCTCGGTCGACCGCCAGACGGTGCGCCGCGGAGGGCGCGTCACCGCGACGCTCACCGTGCCCGGCGGCGAGCGCGTCACGCTGTGGACGCGCGGGGCCGGCGAGCCGTGGAAGGCGACGCTGCTGTCGCTCGACGGCGCAGGACGCGTGATGCAGCAGCTCGGTCCGATCGAATCGGATCTCTTCCTCCGCGCCTCGAGCGGAGCACGCCGCAGCGCGGAGATCAAAATCTCGGTGGCGCTCCCCGCGTTCCTGGCCGACATCGGCCTGACGGCACGCTTTCCTTCATATCTCGAACGTTCCGACGAGCCGCTGCTGGTGGGATCCGACGTCATCGCGCTGCCGGCCGGCACTTCGATCATCACGGCCGGAACCGCCAGTGTGCCGTTGGGCGGCGCCCGCTGGATTTTGGGAAACGCCGAGCGCACGGAAAGCCTGCGCGTCGATGGCACGCAGATCGAAGGGCGCTTTACGCCCTCGGTGAGCGGCATGTGGCGGCTCGAGGCGCGCGCGGCGGATGGCGCGCCGCTCGAAGGGGACCCTCCGGAGCTGCGGCTCGTGATCGTCCCCGACTCCGCGCCCGTCGTTGCGCTGCCCGTGCCGGGGCGGGATACCACGCTGCCGATTTCCATGCGCCAGCAGCTCGTCGCGGATGTCCGGGACGATCATGGCATCGCGCGCCTGTCCGTCGTGAGCTGGCGTGTGAGCCGCACGGGCCGGATCGGGGAGGCCGTGCGCGAGTCGCTCGACGTGAGCGGCGTGGGTGACCGCGCCATCGTGCAGGGTCAGCTGGACGCGGAGCGGCGCGGGTTGCTGCCCGGCGACACGCTGCGGCTGTACCTCGAAGCCTGGGACAATGCGCCGACGCCGCATCGCGGCAGGAGCCCGGAGATCGCGCTGCGACTCCCGAGTATGGAAGAGCTGCGTGCCCAGGCGCGCGAGGCCGCGCGCGCGGCCCTAAACGCGGGCGATTCCGTGTCCGCCGCCCAACGCGAGCTGAGCGAGCGCACGCGAGACCTGGCGCAGGAGCGCAGCCGGGATGCGGACGGACGCGCGGCGGTGCGGCCGGACGCTCGCAGCAATCAGCAGGGCGGAACGATGTCGTTCCAGTCCACCCAGCGCGCGGAGGAGATCGCCCGCGATCAGGCGGCGATGTCGCAGCGGGTGCAGGAGCTGGCGCAGGCGATGGAAGAAATCGCGCGCGCCGCGCAGGCCGCGGGCGTGGACGACACCGCGTTCCAGAAGCGGTTGGCCGAAGTGCAGGAGCTGCTGCAACGGGCGCTGACGCCCGAGCTCGAGCAGCGGCTGCGCGAGCTCCAGGAGGCGCTCGCGCGTCTCGATCCCGATGCCACGCGCCAGGCGCTGCAGCGGCTCGCCGAGGCGCAGCAGCAGTTGCGGCGCGAGCTGGAGCGCAGCGAGGAATTGTTCCGGCGCGCGGCGATGGAAGGTGAGCTCGCCTCGCTCGCGAAGGATGCGGAGGACCTGCAGCGCCGCCAGGAAGACTGGACGAGGGAAGACGCCCAGCGCGCCGACTCCGCCGCGGTCGCCGCCGAGCGCGATCTCGCCGCGGCTGCCGATTCGCTGGCACGGGGCGTCGAGCGCGCCGGCCAGAACGTGCCGCTCGAGGCGCCCCAGCAGGCGGCCCGCGGCGCGCAGCGGGCGATGCAGCAAGCGGCCGACGCCGCCCAGCAGCGCGACGCGCGCACCGCGCGCAGAGCCGGTCAGGAGGCGGCGGACTCGCTGTCGCAGCTCCCGGATCAGCTGCGGCAGCGCCGCGATTCCCTGGCCGCGGCATGGCGGCAGGAGACGCTGGATGCGTTGAACCGCGCGCTGTCGGAGACGGCCGCGCTCGCGCACCGCCAGGAAGAAGTGGCCGAGGCACTGCGCGCTGGGGAAGCCGGCGCGAATACCAGGGCTCGCCAGGCGTCGATTGAAGAGGGGACGCGCGCGATCGAGCAACAGATCAGTGAGGCCGCCGGGCGGCACGCGCTCGTGTCGCCGCAGCTCGAGGCGGCGCTCGGGTTCGCGCAGAATCAGATGAAGCAGGCGCGCGAGCAGCTCGAGCAGGGCGATCCGAATCCCGCGAGCGCCGCGCCGTTTGCCGAACAGGCGCTCGACGCGCTCAATGCGACTGCGCATGCCCTGGTACGTTCGGCCCAGCAGGTCGCGGGCGCGCAGTCCGGCTCCGGATTTCAAGAGGCGCTGGAACAGCTCGCGCGCATGGCGCAGCAGCAGCAGGGGATGAACGGCGACGCGCAGGGCCTCCTGCCGATGATGGCGCCCGGCGGGGACGCCGTGATGCAGCGGCTGCGCCAGCTCGCGGCTCAGCAGCGCGCGCTCGCCCAACAGCTCGAGCGCCTCCAGGCGGGTGGCGACGCCAGCGCCGCGGGCGAGCTCGCCGAGGAAGCGCGGGAGCTGGCACGCCAGCTCGAGGCGGGACGGCTCGATCGCCGCATCATCGAGCGCCAGGAGCGCCTCTACCGCAAGCTGCTCGATGCCGGTCGCAGCCTCGCCGGCGAGGAGCCGGATCAGGAGAAAGAGCGCGTCAGTCGCTCGGCCACCGGCGATAGCGTCCGCATTCCCGGTGCGCTCCTGCCCGGCGCCACCGGCACGGGCGCACGCGTGCGCTACCCGACGTGGGACGAGCTGACGGGGCTCACCCCCGAGCAGCGGCGCATGGTGCTCGAGTACTTCCGCAGGCTGAATGAGCCGAAGCGCTAACGCCGCGCTCTGGCTCCTGCTCGTGATTCCCGCTTGGGCGGCGGCGCAAGCCATCAGCCCCGGGTTCGAGCTGGAGCGCTCCGGTCGCTACGCCGATGCGGCGTCGGTCTACTTCACGACGGTCCGCGCCGATCCCGTGAATGTCCCCGCGCTCCTCGGTCTCGAGCGCACGCTGTTCGTGTTGAACCGGATGCCCGAGCTGCTCCCGCTGGTGCAGCGGGCGCGCGCGCGCAGCCCCGAGAACGGCGCCGTGCGCAGTCTCGAGCTGCGGGTGTACGCGGCCTTGAACCAGCCCGATTCGCTGGAGGCGGTGGTGCGTCGCTGGGCCGCCTCCGCGCCGCACAGCGAACAGCCGTACCGCGAGTGGGGGCTCGCGCTCGCCGATCACCGCCAATGGGATGAGGCACGACGCGCCTATCTCACGGGCCGGAGGGCGCTGGGCGGTGACGGGACGCTCGCCATCGAGCTGGCGGAGCTGGAGCAGCGCGCCGGCAATTGGGAGGCGGCCGCCGCCGAATGGGGCCGCGCCGTTACGCGCTCGGCCGACGTCGGGCCCAACGCCGCGAGCCAGCTCGCCGAAGCTCCCGTGGCGGCGCGCGATCGGATCGCCCGTCTGTTCACGGCGCCGGACGCGCCGGTGCGCGCGAAGCGCGTCGGCGCCGAAGTGCTGCTCAGCTGGGGACAGCCGACTGCGGCGTGGGCCCTGCTCGAGCCGACACTCACCGACAGCGAAGCGCAACCCGCCCTGCGGCGCTTCGCCGATCTCGCGGGTTCGCTCTCGACACCCGAGGGCCATCGCGTGCGCGGCCTCGCGTTGAACCGCTGGGCTGATCTCGTCCCGTCGCCGCTCGCCGAGCGCGCGCGCGCCGAAGCGGTGCGCGAGCTGCTGGAGGGCGGCGATCGCGCCGCCGCCCGCAAGGTGCTCGAAGGACTCGCGACGGAGCCCGGTGTGCCTGGCGAAACCCATGCAGTGGCACAGGCCGCGCTGCTGGAAGTGCTGATCGCCGACGGCCAACTCGACGTCGTCGAGCAGCGTCTCGCGGCGAGCCCGGGACTCACGGCGGACGACCGCGCCGGGTTGCGCCTCGCGCTCGCCAGGGCGCGGATCGCGCGCGGCGAGATCGACCGGGCCGCCGCGGCGCTGGGGGATGACTCGAGCGTTGCCGCGATCGCCCAGCACGGCTGGATCGAGCTCTATCGCGGCCACCTGAGGGGCGCGATGGAGGCGTTCCGGATGGCGGGTCCGTATGCCACCGATCGCGCCGCCGCGACCGAGCGCACGGCGATGATGGCGATGCTCCAGCGCATTCAGGTCGAGTCGAGCCCGGAGCTCGGCTCGGCGTTGCTGACGCTCGCGCGCGGGGATACCGCGACCGCGGTCGCCGGGCTGCGGCGCGCGGCGTACAAGCTCCCGGTGGAAGGCGGCCGCCTCGAGGTGTTGCTGCTCGCCGGCCAGGCGGCGGCGCGCGCCGGCGGCGACCATGAGACGACGGCCATCGCCCTGTTCGACGAAATCGTCCGCACCGGCAACGGGTCGGAAAGCGCGGCGTCGCCGGCGGCCGAGCTCGAATGGAGCCGCGTGCTCATACGCAGCGGGCGCGCATCCGAAGCCATTCCGCATCTCGAGCATCTGATTCTGACGTATCCGAACAGCGCGTTCGTGCCCGAGGCTCGGCGCGTGCTCGAGCGGGCGCGGGGCGTGATTCCGAAATCATGAAGCGGCGGGACTTCCTGAAGACGGCTAGTGGGTTAGCCGGTTTGACGGTTAGCGGGCGCCTCTCGAGCGTCTATCCGACTAACCGTCTAACCGCCCAGTCGCTGTTGATCCCCATGGACGACGCGCAATCCGACCACCTCAAGGCCTACGGCCTCACCTACCGCGCCATCGAGGCCGGCCTCAAAGCCGAGTGGCTGCTCAACTATCGCGGGGGCTCGTTTCTGATTCCGGATCTGGACGCGCTGCGGCGGGACGCGGCGCTGAACGGCATTCGCGTGGAGCCGGTCGACAGCGCGATCACCGCGATCCGGGGCGAGATCGAAGCGAACAACATGGACGCCGTGCCACTCGAGAAGGCGCCCAAAGTGGCTGTGTACGCGCCGCCCAATGCCGCGCCCTGGGACGACGCGGTCACGATGGCCCTGCAGTACGCGGGGATTTCGTTCACGAAGATCTGGGACGCGGAAGTGATGAACGGCGGCCTGCGCGACTACGACTGGTTGCACCTGCATCACGAAGACTTCACCGGGCAGTACTCGAAGTTCTTCCTGATCTACTCTGGGCTCCCGTGGCTCGCCGAAATGGTGCAGCGCAACAGCGACATGGCGCGCCGGCTCGGGTTCGCCACGGTGCCCGCGCTCAAGAAGGCGGTCTCCCGGAGCATCCGCGGCTACGTCGAGAACGGCGGGTTCCTGTTCGCGATGTGCACCGCCACCGAGACGATCGACCTGGCGCTCGCGGCGCATGATGTCGATATCGCCGCGACATTCGCCGACGGCTCGCCGCTCGATCCCAATGCCGACGCCAAGCTCGACTGGTCGCAGGCGTTTGCGTTCACGGGGGGGCACTTGGAGCCGAATCCCCTGGTGGCGAGCTTCTCGGACATCGACGGGCATCAGGTCAACGGCGGCTCGCGCCGCCAGCCGCTCGGCGCGTTCAAGCTCTTCAACTTCAGCGCCAAGATCGATCCGGTCCCGACGATGCTGGTGCAGGACCATCGCCAGACGGTCCCGGACTTCTACGGGCTGACGACGTCGTTCTCGCGCACCCGGCTGAAGCCGGGCGTGACGGTTCTGGCCGACGAAGAAGGCGCGCCCTGGGTGAAGTACATCCGCGGCGAGCTCGGCAAGGGCACGTGGACCTTCTTCGGCGGCCACGATCCGGAAGACCCGCAGCATCAGATCGGCGATCCGCCGACCGATTTGTCCCTGCATCCGCATTCGCCCGGCTACCGGCTGATTCTCAACAACGTGCTCTTTCCCGCCGCGAAAAAGCGTGAGCTGAAGACTTGAGCGTCGAGCGCCTGACGGCGGCCGCGCGCACTCTGCTGCAGGAGGAGATCGCGGCGGCGCACGGGCGCGAAGTGTCGTTTGTGGTGCGCGCCGATCCCAACGGCACGCTGACGGACGGGCGCGTGGTGGCGCGCGGCACGGTCGACGCGGTGCTCGCCCTGCCCGGCGTCGCGCAACGCGGCGAAATGCTGATCCACAACCACCCCAGCGGCTTTCTCGAGCCCTCGGGCGCCGATCTGCACGTCGCCGCGCGGCTCCACGATGACGGCGTGGGATTCGGGATCGTCAACAACGACGTCTCGACGCTCTACATCGTGGTCGAAATGCCGCGCGCGCGGCAGGTGCAGAAGCTCGATTCCCTCGAAATCGCGAACCTACTCACCGAGACCGGACCTGTCGCTCGTGTGTTGGGCGCTGCGGCGTTTGAGGATCGTCCCGGTCAGCGCGACATGGCCGCCTACATCGCCGACGCGTACAACGACGGCGGCATCGCGCTGCTCGAGGCCGGCACCGGGGTCGGGAAGTCGTTCGCGTATCTCGTCCCGGCGATCGAGTGGGCACGCATCAACGGTGAGCGCACGGTCGTCTCGACCAACACGATCAACCTGCAGGAGCAGCTCGTCGGCAAGGACCTGCCGATCCTGGCGCGCGCGTTCTCCACGGGGGAGCGCGCCGTCACGTTCGCGCTGCTCAAGGGCTGGCGGAACTACCTCTGCCTCTCGCGCCTCGAGCAGGCGCGCGCCGGCCAGGAGTCGCTGTTCGATGCCGGCCGGAGTGCCGAGCTCGAAGCGATCGCCGGCTGGGCCGCGCGCACGGCGGACGGCAGTCTCGCGGATCTCGTCGAAGAACCGTCGAACGACGTGTGGGACGCGGTCGCGGCCGAGTCGGACTTGTGCACGCGACTCAAGTGCCCGCACTTCGATCGCTGTTTCGTGTTTGCCGCGAGACGCAGAGCCGCCGAAGCCGACGTCGTGGTCGTCAATCACCACTTGCTTGCGTCCGATCTCGCGGTGCGCATCGCGTCCGACAACTGGCAGGAGGCCGCCGTGCTCCCGCCGTATCGGCGCCTCGTGCTTGACGAGGCGCATCATCTCGAAGACGTCGCGGCGCAGCATCTCGGCACCCAGGTGAGCATGCTCGGCGTGCAACGGCTGCTGGGCCGCCTGGAGCGCAACGGCCGCGGGCTGCTCCCGGCGCTCGCCGCCGAGCTCGGGACGCACAACGACCTGCTCGCCTCGGCGAGCCGCGATCTGCTGAGCCGCAGTGTGTTCGACGCCCTGGTCGCCGCGCGGCGCTGGTCGGAGGAGCTGTTCGGGCGGCTGGCGCGCCGGCTCGGCGCCGAGCAGGGCGCGGCGGCGCCCCGTCGCCGATGCTGCGTCTCACCGACGCGTTCGCCGACGATCCGGTCTGGCGCGAAGGGCTCGATGTCGCGCTCGACAACCTGCTCATCGCCTTCAGCAAGCTGCGCGACGGCGTGGAGACCATCGCCGATCGCCTGTCGATCGACGATCCCGCGGAAATGCGCACGCGACTCATCGGCGAGCTGCGCGGGGTCGTGCGGCGTCTCGATACGGCCGCCGAGGGTCTGAAGGCCACGCTGCAGCCTGTCGGGTATCGTCCGTCCACCAGCCCCGCGGTGCGCTGGATGGAACGACGCGGACGACGCACGCCGAACCTGACGCTGGCGGCGGTGCCGCTCGACATGGCGCCCATCCTGAAAGAATCCCTGTTCGATCGTGTCGAGACGGTCGTGCTGACGAGCGCGACGCTCGCGGCGGGCGGCGAGTTCACGTTCCTCGAAGAGCGGCTGGGGCTCTCGCTGCCCCCGTCGCGCGTCACCGTGCGCGAGGTCCTCCCCTCGCCGTTCGACTTCGGCGCGCAGTGCGTGTTCGGGATTCCCACCGATATCCCCGAGCCACGCGACGACGAATCCGGTCACGGCGCCGCGGTCGCGCGCGTGCTGCTCGAGCTGGCCCACGCGTCCGATGGCGGCATCTTCGCGCTGTTCACGAGTCATGGAGCGCTGCGGCGCACCGCGGACGCCATTCGCGGCGAGGTCGGCGCACGCTGGCCGCTGCTCGTGCAGGGTGAAGGACAGCGCGATCAGTTGCTGCGCCGCTTCCGCGACGCCGGCTCCGCGATTCTGCTGGGGACCGATTCGTTCTGGGAGGGCGTGGACGTGCCGGGCCGCGCCCTGCGCGTGCTGATTCTCGCCAAACTGCCGTTCAAGGTGCCGAGCGAGCCGCTCACGGCGGCGCGGCTGGAGCGGCTGACGGCTGCGGGCGTCGACGGATTCAGCCACTATCTGGTTCCCCTGGCCGCGCTCAAGTTGAAACAGGGGTTTGGCCGGTTGATTCGGACCAAGTCCGACGTCGGGGCCGTGGTGCTCCTGGATCGCCGGGTCGTCACCAAGCGTTACGGGGCTATGATGCTCGAGGGTCTGCCACCGGCGGCGAAGGCGATCGGCAACTGGCCGGATATTCTCCGCGAGCTGGAGGAATTCTTCGCGATGCACAGCATCGGCGCGCCGCCCCCGGTGTCCCGGAGCTAGATTTCGGGTGTACTGGATCGTGTGGTCGTTCGACGTGAAGCCCGAGCAGGTAAAAGCGTTCGAGCGGGTGTACGGACCGGAGGGTGAGTGGGTGCAGCTGTTTCAGCGTGCGGCGGGGTTCGAAGGAGCGGAGCTGCGGCGCGAGACCGATCGCGCCGGCCACTATCTCACCATCGATCGCTGGCTCACCCGCGCCGACTATCAACGGTTCCAGGACACGTTCCGTAAGGAGTATGAGGTGCTCGACGCCAAGTGCGGCCGGATGACGGAGGCCGAGACCAAGATCGGAGACTTCGAAACGACCCATGAGCCTTAGCAAGCGCGTCGCCCATTTGCCCCCGTACCCCATGGCTGAGCTGCCGACGATCAAGCGCCGGCTGATCCAGCAGGGTGTGGACGTGATCGACGTCGGAGCAGGGGATGCCGACTTCGCGCCGCCCGCTGTGGCGGTGCAGGCGCTCGCGCGCGCGCTTCAGGATCCGGCGATGAGCCGCTACGCGTTCCAGCTCGGCCTGCCCGCGTTCCGCGAGGCGGCCGCGGCGTACATGCAGCGGCGGTTCGGGCTCTCGATCGATCCCTTCAAGGAGCTGCACCCGCTGCTGGGCTCGAAGGAAGGGCTCGCGCACCTGGCGACGACGCTGCTCGATCCCGGCGACCTCGCGATCGTCCCCGTTCCCGGCTACGCCGTCTATCACGGCGGCACGGTGCTCGCGGACGGCGAACCGTACCTCTACGATCTCACACCACGGACCGACTTCCTGCTCGAGCTGGACGAGGTTCCGGCCGACGCGCTCGAGCGCGCGAAGCTCGTGTATCTGAATTACCCGAACAATCCGACCGCCGCGGTCGCGCCGCGTGAGTACCTCGAGCGCACGATCGCAGCGTGCCGCCGGCACGACCTCGTGCTCGCGTACGACAATCCCTACTGCGAGATCACGTACGACGGCTACGTCGCGCCCTCGATCTTTGAAATCCCGGGCGCGATGGACGTGGCCGTCGAGTTTCATTCGCTGTCCAAGAGCTTCTGCATGACGGGGTGGCGGCTGGGATGGGCGGTGGGCCGGCCCGATCGGATCGCAGCGCTCGCGCGCGTGAAGAATTACGTCGATACTGGTGCGTTCCTGGCCGTGCAGGCCGCGGGCGCCGAGGTGCTGAAGCAGGCGGAGCACATCGCGGCTGGGTACACGGCGCAATTCAAGGAACGGCGCGACGCGATGCTGCCGGCGCTGCGCAGCAACGGCTTCGATGTGGAAGCACCACGCGCAACGATGTATCTGTGGATCCCGCTCCCCGACGGTCTCGCGTCCGCCGCGTTCCAGAAGCGCGCGCTCGAGGATGTGGGGGTCGTGACCTTGCCGGGCAGCGCATTCGGTGCCAGCGCGGACGGCTTCTTCCGGATCGCGCTGACGGTGCCGACGCCCCGTCTGATCGAGGCGTCGGAGCGATTGGGAAAGGTGCTCGCCACTGTTTGAGCGTCAGGTAGCCCAGCCCATTGGCCGCGCGTGGTTGATCGCCACGGTGCTGCACGTCACGGTCGCGATTCTGTTCTTCACGGTCCCGTTGCAGGCGCCGTGGCGTCCATCGAACGCCGTGGTGCAGCCGCCGGAACAGGTCGGCGATACGATCGTCTTCGTCCTGGGCACGCGCGAGGAGCGTGCCAAGGGTCCGACGGTCCAGCCCAGCCGCCGGGATTCGGCGCCGCCCCCCACCGTCGCTGCCCGTGCGCGCCCCGATGCCGCCCCAACGCGGCCCGTCGTTGCTGCCCCCGCGGCGGCGGCCGCCGCCGCCGCCGCCGCTGTGCCGCCCCCGCCGCTCGCCGCCACCGTGGCGCCCGCGCCGCTCGCCGCCGCCGCGCCGCCGGATACAGGGTCGATCATGCCTGCGTACGACCCGAATGCGAATCGCGGCGCCGCTGCCGCCCCCCTCGCCCCGCTCGCTGCGGTAGCCGCCGCACCACAAGTCGGGGATGGACGGCTGTGGGTCAGCCCGCGGCCGGGATTGCCCGCGTCAGTGGCCGAAGCGCTGTACGGAGACACGACGGGACGGAATAGCGCCGCGATCGGGCGGCTCAAGGCGATGGTGGACTCGCTGAATCAGGTCCTCGACCAGATCCAGCGCGACAACAGGCGGCCTGCCTGGGTCGTGGGCGGCACGCCCGACAAACCCGCGTGGGGCCTGGATTCCCAGTACATCCACATCGCGGGCATCAAGATTCCCACGCCCGCGTTGGCGTTGCTCGGTCAGTTCCTGCCGCAGGGCAACTACGATGAGGGCCTGCGCGCGCGGCAACTGCAGTACATGCGCGAGGACCTGATGCAGGCCGCGGCACGGGCCCAGTCATTCCAGCAATTCCGCCTCTACGTGCGCGAGCTGCGCGACCGCAAACAGGCGGAGCGCGACGCCGAAGAGCGGCGCCGCGCTCAGGACACTGTCAAAGCCGTTCCGTAGCTACTGCTTTACCAGAAAGCCGCGAATCTCCCCGCCCGGGTTGACCCGGGTGTGGATGTTCACGTAACCCCTTCCCTCGCGAATCAACGCAATAACCGAATCAGGTGGAGTGGCCGAGCCCACGGTCGCGGTCCCGGTAAAGTCGAGGCCGGTCGCGGGGGGGGCGAAATTCACGACCACGTTTCCCGTCGCGGAGTCGGGATGGATCCGGTGGATGTGCCCCAGCGTGATGCTGTCGATGGGCGAGTCGATCACGACTTCCCAGCTCAGCAGACTATCGCCAAGGATCGTGACGATCGCATGGCCTGTGGCCGTCGTGGTGATCGGCGGAGACTCGTTCGCCCCATTCAGTGTCGTGGTAAAGACTTCCAGCCCTGCAGGAATACCAGTCGAATCATCATTGCACGCAATGCCCAGCAGCGCGACTGCGGCAAAGACGGTAACCACGCGCGTTACGCGCATACCAATCCTCCTCACATCAGTTCAGGTGAGACCGCACAAGCGTCGGAATCGGGTTCGGCCCTCCTTTCAAGGGCTAGGCGTTATTCGACAACGATTTTTCCCAGCATGAATGGATGTGGAGTGCAGTGATAGGAGAAGGTTCCCTGCGTCGGGAACGAATGAGAAAACCGCTCGCCGGGATTCAGCTGCGGGGAATCCCACAAGTTGCCTGCGTCGGCGGTGGTGGTGTGCGGCTCCTGCGGCGGCGTCTCGCAATTCACCCATGTCACCGTGGCGCCGGGCGGCACGCTGATCGAATCCGGATGGAACGCAAAGCCGCGAATCGCGACGATGAAATGCATGGAATCGATCACTGAGACCGGCACGCTGCACTCGGCGGCGTTCGAGACCGGACCCGCACCGCGCTCCGAGAAGCAGGCGATCGCGATCGCGCCAAGGATCGCCGCTACACTAGCGAGGCGGGCGTTCATGGCTGCCTCACGACGATGACGGCCTTCATGAACGGATGGGGCGTGCAATGCACCGCGTACTCACCGGGCTGGGTGAACGTGCGGCTGAAGGTTTTCCCCGGCTCGATTGGCCCGGAATCCCACGAGCCGTCGTCCGCGGTCACCGTATGAACGAGTGGATCGTTGTTGGTCCAGGTGACGGTGGCTCCGGCCGCGACCTCGATACGACTCGGCAAGAACGCCACCCCCTTCATTTCCACCGCCGGTCCTGCGCCGCCCTGCGCCGCCGCCGCACCTGCCGCCGCTGTACCTGCCGCCGCTGTACCTGCCGCCGCTTTTTTCCCGAAGTACCTACTCAGCGTAAACGGAATCGTGAACTCGAATCCGCCCCGCACCTGATCGATCCCGCGCGACACTCCCTGAAGCGTTGCGGTGTTCGTGTTCGTGACTTGCAGTGACAGGCTGTGCGGCGTGTACGGAATCGCTATCTGGAGTCCGGCGCCCCAGGCGACTTCTTCGGCGGGACCGCGGTCGAGGAGCGTGGTCACGTCGCCGGCGAGCGCGAACCAGCGATTCAGACGCACCGTCGCGCCGGCGCCGGCGGCGTAGCGGGTCGTGTCGCTGTTGTAGCCGTTGGACAGTACTCGTCCCACCGCCATCGCCCGCAGCGCGCCGAAGGTCCGCGAGGCCGTCAGCTCCGCATCGAAACTCTCGGCGGCCTGGTTGTAGCCGCCCTGCAGCGCGATGCCGGAGCGGGCGTAGCGCGCAAAGAACTCCCACTCATTGGGGAAGGAGGCGGCGACGTCGGAGGATGTGGCGTAGTTGAAACCGATGAGGAGTGGTGCGGGGAGCTTGTAGCTGAGTAGAAACGTCGGGGAATTCGTGACTTTGCGAGTCGGCGCATCGCCGACTCCGAATCGGTGCACGAAGTTGAACTGCAACGTGCCGCTCGTGCCGAGCCAGCCACCCGAGAGATTGGGTGGGCGATCGAGCACGGACTGGCATGAGGCTACATCGGGCACTCCGACAATGGCGAGTAGGGCGCAGGGGACGCACACTGCGATCCGACGAAGCAGGGGCAACCGAGCCTCCTCATGTGAGAGACGCAGCTTCGAGGCGGCGCAGCGCCGCCTCTTTGCCGACGACCGACAGCAGCTCATTCACTGGCTCTGATACGGTGCCTCCGGTCAACGCGATGCGAATTGGCTGAAAAACCTTTCCCGCAGCCACGCCGCGTGCGTCGGCCAGATTGCGCAGCGCGGTCTCCAAGCCTTCGTGGCTCCACTCGGCGTTCTTCAGCGCCACCACGCTCGCGGCGAGGGCCGAGCGGTAGCCTTGTGGATCCTTCGCGATTTCTTTCTGCGCCTTTTCATCGAGCGTGACGAACCGCTCGTCCATCCGCACCGCGACTTGCCGCGCCACATCGAGAATGGTTCGTGAGCGGGTCTTCACCGCCGCGACGGCATTCAGAATCGCTGTCTTGTTACCGTTGAGACCCAGCTTCGCCAGCTCGGGTTGCACGAGCGGATACAACTCGTCGGCGGACTTCGCTGACAGGTACTGCCCATTCATCCACTCGAGCTTCGTCGTATCGAAGACCGACGGCTTCTTAAGAATCCCCTCAAGTGAGAAGAGGTTCCGCAGGTCCTCCTTGCTCATGATCTCGCGATCGCCGCCCGGACTCCATCCAAGTAACGCCAGGAAATTGCGCATCGCTTCTGGGAGAATCCCCAGGTGCTGGTAATCGCCGAGCGCGGTCGCGCCGTGCCGTTTGGAGAGTTTCTTCCCGTCGGAGCCGTGGATCATTGGCACGTGACCAAAAATTGGGGTCACAGACCCAAGCGCCCGGTACACGGCGAGCTGTTTCGGGGTGTTGGAAATGTGATCGTCGCCACGCAACACGTGTGTGATCTGCATGTCGATGTCGTCGACGACCACCGCAAAGTTGTAGAGGGGGGAGCGATCGGCCCGCAAAATCACAAAATCGCGAATATCCTCCCCTTTGAAACTGATGCGCCCGTGCACTGCATCGTCCCAGGCCAGCTCGCCGGGCGGGACGCGTAGGCGGATCGCATCCTCCTCCATGTAGGCCTTCCCCTGCTTGAGCAGGTGATCGGCGATCTGTTGATGCCGGGCCACGCGGGCGCCCTGGAAGATCGGAGGCTCGTCCCAGTCGAGACCCAGCCACGTGAGGCCGTCGAGGATGACCTGCGTGTTCTCATCGCTCGAGCGGGCCTTGTCGGTGTCCTCGATGCGCAGCAGGAACTTGCCGCCCTCGCGACGCGCGAACAGCCAGTTGAAGAGGGCGGTGCGGGCGCCGCCGACGTGGAGGTAACCGGTGGGTGACGGGGCGAAGCGGACGCGGACAGGCATGGCGTGTAACATACGAGTGACAGGAATGGGTGGTAGCGGGCAGGCGCGCATGCGGCGGTGTGTGGCACCACCCTTGCCAGTACGTCCCCGTACATGGCCCCCTCACGAGTTTTCACGCTCTTTTTTGCCGCAGTTGCTTGCACAATGCTTCCGCAGGCGGCGGCTGCACAGCGCATGGTCGAATCTGCGCCATCAGGCGTGACTTTTGGCCACTCGGGAATCCCGCAGCTCGAGGTGACCGGCAGGGTCCCGGTTCGGCTGCCCTGGTCTGCGCGCGACCGCGCTCTGGCGGCCGGCTTCGTCACCACGCTGTTGATCGACGCCGCGCAGACACGCCGCCTCGCACGTGGCGGGTGGCGCGACTTCGAAGAATCCAATCCGATCCTCGGAAGGAACCCCAGCGAGGGGCGCGTGAACACCTACACGGTCGTCGCCGGTCTGACGGTGCTCGGTGTCGCGGCCGCGGCGCCGAAGCGCGTGCGGCCGTGGGTGCTCGGTGCCGCGCTCGCGGTGGAGGTGTACGCCATCGGTACGATGGCGGGGCGGGGCGTCGCTATCAAGTTCTAATGATCAAGGTTCATTGAACATTGATCATTGATCATTGGACATTCTTTAGTACGGAGAGGGGGGGATTCGAACCCCCGATAAGGTTTTAAGGCCCTATAACGGTTTAGCAAACCGCCGCCTTCAGCCACTCGGCCACCTCTCCCGGGCTGTGAATTATCCCCGCGAGAGACCCCGCGAGCAAGCCCGCCAGGCCCGTCAGGCCGCTAGCGCATCCGCACTTCGATCACACCGCCGGCATGATTATTCCCATACCGCATGGTGGCTTCCTGCCCATTGCGGTAACGGATCTCGATCACTTCCGTGATCGGAATCTCGCGCAGGCGCTCGATCTCACCCCACCGGCTGCCGTTGACGTACAACTGGACTAATCCCGCATCCGCGTCCTGGAAACTCGTCCGTCCACGGGAGCGCAGCCATTGCGGCCGGTATTGCTGCACTACGGCGAACGCATCGTGAGCCGGTGAGGCCTCGAACTCGTCGGGCAACAGCACGTCGCGTGAGCGCGATGGCGTGGACGGACGCGTGGGGTCGATTGCAGGCGTGGTTGCGGCCGCCGTGGACACAACCGGCTCTGGGGGCGGGGCCGGCGACGCCAGAGCTGAGGGCGGGGGCGGGGGCGGAGGGAGGGGAGCTACCGCGACGACCTGCATCGTATCCAGCGCACTCGAGCGGTAGACTACGGCCCCCGCAGTCGTTTTGACCTCCAGCGCGCTGCCGCCGCGTTCGCGGTACCCGGCCACGCGCAGGAACGTTGCCCCGCCCGTCGGCGTGCGGCCCGTTTCCGCAATCGGCATCCGGATGATCCAGTCCCGCACCATCCACGCGCCCGTGGGCACGCGCATGAACTCGACTCGTCCCCCGGCGTTCGGCGCGTTCAGTCCCTGCGGCAGGCGCACGTACTTGAACTCTAGATGGCGCAGCTCGCCCGAGCGCCGGTCGATCCATAGCGTTCCCGTGATGTCGGGCAGGCGGCGGCCGCGCGCCGGCTGGAATCCAAGGCCGACCAGTCCTTCGGTTTCGTCTTTGCCGACCTTGGTCTCGAAACAATGCGTGCGCAGGAACGACGTGCTCAACAGGACGTCAGCGTCGGGCTCGTGATACGTCCACCCTTCGTCATCGACCAGCACGAACCCTTCGCGCTCCAGCTGCTCGGCCGGCACGCTGCGGAACGGGACTTCATAGAATCCGGAGTTGCCCCAGGCGGAATCGAGCCCCTGCCGCATGTCCTGGGAGAAAACGTCCCGCTCGAAATGCCTGATCTGATACCAGTATCCGGGCTCGCGGGAGGTCCAGGCGACAGCCGCGAGCGCTTCCTTCACTTCCTCCCAGAGCGCCGCGACGGATGCGCCGGCTTCCACATCGCATTGCCGGTCACCCGCAACCACGACCTGCTCGAGCGGCACGGGAATGGGATCGACCGCCGCATCGAACGACACCGTCTCGCCGGCGACCAGGGCGAGCGGTCGAGAGACGTACGGCTTGAATCCGATGCGCTTGGAGCGGATGCGATAGGTTCCCGCGGCGGGCGCGCTGAGTGTGAACTCCCCCGCGCTGTTCGTGATCGCGCGAGCGCGCTCCGCGCCCTGCGCGTCGACGAGCGTGAGAAACGCGCCGGCGATCGGGCTGCGGCTGATGCTGTCGGTGAGCTGGCCGCGCACGGCCTGCGCCTGCGAGCTGCGCGCGCCTGCGCCCAGCAGGACAAACGTGACCGCGAGCGTTGCCAGACGATTCATTCCCTAACCCCCAACCCCTAATCCCGAGCCCCTAGCCCTCCCACCAGTGGAACCGTTGCGGCTCGAGCTTGTTGAGCCGGTACAGATTGCGCGCGAATCGACCGACGAACAGCGCGACCATGCCGGCGAGCACGATCCCCAACGTCCAGTTGGCCACCAGGTTGATCGGCACGGGCAGGGGAGAGGGCCACCCGGTGGTGATCAGGGCGATCATGTTCAGCAGGATGAGAATGAGGCGCACTTCGGTCGGACCGATGTGGCCGTACGAGATCTTGAACACGCCGAACACGGTGGATTCGAGATAGACGTTGATCGACATCGCGAGATACACGATGACGATCCCGAGGGCGAGACCGAGGTACACGTAGGGCGACAAGCCGAGCCCGACTCCGATGACCGCCGTCGAATAGGCATCGACCACGTGGTCCAGATAGTATCCGTACTTGGGGCGCTGGGTGCCGCGCACCCGGGCGAGCGTGCCGTCGAGACTGTCGCCGAGCCAGTTCACCACGAGCATCGCGCTCGCGGCCCAGAGCCACGCGTGGCGGTAGTTGGTGAGCGCGTACGCTACGCCGGCGCCAGTGGCGCCGAGCACGCCGAGGGCGGTGAGATGGTTGGAGCGGATGGTGCGGGGGACGCGCGCCGCGAGCCAGTGGAGCACCGGACGCTCCAGGTTCGCGAGCAGGAATGTCAGTTCTCGCTTGCCGCCACCACGTTGATCTTCTGTCACTGGTCGCTCCACGCCTCCGTTTTCACTTCTGCGAGTACCGACTCGAGCGGGTTGAGCATGACATACCTGGGCGGCGCCGGCAATCGCACTAAAGCCTCAGTCTTTTCCTCCCGCACCAACATCCGAATCAGGGCCTCCCCCTCGTCGAACTTGATCAGGATCGGCACGTACATCGCGAATCCAGGTGGCACATCGCTCTGGCGCACCCGCAGGCGCACCGCCGGCCTGCCGGTGCTGTCGGTTTCGGCGTTCCACGAGAATGTGTAGGTAGGCACGGCAGTCCCATAGACCCATTCGTTGAAGAACCAGTCCATCGGCTGGCCGAAATGCGCCTCCACGGTGCGCTGGAAATCGACGGTGGATGCGCGCTTGCCGCGATAGGTCTCGTAGAAGTCGCGCATCATCGCCTTGAATTTGTCTTCGTCCATGGTGCGTGTATTCAGCATCAGGTTGCGCAGCATGTGCAGCACCCACGCGCCCTTCTGATACGTCATGAGCTCGTAGCCGCCGCGCGAGCTTTCGCCGGCGCGGTAGCCCAGGCCGATGGGGGCGGCTTTGTTGCGCTCCCGGCGGATGTCCTCACGCGCCCGCCGCAGCGCTTTCAGGTACTTGTCGTTGTCCTTCAACACCAGCTGCATGTACCACATCCCGGCGAATTCCGAGAATCCCTCGGCGAGCCACGCGTCGCGATAGCCGGCCGGCTCGACCCCGATGCCCCACCACTGGTGCGCCATTTCATGGGCTCGGAACATCTCATCGCCGCCGTCGGTCGACAGGCCGAGGAACGTCATCCAGGACAGATGGATCATGCCCGGAAACGCCTGGCCGTGATAGTACGGGATCTCGGTTGCGAAGTAGCGGCTGAACAGCGGCTTGCCGAACACATCGGTGAAGAAGGAGAGGCTGTTGGCCACATCGGCTCCGACGAACTCCTCCGGATGCCGTGCGGTGGGAATCAGGCGCGCGATCGTGTTGTGTGCGTCGGTGTTGACATGGACGGTCACCGGCGGGATCCGCGGGTCGCGAATATCGAGCTGCTCGAACTTGCCGATGTTGAACGAGACCTGGTTGGTCGGCGCCTCGCTCACCCAGCGTGTGGTCGTGTAGTCGCCCGTCGTGCTCGAATCCACCAGCCGGCCGATCGTCGCGAACTTCAGTTTCTTGGGCGTGCGAAACGTCATCGTGACCGGCGCGCTCTGTTCCGTGCTGTAGCGCGGATACCAGGTACTGGTCGACTTGATGTAGGCCCAGGTGTCGAGCACGGGGAACAGCTCGCGGCGTGCCGGATCCCACGTCGACGGCAGGAAGTCTTCGATCGCCGATCCGAACCCGATCAACCCACCGTGGTAGGACACTCGAACCGTGAGGGTATCGCCCGGCCCGACGGGCTTGGGGAAGCGCACCCACAGCTCCGTCTCGTTGTCGCGCCGGTAGTACGTCAGCGGCGTGCCCGTGTCGGTGGTGACCGAATCGACGTCGAGCTCGCTATACAAAATGAATCGCGCCCACTCCTGCGGAGCACGGCCCACGCGGCCGACCAACCGCTGCGTGGCGGTCGCGGAGAACTTGTAGCTGCCCTCGATGGTCGCAGCGATGTCGTACGAATCCAGCGCCAGCGGCTCCGGCTGCTCGGTCGCGACCGACACGCTCGCCACGAGATCGGGCGCGCGCTGGAACTGGCACACGGTCTCGATGCGCTGGCCGGGCATCTTCCCGCGCCGGTACAACGACACCTCCTCGGCCTGCATGGGGTCGTACTCGATCATCACGCTCTCACCGCGCGCCCGCTTGACGTATGCGGTGAAGTAGCCGGTACTGCTCCTGTTGAGCAGCGAGACCATCAGGGACGGCATGGCCGCGTGGCTGCGCCCGTCGACGAGGTAGTCCCGGGCGTCGTTCACGGCATTCTGGGCGTCGCCGATGCGCGCAGCATCTCCCGCGCCGAACGTGAGCTGCCGCTTGAGTTCCTCAGCGGTGGAGTCGGCGAAAATGAACACCGCCGCCGTGACGGGCCCGCTGATGCTCGAATCGCCGAACACGCGTCTAAGGTTGTATTCCTCGACGACGAGGGGGGGCTCGAACGTTAGTGTGGCGCCGCCGACGAACGCGATCCCGATGGTGCGTCCCGAGAGCGGGGTCAGCAGGTAGGCGGTGCCCGACTCGAGGCGCAGCTCCATCGCGTCGCGGCGCAGCACGACGTTTTTCACGGAAGCTGCGGCGCCGGGCAGGGGCGCGAGATTCTTGAGCTGATCGAACACACTGTCGTACGGGGTTTGTTGCGTGGCGGTGGAAACGGCGAGTACGGCGGCGGCGACGACGGCGGTCATCGGTTCCTCCCGGTCGGAGGGTGAAGTCACGGAGGGCACAGGATTCGAACCTGTAAGGGCTTGCGCCCGCCGGTTTTCAAGACCGGTGCCTTAGCCATTCGGCCAGCCCTCCCCAACCGCCTCTAACCTAGTGCGATGGCTGTGCGTACCACAGTGTGGTGATGACTCTTGGCGCGCGTCCGCGCCTCTTGCGGGTTTTTACTGTTTCGGTTTATGTTCGGTCCCCTCAGTTCTCACGAAAACGGGACCGATCGATGTCGAAATCCCGCGGTTTCTTTCGACGTACTTACGGAAGCGTTTGGAACAAGGGCTCGGCAGCCCCCGTTACGTTCAGGGTTGTCCGGCCGATTCACTTTCCCGGAAAGACTTTGCGCGCATGATACTCTCCGACATCTCCATCAAGCGGCCGGTGCTGGCTAGCATGATGAGCGCCGGGCTGGTCCTGTTCGGCGTCATCGGGTATCGCCTCCTCTCGGTCCGCGAGTTCCCAGACATCGATCCGCCCGTGATCTCCGTCAGCACGGTGCTGCCGGGCGCGAACCCGCGCGTGGTGGAATCGGCGGTCACCGACATCCTCGAGGAAGAGCTGTCGACGATTCCGGGGCTGCGCACCCTGACCAGCGCGAGCGCAGAGCAGGTCTCGAACATCACGCTCGAGTTCTATCTGAACCGCAAGGTCGAGGACGCCGCCCAGGACGTGCGCGACAAGGTCTCGCGCGCGCGGGGGCGGCTGCCCGAGGACATTCTCGAGCCGGTGGTAGCGAAGCAGGAGGCGGACGCGTCCCCCTTCTTCTGGTTGGCGCTGCGGGCTCAGAACTACGATCTGCTGCAGCTGTCGGACATCGGTGACCGCATCGTCAAAACGCGCCTCCAGAGCCTGCCCGGTGTTGGCCAGGCGCTGATCTTCGGCGAACGCCGCTACTCGATGCGCGTGTGGCTCTCGGCAAACGAGATGTCGGCGCGGCGGATTACGGTGCAGGACGTCGAGAGCGCCATCCGCGCCCGCAACGTCGAGATCCCGGCTGGACGCATCGAGTCGGTGCGTCGCGAATTCACGATTCGCTCGCTCGGCGAGCTCAAGACCCCCGCCGAGTTTGCGGACATGACGGTCGCCAATCAGGAAGGGCGCCTCGTCAAGCTGCGTGATATCGCGCGCGTGGAGTTGGGCGCCGAGGACGAGCGCTCGGTGTTGCGCTACAAGGGCGTGCCCTCGGTCGCGGTCGGCGTGGTGCGGCAGTCCAAGGCCAATCTGATCGAGGTGGCCGACAACATTCGCGCGGCACTGCCGGGCATTCAGGCGGCGCTGCCGCCGGGCGTCGACCTGATCACGGCGTTCGATCAGTCGGTGTTCGTCACGCGCTCGATCACTGAGGCGCAGGAAACGCTGCTGATCGCCGCGATCCTCGTGATCCTGATCATCTTTGTGTTCCTCAGGAATATCCGGGCGACGATCATCCCGGGCATCGCGATTCCCGCATCGATCGTGACGACGTTCGCGATCATGTACTTCCTCGGGTTCTCGATCAACAACCTGACGCTGCTCGCGCTGATTCTCGCGATCGGCATCGTGGTGGACGACGCGATCATCGTGCTCGAGAACGCGTACCGGCACCAGGAAGAGCTGGGGAAGGATCCGGAAACCGCGGCCATCGACGGCACGCGCGAAATCGCTTTCGCGGTGATTGCGACCACGATCTCGCTCGTCGCGGTCTTTACGCCGCTCGCGTTCCTCCAGGGCACCACTGGACGGCTGTTCAACGAGTTCGGCATTGCCGTGGCCGGCGCGGTAACGATCTCGGGCTTCGTCGCGCTGACGCTGACCCCCATGCTCTCGGCCAAGATTCTGCGCGTGCCGAAGCAGCACGGGCGCCTGTTCAAGACGCTGGAGAATGGATTCCATGCGTTGTCGACGGCCTACGCGCGCCGGTTGCGTTGGGCGCTCGAGCATCGCGGACTGGTGTGGGTCGGAGCCCTCCTGACCATCGTCCTCGCCGGTGTGCTCTTCAAGTACGGTCTGAAACGCGAGTTCATCCCCGCGGAAGACCGGGGGTATTTCGTCACCGTGGCGATCGCCCCTGAGGGCGCGTCGCTCGACTACACCGACGAGTACATGAAGCGCATCGAGGCCATCATTGGCCGCACCAAGGACGTCGAAGGCTACTTCAGCGTCATCGGATTCCGGGGCGTGAACTTCGGCATCATCTTCACGCGCCTCACCGACTGGGCCGAACGCGACCGCAACGTTCAGGACGATCATCAACGAAGTGCAGCCGCAGTTCTTCATGGTCCCGGGCGTGCTCGCGTTCGCGCAGAACCCGCCGGCGATCGGTGGCGGCTTCGGCGGGCAGGTGCAGTACATCGTCCAGAACCCCGACTTCGACAAGCTGGTCGCGGGGATGGGTGCCTTCCGCCAGGAAGCGATGCAGATCCCCGGCCTCGTGAACGTCGACATCGACTTGAAGGTCAACAAGCCCGAGCTCACGGTGTCCTACGACCGTGACCGGGCCGAGGACCTCGGGGTACCGGTGCGCGACGTCTCCGGCGCGCTGCAGACGATGTTGGGCGGCCGGCGCGTGAGCACGTTCACCCAGAACAACAAGCTGTACGACGTCATCCTGCGCCTCGAGCCGAGCGAGCGGGCGACGCCGAGCGACATGCGCGCGATCTACCTGCGCGGGCAGACCGGGAACCTGGTACAGCTCTCGGCGATCGCGACGGTCACCGAAGGCGTGGGCCCGCAGAGCCTGCTGCACTACAACCGGGTGCGCTCGTTCACGCTGACGGGCAGCCTCGCGCCCGGCGCCGCGCTGGGCGACATCGCCGACGCGCTCGACCGCACCGCGGCCAAGGTGTTGCCGACGGGGAGTACGACCGCGTACGCCGGCGAGCTGCGCGAGCTCGAGGAGAGCGGCTCATCCCTGCTGTTCGTGTTCATCATCGCGCTCATCGTCGTGTTCATGGTGCTCGCCTCGCAGTTCGAGTCGTTGCTGCACCCGTTCACCGTACTGCTGGCGGTGCCGCTCGCCGTGACGGGGGCGTTGCTGCTCCTGTTCATCGCGCGGCTCTTCGGGGTCAACGGCGCGACGATCAACCTGTACAGTCAAATCGGCGTCATTCTGCTGATCGGGCTCGTGACCAAGAACTCGATTCTGCTGGTCGAATACGCGAACCAGCTCAAAGAGCGCGGCCTCTCGGCAGTGGACGCGATTCTCGAGTCGGGACGCATCCGGTTGCGGCCGATTCTGATGACGTCGGTTTCGACCGTCATGGGCGCCGTCCCGATCATGCTGGGCCTGGGCGCGGGCTCGCAGAGCCGCAAGCCGCTCGGATACGCGATCGTGGGCGGGATTCTGTTCTCGACCGTGCTGACGCTGATCCTGGTGCCCGTGGCCTATCTGACGCTGCCCGGTGTCGTCGAATGGATACGCGAACGTCTGCGCGGCCTGTTCGGTCGGCGTGAGGCGGTCGCGACGGGGGGCGACTGATGCTGGCGTTGCTGCTCGCGCTCCAGGCGGTCACGGCTCAGACTGATTCGCTTCCCCGGGTCACCCTCCGGGAGGCGCTGCAGCGCGCGGCGCGGCTCGACCCCTTTTACGTGGCGGCGCTTGGGCAGATCGACAACGCCCAATGGGCGCGGCGCAATGCGTTCGCCGTGTTCATCCTGCCCTCGGTGACGATCGGCACGTCGATGCAGCGCTCGGATCCGCCCAGCTTCCTCTTTACGGACTCATTGGTGCGGACGAAAACGTTGTGGACCGCAAACCTCGTCGCGCGATACGATCTGTTCACGGGCGGCCAGAAGATCGCCGAGCTGACCCGCTCCGCCGCGGCGCTGGAAGGCGCCCACGCGGATGAGCTACGGCAGCGGTTCGCCACCGCGCAGTTCACCGAGTCGGATTTCTACGCGGTGCTGGCCGACGTCGAGCTGGACCGGGTCGCGCGCGACCGGTTGCAGCGCGCCCAGGAACAGCTCGCCGTGGCGCGCGCGCGCGTCTCCTCCGGGGCCGCGGTGTCGACGGATTCGCTCAACCTGCGGCTCGAGCTGGCCCGCGCGCAGGTGGGCCAGATCCAGCAGGCGTCCGCGCTCCGGCTCTCGCGCCTCGAGCTGGGGCGCCGCGTGGGGGCGGCCGGACCCGTCGATGCCGTGACGCTCGATACCGCGCCGGCGCCGGATCTGCCGATCGCGCTGGCGGACGCGATTTCCGAGGCCGCGCGCCAGGGCCCGGAATACCGCGTCGCCGCGGCGAACGAGCGTGCGGCGAGCGCGGCCTTCCGCGCCGAGCTGGGCAACTATCTGCCGCGCGCGACCCTGACGTTCACCTCGAATACGGTCGACCAGAAGTTCTACCCGCAACTGTTCACGCAGCAGAACCTGGTCCTCGGCATCTCGTTGCCGATCTGGAACAACGGCCAGCGCGAGCTGTCGCTGTCCCGCGCGCGCGTCATCAAGAACGTCGCCCGCGCGACCCGCGAAGACATGGATCGGGCGGTCCAGCTCGACGTCACGGCCGCTTTTGACGCGTACGAGACGTCGCGCGCGAGCGCCTTCCTGGCTCGCGAGGCCGTGGTCATTGCGCGGGAAAACTTCCGGGTGCAGCAGACGCGCTACTCCGCCGGCGCGACGACGATCCTCGACCTGATAACCGCGCAGGTCGCCCTGTCACAAGCCGAAGGCGCGCGCGTGGAGGCTGAATACGCCACACGCCTCGCGCTCGCCGGGCTCGAAAGTATTCTGGGCCGCCGACTCTTTACCGACAAAGGAACACAGTGATGTCACCGCGCCTGCTGGTCCTCCTGGCCGTCCTCGTGGCGGCCTGCAACAAAGCCAAGTCCGCCGCGCCCGGAGCGGGGGGTGGTGGTCCGCCTCCGATGCCGGTCGAAGTCGCGATCGCGCACGTTGATACGGTCGTCGATGCGATTCAGGCCACTGGGCAGATTGAAGCCGTGCAGTCGATCGAGCTGCGCCCGGAAGTGCAGGGGCGCATCACGGACATCTACGTGCGCGAAGGACAGTCCGTCGGTGCCGGAACGGCGCTGTTCAAGGTGGATGACGCGGAGCTGAAGTCGCAGGTCGCGCAGGCCGACGCCGAGCGCCAGCTCGCGCGCCAGGCATTCGAGCGCACCAAACAGCTGATTACGCAGAATGCGTCCTCGGCCGCCGATCTCGAGCAGGCCGAAGCGAAGTCGCGGAGCGCGGATGCGAGCTACGAGCTGCTGAAGACCCGGCTCGATCGCACCGTCGTGCGCGCGCCGTTCACCGGCGTCGCCGGTCGGCGGCTGATCAGCCTCGGCACCTACGTCAGCAGCCAGACGCCGCTGATTTCCCTGCAATCGGTGAATCCGCAGCATGCCGTCTTCAACGTGCCCGAGCGCTACGCCGAGCGGCTGCACCTGGGCCAGCTCGTGAGCTTCCAGGTCGCGGCGCTCCCCGGCAAGAACTTCTCGGGTGAGGTCGTGTTCGTGAACCCGGTGGTCGAGCTGCCCTCACGCACGATTACGATCAAGGCACGGGTGCCGAATCCGGAGCGTCAGCTGCAGGCCGGAATGTTCATCGAGGCTCGGCTTGCAACCGAGATCCGGCCCGCTGCGGTGATCGTGCCCGAGGACGCCATCCTGCCCCTGCAGGGTCAGACGTTCATCTGGGCCGCCAAGGAGGGCAAAGCAGAGCGCCGGCCGGTGACGCTCGGCGTGCGCACCGCAGGCTGGGTGGAGGTGCTGAGCGGCATCGCGGCGGGAGACTCCGTGATCGTCGGGGGCACGATGATGCTCTATCCAGGCGCGAACCTGATGGCGCAGCTCGTCGAGCGGCGGCGCGGAGTCCAAACGGCCGAGTCCGCCGCGTCGAAAACGCCGACGCCTTAAGGCCTGCGCTGCGCGGGCGGGGCGGGCGGAGTCGCCCGCTCCGGAAGCGGTTGCACCGGAGTCTCGGTGTTGCGGAAGATCCCCTGCGCAATCGCCTGCGCCCGCGCGGCCAGCGCTGAATTCGTGGTCTGGAGCTCCTGGGCCATCGTGTAGTAGGTCAGCCCGTACAATGACAGAATCCCTTCGGATGGCTTGTCGACCCAGCCGCGCGGCCGCGGCCGCGCGGCGCCGTCGGCGTGGTAGACGTCGAACAGCAGCGCCGTCGTGCGCGGCCCGTTCACATACCCCAGCGACTGAACCGGCTTGATGCTGTCCGACGGCACGAGCTCCTGCGCCCGCAGCGCGCGCGCAAACCCGTGGCCCTCCAGCCGCGACGTCAGCCCGAACTGATCCGCGTACAGCCCCACCGTGCGTGAGAAGTAGATCGGCCGTTTGCCGAGCTGATCCTTGATCACCTGGAGCACGATCACGTCGGCGCGCTCGAGATAGGGATGCCCGAGCATCTGCGGGTCGAGCACGACATCGAGCGCGCCCAGCCGCGCGACGCGCTTCTGATCGAGGATGTAGTACTGCTCCAGCGCGTCGAGCTGCTCGTCCGAGAAGCTCATCAACCGGCCGTCCGGCCTGGGCCATTGCCGGCCGCGGTAGATCGCGGGCGCATTGCTCGAATCGAACGGCTCCACCGGGCGGCGCTGGATCTGGCGCACGTACCAGTCGGTGTTCGCGAGCGAGAGATTCAACACGACGACGTCGCGACGCACGCCCTCGACTTCCTGGGCGTACCACAGCGGGAACGTGTCGTTGTCACCGGCGGTCACGAGCACGCCGTACGGCTCGACCGACTGCAGCAGGTCGTAGGCGAAGTCCCGCGCCAGCTTCTCTCCCTTGCGCGACGCGGTGAGCCGGTTGCCGAGCAGCGGAATCAGCGCGACGACGAGCAGCGGCGTGCCGTACCACCAGCGCCGCTCCGCGGCCGGCTCGCGCTCGCGGAACCAGTCGCCGATCCATTCGACGATGGCCGCCAGCCCCATCGCCACCCAGATACCCCAGATCGCGAACGAGCAGATGAAGAAGTAGTCGCGCTCGCGCACCTCATGCTGGCTCACACTCGCCTCCGGCCGCAGCGAGTACCCGTACTTGAAGTTGAGATAAAACACGAGCGCGGACGTGAAGATGACGACGAGAACCGTCAGCGCCAGCGCCGTGCGCCTGTCGGCGCGCCAGTGCCGCACCGCGCCGCCCACGCCGAGCAACCCGAACAGCGCCGCCACCACGCGCTGGGCGCGGGGTGACCAGTCGTGCGCGAACTGCCAGCTGAAGTACTGGGCGTAATTGACGAGCTGGTCCCAGTAGAGGACGAGCGTATGACCCGAATTGCCGGCGCCGGGCGGCTGCGTGGGATTGGAGAGGATCGACGGCTTGCCGTACTGCTGGCGCGTGAGCACCGCCCACAGCGCCTGCCAGTTGCTCGGCTCCCCCTCGTTGATCGGCGGGTGAAAGGCCGCGCGGATCGGGAGGAACGCGTAGACCGAGAGTCCGATCACGATGAGTCCAAACGCGGCCACCGCGAACATCCCGTTTCCGGCGATGAACGCGTAGATCAGCGCGGCGCCGAACAGCACGCCGGCCGCCTTCATGAAGCCCGGATTCTCCATGCCCAGCGACATGAGCAACACCCAGGCGCTGGTGAACACGAAGAGCTGCGACCACTCGAGCCGGCGCTCCTCGTCGGAGATCGGCCGCTGCTTTTTGAAGAGCGGGAAGAGGAGAATGATCACGACCGGCCCGACCAGCACGCCCATCATGTGGTTCGTGGACGTGAGCGCCAGCAGATAGACGATCAGCAGCAGGTAGTGATCGTGGGCCTGGCCGGCGGGCTGGTCGTCCCAGCGCACGATCAGCCAGAGGATCAGCGCGATCGAGAGCAGGCTGAGCGTGTACACCTTCTCGTTCACGACCGACTGATTCCATACCGTGAATGCCGTGGCCGATACGATGGCCCCGGCGAGCGCCGCGAGCCGGCGCGGCCAGCGCGCCCCCCCCGGCATGAACGAGCGCAGCCAGCGCTCCCCGACCAGGAACCAGCAGCCGGCCGACACCGCGCTGGTGGCGGCGGCGAACAGGTTGATCCGCTGCGCGTATCCCTCCACCCAGGGAATCAGGCCCCACACGTGCGCCATCAGCACGAACAGCGGATTCCCCGGCGGGTGCGGGATGCCGAGCGTATACGCCGCCGCGATGTATTCCGAGGTGTCCCAGAACTGCGTCGTGGGGGCGAGGGTGAGGATGTAGAGCAGCAGGGCGCCCGCGGCGACGCACGCCGCCATCACATACGGCGGCGCCTCGACCTCCTGGAGGGGCAGGGGCGGACGCGTCCCCCGGTCGGGGTATCTGACAGCGGTCATCGCTTAGTCTTCGCTCTTGGGGAGACCGTAAGTGGTGTTCGCGAGAATCGAATCGCGCAGCGCGATCGCCCGCGTTGCCAGCGCCGGCTCGCGCTCGCGCAGCGCGGCGGCAATCGTGTCATACACGAGCACGTACCCAAACAAACTGTTCTGCGACGGGGTGTCCACCCATCCGCGCGGCCTGGCCCGCGCCGATGCCTGGCCGCCGCGATACACCTCGAACGCGAACCGCTGCAGGCGCGGCACGTTCACGTAGCCCCGGCCCTCCAGCAGCCGCACACTGTCGTTCGCAACCACGGGCGCCGGCATCAGGCGGCGCACCAGTCCCTCGTTCACCAGGTACGGCGATAACCCCATCTGGTCCGGGATGTTGGCCGTCGAGCTCGAGAAATAGATCGGACGCCGGCCCAGCTGATCCTTGATGATTTGCAGTACCGCGAGGTCCGACCGGCCGAGGTAGGGTCGTCCCAGCACGCGCGGGTCGACGGTCACCTGGATCGGCCCGATCGCCCCCGTCGCCGCCTGCTCGAGCAGGATGTACGGGGGCAGTGTGTCCGCCGGCCCGTTGAGGTAATAGCGGCTCATCCACTTGGTGGCCGGGGCCGGCGCGCCGGGGAACGGGGCCGGGGGCCGGCGCTGCAGCTGCGCGAGATACCAGTTGGTATTCGCGAGCGACAACACCATGACGCTCACGTCGCGCCGCCGCCCCTCCACCTCCTGGGCATGCCAGAGCGGGAACGTGTCGTTGTCGCCCGTGGTGATGATCAGGGCGTACGGGTCGACCGACGCGAGCACGTCGCGCGCGTAATCGCGGGCGACGGTCTCTCCCCTGCGCGGCGCGGTCAGCCGGTTGCCGATGAGCGGAATCAGCGCGATGACGAACACGAGCGATGCGAGTTGCCAGCCGTACCGCGGGATGCGCGCGGCGAGTCCCGCGGCGATTGCGGCGAGGCCCATCCCTACCCACACGCCCCACGCCACGAACGACGCGACGAAGAAGTAGTCGCGCTCGCGTACTTCATGGTCCAGGCCCGTGTAGGGTTGCGAGTACCCCCACTTGAAATTGAGATAGAACACGAGCGCCACGGTCAGCGTGAACACCAGTGCGCTCATGGCCAGCGCGGAGCGCCGGTCCGTTTTCCAGTGGCGCCACGCACCCACACCACCAATTGCGAGGAACAGCAGGGCGAGAAGCTCTTGCCACACCTCGCCCCAATCGCGACCGAACTGCCACGTGAAGTACTGCCAGTAGTTGCGATACTGTTGAACGATCAGCTCGAGTGAACGTCCCGGATTCTCCGCCCCGGGTCCCACCGGGTACATCGGATTCTCGAACACCGACGGCTTGCCGAACTGCTCGCGCATCAGCACGTCACGCAGGTTGGCCCAGGTCCACGCATCGCCCTGATTCAGATAGGGATCGAGCGCCGCGCGAATCGGAATGAACAGATTGACGCTCAGCCCGACGATCACGACCAGCAGCGCCGCCACCAGCAGTCTGGGATTCAACAATGTTCGCGCGTCCGTCCTCAGGACGTACACGAGCACCGCGGGAGTCACCAGAATTCCCATCAGATGATTCGTAGCGCTGAGCGCGATCAGATACACGATCACGAGGAATAACTTGTCGCGCCGCGATTCGTCGGGTTGATCGGCCCAGCGCAGCGTCAACCACAGCACCAGCGCGATCGACAGCACGCTGAATGTGTAGACCTTCTCGTTCACCACCGACTGGTTCCACACCGTGAACATCGTGGCGCCCACGATGGCGCCCGCGGCGGCGGCGACGCGGCGCCAGGTGACCGGCGCCACGATCGTGCGCAGCCAGCGCTCGCCGATCAGAAACCACAGCCCCGCGGAGACCGCGCTGCCGAGAGCCGCCAGCAGATTGATACGCCGCGCGTAGTCCGCGGCGAGTGGCAGCAGGCCCCACACGTGCGCGACGATCACGAAGAACGGATTCGCGGGCGGGTGTGGAATGCCGAGGGCGTGGGCGGCGGTGATGTACTCGGACGCGTCCCAGAACGCGGTGGTCGGGGCGAGGGTGAGGACGTAGAGGATCAGGGCCCCGAGTGCGACGAGGCCCGAGGTGCCGTACGGCGGGCGAGGGTGGCCGAGGGCGGTCGAGGGGGCGGCGGGGGGCGGTGAAAAACTCGTCATGTGGGCGCGAAATCTAATGACGGAATTGCCGCATACCCGTCAGGATCATGGCAAGATCGTGCTCGTCCGCGGCCGCGATCACTTCGGCATCCTTCACCGACCCGCCCGGCTGGATGATCGCCGCGACACCCGCCGCGGCGGCTTCGTCGACGCCGTCCCGGAACGGGAAGAACGCGTCGCTCGCGAGCACGGCGCCCCGCGGATCGTGTCCCTGCTGCCGCGCCTTGTGGACCGCGAGAAACGACGAGTCCACGCGGCTCATCTGCCCGGCGCCAATACCGATCGCCGCTTCATCCTTGACCAGGATGATGGCGTTGGACTTGATCGAGCCGGCGGCGGCCCACGCGAACCGCAGGTCGTTCCACTGCGCATCGGTCGGGGGCCGCCCGGTTGCCACCTTCCACCCCGACTCGTCGGCGACGGCACTGTAGCGAAACCGGTCTTGCACGAGGAAGCCGCCGCGCACCCGCTTGTAGTCGAGCGTGGGCTCATCCGCGAACTTGGGCAGCTCCACCACCCGCAGGTTCTTCTTCTCCTGAAATACCGCGAGCGCCGCGGCGTCGACGCGCGGCGCGACGACGACCTCGACGAACAGGTCGCGCATCGCTTCCGCCGCCGCACGGTCCACAACGGTATTGAACGCGATCACGGAGCCGAAGGCCGAGGTGCGATCGGTGGCGAGCGCGCGCGCGTACGCGTCGGCGGCGTTGCGGCCCAGCGCGATCCCGCACGGCGTGGTGTGCTTGATGATGACGCAGGCAACCCGGGCGTCCTTGGTCTGCCAGGGCGCGATCGCCATCACGGCCGCGTCCACATCGAGCAGATTGTTGAACGACAGCTCCTTGCCGTGGAGCTGTTTCAGGTCCCGGATCCCCGGCTCGTCGGTCCCGTATAGCGCGGCGCGCTGGTGCGGGTTCTCCCCGTAGCGCAGCAACTGCTGTTGGTAGAGGATCTGGACGTTGGTGGAGGGGAGGGACTCCGAGGTGCGCGACAGATAGGCCAGGATGGCCGCGTCATACGCCGCGGTATGCGCAAAGACCTTGGTTGCAAGGGCCCTGCGTCTATCCTCGCCCACCTCGCCAGCCTTCAGATCCTCGATCACACTCGCATAATCATCGGGATCCACCACGACAATGACCTGCGCGTGGTTTTTCGCCGCGGAGCGCAGCATGGACGGGCCGCCGATGTCGATGTGCTCGATCGCCTGCGCGAAGGTGGTCTGGGGTTTCGCGACGGTTTCCCGGAACGGATAGAGGTTCACCGCGACAAGGTCGATCGGGGTGATGTCGTGCTGCCGCATCGCGGCGAGGTCGTGCGGATTGTCCCGGCGTCCCAACAGGCCGCCGTGGACCTTGGGGTGCAGCGTCTTCACCCGGCCATCCATCATTTCCGGAAACCCCGTCACGTCCTCGATGCCGATGACCGGTACCTGCTCGCGCCTGAGCGCTTCGGCGGTGCCGCCGGTGGAAACAATTTCCCAGCCGAGGCCCACCAGCTGCCGTGCGAAGTCCACTATTCCGCGCTTGTCCGACACTGACAGCAGAGCCCTCATAGGGCGGTCAAGAAACAACGGCGGCGGTCAAACAGCAAGGCGGCGGTCGGGCGTCAGAACGCAATGCGGCGGTCAAGAGACAAAGGCGCCGGTCAGGCGGTCGGGCGGTCATACCGCCGCAGTTGCAGTTTGACCGTCTGACCGCCGCATTCACGTTCATCCCATCTTCCGCGCCAGTTCCAGAACCACCCTCGGGAGCAGTCGATGTTCCGCTTCCAAAACCCGAGCCGCAAGCATGTCAGGCGTGTCTCCAGGCAGCACCGGTACTCTTTCCTGCTCGATGATCGCGCCGCGGTCGAATTCCTCGTCCACGAAATGCACCGTCGCGCCCGACTCTTTGACGCCGCTCGCCAGCACCGCCTCGTGTACGTGATGGCCGTACATCCTAGGGCCCCCGAAATCGGGCAGCAGGGCGGGGTGGATGTTAATCATGCGGCCGCGAAACTGCTTGACCACGGCCGCCGGGACGAGTTTCAGATATCCCGCGAGGACGACGATCTGAATGTCATGCAGGGCACCGAGCAGCTCGGTCGCGTCGCCGGGTTTTTTCAGGACGACTGCCGGCACATTGCTGCGGCGGGCGCGGTCGAGCGCCCCGGCATCGGGGCGGTTCGAGATGACGCGCGCAATGCGGGCGATGGGAGAATCGTGAAGGGCGTCGAGGAGGGCCTGCAGGTTCGTGCCGCCGCCTGACACCAGCACGGCGACACGAACCGGCCGACCTGAAGATGTCACTGATTGCTACGATTGCACCGCGCTACCGACTTCGGCTTCGAGCCGTTGGTGACGCTCAACGAGAACGCCCCGGTGGCGTAGTGGTCGGCGGTGTTCACGACGATTTCGTACGAGCCGTTCTGCGGGAACGTCGCCGTCAGGCGCGCATGGCAGTTGCCGCCGGAGTCGTCGTCCTGGAAGTCGCGCCCGCCCGAGATCCCGGGCCCGCGCAGGAACAGATACGAATCGAACGCGTCCGACTCGAGGTCGATCGTGATCGTGGTGCCGGCGCGCCCCTGGATGGTCCAGGGCTGCGCGTAGGTGCTGTCGCTGGTCAGCAGCACATCCGACCGGCTGAGCGTCCCCTGCTGCGTCTCGCCGAGCGTGATGGCGTGGGCCGCGCCCGCGGTGGCGGCCGTGGACCTGTTGGTGGCGCGCTGCGGCGGCTGGCAGTCGGCATTGCCGCCCGTTTCCTGCACGGGCTTGGCGCCCTGCGTGATCGACAGCGAGAACCCGCCGGTCTGTTTTTCGGGGTCCGAGGTCGTGTTCACGAGAATCCGGTACGGCCCGCGGCTCGCGAACGAGCGCGAGATGCGCGACGAGCACCCCGGCCCGCCGTCGTCGTTGATGATGGAGGCATCGAGGTCGTCACCGCGCACGATCAGCACCGGATCGAATTCGTCCGACGACAGGTCGATCGTGATCACCTGACCGGCCGGCGCCGTGAACTGGTAGAACTTGAAGTAGCTGCCGTCCGGGTAGAGCGAATCGGCGCCGGTCAGCGAGCCGTTGACGGTCTCGCCGACGCGAACCGCGGGAATGGCTCCGCCCTGCTTCGCGGCCATGCTCGCTTGTGTCGCCACGACACCGGCAGCCCCCGCCCCCCGCCCCCCCCGCCCCCCCAGCCGCCGTCGGGCCGCTGGTGAACCGGCAGTTGCCTTTGGTCTCCGTCGTCGATTCGCCCTCGGTCACCTTCAGCGTGAACCGGCCGGTCTGGCGCCGGGGGCGCGATGCGGTATTCACCACCACGCGCAGCGGGTGATCGTCCTGCGCGGTGTAGACCAGCCGGGCGTTGCAGCCGCCGCCGCCGTCGTCGTTCTCGATGATCTTCTCGCCCCGGCCGCGCGTGAGCAGCAGGTAGGCGTCGAAGTCGTCGGACTGGAGATCGACGGTGAACGCCTGATTCGCCCGCACCGGCAGGACCCAGCGCTCGAAGTAGGTCGAGTCGCTTGGAAACTCCGGGTCCTCGGACGACAGCGTCCCGGTGACGGTCCGGCCCACTTCGATCAATCCCGCCACGCGGCCGAAGCCGCGGCACACCGTGTCGGCCGCCGCCCGGGCCGCGCCGCGCGCCAGCGTCAGCTTGTACTCACCCAGCTCCGCCTGCGCGCTCGAGTTCGCGTAGATCCGAAAGTTGCCCGTCGCCGGCGGCACGAACGTCAGCCGCGCGTTGCACTTCTCCCCGCTGTCGTCGTTGCGCGCCAGCGAATTGCCCGAGGCGTCGGCGACCAACAGGTTGGCGTCGAAGTCGTCGGAGCCGAGATCCACGGCCACCGTGTCGCCCTTGTTGCCGACGAAGGCGTAGAGCTTGTAGCGCGAGCCGTCGGAAAACGCCTGATCGGTTTGCGCGAGCCGGCCGGTGAGGGTCTGGCCGACGCGAATCGGGATCTGGCTGGATGCAGGAGCGGCGGGGGCGGCGAGGGCAAGGGCGGCCAGCGCGGCACAGGCGGCGGTAGCTGCTCGCACACGATACTCCTTGGCAACGGGGAGAAGGGGGCGCGGGCTAATTTGTGATTTTGCAATCCCAAAAACAATCAGGGATCGAGCACTTTCAGCCGCTGAATCTCTTCGGCGGCTTGCGCCAGGTCCGCGACGACCATCACACCGAGGGCGCGAGCCTGGCCCTGGTCCAGGTTGCCCTCCCCGGTCAGGACCAGAATGCCGTGGCCGCCCAACGCGAGCGCCGGCTGCACGTCCGACAGGCGATCGCCCACCCACCACGACCGGGCGAAGTCGATGTCCAGCGCTTCCTGGGCCTCGAGAAACAGCTTCGAGCCGGGTTTGCGACACTCGCAGGGGCCGGTGATCACGGGGTGATGGGGGCAGAAGTACGAGCCGTCCAGGTGCGCGCCGTGGCTCTCCAGCAGCTCGGCCAGCCGGCGTTGCACCGCCGCGTAGTCCTCCACCGTATACCGTCCGCGCGCGATACCCGACTGATTGCTGACGGTGATGGCGAGAAAGCCGTGCTCGTTGAGCCGGCGCACGGCGGCGGCCGCCCCGGGCAGCAGTTTCACCTGGCCCGGCGCGTGGAGGAATCCGGGGTCTGCGACGATCGTGCCGTCGCGGTCGAGAAAAACGGCGGGATGGCCGTCAGCCATCGGGCATGCAGCGCGGCAATGACGATGTCGACCTGGTTGGGGAGAATCGTGCGCGCATCGAGCAGCACGCGGTTGCCGGCGACGCGCGCGATGATCGGCGGATCGTAGCGGCGCAGCCGCTCGGCCAGCGATTCGTCGGGGAAGCCCGCCAGCCAGGTCCGGACCTTCGCCCCGGGGAACGACCCCCCGCCGACTTCAGAGTCACCCTCGAGCAGCTCTCCCCGACCCGCGCCGCGCAGTAACGCCTCTGCACGCCGTTTCACGCCGTCAGTGCTTTCCGTCAGCATGCGGAGCACCGGGATGTCATGAATGGCGCTGTCGCGATCGCGATAGAGCGCGAGCGTCGCCTCGAGCGCCGCGAGCGTGAGCTTGTCGGCGCGCACGGTGCGGGCGATCGGGTCGGCGCGGCACGCCGCGATCACCTGCTCGCTCCCGACGAGAATCCCCGCCTGGGGGCCGCCCAGCAGCTTGTCGCCGCTGAAGATCACCAGATCGGCGCCCGCCGCGACGCCTTCCTGAACCGTGGGTTCGCCGCTCAATCCCCACGCGGAGAGGTTGACGAGCAGCCCGCTGCCGAGATCGTACACGCACACAATGCCACGCTTGTGCGCGAGCTCCGCCAGCTCGACGACTGCGACATCGGCGGTGAAGCCGGTGACCTGGAAGTTGGAGCGGTGGACCTTGAGAAGGATCTTGGAGTTGGGCGTTAGGGCTCGTTCGTAATCGAGCGGGTGTGTCCGATTGGTCGTGCCAACTTCCACGAGGCGTGCCCCCGACCGCGCCATGATGTCGGGAATCCGGAACGACCCGCCGATCTCGACCAGCTCGCCGCGCGAGACGATGGCGTCCCCGCCCTTGGCCACGGCGCTGAGGGCGAGCAGCACCGCCCCTGCGGCGTTGTTGACTACCATCGCATCCGCCGCCCCCGTCAGCTCGACCAGCAGGTCGCGGCAATGCGCATGCCGCGAGCCGCGGGTGCCGCGGTCCAGATCGTACTCGAGCGCCGCGTACCCGGCCGCGACGCGGGTCAGCGCCGCAATGGCGGCCGGGGCGAGCGGCGCGCGGCCGAGGTTCGTGTGCAGAACGACGCCGGTGGCGTTGATGACAGGCGTGAGCGAAGAAACGGCGAGGCGCCGCACCGCCGCGCCGACGGCCGCGTCCCAACCCTCTGCGGGTGGCGTGCCGCCGTTGTCGCGCGCGGCATCGACCGCCGCGCGCGCGGCTTTCACCACCAACGTCCGCGGATGGTGAACAAGCAGCGCGGCCACGCCCGGGCCCGCCAGGAGCGCGTCAATGGAAGGCAGCTGGCGGCGGGGATCGCTCATGGACGGTTCGGGCGTCGTGCGTCGGGCGTCGTGTCGCGCGCGGTGGGCTTCGGCACCGTGAAGCTGACGTTCCCTTCGCCTTTCCGGCCGATCAGATTCGTCGCGCCCTGGACCGCGACGACGTAGCGCGTCTCGGGCTTCATCGGGTTCACGAGCTTGATCACGATCTTGTCGGACGGAATCGGACGGCGCGCGAGCAACTGGTGCACGAGTGCTGTGTCAACGCGCACCCGCGCCTCCGGCGCGGGTTGCGCGGGCGGCGAAGGGCGGCGAGAGGGCGGCGGAGGTTGTGCGGCTGGCGGCGGCTTCGTTGTGTCCCTTGCCGCCCTTTCAGAGTCAGCCTGCTGGCGCGCCTTGGTTTGCAGCGAGTCGTACTGCCGTTGCGTGAGCATCTGGGCCACGGCGACCCGAGTGGAATCGGGCAGCTCGAGCACGCGCACATTCGTCGTGTCGAACGACGCGGTGGGTTCGAGCGGTTGGCTGAACTCGACGCGCACCGTGACCGAATCGACGAACGTCGCGGTGCGCGGCCGCGGCGCTACGGTGTCGTGGGGGAACGTGTAGAGCGCGACGTTGGTGCTCGAGTCGAGCGTGACCTCGACCGAATCATACGCCTCACGCAGGCTGCGGCGCCGATCGCCATTGGCATCGGCCGTTGCATACACGATGTAGCGTCCCGGTTGCAGATTCTCGAGGTTGAACTGGCCGCCCGAATCGGCCATGGTCAAGTAGCCCACCGTGTCGGGGAGCGGGACCGCTTCGATCAGCGCGCGCAGCAGAATCGTCTGCTCGACCCACTTCAACGCGATGCCGCCGATGCGCGCGTGAGCGATCGCGGGCCCCCGCGAGAACAGCACCGTGGCGCTCGAATCGAAACGGTTGCGGCGCAAATCGTAGAAGCCGGGCAGGACTTCGAAGCGATAGACGCGCCGCTTCCATCCTTCCTTGGGTTTGACGGTGATGCGCGAGCGGTGCCAGCTCACCTTCAGCGGCCCCGCGACCGGCGACAGCAGCACCTGCTGCGCGAGTCCGCTCACGTCACCGCCGCCCCCCGAGCCGCGGCCACCGCCACTGGGTTGCTCGTCCACGGTCTCGTCGAACTGAATGACGACGTCGCCGTTGAAATCGGGAACGACCGCGCCCGACTCGGGCTTGATCGAGACGATCTTGGGCGGCGCGACGTCGGGCGGCCCGCCGGGCGGCTGGCCGACACTGGCGCAGGCGAGCAGTACTGCAGCGGCCCCCGCTACGAGCAGCCGAGTGATTTGAGCTTCCCGGCGAGAACGTCGCGCTGGTCGCGCCATGCCTTTTCCTTTTCGCGCTCCTTGGCTACGACGTCCTGCGGCGCGCGCGAGACGAAACTTTCGTTGGTCAGCCGGGCGGCGAGGCTCGTGAGCTGTTTGTCGAGACGCTCGAACTCCTCTGATAGCCTCCGACACTCCTGCGTGACATCCACCAAGCCTTCGAGCGCGACGACCACTTCGCTGCCGTCGCCGAACACGGCGTGCGCGCCGACGCCCTGTGGGACTCCGTCGAGCGACAGGCTCTCGAGCTGCGCCAGCCGCACGATCGTGTCGCGCTCCCCCTCGAACGTCGCCGCCTTGTCGTTGCCGCGCGCGACCACCGTCGCCCGCAGCTTCGTCTTTGGGGTGACGCGGTACTCGGCGCGGATCGAGCGAATGTGCTCGATGACCGTCTTGACGCGCCCGAAGTCCTGATCGGCGCGCGGGTCTTCCAGCTCGGGACGGGCAACGGGCCAGCGGGCCGTCGCCAGCAGCTCATGCGCCTGTCTGCCCGGAAGCCGTTGCCACAGCTCCTCACTAATGAAGGGGACCACCGGGTGCAGCAGCCGCAGCACGAGGTCGAAACAGTAGCCCAGCACCGCCTGCGGTGTGGCCGCGGCGGCGGCGGTCATGCGCGGCTTGACCGCCTCCACGTACCAGTCCGCCAGCTCGTTCCAGGCGAACTCGAAGCAGCGCTTCGCCGCTTCGTCGAGCCGGAACTGCTCGAGCGACGCGGTCGCTTCGCGGATCACGGCTTGCGCGCGCGACAGGATCCAGCGATCGGCGAGGGTGAACGAGCGCCGGTCCACTGACTCGAGCGTCGGGACCGTGGCGGGGAGCTGACCGAGCACGAACTGGCCGATGTTCCAGAGCTTGTTCGCGAAGTTCCGGCCCGGCGCGAACGTCGTCTCCAGATCGTTCGGATCGAGGATCACGTCGGCGCCGAGCGAGCTGCCGGCGATCAATGTCCACCGCAGCGCATCGGCGCCGAACAGCTTTACCACGTCGAGCGGATCGATCCCGTTGCCGAGCGACTTCGACATCTTGCGATGTTTCGTGTCACGCACCGTGCCGTGCAGGTACACGGCCGTGAACGGCAGCCGCCGGTCCATGAAGTGGTAGCCCGACATCAGCATCCGGGCGACCCAGAAGAACAGAATCTCGGGCGCGGTGACGAGCGTGTGCCCGGGATAGAAGCGGCGCAGATCGGGCGTTTCGGTGGGCCAGCCGAACGTGGCGAACGGCCACAGCCAGGACGAGAACCAGGTGTCGAGGACGTCCGGGTCCTGCTCGATCGTGCTCGCGGGCCCGGTGCAGCGCGGGCACTGATCGGGATCGGTGCGATCGGCCCATTGGTGTTTGCATTTCTGGCAGGTGAACACGGGAATCCGGTGCCCCCACCAGATCTGCCGCGAGATGTTCCAGTCGCGGATGTTCGCCATCCAGTGGTCGTACGTCGCGCGCCAGCGCTCCGGCGCGATGGTGTAGGCGCCCTCCCGAAACTTCTCGAGCACCGGTTCGGCGAGCGGCTTCATCTTCACGAACCACTGATCGCTGAGCCGTGGCTCCACCACCGTGTCGCAGCGATAACAGCGTCGTACGGAGTGGCGGTGCGGTTCGACTTTTTCGAGCAACCCGGCCTTCTCGAGCTGCTTCACGATCCGCTTGCGCGCCTCGAACCGGTCCACGCCGCGCAGCTCGGCGGGCACGCGGTCACCATCCATCTTGCCATCCTCGGACATGACCAGCGGCATCTCGAGGTTGTGCCGTTTCCCGATCTCGAAGTCGTTGGGGTCGTGCGCTGGAGTAACCTTCACGAAGCCTGTCCCGAACTCCTTGTCCACTACATCGTCCGCGACGATCGGGATCTCGATCGCCACGATCGGCAGCCGCGCCTTCTTGCCGATGAAGGGCCGCGCGCGCGCGTCCTCGGGATTTACCGCGACCGCGGTGTCGCCGAGCATCGTCTCGGGACGCGTCGTGGCCACGGTGAGGGACCCCGTGCCGTCGGCCAGCGGATACTTGATGTAGTACAGATTTCCGTTGGTCTCGTGGTGCTCGGCCTCTTCATCAGAGAGGGCGGTGAGGCAGGTGGGGCACCAGTGGATCACGCGGTGGCCGCGGTAGATCAGCTGCTGTTCCCACAGGCGCACGAACACCTCGCGCACGGCGCGCGAGTACTCGGGATCGAGCGTGAAGCGCGTGCGGGTCCAGTCGCACGAGCAGCCGATCTGCTTGAGCTGCTCGATGATCGTGTTGCCGGTCTTGTTGACGAACTCCCACACGCGCTGCACGAATGCCTCACGCCCCAGGTCGAAGCGCGTCTTCCCTTCGGCCTTCAGGCGTTTTTCGATCACATTCTGCGTGGCGATGCCCGCGTGGTCGGTGCCCGGCAGCCATTCCGCCGCTCGGCCGCGCATCCGCTCGAACCGGATCAACACGTCCTGAATGGTGTTGTTGAGCGCGTGGCCCACGTGCAGCACGTCGGTCACGTTGGGCGGTGGAATGACTATGACATACGGTTCGGCGTCGGGGCGGGGCTGGAATACGCCCGCTTCGAGCCAGCGCTTGTAGATGGCCGGTTCGACGGGCCGCGGATCGTATGCCATTCCTTAATATAGAAGCGGCCACTAGAATATCGTCCAATGACGTCTCCCAAATCCGTGCCCGCTGAAGAACGTCTCCCGCCCGCGCGCCTCGTGCGCTGGGTGCTGCTCGGCGCCGTGATTCTGTTTTCCGTGGGTCTCTATTTCCGGTTCGGGTTGCAGGTGCAGCCGCTCGGCACCGTGCCTCCCCCGGCGACGACGACTACTCCCTAGATATGCCCGCATCCGAGATTCAGGTCGTCCTGCCGGATGGGAGCACGAAGACCCTGCCGGCCGGCGCGACGGGCGCCGACCTCGCCCGCGCCGTCGGCCCGGGCCTGGCGAAGGCGGCACTTGCGATTCGTGTGAATGGCGAGGTGCGGGACCTGCAACGCCCGCTCGAGAGTGGCGCCACGGTCTCCATCCTCACGAACAAGGACCCGCAGGCGCTCGACGTGCTGCGCCACTCCTCGGCGCACCTGCTGGCGACCGCGGTGCGGCAGCTCTTTCCCAAGGCGCAGATCGGATTCGGCCCGCCGATCGAAGACGGGTTCTACTACGACTTCGACATCGGCCGGCCGTTCACCCCGGACGATCTGGAAGCCATCGAGCAGAAGATGGCCGAGGTCACGAAGGCCGATTACCCGTTCACACGGGAAGAGGTGTCCCGCGCTGAAGCGAAGCAGCGGTTCGTCGACGATCCGCTGAAGCTGGAGAGAATCGATGACTTAAAAGCGGACGAGGTCATCTCGGTTTACACGGACGGGCCGTTCGTCGATCTGTGCCGCGGCCCGCACGTGCCGAGCACGGGGAAGATCCAGCATTTCAAGCTGCTGCACGCGGCCGGGGCGTATTGGCGCGGCGACGAGCGGCGCCAGATGCTGCAGCGGATTTACGGGACGGCGTGGTTCAGCAAGCAGGATCTCGACCAGTACATCACGCGGCTCGAGGAGGCGCGCAAGCGCGACCACCGCGTGATCGGCAAGCAGCTCGATCTGTTCTCGATTCAGGAAGACGTCGGCCCCGGGCTGATCTTCTGGCATCCCAAGGGTGCGATTCTGAACTTCGAGCTGCGCCGCTTCATCGAGAACGTGATCCTCGAGCGCGGCTATCAGCTCGTGTACACGCCCAACATCACGCGCGAGCAGCTGTTCCTGCGCTCGGGGCACTTGCCGCTGTATGCCGAGAATCAGTTTCCCGCGATGGCGGCGGGCGAAGGCGAGTCGGAGGACGTGCGCTATCGCGTCAAGCCGATGAACTGCCCCATGCACATCCTGATCTACGCGAGCCAGCAGCGCAGTTATCGCGATCTCCCGATCCGCCTCGCCGAAATCGCGAATGTGTATCGCAACGAGCGCTCGGGCACGCTGCACGGCATGCTGCGGGTGCGCGGGCTGTCGATGGACGACGCGCACATCTTCCTGCGCGAAGATCAGATCGAGGAAGAGATCTTCAACATGCTCGACATCGTCGAGCTGGTGATGGGGAAGACGTTCGGCCTGCAGTACCGGCTCGACCTCGCAACGCGTCCGCCCGCGAAAAAGCTCGGCACCGACGCGATGTGGGAGGTTGCAGAAAAGGCGTTGGAGAACGCGCTAAAGCGCAGAGGCCTGACGTACAGAATCGACGCGGGCGGCGGCGCATTCTACGGCCCCAAGATCGACGTCAAGTTCAACGACGCGATCGGGCGCGAGTGGCAGGGTGCCACGATCCAGCTCGACTACGAGCTGCCGGAGCGGTTCAAGCTCGAGTACACCGGCACGGACAACAAACCGCATCGCACCGTGATGATGCACCGCGCGATCTTTGGCACGATCGAGCGGTTCACGGGATTCCTGATCGAGCACTTCGCGGGTGCGTTCCCGCTGTGGCTCTCACCCGAGCAGGTGCGCGTGCTCCCGATCGCCGATGCCCAACTCGACGCCGCGCGCGCGGTGCACGAAACGCTGCGACAGGCCGGAATCCGGTCACATCTCGACGAGCGCTCCGAGACGCTGAACTACAAGATCCGCGATGCCGAGACGCACAAAGTGCCGTACATGGCGGTGGTGGGTCAACGCGAGGCTGAGGCTAAGTCGGTCGCGGTGCGGGTGAGGGGCGCGGGAAACAAGCAGGTCGTCATGCCGGTTGGCGAGTTTGTGGAGAAGCTCAAACAAGAGGTACACAGCAGGAGTCTCAAGCCGCTAATTTGATCGTATGAGCGACGCCACCACGCCCGTCATCCTCTCAGCCTGCCGAACCCCGATCGGCAAATATCTCGGCGGCTTATCGCCACTGCCGGGTCCCCGGCTTGGTGCGTTGGTGATTCGCGAAGCGATGCGCCGCTCCGGCGTCCCCGACAATCAGGTCGACGAAGTGATCATGGGGAACGTGCTCCAGGCCGGTGAAGGGCAGGCGCCCGGGCGGCAGGCCGCGATTCATGCGGGACTCCCCGGCACGATCCCCGCGCTGACGATCAACAAGGTCTGCGGCTCCGGACTCAAGGCGGTGATGCTCGCGGCGCAGGCGATCAAGGCGGGCGACGAACAGTGCGTCGTGGCGGGCGGGTTCGAGTCGATGTCGAACGCGCCGCACTACGTCTACGGGATGCGCGGTGGGATCAAGGCCGGCAACGCGCAGCTCGTGGACGGCATGATCCACGACGGCCTGTGGGATTCGTTCTCCAACACGCACATGGGCAACCTCGCCGAATACACGGCCAAGAAAGCGGGCGTCAGCCGCGCCGAGCAGGATCAGTTCGCGTTCGAGAGCCATAAGAAGGCTGTGCAGGCGATGGAGGCGTGCTTCTTCAAGGCCGAGACGGTGCCGGTCGAAATTCCCGGGAAGAAGGGCGTGACGGTCATCGACAAGGACGAGTCACCCCGCAAGGACACGACGCTCGAGGCGCTCGCGGCGCTGAAGCCGTCGTTCGAAAAGGACGGCTCGGTCACGCCGGGGAACGCGCCTGGGTTGAACGACGGCGCAAGCGCGCTGGTAGTGACCTCGCTCGCATTCGCCAAAACGCACAGCCTGAAGCCGCTGGCCAAAATCACCGGATACGCGACCGGCGGCGGCGAGCCCAAGGACCTGTTCTTCGCGCCGATCGTTGCAGTGCAGAACCTGATGAAGAAGACGGGCGCGAAGATCTCCGATTACGATCTCATCGAAGCGAACGAGGCATTCGCCGTGCAGGCATTGGCAGATGGCAAAGCACTCGGCTGGGACTGGAGTCGGGTCAACGTGCACGGTGGCGCGGTGGCGCTCGGCCATCCGATCGGCGCTTCCGGCGCGCGCGTGCTGACGACACTCTTGTATGCGCTCAGGCAGTACAACAAGCAGACCGGCCTCGCCACGCTGTGCCTGGGTGGCGGCAACGCAGTCGCCCTGTCAGTGGAGATGATCTAATGGAACAAGCGGCTATCGGCTATCGGCTACCGGCTATCGGGGTGCGCGTCGCTGCGGTCGTGGCGGGTGCGGTGTTGGTTGCGGCCGCCGCACAGGTCTCCGTCCCCCTGCCAGGGACGCCCGTCCCCATGACGCTGCAGCCGATGGCCGTGCTGCTCGTCGGCGGTCTGCTGGGCGCGCGGCTCGGCGCGCTCAGCATGATTCTCTATCTGGCGATGGGTGCGGCGGGACTGCCGGTGTTCACGCCGACGGTGCCGTTGCTGGGCGTGGCGCGGCTGCTCGGGCCGACGGGTGGGTACTTGTTGGCGTATCCGCTGGCGGCATGGGTGGTCGGGTGCCTTGTTAACCCCGGGCTGGCAGACCGGGGTTAACAAACCCTGGCTGAGGACAACCGTCGCCGTCGCAGCCGGGTTGCTCCTCATCCACCTCGGCGGGCTGGCCCAGCTCGCCATTCTCACCGGCGACATTTCCGCCGCGGCGCGGTTCGGGACGGTGCCGTTCCTGCTGGGAGACCTGCTGAAACTGGCCATACTCGTGCCAGTCCTGACGCAGCTCACCCCCACGATTCGCGCGCGCCTCTGATGGCGCGCGTTTCGTTTGCGGATGTGAAGCGCATCGGTATCGCGCTGGGATGGGTCGTGCTGTTCGCCGTGATCGGGATCGGCGTGATCATCGGCCTCGCCAGCGTGGTGCCGGGGTGGGGCGGGCAGCGCTGGTTCGTCACGCGGAACGGCGTGTACACCCTGATCGGCTTCGGTCTCGCGACGCTCGTCGTGGGCCGCTTGCTCAACAAGTACTCCTGGGACCGCATGGGATGGCCACGCGGCTCCCGATCGGCGCTGCTGCGCGGCACCGCGATCGGCGCCGGGATGGCGGCGCTCGCCATCGGTCTCGCGGTCGTGTTCGGCGCACGGGTGCGCTTCACGAGTGATTGGGGCATCTGGGCCGGCATCGCCCTGCCGCTGCTCGTCGGCCTGCTGCTGTCGGCACTCGCCGAGGAGCTGGGTTTCCGCGGCTATCCGATGCGCCGCCTGTCCGATGCGATCGGCGTGCTGCCCGCAATGCTGCTGCTGGCCCTGCTGTTCGGCCTCGCCCACACCGGCAATCCCAGCGCGTCGATCTTCAGCACGGTGAATGTGGCGCTCGCCGCCATCTGGCTGACGGTTGCGTTCTTCTCCTCCGGCGGCATGCCACTCGCCTGGGGCGCGCATTTCGGCTGGAACTCGGCGCTCGCGCTGCTCTTCGATGCGCCCGTGAGCGGGTTCACGTTCCAGGTGCCGGTCGTGGAGTACACGCCCGGTGTGCGCGCGTGGGTGGACGGCGGGGCGTTCGGTCCGGAAGGCGGCATCGTGGCGACGATCGCGCTCGTTGCCGGCACGCTGTATCTGCTGACGCGCACAGCGGCTTTCAGCGATCAGCCGTCTGCCGAACCCCAAGAGATTGTCGCGGCATGAGCAGGGTCGTCGTCGTGGGCGCGGGTACGATGGGGAACGGGATTGCGCATGTTTTTGCGCAAGCCGAGTGGGAGACGGTGCTGATTGACGTGTCCGAGGATGCGATCGCCCGCGGCTTGGCAACTATCAAGAAGAATCTGGACCGCTTGGAGAAGAAAGGCGTCATCGGTCATCAGTTGTCGGTAGATACACTTGGTAGAATCAAGACGAGTACCTCGCTCGAGGCGGTGAAGACCGCCGATCTCGTCGTGGAAGCCGCGACCGAGAACCCGGAGATCAAGTTCCAGATTTTCGAGGATCTCGACCGGCTCGCGCCACCGGGAACGATCCTGGCGTCGAACACCTCCTCGATTTCGATCACCCAGATCGCGGCTCAGACCAGGCGGCCCGCTCAGATTATCGGCATGCATTTCATGAATCCCGTGCCGGTCATGCCGCTCGTCGAGGTCGTGCGCGGACTTCAGACATCGGATGAGACAGCCTCGAAAGTGGTTGAGGTCGCGAAGCAGCTCGGGAAGACTCCCGTCGAGGTGCACGACGCGCCGGGATTCGTGTCGAACCGCGTCCTCATGCCGATGATCAACGAGGCGATCTTCTGCGTGCAGGAAGGCGTCGCCACACCGGACGCGATCGATCAGGTGATGAAGCTGGGCATGAACCATCCGCTCGGCCCGCTCGCGCTGGCCGATCTGATCGGTCTCGACGTGTGCCTGTCGATCATGGAAGTGCTGCAGGACGGGCTCGGTGAAGACAAATACCGCCCCGCGCCGCTCCTCAGGAAAATGGTCGCCGCCGGCCGGCTCGGCCGAAAGTCCGGCCAGGGGTTCTATGCTTACCGCGACTGAGCAACGCGAAGTCGTGGACCTGGCGCGCGAATTCGCGCGCGACAAGATCGAGCCGTTCGCCGCTGAGTGGGATCGCACCAGCCATTTCCCCCGAGACGTCATCGATGCGCTGGGCAAGCTCGGCTTCCTCGGCATGTGCACGCCCGAAGAGTACGACGGCATGGGCCTCGACACGGTGACGTATCTGATGGCGTTGGAGGAGATCTCCGCCGCCGATGCCGCGCTGGCCGTCTCGGTCGGGATCCACAACGCGATTCCCACGACGATGCTCGTGAAGCACGGCACGCCGGCGCAGAGGGAGCGATGGCTCAAACCGATGGCGCGCGGCGAATTGCTGGCCGGCTTCGCCCTGTCGGAAGCCGAGGCGGGCTCCGACGCGGCGTCGTTGCGCGCGCAGGCGACCAGGGATGGGAAAGACTGGGTGCTGAACGGCACGAAGGCGTGGGCCACGAACGCAGGGAAGGCCGATCTCATGATGATCATGGCGCGCACCGATTCGCCCAACGCGCGCCGCGGTGCCAAGGGGATTTCGACCTTCATCGTGCCCACCGACTCCAAGGGATACAAGGCAGCGAAGCCGGAAGACAAAATGGGTCTCCGGGCTTCGAACACCGCGGGCATCGAGCTCTCGGATCTGCGTGTCTCTGCGGCCCAGATGCTCGGCGATGAGGGCATGGGGTTCGTGTACGCGATGGAAGGGCTGGATGCGGGGCGGCTCGGGATCGGCGCGCAGGCGGTGGGGATCGCGCGGCGCGCGATCGAGCACTGTCTCAAGTTCACGGCCGAGCGCCAGCAGTTCGGGCAACCGATCCAGGACTTCCAGGCGGTGCAGTTCAAGCTCGCCGACATGGCCACCCGCACCGAGGCGGCGCGGGCTCTGGCGCACCGGACCGCGGCACGCAAGGATGCGGGGGAGGACATCACGCTGCACGCGAGCATGGTCAAGCTGTTCGCGTCCGAGACGGCGATGTGGGTGACGACGCAGGCGATTCAGCTCTTCGGGGGCTATGGCTACATGCGAGATTTCCCCGTGGAGAAACTTTTCCGGGATGCAAAGGTCACCGAGATCTATGAAGGCACCAGCGAAATCCAGCGCGTCGTCATCGCCCGCGCTCTCACGCGCCAATAAAGAAGAAGCGACGGCGCTATTCGCGCTGCTCGAGGAACACGAGCACGAGCAGGTGTCGCTCGTGTACGAGCCGTCCTCGGGCTATCGCGGCATCATCGCCATTCACGACACCACGCTCGGCCCCGCGCTGGGCGGGACGCGGTTCTGGCATTACTCCACCGATCGCGAAGCACTGATCGACTGCCTGCGGCTGGCGCGCGGCATGACCTACAAAGCCGCGGTCGCGGGGCTCAACCTCGGCGGCGGCAAGGCGGTCATCATCGGGGACAACAAGATTCGCAACCGCGAGCCGATCTTCCGCGCGCACGGCCGGCACGTGAAGGCGCTGGGCGGCCGCTACATCACGGCGGAGGACGTCGGCACGTCGGTCGGCGACATGGAGTTCATCAAGGCGGAAACCGATCATGTGGTAGGGTTGATCGGGAAATCGGGAGACCCGTCGCCCGTCACGGCCTTTGGGGTGTATCGCGGCATGAAGGCGTGCGCCAAACACCGCTACGGCAGCGCCGATCTCGGCGGCAAGAAGGTGGCGATTCAGGGCTGCGGCAACGTCGGCTACTACCTGGCGGAGCTGCTCCATAAGGAAGGGGCCGAGCTGATCGTCACCGATATCGACAAGGCCAAGATCGAGCGCGTGGTGGCCGACTTCGGGGCCAAGGCCGTGGGGCCCGACGAGATTCACGCCGTGGAGGCCAACGTGTTCGCGCCGTGCGCGTTGGGCGGCATCATCAATGATCAGACGATTCCGCAGCTCCGGGTCGACATCGTGGCGGGCGGGGCGAACAATCAGCTCGCCGAGGAGCGGCATGGGGACATGCTGGAGGCGAAGGGCATCACGTACGCGCCCGACTACGTGATCAACGCCGGCGGGCTCGTGAACGTGAACGCCGAGCTGCAGGGGTGGACGATGGAGCGCGCGCGCAACAAGGCGGGCGAGATCTACTACACGATTCTGACGGTGTTCGACATCGCCAAGGAAGAGCGGATCCCGAGCTATCGGGCGGCCGATCGCCTGGCGGAGCGCAGAATTGCTGCGATAGCGAAGGTGAGGCAGAACTTTGTTTGAGGCGCTATCTGCTATCGGCTACCAGCTATCGGGTAACTGCCGTGGGTGAGAAGATCTTTGTGGGAGCCGATCACGTCGGGTTCAAGCTCAAGAATCGCCTCGTGGACGAGCTGAAGAAGCTGGGATATGAGCCCATCGATGTTGGGCCGAAGCAGCTCGACCCCGCCGACGACTATCCTGACTATGCCAAGCCGGTCGCCAAGGCCGTGAGCAGCGGGGAAGTGCAGCGCGGAGTCCTCACTTGTGGTACAGGATTGGGCATGTCGTACACAGCCAACCGGTTACCCCGAGTGCGGGCGGCGCTGGCATGGAACGAGCAGGTAGCGGAGCTATCGCGGCAGCATGGGAACTCGAATCTGCTCGTGCTGCCGGCCCAGTTTGTGAGTGAGGAGCAAGGGGTGAACATCCTGCACAAGTGGTTGGAGACGAGTTTTGAAGGTGGTCGCCATCAACGCCGCGTGGAGAAAATAGACAAATGAATCGTTGTTACCCGATACCCGATACCCGATAGCCGATAGCCGATAGCCGATAGCCATGACCGACAGACAGGCACCGCTCTCAGACGTCGATCCGAAAATCCGGGCCCTCATCAATCAGGAGGTTGCCCGGCAAGAGCACGGTTTGGAGCTCATCGCGTCCGAGAACTTCGTGTCCGTTGCGGTGCTCGAGGCGATGGGCACGGCGCTGACCAACAAGTACGCCGAGGGGCTGCCGGGGAAGCGCTACTACGGCGGGTGCGAGATCGTCGATCAGGTCGAGCAGCTCGCGATCGATCGCGCGAAGCAGCTGTTCGGCGCGGAGCATGCGAACGTGCAGCCGCACTCGGGCGCGCAGGCGAACATGGCGGCGTATCTCGCCGTCGCGAAGTTCGGCGACACGCTGCTCGGCCTGGCGCTGCCGCACGGCGGCCATCTCACGCACGGCTCGCCGGTGAATTTCTCGGGGACACTGTTCAAAGCGACGGCGTATCAGGTGCGTGAGGACACGGGGCGCATCGATTACGACCAGGTGCGCGCGGCGGCGAAGAAGGCGCGGCCCAGGATCCTCATCGGCGGCGGCAGCGCGTATGCGCGCATCGTCGATTTCCCCACGCTGCGCTCGATCGCCGACGAAGTGGACGCGGTGCTGGTCGTGGACATGGCGCATTTCGCGGGGCTCGTGGCGGGCGGCGTGTACCCGTCCCCCGTTCCCCATGCGCAGGTCGTCACGACCACGACGCATAAGACGCTGCGCGGCCCGCGGGGCGGGATGATCCTGTGCCGGGCCGAGTTTGCAAAGGCCGTGGACAAGCAGGTGTTCCCCGGGACCCAGGGTGGCCCGCTCGAGCACGTCATTGCCGCGAAGGCTGTAGCACTACTTGAGGCGTCGCAGCCCGACTTCAAGCAGTACGCGAAGGACGTGGTGAAGAACGCGCAGGCGCTGGCGGCGGCGCTGATCGCGCGCGGGTATGCGATTGTCTCAGGGGGCACCGATAGTCACCTGATGCTCGTGGATCTGCGCAAGAAAGACATCACGGGGAAGGATGCGGAGCAGCTGCTCGATCGGGCGGCGATCACGGTGAACAAGAACACGATTCCGGGCGATCCGCAGAGTCCGTTCGTGACGAGCGGAATTCGCCTGGGCACGCCGGCGGTCACCACGCGTGGCTTTGGTGTCGCGGAGATGGAGCGGGTGGCGGAGCTGATCGACGAGGTGCTGACGAAGCGGGATGAGGCGACGGTGGGGAAGGTGAAGCGGGAGGTGCGGGAGTTGGTGGAGGAGTTTCCGCTGTATGCGAAGGGGGTGGGGGTGTCGGGGTAGTTGAATCGGTCCTTACCCTCTCGAGGTGCCATGCGCTGCCTCGCCGTCACGATCGCGCTTATCCTCATTCTCCAGCCGACGCCACTGCGCACGCAACAACGCGCGTGCGAGCCCGCTCGGAATCCCAAGCAGCTGCCGGCAGTTGGTGCGCTGGTCGATTCCGCCGGTGCCATCACCGGTCTGGCAACAATAGACGCTCCGGAGGGAATGCTCTTTAGTCTCGCGCTTCTGGAAGGCGATTCATTGCCGGTCGTCAAACCACTGTTTGGCACCGACGCCACAGCGGCTGGCATACTCGCAAGCTGGATCCGTCCGCAGAAGCGCTCCAACGAAACGTGGGCGGTTCGCATGCGGGCGGCAGGCGGTCCGGCGCCGTCGCTGCGGGTCGAGCGCGCGGTGTACTGTCCGCCGGTATTCATCCCGGGATTGCAGACCGGCGTATCAACCATCACCGTGCACGCACTCACCGAGGATCGAGCCGCCCGATTTGAGGGCCCGCCCGGCCAAGTCATCGTCATAGCGCTAGTATCTGAGGTGGGGGCGCCGGCGCGCGTCAACGTCATCCAGTCGTCCGGCATTCCAGAGTTCGACGCGCAGTTCCTGGAAGGATGGCAGCACGCGCGATTTCAACCGGCGCTGCTCGACGGCCTGCCGGTGCAAGCGTGGTATCGGAGCGATCAGCCACGGCCACAGCTTCCAACACCACCGCCCGCGGATGACGACTCCGTTTATCTGGAATCGGAAGTGGAAGAGAAACCGCAGATGTCTTCCATGGCTCGGCTGACATATCCCGACCGGCTGCGCGAGGGCGGAACCGAGGGGCGGGTCGTGGTCCAAGCAATCATCGACAAGAAGGGTCGCGTCGAACCTCAATCCGTGCAGGTGATCGAGACTTCGAACGAGGGTTTCAACAAACCGGCGATAAACGTGGTGCGGCAGAGCAGGTTTCGTCCCGGCACCATCCAGGGTCGAGCGGTGCGCGTGCGCGTGAACCTGCCGATCGCTTTCACAATCCAAGACTGAGATGCGCGGAGCGCTGTTCGTCCCGATCGTTGTCGCGACTCTCCATCGCCCGGGGTTCGCCGCGCAGTCAAGCGCACCCCCCACAGCCCCCAGCTGCTCGTTCGACACCACCGCCCGCGTGGGCACCCCCGATACGGTGCTCATTGCCCTCGCGCCGGGACCCCGCATCGGATCAAAACCCGAGCTGCAGGCTGACTATCTCGATGCGGCTGAGGCGATCCGTCAGCAGTACCGGGCTCCGCAGCGCATCTGGGTACCGCTCTGGGCACGTCTGGTCGGCGACAGCAGCAAAACAGGTTTCGGCACCAGCGACGACCCACCTCATGGGTTGGACGGGGAAGTGCGATTCCGTCTCGACGCATCGGGCCGCCTGGCGACCGACAGCATCGCTGTCGAGACGCTCAACGATGACCTCGCGGCAAGCGTCACCGCCGCGATTCGCCGTGCCGATTCCGCTGCGGCGTTCGCGCCGCCATCAAAGAAGCTCCTCAAAGATCGCGGGATCATCCGCCTCCACTTCATGACTCCCCGTGCGGGCTCGGACCACGGCACGCCGCTGCTGCGGGTGATCGTGCCCACGGTACGCCTGCATCATCCTCCGGACATGCAATCGCGCACGCCGATTGCCTATCCGGACGGGCTGCGCCGCGCCCGGATCTCCGGCCGCGTAACGCTGCAGTTTGTTGTCGGGACGGATGGCCGTCCCATCCAGAATACGGTCAGCATTGTGAAGGGCGAGTACCTCGAGTTTGTCTTGGCAGCGGTCGGCGGGGTGCCAGGAATGCGATTCAGGCCCGGAAGGATCGGGGACTGCGATGTGCCGGTGCTGATTCGGCTGCCAATTGATTTTTACATTCGACAATGATGGCTGCGTCGTGTGTTGACGGGGAGGACTTCAGAGCTCGCGTCATCACGCGATGAGCCCTTCAGGGCTCGCGCCTTCGCCCAGCCGGCGCTTCAGCGCACGGACAACCACGCGGCGTTCGAGTCCTCTCGAATACTTGCTGTTAGAGGCTGATTGATGCCCAAACGGCCGATTCGGCGCCTCAGTAAGAGATGAGGTTCGACTCGCTGGAGCGCATTAGGGCCGCCGGGTTCGAGGGGTTCCACAGCATCGCGAGTCTTCGAGGCTCCCTCCTCGCCCCCGTCCCGGAAACGCCTGGGATCTATCTCATTCTTCGAGACGCCGAACAGCCGCCGCGATTCTTGTCAAAAAGCCCTGCGGGGAAGTTCAAGAAGCGAGACCCGACGCTGCCGCTTGCGGAGCTCCGTGCTGCGTGGCTGCCTTCATCCACCGTCCTGTATATCGGCAAGGCGGGAGGTCTGCTTACAAGAGCTACGCTCAGGAGTCGCCTCCGGGCGTACCTGCGTCATGGGGCAGGGGCATCCGCCGCTCACTGGGGTGGGCGGGCGATTTGGCAGCTCGCGGACTCGTCAGAGCTCCTCGTTGCATGGCGATTCGAAGCTGGACAAAGCACACGCGACACCGAGCGTGCGCTGATTGGCGAGTTCTTGAGGGAGTATCACAGGCGGCCGTTTGCGAATCGAGTCGGGTAGCGGAGCTTTCGCCGAGCCGTCGATTCATCCGTGTCCTAAAGGACCGGCTCGGCCACTACGCGCGTCCTAACCGGCGCCGCCCGCACCAAATCGAATGCTCGGTGTAGATTCCTGACAAACCCGACGCCCTGGTCGCGGAGATTCCATGCGCTCGCTTGCCGTCACGCTCGCGTGCTTCACCCTGGCGGCCGTTCCTTCCACTGTGCGCGCGCAACAGCGCCAATGCGGCGACGCGCAGAACCCGAAGAACCTGCCAGCACCCAGCGCGCTCATCGATTCGGCTCGAGCCATGGCCGAGCTCGAGCCATTGGGGGTGCCGAGAGAAGGAGTTGTTTTCAGCCTTCTGTTTAATGAAACAGACTCATTCCCGACCGTTCGATTGCTCGAAGTCGCAGACGCTGAAGCGCTCCAGCTGTTTGCCAATACCGTGCGGTCTCAGAAACCGGCCGGGGTCTGGGCGGTGCGCGTTCGCGTCCGCGGTGGGCCGACACCCGGCCTGACACTCGAGCGATCGGTGTATTGCGCGCCCGCCCCAAAGCCACTGTCAGTCGCTCGCGCGCCGGTACGCGTGGAGGTTCGAGCCGGTGAAGTGATGCCCTCGATGATCCGACCAACACAGGTCACCGTTGAGGTGCTGGTCGCGGCGACCGGAGAGGCCAAGAACGTCCGCCTGATCCAATCCGCTGGTCTCCGCGACGTTGACGACGAAATCACGCGCTCGTGGCAAGCACGAACCTTTCTCCCCGCCCTGATCGATGGCCGGCCGATCTCGGCTTTGTATCGAACAGATGGGCGTGCACCAAAACTGTGACCTCAAGGACGCGATGAGCCCTTCAGGGCTCGCGTCTTCGCCGAGCCGGCGCCCTTCGCTGCGCTCAGGGCAGGTTTGCAGCGCTCGGATCACATCGAGGGTTGGAACTTCCGCTCCGTCACCGCCGCCACAACCCTAACTCCTGCTGACCGGGCAGCCACCATAGCCTCTTCGAGCACCCCAAACGGCAGCGTCGAATCCGCCTTGAGATAGAGAATCCGATCGCGTGTCCGCCCCCGATAGAGCGCGGTGAGTTGCTCCCGCAGTGCGATCCCTGGAGCCTCACGGCCCGCGACCTCGAGAGAAATGATTCCGCGACGGTCGATGATCAGAACGATTTCGTCCGGCTCGTCGGGTTTCGATTGGGAGTTGGTGGCAATGGGAAGGTCCACCTGCGTGGCAATCAGCGGCACGACCACCATGAAGATGATGAGCAGCACCAGCATGACATCGATCATCGGCGTGACGTTGATGTGAGGGCGGAGCGTGATTTGCATGACGGCCTCCGGAGGGGGTTACTGAGAAGCTGCCGCTCCGAGATGGCGGTTCCGTCGTAAGATCATTGCTTGAGGATTACAGGGGAGTGAGTATTCAGAGTGAGTCTTATCCCGTGCCCTAAAGAGCTTGCCCTGAGCGCAGCGAGGAGGCCGGCTCGGCCACTACGGGCGTCGCGTGTGAGAGCCTCGCCAGCGAAGACGCCAGTTTTGGACTGCCACCGCACGTTTTGGACCCTCCTGCGCCCTCCATCTCACCTCGTAGTGTGCAACGCCAGCGAGAAACAGGCGAACAGATGGAATTCCACGGAGACGATGCCATGTCAAACTTGAGCAGGCGCCTCGTGGGTCGGCGCAACTCCTCACCTCTCACGGAAGGTGCCCCATGAAGCGATGGTCGATGGTCCCTGCCGCGGCCCTAATCCTCGTCGCGAGCTGTACCCCGGATTCAACTGCTCCTGTCGGCCGGCCAGAACGACTGCAAGCAACGGTGGTTGACATGGATGAGAACGCTGCCGGCATTTTCGTAGGGGTCAGTGCTGGCGGGTGTCTCGTGTCAGAGGGCGCGACCTTAGCGGACTATGATGCGGACGGTCTGGCAGATTGGTGTGAACAAGCGCTCGCGGACTCATTCGCGCCGGAGCTGTTCTACAAATACGGAGACTACGTCGGCCGCGAGCCATACTGGGCGGCGCAGCCCGCTGGCTACGGTAGCGTCATCATCGCGTACCTGTTGTCATACTATGTCGACGGGGGATGCCTCGAGTTTCAGTGCGCCGTCGTCCCCTTCCACGTCGCCGAAGGCGGTCACGCCGGAGATTCGGAGGACATCTATCTCACGGTGTACTACAACCGCGATACTCACCACTGGGTTCTCGAGAAAGCCGCTTACTCCCGACATTTCGACTACGGAGTGTATTCGAAGGGAAGCAATGAGTATCCTGACCTGCAATACACCTCGCGTCAGGGGGGCTACCCCTTGGTCTTCGTTGCACAAAACAAACACGCCAACTACAAGGGTTTGATCGAATGCAATCACGGTGGCGGCGGGCCATTTGGAATTGGCGCGTTATTTGATGCTGACACGTGCGAGGGCAACGATACCCGGGTACGGGTAGAAACGCACACACCGTTTGTATTTCCAGGAAATTATACCCAGTGGTACAACATCGGCAGCCGCGCCGTGCCCTTCGCCGACTGCGTGCCGAGCAGGGACGTCTACTCGGGCAACGGGCGGCTGGAATGTTACTGGACTGACCAGCGATTCCGGGGGTGGTATCCCTATAGTGACCAAGGCGACGCGAGCTCATACAGTTCAAAACTAGCTGCCATGGGTTTTGTCGGTCCTCCTTCTCCTCCTCCCTCGCCGTGCGGGAATTGGGAGGTGCGTCCCGTCTATGATGGCGCAGGCCAAGAAACCGGAAGTTATGAGAACGTGTGGGTGCCTGAGGAGTGCGACACTCCTCCGTGCACGGACGGGCATTGGGAGTCTCGTCCCATCTTGGATGGCGAGGGCCAAGAAACCGGAAGTTATGAGATGGTGTGGGTGCCTGATCCCGGCTGCGTCTAGAGTGGGGGCTGTACCTGTATTCGCGCCCTCAAGGGCGCGCTCGGCCCAGGGTGCGCCCTTACAGGGCGCACACCCGGCCGCCTGGGCGCAGATTGACGAGAGACTGAACTCGAACTGCGAGTAACGAGGCGCGGGGCGAGCACGGTCCCGGGCGAGGCCTTTACTTATATCGCCGACCGTACTCCTCGCGCAGTCCTGAAGAGCTTGCCCTGAGCGTAGCGAAGGGACGCGATGAGCCCTTCAGGGCTCGCGCCTTCGCCGAGCCGGCGCTTTAGCGCACGGATTACACACCCTCCCCATGGAAAAACCGATGCTCACCAACGACTTGAGGGCCCTCATTGGAGGAAAAGGCGCGCTCGGCGCACGAACATCCTCGCTCATCGGAACCGAATCCTCGCTCACCAGAGCCGAATCCTAGCTCTCCGGAGCCGAATCCTCGCTCACTGGAGCCCAATCCTCGCTCTCCGGAACCCAATCCTCGCTCTCCGGAGCCCAATCCTCGCTCTCCGGAGCCGAATCCTCGCTCATCGGAGCCGAATCCTCGCTCATCGGAGCCGAATGCTCGCTCACCGGCCAATTGAGAGCGCGCTTCGTCGATCGGAGCGCGCACATCCCTGATCGGAGGGCACGCGCTGCTGATGGGAGGACGTGCACTTTCGATCGGAGGGCGCGCACTGCTCATCGGACGATCCGCATTGGCGATCGAAGGACGCGCGTTGGTCATCGAACGGCCGGCGTTGGCGATCGAACGAGGCGCTTCGGGGATCAAAGGACGCGCATTGCCCATCGAAGCCCGCGCATCGTCCACCCGAGGACGCTCGCGTCTTCGCCGAGCCGGCGCTTCAGCGCACGGATGCAGAGCACCATATGGCGCAATTCCGCCCTACCACGGTGGCGCGAGAACCAGTTGAACTGGCCTAAGGGGCACATCTTCGTCGTTTCAGGGCTCGACTCTTCGTCCCACCAGCGGCGGTCCGCCCAGCTCGGCGCGAATCGCAGTGATTCGTCCGGTCGCGTCGCGCTCGACGTGATACACCACGCCCTCGAGCGTGAACAAGTCGTCGGACCCCGGGGCGGCAAAGAGCTCGTACGCCGGACCATCGTTCAGCCGCGCGAGGACGCGCTCACCATCTCGCACGATCTCCGTCGCGAAGCCGCGACCGTAGTCGTAGCGACCGGGAAGCTCCTGCACGACCGCGGGACTCAGCGCGGCGGCGCGGCGCTCCTCCTGCGCGAAGCCGGGCCAACCGTAGCGGGCGGCGGCCGAGCGGATAATCTCGTCGCGCAGGCTGCCGCCGTTGTCGCCGCTCGTGAGCACCGCGATGCCGTCGCCGCGCTCAGGGAACGCCACGATGATCGCCCGATACCCATTGTTCGAGCCGGTGTGGGATACGCGGATCTCCCCGCCGGCGGTGTCGACAGCCACGCCGAGCCCCCAGTCGTCGATCTGCCGGCGCATCATCTCTCGAGCTGTGGACGGCTGTAGGAGCGCGCCCTCTGCGCCGCTCCACGCGGTGTTCAACCCGATGATCAGTCGCGCCATGTCGGGCGCCGTCGACCAGAGCCCGCCGGCCGCCATCTCCGGCAACGTCCACCAGCGACCCTCGATCACCTCGCCGCGGCGATCGTGGCCTGGCGTCGCGCGCGCCTCCAGTGAGTCCGGCAGCGGCTGGAAGAAACCACTGCCGCGCATCCCCAGCGGGTCGAGGACGAGGCGCTTCGTCAGCGCAGGGAAGTCCTCGCTCGTGATGTCGATCAGCAGCTGCTGCAGCACGGAGTAGCCGCCGCCGGCATACCGCCAGCGGCTTCCCGGCTCGAAATCGACGCGTACCGGTGGACGATTCGAGGGCGACACTCCGTCGAGCGCCTGCAGCAGCGTAGGCGTCGCGCGTCCCGGCGGGTAAATGCCCACGGCACCATTGGTCAGGCCTGCCGAGTGGCTCAACACATGGCGGAGCGTCACCGCGTGCGCCGCGGTGAACGCGTTGTCGGGAATCCGCCACGAGCGGAGCACGTCGTTAACCGGGCGGTCGAGCGACAGGACGCCCTGATCCACTAGACGCAGCGCGGCCAGCGCGGTCACCGGCTTGCTGATCGACGCGACCTGGAACAACGTCGTGTCGCTGATGCCCGCGCCGCGCGCCAACGTCCAGGACACTCGGTTGCCGCGCACCACGGCGACGGTCACACCGGGTACTCGATAGAACTCCATCCGCTCGGAGAGGGTCATGCGCAGCGGCGGCGCGCCGGCAATGCGCACGGGGTAGGTCAGGCCTTGCTCCACGAGGTGCGCATCGCTGCGCGCAACGTCGGTTGGGTGGGGGCGCGGATTACCGCAGGCGGCGGCCAGGGCTATGATGTTGATTAGAGAGCGGCGCATCGAGATACTCTACGACATGGGACGCCGGATGCTACCACCTGGGGATGCCTAACGTGATTCTGACGTCGAGCGCCTAAGGGCCCCATGCTCACCCTCGCTCTCCTGCTTCAGCTCTCCAATTCGCTGCCTCCAAAGCCCGCGCCTCCGCCCGCGGCCTGGCTCGCCTTGATCGGTGCGTACGCATCGGCAAGCGAGACACTCTACGTCTATGAAGACCGCGGTGCCCTCACGCTGCTCGAGAGGCCCGCGGCGCCGGCCACGCTCGCGCAGGTGTCAGAATCGGTCTTCACGTTCACGAGTCCTCGGGCTTACGACGAGCGCGTCATCTTCCGCGCCGGCGAAATCCAGTTGGGTCGCGCGACGCTGCGGCGGCTCGCGATGGGTCCCGCGAACGGCGGGCAGCTCCGGCTCACACCGGTGCGACCGGTCAGCGGAGCTGCTTCAGATCGATCGCAACCTCACCCCTCCCGCCGAAAGCGCCGCGTTTCTAGCTGCCCGATCTCGTCGAGCCGGCGCGCCTCGATCCGCGCATCCACTTGGACATCCGCTACGCCACGATCAACAACTTTCTCGGCAGCGTATTCTACTCCTCCGCCCACGCATTTCTGCAACGACCCGCGGCCGAGGCCGTCGTGCGCGCGGCGCGGGTGCTCCGGCCACTCGGCTATGGGCTCCTGATCCACGACGCCTACCGGCCGTGGTACGTGACAAAGGTCTTCTGGGACGCGACGCCGCCTGAGTCGCGCTGGCTGGTCGCGGATCCCGCGCAGGGCTCGAAGCACAACCGTGGGGCGGCGGTGGACATCACGCTGTATGAGCTCGCGACGGGGCGGCCCGTCGAGATGCCCTCGACTTACGACGAGGCGACGCCGCGCGCCGTGGCCGACTTCCCGGGCGGCACGTCGCGCCAGCGCTGGCACCGCGCCCTGCTGCGCCGCGTGCTCGAGGCCGAGGGGTTCATGGCCAACCCGAGTGAGTGGTGGCACTTCGATTACCGCGACTGGCAGCGCTATCCGATTCTGAATCGGACGTTCGAAGACCTGCTGAGGTGAGCCATGCGCTTGCTCCCCGTCACCGCGTTCCCGCTGATACTCTCGCTCGTGGTCCCCGCGACCGCGCTGCCGCAAGGCCAGGCGCCCTGCGCCTTCGACACCGCCGCCCACATCCGCCCAGACACGGTGATCCTCGGCCTGGCACCCGCAAAGGCGGCCGGCTCGCGCGAGCGGCGCGCCGACTACCAGAGCGTCGCCGAGGCGATCCGCGACAACTTCAATCGCCCCACGATGCTGCGCCTGCCGTTTGCCGCCCGGGTGGTCGGGCGGAAGTCCCAAGAGCCCCGCAGCGCGTTCGCGCCTTACGGTCTGCACGGACTCATCCGATTCCAGCTCGACTGGACGGGGAAGCTCACCAACGACGCGATCGTGGTCAGTAGCGCGTCAGCGGAAATCGTCGACGGCGTTATCGCGGCAATCAGGCGCGCGGACTCCAATTACGCGTTCCCGCCGCCCTCAAAGGATCTCCGTCGCGAAAACGGCGAGATCGTGCTGCGGTTCGTTGACACCACGCGCACGAAGGAATCCAGTGTCGCGTTGCTCCGGTTGATCATCCCCGCGGTTGTTGCCGAGTCCGACCCCGCGGTGCTCGACTATCACGTGTCCCGCTACCCTTCGAGTCTCCTTCAGGCAGGCGTGGACGGCCGCGTACTGCTCGAATTCATCATTGGGACCGATAGTGTCATGGCGCCGGGCACCCTCCAGCTTCTGGAGGCCCAGCACAGCGAGTTCGCGACCGTCGCCATCGAAGGCCTCAAGACCGCCCGGTTTCAGCCCGCGAAAATCGGCGGCTGCCTGGTTCCGGCACTCGTGCGACTGCCGTTGGATTTCAAAGCCGCTCGGGCCACAATAACCGGCACTGTACAAAGTCGCCCGTAGCGCAGGACAAAAAAGAAGCCGGGATCTCTCGATCCCGGCCCCTAACCCCTAATCCCCAACCCTAGTCCCTACCTCCCGCTCCCGCCGCCGTTCCGTTCGCCAGCTCGCCCACCACCCCCACGAGCTTCTGCACCTTCGCCTTGTCGCTCGACGTCGCCGCGTCCGGGCCGAGTGACGCTGCGAGCTGTGTCAACGCATCCCGCTGCGCCTGGCCGTTGGCCCGCTCCGCTCGATCGAGCGCCTGCCGGACCGCCGTGATCCGCTCCGGACTCAGGGCCTTCGAGCGCGCGAGCTGATCCACATACGCCCGCGCCACCGCGAAGCTCGCCGGCCATGTGAGCTTGGGCTGATCCTGCGTGTTGAAGTACTCGAGGTGCACGAGCTTGGCCGCCGCGATCTCGTTCGCCGACAGCAACCCGCTCGGCTGTAGGTCGAGCACGTCGAGCCCGCGCGCGATCTCGGAGCTGTAAATGTGTCCGTTGTACCAGTACGCCGACCACGTCCCGCCGGCCGCCATCTTCGTCGAATCCGCCGGCCCGCGGTCGAAGAACGCGATCTCCTTGGGATGCGCGGCATCGGTCCAGTCGAACACCGATATGCCGCCCTGATACCACGACTGCACAAAGATGTCGCGACCCGGCACCGGAATGAGCGAACCGTTGTGCGCCACGCAGTTCTCATTTTCGGTCTGCGCCGCGGACAGCTTGTAATAGCTCCGAAACGTCATCTGCCCGTTGTCGAGCGTGAACAGCGCGTCCGCCCCCCACTCGGGCTTATCGAACGAGCGGCACTTCGGCCCGCCGCCGCCGCCCCACTCGTCGGTGAACAGGATCTGCGTCCCGTCATTGTTGAACGTCGCCGAGTGCCAGTAGGAGAAGTTCGAATCGGACACGGCCGCGAGCCGCCGGGGATGCGCGGGATCCCTGATGTCGAGCAGGATCCCGTAGCCGCCGCACGCGCCGCCCGCGAGGCCGATCGCGGGATAGACCGTGATGTCGTGGCACTGGTTGGGTCCGGTGCGTCGCCGGTTGGCGTTGAACATCCGGTTGATGATCACCTGAGCACTATCGCGTAAGGCTTGCGTGTCGGCCGCCGTCGGCGGGCTGCCCGCGGGGGCTCCGCGCGCCTTCGCGACGCTGTCGAGCAGCATCGTCTGGAACCGGCTCGGCAGCACGCGCTGCGTGCCGAAGAGCTCGACGACGATCGCGCCCTGGGCGCGCGCACTGTCGGCGACGCGCTTGGCCGCGGCGATGTCCTCCGGCGCCTCACCGTGCTGCGGCGGCGCCGCGAGTGAGTCGAGGAATCTCGCCCCGCCGACGATGGCCGCCTGCTGCGGCGCCGCGAGCGGCACCCGGATCACTTCGATCCGAAACAGCGAGCTGTTCGGATTGGAATCGGGCGATTGCCGCACGCAGCCCGGCAGCTCGCTGGGCGAGCGCACCGGCGCCGAGCCCGAGACGTAGATGTAGACGTTCGCCGGGTCGTTGGGAGACGTCACCACCGTGTGCGTGTGCGAGCCACGACATGTCTGCACGTTGGTGATGTATTTCGGATTTGCGATGTCGGTGATATCGAAAATGCGGATGCCGCGCAGCCGTTCCGTCGAGACCGAGTCCCGTACGCCCTGCCCGGTGCAATCGAGCCGGCCGCCCGTGCCTTCACCCGACACGAACAGCAGGTTGTGGAACACCGACACGTCGCTCTGCGAGGCGGGGCAGTAGTAGCCGATCTTCAGCGTGGGATGCGCCGGGTTCGAAATGTCCCACACCTGGAAGCCGTTGTAGTTGCCCTGGATCGCGTAATTCTTGTAGAACGCGAGATCGGAGTTGGTCGAGCTGTCGAACTTCGCGGGCGACGGCACGTTGATGACGAGCCGCATATTCCACGTCGCCTGTGCCGCGTTGTGCAGTCCCGCCTTGAGCCCGACGCGCGGGTCGGGTCGCGGCGCCGCGGTGGTCACGTTCGCCGCCGGCGAGCCTCCGCCGGACGCACACGCGGCGAGAGAGAGAGCGGTGACGGCGGCTAGCAGGTTACGGAACGATGTCATGGTGAATCCCTATCTCGGATTGGTGGTGGCGTGACCAGGGCCGAACATCTTGTCGGCCAGCATGCGCTGCATCCGTTCGATTTCGGTCGTCTGATCTGCGAACACGCCGCTCGCGATCTTGTACACCGGGTTCTCTTCGCCCGCGCCCTTCGCGAACAGCTCGTTGACCATCGTGATGGCACCCTCGTGGTGCTGGATCATGAAACGCAGGAACACCTCATCGAACTCCGGGCCGCGCGCCTTATCGAGCTGCGCGAGCTGCGCGTCCGTGAGCATGCCCGGCATCATGTGCTCAGCCATCCCGTGCATCATGTGCTCGGGCTCGGGGTGCGGCACGGGCTCGTGACGCTCGGCCAGCCACTGCGCCATGATGACGATCTCGTCTTTCTGGCCCCTGACGATGCGCTCGCACAGCGTCCGCACATCCGCGCTCGCGCCGTGCGACGGTGCCCAACCCGCGATCAGCAGCGCCTGCGCGTGGTGATAGATCATTCCCGACATGAAGTGCACGTCCGCGGCCGTGTAACCGCGCTGGCCGCTGTCCGACGGGCTCGGGGCGGGGGAACGGGGTGTCGCAGGCGTCTGGGCCGGGGCCGCCGACGTCTGCGCCGCGAAGGCACCGGCCAATAGCCAGGGGATGAAACGCATCATGCTCTCGGATACTACCACGGCGGCCGAGGACACCGCAATCTCAGGTCATGCCCGAAACCACGAAGTCGCAGCATCTCCGCACCGACCTGTACATACCGCCGGAACGGTAATTCCGAGGCGCAGGCCCCTCGTCACTGCGGCCGCCGCACGCGGATCGGCGGCGCCGGCTCCGGTTGGAGCTTCACCGGAGTCGCCTCGAGTAACCGCAGCGCCTCCTGTACCGCCCGCTCGAGCTGCGGGTCATGCCCCTGGGCTACGAGCGCGGGCGTCTGGTGGACCACGATGTCCGGCGTGATGCCGCTGTTCTCGACCGCCCACTTGCCATCGACGTCGAAGAAGCCGCCGCGCGGCGCCGTGATGAACCCGCCGTCGATGAGCCCCGGCGTATCCCAGATCCCCACGAGCCCGCCCCACGTGCGCGTGCCGATCAAGGGACCGAGCTGCATTTCGTGAAACATGTAGGGCAGCATGTCCCCGCCGGAGCCCGCGTATTCATTGATGAGCATCACCTTCGGCCCGAAGATGCCCGTGAGCGGCTCGGTCCACGGGCGTCGCGCGCCCACCGGATTGTTGAAGTAGCCGCGCAGGTGACGCCCCAGGATGTCGACGAAATAGTCGGCGATGTAGCCGCCCCCATTGAACCGCTCGTCCAGAATCACGCCCTGGCGATCCTGCTGCGCGAAGTAGTAGCGGTTGAAATACTCGTAGCCCTGATCGGCCGTGTTGGGGAGCCAGACGTAGGCGAGGCGGCCCTTTGAGAGCGAGTCCACGACGCGTCGATTGTCCTCGACCCACGCGCGCGTGCGCAGGTCGTCCTCATCACTCACCGGCACCACGGTCACCGTCCACGCACCGGCCGTCGTCGGCTTGTCGTTGAGCAACAGCGCGGTCTGGCGATTGGCGGTCCCCTCGAGTGCGGCGTACGGGCTGGTCGGCGGCTTCAGCTCGGTGCCGTTGACAGCGAGGAGATAGTCGCCGGTCCGCGCCTTGACACCCGGCGCCGAGAGCGGAGCGCGGAGATCGGGATTCCAGTTCTCGCCGGAGAAGATGCGCGTCAAGCGATAGCGCCCGTTGTCGATCGCGAAATCGACGCCGAGCATCCCCACCTTGACCGTGTCGATCGCGGGCGTGTCGCCGCAGCAGGTGAAGGTGTGGCCCAGCGACAGCTCGCCGCCGAGCAGGTCGAGCATGTAGGTGAGATCGGAGCGATGGCCCAGGGACTGGAGCCATGGCGCGTACATCGTGTACACCTTGTCCCAATCCGCGCCGTGGTGATTGGGGACGTATAGGTAATCCCGCTCGAACCGCCACGCCTCCCGGAAGATCTGCCGCCACTCGGCGCGCGGTTCGAGGCGCATCTGGAGATCGACGGTGATCTTCCCCTCACCCGGTTTGGGCGCTGCTTCGGTTCCGGTGATGATCCAGCTGTCACCGCTCTGGTACAACAGTTTTTTCCCGTCGTTCGAGAGACTATAGCGCATCACCGGTGAGACGAAGCTCTCTGACTTGCGTTTCTTGAGATCGTAGCGATGCAGCGTCAGCCCCGGTTGGTTCTCGATCGCCTCGCTGACGAACACGATCCCCTCGCCGGCCGTGGCGAGGCCGGTGTACGAGCGGACCGGCATGCCCAGCGCGAGGATCCGCTGGCTCAGGCCGCCACGATCGATGCGGACCTCGGCCCGCGACTTGGCCTTCGTGGTATCGGCCGGCGGCGTCGAATCGTGCTTTTCTTCGTCACTTTCCGGCAGCAACGGCGATGGCGTGTCGGCCGCAAGCACCATCAGATAGACGCCGCGGCGCAGGTGGCGATCGTACGAGCTGAGATCGAGCCAGCCGCTCGAGAGCCCGAAATCGGTGCTCGCGAGGAAGTACAGATACTTGCCGCCGGCATCCCACGCGGGACTCTCGGCGTCCGACAACCCGTCCGTGAGCTGGTAGGCTTTCCGGTCCGTCATGGAGTACGCCATCAGCGCGTGGAACTGAGTCGGCAACCGCTTGGCGTAGGCGAGCCAGCGCGAGTCGGGCGACCACACCGGCTCGAACGTGCGCTCGGGGTGCGCGTAGGTGTCGGTGTCGATCGGGGTGACTTTGCCGGTTGCGACGTCCACCACCAGCATGTTCAGCCCTTCGTCGGTCACCGCGATGTACTTGCCGTCCGGCGACCAATCGGCGGTATGGAAGAACGTGGGGTGCTCGAACTTGATCTCGCGCGGCACGCTCAGGCCCTCCTGCGTTCCGATCATCAGCCGATACTCGCCGCTCGCGTCGGAGAACCACGCGACCTGTTTCCCGTCCGGGGACCACACCGGCGTCCGCTCCGCGGCCCCCGGCGTCCGGGTGAGATTGCGCGCGTCGCCCTTCTGCGCGGGCACGGAGAAGATCTCGCCGCGGGCCGAGAACAGCGCGCGTGCGCCGCTGGGCGACAGCGATGCCGATTCGATCCACCGGGCCGCATTCACCCAGTGCGGCTCGGCCCACGGCAGATCGCCGCGGCAAGAGATCTCGAGCTGACGGTCCTTGCCGCTGGCCGGGTCGAGCAGATGGAGGTAGCCGGCTTCCTCGTACACGATGGCGCCGGCGGCCGCATCCATGGTCTTGACGTCATACTCTTTGTAGTGCGTGAGCTGCGTGAGCTGTTTGCTCGCGACGTCGTACTTCCAGATGTTGGCGGCCCAGTCGCGATCCGAGATGAAATAGATCGCGGCCCCCATCCACGCCGGCGCGAGATCGAGCGATCCCGCCGACGGCAGTGTGTCGACTGCTTTCGTGGCGATCGTGTAAATCGAGATCGGATGGGTCTGGCCGCCGCGGTAGTTGCGCCACTCGACATCCCAGCGCGTGGTCTTCTCGTAGGCGAGCCGGGTGCCGTCGGGCGAGTAGGAACCGCGCAGTCCGTCGGGGAGTGGAATGCGCTCGGGCATGCCGCCGCTCACCGCGATGGTCCACAACTGCTGGACACCGACCGCCGGCGCGTGCATGGCGGCGCTGCTGAACAGGATGCGCTGGCCGTCGGCGGTCCAACCGCGCGCGATATCGGCCGCCGGATGCCACGTCAGCCGCTGCGGTTCGCCGCCGGTCGCGTCGATCACGTACAGATCGTTGTTTGCGCCGTACTCCATCGTGAAGGCGATTTGCTTGCCGTCGGGCGAGAAGTGCGGGTTGGACTCCACCCCGGGGAAACTGGTGAGCCGCCGCGCGTCGCCACCGTCACGACTGACGACCCAGATGTCGCCCGCATACGCGAAGGCGATCTGGGTCGCGCTCACCGTGGGTTGGCGCAACAGCCGGGTGCCCTGCGCTTCAACGCGCGACGTGCAGCAGAAAACAGCAGCGAGCATGATGGCGGAGTAACGCATGACATCATCGAGGTTGGAGAGGATGCCTATGCTAGCTCGCCGGACTGGCACTCGCTACCGTGTCCGAAATCGGCGGTAGGACGAAGAAAGAGCGCGGATTGCCGTTTGTTTTTGCGCCCCCAAAGCTGTACTCTGGTGCCCGATGCATCCCCTGCGCCCGCGTCGCGGCCGGCTGATCGCCGCCACCGCCGCCGCCGCCCTGCTCGCGCTGCTCGCGTACGCCAGCACCTTCGCGATCCCCTACGGCAGCTGGTTCCGCTCCTCCGATCCATTGCTCGCGAGCGATGTCGCCCGCATTGCCCCAGCGCGCATCGCGCGCCTCGAGCACGCCCGCGACGTTGATCAGCTTCGCGCCGTGTTGCGCGACGCGCGCGCGCGCGGCCTCAAGGTCTCGATCGCCGGCAGCCGCCACAGCCAGGGGGGCCACACCTACAGCGCGGGCGGCGTGCGTCTCGACATGCGTGGCTTCAACCGCATCCTCGCGATCGACACCGTCCAACGCACCGTCACCGTCCAAAGCGGCGCCACCTGGGATGAGCTGCAGCGCGCCCTCGCGCCCCACCGCCTGGCCCTCAAGGTCATGCAGTCGTCCAACATCTTCACCGTCGGCGGCACGCTCTCCGCCAACGCGCACGGACGCGACCTCGACGTGACCCAGGTCGTCGACGTCGTGGAGCGTTTCGGGCTGCTGCTCGCCGACGGCCGGGTGGTCGAGGTGAGCCGCCGCGAGAACCGCGAGCTGTTCGGTCTGGTGATCGGCGGCTACGGCCTGTACGGCATCATCCTCGACGTGACGCTGCACGTCGCCCCCGACGAGCTGTACGAGCAGCGGGCCACGATCGTCGACTACCAGGACTTTCCCGCCTATTTCGCGCAACGCATTCAGACCGACAGCGGCGTGGTGTTCCTGCTGGCGCGGCCGTCGATCGATCCCGATTCGGCGGCGTTCCTGCGCGAGATGGCGGTCGTCACCTGGCGCCACGCGTCGCCCGGCGATACGGCGTCGTTCGCGCTCACCGAAGAGCAGCACGTCCTGCGCGACCGCTTCTTCCTCGAGCTGTCGCGCCGCTTCGATTGGGCGAAGACGCTGCGCTGGCGGCTGCAGAAAAAGATCGAGCTGGGCACGGGCGAGCGGCGGGTGATGTCACGCAACAACGCAATGCGGCCGCCCCTGGCGCCGCTGGAGCTGCTCGCCTATCACAGCCGGCGCAAGACCGACATCCTCCAGGAGTACTACATCCCCGTCGAGAACTTCGTCCCGTTCATGGACCGTTTCCGCGCCATTCTGAGCAAGGGGCGCATGAACGTCATCAGCTCGACGGTGCGCTACGTCAGGCCCAATGCCATACCGATGCTCGCGTACGCGCCGGCGCGGCCCGCCTTCGCGATCATCCAGATGAGCAACGTCGGGCTCGACTCGGCGTCACAGAGGCGCGCGCGCGACGTCACCCGCCGGCTCGTCGAGGCCGCCATCGAGTTCGGCGGTACCTACTACCTGACCTATCAGCTCTATCCCACGCCCGACCAGCTGTACCGGGCGTATCCGAATGCGCGGCGTGCCTTCGAGCGCAAGCGCTTCTACGATCCCGACGAGCTGTTCACGAGCCAATTCTACGAGGCCTATGGCCATGGTCCGTAGACGGCGTATCGCGGGCGTCGTGCTGGTGGCGTTGGTCTCCCTCGGGCTCTACGTCTTTGGCTGCGAGCCGCGGTACTCCGGCCGGCTCGTCACGCTGCCGGCGCGGCCGCTCGTCTTCGCGCATCGTGGTTTCGGCGTCCACGGACCCGACAACAGCCTGTACGCCGCCGAGCATGCATTCGCCGCCGGTATGGATGGCGTGGACGTCGATGGCCAGAGCACCGCCGACAGCGAGGTCGTGATCTTCCATGATCTGAGCGTGGACCGGCTCACGGCCGGATCGGGGCGGGTGCGCGACCTGACGTGCGCGCAGATGCTCGCCCTGGACCTCGGCCCCAAGTTCGATCCCAAGCTGACGGGCGCGAACGTCCACACCTTCGAGGACTTCGTCGTCGCCGCGAACGGGCGCGGTATCCTCATGGTCGAGTTAAAAGTTCCCGGCCTACGCGCGACCGGGATCGAAGCGCGCGCTGTGGACATCATCCGTCGCCACGGCGCCTACGACTACGTCGTGCTCAGCTCGTTCAATCCGTTCGTGCTGCGCCGCGTGAAGCAGCTCGATCCCAACGTGCGCACCGCGCTCATCTTCATGGACACGAACTGGAATCCCGAGCTGCTTGCCGAGATCAAGCCGGAGGACCGCGTGGACCTGCCGTGGATGGTGCGCCAGGAGTGGATCCGGCGGGCGCTGCGCAAGCTCATCAAGCCCGACCTGCTCAGCATCAATCACGAGGTGGATTCCGCCGTCACCGCACGGCTCATGGCCAAGGGGTGGCCCGTGTTCATCTGGACGCCCGATGACGATGCGGCGATTCGACGCGCGCTGGCCAAACGCCCGTACGGCATCATCTCCGATCAGCCGTTGCGCGCGCGCGAGCTGCGTGACCAGTGATCGGGATTCGCGAGCCCGACGTCGTCTTCACCGATCTCGCCCTCGCCCTGCTGGGCGGCTATTTCGCGGTGCGGCTGCGACGCGGTATCGGCGCCGTCGTCATGGCCGCGCTCGCCAGCGCCGCATTCTGGGGCGCGGTCTTCCACGCCCTGTTTCCCGCCCGCACCGCGACGCCGGCGGGATTCGGCGTCTGGATGCTGGTGGCGCTTTCGATCGTCGTCGTCGCGGCGGCGCTGCTGTGGCTGAGCCTGTCACTCCTTGGCGCATCGCCGCAGCTGCGGCGGATCGTCGTCGGCGCCTACGCGGGAGGATGCGCGGCGATCGTGCTGTTCGTGGACGAGTCGTTCGCCACGATTGTGCGCTTCTATGGCCCGGTGTTGCTGCTCGTGATTGCGCTGGCGACGCGCGAGGCGCTCCGCACCGGCACGGCCGCGTGGCGTTGGATCGCCGGCGGGTTCGCGCTCTCGGTCTTCGCCGCGCTGGCGCAGCAATACCGCATCGCCCTGCATCCCACGCATTTCAACCACAACGCTGTGTATCACGTGATTCAGGCGGCGGCACTGGTGCTGCTGTATGTCGGGTTCGTGCGCCTGGCCGCGCGTGTCTTTCGCCCTCCTCCTCCGAGCGTCCCATGAAATGGATTGTGGCGTCGATCAAGTGGATCATGTTGGTCGCCGGTATTCTCACCGCCAGCATTTTTTACTATGCGATCGCGCCCGACGCCGCGCTCCGTGCGGACTTTGGCCAGGGCGTCGAGGGCCCGCTCGCCCTGCTGATCGTGCGCAACTGGGGCGTGCTCGTGGGTCTCGTCGGCCTGATGCTGGTCTACGGCGCGTTCGTCCCGCCCGCGCGTCGGCTCGTCCTCGCGGTCGCGACGCTCAGCAAAGCCGCTTTCGTGCTGCTGCTCCTCACCGTCGGCCACGATTTTCTAGGCCAGCGGATCGGCCTTGCGCTCGTGGTCGACTCGCTCGAGGTACTGCTCTTCCTCACGTATCTGTTGAGCACGAGGCATGCGCCGCGGCCGCAGCCGCCGGTCGTTTAGATGACGCGATGGCCTTCCCCGATTCGTTCAGCACCGATCGACTCCGCGCCGAGCGCTTGAGCGCCGCGCACTGGGACGCGATCCGCGCGATGGACGCCGATCCCATCTACATGGCACTGCTCGGCGGCCCGCGCACCGAAGCTCAGACCCGCGCGTACATGGATCGCAACCTGCGGCACTGGGACGTCCACGGCTTCGGCCTCTGGATCCTGCGGGACACGCGCGACCAGATCATCGGGCGCGGCGCGATCCGCCACCTCGACGTCGAGGGCACCGACGAAGTGGAGCTCGGCTACGGCTTCTGTCCGGCGTACTGGGGCAGGGGACTCGCCACCGAAATTGCGCGGGAATTCCTCCGGCTCGGGCTGACCGAGCTGCGCTTGCCCACGATGGTCGCGATCACACGCCACACCAACATCGGCTCGCAGCGGGTGCTCGAGAAAACGGGCCTGGTCTACGAGCGCGACATCGTCGAGGACCGGGTACCGCATTTGCTCTATCGGTCGGCATAAGTGCTGCTCGCGCTGCGCAGTCTGCTCTGGACCATCCTGTTGCCGGGGATGGTGGCCGGCTACATCCCGCTGCGCTATTTCGGCGTGGCGCGGGTGCCGCTCGACGTCACCAATCCCCTGCAGCTGCTCGGCCTGGTCGTCAGCGCCGTCGGCGTCGTGCTGCTCGCGGACGTGCATCTGGGAATTCGCCCGGCGCGGCCGCGGCACACTGTCGCCCGTCGATCCGCCCAAAGAGCTGGTGGTCCAGGGCCTGTACCGCTACGTCCGCAATCCGATGTACGTTGCCGTCAGCGCGATCGTGCTCGGCGAAGCGTTGCTCGCGCGCTCGACGGCGCTGCTTCTCTATTGGGTGATCTTCTTTACGGTGGTGAACCTGTTCGTGCGCTTCTACGAAGAGCCCGCGCTGCGGCGGCAGTTCGGCGAGTCGTATCAGCGCTACACGCAGCGCGTGGGCCGCTGGCTGCCGCGCCCCCCCCGTCACTAGCGGTACCACAACGTCGACACTTCTCGCGCCTCTGGAGGGAGCATGAAGGCGTCCATCTTGCTATCTGCGACACTTGCAGTCCTGCTCGTACAGCCGCCCCCCCTCGTCGTCGCGCAGTCCAGCGTGCCGGCCGAGTTGCGCCGCGCGATGGATCAACGGGTCGCCGCGGTGGCGCAGGCCGACGCCGCCACGTGGGACCGGCTGACGGCCGACAACTTCGTGCTCGTTCTCCCCGACGGCACCACGCGCACCAAGGCCGTGCGTCTGGCGCAGCTCCGAACGCAGCAGCCGAGCGCACCGGCGCCGGTGACCAACGAGACCATCCAGATGCTCGGCACCACGGCTATACAGCGCTACCAGGCGGGGAATGGGTGGGTGCTGGCCGTCTGGTCCAAGGAGCGCGACGGCTGGCGCGTGATGCTCGCGCAAGCGAGTCCCGTCAGCGACGATTCCGCGACCCTGCGCCGGATGATCGATGCGAACCTCGCGCGCTTCGCGGATGCGTTCAAACGTGGCGATGCGGCCGGACTGGCTGCGCTGTACGCCGACGACGCAGTGGAGCTCAACCCAGGGCTGCCGCCGAGTGAAGGCGTCGAAGCCATCCAGCAAGGCTTCACGAGCTTCTTCAATGGAGTGACTGCCACCGACGCGAAGTTCACAACCCACGACATCGTGATCGGCGGCAACACGGCGATCGAGCGCGGCACGTACGCACTGCGGCTGCGCCCCAAGGGCGGCACTGGGAACGACATCGTGGACACCGGCAAGTACCTCACGGTCTGGCAGCGGCAACCGGACGGATTGTGGAAAATCATCCGCGGCATCAGCAATTCGGACCGGCCCCCATCGTAGGCATGCGCGGGGCGCGCGGCGTTAGCTTAGAGGCCGTGAACAGGATCGCGGCCGCTGCACTCGTCCTTGTCGTTTCCGCTTGCGCGCAGCGCGGCGGATCGCCCGCGAGAGTCTCGGCGGACAGTACTGCGGTCATGGCCGCGGTGGAGGAGTACCGCCAGGCGTGGCTCACGGGAGACACGGCGGCCGCGCTGCGCCGAGTTGCCGACGACGTCCGCATCATGATCTCAGGTGTTCCCGACATCGCCGGGAAAGCGGCCGCTCGCAAGCTGTTCAGCGACGAGATGACGACGTACGAGATTCCAACGCTCACGCTGCAGCATCAAGACGTCATCGTGGGTGGCGATCATGCGATCGATATCGGCACCTACGACGAGATCCAGGTCCCCAAGACCGGCGCGCCGAACCACTGGCGCGGCCGGTTCATGACGATCTGGCGGCGCGAAGGCGGCGAGTGGCGCATCGCGCGCTACATGCTGAACGAGCTGCCCCCCCGGCCCCCCCCGCCGCCGCGCCCGCGCGGTGAGGCTCCCGTGACGGCGGCACTCCTCTGTCTCGCGCTGATTGCACAGGAACCGCCGCTCGAGACCGCGAGCCGGATCGCGACCGCGCACGAGTGGGTCACCCGGTTGGGTCGAGACCTGAGCGACTCGATCTGGCCGGGTTTTCGCCCCGACACCATCCCGGTGCTGTATGTGATTCGGGGCGCCGGGGCGTTGCTGCTGGGCTGGCGCGGTGAGTTGCCGCCCGGGTTCACTCCGGTCGCGGACGACCCGCGGTCGACGCCACGCGGTGGTTGGCGAGCGGCGGCAAACCGTGGCGCGGCCAGCACGGGCACGGAGCTCGCCGGCCGGCCGACCGCGCAGGTCGTGGTCGACACCCAGAGCATCGCGCTACTCGTGGGCCTCACCGTACACGAGGCGTTTCACGTGTTCGAAGCGGCCGCCCGCGAGCCGGGCAAGCGCTTCGGACAGGGCGAGAATGCATTCCTCGTCACCACCTATCCCGTCTTCAATCCGCAAAACGAGTCCGGGATGGCGCTCGAGGGCCGCATCCTCGAGGCGGCCATGCGCGCGGCAACGAAGGATCGCAAGCGGGTGCTCGCGCGCCAGTTCCTCGCGGTGCGCGAGTCGCGGCACCGCGCCCTCGGCGCCGACCTCGCCGACTTCGAGCAGCTCGCCGAGCTGAATGAAGGACTCGCGGAGTACACGCTGGTGCGCGCGGTCCAGCTGGCCGCTCGGCAGCGGAACTTTCCTGACCGGCAGGGCGCCTCGTGGCTCCAGACGGGGAAACTCACCGGTCTGCACAAGCTCACCGAGGACGTGACGCTCTCGATCCGGCTGCGCTATTACGCGACCGGTCCGGCACTCGGGATGCTGCTCGATGCTCTGGAGGGGCCGGGATGGAAGCGTCGTCTCATCGATCAGAATCTCGCCGTGCAGGATGCATTGGCCGATGCATCCGGTTACCGGGCCAACGAGCTGGCGCTGCGGCGGCAGGCGGAGTCGACATTCGTGATGCGCTCGCTGCGCGCCGCGGCCGATTCAAGTGTCGCGAGCTTGCGCGCGGTCCGGCGCGCGCAGGTCGACAGCGCGCTCGCCGTGCCCGGCGTCCAGCTCGTCGTGACGGTGGAAGGGCGCTCGGTTGGAACCTGCGGGATCGATCCCCAGAACCTGCTTCAGGTCGAGCCCGGCGTGTTGCTGCACACGCGCTGGGTGCAGGTGTGTACGGGCGACGTGCTGCAGGCCACGTTCAACGCGCCGGTGGTGCAGGAACGGAATACGCTGCGGGCCGTGGTGGGAGCGGACTCAACCGTGAAGGTGGTCGACGGCCCAGATGGTGCGGTGCAGGTCGAGTCGGCGCTGGTCTCGCTCCGCGCGAAGCACGCGACCACGTCGCGTGACGGCCGCGTGCTGACCATCAACATCAAACCGTAGTGGCCGCGTCTTCTTACGACGCCATTCCCGATTTCGGTCTGTTGTACGACCACGTGCCGCTGTATCTCGAGCGCACCGACGTCGGGTTCTATGTCGAGGAGTCAAGAGCGGCGCGCGGGCCGGTGCTGGAGGTGGGCTGCGGCACCGGCCGGATCCTGGTGCCGATCGCGCGCGCCGGCACCACCATTGTGGGTCTCGACAGCTCGAAGCACATGCTCGAGCGCTGCCGCGCGAATCTCGCGTCCGAGTCCGCCGCAGTGCAGGGGCGTGTCACGCTGCATCAACGCGACATGCACGACTTCGATCTGGGCACCACGTTCCCGCTCATCATCGCGCCGTTCCGGGTGTTTCAGCACCTCACAACCGTCGAGGCGCAGCTGGGCTTCTTGGCGAATGTCGCACGACATCTCGCGCCCTCCCCCAAGGGCCAATTCATCTTCGACGTGTTCAACCCGCGTTTCGACATCCTGGTCGGCGCCGACGGAGTGGAGCGCGAGGATACGCCTGAGCAACGCCTGCCCGACGGGCGCACGTTTCGTCGCAGCTATCGCATCGCGCGCGTGCGCTGGGTGGATCAGGTCAGCGAGTCGGAGCTGATCTACTATGTCGACGGCAAACGCTACGTGCAGGCGTTCGAGATGCGCTGGTTTCTGCCCGCCGAGCTGCAGCATCTGCTCGCGCGGGCGGGATTTCGGGTGCGGCACGTGTATGGCGACTTCGCGCGCGGGCCGCTGGTGGATGGCGCCCCGGAGCAGGTGGTAGTGGCGGAGAAGCCGTGAGCGGGTTTGTTAACCCCAGGCTGCTAGCCCGGGGTTAGCCACCCCGGTCTAAGGCTGGATTTCCGTCAGCGTCACCGTGCCCGCGCGTGCGGTGACCACATGCTGGCGCAGCGTCTCCCCGCCGCCATTCGCGCGTACCGTCACATCGCCAGCCGGCACGTTGAACACGTAGGCCACGCCGTCGCTCGACGTCGACATGGCGGTCGCGCTCGGGGCCGTGCCGGAATTGTACCTCACCGTCCCCGCGGGGTTCGTGGACACCGTGGCCCCGGCGACCGTCGCGCCGAAGCAATCCTTCACGACCACGGCGATGACGCCGTTGCTGGCTGATTGCGTGACCCCGACGGCGACGCCCAGGAAGTCCAGCTCACTCTGCGTGGGCATGAGCACGTTGGTCGTGAGGCTCGCGGCGAGCGGGCGCGAAGGATAGGCGTAGGTGTCGAGCTGTCCGCTGTGCGTCACGCGCAGGTAGCCGTTCACGGGTGTGCCGCCGGTCGTGATCGACAGGAGGTAGTCCCCGGGCGTGTTGCTGGTGTCGATCGCGATCGTGTCCGGAGCGCCCACGCGGAAGGCGGTGACGATCGCGTTGCTGACCGGGACCTGGGAGAGGAAGTTGGCCCGGATCGCCCCATTCACGGTGACGAGGGCCTGCGCGGTAGTGGGGAGTGTGTCGTTGACGCAGCCAAATCCCTCCGCCGGGCCGCTCGAATCACTGCCGCAGGCGGCAAGGATGATGGAAAGTCCCAGGAGCAGGTAACGCATTGTCCAAGCCTTGAGTGTTTCCGCAATCTACCCGTTTACAGCTACTTTGTGCGCCATGACCGAGAGCACGACTCGCCTCGAAGCCTTCAGCGACGGCGTGTTCGCCATCGCGATCACGCTGCTCATACTCGAGATCAAGGTGCCGCACGCCGAGCAAGGACTCTGGGCCGGGCTCGCCGCACTGTGGCCGTCGTACGTCGCATTCCTGATGAGCTTCATCGTCATCCTGATCATGTGGGTGAGCCATCACGAGCTGATGCGCATGATCGAGCGCGTCAATTATCCGATTCTGTTCGCGAACGGATTGCTGCTGCTCACAGTGACGTTCGTCCCGTTTCCCACGGCCGTACTGGCGGAGCACCTGCCCACGGCCGAAGCGAACACGGCGGTTGCGTTCTATTGCGCAACGTTCGCCGTGAACGGGCTCGTGTGGAACCTGCTGTTTCGGACGATGGTGCGGAGCGGGGGCCTGCGGCCCGAGATCAACGCCGCGACCATCGCGGGCGTACGAAGAGCATACTACCTGGGCCTCACCGTCTACCTCGCTGCGGCGGCGCTCGCGTTCGTGCAGCCGTGGCTTGGCCTGTTGCTCAACGTTTCGCTCTGGGTGCTATGGATACGACTCGGTTATCGCTCGCGTTCGGCCTGACGCTGCTCATCGGCTGCGGACGCGCCAAGGACACTGACGAGTTCTCGGCGATGCAGACGCGCGGCGCGCACGTCATGGGCGTGAACCAGTACACCTCCGCCCACGTGTTCGAGGATCTTCCGGATGGCGGGCGCGTCGTGCTGGAGCGCGCCGACGCTGCCGACACCGCGGACATCACGACGATCCGCGCGCACATGCGCGACATCGCGGCCGCGTTCCGCGCGGGCGATTTCAGCAAGCCGTTTGAAGTGCATGCGCAGACCGTGCCGGGCACCGCTGTCATGACCGCCAAACGATCGGTCATCAGCTACGACGCGAGCGACCGGCCACGGGGCGGGGAAGTGCGGATTCGGAGCAGCGATCCCGCCGCGGTCGAGGCAGTTCATCAGTTCCTCGCGTTTCAGCGGACGGAACATCACACGGCAAACCATTAGCTTTCAGCCATGCCCTGGACCTGGGAACGTCCCTCCACTATCACGATCGCTGCGCTGATCATCGGTGCTGGCCTCGCGCTCGGCGGCCTGTTTGCAGGAGCGGGCCTCGCGCGCGCTCGCGCCGCCGATCGATATGTCACCGTGAAAGGCGTCGCCGAGCGGGAGGTGCAAGCCGATCTCGCGCTGTGGCCGCTGCGCGTGGCGACGGCGGACAACGATCTCGCGACCGCACAGGCCACGGTGTCGCGCAGTCTCGACCGAATCCGCGCGTTCCTGCGTCGCAACGGCATCGACTCGACCCAGACCGAGCTGCAGGAAGTGCAGGTCACCGACAACTTCGCCCAGAGCTACCGGCCGAGGGGCGAGATCGCGGCGCGCTTCATCGTGCGCCAGGCCCTGATGGTGCGCTCGACGCAACCGGCGACGGTGCTGGCCGCGAGCCAGCGCGTGGGGGAATTGGTCAGCGCGGGTGTTGTGCTGTCATCGGAGGAGTATCGGGGCGGTGGCCCGACGTTCCTTTTCACCAAGCTCAACGACGTGAAGCCGGCGATGATCGCGCAGGCGACGGCGAACGCGCGCGAAGCCGCGGAGCAGTTTGCGAAGGACTCGCGCACGTCGCTGCGCGGAATTCGCCAGGCGAGCCAGGGCGTGTTCTTGATTCTGCCGCGCGATCAGGCTCCGGGAATCTCAGAGGAAGGGCAGATCAACAAGATCGTGCGGGTGGTGTCGACGGTGGAGTACTTCCTCAAATAGGTAAGAGAATCATGAGCCCTCGACTGCTCACCGTAGCTTTCGCGCTCTCTGCGGCTCCGCTCGCAGCCCAGGCCGGCCGCTTTCCCCCCGACTCCCTCATCAACGTCAAGGTCATTCCCAAAAACACGCCGCCGATGCAGGTCGTGGGGATGATGCGAAACTTCGCCGGCGCGCTCGGCGTGCGCTGCCATTTCTGCCACGTGGGCCAGGAAGGGATGCCGCTCGCGCAGTTCGATTTTGCCAAGGACGAAAAGCGCACCAAGCTCGTCGCCCGGCAGATGATGCGCATGGTGGAGGAGATCAACCATCGCGTCGATACGTTGCCCGGACATCACGAGCAGACGAGTCACGTGGAAGTGACGTGTGCCACCTGCCATCGAGGCGTCAGCCGCCCGATGCCGCTCGAGCAGGTCATTCAAGAGACCGCCCAAACCGCGGGCGCGGACTCGGCAAGCCGCGTGTACCGCGCGCTGCGCGAGCGCTACTTCGGCCGAGCCGCGTACGATTTCGGCGAGCCCACGCTGAACGTGGCCGCGTTCCGCCTGGGACGCGCGGGGAAGTTCGATGAGGCGTTCGCGATTCTGAAGCTCAACGAGGAGCAATTCCCCAACTCGTCCAACGCGGCGGTGTTCCGCGGGAACATCACCTTGATGAAGGGCGACACTGCCGGCGCGATCGCCGCGTTCCGCGAGGCCGTGCGGCGCGACTCAACGAACGGCGAAGCGCAAAACCGGCTCCGCCAGCTCGCTAGGCCCTAGTCCCTAGCCCTAGGCCCTATTCAATCGTCGCTTTGTTGATCTTGTCGAGCTTGGGGAATTGACGGGCGAGATACTTCTCGCCCTCCACGTTCAGCCGGAACTGATCGGGCCCGCGCCCGCGCGGCGTGCCTTCGCCGTACTCGCCGTACAACTTATCGACGACGTCCATCCCCTCGACCACCTGGCCGAACGGCGCGAATCCCATCGCGTCGAGCCGGTCGTTGTTGCCGTAGTTGATAAAGATCTGCGTCGTGCGCGTGCCCGGACCCGCCGTGGCGAATGTGACCATGCCGCGGAGGTTGGTGCGGCGCACCAGATCATCCTGGATCCGGCGCTCGCGCCATGCCGTGGTGACCGCCGTGTCGCCGTGAATGCCGAACTGCGCCATGAAGCCGGGCATCACGCGGAAAAAGCGCACGCCGTCGTAATAGCCCGACCGCACCAGGTTATAGAACCGGTCGGCGCCGAGTGGCGCCCAGGCCCGATGCACGGCGATCACGAAGTCGCCTTTCGTGGTCACGAAGCGTGCGCGGAAGCTGTCGGGCGCCTGCGTGGCGAAGGCAGGATCGGCGGGATTGTGGAAGTCGGGAATCGCGCTCGCCCCGCTCGCAGCCGGGGCTTTGTCGGCGGACTTTTGGCAGGCGCTCGCCGCCGCTGCGGCGCAGATCACAACGAGTGAAAGAGTTCGCATGGCGCTATGCTAGCATCGTGAATCGGCGTTCGCTATAGTGTGCCGTCTCTCGCCGGGGATTCGCATGGAGACTTGGATTGCAACGCGCATCCGCACGACGGCCCGCCGCCGCTTCATCACTTGGCTGCTCGTCCTCGTCGCGGGCGTGTGGCTCGCCACCAGCGACCACCGCTACGTCACCAACTTCTTCCGAGGCCCCTACAAGCTCGAGCAGGCGGACCTCGAGGCCATCAGCGACGTCACGCTGACGCCGCGCTACTACGCGCGTGTCAGCGGAGAGAGGGTCATCGACACCGGTTTGCGCCAGTATAAGGTGCACACCCGCAATGGCGTCGAGACGGATCGTGAAGAGTCGGGCGCGTACCGCGCGCTCGTGTTCGGCAATCGCTTCCTCGTGGTCCGAACGGCATCGAGCACCGAGTCGGCCGTCGCGGAGGGCAAGCTCGCGCCGTGGCCGGCTGAGCTCGATGCGGAGCTGTTCGACACCAAGGAAATGCGCGCGATCCGCGGCAACTTCTATCCGTTTTATCTCGACGGCGACTCGTTCCGGCGTCCCGGCTACGTCGTGATGGCGATCGGGGTCGTGCTCTTGCTGCTGTTCGCGTGGAAGGCGATCCCCGCCTGGCGCGCCCTGCGCGATCCGGAGCACGATCCCCTCGCCACGCGCATCGCGAGCTGGGGAGACCCCGTCGCCGTCGCGGTCGAGGCCGAGCGAGAGTGGGAGCATCCGCTGCTCAAGGCGAAAGCGGGCTGGCGGTTCGGGAACCAGTACCTCATGCAGTCACGGTTCTTCACGTTCGATCTGCTGCGTTTTCAGGACGTGCTGTGGGCCTACAAGAAGATCACCAAGCACAGCGTGAACTTCATTCCGACGGGCAAAACGTACGAGGCGATCGTGAACTGTTACGGTGGCAGCGCCACGATCCCGGCGAAGGAAAAGAAGGTGCACGAGCTGCTCGAGTTCGTGCAGCAGCGCGCGCCGTGGGCGATCTTCGGCTTCAGCGCCGAGCTCGCGGCCACGTTCAGGAAGCACCAGCAGGATTTCGCGAACGGCGTGGAGCAGCGGCGCCAGCAGTGGCAGCAGCAGAAGGAAAGCGCGTAGCGTGCTCCGCTGGTTGCTCGCCGCCGTCCATCTGCTTGGCTTAGGTATCGGCTTGGGCGCGATCTGGGCGCGCGCCCTGGCGCTGCGGGGTCCGCTCGACACGGCCGGCGTGCGCCGCGTGCTCTACGCGGATACGTGGTGGGGCATCGCCGCGATCCTCTGGATTGGAACCGGTCTCGTCCGCGCCTTCGGGGGCTTCGAGAAGGGAACCCTGTACTACACCCACAACCACTACTTCTGGGTCAAGATGGGCATGCTCAGCAGCATCCTGCTGCTCGAGATCATTCCGATGATCACGTTCATCAAGTGGCGGACCCGCCTCGCCAAGGGCGGAGCGATCGACGGGTCGAACGCGGCGTCGCTCGCCATCACGAGTTACATCCAGGCCGCGCTGATCGTGTTCATGGTGCTCGCGGCGACCGCGATGGCGCGGGGGTTCGGCGTCACGAATTGACGGATCACCGTGTAGATTAATCCGGACCGCAGGTGCTCGAGGTCGTCATGCGATTGGGAGCCGTCGCCGTCTTCATCGCCATTGGAATCCTGAGTGGGTGCGGCGATTCCACCGGTCCCGGCCGGGCCAACGTCCAAGTCACCGTCCTGTCGCAATCCGGCCCGGACATTGCTCAGCCGACGCCGTCGGAAATCAGCATTACCTGTAGTGTCGGCCTCAACGCAATCAATACCGGCGGCCCACCAGCGACCTGGGCCGATTCCTGGATGCTGTTTTTCGCCGGTCCCAACCGCAGCGTTCCCGTCGACACCTTCAAAATCAGCGCCGCCACCATGGAGCAGGCGTGGGGAGCGGCGACCATCGAAGGCGGGCACAATCAGTACTCCGGCTGGACGCTCACCGCGAACGTACCCTTCGCAGTCACGTTCGTTTTCCGCTATCGATCGGGCTTGGGGCTACCGCGCGAGGTCCGTACCAGCTTCCAGTGCGGCCCCGATGTCCCCTCGGGCGGCGCACCTCCGAGCTTCAAATCGGTTGGAATCCAACCGGCGACGGGGGAGATTCAAAGCGGCGACAGCGTGCTCGTGACGTACACGGCTGAGAGCACTGTAGGTCTGTGGGAAACGATTGTCGTCATGTCGGGGGCCTGCGACGCGGCGTCGAGTTTTCCAGAGCAGTTCACGACGACGGTGACGCGCACCGTAAAACTCTTTGTCCCGGCAGGCTGTACGTTGGGCCGTCCGCTCGACATCGCGGTTCAGGCGTTCGACATCGCGCTGCGTGGCGTGCAGACGGGAACCTCGCTGACGTATGTCGATCGTACTCCGCCGACGGTCGGCGCCTGGTTCGGCATTGGCGGCTCGCCGACGCTCGCAGGGTTCTTCTTCACAGGCGACACGCTCGTGGGCGCCGTGGGCGCTGCTGATAACAACCAGCTCAGCGCCGCGTTTTGGGAGGTTTGGCCGGTCGGAAAGCGCGACTCGGTCCATCGCGCCGAGCAGAGTTTGGCGGAGCCATTCACGATCCCGATTCCCGACACGTGGGTCGGAAAGATCCAGATGCGCTTCTACAGCCGCGATGCGGCGGGGCTCGTGAGTGACACGATCCTGTCTCCGCCAGACAGCTTGCGCATCTATCCCACGGTAGGGCGTCTGGTTCGGTACACTCAGCCTATCCTGGATATCTACGCGCTTGCACCGGACATGCGGCGTCACAAGGCGTGGGTGCTGAAGCCGCAGCGCGTTTACGGAGTATCGCTCGCGTCGATGGCGTTGACCGACACCATCGCCGTGCGGGGTGGCTGGGACCTCGACCTGACTCCCGGGGGCGACAGCCTCATTGTCGGCTCGAGCTACGGCCTCGACGTGATCGATCTGCGTGCATCCCCCCACACCGTGACACACGTGACGCTCACATCCGTCGACTCCACCCGCGGGCAGTATCCACAACTCATCCGCGTCGCAGCAAACGGCAAGGTGTTCGTGATCACGCTCGGACAAACCGTGAACGACAACGTACTCGTGGAAGTGGATCTGAAGGCCGGGACCGATCGCGTGCGCACGGACGCGGGGAACGGCGGCGTCGTCAACGGTGTGGGGCTCGAGCCATCGTTGGACCGTTCGCTGTTGTTCTTGAAGAGCTCGCTAGGAATTCAGAAGTACGTCAGCGCCACGGATGCTTTCAGCGCGCCGGTGCCGGTTAGCTTGCCCGGCGGCGGGGTCGCGGTCGACGCGACTGGTTCGCGCGTGACGATCGGCTGGGACCTGTACGACGGTGCGTTGCAGTTCTTGCGTCACCTGGACACGCCGGCGCAGTATCCCACGATGGCGGCGGCATTATCCCCGGACGGGACGACCTATTACCACGCCACCTGGCCGTGGGGCATTCTCAGCGGGAACGCCCAAACGGGACAGCTCATCGACCGCCAGCGCACGCCGCAGAGTCTGTACATGAAGATGGCGCCCGATGGGTCGAAGATCATCTTCGTCGACGCGCAGTTCGGCCGCGTCGGCGTCATCGATCTTCAGTAGAGATCAAGAACTCGCGCTCTCCCAAATCTTCATGTGCCGGGTCTCCGGCATCAGCCACAATGATAACAGAAACGCAACCGCGGGCAGCGCGATCGAATACGCCAGCGTCGGGCCGAGCTGGTGCGTGCTGGCCCACACCGCATTCGCGATGAACGGCACCAACCCGCCGCCCCACCCGTTGCCGATGTGATACGGGACGGACACGGACGTGTAGCGGATGCGACTGGGGAAGTACTCCGCGAGAAACGCGGCGATCGGACCGTACACCATCCCGACGTATGACACCAGGATGACCACAATCAGAATCGCCAACGGAAAATTGATCGCACCGGGAAGCGCGACTTTGCCGAGCGCTGCATAGAGCGGGTAGTACGTCGCGGCGGCGAGGAACAACCCCGTCAGGATGATCGGCTTGCGGCCGATGCGGTCGGACAGCCAACCGCACAGCACCAGCGTGGGCGTGGCGATGAGCAAGCCTGTTCCCACGATGACGCTGGAGTTCAGGAGATCGAGCTTGTTGACGTTTTGCAGGAAGAACAGCGCCCAGAATTGACTCGAATACCAGACGCATCCCTGACCCAGCACGACGATGGTCGCGATGCCGACGTACTTGAGGTTCGGCCCGGTGAACGCCTCGCGCCACGGACTGACCGCCATCTGACCCTTGGCCTTGATCTCCTGGAAAATCGGCGTTTCCTGCAAACGCCACCGGATGTAGATCGCCACCGCGACCAGCAGCAACGACGCCAGGAACGGAATTCGCCAACCCCAGGCGTTGAACCGCTCCGTCCCGAGCGCGATGCGCGTGCCCGCTACGACCACGAGCGACACGACGATGCCCAGTGTAGGGGAAGTCTGCAGCCAGCCCGTATAGAACCCGCGCTTTTCGTCCGGCACATGCTCGGCGACGTACGTGATCGCGCCGCCATACTCTCCCCCCAGGCAAAGCCCCTGGATCAGGCGCAGCAGGAACAGCACGATGGCCGCGGCCAGTCCGATGCTCGCGTAGGTCGGCACGATACCGATCAGCGCGGTCGAAACGCCCATGCCCGTCAGGGTGACGAGGAACGTGTACTTGCGTCCCACGAGATCGCCGACGTGTCCGAACACCACCGCCCCCAGCGGCCGTATCAGAAAGCCGATGGTGAAGAGGGCAATCGTGCTGAGCAGCGCCGCCACGGGATGCGTCGGCTCGAAGAACTTGACCGATAGGATCGAGGCGAGGCTGCCGAAGACGTAGAAGTCGTACCACTCGATGATGTTGCCCACGGCCGCCGCGATGACGACACGGCGCAGCTCGCGGGTCGCCAGGGGCGGGGCCGGTGCGAGGGATGATTTAGGCATGCGCGAGGCTAGCCCTCCCTTCCTGACTGCGCAAGCGATCTGCGCCGATGGGTCAGCCGTCACAATTCACAGACGGACCGATCACCGGATAGGCGCCGGACTCGGCCGGGCGTTATCTTAGGCGCGCATGGCTGACGCACTTCCGCCTCCCAATCGGCCCTCCCGCGGCTCGGGTTCCCTCACGGTTCATCTCGCCGACGAGCTCGACGTCTACTTCAATGAAGTCGCGCACGGCCGCCCGGTGGGCTTCGTCGCGTCTCCGAAGTGGAAACCGCGCGCCGACGTCTACGAGACCGATGACGAGCTCATCGTCCACATGGACATCGCCGGAATGCGCGCCGAAGACTTCAGCGTCGATCTGGACGAAGACATTCTGCGGATTGCCGGCGAGCGGCAAACCCGGCAGCAGGGCAAGCGTCACTACCATGCGATGGAAGTGCAGGTCGGGCCGTTCGAGCGCCGGTTCCGGCTGCCCGTCGTGGTCGATCCCGCGTCGATCCGCGCGACCTACGAACACGGGTTCCTCGAGATCCGTCTCGCCAAACAACCGCCGCGGACTACCGGCCTGCAAACGGTGCGGGTGACGTAATGGAACGCCTGCCGGTCCTCCCCCTGGGCCAGCTCGTCGTCTATCCCCACGTTGTCTTGCCGCTGGCCCTCACCGATCCCAAAGCCGTCCAACTGATCGACGAGATCATCCAGGGCGAGAAGCGCCTGCTGCTCGGCGTGGTGAAGTCGGTGGGCGGCGTCGAGCCGCTCGAAGGCGCCGTCATGAACACGCTCCCGCACCAGCTCTACGACGTCGGCACGCTCGGCACGATCGTGCGGATGCTCAAGCTGGGCGACGGCTCGGTGCGCGTGATGGTGCAGGGTCTGGAACGCGCGCGCCTCAAGGACGTGGCGCAGGGCGAGAAGTGGCTGATGGCGGAAGCGGAGCCGCTCAACGAGAACCTGCTCGAAGACGCGCGGACCGAAGCGCTGAAGCGCACCGTCATCGCGCAATTCTCGCGCGTGATCGACATCGCGCCCTACCTCGGCGCCGAGCTGCACGAAGTCCTCTCCGGGATCACCGAGGCGGGCAAGCTGTCCGATTTCATCGCCGCGAACCTCGATCTCGCGCTCCCCGCCAAGGCCGAGCTGCTCGCGATCGACGACGTGACGCGCCGGCTGGAGCGGCTCCAGGAATTCCTGGTGCAGGAGCTCCAGGTGCTGGAGGTCGGCACGCAGATCCAGGAAAAGGTCAAGACGCGACTCGATCAGAATCAGCGCGAGTACGTGTTGCGCGAGCAGCTCCAGGTGATCCGGCAGGAGCTCGGCGAAGGAGAAGGCGACGACGAGCTGGAAGAGCTGGCGAAGCGGCTCGACGAGGCCCAGCTCTCCGCGGAGGCGAAGAAGGTCGCCGACCGCGAGCTGAAGCGGCTCCGCCAGATGTCGCCGCAATCGGCGGAGTATCAGGTCGCCCGCACCTACCTCGACGTGTTCGCGGCGCTGCCATGGAGCCGCGTGACCCAGGACCGGCTCGATCTCAAGACGGCGCGCGAAATCCTCGATCGCGACCACTATGACCTGAAGACGATCAAGGAACGGATCCTCGAGTATCTCGCGGTCCGCACCCTCAATCCCGACGCGCGGGGCTCGATTCTCTGCTTCGTGGGCCCGCCGGGCGTCGGCAAGACCTCGCTCGGCCAGAGCATCGCCGAAGCGCTGGGCCGCAAGTTCACGCGCGTCTCGCTCGGCGGCGTGCGCGATGAGGCGGAGATCCGCGGCCACCGGCGCACGTACGTCGGCGCGATTCCGGGCCGCATCATCCATTCGCTCCAGCGCAGCGAGTCGCGCACCCCGGTGCTGATGCTCGATGAGGTCGACAAGATGGGTTCTGACGTGCGCGGTGATCCGACCGCGGCATTGCTCGAGGTGCTCGATCCGGCTCAGAACTCGACGTTCGTCGATCACTACCTCGAGGTGCCGTTCGATCTCTCGGGCGTGATGTTCATCGCGACCGCGAACAGCACCGTGCCGATTCCCGATCCGCTGCTCGATCGGATGGAGCTGCTCACGCTGGTCGGCTACACGCCGTCGGAGAAGCTCCAGATCGCCAAACGCTATCTGATGCCGCGCCAGCTCAAGGAGACGGGACTCGGCAAGGGCAAGCACGACGAGCGCGCGTACATCGCCGATGGGGCGCTCGATCGCCTGATCGCCGAATACACGCGCGAAGCGGGCGTGCGCCAGCTCGAGCGCGAGATCCAGGGCGTGCTGCGCAAGGCCGCATTGGAAGTCGTCGAGGGTGGGGCGAAGGTGGTGAGGGTGTCCTCGAAGAACCTGGAGAAGTACGCCGGTCAACCGAAAGTGCAGAGTGAAGTCGCGGGACGCGCGCCGGAAATCGGCGTTGCGACCGGTCTGGCGTGGACCCCGGTTGGCGGCGACATCATGTTCATCGAGGCGATCCGGATGCCGGGCAAAGGGCAGATCACTCTCACCGGCCAGCTCGGCGACGTAATGAAGGAATCGGCGCAGGCCGCCTGGAGTCTGCTGCGCGCCCGCGCGGGGGCACTCGGGATCCCGCAGGACGCATTTACCCAGTCGGACGTGCACTTGCACGTCCCGGCCGGGGGCGTGCCCAAGGATGGGCCGTCGGCCGGCATCACGATCGCGGCCGCGCTGGCCTCGCTGTTGTGCCGCCGGCCGGCGCGGCACGAAGTCGCCATGACGGGCGAGCTGACGCTGCGCGGCCGGGTGCTGCCGATCGGGGGGCTCAAGGAAAAGCTCACGGCGGCGGCACGCGCAGGGGTGACCTCCGTCCTCGTGCCGGAACGAAACAAGAACGACCTTATTGACTTACCGGAAGAGGTACGGAAGTTGCTTGATATCAAGCTCGTGGAAACGATTGACGATGTGCTCGAATATGCGCTGCTCGACGCGCCGCTGGCCGAAGAGCGGACGGAACGCCGCTCCGGGGGGATCCGGGTCGTGACATCACCGTCAACCCCTCCATCCCCTCCCGCCGCGCCACCGCCTCCGGGCGAAGCCAGACGATGAGCGACGTCGCGACCCTCGAAGCCGCGCTCGCCGAGCTTCGCAAGCGGGACGGCAAGTACAACGAGCGCGCCTACGTGTTCGTGCTCGCGGCGCTCGAGTACGCGCAGACCAAGCTCCCCGCGCGGCGACACCTCAGCGGCGGGGAACTCGCCTGGGCGTGCCGCGACTTCGCGCTGGAGCAGTTCGGGATGCTCGCCAATTCGGTGCTGACGCACTGGGGCATCTGCACGACGGATGACTTTGGGCAGATCGTGTTCATGCTCATAGATGTCGGCCTGCTCGCGCGCCAGCCGAGTGATCGGCTCGAGGATTTCGAGCGGGTCTACGATTTTGCCGAGGTCTTCAAAGCCGGGTCCGGATATCGCTGGCCGGGAGTGCCTTCCTCGGAGTGAGCGTTCGTCCGCCTGCGGTCGCGGGGCGGTTCTATCCCAAAGATCCAGCCGAGTTGCGCGCGGTCGTCGCGACCTTGCTCGCCGACGCCCGCAGAGATGTTGGCTCGACACCTCCCGCGCCTTTCCCCGCCGTCATTGTGCCGCATGCCGGTTACCTCTACTCGGGCCCAACCGCGGCCTGCGTCTTTGCCCGTACAACCATCCCCGGCCTCGTCATCATCCTGGCGCCTAATCACACCGGCATCAGCGAAGCCAAAGAAGGAGTCTCGATCTGGGAAGCAGGGGCGTTTCAGACTCCGCTCGGAGATGTGATGGTGGATGCGGATGCCGCCCGAGCGCTCATGGAGATTTCTCATGGGATGGTCGGTGTCGATCACGACGCGCATCGCGGCGAACATGCGATCGAAGTCGAGCTGCCCTTTCTTCAGATGTTGCGCACCGACGTGCGCATCGTCCCGCTCGTCATCGCGTGGGACCAATGGCAACCGGCGAAGGCTTTGGGCGAGATGCTCGCGCGGCTGGTCCAGGCCGCGGGCGAGCCGGTCCTGCTGCTCGCCTCGAGCGACCTCAACCATTACGAACCGGCGGCCGTCTCGGAGCGCAAGGATCACACGGCGCTCGAAGCGGTAGGCGCGCTCGACGGGGAGGAGTTGCTGGCGCGGTGCAAGCGCGACCGGATTTCGATGTGCGGCCGCGGGCCGGCTGCCATCGTGCTGGCCGCGGCCAGGGCCTTGGGCGCGAACCGGGCCGAGGTGGTAGACTACCGCCACTCCGGGTGGATCTCTGGCGATAACGAGCGCGTGGTGGGCTACGCGGGGGTGGTGATTTCGTGAATCCGATTCCGGTTCTGGCGGCGAGCGAAGCGGCGGCGTGGGATGCGGCGGCCCGCACACAGTACCGGATTCCGAGCCGCGTCCTGATGGAAACGGCGGGTCGCGCGATCGTGCAGCTGCTCGTGGCGGAGCTGCCTGCCGCCACAACCGGCGGGGTTCTGATCGCCGCCGGCGCCGGCAACAACGGCGGTGACGGTTGGGTGATCGCGCGCGCGCTGCATGCGGGCGGGATTCCGGTGTGGGTGGCCTCGGTCGATCCGAAGACCGACGATGCAATCGACAATCGCGCGCTGGCGCGGCTCGACGGCGTGCGCGAGCTGGGACGCGAGGAGCCGTGGCCGCAGGCCGCGGTCGCGGTCGATGCGCTGCTCGGCACGGGCGCGGCCGGACCCGCGAAAGGCGATGTGCTCGCCCTGGCGCAGCGACTGGCCGACTATGGCGCGCCGATCCTGGCCGTGGATGGTCCGACGGGGCTCGACCTGACGAGCGGCGAGGCGCACGGGCCGGTGCGCGCGCAGCTCACGGTGACATTTGGCGGCCCGCGCCGTGGTCACCTGCTTGCGCGCGAATGGTGCGGCAAAGTCGTCGTCGTCGACATCGGATTCCCACCTCCGGATGCCGCGTGGCCGGTGCTCGTGACCGACGCCTGGGCGGCTGAGCGGCTGCCGCGCCTCGCGCCGCAGATGCACAAGGGCGATCGCGGACGCGTGTGTGTGATCGGCGGGGCGAACGGCATGAGCGGCGCGGCGCTGCATGCCGCCCGTGCCGCCCTGGCCGCCGGCGCGGGTCTCGTGAAGCTCGTCGCCGCGCGCGAGACGATCGCCGCCGCGCAGGCAAGCCTTCCCGATCTACTGACCGTCGAAACCGACTTCGGTGAACAGCTCGAGCCGGGCGTAGTGGAAGCGATCGATTGGGCAGACGCCGTGGTGATCGGTCCGGGGTTGGGCCGCGAGCCTCGCGCGGACCGCAAGAGTTTTCTTGCGGCCGTGCTTTCCCGTCGAGCCGTGCCGACGGTGTTGGACGCCGATGCCCTCCATGTGACCCCCGAGCCCCTAGTCCCCAGTCCCCGACCCCTCGTCGCCACACCGCATCTTGGGGAGTTTCGGGCGCTCGCCGGCGACGTGCTCGCCGACGAAGCGGCGAACGACCGCTGGTCCGCCGCGGCGCGCGCGGCCGCCAAGCTCAAGTGCACCATATTGCTGAAGGGCGTCCCGACCGTGATCGCCGATCTCCGTGGTCCCGAGCAGGTCGTGGCGAGCGGCAATCCCGGTCTCGCCACGGGTGGAAGCGGCGACCTGCTCGCCGGCTTCATCGGCGCCTTCCTGGCGCGGGGCACCGCCGCCGCGGAAGCCGCGGGACTTGGCGCGCACGCGCTCGGGCGCGCGGCGGAGCAGGGTGCCCGGCAGTGGACGGCCCGGAGCTTGCGACCCGCCGACGTGCTCGCCGCGCTCCCCGACGTGTGGCGGGCCTGGCAATCCGTGAAGCCGCGTCGGCCTCCAATCCTCGTAGATCTTGAAGCTCCAGACCTGTTGTAAGGCCGCAACGCTGGCGGCGGTGTTGGTCGCGTGCTCATCGTCCGCGCGCCCCGGCAGCGTCCGACCAGCCCGGATCTTCAGTCCGGACAACCGCGTGGTGATTTCCGATTTCTCCGAAGTTCAGGCGGTCGCCGCGTCGTCGTGGTTCGTGTACGCGGCCACGACGCACGGCCTCCTGATCTACGATCGCGTCGCGCGCCGCTTCCGCATGCCGGTGACGGCGATCGACGGCTATCCGTCGCCCGTGGTGCGGCGCGCCATTGCCGACCCGTCGGCGAACGCGGTCTGGCTCGACCTCGGCCCCGGGGTTGGGTACATCCGGTACGACGTGGATGGACGCACGTGGACGCCCGGCGCCCTCGCTTCCAACGAGGCTAACCAGACCCTCACAGTCGAGGCGGCGCTGGCGAGCGCCCCACGAGTTGATGCGATGCAGGCGGCGATTCTGACCGACCGGCGCCAGCGCACGTACAGGTTCACAGCGGCGGCCGCGACGCCCGACCGACCGGAGATCTTCTTCGGTACGAGCGGTCTGGGGCTGGTTCGTGTCGATAAGCAAACCGGAGAATGGGAAGTGCTTTCCTACGGATTGCTCGCCCCCGGCGTCGGTGCGGTGGCATCCGCGCCGCGCGGCGTCTGGGCCGCGACGAGCGCAATCGCCGGACGCGCGCAGCGCCGTGGGCTGAGCTGGGTGGCAAGCGATTTGTCATCGACCAGGACTTCTGAAGGCGGGCGAGCGGCGCTGGGCTTTTCTTTCTTGTACGCGCGCCGCTTGCTCGCGGACGGTGATCAGCTGTGGATCGCTACCGAGCAGGGCGTGCTGCGCGTCGATTCGACCGGCGTTTCCGCACGACAGTGGGACCTGCCCGATGCGACCTGCCTGGAGCGTTCCCCAAGAGGCATGTGGGCCGGAACGACGCAGGGCCTTTCCTTAATAACAGCGAACGAATGGGTACAGGACCTCGAGCCGCGCGGTATCGCAATCACGAGCTTGCTCGTGGCCGGTGATACGCTCTGGGTTGGAACGAGCTCCGGCCTCGCTTACGTAGCGCCTGGCAGGGTCGATATGACAATTCCTTTTGAGCTGCGTGAGCGCGCGAGCCTGCGCGTGCCCATTTACGCGCTCGCGCGACTTCAGGACATCATCGTGATGGCGACCGAAAGGGAGCTGCTCTGGCGGGACCCGGCGACACAGGCGTGGACACCTGTGCCGTTGCCGCTGGCGCTCGGCATTCCCACGGCGCTGACGACCACACCGCAAGGCGAGCTCTGGATTGGTGGGACGCGCGGTCTCGCCCAGGCCGACATTCGCAGCGGGCTGATGCACGTGCACGCGATGCCGTTCGAGGTACCCGCCGCGGTGCGCGATCTCGCCACCGATCGTGACTATCTGTGGGCAGCCACCGACAGCGGGCTGGTGCGCATCCAATGAACCTCGGGCCTGGCAAGGAATTCGATCGCATCCGCGCGATCTTCAGCCGGCTGACCCAACTCCTCCCGGACAACGCGCCGTTGGGGGACGACTGCGCGCTGATTGCGGTCGGCGGCACGACCCTGGCGCTCAGCATCGACGCCTCGATCGAGGACGTCCATTTCCGCACCGATTGGCTGGACTTCAAGGAGATCGGGTTTCGCGCCGCGGGCGCCGCGTTGTCGGATCTGGCGGCGGAAGGTGCCACGCCTCTGGGCGTCCTCGTATCGCTTGGCGTGCCGCCGCTCAACGGGACGAAGACCGATCCCGCGGTCGAGATCATGGAAGGGGTCGCGGCGATGTGCGGGAATCTGCGTGCGCAGGTCCTGGGCGGTGACATGACGCGATCGGCGAAATACACGGTGGACGTCTGCGTCATCGGTACAGCGGAGCATCCCGTGCGCCGATCCGGCGCGCGCGCGGGCGACGCCGTCTGGGTCACGGGCTATCTTGGGGGAGCCGCGCTCGCACTCGACACGTTGCGTAAGGGCGAGCGCATGTCGAAGCTGCTGCGCAATCGGTACGCATGCCCCGAGCCGCGCATCGAAGCCGGCCGCTGGCTCGCCTCGCATGGCGCGACGGCGATGATCGACATCTCGGACGGACTGGCGGCGGATGCGCAGCATCTCGCGGCTGCGTCCGAAGTGAGCATCGAGATCAATATGGAGCAGATCCCCTGCTGGGAGGGCGTCGAGGCGATGGCGGCGGTCGCGAGTGGTGAAGAATTCGAGCTGCTGGTGACGATGCCGTCGACATTCGGCGATGCGAGCGCGTCGGCATTCCGTGGGGAAACCGGCGTCGAGCTCAGCCGCATCGGGACGTGCCTGCGCGGCGCGGGTGGGCGGCGCGGCGGCGTCCGCCTGCTCGATCACAACAAACCGGTGCCGTTGCCTGCGGGGTTCGATCACTTCGCGTGATCCGCACCCTCTGGTATTACATAGTCCTCTTCCTCACTAGCATCGTACACGCGGGCGGCACCGTCCTGGGCGGGCTGCTGCGCATTCCCAATCGCCGCGGCGGTATCTATGACTGGGGCACGATCGACTGGTCACGCAACATCCTGAAAGCCGCCGGAACTCCCGTCGTGCCCGAAGGGCTCGAGCGGATTCCCAAAAACCAGCCCGTGATCTACGTCTCGAATCACTCTTCGATGTTCGATATCTGGGCGCTGTCAGCGACCCTCCCCGGCTCCGTCAGGTTTTTGGCCAAGCAGGAGTTGTTCCGCATTCCGTTGCTGGGCCCGGCGATGCGGGCCGCCGGCCACATACCCATCGATCGCGCCGCTCGAAAAAAGGCCTTCGAAGCCTACGACGAAGTAGCGCGCATGATCCGCAACGGGATCAACTCGCCGGTCGTGTTTCCCGAGGGGACGCGCAGCCGCACCGGTGAGCTGCTGCCCTTCAAGAATGCCCCGTTTGGTCTGGCGATCGCCGCGCAGGTGCCGGTCGTGCCCGTGTACGTGCATCACACCTTCGAGATCCTCCCCAAAGGCGCATGGCGCCTGCGGCCCCGGCCCATCAGGCTTCTAGTCGGTGACCCGATTGAAACCAAAGGACTACAGCCCCAGGATCGAGAGCGCCTTCGCGACCAGGTCCGCGCCGCGATGGTTGCCCTACAGTCCAAGGTACGATAGGGTTGGACCACACATGAGCACGGTCATCTCGGTTCACGCGCGCGAAATCCTGGATAGCCGGGGCAATCCCACACTCGAAACGGACGTCACCCTCGCGAGCGGCGCGACCGGCACGGCCGCCGTGCCCAGCGGGGCTTCCACCGGCGAGCACGAAGCGGTCGAGCTGCGCGATGGCGACCCCAAGCGCTTCGGCGGCAAGGGCGTGCTCGAAGCCGTCAAGAACGTCAACGAAATCATCGGCCCGCGGCTCGAAGGATTGTCCGCTCAGGATCAGATCACGATCGACTACGCGATGCTCGATCTCGACGGCACCCCCAATAAAGGACACCTCGGCGCCAACGCGATTCTCTCGGTGTCGCTCGCCGTCGCGCGCGCCGCGGCGCAGGACGCCGGGCTGCCGCTGTATCGCTATCTGGGCGGGCCCGTCGCGCACGTGCTGCCGGTGCCGATGATGAACATTCTGAACGGTGGCGCGCACGCGGCGAATACCGTGGACAGTCAGGAATTCATGGTGGTGCCGATCGGCGCCGAAACGTTCGCCGAGGGGCTGCGCACTGGTGTGGAGGTCTTCCATGCGCTCAAGAAGGTGCTGTCCAAGCGTGGGCTCTCGACCGCCGTGGGCGACGAAGGCGGCTTTGCGCCGGATCTGCCCAACGACGAAGCGGCGCTCGAAGCGATCATGGCCGCGATCGAGGCGGCGGGGTTCGAGGCGGGCAAGGATGTGGCGATCGCGCTCGACGTGGCCGCGTCCGAGCTGTACGACAACGGCAGCTACACCTTCAAGAAGAGCAAAGGCGGCACCAAGAGCGCCGAGGAGATGATCGCGCTCTACAAGAGCTGGATCGACCGCTACCCGATCGTGTCCATCGAGGACGGATTGGCAGAGGACGACTGGACCGGGTGGGCAAAGCTCACGGAAGCGCTGCAGGAGCGGGTGCAGCTTGTAGGGGATGACCTGTTCTGCACCAACGCCGAGCGGCTCGCGCGCGGGATCGAGGAGAGTGTGGCGAACGCGATCCTCATCAAGGTGAACCAGATCGGCACGCTCACCGAGACGCTGCAGTGCATCGAGCTGGCGCGCGGCAACGGCTACGGCTCGGTGATCTCGCATCGCTCGGGCGAGACCGAGGACACGTTCATCGCCGACCTCGCGGTGGCGACGGGGGTGGGCCAGATCAAGACCGGCAGCGCGTCGCGCAGCGAGCGCGTGGCCAAATACAATCAGCTGCTGCGCATCGCCGAGGAGCTGGGCGACGTGGCGCATTATCCCGGCCGTCATCTGTACGGGTTGTGACCCGCACGCGCGTGGCCGGCCTCGCCGGCGGGATCGCGCTGCTCGCGCTCGCGGTGTGGGGTGGGGAGTACGGGACCGCCGACTGGATCACGATTCGGCGCCAGCGCGCCGATGAGCGCGCGCACGTGGCGGCGCTACGCATCGAGCTCGACTCGCTCGCCAAGCTCGCCACCGATCTCGAGACCAATCCCGCGGTACAAGAACGGGTCGCGCGTGAGCAATTTGGCATGATCCGGGACGGCGAAGTGCTCTACCGCGTGGTGCCCAAGTAGAGGGAGGACGTATGAAACGCTGGTTCGTCAGTATGGCAGCTCTCGGCTTGGCGTGTGGGAGCGACAGCAGCGGTCCAAGCGCGGCGTCGGTGACCGGAATTGCGGGTGACAACCAATCCGCGCCCCGAGGAGCCAGCCTGCCGGCGCCGCTCAGCTTTACCGCCCTGGGATCAGATGGATTGCCGATCGAAGGCGTCTCCGTGACGTGGAGCGCCACGCCGACCGGCGCCGCCGCGTTTGCTCCGACGACGAGCACGACCGACGCTAATGGCGTCGCATCGACGAATGTCGTGCTGGGCTCTACGATCGGCACGATCACGATGCAGGCGACGCTGGCGGGCGTCTCTCCGGTGATCTTTCACGCTACGGTGGTCGATCCGTGTACCATCCTGGTGCCGTACTCGGTGGGCCAAACGGTGGACGGCTCGCTCGCGACGACGGACTGTCTCGTGCAGATCGGCAACTTCGCCTGGTACTACGACTACTACGCGCTCGATCTTCCCGCCGGGCAGCATAGCCTCCGGCTCAAGATGCACGGCTCGGGGAGCTTCGATGATACGTACCTGGACTTGTACACGGACGCGGGACCGGGCGTCGCTTTCGATGACGACTCGATCCTCGGGATGGAGGGTGCGCGCAATGCGCAGCTCGATATCGTGATGACGGGGGGCAGTTACATCATCGGGGCAAACTCGTTCGATCCGTCCACCACCGGCGCCTATACGCTGTCGAGCGAAGCGCGGCCCGCCGCGATGAATGGATGCCGGGCGGTTTGGGTCACGCGCGGCGTCACGGTGTCGGACTCGATCACGAACAGCGACTGTGCGGATTCTACAGCCACGCCCAAGCACTATGACGTGGCCCGCATCATCGTGTTCGCGCCGACCGTGTTGACGATCAGACACAGCTCGACGGTCATCAATCCCTCACTCGCCCTGTATCAGGCGAATTTCGGCCAGACCTTCACGCGGACGCTGGTCGCCTCGAACGACGATAGCCTGCCTGGGATCAATGCCTTCATTCAGTACACGGTGCCGGCAAGCAGTGTGTTCGACGTGATCATCGGCACGAGCTCGGCGGGAGAGACCGGCGCCTACACCTTCGAGGTCTCGGCGTCGACCACGCTCAGCCCGCCCGCGGACGCCGCGGCGAGTGCGCGAGGGCCTAGGCGGAGTAGCTGGTGGCGCGACGTCGGTCTGCCGAAGCACTCCAAGCACTAGCGTTCCTCGCCACCTTCGCGGGGATTTGTGTCGGGCAGAGTCCGGAGGGGAGCTGGGGTCGGCCGTGTAGTCCACAGACGCCCCTCGGACCGAGCCACGATCTCTACTGCATCGATCTGATCGCGGCGCCCGCGGCGCGGGGCGCGTCCGGCCGCGTCGAGCTGAGCCATCCCGCAGGCCCATTCACCGTCGGCGTCACGTCCGACGGTCACGCGCGCTATACCCTGATCGGATCGGTGGCCGGCCTCGAGCCCGGCCCCACGTATGTGGCGTGGGTCATGACGCCGCAGATGGATACGATCATCAAGCTCGGTGCCGTGACGCGCGGCAGCTTCATGGGTCGCGACATCGCGCTCAACAAGTTTGTGGTCCTGGTGACCGCCGAACGGAGCGCGCGCGCCCGGACACCGAGTGACCGGCTCGTGCTGCGCGGGCAGTCGCCGAGCACGCGTCTGTTCCCTCCCGATCAGCTCACGTTCGCCGCCGGTGGCAGCGCGACGATCGCGCCTCATGAGCATGACGGCCACGGCGAGTGGCCGATGGTCCCAATGCCGGCCAACCTCACCATGCTCCCCGCCGAGATGGCCCTGCGTCCCGGCGTGCCGCCGTATCGCATGCCCTCCGGCGACTCGCTACCGATGGCGCGCGCCAGTGAACGCACGCTCGTGCGCAGCGGTGACACGCTCCGGCTCGAGGCCGGTGCCGTGCGCGGAGGCTATACGTTCAACGGCCAGCAGCCGGGGCCGTTCATCGAGGTCGAGCGTGGCTCGGAGATCGTCGTCGCGTTTGCGAATCACCTTCCGGACTCCACGGCGATTCATTGGCATGGCATTCGGCTGGATAACCGTTCGGACGGCGTGCCCGGTCTCACCCAGCCGGCAATTCCGCCGGGCGGCACATTCACGTATCGAATCCGGTTTCCCGATGCCGGGATCTACTGGTATCACGCCCACGTGCGCGAGGACATCCAGCAGGACCTGGGCATGTACGGCAGCATCCTGGTGCGGTCGGCCGACAGCGCCGCGAGTCCCGCGAACCGGGAAGAATTCCTGATACTCGACGACGTGCTCGTGGGTGACGAGGGGCCGATTCCGCCGGGCCGCGAATCGCCGACGCACGCGCTGATGGGACGGTTCGGGAATGTCTTTTTGGTGAACGGGCGGCGCGACTACCGGCTGCAGGTCCGCCGCGGCGAGGTGGTGCGGTTTTATCTCACCAATGCAGCGAACGCGCGCACCATGAACCTATCATTCCTTGGTGTGCAGATGAAGCTCGTGGCCGCTGATGCCGGGCCATTCGACACCGAACGTCCGGTCGAGAGCGTGGTCATCGCACCGGCGGAGCGTTATGTGGTGCACGTGCGATTCGATCGCCCGGGACGTTTCGCACTCGTCAACCAGGTTCAAGGACTCGACCATCTGTTCGGCCGATTCTTTCCGGAGGTCGATACGCTTGGCATCGTAACCGTCTCCAAAGAGCCTTCGCCGCCCCTCGCCGCCGCCTCACCTCGCCGCCCTTCGCCGCCCTTCGCCGCCCTGGATTCGGTCGGCCAACGAGTCCCAGACAAGACACTGGTACTCACGCTCGAAACCAGAAACCTCCCCTTCGTAACCGAGCGCCTGATGCAGCTCGACTCGATCTTCTTTCAGCCGGTCGAATGGAGCGGCTCGATGCCGATGATGAATTGGGCTGCGACGGGCGAGCAGGTGCGCTGGATCCTGCGCGATCCGGACACCGGCCGTGAGAACATGGATATCGATTGGCATTTCCCGCGCGGCGCGCCGGTGAAGTTGCGGCTCGTGAACGAGCGCCGTGCGTTCCATGGGATGCAACATCCGATTCACTTGCACGGCCAGCGCTTTCTCGTGCTTGCGGTGAATGGAGTCCCGGTGAGTGATCTCGCCTGGAAGGACACGGTTCTGGTGCCCGCGGGATCCACGGTGGATATTCTGTTCGACACGTCCAACCCCGGTCACTGGATGCTGCATTGTCACATCGCCGAGCATCTCTCGGCCGGGATGATGATGCACCTGACCGTCGACTAGAGAGGATTCGTCATGTACGCGTTGACTCTGCTGCTCGCCCTCGCCGCGCAGCGCCCTGATTCACTTGCTGCCAACGTCCGCGAATACGTCACCGTGGACACGTCGCTGCTCGCGCTGACGCACGTGCTGCTGATCGACGGCACGGGTGCCGCGCCCAAAGAGCATCAGACGGTCGTCATTCGGAACGGGAAGATCGCGGCCGTGGGCCCCGTCGGGTCGGTCCAGATTCCCGCGGGTGCGAAAGTCATGGACCTGAGCGGCTCAACCGTCATCCCCGGCCTGATCGGGATGCACGACCATTTGTTCTATACCGCCGCGGGCGGCCGCGCGGTACAGATGGGGTACACAGGCCCGCGGCTGTACCTGGGCTCGGGTGTCACCACGATTCGCACGACCGGTAGCCGCTCGCCGTACGCGGAAATCAACCTCAAGGACGCGATCGATCACGGCTTTGTGCCGGGGCCGCGCATTCACATCACCGCGCCCTACATCACGGGCGCGCAGGGCGGTGGGGCGATGGCGATCGTCGCGACCCCCGAGGCCGCACGGCGCTTCGTCGCCTACTGGGGCGCCGAGGGCGCGACATGGATCAAGGCGTACACGGACATCCGGCGCTCGGAGCTGAGCGCCGCGATTCAGGAAGCACACAAGCACGGCATGAAGGTCACGGGTCACCTCTGCTCGGTGAGCTTCCAGGAAGCGGTGGGGCTCGGCATCGACAATCTCGAGCACGGCATGCTCACCGCGTCGGACTTCGACGGCTCGAAGAAACAGGACGCGTGCCCGATGACGCTGATGACGTCGCTCGGGTCCGCTGATCCGAACGGCAGTGTCGCCCAGCAGACCATTCGGACCATGGTCCAAAAGGGCGTCTCGATGACGTCGACGCTCGCGGTGTACGAGCCGTTCGTGGCCAACCGCCCGACCAAGGACGAGCGCACGCTCAACGCGATGGATCCCGAGGTCCGGGCCGCGTACCTGAAGCAGCGCCAGCAGATCGATTCGAGCGGCACCGGCTATGTGCCCCTCAACGCGTTCAAGAGCGCGATGGCGTTCGATCGGGCGTTCGTGGCCGCCGGCGGGACCCTCGCGGCCGGCGTCGATCCGACGGGGATCGGCGGAGCGCTGGCGGGGTTCGGCGACCAGCGCAACTACGAGCTGTTCATCGAGGCGGGGTTCACGCCCGCGCAGGCGGTGCAGATCATGTCGGCCAACGGCGCCAAGATCCTCGGCGTCGCGCAGACGCTGGGGACCGTGGAGCCCGGCAAGCTGGCCGATCTCGTGGTGCTGCAGGGCGATCTCACCGCGACCCCTGCCGTGATTCGCAGCCCGACGATTGTCTTCAAGGACGGTGTCGGGTACGACGCGGCGAAGCTGATCGCGTCGGTGCAGGGGAGGGTTGGCGTTAACTAGCGACCTTGCTAGGTTTTTCGAGCGAAATGTGGCAGGGTAGCTCAGCCTGGTGAGAGCACGGCACTCATAATGCCGGGGTCGTGGGTTCGAATCCCACCCCTGCTACTACGAAAAAGGCGTCTAACAACACCGTCGAACAGAATCGTCGAACGACTACGTCTTCGTTCGACGAGTTCGTTAGACGTTTTTGTTAGACGTTTTTGTTAGACGGTTTTATTTGAGCCGGCACATCCGAATTGAACATGTCCACCACGATCAGCCACTTCCCATCCAGCTGGCGCCGCCGGATTTCGACGTACTTGCCGTGGTCCTCTCCGACGGGGTGTCCGTCCGGGCCCACGATCGTCATCGCGTAGGTCCCGCGTACGTAGGCGAGATCGCCGCGGCCATCGATCTCCACCGGCGTGAGCGAGAACTCCGACATCGGCGGAAATGCGCCGAGCCACGCCTGAATCGCGGCGCGTCCTTCGACGATGGCGGCGTTCGGCGGCATGAACGACGCGTTCTCGGTGTACAGCATCGGGCTATCCGCGTTCCGGCGCGCGCGTGCGTACACGACGAAGCTGTCGGTCGACGCCCGGATCGCCGTTTTGTCGGCTTCGCTCAACGCCGGGGGCGCGACGCGGCAGGCGGCGAGCACCAGGATCAGACAAGCAACCATGTGACGCATATCAGCTCCTTTTCCAGACCACAGGCTTGATGGTGCGAGACAGCTCGGCCGCGACCTTTTGCGCTTCACCCAGCTTCACTTCGTACTCGGCCCGCCATTCCGCCGGCATGTTCGAGCGGAAGTAGGCGGCCGTCAGCAGGTCCCCCTTGGGCTCGAGACCCGCCGCGCTGCCCCGGCCGACCGCCACGACATCGCCGAGGAACAGCGTCGAGCTGCCGGTATCCATCACGTTCGCCACCGTGCATTCAAAGTGCGCAAAGCATTCGTCCAGCACCGGCACCCCGGTCTGGCCGATATGATGCGGGATACCCGACAGCTTGTCCTGATCGCGGCCGCTGAAGAACCCCAGACGATGCACAAGGTCGAGCTGTTTCGTATGCAAAAGGTGCAATGCAAAGCGCCCGGTCTCGAAGATCATATCGTGGCTGTAATTGAACTTGTGGATGTACACCGAGAGCCGCGGCACGGTCAGGACGATCGAGGCGCGCACCGCCGCATCGGAGATCATCCCGTTCCGTTTTCCCTTGCGCTCTGAGGTAATAGCCACGACCGGCGAGGTCAGATTGCGCAGGAGTTGGTAGGTCGCGTCGGGTTGGAGCATACTTCAAGATACATGTCCTCTGCCGAGTCGCTGCCGGCACGCGTGCTGGCGCACATCCGACGCCATCGACTCTTTCGCGACCCGGGAGAAGCGCTTATTGCCGTCTCGGGCGGCGCAGACTCAGTGGCCCTCCTCGATCTGCTGCTCGGCTTGCGAGACCAGCTCGGTTTGTCGATTGTCGTCGCACATGTGGACCACGGGATTTCGTCGGACAGTCGGACGGTCGGACAGTCGGTCAGAACCCTTGCAACCAAGTATCGGCTGCCGTTCGAAACCGTCGAACTGAGACTGGGACCGGATGCCACAGAGACGGATGCACGGCGTGCGCGTTACGCATGGTTGCGGGATCTACAGAAGCGTCGCGGCGCGAAGTACATCGTGACCGCACACCACCAAGACGATCAGATCGAGACAATCGTCCTGCGCGCGCTGCGCGGCAGCGCTCCGGCGGGGCTGGCGGGAATTCGCGCGCACTCGCGCGGTGGGTTGGTGCGCCCGCTCCTGCCATTCTCGCGCCGCGAGCTCGCTGAGTATGCCAGCGCGCGCGGCCTGCCCGTGCACGACGACCCGGCGAATCGTGATCCGCGTCATCTGCGCTCCTGGGTGCGTGCGACGCTGCTGCCGTTGCTCCAGGAACGACTCGGTCCGCGGCTGCGCCGCGATCTGCTCGCCAAGGGGCGTCACGCCGCGCGCGACGCCCGGGCCTGGGATCAGATCCTCGAGTTGGTCCCCGATCTGGCGCTCGATGTGCAGCCGCATGCATTCGCCGTTGCCCGCGCCGTGCTGTGCGGCTATGATAACGCATTGTCGGTCGCGCTCTTGCGAGCTGCGGCGCGCCGTGTCGGCCTCGTGCTGGGCCCGGCCCGGGCTCGGCGGCTCGTGATGCTGGCGCACCGGCCGTCGGGACGGCGAGTCGAGTTGGGAGGCCGCTGGTCGGCGGAGGTAGCGTTCGATCGGCTGCACGTGCGTCGGGGTGGTGAAGTCGACTGTGCCCTCGAGCATGTGTGGCCCAGCGGCGAGCGCGGCTCGGCGCGGTTCGGCGAATTCGAGATCACCTGGTCGCCGGGTGCCGCACCTGAGCGGATCGACCGAGCGACGTGGACGACGTGGCTGGACAGCGCGGCATGGGAGCTCCGGGCTCCGGCGCGCGGCGATACGCTGGTGCCGCTGGGCGGCGTCGGGCATCGACCGCTGCGGCGTCTATTAATGGAGGCGCGAGTGCCGCGCAGTACGCGGACGCGCTATCCGGTCGTATGCAGGGGTGACACCATTCTGTGGGTGCCCGGCATCTGCCGTAGTACCGAAGGCGTGCCGGCTCCCGGAACTCGAGCGGTGAGGCTGGATGTTATCGGGTACGGCGCGGCAGCAAAAGCAGACCGGCGGGCGTGAGCTCAAGCGGATCGTCTTCGACGAGGAGACGATCGCGCGGCGCGTGCAGGCGCTGGGACGCGAGATCACCACGGCCTATCCCGACGGCGACTTGCTCGTGCTGGGCCTGCTCAAGGGCAGCTTCATTTTTCTCAGCGATCTCGTGCGCAAGATCGACCGGCCGCTCCAGGTCGATTTCATCGTGGCCTCGAGCTACGGCGAAGGAACGGTCTCGAGCGGGAACGTCCGGTTGGTGTATGATCCGGAGACCGAGCTGGCAGGCAAGCACATCCTGCTGGTCGAGGACATCATCGACACGGGCAAGACGTTGAACAAGCTGGTCGCGCTGCTGAAGCAGCGGCGGCCGCGCAGTCTGGAGATTTGCGCGCTGTTGGACAAACACGTGGCTGAACACCTGGAGCTGGAGGCCAAGTACGTGGGCCTGGACGCCCCGGCGCTGTTCCTGGTCGGGTACGGCCTGGATCACGCCGAAAACTTCCGGCACCTTCCTTATATCGCGAGTCTGACGTAGATGGCCAATCGCCTCCCCCCGCCACCGCGGGAATTCAACTGGGCCCGGATGCTGCGAACGCTTTCGTTCTGGGCGCTCCTCATCGTCGGGACCATCGCGCTGGTGCAGCTCGCGTCGAGCCGCCGCCGCGAGGAAGCCGAGATCGGCTATACGCAGTTCATGGAAGAGCTGAACGCCGGCAACATTTCCGCCGTGGAGATCGCCGAACGGCAGAAGGTGCGGGGCACGTTCCAGCGGCCGGTCGTCGTCAAGCGCCAGACCGTGGAGCGCTTCAACGTGCTGCTCCCCTTCGAGGCGGACGATCAGTTCGTCGCCAGTCTCTCCGCGAAGGGCGTGGACGTGCGGGCGCGCGAATCCGGCCAGTCGTTCGGCGTCGTGCTGCTCACCTTCCTGCCGTACCTGCTGATCTTCGGGCTCGTGATCTTCATGCTGCGCCAGATGCAGCAGGGCGGGAACCGCGCGTTCGCGTTTGGGAAATCGAAAGCCAAGCTCCTCGCCGGCGACACGCCCAAGGTCACGTTCGCCGACGTGGCGGGCTGCGATGAAGCCAAGCAGGAGCTCGAGGAAATAATCGACTTCCTCAAGGACCCGCAGAAATTCCAGCGCCTCGGCGGTCGTCTGCCCAAGGGCGCGCTGCTCGTCGGTCCGCCCGGGACCGGCAAGACGCTGCTCGCCAAGGCCGTGGCCGGTGAAGCGGGGCGTCCCTTCTTCTCGATGTCGGGCTCCGACTTCGTCGAGATGTTCGTCGGCGTCGGCGCCTCGCGCGTGCGCGATCTGTTCGAGCAGGGCAAGGCGCACGCCCCGTGCATCATCTTCATCGACGAAATCGACGCGGTCGGCCGCCATCGCGGCGCCGGCCTCGGCGGTGGACACGACGAGCGCGAGCAGACGCTCAACCAGCTGCTCGTGGAAATGGACGGCTTCGAATCGAATGAAGGCGTGATCCTGCTCGCCGCCACGAACCGGCCCGACATTCTCGATCCCGCGCTGCTGCGCCCGGGGCGGTTCGACCGCCAGATCGTGGTGGACATGCCCGATCTCAAGGGCCGCGAGCAGATTCTGCGCGTGCACGTCCGCAAGATTCCGATGGCGACTGGGGTGAATCTCGAGCGCATCGCGCGCGGGACACCCGGTCTGGCCGGCGCGGAGCTCGCGAACATCATCAATGAGGCCGCCCTGCTCGCCGCGCGGCGCAACAAGTCGCAGGTCGACATGCAGGATCTCGAGGACGCCAAGGACAAGGTGATGCTGGGCCTCGAGCGCAAGAGCCGCGTGCTCTCCGATGAGGAGCGGCGCCTCGTTGCCTATCACGAAGCGGGGCATGCCCTGGTCGGCCTCACCGTGCCCGGTGCGGATCCGCTGCACAAGGTCACCATCATTCCGCGCGGCCGGGCGCTGGGGCTCACGGCCTATCTGCCGGAAGAAGAGCTGCACAAATACACCAAGCAGTCGATCGAATCGCGGCTCTGCATGGCGTACGGCGGCCGGGTGGCCGAGGAGCTGGTGTTTGGGCCGGAGAAAGTGACGACGGGCGCGGCGCAGGACATTCAGCAAGCGACGAACATCGCGCGGCGCATGGTAACCCAGTTCGGCATGAGCGCGGTCATCGGGCCGATCGCCGTAGGCGACCGCGAGCAGGAGATTTTCCTCGGCCGCGAAGTGGTGCAGCGCCGCGAGATCTCCGACCGCACGGCGCAAATTGTGGACGAGGAAGTGCGGAGTATTCTCACGTACGCCTACAGTGAAGCGCAGCGGATCCTCACTGACCGCCGCGCCGCGCTGGACCGACTCGCCGCCGCGCTGCTCGAGCGCGAGACGCTGGAGCGCGAGCAGGTCGAGATGGTGATCGCGGGCAAGCCGCTGCCGCCCTACGTGCCGCCGGCGCCGCAGCCCCGTGCCGAGACCAGCGAGCAGGAGAAGGAGAAGCCGTCGCAGCGTCCGTCCGGCGGCATCCTTCGGAATCCGCCGCCTGAACCCGCCGGCGCGTGAGCGCCACCGACACCGCAGACCTCTCCAAACTTCGGATCAATCGCGACGACCCGCCGCCCGCGGTCAAGCGGGCGCTGGGTCGCGTGCTGTGGCTGGCCGGCGCCGCCGTGCTCGTGTTCCTCGTCGTGTGGATGGTGGCACGGCGGGGTGGCGGGGTGCCGGTGCAGGTGGTCACGGTAACGGCGGCAGCGGGGGGTGGCGACGGGGCGGCGAATGGCGGCGGAGGCGTTGCAGTGGTCGCGAATGGCTACGTCGTCGCCCGCACGAAAGCCGCTGTGTCCGCGAAAATTCCAGGACGCCTGGCTGTCCTCAACGTGAGCGAGGGCTCAGAGGTCCGGAAGGGCGACATCATCGCGCGGCTGGACAACGCCGACTACGCCGCGGCCGTCGGCCAGGCGGAGGCGGAGCTCGCCAGCGCGAAAGCGACGCTGATCGAGACGCAATCGGATCGCGACCAGCTGCAGCGTGAGTTCGTGCGCGTGCGCGACGTTCACACGCAGAATCCCACGCTCGTCTCCACGCAGGAAGTCGAAAACGCCGAGAGCCGCGTCCAACAGGCTGACGCGCGGTTGAGCGCGCAGTCGTCACGCGTGGATGCGACGGCGGCGGGGCTGCGCGTTGCGCAGGCGAACCTCGAGAACACCTACATCCGCGCGCCGTTCACGGGCACCGTGCTGCGCAAGGAAGCCGAGGTTGGTGAAGTGGTGGCGCCCTCGGTTGGGGGCGGTCTCACGCGCGGCGCGGTCGTGACGATGGCTGATCTCGCGACCCTCGAGGTCGAGGTCGACGTCAACGAAGCCTACATCGCGCGGATTTCGGGCGGGCAGCAGGCCCGCATCACGCTCGATGCCTATCCCGACACCGCGTTCCGCGGGGCAGTGCGCCAGGTTGTGCCCACCGCCGATCGCCAGCGCGCGACCGTGCAGGTCAAGGTCTCGATCGTCGACCGCGATCCGCGCATTCTGACCGAGATGGGCGCGAAGGTAGAGTTTCTCCAGGCTCCCCGGTCCGCGACTGCCGGCGCCGACCCGGCCGTCGAGCGGCCCAGGATCATGGTGCCCGCGGAAGCGGTGCGCTCCGACAACGGCCGCACCGTCGTCTGGATCGTCCGCGACGGACGGTTACAGAAGCGTGACGTTGACGCAGGTCCCGTCAGCGGTAATTTCCGCGAGATTCGTTCCGGTCTTTCGGGCGGCGAGCAGTTGCTGGTGGGCGGTGTTGAAACTCCGCGCGAGGGTCAACGCGTCAAGCTCTCGCAGTAATCCCCGATAACCGACAACCGATAACCGATAACCGAGCAGGGTTCATGGCCTTAGTCGAAATCCGCGACGTCCACAAGTCATTCCAGCGCGATACGCAGACGGTCGAGGTCTTCGAGGATCTGAGCCTCGACTTCGAACAAGGCAGCTTCACCGCGATCATGGGTCCTTCCGGAAGTGGCAAGTCAACGCTGCTGAATCTCATCGCCGGTCTGGACAAGCCAACCAGCGGAACGATTACGGTCGGGGGAGCGGTGGTGAGCGCGATGCGTCCCTCCGAGCTCGCCGCCTGGCGGGCGCGGCACATCGGCTTCGTGTTTCAGTCATTCAACTTGTTGCCGGTCCTGACCGCGTTTCAGAACGTGGAGCTGCCGCTGCTGCTCACCCGGCTGTCGAGCAAGGAACGTCAAGAGCGCGTCCGCATTGCGCTCGATGTCGTGAGCCTTTCCGACCGGATGGATCATTATCCTCGACAGCTGTCCGGCGGACAGGAACAGCGCGTCTCGATAGCGCGGGCCATCGTCGCCGATCCGACATTGATCCTGCTCGACGAGCCTACGGGCCAGCTCGACGGCAAGAGCTCGCAGGAGATTCTGACGCTGTTGGGCCGGCTCAACACGGAATTCGGGAAGACGGTGTTGATCGTCACGCACGATGCCCATGCCGCCAATAAAGCGAAGGCGACACTGCATCTGGAAAAAGGTGTGCTGGAGAAGGCGGAATGAAGTTTCTGCCCCTGGTTCTCGCCAACCTCGGTCGGCACAAGATTCGCACGACGCTCACCATCCTCAGCGTCGTGGCCGCTCTGTTTCTCTTCGCCTCGTTGCGGTCCGTCCTCACGACGCTCCGCACGAACGCGCAGTTCGGTGGCGCCCGGCGTCTCGTCACGCTCAACGCCACGGGCCTCGTCTTCACGATGCCTGTGTCGTACGTCAACAAGATCAAGAGCCTGCGCGGTGTGCACAGCGTCACTTGGGAGAACTGGTTCGGCGGGAGATACCAGGAGGATAAGAGATTCTTCCCCCAGTTTGCCGTAAATGTCGAGTCGTATCTGGCCATGTATCCGGAGGTCGAGATTCCCCCGGATCAAAAGGAGGCGTTCCTTCGCGAACGGACCGCCGCTCTGATCGGCAAGCGCTTGGCTGAACGTTACGGGTGGAAGGTGGGTCAGGATGTCACGCTGCAGGGCACCATCTTCACCGGCGATTGGACGTTCACGGTCCGCGGCATTTACACGCCCAAGGATCCGGCGCTCGGTGACGACGCAATGTTCTTTCACTGGGAGTATCTCGACGAGCGTATCGGTCGCTGGGGTCAGGCTGGCTGGTTCGTTGTGGAGATGGACAGCACCGCCGACGCGGCGACTGTGGCCAAAGCGATCGACGATCAATTCCGCAATTCCAGCACTGCGACAAAAACAGGCACCGAAAAGGCCTTCCAGGCGAGCTTCGCCGGAATGCTGGGGAATTTGAGCTTGTTGCTGGGATTCATCGGCACCGCAGTCGTATTCGCCATCCTTCTGGTCACCGCGAACGCGATGATGATGAGCGCCAATGAGCGCACGGGTGAAATCGCCGTCATGAAGACGGTTGGCTTTTCGGACCGCAGGTTGTTTGGGCTGATCCTGACCGAGGCGGGCGTGATTGCGATCATCGGGTCGGCGCTGGGGCTGGGTATCGCGAAAGCGTTCTATGCGCTGATCAACTTCAATGGAGGCGGGTTTCTCCCCGGGTTCCACGTCACGACGGCGACAATCGTGTGGGGCGCGTTGCTCGCGCTCCTGCTGATGGTCGGAAGCGGCTTGGTGCCAGCGCTGCGGGCCGCACGCCTGCCCATCGTGCAGGCGCTGCGGAAGGTCGAATGATCCCGATCGCCTACAATGCGCGCAGCATGATGCAGCGGCCGGTATCGACCACGTTCACGGCTGTGGGAATCGCCTTGGTCGTCGCGGTCTTCATCGCCATGCTGGCTCTTGGGCAGGGTCTGCGCGCCGCGTTGGCGCGCACCGGCTCGGATCGCAACGTCGTCATTGTGCGCAAAGGAGCCGATTCCGAATTGACGAGCGGGCTCTCGCGCGAGACCGCGAGGATCCTCGCGGCATCCCCACACGTGGCGACCGGCGCCGACGGGCGTCCGATGATCAGTCCCGAGGTCTATGTGCTCATTCCGCTGCCGCGTCCACGTGACACGACTTCGGTCGCCAACGTCGTGGTGCGAGGGGTCAGCGAGCAGGCTTGGGTCGTCCGCAATAATGTGCAGGTCATCGCGGGCAACCGGCCCCAGTCGGGCCGCGCCGAAATCTGCGTGGGCCGCAAATTGCTCGGGCGCTTCAGTCACCTCGAAATCGGCGCCACACTGCGATTCGCCGGACGGGATTGGAACGTCGTCTGCCATTTCTCCGCGGCGGGCTCTTCATTCGAGTCCGAGATTTGGGGCGAAAACGAGCAGGTCATGCCGGTGTTCCGCGGCGACTTCTTCCAGTCCGTGACGTTCCGGCTCAAAGATCCCGCTGCGTTCGCAGAGGCGCAGCGCGTGATCGAGAGCGATCCCCAGACGGTGGTGGATGTGCACCGCGAGTCGACTTTTTACGCGGCGCAGACAGGTATCGCGGGACAGCTGCTGCGCGGCCTCGCGATCGCCGTCACCGCCATCATGTCGATCGGCGCGATCTTCGGAGCCGTGAACACGATGTACGCGGCGGTCGGATCGCGCACGCCGGAAATCGCGGTGCTGCTCACGCTCGGCTTCCGCCCCTGGCAGGTGCTGTTCAGCTTTCTCGCGGAATCGACACTCATCGCCACGATCGGTGCCGTCCTCGGCGCGCTGCTCGCCTTGCCGGTGAACGGCGTCGTCACGAGCACGACGAACTGGACGAGCTTCAGTGAGATCGCGTTCAGCTTCCGCATCACGCCGTTGCTGCTCGCGATCGGCATCGCGTTCGGAGTGTTCATGGGCTTTGTCGGCGGGTTCTTCCCCGCGTGGCGAGCGTCCCGCTTGCGCGTCGTGCAAGCGCTGCGGTAACCTTCCCATGAAAGTCACCGCGCTCGCCGCGCAGACACCGGAAGCGGTGCGCGCGGCGCTCGCGGCCCGTGGTTGGGAGGCGCAGCCCGCCTGGTTTGCCGCGGTCGGCATCCAGCCCCTCGTCGTGCTCATCGAGGAAATCAGCGAAGCCGAGCGCGAGGCGCTCGTGCATTGGGGCACGAAGTCCGGCGCCGACGTGCTCACGGGCGACGGCTGGGCCCTGGTCGCCGGCGCCGCCAGCCGGCTCGCGCCGCTCGCCCGCTACGACCGCGCGCCCCACGAGCTCGCGGGCCTCGCGCCCGCGCTCGGCGAGGTGCTCGCGGCCCGCGCCGAACCGCCGCGCGCCTGGACGATCCGCGGCGGCGAGCTGTCGCTCGACAAGCCCGTGATCATCGGCGTCGTCAACGTGACGCCCGATTCCTTCTCCGATGGTGGCCATCTGTCGTCAGCGGATGCGGCGGTCGCCCATGGGGAACGGCTGATGGCTGAGGGCAGCCGGCTGCTCGACATCGGAGGCGAATCCACACGGCCCGGCGCCGCGAGCGTGCCCGTGCAGGAAGAGATCGCGCGCGTCGTTCCGGTCATTACCGGGCTCGCCAGGCGGAATGTCGGGCCGCTCTCGGTGGACACGCGCAAGGCCGAGGTGGCACGCGCGGCGCTCGACGCGGGCGCGGCGGCGATCAACGACGTCTCGGGGTTGCGGTTCGACCCAAACCTTGCCCGGGTGGCGGCGGACGCGCAGGCCGGGGTAATCCTCATGCATATGCGCGGCACGCCGGCGACGATGGATGACCTGGCCCACTACGATCATGTCGCGACCGACGTGGCCAGGGAGTTGGCGGCAGGGGCGGCACGGGCGGAACAGCAGGGGATCGCGCGGGAGCGGATCGTCGTGGACCCGGGGTTCGGGTTTGCCAAGACCGCGACCCAGAACCTCCGGTTGCTCGATGAACTGGCAACGATCGTCGCGCTGGGCTATCCTGTAGCCGTCGGCCTCTCGCGCAAGCGTTTCCTGGGCGCGGTGACGGGCCGGCCCGTGGAGGACCGCGACCGCGCCACGGCCGTTGCCTGCGCCCTCGCCTGGGAACGGGGGGCGCGGCTGTTCCGGGTGCACGATGTCGCGCTGACCCGCGAAGCCCTTGCACTGGCGAGCGCTACGACGAACCCAACGTGAACGTAGACGCCTTCAAGTTCCTATCCCCGCGGCTGTGGCCGGATCTGTTCGAGATCCTGCTGGTGTCGTTCGTCATCTATCGGTTCCTGCTGTTCCTCGTGGGCACGCGCGCGCTCCAGATCGTGATCGGGCTCGTCATTCTGTCGCTCACCTATTTCATCGCGGTGTTCTTGAAGTTCACCATGATCAGCACGCTGCTCGGCGTCGTGTTCACCTACGGCGCGTTTGCCGCGGTCGTGGTGTTCCAGCCGGAGCTGCGCAATGCGCTGGCGCGCCTCGGCCAGTCGCGATTCATGCGCGCCTTCTCGCGCAGCGACCGCCAATCGGTCGCCGAGGAGATTGCCGAGGCGCTCGATCGCCTGTCGCGCGCCGGGACGGGGGCGATCGTCGCCGTCGAAGGGGACATCGGGCTCGAAGAGTTCATTACCACCGGCGTGCCGATGGAAGCCAAGGTGTCGGCCGACCTCCTGACCACGATCTTCACGCCGTACTCGCCGCTGCACGACGGCGCGATCCTGATCCGGGGCGATCAGATCATCGGGGCCGGCTGCGTGCTGCCGCTCACGCAATTCAAAGTGGCCGACAAGTCGCTCGGCACGCGCCACCGCGCGGCGCTCGGGCTCTCGGAAGAGACCGATGCGACCGTCCTCGTCGTGTCCGAGGAGACGTCGACCATCTCCGTCGCGAGTCACGGACTGCTGTATCGCCACCTCACGCCGCAACAGGTGCGCGATCTGCTCTCCGGTGCCGTCTCGCATCTCGAGGGCGGCGAGCGTGTGACGCAGCCTGCCACCTAAGCCTCCCTACCGGGAGGCGGCGGCCGTCGCCTTCCTGGTCCTCATCGGCTATGTGATCACCCTCGCTCCCACCGTGACGCTGTGGGACGCGGGCGAGTTCATCACCGCCGCCAAGGTGCTCGGCGTGCCGCATCCGCCCGGGACCCCGCTGTTCGTGATGCTGGGTCACGTGTGGGCCGACGTCGTGCGGCTCGGCGGCTACGCGTGGCGGCTCAACCTGATGAGCGCCTGCTTTTCGGCCGCCGGGGCGGGCTGCCTGTTCCTGGTTGCGCACCGTCTCCTGGTCGGGGAAGTCCCGTGGCTGCGGATCGGCGGCGCCGCCGCGGCCGCGCTCCTCTCGGCGTTCAGCTTCACCAACTGGCAGAACAGCAACGAGACCGAGGTCTACACCGTCGCGACGTTCAGCATCGCGGCGATCTGCTGGCTGTGCCTGCGCTGGCGCGACGTGCGCGGCACTCCGGAAGCGCCGCACCTCCTGCTGCTGGTCGTGTACATCGCGGCGCTGTCGATCGGCAATCATCTGCTTGCCCTGCTCGTCGGCCCCGCGGTCTCGCTGTTCATCGTGCACACGCTGCGCGCGCGGCCCGCGGCCGATCCCGCGGAACGGCGCATGGAGTGGGCCGAGTGGAGCGCCCTGACGGCGCTGTGGATCGTGCTGATCGCCGTGGGTCTGGGCAGCGCGCCGCTGCTCTACCTGGGCGGCGCGTTGCTGTTGGCGGCGCTCGTCGCGTGCATCGCCCAGGGCTCGGTCGCGTTTCCGCTCATGGCGATCGGGATCGCGGCCATCGGCATCTCCACCTACGCGTTCCTGTACATCCGCTCGGGCCTGCAGCCGTTGCTCGACGAAGCGAACCCGGAGAACTGGCGGAATCTGCTCGCGGTGATCCGGCGCGAGCAGTTCGGGAGTCGCGGGCTGCTCGACAATCCCACGATGGCGCCGGGGCCGGACAATCCGGGACGCACCCTCACGCTGTTCGGGCAGCAGTTCTTCAACTACTTCCAGTACTGCTCGTGGCAATGGGCGCGCGCGCTGCCCGTGCCCGCGATGACCGGAGTCGCGCTGCTGTTCGTGTCGCTCGGGTTTGCGGGATTCGACTTCGCGCGCCGGCGCGACGTGGGAATCGCGTATCTGCTCGCCGCGCTGTGGGCCATCACGGGCGCCGGGCTCGTGATCTACATGAACTTCAAGCCCGGATTCTCGCTGTTCTGGAACCAGTACACGACGATGGCTCAGCACGAAGTGCGCGAGCGCGACTACTTCTTCGTCGTGAGCTTCCAGCTGTGGGGGGTGTTCGCCGGGATCGGCTTGGTGCGCCTGCTGCACCGGCTGGCGCGCGCCGGTCCCCCGCCACGCTGGGCCATCGCGCTTGCGGGCGCGGTTACGCTGCTGCCGTTTGCGACGAATTTCACGGCGGCGTCGCGTCGTCACGGTGCCGACGCGACCGCGGCTCGCGACTTCGCCTACAACCTGTTGCAGTCGGTCGAGCCATACGGCGTGTTGTTCGGGTTCGGCGACAACGACACCTTCCCGGTCTGGTATCTCCAGGAAGTCGAGGGGATCCGGCAGGACGTCACGCAGATCAACCTGTCGCTCGCGAATCTCGACTGGTACGTCGCGCAGCTCGCGTCCCGGCCCATTCGTCCCTTCGATCGAAGGGTGGCGCCGCAAATGTACTGGAACCTGGCGCCGCCCGAGCCGCCCACCGGCCCGGCGCTCACGCTGACGCCCGCCGAGCTCGCGGGGATGGGTCCGATGCCGGTCACCGAGGACGGCGTGTTCCGTCTCGGACCGTTGCAGCTGCCGATCCGCAAGGGGATGTACCTGCGGACGGCCGATCAAGTGATTCTCTACATGCTCGCGACCTATCTCCCGAAGCGACGGGCGGTCGCGTTTGGGGTGTCGTCGGGACGCGGTGCATGGCTCGGCCTCGATCCGCACCTCGTGTTCCGGGGCCTCGTCTTCAAAGTCGTTCCGCACGCCGACACGATGCGGACCTGGGTGAACGGGGTGCAGGGCACGAAGGTGGACTCCGCGGTGACGCGTGTGCTGGTCGATTCGGTCTTCCGGTACGGGAAGTTTTTTGCGGTCGACTCGCTGGTGCTCGAGCCCGCCGCCCAGCAGGTCGCCACTTCGTTCTCCATCCCCTTCATCGAGCTGGCCAATGCGGCGGCGTTGCGCGGCGATCAGCGCGAGACCGTGGCCCGCCTGCGCCGCGCGCACCATCTCAACCCCTCTCCGGCGCTGGCCGATGTCATTCGCCGCGTGGAAACCGACGGCGTTCGGAGCCTCTTCGCCCCCAGGCCCTAACCCTAGCCCCTAGTCCCTATATTCCACGGCTATGAGTTTCGAGGCCCTCCCGGAGCGTTTGGCCCAGGTGAGGGCCGAGCTCGCACGGCGCGCGCCTCAACCCGTCACGATCGTCGCGGTGACCAAGGGATTCGGCGTCGATGCGGTGCGTGCCAGCGTCGCGGCCGGTCTGCTCGATGTCGGTGAGAATCGCGTGCAGGAGGCGGTGCAGAAACAGGACGAGTTAGGGGCTCAGGCTCAGGGGCTCGGGATTCGTTGGCATCTGATCGGCCATTTGCAACGCAACAAGGCGAAGCTCGTTCCCGGTCGATTCGAGATGGTGCACTCGGTGGATTCGCTGGCGCTGGCGAGCGAGCTCGACAAGCGCGCGTCGAGCGGCGTGCGCGTGTTGCTGCAGGTGAACGTGGCGCGCGAAGCCCAGAAAACCGGCTGCGCGCCGGAGGAGGCGCGGACACTGGCGCGGCAGTTCTCGGCGCTCGGCAATCTGCGCCTCGAAGGACTGATGACGATGGCACCGTTGACGGACGACGAGGAGCTGCAGCGCCGCACGTTCCGGGGCCTGCGCATCCTGCGGGATACGATTCAGAAGGAGGACGGGATATGGCTGCCGACCCTCTCGATGGGGATGTCCGGCGACTACGCTACAGCGGTCGCGGAGGGAGCAACGGTGATACGGTTGGGTACCGTTCTGTTCGGAGCGAGGACATGAACGACGAACCCTTCACCCTGACGCCGCTCGACATTCGCAAGCAGGAGTTCCGCAAGAGCCTGCGCGGCTACGAGACGCTCGCCGTGGAGGACTTTCGCATCCGCGTCGCCGACGCGCTCGAGCGCGCGAACCGCGAACGTCAGGTGCTCGAGGAGCGCGTCTCGGCCCTGACCGAGCAGCTGCGCGTGTTTCGCGAGCGCGAGCACGCGATGAACGACGCGCTCGTCGCCGCGCAGCAGCTGCGCCTTGAGACGCGCGACTCGGCCGAGCGCGAAGGTCAGGTGATCGTGCGCGAGGCCCAGGCCGAAGCCAAGCGGCTGCTCGACGAGGCGAAAACGGCGCAGAGCGCGGTCGCGGCCCGCATGGCCGAGACCGAGCGCCAGTTCCAACAATACGTGGGCGGCTTTCGCGCTCTGCTCGAGCGCCAGCTGGCCGAGCTGCGCGCCCTCGACGGACAGAAGTGACCGACGCCGCCGTTGCCGCAGCCGTCCGCGCCATCACGACGCGGACCTCCATCGCGCCCGAGGTCGCGGTCATCCTGGGCACGGGACTGGGAGCGCTCGCCGACGAGCTCGAGGCCGGCGCCACGATCGCCTACCCGGACATTCCGGGGTTCCCCACGCCCACCGTCGAGACGCACGCCGGCCGGCTGCTGTTCGGCACGCTCGGCACGCGCCGGGTGGCGATCATGCAGGGACGCTTCCATCGCTACGAGGGGTACACGCTCCAGCAGGTCGCCTTTCCGGTGCGCGTGCTGCGCGCGCTCGGCGCCGGGACGTTGATCGTCTCGAATGTCTCGGGTGGGATGCATCCGCTGTGGTCGACGGGCGATCTCGTGCTGCTCTCGGATCACATCAACCTGCTGGGCGACAACCCGCTCGTGGGCCCGAACGTCGACGCGGAAGGACCGCGCTTCCCCGACATGTCGGCGGCCTACGATCCCGGGCTGCGCACGCTCGCGCGCGCCGTCGCGCTCGAGCAGAAGATCCTGTTGCGGGAAGGCGTGTACGTCGCCGTGCCCGGCCCGAATCTCGAGACGCGCGCCGAGTATCGCATGCTGCGCGCGCTGGGCGCCGACCTCGTCGGCATGAGCACGGTGCCCGAGGTCATCACGGCGGTGCATCAGGGGATGCGCGTCCTCGGACTGTCGATCATCACCGATAACTGCTTGCCGGATGCGCTCGAGCCCACGTCGGTCGAGAAGATCATCGCCGTCGCCCGCGCCGCCGAACCGCAGCTGGCCGCCGTCGTGCGCGGCGTGGTGGAGCGTCTGAACTAGAATGCCGTATCCGCCCACCGATCCGAATCAGTCCATCGACGCGTTGGAGCAGCAGCTGCTCGCCTCCTGGAAGCAGGAGCGGCTGTTCAGCCGCGTCCTGGACGCGACCCGCTACGGGCCGCCCTTCATCTTCTTCGAGGGTCCGCCGACCGCGAACGGGCGCCCCGGCATCCACCACGTGTTTTCCCGCACGCTCAAGGACGTCGTCTGTCGCTACCACACCATGCTGGGACAGGCGGTCACGCGCATCGCGGGCTGGGACACGCACGGGCTGCCGGTCGAAATCGAAGTCGAGAAGGCGCTCAGCATCAGCGGCAAGCGGCAGATCGAGGCGTACGGGATCGAGCGCTTCAACAAGCTGTGCCGCGAGAGCGTGTTCAAGTACAAGACGGACTGGGAAGCGCTCTCGGATCGCATCGCGTACTGGCTCGATTACGAGCACCCGTACATCACGTACAGCAACAGCTACATCGAGACGGTGTGGTGGCTGCTCAAACGGCTGCACGACAAGGCGCTGCTCTATCGCGGCCACAAGGTGCTGCCGTATTGCCCCCGCTGCGGCACGGCGTTGTCGTCCCACGAAGTGGCGCAGGGCTACGAGACCGTCCAGACGAATTCGGTCTACGTGACGTTCCCGCTCGCGAGCGACAGCCACCGCAAGCTCGTGATCTGGACGACGACTCCCTGGACACTGCTCGCCAACGTCGCCGTCGCCGTGCACCCGGACATTCCGTACGGCGAGTGGGAGGTGGAGGGCGTCCGCTACATCGCGGCCGAGCAGCGGGCGGGTGACGTGCACGTCCACGGCACGCCGCTCGCGCAGGCGCATCGCGTCGCGACGTATCCGGGCCGCGATCTGGTGGGTCAGCAGTACGTGCGGCCGTTTGAGGTCGTGCCGCTGCCTGCGGAGGGCCAGCGCGCCGTGGTCGTCCCCGGCGCGTTCGTGTCGGCCGACGAAGGAACCGGGATCGTGCACATGGCGCCGGCGTTCGGCGCCGACGATTACGCGATCGGGCAGCAGCATGGGCTCGCGTTCGTGAATCCGGTTGCGCCGGATGGCACGTTCCGCGACCTCACCTGGGCGGAGCTCGAAGGCAGGCTCGTCACCGACAAGGAAACGAACCGCATCATCATCGAGCGCCTGAAGCAGGACGGCCGCTGGCTCGAAACCAGGCCCTACGCGCACAGCTATCCGCATTGCTGGCGCTGCGACTCGCCGCTGATCTACTACGCGCGCAGCTCGTGGTTCGTCCGCACCACCGCCGCGAAGGCGCGGATGCTCGAGATCAATCGCGACGTCGATTGGCATCCGCCCGAGACCGGCACGGGACGCTTCGGGGAGTGGCTCGAGAACAACGTGGACTGGGCGCTGTCCCGCGACCGCTACTGGGGGACGCCGCTCAACGTGTGGGAGTGCGACGCCGATCGCGACAACCATCGCGAAGTGATCGGCTCGTATGACGAGCTGGCCCAGCGCTGGGGAAAGCCGGGCGGGCTCCCCACGGACTTCGATCCGCACAAACCCTTCATCGACACCTACACCTGGCGCTGCCGCGACTGCGCGGGGACGATGCGCCGCGTCCCGGAAGTGATCGACGCCTGGTTCGACTCGGGGTCGATGCCGTACGCCCAGTGGCACTATCCCTTCGAGCACCAGGCCGACTTCAAGGCGCACTTCCCGGCCGACTACATCTGCGAAGGCGTCGATCAGACGCGTGGCTGGTTCTACTCGCTGCTCGCGATCGGCGTGACGGCGTTCGACGCGCCGGTCTACCGGCACGTCATCGTCAACGAGCATGTGCTCGACGTGCATGGGCAGAAGATGTCGAAGAGCCGCGGCAACGTGGTGGATCCCTGGAAGGTGATCGGCGAGCACGGCGCCGACGCGGTGCGGCTCTATCTGCTGGGCCAGAGCCAGGTATGGCTGCCCAAGCGCTTCGACGAGAAACAGATCCCCGAGGTCGCGGGCGGGTTCCTGAACACGCTGCGCTCGACCTACGACTTCTTCCGTCGCTACGCGCAGGAGTGGAATCCGCCGGCCGAGCAGGACGCGACGCCCCCGAGCGAGCGGCCGGCGTCGGACCGCTGGCTGCTCGCCCGGCTCGACGAAGTGGTCACGACCGTCCGGCAGGCCTGGTCCGCGTACGATGTCACCGCCGGCGTGCGGGCGATCATGGACTTCGTCGGCGAGGACCTCTCGCGCTGGTACATCCGGCGCAATCGGCCCCGCTTCTGGGCGCCCGACCGGGCCACCGACCCGGTGGCGCTCGAAACCTTGCACGAGGCCCTGGTCGCCTCGGTGCGGATGCTGGCGCCGGCGGCCCCATTCATCGCGGACTGGGTGCACCGGGCCCTCACGGGGACCTCGGTGCACCTGGCCCCGTTCCCCGTGGATCGGGGGCATCGTGAGCCGGAGCTGCTGGCGGCCATGGGGACGGTGCGCCGGCTGGCGTCGCTGGCCCGGGCGGCACGGGAATCGGGTAACCTGCGGGTCCGCCAACCCCTGGCCCGCATGCAGCTGGCCGTTCCGGCCGCGGCGCAGGGCCCGGCCTTGTCAGACCTGTTAGATATTCTGGCTGCCGAAGTCAACGTAAAAGACGTGCAGGTGGTGGCGTCCGACCACGAGCTGGTGCGCTTGAAGGGGAAAGCCAATTTTCGGACCCTCGGAAAGCGCTACGGCAAGGACACGCCGCGAGCCGCGGCGGCCGTCGCGGCGCTGACGGTCGAGGATCTGCAGGGGCTGGAGCAGGGCGGGACGGTGCGCCGCGGCGAGTGGGAGTTCCGGCCCGAGGACGTGACCGTGACCCGGGAAGTCGCCAGCGAGTGGCTGGTCGAGTCGGACGGACCGTACGTGGTCGCGCTCGATCCACACGTGAGCGACGACCTGATGCAGGAAGGACTGGCGCGCGAGGTAGTGAATCGTGTGCAGCGCCTCCGCAAGGAGGCCGGATATGATTACACCACGCGCATCGAGCTGAGTGTCGCCGGCGCCGAGGATGTGGTCGCCGCGACCCGCGCGTTTCAGGGCTTCGTCGAAGGCGAGGTGCTGGCCCGCCGCATGGTGCTGGACGCGGCGCTCGACGAACCCGATTTGCAGCGTGACGTGGACATCGAGGGACGCCGGGTGACGATCGGACTCCGGCGCCATGACGGAAGAAAGGGCGGAACCCGATAATGCCGACGAAATCCACCAAGGTGAAGATGAAGGCCAAACCCGGCCTGAATAAAAAACAACTCACGCACCTGGAGAAACGGCTGCTCGAGGAGCGCGCCCGGGTGATCAAGGAGCTGGGTCATTACGGCGAGTCGTTCAACTCGAGCCTGCAGGCGTCCGACGGCGACCTCTCGAGCTACTCGTTCCATATGGCGGATCAGGGCACCGATGCGATGGAGCGCGAGAAGGCGTTCCTGTTCGCGTCGCAGGAAGGGCGCTACCTCTGGCACGTGAACGAGGCGCTGCGCCGGCTGTACAGCGCGCCCGAGCGCTTCGGGCGCTGCGAGCAGTGCGGGGAGCCGATCGGCTTCGATCGTCTGGATGCGCTCCCGCACGCGCGTTTGTGCATCAAGTGCAAGGCCAGGGAGGAAGATGGTAAACGCCGCTGAGCGCCGTCTGTTTTGGGGCACGGCGGTCGCGGTCGTCATCGCGGACTTCGTCACCAAACTGATCGCCGAGTCGTTTCTGGCGCGGCGCCTGCCGCTGCCGGTGATCGGCGACATCGTGCAGTTCCGCCTCGTCTACAACGAAGGCGCCGCGTTCGGGTTGCATGTCGGCGACAATTCGCGCTGGATCTTCCTCGGCCTCGCCATCATCGCCCTGTTCGTGCTCGCGTCGCTCGTGCGCGGCACGCGTCCCGGCGACCGGTTCCGGCTCACCGCGCTCGCGCTGGTGTGCGGCGGCGCCGTCGGCAATCTCATCGACCGGATCCGCAGCGCGCAGGGCGTCGTCGATTTCGTCGACGTCGGCCTCGGCGCCTGGCGGTGGCCCACGTTCAATGTCGCCGATTCCGCCATCACGATCGGCGCCATCGCACTGGGACTTTCGCTCTGGCAGGAAGGCCGCGCGCAGCAGCGGGCGAAGGAGGCGCGGGCGGCGGAGCCTTGAGCGTCACTTTTTGTGTTGTGGTCAGGACTGAACGTCTCGATCGATTCCTCGCCGATCAGCTCGCCGTTTCTCGCACCCAAGCCGGACGTCTCATCGCCGACAAGCGCGTCCACGCCCATGGCCAGGGCGGCGACGGGCGCCACTTTGCCGCTCCTGATCGGCGCCAGGAACCAGGCGACCGGGCGCCGCTGGCCCGAAGCGCCCTTGACCGAAAGCTCGGTTTCCGGATCGGGCCGCATGAACTGCGGCGTGCCATCCAACGCCACGTCGAGCCGCTGCCGGAACGCGCCCGACCGCAGGCGCTGCCCGCAGCGCGTCGGATCCTTGGACGCCAGCACGACTCCCGCGCGGTCGATGATCCGGAACGCGACCACGCCCTGCGTCGACAGCGACGACTGGACCATCCGGCCGAGGTCTTCCGCCTCGTCGGTGCATCGTCCTGGCACGCCACCCTGGCGGTGCGCGTCGGCCGCGAGGCGTGTCGCGCGCTCGATGACCACCGGATCCTTTGCGACGCGGGCGGCCTCGGCGGTGTGTTCGCCCGACCCAGACATCGAGTCCCTTCGCCACCGTGCCGAGCGAGCGCCTCGAGGCTCGTGACGCGCGTTTGCGCGATCGAATCGCGGACCCCGTTGTAGGCCCAGTAGCCCAGCCCGATCAGCAGCCCGCCCATGATCACCGTCGCCGCGTTGCGCCACGTCTCGGTCTCGACGAGGTGCGCGATGATGTTGGGGATCGCATTGGCGGGCGCCTCCGGATCGCCGGCGCCGATGTCGAGAATCCGCGTCTTCGCGGGGCGCCTTCGGTCGCGGGCTTGATTTCGTCGGTCATGCCGCCAGGTCCCTCAAGCCCGCGGCCCGCCTGCCGGCACGGACGATGCGGACGGAGGATAGCGGCGTCACGTCGTCGTGTCCTTGGCCCGGGCCGGACAGTCCGGCTGCGCGCGCGCGCCGCGCAACGCCTTGCGCATCACCGGCCGCGTGGGCTTGCGGCGCGCCACTTCGACGAATCCGGCGCGGTCGAACATCGGCTTGGCGCCGAACCACATGAAGTCGTCGACGCCCCCGGCCGGCTTGTCGCACGGATAGGCTTCGAGCAGCGTCGCGCCCTGCTCGCGCGCCCACGCCACGGCGCCCTTCAGCAGCGCCTCGGCCACGCCGCGGTGCCGCGCCTTCGCGTCGACGAAGAAGCAGACGATCGACCACACCGGCTTCGCGTCGACCGGCTTCATCACCGGCGAGCGCGCGAGCTTCGCGTAGTCCTCGCGCGGGCCGAGCGATACCCAGCCGACGGGCCGGCCGTCCTCGTAGCCGATGAGACCCGGCACGACGCCGCGATCGACCAGCGCCTTCAGCGCCCGCTTGTTGTCCTCCGAATAGCGTGAGACCGCGCGGGATCTCGTGCTTGCCGGAGCGGCGATAGCACATGCAGTAGCAGCCGCGCGCGATCGACGCGCCCGGGCGTGCGAAGAGGTCGACGAGATCGTCCCAGCGGTCGGGGGTCAGCGGCTCGATTCGAGTTTCATCGCCAAGCGCGTCCAGCGTGATTCCAGGGTCAGGACGAACGTACTATCGCACGGCGTCGTCGAGTCCGGGCTCATCCCGCCCACCCGAGATGGCTCGAGGAAGTCGCGCGTGCGCTCGGTCGACCGGCGCGTCGAAGATCTGCGCCGGCGGCCCCTGCTCGACGATGCGGCCCGCGTCGAACACCGCCACCCAGTCGCCGACGCGGCGCGCGAACGTCATCTCGTGCGTGACGACGACCATGGTCATGCCTTCGTCGGCCAGCGCCTTCATCACGTTCAGCACCTCGCCGATCGTCTCCGGATCGAGCGCCGACGTGGGCTCGTCGAACAGCATCACGTCGGGCTCCATCGCCAGCGCCCGCGCGATCGCGACGCGCTGCTGCTGGCCGCCGGACAGCGCCGACGGATAGTTCGGCGCCTTGTCGGCGAGGCCCACCTTGGCGAGCATCGCGGTGGCGCGTCGATTCGCCTCCGCGAGGTTCATGCGCAGCACCGTGCGCGGGCCCTCGGCGACATTCTCCAGCGCGGTGAGATGCGGGAAGAGCTCGAAGCTCTGGAACACCATCCCCATGCGCGTGCGCACCGCGCGCAGCGCGCGCTCGTCCTTCGGCAGCAGCGCGCCCTCGAACTCGATGTCGCCGCCGTCGATCGTCTCGAGGCCGTTGGTGCAGCGGAGCAGCGTCGACTTGCCCGAGCCGGAGGGCCCGATCAGGCACACGACCTCGCCCGCGTGCACGTCGAGGTCGACGCCGGCTGAGCGCCTGAAAGCTGCCGTAGCGCTTGACCACGCCGCGATAGCGGATGATCTTGCGCGCCCCGGCGCGCCCTTGGCCATACGCTTCGCGCCGGCGCTTGCGCGCGCAGTCGGCTGAGCCGCTGCGCTCATTCCGTCACCGCGTAGCGACGCTGGATCCAGTCGACGAGCTTGGCCTGCGGATAGCCCAGCAGCCAGTAGATCGCCGCCATCGCGGTCAGCATCTCGAGCACGCGGAAGCTCTGCGCGCGAATCTGCATCGCCACGTACGCGAGCTCGGTCACGGCGATCACCGACACCAGCGACGTGTCCTTGAACAGCGACACCCAGGTGCTCGCCAGCACCGGCAGGACGCGCCGCAACGCCTGCGGCACGACGACCCGGCGCAACGCCTGCGTGCGGCTCATGCCGAGCGCCATCGCCGCCTCGACCTGGCCGCGGCGTATCGAGTTGAGGCCGGCGCGAAACGTCTCGGCGTTGTAGGCGGTGACGTTGAGCGCCAGCGCGGCGAGCCCCGTGGCGAGCGGCGACAGCCCGACGCCGGTCAGGATCGGCAACACGTAGAACGCCCAGAACACGACGAGGATCAGCGGCAGGTTGCGGAACAGCTCGACGTAGGCGGTCGCCGCCGCGCGCACGGGCGCCCACGCGTAGAGCCGCAGCGCCGCCACGACGATGCCGCACGGCACGGCGATCGCCATCGTGGCGACGGTGAGCAGGATCGTCGTGCCGGGTCGCCGCGATGCTGCAGACGTCGCTCGCGATGCTGCCACGACGCACGCTCCAGTCGAAGGCGTCACGAGCGGCCGAGGTGCGCGACGCGGCGATAGAACAGCTCGACGCCGCGGGTCACCGGAAACAGGATGAGGAAATAGACCAGCATCGCGAACGTGTAGACCTCGATCGGCTGGAAGCTCTGGCCCTGCACGGTTTCCGATTGCCGCATGAATTCGGGCACCGCGATCACCGAGGCGATCGCCGTGTCCTTGATCGTGACCGACAGCAGCGAGCCGAACGCCGGCAGCATCCGCACCACCGCCTGCGGCAGCACGATGCGCCGCACGATCTGCGCGCGCGACATGCCGAGCGCGAGCGCCGCGCGGGTCTGGCCCGGCCGCACCGACTCGATCCCGGCGCGGAAGATCTCCGCGGCGTACGCCGCGAGGTGCACGGTCAGGCCCAGCAACGCCGCGAAGAACGGCGCCATCGTGATCCCGGCGACGATCGGCAGCGCGAAGAACGCCCACACCAGCACGACGAGCACCGGAATCGCCCGCATCGAATCGATGTAGAGCACGACGACGGGCTTCAGCCAGCGCGGGCCGTACAGGCGCGCGAGGGCGACGACGAATCCCGCGGCGATGGACGTCAGGCCCGAGAGCGCCGCCAGCGCGAGCGTGACGCCGACGCCGGAGGCGAGGAACCGCCAGTGGTCGGTGATGACCGAGAAATCGAAGTCCATGCGGCGACCGTCGGAGTGCCGGCGACGGCGAGACGCGTGGCGGCGCGGCTACTTCATCGTGTCGACGATTCGCATCTCGTCGGCCTTGAGCTTCGCCTCGAGCTCCTTCTCGACCGCGCGCGCCCAGGCGAGAAACGCCGGCTGGTTCTTGTCGATCGCCATGCCGACGGGCGCCGCCTTCTCCGTGCTGTTCTGGCAGTTGTTGTCCTTCGGCAGCACCGCGAGCGCTGTCAGCTTGCGGCCCATCGCGACCCACGGCACGCGGTTGATCGGCACCGCGTCGGCGCGCTTCGCCATCACCTCCTCGACCGGCGCCACGCCCGACCCGGCCACGCCGCGCAACTGCGCCTTCGGGAAGCGCTCCTTGACCCAGCCTTCCTCGCCGCCGCCGGTGTAGTAGGCGATCGTGATGTCGGGCCGGTTGAGATCGTCCACCGACTTCGCCTGCGCGAACTTCGGATTGGCCGCGAGGCCGAACATGCAGACGCTGGTGTTGGAATAGATGACGAAGTCGACCACCTTCAGGCGATCGGGCGTCTCCGCGAGCGGCGTCACCGAAATGTCGACCTGGTTCGACGCCAGCACCGGCACCTTCGTCTCGTGGCTGACCGGCACCGCCTCGAGCTTCACGTTGAGGCGCTTCGCGTATTCGTTCGCCAGCATCCACGCCGGGCCGCTCCACGCGTCGCCCGAGCCGCCGGTCGTGTTCTCGACCAGCCACGGCGCGTTGGCGAGCACGCCGACGCGCAGCACGCCCGCCTTCTTGATGGCGTCGACGCGCGGGCTCGCGCCGGGCGCGGGGACCGCGACCTGCGCGAGCGCCGGCAGGGCAACGGCGATCGTGACAAGCGCCGCGATGGCGCGGCCGAATCTTCCGATCATGATTCCTCCTGGAGATTCGTCGATGCGTGTGCGAACCGCGCCGGCGACGATCCGGGCACGGCTCTTCACGCGAAGGATGGAAGATTGGCGACGATGCGGCCGGCTGTCAAATGAGCCGCCGACACCGGATTGCCGGCGGTCATCGACACGATGGAGGGATCGGTTCCGGTTCGAAGTGCAGCGACTCAGGGCTTGGGGATGCGGAGTCGGCTGATCATCAGCGAGCCCGAGAGCGCAAACATGAGGACGAGCGGATGAAGCTTGAAGCCGGCCAGATTGACTTCGCCGAACCACAGGTGCTCGCGCACTGCGCCGAACCATGCCGCCAGCGACAACAGAAGGACGAGGAGGATCGATGTCGGTATCGGCGTTCCTTCGAAGTACTTCACCTTGCCGGTTCCCTCGGACAGCGCTTCGGCAGTGACGTTGTACCGGGCAAGGCGTGAGACGCCGCAGGCGACGAAGTAGGCGAGGACGATGCGGTCGTACAGACCCTGCATGCCGCAACCGTACGCGATGATCGCCGGGGCCACTCCGAAGGAGATGACATCGGCGAGCGAGTCGAGTTCCCGCCCCATCGTCGACGTCTTCTGCCGCCACCTGGCGATGCGGCCGTCCAGAATGTCGAATATCAAGGCAGCGAAGACCAGGCCGCACGCAGAAGTAGACGTGCCTGACGTCGCTTGTTTCGAGGTAGGTCATGGTGGAGAACAGGCCCCTGTGCCGCAGACGGCGTTCGCGAGGGTGAACCAGTCTGCCAGGTGGAACTCCCGAATCATCGAGAAGGGCTTGTGCGGCTCGATTGTACGTCATCGGAAGCCAGTCTCCTGGCGCATTCGCTCGAGGTTCCGAATTATCGCTCATGGGGTCGGCGCTCTCCTTTCCCGCGAATGCGTCAGATCGCGGCATGTACGGCGCCGCACGGACGGACAAGCATCGTCGGAAGATGCCCAGATGAAATACTTGGAACCATCGGTGTTCCGACGCGTCCATTGCGGACCGTGACCCGAAGCCTACCCAGGTTGGGATGCATGGGGTCACAATATCGGCAAGGTCCGTTCGACCTCGCGCGGGGGACCGCAATGATGGAGGATGCACCAGCCCCTCGGTGGGTTGGAGGCCGCCCCGTGCCGAGGCCCGCACCGGCGCGCCGCGGCCACCCGGGTACGAGCGTTAGCGGCGAGTCGGTCGAAGCGATTCAATCGTCGCCTGGAAGTCATCGGGCGGTTCGCGCTGGAACAAGATACGTTCGGCGGTTCGGGGATGCACGAATCCGAGCGTCCGCGCATGAAGCATCGGACGCATTGCTTCGATCTTCGGGCCGGCGTAGTCGCGGATGTACACGCGTTCGCCGACCAACGGATGGCCGAGTTCGGACAGGTGGATTCGAATCTGATGCTGGCGTCCGGTTTCAAGGCGGCATTCGACCAGCGTGGCACCCGCAAGGCCAGCGATCGGCCTGATGTGCGTAACCGAACGTTTCGCCTCGATCGGAGCGTCGCCGTTCGGACGTCGGAAATGTCCATACGAGCCGCGCATTCCGTCGCCACGATCCAAGAGGAGATACGTCTCGACACGCGTCGCGGTGACAGCACCGTGCGCGATGGCATGGTAGACGCGATCGATGGTGTGCTCGCGGAACTGTGCTGCCAGCGCGCGCTTCGCATGGGCCGTCCGCGCAAACACCATCAGGCCGCTCGTATCCTTGTCGAGGCGGTGAACCACGCCGAGCGTGGCGTCGACGCCACGCCCGCCCATCCGTCTCAGCAACGTTCGAGTGTAGTCGACGATCGTTTCCTTGTTCCCTGGCTCATCGGCGACGCTGAGCATCCCGGCCGGCTTGTCGACGACGACGACGTCGCGGTCGCAAAACACGATTGCGCTCTCGGCAAGCGGACCGGTACGGAGCTTGGGCGCCCGTTGGTCGACGGCAACCACCGTACCCGGCGCGACACGCGATGCGGGGTCGAGGCAGCGCTGGCCATCTACCGTGACGCGCCCCTCGGTGCACAGCCGACGCGCACGCGACCATGCGACTCCCGTCTGTTGGCGAACGACCGCCGCGACGGTGGGCTCGGGTGATTTCACGTCGAACGCGTGTTGGGCAGTTCGTAACCGCGGCGATCTCATTTTCGCGACGGTCGCGCGGAAAGCCTGCCGTTGGTCCGCGGACAGTGCACGGCGATAGCGTAACGCATACCAGCGAAGGTTGCGATGACTGATCGTCGGCGCGACCGAGTCAAGTTCTCGCTTTAACCATATCGAGGCCATCGCGAAAGTCGCAAGTCGACCCGCTCCGGTCAGTCGCTCGGCCGCAAAGCGGACAGCCGTGTATCAGGGACACGGCACGCCGCGACATCGCCCGCAGAAGGCAAACCGTTATCACACTGCCAACACGCGGCGACCGTGTCGGCAAATATCTTTTCCGCGCAAGACTCGCTGCCGACGCATCGATTGGCACAAAGCCGTCGGCAATATCTATGTGTGCCAAAAAGGAACCCAATTGTGCTTGCCAGCTTCATGATTGAGCCACACTATACCAACGCTATCAATAATGAAAACGATATAAACCATGAAGTTATTCACCGGATTGAAGAAAATCAGGGAGTTTGAAAGGCTGCAACTACCTTTCCTCAAGTCCGTCGTCGATTTCGATATCGTCATCGAGATCGGATATGCGGAAGAGCAGGGGCAACCACTAACGCTGAAACAGCTCTTTCTGCTGAATATCAGTTCGCGCACGACGGTACGCCGCAAATTGGCCAGGCTTATTGAGCAAGGAATCGTAATCCGGCGCAAACATGCGAACGATCATCGCGCCAGCCTCCTGATCATTTCTCCTTCCAGTGTCAAACTGCTAAGCAAGTATGGCGGCACACTTACATCTATTTCGGCGTTGCATTTCAAATAGGCTGCAGAAAGTCTGTCCGCCGGGACGGGCAGACAAGACCTCAGAAAGCGAGCGATCGCGATTCTTGATGCGGCGTTTTTGTAGCGGTCGAATCTCGCGTTGAGGAGCGGCCGCCATGTCTTCACCGCATACCCCGAAGCAAAACCATCTTCTTGACGCCCTGCCCGCGGACGACTACGCGCGCCTGCTGCCCGATCTGGAACTCATACCGATGCCGCTCGGCGACGTCCTCTACGAATCCGGCGGCAAGTTGCGGCTACGTCTATTTCCCGACCACCTGCATCGTCTCGCTGCTCTACGTCATGGAGGACGGCGCCTCGGCGGAAATCGCGATCGTCGGCAACGAGGGCATGGTCGGCATCTCGCTGTTCATGGGCGGCGAAACCACGCCCAGCCGGGCGGTCGTGCAAAGCGCGGGCCACGGCTACCGGCTCAGGGCCGCATTGCTCAAGAAGGAATTCGCGCGTTGCGGTCCGACGATGCATCTGGTGCTGCGCTACACCCAGGCGCTGATCACGCAGATGGCGCAGACCGCGGTGTGCAACCGGCACCATTCGGTCGATCAGCAATTGTGCCGCTGGCTGTTGCTGAGCCTGGATCGCCTGGCGTCGAACGAACTGTCCATGACGCAGGAACTGATCGCCAACATGCTGGGCGTGCGCCGCGAAGGCGTCACCGAGGCCGCCGGCAAGCTGCAGGACGCCGGGTTGATTCAATACAGCCGCGGCAAGATCACCGTGCTGGATCGCCCGGGACTGGAGGCGCGTACCTGCGAGTGCTACGAGGTCGTCAAGACGGAGTTCGACCGCCTGCTGCCCTATGTCGTCAAGTAGCTCTCCGAGCCCTTTGTGCTTGTGCGCCACGATCCCCCGCGCCTCTGTCGTTCGGCGCAATCGTGGCCCGAGGAATACCGATCACCGAAGTCCCCACCTGATGGGGTTCGGCCGGCGCGTCACCCATTTGACACCCGGCCAATACCATTGCAAGGACTGCACCAACGAAAATGGATCGGAACGCCTCATTCATCATTCACTTCTTCAGGGTTGACCGGCAGAAGCATTCGCTCACGAGCGTCGAAACCGGGGACCAAACATCGCATCGGATAAACGTGCGCCGGATCGCTGATACACGTCTGCACGAAAGAACACTGAAGCGGATTGGGGCAGGATTCAGTCGACCCTCGCGCCGATGCGCGGGGCCGCGCATTCCATTCAAGTACCTTCGCCGTACGGACGTTGCCAGCCGGCTCCTGCCAAACGTAGTAGTGTGCGAGTTTATGTGCAGAAGCCCGCGTTGAGGAAGGCGGGGGTGGTCACGATCTGACGCTGGCGGCCAGATCGATTCTCGGTCCCTACAGGTTCAGCATCGTCGGCGCTGACGCAAGAGGCGCCTCCAAGACGGGCGCGTCATTGCTGCGCTACCGCGCTCGCTCCGAGCCGGTTCGGCCTTCGTGAAAATTTCGAGCAGGGCATCGAAGGGAAATTGCTCATGGTGAACCCCGTTGCTTCTGCTACATGCTCCGCCGATACTGCCCGCCGACCTCGAACAGCGCATTCGTGATCTGCCCCAGCGAGCACACGCGCACGGTGTTCACGAGCTCGGCGAAGACGTTGCCGTTCTCGATCACGACCTGCTTCAGCCTGCGCGAGCGCCGCCGGCGCCTCGCCCGCGTGCCGCTGGTGGAAATCCGCGAGCCGCGCGAGCTGCGACTCCTTCTCCTCGTCGGTCGAGCGGGCCAGCGTGATCGTGTGCGGCGCGTCGTCGGCGTGCGGATTGCGGAACGTGTTGACGCCGACGATCGGGTAGCTGCCGTCGTGCTTGCGGTGCTCGTAGTACATCGACTCTTCCTGGATCTTGCCGCGCTGGTAGCCCGGTCTCCATCGCGCCCAGCACGCCGCCGCGCTCGGAGATCGCCTCGAACTCCTTCAGCACCGCCTCCTCGACGAGGTCGGTCAGCTCCTCGATGATGAAGCTGCCCTGGTTCGGGTTCTCGTTCTTGCCCGAGCCCCCACTCGCGGTTGATGATGAGCTGGATCGCCATCGCGCGGCGCACGCTCTCCTCGGTCGGCGTCGTGATCGCCTCGTCGTAGGCGTTGGTGTGCAGCGAATTGGTGTTGTCGTAGGTCGAGATCAGCGCCTGCAGCGTCGTGCGGATGTCGTTGAACGAGATCTCCTGCGCGTGCAGCGAGCGGCCGGAGGTCTGCGAGTGGAACTTGAGCTTCTGCGAGCGCTCGTTCGCGCCGTAGCGCTGCTTCATCGCCACCGCCCAGATCCGCCGCGCGACGCGGCCGATCACCGTGTACTCGGGGTCCATCCCGTAGCTGAAGAAGAACGACAGGTTCGGCGCGAAGTCGTCGATGCGCATGCCGCGCGCCAGGTACGCCTCGACGAACGTGAAGCCGTTCGACAGCGTGAACGCGAGCTGCGAGATCGGGTTCGCGCCGGCCTCGGCGATGTGGTAGCCGGAGATCGACACCGAGTAGAAGTTGCGGATGTCGTTGGCGACGAAGAACTCCTGGATGTCGCCCATCACCTTGAGCGAGAACTCGGTCGAGAAGATGCAGGTGTTCTGGCCCTGGTCCTCCTTCAGGATGTCGGCCTGCACGGTGCCGCGCACCGAGGTGAGCGTCCAGGCGCGGATCTTGTCGGCCTCGTCGTCGGTGGGCTCGCGGCCGTTGTCCTGCGCGAACTTCTCCAGCTGCTGGTCGATCGCCGTGTTGACGTACATCGCGAGGATCGTCGGCGCCGGTCCGTTGATCGTCATCGACACCGAGGTCGCCGGGTCGCAGAGGTCGAAGCCGGAGTACAGCACCTTCATGTCGTCGAGCGTGGCGATCGACACGCCGGAATTGCCGACCTTGCCGTAGATGTCCGGGCCGCCGGTCGGGGTCGTTGCCGTACAGCGTGACCGAGTCGAACGCCGTCGACAGCCGCTTCGCCGGCATGCCGTCGGCGAGCAGGTGGAAGCGGCGGTTGGTGCGGAACGCGTCGCCCTCGCCGGCGAACATCCGCGTCGGGTCCTCGTTCTCGCGCTTGAAGGCGAACACGCCGGCGGTGAACGGGAAGCTCCCGGGCACGTTCTCCCGCAAGCTGCCAGCGCAGGATCTCGCCGTCGTCCTCGAACGACGGCAGCGCGACCTTGCGGATCTTCGTGCCGGACAGCGAGGTCGTCGTCAGCTCGGTGCGGATCTCCTTGTCGCGGATCTTCACCACGTACTCGTCGCCCGCGTACGCGGCCTTCGTCTTCGGCCACATGTCGAGGAGCTTCTTCGCGCGCGGGTCGAGCTTCGCGTCGCGGTCGGCGATCAGGTGCTCGAGGGCGGCGAGGTCCGCCTTGCACTCGATCGCCGCGGCGCGCCCGGCTTCCGCTCCGGCCTCGGCCGGCCGTCTGCCGCGTCTGGTCCTTGCACTCGGCGGCGATCATCGCCTTCGCCGCCCGCAGCTGCTGCCGCTCGCGCGCGATCCGCGTCTGCGCGGCGGCCCACTGGTGGTACTGGCGGAGCGTCTCGGCGATTTCGGCGAGATAGCGGACGCGCGCCGGCGGCACGATGACGATCTGCGCGGTCGAATGCTTCGTCGGCGACGGGCGCGAGCCTGCCGGAGCCGAGCTTCAGTCCCTTCTCGGCCAGTCTCCAGGCGAGCGCCTGGTAGAGCGCCGTGACGCCGTCGTCGTTGAAGCGCGCCGCCATCGTGCCGAACACCGGCATCTCGTCCGGCGCGACTTGAACTGCTCGCGGTTGCGCTGGACCTGCTTGCGCACGTCGCGCAGCGCGTCCTGCGCCCCCTTGCGGTCGAACTTGTTGATCGCCACGAAATCGGCGAAGTCGAGCATGTCGATCTTCTCGAGCTGCGAGGCCGCGCCGAATTCGGGCGTCATCACGTACAGCGAGACGTCGACGAGCGGCGCGATCGCCGCGTCGCCCTGGCCGATCCCCGACGTCTCGACGATGACGAGGTCGAAGCCCGCCACCTTGCACGCGGCGATCACGTCGGGCAGCGCCCGGCTGACCTCGCTGCCGGCGTCGCGCGTGGCGAGCGAGCGCATGTAGATGTTGGGGTGCTCGATCGCGTTCATCCGGATGCGGTCGCCCAGCAGCGCGCCGCCGGACTTGCGGCGCGACGGGTCGATCGACACGATCGCGATGCGCAGCCGGTCCTGCTGATCGAGCCGGAAGCGGCGGACGATCTCGTCGGTGAGCGAGCTCTTGCCTGCGCCGCCGGTGCCGGTGACGCCCAGCGTCGGAGTCTTGGCCTTCGCCGCGGCCGCGAGCAGCACGTCGCGCGTCGTGCGCCGGCACCGTGCCGGCTTCGAGGCCGGTGATCATCCGGGCGAGCGCGCGCGTGCGCGCCGCGTGGCTGCCGGTGACGAGCGCGGTCGCGTCGGCCGGCAGGTCCTGCGCGAGATCGACGTCGCACGCGGCGACGATCTCGCCGATCATCCCGAGGAGCCCGAGCCGCTGCCCGTCCTCGGGCGAGAAGATGCGCGCGACGCCGTAATCGTGCAGCTCCTTGATCTCCGCCGGGACGATCACGCCGCCGCCGCCGCCGAACACCTTGATGTGCGGCGCGCCGCGCTGGCGCAGCAGGTCGAGCATGTACTTGAAGAACTCGACGTGCCCGCCCTGGTACGACGAGATGGCGATGCCGTGCGCGTCTTCCTGGATCGCGCAGTTGACGATCTCGTCGACCGACCGGTTGTGGCCGAGGTGGATCACCTCGCAGCCGGTCGACTGCAGGATGCGCCGCATGATGTTGATCGACGCGTCGTGGCCGTCGAACAGCGAGGCCGCCGTGACGAAGCGCACCTTGTTGGCCGGCTTGTAGACGAGCGGCGGTCGGCTCGAGTCGTTCATGGCGGGCTCCTG
>CAWHMT010000007.1:0-303691 GCA_963830455.1 uncultured Gemmatimonadales bacterium | reverse complement strand
TGCGCGAGGTCATCTTTGCGTGCTTTAGTCCGACTGTGCTGGCGGCCTACAGAGCCGAGGGGATTGCGGCCTAACATGCGCCTGAAGCTGACGGCGCCCGTCCTCGGTGGTAGAATTGCGTTTGTGAACGTGAAAGCTCGGCGCCGCAGCTTAGGCGCGATTCGTTAGGCGGCGCGTGACGCGCATCGCGGCGGCCGTTGTATGCGCATTTGTTCTGGCAGGATGCGGTGCCGCTCCACCCGCGGCGCTGCGCGATGGTGACATCATCTTCCACACGTCGCGATCAGCCCAAAGCCTCGCGATTCAGCGCGCGACTCATTCGCCGTATAGTCACATGGGTTTGATCCTCTACCGGAACGGCCAGCCTTACGTCTTTGAGGCGGTTGGTCCGGTTCGGTATACACCATTCGGGAGCTGGGTCAGCCGGGGGATCGGTGGGCACTACGTGACCAAGCGGCTGCGGAATGCGGACGTTGTGCTCGATGCGGGTGGCGTCGACAAACTACGGCGAGCGGCCGAGAGTTTTGAGGGACGGCCGTACGATCTGACGTTCGAGTGGTCGGACAGTCGCGTCTATTGCTCGGAACTGGTGTGGAAAGCCTACGAGCGGGCCTTGGGAATTCGGATTGGATCCTTGCAGCGGCTCCGTGATTTTGATCTGTCGGACCCGGAGGTTCAGGCGAGAATGAATCAGCGATATGGGTCGAAGGTGCCGCTCGATGAAGCGGTGATCTCGCCGGCGGCTATGTTCGCGGCGCCGAATCTGGTCACGGTGGTGACACACTGATGGCTTCGGGCGCGCCGCCTAACAAGCGCTTGAAGCTGACGGCGCGCGTAGATTATGGAATGAATCTTTCTTCAGCGCGCCGCAGCTTAAGCGCAGTTCGTTAGGCGGCGCAGCGAGGACTTGTGAGGAAGCGTAGGATCGCAGCTCTTGTAACGCTGGCGGTAGTGCTTGCGGTCGGCTGGTCGGCTTGGACCTGGTGGCCTCCAGTCCTCCGCTGGCGCCTCCAGCAGACCTATCGACGAACTGAGCGCGTCATGCTTGAGTATCTGGATGGGGAGCAAGACCTCCCCTCAGCCGCGCGGACTCTCGCTGATCTCTGGAAAACGTCGATGTGCATTGGTGCACGGCTGGCGCCAGGGGGCCTACCTGAGCCCAGACAGGACCCTGAGTTTCGAGCGCGGATGATGCAGGTGGATGAGCGGCGCATCAACGTATTACTCGACTCGGCCGCGAAGCTGACTCCGAATGGGCCAGGATGGACCCGGTATGTGGACGGGACTGAGTGTAATCGCGCCGCCTAACACGCGCCTGAAGCTGACGGCGCCGTTCTTCTGTGGAGGCCTTCAATTTGTGAAATCGTCTAGCTCGCGCCGCAGCTTAAGCGCATTTCGTTAGACGTCTTCGAGCACCACAGTCTTTGGCAAGAAAACCAAGGCGATGCGACGAGAATTACTTCCGCACATGAAGATCTCCAATGATGGCCATCGGGGCAGGCTCCTCGCGCTGGGCGCGGTCGCCGGTCCCGCTCTCCTGACACTCGCGTGGATTATCCTCGGCCTGCTTGTTCCGCCCACCGAGACCATCTACGGGATCCAAGGGGGAATCTCCGGCACGCTCACGTCCCCCATCAGCGGCATCGGCGTCGGGCCTTACGCGGCCCTCTTCAACACCGCGTTCATCCTCTCGGGGCTGCTCACGATTGCCGGCTTGATCGGAGTCTTCCGCCTGCTGCCGGCAAACGCCGAAACGCGCGGGCGTTGGTTTCTCGCGATTCTGCTGGCGCTTTCGCCGCTTGGGTTCGTGGTGGCTGGCATCTTCACACTCGCGAACTCCGTCCCGCTCCACATGGTTGGCTTCCTTCTCGCCGCTGGCACGCCCGTCCTGACGTTCGTTGTCGCAGGGCGCTATTTCCGCCGTCTCCGGCACTGGCGCGGCCTGGGCAACTCGCTGCTTGTGGGAAGCCCGATGACGCTGCTCCTGGTCGTCGCGTTCTTCCTCGCGTTCGATCGGGACGCGATCGCGAGCGGCCGCGGCCTTGCGGGAATTCCCAGTCGTCTGCTCGCGCTCGAGATCGCCGCGTACTACGCGGCAATAGGATGGCTCGGGTTCATGGGCGAAACAGCAGAGCGCGCGAGTGACGCCTAACACGCGCTTGAAGCTGACGGCGCCGTAGATTGTGGAATGAATCTTTCTTCAGCGCGCCGCAGCTTAAGCGCATTTCGCTAGGCAGCGCAGCGAGGAATCAACAGATGAGAATAGGGAGCGCCTTCCTTACCGGCGTCGCAGCGTTCGCCGCATGCGGCTGCGCGGCGCAAGGCGAGCCACGCAGCTTGTTCAACGGCCGAGACCTCACCGGTTGGCACGTCGATATCCCGGCTGCGGACTCCAACGTCCGGCTCCGGAATGCATTCGTGGTCCGGAACGGCTTACTCGTCAGTTTGGGTGAGCCTCGCGGCCACCTGATCACTGACTCCAGCTACCGCGACTATCGGCTCGAAATCGAATACCGTTTCGCGGGCGTGCCCGGGAACGCCGGCGTTTTGGTGCACGCCTCCACTCCACGCGCGCTCTACGGGATGTTCCCCCGGTCCATCGAGGTCCAAATGGAGCATGGGAACGCCGGCGATTTCTGGTGCATCGTCGAGGATATCCGCGTTCCCGACATGGAGACTCGGCGCGGACCAGCGGCGGAGTGGGGGACGACCGAAGGCAAGGCGCGGCGGATTCGCAACCTCACCGACAGCTCCGAGAAATCGGTGGGCGAGTGGAACAGCATGGTCATCGAGGCGTTCGGCCGCTCGATTCGCGTCTGGGTCAATGGCGACCTGGTCAACGACGGGTCGGAGGCGACCGCCGATCACGGCCGGATCGCGCTGCAGGCCGAAGGATCCGAGGTCGAGTTCCGAAAGGTATTGCTGACGCCGATCCGTTCGCTCGACTAACGCTTCTTCTTTACCTCGTCCCAGAGTTTGTCGAGCTCCTGCAACGACGCGCGCCCCATCTCCAGCCCGCGCTCCTCCGCGAGCTTCTCGACCTTCTCGAACCGATCCATGAACTTGAGATTCGCGCGCTCGAGCGCGGCGCGCGGGTCGATGGCGAGCTTGCGTGCCAGATTGACCGTTGCGAACAGCAGATCGCCGATCTCTTCCTCGATCTGCTCTCTGGCTCCCCCGCGCCCGTACTCTCGCTCGACCTCTCCGACCTCTTCCTTCACCTTGGCCATCGGTCCCGTCGCATCGGGCCAATCGAATCCGATTCCCGCGGCGCGTTCCTGGAGCCGGTAAGCCATCACCAGCGCTGGCAGGGTCGCGGGGAGACCAGCCAACGTCCCGCGTTTGCCGCCGGCGCGTGGTTCGCGCCGCTTCACCAGCTCCCAGCCGGCGTGGTCGGGCGGGCTCACGCGCGAATCCCCGAACAGATTAGGGTGTCGTCGCCACATCTTCTCTTCGAGCGTGCGCGTGACGACTTCGGCGTTGAACTGCGACCGCTCTTCGGCGATGACGATTTGAAACGCGAGATGCAGCAACAGGTCGCCGAGCTCGTCGCGCATCGCGGCGGGATCATCGGTCTGGATTGCGTGATCGAGCTCGAGGACTTCCTCGACGAGGTACGGACGGAGCGTTTGTGGGTTCTGCGCGCGATCCCAGGGACAGCGTTGCCGCAGTTCGCGCACGAGCACCAGAGCGCGTCCAAGCGCTGAATCGCCTTGCATTTAGCCTCCGGGCCGGGTAGACTTCCCGCGCCAGTGAGCGTGTCTACGAGGGGCGAGGCCTGGGTGGAAGTGGACGTGGAAGCCCTCGTCGATAACGCCCGAACGATAGCAAAGATAGCAGGCACACGGCTCCTCCCTGTCGTCAAAGCCAATGCGTACGGGGTCGGAGCCGCTCTAGTTTGTAAGGCCCTCGAGTCGGTCGATCCCTGGGGCTATGGCGTCGCGACGATCGAAGAAGGTGCCGAGCTGCGGGCGGCCGGCATCGCACGGCCGATTCTGGTCTTTATGCCCGCGCGCGCGCCCCGATTCGACGACTATGACCGCCATCAGCTGACCCCGGCGCTGGGTGACGCGGGCAGCATTCTCGCATGGACCGCGCGCGGTGAGCGCCCCTTCCATATCGAGATCGATACGGGGATGGGACGCTCGGGAGTGCGCTGGGACGAGGTCGACGAGCTGCGGGCGGCGGTTGACACGGCGTCGTTGGAGGGTTGCTACACGCATTTCCATTCCGCCGAGCGGCGGGACGGGTCGGCGGAACGGCAGCTCGAACGGTTTCTCGAGGCGGTAGGCCGGCTGCCGCGCAGGCCGAAACTGTTGCATGTCGCCAACAGCGCGGCGGCAGTGCGCGGCAAGGCGTTCGCGTTCGACATGGTCCGGCCCGGGATCTTCCTCTACGGAGGATCTTTGGGGCACGATGTGCCTCAGCCGCGTCCGGTCGTGAGCGTACGGGCGCGCGTGGTGAGCATGCGGCGCGTGCAACGCGGGGAAAGCGTCAGTTACAACGCGAGTTGGACCGCGCCGCACGATACCGTGGTCGCCACACTGCGGTGCGGCTACGCGGACGGCCTGCGGCGCACCACCGGAGCCTCCGTGCTGCTGCGCGGTCAGCGCCGGCCGATTGTCGGATTCGTGCAGATGGACATGGCGCTCGTTGAAACTGGGACGCTCGAAGTTCAGGTGGGGGATATCGCGACCATCGTCGGCGCAGATGGCAAGGAGCGCATCACATTGACGGAGTTCGCGCGGTGGAGCGCCGAGCTCCCACACGAATTCCTCACGGGTCTGGGGCCGCGTCTGCCGAGGATCGTGACGTGACCGGGACCGGACGCGCCGCGATCATCGTGCTGGACGGGCTGGGCATCGGACCCGCGCCCGACACCGCGGCCTACGGCGACGCCGGATCGGACACGCTGGGCAACGTGGCCCGCGCTGTCGGGGGCTTACGCCTGCCGAATCTGGAAAAACTCGGCCTGGGTCGCTGTCGCGCCGCTGGACTCGCCGGGTTGACCGCCGCAGTCACGCCGACCGCCGCGCACGGTGTCGCGCAGCCGGCGTCGGCAGGGAAGGACAGCACGACCGGCCATTGGGAGATGTGCGGGGTGCTGCTGGCGGACGCGTTCCGGACGTACCCGAACGGATTTCCGGTGCCGTTGCTCGACGAGTTTGCGAAGCGCACGGATCGGGGCTGGCTGGGTAACAAGACGGCATCGGGAACGGCGATCATCGACGAGCTCGGCGCCGAGCATCAGCGCACTGGGAAGTGGATCGTGTATACGTCCGCCGACTCGGTCTTTCAGGTCGCCGCGCATGAGGCGACCGTGCCGCTCACGGAGCTGTACGAGGCCTGCGCGGTGGCGCGGGGTATGTTCCGGGGCGAGCATGCCGTCAGCCGCGTGATCGCCCGTCCGTTCGAAGGGATGCCCGGGGACTACCGCCGCACGTCGCATCGCAAGGATTTTTCGATCGCGCCGGTCGGGACGACGCTGCTGGATCTCATGGCCGACGCCGGGGTGGAGCGCATCGGGATCGGCAAAGTCGACGATTTGTTCGCGGGCCGGAACATCACGAGTGAGCACACGGCGACCAACGCGGATGCATTCCGCTTGATCGAGCGCGCCCTCGATACGCTGGAGACAGGATTCGTATTCGTGAACGTGATCGAGTTCGATCAGACATGGGGACATCGCAATGACGTTCCGGGGTTTCACCAGGGTCTGCGGGAGCTCGACGCATGGATCCCGCGGCTCGTGTCACGCCTGCGGCCCGACGACCTCGTGATCCTGACGGCCGATCACGGGAACGACCCGACGACGCCGTCCACGGATCATTCGCGTGAGGTCGTCCCGATCCTCGTCTTGGGTCCCAAGGTCCAACCCGTGTCACTCGGCGTCCGCCGTACATTCGCCGACATGGGGCAGACGGTGGCCGAGTACTTTGGATTGCCCGCGCTCGGCGCGGGGACCTCGTTTCTGCGGGGCGTGTTCGCGTGAGCGATCTCGTGCAGCGCGCGCGCGCGGCGATGCGCCAGGCGTGGGCGCCATACAGCAACTTCCACGTCGGCGCGGCGATCGAGGCGGCCGACGGCAGCGTGTTCGTGGGCTGCAATGTCGAGAGCGCTTCCTATGGGCTCACCATCTGCGCCGAGCGCATGGCGCTGGGCGCGGCCGTAGCAGGTGGGGCGCGCAAACTGAAGCGCATCGTAGTAACTACTGAGGTCGATCCCCCGGCGGCGCCGTGTGGCGCATGCCGGCAGCTGTTGGCGGAGTTCGGACTGAACCTGGAAGTCGTGGCGGTGGGGCCGGCGACCGAGCGGCGTTGGACGCTGGCGGCGCTGCTGCCTGACGCTTTCACGAAGGAGACGCTGGACCGGTGATGCGACGCTTTGCGGTTGTCCTGGTGGTGGTGGCGGCGGGGTGCACGGAACAGATCGTCGCCCCGGGGGACTGCCCCGATTTCTGTCCCGGCGGGCAGATCGTCCTGCTCGATTCCGTCTTCACCACGATCATCGAACGCGACTCCTCGTTCCGCGGGTACGTGCAGGCCTACCAGTCCGACGCGGCGACCGCCGCGGACGTACCCGGTGTGCAGAGCCGGCCGTTCTTCAAGCTCGACGCCATGATCACCCGCGTGCGGCCGAACGGGGCCGACACGACGACGGTCCCGATCTTCGCGGACTCCGCGCGCCTGCGCCTTGGGATCGTGCGCAAGGACACGAGCGTAACCAATCTGCGTCTGCAGCTCTACGCGTTGCCGTTGACCGCCGATTCGCTCTCCACGTTCGCGGAGCTCGATCCCTATTTCAGCGGTCCGATCGTCGACAGTGTGAACGTGAGCGATCTCCTGACCCGGCCGCTGATCGGCGACACCGCGACGGTCCGCGTCTGGGGCGACTCGATCCGCACCGATTCCGCCGGGCATGTGCTCATCGTGTCACGGGTCGATGGCACGTTCTTCCTCTATTTCTCGCTCGACACGCTCCAGGCGCCGTTCAGCGTGCCCGACTCGGGCCGGCTCGCATATGGCGTACGGGTCGTGGCCGACACGGCCGTCAGTATCGCCCTGGGCACGAATGAATCGGTCAGCAACGGGCCGGTGATGGAATGGTTTTACCACTACACGCCCCCCGACTCCGTGAACGCCAAGCGCGACAGCACGCTGCGCGCGCCGACCATCGACAGCTTCGTGTTCGATCCGCCATCCCAGCCGCTCGACTCCAATCTCACCGTGGGTGGCGTCCCCTCGGCCCGCGCGCTGATACGCGTGAACCTGCCTGCCTTCCTGCACGACAGCATCGATGTGGTGCGCGCGACGCTCGTGCTCGTGCCCGTCGCTCCCGTGCCGGGTGTGGCGAGCGATTCCTTTCGAGTCTCGGTCCGGTCGGTGTTGAGCGATCTCGGCGCCAAGTCGCCGCTCGGGCTCGACCTGTCGGGAAGCACGGTCATCCATCCCGGCACGACCGATACCGTGCGGATCGAGATTACCGACCTGGTCAGGACGTGGGTCCTCTTCGATACCCTCTCGACGACGGCGCTCGTCCTCGGGCAGCAGCCGGAGGCGACTTCATTTACCGAGATCCGGTTCTATTCCTCGCGCGCCCCGGCGTTTCGCCCGGCGCTGCACCTGACGTACGTGAAACGCTTCCCGTTTGGTAGGCCATGAAGACCGTGACTAGAGGGTTAGACGGTTTGACGGTTAGAACGGCGGTGTTCGCGGCGGTTTTTCTAACCGTCCAACCGTCTAACCGTCTGGCCGCTCAGGATTCCCAATTCGGCATCCAGGGTCTCGGCACGCCGGGCAAGTGGGAAAGCGTGCGCGCGCGGAGCGCCGGCGGAGCGTTCGCGCCGTTCGACCCGTTCTCGACGCTGATGGACGCTCCCCTCGCGGATGTGCGTCGCTTGAGCGCCGGGATGACGAACACCACGTCATGGCGGCAGTTTGCCGAGGATACGACCGGCACCACGCTGCGCACCACGCGGTTCCCGGCCATGGTGATCGCCGGTCCGATTCTCTCTCGCCTCACGATCGGCGGCGGCTTCACGACATATCTGGACCGCTCGTTCGGAGTCACGACGGAGGACACGATCGACATTCGCGGCAATCCCGAGGCCGTGAGCGATCAGATTACGAGCGACGGCGGCGTCACGGATGTGCGGCTCGCGGCCGGGTGGCGGGTCAGTCGCCGGCTCGCGCTCGGGGGGGGGCTCCACTTGTTGACGGGCTCGTCCCGCATCGTCGCGACGCGGCGTTTCGACGACACCTTGTACAAGACGTCGTCGTCGCGGGACGAGGTCGCGTACGAAGGACTGGGTGGGTCGTTCAGCGCGCTGCTCGATCTGGGACGCGACCTCCGGCTCGCGGGCTGGTATCGCGTCGACTCCAAGCTGCGCGCGGATCTGAACGGCCGGACCGTGGCGGAGAATGATCTTCCCGTCTCCTACGGCGGTGGCATCCTGTGGGGTCCCGGCGGTCAGGTGGTCGTGGCCGGCTCGGTCGCCTGGCACCAATGGTCGACCGCCGGACCGGAGGCCAACGCGCACGACACCTTCAACTGGTCATTTGGCGCCGAGATCGGATCGGTGAACTCGCCGTTCCGGGTCGGCGCGCGTGGCGGGCAACTGCCGTTCGGGTTGGACGGCGCGCCGACCGAGATGGGCTATTCGGCGGGACTCGGCCGGCAGTTCGCCGCTGGGCGGGGACGGATCGACATCGGCGTCGAGCGACTGGAGCGCAAAGGCACCGGTCTGACGGAGAGCGTGTGGAGCCTGCTCCTCGGAGTGACCGTGCGGCCGTGAACGTCTACTTCCACACGTTCGGCTGTCGCGCGAACCAGTACGACACGGACCAGGTGCGCCAGGCGTTTGTCGATACGGGCGCGATAGCCGTCGAGGATCCAGCCCAGGCCGATCTGGCCGTCATCAATTCCTGCACTGTCACCAATGAAAGTGAAGTGAAGTTGCGCCGCTTCGTGCGCCATATCGCGAAGCAAGGCCGTGCGCAGACGATCGTCATGGGCTGCGCCGCGGCGCTGGACGACGGCGCGATCGCGGCATTGCCGTCGGTGCGGGCGGTCGTGGCCAATGCGGATCCGGCGACGGTATTGAAGGCGGCGGGCGTGGCTGCGTCGTCTCAGGTAGGGGCGCAGCATGCTGCGCCCCTACGTTCACACGCCCGATCCCGGGCTCTCCTGAAAATCCAGGATGGCTGCGACGAACATTGCACGTTCTGCGCGACCACCCTCGCGCGCGGGGCCAACCGGTCGCGCGGCGTCCCGGAACTCATTGAAGAAGCGCGACGTTGGCGGAGCACCATGCGGAAATCGTCCTGACTGGTGTGCACATCGGGACGTATGGACAGGATGCCAACCAGGGTGCGTTAACGCCGGGCTGGCAGCCCGGCGTTAACAAACCCGCTCAAACATTGGGGGCATTGCTCGAATCTCTCATCGCGGCCGTCCCCACGGTCCGGTTCCGCCTCTCCAGCGTCGAAGCGACAGAGGTCGACGATACCCTCGCGCGCTTGCTCATCGAAGCTCCCGGTCATCTTGCCACCCACCTACACGCGCCGCTGCAGTCCGGCTCGAACCGCATCCTGAAGCGCATGGGCCGGCATTGGTATACCGCCGAGTCCTACCGGGCGCGCATCGAATGGCTTGCGGAGCGGCTGCCGGTATTCGGGCTCGGCGCGGACGTGATCGCCGGATTTCCCGGTGAGACCGAGGACGATCACCAGGCCTCCGTCACGCTGTTACGCGCCCTGCCGTTTACGTACCTGCACGTCTTTCCATTCTCGGTCCGGCCGGATGCCGCAGCCGCACGGCTGCCCGGACAGTTGGGCCCCCCCCCCGAGGTCATTCGAGACCGGGCGCGGGAGCTGCGAGAGCTTGGCGAGTTGAAGGCCGCCGTGTATCGTGAGTCCCGCAGAGGGCAGACGGCCGATGGTGTCGTTACGGGCCGGGTAAAGGCCCAGGTTGAGGTGATGACCGAAGATTACTTGAGCGTCTATCTTGCTACGGACAATTGGGACGGGCGTTCCCGCTTCGAGGTGACGGTCAACTAACGATGCCCCGCGTCTACATCGAGACCTACGGCTGCCAGATGAACGTCTCGGATTCCGAGCTGATGTTCGGAGTCCTGGGGCGCGAGGGATACCTGCGCACCGAAGATCCCGCCGAAGCCGACGTGCTGCTCGTGAACACCTGCGCGGTCCGGGACCATGCGGAGCAACGGGTGCTCGGCCGCATGGGCGAGCTCAAACGCTACAAACGGCCAGGCGACGTGCTGGGCGTCGTGGGTTGCATGGCGCAGCGGCTCGGTCCCAAACTGCTCGAGCGCGTCCCTCAGGTCGACCTGGTGATCGGCCCCGACGGGTACCGCGGGCTGCCCGAGCTGATCGCGCGCGCGCGCGACGGCCAGCGCGCCGCCGAAGTCACGTTCAAGGAGTGGGAACACTACGAGGACGTGCCCCCCGTGCGCGCCAACGCGATCTCGGCGTTCGTGACCGTGCAACGGGGCTGCGATTATCGGTGCACGTTCTGCATCGTTCCGATGACGCGGGGCCCGGAGCGCAGCCGCAAATTGGCCGACGTCGTCGCCGAGGTAACGCGCCTCGCCGTCGACGGCACGACCGAGGTCACGCTGCTTGGCCAGACCGTCAACAGTTACCACGACGGCGAGCACGATTTCGCCGCACTGCTGCGCGCCGTCGGGGCCGTGGCGGGTATCCGGCGCGTACGATTCACGTCGCCGTATCCCACCGACTTCACGCCCGCCGTGCTCGCGGCGATGGCGGAAACGCCGGCCGTCTGCGAGCACGTGCATCTGCCCGTGCAGAGCGGCAGCTCGCGCACGCTCAAGCGCATGTTGCGGCGCTACGATCGCGAGCGGTACCTCGAGGTCGTGGCGGCCCTGCGCGCCGCCGTGCCGGGCATCGCTCTCTCCACCGACATCATCGTGGGATTCCCGGGCGAGACCGAAGCGGACTTCCAGGAGACGCTGTCCCTGGTCGAAGACGTGGAGTTCGACGACGCCTACACGTTCAAGTATTCGGTGCGCGAGGGGACGCCCGCGGTCCGGATCAAGGACCACGTGGCGGAGGAGATCAAGACCGAGCGCATCGGCCGGCTCATCAGCGCGGTCCGGCGCGTCGCCCGGCGCAAGAACATGGGCCTCGTGGGTTCGACGCAGGAAGTGCTGGTCGAAGGTCGCGCCAAGCGGGGTGAACTGTTGCAGGCGCGCACGCGCACCAACAAGATCGCGCTCCTGGAAGGCCCCGCGGACTGGATCGGGACGTACAGACAGGTGCGTTTTACGGGGACGACGGGGTCCACATTCACCGCGTGGCCGCTGGAGGCCGCATGGCGGTAACGAATGTCGCGATGGAGGTCGCGCAGCGCGAGTATCGCGACCTGCGCAACACGTTCCCGAAATTCTGCGGCTGCGACACCTGCCAGAGCGACGTGCTCATCTACGCGCTCAATCGCCTCACGCCGTACTATGTCTCCACGCGCCAGGGCGAGATTCTCACCGAGTTGAGACTCGCGAGCGACCAGGAGAAGGCCAGGCTCGACGTGGCGCTGCTCGACGGCTTCCGGAGAGTCGCGGCCGCGCCGCGCTGCGGCGCCAAGCCCAGCCAGCTCTAGCCTAAGGGCGGCCCCGTGCGGCCGCCGATCCTTTCCCTCACCATAGCCTTCGGCGCCGGCCTCATCATGGCGTTGAGCGGCGGAGACCTGCGCGTCAGCGCGTGGTGCGTGTTGGTGGGGGCCCTGCTGGTATTTCGTCGCGCGCCGCTGGGTGCGGCCCTCGGCATCATGCTGGTCGCGGGAGCCGTGTGGGGCGGGGCGGCGGTCCGCGAACAGGGCGCGTCGTGTGCGGGGGTGTGGATTCGCCAGGGTTCGTCAACCCCGGGCTGGCAGCCCGGGGTTAACAACCCCCCCACCCGCTCCGTGATTGTCGAACTCACCGATCCCGTTGCAGCGGCCGGGGGAGTCACCGAAGGTGCCGTACGCACGGGCCGGTGTGGCGGCTCGCTCACGATCCGCTGGCCGGCCGGCCACGCGGCGCGCGGCGGCACGACCTGGGTCGTGGCGGGACGGTTCCTCGGTGACGCGAACCGTGGCATCCTGGTCGCGCGGCGCGTGCGCCAGTTGGACGCCACGCCGCGCGGGCGCGGCGCCCTGCGCGATCGCATCGCTGAGCGGAGCCGCAGGTTGTTCGGAACGCGCGCGCCGCTGGTCGACGCGCTCGTGATCTCGCGCCGTACGGACCTCGATGCGGAGCTGCGCGAGCGCTACACGCGCTCCGGTCTCGCGCATCTGCTGTCTATCTCGGGATTGCATGTCGCGTTCTTCGCGGCCTGGCTCAACGTGCTGCTCGTCCGACTGCGACTCGGGAGGCGGACTCGGTTCGCCGCCGGCACGCTCGTCATGGTCGCCTACGTCTGGCTGCTCGGGTTTCCCGCGCCCGCCACGCGGTCGGCCGCCATGCTGGCGCTGCTCGACGTCGCCAAGCTGCGCCAGCGCGTCGCAGCTCCACGGGGCGTGGTCGCGCTCACGGTGTGGTGCGTGCTCCTCGCGGATCCGTGGGCGGCGCAGTCGATCGGTGCCTGGCTGTCGGTCGCGGCGGTCGCGGCGGTCATCTGGGCCGGCCGCGCCACCGAGCGGTATCCAAAACTGGTGCGGGTGCTGGCGCCCGCGACCGCTGCCACGCTGGTGACGGCCCCGATCACCGCGTACGCCTTCGGTACCGTCGCCCCGATCGGTGTGCTCGCGAATCTCGCCGCCATTCCGCTGGCGGGGCTCGCGGTTCCCGGATTGATGGTCGCGCTGCTGCTGTGCTCGAGCTGGCTCGCGGCCGGTGCAGGGCTGTGTCTCGCACTGCTCGATGTCGTCGCGAAGACCGCCGCCGCCCTGCCAGGCGGGCATTTCATCATGATCGCGGGCTGGCGTGCGGCGGCGGTGTGGATCGGCGTGCTCGCACTCGCGTGGTGGCTGTGGAATGCGCCGCGCCGGCGCTGGCTCATTGCGGCGCGGGTCGCGTTCGTGGCCGTGCTGATCTCGTGGACCACGCTTTTCCACGCCTTTTCACGCCTTTCTGCCTGTGATTGTCTAACCGTACATTTCCTGGACGTTGGTCAGGGCGACGCCGCCTTGTTGCGCAGCCCGGCTGGGCGATGGGTGCTGATCGACGGTGGCCCGCGAGGACCGCAGGGAGACGCGGGCCGGCGCGTGGTGGTGCCGTTCATGCGACGCTACGGCGGCGCGCGGCTCGCGGCGATCGTCGCGACGCACGCGCACCTCGACCACTACGGCGGCCTGCCCGCGGTGCTGGAGGCGTTCGACCCCGCCTACGTGCTGGAGCCCGGGCAGGCGGTGCCCGACGCCGGGTATCTCGGCTTCCTGGGCGCGGTCGAGGCGGATGGCGCGCAGTGGCGTCCGGCCAGGAGCGGGGACCGGCTGGAGCTGGACGGTGTCACGATCGAGGTGTTGAGCCCCGATTCGGGCTGGGTCGCGACGCAGAGCGACATTAATGAAGTATCTGTCGTGCTGCTCGTGCGCTATGGGTCGGTGCGGCTATTGTTCGCCGGGGATGCGGGGCTGCCGACCGAGACGCATCTCGCCGGACGCATCGGCCGGGTGTCGCTGCTGAAGGTGGGACATCACGGGTCACGGGGTGCGACATCGGACCGGTGGCTCGATGAGCTGCAACCCGTCGACGCGGTCATCAGTGTCGGGGCGAAGAATCGCTACGGGCATCCCGCGACGGAAACACTGGCGCGGCTCCGGGCGCATGGCGTCACCGTGTTTCGCACCGACGAGCGGGGCACGATCACCCTCACCGTCTCGAGTCATGGCACGCTCGCAATCACCGACGTCCGTCATCACGATTGAACGCTTCATCATGGAGCAGGAGCGACTGCACCCCGAGGCCACGGGGGAGCTGTCGAACCTGCTGTACGATCTGTGCCTCGCCGCCAAGATCATCTCCCGTCAGGTGCGCCGCGCCGGGCTGACCGATATTCTCGGCGAATTCGGCGCGGTCAACGTGCAGGGCGAGGTGCAACAGAAGCTCGATGTGTTCGCCCACGACACCGTGCGCCACAGTGTGGAGCACACGGGGCGGGTGTGCATCGTGGCGTCGGAAGAGGAAGAGCACCCGATTCCGGTGGCGGTGCGCGACGATCGCCGCAGCGGGAAATACGTGCTGCTGTACGATCCGCTCGACGGCTCGAGCAACATCGGGGTCAACGTCTCCATCGGGACGATCTTCTCGATTCATCGTCGCCGAGCGACCAAGCGCGGGCCCGGGACGCTCGCCGACTGTCTGCAAAAGGGCCGGGCGCAGATCGCCGCGGGGTACATCCTGTACGGGTCGAGCACGATGCTGGTCTACACGACCGGGCAGGGTGTGCACGGCTTTACGCTCGACCCGACCATCGGCGAATTCCTGCTCTCGCATCCGAACATTCGCTGCCCCGAGGTGGGGCAGTACTACAGCGTGAACGAGAGTCACTGGAACAAGTGGGCGCCGGGGATTCAACGCGCGGTCGCGGCGTTCAAGAACGGGGACGCGGGCCGAGTCGAAGCGAAGAACGCGCGCTACATCGGCTCGCTCGTCGCCGATATTCATCGCAACATGATGTCGGGCGGCGTCTTTCTCTATCCGGCCGACACGAACTCGCCTCACGGCAAGCTGCGGCTGCTGTACGAGGCGGCGCCGCTCGCGTTCGTGGTGGAGCAGGCGGGCGGCGCGGCGATCGACGGCGCGACCGACATTCTCGACATCACCCCGAACGAGCTGCACCAGCGCACGCCGTTGATCATCGGGTCCAAGCGCGACGTCGACTTCGCCCGCTCGGTGATCGCGGAGTCGTGATGCCCCCCCCCGACTGGGAACCGCGTCCGCTCTCGGACGTCAGCGCTCCCGGCGAGCCGCCGTACACGCGCGGCATCTATCCCACGATGTATCGCGGCAAGCTGTGGACGATGCGCCAGTATGCGGGCTTCGGCACGGCGGAAGAAACCAACGCGCGCTTCCGGCATTTGCTGGACGCCGGTCAGACCGGGTTGTCGGTGGCGTTCGATTTGCCCACGCAGATGGGCTACGACTCCGACCATCGCATGGCCGCGGGGGAGGTGGGACGGGCGGGCGTGGCGATCGACAGCGTGGAGGATCTGGAACGGCTGTTCCACGGCATCCCGCTCGACCGCGTGTCGACGTCCATGACGATCAACGCCACGGCCCCGATTCTGCTCGCGATGTACATCGCGGTGGGAGAAGAGCAGGGCGTGCCGCTCGCAAAGCTGCAGGGGACGCTGCAGAACGACATTCTCAAGGAGTACATCGCGCGCGGCACGTACATCTATCCGCCCGGGCCGTCGCTCCGGTTGGTGACCGATGTCTTCCGATTCACCTCGCGCCGCAAGATGAGCTTCAACCCCATCTCGATCTCCGGTTATCACATGCGCGAGGCGGGCGCGAGCGCCGTACAGGAAATCGCGTTTACGTTCGCCAACGCCCTCGAATATGTGCGTCGGGCGTCGTCCGTCGGCATTTCGGTGGATGAGGTGGGACCCAGGCTGTCCTTCTTCTTCGCGGCCTATACCGATCTGTTCGAAGAGATCGCCAAGTTCCGGGCGGCGCGGCGGCTGTGGGCGCGTCTGATGAAGGAGAAATTCAACGCGGGGGACGCGGCGGCGCGCCTGCGGTTTCACACGCAGACCGGTGGCGCGACGCTCACCGCGCAGCAGCCGCTCAACAACGTCGTCCGCGTGGCGATTCAGGCCATGGCGGCCGTGCTCGGCGGGACGCAGTCGCTGCACACGAACTCGTATGATGAAGCCCTGGCGCTCCCCACGGAGCGCAGTGCGACCCTGGCCCTCCGAACCCAGCAGCTGTTGGCGCACGAAACCGGGGTGCCGGAGGTCGTCGATCCGCTGGGTGGCAGCTGGTACGTAGAGGGGCTCACGGACAAGCTCGAGACCGGGGCTCGAGCGTTGGTGGAGGAGGTGGAGGCGCGTGGAGGTTCTGTGCAGGCGATCGAGCGTGGGTACTTCCAGGAAGCGATCGCCCGCAGTGCCTACGAGCAGCAGCTTGAGATAGAAGAAGGAAAGCAGGTGGTCGTCGGCGTGAACGAGTACGTCACGGGTGAGCCGGTCCCACCCATTCCGGCCCCGGACTACTCAAAGCTGGCCGAGATGCAGCGCGAACGTCTTGCGAAGTTACGGGGGACGCGGGACGGGGGACGGGTGAAGAGCATACTGGCGGCCCTCGAGGCGGTCGCACGCCAATCCGACGCGCCGTTGATGGAGCCGATCCTGGACGCCGTGCGCGCGCGCGCCACACTCGGCGAAATCAGTGACGTGCTGCGCGGCGTGTGGGGCGTCCACGACACCACATGAGCTACGCGCTCCTCCTGTCCACCGTCCTTGCCATCCAAGGTGCCGACACGGCGGTCATCAACCGCTTCGTGGAGGCGGAGCTCGCGCGCCAGCGGATTCCCGGGCTGTCAGTGGCGGTGTTGCGCGGGGACAGCGTGTTGCTCGCCCGGGGCTATGGCTTCGCGAACGTCGAGCTGGGGGTGAGGGCATCCGACAGCACCGTGTACCAGTCCGGTTCGATGGGGAAGCAGTTCACCGCCGCGCTCGTCGAGATGCTCGTCGAGCAGGGGCGGCTCCGGCTCGACGATTCGATTGCCCGCTGGTTTCCGGAAGGGGCGGTGGTGTGGCGTGGCGTCACGGTGCGCCGGCTCCTGACGCATACGGCGGGGATCGCCGAATACACGGATTCCACGTTCGACTATCGCAAGGACTACACCGAGGACGAGCTGGTGAAATTCGCGGCGTCACGCCCACTCGACTTCCAGCCCGGCGAGCGCTGGAGCTACAGCAACACCGGGTATCTGCTGCTCGGCGCGCTGATCCGCCGCGTCAGCGGCCAGTTCTACGGCGATCTGCTGCGTGATTCGGTCTTCCGGCCACTCGGCATGAAGGACTCCCGCGTCATCTCCGAGGCGGACATCGTGCCGAACCGCGCCGCGGGATATCGCCTGGAGAACGGTGAACTGAAGAACCAGGAATGGGTCGCGCCGACCCTCAATACGACGGCGGACGGCGCGCTGTACTTCACCGTGCGCGATCTGACGCGCTGGGCGCTCGCCTTGAACCACCGCCGCGTGCCGAGCGCGCGCGCGCTCGATACGGCGTGGACCGCGGTGCGGCTGGCGGACGGGGCGACCTATCCGTATGGGTTCGGCTGGTATCTCGCGCCACAGCGGAGTCAGGCGCGCATCGCGCACACCGGCAGCTGGCAGGGGTTCAAAACCGTCATCGCGCGCTATCCGAAGTCGGGGCTCACGGTGATCGTGCTCGCGAATCTCGCCGAGGCGCAGGTGGGGGCGATTGCGTACGGCGTTGCGGGGCTGCTCGATCCACAGCTGGAGGCGCCTCATCTCATGGCGCCACGGGCAGGCGCTCGGCCCCCCCCCCCGGCGCTGCCCGAGCAATTGCTGCGCGCCATCGTCGGGCAGCCCGACAGCGCCGCGATTACGCCGCGATTCCGCAGATTCCTCAGTCGCGATCTCACTGACTGGTTCAGCGGTCTGGTTGGACCGAACCGGCAATGGACGTTCGCGGGTTGCGACCAACCAGCAGCGGGTTTTTCATACCTCGGCGCGACGATCGTGTACGTGTGTCATGCCCGCTCGGTCCGGCCGTCGGGGAGCGGGACGCTGGTCTCGGTCTACTACACGCGCGACTGGCGTGCGGCGGGTGTCGAGGGATACGGATTCTGAAGGAGGACCGCATGGCACGAACGCTCATCGCCCGGCTGATCGTCGTCATCCTGCTGGGCATCGCGACCGGTTACGGGGTCGGGAAGAGCCTCGCCAAAGACGCCGCCACGGGACGTGATCTGACGCTCAAGCAGTACATCGCCGATTTCGAGAGCCACAAGGAGAAGCTCGTCTCCTCGGACATGCCGATGGGTGTGGCGATTGTCGTCGGCGTGTTGATGGTTGTGGTCGCACTCGGTGTGTATGAGCTGCTGGTGTTCGTTGTCGACAAGGTGCTTGCAAGGATGGATCGTCGACCGGCGGACGAGTTCAGCGGCCCACAGTAAACGTGAAATGAGAACCGTCTCAGCCGTCCTCTGCACTGTCATGGTCAGCGCTTGCGGTCCCACCAAACGCTTCGACCAGGATCTGCAAGGACGGGAAAAACCAGCCCCCATCTGGTTCCGCACCGATGTGAGCCATGTGCGCTACGTGATCCCCGCGTACGTGGAAGCCGTGTGGCGAGTCTTGCCCGCGAGTTTCGAGGCTCTCCACTTTCCCGGGAAGCCGACGCTCTATGCTGAAGAGCACGTCTACGTCTCGCCACAGTTGAAGATCGAGCGACGCCTCTACGAGAACGAGTCGAATTCACTCTATCTCGATTGCGGTCATGCGCCCAGCGGTCTCCCCGCCGCGGACGAATACCAGGTCATCTTCAACATCACGGCACGGTTGACGCCGACGCCGGCCGGGGAGACCGAAATCGACATCATTGTCGACGGCACCGCGCAGGACATGAAAGAGCGGTTCCTGCCGGTGCGTTGCGCCGGGACCGGCCGACTAGAGGATGCGATTATCGACGACGTCCTGGCCAGGCTGCGCCTGCCCAGTCGCTGATCACAAAAAGGAGGCACGACCATGCTGGTCTTGCTGCTCGCCATTTCACTGCAGCAGGTGCAAACGGGATTCCTCGATCGCAGCCTCACCGTCGGCAGTAAAGCCTATCGCTACCAGGTGTACGTGCCTGCCGACTACGCGACGAAGCCGAGCTGGCCCGCGATCCTCTTCTTGCACGGCGCGGGGGAGCGAGGCGACGACGGGCTCTTCCAGACGCAGGTGGGTCTCGGCGCGGCCATTCGTCAGAACTCATCGCGCTATCCCGCGATCGTGGTCTTTCCGCAGGTGCCCCGCGACTCCCAATGGGTCGGTGCGCCGGCGGACATGGCCATTGCCGCTCTTCAGCAGACGATGCGCGAATTCCACGTCGACCCAGCCCGAGTCTATCTCACCGGATTATCGATGGGCGGACATGGCACCTGGTACGTCGCATTCCGGCGGCCCGAGCTGTTCGCCGCCATCGTCCCGATCTGCGGTTGGGTGCGAGAATTCCAGCAATTCCGCGGATCCCAGCCCGTGGTCCCGGATGCCGACAGCGCTGCGGTGATGCCGAAACTGGCCCAGCGACTCGGCAAGGTTCCAATCTGGATCTTCCACGGCGAAGTCGACCGAGTGGTGAACGTCAACGGCTCGCGCGAACCTGCCGCCGCGCTGAAGGCGGCCGGGGCGGATGTCCGCTACACAGAGCTCCTCGGGCTCGATCACAACTCGTGGGACGCGGCCTACGCGTCTGAGGAGTTCAGGACCTGGTTGTTCGCGCAGCAGCGGCGCTGAGCGATCATGACTTTTGGGGGGGGCTTCCATCCACCGGCACCGCAATGTCAGGTTACAGGAGAAACCCCCAAGGAGGCCGCGTGCGGCTCTTCATTATTAGCGCTGCTCTTCTCTTCTCACTCGTGACCACTGCCGTCGCACAATCCCGCTGGACGGTCTCGGCGGGTCCCGAGTGGGCCGAGACCAGGGTGTCATGGGGCCTACGGCTGCGCGCCGACTATGATCTCCTTAAGCAGGACAGGCCGTTCCAGCTGCGCTTGCAGGGCGGTGGGCGCTGGGGACCGACGCACCAGTACAATGGCTCGTACGCGATCGTCGGCGGCTCATTCGCAGGTGAGGAGCAAACTGTCGACCTGACCTTCGGCGTCGCCGCCGCGATTTCCCCGCTGCCGCGCGCACGCTTCTCGCCCTACGTCACCGGCGGCGTCCTGGGTCGACAGGCATGGTCTCGTGGCTGGTCTTTTGTTACATACCCCGACGGTTCGTCGAGCGGATCGAGAACGCCTCGCTCGTGGACGTACGGTGACGTCTTCTTCGTGGCCGGCGTAGGGACGCGCGCTCGGCTCGGCGGTCGGATGTTCCAATTGGAATTCAGACGGTTCCCGTTTAGCGGTCTAACCAACAGCTTAACGCTGGGAACGACACTCCCCTTCTGATTTCTTTCGGCCCGCTGGCAACATGGCCAGCGGGCCGTTTGCATGCCAAGTTAGAACCCTCTCTCACCGGGACGATTTGATGAACCGGCGCGAAGCGCTTCTTCTACTCGCCGGAACAGCCGCCCTCCCCGAGTCGCTCAAGGCAATGGGACGCGCTGTTCACCAACGAGTGCGTGCGGGCACATTGCGCACGTTCACTCCCCACCAGAACGAAACGGTCGCCACGATCGCCGAGCTGATCATCCCGAAGACCGACACTCCGGGCGCACGCGACGCCGGCGTGCCGGCGTTCATCGATGTCATGCTGGCCGACTGGGGGGATGACGATCAGCGTCAGATGTTCACGACCGGACTCGCCAACGTCGACGAGCGCAGCCGCACCGCCTTCGGGAAGGAATTCACTGGATGCACGCCGGAGCAGCAGAGTGAGATCCTGCAGGATCTCGACTATGAGCTGGCACGGCTGCGCGATGCGAAGAGCGACACGTCGAAGAATTTCTTCGGCGCCATGAAGTGGCTGACGCTGACCGGCTACTACACGTCTCAAGTCGGCGCGATCAGTGAGCTGCATTACCGCGTCGTGCCGGGCCGCTATGAACCCTGTTACCCCCTCGAGCAGCGATGAAAACCTACGACGCGATCGTCATCGGCTCCGGCATTTCGGGCGGCTGGGCGGCGAAAGAATTGACCGAGCGTGGGCTGCAAACGCTCGTGCTCGAAGCGGGGCGGCCCATCAATCCCGAGACCGACTACGCCGAGCACGTGCCGATGTGGGAAATGAAATTCCGCGGCTACGGCGACCGCCGCCGTCTGGCCAAGGAACAGCCGATCCAGCAGCAGTGCTACGCCTGCGATGAGATGGCCGCGAAGTTCTTCGTCAACGATCTCGAAAACCCCTACACCACGCCCGAAGGCAAGCCGTTTTCCTGGATTCGCGGCCGTCAGGTGGGCGGGCGTTCGATCATGTGGGCCCGGCAGGTCTACCGCTGGAGCGACCTCGACTTCGAAGCGAACGCCAAGGACGGCATTGCCGTCGACTGGCCCATCCGCTATGCCGACATCCAGCCCTGGTACGACCACGTCGAGCGCTTCATCGGCATCAGCGGCCAGGCCGAGGGCCTGCCGCAGCTGCCGGATGGTCAGTTCCTCAAGCCGATGGCGATGAACTGCGCCGAGGAGAAGGTCCGCGACGCGGTGGCGCGCGCGTGGGGTCGCGATCGCGTCGTGACGATCGGGCGCTGCGCCGTGCTGACCGAAGCGCACAACGGCCGCGCCGCGTGTCACTACTGCGGGCCGTGCCATCGCGGCTGCATCACCCGGTCCTACTTCTCGAGCGTCACTTCCACATTGCCGGCGGCGCTCGCCACCGGGCGGCTCACCCTCCGACCCTACAGCGTCGTGCACAGCATCCTCTGGGATCGCAAGCGCGGGCGCGCCACGGGAGTGCGCGTGATCGATGGTCAGACCAAGCGCGCGCTCGAGTTCCAGGGCAAGATCATCTTCCTGTGCGCATCCACGATCGAGTCGGCGCGCATTCTCCTCAACTCCGAGGGCCATCTCGCGAACTCGAGCGGCCAGGTCGGGAAGAACCTGATGGATCACATCATGGGCGGCGGCGCCAACGGCCGGATCGACGCGCCGATGGATCGCGACTCCATCGGCAACCGGCCCAACGGCGTCTACGTGCCGCGCTTCCGCAACGTCGGCAGCAGCAAGTCCACGTTCGTGCGTGGCTACGGCTTCCAGGGTGGTGGTGGCCGCTCCGACTGGGGCCGCGGCGTGGAGCAGACGGGGTTCGGCGCGGAGTTCAAGAAGTCGCTGCGCACGCCGGGCCCGTGGGGGTTCAACTTCTACGGCTTCGGCGAGATGCTGCCCAGTGAGTCCAACTTCGTCGAGATCGACAAGACGAAGGTCGATGCCTGGGGCATTCCCGTCGCGAAGATCCACTGCGTGTATGACGACAATGCCAAGCAGTTGGTGCACGACATGTCGATTACGGCCGCCGAAATGCTCGCCGAGGCGGGGGCGCACGACATCCAGCCGTTCACGAGCAACAATCCGCCCGGCCTGGTCATCCACGAGATGGGCACCGCGCGCATGGGCAAAGACCCCAAGACGTCAGTCTTGAACGCCAACAATCAGTGTCACGACGTGCCGAACTTGTTCATCACCGATGGCGCCTGCATGGCGTCCACCGCCTGCCAGAACCCGTCAATCACCTATATGGCGCTCACCGCTCGCGCGGCGGCCTATGCCGTTGACGCCATGAAGAGGAGGGATCTGTAAATGAAAAGGCGCGAATTTCTTGGTACCGCAGGCGCAATTACGCTCGGCAGCATGCTGCCGCCCGCCTGCCGCCCCGCCCACGGCGCGAAGCTCGAGAAGATCGGCATTCAGCTGTACACCGTGCGGGATCAGATGAAAGCGGATTTCGAGGGCACGCTGGCGCACATCGCACAGATTGGATACAAGGAAGTGGAGTTCGCGGGCTACTTCGATCGTACTCCGGCCGACGTCCGGGCGATTCTCGAGCGCAACGGACTGTCCGCGCCGGCGACACACCTGATGTCGGACAATCCCGACGGGTGGAAAAAGGCCGTCGACCTCGCTAAAGCGGTGGGACACGATTACCTCGTCGCGCCCTGGATCCCGGAGGAAAAGCGCATGACCCTCGATGGCTGGAAGCGCATCGCGGAGGAGTTCAACCGCGTCGGACAGGTGGCCAAGGATGCGGGGATCCAGTTCGCCTATCACAACCACGACTTCGAATTCCCGAAGATGGAAGGGCAGGTGCCCTACGACCTGCTGTTGCAGAGCACCGATCCCAAGCTCGTCCAGCTCGAGATCGACCTGTACTGGCTCACCAGGGGCGGCCAGGATCCGCTTGCCTATTTCGCGCGCTGGCCCGGGCGCATTCCGCTCGTGCACGTGAAGGACTCGATGGGCGGTCCCGAGCACAAGATGGTGGACGTGGGACAGGGCAAGATTGAATGGAGACGCATCTTCGCGAAGCGGGAGCAGGCTGGGATCAAGCACTTCTTCGTCGAGCACGACCAGCCGCCGCAGCCGTTCGACGACATCGCGGTGAGCTACAAGTATCTGAGTCAGCTGGAATTCTGAGATGCGTTGGACGGTTGGACGGTTGGAAGGTGGGATGGTGACGCGGCGGGACGCCTTGCATTCCATCGCGGGGGCCGTTGCGATTGGCCTGCTGCCCATTCCAACCGTCCAACGGTCCAACCGTCCAGTGGAGGTATGCTCGGTCTGACCCGGCCGCGCCCGGCGCCGCGCGAGAGTCTCGGAGGTACGCGTGGTGTCTAGCCGGCTCGACCTGTTGATCGGCATCGTGATCGGGATCGTCGTGGCGTCGCTGTACTTCGTGATCTGGAAGCTTCGCTACAGCGCCGCGATCCGCGAGAACGCCGTGCAGCGCAGCCTCGCCGTGACGGCGGGGAAAGTGCACGAGCAGCTCGTCCCCTATCTCCCGGAGTTCGGATTCAACCCCAAGGACGCGCGCTTCCTCGGCAGTCCCGTGGACCTGGTGGTGTTTGATGGGCTCGCCGCGGGTGAAGTGCGCCGGGTCGTGTTTCTCGAGGTAAAAACGGGAGGAGCCGCGTTGACGACCCGCGAGCGTCAGGTGCGAGATGTGATCGACGCTCGCGAGGTCGTCTGGGCGGAGCTGCGACTGAACCGTACCCCCGAGGCGTAGGGATTTGCTACATTGGTGTCGCTCACACCACGACCGAACTCCAACGCGGAGGGATCGTGAAAGACATCTTCTGGGGTGTCGTGTTGATCGCTATCGGGCTGGTTTTCGGGGGCTCGGTATTCCTGGGTGACTTCAGTTTATTCAGCATCTTCTTCGATGGCCTCGGCGTGTTCTTCATTGTTCGTGGGCTCCTACGTATCAGAAGTGAGAAGCAGGCTGCAGCCTCCCCGCCGGCACCTCCGCCCCCTCCGCCCCGCCGGACGTAAGATTCGGGTCATGCCCAAGCGTCGGCAGACCTATGAAGCCGAGGGGATTACGGTCACGTTCGATCCGGACGTGTGCATCCACTCGGGCGTCTGTCTGATGGGGCTGCCCGACGTCTTCGACATCAAGCGCAAGCGCTGGATCAAGCCCGAATTACAGCCGCCGGACGTCGTCGCCGCGCAGGTAATGCGCTGCCCATCGGGGGCATTGCAATTCGTAAGGAAAGCGGGCACAAGCAAAAGCTAGACGCAGCAGACGCACCGCGGTAAACAGGCCAGAGTCTGACGGGACAACCCCTGTATCCAGACTCCTGTTGACCGCTGTGCGCCTGTGCGTCTAGTAGTGATTGTCCGCGCCGTTGCCGTTAGATTCTCGACCGATGCCAACGTACGAATACAAGTGTCCGGCGGGGCACGTTTTTGAAAAGACCTTCCCTCGAATCACCAGCAAGCGTCACGCGAAATGCCCCAAGTGCGGCAAGCGCGCGGAGCGGCTGATCTCGGGCGGCGCCGGCGTCCATTTCAAAGGTTCGGGTTTCTACGCGACCGACTACAAACGGCCCGCGGGAGCAACGGAACAAGCCGACAGTAAGGCCGAGAAAGCCGACAAGCCGGCCGAGTCGAAACCGCAGGCGAAGAAAGACTCCAGCTCCGACAAGTGAAGGCTCCGGAGGTGATCCGCGCGGCGCTGATTCAGGCGGCGTCTCGACTCGGCGCGCCCGAGGTGGACGTCGCCCTCGAGCGCCCGCGCGATCCCAGTCACGGCGACCTCGCCACGAACCTCGCGCTCACGCTGGCTAAGACGCTGGGCCAGAAGCCGCGCGCTATCGCCGAGCGCCTGGTCGCCAATCTCGAGCTGCCAGCCACCGTCGTGCGGAAGACGGAAATCGCCGGGCCGGGGTTCATCAACTTCTTCCTGGTCGAAGCCCAGGTCGTGGGCGTGCTGCCGTCGATTCTCGCTGCGGGCGCCGCTTACGGGCGAAGCGACGTCGGTCAACAACGAAAGATCAACGTCGAGTTCGTGTCGGCGAATCCGACCGGCCCGCTGCACGTGGGGCACGGCCGCGGCGCCGCGCTCGGCGACGGCCTCGCCGCGCTGCTCGAGTGGACCGGCTGGCAGGTGACTCGCGAGTTCTACGTCAACGATGCCGGCACGCAAATCGACAAGCTGGCGCGGTCATTGTGGGCGCGCGTGCAACAGGCGGTCGGTCGCAGCGCCGAGATTCCCGAAGGTGGTTACCACGGAGAGTACCTCCGCGAGTTGGCCGAGCAGATCCTGAAGAAGGAAGGGAAGCGATTCGCGGATCTTTCGGAATCCGAAGGTGTGCGCCGCGCGCGCGAGCTCGGCGTCCAGGCCGAGCGCGCCGAGCAGGATCGGGACCTCGCGGAATTCGGCGTGCGCTTCGACGTGGTGACGACGGAATCGTCGATTTACCAGCGCAAACTCATCGACGCCACGCTCACCGAGCTGGCCCAGAAGGGCCACACGTTCACGTCCGAAGGGGCGCTGTGGCTGCGGACGACCGGGCTCGGTGACGACAAGGATCGCGTCCTGAAGAAGAGCGACGGCACGTACACCTACCTTGTGCCCGACATCGCGTATCACCGCGACAAGCACGAGCGCGGCTTCGCGCGCGCGATCGACGTCTGGGGCGCCGACCATCATGGCTACATCCCCAGGATGCGGGCCGCGCTGCAGGCCCTCAGCTATCCGGACGATTTCTTTCACGTCGAGATCGTGCAGCTCGTGCGGGTCATGCGCGCGGGGGACGAGGTCCGCTTCTCCAAGCGCAGCGGCGACTTCGTTTCACTGCGGGATCTGTTCGAGGAGACCGGCGTCGACGCCGCGCGCTACTTCTTCCTGATGAAGCGGGGCGACTCCCAGTTCGTGTTCGACGTCGATCTCGCCAAGAGCCAGACCGACGAGAATCCCGTGTTCTATGTCCAGATGGCACACGCGCGCATGTCCGGCATCTTCCGCGTCGCGGCGCGAGACCCGGGGGGTGTGCGCGCCGAGGGCGTCGATCTGGCGGTGCTCACGCAGCCCGAAGAGCTCGCGTTGCTCAAGGAGTTGGCGGAGTTTCCCGATGTGGTACGCCGCGCCGCGGCCGCGTACGAGCCGCACCGCATCACCGGCTACCTGGAGGGACTGGCCCGGATCGCGCATGCGTGGTATCACAAATACCGGGTCTTGGGCGAGCCGGAGGAGGCCGCCCGGCTGGTGCTCGCGCGCGCCGCGCAGCAGGTGCTGGCAAACGGTCTCACCCTCTTGGGGATTCGCGCCCCGGAACGGATGTAAGCGTGGGTCTGGTCGTCGTTGGGTCGATCGCGCTGGATTCCGTCATCACGCCGTTCGGCGAGACCGCCGATACGCTCGGCGGCGCGGCGGTGTTCTTCGCTATGGCCGGCGCGGTGCTCCATCCCGTGCAGGTCGTGGGCGTCGTCGGCAGCGATTTCCCCGAAACGCACCTCAAGGCGCTCGCCGCCCGTGGCGTGGACCTCGCCGGCGTGGAGCGACGCCAGGGCGAGTCGTTTCGCTGGAAGGCGCGCTACTCCTACGATCTCAACAGCCGCGAGACGCTGGAAACGCGCCTCGGCGTGTTCGCGGAATTCAGCCCGCGCATCCCCGAGAAATTCCGCGATGCGGAGTACGTATTCCTCGGCAACATCGATCCGGAGCTCCAGCTCAGCGTCCTCGACCAGGTGAAGCAGCCGAAGCTGGTGGCCTGCGATACGATGAACTACTGGATCCAGGGAAAGAAAGATCTGCTGCTCGAGCTGCTGCGGCACATCGACATTCTGATGGTCAACGATTCCGAAGCCCGCGAGCTTTCAGGCGACTGGAATATCTACCGCGCGGCGCACTGGATCCTCGGCCGCGGTCCCAAGATGGTGGTGATCAAGCAGGGCGAGCACGGCGCGCTGCTCGTCGATCCCGAGACCACGTTCAAGGCGCCGGCCTATCCGTTGCAAGAAGTCTTCGATCCGACGGGTGCCGGGGACGCGTTCGCGGGCGGATTCATGGCGTATATCGCGCGCACGGGCGATCTCACGTTTCCCAATCTGCGCCGCGCGATGGTGTACGGCTCCGCGCTGGGCTCGCTCGCCGTCGAAGCGTTCGGGGTGCAGCGGCTCGAGCGGGTCACGCTCCAGGAGGTCCGGAGCCGCGTGAAAGCCTTCCGCGATCTCGTGCACTTCTCGCTGGACGGAGAAGAATGACCAAGGCCGATCGCTACGCGGCGGCCGGCGTCAAGCTCGACACCGCCGAAGAAGCCAAGCGGCGCATCGCGGAGCTGGTGCGCACCACGCGCACCCCGCTGGCGCGCGGCCAGGTCGGCGGGTTCGGCGGGATGGTGCGCATCCCCGACGGCTACCACAAGCCGGTGCTCGTGCTGTCGACCGACGGCGTGGGCACCAAAGTGCTCGTCGCGGCCGCCGCCGGGATCCACGACACCGTCGGCGAAGATCTCGTCAATCATTCGGTGAACGACATCCTGGTCCACGGCGCCACGCCGCTCGCGTTCCTCGATTACATCGCCACCGGGACGCTCGTTCCGGACATCGCGGCCCAGATCGTCGCCGGCGTGGTGCGCGGCTGCCGCGCGCACCAGATGACGCTCGCGGGCGGCGAAACCGCACAGCTTCCCGATCTCTACCAGCCCGGCCACTACGATCTCGCCGGCGCGATCATCGGCGTCGTCGAGGAAGACCAGGCGCTGCACGGGGACCGTGTCACGCCGGGCGATCAGCTCATCGGCTACGCGTCCACCGGACTGCATACCAACGGCTACACGCTCGCGCGCAAGATCGTCTTCGACAGCATGAAGCTGCGGATCGACGATCCGTTCCCCGAGACCGACCAGACCGTGGGACAGGTGCTGCTGGCGGTGCATCGCAGCTACGTCGCCGCCGTGCGCCCGGCGTTGTCTCATGTGCACGCGCTGGCGCACGTCACGGGCGGCGGGATCGCCGGGAACCTGGTGCGCGTGCTCCCCACCGGCGTCGAGGCGCTGATCGATGCGGGCAGCTGGCCGTGGCCGCCGCTCTTCCGCGTCCTGATGCGAGCGGGGCAGGTGGGACGTCAGGAGATGCGCACCGTCTTCAATCTGGGGATCGGCATGATTGCGGTGGTCGCGCGCGACGAGGTCGAGGTGGCGATGCGCGCGGCCGCACGCGCGCAAGTGCCGGCCTGGATCATCGGCGAGATCCGCACCGGCCGTCAGGACCCGCCAGCGGTGAGATTTGAAGAAAGATAGGGAACGCGATGCCATGCGCCGCGCGCTGGAGCTCGCGTGGCGCGGCTGGGGACACGTCTCCCCCAATCCGCTGGTGGGCGCGGTGGTGTTGCGCGGTGACGAAGCGGTCGCCGAAGGATGGCACGCGTCGTTCGGCGGCCCGCACGCCGAGCTGGCCGCGCTGCACGCGGCGGGCGACAAGGCCAAGGGATCCACGTTGGTCGTCACGCTCGAGCCGTGCGCGCACCACGGCAAGACGCCGCCGTGCACCGACGCGATCCGCGCGGCGGGCGTGCGCCGCGTCGTGGCGGCCGTGCGCGACCCCGACATCGACGCGCGCGGCGGCTTCGACATCCTGAAGCGCGCCGGGATCGACACGCAGGCCGGACTCCTCGCCGAGGAGGCCGCGGCCCAGAACGCGCCGTTTCTGTTCACACGTCTCCAGACGCTTCGCCCGTTTGTGGCGCTCAAGCTGGCCACGTCCATCGACGGCCGGATCGCCGACGCGGGCGGTCGCTCGCAATGGGTCTCCGGTCCCGAAGCGCGGGAGCATGTGCATTGGCTCCGCGCCGGGTTCGACGCGATTGCGGTCGGCGGCACGACCGCGCTCACCGACAATCCCCAGCTCACCGCGCGCGGCGGCGTGACGCCGCGGAAGCCGCCGGTGCGAATCGTGTTCGACCGGCGCGCAATGCTCAATCTGGGTGTGTCACTCGTGCAGACGGCGCGCGAAGTGCCGACGTGGGTGGTCGCCTCGCAAGAGGCGCCGAAGGCGAACGTCTCCGTGCTCGAAGGCAACGGCGTGCGCGTCTTCCGTCCCGAGGCGCTGTCGCAGGCCTTCGCGCAGCTGCGCCTCGCCGGGATCCAGTCGATCCTGTGTGAAGGCGGGGGCGCGCTCGGCACCAAGCTGCTGGCGGAGGGTCTCGTGGACCGGCTCTACTGGGTGCAGGCGCCGGTGTGGCTGGGGGAAGGCGGCGTCCCGGCTTTTGCCGGCATCCCGGCCTCGCCGCTCGCGGACGCCCCTCGCTGGACCGTGGTGGAGCGGCGCGCGCTGGGCTCTGATACATTATTGGTCTTGGATCGACGGCTATGTTTACCGGAATCGTAGGCGCGGTGGGCAGGATAGACGCAGTGCACGTGAACAACGGCGTGGAACTGCGTGTAAAGGCGTCCTACAAAGGCGTGAAGAAGGGTGAAAGCATCGCGCTCAACGGCGCGTGTCTCACCGTCGAGCGTGTGGTACGAGGCGGCTTTACCGTTCACGCCGTTCACACGACGCTGGGCCGAACGCTGATCGGTGAGTGGCGGAAGGGCAGGGCGGTAAACCTCGAGCGCGCGTTACGCGCGAGCGACCGTCTGGGCGGGCATTTCGTCCAGGGACACGTGGACGGCGTCGGGACGGCGGAGCGCGTAGCGGAGGCCGACGATGCGCTGCTCGTGGACATCCGCGTGCCGCGCGAGGTCGTAGAGACGACGGTGCTGCACGGGGCGATCACGGTGGACGGTGTAAGCCTGACCGTGAACGAGTTGCCGAGCGCGGGTGTGGTGCAGGTGTCGCTCGTGCCGTTCACGCGCGCGCATACGACGTTGGGAACGCTCAAAGCGGGTGACCGGGTGCACGTCGAAGCCGACGTGCTGGGAAAATACGTGAGGCAGCTATGTCGTTCGGAGCGGTAGAACAGGCGATTGCCGACATTCGCGCGGGCAAGCTCGTCATCGTGGCTGATGACGAGCGGCGCGAGAACGAGGGAGATCTGATCGGGGCGGCCGAAAAAGTCACCCCCGAAATGATCAACTTCATGGCGACGCACGCCCGCGGCCTGATTTGCACGCCGCTCACCCCCGAGCGCTGCGACGCGCTGGGCCTCCCGCAAATGACCGACCGCAACAGCGAGTCGCACGAGACGGCGTTCACCATCAGCATCGACGCGGCGGTGCGCTTCGGCGTGACGACGGGGATTTCGGCGGCCGACCGCGCGGCCACGATTCGCGTCGCGATCGACCCGTCCACGGCGCCGAGCGATTTGCGCCGTCCCGGCCACGTCTTCCCGCTGCGGGCCCGGCCCGGCGGCGTGCTGCAGCGCGTCGGGCAGACCGAAGCGAGCATCGATCTGGCGCGCCTCGCGGGACTGTATCCCGCCGGCGTCATCTGCGAGATCCTCAATCCCGACGGCAGCATGGCGCGGCGTCCCGACCTCGAGCGGTTCGCGCGCCACCATGGGATCACTTTCATCACCGTGGCCCAACTCGTCGCCTACCGGCTCAAGCACGAGCGGCTCGTGCACCGCGTCGCCGACGCGCGGCTGCCCACCCCGTTCGGGGAATTTCGCATCATCGGCTACCGCAACGACGTCGACAGCGCCGAGCACATCGCGCTGGCGTACGGCGACGTGGCCGGCACGCAGCCGGTGCTGGTGCGGATGCACTCCAAGTGCCTGACCGGTGACGTCTTTGGCTCGACGCGCTGCGACTGTGGCTGGCAGCTGCACAGCGCGATGCGCATGATCGCCGCGGCCGGGGCGGGCGTCGTCGTGTACCTCGATCAGGAAGGACGCGGCATCGGCCTGCTGAACAAACTCAAGGCCTACGAGCTGCAGGATCAGGGGCACGACACGGTCGAAGCGAATGAGAAGCTGGGGTTCAAACCCGACCTCAGGAACTACGGGATCGGCGCGCAGATTCTGCTCGATCTCGGGCTGTCGTCGATTCGCGTGCTGACGAACAATCCGATGAAGCTGGTCGGTCTCGAGGGCTACGGTCTGGAGATCGTCGAGCGGCTGCCGATCGTGCCGGCGCCCTCGGACGAGAACCGGGCCTATCTGGACGTCAAGCGGGACAAGCTCGGCCACTTCCTCACCCACTGATCGTGCCTCACCGTCCTCCACCGGCCGCGCGCACGTCCACTCGCCAGCGCCGCGTGGCGATCATCGTCAGCCGGTTTCACGAACAGATCACGACGCAGCTCCTCGATACCGCGCGGCAAGCCTTGCGGCGCGGCGGCATCCCCGATAGCCACGTCCATGTCACCTGGGTGCCGGGGGCGTTCGAGCTGCCGGTCGTCGCCGAGGCCGCGGCGGTGAGCGAGCGGTTCGACGTGATCGTGGCGCTGGGCTGCGTGATTCGCGGCGAGACGCCGCATTTCGAGTACGTCGCATCCGAAGCGGCGCGCGGTCTGGGGAACGTCGCCCTCGCCCACCGCATCGCGGTCGGATTTGGCGTGCTGACGACCGAGACGCTCGTGCAGGCGCAGGCCCGCGTGAGTAAGGGTGCCGAGGCGGTCCAGGCGGCGCTCGAGACCGCCGATGCGATCGAGCGGCTCGATGCAGCGTCCCGAGACTAAGGCGCGGGCCCGCGCCCTCCAGCTCCTCTACGCGTGGGACCTCTCCGGCGCACCAACGATTGAAGCCGTCGTCGCGCGCGTGGCGGTGATGTACGGCCGCGCCCCGGGGAGGGGCTACGATCGCGGCGCGGACCTCGCGGCCAAAGCGGTCGCGGGGCTGCCCGAATTCGACCGCCGCATCGCCGACGCCGCGGAGCATTGGCGCCTCGAGCGCGTCGGCGTGATCGAGCGCAACATCCTGCGGCTGGCGCTCGCCGAGCTGGACGAGGCGTCCACGCCCTCCCGCGTGGTGATCGATGAGGCGGTGAAGCTGGCGCACTGGTTCGCCGGCGCGCGCGCGCCGGCCTTCATTAATGGCATCCTCGACGCCGTCGCGCGTCAGTCGGGCGCGCTGTGAGAATCCTGCTCACCAACTGGAACGACCGCGAAAACCCCCAGGCCGGCGGCGCCGAGATCCACCTGCACCAGCTGTTCGGCCGGATCGCCGGCTGGGGGCACGACGTGCACCTGGTCGCGAGTGGCTGGCCTGGATGCGCGCCCCGGGCCGTGGTGGACGGGATTCAGGTCCGGCGCGTCGGCGGACGGCACAGCTTTGCCCTCCGAGGGCGCGGCGCCGTGCGGCAGGCGCTGCGGGGGGCGGGAGGGGAGGGGACGTTCGACATCGTGGTCGAGGACATCAACAAGGTCCCGCTGTTTCTGCCGCTCGTCACCGGGCTGCCGCTCGTCGCGATCGTACCACACCTCTTTGGAACGACGGCCTTCGCGGAGGCGAGCGCCCCGATGGCCGCAGTGGTGTGGGCAGCCGAGCTGCCGATTCCCCGGGTCTATCGCAGGGCCGCGTTTCACGCCATTTCCGAGAGCACGCGGGATGATCTGGTGCGGCGCGGGGTGCGCCCGGATCGGGTGGTCGTCATCCATCCGGGTGTCGACTCCACATGGTATCGACCCGATCCGGCGACGCCGCGCGCCGATCGTCCGACGTTCTTGTACCTTGGCCGACTGAAGCGTTATAAAGGAGTGGAACTGGCATTGCGCGCGTTGGCGCAGGCCCGCGTGCAGCGCTCCGACATGACCCTCGAGATCTGCGGTGCGGGTGACGATCGGCCCAGGCTGGAACGGCTCGCCGCCGAGCTGGGCCTGGGACCCGCGGTGCGGTTTCTGGGGTTTGTGTCGGAAGAAGAAAAGCGCCGCTTACTGCGCCGCGCCTGGGCGGTGGTCTTCCCGAGTCCCAAAGAAGGGTGGGGCATCACGAACGTCGAAGCGGCGGCCTGTGGCACCCCGGCGATTGCCTCGGACAGCGACGGCTTGCGCGAGTCGGTGCGCGACGGCGTGACCGGGTTTCTGGTGCCGCACGGCGACGTGCCGGCGCTGGCCGATCGCTTGCTGGCGCTCGCCACGGGTCCCGCCCTGGTCGATCGGCTGGGACGCGCGGCGCGCGGATTTGCCGAAGGACTCTCCTGGGACGCGGCCGCCCGCGCGACGCTCGCGCATCTCGAACACACGATCAAGGAAAGCGAGAGTTGATTCATGCGGATCACGATCACCGCCCGTCACACCGAGATTGACGATGACCTGCGCGCCCATGCGCGGGACCTCGTGGAAAAGGTGAGCAAGCTCGTGCGCCGCCCGCACCACGCGCAGGTGATCTTCACGGAGGACGCCGGCCAGGCTGGGGTCGAGATCGAAGTGCACGCCCCCCGCGGCCGCATCTATGTGGCGAAATCGCAAGCGGCCGATCTGCGCTCGGCGCTCGATCGCGCGATTGGGCGCGTGAAGCGACAGCTCCTCGACGAGAAGGAATCTCCGCGCCCGCGCGGCGTCCGTCGCTCCAATCCCAAGGTATCCGGCCCGCGGTGAGCGTACCAACCGCCGCTCCGCCCCGGCTCAAAGTCGGGGACCTGCTCACCCGCAAGGGCGAAGTCCTGCAGCTCGAGATCCTGACGGGCGAGGTTGGTCTCGAGCGGGAGATCCGCTCACCCGAAGCGAACAGCCCCGGCCTCGTGCTGGCCGGGTACACGGCGCGCTTCGTGGGCACCGATCGGGTGCACATCCTGGGCGAGACCGAGATTACCTACCTCGCGTCGCTCGATGCCAAGGCGCGGCGCACCTCGATCGAGACGTTCCTCTCGTACGCGCTGCCGTGCGTCGTGATCACGAAGGCGCAGGACGCGCCCGAGGAGCTGATCGTGCTGGCGCGCGCGAAGGGCATTCCCGTCATCCGCACGCGGCTCAAAACCGCCGAGTTCTATCGCCGGCTCAAGCCGTTTCTCGACGATGCGTTCGCGCCGCGCACCACGGTCCACGGCTCGCTGGCGGACGTGTTCGGCGTGGGGCTGCTGTTTCGGGGACGCTCGGGGATCGGCAAGAGTGAGTGCGTCCTCGATCTGGTCGAGCGCGGGCACCGGCTGGTCGCGGACGACGTCGTGCACATCACGCGCCGCGGCCACGATGTGCTCATCGGCCGGGGACATGAGGTGTCCCGTCACTTCATGGAAATCCGCGGCGTGGGACTGATCGACATCAACGCGTTGTTCGGCATTCGCTCCGTACGCCAGCAGAAGCGCATCGAAGTGGTCGTGCAGCTCGAGGATTGGGACAACAGCCGCGAATACGACCGCACCGGGCTCGATCAACAGCTCACCGAGCTGCTGGATGTGCCGGTCCCGCTGGTCACGGTTCCCCTGAATCCGGGAAAGAACCTCACGGTGATCTGCGAAGTCGTCGCGATGAATCATCTGCTGCGCTACAGCGGCGTCGATTCCGCGACGTCCTTCAACGAGCGGCTGATCCGGCGCATGCGCGAGAAAGGCGGCGTGCAACAGTACCTCGAGGAAGACTATGAGTGAGCTGCGCGGCATCATCGTGTCGCACGCCGCCGTCGCCCCGGCGCTCGTCGCCGCGGTGCGCGCGATCACCGGGATCGAAGACGCGCTCACCGCGGTGTCCAACGAAGGGTGCGGCACGGAGGCGCTCGCCGAGCGGCTGCGCGAGGCCGTCGGCGATGGACCGGCCGTGCTGTTCGTGGATCTGCCGGGCGGCTCCTGCATGACCAGCTCGACGCGCTACGCCAGGCAGCATGCCGACATCGCCGTCGTCACCGGCGTCAACCTCGCCATGCTGCTCGATTTCGTGTTCCACCGCAACGTCTCGCCGGAGGAAGCCGCGCGCCGTGCGGTGGATGCCGGCGCCAAGGCCATCCGGGTCACCGCGGCATGACGCTCGCGCTGTATCGCATCGATGACCGGCTGATTCATGGCCAGGTGGTGGTCGGGTGGGGACAGCCGCTCAACGCCTCGTTCATCGTGTTGGTCGACGATGAGGTGAGCAGCAGCGACTGGGAGCAGGACCTGTATCGCATGGGCGTGCCGCCGCAGATCGAGGTGGTTTTTGCGTCGGTCGACCAGGCCGCGGCGCAGATGTCCACGTGGGAAGCCGACGAGCGCGTCGGAATTCTGCTGGTGGGTGACATCGATACGGCGGTCGCGCTCACGCAGCGCGCGCCGCAGGTGCGGCGCATCAACGTCGGCGGGGTTCACCATCGCACCGGCCGCCGGGAACGGCTGCGCTTCGTCTATCTGACGGACGAGGAAGCAGCCAAGCTGCGCCAGCTCGCGGCCGGGGGCGTGGACGTCACGGCGCAGGACGTGCCCACCGCGCGCGCAGTCCCGGTGGGAGAGTTCACCTGAACCTCCCCGTCGAGGTCCTGCTCGCGCTGCTCGTCTGGGGTACGCTCGTGGGCGTGGACCTCGTGAGCCTCCCGCAGATGATGATCGCGCGTCCGATCGTCGCCGGGACCGTGGCCGGCGCCATTCTCGGTGACATCCCCACTGGTCTGAAACTCGGCGTGATGTTCGAGCTGCTGCAATACGACATTCTGCCCGTCGGCGCCGTGCGCTATCCGGAGTACGGTCCGGCCACGGTTGCCGCCGTTGCGACGGCACATGCCGCGACCGGCGTGCTGGGGCTGGGGCTGGGCGCGCTGGTCGGGCTGGTGACCGCGCTGGTCGGCGGCGTCACCATCAACGTGCTGCGCCGACTGAACTCGCGCGTCGTGCATGCGGCCGCGGCGACGCTCGAGTCGGGCGACCCGCGCGCCCTGGTGCGTCTGCACGTCGGCGCCTTGCTGCGCGACGCGCTCCGGGCCGGCCTGGTCACCGCGTTCGGCTTGTTCCTCGCCTGGCTCGCGCGGCCGCTGCTCGCGGGACCGCTGTCGCCCCGCGACGCCATCGTGCTGGCCACCGCCGCCGTGGCCTCCGCGCTCGCGGCGGGGGCCGCGGGTACGCTCCGACTCGTCGGCAAGGGTCCGAATCTCGGCTGGTTTGCCACCGGACTCGGTGGCGGCTTGCTGGTGGCCGTATGGCTGCGCTGAAACGCGGGCTGGGCCGGGCGTTGCTGCGCCTGTTCGCTGTTCAGGGCTCGTACAACTACGAGCGCATGCTCGGGCTGGGCATGGGCGTGGCGGAAGAGCCGCTGCTGCGCGATCTCGCAGACGGCAAATACCGGTCGGCGGTAGCGCGCGGCGCGCACTTCTTCAATGCGCATCCCTACCTGACCGGCCTGGCGGTCGGTGCCGCGGCGCGCGCGGAGCACGACGGCGCGCCGCCCGAGCAGATCGAGCGCCTGCGCGAGGCGCTGTGCGGGCCGCTCGGCTCGCTCGGCGACCGGCTCGTGTGGGCCGGCTGGCTGCCGTTCCTGTCGGGGTCGACCATCGTCGCCGTCGCACTCGGGGCGGGGTGGGGGGCCGTCGCGGCATTCCTCATCGTCTACAACATCGGTCACGTCACCCTGCGCTGGTGGGCATTGCATGCCGGGTGGACCCATGGGACCCGCGTCAGTACGGCGCTGCACCATCCCGTACTCCACAAGGCCACGGCGCTGCTGGGTCCGGCGATGGCGTTCGTCGTGGGCGTCGCTTTGCCGCTCGCCGCGCGTTCGCTCGCCGCCCCGTTCCCGCGCTGGGGCCAGCTGGCGGCGGTCGTGACCGCGGGCGTGGCCTTCCTCCTGCTGCGCTGGCGCGGCGACCTCCTGAGCGGATTGCGGGTCGCGCTCGGGCTGGCCGCGCTCGCCCTGGTCGTCGGATGGATATGGCCGTAGTCGAACGGGACGCGTGCATCGTGAATCCGCTCGGCATGCACGTGCGGCCCGGAGCGGAGTTCGTCAAAGTGGCGAACAAGTTCAAATCGTCCGTCGAGATCCACAAAGACGGCGCGGTTGTCAACGGCAAGAGCATTCTCGGCATGATGACGCTGGCGGCCGAATGCGGGTCGACGATTCGCATCAAGACCGACGGCGAGGATGCGGAGCAGGCGATGGCCGCGTTGCTCGATTTGGTTGCGGCCGGCTTCAACGAGATGCACTTGAAACCGGTCAAGGAATGAGCGACCGCGTGTTGAAGGGCATCGGCGTCTCGCCCGGCATCGCGATCGGGCCGACCGTCACGGTGCGCTGGGCGCTCCCCGAGGTGCCGCACCGCGTCGTCTCGCGCAGCCAGGTCGAGAAGGAGGTGCGGCGCTTGCGGGCGGCGCTCAAGGACGTCCGCAACCAGATCAACGAGCTGCGGGCCCGGGCGGAAGACCGCGCGGGGGTCGATGAAGCGCGGATCTTCGACGCGCAGCTGCTGATGCTGGAGGACAAGGACTTCATCGGCGGCGTCGCGGAGCTGATCCGCGAGAACCACCTCACCGCCGAAAAGGCGTTCGAGTTCAAGACGCTCGAGGTGCGCGATCTCTGGACGGCCGCCGGCGATCCGCTGCTCAAGGAGCGGCTCGCGGATCTGACGGGCGTGGCGATCCGCGTGATTCAGCACTTGATGCACAAGCGCGGCGCATCGGACGTGTGGGAAAGCCTCGCCGAGCCGTCCATTCTCGTCGCGCGGGAGTTGTCTCCCGGGCTGACGGTGCAGCTCGACCGCCATCAGATCGTGGGGTTGATCAGCGAAGAGGGCACCCGGACCTCGCACGCCGCGATTCTCGCGCACTCGCTCGGGATTCCCGCGATCTTCGGTCTGCGCGACGCCGTGGCGCGCATTTTGCACGGCACGAAGGCGATTCTCGACGGCACCCGCGGCACCGTCCTGCTCGACCCCACACCAGCGGAGATCGAGGAAGCCGAGCGCACCGAGACGCGCCGGCGCGAGCTGACCGCGCGGCTCGAGGAAGCGGTCAGCCAGCCATCCGTCACGGTCGACGGCGTGCACGTCGCCTTGCGCGGCAATGTGGACCTGCCGGACGAGGTTACGGCCGCGGTGGTGCATGGTGCCGAAGGGGTCGGCCTGCTGCGGACCGAGTTCCTGATCACCGGACACAGCGAGTTGCCGAGCGAGGACGAGCAGGCGAAGTATTTCCGGCACGTGGGCGAGGCGTTTTCGGGGCATCCGGTCGTCATTCGAACCTATGATCTCGGTGGCGACAAATTCCCGGCGCCGTTCCGGACGCCGGCGGAAGCGAACCCCTTCCTGGGCTGGCGCGCGATCCGGGTGTGCCTCGACGAGCCGGAGATGTTTCGAACGCAGATCCGCGCCGTGCTGCGCGCGGCGGTGGCGGCGAATCTGCAGCTCATGATTCCGCTCGTCACCCGGCTCGACGAAGTCGAGCGCACGCGCGAGCTGATGCACGAAGAGGCCGCGCGCCTCGAGCGGAGCGGCATCGCTGCTGCCAAGTCCGTGCCGCTCGGCGTCATGGTCGAAACGCCGGCCGCCGCGGTGCTGGCGGACCGGTTCGTCGAGATCAGCGATTTCCTCAGCGTCGGGACGAACGATCTGACGCAGTACACGCTGGTGGTGGATCGCGGCAACGCGCGGCTCGCGGACCGATTCACGCCGCACGATCCGAGCGTATTGCGGCTGCTCAAGCTCGTGGCGGAAGCGGCGCGCGCGGCGGGGAAACCGGCGAGCGTGTGCGGCGAAATGGCTTCGGAGCCGGTCTCCGCATTCCTGCTGCTTGGCCTCGGATACGAGACGCTCTCGGTCGCGCCGCCGGCGCTGCCGTTGATCAAGTGGCTCATCCGCCAGGTGACCACGGCACAGGCACGCTCGGCCGCGGACGCGGCGCTCGCCGCGCGCTCGGCAGAGCTCGCGCTCGACATCTTGCGCTTCGCGCTGGCCGAAGCGGTGGATTTGACGTTGCTCGATCCGGACGCGCGGTTGCCCGCCGGACGGCGCTCGGGTAGTTTGAAACTCTAGAGGACCAAAAACATGCCAACTCATCGTCACGTCTTCACTTCCGAGTCGGTCACGGAAGGGCACCCGGACAAAATCGCCGATCAGATCTCGGACGCGGTACTCGACGCGATCCTGGCGAACGATCCGAAAGCCCGCGTCGCCTGCGAAACGCTGGTTACCACCGGCGTGGCCGTCATCGCGGGCGAAATCACCACCTCGACGTACGTGCACATCCCCGACATCGTGCGCGGCACCATCACGTCGATCGGCTACACCGACGCGAACTTCGGGTTCGACGCGCAGACCTGCGCCATCCTGACGACGATCGACCGCCAGTCGACCGATATCGCCATGGGCGTGGACACGGGCGGGGCGGGCGATCAGGGCATGATGTTCGGCTACGCGAGCGACGAGACGCCGTCGCTGATGCCGCTGCCGATCGTGCTCGCGCACCGGCTCGCCGAGCGGCTGGCGGCGGTCCGCAAAAGCGGCGCGCTCCCGTGGCTGCGCCCCGACGGCAAGACCCAGGTCAGCGTGCTGTACGAAGGCTCGAAGCCGGTCGGCATCGACAAGATCGTCGTGTCGGCGCAGCACTCCGACATGATCGCCAACGACGAGCTGCGCGCCGGCATTCTGGCGTACGTCGTCCGGCCGGTCGTGCACGAGGCCGGGTTCGACGTGAAGGACAAGGACGTGCTGGTGAACCCCACGGGGCGTTTCGTCGTCGGGGGGCCACAGGGCGATGCCGGCCTCACGGGCCGGAAGATCATCGTCGACAGCTACGGCGGCATGGCGCGCCACGGCGGCGGCGCGTTCAGCGGCAAGGATCCGTCCAAAGTCGACCGTTCGGCCACGTACGCGATGCGCTGGGTCGCCAAAAACATCGTCGCCGCGGGGCTCGCCAAGCGCTGCGAGGTGCAGGTCGCCTACGCGATCGGCGTGGCCGAGCCCGTCTCGGTCATGGTCGACACGTTCGGCACCAGCACCGTGCCGCAGGAAGCGCTCGAGGCGTCGGTGCGTGAGGTCTTCGACCTGACGCCAGGCGGCATCATTCAGGCACTGAATCTTCGCAATCCCATCTACCGTCCCACGGCGGCGTATGGCCACTTTGGCCGCGCGCCGGAGACGCGCCGCGTCGGCGAGCGCGACGTGGAGCTGTTCACCTGGGAGCACGTCGACCGCGTCGAGGAGTTAAAGGTCGCGGCCGAGCGTGCGTCCCGTTCTTCCCGGAAGGCCAATGTCTGAGACTGCCACGTCGCGCAAAGCCACGAACGACATCAAAGAGATCCGTCTCGCCGATGAAGGGCGGCGGCGGACCGAATGGGCCGAGCGCTCGATGCCGGTGCTGCGGCAGCTGCGCGAGCGGTTCACGCGCGAGCGGCCGCTTGCGGGCAAGCGGCTGGCCGCCTGTCTACATGTCACGACGGAGACCGCGAATCTCGCGGTGACGTTGCAGGCCGGCGGGGCCGACGTGGCCCTGTGCGCCTCGAACCCGCTCTCCACACAGGACGATGTCGCGGCGCACCTCGTGCGCGACCACGGCATCAAGGTGTTTGCGATCAAGGGTGAGGACCACGCGACCTATTACGAGCACATCCGTGCCGCCCTCGCGCATCGCGCCGACATCACGATGGACGACGGGGCGGACCTGGTGGGCGCGTTGCACATGATCGCGCTCAATCGCCTGGACGATCTGGCACCACCCGTGCGCAAATGGATCGAGACGTTGTCGGTCGCCGAGCGCAAGGCGCTCGTGGCCGGCGTGATCGGATCGACGGAAGAGACCACGACGGGTGTGATCCGGCTCAAGGCCATGGCGAAGGACGGCGTGCTACAGTTCCCCGTGATCGCGGTGAACGATTCCCAGACGAAGCACTTGTTCGACAACCGGTACGGCACAGGACAGTCCACGCTGGATGGCATCATCCGTGCGACGAACCTGCTCATCGCGGGGAGCACGGTCGTCGTGGCGGGGTATGGCTGGTGCGGTCGCGGATTCGCCATGCGGGCGCGCGGTGCGGGGGCGATCGTCCTCGTCACCGAGATCGACCCCATGAAGGCGTTGGAAGCCCAGATGGACGGGTATCGGGTCGTGACGATGGAAGAGGCCGCGAAGGTGGGCGATCTGTTTGTCACACTCACGGGCAACGTGGAGGTCATCCGGGTCGAGCACATGCGCGCGATGAAGGACGGCGCGGTGGTGGCGAACTCGGGACACTTCAACGTGGAAATCGACCTGGACGGCCTGAAACAGGCGGCGCAAGGCCCCACGCGCGTGCGCGAATTCGTCGACGAATTCCAGCTCGGCGGCAAGAAGCTGTTCGTGCTCGCCGACGGCCGCTTGATCAATCTCGCCGCCGCGGAAGGCCATCCCGCGAGCGTCATGGATATGTCGTTCGCCAATCAGGCCCTCGCGGCCGAGTTCGTGGTGAACAACGCCAAGAAGCTCAGCAAAGACGTGCACCGCATTCCGGTCGAGCTCGACCAAGAAATCGCGCGGCTCAAGCTGCAAGCGATGGGCGTCGCGATCGACACCCTCACGCCGGCACAGCGCAAGTATCTCGCGTCCTGGGATATGGGGACCTGATGCCGGTTCCCGGGGGGGCGATGCTGCAGGTTCGAGTAGCTCACCTCGGGCTGGATCGCACGAGCAACACGCCGGTCGTGATTCTGCAGGAAAACGAAGGCCAGCGGGTGCTGCCGATCTGGATCGGTCCCGCGGAGGCGAGCGCCATTGCGATGGAGCTGGCCGGCGTGAAATTCTCGCGGCCGCTCACGCACGATCTGCTCAAGCAGGTGATCGTCGGTCTCGGCGCGGAGCTGCGGAAGGTGATCATCACGCAGGTGAAGGACAACACGTACTTCGCCGAGCTGCACATCTATCGTGGCGACACCGTCATCCAGATCGACGCGCGCCCCTCCGATTCGATCGCGCTGGCGCTGCGGCTCAAGGCGCCGATCCTGACGAGTGATACGCTGCTCACGCTGACCTCGGTGGACACGGGCGAGGGCGGCATTCAGTCGGAGAGCGGCGGCACGGCGGGGGGGGGCGGGGCCCTCGACGCGGACACCCTCAAGTCCTACCTCCAGAATCTCGATCCTGAAGATTTCGGGAAGTTCACGCCTTAGTCTTCTGCTCCTGATCGGCTGTCCCGTGGCGCTCGCCTCGCAGGGTGTGAGCGTCAGTGGGCGCGTCCTGCGTGGCGGCGGGGACACGGTTCCGCTCGCCAACGCCTGGGTGGTCCTGCACAAGGTCACGCGCGAGAGCGGTCAGCCCATCGATTCGGCGCGCAGCGACGCGCGCGGCCGCTACCGGATTCTGCTCCGGCGACCGGACAGCGCGAGCGTGTACGTCATCAGCGCCTGGTATGACAGCCTCGCCTACTTCTCGCTCCCACTCGTGCTCGGGCGCGCTGCCGTCCATGTCGAGGACATCATGACGTTTGCCACGTCGGTGAGTGGTCCGCCGCTCCGGCTCGCTCGGCGGCTCGCCACCGTCGCGCACGCACGCGAGGACGGCACGCGGGAAGTCCTGGAAATCCTCGAGATCGAGAACCCCGGCGTGACGACGCGCATAGCCAAAGACACGCTCACGCCGACCTGGGCAGGACGCGTGCCCCGGGGCGCGGGCCAGTTCCGCGGCGGACAGGGCGACATCTCGCCCGAAGCGATGGTGTTCCGGAACGACAGCGTCCACGTCCTGGGCCCGATTCCGCCGGGTCCCGTGAAGCAGCTCAGCTACGGCTACGCGCTGCCCGCCGGCACGCGCACGCTCACGATTCCGATCGATCAAGCGACGACGGAGGTGAATCTGCTGGTCGAAGACACGGCCGCGGCAGTGCGCGCGCCGCAGCTCGAAAAGCTCGGCGTCGAGGAGATCGAGTCGCGGCGGTTCGCGGCGTATCGCGCCGGGCCGCTGGCCGCGGGAGATCGTGTCGAGATTGACCTGCCGTCGACGGGTTTTCGAGCGGGGACGCTGCTGCCGTACGTGATCGCGGTGCTCGCCGCGGGCATGGTCGTCGCACTCGTGTGGGCCTTGCGAAAGAGACCGACGCCCGCCTAGACTAGGTTCGTTCACGCGAACGGGGATTACGGAAGCCGGTGCAAGTCCGGCGCGGCCCCGCCACTGTAACGGGCAGTTGCAACGGCTCAATGCCACTGGGAGTGATCCCGGGAAGGCGAGCCGGTTTTCGCCCGGAGCCAGGAGACGTCTTCGTTCGCGCCACCAGTGAATTCCCTCGCGGGAGGGATGGTGCTGCGAAGACTCTTTGTAGTTCTGCTCGTTTTGCTCGGCTGTCACTCGACGGCCCGACGGCCTGACGGCCGCGCGGCCCATCGGATCGTTTCGCTGCTCCCGTCGTTCACCGAAATCCTCTTTGCCATCGGTGCGGGCGATCGCGTCGTCGGCCGGACCACGTGGTGCGACTATCCGCCCGCGGTGCTCGCGATTCCGAGCGTTGGCGACGGCCTGCCGCCCAACGTCGAAGCGGTCGCCGCCCGCAAGCCGGATCTCGTCGTGCTCTACAACTCCGGTCCAAACGTCACGGCCGCGCAGCAGCTGGAGCGGATTGGGATCAAGTCGGTGCTGCTCGATCTCAACCGGTTAGAGGATCTCGGGCCCGCAACGCGCAAGTTGGGCCAGCTCACCGGCCTCGAACAGCGCGCCGAGTCACTCGCCACCGCGATGGACAGTCTCCTCGCCCGCCCGCGCCCGCCCTCGACCGCCTCTGTGGCGTTCGTGGTCTGGGATAATCCGCCAATCATCATCGGTCGCGGCAGCTATCTCGATCAGCTCGCGACGCTGGCGGGGGCGCGCAACGTGTTTGACGACGTTACGGCGCCGTCGGCGCAGGTGTCGCTCGAGACGATCGCCGCGCGCAACCCGCAGTGGATCGCGGTCCTGTCGGATTCCGGCACGCCGCCGGCCTTCGCCAGGCGGCGGGAATGGCGCGCGGTGCCTGCCGTGCGCGACGGCCGGTTCCTGCTGTTGCGAGGCTCGCTGTTCGGGCGGCCGGGGCCGCGCTCGGCCACGGCAGTTCGCCAGTTGCAAGCGCTGCTCGCCCGATGAAGTGGCTCTTGCTCGTTATGGTGGTGATCGCCGCGCTCGCCGCGAGCGTGATGCTGGGCCCGGCAGCCGTGCCGCTCGGCGACCTGTTCCGTTCGGATATCGTCTGGAGCCTGCGCGCGCCGCGCGCGCTGCTCGCGTTCCTGGTGGGCGGTTCCCTCGGGGCAGCGGGCGCTTCGCTCCAGGCGCTGGTGCGCAATCCGCTCGCCGATCCGTTCCTGCTTGGCCTCTCGGGCGGGGCAGGGCTCGGCGCCGTGCTCGCGATCGCGCTGCACCTGCCGGGGCCTTGGGCACTGCCGATCGCCGCATTCATCGGTGCTGTGGGCGCGCTGGCGTTGGTCTACCGGATGGGAATGATCGGCGGAGGCGCACTGGATCCGCGGATCCTGCTGCTGGGCGGCGTCGCCGTGGGCGCGTTCGCGGCCGCGATCACCACCGCAATCGTCTCCCTGGCAGATGCCGCTGAACTCCGGAACGCTTTTCTCTGGCTGTGGGGCGGACTGTCGTCAGCCTCCTGGGATGCCGTGCTGTTGATAGGTGTATATACACCTATACCGCTGATCGTCCTGCTGGGCGCCGCGCGTTCGCTCGACTTGCTTGCCCTTGGCGAGGAACCGGCCCGCTACCTGGGCGCGGACGTGGAGCGGGTGAAGCGGCGCGTGTACCTCGCCGCCTCGCTGCTGACGGCCGCCGCCGTCGCGGTCTCGGGCGTGATCGGGTTTGTCGGCCTGGTCGTGCCACACATCGCGCGGCTCTCGTGGGGCCATCGCCATCGCGCGCTCCTGCCGGCCGCGTTCCTGGGTGGCGGAGCCCTGCTCGCGATCGCTGATACGCTGGCGCGGATGGTCGTCGCGCCGCGCGAGCTCCCGGTGGGCGTCGTGACCGCGCTGATCGGCGTTCCGGTGTTTGCGCTGCTGCTCCGACGCTGGACGATCGCATGACCCTGCGCCTGCAAGACGTGCGGTATTCGTACGCCGGAGCGCAGGCCGAGGCGCTGGCCGGCGTTTCGCTCTCGGTGGAGCCAGGGCAATTCGTCGCCGTGCTCGGACCAAACGGCAGCGGCAAGACGACGCTCGTTCGCATCGCGTTGGGAGCGCTTTCGCCTGCGCGCGGCAGCGCCGAAATCGAGGGGAGACCGGCACACTCGTGGCCACGTCAGGAGCTCGCGCGCCTCGTGGGTGTGGTGCCGCAACGCGAAGACAACCTCTTCCCCCAGCGCGTTCGCGAGACCGTGCTGCTGGGCCGCTATCCCCATCTCTCGATGTGGGGCCGGGAGCGCCCGGAGGATCACGCCGCGGTCCAGCGCGCGCTCGCGGCCTGCGACGTGGAGCAGCTCGCCGGCCGCTGGCTGTGGACGCTCTCCGGGGGCGAATACCAGCGCGTGCGAATTGCGCGCGCGCTCGCCCAGGAGCCGAAGCTGCTCGTGCTCGACGAGCCTGGCGTCTCGCTCGACTTGAAGCACGAGATGGGACTGTTCGAGCTGGTGCGGGGGCTCGTCGATACGCAGGGGCTCGGCGTCTTGATGATCACGCATGACCTGAACCTTGCGGCCCGTTTCGCCGATTCGCTGCTCCTGCTCAGCGAGGGGCGGCCGGTCGCATCCGGGGCGCCTACGGACGTGCTGACGCAAGACATCGTCGAGACGGTCTTTTCATGGCCGGTGGCCATGCATACCATCGACGATCGCCCTCAGATGATTCCGCTCCGCGCCAGGCCTGCCTCATGATCGTGGTCGCTCTCGTGCTCGCGCTCGCTCAACAACGCCAGGACACCGTCGAGCTAAAGCCCGTCGTCGTCACGGCGACGCGTGCTGCGGTGCCATCCGCCCTCGTCCCGGCTGCGACCACGGTGCTGCGCGGGGCGGATCTCGAAGCCCGCGGTTTGCGAACCGTTGCCCAGGCGCTGCAGCTCGTGCCCGGAGCGCACGTCGTAGAGACCGGCAGCTACGGTGGGCAGACCTCGCTGTTCATGCGCGGCGGCGAGAACGACTACGTGAAAGTTCTGGTCGACGGGGTACCGCTGAACCAGCCGGGCGGGGGACTGGACCTCGCGCACCTCACCACCGACAACGTGGACCGCATCGAGGTGGTGCGCGGTCCCGCCAGCGTGTTGTATGGGTCGGACGCCGTAACCGGTGTCGTGCAGATCTTCACGCGTGTCGGAACGGGACCGATGCAGCTCGGCGCGGACGCGCGCGCGGGCACCTACGGGAGCAAGCAGCTCGGGGTCGACCTCGAGGGCGGCACGCCGACGCTAGGGCTTTCGGTGCGGGTGTCCCGCTTCGGCTCGGACGGACTGTATCCGGTCAACAACGAGTACCGCAACGGCGTGCTCAGCGGCCGGCTGCGGCTCCGACCCGACGAGCGAACCGAAGCGAGCCTGTCCTATCGATATGGCGACGATCTCTACCACTTCCCGACAAATGGGCAGGGGCAGCCGGCCGATTCGAACCAGCGCAGCGCCGAGCGGGGTCCGCTCGCGAGTCTCATCGCTGCGCCGGACGATTGGCGCGATCGAGGTGAGCACGCAGGCCACCTGGCGTGAGGCGCGGCAGCTGTTCAACGACGAGCCCGATTCCCCAGGGGAAGACGGCACCTTCTGGAGTGACGACTACGTTCGCCGCGCCGGCGCGGGACTGCTGCTCACCTGGCGGCCACACGGCGAAGGATCGAGCTCCGTGAGCGCGGGCGTCGACTACGAAGACGAGCGCCAGCGCGGCCGCAGTGAATTCAGCGCCTCGTTCGGCACCTTCCCCGACTCGATCGACGTGCAGCGCTGGACCACAGGATTGTACGCTCAGGCCGTGCTCGATGCCCGGACCGTCGCGATTACCGCGGGCGGCCGGCTCGATGACAATTCGCAGTTCGACACGCATGGCACCTATCGCATCGGCATCGTCGTTGATCCCCGTGGTGAGACGCGTCTGCGCGCATCCCTGGGAACGGGGTTCAAGGAGCCGACCTTCTTCGAGAACTTTGCGCAAGGATTTGTCACCGGGAATCCCGATCTACAGCCTGAGCGTTCGACGAGCTGGGAAGCGGGGGTGGATCGTTCGCTGGCAGGCGGTCGCTGGACCCTCGGTGCGACGTACTTCGATCAACACTTTCGCGATCTGATCGATTTCAGCGGTACCACCTATTTCAACGTGCCGGGAGCGAACAGTCGCGGCGTCGAGCTGGACGTGAACGGCATGGTCACGCCGGCATTTGTGGTGGCTGTGCGCTACACCTTTCTCCATACAAACGTGAGCACGGGCGGCGCCGATTCGAGCGCGGATGCGTTGTTCGTGCCTGGGCAAGCCGCTGCTGCGCCGCCCGGCCCACAGCGTGGCACCTGAGATCGGCATGCATCTGGGCGGGCAAACTCGACTCATCCTGGGCGTGCGTTGGGTGGGACGTCGAGATGATCTCGACTTCAACCAACCTGTCGGGAGCCGGCGTGTGACGCTGGACCCGTACACCCATGTGAATGTGGCGGCCGAGTACACGCTGCCGTGGATCCAGTTTACGGCCAAGGTCGAGAATGCGTTCGACGATCAGTCTCCGGAGATTGCCTCGTTCAAGCCGCGGGGGAGGACGGTGATGCTCGGAGGCCGTATTACATTTCCGACGTGAGCCTCGTTTCGACTCCAGCCATTGTTCTTCGCACCTACCCCTACAGCGAAACGTCGAAAATCGTGCGCCTCGCGACGCGCGACTACGGCGTGCAGAGCGCGATCGCGAAGGGCGTGCGGCGCCCCAGGAGTCCGTTCGGCGCGGCGCTGGAAACGCTGAGTGAAGGCGTGGCGCAGCTCTACCACAAAGAGTCGCGCGAGCTGCAAATCCTGGCGGCGTTCGACGTCACCGAGCTGCGCCGCGCTCTGGCGGGCGTCGTGGGCCGCTTCGCCGGCGCCGCCGCCCTATCCGAAGTGATGCTCAAAATGGCCCCGCCCGCGCCGCTGCCCGCAGCGTACGAAGCGTTCATCGCTTGGTCTCGATGCGCTCGCGCAGGGCGCGGCCGCCAGACGCCGACGCCATCGCCGTGCGCTGGCTGTGGCTGCTCGTCGGTGTCCTCGGGTTCGCGCCACAGCTCGATGCGTGCGTGCGCGACGGCAACGCGGTCTCGGGAACGGTGGCGTTCAGCGCGGCCGAAGGCGGCGTGCTGTGCGCGAGTTGCGCCGGTCCTGAAACCGCCCACCCGTCTACCGGCTAAAGCCTATCATGACCTCCTCGCCCTGAACGACGAGCAGGCCGAGATCCCCGCGCTCGATGCGGCCCACGCCGCGGCGCACCGCCGGCTCGTCGCGCGCTTCATCCGCGAGCACCTCGGCGAAGTGGAAGGTCAACGCAACGGCAAGCACGAGCGCACGAGCGCGATCGAGATTTGGGAACGAGGCTCGTGGATTTCGTAGTCGGCACGGCCGGCCACATCGATCACGGGAAAACTGCGCTAGTGAAAGCCCTCACCGGCGTCGATACCGACCGCTGGGAAGAGGAGAAGCGCCGCGGCATCACCATCGACCTCGGTTTCGCCCCGCTGCCGCTGCCCAACGGCATCAAAGCCAGCGTCGTCGACGTCCCCGGTCACGAAGGTTTCGTCAAGAACATGCTCGCCGGCGCGACCGGGATCGACGTCGCGCTGCTCGTCATCGCCGCCGATGAAGGCATCATGCCGCAGACCGAAGAACACCTCGCCATCGTCGAGCTGCTGGGCGTGCGCCGCGGCATTCCCGTGCTCACCAAACGCGATCTCGTGGACGACGATTGGCTCGCGCTGGTCCGCACGGAGGTGGCCGCGCGACTCGAGCGCAGTCGAGTCCGTTGGAGCGCTCCGGTGGCCGTGAGTGCGGTCACGTCGGAGGGTCTGGAGGATCTGAAACAGGCGTTGGTGGACGTTGTGGAGGACCTGCGCGAGCGCCCGGTTGACGATCTATTCCGGTTGCCGATCGACCGCGTGTTCGCGCTGCCAGGTGCAGGAACCGTGGTGACCGGATCGACCTGGAGCGGCTCCGTCGCGGCCGGCTCCTTCGTGCGACTGCTGCCGTTGGACCGCGAAGTGCGTGTCCGGTCGATCCAGGTACACAGCCAGGACGCGGCGCAGGCAGGGCCGGGCCGGCGTACCGCGCTCGCGCTCGTCGGTGTCGACAAAGAGGAGCTCGCGCGCGGGCACGTTGCGGTGACGGGGCCCGGCTGGACCGCCACGAAGACCCTCGATGTCGCGCTCGAGCTGCTGCCAGCAGTGAAAAAACCGCTCACGATCCGCACCCGGGTTCGCGTACACCTGGGTACGGCCGAAGTGCTGGCGCGTGTGGCGCAGGTTCGCGCAATCGCGCCTGGGGAGACGGCGCTGGCTCGCCTGATGCTCGAGCAGCCGCTCGTCGCCCGCGGCGGTGACCGGTTCGTCGTGCGCAGTTTTTCCCCGGTCACGACAATTGGTGGCGGCACCGTGCTCGATCCGTTTCCTCCCAAGCGGCCGCGCGTTTCAGAGCGCGGCCTGGCCCTGGATCAGGCGGCGGCCGAGCGACTGGCGCGATTTGCGGACGAAGCGGGCCTCGTGGGTGTCGCGGTGCCGACTCTCGCCGTGCGATTGGGCGTGAGGCCTTCTGACGTACTTCGAACTATCGAGACGGCGGGAAAGGGCATCCTCCATGTAGGGGAAACCCTGGTGGCGCGGCGCGCGCTCGCGCAGGAGATCGAGCGGCTGGCGGGTGTCGTCGCGGGCCATCACGAGGAGCACCCGCTCGATCCCGGGCTGTCGCTGCAAGCGTTGCGCGCGGCGGTCAACGCACCCGGGCCGGTGCTCGATCTGCTCGTCGAGCATGGTGTCAAGAAACAGGCGTGGGAGCTGACCGAGGGTGGCGCCGCGGTCCGAAAACCGGGATGGCAGGCGGCGCTCAAGGCACGAGCCGGGGAAGCGGGCGGCCGCCTGGCGCAGCGCCTGGCTGAAGCGCGCTGGCAGATCCCGACGGTCGCGGAGCTCGAGAAGGAGTTCTCGGACCCGAGCGTGCCGGCGCTGCTGGCGCATCTGGCGCGTGAAGGCTCGGTCGAGCGTGTAGATCAGGAGCGCTATGCGCTGAAACAGGCGTTGGAGGAGTTCCGTCGGGCCGTCGAGGATACGCTGCGGGAGCTGGGGGCTGCCACACCGGCTCAGTTTCGTGACCGGCTGGGCCTCACGCGCAAGTACTTGATCCCGCTGCTGGAGTGGGCGGACCGTCGCGGCATCACTGCCCGAAAGGGTGATACCAGGGTTTTACGTGCTTGACAGGGGATTAGAATTATTCCTACGTTCTCTCAGTCAATCACCACGCGCCCTGTACCAACAAGGAGAGCGGTCTAACGCATCTTTACGTTTGCCAGGAGTCGGTGAGATGAAGCTGTACTCTGTTGTGCTGGCCCTCTGGCTTGGGGGGGGCCTACTGGCGGGAGTGGATGGAGTGCTGGGGCAGGCGACCCCGCCTCCGCTGGTCGAGCTAAAACAGAACTACCCGAACCCCTTTAACCCGGCGACCACGATCCCGTTCACGCTGAACGGGGCACTGTTTGCTGACGGTCATCGGCCAAAGGTCTCGCTCAAGATTTACAACGTGCTCGCCCAGCTCGTCGCCGTGCCGTTGCTGCAAGGCACGGGCGAGTCGATGACGGATCTCGAGCTGTCTTGCTCCAATCCGTCGGCGCCGTGCGAGTTCTGGGCGTACTGGGACGGGAAGGTTCTGAGTACCGACCGCGAAGCGGCCTCCGGCGTCTACATCTACCAGCTGATCGTGGATGGGAAGCGATTTACGAAGAAGATGATCATCATGAAATAAGCGACGGTAAGGGACGGTAGGTAAGGCGACGGTAAGGGACGGTAAGGGTCAAACCCTCGCCGTCCCTTCTCATTTCATGTACCGTCCCTTACCGTCTCCTACCGTCCCTTACCGTCCAGTCTGTCATTTCGACATCTTTTTGGGGCACGACCATTGCTTAAGGGGCGAGCATGATTCAACCAGATAGACTGACCGTCAAGGCTGCTGAAAGCCTCCAGCAAGCAGCAGCATTGGCCCGCTCCAAAGGCAATCCCGTCGTCAACGACGCGCATCTCTTCTACGCCCTGCTGCAGCAGGACGAAGGCATCGTCGTCCCGCTGCTCCAGAAAGCGGGGCTCAACGTCACCCAGCTGACAGCCGAGACCGAGCGCGAAATCGAGCGCTTCCCGAAGCAATCGGGCGGAGCTGATCCCACGTTGGCGCGCGAGCTGACGCGGGTGCTCGATCGCGCCGACGAGGACGCGAAGTCGCTCGGCGACGCGTACGTGTCGACCGAGCACATGCTGCTCGCGCTCGCCGAGGAGAAGAACACCACGGCCCGGCAGCTGCTGTCGGCTAACGGCGTGACCCGCAAAGAGCTGCTCGCGGCGCTCGAGGGTGTGCGCGGCGCGCATCGCGTCACCGATCAGGAGCCAGAGAACAAATACCAGGCGCTGCAGCGCTTCACGCGCGATCTGACCGAGGTGGCGCGCAAGGGTAAGCTCGATCCGGTCATCGGCCGCGATGAAGAAATCCGCCGCGTGATGCAGGTACTGTCACGGCGCACCAAGAACAACCCCGTGCTAATCGGTGAGCCCGGCGTGGGCAAGACGGCGATCGTCGAAGGCCTGGCGCAGCGGATCGTCAACGGCGACGTGCCCGACTCGCTCAAGAACAAGCATCTCGTGGCGCTCGACCTCGGCGCGCTGGTCGCGGGCACCAAGTTCCGCGGCGAATTCGAGGAGCGCCTCAAGTCGGTCTTGAAGGAGATCACGTCGGCCGAAGGGAAGTACATCGTGTTCATCGACGAGATGCACACGCTCGTCGGCGCCGGCAGGGCCGAAGGCTCGATGGACGCGTCGAACATGCTCAAGCCTGCGTTGGCGCGCGGCGAGCTGCATGTCGTGGGTGCGACCACGCTCGATGAGTACCGCAAGAATATCGAGAAGGATGCGGCACTGGAGCGGCGTTTCCAGCCGGTGTACGTGGGCGAGCCGTCGGTCGAAGACACGATCGCGATCCTGCGCGGCCTCAAGGAGAAGTACGAAGTCCATCACGGAATACGGATAACCGACAACGCCCTCGTGGCGGCGGCGACTCTCTCCCATCGGTACATCACCGACCGGTTCCTGCCCGATAAGGCGATCGATCTGATCGACGAGGCAGCTGCTCGGCTGCGCATCGCGATCGACTCGCTGCCGCAGGAGATCGACGAGGTCGAGCGAAAGATCACCCAGCTCGAGATCGAGCGTCAGGCACTCGCCAAGGAGAAGGACAAGGGGTCCAAGGAGCGGCGCGAGAAGATCGAGCAGGAGCTCGCGGAGCTGCGCGAGCGCTCGAACGCCATGAAAGCGCAGTGGACCGCGGAGAAGGAAGCGATCCAGAAGATTCAGGCCAAGAAGGCGGAGCTCGAGAAGCTGCGCACGGAGGCGGAGCAGGCGACGCGGCGCGGCGATCTCCAGAAGGCGGCGGAGATCAGCTACGGCACGGTGCCGCAGATCGAGAAGGAGATTCAGGCGCTCGAGAAGCGGCTCGCCGAGATCCAGAAGAAGGGGAAGTACCTCAAGGAAGAAGTGGACGCGGAGGACATCGCCGAGATTGTGTCGAAGTGGACCGGCATCCCGGTGACCAAGATGCTCGAGTCGGAGAAGGCTCGGCTCCTAAAGCTCGAGGAGGAGCTGGGGCGGCGCGTCATCGGCCAGCGCGAAGCGCTCGCGGCGGTGTCCAACGCCGTACGGCGTGCGCGCGCGGGTTTGCAGGATCCGAATCGCCCGACCGGGTCGTTCATCTTCCTCGGTCCGACGGGCGTCGGCAAGACCGAGACCGCGAAGGCGCTCGCCGAGTTTCTGTTCGACGACGAGCGCGCGCTCGTGCGGATCGACATGTCGGAGTACATGGAGAAGCACGCGGTCGCGCGGCTGATCGGCGCGCCGCCGGGCTACGTCGGCTACGAAGAGGGCGGCCAGCTCACCGAAGCGATTCGGCGGCGGCCGTACTCGGTGATTCTGTTCGACGAAATCGAGAAGGCGCATCCGGATGTCTTCAACATCCTGCTCCAGATTCTCGACGACGGCCGGCTCACCGACTCGCAGGGACGGACGGTCGATTTCCGCAACACCGTGCTGATCATGACGTCCAACATCGGCTCGCAATACCTGATCGAGGCGGGAACGGAGCAGGTGACGTGGGAGCAGGCCGAGACCAAGGTGACGGAGCTGCTGCGCCAGGCGTTCAAGCCGGAGTTTTTGAACCGGGTGGACGACATCATCATCTTCCGGGCGCTGACGCACGAGGACATCGAGCTCATTGTCGAGATCCAGATCAAGCGCGTCGAGCGCTTGCTCGCCGATCGCAAGCTCACGCTCGAGGTGACGGCCGCGGCGAAGACGCTGCTCGTGGCCGAGGGCTACGATCCCGTCTACGGGGCCCGGCCGCTCAAGCGGGCGATTCAGCGGCTGCTGCAAAACCCGCTCGCGGTCTCGGTCCTGGAAGGGCAGTACCAGGAAGGGGACCGGATCCGCGTGGATCGCGCGAAGGACGGGAACTCGTTGAGCTTCGAGAAGGTGCGCGAGCCCGTACGTGCTTAACAACCGTGCGTCGTGCGTCGTACGTCGTGCGTCGTAATTCAGGGATGGATGCGGCGCTGGAGCAGGCCCGGCTCGCGGCGTCCAAAGACGAGGTTCCGATTGGCGCGGTAGTGATGTGCGGTGACGAGATCGTCTCTGCCGCGCATAACGAGACCGTCGCCCGTCGAAATCCCATGTATCATGCCGGAGTTTCTGGCCATCGAGCGGGCGCTCGAAGTGCTAGCGACTGACCGTCTAACCGACTGTACTCTGTACGTCACCCTCGAGCCGTGCGCGCAGTGCGCCGGCGCGATCGTGCTGGCGAAGGTTGGGAAGCTGGTGTTTGGGGCGTACGACGAGAAAGCCGGGATGTGCGGGTCGTTAGGCGACTTGGTGCGGCATCCGCGGCTGAATCATCGGGTGGAAGCCCAGGGCGGAGTCGAAGCCGAGGCGTGCGGCACGCTGATCAAGGACTTCTTCGGCGCGAAGCGTCTTACCTCGAGGTGACGATTATCAGTCGCTCTGCCCCGGTGGCCTTAGCTCTCTTTATCCTGACAACCCCACCATGTGGAAGTCAGAGTCCCTGGTGTTATGCGGCTCCCGCGCTGAGGCGCCACGAATCGAGACGGAGCGTCCGGTTACGCGTTTGGTATGGTGCAGTGGTGAGATTCCATGCGGATAGCAATGCTTGGCCGGTGACTCTCAAGGCGGCGTGTGACGCTTCAGACCCAGACGAATGTGAGTTGCTCGAGACTGCAGAGCCACCAATCGATTTTTGGGGATCCGCTATCACTTATGCGCCCCAGGCAGATGGGTTCGAGGTGAGAGTCATTCGGTCCCGATCGCAGTGCAGGAACCGCAGACGACATGGTGATCATGTATTCGTTGGATCGCACGGTCGCGCGGCAAGTCGCCGGATGCTACCGACCGATCGAGGGTTGGTCGACGTCGAGCCCCAGCGTCGTTCGCCTCGACACTCTCCCCGGCTCATTCTTCCCGGATGGTGGAAGCTATTTGCTGCGGATCGACCTCTCGCATCCGCCGGACGGCACTGGCTGGTTCCCGGTCGGCCGTGATTCCATCGTATTTCAGTGGTCCCAAGTCCGCATGTGCACATGATGCGCCTGAAAAGGGAAGGCGATACGCTCGGTCGACGTGTGAGTGCTGTAGACGCGGAGTCGGGTGGAATGTGACGATTGTGAACAAGCCGTGCGACGAGTAATCGGGGCTTAACGCGTCTGAAGATCGCCGAGAGGTCGATCGTTAACGCCTCAATTGTAGTGTCGGGCTGCCACGGTACGACATCGCTCCGCACCTCGGCCTCCAAGCACCGTCCGCCAGATCTCCACGCGATTCTGTTCGGCGTCCACGATCCAAGATTCCCGTACGCCCGTTTCCGTACAGCGCGCGCTGCGACGCGGTTCTTCTGCCGTGCTCGCGACAGCACTTCGACGACAGATCCGGTGCGCCCGGCCGCTCGCTCCGTAGCACCTCGCGTCGCCTGGCCGATATGAACAGCACGTCCGGTTCTACCAGCGTCATCGGTCCGTAGACAACGTCTAACTGGCCGACCACCAGATACCCGAGCTCATGGCGTTCGACGTAAACACCCATTGCCAGGAGTAGCCGAGACAGCACGACCTGGTGTCGGAACGATGGGGCGGGGGTCACAACCAGCTCCCCGTCGATCGTTTCGTAGCGGTTCCGGTCGTCGGCATGGCCCGCGCGTCTGCCACCGTATACAGGCGAGTGACGAGGCATGACCACAAGGTCGGCTCGGCGTTGGTGCCGAGTCAAGGTGTCGGACGGAGCGTGCTGCGAGCGAACCGAAATCCCGCGACCGGCGCTTTGGAGATGCTCCGAATCGCCGCAGCTGCTGCGCCTCGGAGCTGGGCGTCGGTCACGTATGGTGCTGGTCCCACGCGCAGCGTGTCTCCCCGATAATCGGTCCAGATGTTCTGCTTTCGGAGTGCTTTCTGGGTTTTCGCGGCCCGCGGCGCCGGGATCGCGAGAAATCCACCTATCGCATCGTTTCTGGTCCCCCCCGACAGAATCTCGATCTGATGCTGGTTGAGCTCGCGCAGCTTCTGCGGCGTGAGCTTCTGTTCTTCGAAAAACTTGAACACCGCCGCCGCCCGATAATGGCTCGTGAAGTCGTAAGTCGCGCCGGCAAACCGCGCCGGTCCCGGTCCATACGACACTCGACTCCCATCTGGTGAACGGCTGAGATCGGTGAACTCGCTGAACCACCCCGTGACAACCGGCCGCAGATCGGTGTCCTGAGGAAACCGCAGGAAGGCGTTGCCAGGGCCGAGCTGGCAGTACTTGTAGCCCCCGCCAACCACGTACGCCTGCTCCAGCCCTTCCTCTATCAGAGAGAACGGCACGACGTTGATCGCGTGATAGGCATCCACCAGCAGCTCGGCGCCGACCCGCTCGCAGGCCTCCTGGACGACCTTGAGATGCGGGACGATGTACGCGTTCGCGTAGAGCACTGCCGACACGAGCACGGCCGCCGTGCGATCGTCCACCGATATCGCCAACCGCTCGGCCAAGGTCGCTGCCGGCATCGCCGGCACCTTGATGACCTCGATCCCTTCTTCGGCCAACCGATCGAGTTGGCGACGAATCGTGTGAAACTCACCGTCGGTCGTGACAAGCTGAGGACGTTTGCGCAGGGGAAGCGCCGAGAGAAAGCGCACGACCAGCTCATGTGTGTTTTCTGCGAGGGCAATGCGCTCGGGCGTATCGTCGAGCAGCCGCGCAAATCCCCGCCGCACTTCATTGGCCTTCTGAAACGCGAGATCCCACACATCATCGACGTGCTCTGCCGTGTCCAGCCACGCCTGCTGCTGCGCTTCGAATGCCACGTCGGGCCACGCCTGATGGGAATGGCCCGTTAGAAGAATCCGTTCGGTGACTCGAAACCGAGTGTAGTGCTTGGCGAGTTCTTCCGGATTGATCACGACAGGTACCGCCCCTACCGCCCCCTACCGCCATCATAGCTCAGACCGGATCGCCCACAGATCGGGGAACGCCGGCTGATTCAGCGTGGTCAGCAGATAGTCAGCACCGGCAGAACCTCCAGTTCCTGGTTTGGTCCCGATTGTCCGTTGGACCATCTTCACGTGGCGATAGCGCCATTCCATGAAGCCTTCGTCCAAATCGACGAGCCGCTCGGCGATCTGCCCCACCGTGGGGTTCTTCTTGTAGACCTCGACGAGAATTCGCTGCACGTCCTCTGAGGGCTCGTGGACCTTGCTGTAGTCTCGCGCGAGGAGAGCCTTGGGGACGGGGTATTTGTTGGCTGCGAGATAATGCAGAAACGCATCCCACAACGTCGGCTCGTAGAACCGCCGCTCCACCTGCTTACGACTTTGGCTCCCTGCGGGATATCGCTCGAAGGACGGCCGGCCCTTTTTCCCCAGGAGAAACTCGATTTCCCGAAACTGCGCGGACTGAAAGCCGCTCCCGGACTCCAGCCGGTCACGGAAAGCAAGAAAGTTGAGCGGTGTAATAGTCTCGAGAACATCGATCTGGGCGACCAGGGTCTTCAGAATTGTGAGAATGCGCTTGAGCGTCGCGGCCGCCAGCGGCGTGTCGTTGCCGCGCAGCAGCTTCTGGAGGTAGTCGAGCTCGTGCAGCACTTCCTTGAACCACAGCTCATACACCTGATGAATGATGACGAAGAGGGTCTCGTCGTGCTCGAGCTCCCCAGGACGCGGGTGCTGGAGATCGAGAAGTTTATCGAGCCGTAAGTAGCTCGCGTACGTGACGGCCATCAGGTCATCCTCGGCTTGTACTTGTTCAGTGTCGCGTACGGGTCAGGCCAAGGAAGCGCATAGCCTTGCTCGTACGCTGCATGCCTCGTCCAATAGGGGTCCCACAAGTGGGCCCGTGCGAGTACACACAAATCGGCGCGCCCCGCTGCCAGTATCGTATTCACATCCTGATACGAGGAAATGTTGCCCACCGCCATGGTCGCGATCCCGACTTCGTGCCGGATGCGATCGGCAAATGGCGTCTGAAACTGGCGACCGTACTGGGGCTTCGCGTCCGCCACGGTCTGCCCCGCCGAAACGTCCGTGATGTCGCACTCGTGCGCCTTGAGCAGGCGCGCGACCTCGACCGCATCGGCCGGCTGCATCCCACCCGGTGCCCAGTCGACGGCGGAGATGCGCACCGACATCGGCTTGTGGGCAGGCCAGACCGCGCGAACGGCGTCGAACACCTCGAGCGGGAAGCGCATGCGGTTCTCGAGTGAGCCGCCGTACTGATCGGTGCGCTTGTTCGTCAGTGGTGAGATGAAGCTCGCGAGCAGGTACCCGTGCGCCATATGCAGCTCGAGCAGATCGAATCCCGCCTGCTCCGACAACTCAGCCGCGCGAACGAAGTCGTTCTTCACTTCGTCCATGTCGGCGCGGGTCATCTCTTTGGGGACTTGGGAATAGGGGAAGTAGGGAAGAGGCGAGGCCGAAATGATCGGCCAATTCCCTTCGGGCAGCGGCTCATCCATCCCCTCCCACATACGCTGCGTCGACGCCTTGCGACCAGCATGGCCAAGCTGCATCGCGATCTTCGCGTTGCTGTTGACGTGCACGAAGTCGACGATCCGCTTCCACGCCGCGACGTGCTCCGGCTTGTACATCCCCGTGCAGCCCGGCGAGATCCGCCCTGCGCGCGAGACGTCCGTCATCTCGACGAACACCAACCCGGCACCACCAATCGCCCGACTGCCGATGTGAACGAGATGCCATTCGTTCGGCATGCCATCCTCGGCGCTGTACTGGCACATCGGACTCACCACCACACGGTTGGTCAACACCATGTCTCGCAGCCGAAGGGGCGTGAACATGGGTGGAGCAGGGGAGTGGGGAGTGGGGAGTGGTACGTGGGACTGCTTCTCCGCCTGCTCGGCATACCAGGCATCGATGCTCTCAACGAACTTGGGATCGCGCACCTTGAGATTGTCGTGCGTGATCCGCAAGCTGCGCGTGAGCAGGTTAAAGGCGAACTGAAGCGGCTCGAGGTCCATGTAGCGCTCGGTGTCCTCGAACCACTGCAAACTCACCTGCGCCGCGCGCTGCAGGCTCTCGACCGCGGGCCGGCGCTCTGCTTCATAGGCGGCAAGGGCGGCAGGGACGCCATGCTCGCGCTGCAGGGCTCCAGCAAGTGCGATCGCATCCTCGATTGCGAGCTTCGTGCCTGAACCTACTGAGAAGTGCGCGGTGTGCGCCGCATCGCCCACGAGCACGACGTTCTCGTGTGACCAGCTCGCGTTCTTGATCGTGACGAAGTTGCGCCACAGCGAGCGATTCTTGAGCAGGCGATGGCCCGCGAGCTCTTCTTTGAACAGCGCCTCACAAAACTTGATGGTGTCGTCCTCGCTCGCTTTATCGAGTCCTGCGCTGCGCCACGTCTGTTCAGTGGCTTCGACGATGAAGGTCGATTGGCCTGGTTCGTACTGATAGGCATGCACGCGCCACAGGCCGTGCTTATCGCGCTTGAAGTAGAACGTGAAAGCGGGGAAGGGACGCGTCGTGCCGAGCCAGACAAACCGGTTGGGGCGTTCGTCCATACTCGGCTGGAAATGCTGCGCGTAGCGCTCGCGCACTGTGCTATAGAACCCATCAGCGCCGAGCACGAGATCGGCTTCGCGCCGGTAGACCTCTGGGTCCTTGACCTCTGTGCCGACCTCGATGCACACGCCGAGCGCCTTACAACGCCTTCCCAGGTTCTCGAGCAGTTTGCGGCGCGAGAGGCCGCTGAAGCCGTGACCGCCGGAGCGAATCACCTGCCCGCGATAGTGGATGTCGATGTCGTCCCAATGAAAGAACTCATGGGCGAGCGAGGCGTACGTCTCGGGATCGGCGGCGGCGAGATTGTTCTGCGTCGCATCGGAAAACACGACACCGAAGCCGAACGTGTCGTCCAGACGGTTGCGCTCGAGAATCGTGATCTCGTTGGCCGGATCGGCCTCTTTCATGAGGATGCCGAAGTACAACGCCGCCGGGCCGCCGCCGATCGCGACGATCTTCATTTCAGGAGCTGTCCCGCGATGATCAGATGCTGGATCTCGGTCGTGCCTTCGTAGATCCGCAACGCGCGAACGGACCGGTACAGGCGATCGACCGGGTTATCCGCGAGCACGCCGCGGCCGCCCAGGATCTGCACCGCGTCATCGACGATGCGCTGCGCCGCCTCCGTGGCGAATGACTTCGCCATCGCCGCTTCGAGCGTGACCCGCTGGGCGCCCTTGTCCTTTTCCCACGCCGCGCGATAGACGAGCAGCCGCGCGGCGGTCAGCTCCGTCGCCATGCGCGCGAGCTTTTCCTGGATTAGCTGAAAATCGGCGATCGGCTTGCCGAACTGGCGGCGAGATTTCGCATGCGCCAGCGCCTCCGTGAGCGCGCGGCCGGCCATGCCGCAAGCGGCGGCGCCCACCGTCGCGCGCACGCGGTCGAGCGTCGCGAGACCGAGCTTGAAGCCTTCGCCCTGCCCATCGGCGTCGAGCCGGCACTCGGCGGGGATGCGCGCCGGCTGGAACGCGATCTCGCCGAGCGGATGTGGTGACGAGAGCACGAGCGGTCGCACGAATCGCAGTCCGGGCGTGTCGGCCGGGACGACGAAGCAGCCATTCCTTTGTCGCTCTGCGTGCGATCGGTGGTGGCGAACACCGTGTAGAAATCGGCGATGCCGGCGTTCGAGATGAACGTCTTCGTGCCCGACGAGCACGTAGCTGTCGCCGTCGCGGGTCGCCGTGGTGCCGAGCGACGCGGCGTCGGAGCCGGCCTCCGGCTCGGTCATCGCGAACGACGCCATCGCGCGGCCCTGAATCGCGGCAGTCGAGCCAGCGCTTGCGCATCGCGTCATTGCCGGACAGCAGGATCGGCACCACGCCGAGCGCCTGGAGCGCGAAGACGGCATCAGCCAGTGGCGACGCAGCCGCGAGCGCTTCACGCACGACGCAGCAGGCGCGCCAATCCTGGTCCCGAATCGGCTCGAACCATCCGGCCGCGCCGAGCTTGGCGAGCAGATCGCGTGCCTGATGGCGCGCAGCCGCGTCATCCGCCGGCTCCGAGAGCGGCACGAGCATTCTCGTCGCGAACTCCGCCACTCGCTCGGCGAGCGCGATGTGCTTGTCGTCGAGAAATGCGCGAATCGGAGCGGTATCGATGATCACGAGAATTTGGGCTCGCGCTTGGCCTGGAACGCCGCGTGCGCTGCGCGGAAGTTTTCGCCCTGCATGAGCCTTGCCTGCACGTCGGCTTCGTACTCGAGCGCGGCTTCGAGACCGAGCTCGGCCTCGGCCTCGAGCGCCTGCTTGGTTATGCCGAGCGCTTCGGAAGGTCCGCGCGCCAGCTTCTCGGCAACCGCGCGTGCCTCGGCCAGCACCTGGTCCTGGGGGACGACACGATTGTACAAGCCAATCTCGTGGGCCCGCTTCGCGTCTATGAAGTCACCGGTCATGAGCAATTCGGTGGCGCGCCCATAGCCGACCAGGCGCGGTAGCAGCCAGGCAGCACCCATGTCCGCGCCCGACAGGCCGACTTTCGTAAACAAGAACGCGATCTTCGCCGACTCGGCTGCGATCCGGATGTCGCATGCCGCGGCGATCACCGCGCCAGCACCAGCGACGGTGCCGTTCAACGCGCCCACGATGGGCCGCCGGCAGCGCCGCATGGCGAGAATCAGGTCGCAGGTGAGTCGCGTGAACTCCTGGAGCGCCTTGAGGTCGCGGCCGAGCAGCGCGCCGATGATGTCCTCGACGTCGCCCCCCGAGCAGAACGCGCGGCCCGCACCCGTGATGATGATCGCCCGCACGCCGGGCTCGGTGTCGAGCCGCTGGAATGTGTCGCGCAGCTCTTTGTAGACCTCGAACGTGAGGGCGTTGAGTCGTTCGGGGCGATTAAGTGTAATCGTCGCGACATCCGCCTCTACCTGATAGCCGATAGCCGATAGCCGATAGCTGCTCATAGCACCGCCACCGCTTCGATTTCCACCAAAGCCTTGGAGTCCATCAGCCCCTTCACTTCGACGACCGCCATCGCGCAGTAGTGCCGGCCCATATGCTTGCGGTGAACTTCACCGAGGGGGGTGAGGTTGGCGAGATAAGCGGCGCGGTCCGTCACGTAAACCACCAGGCGACCGACATGCTCCGGTTTTCCGCCCGCCGCGCGCACGACCGCCATGACGCGGCCCAGCGCGCCATCCCACTGCGCGACGAAATCGCCCACCGGCACGATCTGGCCGGCGACGAACAGTATCCTGCCGTCTTTGTCGGCGAGCATGCCGTGATTCCAGCCGCTGGGCCGGCCGCCGAAAGCTTCAGGATTGATGATCTCGAATGCCATGGCTCTCCTAGCCTGCAATCGTGACTGCCGCTCCGTTGGGTCGTTCGCCCTTCGGATCGCACAGCTCCAGAACGGCGCGTGCGACCTCATCCACGGTGACCAGCCGCTCTTGGCCGGCCGACGCGAGCATCGCGCGCAGCGCCTCGTCGGGTTTCTTCCCCGTTTTCGCGACCACGCGTGCCACCGATTCCTTGGTCATGTCGGTGTCCACGAAAGCCGGGCAGACCGCATTGCACGTGACTCCCGTCCCCTCGAGCTCGGCAGCGACGCTGCGGGTCAGTCCGATCACCGCATGCTTCGCGGCCGCGTACGCGGAGATGTAGCGCGCCCCGTCGAGACCGGCGACCGACGCGATATTCACGACCGAACCCTGCTTGCGCAGCAGCATGGCGGGCAGGAACGCCTGCGTACACAGAAACGTACCCGTCGCATTCACGGCCAGCACGCGGTTCCAGTCTTCGAGTGTCGTTTTGGCGAGCGGCGCGCTGTGGGCCGCGCCCGCATTGTTGATCAAGATGTCGACTACGCCCGCCCGACGTCCCGCAGCTTGTGCCAGATTGTGCACGCTGGCCGCGTCCGTCACGTCACAGGTGATCGCCCACGCCTTGCCGCCGGCTTTGACGATCTCCTTGGCCACGCGCTCAATCCGATCGGTGCTGCGGGCGGCCACCACCACCGCGGCGCCCTCGGCGGCCAACGCTCGCGCCACGGCCGCGCCGATCCCCTGGCCGGCGCCGGTGACCACGGCGACGGAGCCGGCGAACCTCACGCTAATTCCTCCATGACCGCTTCTTCCAGAATGCCGCCCAGCGCGTCGACGAGCTTCGAGCCTTCCTCCGGCGTGGCGGCCGCGGGATCACCGAAATAGGCGCGCGGCCCGCCCGCTGCCTCGAAGGTGCGCTTGCCCGTCTTGATCGCGTGCGCGAGAGCGACTGGGGATTGGGCGGCAAGGAGCGGCGAACTCTCGTCCCGAACACATCCGCTGGGCTGTTCGCGTAGCACGATCGACGTTCTCGAACTGACCCGCATGACACGCGCCGCTCTTGAACTCCTCACCGAGCCGCGATCCCCAGGGACGGCGGGTCAGGTCGGGGAAGACGATGGGGAGCGAGTCGGTCGACTCTGGCGAGCTTGCACCGCTTCGTGCAGCGCGGTGAGATGCTCGGGGTCGAGATGCGCGTTCGCGATCGCGAGCAGCCGGAATCCCTGATCCGACAGGCTGCGCGCCACATCGACGATCAGCGCGGTGACGGTGGTGCCGGATATGGACAATGTGCCGTGGAACTTCGCCGCAAACCCCGCCGCCGTGTATGCCAGGCCCGGCAGGATCAGCACTGGATAGCGCGCGGCGAGCCGTCCCGCGCCAGCGCGCGCCATGGCGGCCGCGATCACGATGTCGGTGGCGAGTGGTAGATGCGGTCCATGCGCCTCGATGGCGCCGACCGGCAACACGACCACCGTGCGCCCCCGGTCGAGATCGCGGGCTTCCTCCCAGGTGAGTTGCGCCAGCTCATATACCGGCATCATCATCCTTTGCCATGAATTCCGCGTCCCCCCCTCCAGCTCCCGAATTTCCCGAGCACCTTAACATCGCCGATTGGCTGCTCGACGCGCGTGTCCGTGAGGGAAGGGGGGACCGCCCGGCGCTCCTGACCAACCAGGGTACGCTCACCTACCGTGAGGTGCAGGCGCTCGCCAATCGCTTCGGTCATTTGCTCGAACATGCCGGTGTGGAGCCGGAGCAGCGGGTGATCATCGCGCTGCCCGACGGGGCGGAGTTCGTGGCGGCGCTGTTCGGCACACTCAAAGTGGGCGCGGTCGTGGTGATGGTCAACCCGCAGCTCAGCGTGGACGCGATCGAGTATTTCTACGCGTACACCCGCGCGACCGTGGCGCTGGTGCACCGCCACACGGCGCCGGCGTTCCAGGCGGCGCGCGGCGCGGCCGGTGGCCGGTTGAAGCAGGTCATCGTCATCGGCGAACCGGCGACGACCCGCGTGATCGACGGCGCCTCGCCCGCCCTCGAGACGTTCCCCAGTCATCGCGATGACGCGGCGATCTGGCTCTTTTCCGGCGGGACGACCGGGCAACCCAAGGCCGTCGTCCAAAGTCACGCCTCGTTTGCCAACACGACGGTGTGTTACGGGCAGAGCGTGCTCGGGCTGACCGAGCGCGACATCACCCTCGCCGTGCCGAAGCTGTTCTTCGGGTACGCCACGGGGTCGAACCTGTTCTTTCCGTTCTCGGTGGGCGCGCGCGTCGCGCTGTTTCCCGAAAAGAGCACGGCCGAGACGCTGTTCGAAAAGATCCGGAAGTTTCGGCCCACGGTGCTCGTGAATGTGCCGACCATGGTGAATCAGATGGTGGCGCATCCCGATGCGGCGCAGCAGGATTTCTCGTCGATTCGGGTCGCCACCTCCGCCGGTGAGGCGCTTCCCGTCGAGCTGTACGAGCGCTGGAAGAAGATGTTTGATGTCGAGCTGCTCGATGGCCTCGGCACGGCCGAGATGTGGCACATCTTCATTAGTAACCGGCACGGGGCGGTGAAGCCGGGCACCCTCGGCACCGTCGTCCCCGGATTCGACGTGAAGGTGTGCGACGACGAAGGGCGTGCGCTCCCCGACGGCGAAGTGGGAATGCTGTGGGTGCGCGGCAACTCGCGCGCGATCGGGTACTGGCAGCAGATGGAGAAGACGCGCGCGGCGTTTCGCGGCGAATGGTACGTCTCGGGCGACCTGATCCGGCGCGACCGTGATGGTTACTTCACTTACTGTGGCCGCGCCGACGATCTGCTCAAGGTCGGCGGGAAGTGGCTCGCCCCGCAGGAAGTGGAGGGTTGTCTCTTACAGCATCCGCTCGTGAAGGAGGTCGCGGTCGTCGGGATCGAGGACGCGAGCGGCCTGACGAAGCCTCACGCGTTCGTGGTCGCCACGGAGCAGCGTCCGGGTCTCGCCGAGGAGCTTCAGGGCTTCGCTCGCGAGCGGCTCGAACCCTACAAGGCACCTCGGACCGTCAGGTTTCTCGATTCGTTGCCTCGCACTCACCTTGGGCAAAGTGGATCGCGGCAAGCTGCGGCTTCAATGAGTGCGGTGCACCGATTACTTTTGGTGCCGGGACGGGTGGCCGAGTGGCTGAAGGCGCACGCTTGGAAAGCGTGTTAACGGGCAACCGTTACGTGGGTTCGAATCCCACCCTGTCCGCTACGGCTAGACGTCTGGACGTCGAGACGTACAGACGGTCTAGCAAAAGCTTGAATCAAGTCTCTTTCCTAGACGTCTAAACGTCTTTACGTCTAGACGTCTAGACGGTTAGGACAGGTGGGTGAGCGGTTGAAACCGCCGGTCTCGAAAACCGGTATGCCCGCAAGGGTATCGAGGGTTCGAATCCCTCCCTGTCCGTCCCCCCATGGGCATCTGGAATAGCACGCTGGTGTACGTGGGCGCGCGTACGCTGCTCGCGGGAGCGATGATCGCGCTCCTGCTGCGCCGGCGCGTCGGCGCCGCCTACGCCGGCGGCCAGATCGTCGCCGATCTCTCCTGCGGCGCGTTTCTCCTGGCGTACGTCAATCCCGACATTCGGGACGACATCGGCTGGCTGGTGGTGCCGCTGATCCTGTTCGTGCTCTACTGGGAAGCCACGCGCTTCCTGGAGAACCGGCGCGCCCCCCCCAGTGCCGAGCGTGAAGCCGATGACTCCGGGTTCGACAGGCTCCTGAGCCTCTACGCCGGCATCTGGGCCTTCGCCTTCGTCACGCCGGCGGTGCTGGCGGGCGGCTTTCTCGTCTTCGACTTGCTGGCGCCGCGTCAGTGGCCGTTCCCGAACCCGAGGCCCGGGCTCGTGTGCGCGCCGCGGCGGCTGCATCCGGGTGCAGAGCTGACCTTGCGGATGAGTGTGCCCCATGGCACCCAGCTCACCGTGTTCACTCCGACGGGCCGCTCCGTTGTGCTGATCCCCTATGGCACGAAGGCGTTCAGGGACGTCGAGAGGCTCACTCTTGCGATGGACACGCTGCCGCACGTGTTCCGAGATTCCGGCGTCTATGCACTAACGGTGAGCTCTGAAGGAGAACTGACGGCATCCGAGATGTGTCGCGTGCGCCGTCTCTAGCACTTCCGGCGCTCCCGGGCAGGCTGCAATATGGCGGCTATGCCCACTCTCCTCAGTGTCGTCGCGCCGCTGTTCCTGCTGCAATCGGTCCAATACCGCTCACCCGCTGGCGTGGAGTATCGCGCGCAACGCGATACCGGCGCGATTGCGCGTGCCGAGAGCGCGCTCGCGGCCGATCCGCGCAACATCGACCGCATCATCGCGCTCGGCGTCGCCCAGTCCGGGGTGCGGCAGTATCGCGAGGCGATCAGCACGTTCACGCGCGGCCTCGCGATCGCCCCCACGAATGCCGTGTTGTTCCGCTGGCGCGGCCACCGCTATCTGTCGACACGCGAGTTCGACCGCGCGCTTGCCGATCTCACGCGCGGCGCCGAGCTCGACAGCACGATCTACGGGATCTGGTATCACCTCGGCATCGTGAAGTTCGCACGACGTGACTTTGCCGGGGCCGTGGACGCGTTTTCCCGCGCGCTTCCCATCGCCCCCGATTCCGGTGAGCGAGCCGGGTCGACCGATTGGCTGTGGATGTCGTTGTCGCGCGCAGGGCGTCCGGCCGACGCACAGGCATTGCTGGACCGCAAACCCGATGTGACGCCGGGGGGGAACGCGTACGATCAGCGCCTGCGGCTCTATCGCGGCCAGGTCTCCCCCGACTCGGTGTTCACGCCCGCCGACACCAGCGACATCGCGGTGGCCACGTTGAGCTATGGCATCGGCAACTGGTACCTGGTGCGCGGCGATACCGTCCAGGCGCGCAAGTGGTTTGAGCGGTCCATTGCGTCGGGAGGCTGGCCGGCATTTGGTTTCATCGTCTCTGAAGTGGAGCTTCGTTCTGGCCGCACCCGCTGAGTTGGTTCGCAGCGTCGTTGCTGCTGGTCGCGGTGTTCACGCCCGCGCTGTCCCTTGCCGCGCAGGACAATCCCGTCTTGCTCGAGCTGGGGGCAGGGAGTCTGAGTCCAGATGATCCCTTCAACGCGACCCTCACCTTTCGGGGGTCAGTAGGGTGGATCCCGAGTCACCGGGACGCGCTGTCCATCGACTACACCCGCCAGAGCAACAGCCGCAGCACGAGCGACGACTTGGGGAAGTACGCGCGGCAGTTCCTGGGCTTCGCGTGGCACCACTCGCTTCAGGAAGCGTTTTACGACGATGAAACGCATCACCAACAGTATTTCTTCAAACTCAGCGGTGGTTTGCTGGTACGTGGCAAGACGCCGAGTTTCAATGCTGACCTTGCGAACGCTGCGTTCCTGGGTGCAGCGCTGGCAGTCCGCTATCCGCTTTCTCGCCACATCGCCGCAGTCGGGACGATTGAGGACGACATGGCCTTCCTCCCGAGACAGACCATCAACGCGACCACGGTCGGAGGCGTCATGCAGCACAACTTTGGGCTGTTCGTCGTCGTGCAGTGGCGACCGTGACCGCCACCGAATTCCGCCGGCTCGCACTGAGTCTTCCTGACGCGATCGAGGCGGCGCACATGGGGCACCCCGACTTTCGGGTCGGCGGCAGGATCTTCGCCACCTTGGCCTATCCACGCGCCGCGTTCGCGGCCCTCATGTTGACTCCCGAGCAGCAAGAGCTTTTCGTCCGCACCGAACCGAAGACGTTCAGGCCGGTGCCCGGGCGGCTGGGGCAAGAAGGGCGCCACCCAGGTCGTGCTCCGTACCGCCAAGAAGGCCGCCGTGCGGGAAGCGTTGAAAGTGGCGTGGACTAATCGAACACCTGGGAGAAAGAAATGACAGCTCGCGGTCTAATTGTCCTGCTGGGCGGTTTGGCCATCCCGTTACATGCGCAGACGCCGCAAACCCGGTCGCCGAATGACCAGCGCGCCCGCGACATCTTCGAGCAGCTGATCAACATCAACACGACGGGCTCGAGCGGCAGCACGACGGCGGCATCGAAGGCGATGGCGGACTGGCTGCTCAAGGCGGGCTTCCCGCCAGCGGATGTGCAGGTGATCGGTCTCGCGGGATCACCCAACCACAATCTCGTGGCCCGCTATCGCGGGACGGGGGGAGGTCGGCTGAAGCCGATCCTGCTGCTCGCGCACATCGACGTCGTGGAGGCTCGGCGCGAAGACTGGTCGCTCGATCCATTCACGCTGACCGAAAAGGACGGGTTCTTTTACGGCCGTGGCACGCTCGACGTCAAGGACGGCGCCGCGATCCTCGTCGCGACGCTCGCGCGCCTCAAGCAGGAAGGCTATCGCCCGAATCGGGACCTGATCCTTGCGCTGACGACCGGCGAGGAGGGGGGCAGCGATTACAACGGCGTCGAGTGGCTGCTCCAGAACCACCGCGATCAGATCGATGCGGAGTACGTGATCAACATGGACGCCGGCGACCCGGTGATGATGAACGGCAAGCGTCTGTTCCGGTCGGTGCAGGCGGCCGAGAAAGTCTACGTCACGTTCAAGCTGGAAGTGCACAATCCCGGCGGGCACAGTTCGCTCCCAACCAAAGAGAACGCGATTTACCGCCTGGCGGCTGCGTTGGGCCGCGTGAGCGCGTACGAGTTCCCCGCGCGCTTGAACGAGATCACGCGCACGTTCTTCCCGCGCATGGCGCTGTTGCAACAGGGGCAGCTGGCGAGCGACATGGCCGCGGCAGGCGCCCCGGGGGGGGCGACACCGCCGCGATCCGCCGGCTGTCTGACGCCAGTCCGCTGTACAATGCGCAGTTCCGCACGACCTGTGTCGCGACGGAATTGGCGGGTGGACATGCGGAGAATGCCTTGCCGCAGTCCGCGTCTGCCACGATCAACTGCCGGATGTTGCCCGGGACTCCGCAAGCGGAGGTGCAGGAGGCCCTCACTCGCGTCGTGGCTGATACCGCCGTGGCGATCAGCGTCGTGACTCCGGCGACCCCGAGTCCCATGGCCGCGCTCAAGCCGGAGGTCATGAGCCAGATCGAGCGCGTGACGAAGCGCCTGTGGAATATCCCGGTGATGCCGGTGATGGAAACCGGAGCGACTGATGGTCTGTATCTACGAAACGCAGGGATCCCGGTCTACGGTGTCTCGGGCGTCTTTGTCGATATCAACGACGTCCGGGCGCATGGACGCGATGAACGCATCGGTGTGCAGGACTACTACGACGGGGCCGAGTACATCTATCAACTGATACGGGCGGTGTCGGGCGGCAGATAAGGCGGCGGCAGGTAAGACGGCGGCAGATAAGGCGGCGGTGGGGGGCGGCGCAGGCTAATTCAGCGACGTCTTGAGTTTCCATGTAAGAAACTGAGCCCGGCGCTGCCGAGACTCCAATGCGGTATATGCGTCGGGTTTGACGTACTCAAGGGCCACAGCGACTTCGAGACCATACTCCACCTCTGCGAGCGACCCAAGGGCTATATCTAGGAAGTGACGAAACTCGTTACGTCCTTTTCGGGCTGCTCCTTCAACGATATTTGCGGCAGCAGAGAAGGCGGCACGTCGCAGTTGTGAGGTGAGGCCATACAATTCGTGCTTTGGAAAGGATTCCGTCGCTCTGTATACGGCCAGAACTAGCTTGTGGCACTCCTGCCAAGCCATGAAACGTTTGTGCGGCGCCATGCAAGTGAATAGGAGATTAGTGTCAATTCACGGCATCAATTCTCCGCTACCAGGTTCTTTTTGCCGCCTTGCGCCGCCCTTCGCCGCCCTGCGCCGCCCGAGTCTTTTGCCGCCGTGCGCCGCCCTTCGCCGCCCATGACCAGTCCGAAGGGCACACCGCGCGGGTTAGATGGCGTCGTGGCTGCCCAGACGCGCCTGAGCCATGTGGATGGTCAAGCCGGGAAGCTGATAATTGGCGGCTATGAGCTCAGTGAGCTCGCGGGTCGGGTGAGCTTCGAAGCAGCCGCCCATCTCCTGTGGCGCGGGCGGCTGCCCTCGCCGGATGAATTGACGAGCTTGCGGCGCGAAATTGCCGGGCTGCGGGCGCTGCCCGACGAAACGATGCACGTCCTCACAGGCCGCCGCGCAGACGCCGCCGATCGATGCGCTCCGCATGGCGTGCGCGACGCTGTCGCTCGATCTCCACAATCCCGACGGCATCACCGCCGAGGACGACCTCCAGGCGGCGAAGCGGCTGACCGCGCGCTTCCCGACCATCGTCGCCGCGCACGCCCGGCTCGGCGCGGGGAAGCAGCCGATCGCGCCGCGGGTCGACCTGACGCACGCCGCCAACTTCCTCTATATGGTCCACGGCAAGGAGCCCGACCCGATCGCCGCGCGGGCGATCGATACCTATTGGGTCACCGTCATCGACCATGGGATGAATGCGTCCACATTCGCCGCGCGCGTCATCGCCAGCACGCGCTCCGACATGGTGAGCGCGGTGACGGGGGCGATCGGGGCCCTCAAAGGCCCGCTGCACGGGGGGGCGCCCGGACCGGTGCTCGATATGCTGAAGGACATCAAGTCGGCCGATCGGGCGGAGCAGTGGGTGCGCAACGAGCTGGCCGCGGGCCGGCGGATCATGGGTTTCGGGCACCGGGTCTATAAAGTGCGCGACCCCAGAGCCGACGTCCTCAGCAAAGTGGCGGACGCGATGAGCAGCGCCGCGCTCGAGGACCGCAAGCTGTTCGACCTGGCGCGGTCAGTCGAGCAGACGGCACTGAAAGTGCTCGATGAGGTGAAGCCGGGACGCAATCTGCGCACGAACGTCGAGTTCTATACAGCGCTCGTGCTACAGGCGCTGGGACTCGAGCCTCGCTCATTCGTGGCGACGTTTGCGTGTGGCCGTGTGGCCGGTTGGTGCGCGCATGTCCTCGAACAACATGCGGAGGACCATTTGATTCGGCCGCAGTCGGAGTACGTGGGCCCCCCCCCACGCGGCCTGAACCTCTAAGGAGGCACACCATGATTGCTCGTTCGGTTGCGTTGCTGCTGTTCGTGTGCGCCGCGCCATTGGCTGCGCAGGCCGAGGATTCCGTGAAGGCGCTCGAGATCAGGCGCGGGGAGGCGCTGCTGAAGGCGGACACGGCGGCATTGTCGCGCATGATGGCGACCGAGTTCATCGAGATCTCGAGGTTGGGCCAGGTGCGTACGGGGGCGGATAACCTCCGGGACATCGGCAGCGGCGTTCTCAAGTTGACGGACGTCAAGTACGACAGCTTGAGCGTGCGGATCTATGGCGACATCGCCGTGCTGCGCGGGATCGCCGACAACACGGGGACGTTTCGCGGCTTCCCGTTCAGCGGCAAGATCCGGTACACACGTGTGTTCGTGAAACGCGACGGACGCTGGCAGGCCGTGACCATGCAGCAAACGGTGATGCAGTAGACTTGTCGCACCGCGTCCTCGTCGCCGCGGAAATCAGGAACCTTCTCGGGCCATCGGAGCTCGCGGGCCTCGACGTTACGTGGATCGCCTCCGGTGAGCCGACCCCCAAAGGTGACTGGGTTGCTATCGTTCCATTGCTCACTCGCTGGGTGGGCGGCACCGAGCTAAAGCACCTTCCGAAACTCCGCATCGTGGCCAACGTGGCCGTCGGGTACAACAACGTGGACGTCGTGGCTGCCGAGATGCGTGGCGTACTTGTGACGAACACGCCCGGGGTTCTCACCGATGCGACCGCGGATCTTACGTGGGCGCTGATTCTGGCGACCGCGCGCCGGCTCGTCGAAGGCGTGGATCTCGTTCGCAGCGGCAAATGGACCGGCTGGCATCCCGAACAGCTGCTCGGTCTCGAGCTGCGCGGTCGCACACTCGGCCTGCTCGGCGCCGGCCGGATCGGCCAGGCCGTCGGCCGCCGAGCGCCGGCGTTCGGGTTGCGGATCCTGTACGCCGCCCGGACCGCCAAACCCGATTTCGAGCGCGACACGGGCGCTACCCGTGTGGAGCTGAGCCGTCTGCTCAGCGAGAGCGACATCGTGAGTCTCCACGTTCCGTCGTCGCCGGAGACGAAAGGCATCATCAATGCGGAAACGCTTGGGCGCATGAAGCCGGGAGCCATTCTCATCAATACGGCCCGAGGCGATCTAGTGCGCGAGGACGCGCTGGCGCACGCACTGGAGTCGGGCCAGCTGGGCGCCGCCGGACTCGATGTGTACGCGGACGAGCCCGCGATCCATCCCCGGCTGCTGGCCGCGCCGCGCACGGTGTTGCTGCCGCATCTCGGCAGCGCCACGGAGCAGACCAGGCGTCAAATGGCCGCGATCGCCATCGCGAATGTGCAATGCGTACTGAGCGGCAAACCACCGTTGACACCGGTCTTCTAGCGCGCCCCCTATTCCGAAGGGCATACCGCCTCTAGCGCGCCCCATGACCCGAACAGCATGCCGCTTCCGGTCAGACATCACAGAACACCCGCGACCCATGACCGAGATTGAGCCCGCGCCGCGCCCGTCATGACCAACCCGGAGGCGTTGCATGTCCAAGCGTCTCGCCCTGCTGATCGCGGTCCTCGCCCTCACCGCTGCCTGTCTCGATCAACCGACGTCCCATCTGAGCCGTCTCAGTGCCGACTTCTCCGACGGCACGAACGGCGGCAACACACACTTCTACTTCCTGCCGCCCCTGGTTCCGAATCCCGGCCCAGGCGCCGGGAACGACGCGACGCAGAGCCCGGTGGTGGAGATCTGCGAATTGGACAGCTTGACCTTGCTGTGCGGGGTGATTCTGGCGACGTACACCATGGATCCTGCCACCACCTTTCCCCCCCGGCCCGGTAATTCCGAAACGGTCCGCGTGGGCGACGCGCACTTCATCGTCAACTGGCACACCAAGGACTTCGCGCTCGACCCGGCCCTGACCTATCGGATCTGTGTGAAGCTGAACGACGTCGAGCTGGGGTTTGCCGACGTGGATGTAGTGGCTTCCGGTCGCGAGCTGCGGTTCGTGGCCGACGGGTACGTCGGCATCCTCGACGGACGCACGTTACCGATCAAGTTCCGTATCGAGCCGGGCGCGCTGGACGTGGGCGGCGGCAACTGCGGGGGACAGCCGGTCTAAAGCCCGACGCAGTTGAGGAAACAACGAGCCCGCTCCGAAGCATCGGAGCGGGCTTTGCGTTGTGCGTGCGCTGACGGCAGGCTAGCTTTCAGCTTCGAGATGCCTCGGCCTCCAAAAGCAGAAGCACGCACCACTCTCCTTGACGCCCGCGCGATGTCGCGGGCGTTGCAGCGTATGGCAGTCGCAATCCTCGAGCTCGGCCAGGGGACCGATGACCTGATTCTGATCGGCATCCAGCGCCGCGGCGTCGAGCTCGCCGAGCGCATCGCCAAGCTCATAGAGAAGGAGGAGGGCGTCGACGTGCCGCGCGGCGCGCTCGACATCACCCTGTACCGCGACGACCTGGGGACGGTCGGGCCGAACCCCGTGATCGGCGAAACGCACCTGCCGGGCGATCTCACCGACAAACACGCAGTCATCGTGGACGACGTGCTCTATACCGGCCGCACGGTCCGCGCCGCGCTGGATGAGCTCGCCGACTTCGGTCGGCCCAAGCGCATTTCGCTGGCCGTCCTGGTCGATCGCGGGGGCAGGGAGCTCCCGATTCAGGCCGATGTGGTCGGGACTGCGGCCAAAACCAGCCCCGACGACCGGGTTGAGGTGCAGGTCGACGAGGTGGATGGCCGGGACCAGGTGGACATCGTCCGATGACCTCATCCATCCTGGGCAAGGACCTCACCGGGCTCGAGCACATGACGCCGGAGCAGATTCGGCTGATTCTCGACACGGCCGAGCCGTTCAAGGAAGTCTCGGAGCGGCCGATCAAGAAAGTGCCGGCGCTGCGCGGCAAGACGATCGTCAATCTCTTCTTCGAAGCCTCCACGCGAACGCGCATCTCGTTCGAATTCGCGGAAAAGCGTCTGTCCGCCGATACGGTCAACGTCGCCGCGACGGGCTCGTCGGTCTCGAAGGGCGAGACGCTGGTCGACACGGCCCGGAATCTCGAGGCGATGCGGATCGACATGGTCGTGATCCGGCACCCCTCTTCGGGCGCGGCGGAGTTCCTTGGCAACCGCATCGCGTCCAACGTGATCAATGCCGGCGACGGCAAACACGAGCATCCCACGCAGGCGCTGCTCGATCTGCTGACGATTCGCGACAAGCACGGCAAGATCGCTGGGCTCAAGGTCTGCCTCGTGGGCGACGTGCTGCACTCGCGCGTCGCGCGCTCCAACATCTGGGGCCTCAGCAAACTCGGCGCGGAGGTCGCCGTGTGCGGGCCCTGGACGTTGCTCCCGAGAGGCATCGAAGACCTGGGCGTGAAGGTCTTTGCCCGCATCGAGGAAGCGATCGAGTGGGCCGACGTGCTCAACGTGCTGCGCCTGCAGCTCGAGCGGATGGAGCGCGGCTTCATCCCGAGCCTGCGCGAGTACTACCGGGTCTTCGGCGTCACGCCGGAACGGCTGGAGCGCGCGCCGCGCGACATCACGATCATGCATCCGGGTCCGATGAATCGCGGCGTCGAAATCGACTCGCGGGTCGCCGACGGCCCGCACAGCATCATCCTCGACCAGGTGACGAACGGCGTGGCTGTGCGCATGGCGGTGCTCTACCTGCTCGCCGGCGGTCGCGCCGAGCTCGCGGATGCCGCGAAGCGGGGTGGGGGGGGAGGGAGCGAATGACGCGTCCGATTCTCCTCCAGGGCGGTCGTGTCATCGATCCCAGCCGAGATCTCGATGAACCTGCCGATCTCTTGATCCAGGACGGGAAGATCGCCGGCGTCGGGCGTGGGCTGTCGGCCCCTGACGGCGCGGACGTGCGCAATGTGAAAGGGAAGATCGTCGCCCCCGGGCTGATCGATCTGCACGTCCATTTGCGCGAACCCGGCAACGAAGACGAGGAAACGGTTGCCAGCGGCGCGCGCGCGGCCGCCGCCGGTGGATTCACGGCGATCTGTGCGATGCCGAACACCGACCCCGTCACCGACAACCAGGCCGCGGTCGGATTCATCGTGCGGCAGTCAGGGCGCGCGGGCGGCGCGCGCGTCCATCCGATCGGCGCGGTGTCGATCGGGCAACAGGGCGAGCGGCTCGCCGAATTCGGGGAAATGGTGGGCGCGGGCGCGGTCGCGGTATCGGACGACGGCAAGCCCGTGGCCTCGAGTCACCTGATGCGCACCGCGCTCGAATACGCGCGCACGTTCAACATTCCGGTGGCCGACCATTGCGAAGACCCGACGCTGGCGGCCGGCGGGGTCATGCACGAGGGGCTGGTCGCCACGCGACTGGGCCTGAAAGGGATTCCGTCCGCCGCCGAGGAGATCATGGTCGCGCGCGACGTGCTGCTCGCCGAGCTGACCCGCGGGCATGTGCACCTCTGTCATATGTCGGCCCGCGGCTCGGTAGCGATTATCCGCGAGGCCAAGGAGCGCGGCATCCGCGTGACCGCCGAAGTGACGCCGCACCACCTCACCCTCACCGACTACGCCTGTGAGGAATACGACACGCACGCCAAAATGAATCCGCCGCTGCGCGAGGCCGCCGACGTCGCGACGCTCCGGGGCGCGCTCAAGGACGGCGTGATCGACTGCATCGCCTCGGATCACGCGCCGCACGCGTACGATGAGAAAGAGGCGGCCTTCGACGACGCCCCCTTTGGCGTGGTCGGGCTCGAGACCGCGTTCGCGGTCGCGCACACCGAGCTGGTGTGTGGCGGCCTGTTCACGCTGCCGGAGCTGATCCGCCGCATGAGCACGGAGCCGGCGCGCGTCTTTCATCTGGCCGGCGGCACGCTCGCCCCGGGCGCCGTGGCCGATGTGGCGGTGCTCGATCCCGCGCTGCACTGGTCGGTGGACCCCGAGGCATTCCAGTCGAAGAGCCGCAACACGCCGTTTGCCGAGCGCGCCCTGACGGGCCGCGCCGTCCTCACCATCGTCGCGGGGACGATCGTTCACGAGCAGCCGGGGGGTGGGGGGGCCGCGCGCTGAACCGGGGCGCGGTGGCGCGGCGCATGGCGCTGTGTTGCCGCCAGCTCGCGGCAAGCGGATTGATCGCCGGACGGGATGGCAACCTGTCCGTCCGTATCGCCAAGGAACGCGTCCTCGTCACGCCGACGGGCTCCATCAAAGCGCTGGTCACCGCGCGGGACATGGTCGAAGTCGATCTGACGGGGCGTAGCCACCAGCGTGGCTCCCGCAAGCCTACCAGCGAGTTGGACTTACACTTGCGCATCCTGCGTCACCGGCCCGATGTGCACGCGGTCGTGCACGCGCATCCGGTCACCGCGACGGGTTTCGCCGTTGCGGGGGAGACGATTCCGGGCAATTTGTTGCCGGAGCTTATCTTCGTGGTTGGGCCCGTGCCGCTGGTGCCGTTCGGCAGGTCTGGGACCCCCGAGTTGGGAGATCGCGTCGTTCCGTACCTCGACGGTCACAACGCGCTCCTCCTCGCGAATCACGGGGCGGTGACGATGGGTCGCACACTCGACGAGGCCTGGATCCGGATGGAAAGTCTGGAGCACTGCGCAAAAATCATCCTTGCGGCCCGCGCGATCGGGCGGCCGCGGCCGTTGGGGGGGGGGCTCGATGGCTAAGAACCCCTCGAAGAGCGCGGCCGCGATCCAGCGGTTGCTCGAAGAGCGTCGCCAGTACGAGGCGTGGCTCGCGCGCATCAAGTCGACCCCGGACTCGGCGCCCGAGCACGTGCGCACGCGCGTGCGCGCCGACTACGAGGCCCGTCTCAAGGCTGTCACCGAAGAGCTGAAGGCGCACGCGGACGCGGCACGCCAGTTGATCGCGCAGCGCAAGGAAACCCTGCTCGAGCTCCAAAAGAAAGAGAAAGGCGCCGCCGAACGGCTGGCCGAGACCGAGCTGCGCCATGAAGTCGGCGAGTATGATGAAGGGCAGTGGGCCCAGGTCCACAAGGATGCGCTGGCGGATCTCGGCGCCGTCCGCGACGAGCTGATGGACGTGGAGCGGGACATCACGCGCCTCGAGGAGTTGGACACGCTCGTGTGGTCAAAACCGGGTGCCGCGGCGCGCGCCGCTGCCGTGCCCCCCGCCAACTCGCCGCCGTCGCCGCCCCCGCCCCCGCCCCGCCCGAAAAGCGCAAGACGCCGATGGACGAGCTGGCGTTCCTGAAGTCGGTGACGGATGACGAGAAGAGCGTTCCGTCGCCGCGCCGCGCGAGCGGCGCGCAGTATCAGATCGACGATAACGCGACGCTGGACGCGCCGGCGGATGCCAACGCCGAGCCCGAAAAGACGCTCAAGTGCCGCGATTGCGGAACGATGAATCAGGCGACGGAGTGGTACTGCGAAAACTGCGGGGCCGAATTGGCGGCGATGTAGGCTACGCTTTTTCTTTGAGCCGTTTCACCAATGCCGCCAGGCGCGATTTCTGCCGGGCGGCGTTGTTCTTGTGGATGAGCCCCTTGCGCGCCGCCTGGTCGAGAACACGAGCGGCGAGCGCATACGCGGCGGCCGCGGCGTCGGCGGTCGCGGCGGCGCGCACGTGCTTCAGTGCGGTGCGCAGTGATGAGCGTTGGGCTTTGTTGCGGACGGTGCGCGAGCGGGCCTGACGCATCGCTTTCTTGGCGGACTTGATCTTCGGCATGGCGCGGAAACTAGACGGTAAGTTGCGTGGGGTCAAGAGTATACATATCTTTTGCCGTCACCTACCCAGAGCAAACGCCATCTCGTTCGAGTTCTTCGTTTGGGCTCCGGTTTTGCTGTTCTCGATGGTGGCCCACGAGTATGCCCACGCCGAGGCCGCTTACCGGCAGGGTGACAACACCGCCTACATGCTCGGGCGGCTGACGCTCAATCCGATCAAGCACATCGATCCATTCATGACGATCCTCCTCCCGATCATGCTGTGGTTTGGCTCGGGTGGGAGATACACGTTCGGCGGCGCGAAGCCGGTGCCGGTGAATCCGAGGAATTACCGTCACTACGTGAAGGGCGACATCATCGTCTCCCTGGCCGGCATCGTGGTCAATCTGATCCTGTTCGTGATCTCGACAGGCCTGTTCGTCATCGTCGGCATGTTGGCTCAGGCGCTGCCCGCACTGGCGCCAACGCTCGAGATCTTGCAGCGGATGATGTTCTACGGGATGTGGCTCAATCTCGTCCTGGCGTTCTTCAATCTGATCCCGATCCCGCCGCTGGATGGCAGCCACGTTTTCTATCATTTGCTGCCGCCCGGGGCCGGCATGCAGTACCGCCAGCTGCAGCGGTTCGGCTTTCTCCCCATCATGCTGGTCAGCTTCATGCTCCCGGGCGTCATCCAATTCTTCCTCTGGCCGGCAATCCAGCTGCTGACGATCGCCCTGGGCATGGTGTACCCGCTCGCGCTGCCGAACGGAATCCCTTCATGACCAGCCCGATCACGCGCGATCCCGGCAACAGCGGCTTTGTGGTCGAGCTGGAGAAGTTTTCCGGCCCGCTCGATCTGCTTCTGCATTTGATTCGCGAGGATGAAGTCGACATCACCGATCTCCCGATCGCCAAGATCGCGGATCAGTTCCTCTCGGTGATCAACGAGCTGGGGCTCAATCAGGCCGCCGACTATCTCGAAATGGCCGCTCGGCTGCTGCGCATCAAGGCGCAGATGCTGTTGCCGCGGCGCCTGGGGGACGACGAGTGGGAGGACCCACGCGCGGAGCTGGTGCGCCGGCTGCTCGAGTACCAGCAGATCCGGGAGCTGGTGGACTGGCTGGGTCGCGCCGCCGACGTGCGGGCCGAGCGCTTCGGCCGGGGCTACGAGGCGCCGGCGCCCGACGCGCCCAGCGCGCCGCTGCAGATCGACCTCAACGACCTGCTCGGTGCCGCCGAGCGCGTGATCGCGCTGATTCCCGAGCCGATGCTGCACCGCGTCGTGCCACGCCCGCTCGACGTCGAGGGCGCGACCGCCCGCATCACGGCGCTGCTGGCCGAGCGGGAGGAGTTCGGGTGGCTGGACATCGTCGGGCAGCAGGCCACGATTGTAGACGTCCTGTCCACCTTCATCGCGCTGCTCGAGCTCGCCAAGCGCAGCTCGCTCACCCTGTCGCAGCCCGAGCCGTTCGGCCCCATGGTCATCACGCGTGGAACCCCTCGCGAAGCTGCTTGAAGCGGCGCTGTTCGCCGCATCGCGCCCGCTGACGCTCGAGGAACTCGCGTCATTGGATCCGACCGCGGATGAACATGCCGTCCGTGCCGCCCTTGCCGCCCTTCGCTCGGCCTATGGCGACGAGCACGGCGTCGAGCTCGTCGAGATCGCCGAGGGCTGGCAGTTCCTCACCCGCCGCGAGTACGCCGAGACGATCGAGCGCGCGCAGTTCGCGCTGCGCCCGCGCCGGCTGTCGCCGGCCGCGCTCGAAACGCTCGCGATCATCGCCTATCGCCAGCCGGTGGGGCGCCTCGAGGTTGACGAGATCCGGGGCGTCGATTCCGGCGCCGTGCTGGACAAGCTGGTCGAGCGCGGGCTCATCGAAGTCGTCACGCGCGGCGAGGGGCTGGGCCGCCCGCTGCTGTACGGCACCACGCCGTCCTTTCTCGAGATTCTCGGATTGAAGGACCTGGAGGACCTGCCGCGGCTCGAGGAGCTGTCGGTGGCGCTCCGCCGCCCCACCCCCGTCGAAGACGAAGAATGACGCTGATGCGCCTGCAGCGCGCCCTGGCGCGCGCGGGCGTGACGTCGCGCCGCAAGGCGGAGGATTTGATCCGCGCGGGGCGCGTGCGCGTGGACGGCCAGGTCGCCACGATCGGGTCGAGCGTCGATCCCGACTCTCAGAAGATCACGGTCGACGGGCGCGGCGTGCGCGGGGCGACGCGCACCACCTGGATCGCGCTCAATAAGCCGCTCGGCTACGTGGTGAGCCGCTCCGATCCGGAAGGGCGGCGCACCGTGTTCGGCCTTCTCCCCAAGGTCCCCGGTCTCACGTACGTTGGACGCCTGGACGTCATGACGTCGGGCCTGCTGTTGCTCACGACGGACGGCGCGGCGGCGCACCGACTCATGCATCCGCGCTACGAAGTGCCGCGGACGTATTGGCTCGGCGTGCATGGCGCCGACGCGGCCGCGATCCGCACGGCGCTCGGACGCCCGATCGTGATCGACGGCCGCGCCGTGCGTGTCGTGGAAGCGCGCGTGCGGCCCGCGCGCAAGTCGATCGAAATCGAGTTGACCCTTGCCGAAGGCCGCCAGCGCATCGTGCGGCGCATGGCCGAAGCCCTCGGTCTCAAAGTCGAATGGCTGCACCGCGTGTCGTACGGGCCGGTACGGCTGGGGAAGCTGGCCGAAGGCAAGTGGCGCGAGCTCACCAAAGTGGAGATCGGAGCGATCGAGCGGCTGCATGGAACTCGCTGACCGGACGGTCCTGCTGCTTGGCGGCAGTGGCCTCGTGGGCCACGCCGTCGCGCGTCGCGTCCTGGCCGCGACCCCGCCGCCGCGCCGCCTCGTGCTTGTGGCGCTGTACGAGGACGAAGTGCGGGCCGCGGCGCGCGCGCTCGAGCCGTACCGCGGCGCGACGACGATCGACGTCGAATGGGGGAACGTCTTCATGCCCGCGCCGGTCGCGCGGCTCGATCTCGCCGCCGTGCTGGCGAGTCCGGAGCACCGCGCGCTCGTCATCGATGACCTGCTGGGCGATCTCACGGAGCAGACGCTCGCGCGCAGCTTGCTCGTGCGACTGCTGGTGCGCTACAAGCCCGACGCGGTCGTGGACAGTATCAATACCGCGACCGCGTTCGCGTATCAGGACATTTTTCGAAATACGCGCGCGTTGCTCGATCGCGCCAAGGACGGCGGCGTGGACCGCGCCACGATCGAACAACATGTCCTGCGGCTGCCGATGCTGCAGCTGATTCGGCACGCGCAGATCATGACCGAAGCGCTGCGGCGCGCGGGGACCCAGGCATACGTCAAGATCGGAACCAGCGGTACCGGCGGGATGGGATTCAATATTCCGTACACGCACTCGGAAGAGCGTCCCAGCCCGACGCTGCTCACGAAATCCGCGGTGGCGGGAGCCCATTCGATGCTGCTGTTCCTGCTCGGCCGGACTCCCGACGCCCCCATCACGGTGGAGATCAAGCCGACCGCGACGATCGCCTGGCGCGAGGTGGCCTACGGACCCGTGCGCCGCAAAGGCAAGCCGATCCCGCTGGTGGACTGCGAAGCGCCCGTGCCGCTGGCCGACGCCTTCGCGGAGGGAGCGCGGCCGTGGCGCGAGCTCGGGAAGCCGTTGGCCGGCGTGTACATCGACGTCGGCGAAAACGGCCTGTTCGCGCGCGACGAGTTCGAAACCGTCACCGCGCTCGGCCAGCTGGAGTTCATCACGCCGGAAGAAGTCGCCGATTACGTCATCATGGAGCTGCAGGGCCGGCCGACGGGCAAGGATATCATCGCCGCACTCGACGCGTCCACCGCGGGACCGACCTACCGCGCGGGCATGCTGCGCCGCAACGCGGTGGGCAGACTCAGGGCCTTGGAGCAGCGGCACAACCAGCGTGGTGTTGCCTACGAGATGCTCGGGCCGCCCCGCCTGACCAAGCTGCTGTACGAAGCCTATCTGTGTGGCCGGGTGCGCAGCAGCGTGCGCGCACTCGCCGAGAGTCAACCGGCCGAGTTGGCGAGCGCCATCCAACGGCTGCTGAAGGACGACGGGCCGCTGCGCCAGCACATTATCTCGGTGGGATTGCCGATCATCGCGCCGGACGGCAAGCACGTGTATCGCGGGAGCAGCGTGGTCGTGCCGCCGGAACCGAACGGCGATCCCCTCGACGCGGCGCCGCGAGGCTGGATCGATCTGCGCCCGGAGCAGTTCGGCGTGTGGGTCAAGCGCGCGTCGGCCATGGTACGGGAAGCGCAGCAGCGCGCCGCCGGACCACAGAGCTCCGGGAGCGATCTCGACTGGAATGCGATCGATCCCGAGGAGACGATCGAGCCGGCGCGGTTCGCGACCTGGGTGTTTACCGTCGAAGAAAAAGGGTCTCGCATCAAGCGCTGACGATGACGATCGATACTGGAGCGGTAGACCGCGCACTCGGTGCAATCGGCACGACATTCCGCCTTACGCGCCTGTATCCCAGCTCGCATCCGGCCGTGGTGGAAGCGATGCGGCAGATCACCGCCACGCTCCCGGGCCTCGCCGCGCTCGGCACGGTGGAATGGAAGATCGGGGCCACGGGCTTGCACTGGCATGGGCAGCACCTGCTGCCGCGCAACGCGCAAGTCGGCGAGCTGGCCGGTCTGTTGTTCGCCCGCGGCGTGCGCGCGATTCAGATCAATCCGGGCGTCACGCCGGAGCACTGGCTCGGCTTGTTCGGGGTAGCGGTGGGGAATGTTTCGCCCGACGACGCGGTGCTGGGCCGCATCACGGTGCTGCTGGGGCGCCGAGCGACCCAGCGGCTCTCAGCAACGCGCGCCCTGGACGCCCCGCCCCCGGCCGCCCCTGCCGCCCCCGCCGCCGCCGCCGTGCCCGCCGCGCCCGCCGCCCCCGCGGGCCTCGCCGCCCCCGCGGGCCCCGCCGCCCCCGCGGGCCCTGCCGCGCCCGCGCCGCCCGGAGTTGCGTTGCCATCCGAGAGGCTCTCGGTCGCCTCCGCGCGCCCGAGCGCCGTCTTCCGGCCCCAGGCGCTGCCGCCGGACGTCGAGGCACGCCGGGCCGTCGCCGCGTTGCAGGCGGCGACGACCTCCGATGAGCAACGCGCGACCCTCGAACAGTTGCGCCGCGTCACGCCCGACGTGCTCGCCCTGCGCGACATTGGCGCCATTGCCGAGCTCGTGGCAGGCCTCGATCGCGCACTCGGAAAGACTCAGGACGCCGAGATTCAGGAGGCGATCGGCGCCGCCGCCGCGGCGCTTGCGGATGAGGCTATCGTGGAGCGTATGGTTGCGCGGCTCGGCGAGCCCCGCGTCCCGGCGGCGGAGCGAGCCCACCTGGTGCACGCGGTCGGCGCGTTGGGGGCGGTGTCGGCCGCACTCGTGGTGGATGCGTATTTGAACGCAGCGCCCGAGCTGCGCGAGGCGTACCGAGCCGCGATGCGCGCAGCCGGTGAACGCACGGTCGAGTTGCTGCAGACGAGCGTCACGAGCAAGGTTCCGGAAGTCGTGGCGGCGGCCGCGGAATTCCTGGGGTTGAGCGGAAGTCCGCACGTGACCGAGACGCTGATCGGATTGACGCATCACGGCGACGAGCGTGTGCGCGAAGCGGCGCTGCTTGGTCTCGCCGAGCTGGGTGGGCGAGAAATCGCCCGGCCCGCGATGCCGGCGCTGAAGGACGACTCGGTCGTCGTCCGCGCCGCGGCGGTGCGCGCAGTCGCGGCGGCGGGTGACACCGGCGCGAGCACCGTGTTGATTCGACGGCTGGAGCAGGAGAAAGACGAAGGCGTCCTGGCGGCGTTGCTCAACGCGATTGGTCAGCTGGGCGCGAAGGACGCGCTGGAGGTGCTGGCCCGATACGCGGAGCCGGGCGGCAAGCCGCGCCGGACGCCGTTCGTTCGCGCCGCGGCGATCGAAGGACTCGCGCGGCTCGATCGCGCCGAGGCCAGGGCGCTGCTGGAGCTCTACTCTCGTGACAAGGAGCCAACGGTGAAGCGAGCGGCTGAGGCATCGCTGTGATGACGGCGAAAACGGCCAAGACGAACGACGCGGTCCTGACGCAGACCATCACGCGCGAGGTCGCCAAGCGGGTCGTGGGACAGGAGGTCATGGTCGAGCGGCTGCTGATCGGCCTGCTCACCGGTGGCCACATCCTGCTCGAAGGCGTGCCCGGACTCGCCAAGACGCTCGCGGTAAAGACCGTCGCCGAGTGCCTCCGGATCAGCTTCTCGCGAATTCAGTTCACCCCGGATCTGCTGCCGGCGGACGTGGTCGGGACCATGGTGTACGACCAGCGCTCGCAGGAGTTCTATCCCAAGAAGGGGCCGCTGTTCGCCAATCTGGTGCTGGCCGACGAAATCAACCGCGCGCCCGCCAAGGTGCAGTCGGCGCTGCTCGAGGCGATGCAGGAAAAACAGGTGACGATCGGCGGTGAGACGTTCTTTCTCGGCGAGCCGTTCCTGGTGCTTGCGACGCAGAACCCGATCGAACACGAAGGGACGTATCCGCTGCCGGAAGCGCAGCTCGACCGGTTCATGCTCAAGGTGCGCGTGGGGTATCCGACGCGCGACGCCGAGAAGGAGATCGTCGGCCGCATGGCGTCGGGCCGGCCCATCGAGGTGCAGCGCATCGCCGAAGCCGAAGACATTCTCGCGGCGCGCAGCGCGATCGCCGAGCTGTTCATGGATCAGAAGGTCGTGGATTACATCGTCGATGCCGTGCGCGCGACGCGCGAGCCGCAGGCCGTCGGGCTGCCGGAGCTGAAGCCGCTCATCGCCTTCGGCGCGTCGCCGCGCGCGTCGATCTATCTGGCGCAGGCGGCCCGCGCGCACGCCTACCTGCGCGGCCGCGCCTTCGTCGTGCCGGAGGACGTCAAGGCGATGGCGTTCGACGTGCTGCGGCACCGTGTGCTGCTCACCTTCGAGGCGGAAGCCGAAGACATGACCGCCGATCAGGTCATCGCAAAGATCCTGGAGGCTGTGGGCGTGCCGTGACATTCGCAGGGGAGGATCGCCGGCGCGGCGGGACGTCCCCCGTTCGGGCGCGCGGGCGGGCCGTCACCGCGGAGGTGCTCCGGCACGTCAAGGGGATCGAGCTCCGCGCGCGCAGCCTGGTCAATACGCTGTTCACCGGCGAATACCGATCGGTCTTCCGCGGCCAGGGCATCGAGTTCGCGGAAGTCCGCGCCTACCAGCAGGGCGACGACTTCCGGGCGATCGACTGGAACGTCTCGGCGCGGATGGGCCATCCCTTCGTCAAGACATTCATGGAAGAGCGCGAGCTCACGCTGCTCCTCATCGTGGACCAGTCCGGTTCGCTGCACTTCGGCCGTCCCTACACCAAAGCGGGGCTGGCGGTTGAGGTCGCGGCCGTGCTGGCGCTCGCCGCCGCGCGCCACAACGACCGGGTCGGTGCCTTGCTCTTCGCCGACGCTCCGGAGTACGTGGTACGGCCCGCGAAGGGCCGCGCGCACGCGCTCCGGGTCATCCGCGACCTCGTGGCGTTCGCGCCCCGCGGCCGCGGGACGAACCTCGGCGGAGCGCTGAGGTATGCCGCCAAGCTGCTGCGGCACCGGGCCATCATCGTCGTGCTCTCGGACTTCAGGGCCGAAGACTGGGAGGACCCGCTCGCCCAGCTGGCCGCGCGCCACGAGGTCGTGGCGATCACGGTGGACGATCCCCGGGAGTACGATTTACCCGACGCCGGCTGGGTGGAGCTTGAGGACGCGGAAACGGGTCAGCGCGTGCTCGTGGACACGAGTCATACGCCCACGCGGACACGCATTCGCGTCGCGGCGGAGCGCATGCAGCAGGAGCGCACCCGCAAGCTCGTCCATGCGGGCGTCGATCGCGTGGCGCTGCTCACCACCGTCCCCTACGGTGTCCCACTGCGGCGCGCGTTCGCCGAGCGCGCCCGCCGGCTGAGCCGGTGATCGCGCTCGTGCTGGTCTTGATGCAGGCGGGCGGCTGGAGCGTGGCGCCGGGCCGACTCACCGTGGGCGACACGATTCGCGTCGAGCGCACGATCGACGCGCCGCCGGGCTGGCGCGTGCGCGCGGGGAAACTCGAGCAATTCAGCGACGTCGAGCAACTCGGCGATCCGAGCGTTGTGGCCCGGCCGAATGGCTGGACCGTGAGTTATCTCGTCGTGGGATGGCGCGCGGGGACCTCGACGATCACCATGCCGGCGGTGTGGCGCCTGGGCCCCGATGGCTCGACCGATTCGCTGCCCGGCGGGACCGTCACCCTCCGCATCGCCAGCGTGATTCCCGATACCGTCACGGCGCCGCAACCGCAGCCGTCGTTGGGGCCGTTGCGGTTGAAGCGGCAGAATCCGATTCCCCTGCTGGCAGCGATCACGCTGGCCGGCGGAATGCTGCTCGCGTTGATCGGCTGGCGGCGGCGCGCCCCGCGGCGCCTCAAGGATGACGCGACGACGCCCGAGGATGCCGAGATCCCGGATCAACGCTGGCTTGCGGCCGGGGAACCGAAGGCGGTCGCGGCGCGAGCCGCCCAGCGGCTGCGGCACGCGGTGGCGCGCGCGATCCCCGACGCGCACGAGGCGCTGAGCACCACGGAATGCCTCGAGGCCGTCGAGCGGGCCCGCCCCGACGCGCCGCTGCGTGACCTGCGTGAGCTGTTGCAGGCGCTCGACCAGGTGGCGTTTGCGACGGCGCACGGCGTGGAGGTCGCGCCGCTCGCCGCGCGCGCCCGCGCCCTCGCGCGTGAGCTGAGCGCCAACGGCGGTGGAAAGACGCAATGACCTTCGCGCGGCCGTTCCTGCTGCTGCTGCTCGCCGCGCTGCCGCTGTGGTGGTGGTGGCGTGCGAAGCGGCTCAATCGCCTCGCCGGCGCGCCGATGAGCGACGTCCGGCCCGCCGCGGGTCCGGCGGAGCGGCTGTGGATCGCGCGCCTGCCGGTGTCGTTGCGTTCGCTGTGTCTCGCGGCGTGGATCCTCGCGGCCGCCGGCCCGCGCCTCGGCTCGGCCCGCCAGGAATTGCGCAGCGAAGGAATCTCGATTGTGCTCGCCCTCGACATTTCGAGCAGCATGTTGGCCGAGGACTTTTCGCCGGCGAACCGGCTCGACGTGGCGCGTCGGACCGCGATCGAATTCGTGCGGGCCCGGTCTTCGGATCGGATCGGCATCGTCGCGTTCTCGGGTCAGGCGCTCACGCAGGTGCCGATCACCACCGACTACGAGGTCGTGGAAAAAGCGATCCGCAACCTGCGCGTCGGCATCCTCGAAGACGGCACCGCCATCGGGACCGGAATCGCGACCGCGGCCAACCGGCTGCGGCGTGCGCCCGGAAAGAGCAGAGTCATCGTGCTCCTGACCGACGGCGTGAACAACAAGGGGATCGTGGATCCCCGGACCGCCGCGCAGGCCGCGGCCGCGTTCGGGATCAAGATCTACGCGATCGGCGTCGGCACCCAGGGCGAGGCGCCGGTACCCACCGGGCAGGGCCCGCTCGGGCTCCGGTACGAGACCCTGCCCGTGCAGCTCGACGAGCCGCTCATGAGCGACATCGCCCGGATGACCGGGGGTCGCTACTTCCGCGCGACCGATGCCGCATCACTCTCGAATATCTTCGGCGAGATCGACCGGCTCGAGAAAGCCCCCGTCCAGCATCTCGTCTACCGCCGCTACGATGAAGCGTATCGCGTGCCGTTGGGGATCGGGCTGCTGGCGCTGGCCCTCGAACTGGTCGTCGCGGCCACCTTCGCGGTGCGGGTTCCGTGATCACGTTCGATGCTCCCGTCGTCGTCGCGCTCGCGCCCGTCGTCGCGGCTGCCGTCTGGGGGGCCGCGGTGTGGGCACGGCGCGCGCGCATGCGGCGCGCGGCCGCCTGGTCGGAGGCGACGGCGCGCATCGCGCGCGGCGCAGGCCGGTTCGGCGCGCCGGCGCTCGGGCTCGCGGCCGGACTCGCGGCCGTCGCGCTGTCCGGCCCACGCTGGGGCGAAGAACGGATCGTCACCGAGACGCGCGGGCTCAACCTCGTTTTGGCCATCGATATCTCGCGCTCGATGCTCGCTGAGGATGTCAAACCGAATCGCCTCCGCCGCGCGCTCCGGGAGGCGCGCCGGCTGGTGCAGGACCTGGATGGCGATCGGCTTGGTCTCACCGCGTTCGCCGGGACGAGCTACATCCTGTCGCCGCTCTCCGTCGATGGCTCGGCGCTCACGCTGTATCTCGACGCGCTCGATCCGGACATCGCCTCCGAAGGGGGGACCTTTCTCGCGCCGGCGATCTCGCAGGGGATCGACCTGCTCCATGCGAGTCCGGAGATCGCGGATCGTGTGTTGGTCCTGTTCACCGATGGCGAGGCGCACGATTCGCTGGAGCGGTCGATCGAGGAAGCCCGCCGCCTCGCGGGGCTCGGCATTCATCTCATTCTCGTGGCAGAGGGCGGACGCGAGCCCGCCCGGATCCCCGTGCGCGACGAGCACGCCGCCATGGTCGCCTGGCAGCTGGATCTGGACGGGAACCCGATCCAAACGACCCGGCGCGACGACGTGCTCGGCGCGATCGCTGATGCCGCCCAGGGTACCATCGTAGCCGCAGAGCTGCCGGACCAGGCCGGCGCCGTGCGCGACCTCGTCGCGTCGTACAAGCGGGCAACGGCAACCGAAAGCAGGACGCAACGCGGCCGCCCGCGCGCCTGGATCCCGCTCCTCCTCGCGGGTCTCGTCCTGGCCGCGCAGACGTTTACCCGGAAGACTGCGGCGCTGGCCGGCCTGCTGCTGTGTTTGGGTTTGCCTGCAGGGCTGGCCGGCCAGGCACAACGCCCGCGCAGCGAGGCCGAGAAACTGTGGGACAAGGGAGACATGCGCGGCGCCGCGGCCGCGTATCTGACCGACCTCAAGGCGAACCAGGACGACGACACCGCGTGGTACAACACCGGCACGGCGGCGTTGGCTGCCGGCGATCCCACGCTGGCCCGCGCGAGCCTCGCGCGCGCCGCGTCCTCGCTCGATCCCGACCTCCGATTCCGGGCGCTCTACAATCTCGGCCTGTTGGCACTGCTCCGGGCGCGGTCCGACAGTACCAACCGCGAAGCGCACCTCGCGGATGCCGAGCGCGCCTACCGCGAAGCGCTGCTGCTCAAGCCGTTCCACATTCGCGCCAAATGGAATCTCGAGCTGGTGAGGCGCATGCGCGGCTCGGAAGGCGCGAACAAGCCGAATCCGCCGCCTCCACCATCGCCCGGCGGCGGTGGAGCGGCCGGACAGCCGCCGCCACCACCACCACAGGGGAACGCCGGCGGCGGCATGAGTGAGTCGCAGGCCGATCAGGTGCTGCGGTCGATCGGCCAGGAGGAGCTCCGCACGCGGCGCGAGCGTACGGGCCGCACACGGCGCGCGGCCGGCGCCGGAGTGAAGGACTGGTGATCATCGCCCTGGTGGCGGCGCTGATGCTGGTGCAGGGCGCCGAGGTCACCGCGAGCGTCGATCGGACTCGGCTGCGCGTCGGCGAGACGCTGCAGCTCACCATCCGCGCCCGCACGCGCACAGCGGATCCCGTCGAAATCATGTTGCCGCCACTGAACGGGTTCGCCGTCGTGGGCTCGCGTGACATGACCGAGGTTGCGTTCAGCACCGGCACCGGATCGGTGCGCACCACGGTGCGGGAGCTGCAGCTGCGCGCCCAGCAGGCTGGTGCGTTGTTGATCGGCCCCGTGCGCGCGCGCCAGGGCGAGAGCGTCGTGTCCACCGATCCAATCCTCATCACGGTCGATAGCGCCGCGGACCGTGCGGCGCTGTCGCTGACTCCGCTTGCGCGCGCCCTGCTCGAGAGCACGCCGCCGCCTGTGTCGCACCGGCCGGATCGCGTCGCGCTCACAATGTTGGTGCCCAGCGACACCGTCTACGCGGGCCAGCAGGTGGACGTCATTGCGGCCGCCTGGATTCCGCGCGAGTTGCGGGAGCGGATGCGCCGGCCTCCCATATTGACGCTCGTCACACCGGAAGGGGTATGGGCGTATCCCGCAACGACGTCAGCGAGCAGCGGGCCCGCGCCGTTGTCGCGGCAGGTGGGCGGCCGGTGGATGGATCTGTTCGTTACGCACCAGATCATGTTTCCGCTGGCTCCGGGCCGGCTGGTCATCCCGCCCGCGTCGGTCGATTACGCGCTGCCCGTCACGTTTTCATTCTTCAGCCGCGAAGAGCGGTACGCGCTCCGGAGCGATTCGATCTCGATCGCGGTCCTGCCGCTCCCGCCCTCAGCCGCCAATCCCGGCACGAATGTGGTGGGGCAGGGCTTGAGTCTCGATCTGCAGGTGGATCCGTCCTCGACGCGCGTGGGCGAGCCGATCGACGCCGCGCTGACCATCAGCGGAGTCGGGAACGTGGCGCTGTGGCCGCCGCCCGCGCCCGAGCCGGTCCTCAGCTGGCCGTCGGGATTCCGGGTGTATCCCGCGCAAACCGAAGTGCGCGTGACGCCCGACGCCGGTCGCATCGCCGGCAGCAAGACGTTTCACTTCCTGGCCGTGCCCGATTCGTCCGGGAATTTCGTCCTGCCGGAAGTGCGCTACGCCTACTTCGATCCGGGCGCGGGTCGCTATGAAGTGGCGCGTGCCGCACCGCGCGCGCTGGTCGTCGCGCCTGGAGCCGAGCCACGGGCCGCGCGCGTGCTGCCGCCGGTGATCGCGCGAGTCGGCGAGCGACCCGCAGATCGCGTGAGTCGCCGCTTCGGTTGGCAGGGATGGCTCGCGTTGCTGTTGGTCCCCCCGGTGCTCGCGTGGTTGGTACGACGACGCGCACAACACACCACCAAGCCCGAGCCCCGAGTCCCGAGCCCCCAGACGACGCCGCTCGGCCAGCTGGAGCGTGAGTTTGTGGCGGTGCTGGCCAGCCACGTACCGGATCCGGTCGCGCGCGACGGCGACGGGCTCGCGCAGGCGCTGCGCGCGGCCGGTATCGACAGCGCCGTCGCCGATCACGTGAAACGGCTGCGGGACCGGCTGCGTGCCGCGCGTTACGGGCCGCGCGGATTAGGTGACGCTGCCGAGCTGGGGGCGGAAGTCCAGCAGGTGCTGCGGGTACTCGGCGCCGACGGTCAGGGGGGCGGGGCGCATCGGCGGCCGCACGCCACGGTCGCGGCGATCATCTTGCTCATCAGCGGCGTCGGTGCGTTCGATCGCGCGCCGCGCCTCCCCCCGGTGCAATCGCCGAGCGCCGAGGCGCTGTTCGAGGCCGGCGCGCTGCGAGTGGCGGCCGATTCGTTCGCCGCCCGCGCGGCGCGTGAGCCGCGCGAAGCGGCGCACTGGTACAACCTCGGCGTGACGCTGTATCGCGCCGGCGCCGACGGCAAAGCGCTGGCGGCGTGGACGCGGGCGGCACGGCTCGCGCCGCGCGACGCGGCGATCCGGCGCGCGCGGCGGCTGCTGCCCCCGCAAGATCCGGAGACGGAGCAGCTACTGGAGGTGGGCTCGGCGACGCCGGCTGAGTGGGCGATCGTTGCGGCGGCCGCGTGGCTCGTGTTGTGGCTGGCGATCGCCCTGGGGGGTACGCGACGCCGTCTCCTGCTCGGGCTGATTGCCGGCGTCGCGGTGACGTCCGCGGTTTTTGGTGTCCTCGAGTGGCGGCGTCGCGATCGGCCGGTCGTCGTCGTCACGGCCGATGCGGCGCCGGTTCGCGCCGCCCCCTATGGGGGCGCGAGTGCGGCGGCTACCATTCCGGCCGGTGGAGCCTTGCTCGCGGGCCGGAGTTACGGGCCGTGGCGGGAAGTGCACCGCAAAGACGGAATCCACGGCTGGGTGCTCGGAGGGGAGATCGCCGGATTATGAGTGTGCTGGCGGGGGGGCGGGCGCGCGTGCAGGTACTCGCCGACAATGTCGCCGACCAGATCGCGGCCGGTGAGGTGGTGGAGCGACCGGCATCCGTCGTGAAGGAGCTGGTCGAGAATGCGCTCGATGCCGGTGCGCGCGCCGTGCGCGTCGAGCTCGAGGAGGGCGGCAAGACGCTGATTCGGGTCAGTGACGACGGCGTCGGGATGGATCGCGACGACGCGCGGCTCGCCATTCAGCGGCACGCGACCAGCAAGATCCGCACGGCCGTCGATCTCATCGGTGTCGGGACGTTCGGCTTTCGCGGCGAGGCGCTGCCCGCGATCGCCTCCGTCTCGCGGTTCGAGCTGGAGACGTCGGGAGGGGGCGACGACGCCACGCGGCTGCGCGTCGCCGGCGGCAAAGTGGAAGGCACGGACGACACGGCGCGCCAGCGCGGGACCACCGTGACGGTGCGCGCCCTGTTCTACAACACGCCGGCGCGGCGAAAATTTCTGCGCGCCACGGCCACCGAGACACGTGCGGCCGTCGAGGCGCTGACGGTGCTGGCGCTGGCGCGACCGGACGTCGCGTTCTCGCTCACGAACGATGGACGGGTGCTGCTCGACTGCCCGCCGGCCACGCGGCTCATCGATCGCGCGCACGCGCTCTGGGGCACCGAGCTTGCCGACACGCTGCTCACCGTGTCGCACCGCGCCGGTCCGCTGGAGGTGACGGGTCTGGTGCAACGTCCGGCGCAGGCGCGCCCGGCGGGTCGCAAGGGCTATGTGTTCGTACGCGGCCGTCCGATCCGGGATCCGTTCATTCTCCGCGCGGCGGAAGCGGGATATCGCTCGACGATCGCCCCAGGTGATCGGCCTTCGCTGCTGCTGTTCCTCGATCTTCCCGGCGATGCGGTGGACGTGAATGTGCATCCTGCCAAACTCGAAGCGCGATTTCGCGACAAGTTTTTCGTCGAGAAGGTGGTCGAGGAGGCCGTGCGAGCAGCGCTCGCGCCGTTGGAGGCGGCGGCGCCGCTAGGAGCTACCGGCTATCAGCTATCGGCTATCGGAGGCGTCGGAGTGCCGCTCGAGCTCTTCGCTGGCCAAGGTCACCCGATAGCCGATAGCCGACAGCCGATAGCGCCTCTTCTCCAGGTCTTCAACACGTACATCCTTTTCCCAACCGACCAGGCCGTCGCCATCGTGGATCAACACTCCGCTCACGAGCGCGTGTTGTACGAGGACGTGATGCGTCAGCTCTCGGGCGACGGGGCGCCGGCGCAGCGATTGTTGTTGCCGCTCACACTCGACTTCGCGCCGGCAGAGCTCGACGCCATCGAGGCGCATCGCGAGCTGCTGGCGCGCGTCGGCTACGAGATCGAGCCGTTCTCGGGCCGCAGCATCGTCGTGCACACGGCCCCGAATCCTCATCCACGCTTCGAGGCGGGGCGCTGTTTGCAGGAGCTGGTCGCCGATCTCGCCGGGGGCCGGTTTGGCGGATGGCAGAACCGGCTCGAGCGCTTTGCGGCGACGTACGCGTGTCGCGCGGCGATTAAGGCCGGGCAGACGCTGGACGCCCATGAGATGCGCGAGCTGGTGGTTCGGCTGCTCCACGCCACGTTGCCGGCGCACGACGTGCACGGTCGACCGAGTATGGTTCAGCTGCCAAAGGAAGAGCTGGAACGTCGCTTTGGCCGCACCTAGTCCCCAGCCCCTTCCCCTCACCCCGGTCATCGTAGGCCCCACCGGCGTCGGCAAGACCGCCGTCGCGGTCGCGCTCGCGGCACTCACCCCGATCACCGTGATATCAGCAGACGCCCGCCAGATCTATCGCCGGCTCGATATCGGCACCGCGAAACCCGATCGCGACACGGTGACCCGCGTGCCGCACCTGGGTCTGGATCTCATCGATCCCGGCGAGCGTTACAGCGCCGGGCGCTTTGCGCGCGAGGCTGCGGGCTGGCTCGCCGACGTGCAGGCCGCGGGGCGGCAGCCGGTTGTGGTCGGCGGCACCGGGCTGTATATCCGCGCACTCGCCGACGGCCTGTTTCGGGAGCCGCCATTCGATCCCGAGCGGCGCGAGCAGCTGCGAACCTGGTCGGAATCGCTTGGCGGTGCCGAGCTCGCGCGCTGGGCCGGCCGGTTGGATCCGCGCTTCCCGGGCGGCGGGCGCCAGCGCGCGGCCCGCGCGGTGGAGGTGGCGTTGCTCACGGGGTATGCGCTGTCGTGGTGGCAGCACGAAGCGCGCGAACGCGGCACGCTGCGGCCCTGGTACATTCACCTCACGGCGCCGCGGGACGTGTTGCACCGGCGCCTGGCGGCCCGGGTCGATGCGATGCTCGCGGCGGGATTCGTCGATGAAGTGCGCGGCGTGCTCGAGCATGGCGTGGAGCCGGACGCGCCGGGACTCGACGGCGTCGGTTATCGCGAGGTGGTCAGCATGCTGCGAGGCGAGCTGGCGGAGGCTGGATTGCGCGACGCCATTCTCATCGCGACGCGCCGGTATGCGAAGCGGCAGGAGACGTGGTTCCGGAATCAACTGCGTTCTCGGTCGTCGGTCATCGGTCATCAGTCAGAGCACCTCTGGACGCTCGATGCTTCGCGGACGGCGGAGGTCGTGGCTAACGAGATCTTCGAAAGGTGGAAACGGATGACCGATAACCGATGACCGACGACTAATATGAGAATTGGCATCACCTGCTATCCCACATACGGTGGATCCGGTGCCGTGGCGACCGAGCTGGGCCTCGAGCTCGCCCGCCGTGGTCACGACGTCCACTTCATCTCCTATGCGAGCCCGTTCCGGCTGCGCGGCTTCGCCGAGCGCGTCACGTTCCATGAAGTGACTCAACTCGATTATCCGCTGTTCGAGCAGTCATCCCCGTACGCGCTGGCGCTGGCGGTGAAGCAGCATGAAGTCGCGAAGCGCGAGCAGCTCGATCTGATGCATGTGCATTACGCGATTCCGCACGCCGCCACGGCCTGGCTCGCCAAGCAAATGCTCGAGCACGAAGGGTTGCGGCTCAAGATCGTCACGACGCTGCACGGCACGGACATCACGCTGGTCGGGCAGGATCCGTCGTACTACACGCTGACCAAGTTCTCGATCGAGCAGTCCGACGCCGTCACCGCCGTGTCGGCCTATCTGCGCGACGAAACCTATCGCGCGTTCGGCTGCGGCCAGTGCGACCTGCGCGTGATCCCGAACTTCATTTCCACGGCCGACTATCATCCGCCCACTGACGACGCGTTTCGCAAGCGGCTCGCGCCCGCGGGCCATCGCATTCTGGTGCACGTGTCCAACTTCCGGCCCGTCAAGCGCATCGGCGACGTCATCAAGATCTTCGCCAGCGTGCGCAAGCGGCTGCCGGCCACGCTGGTGCTCGTCGGTGACGGACCCGATCGCGACCCGGCCGAGCAGGACGTGGACACGCTCGGGCTGCGCAAGGACGTGCGCTTCCTGGGTAAGGTCGAAAGCGTGGGCGACGTGCTCCGCGGCGCCGATCTGTTCCTGCTCCCCTCGGCCACGGAATCGTTCGGACTGGCCGCGCTCGAGGCGATGGCCTGCGCGGTGCCGGTTGTGGCCAGCACCGCGGGCGGGCTGCCGGAGGTCATTCAGGACGGCACCACGGGGTTGCTCGCGCCGGTCGGCGATGTGGCGGCGATGTCCGAGCGCGCGCTGCGCATCCTCGAGGATCCGGGGACGCTCCAGCGCATGCGGCGCGCAGCGGCCGAGCACGCGCTCCAGTTCTCGGCCGATCGCGTCGTGCCGAGATACGAGGAGCTGTACAACGAGGTCCTGACGTAGGTGGCTCCCCCCCCAGTCCTCAGGTTGATCCGCTCGCGCAATCTCCTCATTGCCGCCGCCGGCGTGTTGGCGGGCGGCTGGATCGCGCTCTGGGACATTGCGTTCCCGAAAGAGCTGGTCTTCGCCGCGTGCTCGGGGCTGGCCCTCGGCGCGGTCGGCAACACCTGGAACGACATTCGTGACGTCGCCGCCGATCGCATCAATCGTCCAGCGACGCGGCCGATGGTGGCGGGAACGGTCACGCGCGGCACCGCGGATCTCATCCTGTTCGCCGGCACGCTGCTCGGACTCGCGTTCGCCGGCGTGATCGGTGGCTGGCAGGTCGTTGCCGCTCTGGCCGCCCTTGGCGTCATGTTCAGCTACTCGCCGCTGCTCAAACCCGTACCGCTGGTCGGGAACCTCGCGGTGGCGATCGTTGCGGGATCGCCGCCATTCTATGGGGCACTGGCGGTGGGACGCCCCGGCGCTGGGCTGGTGCCGTGGCTGCTCGCGGCGTGGCTGCATGTCGTACGCGAGATCGTCAAGGACATCGAGGACGAAGCCGGCGACCGCACCATCGGCCGCCGCACGATGCCGATCGTCGTCGGCCGTCGGCCGGCGATGGTCGTGGCTGCCGGAATCGGGCTCTTGTTCATACCCGCGAGTCTGCTGGTGCCGATGCACGACGATTATCGGTCGGCGTACTTCCTGTTCGCGCTCCCGGCTCAGATGGCGGTGCTGCTCGCGGCCACGTGGCTCCTGCTCGGGAAGGTGGAACGGGTGAGCGCGCTGCTGAAAGGCGCGATGGTCATCGGACTGGTCGCACTCGTCATGGGAAAGGCCGCTTGAATCTTTGGCAAGGCATCGTGCTCGGACTGGTGCAGGGGCTTACCGAATTCCTTCCCGTCTCGAGCTCGGGGCATCTCGTGCTCTTCGAGGCGCTCACGGGCGTCCACTTCACGGACGTGACGGTGGAGGTGTCGCTCCACATCGCGACGCTCGGCTCCGTGTTCGTCGTGTACGGGCGGCGCCTCTGGGACATCATCCGCGGCGCGCTCCGGGGGGAACGAGCCAGCCTGCTGTACGCCGGCCTCCTCATCATCGCCAGTGTGCCGGCGGCCGCGATCGGAATCCTGTTTCACCGGCAAATCGAGGAGCAGTTTCACTCGCTGCTCTGGGTGGGCGTGCAGTTCATCATCACCGGATTCATTCTGCTGGCGACGCGTGGGGCCTATGGCGAGCGCACGACGCCGACGCCCGCAGCCGCCGGCTTGATCGGGCTGGCGCAGGCGTTCGCCATCCTGCCGGCCATCTCACGCTCGGGGGCCACCGTCGCCGCCGCGTTGAAGACCGGGCTCACCCCCGCGGCTGCGGCCGAGTTCAGTTTTCTCATGTCCATCCCCGTCATTGCGGGCGCGGGTCTCCTCGAGGCGAAGGACGCCGTGCTGAACATGGGTCGGATCGGCGCGCTGCCCTGGGCCGTGAGTTTCATCCTCGCTTTCGCCGCCGGCGTGTGGTCCATCCGCCTGCTGGTGCGTCTCATCCGGGACGGCCGCTTCTACGTGTTCGCTCCCTATTGCATCGCGATCGGCTTGTTCACGCTCGCGTACGCGCTGTGGCACGGCTAGGCATCGACGACATCCCCGCGGCGGCGCTCGCGCGCCGCTGGGGCGTCCCGCAGTGCGGCGTATTCCGCACCCTCCCGTCGGCCCTCGACGCGGTTCACGACCTCGGCCCCCAGGGTGCCGCCGGCGGGACCGTCGTGCTCGCCGAGGAGCAGACGGCGGGGCGCGGCCGCGACGGGCGGACCTGGCGCTCGCCTGCCGGTGGCGTCTGGCTCGGCATGTTGCTCCGGCCGCCGCTGCCCGCCGCCGGCGTCCTGTCGTTGCGCATCGGCCTGGTGCTCGCCGACGTGGTCGAAGCGGTCCTCGGCGTTCGCCCGACCTCGCTCTCCGGCCCGCGCGCCGGCCTCAAGTGGCCCAACGACGTCCTGGTGGATGATCGCAAGGTCGCCGGGATTCTCTGTGAGAGTCGCTGGCAGGGTGACGCGCTGCAATGGCTCGGTGTCGGCATCGGAGTCAACGTCGCGAACGAGGTTCCAGCGGAACTGGTGGACCGCGCGGTTTCGCTGTGCGAGCTGCGGCCAGCCGTGCGGCGGATTGACGTCCTCGATCAACTGGTCCCCGCGCTGCTCCGGCTCACGGCACACGACGCCCGGTTGACCGAATTCGAGTGTGCAGCCTTCGCTCGACGGGATTGGCTGCGCGGGCGCCATCTGCGCGCGCCGCTCGTGGGACGCGCGGCGGGCATCCGGCCCGACGGCGCGCTGCTCGTCGACACGGGCGCCGGCACGACGATGGTGCGCGACGGCCACGTCGAGCTATCTTAGCCGCCCCATGCTCCTCGCCTTCGATATCGGCAACACCGAAACCACCGTCGGGTTGTTCGCGGGTGAGCGCCTGGACGCGCATTGGCGACTGTACTCGACCCCGCACCGAACCCCGGACGAATGGGCGTCGGCGCTCACCGCGCAGCTGGCACAATCGGGGCGGTCCACTCAGGAAATCGGCGCGAGCATCGTCGCGTCGGTTGCTCCGCAGGTGGCTGAGAGCCTGTGCGAGGGAGTCGAGCTCGCCACCACCCGAGCCCCGGTTCGCGTCGACGCTCGCTCGAAGCTGCCGATCGTGCTCGACGTGGATGAGCCGCTCACGGTGGGCGCCGACCGCATCGTCAACACGCTTGCCGCCGTGCAGCTCTTCAAGCAGGACACGATTGTCGTGGACTTCGGAACGGCGACCACATTTGACTGCATCACGGTAGACGCGCCGCCGGGGCGGGGAGGTCGATTCATCGGCGGCGTGATCATGCCGGGTCTTCGCACCGCGTCGGACGAGCTGGTCCGCAAGACGGCGAAACTGCCTGCCACGGAGCTGACACCACCCACGCGGGCGATCGGCCGACGGACCGAGGACTGCATTCGCGTGGGTGTGCTCTGGGGCACCGCCGATGCCGTCGATGGGCTGGTGCGCCGCATCAAGGCCGAGTGGCCTTCGAAGCAGCAGCCGCTCGTGGTGGCGACGGGGGGATTGGCGACGCTCGTCGCACCGCTCTGCAAAGAGATCGCGTCGGTACAATCCGATCTCACATTGATCGGTCTACGAATCGCAGCGGCGGCGCTCGGCCTGAAGTGGTAAGCGACGCCCGTACTCTCAACGCGTGGCGTCGCTGGGGGTATCGCCTCCTGCCCGGCGAGCTGTACTCCTACGTGCTGCACATGCGTCCCGCGGAGTGGCCGATCATGGCGGGCCATACGCTGCTCGGCTACGTCCTGGCAGTGGGGGTGCGGGGCGCAGGGAGCGGGGAGCAGTTGGGGAATGCGTTGCTCGCGCTCGTGATTTGGGTGGTGTTCCTCAACGGCGGCACGCTCGCGGTCAACAGCGTGTTCGATCGGGATGAAGGCGACATTGGCTACCTCAACGCGCCCCCGCCGTTACCCCGGTACTTGTTGCCTTTCAGCGTGGCGCTGCTCGTGGGCGGCCAACTGCTCGCGCTCATGCTCCCCGCCGGGTTTCAGATTGCCTATGCCATTTGCTTCATGCTATCGATCCTCTACTCCGTCCCGCCGTTTCGGTTTAAGGCCGTGGCCGGCGTGGACTGGGTCATCAACATGTGGGGCTTCGGGACGCTGACGCCGTACGCCGCGTGGGCCGCGACGGGCCGCCCCCTCGACCTCGGCCACGGCCTCGTGCTGCTCGCATTCTGCCCGCTGTTCGCCGCGCTCTACCCGCTCACGCAGCTCTATCAGTTCGATGAAGACCGGCGCCGCGGGGACCGGACGCTGGCGCTGATCCTGGGCATGCGGGCCAGCCTCATCGTGGCGGTTGCCTGCGCCCTGATCGCGTTTGGACTGTTCGCGTGGGCGCTCAGCGTCCTCAACGTAGGAGGGAAGGCGCTCGCCCTCGTGTTGCCGCTCGTGACCTGGCTCGCTGTGCTGTTGCCGTGGCTCGGCACATACTCGGAATGGACTCCGCGGCAACATCAGCGGGGGATGTATCGCGCACTTGCCGCTTGGGCACTTACGGATCTTGGCGTCTTGTACGTGTTTGCGACGTAGTCTGCGGTGTTTAGATTAGCAAAGCGAGCCGCTGCCACTCTCTGCACGGAGACACATGACTTCCGCCACGACCGTTGATCGCTCCGAATTCCGCCATGTGCTCTACAGTGGAACCATCGTTGGTGCCGTGACCGCGGTTGCCGTGATCGTCTATCTCGTCGTCGCGAGGCTCGTGCCGCCAGGGATTATCGCGGCGCTGCTCGAAACGATCGTCGTGCTGGTTGCGGCGGTCCTCGTGACGTTCCTGCCCGGCTTCTTTGCGACCTCCCGGACCGTACAGGGAATTGCCGGCGCGGCGGCGATCGGGTTGTGGGGTACGATCGTGTTCATGGCGATCGACATCATTCTGCTGCGGCCGTTCAAGGCGTATCCCTGGACGTGGGATGCCGTCGGCGGCGGCAGCACCTGGTGGTATCTCCCGATCTGGTGGATGCTCGGAACGCTGGTCGCCTGGTTGGGGGCGGTGGTAACGGCTGGACGTGCGGCACGCGGTGGCGATACCGCGATCGCGTCCCTGGCGATCTCACCGCTCGCCGGCGGCATTGGGGGAGTGCTCGGCCTCGGGCTCGCTGGCATCGCCGCCTTTCCGGTCGGCGCCGGGGTCGGCTTCCTGGTGACGCTCGTGATCTTCGCGCTCATCGTGATCAGCCGTAAGAGGTAGCGAACCGTGCCGAGATGGCTGGCCCACATGCTGGTGGTCCTGGGGTGGTTGTTGACGCCCGGTTGGGCGTGGGCGGCGTCTCACGTCGGCTTGTGGCTCGGCGCGCTCGTCGCGCTCAAGTTCACCAGCCCATTGGTCATGCTGGCGATCGCAGGGACCGGGGCCTTCCTCTTTGGTTTTACGGTGCTGTGGATCTGGGTCCGCTTCATGCGTCGCCTGCCACACCTCCTTTCGCATCACATGGCGCCCCGGGAGGGCTCCTCTGAGGAGCACGCCGCGATTGCGGCCGCGGATTGAGCTCGTCCTTCTAATCGCCGGAGTCTCTTCCCTCCACGCCCAGGGTCGTGACGTGGATGTGTTGTTCGGTCGCTGGTACCAAGGCAACCAATCCAGAACATACCAACTCCGCACCGCGACGCCGCTCGGCAGCACTTTCAGCCACGGCCTTGCGGGGTACGTGCTCCTCCATGACTCGCTCGGACGGAACCGCGCGTTCTACGGCGCCGGCTGGGAAGTGCAGGCGCTGCGACATCGGCGGACGTTCGGGCCGTACGCAATCGCGGGTGTGGCGCTCGGACTGTCCACCGACACCGCGAGTCAGGATCTGGCGGCGCTCTGGAGCCTCGGCGGCGGCGCCGAGTGGCGTCCGATCTCGTGGGTGGGCCTCGGCATGGAAGTGCGCTATCAGATGCAGGACATCGGCCCGCGCGGGTTTTGGCGCGCCTCGTCCGATGCGCGTGACGGCATCGGTGCAGCCCTCACGGTCTCCCTCGGCGTCGGAAAGCGGGCGTGGCGTGGCGGAGCGACGAGCGATCGTGTCGCCACGCTCCCGCCTCCCCAGCCGCCGGCCACAATCACCGGCAATGCGGCCGACATCGTGCGCACCGCGCTCGATGCGCTCGGCACACCCTACGTCTGGGGCGGAACGGCCGCGAATGGGTTCGATTGCTCCGGACTCGTGCAGTGGGCCTACGCGCAGCACGCCGTCCGGCTGCCCCGAATGAGTCGTGACCAGGCGCGATCCGGAAGCGAAATCACGCCAACGCTCGAGGCCGTGCAGCCCGGAGACGTGCTCCTGTTCGCCGCGCAGCCGGGCGGTGGGGTTACGCACGTCGGGCTGTACGTCGGTGAGCAGACATTCATTCACAGCTCGAGCGATGGCGTGAAGCTCTCGCGGCTCGAGTCGCAGGATCGCGATGGGGCCTGGTGGGTGGCGCGTTGGGTGGGGGCACGACGCATCGTTCAGTGAAGGCCCTGTTCCTCATGCTCCTCGTGGCGGGATGCGGGGCTTCACGAGTCCCCAAGAGTCTGCGGGGCTACGACATCCTGGTTCAGAGTGGGGACTCCCAGAGCGTCGAGCTGGGGCGCGCGATGCGCAGCGCCGGCTATCATGTGCGGGAACGGGTCAAGGGCGGCAGCCGGCCCACCGCAGCCCTGATCTACTTCAGCTTCAGAGAGCCTGGCCTGGACCAGCCGACCTGGCTCCATGTGCGCCTGGCCGACACACGCTCCGGCGTCATCGTCGGGGTGGCGACGATCCCCCTCGACTCAACGACGATGAGCACTCGGGCGCGCGCGGAGGCAGCCGTGCTCGCTCTTTCCGCCCCTTGACGGGGGCGTGCCGAGCGGTGAGATTCCCCCCTGTTGTACTTTAGCACTCACCTGGAGTGAGTGCTAACAGCCAATCAATTCAAAGAGTTACGGAGGCTTCGAGCATCATGGCAACGGCAACCAAGACGAGCCAGAAGTACAAAGTCTATCCGCTGGCCGATCGCGTCGCGATCCGGCCGATGGAGGAGACCGAGACGATGAAGGGTGGGCTGTACATCCCCGATACCGCCAAAGAAAAGCCGATCCAGGGCGAAGTCATCGCCGTGGGACCGGGGCGGCGGGAGAAGGGTGAGACGATCCCGATGGAGCTGAAGGTTGGGGACCGCGTGGTCTACGGGAAGTACAGCGGCACGCAGATCGAGTTGGACAACGAAGAGATCATCCTGATCAAAGAAGCCGACGTCATCGCGAAGCTCGCGTAAGCATTCCTCCGGAGGAAGCACAGACATGGCAGCCAAGTATCTGGAATTCAGCACCGAGGCCCGGGCCCGCCTGAAGCGCGGCGTGGATCAGCTGGCCGATGCGGTGAAGGTGACACTCGGCCCCAAGGGCCGGAACGTGGTCATCGACAAGAAGTTCGGCAGCCCGACCGTCACCAAGGACGGCGTGACTGTCGCGAAGGAAGTCGAGCTCGACGATGAGATCGAGAACATGGGCGCGCAGATGGTGAAAGAAGTCGCGACCAAGACCTCCGATCTCGCCGGCGACGGCACCACCACGGCGACCGTGCTCGCACAGGCGATCTACCGGGAAGGGCTGAAGTCGGTCACGGCCGGCGCGAACCCGATGGCGCTGAAGCGCGGTATCGAGAACGCCGTCGAGACCGTCGTCGCGGAGCTGAAGAAGATTTCGGTCCCGACCTCGGGCCGCAAAGACATCAAGCAGGTCGCCACGATTTCCGCCAACGGCGACGCCGAAATCGGCGACAAGATCGCCGATGCGATGGATAAGGTCGGTAAGGACGGCGTGATCACGGTCGAGGAAGCCAAGAGCCTCGAGACCACGCTGGAGACGGTAGACGGGATGCAGTTCGACCGCGGTTACCTCTCGCCCTACTTCATCACCGATCCCGAGAAGATGGAGTGCACGATCGAGGATGCCTACATCCTCATCTACGACAAGAAGGTCTCGACGATGAAAGACCTCCTGCCCGTGCTCGAGAAGGTGGCACAGTCAGGCCGGCCGTTGCTGATCGTCGCCGAAGACGTCGAAGGGGAGGCGCTGGCGACGCTCGTCGTCAACAAGCTCCGCGGCACGCTGAAGGTCTGCGCCGTCAAGGCGCCGGGCTTCGGTGATCGTCGCAAAGAGATGCTGCGCGACATCGCCATCCTCACCGGTGGCCAGGTGATTTCGGAAGAGCTCGGGTTGAAGCTCGAGAACACGACGCTCAACGATCTCGGTCGCGCCAAGCGCGTCATCGTGGATAAGGACAACACCACGCTCGTGGACGGCAAGGGTAAGGACGCCGATATCGAGGGCCGCAAGGCAGAGATCAAGGCCCAGATCGAGAAGTCCACGTCCGATTACGACAAGGAAAAGCTGCAGGAGCGGCTGGCGAAGCTCGCCGGCGGCGTGGCCGTGCTGAACGTCGGCGCGGCGACCGAGACCGAGATGAAAGAGAAGAAGGCCCGTGTCGAGGACGCGCTGCATGCGACCCGCGCGGCGGTCGAGGAAGGCATCGTGCCGGGCGGCGGCGTGGCGCTGCTGTGGTGTCAGAAGTCGCTCGACAAGACCAAGGGTCACGATGAAGATGAGAAGACCGGCATCGAGATCGTGCGCCGGGCGCTTGAGGAGCCGATCCGCATCATCGCCCAGAACGCGGGCGCTGAAGGCGCGATCGTCGTCGGGAAGGTGAAGGAGTCGAAGGACAAGAACTTCGGCTACAACGCCCAGACCGATAAGTTCGAGGATCTGGTGGCATCCGGCGTCATCGATCCCACGAAGGTCACCCGCACGGCGCTGCAGAACGCCGCGTCGATTGCGAGCCTGCTCCTCACGACCGAGTGCGTCGTGGTGGAGAAGAAGGAGAAGGACAAGGCTCCGCCGATGCCTGGCGGCGGTGGCATGGGGGGGATGTACTAGCCGTCTAGACGTCTAGACGTCTGGTCGTGTAGGACGGCTAGGCGCGCAGGAAGTCAAAAACAGCCCCGGGAAGCAGTTCCCGGGGCTGTTGCGTTTTGCGAAAGTGACCTCGAACACTGGGGCGGACGCTATTTTGTGAGGCCATGTCCGGGCCCACTCCTTCCTCGCCAACCGCCCCTCCGGAGCGGGCCGCTCTCTCACGAGAGCTGGCGAACTTCCTCATCGAGCTGTCCATCGCCCTCCACAAGCACACGATGTATCCGGAGGGCCACCCCTCGCTCGAACCGACGATTGTGGCGGTGATCCGGCGCGCCGAGCATCTGTTCGAAGGCCGCACCACGCTGGCGCTCGGCGTGGCGCGCAGCCAGCTCGTGATCGAAGGCGTCGCGACCGATCCGAAGAACCCATTGCTCGCAGAGCTCGCGGGACGTCTGCACCGCCACCACCTGGGCGCCGTCACGTTCCATCACGGCCTGCGCGTCAACGAAGTCGCTGACTTGTTGCGCACACTGGCCGTGGAAGCCGAGCGCACCGGCGAGCCGATCGGGCTTGGCCCACCCGAGGCGCTGAAGGCGTGGGACCACATCCGGCTCCATTCGGTGACCTACGAACGGCTCGAGCTGATGCAGGAAGACGAGCAGGCTGCCGTCGACGAAAAGGGTCTCAAGGGGGCGCAGCTGTGGTTGGGACTAGCGCGGGCCGCGCTGATGGTGGACGCAACGGCCGAGGGCGCGCCACCCCCCTCGAGCGAGCCGAGCGTCATCGCCAAGGCGATCGACGAGCATCCGAAGAGTGCCGCCTACGACCAGGTGATCGTTGGCTATCTCCTCCAGATTGCTGACGAGCTGAAGAATGCCGGTGGAGCCGAGGCGGCCGCGCTGCGGCGGCGTACGTCGAAGCTCGTGGGCGCGCTGCAGCCAGGGACGTTACGGCGGCTGGTCGAGATGGGCGGCGATCACGTCCAGCGTTTGAAATTCGCCCTCGACGCCACCCACGGTCTGGCGATCGACGCGGTGTTGGAAATCGTCCAGGCAATGGCGGATGCCTCCCACAAGACGGTGTCGGACCCGCTTGTGCGGATGCTGTCCAAAATGGCGCAGCACGCGGAGCATGGGCCGGCCGAAGCCCGCCCACAGGCGGACGAAGCGTTGCGCGAGCAGGTCCGCGATCTCCTCGAAGGCTGGACGCTCGAAGATCCGAATCCCGAGGCGTACGGCAAGGCGCTGCATCGCATGGCCGCCCCGACCCCGTCGAAGTTGCCACGCAGCACGACGGTGCAGGCCGCCGAGCCGTTGCGCATCGTGCAGACGGCCCTCGAGGTGGGAGCGATGGGTTTCGGTGCCTGGCGCGCGGTCGAGCGGCTCGTCACTGAACACCACGTGGCCAAGCTGGTCGACATGCTCGACGCGGTGGCCGCCCCCCCCGCCGCGTCCCCGGAGACGCCCCGCCCGCCGCTGCGCGGTGACATCGCTCCGATTTGGACCCGTCTCACATCACCCGACGTGGTGCGAGGGCTCGCGAGCACCGAACCGCCCGATTTCGTGACGCTCGATCGCTTGCTGCCGCGACTGGCGGTCGACGCGCTCGAGCCCCTCCTCGACGTGCTGGGTGCGTCGGAGTCCCGCACCACGCGACGGGGATTGCTCGATCGTTTCACGAATGCGCCGCGAGGGGAGCTCGGGCCGCTCATCGCCGCCCGCCTGTCGGGTCCAATCCCGTGGTATGTGGCGAGAAACCTGCTGCTCATCCTCGACGCATTGCCCGCCCTCCCCGAGGGGTTTTCGACCGCGGCGTTCATCGCGCACGGGGACGCGCGCGTGCGGCGCGAAGCCTTGAAGCTCTCTATCAAAGCGCCCGCCGAACGGGAGCGCGCCTTACTCGGTGCGCTGCGTGATGCCGATCCGCGAACCGTGCGGCTCGCGCTCACCGCGGCGCTCGAAGATTGCCCGCCGGCGGCGCTGCCGCTGATCACCGGAGTTGCCCACGACCACACGATGACCTCCGAGCTCCGGGTGCTTGCCATCAAGGTCCTCGGACGCATTGGCACGACAGACGCGCTGAACGCGCTCTTGAAGTTCGTCGATGGCGGGACGAACTGGCTGAGGCGTCCCAAGCTCGCGAATCGCTCCATCGAGATGCTGGCGGCGTTGATGGCGCTCGCGTCTGGTTGGCGCAACGATAGCCGCGCCGCGGCGATGCTGGCGCTGGCGGCGTCGTCCAGCGATCCGGAGATCCGCAGCGCGGCGGCGGCGCGCAAAGGGAAGCGATGAGCGCTGACCCCGCGAAGTTTCTCAGCTCGTTCGCGCAGGCGCTCGCGGCGATGGCGTTGTATCGCGACGGCCATCCGGCGCGCGAACGCGCCGTGGACATGGCCTTCCAGCAGGTGCACGATCTCCAGGCCGACGATCCGCATCCGTTGTTCACCTTCCTCGGTGATGAAGTCGTGTTCGGGCAAATGCCGCTGCGCGAGCTGAAGGCGTGGGACTGGGGCAAACGGCTGGCCCAGGCGGGCATCCAGCGCCTCGAGTTCCAGGATCACGTGAGCCGTGAGGACTTCGAGGGGTTTCTCGAAGAGGTCCTGGCGCGGCTGACGCTGTCCGCGATCAGTACCGAAGCCCGGCAGATGCGCCGCAGCAGCATTCGCTTCGGCCCGGTGGGTCTGAAGGGCGAGGCCGAGATCGCGCCCGAGCCGCTGCCGACGGCCACCATCGCGTTCTCGCTCGGCGAAGAGGCCGAAACGATCCGGTGGCTCCAGCGGGAAGTCCAGGAGACGGGCGCAGTGCCGGTGGCCGAGGCGCATGCCGTGGTGTGCTCGCTCGCCATCGCCATGCATGGCGGCCGTCAGATCATGCTACCCCTGCTGCAGCTCAAGGAGTTCGATCAATACACGACCACGCATTCGATGAACGTGGCCGTGCTGTCGATGGCGCTCGCCGAGTTCCTCGGCCTCTCGACGCGCGATGTTCGCGCGTTCGGCGCTGCGGGACTGATGCACGACATCGGCAAAATCAAGATTCCGCTCGAGGTGCTCACGAAGCCCGGCAAGCTGACGGACGAAGAGCGGGCGCTCATGAACGAGCACCCCGTGGCGGGGGCTCGGCTGCTCCTCGAGGTGGAAGAAGATCTCGATCTCGCGGTCGTCGTCGCGTACGAGCACCACATCATGATCAACGGCGGCGGCTATCCGGCCCTGCACTACGCGCGTGATTGTCATCACGCGAGCAAGCTCGTGCACGTGTGCGACGTCTACGATGCCCTGCGCACGCGGCGCCCGTACCGCGACGCGTGGTCATTCGAAAAGACCCTGGGCTACCTGCAGGAGCGCAGCGGGCTCGAGTTCGACCCGGAGCTGACCACGGCCTTCATTCGGATGATGCGTCAGTGGGAGTCGCAGGTGATAGTGGTGGAGGATGAGCGCGCTCCCGTGACCCTCCCCCCGAGTGCTGCAAAACCGGAACAAGCCGGGGTATCATTGGGGCCATGAAGAGTCATTGCACCATCCTGGCGGGCCTGCTCGTCGTCGCGGCGCAGGCGCCTGCGCGCGTGACGGGAAACTGGCAGGCACGCTCAGGCGATGAGATCCGGCACATCATGGTCCGCGCCGACAGCTCCGCCCAGTTCGGCGAAGACGTCGCGCGCTGGCGCGTGGTGGGCGACAGCCTCTGGGTCACGTTGGGGGATGGCGTCTGGCAGGTCTACGGCATGAAGCTCGCCGGCGACAAGCTCACGATCAGCGGTGGCGACCTGGAAAAACCGGTGACGCTGCGGCGCGTGGGGCCGCCCAACGCGCGTGCCGACACGCTCGCCATTCCCGATCCACCCGCACCGAATCAACGCGCCTGGTAGACGTCCGGAGGGGCGCAGCATGCTGCGCCCCTACCTGTTGTTCCCGCCGGTCACTTCAGTTCGTTCACCGCCGCTAGGCGCCACCCGACGTCCTTTTTCTCGAACCGCATCGCGAAGCGCCGCCGGTCGACGCGCGGCGCGCCGCCGGCCGCCGGTACGTACTCAAAGATTGCGCGCACGTCGCCCGTGGCGCTGATGGCGTTCGGCTGGACCTGGAAGTTGTCGACCGTGAACTTGGCACTGATCTGGTTCCAGTCCCGGAAGAACGCCTCCCAGCCGCGGCGCTCCTCTTCGGTCAGGCCCCGATACAGCACGCGCAGATTGGCGATGCGCTGACTCGCGAGCGCGCGGCCCAGATCACTGAGCAGCACGGTGACCGCGGCGCGCGGGCTCGCCGGCTGCGGGCTCGGCGGCGCGATCCCGGCGTCGATGCCGATCTGCTCCGCGCTCTGCGCCGCGACCTTGGCGAGCGTGAAGTCCTGCTCGCGCAGCAGCGACTCGGCGCGCGCGAGAAAGATGCCCGCGTTCGCGGCCGCCGCGCCCGTGGGCAGCGCCTGCACCACGGGCGCCACGCGCTCGATCATCAGCCGTGCTTCCCGGTCCATCACGCGCGCCTGCGCGCGCGCGCGGGCGTACTGCGACTCCGACTCCACATAGCCTCGGATCGCGCGCGACTGGTCGGCTGCCTGCAGCGCCTGTTCTGACGCCTGAAATATCGACTCGGCGAGAATCCACGCCGGAACGCTGTTCTTGAGCGCGCCGGCCGCGAGGGCACGGTCCCGGGCCGCGAAGGCGGAATCGCGGCGGATGCTCACCGCCATCGAGACCGGCGCCTCGGTAACGGTCGGGGGAACGATCAGCGGCGTGGCCGGCGCCGCCGGAATGACCGGAGGCGGCGCGAGCACGGCATTCGCGTCATTGTCTCCCGGTTGGCCCGGCGAGAACAGCAGCAGCAGCACGACGGCGGCCAACGCGCCCAGCACGGCGAGCCGGGCGCGCATCGAGGCGTGGGTGATCAGCTTGAGCACGGGCTGCGGCAGGGGCGTCCAGCGGCCCAGCGGCTGCGTCGCTTCGTCGTCCGCCCCCGACAAGGCCGCGCGGATCTGCTGCAGCGTCGCCATCATCTGGCCCGCCGACTCGTAACGCTCGTGCGGCACCTTGTTCATCGCCTTGGCCACGACGCGCTCCAGCGCGGCGGGGATCGACGGCGCCACCGTGCGCAGCGGGCGCGGCTCGGTCGTCAGCACCTGGTACAGCACGCCGTGCACCGACTCGGCCTCGAACGGGCGCTGGTAGCACAGCAGCTCGTACAGCATGCAGCCCACCGAGAACACGTCGGTCGCCGGCGTGATGGCGCCGTTCGTGATCTGCTCGGGCGCCATATACGTCGGCGTGCCGACAATCGCGCCGGAGCCGGTCGCGTCCGCTTTCTGCAGGCGCGCGATGCCGAAATCCATGATCTTGACGCGGCCATCCGGCATCACGCGCACATTCGAGGGTTTCACGTCGCGATGAATGACCCCGCGCTGGTGAGCGAAATGCAGGCCGGTCAGGAGTTCGATCGTGATGTCCAGCTTGCGCTCGAGCGCGAGCGGATCGCGCAGCGCGATCATGTCCGACAGGTCGCGCCCCTCGACCAGCTCCATCGCGATGTAGAGCTGGCCTTCCGATTCGCCCAGGTCGTACACGGTGACGATGTTGGCGTGCTGGAGGGCGCCCGCGGCGCGCGCTTCGCGCAGGAAGCGCTCGTGCATGTCCTTGGTCTTGCGGAAGCTCGCGCTCAGCAGCTTGAGCGCGACGTAGCGCCGCAGCACCGTGTCGTAGGCCTTCCACACGATGCCCATCGCGCCTTCGCCGAGCAGCTGATGCAGCTCGTACTTGCCGAGCCGGCGGTAGCGCTGCTGGGTGTCGCTCACGTGATCAGCCACTCGTACGCCCGCGTCAAGTACGACCGCATCGCGTCCGTCACCTGCACGTCGCGGCGGGGGAGGACGCGCTCGACGATCGCCAGGAACTTCTGCTGCGTCATCCGCTCGGCTGCTGAGCCTCCCCAGGCGAAGGGCGGGACGTACTTCGGTGCGCGAACCCCGTCGAACACGCTGGCGCCCGCGCCGATGACGGATCCCGTGTCGAGCATCATGCCGATCGCCGTCTTGGCGTGGTCGCCGATGAGGCTACCCAGAAACTGGTGTCCTGTTTCCAGGTCCACATCGCGCACGTGCAGACGCACGGGACCGTAGGTGCTCTTGAGGTTCGAGGTCGTCGTCCCCGCGCCCAGATTGACCCAGCGTCCCAGAATCGAGTGCCCCACGAACCCATAATGGCTCTTGTTCGCGTAGCCGAGCATCGCCGTCGTGGACATTTCTCCATGCACGACCGACCACGGCCCGATCGCCGAGTGCCGAATGGGTCCCCCCAGCAAGCGCGTATTGGAACCCACCCACAGGGGACCCTCCAGCCTCGTGCCCGAACGCACTTCGACTCCGCTCTCCAGCACTACCGGACCGCTCCGGGTGTCGAACACGACGCCCGGCTCGACCGCGGCCTCGTGCAACGAAATCCATGCGGGATCGCCCACGACGACGCTGCCCTTGGGCACCGCGTCGGCGTCACCACTCAGCAGCTTGACCGTGTCCTCGCGCAGCAGTTGTTCGAGTGCGGTAATCAGGTCGTGCACGCCGCGCAGCAATACGCCCTGGACTGCGATGGCCTGCGCATTCGCGACCGGCCCGCTCCAGGTCTCTCCGGCCGGGACCGCCCATCCCACCGTGATGCCGTTGTGCACGAGTCGCGCGGCCGTGTCCGGGAAGGGCGCGGCGAGCCCGCGCGGGGCGAACGTGGAGGAGCCGATGATCGCGGGCCCCGCCACGGCGCGGCGCGCCTCGACCACCGGCACGCCCGGCTCGGGAAAACCCGCGAGGTGCGGGAGCGTAAAGATGCCGGTGGCTTCCGTGCCGAGGAATGTTTCCCAGCGCTCGCGAATGAGATGCGCGCCGGCACGCAGCTCACACAGCGGGCGGATCCCGGCGAACGGCTCCCAGGCGGGACCGGGCTCGGGATCGAGCAGATACAGGCTTGGCGCGCGCGGGGGGGTCGAGGCGGGGGAGGCGGGGGACGTCATAGCTGCTTAACCAGTTCTTTCAGCCGGTCCGCTCGACCGGTCGGCATCACCAGCGTTTGCCCGTTGGCGCGGACCACCACCATGTCTTCGACGCCGGTCACGGCGATGCGCTCGTTCTCCGACCAGACCACCGAATTCCGGACGTCGTCGCCGAGCGTGACGTTGCCCACCGTCACGTTGCCCTGCGCGTCGCGCCGTCGAATGCGGAGCAACGCGTCCCATGAGCCGATGTCGTCCCAGGGGAATGTGCCGGTGACGACCGCGAGGCGTTTGGTGCGCTCGAGGACGGCGACATCGACGGCCACCGGCGTCACCGCGCCGAAAAACCGCGGGGCATCGCCGGCGTTCAGCGCGGACCAACCCGCCGCGAGCTCTTTGGCGTACGCGCCCGCTTCGCCGAGAAAGCGCGCGGCGCCCCACGCGAACAGGCCACTGTTCCACAAGGCCCCGCGGCGGCGCAGCAGCGCGGCGCGCGCCGGGCTCGGCTTTTCGACGAACCGCTTCACCGTGTGCGCGCCGCCGAGCGGCTCGCCCGGCACGATGTAACCGTATCCCGTCTCGTTCCGCGTGGGTTTGACGCCCACCGTCACCAACACATCTTGCTCCGCCGCGATGCCGAGCGCGTGCCCGGCGGCCGCGCGAAACGCCGTGTCGTCCCCCACCGCCCAGTCGGCGTGCAGCGACAGCATCTGACCGCCGGGGTCGTGCTTGGCGATCCAGTGCGCGGCCCACGCAAGCGCCGGCGCCGTGGACGCGGCGCGCGGCTCCGCGAAGATGTTGGCTTCGGGGATTTCCGGTACGGTCGCCGCGACGCCCGCCACGAGCGATGGACCCGTGAGAATGAGCACGTGCTCTGGTGGCACCAGGCCGCGCAGCCGAGCGACGGCCTGCGCCAGCAGCGGCCGGTCGCCGGTGAGCGGCAGGAGCTGCTTCGGGCGCTCCGGCGTCGACAGCGGCCAGAACCGCGTGCCGGAGCCGCCGGCCAGGATCGCCGCCCAGATGCTCATCGCGGGGCGTCTCCCTCTGTCTCCGGATCGGCATCGCCGAACATCATCGCGATGCGATGGCAGAGCTTGGTGGGAGAAAACGGTTTGGTCACCAGCGCCGCCCCCAGCCGGCGTGCTTCACGCAGGATGCGATCCTCGCCTTCAGCGGTCAGGACGAGCACGGGCATGCGGGTCGTTCCACTCTGCTTGCGAAGGTCGCGCAGAAAGTCGAGTCCCGAGCCGTCGGGAAGATGGAGGTCGAGGAGCAGGCCATCGGTCGGGGGCTGCGCGCGCAGCGCGGATCGCGCTTCGCCCAGGGTGCGCGCGACGCTCACGCGGTACCCCAGCTGCTCGAGAAACGGGCGGAGCACAAGCCCGATGTGCGGCTCGTCATCAATGACAAGCAGGTGCCGTGAGATGGTCAACGGCGGCCCCCCCCCGGTTACAAGAGACCTGCGATGGCGGGCCGGTGACGGCGAAGGTCGAACAAGAGGGCGCCCACGTTCGTGGCCGGCTGCACCAGCACGATGAGGAGCGCTTCGGCGTTGAGCACGGCGACGATGGCGAGACCGCCGCCGAACTCCAGCACCGCGGTGGCGAAGTCGCCACGACCGCCGGCTTCCCCCAGCTCGGCCAAGTGCTTGATGGCGGAGGGGAGGAGGGCCGCCACACTCTCGGTGTCCACGCCGTTACCGACGCGCGAATCGATCGGCAGCCCGTCGCGCCCCACCACGACGACGGCGTCGACACCGCTGGCCCGGCTCAGCGCTTCCACCACATCGCGGATAGTGGTCATACGCGCGGGCAACGTAGGTTTCAGAGAAGTCGAAGTCAAGCAGCCACTATGGGTTGACCCACTCGAACGCGCCCCTGTAAGTTCACCACACTCCATGCGCACTCTTTCCTTCGTCTTTGTGGTCTTGGCGCTGGCCGCCGCTTGCGGCGACCCGCTCGGGCTTCCTCCGCCGGCGATTCCCAATCGCACCGATACGGTGTCGTTGTACGCGCTCAGCGGCACGCCGGTGACGACCCCGTCCGCGTACGTGATCTCGTTCCGGCAGGTCGTCCGGACCGATCAGAGCGCGCAGGGATTCGATTTCGCGTTCGACATCGACAGCACGGGCCGCGCGGTGCTGCTGCCGACCGGCGCGCTGAAGCTGCCGCGCGCGTCGGGGATCAGGCTCACCTCCGAGCCGTTCGATTCGATCCTGGTCGCGACCACGGGAGGCTATCAGGGCGACAGCGCCGTCGCGGTGGATTCGAATACGGTGGCGCTCCTCCATTCGCGGCCGCTCGTGTGCTCGTTCGGGATCACGTCGATCTATTACGCCAAGCTGCACGTGCTGAGGGTCGACACGACCTCTGGTCCCAACGGACGCCGGATCGACTTCGAGATTCTCAACAACGTCAACTGCGGCTATCGCGGGCTCGAACCAGGCCTGCCGAAGCGCTAACTCGTGATCGACCTGAAGTTGCTGCGCGCCTCGCCCGGTCAGGTGCGGGCCGCGCTCGCCCGTCGCGGCGACCCGTCACTCACGCGTCTGCTCGACGAAATCGAAGCGCTCGATATGAAGCGGCGCACGCTCACCGCCCAGCTCGACACGCTCAAGGCCGAGCGCAACGATGCGGCGAAGTCCGACGCGCTCGCGGCGAAGGCGGGCGGTCTCTCGGCGACCGTCGTGGCCGAGCGCCGTAAGCTGGGCGACCGCATCACCAGCCTCGAGAGCGAGCAGCGGCAGATCGAGACGACGCTCGGAGCCAAGGCGCTGTTTGTCCCCAACTTGCCGCTCCCGGACGTCCCCGACGACCAGACAGTGCTGCGCACCTGGGGCACACCGGCGCCGAAAGGTGGGAAGCCGCATTGGGAAATCGCCGAAAAGCTCGGGATCCTCGATCTGCCGCGCGGCGCCAAGCTCTCCGGCTCGGGATTCCCGGTCCTGATCGGCATGGGGGCGCGCCTGGCGCGCGGGATGATCAACTTCATGCTCGATCTGCACACGCGCGAGCACGGCTACGTCGAGGTCGAGCCGCCGTTGCTCGTGCGGCGCGATGTGATGACCGGCACGGGACAACTTCCCAAGTTCGAAGACGACATGTACCGCCTCGCCACGGACGATCTGTTTCTCATCCCGACGGCGGAAGTGCCGGTCACGAACCTGCACCGCGACGAGATCCTCGACGGCGCGACCTTGCCGAGAGGCTACGTGGCGTACACGCCCTGCTTCCGCCGGGAGGCCGGGGCGGCGGGCAAGGACACGCGCGGGCTGCTGCGCGTGCATCAGTTCGACAAAGTCGAGCTGGTGCGTTTTTCCACCGCCGCCGATTCGCCGGCGGAGCATGAGAAGCTGACCGGGCATGCGGAGGTGGTGTTGCAGAGACTTGGACTCGCCTATCGCGTGGCGGTGCTGCCGGCGAACGATTTCGGCTTCGCCGCTGCGAAGACCTGCGACCTCGAGGCGTGGGCACCCGGGGTGGGGCAATGGCTCGAGGTCTCGAGCTCGAGCACGTTCACCGACTTTCAGGCGCGGCGCGCGGGCATCCGGTTCCGGCCCAGGCCGGGTGAAAAACCCGAGTTCGTGCACACGCTGAACGCATCCGGCGTCGCGCTGCCGCGTACGATCGCGGCGTTGCTCGAGACCCACCAGCAGCCAGACGGCTCCGTCATGATCCCGCCGGCGTTGGTGCCGTATGTCGGCACTGACCGACTTGCCTAGGGGCGTGCTGCGCCGCGCGGGCCCCCCCGCGCTCATCGCCGCCGCGCTGCTGTTCGGCGTGCTATCGGTGGGCTATGCGTGGATCGTCGCCCGCCATCTGCGCACGGACGCCCGCGAAACCAGCCGGCTGCTCGGGCAGGTGTTCGCCGGGTTAAACGATCCGCGCGAGGGCGCGGCCGCCGACGCATTGCTCGGCCTCGCCGACGACGTGCGCCATCTGGGCATCCCGATCGCCGTCACCGATACGGCCGGCCGGATCACCGCGCTCGACAACGCGCCGTTCGGGGCCGACGCGAGCGAGGCGACGCGGCGGAACTGGATCGCGGAGCTCGATCGGATTCATCCACCGCTGATTCAGCCGGGCGTGGGGACGATTCACTACGGTGCGCTGCCGGCGGCGCGCGCCTTTACCGGTCTCGCGGTCCTCCAGGGCGCGATGTTTCTCTGCCTCGTGCTGCTCGCCGTCTGGGCGATGCGCGCGCGCGTGACGGCGGCGCGGGACCGGCTCTGGGTGGCGATGGCGCGCGAGTCCGCGCATCAGCTCGGGACACCGCTGATGAGTCTCACGGGTTGGATTGATTACCTCCGAGAGAATCCGGGTACGCCGGGCAGCGAGCTGGTCGCACATCTTGAAGCCGATGCGGAGCGGCTGCAGCGAGTCGCCAAGCGCTTCGAGCGCATCGGCCGTCCCGCGCGGCGCGAGCCGGTGGGCCTGGGCACCGTCGCCGAGCGCGTCGTCGCCTACTTCCGCCCGCGGCTGCCCACGCTCGCGCATTCGGTGACCATCACGCTCACCTCGCCGGGAGCGGGCCCCATGGCGACGGGCGACCCCGTGCTCATCGAGTGGGCGCTCGAGGTGGTCGTCAAGAACGCCGTGGACGCGCTGAGCGGACGTGGCGGCCGGATCGAGCTGGACGTCGAAACTGCTGATTCCATGGGCCGCGTGAGCGTGCGCGACGACGGACCCGGCGTTGCGCCGGAGATGCAGCGGCAGCTGTTCGAGCCGGGCATCAGCAACAAGACCGGGGGCTGGGGCATCGGGCTCGCGCTCGCGCGCCGGATCGTGGAACAGCAGCATGGCGGCCGGGTGGCCTTTCGGCCGGGGGCGCAGGGCAAGGGTGCCGTGTTTGTATTGGAGTTTCCGCTGACGTGAATTCACAGGCCACAGCCTGCGCTCGGGAACCATGACGAGCTTACCCCCACTCTCTCTCAACCCGGCCCAACGGGAGGCCGTCGAGCATGCAGCCGGGGGGGGGGCGTTGCTCGTGCTGGCGGGGGCCGGGTCGGGTAAGACGCGCGTGCTGACGGCGCGGATTGCGCATCTCATCACGCAGCAGCGCGTTGCCCCGCAGCGCATTTTCGCCGTGACGTTCACGAACAAGGCCGCCGCCGAGATGCGAACCCGCATCGGCCAGCTGTTGGGCGCCGACCCGCGCGGCCTGTGGATCGGCACCTTCCACTCGCTGTCGGCGCGACTGCTGCGACGCGAGGCGCCACTGCTGGGATTCGGCCCGAACTTCACGATCTACGATTCCGACGACTCGGACGCGCTGGTCAAACGGCTGATCGAAGCGCGGCAGCTCTCGCCGAAAGCCTACCCCCCTCGCACCGTGCACGGGGTGATCTCGGGCGCAAAGAACCGGATGCTGGACCCCGCGGACCTGGCCCGGCAAGCGGATACGCCGCTGATCAAGGTGGCGGCCGACATCTACGCGGCATTGGGTCCGGCCCTGAAGCAGGCCAACGCGATGGATTTCGATGATCTCCTGCTGCATCCGCTGACGCTGTTTCGGGATCACCCGGAGCGCCTGGCCTACTGGCAGGACCGGTTCCAGCACGTCCTGGTGGACGAGTTCCAGGACACCAACGCCGCGCAGTACCTGCTGGTCAAGCATCTCGCCCGCCAGCACGGCAATCTCTGCGTGGTCGGCGACGACGATCAGGCGATCTACGGGTGGCGGGGTGCCGACGTCCGCCACATGCTCGCGTTTCAGAACGACTTCCCGGGCACGAAGCTCGTGCGGCTCGAGCAGAACTATCGCTCCACCCAGATCATCCTCGACGCGGCCAACGCGGTCATCGCGGAAAACAAGACACGGCTGGGCAAGACGCTGTTCACCGAGAAGCAGGGCGGCGCGCCGGTCACGCTGCTGAGCACGGCGGATGAGCGCGACGAAGCCGAGTGGCTGGCCAACGAATTCTCGCGCCGCGCCACGGAAGGCGACGCGGCGTACGAGGAGATGGCGGTGCTGTACCGCACCAACGCCCAGTCGCGGCCGCTGGAAGAAGCGTTCCGCTTTCGGGGAATCCCCTATCGCCTGATCGGCGCGATCAGCTTCTATGAGCGGCGCGAAGTGAAGGATCTGCTGGCCTATCTGCGCCTGATCGCCAACCCGGCCGATGATGAGGCCTTCCTGCGCGTGGTGAATGTGCCACGCCGCGGGATCGGCGACGCGTCGTTGACCGTGCTGGCTCGCGCCGCGGCCGGCTGGCAGCGGCCCCTCTTGGACTCCGCCCGCCGCGCTTCCACGCTCGCTGACCTGCGGCCCAATGTTCGCGAGGCGCTCGCGGGCGTCGCGGCGCTCGTCGATCGGCTGCGGGAGTCGGTGGGGCAGGCGGACCCTGCGACCGCCCTCGAGACGGTGCTGGCCACCACCGGGTACGAGCAGTATCTGGCCGAAGAGGGCGCGGAGGGGATGGAGCGGCTCGACAACGTGCGCGAGCTGGTGGCGGGCGCGGCGGCCTGGGCGGAGGTGCAGGACACCGAGAACCTCGAGGGGATCGGCAGCCCGGTGGAGCGCTATCTGACGCAGGCGGCGCTCATCACGCCCGTCGACGAGGCTCGTGATGTGGCCGGCGTCACGCTCACGACCGCCCACATGGCGAAGGGACTCGAATGGCCGATCGTCGCGCTGGCGGGTCTCGAAGATGGACTGTTCCCGCTCGGCCGCTCGACCGAGCAGCCGGGCGGCGTCGAAGAAGAGCGACGATTGTGTTACGTGGGGCTCACGCGCGCGCGCGAAAGGTTGTATCTCTCATGGGCGCGCACGCGCTACCGCAACGGCCGGCTGGAGCTCGCGGAGCCATCGCGGTTTCTCGACGCCCTGCCGGCGCACGTTGTGGCGGAGCGCAGTACCGCGCCATCGTGGCGGCCGGCGCGGGGAATGTCAGGTGCGATGCCGCCGCGGCCTTCGCGGCCGCGTGGCGCCGCGGCGCGCCGCCTGCCGGATCTCGGATTTCCGGAAGAGCTGTCGCAGGATGCGCCGCGCTTTGTCAGCGGTGAGCGCGTGCGCCACCGCAAATTCGGTGGCGGGGTGGTGCGCGCCGTGTCGGGCGAAGGTCGCGACCTGCGCGTGAGTGTCGACTTCGACGATCCCGACATCGGCACGAAGCAACTGCTCGCCGCGTATGCGGGACTCGAGCGTGATTGGGAAGGAGACAGTGCATGAGTGTGTCGCGGGACGAAGTGCTGCGGATCGCGCAGCTCGCCGAGCTGGACGTGGAGGAAGACGCACTCCCGGAATTGGCCGATCAGATGACGCGGATCATCGATTATGTCGCGCAGCTCAGCGCGGTGCCGACGAATGGCAGCCTGAAAGTGTTCATGCCCGGCCCCGACGCGATCCGTTTTCGTGCAGATGAAGTGAATCCCTCACCCCTCGCCCTGGGCCCTGAAGCGTTTGCGCCGGCGTTCAAGGAGGGCTTCTTCGTCGTTCCGAAGCTCGGTCAGTTCGAGTGAGCGACGCCAAAGCGGTCGCCGACCGCCTGGCGAAGGTCAAGCGGCTCAACGCGCTGCTCACGCCGCTCAAGGATCTCCGCAAGTCCCTCACCGCCCAGAGTGCGGCCGCCCGCCCGACGGGCGTGCTCTACGGCATGCCGGTCGCGGTGAAAGACAACATCTGCACGCTCGAGTTCACGACGAGCTGCGGATCGCGCATCCTCGAAGGCTACCGCTCGCCCTATGACGCGACCGCCGTGGTGAAGCTGAAAGCGGCGGGCGCGCTGATCGCGGGGAAAACCAACTGCGACGAATTCGCCATGGGGTCGTCCACCGAGCACTCGGCGTACGGACGCGTGCTCCACCCTTTCGATAAGGCGCGCGTGCCCGGCGGATCGTCCGGGGGTTCGGCGGCGCTGGTCGCCGCGGGCGCCGTCCCGGCCGCGCTCGGCTCGGAGACGGGCGGGTCCGTCCGCCAACCCGCGTCGTTTTGCGGCGTGGTGGGCATCAAACCGACCTACGGGCGCGTGTCGCGCTACGGGCTGGTGGCGTTCGGCAGTTCCCTCGACCAGATCGGGGTGTTCGGGCGCAGTGTGCACGATGCCGCGCGCGTGGTGTCGGTGATCAGTGGGCGGGATGCGCGCGACGCCACCTGCGAAGACCGCGATCCGCTGCGACTGCCCACGGTGCCGGAGTCGTTACAGGGCTTCGTGATCGGGCTGCCGCGCGAATACTTCCCCCCGGAGCTCGATCCGGCGGTGCGCCGCGCCTGCGAGCGGGCGGTGCGCGTGATGAAGGAACAGGGGGCGGCCGTGCGCGAGGTCTCGCTCCCGCATACGCCGTATGCGGTGCCGACCTACTACGTCATCGCGCCGGCCGAGGCCTCCTCCAACCTGGCCCGCTATGATGGCGTGCGGTATGGGCCGCGCTTCAACGGATCGGCGGATCTCCGGGCCCTGTATCGGTCGACCCGGGGGCAGGGGTTCGGCCCGGAAGTGCGGCGCCGTGTGCTGGTGGGCACCTATGTGCTGTCGTCGGGCTATTACGACGCGTACTACCGCCGCGCCCAGCAGATGCGCGCGCTGATCGCCCAGGATTTCCGGAACGTGTTCGATCGCGGTGTGGATCTGCTGTTTACGCCTACGACCCCGAGCCCTGCGTTCAAGGCCGGGGAGAAGCTCGCCGATCCGATTTCGATGTATCTGTCGGACATTTTCACCGTGACGGCGAATCTGGCCGGGCTGCCCGCGATGTCGCTTCCCATCGGGCGCGTGAAAGGTCTGCCGATCGGCGGCCAGTTCATCGGGCAGGCGTTCCTCGAGGACGAAATGCTCGAAGCGGCGTACGCGCTCGAGCGGGTCGTGCCCGCGACGGACGAGGCCTGATGAGCCTTACCGGCCAGGCCTGGGAAACCGTCATCGGGCTCGAGACGCACGTCCAGCTGGGCACGCGCTCGAAGATGTTCTGCGGTTGCTCCACCGCATTCGGCGCGCCGCCGAATACCCAGGTCTGTCCCGTGTGCCTGGGACTGCCGGGTGCGCTGCCGGTGCCGAACGGGGCGGCGATCGGACTGGCGGTGCGCGGCGCGCTCGCGCTCGGGTGCACCGTGCACCCGCGCAGCATCTTCGCGCGCAAGAATTATTTCTATCCCGACCTGCCCAAGGGGTATCAGATCTCGCAATTCGATCAGCCGCTCGCGACGCAGGGCGCGCTCTCATTCCTGTCGCCCGAGCGCGGCGTGGTGACGGCGACGATCGTGCGGCTGCACATCGAGGAGGATGCCGGCAAATCGGTCCACGATCGATTCGCGAAGGCGACCGCCGTCGATCTCAACCGCTCCGGCGTGCCGCTGATCGAAATCGTGGGCGGCCCCGATCTGCGCTCGCCGGCCGAAGCGCGCGCGTATCTCCAAACGCTGAAACAACTGCTCGAGTACATCGGCATCTCCGATTGCGACATGGAGAAGGGCAGCTTGCGGGTCGATGCCAACGTCTCGATTCGCCGCGCGGGAGACGGCGCGCTGCATACGCGCACCGAGGTGAAGAACATCAACGCGTTTTCCTTCGTCGAGAAGGCGTTGAGCGTCGAGCGCGACCGGCAGATCGCGCTGGTCGAGTCGGGGGGCAGCGTGACGCAGCAGACGATGCTGTACGACTCCAAAGAGAACACGGTGCGCCCGCAGCGCTCCAAGGAAGAAAGTCACGACTATCGCTACTTCCCCGAGCCCGACCTGCCGCCGCTCGTCCTGACGCCCGAATTCGTGGCCGAGCAGCAGAGCGAGCTGCCGGAGCTGCCCGCCGCGAAGCGGGACCGGTTCGTGGCGAGCTACGCGCTGAGCCGCGAGCACGCCACGGTCGTGACGAGCAGCCGCGCGGTCGCGGAATACTACGAGAGCGTGGTGCGCGCCGGCGCGGAGCCGCAGGCCGCGGCCAACTGGGTGATGACGGAGGCGCTGGCCGACGCGAAGGACCACCAGGAACAGCTGCGCGTGACGCCGGACGCGCTCGCGAAGATCGTCGCCCTCGTGAAAGGCGGGACGCTCAGCAATCAGGCCGCCAAGCGCGTGTTCACCGAAGTGGCGGCGAAAGGCGGAGATCCCCGTACCATCGCCGAGTCCCTCGGCGTGATTCAAGTCGCGGACTCCAACGTCGTCGCCGGCTGGGTCACCGACGTGCTCGGCGCCCATGCCTCTGAAGTGGGACGCTACAAGAACGGCGAAACGAAGTTGATGTCGTTCTTCGTGGGGCAGGTGATGCGCGCGTCGAAGGGCAAGGCCGATCCCAAGCTGGCGCAGCGCGTGCTCGAGGAGAAACTCGCCTCTTAGGTCTCCCGCCAGGGCCGCTGCGCGCGCGACTGCGTCCAGTACGCGAGGGCCGGCTTGGGCAATCCAAAATGCTGCTCGGCGGTTTCTTCCACGCGCTCGGGCTCGTGCCGTCCGCCTTCACGCAGCGCCTGCCGCCGCATGCGCTTCGCCATGCCCAGCGCCTTTTCACCCGCGGGATCGAGCCGTCGTGCCGCGGCGTCACTCGCGTTCGCACCGAGCGTTTCCATCACATACTCGAACGCCACCGCCATGTGCTTTTCGATGTCGGAGTCGGCGAGATCCCAGCGACTCGTGCCGGCGATCACCTGGAACACCCAGTGCCAGCTCTGGCTCTCGGTCAGATGCACCATGCCGCGAAACAGCCGGCGATTGGTGCGGACGCTGAACAGCGTCGGGGAGATGATCTCGTCGAGATGCGCGTCGCTCGCGGCGTGGTCTTTGAGAATGACGTCGCGGGCCTCGCGCGAGTAGGCATCGCCGAGATGCGTCTCGAACCGGCTCTCCCAGTACGAGTGGCCGAGCGCGACGGTGCTGGACGTGAGGACCAGCTGGCGCGGCACGAAGAAGTTGTGCGCGATCGTGTCGGCCGCGAGGTGGGAGAGATAGCCGAGCCCAAACGCGCGCAGCGGATCACTCGGCGCCAGGTCGAAGATCTCCTGTCCCACGTGCCAGGCGTGGCAGTGACGGCCCACCGGCGCGTACTTCTTCGCCATGGACGTGTCGGCGGCGATGTTGCCGTAGAGGAAATCGTAGGGAAAGGCGCGCAGCAGATCGGCGACGATCGTCGGCAGCTGGTGCAGGTTCGCGAGCACCGACTCGCCGAGGAAGATGTGGGTCCCGGGAGTCCAGGCATGCGCGACGCCGGGGAACAGGACCAGGCCGGCGACGGCGAGCAGGGCGACGGCGCCCAGTCGTTTCACCGTCGCTTTTTGCCCTTCAAGAGCTTGCGGCCCCAACGCCAGACCGACAGCCCGCGGCGCACGTCGCGCATCGTCGCGGCGGCGTCCAGGGCCGTCTCCTCCAGCTCGGCCTGCATCACCTCGGCCAGCGAGTCCAGGTCGGTGAGCCGTTCCTCGGCGGCATCCGCCGCCCGGATGATGCGGTGGCGCACGTCCCGGGACGTGCCGACCAGCGCGTCCGCTTCGATCTTGATCGAGCCAATGAGCTGCCGCACGTCGGTGATCGCGGGACCGGCGAGGTTCTTGATGGCCTTCACCGCCGCGCGCACGCCCAGCGCCGCGGCGACGACGGCGACCATGCCGACGAGGGCGGCGAGCGCAATGATCGCGAGACTCAGCGCCGATACGACGCCGACCCAGGTCGGTAGCATCACGAAACCTCGGCGTGCCGCGGCGCGGCTGTCAACGGGGTGAGCACCACGACCGCTTCAGCGGCCAGCACGCTCAGCAACACCGTCAGCAACATGGCGCCCCCGCCCCCAGGGGGGGGGGCCGCGGCGGAGTCCACACGCAGCAGGTCGAATCCAGCCGCCAGCGCGACCGCCGCTGCTCCTTGGCGCATCACGGGAAACGCGAATTCGCGGGGTGGGGCGAACGGGAGCGAGCGCCAGATCGGGTCCATTTGATCGAGTCCGAATCGCACCGTGACCCAGCGAACGGCAGCGCGCAGGACCGCGAGCAACACCGCCGCCGGTAGCAGCCATGGTGAGAACCGCCGGAGCAGAGCGCCCGCGACAATGAGGAAGGCCGCATAGAGCGGGATCTCCCAGCGCCGGAGCAGTTTCTGCGCCGAGAGCCGAACGGCGGGCGGCGACAAGCTGACGAGAACCGCCGCGATCAACCCGCACACGACGAACGGTGAGAGTGCCGTCGCGTAACTGAGGCCGGCGCCCGCGACGACGACGCCGGTCAACGCCACCCCAATGCCGGTTTCGCTGAGGTCGTCCTGCCACCGTGCGAGACCGACAAACAGGCCGCCGAGACCCGCGCTCGCGATCACCGTGAGCGCGATGCTGCGCAGCAGGAGATGCGGATGATACAGCGCGACGCCCACCGCCACGGCGGCCGTCCCAAACGCGGTGTCGAGCAGCGCGTTGCGGCGCCCCAGCTTCGGGCCGCGCCAACTGGCCGCGGTCGTCAGCGCGCCGCCGAGGATGAGTGCGATGCCGACCGCGGCACGCCCCCCGCCACTAGCGCCCCACGCGTCGCCGAGGGGTCGCACCGACTGTCCCAGGGCCCACACGGTGGCGCCGGTGGTCAGCAGGACCGGGAGGGCGAGTGCGGCGCCGACGAGCCAGGTGCGCGGCGTTACCCGCCGCAGCATGCGCCATTCGAGGCGGGCGCCGAACGAGGCGCCGACCCACCCGATGCCGATTGCCATGATGGGTGCGAGCACGCGGAGTGTGGCACCGTCGAAGACACCGAGTCCCGGGCCGAGGAGTGCGCCCAGCAGGACCAACGGCACGCCGGTTTCGAGGATGCCGACGAGTAACGGATGACGAAATGCGGGGCGTGTGAGCCGCGTGACGCCGATGCCGGCCACGACGACGAGTGCCAGCGCAAGCAGAGGATGCACGAGGGCGAACGTTCGCGAACGCTTGACGCAGGCGCAAGCGCCCCCGTAGCTTGGGCGGACCTATGCCACCGTCGTTCCGTGTCACGGGAGGACGTCCGCTCACCGGCACGATCCGCCCCGCAGGCAACAAGAACGCGGCCCTTCCGATTCTCGCGGCGACGCTGCTCGCCGACGGTCCCTGTCGCATCGACAACGTTCCTCGCATTCGCGACGTCGAGACGCTGCTCGCGTTGCTGCAACACGTGGGCGCGACCGTCCAATGGCAGGGCGCGAACACGGTCGAGATCGATACGAGCCGTGCTGAGCCTAAACCACTCGATCCGCAGCTGTGCAAGGAAATCCGCGCGTCCATTCTGCTCGCGGGCCCGATGCTGGCCCGGTTCGGCCGCGTGACCCTGCCGCCCCCGGGTGGAGACGTCATCGGCCGGCGCCGCGTCGACACGCACTTTCTCGCGCTCGAGCGGCTCGGCGCGGAAATCACCGTCGGCGATGCCTACAAACTCGAGGGCAAGCTCAAGAGCGCGGACATCTTCCTCGACGAGCCGAGCGTGACGGCGACCGAGAATGCCCTGATGGCCGCCGTGCGCGCGACCGGCACGACGATCCTGCGCAACGCGGCGTCCGAGCCGCACGTGCAGGACCTCGCCCGCTTCCTGGTAAGCCTCGGGGCCGCGATCGAAGGCATCGGATCCAACACGCTCACGATTGCGGGTGGCCAGCCGCTCAAAGCGGCGGCGCATACGGTCGGTCCCGATCACATCGAGGTCGGATCCTTCATCGGACTCGCCGCCGTCACGGGCGGCTCCGTCACGATCGACGGCGTCCGCGGCGACGATCTGCAAGCGACGCTGCTCGGGTTCGAACGGCTGGGCGTGCGTCCGAGGCTTGAAGGAACGAAGCTCATCGTCGACGCCGATCAAGAACGCCGCATTCGTCCCGACCTGGGTGGGCACGTGCCCAAGCTCGAGGACGGACCCTGGCCCGCCTTCCCGGCCGACCTCATGTCGATCGCGATCGTCGTGGCGACGCAGTGCGATGGCCTGTTGCTGGTCTTTGAGAAGATGTTCGAGTCGCGACTGTTCTTCGTGGACAAGCTCATCGGGATGGGTGCGCGCATCGTCCTGTGCGATCCCCATCGTGCGGTGATCGCGGGCCCGTCGCCGCTCCGGGGCCAGGTCGTCGAGAGTCCCGACATCCGCGCCGGCATGGCCATGCTGCTCGCGGCCCTGGCGGCCCAGGGCGATTCCGTGATTCAGAACATCGGCCAGATCGAACGAGGGTACGAGCACATCGATACCCGCCTGCAAGCGCTGGGAGCACAGCTTGAGCGCAGGTCGTAATGCGGGGGCGCCCGGTGTAGGGGCGCAGCATGCTGCGCCCCTACCGGCCGCGCGTGAAACTCCCGTCGGTGATGCCGCCGTTCCGCGCCTCGAGCTGTCGGAGTGGGCGGAGCGCTACGGACTCGTCGCCGGGATTACGACGCGCCCGCTGAGCCTCGGGCTCTGGAGCGACGAGGCGGTGGGGCAGGTGATCGGGCGCTGGCGGGCGTTCCGCGCGGCGTTCGGCAATCGATTCCCGACCGTCGTGCTCGCGCATCAGGTGCACGGGAACGAGGTGCGCTGGCATGACGCGCTGTCGGAAGGGTGGATCATTCTCGATGGCATCGATGGGCACGCCACCAACGACGCCGGCGTGCTGCTCACGGTGACCGTCGCCGACTGTATCCCCGTCTATCTCGCGGTGCCGCCCAAGGGCGCGATCGCGCTCGTGCACGCCGGGTGGCGCGGCTCGGCGGGCGGGATCCTCGCGAGTGCTGTAGAGGTCCTGAAGCGCCAAGCCTTCGCCAGGGGCTCCGATATCGTAATGCATTGCGGCGTAGGTATTTGTGGTGATTGCTATGAAGTTGGTTCTGAGGTTGCGGATCGGTTCGGGCTGTCCGGGCAATCGCACATCGACCTGCGGGACGTGCTCGCGCAACAGGCGCGCGCCCTCGGCGTTCGCGACGTCTCGATCTCACCCTGGTGCAGCGCGGAGGATCGCGAGCGGTTTTTCTCGCATCGCGCCTCGCGGGGAAGCGATGGACGCATGGTCGCCTACCTCGGACGGCCGCGAGGTTGACACTCGGTGGACCCGGGCTACATTCCCCATCGTGAAGCGGGCGAAGTTCGGCCCGCGATTTTTTTTTCATGCTCACTGAGAGTCTCGTCGAGGCCTTTCGAGCCCGCCTGGAGCAGTTGGGGTTCGACCTGGCCGACCTGCGCATCGGCGGCACGCCGAACCGACCGCTCGTCCAAGTCCGCATTGACTGTCCGCCACGGAACGTCACGGTCGAGGACTGCAGCCGGGTCAGCCGGGCGCTGGAGCAATGGCTCGACGCCGGTGGTCCCCTGGGGAATCGCTACGTCTTGGAGGTGTCGAGCCCGGGGATCGAACGGCCCGTGCGCTGGCACCGCCATTGGGTCCAGTTCGTGGGCCGCGAGGTGAACGTGAAGCTGGCCGGGATGGGCCGGGTGCGAGCCCGCATCGTCTCGGTCCCGACAACTGAAACGGTAGTGCTCCAGCCGCAGGGTGGATTGGAGCGCGAATACCGGTTGGAGGACGCCAAAGACGCCCGCCTGGCGTTGCCGACAACCGATGACCGATGACCGATGACTGAGGACACGAGATGGCAAACGCGACCGATGTAGTCTCCGCAATTCGGGAGCTGACCAACACCAAGCAGCTCGAGCGCAGTGAGCTGATCGACCTGCTCAAGGATGGTCTGCACGCCGCGCTCGTGAAGCGCTACGGGCCGAACGTTCGAGCCGAGATCGGCATCGACGAGCTCAAGGGGTCCATCCGCATCGTGGTTCTCAAGACCGTGGTCGAAACGGTCGAGGATCAGGGGACCCAGGTGTCGTTGGAAGAGGCGCGCTACGAGGATCCGGATTTCGTGCCGGGCGACGTGCTCGAGGAAGAAGTGCCGTTCGAGCAGTTCGGGCGCACCGCGGTGCAGGCCGCCAAGCAACGCATCATCCAGCGCGTGCGGGAAGGCGAGCGCAGCCGGATCCGCGAGGAGTTCTCCGGCAAGGTCGGCGAGCTGCTCTCGGGGGAAGTGCAGCAGATCGAGCGCGGCAAGATCGTCGTGATGCTGAACAAGTTCCGCGAAGCCGAAGCGATCATTCCGTATCGCGATCAAAACCACCGCGAGCATTTTCATCAAGGCGACACGATTCGTGCCGTGTTGAAGCGGATCGAAGAGACCCCCAAGGGCCCGCGGCTCATCCTCTCGCGCGCCGATCCGCTGTTCGTGAAGGCGCTGTTCAAGCTCGAGGTCCCCGAGATCCAGCAGCAGATCGTCGAGATCCGCGCGACGGCGCGCGAAGCGGGCAGCCGCACCAAGATCGCGGTCTGGTCGCGCGACGACTCCATCGATCCGGTGGGCGCCTGCGTCGGACTCAAAGGATCGCGCGTCCAGGCGGTCGTGAACGAGCTGAACGGGGAGCGCATCGACATCGTGCCGTGGTCCTCGGACCCGGAGCGCTTTGCCAAGCTGTCGCTCGCGCCCGCACGCGTCGCGCGCGTCTTTTCCGATCCCGAATCGAAAACGATCCAGGCGATCGTGGATGAAGATCAGCTGTCGCTCGCCATCGGGCGCAACGGCCAGAACGTGCGGCTGGCCTCGGAGCTGACGGGGTGGAAGGTCGACCTCTACTCGAGCCGCGAGTGGCTGGAGCGGGGCGGCGAGGGTCCGCTGTTCGCGCCGCTCCCGCCGGCCGATCAGTCCGTCACCCAGGTGAACCTCACCGAGATGAAGGGGCTGTCGCCCGAGCTGGTCGCGGTACTCGAGCAGGCAGGGAAGAAAACGCTCCAGGACATCCTCGATCTCGAACGTGAAGACGTCGATCAGATCCCGGGGATGACGCCTGATCTCGCCGAGAAGATGATGTCGTTCCTCAACGAGATGACCGAGGAAGGCGGCGAAGAGGAAGAAGCGGGCAAGACCACGGCGTGAGCTCGAGAATCGCCCGACTGCTGGGCCTAGGGTTAAGGGCGGGCAACGTCGTGATCGGCGTGGCAGGTGTCCGGGCAGGGTTGCAGCGAGGCAAGATCTCGTGCGTGGTGCTGGCGGTTAATGCCAGCCAGCGGACGATCGACAAGGTCGCTCGGCTCGCCGAGGCGAAGCAGGTCCCGGTGCTGCGAGGACCAGGGGCAGATGAGTTGGGGGCGGGACTCGGAAAGCCGCCCGTACAAGCGGTAGGCGTCAGTGATCCCGCGCTCGCACGCGGTCTGATAGCAGATAGCTGATAGCCGATAGCTGATAGCGAGGAGTTCAGTGGCAACGACGCGCATTCATGATTTGGCAGCGGAGTTCGGGATCTCCAGCGAGCAGCTGATGGGGATGCTCAAGGAGATGGACATCTTCGTGCGCAGTCACCTGACGCCGCTCAAGGATGAGCAGGTGTCGCTGATGCGTGCGCGGTGGGAGCGCGACAAGCGCAAGCAGAAGCAGCCTGCCGCGGCGCCCAAGCGTCGCCGCGCGGCTGCGAAGGCGGCCCCCGCCGAGCCGGCGCCCGAGCCCGTGTCGGACGGCCGGCCCAAGCGTCGTCGCCGGACCGCCGCCGAAGTCGCGGCCGCGGATGCGGCCGAAGCGGAACGGGCCGCCGCCGAAGCCGCCGACGTCGAGCGGGCGCGTCTCGCGCTCGAGACAGCCGCGCGGGAGCAGGAGGAAGAGAAGGCCGCGCCGTCGCTCGAGGAACGGGCCGCGGCGTTGTTCAAGGACCTGGCGCCGGCCGAGTCCGCCGAGCCGGCGGCCACGGTGACGTTTGCGCCTCCAGCGTCTTCCGGCGCCCCCGCGCCACCGATGTTTTCGCCGCCGTCGTCGCCGCCCCCCCCGTCCCCCCGGCCATTCATTCCGACGCCGGTGCGCCCGCGCCCTGTTCCGGTCGCGCGTGGGACGCCGTCCGGTCCGGGCAGCTCGGTGCCGCCCCGGCCCGTGGCCTCAGCCGCTCCCGGCGCGGCGCCACTCGATGAGCGCCGCCGCGAGAAGGGCAAAAAGCGCAAGAAGGGCAAGAAGTCGCTGGTCGATCAGGAAGCCGTCGCGCAGAACATCTCGCGCACGCTCGCCACGCTGAAGGCGCCGGTCGGCAAGAAGGGCGTGCACCGCCGCGAAGAAGGGCCGACGTTCCGCGAAGTACAGGAAGAGCGCCGCCGCGAGGAGCGGGAGCGCGAGAAGACGCTGGTGCGCGTGACGGAGTTCATCACCGTCTCGGAGCTCGCGAACACGCTCAAGGTGCCGCCGACCCAGATCGTCACGTTCGCCTTCAAAGAGCTGGGCCAGATGGTGACGATCAACCAGCGCCTCGACTTCGACATGATCGAGCTGATCGCCTCGGCGTTCAACTTCCAGGCGGTGCGCGAAGAGGAATACGCCACCACCCAGACCGAAAAGACCACGGACGCCGTCGAGACGCTGAAGCCGCGGCCCCCGATCGTGACGATCATGGGTCACGTCGACCACGGCAAGACGTCGCTGCTCGACTACGTCCGCAAGACCAACGTGGTCGCGGGTGAGGCCGGCGGCATCACGCAACACATCGGTGCCTACCAGGTCACCATGAAGGACGGCCGCAAAATCACATTCCTCGACACACCAGGCCACGAAGCGTTTACGGCGATGCGCGCCCGCGGCGCGCAGGTCACCGACCTCGTCGTGCTGGTCGTCGCCGCCGACGACGCGATCATGCCCCAGACGATCGAGGCGATCTCGCACGCCAAGAACGCCGGCGTGCCGCTGGTGGTCGCGATCAACAAGATCGATCTGCCCTCGGCCAACGTGCAGAAAGTGAAGCAGGACCTGCTGGCGCACGGCGTCGTGCTCGAAGAGTTCGGCGGTACCACGTTGATGACGCCGATCTCCGCCAAGAAGGGCACCAGCGTCGACGTGCTGCTGGATCAGATCCTGCTCCAGGCCGAGCTGCTCGACCTCAAAGCGAATCCGGACCGGAAGGCGCAGGGAACGGTGCTTGAAGCGCAGCTCGATCCCGGCAAGGGCGCCCTCGCGACGATTCTCGTGCAGACCGGCACGCTGCGGGTCGGCGACGACTTCATCTGCGGCCAGTACTCGGGGCGCGTGCGCGCGATGTACGACGAGCGCGGCGGCACCGAAACGGAAGTCGGCCCGTCCACGCCGGTGCAGATCCTCGGCTTCGAGGGCGTGCCGGAGGCGGGCGACAGCTTCCTCGCGATGGAGGACGCGGCCGCCGCGCGCGACATCGCCCAAAAGCGCCAGCGCCTCGAGCGCGAGGCGCAGCATCGCCGCACGGGTCGCGTGAAGACGCTGGAAGACTTCATGGCCGAAGCGGCGGCGGGCGGCGTGGCGCAGCTGCGGATCATCATCAAGGCGGACCAGGGCGGTCCGGCCGAAGCGCTGGCCGACGCGCTGGCGCAGCTGTCGACGGCGGAAGTGAAGGTCGAAGTCGTGCACCGCGGGGTCGGTGCCATCACCGAGTCGGACGTGCTGCTCGCGCGCGCGTCCGGCGCGATCATCGTCGGCTTCCACGTGCGTCCCGATTCCAATGCGCGGGCCGCCGCGGATCGCGAGCGCGTGGAGATCCGGACCTACCGCATCATCTACGAGGCGGTCGAAGAGGTGAAGCTGGCCATGGAAGGCCTGCTCGCCCCGGAAAAGAAGGAAGTCGTGCTCGGCGAAGCGGAAGTGCGCCAGATCTTCAAGATTGCGAAGATCGGCACGATCGCCGGCTGCTTCGTACGCAGCGGCGTCATTCCGCGCACCGGCCGGGTGCGCGTGATTCGCAACGGCGTCGAAGTGTACGACGGCACGCTCGCCTCGCTGAAGCGCTTCAAGGACGATGTGCGCGAGGTCCGTGAGGGCTTCGAGTGCGGCATCGGGGTCGAGAACTTCAACGACGTCAAAGTGAGCGACCTGATCGAGTCATACCGCATCGAGGAGGTCGCGCGCACCCTCAGCGCCACTGAGTCGTGATCGTGGGCGTGATGGTCTGGGAGCTGCACCTCCCGGCGTGTCAATCGCTCAAGGACAAGCGGACCATTGTGAAGAGTCTGAAGGATCGGATGCACAATCGCTTCAACGTGTCGGTGGCCGAGACGGGGCATCATGATCTGTGGCAGCGGGCCGAGCTGACGGCCGCGGTCGTGAGCACCGACCGCCGGCACGCCGAAAGCGTGTTGCGCGAGGCGGACCAGCTGGTCGCCGGAGCGGACGGGGCGCGCATTGTGGACACCAGCACGAGCTATCTCTGAGATGAAGCGGCCGAGCCATCGCCCCGAGCGCGTCAGTGAGCTGATCCGGCACACCGTCGGCGTATTCCTCACCGGCGACGTGCGGGATCCGCGCATCGGGTTCGTCACGGTGATCGGCGTCGAGGTCTCTCCCGATTTCTCGCATGCCAATGTGCGGGTCAGCGTCATGGGCACCGATGAGGAAAAGGCCACATCGCTGGAGGGGCTGGCGAGTGCCGCACGGTACCTGCGTGCCCAGCTCGCGAAGGAGCTTCCGCTGCGCGTGACGCCGGAGCTGCACTTCCATCTGGACCGTGGCATCGAGCACGCGCAGCGCATCGACCGCGTCCTGAAGGAGCTGAAGGAGTCGGACGACTGAAAAACGGGGGCCTCGTATTGGTCGCCAAGCCGGCCGGCCCCACGTCCCATGACGTCGTCGATGTTGTGCGGCGCGCGCTCGGCGAACAGCGCGTGGGCCATCTGGGCACACTGGATCCGTTCGCGAAGGGATTGCTGGTGCTGGTGGTTGGCCGTGCGACGCGCCTGGCGCCGTTCGCGGCCGAGTGGCCGAAGTCGTACGAGGGCGTGATCCGGCTCGGCGTCACGACCGACAGCGATGATCTGACGGGCCAGGTCGTGGCGACGGCACCGTGGACGGGCATTACGCCGGCGCAGCTGGCCGACGTCGTCACGCGGTTTCGCGGCGCGTACGCACAGACGCCGCCGGCATACTCGGCGGTGAAGGTGCAGGGCGAGCGCGCGTATCGGCGTGCGCGGCGCGGTGAAGCGGTGGCGCTGGAGCCGCGGCCGGTGGAAATCCGCGCGCTGGAGATCGTGGAGGCGGCGGTCCCCGATCTGCAGTTTCGGGCCACCGTGAGTGCGGGAACGTATCTGCGCTCACTGGCGCGAGACATCGGCGCGGCGCTCGGGTGCGGCGCGCATTTGGCAGCGCTGCGCCGCACGGCCGTGGGCCCGCTGAAGCTCGACGACGCGGTCGCACCAGAGGCCGTCACGGCGGGGGCGTTGCGGGATGCAGCGATCCTGGTCGCGCACATGCCGCGGCGGCTGGTAGATCAGCAGGAACGGGATGCGGTCCTGCACGGTCGGCCCATTACCGCGGGGTCGCCTGCTGACGACCGGCAGCTGACGGCAGTGTTCGACGGGGACGAGCTCTTGGCGGTCGCCGAGCAGTCGGGCGACCTGCTCAAACCCCGTACCGTCGTGGCCGTGGACTGATGGCGGCTCGCGGCGCGGTGGTCACGGTGGGTACCTTCGATGGCGTGCACCGCGGCCATCTGGCGGTGCTCGCGGAAGTGACGCGGCGGGCGCGTGCCGGCGGTTGGACGAGCGTGCTGGTCACGTTCGACCCGCATCCGCTCGCGGTGGTGAATCCGGCGGCGGCGCCGAAGCTGCTGACGCTGCCCGAGGAAAAGCGGCTGCTGGTAGCGGCGCAGGGGATCGAGCAGTTCGTCCTGATGCCGTTTACCCCGGCGGTCGCGCAGCTCGACGCGGAAGCGTTCGTGCGCCGGGTCCGCGACGAGTTCGCGATGCACGCGCTCGTGATGGGCTACGATCACGGGTTCGGCCGGGGGCGCGCGGGAGACGTCGAGCTGGTGCAGCGGCTCGCGCAGCAGCACGGGTTCGAGACGGGCGTGGTCGGTCCCGTGCGCGACGACAGCCAGCCGATTTCGTCGACGCTGATTCGGACGGCGCTCGCGCACGGCGATCTCGATGCGGCGGCACGCTGGCTGGGACGATCGTACGGGATTCGCGGCACGGTGGTGCGGGGCGCGGGGCGGGGCAAAACGATCGGGATTCCGACGATCAACCTCGAGCCGCCCGATCCTTGCAAGCTGCTGCCGCCCGACGGCGTGTACGCAGTACGGGTAAGAATCGGGGGACGCGGGACGGGGGACGGGGAGTTCGGTGGCATGATGAATCAGGGGCCCCGGCCCACATTTGGTGAGCAGGCTCGCGCGCTCGAGGTTCATCTGTTCGATTTCGACGGCGAGTTGTACGGGGAGACCGTGGACGTGGCATGGGTCCGTCGCCTGCGCGACGTGCAGGCGTTCCCATCCCGCGAGGCGCTGGTGGCGCAGCTGGAGCGCGACCGCCAGGCCGCCCGGGCGACCCTCAACCGGTAGCGAGGGACGATGGGGAAGATTCGTCAGCGGCTGTTGGTCATCGGCATCTTCGTGGTGCTCAGCATCGTTGCGCTCATTCCACGCAACGTCACGATGCGTGTGCCGGACTCTGTGACGGGCCGGATGAAGGACACGACGGTGCGGCGCGTGCCGATCAAGCTGGGCCTCGATCTCCAGGGCGGCATTCACCTCGCGCTCGAGGTGGACGAGTCCAAGGGTCCCGTGCCCGACTGTGCCGACGCGATTCAGCGCGCCGAGAGGGTGGTGCGCACGCGCATCGACGAGTTCGGGACGACCGAGCCGGTCGTCCAGATCCAGGGCCGCTGCCGCCTGATCGTCGAGCTCGCGGGCGAGAAGGATCCGGCCCGCGCCAAGGGCGTGATCCAGCGAACCGCGTTCCTCGAGTTCCGCATCACCGACATGAAGAACACGTTCCGCGACGCGCTCCCGGCGATCGACGCCGCCTTGCGCCGCGCGGGCATGAAGTCGCGGACCACGGCACCGTCCGCCGTGACGCAGCTGTTCGGCGACACGAGCAAGGCGCAGCGCGCGGACACCACGGACGCGAATGCGCCCGGCGTGCTCTCGTCCCTGCTGTTCCAGGGACAGCTGCCTGGGGAGTTCCTCGTGCCCGAGGAGCAGTGGCCGCTGGTCGACAGTCTGGTCGCGCGCCCGGACGTGCGCGCGGCCATGCCGCGCGGCATCGAGCTGCGCTGGGGCGCGGCCTCGGAGTCCCGCGGGGCGCGCGCCTTTCGCGCGCTGTATGCGGTCGATTCGCGCCCGATCATCACGGGTGAGGAGCTGGTCAAAGCCAACGCGCGCCGCGATCAGGTGACCAACCAGTCGATCGTGACGTTCCAGTTGAGCCGCCGCGGCGGCCGCAAGTTCGGGCAGGAGACGGCGCGCCACGTCGGTGACTACATGGCCATCATTCTCGACGGCCGGGTGCAGGGGCAGCCGCCCGTGATCCGCAGCCAGATCAGCACCAATGGTCAGATCGAACTCGGCGCCAAGCCGCTGCAGGAAGCGAGCGATCTCGCGCTCGTGCTGCGCGCCGGCGCATTGCCGGCCCCGCTCACGATCGTCGATGAGCGCGCGATCAGCGCCACGCTGGGCGCCGATTCCATCAAGGACGGCATACGCGCGGGCGTGGTCGGGATCGTGCTCGTGATCGTCATTATGATCGGGTACTACCGGATGGCAGGGGCGCTGGCCGTCGCGGCGCTCACGCTGTACTGCTTGTTCACGCTCGCCGGTCTGGCGGCGTTCGGCTTCACGCTGACGCTTCCGGGCCTCGCCGGCTTTGTGCTCTCCATCGGCATCGCGGTCGACGCGAACGTGCTGATTTTCGAGCGCATCCGCGAGGAGCTGGTCCACGGCAAATCGTTGCGCCTCGCCGTGGAGGACGGCTTCCTGCACGCGATGAACGCCATCATTGACTCGAACGTGAGCACCGCGCTGACGGCGCTCATCCTGTACGCGGTCGGAACCGGCCCGGTGCAGGGCTTTGCCATCACCCTGATCATCGGTATCGCCGCCTCGATGATCTCCGCGATCTCGGTCGTCAAGACGATGTTTCTCATCTGGCTGCACCGGCGCCCTGACATGGTGACCCTGAGCATCTGATGATCAGACTCTTTGCCAACGCAAACTACGACTTCATCAAATGGCGCCGCTGGGCGTTCGGCCTCACGGGCGCCATCATGCTCGTCGGCCTCATCGCCCTCGCGACGCGCGGCCTCAACTACAGCATCGAATTCACCGGTGGAACGCTGGTGCAATTCGAGCTGGCGCATCAGACGCCGACGGCGAACCTCCGGGCGGCGCTGGATAATGTCGGGCTCGCGGGGGCCGACGTCTACAACTTCGGGTCTGACACGTCGTACGTCGTGCGCGCGCGGCTCGGCGGGGCCGCGGCGGAAGGGGAGGCGGGCACCCAGGCCGTCGCGGACGCCGTCGCCAGAGCGCTCGACCAGAGCGTCGGCCCCGGTCAGTACCACATCGCCCGGCGCGAGGCTGTGGGACCGAAGGTCGGACGCGAGCTGCAGGGCAAGGCGCTGATGGCGATCCTCCTCAGCTTTCTGGTGACGATGATCTATCTGGCGATCCGGTTCGAATGGCGCTTCGGTCTGGCGGCGGTGATCGCGACGGCGCACGACGTGGTCGCGACCCTCGCCTTCATCAGTATCATGCACCTCGAAGTGAGCCTCATCGTCGTTGGCGCGGTCCTGACCGTCGTGGGGTACTCGCTGAACGACACGATCATCATCTTCGACCGCGTGCGGGAGAACCTGAAGAAATACCGGCGCCAGAATCTGTACGAGATTCTCAACCTGTCGATCAACGAGACGCTGCCGCGCTCGGTGCTGACGCACGGGACCACGATCGCGACGACGTTGTCGCTGCTGCTGCTCGCAGGGGAAGTCATTCGGCCGTTCGCCTGGGTCATGTCGTTCGGAATCTTCACCGGCACGTTCTCGTCGGTTTATATCGCGGCGCCGGTGCTGCTGTGGATCGAAAAGCGCTGGCCCGGCCAGGATGCCCGTGGGGCCCGGACCTTCGGGACGCGGGCGCCGGCGGGGACGCAGCCGTTCGCCCCTCCCGCCACGGCGCCGACCGCGTCGCCGTCGCCTCGCACCCCACAGCCCGCACGTTAGTCGATAGCCACTGCCACCTTGGCGATGCCGCGTTCGATGCCGATCGTGACGCGGTGCTCGCGCGGGCGCGCGCCGCGGGCGTGGCGCACGTCGTGGTGATCGGCGAGTCGTTGGCCGGCAGTGAGCGCGCCGCCGCACTGGCGCGCGGTGCGCGAGGCTTGTCCGCGACCGCGGGTGTGCATCCCCACGCAGCGGGCGGCTGGTCTGCCGACGCCGCCGCACGCGTGCGCGAGCTGCTGGCGGCGCCCGAGCTCGTGGCCGTCGGGGAGACCGGACTCGACTATCACTACCTGCATGCGCCCAAAGACCGGCAGCGGCAGGCATTCGAGGCGCAGCTGGCACTCGGGCTCGAGCTGGGCAAGCCGGTGATCGTCCACGCCCGCGACGCCGACGATGACATGGCGGCGATGCTGCGCGCACTCGCGCCCCGGCCGCCCGTCGTCGTGCTACACAGTTTCTCATCGGGCGATGACGTGTGGGACGCCGGCCTGAGCATCGGTGCATATTTCTCGTTTAGCGGCATGATTACGTTCAAGAACTGGACTCGCACCGACCGTCTGACCGTCTGCCCGTCCGACCGTCTGCTGTTTGAGACCGATGCGCCGTATCTCGCGCCGGTGCCGCATCGTGGCCGGCGCAACGAGCCCGCGTTCGTGCGCGACGTCGCGACCCGGGCGGCGACGGTGCGCGGCGAATCGCTCGACGCCCTGGCGCAGCGCACGACGGCCAACGCGCGACACTGCTTCGGCGCGCGCATCGATTCCACGCTATGACCGCCACGATGAAAGTCCCCTCCGATATCGCCATCGCGCAGGCCGCCACGTTGCGGCCGATTCGCGACGTCGCGGCCGAGCTCGGATTGTCGGACGACGAGCTCGAGCTGTACGGCAAATACAAGGCGAAGATTTCGCTGCGCGCGCTCGAGTCGCGCGCGCCGAAGGGCCGGCTGGTGCTCGTGACGGGGATCAATCCCACGCCCGCGGGGGAAGGGAAGTCCACCGTCACCGTCGGCGTCACGCAGGCGCTGCGGCGGCTGGGGAAGAACGCGATCCTCGCGATGCGCGAGCCGTCCCTGGGCCCCGTGTTCGGGGTGAAGGGCGGCGCGGCCGGCGGCGGCTATGCGCAGGTCGTGCCGATGGAGGATATCAACCTCCATTTCACCGGCGACTTCCACGCCATCGCGAGCGCGCACAACCTCCTGTCCGCCATGCTCGACGCGCACCTGCATCACGGCAATGCGCTCGGCATGGACGTGCGCCGCGTGACCTGGCCCCGCACGATCGACATGAACGACCGCGCGCTCCGCAACATCATCGTGGGGCTGGGCGGCTTGAACGGCGGGCCCATGCGCGAAGAGCGCTTCGTGATCATTCCAGGCTCGGAGATCATGGCGATTCTCGCGCTCGCCACCGGGATTCGGGATCTCGAGGAACGCATTGCGCGGATCATCGTGGGACTGCGTCCCGACAGGAGCGCCGTGCGCGCCAGCGATCTCAAGGCGCAAGGCGCGATGACGTTGCTGCTCAAGGACGCGATCAACCCGAATCTGGTGCAGACGCTCGAGGGCGGACCGGCACTCATCCACTGCGGACCGTTCGGCAACATCGCGCACGGCTGCAATTCGGTCGTCGCGACCAGGCTGGGGCTGGCGCTCGCGGATATCGTATTGACCGAAGGGGGATTCGGCGCCGATTTGGGCGCCGAAAAGTTTTTCGACATCAAATGCCGCTTCGCGGGACTCAAGCCCGAAGCGGCCATCATCGTCGCCACAGTGCGCGCGCTGAAGATGCACGGCGGCGTCAAGAAGGATCAGCTGGGGGTCGCGAGCCCCGCTGCCGTGCAGCGGGGATCAGAAAACCTGCGCCGCCATATCCGCAACGTGAAGAAGTTCGGCGTGCCCGCGATGGTCGCGCTCAATCGCTTCCTCACCGATACCGACGAGGAAGTGGACGCGGTGCGCGCCGTGGGCGCGGCCGAAGGGGTGGAGGTCGTGCGCTGCGATGTGTGGGAGAAGGGTGGGGAAGGCGGCGTGGCGGTCGCGGAGTCGCTGCTGGGCCTGCTCAAGTCGGGGAAGGCGGCGTTCAAGCCGCTGTACGACGAACGCCGGCCGATTCGGGAGAAGATCGAGACGATTGCGCGGGAAATCTACGGCGCCGGCGGCGTCGGCTTTGCGCCCGCGGCCGAGCGCCAGCTCGAGCTGTTGCCCAAGCTGGGCCTGGGCGAGACGCCCGTGTGCATGGCGAAAACGCAGTACTCGTTCTCGGATGACGCCACGCAGCTGGGTGCGCCGACCGGCTTCACGCTGCATGTGCGCGACATCCTCCCCTCGGCCGGCGCAGGATTCGTGGTGGCGCTGGCCGGCGACATCATGACCATGCCGGGACTCGGCAAGAGCCCGGCGGCCGAGCGGATCCGCCTCAATGCGGACGGGACCATCGAGGGACTCTTCTGATGCGTGTGATTGCGACCGATGCGGCGCCCAAGGCGATCGGCCCGTACAGCCAGGCGATCGCGCTGGAACAACTGGTTTTCACTGCGGGGCAAGTCGCGCTTGATCCAAGAAGTGGCGAGCTCGTCGGGCGTACCACGGCGGAGCAAACCGAGCAAGTCTTTGCCAACCTCAAGGCGGTACTCGCGGCGGCGGGAACCTCGCTGGCCAATGTCGTCAAGACGACCGTGTACCTCGCGGATATGGCCGATTTCGCGCAGATGAACGAGGTGTACGCCAGGCACTTTGGCACGCACAAACCGGCGCGTTCGACGGTGCAGGCCGCGGGTCTTCCCAAGAACGCCCGCGTCGAGATCGACGTCATTGCCGTAAAGGGATAAGGGAGCGGATTGGGCCTGGTGGCCTGACCAGTCTTCAAAACTGCTTGGGCCCCGCAAGGGGCTCGGTAGGTTCGATTCCTACACGCTCCCGCCACCCGGTTTCGCCTTGACTTTCACTGCGGCGCCACAAACTTCGTAATCCGCATCACACTCGGTGGATCGATGAGTACGGCACAATGGGCGCGCCTGCGTCCCACGGAAGCAGGCCAGATCCGGCGCGGAGCCTGGTACCGCGTCGTGAAACTGACCGCGACAGAGGCCGTGCTCGACGTCCACGGCAAGCCGACTCCCTTCCCGCGTCAGTCACTCGAGCTTGCGGCGGAACGACCGCAGCAGTGGGCCGTGGTGCCGCGGCCGCCACGCTCCCCACGTCTGCCGATGACCTGGGGTGCGCGCTACGGCGTGTGTCCAAATTGCCGCGAACGCGCACCCCTCGGTGAGCACGCCACGAGCCTGCGCTGTCCGAAGTGCAACGGCCACTTCGAGATCGGCTGGGACAACTCCTGACTGTTCTGGCGGGCGGCGATCTGTATATTGTGGCCCCGCGCCCTCCCTAATTCACGTTCCGCCCAGGAGCGTAGGATGGCCATTCTCTTCGCCCGCATTCAGGCCGATGTCCCAGTGAAGATCCGCCGTGGTGCGTGGTATCGCGTGCTCAAACTCGATGATCTACAAGCGACTATCGAAGTGAATCGCCGCCCGGTGGGCATACTGCGCGCTTGGCTCGAGATCCAACAGCGGCCGCCGCAGCGCTGGGGCGTGGTCGAGGGATCCAAGGAAAACCGGAAAGCCCCGCCGCATCTTCGGGGAATTTACGGCGTGTGCCCCAACTGCCGCGCCCGCGCTCCGCTGCCGAAGAAAGCCGTCCGCGCGCTCGAATGCGCGCGGTGCCGCCAGGAATTCGAAATCGATTGGACCGAGGTGACTGCCGTCACGACCAAATCAGCTGGGTAGCGCTAGTATTGCCATCCCTTCGACGCCTGAGGGTCAGCGATGGTGTGGGCTCGTCTGCAAGCCGACGTGAACTGCAAACTCCGCCGCGGCGCATGGTACCGCCTCATCAAGGCACAAGGCCTCGCCGCGGTGGTTGATGTGAAAGGGACCCCCGTGCCGGTGGTCCGTGCCTTCCTGCAGATGTCGGAGACTCCGCCCCGCAAATGGACAGTCGTGACGCGGCCACGCAACGTGCCGCTCGCCGTGCAGATGGGCGACTTTTACGCCGTCTGCCCGTCGTGCCGCGACCGCGTGCCGCTGCGCGGCAAACCGGGCCGCCTGCTGTGTGGGCGTTGTCGCATAGAATTCGCCGTCGACTGGGACGAGCATTATCTCTTCCCGGCCTAGACCTCCCACGCAGTCGAACCGATAGCAGACACTCCACGGCAGACGAGATGGTATCTTGTCTGCCGTCGTGCTTCATGCCCACGTCATCGTCAATCCCGCCGCGGGTCGCGGCGCTGCCCGACGTGCCGAGTCCGTGGTGGCGCGCGCGTTTCGCGCGCAAGGCTGGGCCGTCGATCTCGTGCGAACCGAGGGTCCGGGACATGGCCAGGAGCTGGCGGCCCAGGCGGTGAGCCAGGGCGCGCGCCATGTCATCGCGGTCGGCGGCGACGGCACCGTGCACGAGGTGGCGAACGGGCTGCTCCGCAGCGAGAGCGATGCGGCCCTCGGCGTGGTGCCGGTCGGCTCCGGAAACGATTTTGCCAAGATCGTCGGCGTGTATGGATACGACCCGGTCCGCGCCATTGCTCGGCTGGTCACGGCCAAGCCCCGGCGCTTCGACGCTGGGCGGGTGTTGGGCGAGTGGTTTGTCAACAGTGTGGGGTTTGGATTCGGCCCGGCCGTGGTGCAGACGCGGAACAGGATGGCCCACCTGCGCGGCTTTCTTTCCTATCTTGTGCCGATCGTGAGGACGTTCTTCAAGTTCGAGCCGCCGCTGCTCGACGTGGCCGCGCCCGGTTTCCGGGAGCGGGGGTACATGATGATGGTCGAGGTGTGCAACGGGACCACGGCGGGCGGGAGCTACCGGTTCGCGCCCGACGCGGATCCGACCGACGGGAAAATGGATGTCTGCCTGATTCGGCGCGTCTCGCTGCCGAGATTCCTCATGGCGATTCCGCGGGTGATGCGTGGGACGCATACGTCGATGCGCGAGGTGGCGCTCATCAAGACGGCCAAGCTGGTGGTGCACGCGCCCCCTCCGGGGCCGCCGTTGGTCGTGCACGTGGACGGGGAACTGCGTGAACCGGGAGTGCAGGAATGCACGGTCGAGCTGGAGCGGGGGAGACTGAACGTGCTGGTGGTGCGATGAGGCGGTCTAGCGGTTCGACGGTTAGACGGCTAGCGGCCGCGGCTGTGCTGTTCTTTCTAACCGTCCAACCGTCTAACCGTCTCACCGCGCAGGATACCACTGCCGTTCGGGACACAACCCGTCTCGTGATGCCCTCCGACACCCTCCCCAAAGGCGTCCGCCCGATGGGAGCGTTCTGGCGCTCCTTCCTTATCCCTGGCTGGGGCCAGGCCGTCACGGATCGCCACACCACGGGCGCGGTGTTCGTGGCGTGGGAAGGGGTCACGGCGATGATGACGCTGAAGGCGCAGCAGGAAGCGAACTATTTCAAGTCAATTCACTCGTCCAATCTCGAGTTGAAGCGCCAGGAGGTGCAGGACTGGCTCGTCCTGTGGATCTTCAATCACCTGTTCGCCGGCGCGGAAGCCTATGTGTCGGCGCACCTGCGCGACTTTCCCCCGGACCTGAAGGTCACCGCGTACCCGGGCGGCATCGGCGTCAGCATCCCGATTCATGAATAAGGCCCCGCTCGGCGTGTTCGATTCGGGGATCGGCGGGCTCACGGTGGCACGCGCGTTGTTCGAGCGGCTGCCGCGCGAGGCCGTCATCTATTTCGGTGACACCGCCCGCGTGCCCTATGGACCCAAGTCGCCCGACACGGTGCGGCGCTACAGTGGGGAGATCCTCGCGTTCCTGCTCAACCGCGGCGTAAAGGCCGTCGTGGTGGCGTGCAACACCAGCACCGCGCATGCGCTCGGCTACTTGCAGGAGCGCTCGCCGGTCCCGGTCGTGGGCGTGATCGAGCCCGGCGCGCGCGCCGCGGTGGCCGCGACGAAGACCGGTGTCATCGGCGTGATCGGCACCGCCGGGACGATTGCGAGCGGCGCGTACGAGCGCGCGATCAAGGCGCTGCGCCCGGACGCGCGCGTGCACGGACAGCCCTGCCCGTTGTTCGTGCCGCTCGTCGAGGAGGGCATGTTCGAGCATCCCGCCGCCGAGTTGATCGCGCGCGAGTACCTCGAACCACTCAAGCGGGCCAAGGTGGACGTCCTGGTGCTGGGATGCACGCACTACCCCCTGCTCAAGCCGCTGTTGGCGCGCGTGATGGGGCCGGACGTGACGCTGGTGGATTCAGCGGAAGAGACCGCAACAGCGGTCGCGCGCGAGCTCGAGCGCCTCGATCTCCAATCCAATGGGACGGATCACGACCATCGGTTTGTCGTGTCGGACGACGAGCCGCACTTCCGGAAAGTCGGCGCGCTCTTTCTTGGCGAGAAGCTCAAGCAGGTTGAAGTCGTCCCGCTGTGAATTGCTTCAGCTCGGCGCCGCCTTCCTTAGTAATGACCGCGTAGCGCCCGCCGTCGAGAAACGCCCCGGGGTTCACGTAGGTCCGGCCATCGGCCTGGCGATCGACGACCGGCCGGTGCGTATGCGCCATGATGACGAGCCCGATGTCCGGACGGCGTCTCAGGAAATCGGCGGCCCAGCCGCGCTGCGCGGCCGCGGCGCGATCCAGCACGGCGCGGTCTTTCGTGTTGTCGGCCAGGTGGCGGGAGAACAGGTCGGCGATCCAGAAGCCGATGGTGGGATGCAGGATCCGGAACACCGCGACGGTAATGGGGTGCCGGGTGAAGCCATGCATCACCTTGCCGCTCCAATGCTGCTCGGTGAGTCCGTCCCCGTGCGCCAGGAAGGCGTGCTGCCCGCCCAGGTCGATCTCCGCTTCGCCGCCGAAGAAGGCGATGCCGAGGTCGCGCGTGAAGAACGTGCCGCCCCAGCGGTCATGATTGCCGCCCACGAACGTGATCGGAATGCCGCGGGCACGGACGTCCCGCAGCTTGGCGACCGTGGCAAAGTGTTTGCGGGGAATCACACTCGGATACTCGAACCAGAAGTCGAAGAGGTCGCCCATCAGGACGAGATGGTCCCCGGGCCGGGGGATTTCGTCCAGAAATGCGTGGAAGGCGGAGCTCACGGCGGCAGGCACCTGACCGAGGTGCGCGTCCGCCACGACAATCACTCGCGCCGTGCTGGCAGGTGACGACACGGCCCAAGCTTAGGAACCTGGATGCAGGCACGCAAGCACATTAGAGTTCCCCCATGATGAGGCTTCGCTACGTCGCGTTCAGCGTCACCGCGCTGGTGCTGGCGGCCGGAGGTTTCGCCGTCACGCAGATGCTCGCCCGTCCGGGCTCGTCCGCTGGAGAATGCGACGATCGCGATGGCGATGCGCGCCAGAGCTGCTACATGCAGCTGCTCTCCGAGCGCCTGAACAAGCGCGGCCTGGCGGACGCCGTCACCACGCTCGACCGGCTGGCCACCGCCAACCCGGACGTCGCCGAGCATGCGCACGAGTACGCGCACGGCATCGGCATCGAGGCGTTTGGGAAGTCGGCGGATATTGTGGGCACCTTCGCGGCCTGCGGCGACGGCTACTCGTCCGGGTGCCGCCACGGGGTGATTCAGGCGTACTTCGAATCGCGCCACCAGGTGACGCAGCCCGAGGTCGAGGGACTGTGCCAGCCCTTCAAAGGCTCGTCGCAAAGTCGCTGGGTGCTCTTCCAGTGCGTGCACGGCATGGGGCACGGACTGACGATGTTCCACGGGCACAACCTGCCGCGCGCGCTGAGCGACTGTGACCTGCTGGTCGACGGCTGGGATCGCGAGTCGTGTTATGGCGGTGCGTTCATGGAAAGCATCATCAACGCGACGACGCCCCACCATCCCGCGTCGGAGCTCGCCGCCCAGGGACATCATCACGAGACGGCCGTCACCTTCAAGGCGATCGAGCCGAAGGATCCGCTGTATCCGTGTTCGATCATGGCGGACCGCTACCTGCACGCCTGCTATCAGATGCAGACGTCGGTCATGCTGAATCTGAACAGCGGCGATATCGGCGACGCGGCCCGCTCGTGCGAGCGCGCGCCGGCGAACGTCCGTCCGGTCTGTTTCCAGAGCCTGGGACGCGACGCGACCTCGTACACCTTGCGCGATCCGCAGAAGACGGTCGATCTGTGTCACAAGGCGCGCGAGCCGTATCGCCCCGCGTGCTATTTCGGCGCGGCGAAGGCGCTCGTCGATTGGACTGCGACCACCGACGCGGCGTTCACGTTCTGCGGCATCGTCGCGAACGAGGCCGGTGGGCCGACCTGCTATCAGGCCCTGGGCGAGGAAATCGCCACGCTGCTCGCGTCCACGGCGGAGCGCGAGCAGCAGTGCCTGCGAGCGAAGGAGGAGTGGGCGATCGCAGCCTGCCGCCACGGTGCGGCAATTCCCGCATCGCGTTGACTTTTCCAGCAGCGATCCGCATTCTCCGCCATCATGAAGGCTCTGTCTGACCGGCTGCGGTCCGTCCCGGCGCGCCCGGCGCCACAGGACGATCGCAATCCGGGCATGCCGCTGGACCTGGACGTGGTTCGCGCGCTGCGCGTCAATCGCAGCGCGGTGGAGCGTCGTGCCGCGACCATCCCCACACGCCGGACGGTAAAGAAGGAATGGCAGGCCGCCTGGCTGCTCCGCGCCATCACCTGCATGGACCTCACGACGCTCCAGGGCGACGACACGCCCGGCAACGTGCTGCGCCTCTGTGCCAAGGCCCGCCGGCCGCTCCGCCCGGATCTGATCGAGGCACTCGGCGTGCGCCACCTCGACATCAAGGTCGGCGCGGTCTGCGTCTATCACGCGCTCGTGCCCACCGCCGTCGCGGCGCTCGACGGATCGGGCATTCCCGTGGCCGCGGTCTCGACCGGGTTCCCGGCGGGGCTCAGTCCGTTCGCGCAGCGGCTCGGGGAGGTACAGGCCTCGGTCGCCGCCGGTGCTCAGGAAATCGACATCGTCATCACCCGCGCCCACGTGCTCACCGGCGACTGGCCGGCGCTCTATGCCGAGGTCCGCGCGTTCCGCGACGCGTGCGGCCGGGCGCACATGAAGGCGATCCTCGGGACCGGCGAGCTGGCGACGCTGACCAACGTGGCCCGCGCCAGCATGGTCGCGATGATGGCGGGCGCCGACTTCATCAAGACGTCGACGGGCAAGGAGCCGGTGAATGCGGTGCTGCCGGTGGGCGTCGTGATGGCGCGGATGATCCGCGAGTATGAGATGCGCACCGGATATGCGATCGGGTTCAAGCCGGCGGGTGGCATTCGCGCGGCCAAACAGGCGCTCGACTGGCTGATCCTGATGAAGGAAGAGCTCGGGGATCGCTGGCTGAAACCCGCGCTGTTCCGCCTGGGTGCGAGCGCCCTGCTCACCGACATCGAGCGCCAGCTCGAGCACTTCGTGACGGGCCGCTACGCGGCGGCGCACCGCCACCCGATGGTGTGATGACGACCGTCGCCAAGATCTTCGAAACGATGGAGTACGGACCGGCGCCCGAGAGCGCCGCGCCCGCGCTCGACTGGCTCAAACAACACGACAACGGACGGTTCGGACATTACATCGGGGGCCGGTGGGTCGCGCCGAGCGACGGTCAGTACTTCGAGACGATCAATCCGGCGACGAAGGCGGTGTTGGCGCGCGTCGCGCAGGGAAGCAAGGCCGATGTCGACGCTGCGGTCGCCGCCGCGAACGCCGCCGCACCGGGCTGGGCTGCACTCACCCCGCACGCGCGCGCCCGCTACCTGTACGCGCTCGCGCGCGAGGTGCAGCGCCACGCCCGCCTGCTCGCGGTGTTGGAGAGCCTCGACAACGGCAAGCCGATTCGCGAGACGCGCGACCTCGATATTCCGCTCGTGGCGCGCCACTTCTACCACCACGCCGGCTGGGCCCAACTGCGCGACACCGAGTTCCCTGGATACGTGCCGGTCGGCGTCGTCGGCCAGATCATTCCGTGGAACTTCCCGCTCTTGATGGTGGCGTGGAAAGTCGCGCCGGCGCTGGCCGCCGGCAACACCGTGATCCTGAAGCCGGCCGAGTTCACGCCGCTCACCGCGCTCTGCTTTGCCGAGATCGCGCAGGCCGCCAATCTGCCCCCCGGCGTGTTCAACGTGATCACGGGCGACGGCAGCACCGGGAAGCATCTCGTCGAGCACCCCGACGTGCACAAGATCGCCTTTACGGGATCGACCGAAGTCGGACGCATCATCCGCAAGGCGACGGCGGGCAGCGGCAAGAAGCTGACCCTCGAGCTGGGCGGCAAGAGCCCGTTCATCGTGTTCGAGGACGCGGACCTGGATAGTGTGGTCGAAGGCGTCGTGGACGCGATCTGGTTCAACCAGGGGCAGGTGTGCTGCGCCGGATCTCGGCTGCTCGTGCAGGAAGGCGTCGCCGATCGACTGACCCAGAAGCTGCGCGCGCGCATGGAGAAGCTGCGCGTCGGCTCGCCGCTCGATAAAGCGGTGGACATGGGGGCCATCGTGGCGCCGGTGCAGCTCGAGCGGATCCGCGGCCTCGTCGATCAGGGTGTGCAGGAAGGGGCGAAGATGTGGCAGCCGTCGTGGGCGTGCCCGACGGAGGGCTATTTCTATCCACCCACCCTGTTCACGGACGTGTCCCCGGCCGCGACCATCGCCCAGGTGGAAATCTTCGGCCCGGTGCTCGTCTCCATGACGTTCCGGACGCCGGCGGAAGCGGTTCAGCTCGCGAACAACACGCCCTACGGCCTCGCGGCCAGCGTGTGGTCGGAGAACATCAATCTCGCGCTCGACGTCGCGCCCAAACTCAAAGCGGGCGTCGTCTGGATCAATTGCACGAATCTGTTCGATGCGGCGGCGGGGTTCGGCGGCTATCGCGAGTCGGGGTTTGGCCGGGAGGGTGGGCGCGAGGGGATGTGGGAGTATCTGAAAGCAGACTGGGAAACGCGGAATGCGGAAGTCGGAACGCGGAACGAACCGGCCGCCGCTGTTCCGCGTTCCGAGTTCGCCGTTCCGCGTTCCGGCGATCTCCCCGCGATCGACCGCACGTACAAGTTGTTCATCGGCGGCAAACAGACGCGCCCCGACCAGGGCTACGCACGTAAGATCGTGGGTCCCGACGGCCGCACGCTCGGCGAGGTAGCCGAAGGGAATCGCAAGGATGTCCGCAACGCCGTCGAGGCCGCGCATGCCGCCAGCGGCTGGGGACGGGGCAGCGGTCATATGCGCGCGCAGATCCTCTACTATATCGCCGAGAATCTCGCGACCCGCGCGGACGAGTTCGCGGCGCGTGTGGGGAGGGCCGAGCTCGATGCCACCGTCGCGCGCCTGTTCACCTACGCCGCCTGGGCCGACAAATGGGACGGCGCGGTCCACCAGACCCCCATTCGCGGGATCACGCTCGCCATGAACGAGCCGGTCGGCGTGCTCGGCATTGCGGCGCCGGACGAATTCCCGTTGCTCGGCTTCGTCTCGCTGGTCGCCCCCGCGATCGCCGTCGGCAACACCGTGATCGTTGTGCCGTCCGAGCCGCAACCGATTGCGGCGACCGAGTTCTATTCGGTGCTCGAGACGTCCGACGTGCCGGACGGCGTGATCAACGTGATCACCGGCGCCAAGGACGCTCTTGCACAGGTCCTGGCCGAGCATGACGACGTGGAGGGCGTCTGGTACTTCGGGAACGCCGCGGGGGTGAAAGCGGTCGAGTGGGCGTCGGCCGCCAACATGAAACGGACGTGGGCGACGGCGAAGCGCCGCGACTGGCTCGACTCGCGTCAGGGCGAGGGGCGCGAGTTTCTGCGGCGTGCGTCGGAAGTGAAGAACATCTGGATTCCGTACGGCGAATAATCCCGCCAACTCGCCGCTGATCAGCGCGGTCCTCCACCGCGTGAATTACTCGGAAACCGACCAGATGGGGTTCGTCTATCACGCGAACTATCTCATCTGGATGGACATGGCCCGTACGGAGCATCTGCGCGGGCGGGGGATGTCCTACAAGCAGCTCGAAGATGAAGGGACCTACCTCACCGTCACCGATGTTCACATTCGCTACCGCCAGCCCGCCCGGTACGATGACATGATTCGCATACGCTGCTGGATTCGGGATTTGGCCTCGCGCCGCGTAATATTCGGGTATGCGGTCGAGCGGGCCGAGACGGAGGAGCTGCTCGCCACTGCGGAAACATCGCTGATCGCGCTGAACCGACAACAGATTCTTTCGCGCATTCCGGAGCATGTGAGTGAGCTGCTCAAACCAACGGCAGACCCGATTCGTCTCTAGCGTCGCTGCTTTCCTTCTTCTGGCAGCGGGGACGCCTGCTGCGGGCCAGGTGCCCGCCGACGAGACCACCATCGGCGTGCTCGCGGCGCTGCTCGCCGCCTCGGACGCGCGGCGCTTCGATGTCGCGGCGCTGCGGGAGGCGCTGAGCCATCCCAACCTCGCGGTGCGGCGCCAGGGGGCGCTCGCCGCCGGCCGTATCGGCGATGCGGCCGCCGTCGATCTGCTGCTCCCCGCGCTCAACGATTCCTCGCAGTTCGTGCAGGCCGGAGCGGCGTTCGCCCTGGGGCTGCTCAAGGATCCACGCGCGATCCCGTCGCTGCTGCTGAGCGTGCGGTCCGGACAAATCGAGGCCGTGACGGCGATCGCAAAAACCGGCGGGGACGAAGGTGCGCGCGCCTTGAGCGAGATCATTGCGGGCGGTTCTCCCGACGCGTCGACCCCGGTCGTCGATCAAGCGCTGCTGGAGGCATGGCGCCTGGGCGCTCGCGCCCCGGTCTCCCAGCTCACCCGCTTTGCCGAGGCCGGCGTGCCCGGGACGCGCTGGCGTGCGTTGTACTCGCTCGCGCGCCTGCGGGCGGCCGCCGCGGCGCCGCTGTTGCTTCGCGCGCTCTCCGATCAGGACCCCCAGACACGTGCCGTCGCCGCGCGCGGCATCACGAGGGCGCTGCTGGATAGTGCCCGGGTCAATCCGCGCGGCGCCGTCGACGCGCTGCGCCCGCTGCTCGACGACCCGGATGCGCAGATCCGGATCAATGTGCTGCGCGCCCTCGCTTCGATGCGTGATTCGAGCGTCGCGGGCGCCGTCGCGCCGCTCGTCGCCGACCGGGACGTCGGGGTCGCGGTGCAGGCGGAGACGACCTTGGGCGTGATCCGCGGCACGGCCGCGCTCGAGGCGCTGCGTGCCCGGCTGACCAACAGCGTATTCGCGATCCGGCGGCAAGCCGTGATCGCGCTGGCGCAAGCGGACAGCGCCGGGGGGATCCCGGCGGCAGCGGCTCTCGTCGGCGATGCGGATTGGCGCTGGCGCGGCGTGGCGGCGGAAGCGTTCGGCGCGGCGCGCGCGCGCGACCGGCTGGAGGCGCAGCTCGCCGATCCGGACGGGCGCGTCGTCGCCCAGGCGCTGCAAGCGCTGCAGCGCATCGTGGCCGCCCCCGACACCGCCCTCCTGGCCCGGGCGCGCGCGCTGCTGACGCACGCCGATCCCGCCGTGCGCAGCGTCGCGGCTGATCTCGTCGGCCGGCATCCGAGCATCGACGACGTCGATCTCCTGGTCGCCGCCTACACCCGGGCCGAAGGGGATGCATTCAACGACGCGCGGCTGTCGGCGGTCTCGGCGCTCGGAGCGATCGCGGCCGGTTCCTCGAGCGGCCGGCTGCGTGTGGCGACGAAGTTCATCTCGGTGGTGGCGCGCCCCAACGACTATCTCGTGCGACGCCTCGCGGCGGACACGCTGCCCGATACGCGCGACGCGTGGGCGCCCGTGCTGCCGATTGCGACCGGCCGGACCATCGCCGATTATCGCGATATCGCGCGTCGCTGGCTCTGGCCGGGAATGGCCGGCAGCAATCCGCACGTGATCCTCGAGACCGATCGCGGCACGCTCGATATCGAGTTGCTGCCGGCGGACGCGCCCCTCACGGTCGCGGCGTTCCTCGACCTCGTGGACCGGCGCTTCTTCGATGGAACGCGCTGGCATCGGGTGGTTCCCAACTTCGTCGTGCAGGATGGGGATCCCCGAGGCGACGGGTGGGGGGGACCGGGGGGGGGCTTCGTGCTGCGCGACGAGCTCAATCCGGTCCGGTACGACGCCGGCCGTGTAGGAATGGCATTGTCGGGTCCGGACACCGGCGGGAGTCAGTATTTCATCACGCATTCCGCACAGCCGCACCTGGACGGGATCTATACAATTTTTGGGCGCGTGGTGTCCGGAGTGGTGGTGTTGAACGCGATCGCCCAGGGCGATCGCATTCGGAGCATTCATAGATGAGGCGAGCTGTTCGTCGGCAGGCCTTTGTCCTCGCGCTGGCGCTCGGCGCCACCACCGCGCTGCCGGCGCAGTTCGGGTACTTCGGGCAGAACAAGATCCAGTACCGGCACTTCGACTGGCGCGTGCTGCGCGGCGAGCATGTCGATCTCTACTACTATCCCGAGGAAGAAGAGCTGGGCCGCCTCGCGTTGGCGTACGCCGAGGAGAGCTACGACGCGCTCGAGCGGCGCCTTACGCATGCCGTGACCCAACGCATCCCGCTGATCGTGTACGCGTCGCACACCGATTTCGAGCAGACCAACATCCTGCCGTTCATTCCGCCGGAGGGCTTGCTCGGCGTCACCGAGTTCCTCCGGCGCCGCGTCGCCATCCCGTTTCGCGGCAGTTACGCGGAATTCAGGCACACGGTCCGGCACGAGCTGGTGCACGTCTTTCAGCTGAGCCTCGCGTCCCAGACCTTCAGCCGGTACCCGCGGTTCCGACAAACGGGCCTCCCGCTGTGGTGGACCGAGGGGCTCGCGGAGTTCTTCTCCGCGGGCGAAGACAGCCGCGACCAGATGATCCTGCGGGAGATGACGATCGCCGGGCGACTGCCGACACTCCCGCAGCTCACCTACGCCTATGGCGGCCTGGTCTATCCCGTCGGCGGCAGCATCCACCGCTTTCTCGCCGAGCGGTACGGCGAATGGCGGATCCTCGAGCTGTACGCGGACATCTGGAAGTTCCCCACCTTCGATGCCGCGCTGCTCGGGATCTACGGTCGCACGATCGAAGAGCTGTCCGACGAATGGCAGTACTGGATGCGCCACCAGTACTATCCGGCGGTGGCGACCCAGCCGCCGTTGTCGATCACCGCGCGCAAGCTGACCGAGCTGGCGATCAAGCCGACCGCGTTTCAGCTCCCCGGTGATACGATCCCGTCGTTTCTCTTCTTCTCCCCGGCCAGCGGGTACACGACGATCTACGCGGAAAACCTCGCGGGACGGAACAAGCGCGCCGTCGTCGAGGGGGAGAGCAACGAGCAGTTCGAATCGTTCCATTTCTTCGAATCCCGGATGGATGTGCACCCGAACGGGGTCGCCGCGTTCAGCAGCAAGTACGCCGAGCGCGACGCGCTGTTTTTCTGGGACCTGACGCGCAAAAAGGTCGTGGCGCGCTATCAGTTCCCCGAGCTCGTGTCGATCCTGTCGCCCGCGTGGGCGCCAGACGGCAAGAGCGTGATCTTCAGCGGCCTTTCGATCTCGGGCTATTCGGATCTCTACCGGCTGTGGCTCGTCGCTGCGGGCGAGTCCGCCGGCGCCGGACGGCTGGAACGCCTCACCTCCGACCGCTACGAAGACGTCGATCCCACGATCAGCCCGGACGGGCGGACGGTGGTGTTCGCGTCCGACCGCACCGCCTTCGGCCCGGAAGGCGCCCATAATCTTTTCGCGCTCGATCTGGCGTCCGGCGCGATCCGCTATCTCACGTACGGCAATTGGCGCGATGAAACGCCGCGCTGGGGTGGGGAAGCGGGTGACCGGATCTACTTCACGAGCGATCGCGACGGGACGTTCCAGGTGTACTCGATCGACGCGGGCGGCACCGGGCGGCGTGAGACCAGCACCTTGAACGGCGCGTTCGATCCCCAATGGGTCTCCGGACCGTACGGGGGGTTACTGTTCGGCGCCTACGCCGATCTCAGCTTCAACATCTACCTCGCGGACCCGGTCGACGACCCGAGCAGCATGTTTTCCCTGGTCAGCACCGACAGCCTGCCGATGGCGTTCTGGGTTTGGGACGAGCTGTCCCATCCCCAATACGCTCGCACGGACGGGGCGCCGTACGAGCGCAAGTTCAGTCTCGATTTCGCCGCCGCCGATGCGGTGGTCGCGCCGGGCCTGGGCTCCGCGCAGGGGGCGGTGTTCCTGTTCAGCGATCTGCTGTCGGATCACCTCGTGTTCTTCACGCTCTCGTCGTTCCAAACGTCGGGCTTCGGCAGCCTGCTCGACAACATCAACGGCACGGTGTTCTATCTGAATCAAGCGCACCGCATCAACTGGGGGGTGGGCGGGTTCCGCCAGCGCGGGCTCTTTTACGAGGGCGATTTCCAGACGCTGTACGAGGAGCGTTCGTACGGCGCGTTCGCGCAGATACGGTATCCCTTCACGCGCTTCCGGCGCATCGTCGGCGAGTATCGCATCGAGCGGTCCGATCGCTTCGATCTCTTTTCGCCGGACGTCGCCGAGCCGCGCCGGGTTGGATGGCTGGCGTCGAATTACCTCACGTACGTCAAGGACAACACCCTCTGGCTTTCGACCGGGCCGATCGACGGCGAGCGCTACAACCTGACCGGCGGGTTGGTCAATGACCTCACCAACGGCCGGTTCGATTCGTGGCTCGTGTCGGTGGACGTGCGGAAGTACCTGCGCACCTCGCTGCACAGCGCGCTCGCGTTGCGCGTCGAGGGATACGCGTCGGGCGGCGAGCGGCCGCGGCACGTCGGCATCGGCGGCCCCTGGGGGCTGCGCGGCTATCCACCCAATGGGTACGTCTCCGGCACCTACGCCTGGCTGGCGAACGCCGAGTTCCGATTCCCGCTCACCGATTTCCTGACGATCGGCTTCCCGTTCGGCGCGGCGCGGTTCCCGGGGGTGCAGGCCGCCCTGTTCCTCGATTACGGACGCGCCTGGTCGGACCAGACCGTGCGCCGCGGCGTGCTCGGCTCGAGCGGTCTCGGACTGCGCATGCCGATCGGGCCGCCGCTCGTGTTGCGCCTCGACCTCGGGTATCGACTCGGAACGACCGAACTCGGGTTCTACGGCCTGCCCGCTTCCGCGCGCAATCGCCGCTTCGTGGACTTCTTCTTTGGCTACAACTATTGACCCAGCGTCGCTCCCTTTCCTACATTGGCGCCTGTGTGTTGCTCGCGGCGTGTCCGAGACCGCGGGCGCCGGCGCCGCTCGTACCGGAGCCGCTGGCGTCGGTCGAACGGGATAGCGCGGTAGCGTGGACGCACACGACGCTGCCGCGCACGCCGACCGCGATCCGATTTCGCTGGCGCTACGAGGACGAGCGGGTCAAGTACGCAGGACGCGGCAGCGCGCGGATCGCGCCGTTCGACTCCATGCGATTCGATTACGCGGGGCCGCTCGGCCTCGGCAGCGGGGCAGCGGTCGTGATCGGCGATTCGGTGCAGTGGGCGGATCCGGAGAAGAACTTTCGTTCGCTCGTCCCTGCGATCCCCATGCTGTGGGCCGCGCTGGGCATGATCCGGCCGCCCGCGACGGACGCCGCGGTGCTCGGGGCGCAGCTCGTGGATTCGGTGGGCAACAGGCGAAGGGTCGTGTGGCGGTTTGCGCAGGTGCAGGACACGCTCGATTATGTGGCGACCGACAGTGCGGGCCGCACCATCATGCTGGAAGCCGAATGGCGACGGCGTGGGGAGCGCGTGGCGCGGAGTCGCTCCTACCTCGATGCCGGGCAGCGGCCGACGCGCGCGCGCGTCGACTTTCCATCGGGGGGAGGAGCCCGATTTGAGCTCACCGTGGTCGCGATCGACACTGCGGCGGTCATTGCGCCGGCTCTCTGGCGCAGCCGCCGGTAGCCTGGCGGGCCTGTGGCTGTCCGGTTGCATCTACGGCTTCGCCGGCGGCACCCTGCCCAACGTCAAAACGGTCGCGATACTTCCTTTCGTAAACGACACGCCCGAGCCGGCGCTGACGCAGGAAGTCAGTGAAGCCGTGCGCCAGGCGTTCGAGGGGCGGCTCGGGCTGCGCGTCGCCCCCGAGGCGACCGCCGACGCCATCGTGCGCGGCCGCATCGCGCGCTACGACCCCGACGTGCCGATCGCGATGCTGCCGGGGCAGGGGCAGGTCACGGTGACGAAGCGGAAAGTGCAGCTGGCCGTCGACGTCGAGATTCTGAATCAGCGGGACGGCACGACCGTATGGAAGCGGCAGGTGCTCGTCGACGGCGAGTACGATCCCGGACGGGAAGCGGAAGGACGGAAAGTGGCCCTCGACAAGCTCGTGAACGAAATCGTTGACGGAGCGCAGTCGCAGTGGTGACACGCTCCCGGCGCGGCGCCAGCTCGAGCGGCTGTCTCCTGTCGCTGTTGATTTTCGTGGCCGTGCTGTATTACGGCGTCAACATCGGCGAGGTGTACTTCCGCTACTACCGGCTGCTCGACGAAATGCAGACGCAGACCCGGCTCGCCCCCGGCCTCGACGACGGCACGATCCAGCGGCGCATCCAGGCCGCGATGGAGGAGATCGGCATCCCCGACTCGGCGGGCACGCGCCAGCTGCGGATTCGCCGCACGGCATCGCCACGCGAGATCGTCATCGAGACCAGCTACAGCGAGCCCGTGTCGCTGCCATTCTTCAATCACACCTTCAGCTTCCATCCCAGAGCGACGCAGCCGCTCTGAACACTGCCGCGAAGGTCCGCACGCCCGAGGACGCCGCGCGCTGGCGCGTCCAGCAGGGCAGCGTCGTATTCACGAATGGGGTGTTCGATCTGCTCCACACCGGGCACGTGGCGCTGCTCGAAGCGGCCCGCACCGAGGGCGCTGCGCTGGTCGTGGGCGTGAACAGCGATGCCTCGGTCCGGCGGCTTGGCAAGGGCGCCGATCGCCCCGTCGTCCCGGAGGCGGAGCGCGCGCGCCTGCTCGCCGCGCTGGCGGCGGTGGATTGCGTCGTGCTGTTCGATGAAGACACGCCGCTGGCGCTGATCCGCCGGCTCCGGCCCGACGTGCTGGTCAAGGGCGCCGACTACGCGCGCGCGGCCATCGTCGGCGCCGACGACGTCGAAGGGTGGGGCGGGCGCGTGGTCCGGGTGCCGCTGGTCCACGACCAATCCACGACCAGCCTGCTCGCCAAGCTGCGCGGCGGATGAAGCTGCTCGTCGGGACACGCAGCCCGGGGAAGTCGCGCGAAATCCGCGAGCTCTTCGCCGGGCTGCCGTTCGAGCTGTCGTTCCCCGGCGAGCGCCTGCTCGAGCCGTTGCCCGAGGAAGCCGACCTCGAGCGCAGCATGAGCTATACCGAGAACGCGGTCTCGAAAGCGCGCTATTACGTGACGCGCGGCGGGCTCCCCGCGGTCGCGGATGACTCGGGCATCGAGGTCGACGCGCTCGGCGGCGCACCCGGTCCACGCTCGGCGCGCTGGTCCTTCACGGGCACGGATGGCGACAACAACACGCTGCTGCTCGAACAGCTGGCGGGCGTTCCGGAAGGGCGGCGCACCGCGCGCTACCGCTGCGTGGTCGCGTTCGTCCAGAGCCCCGGCGGCCGTCCGGAGATCGTCGAAGCCACGTGTGACGGCTTTATCCTGAACGAACCGCGCGGGACCGGTGGGTTTGGCTATGACCCGCTGTTTTATTCGCCTGAGCTGCAGATGACCTTCGGTGAAGCGGCGCCCGCCGCCAAGCACCGGGTCTCGCACCGCGGCCGCGCGTTCAGAGCGCTCATCGAGGTGTTGCTCCGACGCTCGACTTAGTAGCTTTGCAACTTCGCAACCTGGCGTCTTGCACTGTTCTCATCGGGGTGTGGCGCAGTCCGGTAGCGCGCCTGGTTTGGGACCAGGAGGTCGCGGGTTCGAATCCCGCCGCCCCGATTGTCGGTCGATGCGATTGACTCACGCCCCACCCTCCATTTGCGGCTTCACGTGCTTGTCGTAACAATCCTCGCAGATGCCATGGCTGAAGCGCGCCGCTGACCGGGCTTCCAGGTAGCGCTCGAGCGGCGTCCACGCGCCGTCGGTGTCCCGGATGCGCTTGCAGTAGCTGCAGATCGCGAGCAATCCTTCGAGGGTCATCAGCTCCTCGCGCAAGCCGAGGATGCGTTCGGCGACCGTGAGGCGAGCCCCGAGCTCCTCGGGGACGATCGGCTTGGTGATGAAGTCATCGACGCCCGCGTCCATGGCTTCGAGGAAATTGCTCAGCCCGGTGCGGATCGTCTGCATCAGGAAGTACGTGTACGGCCCGGGGGGCTGCGCGCGAATCTTCCGGCACAGCTCGATCCCGTCCATCGCGGGCATCAGCCAGTCAGAGACGATCACGCGATGCCGCGCCACCTTCCAGAGCCCCCAGGCATCGACACCGTTTTCTACGGCGGTGACCTCGTGCCCCTGGGCGGTCAGGATCGCGGTGAGCGTCTGGCCTGTCACGGCATCGTCTTCGGCAAGCAGAATCCGCATCATTCCTCCGGTAGGGACGCGCGCTGCTGGCGCAGGTATTCGGTGACGTGATGCGCGACCGGACTCACCAGCGCGAACGCCTCCCTGGCGGCGTCGATCCGGCCGGCTCGGGCCGTGGTCTCCACGCGCTCGAGCAGCGCGGCCAGCTCGCGGGCTCCGATCGTGGCCGCCGCGCCGCGAAACACGTGAGCGGCTTTCGCGATCTCCGGCCCATCGCCACTCGCCGCTGCGGCGGCAAGCGCCGCCAGGCGTTCCGGCCCTTGGCGCACGAACGTATCGATTATCGAATACAACGCCTGCTCGGCCCCGGCCTCCCGTAACGTCGTGCGGAAACCTTCGAGGTCCACTGGTGGCGCAGCCGCGGCAGGCGTGGTGGGCGTGGTGGGCGTGGTGGGCGCGCGCGCGACGCGTTCGGCGAGGTCGCGCGCGTCCCGCATGACGGCCTCCGCGCGCTTGGCGGCGCCCTCGCTGACGGCGAGGCGCGCGGTGATCTGCAGGTGCTCGACCAGCGTGATGTGTGCCCGCCGAGCCACGATCGCCATGCCCAGGGTGAAAATCGCGACCACGATGGCCGCCGCGAGATCGTGTGTCCGCTCACTCGTCGCGAGCGCCACGAAGACGGGCAACGCGATGCCCGCCAGGAACCCGCGCAGGCTGAGCGGGTCGGCCGCGAGCGTGGTCAGCGCGCTGGCGATGATGCCTGCGAGCACGACCAGGATCAGTGCGGTGGTCTCGAACGGCACGAGCGGCAGCACCAGTGCCCCGCCGACGCCCCACGCCATCGCCAACAGCGTCACGGTGAGCCGCACGCCCGTGCGCACCGATCGCTCGTTGAGCGTGCCGCGCGCGGCGACGTACAGCCACGCGCCGCGCAGCGTTGCGGTGAGCGCCACGGCGGCCGCCCACGCGACCAGCAGGGGATGCGGCGCTGCGGGCCAGGCGAGGGCGACAATGACCGCTATGAGGAAGGGATGGACCCAGACGCCGAGCCGGCTCTCACGCACCAGCCGATTCTGCAGCAGCTGAGCAAGGTCGGCGCGGATGCGCTCGTCGGTCGCGACCGCTGCTTCGGGGCGCGCTTCGATGAGGGCGGGTTGGGCCTGGGAGCCCGTCATGGGGCTACATGGTACGACATGGCTGAGCGACGGACCAGGGCATTTTTGCGGCATTGGCGGCGGGGCAGGCGGCGTTAAGTTGTAGTCTTCACGACCGGCGACCTGGCGCCCGTAGCTCAGGTGGATAGAGCAGCAGCCTTCTAAGCTGTTGGTCGGAGGTTCGAATCCTCCCGGGCGCACTGCACGACACCACAACCTTGCTTCCTCTGAGCGTGCTCGTGTCCCACTTCCCCAGTGTTTGTTCGCTCCTCGTAGCGTTGCTCGTAGGCCTCGTCCCCAGCCGTGCGGCGTCGGCGCAGGCGCCGATCGCGGATAACAGTTTCTTGATCGAAGAAGCGTACAATCAGGAGCAGGGCGTGGTGCAACACATCGGCACGTGGTTGCGCACGCTGCGCGCGTCGCCGTGGATATTCACGTTCACGCAGGAATGGCCGCTCGGCAGCCAGGCCCACCAGCTGAGCTACTCGATCCCGTTTCAGCGCGGGGAAGGTCCACAGCGGTACTCCGGCTTCGGGGACGCGGCCATCAACTATCGCTACCAACTGCTCGCGGCCGATGCGCGCGTGGCACTGGCGCCGCGAGTCTCCCTGCTTATTCCAACGGGCAGCGAGGCGCGCGGATTGGGGAGCGGGAATCTTGGTGCGCAGCTGAATCTGCCGTTGAGTGCGAAACTTGGATCCTCATGGGTGAGTCATTGGAACGCCGGCGTGACGGCGATTCCGGACGTGACGACGTACAATCTTGGCGGCAGCGTGATATGGCTCGCGAGTCCGGTTTTCAACATCCTGTGTGAAGTCGTGTGGTTGGAGCAGACCACCGGCGCGCGATCCATGATCGTGAACCCCGGGGTGCGCTGGGCGCATAACTTCGCCAGTGGCTTACAGATTGTGCCGGGCGTGGCGTATGCGATCGGCGTGGGGCCGTCGCGGGGCGAGCAGTCGGCGTTTATCTACCTGAGTTTTGAACATCGATTCAAGGCGGAATCGGCTCGGGATTAGTCTGCCCCGAAGACGCGTAAACTCAATTGGCTGACCCCCTTGACTCACCTCTGCACCCCGGCTAGCATTCGCGTCTCTCTGCGAAGTTTTTTCGCGGAGCCGCTCTTTGAGAACTGATGATCGAGTGTGTGGAGTGCGGCCCCATTTGAGCGGACGCGTTGTCAGAAGCGCGCCGCGAGGGGTTTCATTCTGATTGTGATTCGGACGACAGATGTACCAGTCGTTCGGTGAGCTGTTCGAATTTTCCAATCATTGGAGAGTTTGATCCTGGCTCAGGACGAACGCTGGCGGCGTGCCTAACACATGTAAGTCGAACGGGACTCGGGGGGCAACTCTCGAGTTCAGTGGCAGACGGGTGCGTAACACGTGAGAAACCTGTCCATCGGTGGGGGATAGCCGGCCCAACGGCCGGTTAATACCGCGTACGATCATTGAGGGGCATCCTTCAATGATGAAAGCAACGCAAGTTGCGCCGGCGGAGGGTCTCGCGGCCTATCAGCTAGTTGGCGGGGTAACGGCCCACCAAGGCGACGACGGGTAGCTGGTCTGAGAGGATGGCCAGCCACATTGGGACTGAGACACGGCCCAGACTCCTACGGGAGGCAGCAGTGGGGAATCTTGCGCAATGGCCGCAAGGCTGACGCAGCGACGCCGCGTGTGGGATGACGGCCTTCGGGTTGTAAACCACTGTCGGGAGGAACGAATACGCGCTTCGTGCGCGGGTGACGGTACCTCCAAAGGAAGCACCGGCTAACTCCGTGCCAGCAGCCGCGGTAATACGGAGGGTGCGAGCGTTGTCCGGAATCACTGGGCGTAAAGGGCGCGTAGGTGGCCCGTTAAGTGGTCGGTGAAATCCCGGGGCTCAACTCCGGGGCTGCCGATCAGACTGGCGAGCTAGAGCACGGTAGGGGCAGATAGAATTCCCGGTGTAGCGGTGGAATGCGTAGATATCGGGAAGAATACCAGTGGCGAAGGCGTTCTGCTGGGCCGTTGCTGACACTGAGGCGCGACAGCGTGGGGAGCAAACAGGATTAGATACCCTGGTAGTCCACGCCGTAAACGATGGACACTAGACGTCGGGGGGAGCGACCCTCCCGGTGTCGTCGCTAACGCAGTAAGTGTCCCGCCTGGGGAGTACGGCCGCAAGGCTGAAACTCAAAGGAATTGACGGGGGCCCGCACAAGCGGTGGAGCATGTGGTTTAATTCGAAGCAACGCGAAGAACCTTACCTGGGCTTGACATGCTGGTGCAAGCCGGTGGAAACATCGGCCCCTCTTCGGAGCGCCAGCACAGGTGCTGCATGGCTGTCGTCAGCTCGTGTCGTGAGATGTTGGGTTAAGTCCCGCAACGAGCGCAACTCTCGCTCCCAGTTGCCAGCGGTTCGGCCGGGGACTCTGGGGGGACTGCCGGCGTTAAGCCGGAGGAAGGTGGGGACGACGTCAAGTCATCATGGCCCTTACGTCCAGGGCGACACACGTGCTACAATGCCTGGTACAGCGCGTCGCGAACTCGCAAGAGGGAGCCAATCGCCAAAAGCCGGGCTAAGTTCGGATTGTCGTCTGCAACTCGACGGCATGAAGCCGGAATCGCTAGTAATCGCGGATCAGCCACGCCGCGGTGAATACGTTCCCGGGCCTTGTACACACCGCCCGTCACGCCATGGAAGCCGGAGGGACCCGAAACCGGTGGGCCAACCGCAAGGGGGCAGCCGTCTAAGGTCAAGTCGGTGACTGGGGCGAAGTCGTAACAAGGTAGCCGTAGGGGAACCTGCGGCTGGATCACCTCCTTTCTGGAGCGCTGAGTAGTCGCGCCGCTTGCGGCGCGCACGAAACGCCTCGAGAGTCGCCCGCACTTTCCACACTCGATCATGCTGTCATCAGCCGTCAGTCATCGGTTTTCAGTACCGATGACTGACGGCTGATAACTGAAAACGTTCTTTGACAACTGACGAGTGTGTGTGTGAAGTGGTGTTAGGGAATCACACCGAGTAGAGAACTACGAGATCAAGCGTGTAAGGGCGCACGGTGGATGCCTTGGCACAGAGAGGCGATGAAGGACGTGGTAAGCTGCGATAAGCCTGGGGGAGCTGCAAACAAGCTGTGATCCCAGGATCTCCGAATGGGGCAACCCCATCGGTCGTAAGGCCGATGATCTCGCGCAAGCGAGAGGCAAACCCGGGGAACTGAAACATCTCAGTACCCGGAGGAAGAGAAAGCAACCGCGATCCCGAAAGTAGCGGCGAGCGAAATCGGGCCAGCCCAAACCAGCCGTGCTTGCACGACTGGGGTTGTGGGACCGCGACATGGGAGCACGATGCCAAACCGAAGCGGCCTGGAACGGCCCGCCACAGACGGTGACAGCCCGGTAGGTGTACGCATACGGCCCCTAGCGGCATCCCGAGTAACGCGGGACACGTGTAATCCTGCGTGAAGCTGGGGGGACCATCCTCCAAGGCTAAACACTCCTCTGTGACCGATAGCGCACCAGTACCGTGAGGGAAAGGTGAAAAGTACGCCAGGTGGCGAGTGAAAGAGATCCTGAAACCGTGTGCCTACAAGCGGTCGAAGGCGGCGGCGGGCTTCGGCTCGTTGTCCGCTGACGGCGTGCCTTTTGCATTATGACGCAGCGAGTTACTGCTCACGCGCAGCTTAAGGCCCTCAGGGCCGGAGGCAGAGCGAAAGCGAGTCTGAATAGGGCGACTAGGTGCGTGGGCGTAGACCCGAAGCCGTGGCGATCTACCCAGGAGCAGGTTGAAGCCGCCGTAACAGGCGGTGGAGGACCGAACCGTTGTGGGTTGAAAACCGCTCGGATGACTTCTGGGTAGGGGTGAAAGGCCAATCAAGCTCGGAGATAGCTGGTTCTCCCCGAAACATATTTAGGTATGGCCTCGAGAAATGAGTCCGCAGGAGGTAGAGCACTGGATGGGTCCGGGAGCCGAATAGGCTCACCTCCCCCAACCAAACTCCGAATTCCTGTGTGATGCTGCTCGGGAGACAGTCGCTGAGCGATAATGTCCAGCGGCGAGAGGGAAAGAACCCAGACCTGCAGCTAAGGTCCCGGAGTGACGGCTGAGTGTAGCGAAGGATGTGATTTTGCTGAGACAACTGGGAGGTTGGCTTAGAAGCAGCCATTCCTTTAAAGAGTGCGTAATAGCTCACCAGTCAAGCGAAGTCGCGCCGAGAATGGTCGGGACTAAGCCGTCCACCGAAGCTCAGGATTCATGCAGATCTTCGGATCTGCATGTCTGGTAGGGGAGCGTTCTGGGAGCTGTGAAGCGGAGGCGGAAGCCTTTCCGTGGAGCGACCAGAAGTGAGGATGCTGCGACGAGTACGCGCGAAACAGAGTGAAAACCTCTGTCACCGTAAGCCTAAGGGTTCCTGAGCCATGTCGATCAGCTCAGGGTTAGTCGGTCCCTAAGGTGAGGCCGAAAGGCGTAACCGATGGGAAACAGGTCAACATTCCTGTACCACTGCAGCACCGTTTGAGGACGAGGGGGGACGCAGGAGCGAGTAATCCGTCGGCGGGTGGTTGTGCCGATGTAAGGCGGTAGACGTTTCCGGGGGACAAAATACCTGGATAGTCGAGAGCCGATGCCGAAGAGGTCGCAAGGCCTCGTCAAGGGATTCACAAGCCGACTGCCGAGAAAAGCCCCGCGTCTAGGTACTGTGGTGACCGTACCGCAATCCGACACAGGTAGGCGAGGCGAGTAGCCTCAGGTGCTCGAGTGATTTACGGAGAAGGAACTCGGCAAAATGACCCCGTAACTTAGGGATAAGGGGTGCCGGTAGTAGGTGACCCCGTACAGGGGAAGCCCAACCCGGCCGCAGAGAATCGCGTCAAGCGACTGTTTAGCAAAAACACAGGTGTGTGCTAAGGCGTACTCCAAGCCGACGTATACACACTGACGCCTGCCCGGTGCCGGAAGGTTAACGGATGCGGTCAGCCGCAAGGCAAAGCTGTGTCCCGAAGCCCCGGTAAACGGCGGCCGTAACTATAACGGTCCTAAGGTAGCGAAATTCCTTGTCGGGTAAGTTCCGACCTGCATGAATGGCGTAACGACTTGACGGCTGTCTCCTCCGTAAGCTCGGCGAAACTGCAGTATCGGTGAGGATTCCGATTTCCCATATCAGGACAAAAAGACCCCGTGCACCTTTACTACAGCCTGTCATTGATCGTCGGCTGGACCTGCGTAGCATAGGTGGGAGGCGTCGATCCGAGGGTTTCGGCCTTCGGGGAGCCAACAGTGAAATACCACCCTTGTTTTGTTGACGATCTCACGCGGCCGCTCACAACGGCGCGGACCGTGGCTGGCGGGTAGTTTGACTGGGGCGGTCGCCTCCGAAATTGTAACGGAGGCGCGCGATGGTGCCCTCAGTGCGGTTGGTAATCGCACGACGAGCGCAAACGCAAAAGGGCGCCTGACAGCGAGCGCGACGGCGCGAGCTGGGACGAAAGTCGGCGTTAGTGATCCGGTGATACCGTATGGACGGGTCATCGCTCAACGGATAAAAGGTACGCTGGGGATAACAGGCTTATCGCGCCCGAGAGTTCACATCGACGGCGCGGTTTGGCACCTCGATGTCGGCTTGTCACATCCTGGGGCTGGAGAAGGTCCCAAGGGTCCGGCTGTTCGCCGGTTAAAGTGGCACATGAGCTGGGTTCAGAACGTCGTGAGACAGTTCGGTCTGTATCCGGTATGGGCGTTGGAGTGTTGAGGGATGTCGTCCGTAGTACGAGAGGACCCGGACGAAGCGACCCCTCGTGTCCCGGCTGTCCTGCCAAGGGCAACGCCGGATAGCGATGTCGCGCGGGGATAACCGCTGAATGCATCTAAGTGGGAAACCCTCCCCAAGATGAACACTCCCGAGCCGCAAGGCTCCTGAAGGGCCCTGGGAGACTACCAGGTTGATAGGCGGCAGGTGTAAGGCGCGCGAGCGCTTCAGCCGAGCCGTACTAATTGCCCGTGAGGCTTGATCTCTCCGCTGTCCAAAACTCGGAGTGATTTCCTCCACCACGACTTCACACACTCGTCTTTTACAACGTCGTCAGTTATCGGTCATCAGTAAACTGAAAACCGATGACCGATAACCGATGACTCCAGGTTGCCGGCGACTAGCGCGACAGGGCCACACCCGTTCCCATCCCGAACACGGTCGTTAAGCCTGTCAGCGCCGATGGTACTGCCCTCGCGAGGGGGTGGGAGAGTAGGCCGCCGCCGGCGTCTCAACCGAATGTCCAGCGTTCAACACACCGAACGCTGGACATTCTGCTTTTCCGCCTCGCGCATACTTCCCAAAAGGCCAACTGCGCCGCCGCCCGATCGGCGCCACTCTTGGCGCGATGACTACCGGTGAGCCCACGCGCGCAGCCGCGGCCTGGCGGGCCGTCCTGAAGCCCTCGATCAACTGGCTGCTGGCCTTCATCCCGATCACGCTCGTGCTGGAACGCGCCCACGCCGCGGCACCGCTCGTGTTCTTTTCGGCGGCGCTCGCCATCATCCCGATCGCCAGCCTGATCGTCCATGCCACCGAACAGATCGCGACCCGGACCGGCGACGCGGTGGGCGGCCTGCTCAACGCCACGTTCGGGAACGCGCCGGAGCTGATCATCGCGACGGTCGCGCTGCGCGCGGGACTGATGGATCTCGTGCGGGCGTCGATCATCGGGGCGATCCTCGCGAATCTGCTGCTGGCCCTCGGCGTCTCCATGTTCCTCGGCGGCTTGCGCCACCGCGATCAGGTCTTCAACGCCGGCGCTTCGCGCGTCTACAGCTCGATGATGTTGCTCGCCGTGATCACGTTGATCGTGCCGGGAGCGTTCGAGGGATCGTTCGCCGACGCGCAATTCAATCCGCAGGTCCTGAGCCTGAACACGGCGTTAGCGGTCCTGCTCCTCGTCACCTATGGTCTCTACCTGCTGTTCATGCTGAAAACGCACCCGCAGCTGTTCAAGAGCGCCGAGGGAGCGAAGGCCGAACACCATGACGGACCGGCCTGGGGACTGCCGCGCGCCATCGGGAGTCTGGTGGGCGCGTCCGTGCTCGCGGCGTGGATGAGTGAGATCCTCGTGGGAGCGGCGGAGGGCACGGGGAAAGCCCTGGGCATGTCGCAGGCGTTCATCGGCCTGGTGCTGGTGGCGGTCGTGGGCGGGGCGGCGGAGAGCCTGTCGGCTATCGTCGCGGGTCGCAAGAACAAGATGGATCTGTCGATCGGCATCGCCCTGGGGAGCTCGATCCAGATCGCGCTGTTCGTCGCGCCCGTGCTGGTCCTCCTGAGCTGGCTGATCGCACCCCAGCCGCTCACGCTCGCGTTTGAGCGCGCCCAGCTGATCGCGCTCCTGCTTACCGTGCTGATTGGAACCGTGGTCGCGGGCGACGGACGCTCGAACTGGTACCGGGGCGTCCAACTGATCGTCGTCTATATCGCGATCGCGCTATTGGCGTACTTCGTGCCGGCGGCCGGCTGACCGTCTCGAGCGGGGAAAGCCGGCGCGTGCTCGAGCCGAGCGAGCGCATTGCGGAAGCGCTCTTTGGCCTGATCATGGTGCTCAGCTTTACCGGCTCGCTCAGTGTTGCGGAGGCCGGGCGCGATGATGTCCGCCTCATGTTGATCGGCGCCCTCGGGTGCAACATCGCCTGGGGCATCATTGACGGAATCCTCTACCTCATGGATTGCCTGAGCGAACGGGGACGGGACATTCGCGCGTTGCGGGCCGCGCGCGCCGCCGCAGGTCCTGAAGAAGCGCATCGCGTCATTGCCGAGGCGCTGCCGCCCATGGTGGCGGCCACGCTGGGCCCCGCAGAGTATGAGATGGTGCGCCAGCAACTGCTGCGAGGGCCTGAGCCGCCGGTGCGCCCGTGGCTGTCCAAGGCCGACTGGCTGGGCGGACTCTCGGTGTTCCTGTGGGTGTTTGCTACGACGTTCCCGGTGGCCATCCCGTTCATCTTCATGAGCAACGTGGCGCGGGCCATGCGCGTGTCGAACGGCATCGCGGTCGGGCTGCTGGTGCTCGCCGGCTACGCGTTTGGGCGGATCACGAACTATCACCCGTGGTTGACCGGCCTGGCGATGGTCGTACTCGGCGGCGCGCTGGTAGCCGCGACCATCGCGCTCGGCGGATGAGCGTCACTTCGGACGTCGACCGGATCACCGGCGCCGTCACGAACCGGCAATCCGCCGTGCAGCGCCTGCTCATCGCGGGAGCCTGCTTTGTCATCATCGTCGCCGGACTCAAGATCGCGGCGCCGATCGTCAGCGTGGTGCTCCTCGGACTGCTCGTCGCGCAGAGCCTGAGCAATGTCCCGATGTGGTTGATGAAAAAGGGCCTGAAGCCGGGCCTCAGCGTGCTGCTGTCCATTCTGTTCGTGCTCGTCGGCGGGCTGCTGCTCGTGACCTTCTTCAGCATCTCGACCGCGCGGCTGGTGGACAACTGGCCCACCTACCAGGCCAGGCTGTCGTCGCTGCGGGACAACGTGATGGTGTTCCTCGGGGGCCGCGGCATCGATGTATCGCAAATCGGGGCGTTTCAACCGCTCGATCCCAATCGTGTCCTGGCCGCGGCGCGTGGGTTCCTGGCAGGTCTCGCCTCCGCCTTTGGCACCTCGATTCTGATCATCCTCATCGCCGCCGTCGTCCTCTACGAGATCACCGGAGCTCGCGTGCTCAAGGGTCGCGGCGAGCAGCCGGCGACGTGGGCGGCGCGTTTCGATGAAGTGACCGGACAGTCCCGCCAGTATATCGCGCTCACGGGCCTCGCCGGCTTGATTCAAGCCGTGCTCAATCTCGGCATTCTCCTGGTGGCGGGCGTCGATGCGCCCCTCACCTGGGCCGTACTGTTCTTCTTCCTGAATTTCATTCCCGGCGTGGGCTTCCTGTTCGCGCTCGTTCCGCCGGCGCTGCTCGCGCTGCTCGAGAGCGGCTGGCAAAGCGCGGTGATCGTGGTGGTGGGATGGTGGTTCGTCAACCTGATCGGCGACAACGTGATCAAGCCCCGGTTCTTCGTGAAGGGGCTCGACATTTCATTCACCAACATCGTGTTCTCGGTGGTGTTCTGGAGCTTTGTGCTGGGGCCGGCGGGCGCGATTCTCGCCTTGCCGATCGCGCTGTCGTTGAGACGCGTCGCGGCGTTGATACCGGGCCCGACGAGCGCGTAGCAGTTCCTCGCTACATCAGCATTTCGAACGCCGTTCCCTGCGGGCGAAATACGTGTGCGCGCCGACGCTCAGCGAATTGATGACCACGGCGACGATGTTCCAGATGATCACCGGTCGCGAACCGATCAGCAGACCGTACCAGATCCAGAGAACCTGAAAGACGGCCATGATGGCCGCCATCCGCGGGTTCATCCCGGCGCTGGACCGCCGTTTGACCATGGAAATCAGGTCGGGCAGGGCGGCGAACGTCGTGCCCAAGCCCGCCAGGAAGCCGACGACCTCGGCGCGCGTGAACGCGGGAAGGAGCAGGCTCCTCGTGTCCTGGACGGCCAGGTCGGCACATCCCGAGAGCGCGATCACGCTCGGAGCAGCGAGGACTGCCAGCTTCGCCAGTGCCGCCCAGCGCGATGGGGAGGACTCTTTCGGCACCACGTCACGAAGCGGCAGCGGCCGTAGCTCGAAGACGTGATACAGCCACGGAGCCAAGTTCAGGTACAGCCCACGAGCCTCGAGCTCGTCGCCTGCTCGGTCGTAAGAGGCGGCGCCGGTCACGTCCTGCAAGCGCCACTGAGACCCCGGGAGCCCGGTGAATGGGAGTCGCAGATAGCACTGGCTCTGGTTCGGGGCGTAGTTCACGGCCACCACGAGCCGCTCTCCGTTCGAGCCCTCCCAGGCGAACGCCACGAAGCAGTCCGAGGTCCAGTTGCCTTCCCAGGCGGGCGCCGTGTCGAGCAGCTGCCATCGGCCGGCGCGTAACGCCGGACGGCGCAGCACGGCCAGGACCTTTTCGTAGAACCTGATCAGGCTCTCGTCGACCGGCTCGTCCGGACCCCGCGACAGATGCGGTGAGATCCGCCGCTTTCGCCCTTCGAACTGCCCCTGGTGGAAGAAGCGCAAACCCGGCGAAAGAAACGTGATGATGGCCGAAGCTTGATGAACTTCGGGGGCGAAGGTGGCGGCTGCCCGCGGCTCGTCATGGTTCTCGAGAAACCGCGCGAGGTGATTCTGGTAATCGAGTCCCGCTCGGAAGTGATCGCGGACAGGTCCGGCCTGGCCGGCCGTGAGTCGATCGTACAGCCGCTTGTCGTAGGTGTAGGTGAATCCCTGTTGCTGCAGGGTCCATTCCAGGTCCCAGTAGACCTCGGCCATAAAGCAGAAATCCGGGTAACGCTCGCGGACGCGCTGGATCGCCTGCGGCCAGAAGGGCTGCGCCCGGATTCCCCAGGTCCGTTCGAAGACGTCCGGCAGCACCAGCATCGCCATGTCGCAGCGCACGCCGTCACACTGCTCTGCGATCTTCAGTAGCTCGCCGGCCATTGCCTCCTGCGTCGCGCGGTTGCCGTAGTTGAGCTGCAGCGTATCCGGCCACCCTGGGAAGTAGGGATCCCGGCCATGAGCGAGGAGGAGGTCCCCCTTGGCGCGCTTGACCCAGACATAGTTCTTTGGGGCTCGCGTCAGGTCCAGATCCGTGCCGCCGACGTAGTACTCCGGGTGGCTCTCGACCCAGGGATGATCGAGGGCCGTGTGGTTCGGGACGAAATCGAGCATCAGGTGCAGACCGCGGCTCCGCAGCCGCTCACGCAGCCGGGCCAGCGCCGCAGCTCCGCCGAGATCCGGATGCACGGTGTAACCGGAAATCGCGAACCCCGAGCCGGCGATGTCCTCTTCCTTCAGGTCCGGGAGGGTGTGTGCGAATTCCTTGCGCCACTCCGCGTTGCTGCGGGAGATCGCACGACCGGCAGGCCCCGTCCGCCAGACGCTCAGCAGCCACACCCAGTCGAATCCCATATCGCCGATCCGGTCGAGCTCCCTGTCGGGAACGTCGTCGAGCGTCGCGGGTCGGCGGAGTCCACGTGACAGCGCGGTCAACCAGACCCGGGTGTTGATCTGGTACAGGGACGGGTGAGTGGGTGGAGTCATGGAGCCCGCTGGCCCACCGGTGGCGGGCGGCGGGTCCGTTTCCGGGGCGCCGGCGTCGTCTCGCGGACCGCTGCGCTCTTGCCGAGCTCGAGGGCCTGCTCCGCGGTGGTGGTCGCGAAGAGGTGCATGAGACGGGCGATGATTCCGGTCCATCCGGTTTGGTGGCTGGCGCCGAGCCCGGCTCCGGTGTCGCCGTGGAAGTACTCGAAGAACTGGATCAGGTCACGCCAGTGGGGGTCTGTCTGGAACTTCTCGGCCGCCCCGTTCACCGCTCGGCGGCCGTCCTTGTCTCGCAGGAAAATGTGTGCGAGCCGGCGGCTGATCTCTTCAGCGACCTGGTACAGCGTCATCTGTCGCCCCGAGCCGGTGGGGCATTCGATGGTGAAGTCGTCCCCGTAATAGAGGTAGTACTGGAGCAAGGCACGAACGATCAGGCCGTTGACCGGCATCCAGATCGGTCCTCGCCAGTTGGAGTTGCCGCCGAACATCCCGCTGTCGGACTCGGCTGGCAGATAGGAGACGCGATAGTCCTGGCCTCGCACCTCGAAGACGAACGGATGATCGGCATGGTGGCGGGAGATCGAGCGGATGCCGTATGGGCTCAGGAACTCCTGCTCGTCGAGCATGACCGTGAGCACCCGGCGGAGCTTTTCTTCGTTCAGGGCCGCGCTCATCCGCCGGTCACGCTTGCCGAGTTTGACCGGATCATGAATGACAGCCCGCAACTCCGGGCGAGTCTCGAGGAAGCGGCGCAGCCGATCCTGGACCTCGGGCACCTTGCCTTTGAGTTCGCCCTCGAAGACAGTCACCGCGCAGAGCGGCAGCAGCCCGACCATGGAACGGACCTTCAGGCGCTGCGCCTGGCCATCCGGCAGCCGCAGCACATCGTAGAAGAACCCGTCCGCCTCGTCCCACATGCCGGTATTTGCCCCCGCATGGAGCATGGAGGACGTGATCCAGAGGACGTGCTCGGTGAATTTCTCGACGAGCGTCGTGTAGGCCGGTCGTGTCAGCGCCAGCTCCACCGCGATCTCGAGCATGTTCTGGCAGAACAGCGCCATCCAGGCGGTGCCATCGGCCTGGTCCAGGTAGCCTCCCGTGGGGAGGGGCGCGCTGCGGTCGAACACTCCGATGTTATCGAGGCCGAGGAATCCGCCCTCGAACACGTTGGTGCCAGTGCGGTCTTTGCGGTTCACCCACCACGTGAAGTTGAGCAGCAGCTTCTGGAATGAGCGTTCCAGCCAGTCGATGTCGCCCTCGCCTCGCTTGGCCTTGTCCAGCCGGTAGGTGAAGATCGTCGCCCATGCGTGCACGGGCGGATTGACGTCGCCGAAGTTCCACTCGTACGCGGGAAGCTGGCCGTTGGGATGGAGATAGTTCGACTGCAACATCAGGTCCAGCTGTTGCTTGCCGAAGTCCGGATCCACCAGCGTCAGCGCCAGGGTGTGGAAGGCCAGGTCCCAAGCGGCGTACCAGGGGTACTCCCACTTATCCGGCATCGAGATGATGTCGGCGTTGTACATGTGATGCCAATGCGCATTGCGTGGCGCGGTTTTTCCCTGCTTGAACGGCCCGGTGCCACGCTCGGAGAGCCAGCGGTCCACGTCATAGTGGTAGAACTGCTTGGACCAGAGCATCCCGGCGAGCGCCTGCCGCATCACGTTGGCTGCGTCGGCATCGAGGTTCGCGGGAATCACGCCCGCGTAGAATTCATCGGCTTCCTTCCGCCGTGCTGCCAACGTGGCCGCGAAGCCCTTCCCGAACGGTTCGGTGCACGCCGCGTCGCAGAGGCGCAGCCGGACCGAAACCGTGGCGCCGGCCTTTACGGTCAGTGGATATCGCGCCGCGGCCTTGGTCCCCGTTTGCTCGACGTTGACGGCGTGCTGGTTGCCGTTGACGATGTAGTTGTGGATCCCGTCCTTGACATACGGCGTCCGGTTGGGCACGCCGACCAGCCGCTCGCTGTTGGTCTCGTTCTCCGTGAACAGCAGCGTGGGGGAGCCGTCGGCGTAGAAGAACCGTTTGCCGAGCTCGGGATGGGACACCGTGACAGTTCCGGGCGCGGCCTGGCTGAGTAGCGGCCGCTTGTCGTTCCCGCCCCAGGACCACGTGTTGCGGAACCACAACGTGGGCAGCAGCTGGAGGGACGCCGTTTCCGGACCGCGGTTCGTGACCGTGATCTCGATGAGGATGTCCTCGGGCGCGGCCTTGGCGTATTCGACGAAGACGTCGAAGTAGCGGTCCTCGTTGAACACGCCGGTGTCCAGCAGCTCGTATTCCGGCTCGCTGCGCCCCCGCCCACGGTTGGTGCGAACCAGGTCGTCGTAGGGATAGGCGGCCTGCGGGTACTTGTACAGGTACTTCATGTAGGAATGCGTCGGGGTCGAATCGAGGTAGAAGTAGTACTCTTTGACGTCCTCGCCGTGGTTCCCCTCGCTGTTGGTCAGGCCGAAGAGCCGCTCTTTCAGGATCGGGTCGCGGCCGTTCCACAGAGCGAGGCCGAAACACAGGAGCTGGTGATCGTCGCTGATTCCGGCGAGCCCGTCCTCGCCCCAGTGATACGCGCGCGAGCGGGCGTGGTCGTGGCTGAAGTAGTTCCAGGCGTCACCCGACTCGCTGTAGTCTTCACGCACCGTGCCCCACTGGCGCTCGCTCAGATAGGGTCCCCACTTCTTCCAGGGCTGTGCCTGCGTGCGGGCCTCGTCGAGGCGAAGCTGTTCAGCGTTCATTGTGCGTCTCCAGAGTCTTGCGGGATGTCGGCTGCTCAAGCCTAGACGGCCGATTCTGAGGGTCTGATGAAGGGAGGATGAGGCCCCGTCGCTTCCTGCCTACATCAAGATCCCGAACAACAGCTTTGCGGCCTCCCCGATCGGCATCATGGTGAGCGCCAACGGCGCAATCGGCGCGAGCGTGGATCCCAGTAGCTGCGCGACGGCCTGTCGCGTGATGGGGGTGAACCGCATGGTGTGCACGGTGGTGTACACGTTTCCTATGTCAGCCAGGGACTGAATGTCCGCTGATCCCAGAAACGGCTCATCTCGGGGCGCGTCGCCGCGCACCCATTTGGTGTCGAACTGCCGTGCATAGCGTTGTGCCAGCGGTCCGTACTCACGCTCGCCTTGGCGTTTCGCGTCCGCGAGCTGGAAAGAAAACAGCAGGAACGGGCCGAGAAACAGCAGCAGCACCCATACCGCGACGGCGATGATGACGAATTTGAAATCGAGCAGCGTCGCCTGCTGCAGAAAGATGCGAGCGGCGATCCACCCGGAGACGAAGGCGCCGTGCGCCACCGCGAGCGTTGAAAACGCCGCGGTTGCACCGGCGAGGAAGCCCAGTCCGCCGATCCGGTCAGGGTGCGTGGCGACGAGGCGCAGCTGGATGCGCGAAACCTGCCACAAGAACCGCGCCCAGATGAACAGGCGGTAATACCACCTGAGCAACAGGAACTGCGAGAGGGGGAGCGTGAAGTAGACATACCAGTACCCGGCCAGGGAGAGCGACTTGCCCTCCCCATCCGGCGGGGCGTACCAGGTCGCGACATCCAGCGCCACATACCGACGCGTCGTCAGGACCAGGACATAGACGAGGACGATCATCGTCACTTCGGCCAGCACGGAATTGCGCAGGCGCATCGCCGAGGTGAGGGCGGCCTCGAAGCGCGACCGGCCGTCGTCCGGAATGAGCTCGCGTTGCAGGAACTGCTGGGCCACCGAGCGCAGGCGCTGATGCACGACGGGCTCGGCGGCGACGAGCAACGGCATGAACAGGAGGATGCGGGCCTGGGCCTCGATATCGTGCAGAAACGGGACCACGACCTTGTCTCCCAGCGCCAGACCCTGTGCGAACGTGAGTAGCAGGAGCGGCAGCCAGTTGAGCGCGACCACGACGAACAAGCGTTGCATCATCAGCTCGAGCGCGTCGCCCGTGAGATGCGCCTTGCGGAACAACTGATAGAGCGGCCCGCCGAGCACGACCGAGAAGTCCTGCGGATCCGCTGTGATCGCTCTAGCCCCCATGGCGGGCTCCCGCGCGGGCGCCGAGGCAGACCGCGAGCAGTCCCGCGCTCACCTCGCGCATCACCTTGCGCATTTCAGGATACGGCGGATGGAACGGCGTGGAAGCGTGACTGCGGCCCCATTCGACGGTCAGCGGAATGATTCTCCCTTTCTTGGGATCCACGAAGTGACGGCTATAGGCGTAATCGTCCGTCGCGCCCGCGGTCGGATACAGGCCGACGCTCGGCTTCACCTGGTACTTGCGTCCCCGCACCAACCGGATGGCCGCCGACATCCGGCGCGCGATGTCCAGCGCCGCCTTCCGGTCGCGCGGCGGGAAGTATTCGCGATACACGTCGTCGTTCAGCCGGCCACGCTTGCCGTCGTACGCGCGGTTCCGGAAGTTCATGCGCGGATCCTTCGACTGATTCTCATCGCTGCCCCAGCTGTGCAGAATGGCTTCGCCGTAGCTGTGCAAATCGACCATGTAGCGGATGTTGGGGAAGCGGTCCCACAGCCAGATCACGTTGCGGGTCTCCGGCTCGGAGGCTTCACGCGGGCCGATGTAGGACTCGTAATCGCCGGGATTCTTGGAGCTGTCGACCGTGCCCGGCGCGAAGTAGCGCTGGAACCGCCACAGAAACGGAAAGTTGCGGTTGATATCCACGCCAATGGATCGCGTGCCGTGACCGCGCGGCGCGGGGCGGCGATTCTTGCGCCACATCGCCGAGCGCGTCATGCTAAAGTGCCGCCCGTCGGGGTTCACCAGCGGCAGCACGATGATGTCCATCGTTTGCACGAGCCTGCGCACCTGTGCCGCGCTGACGGTTCGGCGACCCAGCCGGAAGCCGTGCCGGTCCCGGTACGCACGGAGCAAACGCACGGCGAAGTAGATGAGCGTGTCGGGACCGCCCCACTCGCGTCCGTGCACGCCGCCGAGGAAGCAGACGGCGGGTCTCGACTTCCCCTTGCCGGCGCCGATGCGGAACGCATAGACGCGACGCTTTTCCCAGGTGAGGTGGGGCAGGGGGATGCGCTCGAAGTATGCGCCGTGATTCTGCGCGCCGAGCGCGATGGCCTTTTCGACTTCCGCCGCGGTGAGGTAACCGCCTCCCCACACGACGTCGCCATAGCGCCCCTCCTTGACCCGGCGCGCGACGGCCTTGCGGCCTTCTTTTTGGCGTGAGCGGTCATGCGCATCGACCTTCTCGAGCCGAGTGACCCCGTAGCCCTTCCGCTTCAGCCACTCGATCTTGTCGCCGCGCACGTAGCCGTCGACCACAGCGCCGCGCTTGTCCTCGCGGAAGCCCGTGACGACGATGCGCAGCTTGGGGCCGAGCGCGGCGAGATGGCGTCGGTCGCGTCCGGTGATCTCTACGTGGTAGATCGCCATGGCCTCAAGGGTCTCTCACCAGGCGGAACCCCAGATGATTGGTTCCGGTGCTGACCTCGCCCTTGCCGCGGGTGCCCACCATGTAGCGCGAGCAGTACTGATCGGTGCAGAGGAACGATCCGCCGCGCTGTGTTCGCTTGGGCTCGCCCGGCTCGTCGGGATCGAAGGCGGAACTGGGTCCCGTGGGATTGCGCGCGACACGCCCGCCCTGAGCGAGCTGCGTGTAGTAGTCGGGCCGATACCAGTCGCTCACCCATTCCCAGACGTTGCCGGCGACATCGTAGAGCCCGTACCCGTTGGGCGGGTACTGCGCCACCGGGCCCACGCCGGCAAACGCGTCCGCTCCGGTGTCGCGGTTGGGGAAATTGCCCTGATGGGTGTTCGCCATCCACTTCACGTCGGGCTGGAAGTCGTCGCCCCATGCGTAGCGCTTCCCCGACAGCCCGCCGCGCGCGGCGAACTCCCACTCGGCTTCGGTCGGGAGACGTTTCCCCGCCCAGGTTGCATAGGCGACCGCGTCTTCGTACGCGACGTGTGTGACTGGATACTGCCCTTTCGCGGCGATCGAGCTCGCAGGACCGAGGGGATGACGCCAGTTCGCGCCCCGCACGTACGCCCACCACTGAAAGTGGTCATCGAGGGGGACGGCGTGGTCAGGCGGTGTGAAGACCACGGAGCCGGCCACCAGGTTCTCCGGCGGCGCCCCCGGGAAGTCCTCGGCGCGCGGCGTCCGTTCCGCGACCGTGACATACCCGGTCGCCTGCACGAACGCCGCGAACTGCGCATTGGTGACTTCGGTCTTGTCCATCCAGAAGCCGTCCACGTAGACGCGATGGATGGGGCGCGAGTCCCGCGTGGCCTGCATGCCGATCGTGTCGCTCATTTCTCTGGGGTCCTGCGCGCCCATTGAAAACTCGCCCCCCGGGATCCACACCATGCCGTCTGGGATCGGTCCGGGGGAGGCCCGCTGATTCTCGACGGTTGGTTCGAACAGCGATGCGCCAGGTGTGGCCGCGCCGCGCATCGTGCGGAGTGCGATCCAGCCCGTTGCCGCCAGCGCCGCCAGCGACACGAGGGCGACCGGCACCCAGAGATTGCGGCGCCGGCGGGATGGTTCTTCCATTACCGCAGTCATTTTGCGGTCGGTGACGGTTGCAGCCGGATCGTCACGCTGTCGATACCCGCGGTAAAGGCAAACGGCATCTGCGCCTGATACGCCTCGTCCGCCGGTGAGCCGGTGTCGATGCCGACATCGAGCGTGCCGCCGAGCCCGAGCGAGAGGCCGTGGGTTGCTGCCATCCGCGCCTCGCCGATCTTCTGATCATTGACGAACAGCGACAGCGTCGCGCCGCGCCCCATACCGCCGCCCTCATACGCAAACTCGCCGCGCAGCACTACGTGCCCTCGAGGCAGTGCCTTGGTGGAGGTTACGCGTGTGGTCGTTCGGCCGAGGAAGTTGCCGGCGAACACCGCCTTTCCGTTCCGCACGTAGAGTGTGAAGCCGCCGTCGAGTGCGCCCATGGCCCAGACGACGCCATTGACGGCCCCCGCTGGGATCTGGAGGTCCGCCGTCACCGTCCACGACTTGTTCAGCAGATTGGGTGCGCTGCCCGAAGGGACCGCCACGACGCCAGTGTAGTACGTGAAAGTCGTGCGCCCCGCTGTCGGCGATGGACGACCCTGGAGTTCGGCATTCAGCCGCTCGACCTTGCGGTTGTCGAGCGGGAGCACCTGATACCGTGCCGCCTCGGCCCACCACAGGTCCTGCAACTCTTGGAGCTTGCGCGGATTGGTCGCCGCCAAGTCGTGCGCCTGGCTGAAGTCTTTCTCGAGATCGTAGAGCTCCCAGTGGATTGTGTCCGCGTCGATCGGGGCGGGCGAAGCGTCCCAGGGGATTCCGGCGCGCGCCGCGGCCCACCACCCGTCGCTATAGATCGCGCGGTTGACGAACATCTCGAAATACTGGGTACGGTGGCGCCCGACCGCCTGCGCCGAGTCGAACGTGTACACCAGGGAGACACCCTCGATCGGTTTCTGCGCGACCCCATTCAGCTCCGTGGGCGCATCGATCCGGAGGGCCTCATATATCGTCGGGCAGATGTCGATTGTGTGAGCGAACTGAGAACGGATTCCGCCACGGTCCCGAATTCTCTTGGGCCAGCTTATCACGAGGGGGTTTCGGACACCGCCCAGGTGCGACGCGATCTGCTTGGTCCACTGGAAGGGCGTGTTCATGGCCCAGGCCCAGCCGGCCGGGAAGTGATTGAAGTGCTTCGGCGACCCGAGCTCGTCGATGCGCGCGACGTTGGCTGCCAGCGACTCCGGAACGTTGTTGAAGAACGAGTTCTCGTTCAGCAGGCCGACGAGCCCGCCTTCCGCCGATGCTCCGTTGTCACCAACGATGTAGAAGATGAGAGTATTGTCGGCATCCGGCTGCGCCCGGACCGCGTCGAGCAGGCGGCCCATCTCGTAATCAGTCTGCGCCGTAAAGCCGGCGAAGACCTCCATCATCCGCGCGTACAGCCGCTTCTGGTCAGCCGAGAGTGCCGACCATGCCGGGAGGGACGCAGGCCGAGGCGTGAGATCGGTGGTGGGGGGAACCACCCCAAGACGCTTTTGTCGCTCCAGCGTTTGCTCGCGATACAGGTCCCACCCCTGATCGAACTTTCCCTTGAACCGGGCGATGTACTCGGCTGGCACCTGGTGCGGCGCGTGCGTCGCGCCGGTGGCCATATAGAGGAAGTACGGTTTGGCGGGATCGATGGAACGGACCCGGCGCAGCCACTGAATCGCGTGGTCGGTGAGGTCTGTCGTCACGTGGTAGCGCGGGTTCGTCGAGCGTGGCACGAGGTTGTGATTCTCGTACAGCGTCGGCTGATACTGGTCTATGTCGCCACCCATGAAGCCGTAGAAGTAGTCGAATCCGTACCCGCTCGGCCAATGGTCGAAGGGGCCGTTGAGACTCGTCTCCCAATCCGGCGTGTTGTGGTTCTTCCCGAACCACGCCGTCGAGTAGCCGTACTGCCGCAGCACTTCAGCGACGGTTCCCACGCTGCGCGGGAGCAGTCCCGTGTACCCGTCATAACCGGTGGCCGCCTCGGTGATGACACCGGTTCCGGCCGAATGGTGATTCCGGCCGGTCAGCAGCGCGGCGCGCGTTGGTGAGCAGAGGGCCGTGGTGTGGAACCGCGTATACCGCAATCCTTCGGCCGCAAGGCGGTCGAGCGCGGGCGTGGGTGTCTGCCCGCCGAAGGTGCCGAACTGACCATATCCCACATCATCAATGAGGATGATGACGATGTTCGGGGCGCCGGCGGGCGGACGCGCCGGCTGTGGGAACTGCGGCGGGTCGCTCGTGGCGACTGTCCGGCCGACCGTGCCCCGGAAATGAAAATCCACCGCCGGCAAGGTGACCGGATGCTCGGGTGGCGCGCTGCGCGCTGGCGCGGGTGGTGGCGGGGGCGGTTGCTGTGCGGCAAGTGAAATCGGAAACAAGACGAAGGCGAGAGCAAGGGCTCGTGAGATCATGAAGAGCCTTTCTTCAAACATTGCACGTAGTAGACGCCGTCACGATTCTCCACGCCGTGGGTGTCGTGACCAAAGCCGGGGAAGCGCGCGTCCCACGCCGCGAGCGCCTTGAGATAGCCCAGGTACGGACCATCGGCTGCTCCGGTCGCCTCGCCCGGCATCAACATCGGAATCCCCGGCGGGTAGGGCACGACGCTCGTCGCGAGCACGCGGTTCGCCAGCTTGTCGAGCGGCACGTGCTCGATCTCATTCTTCACCAGATACTGGTACGCGGCGTTAGGCGACATCTCCATCTTGGGGAGCGTCGAAAACGCTTCGGACAGCCAGTGCGTTTGCTTGCTGTCCTTGAGCTGCGCGAACATCTGATCCGCGAGATCGCGCAGCCCGATGGCGCCATAGGCTGCCGGGTAGGCGCTCGCGAGATCCGGCATTACTTCGGACAGTGGGCCATTGCGGTCATAATCGCGCTTGAAGTCGAGCAGCACATTCAGCAGCGTCCCCCATTTTCCCTTCGTGATCCCGATCGAGAACAGCAGCAGAACCGTGAAATCCGTGGTCTTCTCGACTTCCACGCCGCGACGATGCAGGTAGGCCGTCACCAGCGTCGCGGGAATGCCCTTTTTGTCGAGTCCCTTGTCGGTCATGCCCGGGGTCAGGATCGAGACTTTGATCGGGTCCAGCATGCAGTAATCGTCTTCGATGTTGCCGAACCCGTGCCAGTCATCGCCCGGATGCAACACCCAGGCGTCGGGCTCGCTCGCGAGGAATTCCGGCGACGCGTCCGCGAACGCCACCGCCTTCCCGGTCTTTCCCTGCTTCACCTTGTCCGGATTCCAGGTGTTGAAGAACCAGTCCTTCTTCGCGGCGAACTCCCGGTGCACGCGCCCCATCGTTTGCCGGAACGCGACCGCTTCTTGAATCGACTCGGCGGTGATCGCGATGCCGCCGGGCCCGTCCATCATGGCCGCCGTGACGTCGTTCGACACGATGATCGGATAGAGCGGCGACGTGGACGCGTGCAGCATGTACGACTCGTTGAAGCGCGAGTGCGGAATCGGGCTGCGCCCGTCGCGGATGTGCAGGAACGACGCCTGTGACAGGGCGGCGAGCAGCTTGTGCGTGGAGTGGGTTGCAAAAATGGTGGGGCCCTTGGTGTAGTCCTTGGGATCCCCGTACATCGCATGCCGGTCCTTGTACAGCGGGTTGAAGCGCGCGTACGCGTACCACGCTTCATCGAAGTGAATGCGGTCGACGCTCGGATCGAGCAGCTCCGTCACGCGGCGCGCGTTGTAGCACAGCCCGTCGTACGTGGAGTTGGTGACGATCGAGTGGACCGGCCGGGTGTCGATCCCTTTCGTGACGAGCGGATTCGCCTTGATCGCCGCCTTGATCGCGTCCGGCTTCAGCCGCTCGGGAAGAATGGGACCGATGATCCCATACTGGTTGCGCACGGGCACGAGGTACGACGGGATCGCCCCGGTCATCACCAGGCTGTGCTCGATCGACTTGTGACAGTTGCGGTCGCACAGCGCGATCTGGTCGCGGGCCACGGCGGCCATGAAGATCACCCGGTTCGACATCGACGTGCCGTTGGTGACCGAATACGTCCGGTGCGCCCCGAACACCCGGGCCGCGTAGCGCTCGTGCGCACCCATCGGGCCGCTGTGATCGAGCAGCGACCCCAGCGCACCGACGCTGATCGAAAGATCGGACCGGAGCAGGTTCTCGCCGAAGTAATCGAAGAACACGCGGCCGACGGGCGACTTGAGAAACGCCGTGCCACCGGTGTGGCCGGGCGTGTGCCAGGAGTATTCGTATTCCTGGCTGAACTTCATGACGGCCGCCGCGAGCGGCGGCATCATCACCTCGAGGTAGCGACGCACCGCCGCGACCACCCGTCCGCCGACGAACGCCGCCGTATCCTCGAGCGTCCAGACGTATTCGTCCACCATCTCCATCACGTCAATCGGGATCGACGACGCCTCGCCCCGCTCGGCCATGAGGAAGATGGGAATCTTGTCGTTGCGTGAGCGGATGAACTCGAGCAGCGCGCGCGACTTCTTATGGTCGCGGTCGCCATCTGATCCCAGCGCCCAGTCCAGCAACACCACGTGAATGGCCGAGTCCGATACGACGACGGACATGCCGTCCTCGGCGGACGCCGACTCGACCACCTCCATCGCGCGATCCTGCAGCTCCTTCACGAGGGTTCGGGCCGCGTGTCCCTCGGCGGTCTGCGTCTGGAGCTCATCGTCCACCATGAGCGCCCGAAGTTGGATGCGTTTTGTGCGTCGCTCGATCATGTCAGTTGCTCCTCACGCCTGGATCACTCCGGCCGCGTGTTCCAACGATAGAAGGTCAGGACGTCTGCGGTCGGCTCCCCGAACGACTCGACGTACAGGGCCCGGAACTCGGGGGTAGGGTACAGCCGGCTGAGCGTGCGATCCACGAGCGTGCGGAACCCCTCGTCACCGCGAGGCAGCGGCAACGCGAACGCCTCGTACGTGAACAGCCGGTCCAACACCTCGAGCTGTGATCCCTTGGCGTGGTGTGCGACGGCATCGAGGAGCACGGCACGGTCCGCGAAGAACACGCTGGCCCGCCGCTCCAGCACCGCCGTGATCCCTGCGTCGTAGGTCGGCACCGGCGCGACCTTCGAGGTGAGCTTGAACTCATTGATCTTTCCGCTCAGCCACGGCTCGGCGGTCGTGCCGGTGATGACGGTGAACGTCTGGGTCTGCAGCAGTTGGCCTGCCGACGCCCGCCAGGTCGGGCTGGACGGAGGCTTCTGGTTCAGGACTTCGGTGAGACGCTCGGGAGCGTCTTTGCGCAGCAGCGCGCCGATCCCTCCCGGGAATACGGCCAGCGAGAAGGCGACTTGTTCCCGGCGGCTCCAGGTGTCGCTGTCGGCGCCACAGAACACGTCGATCTTACCCGTGCCGACCGCCGTGAACCGATCGGCGGCGCCGACCGCCACCCACTCGACGCTCAACGTCGGCAGGGCCAGCGCCTCCTTCACCGCGTCGGCCACCTTCTTGCACAGCCCGACCGAGAATCCCGCCGCGTTTCCGGACTGATCGCGGTATGAAAAAGGCCGCGCGTCCGGTTGATACCCGAACTTGATCCGGCCACTCTGCTTGATGCGCGTGAGTGTGGCGGACGCAGCCGCCCCACTCTTTTGAGCGATCCCCCCCGTCGGCGCGGCGATGGCGAGGCAGGCGACGGCGCAGGCCGCGATTCTGATGCTGTGATACATGGCTGCTCTCCTTTCCAGCGTGGCGGTCGCTCTCACGCGCGAGCCGGTTGGTTGCCTGCCGGACTCGGGCGCCCGATGAAGCGGTTCGCGATGAATCCCCAGAGCAGATAGGTGAGTGAAGCCACCAGCATGCCGCCCATCACCGCCTCGAATCCCGAGGCGTAGAGCGCGTACGTGCTGTAGAGTATCGCGATCGTTGCGATGATCGAGTTGCGCCGATAGACCTTCTGAGGGGCATTGGCCGACTTCATCATCACCCCCAGCGCCGACAGCGCGATGATGTAGGGAATCACATTGGTGACGACCGCCAGGTTCACGAGCTTGCCGAACTGCTTGCTGAGATTGGGCGAGATGGTGGAGAGCGCCAGCAGTGACTGGACCACGCCCAGCACGAGCATGCCGACGATTGGTGCGCCCGCGGCATTGATCTTCGAAAACAGCTTCGGGAACATGCGTTCGTCGGCGGCCGCCTTGCCGGTGGACGCGATCGTGAACTGCCACCCCAGCAAGGAGCCGAGACAGGCCAGCACGGCCAGCCCCATGACGATGCGGCCGACGGTCGGGTTGAACATGTGGGCGTAGACAGTGCCGAACGGGCCGTTGGACTTGGCGAGCTCGTCGTTCGGTACGATCCCTTGAATCACGGCCGTCGAGAGGATGTAGATCACGCCGGCGCCCAACGTGCCGAACAGGCACGCGAGCGGCACGTCGCGCTTCGGATTCTCCACGGCAGCGGAGTTCTGGGCTGCGGACTCCATGCCGAGGAATGCCCACAGGGTGAGCGAAATGCTCGATCCGATCCCTGCGCCCAGGCTCATTCCCTGCGGATTCCACGCCGCCGAGAATGTGGCGCCGCTGAACCAGAACCAGCCGATGATCGAGAGCAGGCCGACCGGGAGAATGACGCCCCAGACCGTGATGGAGCCGATCTTCCCGGTGACCGCGGGCCCGCCGAAGTTCGCGACCGTGGTGAGCCACAGCAGCGCGATCACTCCCAGGCACGTCGCGATCGGCGCCGAGGAGAGCCAGGGCACGAACGCGGAGAGGTAGCCGACCGCGGAAATGGCGATCGCGACGTTGCCGATGGCGAGGGACAGGAAATACAGGAAGAAGACGAGGAAGTAGCCGTCCTTCCCGTACGCGTCCTCCGCATACGCCGACATTCCTCCCGGGCGTTGGTTGAAGATGCCCGCTTGGGCGAAACCGTAGGCGATGGCCATCGAGCCGACCGCCGTCACACCCCAGGAGAGCAGCGAAATCGCGCCCACCTGCGCCATGTTCGTCGGAAGCATGATGATGCCGGACCCCATCATGTTCACGGCTACGATGAAGGTCAGCTGCATGAGAGACATCTTCTTCGTCGCTGTTGCCACGGCTCCTCCGCCTTATTTGGTCACGCAGTAGATGTGGTAGGTACCGTCATGCTCCTCAGTGCCTTCGACTTCCTTGGCGAAGCCTGGGAACTTCTCGCCCCACTCCTGCACCGCGCGCAGGTAGGTGAGCCACGGGCCGTCGGCGGCGCCGATGTTCTCGCCCGGCATCACGATCGGAATTCCCGGCGGGTAGGGGATGACGCCCACGCCGACGACGCGGTTCGCGATCTTGTCGAGGGGGACCTTCTCGGCGTTGCCTGCCATCAAGCGCTGGAACGCGCGGCGGGGCGTCATCTCGGGTGTAGGCAGCGTCGCATAGGCTTGCGCCTGCCAGTATCCCTGGCGCCCTTCCTTCATATAGGCCCACATCTCGTCGCCCAGGTCTTTGAGGCCCATGCCGGCATAGCGCTCGGGCGCGGCGGCGGCGACGGCGGGCACGACCTCGGTGAGCGGCGTATTGCGGTCGTAGTCCGCCTTGAAATCGAGCAACGTGTTGAGCAACGTGCCCCATTTCCCCTTCGTGATGCCGACAGAAAAGAGGAAGAGCACCATGTGGTCGGTGGTGCGGGACGGCACGATCCCGTGCCTGGCCAGGTAGGCGGTGACGATGTCCGCCGGGATGCCCTTGTCGGCGAACTTGCCGTCGTCTTTCATCCCCGGACACAGGATCCCGAACTTGATCGGATCGAGCATGCACCAGTTGTCAGGGATGTCGTCGAAGCCGTGCCACTTCTCGCCCGGATGCAGAACCCAGCACGAGGGGTCCGTCGCGAGCCGTTCGGGAGACACCTCGTGGAACGGAACGCGCTTGCCCGTCTTCGCGTCTTTGATCTCGGGCGCATTCCACGGCGCGAAGAACCAGTCCTTTTTCGCCGCAAACTCCATGTGCACGCGCGCCACGGCCAGACGGCACGCCACGGCTTCATTGATCACGTCCTGCGTCAACGTCTCCCCGGCGGGGCCATCCATCATGGCGGCGGCGACTTCGTTCGAGGCGATCAGCGCGTACAGCGGCGACGTGCTGGCCTGCCCGGCGTAGGCCTCGTTGAACCGGCCATGGTCGATCGCGCCGCGGCCGTCGCGAATGTGGATGTAGGAGGTCTGCGAGAGCGCGGCGAGCAGCTTGTGGGTTGAATGGGTGGCGAACACCGTCGGGCCATCCTTGGGATGCTCGGCGGGATTGCCGCGCATCGCGTGGCGGCCCGAGTACATCGGATTGAAGCGCGCGTACGCGTACCACGCCTCGTCGAAGTGGATGCGGTCCACGCTTTTCGCCAGGCGCTCCTGCGCGCCGGTGGCATCGTAGCACATCCCGTCGTAGGTGCAGTTCGTCACCACCGCGTATACCGGCCGCTTTGCGGAGGCCTGCTTCGCGAGCGGGTTCTGCGCGATGCTCTCGGCGATCGCCTTGGGCTCGAGGCGTGACGGCGGGATCAGCCCGATGATGCCGTAGCGGTTGCGTGTGGGGAGCAAAAACACCGGAATGCCCCCGCTGATCGCCAGGCCCTGTTCGATCGATTTGTGGCAGTTGCGGTCGCACAGGGCGATCTCACCGTCGCCGACGCAGGCGCTCATGATCGCCCGGTTCGATCCCGAGGTTCCGTTCAGGACCGAGTAGGAGCGATGCGCGCCGAACACGCGCGCGGCGTAGCGCTCGCTCGCGCCGATCGGGCCCAGGTGGCCGAGCAGGGAACCCAGGGCCGCGCGCTCGATCCCCATGTCCGAGCGGAACAGGTTTTCGCCGTAGTAGTCGAAGAACGCGCGCCCGATCGGGGACTTGAGAAACGCGACGCCGCCTTGGTGACCGGGCGCGGCCCACGAGTATTCCCGGTCGCGGTCGTAGCGCGCGAGCGCGGCCGCAAACGGTGGGAGCAGGCCCTGGATATAGCGCTCGATCGCGGCGCTCGCGCGCCCACCGATGAACGCCGCGGTGTCCTCGAGGATCCAGATGAACTCGTCCACCAGCGTGGCGACTTCGACGGTGACGGTCCCGGTGATGCTGCGATCCGCCATGAGAAACACCGGCACCGTGGCATTGCGCGCGCGCAGCGTGCGCAGCAGCTGCGTCGCCTCTTTGTGCGTGCGCGCGTTCTCCTTGCCGTTTTCCTTGCCGATGGTCCAGCTGAGGAAGATGCCGTGCAGCGCGGCATCGGAGATGACGTGGGCCAGTCCGTCGTCGATCGACAGGGCTTCCACGACCTCGATCCCGCGCTCCCGCAGCTCGCCGGCCAGCGTCCGGATGGCCCGGCCGCCCGCCGTCGTCGCGCCGTCCAGCTTGTCGTCGACGATCAGAACGCGGCGGGTCAGGGGACGCGCGCTACCGACGATCATCGGCGACCTCTGGCGTTGCGCACCCTAGTAAGCGTACGCGACATAGATCATGCCGTACGTGAAGTCCGACGTCCGGCCGTAGGCTTGCTGGGCCGCCGCCTGCGGATGGGCGAGGGCGGCGACGAAGCTCACGATAAAGTTGCTGTTGACGCTCCAGTCGGCGTACGCGTCGATCTCGGTCGCGACGTCCTTGGACGTGATCCCCACCGGAAGCTGATCGAGCTGGAAGACGTAGCCGAAGACGCCACCGCTCACCGATCCGCTCGGCTTGACGTGCACGCGCAGCTGGTGGGAGATGAGGTTCGAGTTGGCGAGGAAGTACTCGCCGCCGATCTCACCCTGCCACCACGTGCCCCAGTCGTAGAAACCGGGAAGCAGCATGTCGAACGACTCGTCCGCCGCCGAGCCCGGATCGTCGCCTTCGAAGAACGCGTAGCGATAGGAGAGCTTGGGTGTCCAGGACATCTTGGACAGCTCGTAAGCGCCCTGAACGTTGTAGGCGGTTGACGCTCGCAGGTCGCCGTTGTCTTCGCGCGCGAATTCCGCTTCGAACGACAGTCCGGGGAGTTTGCGCAGCGGTGCGGTGTACGCCCGCACGTTGTAGACGTTCATGCCGTCGCGCGCCGGCGTTCGAGTCGGACATGAAGTGCATGTAACTCGCGCCGAGCGTCGTCGAGCTCCCCAGCGTCCGCTCGTAGTTCCCACCCGCCACGCGCGTGCCGCTCTCGGATTCGGGGACCTCGTTGCGGTCCAGGTAGAAGCCCTCGAGCGTGTTCGACTTTGCCTTGAACCGAGCGATCCCGGCGAATGCCCATGCCTTGCGGGCGTTGCTCCAGAAGCCGCCGCGGCTCCCGCCCTCGCCGCCGCCATCCCACAGCAGCAGGCCGTGGCCGATCCGGTATTGCGCGCGGCCCACGGTCAGCTCGAGCGCATCCTCGCCCGCCCCCAACGCCGTACCGGACCGCCAGCCGACGTACAAATCTTCGATCATGAATGACGACGCTTCCGACCCGACGAGGGGCGGTGGCGCCGCGTACGTCCGCTCACCCACGCCGCTGATCTTTCCGAAGAACGACCCCTTCCCGGCGCGCACGGTGCCGGAGATGGCGGGCTTCGCGTAGCTCTCGAACCAGTTGTCGCTCAGGTCGCCGGACGGATCGGGTTTGACGTCCGTGTAGAGGGAGTTGTTGAATCCGAACGCGCCGATCCCGGCGTCGAGATTGAACGTCCATGTGACCGACTTGGGCAGGCCCGTCGATCGCTCTTCCTTTGCCTGGGCGAGTGCCTGACTCGACAGGGCCAGGAGGATGAAGCCAAGTAAAGTCCTCAAACGCATAAGAATCCCCGGTCGTTGGAAGGACGGCTCAAGGCGAAAGTGTGCCCCGAGGGCTTGGGAGCCAGTATTGGACCTTTGTTCTATTCCATCTCCTTATGCCGCAAGTCACATTGCCCTCGGTGTCCACCTTCATCTGCAACGGGGGAACACTTGCCATGGGCGTGATGCATCGGGCTACCGCCGTGGGCTGCGCCGTCACGCTCTTCGTCGCGGCATGCGGCGGCGACGGCGCCAAGGCGACCCCCAACGCTGCCGATGTCATCGTCGCGCCCGTTCAAGTGCGCGACGTTCCGATCATCGTGGAGTGGGCGGCACAGACCTTCGGCGCCAATGACGTCGAGATTCGCGCGCGTGTGAAGGGGTTTTTGACGGCGAAGGCGTACAAGGAAGGTACGCTCGTGAAGCGCGGCGATCTGCTCTTCCAAATCGATCCCCAGGAATACCAGAGCGCGATGGCGCAGGCACGCGCCAACGTGAATGAGGCCCAGGCCAGTCTTTCGAAAGCAAACGCCGACGTCTCCCGTCTGCGTCCGCTCGTCGAGCGCAATGCCGTCAGCCGGCAGGACCTCGATCACGCCGTTGCCGCGCAGCAAGCGGCCGAAGGACAAGTGGCCGCCGCGCGCGCCGCCATGAACAACGCGCAGCTCAACCTCAGCTACACCAAGGTCACGAGCCCCATCACCGGACTCGCCGGCGTGTCGCTAGCGGACGTCGGATCGCTCGTCGGGAGCCCCGGCCCCACGCTGCTCACCGTCGTCTCGCAGGTCGACACGGTCAAGGTCAAGTTCCGCATCTCGGAGCGGGAGTACCTACTGCTCGTCCGCGCGCTCGGCGATTCGGGTCGCGCGACGCCCCGCGGTGAACCGCGGCTCGAGCTGCTGTTGTCCGATGCCTCGGTGTACGACCACAAGGGGCGCGTGGTCACCGTGGATCGCAACATCGACCCCGCGACCGGCACGCTCGGTATTGAAGCGTTATTCCCCAATCCCGCCGGTCTCCTGCGACCCGGCCAGTTCGCGCGCGTGCGGGCGCCCGTCACGACACGAACTAACGCGATCCTCGTACCGCAGCGGGCCGTGCGCGAAATGCAGGGAACGTTCAGCGTGGGTGTGCTCAAGCCCGACAGCACCGTCGAGGTGCGCCCCGTCAAAGCGGGCGCGCGCGTCGGGAGTGATTGGGTCGTGGATTCGGGCCTCGTGGCGAGCGACGTGATCGTGGTCGAGGGCATGCAGAAGGTCAGGCCGGGGGTCAAGGTTCGGGCCACACGCGCCCCGGCTGATACCGCTCACGTGACGCCGGTGTCCGACACCTCGAACCGGCCCTGACCGATGGCTGACTTTTTCATCCGACGGCCGACGGTCGCCATCGTGATCGCGATCGTGACCGTACTGCTGGGTCTCGCCACGCTCCAGAAGCTGCCCATCGAGCAGTACCCGAGCCTCGCACCGCCGACCATCCGCGTCGAGACGACGTACCCCGGCGCCTCCGCCGAGGTGGTCGAGCAATCGGTGGCGACGCCGATCGAGCAGCAGATCAACGGCGTCGACAACATGATCTACATGAAGTCGCTCAATACGAGCGACGGGCGCATGCTGCTCGACGTGTCGTTCGCCGTCGAAATGGACCGCGATATGGCCAACGTGCTGACCCAGAACCGGGTCTCACAGTCCCAGTCGCGGCTTCCGCAGGAGGTGACGCAGCAAGGTGTGACGGTCAAGAAGATCAACCCGAGTATCCTGAACGTCATCTCGCTCTATTCGCCCAACGGCACCTACGACGCCCAGTTCCTCAACAATTACGCGATGATCAACGTCCGCGACGCGCTCCTGCGCGTCCCGGGCGTGGCGCAAGTCGATCTGTATGGGGGCGCCGAGTACAGCATGCGCGTCTGGCTGCGGCCCGACCGGCTCGCCGGGCTGGGGCTCACCGCGTCGGACGTCATCTCTGCGATCAAGGAGCAGAACCTGCAGGCGCCCGCGGGCAAGGTCGGAGATGAGCCCGCGCCGCCAGGGCAGGAGTTCACCTATACGGTGCGCGCGCCGGGCCGGCTGGTCACGCCGGAGGAGTTCGACAACATCATCGTGCGCCAGACACCGGGTGGCGGAATCGTGCGGATCCGCGACGTCGGGTACACGCAGCTGGGGAGCGAGAACTATCGCTCATTCGGGAGGCTGGACGGGAAGCCGGCAGGGGTCCTCGCCGTGTATCTGCTCCCGGGAGCGAATCAGCTGAAGTCCGCCGAGGGGATCTACCACACGCTCGATGAGCTCAAGAAGTTCTTCCCGGCGGACATGGACTACCAGATCACCTACGACACGACGCCCGCCGTCGAAGCGTCGATCGAGGGGATCGTCCACACCCTGATCGAGGCGTTCATCCTCGTCACCCTGGTGGTCTTCATCTTCCTCCAGAGTGTGCGCGCGACGCTCATCCCGCTCCTGACGGTACCCGTGGCGCTGCTCGGGACGTTCATTTTCTTCCCGCTGCTCGGTTTCTCTCTCAACACGCTGACGATGTTCGGTCTGGTGCTCGCCATCGGCATCGTGGTCGACGACGCGATCGTGGTGGTGGAAGCCGTGATGCACCACATCGAGCACGGGAAGACGCCGCATGACGCAACCGTCCAGGCGATGAAGGAGGTCTCCGGGCCGGTGGTCGCCATCGCGCTGATTCTTACCGCGGTGTTCGTGCCGGTGGCCCTGCTCGGAGGTCTCATCGGACGGCTGTACCAGCAGTTCGCGCTCACCATTGCGATCTCGGTGCTCTTGTCGGCGTTCAGCGCGCTGTCGCTGTCGCCTGCGCTTTCGGCGATGATCCTGAAGGCCAAGCATGGGGAGCCCACGGGACCGATCGGGAAGTTCTTCGCGAAGTTCTTCGGCTGGTTCAATAGAATGTTCGAGCGCACGACCGGTGGTTATGTGAACGTGTCACGCCTGTTCGTGCGGCGCTCGATACTGGCGCTGGGGGTGATCGGCATTGCGACGGTGGCAACCGGAGGCCTGGCGCGGGTGCTCCCCGGCGGCTTCGTGCCCGACGAAGATCAGGGCATCTTCATGATCAACGTGCAGCTGCCGCTCGGCTCGTCGCTGCAGCGCACCGACAGGGTGCTGCGGCAGATCGAAGGCATCCTGGCGCAGACCGAGGGCGTCGAAGCCTGCAACGCCATCGGCGGGCTGGGGATGCTCACCAACAGCTTCAGTCCGGAATTCGGCTCGTTTTTCTGCCGGCTCAAGCCGTGGGACGAGCGCAAGGGCAAGGCGCTGCACGTCGCCGGGATCCAACGCACCGTGGGTGCAGCGCTGGCGCAGATTCCCGGCGCCGTGGCGTTCCCGTTCATGCCGCCGACGATCTCCGGCTTCGGCGCCGCGGGCGGCTTCAACTTCCTGCTGCAGGACCGGAGCGGCACGCTGACGGTGGAGGACCTGGGGCGCCAGACCCAGGCATTCCTGACGGAGGCACGGCAGCGTCCCGAGCTGGCGAACCTGTTCACGTCCTTCAACCCGACGACCCCGCAGATCTCCGTCACACTCGATCGCGAAAAAGCGCGTGAGTTGGGTGTTCCCATCAATGACGTGTTCACTGGTCTCTCGGCCTTTATGGGCGGGGCCTACGTGAACGATTTCAACCGGTTCGGTCGGTTGTACCGTGTCTACGCGCAGGCGGAGCCGGCGTTCCGGACGCGGCCCGAGAACATCGGGCAGCTCTATGTGCGCAGCAAGACCACGTCGGAGATGGTCCCGCTCTCCACGCTGCTGCGCGTGACGCCGTCCTCAGGGACGGAGATCACGACGCGCTTCAATCTGTTTCGCTCGGTGGAGATCAGCGGCGTCCCGGCGCCGGGCTACAGCTCACAGCAGGCGATGAAGGCGCTCGAGACCGTGGCGCGCGCCGTCTTGCCGTCCGAGATGGGCTTTGCCTACTCGGGCATGTCGTATCAGGAGAAGGTCGCGCCGCCGGCCGCGCCGACCTTCATTCTCGCCATTGTGTTCGTCTTCCTGCTGCTCGCGGCGCAGTATGAAAGTTGGCGGCTCCCATGGGCCGTGCTGCTCGACACGCCGCTCGTCGCCCTGGGCGCGTTCCTGGGCGCCTGGGCCTTCGGTTACGACAACAATGTTTACGTCCAGGTCGGTCTGATCATGCTCATCGGTCTTGCGGCGAAAAACGCGATCCTGATCGTGGAGTTCGCGAAAATGAAGCAGGACCAGGGATCGAGCATCGAAGACGCCGCGCTCGAAGGAGCGAAACTGCGGTTCCGCCCCATCCTCATGACCGCCTTCGCGTTCATCCTGGGGTGCGTGCCCCTCATGCGGGCGAGCGGCTCCGGCGCGGCGTCGCAGAACGTGATGGGAACGGCCGTCGTGTTCGGCATGCTGGTCGCCACCGTGGTCGGCCTATTCATCATTCCGGGACTCTACGCCTGGACGCAGCGCTGGAGCTTCGGGAAAAAGAAGAAGGAAGCGTCCGGGAAGGCGGCGGCGCCGGCACCGGCACTGGCCAAGGCGTCGAGCGCTCACTGATGCGAGGGCCTATGTGGCGCCGGCTCGGGTTTGCGTTGCTTCCCCTGGTCGTCGCGGCGTGCCCGGTGGGTCCGAACTTCAAGGAACCGCCCACCGCCGTACCCGAGCACTGGCGCGACTCGACCGTGTCCACGCAGGACTCGTCCTACGCCAACCTGCCGTGGTGGCAAGTTTTCGGTGACACCACCCTGCAGGAGCTCGTTCGCATTGCGTTGCGCGAGAACCGCGATTTGCGCATCGCCCTCGCGCGGGTGAACGAGACCCGGGCCCAGTACGGGATCAGGCGACTCGAGCTCCTCCCCCAGATCAACGTCAGCGGCACGCTGGCCAGGGTCAACGTCAACGATTCGCTTCTGGGTCTGCGCACCGGCACGTACGGATTCTTCGAGGTGGGCGCGAGCCTCAGTTGGGAGATCGACCTGTTCGGTCGCCTGCGGCGGCTCAACGAGTCCGCGAAGGCGAGTTTGCTCGCGACCGAGTACGGTCGCCGGGCGGCCATCATGACGGTGGTCGCGGAGGTCGCTCGCGTATATCTCGAGATGCGCGACCTGGATCAGCAGACCATCCTTGCGCAGGCGACGGTGGAGACGCGGCGCCAGTCGCTGGACCTGGCGCGCTCACGCTTCGAAGGCGGCGTGACGTCGGAGCTCGATATGCGTCAGGGCGAGGCCGAGCTGGCGCGTGCCGAGGGGAAGGTCGCAAGCATCCGTTTGCAGGCAAGTGAAACGGAGCAGGAGCTCAACTTCCTGCTGGGGCGCATGCCGGGTACGTTGCCGCGCGGTGCAGCACTCATCAATCAAAACTTCCAGACCAAGATTCCCCCCGGTTTGCCGTCCTCGCTCTTACAACGCCGGCCCGATATCCACGAGTCGGAACAGCAGCTGCGCTCTGCCAATGCCATGATCGGCGCCGCAATCGCTGCACGGTTTCCGACCATCTCGCTCACCGGGGCCGGGGGCACGCGGACCGACGCCATCGAAAACCTGTTCCAGGCGGGGACGGGATTCTGGCACCTGGCGACGAACATCCTGCTCCCGATCCTCAACGCCGGCCGGAGCGGCAAGCAGGTCCAGATCGAGCGCGCCCGGACGGAAGCCGCGGTGGCGCGTTATGATCAGGTCGTTCTCAATGCGTTCCGTGAGGTCGAGAACGGCCTCACCGCGGTCGAGCAGCTGCAGATCCAGGTCGGTGCGGCCGGGCGGCAGGTGGCCGCCGCGCGACGCGCGGTCGCGATCGCGGCGGATCGCTACCAGGGAGGCGTGGACAACTACACGACGCTGCTCGACGCGCAGCGCGTGCTCTCCGATGCCGAGCTGGGGGAGTCGAGCCTGCAGCGGCAGCAACGCGTGGCGGTGGTACAGCTGTACCGGGCGCTGGGCGGCGGGTGGGACCCCGTGACGGACTCGCTGGCGCTCCCGACGCCGGCCCGATAGACCGATGTTTCTCATTTCACCCAGACCTTGAGGATCGACAACATGACGTCTCTTACGCGGTGGCTCACGCTGTGCTGCGCCCTGATGGTAACGCTGGCGGCGCCCCCCCCCATCGCGGCGCAGGACACGCCGGCCGACAACATGAATCTGGTTCGCGAAAAGCTCCGGGCCGACAAGAAGCTGCTGGTCGCGGAGAACATGCGAATGACCGAGACCGAGGCAGCCGCGTTCTGGCCGGTCTACGATGCCTTTCAGGCGGACCTCGCCAAGATCCAAAACAGCGCGGTTAACCTGGTGACGTTCTACGCAAACAACTACCGCGCGATGAGTGACACGGCCGCTACGCGCATGCTCGATCAGTTCCTCGCCCTCGAACGTGACCGGGCGGCCCTCTTGCAATCGTATCGCCCGAAGTTCGGCGCGGTGCTGCCGCCGGTGAAGGTGGCCCGCTACTACCAGATCGAGAACAAGGTCCGCGCCGTGCTCAACTACGAACTGGCCAAGGGGATCCCGTTGATGTAGCGCGAACCGGCGCTCCAGGGACGCCATGTCCAACGTTCAGGCGTCAATGAACGTTGGACATTATGTTGCGAGGATGCCTCGCTGCGGAACGATTGTCCTGGCCGGTCGGCCGAACGTCGGGAAGTCGACGCTGCTCAACGCGCTCGTTGGCGAACACCTCGCGATCGTTTCCCCCAAACCGCAGTCGACGCGGCTCCCCGTCGTCGGCCTGCTCACCAAAGACGATACCCAGTACATCTTCACCGATTCGCCCGGCTTGCTCGAGCCCGAGTATCAGCTGCACGAAGCTATGCGCCGCGCGGCGCTGCGCGCGATCGACGACGCCGAAGTGATCGCGTACCTGCATCCGCTGAGTGAGTATCCCGCGCCGGCGCTCCAGCGCGTCGCGGGCCTCGAGCGCACACCCGGCGCGCCGATCGTCACGGTCTACACGAAGGCCGACCTCGGGCCGGTCCGGACGGACGTGCTGGCGGTCTCGGCGCTCACCGGGGCGGGACTTGACGCAATGTTGACAGCGCTGCGCGCCCAGCTGCCGGAAAGTCCCTTCCACTATGATGCGGACGAGCTGGCCACCCAGCCGATGCGCTTCTTCGCGGCGGAGTTCATCCGCGAAGCCGCGTTCGAGCTGCTCCACGAGGAGCTGCCGTACAGCGTGGCCTGCGAGATCGACGAGTTCCGGGAGAGCGCCGAGCCGGTATATATTCGGGCGATGTTGTACGTCGAGCGCGACAGCCAGAAAGGGATCGTCATCGGCGAGGGCGGCCGTACCATCAAAGCCCTCGGCGCGGCGGCGCGCGCCAAAATCGAGTCGCTGCTCGGTAGCCGCGTCTTTCTCGATCTGCACGTCAAAGTGCTTCCCAAGTGGCGCCGCGACGAATCGTCGCTCAAACGTCTGGGGTATACCGCATCATGAGCCTCGCGCCCGACCTCCTCGAAATCCTCGTTTGTCCCAAGTGCAAGGGTCCGCTCGAGCACCGAACCGAGCCCGAGGCGCTGGCGTGCCACCGCTGCCGTCTGATCTACCCGGTCGAGGATGATATCCCCATCATGCTGATCGATGAGGCGAAGAGCTTCTGACGGTTCGGCGGTTGAGCGGTTAGGCGGTTGGGTTTTCCCAATCGCCTTCCTCTTTCTAAGCGCCCAACCGCCCAACCGCCTCTCCGCACAGGAAGCTCCCCTCAACGCTGGGGCCTTGTTCCTGGTCTTTCCGGTCGGCGCGCAGGCCGTCGGCATGGGCCAGACCGCGATCGCCTCGGCGGGGCGCGGCGAGGCAGCGTTCTGGAATCCGGCGGGCCTCGCCTCACTCAGCGACAACGAGTTCGCCCTCCACAGTGCCACGCTGGTCGCCGGCCGCAGTCATGTCCTCGGCGCCTACTTTCCCTCGCGTGGCCTCGGCGTCATCGGCGGCGCCGTCTACCTGGTGGACTACGGCGATCTCGACCGCACCGACAACAACGGCAACACGATCGCGCGCATCGCGCCGCGTAACTTCGAGTTCCTCGCCTCCTACGCCACCACCCTGAGCGGCGCCTTCGCCTTGGGCGTGAGTTACAAGCTGATTCAGTTTCGCGTGGACTGCAGCGGCGACTGCCGCGACTTTCCCGCGGGGACCGGCGCGACCCATGCGCTCGATTTCGGTGGGCAGTTCCGCGTCGGCGCGGGCGGCCCGCTCCGCGTCGGGGTCGCGCTGCGCAACGTCGGCTTTCGGCTGCAGGTGCAGAATCAGGCGCAGGCGGATGCGCTCCCCACCCGGCTCGCCGTGGGCGCGCGGTACGAGCTGCGACTGCGTCCCGGCGCGGGCGGCACGCTCGAGGACGCGTTCGACCTGAAACTCGCCGCCGACGTGGACAGCCCCTGGGGCCAGGCGGGACAGTCCGAAACACGGCTCGGATTCGACATCGGCTATCAGCGACTCGTGCGGGTCCGGGCCGGCTACGCGTTCGTCCGGGACGGCTTGAGCGGCCCGAGCGTGGGTCTCGGCGTCGAGAGTGGATCGCTCGGCGTGGATTTCGCCCGCGCGTTTCTGACGGGGTCCGACCTGCAGGTGGAGAGTCCCACGTTCTTCTCGTTTCGCGTGACGTTCTGATGCACCCCGTCGCACTCTGCGTCGCGCTGCTCCAACAGCTCGGCGCGCCACCGCTCCAGGCGCCGGCCGCCGCCGTGCCACCGGAGACGGCTGCGCCGAGCATCTGGGTGCGCCCGCTTGCCTCGTTGCTCATCCCGGGGAGCGGGCAGCTGCTCGCGGGGCAAGATCGAGGCGCGGTGTATCTCGCGGCCGAGGTGTACCTGCTGTCGCGCTACCTGCAGCTCGACCATTACGCGACGCAGGAAGCCCGGCGCTACCAGGATCTGGCCTTCGACGTCGCGCGCCGCGCATTCCAGCCGACGCGTCGCGACACCGTCTTCGAGTACTACGAGCAGATGGAACGGTTCGTCGAGAGCGGCACGTATGACACGGATACCGGATCGGCGTTCGTCCCCGAAAACGACACTCACACCTACAACGGCTCCGTGTGGCTGCTGGCGCGACGCACGTACTGGGCGGATCCAAACGTGCCGCCCGATCCCACGTCACCGCAGTACTGGAACGCGGTGCAGTTCTATCAGGCGCGAGCCGTCAGCGGCAATTTCCAGTGGAGCTGGCGCGAGCATTCGCTCGAGCATCAGGTATTCCGCGACTACATGCAGCGCAGCGACAATGCGTTCCGGCGTGCGCAAAGCCAGATCGGCCTGCTGCTCGCGAATCACCTGGTGAGCGCGATCGACGCCCTCATTTCGGCGCGCATGTCCGCCGCCGCGGGCCGCACCGCCGAGATGCGGACGTCCGTCGGCATCGGGGGGCGGACGCAGGTGCGCTTTTCAGTGTCGTTCTGACCTCCAGCGTTCCCACACAGGAATCACTATGAGCTGGATAACGAGTCCAGAGGCGTGGCTGGGCCTGCTCACGTTGACGCTGCTCGAGATCGTGCTGGGCATCGACAACATCATCTTCATCTCGATTCTTGCCGGGAAGCTCCCCGCCGAGCAGCAGGCGCGTGCGCGACGTGCCGGCTTGCTCGGCGCGATGACGACGCGCATCGCGCTGCTGGCGGTGATCGCGTGGATCATCCGCCTCACGGCGCCGTTGTTCTCAGTGCTCGGCCGCGACGTCTCCGGGCGCGACCTGATCCTGTTCGCCGGCGGACTATTCTTGCTGACCAAGAGCACGCGCGAGATCCACGAGGCGCTCGAGGGTGATCCCGGCCGGGACAATCCCAAAGGCCGGGCGTCGTTCGCCGCCGTGGTGGGGCAGATCATGGTGCTCGACCTCGTCTTCTCGCTCGACTCGGTCATCACGGCGGTGGGAATGGCGCGCCATCTGCCGGTGATGATCGCTGCCGTCGTGCTCGCCGTCGGCGTCATGATGTTCGCCGCCGCGCCGATCAGCGACTTCGTGCACCGTCACCCGACCGTCAAGATGCTGGCCCTCAGCTTTCTGCTGATCATCGGCGTGTCGCTGGTGGCGGACGGGCTGGGCCAGCACATTCACAAGGGCTACATCTACTTCGCGATGGGCTTCTCCGTGTTCGTCGAGGCCCTCAACCTGCGGGCGCGAGAGCGCGCGCGCAGCCGACCGGTGGAGCTGCGCGATGCGGTGACGGCGGAGACGCCGATTGCCCGCAGTTAATTTGACACGGGAGGCGACGAGGCCTAAGTTTAGGCGCTTTCTACCCTTACGCGAGGAGTAAGGTGCGGTCGCGCCAAGCCATTCTGTTCTTCTCGCCGGCTGGACGTGCCGTACCTGACTTCGTGGCCGCCTGGGTCAACGGGAAAAGCATGCCCGTGATCACGCTCTCTCAGGCGGCCGCAGTGGAAGAGCGGGTCCTGCGGTTGCCGCCGACGCTCGTGGTGCTCGACGCCGACAGCGCCGGCGATGAGGGGATGCAGCTGTGCGCGCGGCTCAAAGGAGACGCGTACACGGCGATCGTGCCGCTCGCGGTGGTGACCAACCGGCACGCGACGGATACGGTGCGGCGCTGGTTCGCGGCTGGGGCAGACGAGGTGATCACGCCGCTGTTCGAGCCGGGAGAGCAGGCGGGACGGCTCGACGCCCTCGTGACCCGCGCGGAGCGCGACGTGGCGGTCAATCCCTCGACGCGCCTCCCGGGCACGACGGAAATCGAGCGCGAGATCAGGCGGCGCATGGAGCTCGGCGAGTTTTTCGCCGTGTGCTACGCCGACCTGGATCACTTCAAGGAATACAACGACCGCTACAGTTATTACGACGGCGATCGGGTGATCTATCTGCTCTCCCGCATCCTGCACGACGTGGTGCGGGGCATGATCGGCAAACAGGGATTCGTCGGTCATATCGGCGGCGACGATTTCATTTTCGTGCTGCCGATCGACAGCATCAGCGCGGTGTGCTCCGAGATTCTCGAGGTGTTCGACACGCTGGTGCCGTTTCAATACAACGAGCAGGACCGCCGAGCCGGGTACTATTTCGGCAAAGACCGCCGGGGACAGCTGCATCGCGTGCCGCTCATGACGCTGTCGATCGGCGTCGTCACGAACCAGCACCGGCGCTTCGCACATCCGGCGCAGGTCAGTGAGCTGGCCACCGAAATGAAGAGCTACGCGAAAACGCAGGCGGGGTCGGTATTCGTGGTCGATCGCCGCCACGATCGAGATGCCGGGGACGACGAGCATGGAGAGAGAGAGCGGTAGGACGTGAACGTCACCTGTCCGTCGTGCGAGACCGTTTACCGCGTGGACCCGGCCAAGGTCCCCGCGGGCGGCTTGCGGGCGCGCTGCAGCGTCTGCAGCAACGTGTTTGCCGTGAGTCACGACGGCGCCGGGGCTCCCGCGCCCACCCCCGTCGTGGCCGCTCCCGCGCGCGCGGCGGCGTCGGTTTCCGCGGCACCCATGCAAGCGCCACCGCCGCCGCGTCCGGTAGCTCCGCCTGTCGCCCCCTCGGCTCCTCCCGCGCTCCCCGCGCGCCCAGCCATGGCGCCTCCGGTCGCACCGCCGATTAGTCGTCCGGCAGCGAATCCGTTTGCGCGTCCAGCGACCCCACCGTCCGCGCCTCCGCGCCCGGCCATGCCGCCCTCGGCGGCGCCGCCCGCCACGCCGGTCGCGGCAATGCCAAGACCAGCGGCCCCCGCGGCGCCGTCCAGACCGGCGACACCAGCTTCCGCGCCACCGGCCCAGCGCGTCGCTCCGCCGCCACCACCTCCTCCTGCTCCCGCAGCCCGCGCGGCTCCGCCGCCGCCCACGCCGGACACCCCCACCTTCGTGCTCCCCGCCGCCCCCGCTCCGGCGGCGGCCGGACCGAGTGCGCCGGGAAAGCGGGGCACAGGGCCGCTGCGGCCGGTGAATCCGTTCATGGTACAGGACCCGAAGCAGAAGGCGCGCCGGCTCGCGCGCGCGCTGATTTCGGACATGCTGGTTTATCATCCAGAGAAGCGGCAGCAGGGGATTCGCGATGGCACACTGCCGCAGTTGTTCAAGGATGAAATCGAGAAGAGCTGGCAGGAATACGTGGAGCAGGTGGGGGCCGAGGTGGCCCGGAGTACGCCGTTCTGGACCGAGGCGCTGAACGAGATTCTCGCGGGAGGACATAAGCTGTTCTCATGAGCCTTTCAGATCGTTTTGCCGATTTCGACCGTCGCCTCACTGAGCTCAGGGGCTTTCTTTGACGTCGACGGGAAAGCCGCGCGCCTCGCGGAGCTGGAGCAGAAAATGGCCGACGGCGCGCTCTGGGCCGATCAGGACCGCGCGCGCCAGACCGTTACCGAAGTCAAATCCCTGAAGGGGTGGCTCGAGCCCTACCACGCGCTGCGCAAGCGCGTCGATGAGGGGCGCGAGCTGAACGACCTGCTCGAAGCCGAATCCCACATCGATCTCGCCATGCAGCGCCAGCTCGAGGCGGAGGCGGAGGACATCGCCGGCCGTCTCGAGTCGCTCGAGATGCAGAACATGCTCCGGGGTCCGGACGACGCGCGCGATGCGCTGCTCACCATTCACCCGGGCGCCGGCGGCACCGAGTCGCAGGATTGGGCGGAGATGCTCGTGCGGATGTACACGCGCTGGGCGGAGCGGCACGGGTTCACGGTCGAGGTGCTGGACATGCTCCCGGGGGAAGAGGCCGGGATCAAATCGGCGGAAATCGAGATCCGCGGCCGCTACGCGTTCGGGCTGTTGCGGGCGGAAAAAGGCGTGCACCGGCTGGTGCGGATCTCGCCGTTCGATTCGCAATCCCGGCGGCACACGTCATTCGCGTCGGTGTTCGTCTATCCGGAAGTCGACGACGAAATCGAGATCGAGATCAAGGACGACGACCTGCGCATCGACGTGTTCCGCGCGTCCGGAAAGGGCGGGCAGCACGTCAACAAAACGTCGTCTGCGGTACGGATCACACACCTGCCCACGAACATCGTGGTATCGTGCCAGCAGGAGCGTAGCCAGGGCAAGAACAAGGCGACGGCGATGAAAATGCTCAAGGCGCGGTTGTACGAACGCGCCGTCGCGGCGCGGGACGCGAAAAAGGCGGAAGTGGACAAGCAGAAAACCGACATCGCGTGGGGCAACCAGATTCGCTCCTACGTGTTCCAGCCGTATACGATGGTCAACGACCACCGGACCGAGCTCAAGGTGGGTGACGTGCACAAAGTGATGGACGGCGATCTCGATCCTTTCATCGAAGCGTTCTTGCAGCGCTTCGGGAACGGGAAATCGAAATGACGGGCTTCGTCGAAGCCGCGCGCCGGGAGAAGCTGCGAGAGCTCGTCGAGCGCGGGGTCGCGCCGTTCGCGTACCGGTTCGAGCGGAGCGCGACAGCGAAGCAGGCGCTCGCCGCGTACACGAGCGATGACGATCGCACCGCGTATGCGCTCGCGGGCCGGCTCGTGGCGCTCCGGCCGCACGGCAAGACGACGTTCGCGCACCTCGAGGATGCGAGTGGCAAGATCCAGCTGTATTTCAAGGGCGACGAGTTGGGCGACAGCTACGGCCTGCTCGCGCTGCTCGATCTCGGCGATCACGTGGGTGTCGAGGGCCGGCTGATGAAGACGCGCACGGAGGAGATCACCCTGCGCGTGGCCCGGCTCACGCTGCTCGCCAAGGCGCTGCGGCCGCTGCCCCTGGGCAAGGAGGACGCGAGCGGCGTCAAGCACGGGGAGCTGACGGATCCGGAGCTGCGCTACCGGCAACGCTACGCCGATCTCGCCGTCCATCCCGAGGTGCGGGACGTGTTCCGGTTGCGCACGCGCATCGTGCAGGGCATACGGGCCTTCCTCGATGCCAAGGGGTATTTGGAAGTGGAGACACCGGTGCTGCAGCCGCTGTACGGCGGCGCGGCGGCGGTGCCGTTCCAGACGCACTGGGAAGCGTTGGACGCAACCTTCTACCTGCGCATCGCCGACGAGCTGTATCTGAAGCGCTGTCTCGTGGGCGGACTCGAGAAGGTGTACGAGATCGGTCACGATTTTCGGAACGAGGGGCTGTCGCGGTTTCACAACCCCGAATTCACGATGGCGGAGTGGTACGAGGCGTACGCGGATTACAACGACATGGCCGCCCTCACCGAGGAGATGCTTGCGACGCTGGCGCAGCGGCTGTTCGGCACCGCGATCCTCGAGCGCCACGGGGCCACGCTGTCGTTCGAGCGTCCGTTCGCGCGCCATGATTACTACACGCTGGTGCGCGAGCACGCTGGCGTGGATTTGACCACGGCCACGGACCGCGAGCTGCGCGAGGTCTTGAAGCGCCACAACGCGACTGATACGGACACGCTCAGCGGGCCGAAGCTCGTGGATGAGGTCTTCAAGACGTGCGTCGAGCCGAAGCTGGTGCAGCCGACCTTCGTCTTCGACTATCCGGTCGCGCTCTCGCCGCTCGCCAAGCCCAAGCGCGGGGATCCGACCCGGGTCGAGCGTTGGGAGCTGTTCGTGCAGCATCGCGAGCTCGCGAACGCGTTCAGCGAGCTGAACGATCCCGACGAGCAGCGGCGGCGATTCGAGCAGCAGGCCGCGCTCCGCGCCGCCGGCGACAACGAGGCCCAGCAGCTCGATGAGGATTATCTGCGCGCGCTGGAATACGGCATGCCGCCGGCCGGCGGAGTGGGGATGGGCGTGGATCGGCTGACGATGATCCTCGCCGATCAGACCAACATTCGTGACGTGATCCTGTTCCCGATGCTGCGGCCCGAGTGATGCCGATCGCCACCTGGATGCTTGAGGGGTTGCTGGGGCTCGCGGCGGGAACCGCCGCGGTCGTGCTGGCGACGAACTGGCCGTCCCGGCTCGACCTGCAGATCGCCATGCGCTACCTGCGGAGCCGGCGCTCGTCGCGGCTCCTGTCCCTCATCACGGTCATCGCCGTCGGCGGCGTGACGATCGGCGTCATGGCGCTCGTCGTCGTGCTCGGCGTGATGAACGGCATGCAGAACGACTTGCGGGAAAAGATCCTGGTCGTGAACCCGCATCTGCGGGTGCTGACCTACGGCGAGGGGCTGCGGCTCGACGACTGGCGCAGCGTGCTCGACACGGTGCGGGGCATGAAGGGTGTCGTGGCCGCCGCGCCGTTCGTGCTCACGCAGGGGCTCATCTCGGCAGGCCACGACTACGCGGAAGGGGTGGCGGTCGTCGGCGTCGAGTCCGATACCGGCACGCACGCCGTGACCAGCCTGCCGCGCCACTTCACCAAGGGCGATCTGTCGTTCCGAACCACGCAGCCGGGCGTGGAGGGCGGGATCGCCATCGGGACACGGCTCTCCAACAAGCTGTCGGCGTACCCGGGCGACGTCGTGACGATGGTGGCGCCGGCCGGCTCGCAGTTCAACCGCAGTCTCGGGGCGTTCGTGCCCAAGTACCGCCGCTTCGAAGTGACGGGATTGTTCGAAACCGGGATGTACGACTACGACAACAGCTACGTCGTGATGCGCCGCGAAAACGCACAAGAGTTTGCGGGGCTGGGCGGGGCGGTGACCGGACTCGAGCTGCGACTCGGCGACCCGGAACGCGCGACCGAATTCGCCCACCAGATCGAGAACCGGCTCGGCTATCCCTATCGCGCGCTCGACTGGCAGCTGCAGAACCGCTCGCTGTTCTCGGCGCTGAAGCTCGAAAAGCTCGCGATGGGGCTGGTGGTGTTCCTCATATGTGTGGTCGCCGCGTTCAACGTGGTGGGTACGCTGACGATGGTGGTGCGCGACAAGACGCGCGAGATCGGCATCCTCATGGCGATGGGTATGCAGCGCGGCCGGATCCGCCGGGTCTTCCTCACCCAGGGCGTCTTCATCGGACTGGTCGGCACCGCGCTGGGCACGGTGCTGGGCCTGGTCCTCGGGGCCAGCGTCAACAGCGGCCATCTGATTCCGATCGATCCGTCGATCTACTTCATCGATCACTTGCCGGTGCTCACCAACCCGCTCGACGCGCTCACGGTGATCGGCGCGAGCCTGGTGATCGCGACCCTCGCGCCGCTGTATCCCAGCCTGCAGGCCTCCCGGCTCGAGCCGGTCACCGCGATCCGCTACGAATGAACGCGCTCCTGGTAGCCCGCGCCGTGCGCCGCGTGTTCGCGGGCGGAGACGGGCAGCCGCTCGAGATCCTGCGCGGGATCGACATCGAGGTGCGCCGCGGGGAGTTCGTCGCGATCGTCGGCGCCTCCGGTGCGGGGAAGAGCACGCTCTTGCAACTGCTCGGCGCGCTCGACGCCCCGACGAGCGGAGACGTCTGGCTCGAGGGCTCGCGCTATGCCGACCTCGACGCGCGCAGCGCGGCGGAGCTCCGGAACCGCAAAGTGGGGTTTGTGTTCCAGTTTCACCATCTACTGCGGGAGTTCTCGGCGCTGGAAAACGTCATGATGCCGCTCCTGATCGGCGGCGCGTCGCCGCGCAAGGCCCGCTCGCGCGCCGAGGAAGTATTATCGGAGGTCGGGCTCGCCGGCCGGATGACGCATCGCCCCTCCGAGCTCTCGGGTGGCGAGCAGCAACGCTGCGCCGTGGCGCGCGCGCTGGTCCATGACCCGAGCGTCGTGCTGGCCGACGAGCCGTCCGGCAATCTGGATCACGCGAACGCGGAGCGGCTCCACGAAATCTTTTTCCGGCTGGCGCGAGAGTACGAAACGGCGGTCGTGGTCGTCACCCACAATCGCCAGCTCGCGGGACGGGCGGACCGGGTGCTGTTACTGGAGGACGGCCACCTCACGACAGTGAGCTCGGTCGATGCGATTCCCTGATGCTCTGCGATAACTGCAAGGAACGCGAGGCCATCATCAACCTCACCCAGGTGGAGCACGACTCCAAGGTCACGCTGCACCTGTGCGAGCAATGCGCCCAGCAGAAAGGCGTCGAGACCGGTGGGGCGGTGATGAAGAGCCCGCTCGGCAACTTCCTGGGGGCGCTCGGCAAGGGCGCGGCCCTGGTCCCGGCCGGCGCCGACGGCGCCCGCTGTCCCGCTTGCGGCAGCTCGTTGCGCGACTTCCGCGACTCGGGCCGGCTCGGATGCGACGAGTGCTACGCCGCCTTCAATGGACATCTCCGCGACCTGCTGCGCCGCCTGCACGGCTCCAGCCAACACGTGGGCGAGCGCTACGAGGCGCCCGGCGAGGCGGGAGAGTCCGATCCGCGCAGCCGGCTGCTCGACCTGAAGGCCCAGCTGCGCCGCGCGGTCGAGGGCGAGAACTTTGAGCTCGCGGCGGAGCTGCGGGACCAGATTCGGGTGCTCGAGTAATGGACCTCTCGTTACTGCCCGATGGCGGCATGCGCTGGTTGGACGCGTCCGGTCCGAAAGCAACGATCGTGCTGTCCACCAGGATCCGGCTGGCCCGCAACGTCCGCGGCATCCCGTTCAGCCAGCGGGCCAAAGACTCCGATCGCACCGCCGTGCTGGAGCGCGTGAGTGAGGCGGCGGCGTCCACCGATCATTTGGGGTCGGCCGTCGCGTTCCGTCTGGACGAGATGGAGCGGCCCGAGCGGCAGCTCCTGCACGAACGGCACCTCGTCAGCAAGGAGTTGGCGGGGTTGGAGCGCGAGGCCCGGCCGCGGGCGGGGGCGGCGCTGCTGGTCCAGGACCAGGTGGGGGTGATGGTTAATGAAGAAGATCACCTGCGGCTGCATGGGATGTGGTCCGGATTCGATTTGGAAGACGCGTATGCCGCGGTGGAATCGGTCGATGCCGAGTTAGGTAGACTCGTTCCTTTCGCCTTTCATCCTGAGTTTGGCTATCTTACGTCCTGTCCGACGAATGCCGGCACCGGGCTGCGGGCCAGCGTGCTTATCCATTTGCCGGGCCTTGTTTTGACCAAGGAAATCAACAAAGTTCTCCAAGGACTCTCGCAGGTAGGCTTAACCTTTCGGGGCTTGTACGGGGAAGGCAGCGAGGTCGTCGGAAATTTCTTCCAGTTGTCCAACCAAACAACCTTGGGGAAGACAGAAGACGAGCTGATCGACCACCTCGGGAAGATCGTGCGCCAGGTGGTGGAATATGAGGAACAGGCACGAGACGTGCTGTTGAGGACGGCGCCGGAGGAAGTCGAGGACAAGACGTGGCGCGCCTACGGTTTGCTGAAACACGCGCGCCGGCTGTCGTTTGAGGAAGCGATGAATCTGTTGAGCGGTGTGCGGTTGGGCGTTGGGCTGAATCTGCTCCCGGGACCGGGGGTATATACGCTCAACAAACTGCTGATCTACACCCAAGCCGCGCACCTGGCAGCGATGGACGGCCGGTCCACCGGCGACCGCGAACTGCCGACGGTGCGCGCAGCGTTTGTGCGCCGTCTGCTCGAAGCAGAACCCAGTTGAAGGGCGAAAGGTGAGTTCGGAATCGCGATGAACGGCTACAATTTCACGGATCGAGTTCGGAAAGTTCTGCAGATGGCGCGTGAAGAAGCCGCGCGGCTGCATCACGAGTACGTTGGGACCGAGCACATCCTGCTCGGCTTGATCCGCGAAGGCGAAGGGGTCGCCGCGGCGGTCCTGACCAATCTCAACGTCGATCTCGAAGAGATTCAGCAGAAGATCGAGGAGACGGTCAAGAAGGGGAAAGCCGCCGCCGCCGCCGGACCCGACCTGCCGTATACCTCCCGCGCCAAGAAGGTGCTCGAGCTGGCGATGAGCGAGGCGCGCGAGTTGAACCACTCGTATGTGGGCACCGAGCACCTGCTGCTCGGCCTGCTGCGCGAGGAGAAGGGGATCGCGGCGCAGGTCCTCACGGACGCGGGCGTGAACCTCGAGCAGGCGCGCGCGGAAACGCTGCGGTTGCTCGGCAGCGAGATGCCGGCGACGCCGGCGGGCGGGGGCACCGGCGCGCAGCCGACGCCGCCCAAGAGCGAGAAGAAATCCAAGACGCCGGCCCTCGACCACTTCTGCCGCGATCTCACGCAGCTCGCGGCGGAGGGCGCGCTCGATCCGACGATCGGGCGCCAGAAGGAAATCGAGCGCGTGATGGAGATTCTCTCGCGCCGCAAGAAAAACAATCCGGTGTTGATCGGCGAGCCCGGCGTCGGCAAGACGGCGATCGTCGAAGGACTCGCCCAGCTCATCGCGAGCGGGCAGTGCCCCGACGCGCTCAAGGATCACCGCGTGCTCTCGCTCGACATGGCCGCCGTCATCGCCGGCACCAAGTATCGCGGCCAGTTCGAGGAGCGGCTGAAAGCGGTCATCAACGAAATCGCGCAGAACAAGAGCATCATCCTGTTCATCGACGAGCTGCACACCCTCGTGGGGGCGGGCGCGGCCGAAGGCGCCGTGGACGCGTCCAACATGCTGAAGCCCGCGCTCGCGCGCGGCGAGCTGCAATGCGTGGGCGCCTCGACGCTGAACGAGTATCGCAAGTACATCGAGAAGGACGGCGCCCTCGAGCGCCGCTTCCAGACCGTGATCGTCGATCCGCCGACCGTCGACGAGACGATCGAGATCCTCAAGGGGCTGCGCAAGCGCTACGAGGATCACCACCGCGTCGTCATTCCCGATGAGACGCTGACGGAAGCGGCGAAGCTGTCGGAGCGCTACATCACCGACCGGTTCCTGCCCGACAAGGCGATCGACGTGATCGACGAGGCCGGCGCGCGCGCCCGCCTCGCCGCCCAGGTCCCGCCGCCCGAAGTCGCCGAGCTCAAGGAAAAGCTCGAAGGCATCAACGGCGACAAGGAAGCGGCCGTGCGCGATCAGAACTTCGAGAAGGCCGCGTCGTTGCGCGACTCGGAGCGGGAACTGCAGGGCGAGATCCGCCGCAAGCAGGAGGAGTGGGAGCGCGAGCGGCAGACGCGCCGGCCCACGATCAGTGAAGAAGGGGTCGCGTTCATCGTGTCGCGCTGGACCGGCATCCCGGTGACGCGCCTGCAGGAAGCGGAGACCGCCCGCCTGCTGCGCATGGAAGACGAGCTGCACGAGAGCGTCGTGGGGCAAAACGAGGCCATTCAGGTGATCTCGCGGGCGATCCGGCGCAGTCGCGCCGGCCTCAAGGATCCCAAGCGGCCGATCGGCTCCTTCATCTTCAGCGGACCGACCGGCGTCGGGAAGACCGAGCTGGCGCGCGCCCTGGCGCGCTTTCTCTTCGCCGACGCGAACGCGCTGATCCGGGTCGACATGTCGGAGTACATGGAGAAGTTCTCCGTGAGCCGGCTGATCGGCGCGCCGCCCGGGTACGTGGGCTACGAGGACTCGGGCACGCTGACCAAGGCCGTGCGGCGCAAGCCGTATTCGGTGGTGCTGCTCGACGAAATCGAGAAGGCGCACCCCGACGTCTTCAACATTCTGCTGCAGGTGCTCGACGAAGGGCATCTCACCGACAACTACGGCCGGGTCATCGACTTCAAGAACACGGTCGTGATCATGACCTCGAACGTCGGCGCGCGCGACGTGGCCAAGGGCAAGTCCCTGGGCTTCGGCCAGCCGGACGCGCGCGGCGAGTTCGAGCGCATGTCCGAAAAGGTCAAGGAAGAGATCAACAAGGTCTTCAATCCGGAATTCCTCAACCGGTTGGACGACGTGATCGTCTTCCACGCGCTGACGCGGGAGCACATCGCGCTGATCGTCTCGATCCTGGCGCGCGACGTGCAGAAGCGCCTCGGCGAAGAGGAGCTGACGCTGCGGCTGACCCAGGCCGCGATCGACTTCCTCGTCGACCATGGCTACGATGAGCACTTCGGCGCGCGCCCGCTGAAGCGCGCGATTCAGAAGTACGTCGAGGACCCGCTGTCGGAGAAGATCCTCGTCGGAGACTTCGCCAAGGGCGACGAGATCGAAGTGGACGTCGCTCCCGACAAGGAGCGTCTGGCATTCCGGGCACTCTCCGGCTCGAAGGCGTGATTCGCCGGCTCACCCTTCTAATCGTCGTCAGTCTCGCCGTCCTCGCCCCGGGCCTGTGCATGGCCCAGGGCGAGGGTGGCGCGACGCCCACGCCCGATTCGATCGCGGTCATCGGCAACAAGCGCAACAGCGCGATGAGCGTCATCCAGGTCAGCGGGCTCGTGGTGGGCCGGCCGCTCAACTATCGCGACATCCAGCGCGTCGTGCAGGCGCTCTACAACAGCGGCCAGTTCGACGACGTCTCGATCTCGCAGACCACCAGCCCGGACGGCAGGACCGTCCTCGTCATTGCCGTGCGTGAGCGGCCGCAGCTCGTGCGCTGGACGGTGCGCGGCCCGGAGCGGATCTCCGAAGGCAACGTGCGCGACAAGGTGCAGCTCATCGAGGGCCGCCCGCTCGATCCCGCGGCGCTGGAGCGCTCGCGCGCGCGCATCGATTCGATGTACCACGCGCAGGGGTACTATCTCGCGCGCACTTTCACGCGCTACATCTGGGAGCGCGACTCGAGCGCCGTGCGCGTGGTGTTTGAGGTGGAGGAAGGCCGGCGCGTCGCGGTCGCCCAGATCGACATCCAGGGCAACACGCACTTCACCGACGAACAGATCGTGGCGCAGATGAGCACGCAGCCCGAAGGGTTCTGGTGGTTCGAGTCGGGCGAATACCACGAGGACAAGCTCGCCGAGGACCTGCGGCAAAAGCTCCCGGGCTTCTACGGCAAGCAGGGATACGTGGACTTCCAAGTGCTGAAGGATACGCTGATCGTCCACGAGCGCACCGGCAAGGCGTCACTGGTCGTGACGGTGAGCGAAGGGGACCCCTACCGGATCGGCACGTTCGAGATCGTGGGCAACCGCCGGTTCTCGACGGACGATCTGGAGCCGTTTTATCCGTTCCAGGATGCCAAGCACACCGGGCTGCTCGGCCTCGGGCCGCGGCGCCAGACGGTGTACTTCGACGACGCGCAGTGGCAGGACGCCACGCGCAAGGTCCAGACGCTGTATTTCAACAACGGCTACATCTACGCGAGCATCCGGCCCGACGTCATCCGGCGCACCGCGCCCGACGGCACGCCGGTCGTCGATCTGCGCTGGGCGATCACCGAAGGCCAGCCCGCGATCGTCAACCACATCGAGATTCGCGGCAACGACGTCACGCACGAGCGCGTGATCCGCGAGGCGATCCTCATGGTGCCGGGCGACGTGTTCCGGCAGGACGCGCTGCTCGCGTCCTACCAGCGCGTATCGAACCTGGGCTTCTTCAATCAGCCCATGCCGTTTCCCGACACCCGGCCTGCCAACGAGCAGGGCGACATCGATATCATCTTCCACGTCAGCGAGAAGCGCACCGGCAACATCAATTTCGGCGCGTCGGTGGGGCAGGGCACGGGGATCGGGGGCTTCCTGGGGCTGGACGAGCCCAATCTGTTCGGCCAGGGCAAGCGCGGCCGGTTCCAGTGGCAGTTCGGCCGGAACATCAACGACTTCGACATCTCGTTCACCGATCCGGCGATTCGCGAGTCGCGCATCTCCGGAACGATCAGCCTGCACAACACGCGCGTGCGCTACATCATCGCCGACGTGGGACGGCTGCGGCGCCGCGGCGGCAGCCTGCAGTTCGGCTTTCCGGTGTTCGGCGACAATTACACGCGCCTGTTCCTGTCCTACGGCATCGATCAGCAGAGCTTCATCGGCTCGGTGACCAACCTGGCGTTCTCCGCCGCGTACCGCTGCAACAACTGCGTGCGCTCGACCCTCGGATTCTCGCTGCTGCGCGACACGCGCATCGACCTGCCGTTCCCCACGGGCGGGACGATGGTGCAGTTCGGGGGGTCCCAGAGCGGCGGACCGCTGGGCGGCGCGGGCAACTTCCAGCGCATCGACGCTGAAGGACACTTCTACGCCCCCATCGGTACGCTCGGCAACATTGCCTCACCCGTGAAGTTCGTGCTCGGCTTCTCGACGCGCTCGGGCTTCGTGTTCGGCAGCTCCCCGTTCTTTGAGCAGCTGTTCACGCTCGGCGGCACGCAGTTCTTCATCCCGCTCCGCGGCTACGACGAAGCGTCGATCACGCCCTTCGGCTATGATCCCACCGCCGGGGCGAGCGGGGCGAGTCCCAACGCGTTCGGGAAGGCGTTCTTGACGATGACGGGCGAGCTGGGGATGCGCGTGTCGCAGATGCTGTACCTGTCGGCCTTCTACGACGCCGGCAACGTGTGGTCCCGCCCGGCGCAATTCAACCCGACGCGCCTGTTCCGGGGCGCCGGCGTCGGGGTCGCCGTGATCTCGCCGCTCGGGCCGCTGGGCATCGATTACGCCTACGGCTTCGACCGCGTTGGCCCTCTGGGCCGGCCCGCACCAGCTTGGAAGCTGCACTTCAAGCTCGGCAATTTCTTCTAAGCCACACCCACAGTCCTACCGGGGAGTTCCCGCGTTATGCCGCGTTTCGTGCTCGTTTCGCTCGCCGCCTGCGCCCTGCTCGCCACGGCGCCCTCGCTCACGTTCGGCCAGGGCGCGCCCGCAGCGGCGCCGATCAAGATCGCGTTCATCAATTCCCGCGAGATTCTCCAGCGCACGCCCGGGTATGCGGTCGCCGAATCGACGTACCTCAAAGAGGTCGAAGGCTTCCGCACCGAGGTGCAAAAGCTGCAGCAGCAGCTCGACTCGGCGGTGCAGGCGTTCGATCAGCAGTCGATCGCGCTGTCGCCCGCCGCGCGCCAGACGAAGCAGCGGGACCTGCAGGCGATGCAGCAGCGCATGGAGCAGCGCACCAACGAGCTCCAGGACCGCGCTCGCCAGCGCGAGCAGGAGCTGCTGCAGCCGATTCAGACGCGCGTCCAGGGGGTCATCCAGGGGCTCCGCGCGGAGCTGAATTACGCGCTGATCCTCGACGCGGACGCCGCGGGCGGGTTGATTGCCGCCGCGGATCCGTCGCTCAACATCACAGCCCGGGTGCTGCAGCGGCTGACCCAGGCACAGTAACGGCCCCCCCCCCGCCCGGCCGCCCCGGCTCCCCCGACTCACTCCCGGGCCCCCGATGAATTCGGCCGGTACGCGGCCGCTGCCCGCGAGTGAAATCGCGGCGCTCACCGGCGGACGGCTGGTGGGACCGGGCACTACGACCGTCGCCGGGATCGCGCCGCTCGAGCGCGCGGGTCCCGGCGATCTCTCTTTTCTTGCCTCGCCCCGCTACGTCCCCTACTTTGAGCGGACCAGTGCGTCCGTGGTGCTCGTCGCTCCGGAGCTCGAGTCCGCGACGGGTGGCCCCGAGACCCGCATCATCGTCGCCGAGCCGTACGCGGCGCTGCTGGTGGTGCTGCCCGTGCTGTATCCGCAGGCCGTGTGGGAAGCGGGCGTGCATCCGACGGCGGTGGTCGGTCGCGGTGTCACCTGGCTGGAGCCCGTCGAGATCGGCCCGCACGCCGTGCTCGGCCACGGTGTACAGCTGGGACGCAACGTCCGGATCGGCGCCGGGTGCGTGCTCGGCGAGGGCGTCGCGGTCGGCGACGATAGCCGGCTGTATGCGGGCGTGACACTCTACGCCGGGACCGCGCTCGGCAAACGCGTGATCGTGCATGCCGGCGCGGTGCTGGGCAGCGACGGATTCGGGTACATCCCCGGCAAGAGCGGCGAGCCGCATCGCAAGATTCCGCACGTGGGCCGCTGCCTCATCGGGGACGACATCGAAATCGGGGCGAACACGTGCATCGACCGCGGCAGCGTGGACGACACGGTGATCGGCTCGGGAACGAAGATCGACAACCTCGTCCATATCGCCCATAACGTGCGGATCGGCGCGCGCTGTCTCATCATGGCGCAAGCGGGCATCTCGGGCAGCTGCCTGGTGGAGGACGATGTGATCATTGCGGGACAGGTTGGCCTCGTCGACCATATCACAATCGGACGCGGGGCACGGATGCTCGCGCAGTCTGGTACTATCGCCGACATTCCCGCCGGGGCGACGATGTTCGGAACATTGGCACGCCCGCATCGCGAGTATTTGCGGGGGCAGGCCGCGTTGTACCGGCTCGCCAAGATCGTGGGCGAACTCGAAGATCTCGTCAAATCCAAACCCCGTGCCCCCGACTCCCCCTCCTCAGAACAGTAGGCGCTCCGTCAGGCGTTCGGCGGCCCTGAGCGGCACCGGGCTGCACACGGGAGCCACCACGGAGGCGACGTTTCTGCCCGCGCCGGCGGGGCAGGGCATCGTGTTCCGGCGCACCGACCTCGCCGGCCGGCCGGAAGTGCCGGCGCTCCTCTCCGAAGTGGAAGCCGTCGAGCGGCGCACCGCGATCGGCAAGGGTGCAGCGACGATTCATACCGTGGAGCACGTGCTCGCCGCCGTGGCCGCGCATGCAATCGATGATCTCACGATCGAGCTGACCGGACCCGAGCCTCCGATTCTCGACGGCAGCGTGCAGCCATATTTCGAGGCGTTGGCCAGGGCGGAGCCGACGCCGGTGGGTGGCGAAGCCTGCGTGCTCACCGTGCAGGCGCCCTTCACAGTGACGGACCGCGACGCCGCGTATGTGGTGGCGCCGGCCAAGACGCTGCGGCTCACGGTGTCGATCGAGTGGGCGCACCCGTTGATCGGATGCCAGGCCGGGGCGTACGAGGTCACGCCCGAGACCTTCGCGCGTGAGCTGGCGCCGGCGCGGACGTTCGGGTTCACGCACGAGGTGGCGGAGCTGCAGGCGCGCGGGCTGATCAAGGGCGCCTCGGAGGCGAACGCGATCGTGCTCGACGAGCGGAGCGTGGTGGCGGGTGGCAAGTTGCGCTGGCCGGATGAGTTCGTGCGGCACAAGGCGGCGGATATTGTGGGTGACCTGGCGCTCACCGGCGCCCGGATTCAGGCTCATGTGGTGGCGACGCGGCCCAGCCACGGCGGCAACATCGCGCTGGCGCGAGCGCTCGCACGCGCAGGGAGGCGCACCGGTATGCCGGCGATGGACATCGCAAAGATCATGGACTACCTGCCGCATCGGTATCCGTTTCTGCTGGTGGACCGGATCATCGAGGTGGAGGGGAAGAATCGCATCGTTGGTCTCAAGAACGTGACGATCAACGAGCCCTTCTTCCAGGGGCATTTCCCCGGCCATCCCATCATGCCCGGCGTGCTCATCATCGAAGCGATGGCGCAGGTGGGCGGCATGCTGCTCATGAGTCACTTCGAGGGTCAGGACTTCGCGAACAAGGTCGTCTACTTCATGTCGCTCGATAACGTGAAGTTCCGTCGCCCCGTCGTTCCGGGCGACCAGATCCGCTTCGAGCTCGACATGCTGCAGTTTCGCGGCAAGACGTGCAAGATGAAGGGCGCGGGCTTCGTCGACGGGCAGGTGGTGGCGGAGGCGGAGATGATGGCCATGGTCGTCGACCGGTGATTCACCGGACCGCGCTGGTCGATCCGACCGCCGAGCTGGGCGCCGACGTGTCCGTGGGACCGTACTGCGTGATCGGACCGAAAGTCACGGTGGGCGAGCGCTGCGCCATCGCGGGCCATGCGGTCATCGAGCGCAATACGCGCGTCGGCGAGGGCGTGAAGATCGGCTACGGCACGATCATCGGCAACGACCCGCAGGATCTGAAATACAAGGGCGAGGAGACGTGGGTGGAAATCGGCAACAACACGATCATCCGCGAGTATTGCACGGTCAATCGGGGCAGCACGGCGACGGGCAAGACCACGATCGGTGAGCGCTGCTTTATCATGACGTACGTGCACTTCGCACACGACTGCGTGGTCGGGAACGACGTCATCATCGCGAACTCGGTCCAGATGGCCGGTCACGTGACGGTGCACGATCGCGCGATCATCAGCGGACTGGTGCCGATCCATCAGTTCGTGCGGATCGGGACCTACGCCTTCGTCGGCGGGCTGTCCCGCGTCAATCAGGATGTCCCGCCGTACACGAAGGCCGCCGGCAATCCCGTGCACCTGTACGGTCTCAATTCCGTGGGCCTGCAGCGCGCCGGTTTCTCGCCCGAGGTCAAGCTCGCCCTGAAGCGCGCCTACCGCCTGGTGTTCAATTCCGATCTGACCGTGAGCCAGGGCGTGGCGCGGGCGCGCGTCGAGCTGCCGCAGGTGCCGGAGGTCGAGACGTTCCTCCAGTTCATCGAAGCCTCGCAGCGCGGAGTGATGGTGTGACGCAGAAGATTCGGCCGGTGCGCGTCGGGGTGGTGGGTGCGGGCGCGCTGGGCTATCACCACATCCGGCTGCTCAAGCAAATCGAAGGGGCAGAGTTCGTCGGCTTCTACGATCATAACCCCGCGCGTGCGCCGGTCGTCGCGAAAGAGCTCGAGACAACGGCGTTCCCCTCGCTGGAGTCGCTGCTCGAGCGCGTCGAGGCGATCACGGTGGTCGTCCCGACCTCCGCGCACGTCGACGTCGGGCTCGCCGTGTTGGAGCGCGGCATTCACGCGCTGATCGAAAAGCCGCTGGCCGATACGCTGCCTGGGGCGGAGCAGCTGGTGCACCTCGCCCGCGACCGCGGGCTGGTGCTGCAGGTGGGACACGTGGAGCGCTTCAACCGCGCGGTGCGCGCGGCCGCGCCCTATCTCGAGGAGCCCCGGTTTCTCCAGACCGAGCGGCTGGCGCCGTTCCAGCCCCGCGGCACCGATGTGGCCGTGATTCTGGATCTCATGATCCACGACCTCGATCTGGTACTCGAGCTGGTGCGATCCGAAGTCAGCGAGGTGCGCGCGACCGGCGTTCCGATCCTCACGCCCCACGTCGATATCGCCAATGCGCGCGTCGAGTTTGCGAACGGCGCCGTGGCGGTCATTACGGCGAGCCGCGTGTCGCGCGAGCGCACGCGCAAGCTGCGCATCTTCCAGCCCACCGGCTATTTCTCGCTCGATCTCGCGCAGGGCAGCGGGCATTTCTACCGCCTCAAGCCGGGCTGGCAGGGCCTCGGCGCGACGCAGATCGAGGAAATCGTGGAGCACGTGAAGCTGGACGCGCCCGAGGCCGAGCCGCTGAAACTCGAGCTGGAGAGCTTCCTGCGCGCCGTGCGCGGCGACGGCGACGTCGTCGTCACCGGCGCCGCCGGCCTGCAGGCCCTGACCCTCGCTTACCGCGTCGCCGACGCGATCGAGACCTCGCCGCTCGCATCCGCGCGGTCGTGAAATCGAATCCCCGGATCTACATCTCGGCGGGCGAACCGTCGGCGGACGCGCACGCCGCTGCCGTAGCGACGGCGCTGCGCCGCCGCCTGCCGGGCGTCGACCTGGAAGCCTTGGGCGGGCCGTTGCTCGAGCGCGCGGGCGTCCGACTGCTCGACCGCATGGAGAACTTCTCGGTCGTCGGTTTCGTGGAGGCGCTCGCCAAGATCCCCGCGCACTACCGGCTGCTCGGACGCGTCAAGAAAGCGTTCAACGACAAGCGCTACGATCTCGTCATTCTCGTCGATTATCCCGGTTACCATCTGCGCGCGGCCGCAGCGGCAGCCGCAGCCGGGATTCCGGTGCTGTACTACATCGCGCCACAGATGTGGGCCTGGGGACAGAACCGGGTCCGCAAGCTGGCGTCCGTGAACCAGCTCGCCGTCATTTTGCCGTTTGAGGAAGCGTTCTTTCGCGAACGCGGGGTCGCCGCGACCTTCGTCGGTCACCCGCTGAAGGATCGACCCGCCCCGCCGTCGCGCGAGGCCGCGCGCCGGCTGCTCGGCCTCGATGCCCAACGGCCAGTGCTCGGTCTGTTCCCGGGCAGTCGCGCGCAGGAAGTGAGGCGACATTGGGCCATGTTTCGCGATGCGGCCGCCCGCGTCACGGCGGCACGTCCGGAAGTGCAGGTCATCGTCGCGGGGACGAAGGATGCCGAGTACCCGGAGCCCGGCCCGATTCGCGTTCACTACGGCGAGCCCCTGGCCGTCTTCGCGGCGGCCGATGCCGGCATCTGCAAGTCCGGCACGACGACGCTCGAAGCGGCGATCGCCGCATTGCCGATGGTGATCACGTACCGCGTGCACGCGATCTCATCGTTTATCGCGCAGCGCGTGGTGCGCGTCCGCTGGGTCGGGCTCGTGAATCTCGTCGCCGGCTACGAGGTGGCCCCGGAATTCCTGCAGCGCCGCGCCACGGGAGAAGCGCTCGCGAACGGTGTTTTGCCGCTACTCGATGCGGACAACCCGATTACGCGGCGCCAGCGCGAGGGCCTCCAACTCGTGCGCGAACGCCTCGGCGCACCAGGCGCCGCGGACCGCGTGGCCGAGCTCGCCGCCGGACTGCTCGCGTGAGGCTGCGCTGGGCGGAGCCGGTCGCGGCCGCGATCGGACCGCAGCTGATGCGGGCGCTGGCGGCGACATGGCGGTTTCGGGAGAGCGGCATTGAGCACTGGCGGCCGCTGTGGGATGCTAAACGCCCGTTCGTGTTCGTCGCCTGGCATTCGCGCCTGCTGCCACTGCTCGCGCTGCACCAGAACGAAGGTGTGATGCTGCTGATCAGCCGGCATCGTGACGGCGGATACCTCGCCGATCTCGCGCGACAATGGGGCTTCCGCTCGGTGCGGGGCTCGACCCAGCGCGGCGGCGAGGTCGGGCTGCTGGGAATCGTGCGAACCCTGCAGGCGGGCGGCGTCGTCGCGATCACGCCGGACGGTCCGCGCGGCCCCGCAGAGCGCGTCCAGCCCGGTGCGATCGCGGCGGCGCAGCACGCCGGTGTCCCGATCGTGGCGGTGGGCGCGCGGGTCCGCTCTGCGTGGTATCTCGGCTCCTGGGACCGGATGTGCATTCCCAAACCCTTTGCGCGCATCGACGTGGTCTATGGGCCACCCGTCGACATCGCGACGGGCAAGGAAGGGTTGCGGCGAGGCATGGACGACGTCTCCCGCAGCCTGCGCGCAGTTATGGGAACACGGAGCACGTGAGCGCTCAGGGAGTCGCTCAGTGGCTGTGGTGGAGCACCGCGGCGCCGGCCCGCGTCGCGCGCGGCGTCCTGCTCCCGTTCGCGATGGCCTATCGCACGGTCATGAGCACGCGCGCGCGCGCGTACGCGCGCGGATGGCTCCGGCAGCGGCCGTTGCCGCTGCCAGCGGTCGCGATCGGCAATCTCGCGGTCGGAGGAGCGGGGAAGACTCCGTTCGCGGCGTGGACCGCGGCCTACTTCGCGCGCCGTGGCGTGAAGCCGGGGATCCTGCTGCGGGGCTATCGCGGTGATGAACAAGCGGTGCACCAGCGTCTGGTGCCCGAGGCGGTCGTCGTCCCCAATCCGGATCGTCTCAAGGGAGCCGAGCAGGCCCGGGCGCAAGGAGCGCGCGTGCTGGTCCTTGACGATGCGTACCAGCGTCTCGACGTCGGACGCGACGTGAACGTCGCCGTCGTGAGCACCGAGAGCGCGCCGCCCCGGCATGTGGCCTGGCCGCTGCCGGCCGGTCCCTGGCGCGAAGACTGGAGCGCCCTCGGCCGCGCGGACGTCATCGTGGTGACGCGCCGGCGGGCGGCGATCGCCGAGTCACACCGGCTCGTCGCCCGCATTCGCCAACGCTGGCCGGCGGCGGTCGTGGGGAGCGTCCACTTCGTGCTCGACGGCCTCGTGGGGCTCAGGTCGGGCCGCCGAATGGAGTTGGGCGCGCTCGCGAAGAAGCGCGTCGTGGTGGCCGCGGGCATCGCCGATCCGGCCAGCTTCGCCGCCCAGGTGCGGGCCGCCGGTGCGAGCGTGCAACTCATGGCCTATCAAGATCATCACGACTACCCGCCGGGCGATGTCGCCAGGCTCGCGCAGGCCGCAAAAGAGGCCGATTATGTTGTGGTCACCGAGAAGGACGCGGTGAAGCTGCGGGATCGATGGCCGACTACTGGGCCGCCCCCCGCGCCCCCGGAGCCGCTCGTGGCGCAGCTGGCGCTGCGGTGGGAATTGAACGGCGACGCGGTCGAGCGTGTCCTCGAAGGCGTACTGAAGAGGGTCGTATGAGCGAACCTGCGATTATCCGTCCTGACAAGCAGACGTTCCTCGCCGAGGAGAATCCGTTCGAGGCGATGATGGAACGTTTCGACCATGCCGCGAAGCTGCTGAACCTCGATCGCGGCCTCTACAAAGTCCTGCGCAATCCCGAGAAGCAGATCATCGTCTCCCTCCCGATTCTCCGCGACTCGGGCGAGGTCGAGGTCTATACCGGCTACCGCGTGCTGTACAACACGTCGCGCGGTCCGGCGAAGGGCGGCATCCGCTTCGATCTCAACGTGACTCTGGAAGAGGTCACAGCGCTGGCCGCGTGGATGACCTGGAAGTGCGCGCTCGTGAACATCCCGTTCGGCGGAGCCAAGGGTGCCGTCGTGTGCGATCCGATGACCATGTCGATGGCTGAGCTGGAAAAGGTGACGCGGCGCTACACCTCCTCCATCATCGAGATCCTGGGCCCCGATTCGGACGTGCCGGCGCCCGATGTGAACACCAATGAGCGGGTGATGGCGTGGATCATGGACACGTATTCCATGCACAAGCGCCACACGGTCACCGCCGTGGTCACCGGCAAGCCGGTGGAGATGGGCGGGTCGCTGGGCCGGCGCGAGGCCACGGGGCGCGGCTGCATGATCGTTACCCGCGAAGCCCTCGCGAAGCTCGGCATGAGCCTCAAAGGAGCACGCATTGCGGTGCAGGGATTCGGCAACGTGGGATCGGTCGCCGCCGATTTGATGGCAAAAGAAGGTGCGATCATCGTGGCGGTGTCCGACAAATCGACGGCGCTCCACAATCCCATGGGCCTCGACGTGCAGGATCTGCTCAAATGGGCCAAGGAGCATCGCCAGCTCGCCGGATACCCGAAGGCCGGCACCATTCCCCACGATCAGCTGCTGACCGTCGATTGCGACGTCCTGGTTCCTGCCGCCACGGAGAACGTCATCACCAGTAAGAACGCCCGTCACATCAAAGCGAAGATCATCTGCGAAGGGGCGAACGGGCCCACCAGCGTGGCAGCCGACAAGATTCTCGAGGAGAAGGGCGTGTTCGTGATTCCCGACATTCTCGCGAATGCCGGGGGCGTGACGGTGAGCTACTTCGAGTGGGTGCAGGACCGGGGCGGTTACTTCTGGGACGAAGAGACGGTGAACCGCCGTCTCGAAGCGATTCTCGTCCGGTCGTTCAACGAGGTCATGGCGATGGCGGCGAAGCACAAGGTCGCCAACCGCATCGCGTCCTACATCGTCGCCGTCGATCGCGTGGCGGCCATGCACCGCCTGCGCGGCATGTATGCCTGATGCGCTATCGCGTCGTCGCTGTGGGGCGCATGAAGGACCCAGCGCTCCGCGCGGCTTGTGACGACTACATCGACAGGCTGCGGCACTACACTAGGCTCGAAGAGCGTGAAGTGAAAGAAGAGGCGCGCGTTCTCGGGTCAGTCCCCGATGGAGCACGCCTCGTCGCACTTACGCGCAAAGGTGAGGAATGGACGTCGGGCCAGCTCGCGGACTGGACTGCGCGATGGGAGATGGACGGGCGTGATGTCGTGTTCGCCATCGGTGGAGCTGACACACTCCCGGATGAGGTCCTGCGCAAGGCCGAACGCCTCTGGAGCCTGTCGCGCCTGACACTGCCGCACGAGCTCGCCCGCGTGGTGGTCTACGAGCAGCTCTACCGCGCCTACACGATCCGCCGCGGAGAAAAGTACCATCGCGGGTCCTGAGGGCCTGCTCACGGCGGCCGATCGGAGCGCGCTGCTCGCCCTGGCGCGCCGCGCGATCGACGCGACGCTCGCGGGAGATCCCGAGCCCGAGCTTCCGGACATCGCCGCCGCCATGCAGCGGCGTGGCGCGTTCGTATCGCTGCACGCGAGTGGTGGAGGTTTGCGCGGCTGCATCGGGCACGTGAACGGCGATCGGCCGCTCGGCGAGGTGATCCGGCGGGTGGCCGTGTCTGCGGCGCAGTCTGACCCGCGCTTTCCTCCCGTGCTGCGGGAGGAGTTGTCTCACCTCCGCATCGAGATTTCCGTCTTGAGCGATCTGGTGCGCGTGGCGACGGCCGACCTGTGCCGGCTGGTCATCGGCCGCGACGGTCTCCTGGTGCGGAACGGGCGGGCGCAAGGAGTGCTGCTGCCGCAGGTGGCCACCGAGCAGGGGTTCGGGCCCGAGGCGTTTCTCACCGCCGTGTGCCGCAAGGCGGGGCTCGCGCCGACCAGTTGGCGGGAACCGGCCACGCACGTCTTCACGTTCACAGCGGACGTCTTCGTCGAATGACCAAATGGTTCATGCACTCTACCCTGTGTGATCAAGGAGATCGAATTGCGCGCTGAGGGCCGACGCTTTCGGGAGGGGCGCTCCTGATCGCCCGAATCGTCACGACCGTCCCGCCGCTCGACACGCGCGCGATTCCGGCGGGCAAGCCGCGCCAGGCCCCTGCCGACGTGCTGGCCGCGATGCTTCCGGGACCGGGCCGCGATCGCCTGGCAGCGGGAGCCGCGCTGGTGGTCACGACGGGCCAGCAGCCTGGCCTGTTCACCGGCCCACTGTACACGATCCACAAGGCATTGTCGGCCGTTGTCGTCGCACGTGCTCTGGAGAAGGCGCGGGGCGTCCCCGTCGTCCCCGTGTTCTGGGTCGCCGGCGACGATCACGACTTCAGCGAGGCAAATCACGCGTGGGTGCTCGGGCCCGATGGCGAGCCGGCCCGGATCGTGTTGCGCGAGCGTCCACACGAGGCGCCGCAACTCCCCCTGTTTCGCGAGCCGTGCGGGCCGGATGCCGGGGTGGCGCTGCGTGCCCTGTCGGCGGCGCTCCCCGACTCGGAGTTCAAGCCCGAAGTCCTGACCTGGCTCGAACAGTCCTATCGTCCCGATACCAACCTGGCCGACGCGGCGGCGCACGCTCTCAATGCGCTGCTCGCGAGCCGCGGGTTGGCGGTATTTCGTGCCCACGATCGCGCGGCGAAGCGCGCCGCGAGCGCGTGGCTGCTGCGCGGGTTGAACGAGACGCTGGAGGACGGCCTGTCTCCCGTGTTGGTCGAAGGCCGCCTCGGGCGGGATCGGTTGAAGCCGGAAGGGGAAGCGTTCGTCACGCGGCGCAGCGGCGAGCGGTTCACACGGGCGCAGCTCGAGCAGATCGCCCGGGACGCGCCGGAGCGCCTGTCGCCCAACGTGCTGCTGCGGCCGGTGATTGAAGCCGCGCTGTTCCCGACGGTCGCATACCTCGGTGGCCCTGGAGAAATGGAATACCTGCCCGAGTCGGCCCCCCTGTTCTCGCGCCTCGGCGTGACGCCGCAGGCGCCCATCCGCCGCTGGTCGGGGGTCATCATCGAATCGCGCGTCGACAAGGTGCTCCAGAAGCTTGGGCTCACACCCGAGGATTTCAGCGAGCCGGCCGGGACGCTCGAGGCGCGTCTGGCGCGCGCGGACATGCCGCCCGAGCTCGCCGCCGCGCTGGAGCAGCTGCGCGACGACGTCGCGTCGCGGTTCGCGCGCGTCAGTGGGGAGGTGCAGCGGCTTGATCCGACGCTCGAGCGGACGGTGGAGTCGGCCCGCAACGCGGCGCTCGCAGGCACCAACGAGATCGAGAAGAAGCTGGTCGCCAGTCTCAAGCGCGCGCAGGGGACCCTGGCCAGTCAACTGGCCCGGGCTCGCGCCGCACTGGCTCCCAACGGCAAGCCACAGGAGCGTGTCCTCACGCTCGCTTCATTCATGGCGCGCTACGGGACGTCGCTGCTAGGCGATCTCGAAGCGGAGGTGGCGCGCTGGGCAGGGGGTCCCTAGAATCCGATCCATGTGGGTGCTCGCTGTCATCCTCATCGTGGCGTTGCTGATCCCCGTGGCTGCGATCCTCGTCGACTCGCCCCTGGGGAAATCGGTCGCGCGCCGGATGGAGGGACGTGCGGAGGGGCCCGCGCCCGAGCTGCGGGATGTGCAGCGGAAGGTCGAGCTGTTGGAAACCGAGCTCGAGGACCTCAATCGCTCCGTGGCGGGCATGCGCGAAGAGCTGCAGTTCATGCAGCGCCTGCTGGAAGACCCTCGCCGGAAGAAACCGACTTCTTGAAGGGAAGCGGCGGACGCAGCGCCGCGCGCGTAGCGGCCGGGATTCTGGTCACCCGCGTGCTCGGCTACGTCCGCGAGCGCGTGTTTGCGCACTACTTCGGCAACGGCGCGGCGGCGGACGCGTTCCGCGCGGCGCTGCGCATTCCCAACGCGCTGCGCAACCTGCTCGGCGAAGGGACGCTGTCGGCGTCGTTCATTCCCGTGTACGCGCGCCTGAACGAGCAGAACAAGGATGCCGCGCGGGCGCTCGCGGGTGCGATTCTCGGCCTGCTGCTGCTCGCGAGCGGCGTGCTCGCCGTCATCGGCATTGCGTTCGCGCCGGCGATTACCGCCATCGTCGCCCAGGGCTTCGACGGCCCGCGGCGCGATCTCACAACGGTGCTCGTCCGCATTCTCTTCCCGATGACCGGGCTCATGGTCGTCTCCGCCTGGTGCCTCGGGATCCTCAACACCCATCGCCGCTTCTTCCTGCCATACGCCGCGCCGGCCCTGTGGAACGTCGCCGGCATCGCGGCGATGGTCGGCGCGGCGGCCTGGATGAAGGGCGCCGGGCTGTACGGACTCTCGCTCGCGCTCGCCTGGGGCACGGTGGCCGGCAGCGTGCTGCAGATCGCGATTCAGCTGCCCACGTGCTGGCGCTTGTTGCAGGGCATTCCACTCCGGGTGAGCCTCGCCCCGGAAGGCGTACGGTCGGTCATCAGCGCCTGGTTGCCGTTGGTCCTTGGCGCCGGCGTAGCGCAGATCTCCGGTCTGGTGGACACGTTCCTCGGTTCGTTCACGGGGGAGGGTGGGCTCGCGAGTCTGGGGTATGCCCAACTTGTTCAGGTCCTGCCGATCAGCATGTTCGGGGTCGCGGTCACGGCCGTCGCGTTGCCGGATCTGTCCCGCGACGCGATCGCCGAGCGCGCCCACGACCAGCTGCGCGCGCGCATTGCGGTCGGGTTCCGGCGGATCGCCTACTTCGTGATGCCATCCGCGTTCGCGTTCGCCGCGCTCGGGCCGACGATCATCGGTTTGCTGTTCCAAACCGGACGGTTCGATGCCGATGACACGCAGCTGGTGGGCGGCGTGCTGGCGGCGTACGGGATCGGGCTCCTCGGGCAATCGACGGTCAAGTTGTTCGCCTCCGGGTTCTACGCGCTCGGCGATACCCGCACACCGGTGCGCATCGCGATCGTTTCGCTCGTCGTGTCAGGGTTGCTGTCGTGGCTGTTCATGCGACGCTACGGGCCCGCCGGCATCGCCGTGGGGTCATCGATCGGCGCGACGCTGAACACGGCGCTGAACCTCCGCAATCTGGATCAGCGCATCGGTACCGTATTGCAGCGTGTCGACTGGCGCGCCCTCGGCCTGGTGTTCCTCGCGGCCCTGATCGCGGCCGCCGTGGCGTACGGAGCCGATCAACTCGTCACCGCCTGGCGTCCCATCCCGCGTGGCATTGTCGTGCTGAGTATCTTTGGTGTGGCATACGGGGCGCTCACATTGGCGTTCCGTCACCCCGACGCGATACGCGCATGGCAATCTCTGACCGGCTCGCCCGCCAACTAGCGGCTCTTCCCGCTCGCCCCGGCGTGTACATCTGGAAAAACGTCGCGGGGGAGATTCTGTACGTCGGGAAGGCGGCCAACCTGCGCTCGCGCGTGCCCGCGTATTTCGCTGAGGAGCAGGGGAGCACGGAACGGGAGTTCCTCCGCGAGCAGATCGCCGATCTCGAGACGATCATCGTCCCGAACGAGGCGCAGGCGCTGCTGCTCGAGAACACGCTCATCAAGGAAAACCAGCCGAAGTTCAACATCCGGCTGCGTGACGACAAGAGTTACCCGCAGATCGCGGTGACCCTGGCCGAGCCGTTCCCCCGCGTCCTGGTGGTGCGGCGCGTCGCGATGCCCGGGGCGCGCTACTTCGGTCCCTACACCGACGTGGCCACGCTGCGTCAGACGCTCCGGATCATCCGCCGCATCTTCACCGTGCGCTCGTGCTCCTGGCAGCTGCCCGCGGAAGCCCCCGACCGGCCGTGCCTCGATTTTCACATCGAGCGCTGCAAGGCTCCCTGCGTCGGGTATCAGAGCGCCGAAGAGTACCGGCGCATGATCGACGACGTGGTGTTGTTTTTGTCGGGCAAGACGTTGGACGTGCGGGGGCGGCTGCGCGAGCGCATGCAGGGAGCGAGCAACGCCCAGGATTACGAGCGCGCGGCGCAGCTGCGCGATGCGCTCAAGTGGCTGGATCAGCTGGAGCAGCCGCAGACGGTCGAGGTCGTGGGGGGCGGCGACGCGGACGCGATCAGCCTTGCGCGCGACGGCGATGATGCCGCCGGTGTGATTCTCCGCATCCGGGATGGACGGCTGGTGGCGCGCGAGCACCGCTTCCTGGAGCATGTCGAGCATGCGCCGGAGGGCGACGTGCTCCGCACCTTCCTGGTGGGCTACTATCTCCCTCTCGAACAGCGCGCACAGCGCGTGGTGCTGCCATTCGCACCGACCGACTTTGCGGCGCTGCGCGAGCTGGCGCCGGGCGTCGAGTTCGTGGTGCCGCAGCGCGGCGCGGCGGCGAAGCTCGTAGAGCTCGCCGACCAGAATGCCCGCCATCTGCTCGACAGCTTCAAGATCGAGGCGTTCGACATCGACGAGCGCGCCGCGGATCCGGTCTTCGCGCTCGGGCGTGACCTCGGGTTGCCGGTGGTGCCCCGGGCGATGGTCTGCATTGACATCTCGCACAACCAGGGTCGCGACACCGTGGGCTCGCTGGTGTGGTTCGAAGGCGGCCGGCCGCGCAAGTCAGACTACCGCCGATACCGGATCAAAGGGGTAGAAGGGATCGACGACTTTGCGGCGATGAAGGAAGTCGTGAGCCGGTTTTTGGCCCGACGTGTGGCGGAGCAGAAGCAGCTCCCCGACCTGATCGTCATCGATGGTGGGAAGGGACAACTTTCCGCAGCCGTGGAGGCAGCGCGTGCACAGGGACAGGATCGTTTGCCCATCGTGAGTCTGGCGAAGCGGGAAGAAGAAATCTTCCAGCCGGGATACGACGAACCGCTGCGCCTCTCGCGCCGGAGCCCGTCGCTCAAGCTGTTGCAGCGCGCCCGTGATGAGGCCCATCGCTTCGCGGTGTCGTACAGTCGCAAACGCCGCTCCCAGCGCACGATTACGTCCGAGCTGCTCCGGATCCCCGGCATCGGGCCGGCGCGGCGTCGGCTCTTGCTGGATCGCTTCGGCTCACTGGCCGGCGTGCGCACGGCCACGCCCGCTGAGATCGCGGCGCTGCCGGGGTTCTCGACCACGCTCGCCGATCGCATCCTCGACCGGTTGCACCAGGGCGCGTGATCACCTGGACACTGGAGTGCTCCGCGTGCGCACCTGCCCGCACGCGCGACGCCGACGGGTTTCCCGGCGTCTGCGACGTGTGCGGCTCGCCGTATCTGGTGCGCTACAGTGCACCGCCATCCCCCGAAGCGAAGACGCACCTGCGGACGCAGCGCTGGACGATGTGGCGCTACGACATGTGGCTCCCCCTGGCCGAGGCCGAGCAGCCGATCACGCTCGGCGAGGGAGGAACGCCGCTCCTTCACGTCGAGCGACTCGCCGCTCGCCATGGGTTCGATCACCTCTGGGTCAAAGACGAAAGCACCAACCCGACCGGCTCGTTCAAGGCACGCGGACTCGCGGTCGCCGTGACCCGCGCCGTCCTGGCGGGAGCGAAGCAGTTTGTCGTGCCCACCGCCGGGAACGCCGGCGTCGCGCTCGCCGCGTACGCGGCCCGGGCCGGTGCGCGGGCGCGCGTGTACGCGCCGGCAACAACGCCCCGTCCCATACTCGAGCAAATCCGCGCGTTCGGCGGTGACCTGATGTTGGTCGACGGTCACATCGGTGACTGCGGGATCGCGGCCCGGCTGCACGCTGAGAACACCGGTGCGATCGACGTCTCGACGCTGCGCGAGCCGTACCGCATCGAAGGCAAGAAGACGCTCGGCCTCGAGCTGGCCGAGCAGATGGGTTGGACACTGCCCGACGCCATCGTGTATCCCACGGGCGGCGGCACAGGGCTGATCGGCATGTGGAAGGCCTTCCAGGAGCTGCGGGCTGCCGGGTGGCTGCGTGGACCGCTGCCGCGGATGTTCACGGTGCAGTCCACCGGGTGCGCGCCGGTGGTGCAGGCATTTGAAGCCGGTGCTGACCGAGCCACGCCTTGGCCCAATCCGGAGACCGTGGCCGCGGGCCTGCGCGTTCCCACACCCCTTGGCGACCGGCTGATGCTGGGGGCCCTGCGGGAGAGCGGCGGCGGCGCGGTCGCCGTCAGCGACGAGGCCCTCACGAACTCCGCACGCGAGCTGCAAGTCGCCGAAGGCATCGACGCATCGCCCGAGGGGGGAGCCGCTCTTGCAGGGGCGCTCGAGCTGAAGCGGACTGGCGTGCTCGAGCCGGCGAACCGCATCGTCCTGTTCAATACCGGGGCCGGGTGGCTCTACAGAGCCTAACCCATTTATATTTCGCGACTTCGGCCCATGCGCATCGCTATCATCGATCCAGCTGCCGGCATCAGCGGCGATATGACACTGGGTGCGCTTCTCTCACTCGGTGTACCGACAAAGTGGCTGGAGGAGCTACCAGCGCGGCTTGGGGTAGGTGATGTGCGCGTTGCGGTCCGAGACGTTCGGCGGGCTGGTATCATCTGTAAGCAGGTCGAGTTCGCGATTCCCGAGCAGCCGCACGGTCGTCACGTGGGTGAGCTGTTGCGACTGGTCGAGCGGGCGCCGGTGTCGGAGTGGGTGAAGAGAGCGCGCGCTCAAGGCGTTTCGACTGATCGGCGCAGCCGAGGGGCGCGTTCACGGTGTGGCTCCCGAGCAGGTGCATCTGCACGAAGTCGGCGCGGTAGACGCGGTGCTCGACATCGTGGGTGCGATCGAAGGATTCGAGCGGCTGGGTGTCGACGCCGTGCATCACCTGCCGGTAGCGGTGGGGCAGGGATGGGTCGAGGCGGCGCACGGGCGCCTTCCCGTGCCCGCGCCGGCGACCGCGATCCTGCTCGAAGGGCTCGAAGTGGCGGCCATGTCCGGCAGCCCGGTGCAAGGCGAGGCGACGACGCCGACCGGCGCGGCGCTGCTGCGTGTGCTCTCCGCCGGCGCGCCGCCGGAGCGGTGGCGTCTGACGGGAAGCGGCTGGGGCGCGGGTCAGCGCGACCCCGAGCAGTATCCCAACGCGCTGCGCATTCTGCTCGCCGAAGCGGCGAGCGAGGCGGCTCGCGTGGTGCTGCTGGCGACCGACGTGGACGACATGAGTCCCGAGTACGTCGAGCCGCTGCGGCAGGCGGTGGTCAGCGCGGGCGCGCTCGACGTGCAGACTTGGCCTGTGCAGATGAAGAAAGGGCGCCAGGGATTTCGGGTCGAGGTCATGGTGCCCGAGCATCTGGCCGAAGCGGTGACGGCGGAGCTGTTCCGTCACAGCACGACCGCCGGGGTGCGCCGCTGGGTGGCAGAACGGGCGACGTTGCCGCGCCATCAGCTCACGGTGCAGTTGGATGGTGTTGCCGTGCGGGTCAAGGTTCTGGATGGCGGCAACGTGCGGATAAAACCGGAATACGACGATGTCATGGCGGCGGCGAAGGCGCTGGGGCGGCCGCCGATCGACGTGGCGCGCGCCGTCGAGCGCGACGCCGAGGCCCTTATCGCGAAAGCCAAGGAGTGAACGTGCGTACGGTTCGCAACTGGGTAGTTGTCCTGCTGGTGATGATCGCGGCCCCCCCCCTCGGCGCGCAATCAGGGCGCTGGGCGGAGGTGAAGTGTGATATCAAGCCGGGTCATTACCTGGTGAACAGCGGTCTGCTTTATCTCAAGAGCGCGAGCAATTCGAAATTTGAGGATCAGAAGCAGAAAGACCTGCGTGATGCGCAGCGCGTCTTGAATCAGGCGCTCACCACCGGCGGGCAGGAGAAGAATCCGGCCGCCTGGTACTACCTGGGCCGCTATTACATCCTGACCAATGACGCGGTCGGCATCGATACCGCGTTTACGCGTGCCGAAACCTTGAAGCCCGAATGTAAGGACGACATTGCGGGTTGGCGCCGTGTGGTGTGGGTCCCGGTCTTCAACGCCGGGGTCGCGGCCTGGCAGGCCAACAACACCGATTCGGCGATCGCCTCGTTCCGGCGGGCCAGCGCGCTGTTGCCCGACGAGCCCACCAGCACCAAGTACCTCGCGACGCTGTATTTCAACGCCGGCCAGATCGATTCCGCGGTCGCGTACTTCCGCCGCTCCGCCGACATCGCCAAGAAGGATCCGAAGTTCGCACAGGACTACAAGGATGCGCTCTACAACCTCGCGCGCATCGAGCAGAGTCAGGAGCATTGGGATCAGGCGAGCGCCGCCTATCACGAGTACCTGACCATCTATCCCAACGACGCTGAAGTGCTGGCTTCGATGGGCACGGTCTACATGGCGACCGGGAAGAAGGACAGCGCCTTCGCGATCTACCAGAAGGTGGTGAGCAATGCCGACTCGATGGGCTACTACATCCTGTATCGCGTCGGCGCGGCGATCTCGCAGAGCGTACCGGATGAGCCCGACACGGGGGCCGCGGGCAGCAGCTGCCGCCAAACGGCCCGTGCCGCACGGCCGGCGCTGACGGCGGCCCGGATTCGTGCCCGCTGCGACTCGGTGACGAAGGGGCAGGTGAACGAATACGTCAGCAGCTCGCGGGAAGCCTACACGCTGTCGGCGCAGGCGTTGGATGCCAGCCTCAAGCTGAATCCGTACTATCGCGAGGCCCTCATCCATCGCGCGAACACGGCGCTCGGGATGCGTGATTCCGTCACGGCGCTGGAGATGTCGCGCCGGCTGATCGCCGTCGATCCGATGAACAAGCAGTCGATCAAAATGATGGCGTACTCGCAGCAGGCGAATGGAAGAGTCGACTCGACGCTGCACTACCTGCGGCTGCACGATTCGACGCTCATCGCCGACGTGACCATCAGCCAGTTCGATTCGACCGAAGGGGGCAGAGACCTCAGAGGGCTCGTCACCAATGCGCGGCCGGGCGCGAGTCCGGCGCTCACCTTTGTGTTCGAATTCTTGAATGGGACGGGCGAAGTCGTGGGCACTCAGACGGTGCAGGTGCCGTCGATCCCGCCTGCGCAGAGCCATCCCATCGAGATTCAAGCCAAAGGCTCGGGCATCGTGGCGTGGCGGTACCGAAGACAGTAGCGATTGACGCGGGCGGAATGTGCGCGCACATTCCGCCCGGTTCGCGGGCGTAATTCAGGGGTAGAATGCCAGCTTCCCAAGCTGGACGTCACGGGTTCGAATCCCGTCGCCCGCTCTTACTGTAGCTACCATGCCGTCGCGCACTTCCTTCCTCAGGCTTCTGACCGCGCTCGCGCCGGGCGCGCTTGGCGCGCAGGCGCGGGAGTGGGTGTCCCCCCAGCCGCCCTGCGACATCAAGCCGGGGCATTTCCGCGTGAACTCCGCCGTCATCGATCTGCAGTCCGCCGCCACCAAGCCCAATACGCGTGACCGGATGCTCGCAGCGGCCCGTGACGTCCTGACGCGCTCGATCACGGGGGATGGGCAGGCGCAGAACCCCGCCGTCTGGTACTACTTCGGCCGCTACTACGTCGAGATGAAGGACGGCGCGGGCGCCGACAGCGCGTTCCGCAAGGCGCTGGCGCTCGCCCCGCAGTGCCAGGCGGACATCGACGGGTATCGCGAGCAGCTGTGGACCGAGGTATTGCAGAACGGCCTCAGAACCTGGCAGGAGAACAAGCTCGATTCGGCAAAGGCGCTGTTGCGCCAGGCCGCGGGGCTCCGGCCGGCGCACCCGCGCGCCATGCTCGCGCTCGGACAAATCTATGCGTCCGAAAACAAGATCGACTCCGCGGCGGCGGCGCTGAACCAGGCGGCGCAAGTCGCCGGCAGCGACACGGCATTCGCCGAGATGAAAAGGGACGCGCTCGGAACGGCCACGCGTCTGTACGTGCGGCAGCTGCAGAGCGACACGACTGCCCAACGCTGGCAGCGGACGCGCTTCAGCCGTGATTCGCTCCAGCGCCTCCTGGCCGTCGATTCGAGCGTGCTGGTGCGGATCGAGGCCTCCTCGGCGTCGCGCAAAGCCCGGGGTGCGCGGCTCGCGCCGGCCGATCAGCAAAGCTTTGCGCGGGATTCGAGCGCGCGCGCCAAGGGGGTCGCGGATCGCCGGGCCGCGCTGGCGGCGCGAGCGAGTGCCGTCGCGAGCGATAGCGCCGCGGCAGCATCGATCTACGACCCTGTGATTCGCTCGTTCCGCGCCTATCTCGAGGCCTATCCCGACGCGACCGAGGCGACCGCGGGTCTCGCGACCCTCTACTACCAGAGCGGCCGGGTGGCTGAGACGACCGCGGCGTTCGAGGCGGTCTATCCGCGCAGTCGCACGAGCGACCCTGATTTGCTCATCGAGGCGGGGCGGGGAGCGCTGCGCGGCAACGCCACGGCAGCTGGCGCCGCGCTGATCGAGCGGGGCATCGCCAAGCGGCCCTACAATCGCGACGCACTCGTGGATCTGGGCAACGCCTACCAGACCCTCCGTGACTCCGCGCACCTGCTCCCCGTGGCGCAGCGGCTCAAGGCCGTAGATCCCCTGAACCGTGGCACGCTGCGGCTGCTGGCCGCCGGGTGGGACCTGCGCGGGCGGCGGGACTCGGCCCAGAAGTACCAGGACCTTGCCGCCGGGGGGCAGGCCGTGGAGGTCGTGATCAGCAGCCTCGACGCCGACTCCAGCGGTTACATCCTGCGGGGCAGCGCGAGTAATGCCGGAAGCGTCGCCGCACCGGTCCAGCGGCTGACGTTCGAATTCCTCGATGCGAACGGCAATGTCCAAGTCACACAATCCGTTGAGATCCCCGCACTCGCGCCCCAAGGCTCGCGCGACATCGAGATCCGCGTGCCCGGAACCGCACTGATTGCCTGGCGTTACCGGCCCTCCTAAGCGATATTAGCAGTTGAAGTTGCGCCGTTAGCCTCAGAAACTCCTTGAACCTCTAAAGGCGGTCAGCAGTGATTCGCGTGCAAGCGGTGGCCCCCGACTCGTTGGGAGCCGCCTTAGAACTCACTCCCGGAACCGAGCTGCTTGCGGTCAATGGCAAGAGCCTCGAGGACTTTCTGGATTGGGAGTTCCTGACAGCCGAAGATCAGTTCGTGCTGCATGCCCGTCTGCCGTCGGGGCAGGAGATCGAGTACGACGTTGAACGTCCGGAAGGGATGCCGATGGGCGTCACGCTCGAGCCGCCGCGCATTCGCCGCTGCGCCAACCACTGCGACTTCTGTTTTGTGGACGGCAACCCGCAGGGGATGCGCCAGGCGCTCTATATCCGCGACGACGATTATCGCCTCTCGTTCCGCTACGGCAACTTCGCCACGCTGACCAACCTCAAGCCATGGGACCTCGAGCGCATCGTGGCATACCGCTTGTCGCCTCTCTACGTGTCGGTGCACGCGACCGATCCCGTGGTGCGCCGCTGGCTGCTGCGCAATCCCGAGGCGCCCGACGTGATTCCGCAGCTGCGCTGGTTCGCGGAGCGGGGGATCTCGTTCCACACGCAGGTCGTGCTGGTCCCCGGCATCAATGACGGGCCGCAGCTGGTCCGCACCCTGGGCGATCTGTACGGGCTCGGTGCGGCGGTCCTGTCGGTCTCGGTGGTGCCCGTCGCCCTGACCGAGTTCAGCAAGCACTCGCTGGTGCGCCAGCCCACGCGCGAGGAATGCCGCGCGGCGCTCGCGGCCGTGGACGACTTCGCGGCGCGCGCGGTGGCCGATCGAGGCATGCCGTGGTGCTACGGGGCGGACGATCTGTACCTCCAGGCGGACTTGCCGTTACCGCCCGCCGAGTGGTACGGCGACTTCGAGCAGCGCGAGAACGGCGTCGGGTCGGTGCGCTATCTCCAGGCGCGCATCCAGGCCGCGCGCGCGGCACTCGAATCGGAGCAATGGCGGGACAAGCGGATCGGCATCGTGACCGGCACCGCCATGGGGCCACTGATCCCGCAGATCGTCGCTGATCTCACGCAGATCACGCACGCGCAGTTTGAGGTGGTGACGCTCGAGAACACACTGTTCGGGCAATCGGTCACCACCGCCGGGCTGTTGCCGGGGAAGGCGATTCTCGAAGCGCTGAAGGACCGTCGTGATCTCGACTTCGCATTGCTGCCCGCCGAGTCCGTGAACGACGATCTGTTGTTCATGGACGATCTCGAGGCTCACGACCTCGCGGCGCAGCTGCCGATGCCGATCAAGCTGTCGTACGACTTTGCGGACGCGTTGGTGGCGGAAGAGGTGGGCGTATGAGTGTACCGACCGTAGCCATCATCGGGCGCCCCAACGTCGGCAAGTCGACGCTGTTCAATCGAATCATCGGCCGGCGGCAGGCGATCGTGGATGCGCAGCCTGGCGTGACGCGCGATCGTCATTTCGCCCCCGCCGAGTGGAATGGCCGGCGCTTCTGGCTCGTCGACACAGGCGGCCTCGTGCTCGGGTCGAGCGACCCGATGAACCGGGCGATCCGGGCCCAGGTGGAGCAGGCGGTCGCGGATAGTGACGTACTGCTCTTTGTGGTGGACATCGAGGCCGGCATCCACCCTCTGGACCTCGAGATTGCCCAGTACCTGCGCAAGGCGAAGCGGCCGGTGCTGCTCGTCGTGAACAAAGCGGACGACCTCCCCGACGAAACCCGCCACCTCGCGTTCTACGAGCTCGGGCTGGGCCATCCGTTCCCGGTGTCGGCGGCGGTCGGAAAGAACAGCGGTGACCTGCTGGATAAGGTCGCCGCGATCCTGCCGGAGTCGCCCGAGTCGGAGGGCGACGCAGCCATCCATGTTGCCGTCGTCGGGCGTCCCAACGTGGGCAAATCGAGCATCGTGAACCGGCTGCTCGGTCAGGAACGGTTGATCGTGCACGATGAGCCCGGCACGACCCGCGACGCCATCGACACGCAGTTCGAGTATCAGGGACACAAGCTCGTGTTCATCGACACCGCCGGGCTTCGCAAGCGCAGCAAGGTGGATGAAGACCTCGAGTTCTACTCGACGCTGCGCACGTCACGCGCCATGGAACGGGCCGAGGTCTGCTTGCTCGTCGTCGATGCGAAGGACGGAATGCATGTGCAGGACCTCAAGATCGCCAATGAGGCGTGGGAGCGCGGGGCCGGCGTCATCATTGCCGTGAACAAGTGGGACCTGATCGAGGAGAAAGAAACCAACACGGCGCGCGACGGCGAGCGTGACATCAAGGCGCGCGCGGCATTCCTCGAGTTCATCCCGTTCTACTACGTCTCCGCGAAAACGGGTCAGCGCGTCACAAAGTTGCTGGATGCGATCGTGACGGTGGCCGAAGAGCGCAAGAAGCGGGTGCCCACCGCCGAGGTCAATCGCGTGCTGGAGCAGCTGCTGGCCCGCCAGCAGCCTCCGCAGCCCGTAGGGGAATCGGTACGGCTCTTCTACGCGACCCAGGTGGGGACCGCGCCGCCCCGGTTCGCGGTGGTCGCGAATCGGCCCGACGCGATCCCGGAGTCGTACACGCGCTACCTGCACAACGGGTTTCGCGAAGCGTGGGAGTTCACGGGCGCTCCGCTCACGATCAAGTTCCGGCGCAAGCGAGGCCGCCGCTGAACGCTGTCCTCGCGCTGGTGGCCTCCTACCTGCTCGGGGCGACGCCGACCAGCTACATCGCCGGCAAGCTGGGGCGGGGGATCGACCTGCGCGAGCACGGCTCGAAGAACCTGGGCGCGACCAACGTCTACCGGATCCTGGGCTGGAAGTATGCGATTCCCGTCGCCCTGATCGACATCGCCAAGGGGGCAGTGCCCGTCCTCTTCGCCCCCAACAATCCATATCCCTGGCTGCCCCTTGCCGCGGGCGGGGCGGCGGTCTTGGGACACATGTTCTCGCCGTACGTCTCGTTCAAAGGCGGCAAGGGTGTGGCCACGGCCGCGGGGATGTTTCTGGCGCTCGCGCCGCTCGCCGTACTCATTGCGATCCCGGTCTGGGGCGTGTGCCTGTGGCTCACGGGATACGTCTCGCTCAGCTCGATCGTCGCCGTGCTGAGCGTCCCGCTCATGGTCGCGCTGCTGCAGCCCGGCGAGTCGTATGTGTTCTGGGCAAGCGTGGTGCTGGTGCTGTTGATCATCTTCGCGCACCGGCGTAACATCGCGCGATTGATCGCCGGGACCGAAAACCGATTTCGCACCCGGGGTAAGGGGCCGTCCGGCCGTCCGGCCGTCGGGCCGTCCGAATGAACGTCACCGTCGTCGGCGGTGGCGCCTGGGGGACCGCGCTGGCGGATCTGCTCGCCCGCAAAGGGGAGCGGGTCACACTCTGGGCGCGTGAATCCGAGGTGATCGAAGGCATCAATCGCCGGCACCGCAACGAAATGTTCCTGCCCGGCGCGGAGCTTGCACAGGGACTCCGCGCCGAGGGCGATCTCGCCGTCGCGCTGCGTGGTGTGGAAACGGTGGTATCGGCCGCGCCCGCGCACGCGGTGCGGGCCGTGATGACGCACGCGGCGACGGCCCTGGCAGACGCGCGACCGCTTGTCGTGAGCGTCTCCAAGGGCCTGGATCCCGATCGACTCGAGCGGCCTTCCTGCGTGCTGGGGGAGGTGCTGGCGGCGGGGACGCCGGTCGCGGTGCTCTCGGGCCCGTCGTTCGCCTGGGAAGTGTTTCAGCGCCAACCCACGGCCGTCGTCGCGGCCGCGAGCGACCACGACGTCGCGCAGCGCACGCAGCGCGTGTTCTCCACGAACTATTTCCGCGTGTACTCCCACACCGACGTGATCGGCGTCGAGCTGGCGGGCGCGCTCAAGAACGTGGTCGCATTGGCGGCGGGGATTCTCGAAGGCCTGGGTCTGGGATTCAACACCCGTGCGGCGCTGATCACGCGCGGGCTCGCCGAAATCACCCGGCTCGGCGTGGCCCTCGGCGCGCAGCCGATGACGTTTGCCGGACTCGCGGGGATGGGCGATCTGATTCTCACCGCGACGGGTGCCTTGTCGCGCAATCGCACCCTCGGCGTCGCGCTGGGACAGGGACAGACTCTCGAGCACGCGCTTGCCGGGAAAGCGGCCGTGGTCGAAGGCGTCAACACCACGCGCACCGCGGTAGCGCTGGGCGAGCGGCACGGCGTCGAGCTGCCGATCGCCCGTGAGGTGGCGAACATCCTGTTCCAGCATAAGCCGCCGCACCAGGCGATCAGCGACTTGATGGAGCGCGAGCTCAAGGCGGAAAGCTGATGAGCAGCGGACCTCTGGCTCAGCCCGTCCAGGAATTCTTCTCGATCGGCGAGGTCTGCCAGCTCACCGACCTGAAGCCGCACGTGCTCCGCTACTGGGAGAGTCAATTCCGATTTCTGAATCCCGCCAAGAACCGCTCGGGCAACCGCGTGTACCAGCGCCGCGAAATCGAGCTGATCATGCTCGTCAAGCATCTGCTCTACACCGAGAAGTACACGATCGAGGGGGCGCGACAGAAGATCGAGCAGTATCGTCGCTCGGGTGAGCTCAAGCCCGAGGCCCGCCGCGCGCTGGCCACCGAAACGGTCAAGGAGCTCCGCGCCGAGCTCAAGTCGGTGCTCGGTATCCTCGAAGGCTCTTGACGGTGCGCGTCGCGATCGTGATCCCTGCCTATCAAGCCGCTGCGACGATCGGCGACGTGGTCTCCCGCGCCCGGACGGTGCTTCCCGACGCGCAGGTGATCCTGATCGATGACGGATCGGACGATGGGACGGGGGAGGAGGGACGGATGAGGGGCGCTGTTGTCGTCACGCATGCCCGCAATCGCGGCAAGGGCGTCGCGCTGCGCAGCGGGCTTGCGCGCGCGTGCACGGAGGGTGCCGAAGCCATCGTGACGCTCGACGCAGACGGACAGCATCTGCCCAGCGAGATCCCACGCATCCTCCAGCCGATTCAAGATCGCGCCGCGGACCTGGTGTTGGGGGCACGCGCCCGGAGCGGACCCATGCCGGTCTCGCGGCGCTTCACCAACTGGCTCTCAGCCAGCCTGGCGTCGCGCATCGGCGGCCAGACGGTGACCGACGCCCAGACCGGATTCCGGGCATTCACCCGCGCGGTGGCCGAACAGGTCCAGCCGGCGGGGGATCGTTACGAATTCGAGGCCAATTTCCTGCTCGAGGCTTTGCGGGCTGGTTATCGTGTGGCGTCGGTGGAGGTGCCGACGATTTACGGTGCCCCCAGCCATTTTCGCCATTTCGGCGACACCTGGCGCATGGCGCGCGCGTTCGCGCGACACGCCGGCCGGATCGTCGCGGGAGCCTCGTGACTACCAACGCAAGCAGATTGCGCATTCTGGTCTCGAACGATGACGGCGTGCTCGCACCCGGCATCGCGCTGCTTGCCGAAGTGTGCGCGACGGTCGGCCAGGTCACCGTCGTGGCACCCGACCGCGAGCAGAGCGGGACCTCGCATTCGCTGACGCTGCATCGACCGCTGCGAGCGCATCGTCGCTCCGACGGCGCGTTTCAGGTGGACGGCACACCGACCGACTGTGTGCTCCTGGCGCTCGGCGCGCTCATGCCCGATGAGCCGCACTGGGTGTTTTCGGGCGTCAATCACGGACCGAACATGGGCGAGGACGTGCTGTACTCGGGCACCGTCTCCGCCGCGATGGAAGGCCTCGCCGCCGGCGTGCCGGGTGTCGCGATCTCGTATGGCAGCTTCGATCTCGAGCATCTGGAGAGTCATCGCCCAGGGCTCGAGCGGCTGATCACGCGTATCGTGCAGGTGGACAACTTTCCGGGGGAGACGCTGCTCAATATCAACCTGCCGCCGATTCCCGGCGATCAGGTCAAAGGCGTGAAGGTGACCAACCTCGGCAGCCGCGTATTCCATGAAGAGATCGCGACGATGAAAGACCCCTGGGGCCGCGAGGTGCACTGGATCGGCGGCGGTCGCGTCACCTGGTCGGGCGGGGCGGACTCCGACTTTCAGGCCGTAAGAGACGGTTACATCTCGGTGACACCGCTGCACGTCGATTTGACCAACTACAAGCTGCTCGAAGTCGTCAGTAAGTGGGACCTCGGTAAGTGACCCCCGCCGCGGGGGAGGGGGGCAGGGGGGGCGGGGGGGGCGGGGGCAGTGGCCCCGGCGGTGCCAGCCGCGACACCTACGGCGGCTACCGGGCCCGGCTGGTCGAGCAGCTGCGTGCCCAGGGGATTCGCGATCTCGCCGTCCTGCGCGCGTTCGCGCACACGCCGAGACATCTGTTCGTTCCCGAAGCGGTGCGCCACCGTGCGTACGAGGATGCCGCACTGCCGATCGGCACCGGTCAAACGATCTCGCAACCGTTTACGCAGGCGCGCTATCTCGAGACGCTGGGGCTCACGGGCCAGGAGAAAGTGCTCGAGATCGGCACCGGGTCGGGCTACCAAACGGCACTGCTCGCGGCGCTCGCCGGGCAGGTCTTCTCGATCGAACGCGTGCGTACACTGGCCGAATCGGCGCAGGCGGCGCTCCGGGCGGCCGGCGTCAGCAATGTGTCGCTGCTCGTGGGCGACGGAACGCTGGGCTGGAGCGCCTACGCCCCGTATCACGCGATTCTTGTGGCTGCGGGCGGGCCGGAGATTCCGCCGCCACTCGTCGAGCAGCTCGCCCCCCCACCGGGGGGGGGGCGGATGATCATCCCCCTCGGTGCCAAGGGTGCCCAAACGCTGACGCTGGTGCGCCGCACGGCGACTGGTGTCCAGGCGACGGCCATCGGCGGCGCGCGCTTTGTCCCCCTCGTCGGAGAGCACGGCTTCGATGCTTGAGCAGTTCATTGACTGGCTGCTGAAGGTCTGTCTCGATCTCGGCTACCCGGGGATCATTGCCCTGATGGCGATGGAATCCTCGATCCTCCCGGTGCCGAGCGAGCTGGTGATGCCGCCGGCGGGGTATTGGGCCGCGAAGGGGGAGATGAACTTCGCGCTCGCGCTCATCTGCGGAGTGGTCGGGAGCATTATCGGCGCGCTGGCGAACTACTACGGGGCCCAGCTCATCGGGCGGCCGCTCATTCAGCGCTACGGCAAGTACGTCCTGCTGAGCGAAAAGAACCTGCTGCGCTCCGAGCGGTTTTTCGCCCAGCATGGCGAGATCAGCACCCTCATCGGACGATTGTTTCCGGTCATTCGACACCTGATTTCGATCCCGGCGGGGTTGCATCGGATGCCGCTGGCGAAGTTCATCCCCTACACGGCCGTCGGGGCGGCGATCTGGTGTGCGATTCTCACGTGGATCGGTTACTTCCTGGGCCAGCACGAGAGCACACTGCGCGGCGAGGAGATCCATCGCTATGTGACCTGGGCGCTGCTCGTCCTCGTTCCTGTCAGCCTTGGCGCGATTCTCGTGTACGTGCTGCGACGGCGCAGAAAGCCGGTTGAGCCGATTTGAGCCTCCGGCGCTGGGTTATCCGGGGTCGCGTTCAGGCGGTCGGGTTCAGGTGGTTTGTCATGTCCGAAGCGGAGCGACTCCAGCTCGGCGGCTACGTTCGCAACCTGCCGGATGGTTCGGTTGAAGTAGTTTGTCGGGGGCCTGAGTCGGCACTGGAGACGTTCGAGGGCAAGCTGCGCCGCGGTCCGCCGGCCGCCCGCGTCGACCAGGTCGCGACCCTTCAAGTTCCACTTGAACGTGACGTGCCGAGGTCCTTTGAGATCCGATAAATCGAGTTCATCCGACATATCCAAAGTTGTTGATATGTTGCGCCGCGCGATCAGGGACGTAACAGACTTTCCCAAGCCTGGGATCGTGTTCAAAGACGTCACGCCGGTGCTGTTGGACAGCGGGCTGTTCGGGCAGGCGGTGCAGTTGATGGCCGAGCCGTACCGCGACGCGCGGATCACGCGCGTGGTTTCGATAGAGTCGCGGGGCTTTCTGTTCGGGGCGCCGATCGCGCTCGAGCTCGGGGCAGGGCTGGTCCCGATCCGAAAGCCCGGCAAGCTGCCCGCAGCCACGCAGCGGGTCGAGTATGCGCTCGAATACGGGACGGACGCGCTGGAGATGCACCACGATGCCGTGCAGGCGAGGGATCGTGTCCTGGTGGTCGACGATGTCCTCGCCACCGGCGGTACCGCGAACGCCGCCGCCCAGCTTGTGGGCGGCACGGGAGCGTCCGTAGTGGGCTTCAGCTTTCTGATCGAGCTCGACTTTCTGAAGGGGCGGCAGCGGCTCCAGGGGCGCCGAGTCGAGGCCTTGCTGCACTACGCCTAACTCGCGTAGATTTGGCCGTTTACGCCCCACAATCTGCCCCTGTAGCTCAGGTGGATAGAGCAGCGGTTTCCTAAACCGTTGGCCGGGTGTTCGAGTCACCCCAGGGGCACTGGACCAACGGCTCAATGATCAATGCCCAATGATCATTGATCATTGAACATTGAACATTCGACATTGGACATTGTGAAAGACATGGCAACTCAGACCGTCGCGCCCGGCGTCACCAGCAGTCCCGTCCGCACGCCCACCACATCGTTTTCCGATCGCGCCGTCGCGTGGATCAACGCGCACAGGCAGCTGAGCTCCTGGATCGGGACGATCCTGGTCGTCGGAGTGGGACTCTTCATTTGGACGCTCACGACCCAACGTCGCGAGGAAGAGATCGCGAGCCGCGAGCTCCAGGGCGCCCGATTTGCCTTCGAAAGCCAGAACCTGCCGCTCGCCGCAAGCGAGCTGGCGCGGGTGGTGGAGAACTACTCCGGTACCAACGCCGCCCAGGAAGGTCGGCTGCTCCTGGCCAACGTGCGCATGCTGCAGGGGCAGCCGCAGCAGGCGATTGAGGTCCTGCGGGACTACGCGCCCCGCGCCGGCCGTGCCTTCCGGTCCCAAGCCTACGGGCTCCTGGGGGCCGCGTACGAGAACACGGGACGACTCCGCGACGCTGCGGAAACGTACGAAAAAGCGTCGGGAGCGGGCCGCCTGGACTTCCAGAAGGCGCAGATGCTGTCTGAGGCCGGCAGGGCGTGGACTGCGGCTGCAGACACGGCCAGAGCGATTGCGGCGTACAGGCGGATCGTGAAGGACTTCCCGAAAGAGGGCATGGTGACTGAGGCGAAGGTGCGTCTGGGCGAGCTGACGAAGGGTGCAGCGTCGTAACAGCCAACTTCGTATAATAGATATTATGTTAAGTTAGGCCGTGTGTGAATGTGGACAAGCGGCTCACGTAATAACACCTCTGAACACCATTCTCCCCTCGCCCACTAGCCAGACGTCTTCGTAGCGGCCGTTCGAGGCCTTGGCTGCTCGGATGGTGAGCAGCCGGCCGCTCCGGCTCTGGATGTCGATCGGTAAGCGGCCCAAACCCCACTCCTCGATGGCGCACGACGCCGCGACAGCCCCCGTCCCGCAGGCCAATGTTTCGCCCTCGACGCCTCGCTCGTAAGTCCGCATCCGCCACACAGACCGCTCGGCCGTGCCGGCGCCGTCGGCGGATATGAAATTGATGTTCGCGCCCTCAGGCATGAGTGCCGGATCGAACCGCAGTGCGCGACCGCGTTCCATGAGATTCAGTTGATCCACGTTGGCGACCAGGACGACGAGGTGCGGCACTCCTACGCGACCCAGAGCGGCCTGTTGCTCGCCTGGCGCGAGCTGGAGCCCCGGTACCGTGGCTGGGGGGTCCACCGGCGCGAGATGCAGCTCGGCGCGTCCCGGCTCGCTCGTGCGGCTCCGGTACGTCCCGGCATCGGTCTCGAGGTCCATGCCGTCAGCCGCCCCCACGCCGAGGCGCACAGCGAGGGTGGTACTACAGAGGGCGGCGTTGCCGCACATGGCCGCGTGCGAGCCGTCGGCGTTGTAGTAGATCATGCGCGCGGCGCCCGCTCTGGACCCCGGACCAACGAACACGACGCCGTCGGCGCCAATGCCGGTGCCACGGGCGCAGACCGCCTGCATGTCCTCCGCGCTCCAGTCGTCGGGCGTGGACACCCGGGCGTCCAGCATGACGAAATCGTTGCCCGATCCCGTCATCTTGTAGACCGGTAGCCCGATCAAATGCGACCGAACCAGGCCATCAGCCGGAGGCGCGGCACTTTCCATACCGCCTCGCGAACGATGGCTTTGTTCATCTTGCTTTGCCCCTCGGTCCGGTCGACGAAGACGATCGGGATTTCCCGGAGCCTGAACCCTTTTCGCCATGCGCGAACACTCATCTCGATTTGAAAAGCATACCCGTTTGAGACGACCTGCGAGAGATCAATGGTCTCGAGGACTCGCCTGCGAAAACACTTGAACCCGCCCGTCAGGTCCCAGATCCGTAGTCCCGTGATCCAGCGGGCGTAGATGTTGGCCAGATACGATAGCATCAGACGTGCCATCGGCCAGTTGACGACCGTCACCTTCCCGTTCAGGTAGCGCGAGCCCAGCACGATGTCGGCGTCCGGGATGGCCCTGAGAAACTCCTTGAGGTGCCGGGGATCGTGGGAGAAGTCGGCATCCATCTCGAAGATGAAGTCGTAGTCCCGCTCGAGAGCCCACTTGAAGCCCGTGATGTACGCCGTTCCGAGGCCCAGCTTCCCTTCTCGGTGAATGACGTGGACGCGCGGATTGGCTCGGGTCATCTCGTCGGCGATCCTGCCCGTTCCGTCCGGCGAGTTGTCATCCACCACCAGAATGTCGAGCCGGGGGTCCTGCGCCAGGACCTCCGGTAGAATCTGCGGCAAATTGATTGCCTCGTTGTAGGTCGGGATGACGACCAGCGCCCGTTCAGCCACGCGCGCGTCTCCGCTGGACCACTGCTGGCGCCACGAATCCGGCGAGCACGACCAGCAGGCTGAACAGCGCGATCACCTTCCCGCGCGCGAACGTGCGCGAGTGATAGCTGAGCTCGACGCTGCGCGCACCAGGCCCGACCGGCACCGTGATCAGCGCATGGTCGCCGCGCAGCACGGGCGCGGCGCGCCCGTCCACGGTGGCGCGCCAATCGACATACCAGTTCTCGGACACGAGCACATAGCTGGAGTCGGCCGGCGGCGGCTCGAGTGCGATCGTCATTCGTCCCGCATCCCAGGCGGTCACGCGGGCCTTGGACGGCGACGGAGACGGCCAGCCCTGCAGCGGCGGCGGATTGACCGGCGCGTCGTTGCCAAAGAGCACGACACGGTCGTATCCCGGCATGCGCGGGTCGGCGAGTGTCGGCGGGATCGCCCCCACGTCGACCTTCACGGCCGCGGGAGCGACGCGCGCATACGGCGGCACCGTATCGGCCTCGTAGACGTAGGTCCGGGTTCCCGCGGCTGTGGTTACCGGGCCAAGCGCGAGGTGATATCCGGGTATCTGAGCCGTATCAGCGATGAGTACGTAGCGCACCGCGAGCAGATCCCACAGCCGCGTCGAGGTGAGCAGGTAGCGCCATTCGTTTCGACCACCCAGCAGCTCGTCGTAATAGCGCAGCTCGTTGCCTTGATAGCCCAACACCTGCGGAATTCCGTGGGCCATCAGCACGTTCTGTGGATACGCGTTGAGGTTGAGCACGCGTAGCGGCTTGGGTAATTGCTGCAGCCGGGCGATGACGTCATCGGTGCGATACAGCCCCTGTGCGGGCGCCGGTGAGTACGTCCAGAAATGTTTGCCGTCCCGCCACAGATCGGCGCCCACCAGCAGCGGCAGTCCGAGCGCGAACGCAAGCGCCGGCACGCGGCCTAGCAGCCTTCCCCACGCGAGCACGGCAACGGCGGCGAACAGCAGCGCGCCAATCAGCGCCGAGCTGCGGATCGTGTCGCCGTGCGCGATGGCTTGCGCGACGCGCTCCGCGGGCGCGAGTGACACGGCGAGCCGGCCGAATACGCCGATCGCGCCGAGCAGCGCAATCACCGCGGCGGCGATCAGCCAGGCGCGCACGGTCCGAACGCGGGTTTGCCCCTCGCGCTCCAGCCGGGTCACCCCAAAAGCGGCGAAAGTCGCCACGCAGAACGCGACGACGAAGAACACCATGCCGGGCGCGCGCGTCTTCTTGACCATCGGCATCACGGCCCACCAGAGGTGGTAGAACGGCGTCGCCCCACCCAGTGCGATCAGCAGGAACAGCACGCCGATGCCGCCGAGCCACCACACGAGGCGCCGGCGACGATCGCCAAAGCCCAGAATGGCGAGCGCGATCACTGGAAGGCCCAGGTATTCGGAATGCAGCTTGAGCGGATTGGATCCCCAGTATTCCGCCGGGGCGCCGGTGAATCCGCCCAGGAAGAACTCCGGGATGTGGTCCCACGGCACGCCAAACGACGTCGATCCCGAGTACCCGACCGAGTAGCCCGTGCGCTCGCGGCGAGTGCGGGATGTACTCGAGGAACGGCAGGATCTGCGGCATCGCGATGCCGAATCCGACGATCACGGCCGCGAGCGTGATCGCGAGCCGCGTAACTCGGGTGCGGAGTGGCTCGGTCGAAGCCTCGCCGAACGTCAGATACAGCGCGAACAGCGCCGTGGCGATCAAGAGGTAATACGTCGCCTGGACGTGGGGACTCAGCAGGCACAATCCGACCGCCACCGCCAGTAGTGGATAGCCCCACCAGCGGCGGTCCCGCAGCGCCACGACGAGCGCCAGGAACGCCAGGGGCAGCATCGTCGACACGAACAGCTTGCCGGGGTGTCCCGGCTGGACCAACGAAATCAGGATCCCGGAGAGCTGGTAGGCGAACGCGCCCGTCACCGCCCCCGTCCACGACACCGCCAGCCGGCGCAGGAAGAGATAGGTGAAGTATCCGGCCAGGATGTAATGAATGAAGAATCCCAGGTTCATCACCACGTGGACCGGCAGGAATGCCCGCAGCAGTGCCGTCGGATACAGAATCTCCCCGTGGGTCACCACCGCGATGAACGGCAATCCTCCCATGATCATCGGATTCCACAGCGGCAGCGTCCCCATCGAGCGCCAGTCCGAGGCTTCCCACGCGTAGAACGCGTAGGCGCTCGCGTACTGATCGCCGTGCGGCGAGGCGAGCCACTGCCCCGACAGCATGGGCAGTGACAGGAGCACAACGAAGAACGCCAGAATAGTGAGCGCCAGCAGATTCGGGCGCGTGGGCGTGAATTCCAGGGCTGGGGGCTCGGGCCTGGGGGTTCGGGGGGCTGTCATGAGTTCACACGCTCGAGGGGCTGGGCAGAGCTAACACAACTATCCCGGACACGATTTCGAGCGCCGTCAACCAGATGCGCGACGCGAGCGCCAGAATCACGGCATCCCCTCCCCCGATCACGGGTGTCAGCACGGTGATCAGCGCCGCCTCACGCACGAACAACCCCGCGGGCGCGAAAACGGCGATGACGCCGGCGAGATAACTGCCGGTGAACGCCGCGATGTAAAACCCCCAGGACGCGGTCATCGCCCCGGCGCCGAGCAATCCGATCGCAAGCAGTGTGAACGCGGTGCCGTAGAGGAGCCACGGGACGATCAGAATGACGAAGAAGAGCAGCAGTTGCGGCGGGCGCAGCTGCGACCAGACCAGGCTGAGACTCGGAATGTGTCGCGCCAGCCAGCGACCGACCTTGCCGCCCGGCAGCGCCAGCATCAGCACGCCCAGGACGACGCCGGCCACGAGCGCGCCCTGCCACCACGCGGCGTGCAACACCGCCGGAGTAAAGACGGCGACAACGGCAAGCCCGGTGAGGAGCAGGACAACCTGCTCGAGCAGTACGGTCGCGGTCGTGACCGTCGGGCTCACGCCGTAGCGGGACGACATCACCGCGAGACTCGCGAACTGCCACACGCCGCCAGGAAGAAACCGCGCCAGGTTTGCAGTGAACCAGACCTTGGCCGCATCGAGCGCGCTGATTCGAGCCGCGCACCAGCGCAGACTGGTGATCCAGGCTCCGAGCAAAACGGCGAGCGTGAGGACGACGATGGCGGAGCCGAGGGCGAGGGTCCCCGGGTGCCAGGCGAACTGTCGTCCCCGGATATCGTGCCAATGGGGAGCGATTTGCCGGTACAGGTAGTAACCGGCCCCGATCAGGACCACGGCCTGCAGCGCACGCAGCCACCAGCTGCCACGGCGTGGCAAACCGGGGGCGGGGGCGGCGGATATGGGGCTTCCAGGGGTCGTCGACACGCTTTGGGTCGCGAAAGATACCACTGCCCGCCGGAACGCGGAAAGCGGTATAGTACCTGCACTTCCGATGCGAATTCTCCACGTACTGACGGCCTTTCCGCGCTCCAAGGACGACGTCATCGTGCCCTGGCTCGTGGCGCTGCTCAAGCGTCTGCAAGCCGAGGGCCACGAAGTGGAAGTGTTCACATCCGCCTACAAGGGCGGTGGCAACCAGTCGTTCGAAGGGATCCCCGTCCACCGGTTCCGGTACTGCCCGGCTCGGTGGGAAGACCTCACCCACGACGAGGCGACGCCGGACCGGATGCGTCGCTCCCTGCTCTATCGGATTCTGCCGCTCTTCTATGTCCTCGGCGGCTTGTGGGGAATCCGCCGTCTCACACGCCGGTGCCAGTACGACGTCATCCATGTTCACTGGCCCGTTCCCCACGCCCTGTTCGGATGGATGGGACAGCGGTCGAGCGAGTCCCGGCCGCGCCTCGTCACGAGCTGGTACGGTGTCGAGCTGCGCTGGGTCCAAAGCTCCCTGCCCTGGCTGCGGGGGTTCGTCCGGTGGGCGCTGCGGATCTCCGATGCCGTCGTCGCGATCTCGTCCTACACGGCGCGCGAAATCGCCCGCTTTGCCAACGTTCCCGTGCAGGTGATTCCGTACACCCTCCCGTTCGTGCAGGACGCATCGAAGCCGCGCGAGCGCCGCTCGGGCTTCCAAGTTCTGTTTGTGGGGCGGTTGGTCGAACGCAAAGGCGTGACGCACCTGATCGAAGCGGTACGGCGGCTCCCGGCCGACCTGCGCGCCCGGCTCATCGTGATCGGGGATGGCCCGGAACGACAGGGACTCGGGGCTAGGGTTAGGGAGTTGGGGCTTGAAGACCGTGTTGAGATTCGGGGGCGTGTGTCGGACGACGAGCTGCACGCCGCCTACGCCCGGTCAGACGTCCTCGTGCTCCCATCGATACTCGACGCGCGCGGTGATACGGAAGGACTCGGCGTCGTACTGCTCGAAGCGATGAGCTACGGCGTCCCCGTGGTCGCCAGTGACATCGGCGGGATCACCGACATCGTCGAGCACGACAAGAGCGGCGTGCTCGTTCCCCCGGGGGATGCCGCGCACCTGGCGCAGGCACTCGAACGCCTGGCGCGCGATCCAGCCCTGAGGGCCCGGCTCGGGTCCGCCGGTGCGCAACGGGTGCGGAGCGCGTTCGGCTGGCCGGAGATTATGGCGAAGTGGGACGCCGTGTATCGCGGTCTAGCACGAACACGAACTGATACTGCCAGGCAAGCGGAATCAGGCGCCACGCCGCCTCGAGCACCGGCCCGGTAAGAAATCGCCACAAGCCCCCGTCTGTCCCGGTAGCACGCCAGCGCATGGCGTGCCAGCGATCCGGGACGACGCGTCGCACCGACAAACCGTGCTGCGCGAACAGCCGGCGCCAGGCCGAGAGCGGTAGTAGATGCTCGTTGATGTCCTGTTGTGCCGTCCCCTGATGGCCCGTCACCTTCCAGCCGATGAAGTCTTCGTTGGGGACCATGATGCAGAACCGGCCGCCCGGCTTGGCGACGCGTTTCATCTCTTCGAGACCCCGGCCCATATCGAGGAAGTGCTCGAGTGACCCGAGACAGGTGACGTAGTCGAACGAACCGTCGCGAAACGTGAGCGCCTCCCCTGTTCCCACGACGAGTTCTGCATTGGGGGCGGCCTGTTTCGCGAGCTTGATGGCTTCATCGGAGAGATCGACGCCGACGGCTTCGATCCCGCGCGCGCGCGCCGCCGCGAGCAGTGCGCCGGTGCCGCAGCTGACGTCGAGCAGACGCGTGCCGGGCTTGGCGGCGAGGAGGTCGAGGAAAACAGGATACGCCGCGGCGGGACGCATGCTCTGCAATCCCTTTGCGGCGTAGTGTTGGTTGTACCAGGTTTTGACGTCTTCGGCGCTCGGCATGGCCGAACGATAATCCGCTACCGAATGAAGTCTAGGATTTCTCTCCAGACCGAAGCCGTTCCACCTCCCGCTCGAGAGTCCGCAACTCTTCACGCATCCCCGCGAGCATTTCCCCGACGAAGCCGAACCCAAACAACACCACGCCGGAGATCACCAGCACCACGATGAGGTCGAGCAGCGGGCGAAACCCTACATGCGGCGGCCCGAAGCGCAGAAACAGGGCGATGCCACCGACGACCAGCCCGAGCAGGAAGAGCAGCGCTCCGGCCACGCCAAAGAACAGCATCGGCTTGCGGCCGAACCGCAGCTGGAACCAGACGGACATCAAGTCGAGCACCCCCACGGGAATGCGTCCGATGCCGAACTTGGAGGATCCGGCCCGCCGCGGATAGAGCGGGATGGGTTGCTGCGCCAGCTTGAACCCCTGAGACGCGGCAATCACGATCATGAAGCGGTGCCAGTCGGGCCGGGTCGGCACGGCATCCATCACCTCGCGCCGGTACGCCTTCACCGAATTCAGGTCGGTGACGCGGACGCCGAACAACCAGCGGCACAGCGCGTTGTAGATCCCGGAGACGAACCGCTTTTCGTACTTCCCCTGCTTGGTGCCGGTGACGACGTCCGCATGCCCCGCCAGGATCGGCGCGACCAGCGACGGGATATCGGCGGGCATGTACTGCAGATCCGCCGGATAGAACACGAGGATGCGGCCGCGCGCGACATCGGCGGCGGACTTGAGGGCGTCGGCGATGCCGCGCTGCGTCCGATGTGTGACGACCCGCACGAACGGATGCTTGGCCTTCAGCTCCTCGAGCATGTGGGGCGTGCCGTCGTGGCTGCCGTCGTCCACGATCACGAGCTCGCACGCGTACGGCAGCGGCAGCAGCGCCTCGCGGGTCAGCCGCACGAATTCGGCGAGATTGTCGGCCTCGTCCTTGGCGGGGACGAGCACGCTCACGTCGGGCCGGGTGGAATTGGTCGCGAGGCTCACAACCGCTTGCGCATGCGCGCGGGCAGAATGCCGAGCTGATCGCGATACTTGGCGACGGTGCGGCGGGCGATGCGGACGCCCTTGCGCTCGAACATCTCCACGATCTGCTGATCCGTCAGCGGATTCTTGGGCGGCTCGTCGTCGACCATCTTCTGAATCTGCGACTTGATCGACCGCGCGCTGGCATCCTCCCCCGTCGTGGTCGAGAGACCGCTCGAGAAGAAGAATTTCAGCGGCAACAAGCCACGGGGCGTCTGCACGTATTTCTCGTTGGTGACCCGGCTGACCGTGCTTTCGTGCATGCTGATCACGTCGGCGACCTCGCGCAGCGTCAGCGGCTTCAAATGGTCGATGCCTTTCTCGAAGAACTCGCGTTGCCGGTCCACGATGAAGTTCATCACTTTGAGCATCGTCTGGCGCCGCTGTTCGATCGCCTGGATCATCCAGTGCGCGCTGTTCAGCCGCTGGTTGATGAATTCCTTGCTCTCGCCGTCGTACTTCTTCTTGTCGCGCGCGATCTCCTGATACGTCCTGGAAATGCGCAGGCGCGGCAGGCCGCTGTCGTTCAGAAAGACGTGGTACTTGTCGTCGATCTTCTCGACGATCAGGTCCGGAATGATATAGGCATCGTTGGCGGCGGAATACTGCAAGCCGGGCTTCGGATCGAGGCGCGCCAGCTCGTCCGCGGCGCGCTGCACTTCCTCGGGCGCGAGCCCGAACCGCTTGCCCAGATCGCTCCAGCGATGCGCGATCAGGTCGTCGAACGCCTCCTTGACCAGCCGGTACACCAGCGTGTCGGTGCGCTTCTGGCTTTCGAGCTGCAGCATGAGGCATTCGCGCAGATTGCGGGCCCCGATCCCGGGCGGGTCGAGCTGCTGGGTGATCCGCAGCATCTCCTCGACCTCGGCCATCGTGAACGCCGCCACGTTCAGCTCGAGCTCGGACTCGGCCTCGTGCTCTTCGAGCAGCTGGTTCGCGCCCTTGAGGATCTCGTCGACCGTGTGCTGGAGGTAGCCGTCCTCGCCGATGTTGCCGAGGAACTCCTCCGCGAGCAGCTGCTGGCGGGGATTCAGATCGAGCATGCGCGTCTGGTCGCGCAGGTGGTCGATCAGATCCTTGCTTTCGACGGTCACCGGCTCGACGTATTCGCGCGCGTCGCTGTACGAGCCGCTCGGCACCCCGTGCTCGGTGCGGTCCTCCAGCAGGATGTTCTCCCAGTCGGGCCCGTCCTCCGCCTTTGCTTCCTTCTCGGGCTTCTGCTGCTGCTGGGCGGCGGTCGCCTGGACTTCCTCTTCCGGCTCCACCATCTCGAGGAACGGATTGCCCAGCAGCTCCTGCTTCAGGTGCTGCTCCAGATCGAGCAGCGGCATGTAGAGCAAATCCATCGCCTGATACAGGCGCGGATTGATGCGCAGGTCCTGCCGCATGCCGATGTGCTGATGCAGGCCGGTCTTCATGCGGCGGGCGACAGGCGCGCGCGCAGGCGCGTCGTGAGCGTGGGACCGAGGTAGAGCGAGGCGACGCGATCGTCGAACACGAGCTGGCGCACCGTGCCGGCGACCTGCACGCGCCCCTCGAACATGATGTAGGCACGGTCCACGATGTCGAGCGTCTGCTCGACGTTGTGGTCGGTGATCAGCACGCCGATGCCGCGGTGGCGCAGCCCGGCGACGATCGTCTGGATGTCGTTGACCGCGATCGGGTCGACGCCGGCGAACGGCTCGTCGAGCAGCAGGAACTTCGGCTCGGTGACGAGGGCCCGCGTGATCTCGAGGCGCCGGCGTTCGCCGCCCGAGAGCTGGTACGCCTTCTGCTTGCGCAGGTGCTTGATGGCAAGCTCGTCGAGCAGCGTCTCGAGCCGCCGGCGGCGCTCGTCCTCGTCGATGTTCAGCGTCTCGAGGATCGCCATCACGTTGTCCTCGACGCTGAGCTTGCGGAAGATCGACGGCTCCTGCGCCAGATAGCCGATCCCTGCGCGGGCGCGCTGGTACATCGGCAGCGCCGTGATGTTGCGGTGGTCGAGCAGGATCGTCCCTTCGTCGGGACGAATCAGTCCGGTGATCATGTAGAACGACGTCGTCTTCCCCGCCCCATTGGGGCCGAGCAACCCCACGATTTCTCCCTGGGAGAGCTCGAGCGAGACGTTGTCCACCACCCGCCGGCCCTTGTACGCCTTCACGAGGTGCTGGGCCTCGAGCCGCGACCCACCGCGGACGACGGGATGGTCGCCGCTGACCGACTCGCCGGAATGCATCGTGGCTTCCGCGAGCCCGAGGAAATACCGCGCCGCCTGCTCGCGATCGGGCGCCACGCTGTTCCACACCTCCGGCGCGAATGCCACCGGGACCTCGCCCCACAGCGCCCCCATCGGCAGCACGATCACCTTGAGCATGGCCAGACGCGGCAGCACGGAGGTGGCGAGATACGAGCGCGCCTCATCCACGGACAGGCTGCCCGTGTCCTGCGCATCGCCCTTGGCGTGCGCGCGCAGCTTGAGGAACGCCTCGCGATAGGCGACGGCGAGGTCGCTGAACGTGGCGCGGCCCTGATCGTCCGCAATGTGCGCGAGCGCCGCCGCGGCGAGCGCGAGCGACGAATCACGAGCCGCGAAGAGATCGGACAGCCGCTCGAGGCTCATGGGATCGGCGGCGGCGGCGGCGGGGCCACCGGTTTTGTCGTGTCGGCCGGCACCGGGAGGGGGGGGCGCGGCTCGAGGTGCACACCGTCGGCTTTGCCGGCGACGACTACGCGTTCGATGCGGTCGCGCAGCATCGCGACCGTGATCCGATTGCCGCGTGAATAGTTGATCGAGGGTCCCAACTTTGCCTGAACGGTATCGCGCGTGTCGGGCGGATGATGCGTCAACGCCCGGGCCGAGCCGCGCGACACGAGCTCGCGCAGCCGCGATCGCGTGGCCTTGGTGATCGAGTCCTGTTCCTGCGCGAACCGGATCGTGAGCGAATCGCCCGTGATCCAGTCGGTTTCGTTCGCGCTCGTCGTCGAGTCGCGCTTGGCGGTGGAGAACGCGTCGCCGAACGCGCGCGACTCCGTCAGGACCTCGCCGGGCGAGTCGATCGCGAGCGAGTCGGACTGGATCGTGTAGAGCGTCGAGATCGCGTGCGGCCGCAGGGAATCGCCCCAGGCGAACGTCTGCTGCAGCTGCTTGTCGGCGATGCGCAGGTCGATCGTGTCGGCGGTGAGGATCCAGTCGGCGCCGGTCGCCTGCGCGCTCCGCATCGCCTTGATCGCGCGGATGTCACGCCCCGCGAGCGCCAACTCGATGCGCACGCCGACCAGGGTATAGTTCTTTGTTGCGGCGCCGGTCGCGGTGCGGCCGCGGCCTTCGACGCTCGGGGTGCCGCCGACCAGTACGCCGAACCCGCGGGTCTGGTCCATCATCATCGAATCGGACCGCGCCGCGAAGTCGCTCCGGTCGATCGTAACCTTCCCGCCCGCCCACACGCGATCGTCGCCTTTGAGGCGCAGCCGGTCGGAGACGATGATGTACGGCTCCGCCTGCGTCGAGTCGCCGGGCGCTTGCTGCCGGTACTCGACCGTCGGACGCTGGGTGGCGTACATCATGACCGTATCGCGCACGCCGGGGACCGCCCGCCAGTAATTGAGATTGGGGCCCCGCAGCACCGATCCCGTGAGCCGATTGACGGCCACCACGTTGTTGTGCGCCTCGAGCCGTTCGTCGCGCAGGTAGTAGCGCGCCAGCCGGGCATCGAGCGCGAACCCGGTGTCGCGAATCTGCACGCTCCCGATGAGGTCGAGGCGTCCCAGGGCCGCGTAGTGCGCGAAGCTGTCGGCGGCGATCGTCGTGCCGGTGCCCACACAGTGCGCGAGCACACCACCGCCCCCGTTCGTGACCTTTTCGCCCGCGGCGTTGGTCGTTTCGGCGTAGTGGCCCATCGAGTCCACCGCGACGCGACAGGGCCGGCCCGCGGTCGTGTCCTGGGCTTGCAGTACGAGCAGAACAGCAATCACCGGCGTCATTGACTGGGCAGGATGAACTGGCCGCCCGTGCCGCGCGGACTCTTCGCGGTGATCTTCCTGAACTCGGGATCGGACGTAAAGCCTTTTCCTTCGACATGACGGTCGGGGGCGTCGAACACAAAGTCCCGGTCGGAGCTGACCTCGTTCCGCAGCTGGCTGTACTCCATCACTTCGGTGCGCATGGTGCCGCCATCCTTGTTGCGCACCACCACGACGTTCCCCCGTGCCTCCATGTCGCCGGTGCGCCAATGATGCGTGCCTTCCCGCGACGTGAGCGTCGAGGTGGGCAGGCCGGCGGCATCATAGAATGTCACGTGCACGTTCCGCAGCTCGGCGCGCTGCGTGCCGGAGAAAAAAAATGCCGTATCGGCGCGCACGCGCGCCCGCAGCACACCCGCTTCCGTGACGTAGTGGCTCATGCCGATGAGGACCTGGTCGGCGCTGTCCAGAGCTGCTTGCGTTGCCGTGACCGGCGTGCCGCTCTTGCATGAAACCAGAAAGGCGTTGAACAGGATCGTCCAGCAAAGACGTCGAGTAGAACCGTACCGAAACGGTCCTGCTTGACGGTCTTGCTCGACGCATTTGCTCGACGCCTTTTGATTCTTCATACTGCCCCAGCCTTCATGAGATCATGGAGGTGCACGATTCCGACGACGCGCTTGTGCCCGTCGATCACCGGCAGCGCCATGATGCCATGCCGTTCCATCACGCTCACCGCCACCGCGCCGAGCTCGTCGGCCGTCGTGGATTTCGGCGTCCGCGTCATCACGTCGCGCACGGGGATGTCGAGGAACTCGTCGGACCGTTCCATCAGGCGCGTGAGGTCGCCCGCGGTCACGACGCCCGCGAGCGTGCCTTTCTTCTTGTCTACGATCACGACGGTGCCCCGCTTCTGGGCGAGCAGGACGACGCATTCGCGCATCGTACGCTCGGGGGTGAGGGTCGGCACGTCGTCCTTCAGCATGACGTCGCCCACGCGCAGCACGAGCTTGCGGCCCAGCGCCCCGCCGGGATGCAGCGCGGCGAAATCGTCGCGGCCGAACTCCTTCTCCTTGAACAAGGTCACCGCCAGCGCATCGCCGAGGGCGAGCGCGACGGTCGTGCTCGCCGTCGGCGCGAGCGTGTCCGGACACGCTTCCTCGGTGACGGACGCATCGAGCACGACGTCGGCGTAGCGGGCGAGCGGCGACGACAGGTCCCCCGTGAGCGCGATCATGGGTACGCGGAAACGCTGCAGCTGCGCGACGAGGCCGAACAGCTCGTCCGATGCGCCACTCTTGGAGAGCAGGATCGCCACATCCTTCTCGCTCACGTTGCCCAAATCCCCATGCAACGAATCGACCGGATGCAGAAACGACGCGGGCGTTCCCGTCGAAGTCAGCGTGGCGGCGATCTTGCGGGCAATGAGCCCCGACTTGCCCACGCCGGACACAATCACGCGCCCCCCCCCCTTCACCGCCTTGAGCAGCTCGACGGCGCGGCCGAACGCCGGTCCCAGCCGGTCGGCGAGCCGCTGTACGGCCGCGGCCTCGAGGGCCAGAACCTGCTTGCCGCGCGCGACCAGCGCGTCGGGGGGGGCTCCGGTTTGCGCGCGGGCGGCGCGCGCGGAGGGGGGGGGCTTACGCACGAACCGTCTCCCGCACCCGCTGCCACACGTCGATCGCCAGGCCGACGATGCTGGAGAGCTGGTCGAGCGGCACCATGTTGGGCCCGTCCGAAGGGGCGCGCGCCGGATCGGGATGCGTTTCGAGGAAGAAGCCGTCGGCACCCGCGGCCGCCGCGGCGTACAGCAGCGGCGGAATGAACGCGCGCTGCCCGCCGCTCGAGCCGTCCGCCCCCTGCCCCGGTTGCTGCACGGAATGCGTGGCGTCGAAGATCACCGGAGCGTTGCACGCGGCGCGCAGCCGCGCGAAGCTCCGCATGTCGACCACGAGATCGCCATAGCCGAAGAACGTGCCGCGCTCCGTCACCGCGACCTCGGGCGCGCCGCCGGCACGCACCTTTTCTACCGCGCCGCGCATGTCCTCCGGCGCCATCCACTGGCCCTTTTTGATGTTCACCGGACGCCCCGCCTTCCCGGCCGCGACGAGCAGGTCGGTCTGGCGACAGAGGAACGCCGGGATCTGGAGCACGTCGGCCACGCGCGCCGCCTGCGGCACGTGGCCCGGTTCATGAACGTCGGTGAGGATGGGCAGCCCCGTCGCGGTGCGGACCTGCTCGAGTGCCCGCAGCCCCATCTCGAGCCCGGGGCCGCGCGCGGCGTTCAGGCGCGAGCGATTGGCCTTGTCGTAGGACGCCTTATAAATGACGCCGATGCCGAGCTTGACCGACAGCTCGGCGAGCGCCTCACCGATCCGGATGTTGAGTTCATCCGATTCGACTACGCACGGGCCCGCGATGAGAAACGGGCTGTTCTCCGCCGCGAACCGCGCCGTCATCTCAGTCCGTGCTCAGCCAGCTCGCGCGATGTCTCGGTAGGCTGATGGAGTTTGCGGTAGCCCAGCGCCGCGCCCACGAATCCCGCGAACAGGGGATGCGGGCGCATCGGCCGCGACTTCAGCTCGGGATGGAACTGGCAGCCGATGAACCAGGGATGATCGGGCAGCTCGATCATCTCGACCAGCGAGCCATCGGGCGACAATCCCGAACAGCGCATGCCGTACTCGGCGAGCACGTCGCGATACGCGTTCGAGACCTCGTAGCGATGGCGGTGGCGCTCGCTGACCTCCGTCGCATTGTACGCCTGTGCCACGCGCGAGCCCGGCCGCAGCCGGCACGGATACGCGCCCAGCCGCATCGTGCCGCCCATCTCCTGAATCCCTTCCTGCGACCGCATCAAGGCGATGACCGGATTCTCGCACTCCGGCGCGAACTCGCTCGAATTCGTATCGGGGATCTGGCAGACGTTGCGCGCGAACTCGATGATCGCGGTCTGGAGGCCGAGGCAGATCCCGAAGAACGGCAGCTTGTGCTCGCGCGCCCAGCGAATCGCCTCGAGCATGCCCTCCACCCCGCGCACGCCGAACCCGCCCGGGACCAGCAGCCCGTCGTAGCCGGTCAGCAGCTTCCCCGCGGTTTCCGCGTCGGTGAACCGATCGGACGCGATCCACTGGATCTGCACGCCGGCCTCGTTGGCGATGCCGCCGTGCACCAGCGCCTCATGAATGCTCTTGTAGCTGTCGGCGAGCTCGGTGTATTTGCCGACCACGGCGATGCGCACGTGCTGCGGTGGGCGCAGGATCTTGTCCACCATCGCGGCCCAGGCGCGCAGGTCGGGCTCTTTGGTCTCCAGATGCAGCCGGGTGCAGACCTCTTTGTCGAGTCCCTGGTCGTGGAGCTTCAAGGGGATCTCGTAGATCGACTTCACGTCCGGACTCTCGACCACGCAGCCGAAGTCCACGTTGCAGAACTGCGCGATCTTGCGCTTGAGCTCTTCGGACAGCGGGCGCTCGGTGCGGCAGACCAGAATGTCGGGCTGGATTCCGATCTGCATCAGCTCGCGCACGGAGTGCTGCGTCGGCTTCGTCTTGAGCTCCGCCGTGGCCGCAATGAACGGCACCAGGGTCAAATGAATGAAGAGCGTGTTGTCGCGCCCGACCTCCTGGCGGAACTGGCGGATCGCCTCGAGGAACGGCAGCGACTCGATGTCGCCGACCGTACCGCCGATTTCGGTTATCACGACGTCATGATCGGGCGCGAGGCGCCGGATCGCGCTCTTGATCTCGTCGGTGATGTGCGGAATCACCTGCACCGTGGAGCCCAGGTATTCGCCGCGCCGCTCCTTGGTGATGACGGACAGGTAAATCCGGCCCGTCGTCACGTTGTTCACCTGCGAGAGCGAGCGATCGATGAAGCGCTCGTAGTGGCCGAGGTCGAGATCGGTTTCGGCCCCGTCGTCGGTCACGTAGACCTCGCCGTGCTGGAACGGCGACATCGTGCCGGGATCGACGTTGATGTACGGATCGAATTTTTGGATCGTGACCTTGAGGCCTCGCTCGGCGAGCAGCCGTCCCAGCGACGCGGCCGCGATTCCCTTCCCGAGCGAGCTCACGACACCGCCGGTGACGAAGATGTATTTCGTCGAGCTCACGGACTGACCCCTCCCAGTTGTCGCGTGATCTCCGCTTCCGCCCACTTCAAGTCGGCCGGTGTGTCGATGCCTGGCGCCGCCGCACCGTCAAACAACGTCACGCCCATCGGAATGCCATGCAGCAGTGGCCGCAGCTGCTCGAGCCGTTCCCACTGCTCCTCAGGTACCGGCGGGAGTCGCACCCAGCGCCCCAAGGCGTCGCGCGTGTACGCGTACACGCCGACGTGCTGGTGGTAGACGACCGTACCGGTGCCATCGCGATCGAACGGAATCGGCGCGCGCGAGAAGTAGACCGCACGCCCCCGGGTATCCACCACGACCTTCACGCGGCTCGGATCGTTGACCAACGCCGGATCGAGCGAGCCCGCCGCTGTGCCGAGCGGATCGCCACGCTCGAGGCACGCGAGCGCACCTCGCACCGCCGCGGCCGCTACGAACGGCTCGTCGCCCTGCACGTTGAGAATGAAGTTGAAGTTGCTAAATGCCGACTTGGCAATGACTTCCGCCACTCGCTCGGTGCCCGAGGTGTGATCGGGCGACGTCATGACGGCTTCGAACCCCGCGTCGCTGACCGCCATGGCGATCTCACGCGCATCCGTCGCCACGACCAGCCGGTCGCAAATGCCGAGATCGGCGATACGGCGAGTGACGAAGGCGATGAGGGGTTCGCCACCGAGCGGCAGGAGTGGCTTGCGGGGGAGCCGGGTCGAGCCCAGCCGTGCAGGAATCACGCCAAGGACGGGCACGGGGGAACATACAAAATCTGTGCCGTGGAGTCTAGCCCGAGGCTACGTCAGTGCACCAGGCGACCTTACGACGCGGAGGAAGTTCTCCAGAATGCGCTTCCCGTGCTCCGTCCCGATGGACTCGGGATGAAACTGCACGCCGTAGGTCGGATGATCGCGATGCTTCATGGCCATGATCTCGGACGGGTCTCCCGTGCCTTGACGATCGGCGCTCATCGCCGTGACTACGAGCGCGGGGGGCAGCGACGCTGGATCAACCACTAACGAATGGTAGCGCATTGCGGTGAACGGACTCGGAATGCCGTCAAACAGTTCGTCCTCGGCATGCACGATCGGGCAGGTCTTGCCGTGCATCAGCCGGTCGGCGCGAATGATCTTCCCGCCGAACGCCTCGCCGATCGCCTGATGGCCCAGACAGACTCCCAGAATCGGGACCTGGCCGGCGAGCGCGCGGACCAGGGGCACCAGAATGCCGGCTTGGGATGGAGTCTTGGGGCCCGGGGACAGCACGACCGCCGTCGGCTTCAGCGCCTCGACGTCGGCGACGCTGAGTGCGTCGTTGCGGTACACGACAGGCTCCTCGCCCAGCTCACCGAGATACTGGACGAGGTTGTACGTAAACGAGTCGTAGTTGTCGAGCACGAACAGCATGCTCGAGAATCTAATGCCTATCTGGTGACTCGGCGCTTCTCCACCAGCACCGCCCTGCTCTCGACGCCGAGTGTATACACGGCGCGGAACGTCCCTTCGACGCCCACTTTCGCGCCGCGCGCGGGCGCTCCGCCACCTTCGGTGACGACCGGCAGCGTCCCAGTGCCGTCATTCACTTCGTAGGCGCCGTATCCCAGCGCGCCGATCGAGTTCCCCACATCGCCGGCGATGCGGACCGTCTGCCCGTCGTATTTCCCCGGGTCCGCCAGAAGGTCTTTGACCTTCGTTGTCTTCTCATTGCATGCCCCCACGATCAACGCGATCGCGGCGGCGACGCCCAGCAGTCCCGTCCGAGTCCCTGCCCTGCGCAGCATATGATGATCTCCCTCGTGTGTGTTATCGAGCTTGCCCGGTCGCGGCACTCGCCGCGTCCAGGTCGGCCGTGCAGAACGCGCACTTCGTCGCCTTCATCGGAATCTTGGACAGGCAATACGGGCAGTCCTTCGTTGTCACCGGCGCGTCGGTCTTCTTGGGGACCAGCCGCGCAACCGAGCGGATTATCAGATACACGACGAATGCGACGATCAGGAACGACACGAGCGTCGTGAGGAACAGGCCGTAATTCAGCGTGACGGCCCCGGCGGCCTTGGCTTCGGCGAGGGTGGCGTAAGGGGCGGCTGCTTTGGCTCCCTCTTTCAAGACCACGAACAGATTCGAGAAATCCACATTGCCCAGGAGTAACCCGATGGGCGGCATGATGATATCCTCTACCAGCGAATTGACGATCTTGCTGAAGGCCGCGCCAATGACGACCGCAACAGCCAGGTCGAGGACGTTGCCGCGCATCACAAAATCGCGGAAACCCTTGAGCATGGGACTCCTCCTGTTAGGGACTCGGGGTTCGGGTTGGGGACTAGGGGATCGAGTCCCCAATCCCCATCCCTAAACCCTAACGTGCCCGCCGGTATCCTAGAGTGAGACGGTTTACAGATACACCAAAGTTCCAGGGAGGCAACTCATGTTAAAACTCGTTTCGGCAGTCGTCTCAAGCCTAGTCGCGATGGGCGGCTGGGCGGTGGTCACGGTGCAGGAGCTCCCCGAGTACTTCGTTGCCGGGCGTCCCTACACCATCGAATTCAAGATCCGCCAGCACGGGCGGAATCTCCTGAGCGATCTCGAGCCCGAGCTGATCCTCAGCACGTCCGCGCCGCGCATGGGCGGGCTGCTTGGTGGCGCCAATGAGCAACGAATTCCGGCCAAGGCGCGATCCACGGAGGGCACCTACACCGCCACGTTCACGGCGCCCGCAACCGGCCCCCTCTACCTGACGATCAAGAGCGGTTTCGGAGCCAGCAATCTGCGGCTGTACCCTGCCCCGGTCATCGCGGCGGGCGCCGCGGCTCCCACCATCTTGCCGGCTGATCGCGGCCGCGCGCTGTTCGTGGCCAAGGGATGCAACGCATGCCACACGAACGCCGACCTGGTCGATCGGCCTGATAATCAGCAGATCAAGGCAGGACCAGAGCTCGGCGGTCATCGCCTCACGCGCGAATACGTGATTCAGAAGATGAAGACCCCGGCCTCTGAGACCATGCCGGACCTGGGACTCAGTGATGCTGAGGTTGCGGCCATTGCCGCATTTCTTGCTGGGGAGAGAACGGCGGCGACGGGTCGTTAAGGGGACTAGGGTTGGGGATTAGGGATTGGTTTTTCCCGAGTCCCAAATCCCCAACCCTAGTCCCTAGTCAGTCACTTCGCCCGCGACGGGGAACTACTTCAGGATCCCGCCTATCGCTTCCTGGATCCGCATCTCCCGCTGCTCTGGGCTCGCGTCCTCGTTGACCGTACCCTCAACCGTACCGCGCCAGATCAGGTTTTTCGAGCGCGCGTCGAAGATGTCGACGATGAGCGTGCCATTCGTGTAGGTGTAGGCTCGCGTCGTGGACGACGACATCCCGCCGCCGTACCAGCCGCCGCCGTATCCCATCCCCGTGTAGTACGTGTTGTAGTCCGTCTGCTCGCTGGTGGTCAACGTGAAGTTCACGGCGAAGTCGGGCTCGCCGCTGGCCGGCTGGTAGCCCTTGGTCGCCAACTGCTGGTCGACGGCCGCGATGACGCGGCGCTCGATCATCGAATTGACCCCGCGGCTGTTCTCCGGCGGCGTCGCCCAGACGTAGGTCCGCAGCGCCGTAAAGTTGGCGCTGGGATCGAAGTCGTGGTTGTAGCTGAGGCCACCCGCGCAGCCGCTAACCGAGCCCGCGATGATCGCGAGCCCAAAGGCCGCGCGCCATACCTGCCTGGTCTTCATGGTGTCTCCTCCCATCAGGTTTAGAACCGCAGACCCCCGCCGAGCGACAAGAAATTGACGTAGGGCTCGCTCCACGTGTACAGCCAGTGGAAATCGAGCACGAACTTCGCCTTGCCGGCGCCGAAGACCGCGTTGGCCCCCACCTTGGTGCCGAACTGCCACTCGCTGTAGTCGGTGCAGCTGCCGCCGCCCGTGCAGACTTCTCCATCCCACTCGTATCCACCGACGACGAAGTATCCTTCCTGTTGCGCCTTGCCCTTTGACACGACGCGGCCGCCGCCGAGGCCGAAGCCGATCACGTTGAACGTGGCGTTGCTGCTGCTGCCCTCCCCGCCGACGGTGTTGTACTCGCCTTCGAGGCGAATGTTGTAGTAGGCGTTGCGTCGGAAGACCAGCGCTGCCTCAGCCTTCCACCCGGTGCCGGCCGTGTAGTCGGCGTAGCTGAAGACCGGCCACATCGCCCCCCCGGTGACCTGGATGCTGAGAGGCTTGGGGGCCGGCGCCGGCTGCATCTGTGCGCCCAGTGCGAGTGGGCTGGCGACAACAGCGAGCATGGATATGGCGGTGACAACGGACGCTAAGCGCATAGCACATCCCTTTCCCGGATGGTGGAGACCGCCCCGTCGGAACAGGGCCTTGGAGGACGTTGTGAACCTAGAGGCAGGAAGCACCCCGAGCGACATGGACTTTAGCACTAGCGGGAGCCTCCTTCGGCCGCGAGCAACACACTACAACAAGTTACACCGCCTTCGGCCTTCGCAAGCTCGGTGCTTGGCACCGGAACGACGTGCACTCCAGCGCGGCCCAAACGTTCGGCCGTTTCGGGATGGTGCGCTGCGTAAATGACTTTCCCCCCCCCACCTCCTTCCCCTCCCCCTCCCCCTGCCCCTGCACCCTCGATCCAGAGCGCGTTGGCGCCGTCGGGCTCCGTGGGTGCTACGGTTACCATCTCGAGGGGGGCGAAAGACTCCGGGTGCACAAAGCGGTCATTGAGCAGCAGCAAGTGCTCCGCCACCTGGGTGACGGCGCTCTTGAGGTGGAGACACCCCTGGACCGGAACCGGAATCACCTCGTAGTCCCACTGGTCGAGCAGCGTCTCGAGTTGAGCGATGCCGTCGCGGTTCGTGCGGGAGGATAAACCCACGTAGAGCCTGCGCCCCACGCGCAGCACATCCCCGCCATCGAGCGTGCCAGGTGGTTCGATCCGCAACAGCGGCCTGTACGCGCCAAGGACTGTTGCCAGCGACTCGGTTTCCCGGCGTCGCGTGGGGGTGCCCGGCCTGGTGATCACCCCGACCTCGTTCAATGCCAGCGCGGCATCCTCGACGAAGACGGCGTCGGGCAGTGTCGGTTCGGGCGGCGCGCGGACCACCGTCACGCCGAGCGAGCGCAGCGTTTCCTCATAATACGCGTGCTCGGCCACGGCGTTGGCAACGTTGATCGGGTTACGCGGCCGATGGGTCAGCTCGCAGTCCGCCAACGTGGGACTGACCGCGCGAGTCACGGCGATGAGCATGAGGTTCGGGCCGCCTATGGCATCGCGGTGTTGCTCACAAAAGCGAGCCGCTTGCCGTCGGGCGACCACGAGGGAACGTTGATCGTGCCCTGCCCGCCGTAGACGTAGGCGAGGACGCGCGCGGGCCCGCCGCCGAGCGGCATCAGCCGCAGCAATACATGCTTGTAGAACGGGTGATCGTCTGCGGCCACCTCAGGTGGAAACGAGATGACCACCATCCATTTCCCGTCGGGCGAGATGTGCGGAAACCAGTTGTGGAAGCCGTCGTTGGTGATCTGCTCTTGCGCGCTGCCGTCGGGCCGCATGCGCCAGATCTGCATGCGCCCGCTGCGCACCGAGCTGAAGTAGATGTATTTGCCGTCGGGCGTGTATTCCGGCCCGTCGTCCAGCCCCGGTGCCTGGGTCAGACGCGTTTCTTCACCGCCGCCCGACGGAATCTTGTAGATGTCGTACTCATCGTTTCTCTCGCCCACATAGACCAGCCAGCGGCCGTCGGGCGACCAGCCATGCAGATAGGAGGGCCCCTGCGCGGTGATCCGCTTGGGCGTACCGCCGGTGGCCGGCACGGTATAGACGATCGAGGCACCACCGCTATCCTCCACAAGGTGATTACTGATCGCCAACATCCGGCCGTCGAACGACAGCACATGATCGTTGTTGTTGCGCGTCGCGAAGCCCGTGTTGATCGCCTCGGCGGTGCGTGATGTCAGGTCGAACCGGTACAGCCGTCCTTCCTGCGCGTAGATCAGCGCCTTGCCATCGAGCGTCCAGTTCGGCGCCTGAAACGATCCGCGATACTGGTGCACGACCGTCGCGTTGCCACTGCCGACATCCAAGATCTCGAGATTGCTGCCGAGGTAATCGCGATATGGGATCAGCGTGGCGGGCGCGGGCTTCGTGATGCGCACGTTGCTGAACACACCCCGCTCGACCACGCTGTCGTTGTGCGCGCAGACGAACAGGCCCACGTACACCGTATCGGGGAGCGACACACCGGTCAGCTGCTGGGTGGCGAGCGTATCACCGAATCGGGCCACGGACATGATGTAGACGCCGTCGCGCCGCTCGAGCTGGATCACCGCGTCCGCGCCCGGGAGACTGTCGGCCGATTTCGCCTCCTCCGTGGTGCCGCCGGCGGCGCGCCGGAACTGGAGCGACATCAGCCCATCGCCATGCAGGGCGGCCGTTACGTGAGGACCAGTCGGCTCCATGGATGGGCGTATCGTCCAACCGATCTTGCGATGCTCCTCGACCCCGGCGCCGATGAACCGCGCGCGCGTCGAGAGAACGAAATTCCCGCTCAGGCGCTTCCACACGAAATGGAAGTCATCCCGGCTGTCCCACATGTTCTGGCCCGAGCCCGCGATCGTGTACGATTGCGACTGCGGATCGTAGGACACCGAGCCGGCGTGTCGCACTCGGCCCACGTCGGCGTGGGCGTCGAAGACGCCGATCGGGGTCTGCGCAGAGAGCAGCGTCGAGCACAGCATGCCACACGCGAGCAGACGAACCATGGGAAGTCGCGACTCCTCTCAGACCAGCTGGTTCACGGCGCGGTCCGCTTCGCGGATCGAGTTGCGATGATCCATCGCACCGGCCAGATCGGTATTGGCGAACGCGATCCGTCCGTGCGGGCGGCTGCGCAGCACGTCGCGCGGGGCGGGCTGCCCGTTCGTCCCGAAGAAAAAGCCGGGCTGCGGATTGACGTACGCATGGCCCCAGCGATTGAGAATGATCCCGGCGATGTCGCGCTGCGGGTCGAACCCGCCCGGCGCGAACATGTCGCCGAGCTGCTCGCGGAACGCCCGCTCGTACTGCGCGAACGACGTGCCGAGCAGCTCCGCCCGACCCCGGCTGCCCTGCTCCCCGATCGGTAATCCCGGCTTGGCGAACAGCACCTTGATCGTAAGCACGGTCGGGGAATCGGGGCCGATCGTGCGACTGACGCTGCCGATGGTCGCCTGTCTGCGCACGGAGAGATAGTTGCCCAGACCCTCGAACCAGCGGCAGCCGGACAGCCCCATCTTATAGAGGAAGCGCCAGTTCCGGACCGCGATGTTAGCCATCAGGCACGGCGAGCGATAGAACTCCCCGTAGGCCGCGCGATGGCCGTCGGGCAAGTCGGCGACGATGTGCTTGGTCGTCCAGCTGCCCCCTGCCATGACGACCGCGCGCGCCTTGACCGTGAACAGCCGGTCGCCTTTCACGTATGTGACCACGACGTGGGGCGCCGTGCCGGGATCGCCGGCATGCTCCACGCGGACGACGGTTGCGTTCAACCGGATGCGCGTCCCCTGCCCCGCGCGGTCCAGAGCGCCGAAGTGCACCCGGTTCTGCCAGACGGCGTCGACGGTGCGCGGGCCGGTGAACGCGTCGGGAATCAGCGTCTTCACCATCAGGCGGGCGAAGCCGCTGTTGCCGTCGGGAAACATCTGATCGCCGAGCGCGTCGTCGCCGTCTTCAGGGAACTGCGTCTCGATCGCGTAATCGCAGAACGCCGACAACGCGTCGGGGCCGAGGCCGTAGCCACCGCCCGTGACGGGCGATAGAAACGTCCGCACGGTTTCGCGGCTGATGTGGTGCCGGGCCATCAGGTGCGCTTCGAGGGTGACGCTGTCGAGCTGGCGCGAAATGGCGTCGCCTTCGGTCACAGGACGCGGGCCGGGCTCGGCGACCTGGCGCGAGCGCAGCAGATCCGCCTTCACAGCCTCGGGGAGCGGCGCACCCTCCAGGTTTCGGCCCCACGGGTCCATCACCCACACGCCGGGCCGCTGGCCGAACTGTGGTCCGAAGTAGAACCCGTAGTTCTCCGGTTCGTCGTACGGGCTGTGCGCGAGCGGCATCTCGGCGCAGCTCTGATACTCGAACGCCGAGCGATCCATCCCGATCAGGTTGTAGAACGCGTCGGTGTAGCCGCCTTTCTGGGGCACGAGGAAAATCGCCGACGCCTGGTGGGCCACCACGGTCTGACCGTCGACCTTGAATTCGTTGCGCCTGGCCTCGCCGCCGAAGATCGCATGGTTGTCGAGCACGAGGCATGTGCCGCCGCGCTTCCTCTGGAAGAAGACGGCCGCGGCGAGCCCGCTGATGCCGCCGCCCACCGCGACGAGATCGTAGGTCTCGCCGGTGTCGGCTGCGGTCGAAATGGCGCGGTCGAACTCGCCGTCGCGCATTTGATGCGCGGTGGTCATGACGTCGTACATGTTGCCGTGGGCGCGCGCGTAGTCGCCCACGCCGCCGTAGCCGTTCCAGGCGTCGGCGGGAGCCATCGTGGGTGGTGCGAGGAGGCGAGGCCCGAGTACGAAACCGGCACCCGCCAGCAGGGTGCCGTTCAGGAAGTCCCGGCGGGAGATCGACTCGTGCAGGCCGAGACGATCGGACCCGGCGACCAACGCCCGGTTCATACTTCGAGTAGATCCCTGCCGACAATGACCGGCCCGCGAAAGTGCACGCGCGCTGCCTCGATCCACATCTCATCTGTGATGGTCGGGTCATCAGCCGGAACCAGATGCGAGAGCACCAGCAGCTTCGCCCCGGCCGCCTGCGCCACACGCCCCGCGTCTTGCGCGGAGGTATGACTCGCCAATAGATGCTTTTTGAGCCCCGGGTGGTTCGGCACGCGCGCCGCGAGGCGATCGACCCCGGGCAGGTACATCGCCTCGTGCACGAGCACATCGGCGCCCTTGGCCAGCTCAATGAGAGTTTCAGAGAATGCGGTATCCCCTGAGATCACGATCGAGCGATCGGCACCATCGAAGCGATATGCGAGCGCCGGTTCCATCAGGGGATGCGGCACAACCGTGGCGGTGACCTTCACGTTGGCGTCGTTCATCACCGGGCCCGGCCGAGCCAGCTCGTGGGGGTACACGAGCGGCGCCAGTGGCGGGTAGGCCTCGTCGGTGATGCGGACGTTGATGTCGGACGCGCTCATTTCCAAAAACAGCCTGGTGATTTTCTCGAGCGGCGGCGGGCCCCATGTGTCGAGTCGCGTCTCCAGCCCCACCGCCCAGGCGAGCTGGATCAGATTGCCGTAGTCCGCGTTGTGATCTGAGTGATGATGCGTGATGAAGATGTGGCGGAGCGTGGTGAGCGGGATCCCGGCCGCGGCGAGTTGACGAGCCACGCCGTCGCCACAATCGACGACATAGGCGACGCCGTTGGCCACAATGACCTGCGCGGATGCGCTCCGATTCGTCCGCGGTCGTGGACCGCCGCCGGTGCCGAGCAGAATGAGGCGGGTGCGGTCGAGAGGCCGTCGCCGGAGCAGCGTCGGCCACGACGACGCCACGGCGACACTCGCGCTGGTTCGGACGAATACGCGGCGATCCATTGGTCAAAAGACTACATCGGCAGGACGGGCTCGCCAGCGGCGCTTCAGTTCGTTGCGTGGATCACGCGTCCATGAAGCTGCTGGACAGGCCTCGCGTTGTGCGGATACTTCCTGGCGAACGTGGCAATCTCGTTCTGGGAGATCTGCACCGGGGTCTTGAGCACGAACCAGGTCACCCCTTCCGTGCATGGTGGCGTGGTCAGCGAGCCGTCGTAGGTGAAGTACCCTCGCGAAGCCGGGAGCAGCGTGCTGACGTCGACCGCGACGTCCTGGATGGTAATCTCCTTCCCCTGCTCCGCCGGAAGATGCTTCCACAGTCGTTCGATGAAATCGTTCGCCGCGCCCCCCCCCTGGGCCAGCAGCACCGCCACGACCGCCAGCTTCCCATCGGCACTCTTGTGCACGAGGTGCGCGACCATCGGGTACGACGTGCCCGACACCTGCTCCTCGGCCGGATGATGGAAGTGGAACTGCTGCAGCTCGTACTTCTTCCCCGCGACGGACATAAAACTCCCCGGGGCGTAATTCACCTGAATGGTGTGCCCATTGTCGATCAGCTTCAGCGCCGTGGGGTGATAGGCAAAGCTGATGGCGGGAAGATCGGCGGACGTGGCGTGGCGGATGTCGATCGGGGATTGGTGCGTGCCGGCCACGCAGGTGTGATACGCCGGATCCAGCGTGCCCCAATGGGCGGGACCGTGCGGGCCCTCGTACTCCCAGTGCGGCTTGGCGCCATGTTGTGCCGCCGCCGGCAGGACCGGCCAGCTCAACGCGAGAACGACGAGCAATGCACGCCGCATGATAGGGATGTAATACCGGCGGGTTGCCCCCCGAATTGGACTTTCGTCCTACCGCGCTTTCACCGCCGCCTTGGCTGCTTGCCGGCGATCTGCTCCACGTTTCGAAACCAGACGTTGGGATTCCGCCCGCTCCAGCCTAGCTACCGATCCGGCGCTCTTCCCGTGCGTTGGTGAGTAACCGCTCTGTGAAGTCGAGCCGCTCCTGCGTTTCGGCTAACTGCGCCTGCACGGATTGCACGCTCCGCTCGAGGTCCTCGAGCCGCTCCGCGACGTCGCCTGGCACCGATTCGCGTCGCGTCGCAAACAGCCGAGCGACCTTGACGATCGTGAACGCAGCCATCCCCACGGTCGACAGCAGTGCGATCAGGAACACCTCTGGGGGCATGTGCCCCTCCTCTCAGACGGCCCCTCGCCGTCTCAAGAATCGGTTGAGGAACAGGAGGAGAAGTGCGCCGCCCCCCGATCGTGACAATGATCCAGCCAGGGTCTCGGCCGGGCATGACGATCTTGGCCAATAACCCCGCCACCAGTCCGAGCACGATCCACGTGACGATTCCCAATGTGATTTCTCCGGTATCGATTGCAGAGCCTTGGCGCGCCGCTGACCGCTACCCTTCATGGCGCCGCTTCAGCTCGTCAACCTGTGCCATGCTGAAGGAGTTAAGACGAACAATACTCGCGAGCGATCGTAGTTCTGACGGCAGCACATTCCGCGCTTCGTCCTTGCTGTCCGCTTCGACGATGATCCACGCCTTATGCACCCCGTCCGTGCAGCCGTAATCCGCATGCGTCAGGAAATGCGATCCGGTGCGCAGCAGCAGCTCCGCGGCACGGGCGCACGCGGCTGCCGTTCCCCCGTGCGGCACCTCGATGAGAAACCTGTGCATTCTGCCCTCCTGCGAGACACGCGTCATGAGGTCGAAGACTGGGGGTCACACCGTACGATCACAAACGCAATTCTACCACAGACGACGGGCGGCGTCAGCTTCAGGTCCCGCGATGTGTGGGGCCCGGGCGCAGGTGCTCCCGGTCACATCCCCGCTGCCCTTCGCGAACCATCCTCCCTGTCATGCGAGGCTTGCTCGTAGTTCTCGCCGGCCTGGCGGCGTGCGCCGGCGGCGCCACCGACCCTGCGAATCTCGACGGGTTGGGCCCGGGCGCGAGCCTTAACGGCCGACGCCTCTTTCCTGACGACAACCCGTGGAACACGCCCGTCGATCAGGCGCCGGTGGATGCGAATTCTGACGCCTTGATCGCAAGCATCGGCCTCACCACCACGCTCCATCCGGACTTCGGCGCGAACTACCTCGGCGGGCCCTTCGGCATTCCGTACGTGGTGGTCGCGGGCGCTACGCCGGGCGTCGGCGTCACCTTCGATTATGCCGACGAGAGTGACCCCGGGCCCTATCCGATTCCCCCCGATGCGCCGATCGAGGGCGGCGCCGCGAGCGGCGGCGACCGTCACGTGCTGATCGTGGATCGTGACCACTGGCGTCTGTACGAATTGTTCGCGGCGTATTCCGTGCCGGGGTCGAGCGATTGGACGGCGGGATCGGGCGCCGTGTTCGATTTATCGTCCAACGCGCTGCGGCCTGCGGGCTGGACGTCGGCGGACGCGGCGGGACTGCCGATCCTGCCGGGCCTGGTGCGCTACGATGAAGTGGTGGAGCTGGGGGAGATCCGACACGCGCTGCGCTTCACCGTCCGCTACTCGCGCCGCGCCTACGTGCATCCGGCGCGGCATTGGGCGAGCGCCGACACGAGCGCGACGCGACCGCCCATGGGCATGCGCGTGCGGCTCAAGGCGAGTTACGACATCTCGGGTTTTCCGCCGAGCGCCCGCGTGATCCTGCAAGCGCTCAAGACCTACGGCATGTTCGTGGCGGACAACGGCGGCGATTGGTTCATCTCGGGCGCGCCCGATGCACGCTGGGATGACGCCGAGCTGAACACACTCAAGCGGGTGCCGGGCAGCGCCTTCGAAGTCGTCCGCATGACCGCCGTCGTAACGCAGTAGCCCCCGCCATGCGGTGCGAAACTCTTGAGTCTCGATCGATCATTGGCGAGGGCAGATCTCCTTCGGCGTCCAATCTGAAGTCGGCATCGTCCACGGTTGCGACGCGTCGTGCAGGACGAGACCCAGCGTCCGTCTCACCGACGGCGCGAGCCCGACGAGCAGCATCGGCGGCCCTTCCGGGACGACGAAGCTTTCGCCCGCCCGCACGACCTTGAAACCGTTGGGCGTTTCGAGGCATTGCGCGCCCTCGAGGACCAACCATGCCTCGGGGCCGGCGTGCCGGTGCACCGGCGTCCGCGCCCCCGCGGGGACGACGCCTTCGAAGTAGTGGGCCGCGTAAACTCTCCCGGGGTTCACCGGGAGCGGCCCGACCAGCGCGATGCGTTCGCCGTCGGTCGGATGCCACGCGGTGTCCGCGATGGTGAAAAGCCACACGCGGCCGTGCGCCTCGGCTATGGTTCCGCGCGAGCCCCCCCCCCGCGCAGCCTCCGCCGCCGCCCGAGTCGGGTACGCGTGAATGTGCCAGTAGAGCGGCGTCTCCGGGGCAACGCCGAACGGCTCGGCACCAACCATGTAGCAGCCGATCGCGTCGGCTGGTCCCGCTCGGCGCTGGGTACAACCACCGGGCACCGGAACCGTGGTGCTCGCCACGGGAGCGCCGTTTATCGATCCTGGACCTGCACTGCCACTTGAAGATCCAGGGGTGGGCGCCGACTGGCGTGTCTGGGCACACGCGCCAACGGAGAGAGCGATCAACAGACAGTTGATCGTGGGCAAGAGTTCTTTTGCGCTCACAGACGCTCCTCTCGAACCGCCACCCAGATCTCGGGGGCACCCGCTTCGCTATACACCTCGAAATCAGAGGTGTAGGCGCGCGCCGGCGCATCAGCGCGCGCAAAATATCCCCACACATCGCCCCACCCATCAATGATGGCTTGGGGAAGTGCGCCCGAGCAGCGGAATGCCAGATACGGTCCTGGGCTGGTGGATACCACGTGCAGCGGCACCGGTACCGATGACGACCTGCGTGCCTGGCGTCCCACTAAGAGCTGGTAGCTGCCGTTTACATCGCTTTCATACGCTGAATAGACCGCGATGGTGGGTCCGAACGCACCAATGTCCTCCAGGCGCTCAGCCCAGCGTTCCTTGCCGAACTGCTCCCACAGCTGAGGAATCTTCGCTGTGGCAGGATCTGATTCCGCGCTGTTGATCGTACGGATCGCAAGGCCCACGATCTGCTTGGGCTCGGCGCGGCGTGACTCTGGTGCGGAGCTCAACTGGTCTTAGCGGGCCGCCGGCTGCGCGGCTTTGGCGATCCGGATCAGCGCATCAGCACACCAGGCGCTCACACCCCCTAGGACGCCAAAGAAGACAGCCATGAAGATGGCGCCCATGACGAAGGCAACCCGGGTGAACCCAGGCGACCGCACCATCTCTCTAGTCGCGGAGTCGATGGGAGCCGTTTGCGGAAAGGCTTTGGTGTACCAGTCAGGAAGCTTCACGGCGGGGCTCGGCTGACGCTGTGCGGCTGCCCGCAGTTCCTCGGGGGTCGGACGCGGCACAAGGGCGAAGACGGCCGACCAAATGAGAGCGGCGAGGACGGTCGATGCCAGCACCGCCGCGATGAGCCGCGCTATCGTGCTCGATGCTCGTCCCTGCCGTGAGGCACGACGTGCCACGATCCACAAGCCGATCGGCGCGGCCAAAATGGATCCGAAGGACAGCACGAGGCCCAAGACCGCCACTGGGAAGGCGGCAGTCGCGCTTGCAACACGAACTATGAGCGAGTGGCGCGGGCTGTAAGAGTTCACAAATGGTGGACTAGTGCGCTCCTGCGCCGCGTGGCACCTGATGGCAGGCCGCCCGCGCGGCCGCAACCTCGGTCGGTGGTCTCGGGACGAAGGCAGTGCCCACGGGAGACGAGAGAAAGCGCAAGCACCTCTCAAACCCTGGCGTGTTGAACAGGAAAACGATCGTCGCGGTATCTGCCCCAATGGTATGAAAGCCAATCCAAGTGCCCCGTGGGATGAACACCAGCCCGCCCGCTTGCGCCCGATAGCTCGAATCGCCAAGGGTGACTTGGACCTCGCCCCGATGAACAAAGACCACCTCGTCTTCTTGCAGATGCTTGTGTACGCCAATCGAGTCGCCGGGGGGCATGTCCTCCATCCCGACCGTAAAGCTGCGCGAACCGAGCGTCTGCGGATCCACCTTGATCCAGATGGGCTTCCGGCCCTGAAGCATGCGGGCCTCACCTTCCCCTCGGGCCAGCACCGCCGGCCGCCCGAAGGCGCCGGCCGAATCTCCGATCGGCGCCTGGGCCGAGAGCGAGCGAGGGCAGCAGACCGCCACGGAGACGATCGAGAGCACAAGGCCAACACCGGAGATGCAACGCATGGAGGTTACTTTCTGAAGGAGACGGCGCCTCGAACGGACCCGGCAGCAATCATCTTCGAGATCACCTGGTTGCTCGGAGAAGACGGTCCAGCTCAACCTTCATCTCGTCCAACACCGGTCGAGCCTGCTGCTGGCCGATTGCATTCGTCATCTCGAACGGATCCGCCCGTAGATCGTAGAGCTCGTCCATGCCCTCGAGATCGACGTAGTGGATGTACTTCCATTGCTCCGTACGCACGCACTGGTAGCCCATCTTCGACATGCGGGGGAAGACGCCGTCCGAGAAGTGTTCGATGAGGATCGAATGGCGCCAGGGAACGTGCTCACCGCGCAGCAATGGCATGAGCGAGCGCCCGTGCATGCCCTGCGCCGGAGGGGCTCCGCCGATCTCGAGCAGTGTCGGGGCCAGGTCGATGCTGAGCACCATCTCGTTGCGCGTGCTGCCGCGCTTGATGAGTTTCGGCCAGCGTACGAATAGGGGAACCCGCGCGGACTCCTCGTAGGCCAACCGTCGCTCCACGCTCAGACCGTGTTCACCGTAGAAGTACCCTTCGTCGCTCGTGAACACGATGAGGGTGTTGTCCAACGCATCTTGCGCCTCGAGCGTCTCGAGAATCTGGCCCAGGCCTTCGTCCGCCGACGCCAGGACGCGCAAGCGATTCCGAATGGTCTCATCGTTTGTTCCGGTCTCGGGGCCGAGCGGACTCACTCCAGGAATCGGCCGGAGCAGAGCGGGCTTGCCTTCCGCGGCTCGCCCGTAGCTTGCGCGATGCGGGATCGTGGCCCCCGCGTAGAGCTGCTTGTGCCGCTCGGCGGGAATGAACGTGCCGCCCGTCGGGTCGGACACGCTGCCGTCCGCATTCTGCACCAGATCGGGATGCACCGCCTTGTGCGAGATGTAGAGCAGATACGGCTTGGTGTGCTTCTGCTTCAGGAACTCGAGCGCAAAGCGGTTGAGAATGTCCGTGAAGTAACCCGGAATCTTCTCTCGCCTGCCGTTCACATTGAACTCGGGATCGAGGTAACTGCCCTGCCCCTTCACGCTGACCCAGTAATCGATCCCCGGCCGCGCATTGTCGTCGAGGCCCATGTGCCACTTGCCGATGAAAGCGGTCTCATAGCCGGCGTTGTGGAGGAGCAGCGGGAACGTCACGAGTTCATGGCTGCGCGGACTGCGATCGGTGTTGTCCGTGATGCCGTGCTTGTGCGCGTACTGGCCGGTGAGGAGGCTCGCGCGGCTGGGCGAACAGAGTGGGGTGGTCACGAACGCGTTGGAGAAGCGCATCCCTTCGCGCGCGATGCGCTGAATGTTGGGGAGCCTGACGAACGCGTAATCCATTTCGTCCCAGCGCAGATCGTCCATGACGATGAAGATGATGTTCGGGCGTTGCGGCGGCGGGGCGGCCTGCATTGCCGGGGTGAGAGGGAGACATGCCAGTGCGGCGGCAAGCATGCACGCAACGTGACCGAGCCGGTCGACGCTTGAACGCGTGTTAAATCCGCCGGAACGTCGCATTGGCATCCACCTGTTTGTATTCGATGAACTCAACCGGGGCGAGACAATTTGGGTAGAGGATGCCGGCAAACTTCTTGACGGCGGCTGACTCTCCATGAATACGGTTGGCTTCGGCATCCCGCCACACAAAAAGGTGAACGAATCGCGTCGGGTGTTCTGACTCCTGCCACACCTCGTAGCGCAGCGCCCCAGGCTCCTTCGCGCGGACATGGGCGACGAACTCATGTATCGCCGCGAGACACTGCTCGAGAGCCTCTGGGCGTACCTCGTAGCGTGCCAGCTCATGAATCTCGCCGGGATTGCCCTGAAGATGCGGCACTCGAAGCACGCCGCCTAGCGGACTGCGCCCAAGCGCGAACCTGATCTGACTCAAGTGATGTTCATTATGAGCGGCGACGTGCTCGAATTCGTCCTTCAACGTGCGCAGCCCATCTACACTATGCACGAATTCCCGGTGGCCATTCAGCTCATAGTGGACGCCCGCATAATGGATGATTGCATTGCGCACGGATTCGTACACGTGCCGAGAGATGTCCAGCGGGACCCGCGCATAGTCGAGTCCCTTGGCCCATGCATCCTGATCCATCACCCAAACGACCGGGCGAGGCTCACTGAGCGCTCGACGGATGCGATCGAAGGACACGGTCTCATTATCGGAGAGATGGTGCAGGAGAAAACCGACCGACCACTTGCCCGGCGCGTAGGTACGCGCGAGGTCGCGAGAGTCGAGCGCGAAGCACTGGAGCGTCTCGTCTCGAGTCCGTTCAAGCTCTCGAATGAGGTGCGTCGCTGACTCCAGTGTCATTGGCCTTGAGGCGGCTGCCACAGCTCGACCTTGTTTCCCTCTGGATCAATGACCCAGGCAAACTTCCCATACTCGGATTCGTCAATCTTCTCGAGCACATTGCAGCCTTCTTCCTTCAAGACCTTGACCAAGGCGTGGAGGTCTTCCACTCGGTAGTTGACCATGAAGGGAGCAGAGCTCGGAGCAAAGTGATTACTTTCTTGCGGATCGATGAGCCAGGCAGTTGTGCCTGCCACCGGCTTGCCCTCGGCGTCGGTCCAATCGAAGGCAGCTCCGCCCCAGGCTTGGACATCGATTCCCAAGTGTCGCTTGTACCAAGCCTGCAGTGATGGAGCGTCTTTGGCCTTGAAGAAGATGCCGCCGATGCCGGTGACTCGTTTCATGTGATCTCCGCTGCGCGGTCGGTGATGCGAGCGCCCCCGCTCCTTCACTCCGGCACGGGAAACAGAAGCTCGTTACCGTCCGGATCGTTGACCTGGGTTGTGTCGTATCCCCACCACATCGCCTTCGTGGGAACGGAACGCTCAGCCAGGTCGCGCCGAAAGTCCGTCAGACCATCCGCCGTCAATTCGATGAAGAGGCGCGCCTTGTCGCGGCGTGCGGCGTCCTGACAAAGGATGATCTCGCAGTCGCTACGGCTAACCTGGCAAACCGTGCCCCTGCCATCACCCTCATGCCAGTTCTTCACGAAGCCGAGTTGGTCGAGATAGAAGCGCAAAGAGCGGTTCAGGTCCGCCACGAACAGCACCGGCCGGGCGTACCACCGGTGACCGCTCGGGCCGCTCGTCTCGTGCTCGGTCATACCGCCTCCTGCGTCGCCCAACGGATTGCGCCTAAGCTGGCTACCTTCTCGGCTCATACCGCATCGCCACCGCCCCAGAGCCGAACTCCAGCCGGCTCACGAGCTTCAAGTCGACACTTTTCGATAGCCCCGCGAACAACGTCGGCCCATGGCCCACTAGCCGGGGCTGCACCACGAACTCGTACTCATCGATCAATCCCAGCTCCGCCAACGCCAGCGGGAGCTTCACGCCTCCCGTGAACAGTCCCTTACCGGGCTCCCGCTTGAGCTGCTGCACGGCCCTCCCCAGATCCCCGCGCACGAGCTCCGCGTTCCAATCGACCCGGTCCAGGGTGCTCGACACGACGTACTTCTTGGCCGCGTCGATCGTCCGGGCGAAGGGTTCCATCCACGGTTCCATCCAATCAGGCCGCGCTCCCGGCGGCGCCGGCGTCCGCCACGCTGCCTCCATCATTTCGTACGTCACCCGGCCGAGGAGGAGGGCATCGGCCTGGTCGATGTTCTCGGCCGCGTGACGATGTAAATCTTCGTCCGCGACGATTGCACGATGATCGCAGCACCCGTCCAATGTGACGTTGATGGAATACCGGAGGGGTCGCATCCCATAATCTACGCGCGCCGCCAGCTTCAAGCGCGTGTTAGGCGGCAACCTCATACTCACTCTGAACAAGGCCACTAGGATACTGTCGCGTCGCGATATGCCTCAACGGGACATCCTGTGGAAGCGAACCGAACAGCGGCCGTCCCGAACCGATGAGTACAGGCACCCGCGTGATAATAAGTCGCTGAATAAACCCAGCGCGGAGGAAGCGCTGAATCGTAATGCCACCATCAACGTACGCGTGCCGAATCCCCCGGGCATCGAGCTGTGCGACGATCTCGGCTGGTTCCCCGGCCATGCGCTCGACGACCGCACCCGCGGGCACCGGCGGAAGGGGGCGAGTGCTAAGCACAAACACGGGCTTCGTTCCATATGGCCAGTCCGAAAAGGCCAACACCGTCTCATAGGTGTGGCGACCAATCACCAGGGCATCCACGCTGGCGAAGAACTCGTCGTAGCCATGCGCTTCGCCCCCATCGGCTGGGAGAAAATCGAACGAGCCATCGGGCCGGGCGATGTACCCGTCGAGGCTTGTGCCCACGAAGACGGATGCTTTCACATGGTGCTCGCTGGTTGCCCCTAACGGATCGCGCCTAAGCTGCGGCGCCACACTAGAGGGTTCACAAACGCAATTCTACCATAGACGTCGGGCGCCGACAGCAAAGCCCGACCGCGCGCCTCCGGCACGCGTGCGCGTGCAGCGCGAACGGGCTACGGCTGCGCCACCCCGCAGTTGAGGCCCGTCACCGCGCCTAGGGTGGAGATGAAGATGTTGACTGGGCTCCAGGCGCTCGAGCTGAGGGTGCTACCGACGCTGTTGTTGTTGACGCAGGTCCGATTCCTCAACGTCACGGGGCTGTTGGTGAAGATGCCGCCGCCGTTGGCTCCGGCGTTGTTCCGGTTCACCTTGCTGCCGCTCAGCGTGACGGAACCGCCTGCGCTCCAGATGCCGCCGCCGTCACCGGCGGCCGTGTTCCCGCTCACCGTGCTGTTAGTGAGCGTGACGACGCCGCCGGGGCCGCTGAAGTTGAAGATGCCGCCGCCGGACCCGGCGGCCGTGTTCCCGTTCACCGTGCTGTTGGTCAAGGTGAAAGTGCCGCTCGAGTTGTACATCGCGCCGCCGGACCCGCTCCGGTTTCCGCTCACCGTGCTGCCGGACAGAGTGACGGAGCCACGGTCGTTGTAGATGCCGCCGCCGAAAACGCCCACGTTCCCGCTCACCGTACTGTTGGTGAGCGTGACCACGCCGCCCGTCCCGACGGGGAAGAGCTCGGCGCTCCCGTTGAGGATGCCGCCTCCCTTCTCGTCAGGCGACCCGTTTCCGCTCACCGCGACGTTCTTGAGGGTCAGGGTGCCCTGATTCACGATGCCGCTCAATTTGCTGCCGCTGATCGTGAGGTCTCGCACCGTCACCACCGCGCCCGCGGGCACGGCCACCACGTCATCCACAACCCCGCCGCCGTCCACCGCCAGTCGGTAGGAGTCGACGGGGCCGAGGACTTGGAGGTTCTTGCCGATGCTGACTGGGGTGCTCGCAAGCGTGATCTTGCAGCCCGTCGCAGGGGTGGCGCGTCGGGGGCACAGGTTGCCCGCGAAGGTCACGTCGGCGCCGGCGGGCGCCGTGCCGATCGCATCGCGCAGCGTGCACTTCACCGCCGTGCAGGTGCCGTCGCCGTCGTCGAGCAGGCTGGTGACCACCACTTTCGGGACCCTGACGATGGCCATCTGGGGCCCGGTGGGCGCCGGCGCGTCCTCGCTACCGCAACCGAGGGCGAAGGCGACCAGGACGAGGGGCGGGATGAGACCGAGCGGCGTGCCCAGCACGCGCACGGCCTGAGCGAGGTTGGCGCGACGAGAAACAAGCATCCTTCACCTCCCGGAAAAGGGTCGACTGCGGCCGAACGAAATGCGCAATGATTCACCTTGAGCGTGGCTACCGGGCGGTGCCTTCCAAACTGTCAGCTTGACCACGCGGGGCGACGCCTTGCTGCCGTGAGGAGTCTGGGCGGGCCGGGCCGCAGGTGATGCGGTTCCCGGCGGGCGTCGGCGTGATGGTCACCTCCAGGGTCACGCCACTGGGTGCTCCCGCTGAGAGGCAGAACGCCGTGATCTCACCGCACGCCGTGGCGCCGAGCCCCAGCACGATGGGGACAAGGCGGAAGGCGGTGCGCCACTCGACCCTTGGCCCGCGCCTCTCTGCCGGATCCAGTCCTGCGGTTGGCACGCCAACGATGAAAGGCCGCACGGTTCCTCCAGATCTGCCCGTACCTGATAATACCCTGGCAGGGGGGAGCTGGTAGAAGGGTCCTTGGTGGCATGCGTTTGAGCTCCGCGTACGGCGGCCTAGTGGCGATTCCGTTCTTGCGGGCGGCTTTACGAAATGCGCCTAAGCTGCGGCGCGATGCTTTCACGTTCACAACCAAATGGCCTCCACAGCAAGACGGCGCCGCCAGCTTCAAGCGCTTGTTAGACCGCACACCGCCAACACCGAAAGAGGCTTTCCTCCTTGGCGTCTATCGCGGCCGGGACACTCGTAGCCGCACAGTTGCCTCAGGCGCGCGGTTCGCGGGCCCGACAACGAGGAAGAGATCGCCCGGCTGGTCGGGCGTGAACTCAAAGTCCGCCGTCTCACCTGGCAGGACGTCGGCCATGCTCGGTCGCAGCGTGGCCTGTGCTGGCGGCAGCGTGAACCCGTCCTTCGAGATCGGCCGCCACACCGCCAGTGCCGAGTCGCGCACCAACCGCACTGGGACCGCCAGACGGAACACCGCGATGTCTGCGATGCGAAGGCGATAGGTCTTCCCAACCTCAAGTTCCTTCGGTGGCGGCGCCAGCGCGCCGTTGATGAACAGGTGCTGTGGCACACCGTCCGAAAGGAGGAACACGAAGTCGTGCTCGGGATCCCATCGTTCTCCGGGCTCCAAGACGACGAGCGCCCCGACGAGCCCACCGTACTGTTGGCGCAGCTCGTTGAAATGGGTGTGGTACATGAATGTCCCTGCACGACTCGGCGTGATGCGCACCTCGAAGCCTTCGCCCGGCCTGACGACGGGCGCGGGCCGATTTGTCGTCCCGCTCCAACCGGCGACGCCGTCGTAGTAGCTCTCGAGTTCGATGCCATGCCAATGAACCGTGGTCGGCTCGGTGGACCGGTTGACCACCTCGATGCTCGTCGGCTCGCCACGCTGGAGAACCAGCACCGGCCCGGGAAACTCGATCGAATCTCGCCTCGGCTCGGCGCCACGCTGCAGGACGTAGCCGAAACGGCGCTCGCGATCGCCATGGGCGGAGTCGGACTGCACGAAGAGCCGAAGCCGCCGCGCTGGCTGCCACGCGACGGACGCAGGCACCCGGCCGGTTACGGTGATGCCCAGGATGAGCCCGTTCATTCCCGTGAAGGCGTGCCTCTCAGCATCGCCCTCGTGATGCGTCGAGGGGTACTCGACGTCGCTCCGCTGGTTGATGCGCGGGAACTTCGCGACGTGGTTCGTCAGATGACAGTGGAAGAGCCAACCGCCCGGCCGCTCCGGCGACCAGACGATCGACGCCGTGTTCCGAGAGGCGATGGCCAATGTCACCACCATGCGTCGCTGCTCCGGCGCGTAGATCGAGTCTCCGGCAGCCTGCCACGTGCCGTGCGAGTCCACGCGGAAGTAGGATCCGTGGAGGTGCATCGGGTGCTGCTCAGGGGTGACGTTGACGACACGCCAGCGGACTGAGTCGCCGAGCGCATAGTGCAGTCGTTCGGTGTGCGGCCATGCTCTGCCGTTGACGGCATTGTATTGCCGGACCGGCGTTCCGTGACGGTCTCTGGCTCCCTGCGCGCCGGCGGGCAGCTCGCGATCAGCGAGCTCGGTCATCACGAAGATCCGATCCTCCGGTGCCCTCCCCGGCGGATCGACGACGATCGCCCCGCCGAGTTGGGAATCATATCCGCGACGTGTCGACGGGAGACTGTTTAGCGCATGCAGGCTGGCGGTGACGGCCCAGTACAGATAGGTGCCCTCGTTCCGCGCGACGAAACTGACTCCAGCGGTTTCGCCCGGGAGCACCAATAGCGAATCGCGGATTGCGACGCCCTCGCCCAGGCCTCGCACAATGAGCGTGTCGTCAAGTGGATTACGCAACCACACGTGGACGGGCGTGCCGACGCGCACGCGGATGAGCGGTCCAGGGATCGTCGGTTGCTTTCCGTCTTCGGCAAACGCGAGGACCGTGAACGCTGGCTCGTGCTCCCCGAGAATGTGCCACGAGGCTGGCATCACGGTCAGACGCAGCACAAGTGTATCGCGCTCCATTCGGCCAGCCGGCCGCCGGTTGTCATTCGCGACGACACGCTGAAGAGGTGGCGCAATCTGCAAGCGACCGCCAACGAGCATGGCAGTAAGGAACAGTATCGCGAGTTGACGCATGACGATCAGTGGCACGTCCCCGGCGTTTCCGATGGCCTCCACAGCTTGGCGGCGCCGTCAGCTTCAGGCGCTTGTTAGGCGGCGAACCTCGGTCTTAGGTGTTGAGGCAGCGCGCCGGCGAAACCATAGACGCAGGGCGACAGCCGCCGCAAGAAAACCGCCGGCCGCGACCACGACCGGTTGAACCAGCGGATTGGTGAACTCGGGCGCGAACCAGCCTGCAACGCCCCCCAAAATGGTTCCCAGTGACAGCCCCAGAAACATGGGACCTAACGGCACGCGCCGCAGCGCAATCCAGCCGGCGAGCGGTGCGCAGATTGCGCCGAGTACCGCACCAATCACCAACGGGATCGCGGCTAAGCCGCGAAATCCGCCAAAGAAGTCCAAACCAGGAGTGAATGCTGATGCTACCGCTAAAGCAATGACCCCCGCGCCCGCGCCGCAAACCGCGCCGGTGATCGAGAGACCTACTGTGACTCTTGCAGGGCTGTATTGAGTAATGGCCATTGATTCGCCGCCTAACGAATTGCGCTTAAGCTGCGGCGCGCTGAAGAAAGATTCATTCCACAATCTACGCGCGCCCGCCAACTGCAAGCGCTAGCTAGGCCGCTCACTTGTCCGGACCACTCGAGCGCCCGGGCGACGCACCTCCCCAGTGTTCCAAGACGTGGTGGATCACCGGCGAGAGCATCACGCCCGCGACCACTAGGAACACGAGGCCTGCGAAGAGAGCATATAGCCCAGCAAGCCATTTTCCGGCTTCAGTGTGTAGCGGATCTGCGGGTCCCATGCCGCCGAGAAGCATGGCTGCGTTCAGGAACGCACTGGACCACGACAGGCCCTCAGCCCAGTGGTAGATGGTCATCCCGAGCATCAGGGTAAACCCTGCGAGCGGAAGCAGCGCAGCACCTGACCGCATCATGCGCTGAGCGAGGTGCCAATGGTGGCGTTGGGCTTGCAGGCTGGGCAGTGGCACTAAGGCCCTCCTCTTCTCACCGCAGTGAGCGGCCTAACGAAATGCGCCTCAGCTGCGGCGCGCTGAAGAAAGAGTCTTCATTCCTTAGAATCTACGCGCGCCGCCAGCTTCAAGGCGTGTTAGGCGGCTGCCTCATACCATCATCGTCGGTACGCCAGTCGGGAACTGGCTCTAGCGATTGAAATCCTCATCTGTCGCGGCCTCAACCTCCGCCGCACAGGCGTTCGCGCGTTCCAGGCAGTGTGCGCGTGATGATAAAGGTGCTGCATGGAAGCCCAAAACTCGCCATAGTCGTAGCTGGGGGTTGCACGAGCCTGGCGAGGACGTCGTCGCCGCGCACTGATCGCTTAGGCGAACCGCTTGACGAAGTCGAGCGCCGTCTGGGCGACCTCGCGCCAGCCGTGGTCGATCGTGAGGGAGTGGCCTCGGTTCGGCATCTTCACGATCTCCGTCACGGTGGGGTTGCGCCTCTGCCGCTTGTAGGCGGCGTTCGCGATCGCCCACGGCACGGTGTGGTCCTTCTCGCCGTCGATGATCAGCAGGGGACCGCGGTCGGGGTTCTTCGTGTTCACCTTCGCCTCCGTCCACGGGTTGAGGTTCGCGTTACCCATCTGCACGAGAGAGATCCCGGAGCCGGCGACGTGGAACGTGTCGTAGAGCTCCTTCGCCTCCTTCTCGTCCAGCGCGTTCACCCAGCCATACTTGAACTGGTCGAACGTGAGCGTGATCGCGCGCCCGCGCGTGAGCGGGTTGATCAGGAAGGGACCTACGCCCTTGAGCACCGAGGCCGGGCAGAGGCAGAACGCCGCGGAAGACTCCCGGGATCGATCGCCACCGTGGTCGCCGAGAGGCCCCGGCCCGCGAGCATCTGCGCCAGCAGGCCCCCGGTCGAGTGCCCCACTACCACTGGCTTCTTGTCCAAGGCATTGATGATCTCGGTGGTGTGATCCGCGACCTGCTTCAACGTCTTCTTGGCGAGGACGTACGGGTTCGCCCGGGCCTCTTCAACCGTTTCCGGATCGTCCGGCCAGTCCGGCGTCAGCGGCGCGTAGCCGGCCTGCTTGAAGAAGTCCGCCCAGTTGGCCCAGCTGCTCGGCAGCAGCCAGAGGCCGTGGATGAAGACGACTGGGGTGTTGCCAGAGGCATTGGCCGCCTCGATCTCTCGGTTCTCCCGCTCGGAAATTGACGCCATGACGAACCCCCCTCCGGTGTGGTAAAGTCAAACCCGACCGTATGGTTGTGGAGGAACTTCGCCCGCCTAACGAATCGCGCTTAAGCTGCGGCGCGCTGAAGAAAAAGTAGTCATTCAATAACCTGCGCGCGCCGTCAGCTTCAAGCGCTTGTTAAGGTGCACGGGCAAGAATCAAGGGTCCCAAGTGACGGCGATCGGAGTTGTGTTCCCCGTTTCATGATCCCACAGCAACACCGTATCCGATAGCCTGACAGGGTCGCCACTGACGGTTTTCAAGATCAGATAGTCCCCCGCCCCATTCCACCGAAGAAATTCAAATAGCAGCATGATCGGCGTGAAAGCGAGGCTGCAATTGAGCTTCCAAGGACGGTGCAGTAGAACGCGGCAAAGAGACTACCGCGAACGCCGGCAACGCAGCGGGCGCTCAGCCTCCCATTGCATGCCGTCACCCATGCTGTTATACTGAACCGTATGGTTCAGTATAGCCAAACCCACTTCGATGCCTCGTTCGGCGCGCTCTCGGACGCCACCCGACGCGGCGTTCTGGAGCAACTCGGGCGTGCGGACGCTTCGATCACGGCCCTTGCCGAGAGGTTCCACATGACCCTCACGGGCATGAAGAAACATGTAGGCGTCTTGGAGCAAGCGGGGCTCGTCACCACGGAGAAGGTCGGGCGCGTGCGGACCTGCAGGCTCGGCCTGCGCGGACTGCAAGAAGAGGCGGCATGGATCGAGAGGTACCGCCAGCTCTGGAGCGCACGCTTCGACGAGTTGGACAACGTTGTCGAGGAATTGAACACGGAAGGAGAAAGTCAGATGGACGAAAGAAGAGAAAGTGAGGCCACCCCCACGAAGAACCACACGACGGTGGAACGGAAGTCCGAGCGCGAACTCGTCGTCACACGAACCGTAAACGGTCCTGCGCGCCTCGTGTTCGAGGCGTGGACCAAGGCAGAACTATTCAGGAGGTGGTGGGTACCAAAGTCGTATGGGCTGACCCTGCTTTCCTGCGAAATGGATGTTCGCGTTGGGGGGCAGTATCGTTTGGTGTTTCGCCACGAAGATTCGACGATGGAGTTCTTCGGCACGTACCTCGAAGTGACACCGCACTCGCGCCTCGTTTGGACCAACGAGGAAGGTGACAACGGCAAGACCGTCACCACGGTGACCTTCGATGAAAACGCCGGCAAGACGTTGTTGGTCGTGCACGATCTCTATCCCTCGAAGGAAGCGCTTGACTCCGGATCGACGGGCGCGATGCCCGAGGCGCTCGACCAACTCGACGAGCTTCTCGCCAGCCTGGGATCAAGTACGGAGACAAAATGACGCAGCCAATCCATCAAACAAACGCTTCCGGGCGGCGTTCAGCAGTGCGGAAGACAGCTTTCCTTTTAATGACGCTCGTTACGACTGACGTGTCGGCGCAGCAGAAGCCAACGACGGGCTACGCGCCAGTCAATGGAATCAACATGTACTACGAAGTCCACGGCGGCGGCGAACCGGTGGTGTTGCTTCACGGCGCGTTCATGACCATCACCAACAACTGGGACGGGTGGATCAGCGAGCTCTCCAAAACACGGAAAGTCATTGCCGTCGAAATGCAAGGTCACGGCCGCACGGCGGACGTCCCACGAGATATCACCTACGAAAACCTCGCCGACGACGTGGCCGCACTGCTCAATTATCTCAAGATCCCGCGAGCGGACCTTATCGGCTACAGCATGGGCGGAGCCGTGGCGATGCAGTGTGCGATCCGCCATCCGGACAAAGTGCGAAGGGCAGTCATCATTTCGTCCACGTTCCGCCGTGACGGCATGGTCGCGGAAGCGCTCGAAGCTATCCCGAAACTCACGGCGGACGCTTTCAAAGGCTCGCCCATTGAGGCCGAGTACAAGAAGCTGAGTCCGACTCCGGACGACTTTCCGAACTTCGTCCAGCGAATCGTCGCCACGGCCTCGAAAGGGTACGACTTCGGAGCCGACAAGCTTAAGGCCACCACGACGCCCATGTTTTTCATCCACGGCGACGCTGACGGCGTGCGGCTCGCGCACGTCGCGGAGATGTTTCGCCTAAAGGGTGGCGAGATCCACGGCGACATGAAGCCGCGCTCCGCATCGCGATTGGCCATCTTGCCCAACACCACTCACGTGACATTGATGCAGCGCATGCCCATCATCGTCCCAATGGTGAACGACTTTCTCGACGCAAAGCCGTAGCCATGCTACGGTCCCGTGGCAGAAGTGGTCCCGTCCTTCTGTACAGTCTGAGCAGGGGGAGCTAACGCGAGGCGACGGGCGAGTGGTTAGGCAGCGCGTGCGTGCGGTCGATCATCGTTTGGCGCTCAGCAGGCATTGCGGTTCTGACGATCGGATCGAGGAGATCGCCTAGCGCAGCCCACGCGGCCACTGCCCAGATGATCAGTGCCGGTACCACGAGCCCAAAGCGCAGGCGAGCCAGTAGGTAGCCGGCGATTGCGATAACAAGGGCGACCGGCCAACACGGTGCTGAGGTGGGGCTCCTTGTCCATTACCTCGAGGGCTACTACGAGCAACGACAAAAGGAGCCGCGACGCGCTGAAGAAAGATTCATTCCATAATCTACGCGCGCCGTCAGCTTCAGGCGCGTGTTAGGTGGCCCGCCGCGGCGAAACGTCATGGAGGGCATCGGGCCCGCGCCGCTCGTGAATGATTGCCAGGATCTCAACACGCTCGCGTCCGGCGCGATAAATGATGCGATAGGGTGCTTCCAACACTTCGCGGACATCTGCGCCGACCTCCGGGACCGTCCTACCCGCCTCTGGGAATGGAAGCACCTTCCCTGCCCGCTCCCAGATGCGCTGCACCATGACCCGAGCGTAAACCGGCGAGGTCTGTCCGATGTACTCATGAATGGCGGTGAGGATCAGAAACCCGAGGATATAGAGCGCGAAGGACATAGACCAGTCTCCTGGTTGACATGCGGGTTGGATGTCGCCGGCCGCTGCTAGTCTCGCAGCACGAAGGTTCAATTAGCGGCGCACATTTGGGAATACTGCCTTCCAAGACGCCAGAGCACTATCATCAAAGCGCTTGACGAAATCCTGCAATTGCGACACCGCCACGTGGTTCTGTTGGAAATTCCCACAGGCCATCCACAGACGCCCCGTCGAGTCAGCAAAGATGCGGTAGATCACCGTGTCGCTCGAGCCCTCGGCAGCGAAGCGAGTGCGCTGGGGTCCGACGATAGGCGGGTCGCCCAACCAGACACGACCGACCACCTCATAGATGACTTGGACGAGCGCCGAATCGCCTACCGGTTGCACGGGCCGCACATGAAACGCCGTCGTGACCGGAAAGAAGTCGGTCGTCGGGTCTCGATCGCAGTTGCGCCACGCAACCAGCGAGTCTGCCGCCCACCAGTTGCCGACGGACTCGGCGACGATGAAGCGATTCACGAGACGCAAAGCCGTGTCTGCGTTGGGAGGGGAGGTTGGGGAGGGCGCACTGGTCTCTGACGCGGTCGTGGATGGGATGTCTGGCGTACGAGCCGTCTTCTCATGCTTGCAGGCAGCCAGCACGAGAGCGAGTGCGGCACAGAGCGAGACGAGACGAGTGCGTACTATGGAGGATTCGCGGGATTAGTGTCGACGTCAATCAACACCCACCCATAGATCATTGTGGGTGGCTGCCTAACGGAATGCGCTTAAGCTGCGGCGCCGAGCCAGAACGTTCACAAACGGAATTCTACAACACGGGAAGCCAGCGCGTGATGCGGAGCTATTGGGGACGGGCGCCGGCAGCTGGAAGCGCATGTTAGGCAGCACGCCGCACATACTCCTGGCGTGACACGATGAGCACGCGTCGTTTAGTCTGAGTCCTGTCCACATACTACCTCAACGCCGTTTGGATCTCGAATGGAAAAATCGCGAACACCATACGGACGTGTGCCAATCGGCATGGCGACTGTAGCACCCCGCTTAATAACCTGCTCGTAGAGCGCGTTTACATCCTTGACCCAGAAGAAAACGCGCACCCCTGTCGGCGCGTGCTCGCCTTTTGCTAAATGAACTGCTGCATTATCGCGCCACACGACACTGTACTCGGGCGTGTCGGTCCCCGGGTCGGCCTTGAACCCTAGGACCCTGCGGTAGAAGTCTGCCGTGGCAGAGACATCGGGGACCAGGAGCAACGGAGCGCCCTGATAGAACTGGTCGGGATTGTTCGTCGGAACATCCGGCATGCGCTCTCCTTGAATGTGCGGGGCTGAGCGTGCTGCCTAACGAAATGCGCCTAAGCTGCGGCGCGACGCTTGCATGTTCACAAACCGATGGCCTCCACAGCAGGACGGCGCCGTCAGCTTCAGGCGCTTGTTAGGCCGCGGCATCGGAACAGCACGCACACGCTCGCTTCATACTAGAGCATACACGACGACCGGAGCCAACCGACGACCGTTTGTGCGAGAGCGACGCGCCGATCGGAGAACGAGTGATCGGTGCGCCACGCCAGCGCTGTCACGCGCTGCGCCCCGACCCTGTCGAGGGCGGTGACAAGGCTGTCCTGATCCGCCTTGAATACGGCGCTGACGAGCAGTATCGCACGGTCGGCGAGCGCTCGCGCGTGCGCGGTCACGTCCCAGCCCTCCGCATTGGCTTTCATCTCGGCGACGAGTCCCGCACCACGCGCTTCCGCCCGGTACGGCGCCCCGGGCGCGGTAAGCCAATCGTTCGCTGCCACCAGCGCAGAATCCGCCGAGCGGTCCCGGCGGAGGAGGCGCCCGTACGCGCCGACGTTCCTCGAGTCCAGCGCGCCGACGCACCTGACCCTGGTGTCCGTGGCAGCCGCCATGAGCGCCAGCCAGCCGCCCATGCTGTGGCCTACCAGCGCAACTCGAGAAGAGTCGATCCGATACTGCCTCGCGGTCGCGCCGGATCGAACCCAGGCCAGCGCCGCGTGAACGTCTTCGAGTGCGTGGGTGCGCGAGAACATGCCGCCGCTTCCCCAATTGCCCCGGTAGTCGAAGAAAAGCACGGTATAGCCCGCCCGCCGGACTGCCTGGGCGACGTCGAGGTTACGTTCGTTGCCTGGGTTGCCGTGGAGCACCAACACCGTCGGATGCAGTCCCGCCCCGGCCGCGACGTAAAGGAGGCCGTTGAGCCGATCGCCTCCGCTCTCAAACGCAATCTCCGCCATCCGGGCTGGGTAGGCGGAGTCCGCAGTGTGAGGGTCCATCGTGACCGGGTCGTAAAGTCCCGCCGACCGACTCACACTCGGGCTCGCGGTCGCCCCTGTCCGACCGCCGGACGCCTGGCAGCCCGAGGCAGCGACTAGCAAGAAGAACAAGAAGAGCACGCCGGGCGGCGGCAACGATACAAAAGAGTCCTCCGGTGGAGGTACGGAATCAATGGCTACGGCGGCCTAACGAAATGCGCCTAAGCTGCGGCGCGTTGCTTTCACTTTCACAAACGGATGGCCTCCACAGCAATATGGCACCGGCAGCTTCAGGCGCCCGTTAGGCGGCCGGCTTTTGCGATCTGCCCGCGCGCGCCCAGCAGCGCACGCCGGCCCACCCGAACACCACGGCCAGTAGCGGGAAGACGATTGCACCGATGTACGCGCCCTGGCCGCCAGGCCGTGTATGAGTAAGCGCGCCGGTGACGGCGAGCAGACGCACCGTATAGAAGATGAAGAAGGCGCTCAGAGCGAACAGAACCATGGCGAGCAGACGCATAGCAGTCACCTAAAGGGCCGCCTAACGAATCGCGCCTAAGCTGCGGCGCCTAACTGGAATGTTCACAAACGCAATTCTACCATGGATGACGGGCGCCGGCAGCGTCAGGCGCACGTTAGACAGCGCCCTCATACCATTCCCCGCCCCACGCCTGCCTCTGACGGTCTCGGACGCAAGAGCCTAGTCATACCGATAGCGTACGCGACGAGCAGGAATGCACTTAAGGGCAAGGAGAGCCGCAAGTGAGCGAGCTGCAGAAAGGCCTGCATGCACTGCACCACCGCGATCGCCCAGGCTGAGACAACTGCGACCCATGCGAAATCGCGATCCCTCAAGAGGACACCAATGCAGCCAATGAAGAGGGCGATGTAGGGCACCTGCACCAGGACCCACCACACCGTGATGGCATCCGGTCCGCGGATTTCAACGCCAAACACACGGGCGCCAAGAAGGAGAGTCGCAATTCCTACTAATGTCCCGATGCCGAAGACCACGACATAAAGCCAGGTCAACCAAAGGACCCAACCGCGCGCACGGAATTGCGTCGAGACCTGATTAGTCCCAGTCACGGGTTTGTTGAAGGCGCTGTCTAACGAAATGCGCCTAAGCTGCGGCGCGTTGCTATCACATTCACAAACGGATGGCCTCCACAGAAGACAGGCGCCGACAGCTTCAGGCGCTTGTTAGACAGATGCGCAACTGATTCACAAGTCTTCTGGTCGCAGCCCCGTATGCTTGGCGATTCGCGCCAACATCCGTGGACCGATCTCGTCATTGTCGTGGAAGGCAAAGACAAAGTCCGGGTACCTCGCGTGGGCCAACGTGCGATGGGAACCCGACTGACGCTTGATGCTCCAACCGATCCGAAGGAGTGCTGCGAAAACTCGGCGTGCTTTGGCAGCCGGCCAACGACTCACGCCGCGCGGAACGACACACTGAGGAAGTCGGGGGGCTCACCATGCTCTAGCCGCTCCGCCAGAACGCGCAATGCCAAGGCCTGGGCGCGGGCAATCGCTTCATCACGGTTCTGACCATACGCCAGCACACCCGGGAGATCGGGGACCTCGCCGATCCATCGGCCGTCCTCTTCCCGCTCCAGCTCGATTGCGAACTGCACTGCGCCTTTGGCCATGGTCTCAAACTAATAGGAAGAGCGACATCTGCCTAACGAAAAGCGCTTAAGCTGCGGTGCGAGCTAGACGATTTCACAAATGGAAGGCCTCCACAGAAGAACGGCGCCGGCAGCTTCAAGCGCGTGTTAGACGCCGCCTCAGTCCCAGGCCACCCAGATGTAGGTCGTGCCATTCCAGACGAGCCAGCCACCCCGGTCCCACCCCGTGTCAACGTAGAGTAGATCGGGGCTAAAGGTCCCATCGCGATGCGAGTGCTGCGCGGGCTGGACGCCCCAGCCCCCAGGGCACGACACCTCGTCCTTGCCGTTCCCCACCGGCCGACCCGCGCCCACGATGTGCACGGAGTTGTCCATCCGGTGGACAATCGCGATACCACAACGCACGCTGCCTCGGGCCTTGACCTCGAGGACGATGTCGAGCAAGCCATCACGATCAAAGTCACCGACTGCGTACGCCGGATTGAGCTCGGACGACAGCACGAGCCCGGCCGCGCGTACGGCGCTGTCTGCCCAAAGCGGAACACCTCCGAACGTGCTACGGGAAAGCTGAGCACTCACGGGGAAGGCCTGAAGCAGGAGAACTGCGCCGAGCAGCAACTTGGTTGTCATATCCGTCATACGGGCGCCCCCCGTACCTCGTTTAAACACGATCCCCCGTCGCGGCAGAAGGTGCGTGCCCCTTGAGGCGTGCGCCTAACGAAATGCGCCTAAGCTGCGGCGCGTTGCTTTCACGTTCACAAACCGATGGCCTCCACAGAAAAGCGGCGCCGCCAGCTTCAGGCGCGTGTTAGGCCGCACCGACTCAAGCGAGGTCACGGGCTTACCTGAGCCGTGGGGAAGTCCGCAACCAAGCGGCGCTGCCCATTCCAGCCGCGCTTCCTATTCTTTCCGTACCAGACGAGTCGGCCTCCTAGTCTGACCGCTACCCAGTACAGGTAGCGTAGGAAAAAGTGGGACGCGGTCATTAGTCGAAGAAAGCAGTCGTCAGCCTGGCGTCGATTGATGGGAGAGTCGGAGCGAAGGAACTGGTAGAGCGCATCGTGCACCATGGAAGCAAAGTAGGTCTTCGGTCGACCAGTATTGGAGTCAACGACCCCATCTGGAGTTCCGATCAGGAGATCGAGGAAGCAGAACTTGGGACTGCACCCGTTCCAAGAATAGCCGCGCGTGACGGTAAGGCGTCCGTTTGTCTCGATGATCAGTCTGACCTTCCCGGTGGCATCGACAAAGATCTGATCATTGGGAACTTTGAGTCCCGAGTCCCAGCTGTAGTTGCGCTCGGCGCGGTAGAGCCATTTGACGGCGTTCTGGCAGAGCATCGTCCTCGGTGCGGCCTAACGAAATGCGCTTAAGCTGCGGCGCGAGCGGTAGGATTTCAGATGGAAGGCCTCCACTGCAAGACGGCGCCAGCAGCTTCAAGCGCGTGTTAGGCGCTTCGCCGCTACGACACCCGTTTGCGCCGACGAAGGACGGGCGCAAGTGCACGCAACGCTTCATTCACCGCATCCGAATCCGGGAAGACGTCCATCAACTCAGGATCGAGAACGATGATGTTCGTCCCCTCGCGATAACGAGCTGCGGTAACGCCTCGAACACCCTTCGAGAAGTCGTACTCGGGGCGCATAGTGTCGCGATCGGCTTCTCTAACCGTCTTACTCTTGGCCTTCTTCATGGTCATGACGCTCGCGTTTAGTGGCGAGTCTTGCGCTGATGATTCGGGTTCGCGGCGGTCGTTCGACAAACGAGACAACTAGGAGCCGACCGCGGGTTGAAAGTCCCATCACAAGATAACGCTCTTCGCCAGTGGAGTGATCGGGGTCAGGGAGGAGGATTGAGAATCGGTCGCTAAATGCTGTAACTGCTTCGTCGAACGATACACCGTGCTTGCGGAGATTCGCCGCGGCTTTCTTTGCGTCCCATTCGAATTGATAAGGCACGAAGCCAATCTACGAACACGGCGGCGAATGCGCCTAACGAATTGCGCCTAAGCTGCGGCGCCACACTGTCACGTTCACAAACGCAATTTTACGATAGATGACGGGCGCCGTCAGCTTCAGGCGCATGTTAGGCCGCAACCCCTTCCGCGGTATATGCCGCCAGCGCGCTTGGGCTGAAGCACGCGAAGATCACATCGGTGACCGAGCTGGGCAGGTCGAGTTCGTTACGAACCGTTGTGACAGCAATGTGAGTGGCCTCGCGAAGGGGATAGCCGTAAATGCCAGTGCTGATGGCAGGAAATGCGATGCTCCGTAAGCCCTCGGCTCGTGCCACCTCCAAAGAGCTGCGGTAGGCCGATGCGAGAAACTCGGGCTCGCGAGCCAATCCCCCGCTCCAAATGGGTCCAACAGCGTGGATGACGAACCGGGCCGGAAGGTTGAACCCAGCAGTCAGCCGCGCATCCCCGGTTGGGCAGGGAGCGACGCGGGCGCATGCGAGCGCGAGTTCAGGGCCAGCAGCATCGTGAATGGCACCGCACACCCCGCCGCCAGGCGTGAGCTCCGAGTTTGCCGCGTTAACGATGGCGTCGACCCGAAGGGTCGTGATATCGACGAGCTGCGCGGTGAGGCCCATGACTCGATCGGTTGCGGCCCAACGAAATGCGGCTGAGCTGCGCCGCCGTGCTGTGTAGTTCACAAACGCAATTCCACTACGACGGGCGGCGTCAGCTCCAGCCGCCCGTTAGGGTGCGCGTCACCGCGACTCATCGTTCGCGGCGCTCCTCGTGATCGTGAACTTCCCATTGCTATTGTCCACGAATACCAGACTCCCAGCCCCAATGCGCAACTTCTCGGCGAGCCATGGCTTGATGACCACAATCAGATTCTCCCCATCGGTGGTGCCCATGCCGGCAGCCAGGGCAGCAAGCTCCGCGCCGTCCCCCTCCAGCGGAATGCGCAAGGTGAGCTCACCATTGATGAGCTCGACTGGCCCTTGAATGCTGATGGGCTTGGACACGAATCGCGCAGCCTAACGAAATGCGGTTAAGCTGCGCCGCCGTGCTTTGCGGTTCACAAACGCAATTCTACCATAGATGACGGGCGGCGTCAGCTTCAGCCGCGTGTTAGGCGGGCGGACCAGATCTCGAATCATCGACCCCCCGCCCGACCAGCTGACCCGGCCGACTGAGGAGCCAGGGACAGTGGCGGAGCCCGTGCAGAGCAACACACCCTTGCCACCTGCCCGTGCCAAATGAGCAAGCGCGCCACTGCCAGACTACCGAATAGAAGATGAAGAGAATCGCCACGAGGCGAAGCAGAGACGGCAACGGCGAAAACAGGGGCGTCATACCGTTCACCTAAGTGGCCGCCTAACGAAATGCGCTTAAGCTGCGGCGCGATGCTGCACGATTTCACAAACCGATGGCCTCCACAGCAAGACGGCGCCGCCAGCTTCAAGCGCGTGTTAGGCGGCCCGCACGATCCGTACCATAGCTTCGACTTCCGTGACGCGCCCCAACGAATCAGTCCTCATCACAAGCCACTCAGCATCGATACTGAATAAACCCCGCTCCGGGCCTAGCCACATAGACCAGATCGTACTCGCGGAAGTAACCGCGTTTGCGCGGGTGTACCGAGAAGCGCGACCACCTCCGTGCGAGTGATACCCACGCAGCCGATTCTGGCGAAGGAGTCGTCGACCATGCACCTGCGCGGCGCAAGTTTGGAATAGGCCTGGGAACTGCTCGCGCCATACCGTCATCGAAGCGTTCGCTGACCTGGGCATCTACTTCTGGGACCGACGCGTCGCGAAGAAGTAGGCCGGTCGCCCCCACACATATGCCCGACCACGGCGACGAGCGCCACGCGAAACCGATGAATGGAGTATCGAACGCGCCATTGGACACTACGATGGGCCGCCTAACGAAATGCGCCTAAGCTGCGGCGCGATGCTTTCACGTTCACAAACCGATGGCCTCCACAGAAGGACGGCGCCGACAGCTTCAGGCGCGTGTTAGGCAGCCCGAGACGCTTTATCGTTGATCATTTACAGTGACGTATCCGCGAAGATCTCTGGACCAAATGAGGATGCCTCCCATAACGAGATACCCACCCCAGAGAATGGCGAGTACGGCTAGGGCAGCGGGCGGACCGTTTCTTACGACCTGGAAGAACGGCACGGCACTAGACACGAACCCGAATGCCAGAAGGGCAAGAATCACCCATCGAGCCCACGCGTGGCGGCGTACGAGGGCCCATCCAAGCAGCATCGCTATCCCGAGCCGAATTATATGCTGAACGAGTTTGTCCGGACCGACACGAACGAGGTATCCGAGCAGAACCGAGAGTTCGAGGCCCGCAAAGATGCCGAACACTAGCAGCGCCGCTCGTCGACCCCGCGCGATCGAGAATGGTTGTGCAGCCAGGTCGCCAATCATTTGGGCTGCCTAACGGACCGCGCTTAAGCTGCGGCGCGCTGAAGAAAGATTCATTCCCTAATCTACGCGCGCCGCCAGCTTCAAGCGCTTGTTAGGCGGCGGCTCAGTGAGTGGCGACGCCACATGACTCAAACACTGGGGGGTGATCGCCACTCTGGAGGAGGTCATGAAGAATCTCGTGTCTCACTACGAGTCCTCCAACTGAAGCATCGGACGCCCCAGTGTCCGAGAGATAGATGTCATGTGGTGGTTGCCATTGCCCCCAGCACATCGCTTCACCACAGCGAAATGATGGCTGTGGAATCAAGAACCAGTGCACCCGTTCGAAATTGCCATGTAATCCGGAACAGTCTTCCATCTCCTGCCACGCAGACCGGTACGCTGGGGAAGGTGAGATGGAATGTGTTCCTAGAGGTGGATCGAACGGATCAAGGCATCCCAACACGAAGACTAATGGCAGGGTCCGGACAAGGCGAACGCGGAAGCGCATGGAGGTCTGAAGCCGCCGCCTAACGAAATGCGCTTAAGCTGCGGCGCGACTTGCACGGTTTCACAAACGGAAGGCCTCCACAGCAAGACGGCGCCGTCAGCTTCAAGCGCGTGTTAGGCAGCGCGCTCATTCACCCACTCTAACAAGTGCTGTGCCGCACTCAGGGCACGTCTGGGCATTGCGATTACGCGATACCCAAGTGCAATTCGGACACCGACTCATCGCTGGCAACATTTCCTCTTCAATGACCTGCTCAGTGCCGCGGTGCTCCTCTGCGATGCTTGCCGGCAGATGATACGCCCGCCAAAACAGCCAGCCGCTGTACGTCAACATCGCAACCCCTTGCCACCACGCACGCCCGGAAACAAGGAGGGAACCAACTAGCGCGACTACTGCGGCCGCACCATAGCTCCGCCGCTGGACGCGCTGGGTTTCCGCCACCAACTCCGATTTGCTCTCGGGCTCTACCACAAGACGCGCTGCCTAACGAAATGCGCCTAAGCTGCGGCGCGATACTTTCACGTTCACAAACCGATGGCCTCCACAAAAAGGTGGCGCCGTCAGCTTCAGGCGCGTGTTAGGCCGCCAGGTCATTCAGGCAATTGATGTCGGGAGCTCTCTTGACAATGCTTCGCGAAGCCCAAGAAAGTTCTCCTGACGACAGCGTTTGCATGGGCCCATCCCCCCGCGACTGATAACGCCGCAGACAGAACAAAACCGCACAAAGAATGCGTTGAAAGCAAATACACCAGCAACCAACAAGACGAGAACCGGATGGAATACGCCACCAATGACCCACAAAAGTCCTACAAACCCGGCATAGACGATCACGTCTCCGACGAGATATCGAAGGGCGATCCTGCCACCTGGTCGACGATCTACCCACAGCCGGCAAGCGAAACCGATCGCTACGTAGCCAAGCAAATACGGAAGGGTCGCTGCTGTAATGACCATCTGGGCGGCCTAACGAAATGCGCGTAAGCTGCGGCGCAAGCTAGAAGTGTTCACAACGGTAATTGTATTACACCGCCGCTGCGGATGGCAGCTAGGCCCACGGATGAGGGCGCCGCCAGCTTCACGCGCTGGTTAGGCTGCGCACCACAAGTCATAGCTCGGGTCCGTTCCTTTCGGGGAGCTCAAGGGGCACTCACCGTCCCTACCCTCGCGCCGCGATTGTGATGCCTGATGGACCGCTGCTCGGTCCTCTCCATGACCGCCGCGGCCCGCACGCAACGGGACCTTCATTTGGATAGCGCCTTAGAATCGAATCGAACCGTCCCGACGGATGCCGGCCCTAGCATGGAGCGGACCACGTGGGTGTTCAGAAAAGAATGGATTTGTAGTGTGATGCGCAGCCTAACGAAATGCGCGTAAGCTGCGGCGCGTAGCAAGAACGTTCACAACCACAATGGTACCACACCGCAGCGCCAGGTGGCAGCCGACCCATCAGATGCGGGCGCCGGCAGCTTGACGCGCTGGTTAGGCCGACCGCTCAGACGAACGACCTTTTGAGAGCGGCTTCCTGAGCGCGCTCCCTCAGCTTGCGGAGCATTGGAGCGGTGAGTTTCCGACAGCCGCACGCCTTCGCATGGGCGAGGTGCCAGTGCAACCGCTGTTGCGGAGTAGCGCGCGGAGGCATCGGGTGTCCCCTGTGCCACGTCGCGTTGATCATGGACTGCTCGTGGCTTGCTTGGGTGCTCGCACGGTTCGGCCTAACGAATCGCGCCTAAGCTGCGGCGCCACACTATACGGTTCACAAACGCAATTCTACACTCGAGGACGGGCGCCGTCAGCTTCAGGCGCATGTTAGGCGGCACCGAGCAACGCAGCGGCCTGCTCTCGGGCAAGCCAAACTCCAGGGTCTGGGCGGGCATCCCCGCCAGCTCAAGCTCGAGCCGGCGCAGATCCAGTGTTGACCGATTGATAGCGTGCCAGCGGCAGTGGTCCACGATGTCGTTCATGGTGCCCAGTACGCTGCGATTGACGGTCTTCGCTACCACAAGCTGCGTCATCTGTTCGACCTCCTGGCGGGCGCTCGGCTCTGGAAGCTCAAGGGCTTTGAACAGTGACTCAGCGGCATTGCGCAGTTTGACGGGCAACATCTCGAGATTCTTCGCAGGCACGAGAACGCTCAAGAGGGCGCGCTCGCTGGTGCAGAGGATCAGATGCTGGTGGCGGAGGAAGAGCACGTTTGCATACCAATCACCGAGCTTGGTGGTTGAGGCGATCGGATGCGTCGTTAGCTCCAATGGTAAGCGGCGCAAAAGGCGTTGGGTGCAGCGCAGGGTGTACACCGTGCAGAAAGATGGTGCCGCCTAACGAAATGCGCTTAAGCTGCGGCGCGAACTAGACGATTTCACAAACAGATGGCCTCCACAGCAGAACGGCGCCGCCAGCTTCAAGCGCTTGTTAGGCGGACGGCGCACGGCGCTCCTCATCCGATCGTTCAATCGCGAGCAACCGAGGATTGGTTGGCCACGGCTCGTCGAACGTGTACCCCTCGAGCATGTCCAGAACGCCCTTCCGCACGAACAGGACAACGCCAGCCCCGTGTTTGAGACCATCGAGCTGGAGCAATGTGTGCGCGCCGAGCTCAAAGTCTGGCGGCGATACCCTCGGGGCGGTCGACGGAACCTGGAAGTTGGTGAAAAAGCCGACCCCGCTGAACTCCCTTCCCTTCACCGTAGCCGCCGCGTACTGCTGGCGAAGCCCGACAATCCGGGGATCGTCGCCGGCCAACAGGGCCTCCATGATCGCGTTCTCAAGTTGTTCCACGATGCCCGCGTTCCGCCTAACGAAATGCGCGTAAGCTGCGGCGCGAGCTAGAAGTGTTCACAACGGTAATTGTATCACACCGCCGCTTCGGATGGCATCCAGACCCACAGATGAGAGCGCCGGCAGCTTGACGCGCTTGTTAGGCGGCACGGCCGCGGCGTGGTACGTGCATCCACCACATCCCAGCAGTCGCGAGAGCTACCCCCGTTATGATGCCGATCCAGTCCCACCACGGATTAGACTCGGGGAAGAGGTTCTCAGATGGATCGTCTGGGTTATAGCGCACCACGATCGTGTCGCCGGCTTTGGGCCGTCGAGAGGGTTCGAAGGGTGCGCGCGCAACAAACCACCCGTGATAAGACCGCTCCTTCAAAGTAAAATCGTACCGCCCATGGATGCGAAGCGCGCGGACGGGCACCATCCGACCTCCCTCGTATGTGCCGCCGATCGGTGTCTCGCGGTACCCGACTACATCGTTCCTCAATGTCACAGTCGTGATTGTCCCCTTAACAGAATCCCAACCGACATACCCCACTGCTCTAAGGATTGGACCTGCACCAAGGCCGATCGCGACTATTCCGATGACAACGACCGCGAACCCGGGAAGGGGGCTGATCCTGCTCCAAGGGGACATCGACACGCTCACGTGCCGCCTAACGAAAAGCGGCTGAGCTGCGCCGCCGTGCCGTGTTATTCACAAACGCAATTCTACTACGACGGGCGGCGTCAGCTCCAGCCGCTTGTTAGACAGCGCGACCATCCATTCTTGCCTTGCGACGCAGCAACCAGATCCCACCAGCTCCGATGCCGGCACTCACGACGCAGCCGGTAACCGCGGCGTACCACGGCGGCGGTGGGCCGAACGGATTGCTGTCATCGGCCATCTGAGTGCCGACGGGATCGACCAGCGCGACAAGAGACGCTAGAAAAAAGACTAAGCCGACTAGCGCGAGCAGAACGCCTACAGTGCGTTGCAAAAGAAGGGTCATGCGCTGTCTAACGAAAAGCGCGTAAGCTGCGGCGCGTTGCTTTCACGTTCACAAACGGAGGGCCTCCACAGAAGACGGCGCCGTCAGCTTCACGCGCGCGTTAGACCGCCCGGTCATCGGAACGTCCCTTCCTACCAAAACCAAAGGCGTCGCGGACATCCTGCTCCAGGTATGGAGTTGCGCGCCCCGTGATGATGATTCGAAGACAGACGTAACACCCGCTGATGGCTCCAGCGCCTCCGATCCAGAGCAACGGATCTCTCACGGCCCCGCTTTGCGTCATCATGATACCCACGATGGCTACGGACGTGGCAGCGAGGAACAGAAGGCCAACGCCGAAGAAGATTCGTTCGAGAAAAGAGTAGGTCCTCATGGGAGCATCGCGGGGCGGTCTAACGAAAGCGCTTAAGCTGCGGCGCAAGCTATCAGTTTTCACAAACGGATGGCCTCCACCGCAAGACGGCGCCGCCAGCTTCAAGCGCGTGTTAGGCAGCAGCGGGGCACTCAGCTTTTAGTCTCTTCATGTCGGCAAGAATCACTGAATCAATAGGTCCACGGGTCAGAATCAGGGGGATGCGCTCGGAGTGCGTGGAAAACCGAAACGACAATTCGCCCCGCACGCTGTCGCCGCGGGCCGAAACACCACCGTGAAAACCCAGCGTTGTACCGCCCCACGAGGAATCACAGGGCATCGTTGCTATCAACGAGATCGAATCGCCGGCACGGCTGCCCGCGACGTATGCTCCAGTCGTACTCATATCGATCTCGCCAACTGTGTAAGCCCCGAACACGCCTGTCACTTTGCCCGCGGAGGTCTCAGAGAGATCCAGAGTGAACCAGTTCTCGCATTGCGCACAACTCGTGTCCTTGGTATGTCCAATCCAAGCGCCGCTGACCGCAGCGCGTCGGTGGTCGGGGGCACACGCCGCAAGCATCAGCGCCACGAGGAACAAGGATCGTGCAGCAGAATTCATTTTACGCAAAGACGGCTCATTCGCTGCTGCCTAACGAAATGCGCTTAAGCTGCGGCGCGATGCTTTCACGTTCACAAACCGATGGCCTCCACAGCAAGACGGCGCCGTCAGCTTCAAGCGCGTGTTAGGCGGCCCGCTAATCCGTAACAAGCTTCGCTTCCGTGACGCGCCCCAACGAATCAGTCCTCATCACAAGCCACTCAGAATCGATACTGAATAAACCCCGCTCCGGGCCAAGCCAATAGACCAGATCGTACTCGCGGAAATAACCCGTTTGCGCGGGTGTACCGAGAAGCGCGACCACCTCCGTGCGAGTGATACCCACCAGCCGATTCTGGCGAAGGAGATCGTCGACCATGCACCCGCGCGGCGCAAGTTTGGAAGAGGCCTGGGAACTATCGCGCCATACTCGATCATCGAAGCGTTCGTGACCTGGGCATCTATCTTCTGGGACCGACGCTGTCGCGAAGAAGTAGGCCGGTCGCCCCCACACATATCCCACCACGGCGACGAGCGCCACAGCGAAACCGATAATGGAGCATCGAACGCGCTTGGACACTAAGAGGGGCCGCCTAACGAAACGCGCGTAAGCTGCGGCGCGAGCTAGAAGTGTTCACAACGGTAATTGTATTACACCGCAGCTGGGGATGGCAGCTAGGCCCACGGATGAGGGCGCCGACAGCTTCACGCGCTGGTTAGGCTGCGCACCACAAGTCATAGCTCGGGTCCGTCCTCTCCGGGCGCTCGAGGGGCACTCGCCGTACCCCGCCCCGCGCCGGAATTGTGATGCCGAATGGACCGATGCTCCGAACCTGAGGATCCGCCGCCGCGCCCCGCACCCAACGGGACTCTCCTTGGAAAGCGCCTTCGGATTTTGAAGCGAACCCGGCCCGACGGATGCCGGCCTTCATGAGAAGCTGACCACGTCGATGTTCACAAAAGAATTGATTTGTGGTGGGATGCGCAGCCTAACGAAATGCGCTTAAGCTGCGGCGCGCTCATTCCGCGGGCGCGCCGCACGCTTACGTGGTCACTGACTGTCGGCTGGAGCACAAATGAAATTGTACTGCGGCCGAGGAGCACTCACCGTGCCCCGCCCTGCGCCGGAGTTGCGATGCCGAATGGACCGATGCTCCGAACCTGAGGATCCGCCGCCGCACCCCGCACCCATCGGGACTCTCCTTGGATAGCGCCTTCGGTTTTGAAGCGAACCGGCCCGACGGATGCCGGCCTCGATGAGGAGCTGACCACGTGGGTGTCACAACAGAATTGATTTGTGGTGGGATGCGCAGCCTAACGAAATGCGCTTAAGCTGCGGCGCGAGCTAGACGCTTTCACAAATGGATGGCCTCCATAGCAAGACGGCGCCGTCAGCTTCAAGCGCGTGTTAGACCGCGCCCGGATCGATGATCGCCTTGAACCCGGTCGGCTTCGGGTGAGCGGCCGCATGCTCAAATCGCTGATCCAGCTGCACGTCTGAGCCTGTGAGGAACTCCTTGCCGTTCCGCTCCAAGTCCTCGGCGAGGTCGCGAAATCCTTGAATTGGATCCTCTGAAAAACCCGGGTACTTATTTCCCGTCGCCCCACCGAGAACAGACCACATGAGCGCCTCGTGACTCAGTGCGCGGCGACCATAGTGGTACGTGACCAATCCTAGTGACCAGCGAAAATGTATCTCGAGCTGGCGGTCCCCACGCACGTAGCTGCCGCTGGCAAAGTGACCGCCGCTTCCCTTCCCGGCTGGTCCAAGCACAAACCTGAACCCAGCGCGACTCATCACTGGATCAAGTTCGCGACGACCAGCTTCCAATGCGGTTGTAGGGTCCATACGCATCTCTCAGGCGCGGTCTAACGAAATGCGGCTGAGCTGCGCCGCCGTGCTGTGTAGTTCACAAATGCAATTCTACTACGAGGGGCGGCGTCAGCTCCAGCCGCGCGTTAGGCAGCACGGCCTTGATTAGGCGGCCCCTCGCCACCCGATCATGAATGAAGCGGCAAACGCAAGGAAAACTGCTGCCAGGATTGCCGCCATCAGCCTTCCCTATCAATGCCGCCTGCGAGACACCCACCGCCTCGCAACGGGGATGATGACGAAGACGAGGATCGCGAGCGCACCGTACAGGGTGGTTCGAGACATCGGGGTCTTTTCTCCAGGACAAGTATGGTGAGCGTGGTGCTGCCTAACGGACCGCGCTTAAGCTGCGGCGCGCTGAAGAAAGATTCATTCCCTAATCTACGCGCGCCGCCAGCTTCAAGCGCTTGTTAGGCGGCGGCTCAGTGAGTGGCGACGCCACATGACTCAAACACTGGGGGGTGATCGCCACTCTGGAGGAGGTCATGAAGAATCTCGTGTCTCACTACGAGTCCTCCAACTGAAGCATCGGACGCCCCAGTGTCCGAGAGATAGATGTCATGTGGTGGTTGCCATTGCCCCCAGCACATCGCTTCACCACAGCGAAATGATGGCTGTGGAATCAAGAACCAGTGCACCCGTTCGAAATTGCCATGTAATCCGGAACAGTCTTCCATCTCCTGCCACGCAGACCGGTACGCTGGGGAAGGTGAGATGGAATGTGTTCCTAGAGGTGGATCGAACGGATCAAGGCATCCCAACACGAAGACTAATGGCAGGGTCCGGACAAGGCGAACGCGGAAGCGCATGGAGGTCTGAAGCCGCCGCCTAACGAAATGCGCCTAAGCTGCGGCGCGTTGCTTTCACTTTCACAAACAGATGGCCTCCATAGAAAAACGGCGCCGCCAGCTTCAGGCGCGTGTTAGGCGGCTCCGGACTCGGACTTCGGCCAAATGTAGAGATACCAATACACCGGCATAGCAAAGAGATTCCCCAGAAACAGCACAACTGCCCAAAGCGCCTTTTTATCGGAGGGCACACGATCCGTGCGGAAGACGTGGACGATATAGAATGCTAGGAGCGCCACCCAGAATCCCATGAACAACAGCTGCAGCCGGAAGATTGTGTTAAAGTTGCGAAAGAACTCATCGGGCGGCTGCGGCGCGGAGGCTGGGTCCGTGGGGAAAGATCTCGCGAAGGTTGCGAAAAAGAAGATGAAGAACGCCCAGGGAGCGAGAGTGAGCGCCGCGACTACCAGTGCCATTGGTCGGGACAGTCTCATGGTTTAGGAGCCGCCTAACGAAATGCGCTTAAGCTGCGGCGCGATGCTGAATGTTCACAAACAGATGGCCTCCACAGAAGAACGGCGCCGCCAGCTTCAAGCGCGTGTTAGGCCGCGTGCATTCATATAGTAAGTGCAACACCACCTCCGACGAAAACGGTGACCTGGCGGTACGATAGGCGCTCCACTCGGCCAAGAGCAGGAGCCTAACATGCTGTACCACCAGATCACCGCTGAGGAAAGATACTCCCTGGGGCTGCTGCGCCAGCAGGGCCTCTCCCGCGCCGCGATCGCGCGCCTGCTCGGCCGCCACCGCTGCACGATTGCGCGGGAGGTGCGGCGCAACGGCACACCACGCGACGGCTGCTACCGCCCGCAGCTCGCCGACTGGTATGCCCGCGGCCGGCGCTCCCGCTCCCGCCGCAACCGGCGGTTCTCGGCGCGCGACTGGGACCGGATCCAAGCGCTCCTGCGGGAGGACTGGAGCCCGGAGCAGATCGCCGGCCGGCTGCGCGCGGACCGCGAGCTCGCGATCAGCCACGAGACGATCTACCGCTACATCTGGGCGGACAAGCGGGCTGGCGGCACTCTGTACCAGCATCTGCGCGGCGCGCGTAAACAGCGCCGCAAACGCTACGGCCGCTACGATAGCCGGGGACGGCTCGCCGGCAAACGGTGGATCACCGAGCGCCCGCCGAGCGTCGCGACGCGCCGCGAGCTCGGTCACTGGGAGGGCGACACGATGCTCGGCGACAGCCAGGCCGGCCCGTGTGTCTTGAGCCTCGTTGAGCGGAAGACCGGCTACCTGCTGCTCGGCCAGTTACGCCAGCGCCTGAGCGCGGCGGTGAACGCGCGCGCGCAGCAGCTCATCGCCGACCAACCGCATCCGGTGCAGACCATCACCGTGGACAACGGCACCGAGTTTCATGAGTACGCGCAGCTCGAGCAGGACACTGCGGCCCGCTTCTACTTCGCGACGCCGCATCACGCGTGGGAACGCGGGACCAACGAGAACACCAATGGCCTGGTGCGGCAGTATCTGCCCAAGCGCCAGAGCATGGCCCACCTCACCCAACACGAGTGCAATCGGATCGCTGCGAAACTGAACCGCCGACCACGGAAGCGACTTGGCTACCGCACACCGGAGGAATGCTATGAGGGATGACGCTCAGTGTTGCACTTCAAAGTTGATATCAGACCGCGCAGGCTGGATCACGGATTGCGGATATCGAGCCACAATAGAAGAAGGGCGATCAGTAGAGCAGCCCCGTACCCAATAATCTTTCGTTTCGAGAGCGATTCACTGCCCTGCCAAGTCGGAGCTCCTTGATCATAGGACACGACGCCAAGCCCCCCCACAGCCAGACCCGCGACGGCTCCTATGATGAAGTTTTGGGCCGTGAAACCATCAACGAGTACGCCAATCGAGGAATAGACGAGAAACCCGATAACGGCTCCGAGGATGTAAGACCCCAGTCTCGTCTTACCTAATGGCCGGAGGATAGCAAGCGCCACCGCAGCGATCGATGCCGAGAGATAGTAGCCGGCAATGATGGCCCAGGTGCTCAGCTGATACTCTTCGTACCAGGTGGAGCCCCGCCCAAGCGATTGAATAACCACGATGCCGGAAAAGCACGTCGCCATCCAAAACGCCCAGCCGAAAGCCCAGCGAAGGTTTGCGCGGAATCGCGAGGGGTGGAGAGTTGAAGACGTTGTACTCATCACTCACTTAGATGAAGCGGCCTAACGAAATGCGCTTAAGCTGCGGCGCGATGCTAGAATGTTCACAAACAGATGGCCTCCACAGCAAGACGGCGCCGCCAGCTTCAAGCGCGTGTTAGGCAGCCCGCTGAGATTCATCGGTTCGTAAACTCGAAAGCACCAGCGACACGCTGACGTACGCGGCACCCAGCGTGATGACTGGCCGGACGAAACTGAAGTGTGTCGATGATGCCTCGGGTCAGCCGCTCGACTTCCTTCGAGTCAGCTCTAATTGAGAGGCTTTGGGATTCAGCCCACCCGAGGGTATCAACGACGAATTCCGTGTATGCATAGCCAACTAGTGGTGCGCGTACCCAACTCGGAACCCGACTGAGGGCGACCGCCGGAGAATCAACTTCGAATTCGGTGAAAACGTATCGCTTGCTACTATCGGGATCGGCGACTTGCGGAGGACAGCCCTGAGCGAGGCGCGCCGGGAGATACTCGAGAACCACGAATGGAGGCAATGGAGCCGTCTCGCGGTAATCATGGTACATGTCCATTAGCACGACGAATGTGGGTCGGCCGGCAGGACATCTAATCACGTATGAGTCCAGTATGTGGTCGTCGCCTGACTGCGCCGCCGAGCTGCCAAGACGTTCGAACGCCGGGGCCTTCCCATCCGCACAACGCAAACGCACTAGGAACTCACGTTCACCGCGCGGCCCTCGCGCCTTGATAGGATTCTCGCGACTTCCTAGCGCACCTGCGGGAGGTTTGTCAGCATGCTCTGCTGCCGCCGCGAGATCGGAGTGCGGCCCCGAAGATGCGAGAATGTCTGTGGCCTTCGGGTGCTGGGGTGCGCAGGCGACTGGAGAAAGGAGGAGTATGAGGGCAACGAGCAAAACCAACCGGCGCGTCCGCATGATGGCCTCTCAGTGGTTGCAGTCGAACGATCGAATGATAGAGACGCCACCTCATGCTGATAGTGACATGCGGATTACAAATCCGTAACCCGGGGGTGAGAGACCGGGCTGCCTAACGAAATGCGCCTAAGCTGCGGCGCGCTGCTTGAACGTTCACAAACGGATGGCCTCCACAGCACGACGGCGCCGCCAGCTTCAGGCGCACGTTAGGCAGCGTGCCTCCCATTCCTTACAGTGCGAGGGCGCGCCGATCCCGCAGGCGCTCCCAGGAGGCCGCGTCGAGCGGCTGCACCCAATCCCACCCAATCCGTGCCCAGTCGGGATCCGCCGGATCGAGCCCGAGCCCGCGAATCCCTTCCTCTGTCGTGACCACAAACTGGCCACGGTACGGAAGCAGGTACCCGCCCTCCGCCTCCCGTGAGATTCGCGCCGCTTCGTAGGTGGTGAACCACCGGCTCAGGACGGCGTCCATCTTCGTTCCCCACATCGGCAGATCGTCATCACCTGTCTCAGTCACTCCCCACCTCCTCATACGCTGCCTAACGAAATGCGCGTAAGCTGCGGCGCGAGCTAGAAGTGTTCACAACGGTAATTGTATCACACCGCCGCTTCGGATGGCATCCAGACCCACAGATGAGAGCGCCGGCAGCTTGACGCGCTTGTTAGGCGGCACGGCCGCGGCGTGGTACGTGCATCCACCACATCCCAGCAGTCGCGAGAGCTACCCCCGTTATGATGCCGATCCAGTCCCACCACGGATTAGACTCGGGGAAGAGGTTCTCAGATGGATCGTCTGGGTTATAGCGCACCACGATCGTGTCGCCGGCTTTGGGCCGTCGAGAGGGTTCGAAGGGTGCGCGCGCAACAAACCACCCGTGATAAGACCGCTCCTTCAAAGTAAAATCGTACCGCCCATGGATGCGAAGCGCGCGGACGGGCACCATCCGACCTCCCTCGTATGTGCCGCCGATCGGTGTCTCGCGGTACCCGACTACATCGTTCCTCAATGTCACAGTCGTGATTGTCCCCTTAACAGAATCCCAACCGACATACCCCACTGCTCTAAGGATTGGACCTGCACCAAGGCCGATCGCGACTATTCCGATGACAACGACCGCGAACCCGGGAAGGGGGCTGATCCTGCTCCAAGGGGACATCGACACGCTCACGTGCAGCCTAACGAATCGCGCCTAAGCTGCGGCGCGATGCTTGAATGTTCACAAACGGATGGCCTCCACAGCAAGACGGCGCCGACAGCTTCAGGCGCATGTTAGACAGCGGCGCAAAACACTTACCAAACAAGCAACCCACCTACTTTGGGATCGCGAAAGGTGGCGGCCTCAGGACCCTCGTAAGCGCCCGGGGCAAGCGAAATCGACAGGCGCGCGCCGGAATCGAACGTGACGTCGAGACTGCGACTGTCCTGCGCCCTGGCGCTAGCCACAAACTGCTGAATCAGCGAGCACAGGGCGTCTCGGGATCCTTGATTCGGGAACTGGTGGCGAACGCCCTGCACCTCAACGATCGGCGGCGAAAACGCACTGAGTATTGGTCCATTGAAATCGAATTGCACGTAGTCGGCAACGAAGATCACGGAGCTGAGTTGCTCACCCGCCAACGAGCTGAGGTTTGGGAGCTCGCCTTTCATGGAATCCTCTGCCGCTGTCTAACGAAATGCGCTTAAGCTGCGGCGCGCTGAAGAAAGATTCATTCCACAATCTACGCGCGCCGCCAGCTTCAAGCGCGTGTTAGGCTGCCCGCGTACCAATCCAACCGCAACGGGCCGTTCATCGAATCGACATGTCCGCGTCGGAGACCTGCCACGAAGCCACGGTATCTCCCGGTAACCCCTTCCCCGAGCTGACCGTGGCTCTCAACGCCGATATCAACGTGACACCGATGATCGATGTCCTCCTCGTGCTACTCGTCGTCTTCATGATTTCCATGCAATTCCGTTCGCTCCTCTCCGTGAACGTGCCGCCACCGCGCGACCAATCGCAGCCCGGCCGCTCGCTGCCGCAGGTTGTCTTGGAGCTCAAGGAGGATGGGTCCTACGCGCTCAACGGAACCGTAACAGCGCTCGAGACTCTGCAAGCACGACTTCGAGAGCTGACCGAAGGTGGCAAACGCAACATGATCTTCGTTCGTGCGGCACCCCGGCGGCCATACCGCGAGGTGATTCGCGCCGTGGATCTAGCCAAGGGGGCCGGCTTTCAGATCGTTGGTTACATGCCGTAGTAGATGGGGCAGCCTAACGAAATGCGGCTGAGCTGCGCCGCCGTGCTGTGTAGTTCACAAACGCAATTCCACTACGACGGGCGGCGTCAGCTCCAGCCGCCCGTTAGGGTGCGCGTCACCGCGACTCATCGTTCGCGGCGCTCCTCGTGATCGTGAACTTCCCATTGCTATTGTCCACGAATACCAGACTCCCAGCCCCAATGCGCAACTTCTCGGCGAGCCATGGCTTGATGACCACAATCAGATTCTCCCCATCGGTGGTGCCCATGCCGGCAGCCAGGGCAGCAAGCTCCGCGCCGTCCCCCTCCAGCGGAATGCGCAAGGTGAGCTCACCATTGATGAGCTCGACTGGCCCTTGAATGCTGATGGGCTTGGACACGAATCGCGCAGCCTAACGAAACGCGCTTAAGCTGCGGCGCGCTGAAGAAAGATTCATTCCTTAATCTACGCGCGCCGGCAGCTTCAAGCGCTTG
>CAWHMT010000006.1:0-299055 GCA_963830455.1 uncultured Gemmatimonadales bacterium | reverse complement strand
GGTAGCGCGAACGGGGTAGACGTGCTTCCGCGCGATGGACCCTCGTACCGTCGTCCGGGTGCGCGACACCCCCTACCTCGTCGTCGACGTGGCTCGCCTCGAGCGCAACCTCAGCGGGAGGACCGAGTCCGCCCGCGACGGCGGGCGTGGACCTACGGCCGCACGCAAGACCCACAAGTCCCCCGAGATCGCCCGCCGCCAGCTCGCGGCCGGCGCCGTCGGCATCACCGTGGCCACCGTCGGCGAGGCCGAGGTGTTCGTGGAGCACGGCGTCACCGACGTCTTCGTGGCCTATCCCCTGTGGGTGGACCGGGCGCGGGCCGACCGGATCCGCGCGCGCTGGCCGAGCGCGTGACGATGCGGGTCGGGATCGACTCCGCGGAGAGCGCCGCTCTGCTGGCTGCGGCGTGCCGGGCCTCGAGGTGCTGGTCGAGGTCGACAGCGGCCAGCACCGCGTCCGGCGTGGCCCCGCCGACGACGCCGGGTCGCGATCGTCGCCGCGGGCCAGCGGGGCTGGCGGTCGACGGGGTCTTCACCTTCCCCGGCCACGGCTACGCGCCGGGCTCGCGGGAACGGCCGCCGCGGACGAGGCCGCTGCGCTCGCGGCCGGCGCGGACGCGCTCCGCGTCGGCGGGGCTCGACGCCGCGTGTCGTCAGCGGTGGGTCGACGCCGACCCTCGGACCTGACCGACCGGGGCGTGCTGACCGAACTGCGCCCGGGCGTCTACGTGTTCGGCGACGCCCAGCAGTGGGAGCTCGGCAGCGCTCGGCCGCACCGAATCGCGCTCACCGCCGGGCCACGGTGGTCAGCCGCGCGGCCCCCGGGCTCGTCGTCGACGCCGGCAGCAAGGTCCTCGGCGCCGACCGCGCGCCGTAGGCCACCGGCTTCGGCCGGCTGCTCGACCACCCCGACGTCCGGGTCGTCGCCCTCTCGGAGCACCACGCCGCGATCTGCCTTCCACCGGCCAGCGCGGCGCCCGCGGTGGGGGAGCGTCGTCCGCCGTCGCCCCGAACCACGTGTGCACCGCGGTCAACCTCGCCGACGAGCTCGTGGTCGTCGAGGGCGGGGTCGAGGTGGACCGGTGGCGAGTCGCGGCGCGCGGAGCCAACACGTAGGAGTGGCTCAGGCCGCACGGCCGGGCAGCGGGTGGTAGCGGTCGACGTACTCCTGGCCCGACATCGACACGATCGCGTCCATCACCTCGTCCGTGACCGCCCGCCGGATCGCGGCCGAGCCCTCCAGCCCCTCGTAGCGGGAGAAGTCGAGCGGCCGCCCGAAGCGGACCTGCACCGGCGCGAGCCGGGGCATGCGGGCACCGACCGGCTGGACCTGCTGGGTACCGACCAGCGCGACCGGAACGACGGTGGCACCCGTCGACAGTGCCAGCGAGGCGACGCCGGTGTGCCCGCGGTGCAGCCGCCCGTCGCGAGACCGGGTGCCCTCGGGGTAGATCGCGAACACGCCGCCGCGGTCGAGCACCCTCCGGGCCGCGTCGAGGGCGGCCAGCCCGGCCTTGGCGTGGTCGCGGTCGACCGGGATGTAGCCCAGCGCGGTGAGGAAGCGCGCCGAGAGCCGGCGGCGCATGCCCGCGCCCGTGAAGTACTCGGCCTTGCCGAGGAACGCGACCGGCCGCGGCGTGACGAACGCCAAGAGCGCGGTGTCGACGGCCGCGCGCTGGTGGTTCGCCGCGAGGAGGACCGGGCCGCGGCGCGGGATGCGGTGGGCGCCGCTCACCGCCGGTCGGAGAATGAACCGCGCCAAGGGGGCGAGCACCCATCGCACGGAACCGCTGCACCAGCTACCTCCGGGTCGAATGCCGCCACGCAGATGGAACAGCGCAGCTGGAACGACAGTGTGACAAACCAGGCGACGAAAGAGCGACACCGCAGCCCGCGCTCAGCCGCTGCGGACGGCCGTCACCAGCCAGGCGGCCGAACCGAAGGCGACACCGTCCGGCCCGTCGTGGGCCTGCATCGTCGAGAGCAGGGACGTGCGGGCATTATCGGCGTCCCTGCCGTCGAGCAGCCAGCCCAGCAGTTCGGCCATCACGTCGCGCGCGACGACGGGGTCGGCGCCGAACAGGGCCGGTTCGCGGACGTCGGCGACCTGCACGTCGGTGAACCCGGCCCCGCTGAGCAGGGCCGTGACGGCGTCGGGGTCCGCGAGCGCGAACGGGCTCGCGACCCCCGGGGCGGCCCGGCGAACGGGCGCCCGGCCAGCGCGGTGGTGATCTCGACGAACCACTCGTTGCAGGCCGGTGCCTGCCAGGTGAGCAGGGCGAGCCGGCCCCCGGGAGCGGTGGCGCGGGCGAGGTTGGCGAAGGCGGCCGGTGGATTCCCGAAGAACGATGCGCCGGCGCGGCTGACGACGGCGTCGAACCCGGCGTCGGGGAACGGGTGCACCTGGGCGTCCGCGCGGAGGAACGCGGCATTCCCCGAGGCCGGCGGCGCGAACCCGAGCGACGTCGACCATCGCCGCGGAGAGGTCGACGCCGAGGACCGGCCCCGGTGCGGCGTGCCGGGCGGCTGCCCGCGTGGCGGACCGGCGCGGCCTAGCGTATCTCGACCGGGTGCGAATGTCCCTCGTGGCGGGCCGCTGCTATGTGCTGCACCGTGGCGCCTGGTCTCCTAGCATGCCAATTGGTCAGGATAGCGTCTTTTCGAGGTTCCCGGAGATCGTCCGCTTCTCGACGAGGAAAACTCGTTTCAGTTTTGGTGATGAGGTCTCGATGCTTGTCGAACCGGCCAATGGCAGTCGCTACAGCGTGCACGGTCCAGGATCGTGGTCAACGACGAATGGTCGGGACCTCGACATCGGGTGGTCAACCGGATTCAGCGGTGTTACGGCGCACCTCGAGACGGGCGACGACGGGGCAACCCTCAAAGGGGAAGCAGAGACATTCTGGGACTTTCCGCGGGAGCATCAGAAGGCCCCGGTGACCGGCGAACGGGTGGAGTGCCGGCCCTGACAATGTCAGCTCCAGCTTCCGAACGTTCGTCCTCGAGCAATTGGGTCGCGTGATCCCCCGCATTCGGGCGCGCAGCATGTTCGGCGGCGTCGGGATCTACGCGGGCGATCTGTTCTTCGCGCTCATCGCCGAGGACACGCTCTACTTCAAGGTGGACGATTCCAATCGCCCCGATTTCGAGGCGGCCGGCATGGGGCCGTTTCTCCCGTATGGTGACGAGCGCGACAAGATGCAGTACTACCAGGTGCCCGCCGACCTGCTGGACGACCCCGATGCGCTCCGGCCGTGGGCGGAACGGTCGATCGCCGTCGCGGCGCAGAAGAACAAACGTGCACGAAAGCGCTAGATTGGCGCCATGACTGCCCAGAGCGGGCTCGGATCGGGACCGCGTAGCGCCATCATCGTGGGCGCTGCCGGGTCGCTCGCGCTGCTGCTCTACGCCGGCCGCTCCAACACGCATTTGCTGATCACGCTGCTCTTCATTGTCTGGGTGCTGGCCCCGTTCGCGCTGCTCGCGCTGGCTGAGCGGCGGTCGGGGAGTTGGTCCCCGCCCGTGCAGACGACGCTCCATGTCATAACGCTGATCATCGCGGCTGGCTCGCTCGGGATCTACGCGTATCGCGCGGTGGTTCCGCCGCGCTCCACAGGCGCGTTCCTGTTCGTCATCACGCCACCGGTGTCTGTCGCGCTGGTGCTGATTGCGCTGGCGCTCGCATCGCTGGGTTCACGTCCGCCACGAAGGGAGTCGCTGTGAACTGGCAACTCGGAGCAATCTTCATCGTCGTGTTGGTGATCGTGCTGTTCGTCGTCCGGCGGAAGAAAGGTCCAGGCGGGGCAGGGGGGGGGCCCACCGCCTGAGTAAACTCGCTCTCGCCGGGATCGCGCTGCTGCTGGCCGTTCGCGGCAGCGCGACCCAGGAATCGTGGATGCTCGGCCCGTTCACCAAGCCGAGCCAGGTCAATCCCGTCATCACGCCCAATCCCGCCGCACGCTTTCGCTCGCCGATCAACGACAGCATCGTCGCGTGGGAGGCGTATGCCACGTTCAATCCGGCCGCCATCGTCAAAGACGGGAAAGTATTCGTGCTCTACCGGGCCGAGGACGCCAGCGGGCGGGAGCAGATCGGTGGGCATACGTCGCGACTTGGCTTGGCCGAGAGCAGGGACGGGCTGCACTTCACGCGTCGCGCTACTCCGGTGCTCTATCCCGACACCGACGTCCAGCGCCAGAACGAGTGGCCCGGCGGCGTGGAAGATCCGCGCATCGTCGAGACTGAGGACGCCACGTACGTGCTGACGTACACGCAATGGAATCGCGACGTCCCCCGACTCGCCGTCGCGACGTCACGCGATCTGCTCACGTGGACCAAGCATGGCCCTGCGTTCGCGAAAGCCGCCGGCGGCAAGTACCTGCGCACGGAGTCCAAGTCCGGCGCGATCCTCAGCCGACTGGTCGGCGAGCGGATCGTGGCGACGCGCGTGAACGGGAAGTACTGGATGTACTTCGGCGTTCCCGACATCCTGATCGCGACGTCCGACAACCTGATCGACTGGACGCCGGTGGAAGACGACGATGGGTCAGCGCAGTGAAGGTGCTGTCGCCGCGTCCGGGCTACTTCGATTCCTGGCTGGTGGAGGGCGGCCCACCCGCGCTGCTGACCGGTCAGGGGATCGTCGTGCTGTACAACGCCGGCAACAGCGGCACGCTCGGCGACTCGACGCTGCCGGCACGCGTCTACACGGGCGGACAAGCGCTCTTTGATGCAGGCAATCCGCTGAAGCTGCTCGCGCGCTCCGCTACGCCGTTCATCAAACCCACAGAGCCCTACGAACGGACGGGGCAATACACTGAAGGGACAACGTTTGTGGAGGGTCTCGTCCGTTTCGACAACCGGTGGTATCTCTATTACGGCACGGCCGACTCGCGTGTCGCCGTAGCAGTCTCGGAGCGATAGCACCCAGGTGCTCCGGGTGTGTTCAACCAGGACGTCCGATGAAATCCACGACCAGCTCTGTTACGGCGTATATCGCCAAAAGCCCGCCCGAGACTCGCAAAGTATTGAAGCAGCTGCGCGTGCTGGTGCGGGCTGCGGCGCCGCGTGCGACCGAGAAGATCAGCTACGGCATTCCCACGTTCGTGCTCAACGGGAGAACGCTCGTGTACATCGCGGGGTGGAAGGATCACGTGAGCGTGTATCCCGTGACCGCCGGCGTGGAGCGATCACTCAGGAACGACATCAAGCCATATCGCACCGGCAAAGGCACGCTGCAATTCCCCCTGGCCCGCCCAATACCCAAGACACTGATCCGGAAGATCGTAAAGGTCCGGGTCGGCGAAGTAGCGGCGCGTGGTAAGTAGCGGTCCCGTAAAAGTCGGGATCGTCGGCTCCCGCTTCCAGGCGGATTGCATCGCCGCGGCCGTGAAAGCCGTTCCGGAGGCGGCCGAGCTGATCGCAGTCGCGTCACCGACAAAAGGGCATGCCGCCGACTTCGCCAAGCGGCACGGCGTCTCGCAGTCGTACGCGGACTACCGCGAGCTGCTCAAGAATCCCGATGTCGAGATGGTCTCGATCACGGCGCCCAATCGCCTGCACGCGCAGATCACGATCGACGCGGCGAAGGCCGGCAAACACGTCGTGTGCGAGAAACCGCTGTGTATCACGCTCGAAGAAGCCGACGCCATGATCGACGCGTGCAAGAAGGCGGGCGTGCTGTTGCTCTACGCCGAGGAGCTGTTCTTCGCGCCCAAGTATGTGAAAGCGAAGCAAATGGCAGATGAAGGAGCGTTTGGGCGAATCCATCTGGTGAAGCAAGGAGAGAAGCACTCGGGGCCGCACTCCGACTGGTTCTGGGACGTCGAGCAATCAGGCGGCGGCGCGGTGATGGACCTCGGCTGTCACGGGATCGCTTTCTGCTGGTGGTTCCTGGGCAAACAGAAGATCAAGAGCGTGTACTCGCAGATGTGGACGCAGGTTCATAAGAACAAGACCAAGGGCGAAGACGAAGCGATCACCATTCTCGAATTCGAGAACGGCGCCATCGGCCTGGTCGAAAGCAGCTGGAACAGGCCCGGCGGCATGGACGACTGTATCGAGGTCTTCGGCGACAAAGGGCAGACGTATGCCGACATGCTGATGGGTAACGCGCTCCCTACGTATTCCGAGGTAGGGTTCGGCTACGCGGTCGAAAAGGCGGCGAGCACCAAGGGCTGGACGTATCCCGTGTTCGAGGAGCATTGGAACTACGGTTTCCCGCAGGAGATGCGCCATTTCGCGCGCTGCGTGCGCGGCAAGGAAACGCCGATTTCCGACGGGGAGACGGGGCGCGTGGTGCAGGAAGTCCTGTACGCTGCGTATGCCTCGGCGGGGCAGGGACGCAAGATCGCGCTGCCGTTCCGGCCCACACGTGTGGCGAAGCCGATCGATCTTTGGAAGACACCAGGGGCGGGTGGGGACTGAGCGATGCGACACAAATCCGTTAAGACGGTTCTGCTCGTTGGCGCTGTGGTGGCACTCACGGCGTGCGGTGGTGACAAGCCGCCCGCGCAGCAGGCGGCGCCCATCGAGGAGGCCGTGGCTCCACTCCCGCGCTCCGAGCTCGAGACCCAGCTGCCGGCTTCGGTGCGCGAGGCCATCCTCAGTCCGTTTACCGGCGACATCGACTCGCTTGTCAAGCGACGCGTCGTGCGGATCGGCGTGGCGTTCAATCGCACGTTCTACTACGTCGACAAGGGCGTGCCACGCGGCATCGCCTACGAGTACGGCCAGCTCATGCAGGAACGGCTCAACCAGCACTTCCGCACCGGAAACAGCAACAAGATCCACGTGATCTTCCTGCCGCTGCCGCGCGAAATGTTGCTGTCGGCGCTCGTCGACGGCAAGGTGGACCTGGTCGCGGCGCAGATCCCGGTGACACCCGAGCTGCAGCAACACGTCGCCTTCAGCGATCCCACTCGCACGAACGTGCACCAGATCCTGGTCACAGGTCCCGGGGAGGGCGCGCCGGCGATCAGCACCATCGAGGACCTGGCGGGCAAAGAGGTGTTCGCGCGCGAATTCGGCGGCTATTCCCAGAGCCTGCGCGCGCTCAACGAGCTCTTCAAATCCCAAGGCAGGCTGCCGGTGGTGATTCGGGAGCCCCCACCGAACCTGGAGGACGACGACCTGCTCGAGATGGTGAACGCCGGCCTGATCCCGGCCGTCGTGGTCGACGACTATCTCGCCGTCTTCTGGAAGAAGGTCTTTCGGAACCTCAAGGTCCACGACAGCATCACGGTGCACTCGGGCGGGACGCTCGCGATCGCGGTCCGCAAGACCAACCCGCACCTGCTCGCGGCGCTGAACACGTTCATGGGGAAGTACGGGTTGGGCACGGCCTTTGGCAATCGGGTGAACCGCGACTACCTCGTCAACGCGAGCTACGCGAAGAGCGCCACGTCAGTGCGGGAGCGCAAGTCGTTCCTGGCGGTCGTGGCGCTGTTTCGGAAGTACAGCGACCGGTACAAGATCGATTTCCTGCTGATGGCCGCTCAAGGGTACCAGGAGTCCCGGCTCCATCAGTACGCCAGGAGCCCGGTCGGTGCCATCGGCATCATGCAAATCATGCCGGAGACCGGCAGGTTATTGAAGGTCGGCGACATCACGCAACTCGAACCGAATATCCATGCCGGCGTCAAGTTCATGAGCGACCTCCGGAACCGGAACTTCGCGAACGAGCCGATGGACGACCTGAACAAAGGGCTCTTCAGCTTCGCGGCTTACAACGCGGGACCGAACCGGGTGCGCCAGTTGCGGCAGGAAGCCGAGCAGCGCGGCCTGAACCCCAACGTCTGGTTTGGAAACGTGGAGCAGATCGCGTCCGAGCGCATTGGGCGCGAGACCGTCACCTACGTCGCCAACATTTTCAAGTACTACGTTGCATACCGGCTGGTGCTCGAAGAAACGGAGCGCCGGCAGGCAGCCAAGGCGGAGGCCGCCGCCCCGGCGCCCGTCCCATGATTGTCCTTGCCTGCCTCCTCGCCGTCGCCGCGACGGCGCTCCGCGCACAAACGCCCCCTCCCCCCCCCGCAGCGACAGCCGCGCCGCTCGATTGGGACAGCGACGATTCCGCGCGCGTCGCATTCCTGACGGCGCACGGCCGAGCCTACACCGGCGCCCAGTTGATCGTGTGGGCACCGCCCGATTCCCTCGATGCCCGCTGGCTCCCAGCGTTCGTCGACTCGCTCGCGACCAGCCTCGGCGCAATGCGACGGCTCATGGGCGGTCCGTACGCGTGGCAGCGCATCGCTCAGCGTCCCGTCACGTTCTATCTGAGTCCTGGCCGCTTCGTCTCCCACGCGAGCGGCGCGGGCGCCGTGTTCATTTCGCTCACGCGCGTGCGCTCGGGCAGCGCCCCCTATCTCCACGAAGCCGCCCACGAGCTGCTCGCGCCGCCCGCACCGTTCTCGCCGTTCGAGTACGCCGACAGCATCGCTGCTGATCGCGCCGCCGCGGCGTTTCCACAGTGGCTCAGCGAAGGCTTCCCGGACTACTTGGCACAGGCGACGGCGAGCGCCACGGGATTCCACGAGGGGGACGTGTTCGCGATCGGCGGGCTCGCCAAGGTCGACAGCACGTGCGCCGCGCGACTCGCGCAGAGTCCGCGACGTGCTGAGATCCTGGAGAAAGTGGGTCGCCCGGGGCGTCTCGAGGCGCTCTTCACTACCGAGCGCGCCGAGGTCGCCCCCGTGTTCTACGCCTGCAGTCAGTCGTTCACGAAGTACGTCGTCGACCGCGTCGGGGTGCGCGCGGTGGTGGCGGCGTTCCCCCACATTCCCGGGGGCACGTGGGTGACGGACCTTGAAACCGCTGCCGGGACGTCATTCGATGCGCTGCGCAACGCGTGGCTCGAGGCCCTCGGCCTGCCATGACCACCAGGCAGAGCCACATCTTGCTGGGCGACGTTTACGCGAGTGCCTGTAAGCGCTCCACCAACACCGCCGCACTCGGCACGCGGTCGCCGGGCTCCTTGGCCAGCAGCTGCAGGACCAGCTCGTCCACCCCCGGCGGTACCGTGGCGACCAGCTCGCTGGGCCGCCTCGGATGCTCGTTGAGCACCTTGCTAAACAACGCCATGACGGTCGGCGCGTTGATCGGCGGCTCCCCGGTCAGGATCTCGAACAACACCACCCCCACCGCGTAGAGATCGGCCCGCGCATCCACGGCCTCCGCGGCGAGCTGCTCGGGTGCCATGTACAGCGGCGTCCCGACGATCATTCCCGCCTGCGTGTGGGCCCCTCCGCCAGTGCGCTCGACGAGCCGCGCCACGCCGAAGTCCATGACCTTGAGCACTCCCTCATCGTTCAGCAGCATGTTCTGCGGCTTGATGTCGCGGTGAATCACGCCCATCTCGTGCGCCACCACCAGCGACTCGGCCAGCTGGATCCCGATCGCCAGGGCCGGCTCCACCTCGAGCCTCCGCCGCACGTTGAGCAGCTCGCGCACCGTGAGTCCCTCGACGAACTCCATCGTCAGATAGCACAGCCCCTTTGCTTCGCCGAAATCGTGCGTCCGCACCACGTTGCGGTGCGTGATCCGCCGCGTCAGCCGGATCTCGTCCTTGAACCGCTCCCGGGAGTCGGCGTCGAGTACCAGCTCGGGCCGCAACGTCTTGATGGCCACGGTCTCGTTCAGCTCGGTATCGCGCGCGCGGTACACCGTCCCCATCCCGCCACGACCCAACACCGCCTCGATGGTGTAGCGCCCGGCGAACGTCTCGCCGGCGGTCAACCGGTCGTCCAAATCCACGACCGCGTGCTCGGTAGTCCGGCGCGCGACGGTGATCTCGCCCCGCAGCAGGTCGAGGCGGCCGCGCAGCCGGCGCTCGCGCTCGCCCACCTCAGTCGCCATGCGATCCATCACGCGCGCCAGCCGCCCCACGGCGTCGCCGCGCTGTGCCACGTCGCCCAGCTGGCCCGTCTGGTAGGTGCCCGCTTCCACGGCGCTCGCGGCGTCCGTCACCACCGCGAGCGCGCGCGCCAGCTCGCGTTCCTGGTCGCGGAACCGTTTTTCCACCAGCGACGCGGCGAGCCGCGCCCGCAGCACGACCGGCTCGAACGGCTTGGGGAGGTAGTCCACCGCCCCCGCCTCGATGCAGCGCGCGATCGCCGACAGCTCATCGAGCGCCGAGATCATGATGACCGGCACGTCGTGCGTCGCGGGGTTGGCTTTGATCCGCTCCAGCACCGCCAGGCCGTCGAGATCCGGCATCAGCACGTCGAGCAGCACGACATCCACCTGCTCGCGCGCCATCAACGCCAGCGCCTCGCTCCCTCCGGCCGCAGGCACCACCGCGTAGCCCTCGCGCTGCAGTCGCCGGCTCAGCACGTCGCGGTTGCCGGCATCATCGTCGACGACGAGGACCCGCGCCTTGCCGGCGACACCGGGACGCACTTCCGTCGCTGCGGGCGCGCCCGCGACGTGCTTCGGGACCAGCCGCGCCGCCGCGGCCTCGATGCGGTGGAGGTCTTCGACGAACGTGGGCGTGGGCGCTTCCCCGGGGGCCGCGAGGATCGCGCGGACGGCCTCTGTGATGCGGCGCTGCGGGTCCTCCAGCCGCGCGTGCAGCCCGGTCACCTCGCCGGGCTCGATGGCTTCACGGGTCGGGGCCAGCACGAGGCTGATGAGCTTGAGCGCGTCGTGCGCCGCCGCGATCGCCTGCTGCAGCGCTTCACGCTGCGTCTCCCGGCCCCCCCCGGGCCCCTGAACGTCCTCGAGCAGCATCTCCGCGTAGCCGACGATGTGGTTGAGGGGGGTGCGCAGGTCGTGACGCAGAGCCGCGACCGGGTTGCTGCCGGGAGCGGAGTGGGGAGCGGGGGTGCTCACTGCGGCGCAGTCGGCAACAGCGCCGCCATCTTGCCCAGCAACCGATCCAGCTCGATCGGCTTGGTGTCGTAGTCGTTGCAGCCGGCCGCCAACGCCTTGTCGCGGTCGCCCGCCATCGCGTGCGCGGTGAGCGCGATGATCGGCACGGTGGCCGTCTCCGGCGCGGCGCGCAGCTGCCGCGTGGCCTCCCAGCCGTCCACTTCGGGCAGGCTCATGTCCATCAGAATGAGATCGTACTTGCCGCTGCGGCCCATCTCCACGCCGGCGCGGCCGTCCACCGCCATCTCGACCTGAAAGCCCTTGCGCAGCAGCCGGCGCGACAGCATGTCGCGATTCATTTCGTTGTCCTCGACCAGCAGGATCTTCGGCATCAATGTCCTCCCACAGGGTCCGTCGCGGCGACGCGCACCACGGCCGGCAGGGTGAGCGTGAAGGTCGAGCCCGCTCCCGGGGTGCTCTCCACCTGGACGTCGCCACCCATGAGCCGGCTGAAGTGGCGGGTGATCGCGAGGCCCAGCCCGGTGCCACCGTACCGGCTCGCGGTGGATGTCTCCGCCTGCGAGAAGGCTTGGAAGAGCCGGCCCATCTGTTCGGGCGTCATGCCGATGCCGGTGTCGCGCACCTGGAATTGCACCGTGTCGGCGCCGTTGTCACCATAGCGCCGCACGCTGAGGGTGATGGTGCCCGACTCGGTGAACTTGGACGCGTTGGACAACAGGTTGAGCAGCATCTGCATCACCTTGGTGCGGTCGGTGTGCATGCTGCCCGCCGCCGGCACGCCTTCGACCACCAGGCGGTTGGCGCGTCGTTCCACCAACGGGCCGACGGTGGAGCGGACCTGGTCGAGCAGCGGCCCGAGCGCGAACTCCTCGCAGTGAATCTCCATCTTTCCGGCCTCGATCTTCGACAGGTCGAGGATGTCGTTGATGAGCGCCAGCAGCAGCCGGCCCGACGCCTCGATGCGGCTCAGGTCCGCGCCCAGCTGACCCACGCCCAGATCCTCGATCTCTTCCTTTAGTAGCTCGCTGTAGCCGATGATCGCGTTCAGCGGAGTGCGCAATTCGTGGCTCACGCTGGCGAGGAAGTGGCTCTTGGCCTGGTTCGCTTCCTCGGCCGCGCGGCGCGCCTTGAGCAGGGGGGTGATGTCGTGGTACAGCGCCATCAACCCCAGGCGCTTGCCGCCCACGATCACCGGCACACCCAGGACTTCGACGTCCACCATCGCGCCGCTGCGATGCCGCCGTTGCGAGATCACCTTCACCGGCCGCTCGTCCAGCGCCTGCTCGGTGTAGCGTACCGCCTCGAGGCGCGTGGCGTCGGTGGTAATCAGATCGTCGAGGTTCTTCCCCCGCACGTCGGCCTCGCTGTAGCCGTACAACTGCTCGAAGGCGGGATTGCACGACACCACGTTGTGATGCTCGTCCAGGGTGACGATGGCCACCGGGTTGTTGTCCACCAGCTCCTGGAAGTACTTGCGCTGGTGCTGCGCCGCGGTGAACAGGCGGGCATTCTCGATCGCGATCGCCGCCTGCGGGGCGAACAGGTTGAGCAGCCGCAGATCCTCATCGCCGAACCGGCGCGCCGGGTTCTTGTCCATGAACGCCATCGCGCCCACCAGGTTTTCGCCGATGAGGAGCGGGGCGACCATCACCGCGGTGAACTCCACCGTCGCGTACTGCGCCGAGCGGCCCGACCATTCGCGATAGTTGGGGATCAGCAGCGGCTCGCGCGTGCGGGCCGCGTGGCCCATCGCGCCTTCGCCCAGCTTCATGCGCGTCCCGGTGGTGTCCTTGCGGCCCATGTTGTGACTGGCGACGATCTCCAACTCCTCGGCCTCAGCGTGGTAGATCGCCAGCTCGCCGTGGCTCACGGCCAGCAGGCGCATGGCCCGCTCCAGCACCGCCTGGAGCACGGTTGTCAGGTCGCGCCGACCCACCAGGTCGGCCATGGTGGCGCGCAGGGCTTCCTGCTCGTCGGCGCGGGCGCGCTCGGCCCGCAGCAGGCGGGCGCGGCCGATGGCGATCCCGGCCTGGTTGGCCGCGGCCATGAGGATCTTGAAGTCGGCCTCGTCGAACGCGTCGGGGCGGTTGCTCTCTACCACCAGCACGCCGACCAGCGCGCGGTTGGCGAGGAGCGGCACGTCCACCTCCGAGCCCTCGTTGCGGGTCGGCAAGTAACGCGTTTCCTTGGTCACCCGCGGCGTATAGTGAATACGCCCGTCCAGCAGGGGACGCTCGCTCAGGCCTTCGCCGGGACGAATCCGCAGGCCGGCCGGCGCCTCCTTCCACCCCGCGCTCGCCGTCAGCACGCGATCGCCGCTCGCCTGGTCCACGAGCAGCACCGCCACAAAGTCGTAGCCCAGGGCCTCCCCGTAGAGTCCGTCCACCACGGCGCGGCAAACCTCGGTCTCGCCCTCGGCCTCGGCGATCCGGGTACTGAGGCCCAGCAGGGCGTCCTGCCGCGATGCCGCGGCATTCTTCACGCGCCCTCCGCGGGTGCCGGTGCGCGGAGCGGGAGGCGAACCGTGAACGTGCTGCCCTTGCCGTAGTCGCTGGCCACCGCGATGTCGCCACCCAGCAACCGGCACAGTTTGCGCGAGATCGCGAGGCCCAGCCCGGTGCCGCCGTAGCGCTGGGCGATTGTCGCGTCGGCTTGCACGAACGCTTCGAACAGCCGGCCCGCCTGCTCGGGCGTCAAGCCGATGCCGGTGTCGGACACCGCGAACACCATCCAGCCGTCCTCGCGCGCGACGTCGAGCGTGATCGTGCCCCGCTCGGTGAACTTCGACGCGTTGGACAGCAGGTTGAACAGCACCTGCCGGATGCGCATCTGGTCGGAGTGCATCTCGCCCGGGTCGGCGGGCGTGCGCACCTCGAGCGTGTTCCCCCGACGCGCCACCAGCGGTTCGACAGTGGCCCGCACCTCGTCGATCACCTGCCGCACCGCAAACCGCGCCGGCGCGATTTCGACTCGGCCGGCCTCGATCTTGGACAGGTCGAGCACGTCGTTGATCAGCATCAGCAGGTGCCGGCCGGCGCCGCGGATGCGGTCCAGATCGGCGATGAACGACGGCAGGCCGCGGTCTTCGGCCTCCTCGCGCAGCAGCTCGCTGTAGCCAATGATGGCGTTGAGCGGCGTACGCAGCTCGTGGCTCATGCTGGCCAGGAACTGCGACTTGGCGCGGTCGGCGGACTCGGCGTCCTGGCGCGCCTTGAGCAGCTCGGTGATGTCGTGATAGAGCGCCATGAGACCGACCCGCTCGCCGCGCACTACGGCCGGGACCGCGAGGATCTCGACGTCCACCATCGTGCGGTCTTTGCGCACGCGCCTTCCGACGCCGTGAATAGCACGGTCGGTGGCCTCCTGCGTGTAGGCCACGGCCTCCTTGCGCGTTTCTTCAGTGGTGATGAGGGGGTCCAGCTCGTGGCCCAGCGCCTCGGCGGCGGCGTACCCGAACAGCTTTTCGAAGGCCGGGTTGCACAACGTAATACAGCCGCGCGGGTCCAGCGCCACGATGGCGACCGGGCTCTCGCGCACCAGGGATTCGAAGTACGCCTGCTGGCGCTGCACACTGGTGAACAACCGCGCATTCTCGATCGCGATCGCCACTTGCGGCGCGAACAGGTTGAGCAGACGCAGATCCTCGTCGTTGAAGATCCGGTTTGGGTCCGAGTGCAACGCCGCGATGACGCCCACCAGCCGCTCGCCGATCAACAGCGGCGCGACCATCACCGAATTCACGTTGATGTCGTCGTACTTGGCCGACTGCCCGATCCATTCGCGGTAGGATGGGATGATGAGCGGCTCGCGGGTGCGGGCCACGTGACCCATGGCGCCTTCGCCGATCTTCAGGCGTGTGCCCGTCGAGTCCTTGCCGATGTTGGCGCTGGCCAGGACCTCCAGCTCGCCGGCGGCCTCGTCGAACAGGGCCACCTCGCCGCCAGTGACCCCGAGCAGCGCGACCGCGCGGTTGAGTACCATCTTGAGCACCCGGTCGAGCTCGTGGTCGCCGACGAGGGCCGCCATGGTCTCGAGCAGGGCGGCGTGCTCGTCGCCGCGGCGCCGCTCCTGGGCCAGGAGGCGCGCCCGCGCCAGCGCGATCCCGGCCTGGTCGGCCGCCGCCGTGAGGATCGCGAAATCGTACGGGCTGAAGGCGTCGGGCTCGCTGCTCTCGACCACGAGCACGCCCAACGTGATGCCGTCCACCACCAGCGGGACATCCACCTCGGAGCCGCTGGCGAGGGACGCGATGTAACTGGCGTCGCGGGTGACGTCGGCCGTGTAATGGAGCTTGCCGTCGGCGATGGCCCGGGCCGAGATGCCGGCGCCGGGGGGGACGCGATAGTTCTCGGGCGCGCTCGACCAGCCGATGGAGGAGCGCAGTACGCGCTCGCCCGTCGCGGGATCGAGCAGGAAGAGGCCGAGGAAGTTGTAGCCCAGTGCCTCGTCGTGGAGGCCCTGGACCACCGCGTCGCAGATGGCGGCTTCGTCGTGGGCGGCGGCGATGCCGGTCGACAGACGCAGCAACGCCGCCTGCCGGTGGGCCAGCGGATCGAGCTTTGGAGCAGGGGGTGGGGTCAGCGGAGTCGTCGTCCTCAACAGGGTGGGTTAAGCTATGGCTGGTCAGGCGTTCCCGGAACCACCCGAGGTGTTCTGACTTGCTGATCGAACTCAAGCAACCGTGGCTACTGCTGGTGCTGGCGTGCGCGTGCGGAGCGCCCTCCGAGCCGGCGGCACGGCCGGTCGCCTCGATGATCCTGGGTGGCGACATCTCGGCCTTGGCGCGCATCGAAGACGCCGGCGGTGTGTTCCGCGATGGCGGTCAGGCACGCGATGCGATCGCGATCCTCCGGTCGCACGGCGCGAACACGTTCCGGCTGCGGCTGTTCGTGGCCCCCAACGACTCCGACGTCCAGGTCAACGATTTGCCGTACACGCTGGCGTTGGCGGCGCGCGTCAAGGCGAGCGGCGCCAGGCTGCTGCTGGACATTCATTACTCCGACACCTGGGCCGATCCCGCCCACCAGACGATTCCCGCCGCCTGGGCCGGACTTCCGTTCGATTCTCTGGAGCAGCGTGTCGAGACCTACACCGCCGACGTGGTGGCGCAGTTGAAGCATGCCGCAGCGACTTCCCGATATCGTGCAGATCGGCAATGAAATCGACGTGGGAATGCTTGTGGCCGCTCGGTCGCGTGGGTGGATCGTTCGACACTCGGACACAATGGGATCAATTCACACGGCTCCTGAAAGCGGGGATCCGTGGCGTGCGCGACTCGCTTGACCCCGCCGACTCCGTCCTGGTCATGCTGCATTACTCAGCGGGCGGCAGCGCGGCCGGCACACAGTGGTTCTTCGATCACATCCAGGCGTCGGGCGTACCGTTCGACCTCATCGGACTGAGCTACTACCCGTGGTGGCACGGTTCGCTGAGCCGGCTGGCATTGAACCTGAACGCCACGGCGCGGCGCTACGACAAGGACATCGTCGTCGTCGAAACCTCTTATCCGTGGCGCGCCGGCGGGTGGGAGTCCATGGTGTTCGATACCGCAGCCATGGCCTGGGCCGCCTCGCCGGCGGGGCAGGCGCAGTTCCTCGGCGATCTCGTTTCCGTCGTCAGGCGCACGACCGACGATCACGGTGCCGGTGTGCTGTGGTGGTACCCCGAGGCGATTGCCGTGCCGGGCCTGTTCGTCTTCGGGGGTGGCTCGCTGGCGTTGTTCGACTCCACGGGGACCATCCTGCCGACGGCCGCTGCGTTCTCTCCGTGAGTCGATCGTTGCTCGGTAGGCTCGCCGTTGTCCTGAGCCTCGGCGCGGCCTGTGCCGGGGGGGGGCCTCGCGAGCCATCGACCGATTGGCGTACGACCGGTGGAGCGCCGGGAAACACGCGCTACTCGCACCTCGACCAGATCGACACCAGCAACGTCACGCAGCTTCGCGTGGCATGGATCTACCACACCAAAGACCTGCCGGCAGACCGCGGTGAGATTCAGGCGACGCCGATCGTCGTGGACGGCGTCCTTTACACGACAACTCCCGCGCTCGCTGTTGTCGCGCTGCGAGCCCAGAATGGTGGACTGATCTGGCGTTTCGACCCACGCACCACGCCCCACGCCCCACGCACTGAGTGGACCCACGTCAACCGAGGCGTCGTGTATTGGGCCGCAGGCGACGACAAACGGATCTTGTTCAGCGCAGGCCGCCGTTTGTTCGCGCTGAATGCCCGCGATGGCCGGCCGATTCCCACGTTCGGTGATTCAGGCTCGATCGATCTCGCTGCCGGGCTCTCGCGCGACATCGGCGACGCCTATCTCGTGGCCACGAGCCCCGGCGCGATCTACAAGGATCTGCTGATCCAGGGCATGCGCGTCGGTGAAGAAGAGGGCTCCGCCCCCGGGGATGTGCGCGCGTATGATGTGCGGACAGGCGCAATCCGCTGGACGTTCCACACCATCCCGCATCCCGGTGAATTCGGTCACGACACGTGGCCGCCTGACGCGTGGCGGACTGCCGGGGGCGCGAACAGCTGGGCCGGCGTGACCGTTGATACCGCGCGTGGCATCGTCTACGTGCCGACCGGCTCGGCGACACCCGACTTCTACGGCGGCGCCCGCATCGGGGCGAACCTGTTCGCCAATTCGCTGCTGGCGCTCGACGCCGTGACGGGCAAACGGCTGTGGCATTTCCAGACCGTGCATCACGATCTCTGGGATCGCGATCTCCCCGCCGCGCCCAATCTCGTCACCGTCACGCGCGGCGGGTCGCGGATCGATGCCGTAGCCCAAATCGCGAAAAGCGGCTTCGTCTTTCTGTTCGATCGGCAGACGGGGAAGCCGTTGTTCGATGTCGTCGAGCGCGCGGTGCCCGCGTCCGATTTGCGAGGCGAGCGCGCCTGGCCCACACAGCCGATCCCGGTCAAACCGGCGCCGTTCGCGCGCCAGTCGATCAGCGCAGCGGACGTCACCGATCTCGAGCGATTTCGCTCGCTCAGGCGCAGCGTCTTTTTCACGCCGCCGAGCAGGGAGGGCAGCATCGTCCTGCCGGGCTTCGATGGGGGTGGTGAGTGGGGTGGGGCGGCCGTCGATCCTGAGACCGCCGTCATCGTACGTCAACGCGAGCGATGTCCCCTGGATCGCCGCGATGCGCGAATCGGCGCGCATCCCGCCGAGCACGGGCGCGCCGCGCACCGGCGCAGCCGTCTACGCCGGAGCGTGCGCCGCCTGTCACGACAACCGGGCGCGCGGCGCTCCTGCACTCGCGGGAGTGGCGCAGCGTCTCTCGCGCGACGAGGTGCGCGGCATCATCGATTGGGGCCGCGGCTTCATGCCCTCGTTCGCCGGTCTCTCGCGAGCGGAGAAGCGCGCGGTCCTCGAGCACCTCGGCTATCCGCCTGCTTCGGACACCGGACATTATGCCGGGGAACGGACCAGCGCGACGCTCGCGCCGTATGAGTTCGTGGGTTACGAGCGGTGGCGGGATTCGAGCGGCTATCCGGCCGTGAAGCCGCCCTGGGGCACGCTGAGCGCCATCGACCTTAACACGGGCGAGTATCGCTGGCGGATTCCGTTAGGTGAGTTCGCCGAGCTCAAGGCGCGCGGCCTCCCGACTACCGGCACCGAGCTGTACGGAGGACCGATCGTGACGCGGGGCGGGCTCGTGTTCATCGCCGCGAGCCAGGACGCCAAGTTCCGCGCGTTCGACAAGAACACGGGAGCCCTGCTGTGGGAGGCCGAGCTGCCCGCGCCGGGGTATGCGACGCCGTGTACCTATTCAGTGAGGGGAAAGCAGTTCGTGGTGGTGGCGGCGGGTGGGGGCAAGTTAGGCTCGAAATCGAGCGACACGTACGTCGCGTTCGCGTTGCCATAGGCGCGTATGACTTTTGGGGCGCTCCCAGTGACTGGCAACTTGAGCGAAGGGTATACTCCGGTATGCGACCCGCCGTCTTCGCTCTGACGATCGCCGCCGGCTTGCTCGCGAGCTGCGAAGGTGTGTGCGCCTGCTTGGCTCCACAACCCATGGAAACTGTGTACGGCAGGGTTGAGTCCGCGACGGGAAGCGGTATCCCGACTGCGGTCGTGCTCTATCGGTTAGCGCTCGATACGGCATGTGCTTTTGACGACCTGGCGCCACGGGGCGAGATCGACGTCGGAGCCGAAGGCCGGTTCCGCGATGCGATTTATGGTGACTATCGGGCCGGGCGGCGGTGTCTCGAGCTACGCGCCTTCGATCCGGCTGCCGGCAAGGCCGACACGACGTCAATCCTCATCTTCGTCGACTTCACAAACCCCGACAGCACAGGCGTGGTGCTGCGACTCCCGTAGGGCGGTGTATACGTATGTAGACCATGCCCTCTGACATGGAGTCGATCATGGACCTGCCGTTCCCCCTGAAGAAACAACCCGGACCGGTCAAACTCCCCGAACCGCCCAAACCGAAGCCACCTGAGCCGTGGGAGCCGGCGAAGATTCCGCGCGATCCCAAGCCCCCGACCGTTCCAGGCCAGTAGCCGACCGCCTCGCGCGAGCGTAGTCTGCTGGAGTGCTATTCGACCTCACGCAGGCCATCGAGATCCTGGAGCGGACGCCCGCCAGTTTGCGCGAGCTGCTGCGCGACGTGAGCGCGGGTTGGGCGCGAGGCACTGAGGGGCCCGACACATTCAGTCCGTTCGACAACATCGGTCATCTGATCGACGGTGAGGAGACCGACTGGATGCCCCGCGCCCGGATCATTCTCGCCCAGGGCCAGAACAGGCGGTTCGAGCCCTACGATCGCTTTCGCCACAAAGCGCGCAATGCCAATCGGAGCCTGGAGTCGCTGCTCGACGAATTCGGCAAGCTGCGCGCCGAAAACCTCCGGACGCTGCGCTCCTGGAAGCTGACCGACGCGCAGCTCGAGCTGCGCGGCGAACACCCCGGTCTCGGCCCGGTCACGCTTCGACAGTTGTTCGCAGCATGGGTGGTGCACGATCTCGGACACATCGCGCAGGTCGCCCGTGTAATGGCCAAACAGTATCGGGCCGAGGTGGGCCCGTGGGTGCCGTACCTTCCCGTATTAACCGACCACGAGGTTCCACGCTCATGAGACATGGTCTTGCCCTTGCCCTGCTGCTTGGCGCATCGCCCGTCGCCGCTCAGTCCCTGGCGGCGCGTCCGGAAGACGTCGCGACGATCGACGGCATCATCAAGGCGTTTTACGACGTCATCTCCGGTCCTGCCGGTCAGCCGCGTCAATGGCAGCGTGACAGCACACTCTACATCCCCAGAGTGCAGTTCGTCGCGATGAGCGTCGAGAACGGCAAGCCCGTGCCGGCGGTGATGGATCACGGTCAGTTCGCCCGCCAGTACGACGGCGCATTTGTAAACCGGGGGTTTTTCGAGCACGAAACCAAGCGCGTCACCAAGCGCTTCGGGAACATCGCGCATGTCTTCAGCGCCTACGAATATCGGGCGACTGAAAACGGGCCTGTCCAGGGTCGTGGCGTGAACAGCATTCAGCTGTTCTGGGACGGCTCCCGCTGGTGGATCGCGAGCGCGACCTGGGACGACGAGCGTCCCGATAACCCCATTCCCGCGGAGCTGCGCTGATGGACGGATTTGAGTGGGCAATGAAGGCCATCGTTGTGACGGGCGTCGGCGGCCTCGTGCTGCTCATGCTCGGCGTGGGCGTCAAAGTGCTGTTCTTCCGAAAAAGGCCGACCCCGACCGATGCGGTCGACGTCGAGCAGCTCGACGGACTGGAGGATCGCCTCCTGCGCACGGAATCCAAGGTGAATGAGCTGGAAGAACGGCTGGATTTTGCGGAGCGGATGCTCACAGAAGCGCGGGCCAAGCCTAAACTCCCTGGACCTCGCGTTCCTGGCTCGTAGCTGGCCAGCACGGTTTACGAGGTAATCGGAGCCGCGGAACTGACGTTACCAGTGGTTTTTGGCGTGCAACTCGTTTATCTTCAACCGTTCACACGCCTGGCAGTGCCCCAGGCGAGGGGTCGAACCATCAGGCGGCGCTTGCGGGCCTCGGCAACGGGTCGAGGTAGCACGCACGGCGCGCCAAGGGTGACTCGGCGACCCTCCCCACGCACCAGCCAGCCTTAACTACGGCGAAACACGCCTTTACCACGAGCCCGACGCGGCACACGAGCGTCGTTCACTTCCTCTTCATGGGGAACGTGCTACGAGCTTGTCCGGCCCCAGGGCAGAAACAGAGTACGTCATGACACCACAGCCAGCGCACAACCATTTACCACGCCCCGCCCACAAGGAACCACCCGCCCACGCGCCCAATGCGGCGCTGATGATCGACTTCGACAACGTCACCATGGCGATCCGCTCCGATCTACAAACCGAGCTGAAACGCCTGCTCCAGTCGGAGATCATCCGCGGCAAGGTCGCGGTGCAACGCGCCTACGCCGATTGGCGGCGCTACCCGCAGTACATCGTCCCCCTGTCCGAATCTTCCATCGATCTGATCTTTGCGCCGGCGCACGGGGCCAACAAGAAAAACGCCACCGACATCCGGCTCGCGATCGACGCGCTGGAGCTGGTCTTCACCCGGCCCGAGATCGGCACGTTCATTCTGCTTTCCGGGGATTCCGACTTCTCGTCGCTCGTACTGAAGCTGAAGGAATACGGGAAGTACGTGATCGGCGTGGGAATCCGCGAATCTTCGAGCGACCTGCTGATCCAGAATTGCGACGAGTATTACTCCTACAATGAGCTCGCCGGCTTCACCAAGACGAGCGACGTCGAATACGTGAAGCGCGATCCGTGGGAGCTGGTGGTCGAAGCGGTCAAGCAAATGACGGCCCACAACGACGTCATGCGCTCCGACCGCCTGAAGCAGGTCATGCAGGAAATCGACCCCAACTTCGACGAGAAGGACGCCGGATACTCGCGCTTCAGCAAGTTCGTCATCGAAGCCGCGCGCCGCGGCTTGATCACGCTGACCCGGCTCGACAACGGGCAATACGAGATCGCCCTCGGTCCGGAGGTCGCAGGCGCGGCGGCGAGCCCGGCACTGGCGGCGATGAGCGAGGCCAGTGAAAAACCGCGCAGCCGTGGCGGACGGGGCAGGGGTCGCGGTCGCGGTGCCCGGGGGGGGGATCGCGAGGAACAGCCGGCCACGCCCGCAGAGTCGGAGGAGGCCCTCCCCGCCCCCATGGCCCCGGCAGAGCTCGAGGCGCCCGCGGCCAAATCGAGCTTCTCGTTCGGCGGCGCGTTTGGCCTGCTCAAACAGGCGATCACGGGCCCGAACGATGAAAAAACCGAAGAGGAGCCCGAAGCCCCGCCGGCCTTCCCGACGCCGGTGACCGCGTCGACCCCGGACCTCGAGGACGAGGATGACATCCCGATGCCGGCGTCTTCGGCCCCGCCACCGCCGTACAGCACGCCGGCATCGACCCCGGGGGTTCCGGTGCGCAGCGCGCGCTTCCGCCGCGGTTCGCGCGGTGGAGCCCCGCGTGGTGGTGCCCCTGAGATCCCGCGGATCGGCGTCGTGGAGGTTGATCCCAACTTCCGCCCGCGCGGTGATGTCCTGCCACCGAAACAGCCGGCCAGTTCGATCACTCCAGCCGGTCCGTCGGGAGAACGCCCCGCGGGGGAGCGCGGGGAGCGCGGTGAGCGCGGCGGTCGGGGGGAGGGGAGTCGTGGCGGCCGCGGTCGCGGACGGAGTGAGAGCGGCGAGCGCGGCGAACGTGGCCGCGGGCGGCGCGGAGGTCGTGGCGGGCGCGGACGTGGACCGCGTCGCCAAGAGTCTGAATCATCCGATGCGGCGACCAACCACACGCGCCCGATGATCGAGCCACAGTCGGCTGCTCCAGAACCTCCAGCACGTCCGGCACCTCCGCCATCGGCCCCCGCCCCCGCCCCCAGGGTGGCTGACAGTGAGCCCGGCGAATCGTTCTGGTCGAAGGTGAAACGGGGCCTGACTGGTGGCGACGCATAAGCTGAAAGGCACGGTTGTCCGAGCGGCATTCTACGCGCGACCCACGGAAGAGGTCGCGCGTGGACTATTAGGGCGGATTCTCGTCAGCGAGGTGGGCGGCCGCGGGCACGAGACGGCCGGTCGCATTGTCGAAGTCGAGGCATACGTCGGCCCTCACGATCCCGCCTGTCACGCCTACGGCCATCGCCGCACCCCGCGCACCGAGCCACTCTACGGTCCGCCCGGCACGGCCTATGTGTACTTCACCTACGGCATGCACTGGTGCCTCAACGCCGTAACGGAGACCCAGGGGTTTCCCGCCGCGGTGCTGATTCGCGCGCTCGAGCCGCTGGCCGGATTCGAGACCATGCGCCGGCGCCGGCGCGCGGAGCCCCTGTGCGCCGGTCCGGCACGCTTGTGCGAGGCGCTGGGCGTGACCGGAGCCCTCAACGGCGTGTCGCTGCAGCGGGGGCGGCTGCGGATCGAAGACGGCACGAGGCCCCGCAAACAGGATATCGTCGCAGGGCCTCGCATCGGCATCACACAGGCGACCGACTGGCCCCTGCGGTTTTACCTTAGAGACTCGCCCTTTCTATCAAGGGGCTAGGGTTGGGGACTGGGGGCTAGGGTTGGGGCTTCGGGAGCGACGAGACCTGAGGCTTTTGCGCAAGGCGCCGAGCATGCGACCCAGTTCGTCGCATGTCTGGAGTAAGGGTTTGCTGTCCGAATCAGCGAGATATCCCAGCCGGCCGCTTGCGATGAACTGCGTCTCCATTTCTGCGATGGAGCCGCTCGCGATAAAGAGGTGCCGGACATAGTCTCCTGTCGAGCGTGCATGCCCTTCAGCGATATTCGATGCGACCGACACCGCAGCCCGCCGCAGCTGATTGACGAGCCCGTATCGCTCGGTATCCGGATAGCTCTTTGTGACGCGATACGTTGACACCACGAGCTCCATGGATTGCTGCCACACGCGCAGGTCTCGATAGCTACGGACAGGAGTTGTCATCGTTAGCGGGGCTAGGGTTAGGGATTAGGGGCTAGGGTTGGGGACTAGGGTCTCACAAAGTATTGACCCGACGCAAGCAATAAGCGGTATCATTTGCTCGCGTCGGGTCGCATTCTCTTGCGGGACTGAGGAATTTGTGCCCCTAGTCCCTAATCCCCACCCTAGTCCCTAGTCCCCAACCCTAGTCCCTTTCTTCTTAGTGCCGGTCCGTAATCCCTTCTTTGGAGCTCCCCAGGCTGTAACGCACGCCGCCCTGAAGCGAGTGGGTGTTGCCCTCGAGCAGGAAGTCGGCCGCGCCCGACGTGAGGATGTAGTGCGCGAACACGTTCAGCTTGCTCGAGTAGTTGATCTGGAGCCCGCCCATCACCCAGACGAACGCCTTGCTCGCCGCCGCTTCCGCGCGATCAAGCGCCTCCGTGGCCTCCGACAGGTTGCAAGTCTGGGTCGTGCAGTCGGGGATCGGATTCAGCACCTGCTGGAGGGCGAACCCACCACCGGCGAACGGCTCGATGACCTTCTGCGCCGGGAACGCCACGACGCCGAACATGAGGCGCCGCACGTCGCTGAAGGTGACATCCCGGAAGCCCGGCCCGACCGCGGAGTTGATCGAATTGGGGTCTTGGATCACGGCCGTCGCTTCGGCCAGGAAGAACGACTGCTCGTACGCGACGTACAACGCGGTGCGGCGCGACTTGACGAGCCAGTGACCGCCCACGATCGGGTCGTAGACGAGCGGTTGCACATTCGTCTTGGAGGCGAACGCGCCGCCCTGGGCGCCCCAGTACCACTGGAAGTTGGTGTTGAAGCCGCGCCCCTGCTGCGGCGGAATGAAGAAGTATGAGGCACCCAGCGAGCCCTGGACCTCGCCGGTAAACGCGTCGGCATAGAACGGGTTATCGGGGCGGTATTGCGCGCGCACATCGCCGCGCAGCGCGATATGGTGGCTGACGAAAGCGCGGATGCCGAGCCCGCCGGCGAGCATGTGCTGGGTGAAATCGTACGGCGGATCCGGGCCGAAGACCATGCGCGCGTAACCACCCGAAGCGAGCAGCGTCACCTTGTCGCTCATGGGAAAGTTCACCACGAGATTCGCGCTGAGCGTGTTGACCTCGATGTCCTGGGTGCCGGCCAGGTCGGTCGTGGCGATGAAATCGCCCGTGATGTCGAGACCGATGCGGTCGCTCAGGTTGTAGCCGATCCGGGCGCCGCCGCCGGCGCCGTTCTTGATCAGGAACGAGTGGTCGAACCGCCAGTACGTACCGAAGGCACCGAACTCGATGTTCTGGGCGCGTTGCGCCGCAGCGGGGGGGGGACCCGCTACCAAGGATACGAATCCCACCAGGAGAACCAGCCGCTTCATCGGGACTCCTCCGGGCCCCGGTTAGGGGGCCGCCAACAGGACCGCGTTGAAGAGCAGCTTGAAGGTGCCGTGCGTCTGGCCCCGGAACTGAGGCCGAAATCCGAACAGGATCACCCGTCCGCTGCCTACCGGTGCCTCCACCAGCGCCGCTTTCCCTTCGAGCCGCTCCTGGAAGCGGGCGTAGCCCGATCGCAGGGGCTCCGATGGGTACGTCGCCAAGGCCCGAGCAGGGGCCGAAACTGTGAAGGCGGCGCTACTCTCGAAGTAGACTTTGAGAGAATCGGGAACGCCTAGGGTTACCGGGCTCCCAGCACCCCCGGTCCCCACTCCCCCCAAAACCGTACCGAAAATAGAGCCTGGGGCGTAAAATCGCAAAACTTGCGGACCCGATGCCTCCCCTGCTAGAACGTTGACCACCGGGAGGTTAAGGCGTGCAATCGCGAAATTACTTGAACCATCGAGGCACACGAGGGTCCCCCCACCCCGAACAAATGCCGAAATTGCGTCGGCGCCTCGTTCCGTCATCCCCCCAGCGTATTGCAACGGAACGCGAGTCGAGTCGCTCCCGTTCAAGAGCGAGCGCGTTTCGGCATCGGGCAGCACGAGCACGTCGAACCGCTGCCGCAGCCCTCCTCGTTTGAGGTCGCTATCGTGAACTGTCGTGTAGGCGATTCCATACTGCTCGAAAACCCACCGCGTCCACCCTTCGTCGATGTTGCCGGTCCACGGCTGATACAGCGCGATCCGCGGCAAACGCTGGCGTGTCATGCCGGAGCTCACGGGCGCGGTTCGCACCGCGGTCACGCCGAACCCGCCCCGCGCCGCCTGCTCGGTCAGGATCGCGCGCGCTCGCGGCCCGCGCACGATCACGCTGTCGCCGGCGATCGTCAGCGACTGACCCGCCGACAGCAGTGCCGCGATCGCTCGTGACTCCGCATTCGTCCGGTTTTTCAGAATAAAGACCTCACCCGCGCCTTCGATTCTTCCCGGTGCCGGTACGACCGTGTCCACCTTCACCAGATTGGCGCTGAACGGCGCATGCACGACCTCGGCGCGCACGCCCATGGTGTACGGGACCGTCCACCCCGCGACGTCGTAGGGCGGGCGATCGTTCACCGGCGTGTAGCGCTGCGGCTCCAGCATGTCCTTGGCATGCGCGCGGAAGGGTTGGCCCATCAGCACGACGAGCGAGCCGGCGGGATAGCTGCGGCCATCCGCGGTGAACGCCTCGGCGGCGCGATGCACTTCGACGCCCGCGCTGGTGAGCACGTTCGCAAGCGACGCCCATGCCTCCGGGTCGCGCTGGTCGGGGGGGGGCGGCAGCACGTAGGCGAACGGATTCCCGGCCAGACCTGCATCGACGGCGCGGCGCCCCAGGCTCACGAAGCGATCGATGAACGTCGCCCGATCGCGGGCGGCGAGCCGAACGAGCGCCTCCGCCGCGATCAGCTCGTACGTCACGATGTCGCCCAGATGCCACGTGCCGCCGGCCCATTGCGCCGGCTGATTGACGCCACGCGCCGGCTGGCGCAAGGAATCGAACGGGAGCGTGATCGGTGAGCCGAGTCGCGTGCTCGCGGCTTCCGTGAGAATGCCGATCATGTTGTGCCGCGTCGGTGTGGAGCGGAAGCCGCCGTGCCACCACAGATCGTACGAGAGTTGATGCGCGACGCCGCTCGCGCCGGCGTCGTACAGCGCGGATGCCATCTGCGCGCCGACGAGATTGATCGCGGCGACGAGTGCGGGGTCGAGATTTGGATTGACCGGATCGATGAAAGGCGGCACGAACAGCCGCACGCCGTTCGATCCCATCTGATGGACATCGTACACGACTTCGGGAAACCACTCCTTGTACAACATCCGCGTGACGAGCCGCGTCTCGGTTTGCGTCACCATGAACCAGTCGCGGTTGTTGTCGTGGCCGACATACTTGTGGTACAACCAGGGCAGCGGCCCGCCCTCATAGCGCGTCCCTTTGTAGCGCCGATACCAGCTCACCACCGTGTCGAGTCCGTCGGGATTCATGGACGGAATCATCAACACCACGACCGAGTCGAGCAGACGTGTCAGGCCGGGATCGGTCGCCAGCCGATACCCGAGCGTCATTCCCATCTGACTCGACGCGACTTCCGTCGAATGGATGTTGTTGCTGATCAGGATGACGGTTGGCTGCGTTGTTCGAAGAGCATTGAGGGTGCTGTCGGTGAGCCGGCGGGGATCGGCGAGCAGCGCCTGCGCGCGCTTGATCTCGGCGAGTCGCGCCTGATTCGCGGGAGCGGTAAACGTCATCAGCAGGAACGGCCGTCCTTCAGTCGTCCGGCCCAGCGTGTCCACGCGGACATACGGGCTGCGCTGCGCCAGACTGTTCAGGTAGCCGCTGACTTGCTTCCAATCCGCGAGGATTGAATCGGCTCCCGGCTCGAAGCCGAGAACGGCGGATGGGCGGATGGGCAGTTGGGCGGTTTGAAGGACCGCGAGCAGGACGATTCCTATCATCAGATCAGTCCGAGTTTGGAGCCGACTTTCTTGAAGGCGCGCAGCGCAAAATCGAGATCGTCACGCGAATGGGCGGCGGAGAGCTGGCAGCGCACGCGCGCATGTCCTTGCGGGACAACAGGATAGCCAAATCCTGTCACGAAGACGCCCTCCGCGAGCAACAGCTCACTCATGTGAATGGCTTTGGCCGTCTCACCCAGGATCACCGGCACGATCGGCGTCTCGCCCGGGAGCGGCTTGAAGCCGAGCGTGAGCAGCTGCTCGCGGAAGTACCGTGCGTTCTCATGCAGTCGCGTAACCAGCTCGGGATGCGCCTCGACGTGCCGCACTGCCGCGAGCGCGCTCGCGGCGACCGTCGGCGGCAGCGCGTTGCTGAAGAGCTGTGGCCGGGAACGCTGCGTGAGGTAGTCGGTCAGCGCGCGCGGTCCCGCGGTGAAGCCGCCGGCCGCGCCCCCGAGCGCCTTGCCGAGCGTGGAGGTGATGATGTCGACGTCGCCGACCATGCCGTAATGCTCCGCGGTGCCGCGCCCGTGTTTGCCGAGCACGCCGGTCGCGTGCGAATCGTCGACGGCGAGCACAGCGTCGTATTTCCGCGCCAGGGCCGCGAGATCGGGGAGGTTGGCGATGTCGCCTTCCATCGAGAAGATGCCGTCTGTGAAGATCAGCTTGCGTCGTGCGGTGCGCGCCTCGCGCAACTTCGCCTCGAGGTCGGCCATGTCGGAATGCGCGTAGACCGCCGTCTTGCACTTCGTGATGGTCTTGGCGAGCCGAATGGCATCGATGATGGACGCGTGGTTCAGCTGATCGGAGACGACGAAATCGGCCTCACTCAGGACCGTCGGGCATAGTCCCTCGTTGGCGTTCCAGCAGCTCACGTAGGTGAGTGACGATTCGCAGCCGACGAACTTGGCGAGCGCGTCCTCCAGCTCCCGGTGGACCGTAAACGTGCCGCAGATGAACCGGACCGACGCGGTGCCGGCGCCCCAGCGGTCCAGCGCGTCCTTGCCGGCGCGCACCACGTCGGGGGCGTCACACAACCCGAGATAGTTGTTCGAGGAGAGGATCACGACTTCGCCGCGTCCTTCCATCTTGACGCGCGCGCCCTGCGGGGAATCGAGGTAGTTGAGACGCTTGTAGATGCCTTCCTTCTTGAACTCCGCCAACTCGTCCTGCAGCTGTGCCATGAAGCTCATACGATCTCCAGAATGACTTTACCGGCGTCGCCCGAGCGAATGGCGGCGAGCGCATCGTCGATCTTGGCGAGTGGGAACTTGTGGGTGATGACGGGACGGGGATCGAATTGGCCACTGGCAAGAAAACGGCGCATCAAATGCCAGTCCTGATACATTCTGCGCCCAATGACCCCGTAGATCGTGATTCCTTTGAAGATGATCTCGTCAGCGAGATTGATCGGCACTTCACCCTTGGGAATGCCCAGCAGCTGCACCCGGCCGCCCAGACGCACGGCGGCTAACGCCTGATGCAGCGCGGATGGCACACCGGACATTTCGCAGACCACGTCCGCTCCCTCACCGCCCGTCTCATCGATGACGGTCTTGACCACGTCGTCCTTCGCGGCGTTGATCGCGACGTGGGCGCCCATTTGCTGCGCGAGGGCGAGGCGCTTGGGATTGACGTCGGACGCAATGACTTTGGTCGCCCCGGCTGCGCGCGCAATGCCGACGGCGAAGCAGCCGATCGGTCCGCATCCCACAATGAAAACGGTGCTGCCGGGGATTTCCGCGGTCAGCACCGTATGAAACGCATTGCCCATCGGATCCATAATCGCGCCGATCTCGGTCGGGATACCGGACAGCGTCAGCACGTTGGTCGTCGGCATCGTGATGTACTCGGCAAATGCCCCGTCGCGGTCGACGCCGATGATACGCGTGTTCTTACAGATGTGGCTGTTGCCGGTGCGGCATTGGGGGCAGTGGCCGCATACGATGTGTCCTTCGGCCGTGACGAGTTGGCCAACGCGTAGCCCCGTCACCCCGTCGCCCAGTGCCTGGATCTCGCCCGCAAACTCATGGCCGACCACGATCGGCGGCTTCATCCGGTGCTGTGCCCAGGGGTCCCAGTCGGCAATGTGGAGATCGGTGCCGCAGACGCCCGCGTGCCGCACGGCGATCAGGACTTCGCCCGGCCCCGGTGCCGGCTTGGGAACGGACTTCACGGTCAGGCCAGGGGCGCGTTTCTCTTTGACGATGGCTTGCATGGAATCCGGGACTAGGGGTGGGGACTCGGGACTGGTCAAAAAATGGAGCGTATGAATCCGCCGTCGACCTGGATCACGGCGCCGGTAATATAGCTGGCGCGTTCGGAGGCCAGGAACGTCACGGCGGCCGCCAATTCCTCGGGTGTGCCGATGCGCCCCATGGGGATCTGGGCCCGCATCTGTTTCATCATCTCAGGCTTCGTCTTCGTCAGCTGTTCGACGCGCTCCGTCGCGATGAAGCCAGGACAAATCGCGTTGACGGTAATGCCGTCCGTGGCGACTTCATCCGACAACGCCTTGGCGAATCCCAGAACGCCGGCGCGGGCGGCGGTCGAGAGGATCAGACCGGGCAACGGTTGCTTGGCCGCGATCGAGGTGAGGCAGATGATGCGGCCCCACTTCGCTTTGGTCATGATGGGCACGGCCGCGCGCGCGAGATGCACCGTCGACAAGAGATTCAGCTCGATCGCCTTCTGCCACGCGTCCGCCGGTTGGTCCCTGAACGCCGCCGCGGGGGGACCACCCGCATTACAGAACAGGATGTCGAGGCGGCCGAATTCCTTGGCAACGCGCTGCACCAGTCCGGTGGCCTGCTCCGGGACCGACACATCGGCGGGGAATGGCGCATCGCGGCGAGCGTTGACCGCCACCTGCGCGCCTTCTGCTGCGAGCATCTGGGCGACTGCGTGACCGATGCCGCGCGTGCCGCCGCAGACGAGAGCGACGCGGCCGGAGAGGCCCAGGTTCATGCTTGATAGATAGGCGAGCTATGGAGAGTTGCAAGGTTGAAGCCTGAAGACGCCAGAGAAGTTGCGAAGACGCCAAGTTGCATAGTGGCTTCAAGCTTGCAGCTTTCAGCTTGGAGCCACTTTGCAACTTGGCGTCTTGCACTTCTCTTGAGACTCGTATCTGGGAGTTGGAAGAATGGACCGTCGTCAATTCATGCAGACTGCTGCCGGCGCCGCCGCAATCTCATCCTTGCGACTGAAGCTGCCCCAGGCAGACGCGTCTGTACGAGAGCTCTGCATGCGGGCCTTGAGTACTGCAAAGACGGCGGGCGCAAGCTACGCCGATATCCGCGTGGCCCGCACCCGCAGCCAGTCGATCAACACGCGCGAGCAGCAGATCACCAACCTGTCGGACGGGGAGACGTATGGTTTTGGGATTCGGGTCTTGGGACAAGGGGCTTGGGGGTTCGCGGCTAGCCGCGATCTCACTGGCGCCGAAGTCGACCGCGTTGCCCGACTCGCAGTGGCACAGGCGAAAGCCAATCGGCGCGCGCTGCGTCGGCCCGTATCCCTAGCCCCTACGCCCCCAGTCAAAGACGGCCGCTGGCGCAGCCCGATCGAGACCGACCCGTTCGAGATCTCGATCGAAGACAAAGTCGCGCTGCTGCTGCGGGCGAACGCGGAAGCGCTCAAAGTCGAGGGCGCGCGCTTCGTGAACTCGTCGCTCGCCTTCGTGCGCGATCAGAAGACCTATGCATCGACCGACGACATCTTCACCGTCCAGGACGTGTATCGCTGCTTCCCGCAAATGAACATCACCGCGGTCGACACGTCGCGTGGGCTGTTCGAGACGCGCAACTCCGCGGAAGTCGCGCCGATGGGACTGGGCTGGGAGTGGGTGCTGAAGTCCGATCTGCCCGGCAACGCGCCCCGCTGGGCCGAGGAAGCGGTCCGCAAGCTCTCGGCCAAGCCGGTCGAGCCGGGGCGCTACGATCTGATTCTCGAGCCGCATCACCTGTTTCTCACGATTCACGAGTCGATCGCGCACCCCACGGAGCTGGACCGCGCGCTCGGCTTCGAGGCGAACTATGCGGGCACGAGCTTCCTGGCGCCGCCCGAGCAGGTGCTCGGCAAAGTCCGCTACGGCCCCGAGTTCATGAACATCCAGGGCGACCGCTCGCAGCCGGGCTCGCTGTCGGCCTGCGGGTGGGACGACGACGGCGTGGCGCCCGAGACGTACTTGATCATCAAGAACGGCATCGTGGTCGACTATCAGACGACGCGCGAGCAGGTCGCGTGGCTCACGCCGCTCACCGGCCGGCAAGCGCTCGCACGGCACGTCGTACGCCGAGTCGTGGGCCGACGTGCAGTTCCAGCGGATGCCCAACGTGTCGCTACTGCCCGGCGAGCGCGATCTCAAGGTGGACGATCTCATCGCGGCGACCGACAACGGCATCGACATCGTCGGCCGCGGGTCGTACTCGATCGATCAGCAGCGCTACAACTTCCAATTCGGCGGGCAGGCGTTCTACGAGATCAAGGGCGGCAAGATTACCGGAATGCTGAAGGACGTGGCGTATCAGTCGCGCACACCCGATTTCTGGAACGCGATGGACATGATCGGCGGCCAGTCATCCTACCTGATGAACGGCACATTTACCGACGGCAAGGGCCAGCCCGGGCAGGCGAACGCGGTGAGTCACGGCACGCCGCCCGCGCGCTTCAAGGGCATCAACGTGATCAACACCGGGAGGGATCGTGGCTGAGTTCAGCGGTCTGTCCCGCGCCGCGGCGCGGCAGCTCTCCGAGCGGGTGCTGGCCCTGTCCAAGGCGGAAGGGTGCCAGGTCAACATCAACGCGAGCGCCAACGGCAACACACGTTATGCGCGCAACGAAGTTACCACCGCCGGCGATACCGACAACGCCACCGTCACGGTAACGTCGCGCTTCGGAAAGCGCGCGGCGAGTGTCGGCACCAACGTGCTCGACGAAGCAGGGCTGGTGCGGGCGGTCGAGACGAGCGAGCGCCTGGCCAAACTGGCGCCCGAAAATCCCGAGCTCATGACGCCCCTGCCGGCGCAGGTGTACACGGAGGTCCCGGCGTTTGCGCCGGCAAGCGCGGCGCTCGACGCGGTGCGGCGGGCCGACGCGGTCCGGACGGCGACCGACGAGTCGAATCGGGCAGGACTCACGGCCGCCGGGCTGGTGCATCGCATCGCCGGCGCCTCCGCGGTCGCCAACTCCGCCGGCCTGTTCGGCTATCACTCGGCCACCAACACGGTGCACACCCTCACCGTGCGCAGCCCCGACGGCAAAGGCTCGGGGTGGGCGGGGACGGCGCACAACGATTGGACGCGCGCGACACCCGCGGCGCAGCTCGCCACGCGCGCGGTGGGCAAAGCCAACGGCACGCGCGCCGCCACCGCGCTCGAGCCCGGCAAGTACACGGTCGTGCTCGAGCCGACCGCCGCCGGCAACCTGGTCAGCCTGCTCGCGTTCGCGATGAATGCCCGCCCCGCCGATGAGGGACGCAGCTTCTTCTCCAAGCGGGGCGGCGGCAATCGCATCGGTGAGAAAGTCGTGGATGAGCGCGTGACGATCTCGTCCGATCCCCAGGACCCCGATCTGCTTACGTCGCCGTTCACCGGTGAAGGCGTCCCGGTCGGCAGTACCGCGTGGATCGAAAACGGTGTTCTGAAGAATCTCGCGTATGACCGGTTCTGGGCCGACAAACAGGGCGTGAAGCCGACGCCGTTCGCTGGCGGGTATCGCCTCCAGGGCACCGGCGGCGGGCAATCGCTCGAGGAGCTGATCAAGGGCGTGGAGCGCGGGCTGCTGGTGACGCGCTTCTGGTACATCCGCGCGGTGGATCAGCGGACACTGTTGTATACCGGCATTACTCGCGATGGCGTATTTCTCATCGAACGCGGTGCGGTCAGCCGGGCCGTGAACAATTTCCGTTTCAACGAGAGTCCGGTGACGATGCTGAACAATCTCGTCGCAGTCGGAAAGCCGGAGCGCGTGTCGTCGGCGGAATCGGGAGATGTCGGAGGGCCCGCTGTGGTGGTGCCACCGCTTGTGGTGAAAGACTTCTCGTTTACGTCAGTCAGCGAAGCCGTCTGAGCTGCGAAGACCGAAAACGAAACGGGGCCGGCGTCGTGCCGGCCCCGTTTTCATTTACGACTCGTTCAAACTTTGGGATCGATTGGCAGATGGCGATGGGTGTGATCGCCGTTTTCGCCCTCATCGGCGAACCAGCAATACGCCCAGATCTTGGCGGGCCGCAGAATCTGTTGTCCGGCCCGCAGAATAATCCCCATCGGTTCATCGTCGAGTACGAGCGGGAGGCTTGTCATGCCTGCTTGGTGGGCAAAGAGCCTGCCAACGCTGGCAACGTGCAACTTGCTGTCTTGTCACAACTTAACGATTCCATCTAATTGCCGAATCGTCATTCAGACACGTTCAGCGCCGTCTGCACCGTGTCGACCTGACGCGGCGGCTTGATCGCCGTGAAGCCGGACCGCTTGGCGCTGCGGGTCCCGCCGCGTTGCACCTGCCAGCCGCGATACAGCGTCTGCAACGTCTCGGGGGCGAGCGGGATCACTTCCCGGTGCTCGCCGTCCGGTGGCAGCACCACGTGCACTCCTCCGGACGGTGTCCGCACCTGCAGGTCGGCGATCAGTGAAGCGCGTTGCTTGGCGCGGAGCTGGCTGAGACTCGACGGCGCGATGGCGACGAGGGACGGCGCGAGATCGGGGAACCAGCTCCCGAAGTTGATGACGAGCGCCTGAAACGCCCCACCGCCGAGCTGCTCCGTGACCGCGCGCCCTTCGGCCGCTTCAACCGCGCCCAGATCCTGATCGAGCAGGAACACTTCCGCATCGTGCGCCGCGAGGAACAGCGCCTCCGGCAGCGCGGCGGCGCCGAGCACCATCACGACATCACCGGGCTCGAGCCGGGCGGCCCAGGGGACGATCGGATGCTGGCGATCGAAGCCCCAGTGCGTCGGCTCGCGCTGCGCTTCACGCAGCGCACGATGCTTCTGGCGCCAGCGCGGGAACGATGGCAGACGCAACCGGCGCGCGATGATCCGATCGACATGCTCGAGCAACAGCACCTCGGTGAGCAGATACTGATCCTGCGCGCTGGCCTGCAGCTCGCGCACGGCTTCATCGCCGATCTCGAGCAGCTCCGCGCGCGGCACGGTGTTCTTGTATTCCTCGAGCCGCTGCAGGATGAACTCCTGGAACTCCTGCTTGAGCGAGCGGGGCTGCCGCCGGACCGGCGGAATTCCGGTCTTGCTGGGACGACCGAGGGGCAGGGAAGTCAACATGGCTCGACGTGCACCGTGACTTCTTCCAGCTCGAGGTCTTTCTTGAGGCGCTCTTCGACCGCGTCAGCGATCGCATGCGCCGTGGCCACGTTGGCGTTCGGATCCACCGCGATCGTCACCTCGGCATAGCGGACCCCGGCGTTCCCGCCGCGCGAGCGAATCCCGTATGCGCTCACGACACCATCCACCGCCTGCGCGGACTTCCGGATCGTCGGCTCGGGAATCGCGCGCTCGTCCACGAGCACCGGCACGGTGCGCTGCAAGATCGTGTAGGCGACCCGCACGATCAGGACCGCGATGACGATCGCGACGACGGGGTCGACCCACAGATAGCCCTGGCGCGAAAACAGCACGCCGATCAGCACGCCGATCGTGATGAAGACGTCGGTGCGCGTGTGCGCCGCGTCGGCGATCAGCAGCTCACTGGCGAGCTGCTGGCCGCGGCGGTTCTCGTACCAGGCGACGAACACGTTCGTCGCCAGGGTCGCGAGCAGCAGCGCCAGCCCCACGTCCGTGATCTGGACGGCGTGTCCGCCGGCGCTGAGTCGCCCGATGGCGCTGCGCGCCAGCTCGAAGCTGGTGACTGACAGCACCACGCAGATCCCGAGTGCGCCGAGCGTCTCGAACTTGCGATGGCCGTACGGGTGGTCCTCGTCCGGCGCGCGCGCGGCGACGCGGATCACGATGAGGCCGAGGATGTTGTAAGCGGCGTCGACGGAGGAGTGGATGGCATCGCCGATGACGGCGAGAGAGCCGGCCGCCACGCCGATCGCCACTTTGGCGATGACGACGGCGATGTTGGCGACGAGCAATCCGCGCAGTACGCGGCGTACCGCGGCGGAGCGGTCTAGGGCCCTGCCGGACATGGCTTGCAAGCTTGTGATACGAGCCGATTTAGTCAACTTTCCTTGACATATTTAGACGATTGTATAAATATCTAGCCCATGGAGGACTCCATGTTCCGCGCGCTCGCCGATCCGACCCGGCGCAAGATCCTCGAGCTGCTCACCGAAAAGGATCGCACCGCGGGCGAGATCGCCGAGCAGTTCCCCATCGCCTTCGCCTCGGTGTCGCATCACCTCGGCGTGCTCAAGGCCGCGGACCTTGTGGCTACGGAGCGCGAGGGGCAGTTCATCCGCTATCGCCTGAATACGACCGTCTTTCAGGAAGTCCTACGGTACTTCATGACCCGCTTTGGAGGGGAAGGAGCCAAAGATGCGTAGCCGCTGGTTTGGTCTCGTGATCGCCGTAGTTGCCCTCGCGATCTCGATCTGGGTGTACTCGAGTCTGCCTCCCACCGTGGCGACGCATTGGAACCTGCGCGGCACGCCGGACGGCTTTTCCAGCCGGTTCGTCGCCGTGGCAATTGGACCCCTCGTGATCGTCGGGATCACACTGCTGTTCAATGTGCTGCCGAAGGTCGATCCGCGGCGCGAGAACTACGCCCGGTTCCTGAGCACGTACTGGCTGTTCGCGAACGCGGTGATCGTGTTCATGCTGATTGTGCACGGCATCGTGATCGCGACGGGGCTGGGCTACTCGGTGCGAATCGACCGACTGATGCCGCTCTTTATCGGGCTCCTGTTTGTCGTGATCGGCAACTATCTCACCCGGGTCGAGCCAAACTGGTTCGTGGGCATCCGCACGCCGTGGACGCTGTCGAGTGACACGGTGTGGCGCAAAACCCACCGCACGGGCGGCTGGCTGATGGTGATCGGCGGTCTCGCGCTCGCGGCGGGGGCGTTTCTGCCTCGCTCGGCGCTTCTGCCGCTACTCATCGGGACTGTCGTCGTCGTGGCCGTGATTCCCATCGTGCAGTCCTACGTGCTGTGGAAACGAGAGCAGGGGAAATCGTAGAGGATGTAGGGGCGCAGCATGCTGCGCCCCTACCAATCACAAACCCACAACCAATCGCACATATGACCCTACTGAACATCCTCGTCGCCCTTGCCGTGCAGACCGCCGACACGATTGCACCGGCCGGCGCCGTCGAATCGCCCTACACGATTTACAGCCCCGGCTTCGAGTTGGGCGGCACGCTGACGGTCCCCCGCGGCGTGACGAAACCAGTGCCGGTTGTGGTGATCATTGCCGGCTCCGGTCCCACCGATCGCAACGGCAACTCGGTGATGGGCATTCGACCGAACTCCTACGCGCAGCTCGCGTGGCGGCTCGCCGAGCGCGGCATTGCCTCGCTGCGCTACGACAAGCGGGTGTTGCCCGGCACCAAGGGCACGGTCGATATCTCGCGACTGACGCTGGAAGACTTTGCCGCAGACGCGCGCGCGGCCGCCGACACGCTGGCGCGTGATCGGCGATTCTCCCGGGTGGTGCTCCTGGGGCACAGCGAAGGTTCAGCGCTGGCGCTCATTGCGGCCCGCGGCGGTCCCCCGGTTGCGGCGGTGATCAGCGTCTCCGGGCTGGGTCGCCCGCTAGGGGTCGTCATTCGAGAGCAGCTCTCGCGGCAGTTCGACAGCGCGACGCTCGTCCGCTACGACACGGCGATGGCGCAGTACCTGCGCGGCGAGCAGCCGAAGGACGTTCCCCCGGGCCTCGGGGTCCTGTTCGTACCGGTCAATCAGACATTCATGCGATCGCTGGCGTCGTTCGATCCTCCGGCCGCGATGCGCGCGGTGCGCCAACCCGTGCTGATCGTACAAGGAGGGCGCGACCTCCAGATTACCGTCCAGGACGCGGAACGACTGCGGTCCGGGCGACCTGACGCCCAGCTCGTCATCGTGCCGCTTGCGAATCACGTGCTGAAGCAGGCCGCCGACACGACGCTGGGCGGACAGATGCCGTTATATCAGAATCCGGCGCTGCCCATCATGCCCGATGTGGTGAACGCGATCGCGGAGTGGGTACTGAAACTCTAACCCGGGCACCCTCTCAGGGCGCGAAATCACCCAACGGCGCGTAGCAGAACGCCCTTTAGGTATCCCGTTTCAGGGACGTTCAGCAGCTCCGGATGATCGCCGGCCGCCCCCGTCGCGGCGAGGACCTGCATGCGCCGGCCGGAATCGCGCGCCGCATCAGCCAGCATGGCGTTGAATACGTCGCGGCTCACATGGTAGGAACATGACGAGGTGAACAGCACGCCTCCGGGTGCGAGAATCTTCATCGCCCGGAGGTTGATTTCTTTGTACCCGGCGACGGCGCGCTCCAGGTTGGCCTTGGTCTTGGCGAACGCGGGTGGATCCAGCACGATCGTGTCGAACTGCTCGCGGCGCCGCTCCAGCTCGCGCAGCAGGTCGAACGCATTCGCCTCCCGCCACGCGATGTTCACGATGCCATTGAGACTCGCGTTCTCGGCACCGCGCGCGAGCGCCTCGGTGCTCTGATCGACGGCGATGACTTCCTTCGCGTGGCGCGCCAGATGCAGAGCGAATGAACCGTGATAGGTGAAGAGATCGAGCGCGCGACCGCCTGGCTTCGTGTGCCGCCCGACGAGCAAGCGATTCTCACGTTGATCGAGAAAGGCTCCGGTTTTTTGGCCAGTCCATGGCGCGGCGAGATAGCGCACGCCGTCCTCTGAGACCTCCACGATTTTTGGGACGTCGCCGTGCGCGAGCACGACCTCTTCGGCCAGTCCCTCATGCCGGCGCACGCCTGCATCGTTGCGGAGCAGGATGCCCTCCGGACCAAAGACTTCCCGGATCGCGGTGAGCACGTCCGCGCGCGCGGTTTCGAGGCCGGCCGACAGGAGCTGCGCGACGATGTAGTGGCCGTACTTGTCGATGACGAGCGATGGGAGCCCATCACCCTCGGCGTGCACCGCGCGCCACGCGCTGGCGCTGATGCCTGCCCGTCGCTCGGCGGCATCCCCGATGCGCTTCGTCCACCAGGTCGCGTCGATCGGCTCGTCCGCTCGGGTGAGCAACCGCAACCGGATCTCGGACGACGGCGAGTAGAGTGCCTTGCCGAGGAACTTGCCTTTGCGATCGGTGACTGGCCCGATCCCGGGCTTCTTGTCGGGCTCGTCGGCAACGTCACTGCGGTAGATCCAGGGATGGCCTTGCTTCCAGCGCTCAGCGCCGCGGGCTGTGACCTTGACCGTCATCGATCCGGCCTGAGCTTCGCGGCCTCCCGGAGATACATATGTTTCAGCGCGCGCTGCGGCTTGGTCGTGTAGAAGTGCAGGAGCACGCGAATGCAGCGGGGCAGCCCGGTAGGGACAGCGACCTCGGCCGCTCCCAGGAGGGGTACGTCGTTCCAGCCGAGGCGCCGGGCTGCGCGGGCCGGGTAATCGGCGGTGAGGTCGGGAGATGTCGTGAAGATGGCGCTCTCGACGTCGCCCGGCTCAAAGCCGTTCGTATCGCGCAGCGCGGCGAGCAGCTCTTCCGTCGCTTCGAGAATCGCTTCACTCGTATTCGCGGTGGCGGTGGTCGCTCCCCGCAGACCGCGCAGGACTTTGGTCATGGCGCTCGTCGATCAGTTGCGCTTGATGGTGATCACGGATCCCGTTCTGCTCAAGGGGCGGGATGCCGTGGCCGTGTGTCGCGCCGCGGTGCAGGGCGGCGCCACGATGATCCAGGTCAGGTGGAAAGATGGTGCCCCGGCGGACCTCTTGGAGTTGACGCGGACGCTGGTCGACGCCCTTCCGACCCCCATCATCGTGAACGACCGGGCCGATATCGCCCTGGCGGCCGGTGCGGCTGGCGCCCACCTGGGCTGGGACGACCCGCCGCTCGAATCGCTCCGCCCGCACGTCCCCGCCGGTTTTCTGCTTGGGCTCTCGGTGGGGTCCTCCGAAGAAGCCGAGTTGGCCGCGGCCACATCGGTTCCTGGCTCTCGGTCGGATCGTCAGAAGAGCGAGCGAGCGGCTGCTACTTCAGCCGACTACTGGAGCGTTGGCCCCTGCTTCGCGACGCCGACCAAACGCGATGCGGGGTTCGCCGCTCGGTTCCGACGGATTCGCCGAGCTGGCGAGTCGCGCACCGGACGGGCACGCCCGTGATCGGGATCGGTGGCATCACGGCCCACAACGCCGCCGAGATCATGCGCGCGGGGGCGGCGGGTGTGGCGGTTATCGGCGCGGTGCTGAACGCGCCGGAGCCGGAGACTGCGGCGCGGGCGTTGCGGGTCGCGATCGCACCTTCCTGATCGCGGCGAGGTGATCTGTCCGGCTCACCAGGAGTCTGTAGGGTTTCCCCGCTAGCCATCAGGTCCACTCCCATCATTCTGCAGAACGTCAAAGGGCACCCCAGTGGGAGGTTGGTTTATGTCGCCGCGCACGTGTATCCTCGCCTTTGTTGCTGTCTCCGTGGTGTCATTCTCGCCTAGTAGTCTCCCTGGTCAGGACTGTCCCTCGTGCGTCACGCTCGCGAGCCAAGGTGCCAGCCCCGACACCGTGTCGGTTGCCGCTGTCGCGTATCGCGCGGCCTTCACGCTCGCGAATCGTGGTGCTGACAGCGCGACGTACTACGTCGCCTGTGTGGGCGTGGGTGCGGCGGCATGTGTTACGGCAGAGCGCCCGATTCGCCTGGCGCCAGGTGAGCGGTTCGCCCTGACGGTCGATTATCGCGCGACGCGCGCCGGCCGTGGGCTGGTCGTGGTGCGAGTGAGGGACCCGCGCAGCGGCGCGCGCGCGAGGGCCGCGCTCCTCCTCACCGTCATCGGCTCCTAGGAGGGTCGGGTCATGCGCACCACGATCGCGGTTCTGTGGCTGTCGCTTACGCTCTTCTTCGCATTCACGGGAACCACGGCGGCGCAAGTCGGGGTGTCCGTCACGCCGGACGGCCAGATGACGCCGCAGCGCCCCACGAATTCCGGGCCCTATAACGCCGACTTCTTCGTGAAAAACATCAGCGCGGGCTCGGACGTGTTCGACATCGCGTGCAGCGGGCTGGTGAACGTGACCTGCACGGGCGTGAGCCAGGCCGTGGTGTCCCTGGCGCCTGGGGACAGCGCGCTGGTCACGGCAAGCTACACGGTGGCCGGTGCGGGCACGGGCGAGGTGGACCTCACGGCGGTCAGTCAGTTCACTTTCTCCTGGGACGAGGGCTATTACCAGGTGCCGGTGGTGAGCCTCCCGCCGAGCAACTGGGATGTGGTTCCTCTCAATCACGACAATCAGGCGATGGCCCGCTGTGGCGCGGGGTGCTTCGCCGCGACGTACGCGCAGGGCACGGTGTCGTACGTCAGCCTCGACGTCCCCCGCAACGTGACCCTCGTCTATCATGGTGATCGCGTGTGGCCCAAGCCGTTCGTGCACTTGAACGTCCAGAAGCCCTCAGGCAGTACGCCCGATACGATCTTACTGCAAGTGAGAAAGGGGGGCGTCTTCCAGGCGTTCGTGAACGGCGAAACACTGCTCAAGTTTACGGCGGCGACAGCGGGCTGGCAGCGGATCGGCGGGCAGCTGCGGGACAGCACCTGGACGACCGGCATGTACGATGTCGAGATCGTCGTGACGTGGAAATACGCCAGCGGGTCGCCGACGCAGCAGGTCTGGGCGACGAAACTCCTGGTGGTGAACGAGAAGTCCTCGACCATCGGCCGGGGCTGGACGCTCGCGGGCGTGCAACGCGCCTATCAGCAGTCCGACAGCTCGCTGCTCATCACCGACGGCGACGGCTCCGCCGTCTTCTTCCGCAAGTCCGGCTCGGCGTTCGTCGTGCCTGCGGGAGAATTCTCGACTGTCACGAAAAACGGCAAGGGTTGGAAGCGCCGCTACGCCGATTCGACGAGCGTCTACCTGGACAGCGCTGGTCGGATGACCGACGTCTACGACCGGTTCAACAATCGGACCCAGTTCCTCTACGCCCCCGGGACGTATCGTCTCACGACGATCCGCGACCCGAATTCACAGGATTTGGTGCTGGCCTACGGCACCTATGGCCTGGCTTCGATTCGCGACAACATCACGCCGTATCGGTACACGAACATCACGGTTGTATCCGACAGCACGCTCACGGCGATTCAGGACCCCGACGGGGTGAGCACGACCTTCCAGTACGACGGCAGCAAGCGCCTATGGAAACTGACCGACCGGCGCGGGAGCATGACGACGCTCGGCTACCAAACGATCAACTCGAAAGCGACGGGCAAGCTTGTCACGGTGACCGCGCCCGCCGTCCCGATCTACGGCGAAGGGACCGTCGCTCCGGTGGTGAGCTACGCTCCGTGGCAAACGATCGGCGTCCCGTACACGACGACGGCTTCGAGCCCCTACGCGCTCGTGCGACCGGACACGGTCTACGGCCGGATCACCGATCCCGGTGGCCACGTCATGCGGTTCACGGTGGGTCGCTGGGGGCAACCCGTCTCCCAGATCGATCCGCTGGCCGACACCACGGTCACGACCTACGACCCCAACGGCCTGCCGATCCGCGTGGTGTACCCGACGGGCGTGAAGGATACGATCGGCTACAACGCAAGCGGTCTGCCGACCTTTGTCCGCGCGGCGGGCCGGGATTCGGCGACCTACATCCGCTACGCGGCGTGGGCGCAACCCGACAGTATATGGGGGTATCAGGTACCGCCGGTGCGGAACATCATTGGCGCCAACGGCCGGGTCGAGTCCACGCGCACGTGGAGCGCGGGAGACACGGCCGTTACGCGGTTCATTTATGATTCGCGGGGACGCATCGAGCGGGTGACCGATCCCGAAGGGCACTTGGTGATGCGCACCTGGTACCTCGCGACGAACGGCAACCGGAGCCGGGACTCGCTGCCGGGCCCCCGTCAGACAACGTACAATTACGACACTCGAGGCCGGCGGACGAACACGAGCGCTCCCGGCGTCACTCCCCACTTTACGACCTATGACGTGTTGAATCGGGTGCTCAAGGACTCGATCGCCGGCATGGCGCCGACCGTGTACGCCCACGATTCCCTGTTCCTTCGGAGCGTCACCGATCCCAAAGGCCAGGTTTATCGGTTCGCCTACAACGCCCTGGGATGGACGATTGCGCGGACCGACCCCGCGAACCGAGCGGATACGCTGCGGTACGACCGGGACGGGCTGCTACGCCAATGGAAGAATCGCCGCGCGCAACAGGTCACCTACACGTATGACGCGGGCCATCGCGCCACGACCAAGGCGGGAACGAACACCGACACCACGACCTGGGGCTATTCGGCGAATCATCGCATCATGAGCGCGACGAGTCCTTGGGCGGTCGACACGCAGTTCGTGAGCACTGCGGGGAGGCTCGATTCTCTCCGCACGCGGCTGGGTGGGCAGACGTTTACCCAGCGGTTCCGGTACACAACCGGGGGACGGCTCGACAGCGTCGAGGTCGTCGGCGGCGGTGTCGCGTTCCTTGCACGGAAATACTTCTGGGACGCCCAGTCAGGGGCGGTGAACACCATCCGGCTCGCGGGGGGTGGGATGACAGCGCTCGCCAGCAACCGGGACGGGCTCCTTAACTCGACGGCGCTCCCAGGGGGTGACGCGATCGCGCGCACGTACACCGCCGTGCACGCCGAGGCGCAGGTCTCGACCACCGCCTCCTACGACAGCACCGTAAACCGCTACCTCAATTTCGATGCGGCTGGCCGGATCAGCCGACAGGTCTACGGCAATGGCATCTCCGGCCGAGCGTTCTATTACGACGGACTGGGCCGCTTAGTGGCCGACTCGGTGATCGTCGATCAGGGCCCGAACAACCCCTGCGAAGAACCGAACATTGTTGACGAGAATGGCAATCAGTGCACGTACATGGGCTCGTGGGTGACTGTGCCCAGCGGCAGCGTGACCTTCAGCTATGACGCCGTGGGGAACCGCACCGACCAGAGCGGCGTGTACGGGACCGCCAATCGAATCCGCCAGTTCGCCAGCTGTACCTACGTTACGGATTCGCTTGGCGACGGAAACGTCTTGTCTCGCACGTGCGGCGCCGAAACCATTCTTTTCACTTGGACCGCCGAGTCACGACTGGCACGACTTCTAGTCGTCGGTGGTGATACTCTCGATTTCCATTACGACGCCGGCGGTCGACTGGTGCGCAAGGATGTCAAAGGCGCGGCACCACGCTTCTTGCTATGGCAGGGAGACGACCTGCTCGCCGAGATCGACTCCGTGACCGGGAAGGTGGCCGAGTACTCGTACTATCCGGGGCTCGACAATCCCCATGCGGTGATCACCGGTACGACGCCGCACTTCGCGCACGAGGACGGGATCGGGAGCGTGATCGCGCTAACCGATTCCGCAAGAAACGTGAAGCGCACCTATGATTTCGATGCCTGGGGCAGCCTGCGCGGCGGCACCGACCACAAGCCGTTCAGCAATGCCGATCGGGCACGGTTCAAGGGGGCGTTGTGGCTGGGGCCGCAGGTGGACGTCTATTACATGCGCGCGCGATGGTACGAGCCGAAGACGGGACGGTTCTTAAGTGAGGATCCGGTAGGGTTGGATGGAGGAATCAACTCCTATGAGTACGCCGGGAGCAACCCAATTTCGCAAAGTGACCCGACGGGGCTAGTGTGTTGGAGCCTATGGAAGTTTGTTGAGGGGCCGGAAGGCAGCGGCTGGACAGAAGTCCTTCACTGCGAAGATATCGGTGGCTCAGACCTTGGGACAATCGAAGGGTTCCTTGAGCGGCCGAGCCAAGCGCTGCGGGAGCTGTGGAGCGGATGGGGCTGGCTGGGAGCATCTGCCGCAGCCTACGGTGCGCTCCGGGATGAGTGGGCGTGGATCAAGCTAGAGCCACCTGGTTTACAAGGCTGTCCAGAGGCTCCCGTGAAACTCCCGGTACCTGGGTTGGCGGGTCCTTTGCCTCCTCAAGCTGTCGGTGGTACTCCGATAATCGCAGTCCTGTATCTACAAGCGCGTTTTGAGTTTGTCGATCCAGAGTTCGATTGGATTTGGAGCGCTCTTTACACCGGAACCATGCACGTAACTTTCAACTTTGGGAAATACAAGACGCTAAGAACCTATGGGGTAACCGGAAATATCGATTGCGCACAAGGTGGTGGATGGTTCGTTGGCCACCACGTAGGTAAGTAGGTCGGCGTCAGTGACACGAAACTTCGAACGAAACGGACAAGTTCATGTCGCGATTGCTGAGACTGTTAGGCCTTTGGCGAGGTCGCCGTTCGCGATTGTTTTGGCGAGATTCGACCAGGAGCCTTAGCCACAGAAGTACATTCCTCACACTGAGTATTGCGACGGCACTTTTTTGGAGTAGCGAATCGATGAGCCAACAGCATGCCTTGGCATCCGACGCCGCGCGCGCAGCTCTCCTTTCATTGAGAGCCTCATTGGGAGACGCAGAGAGAGTATCTACCTTCGTCCTGCTTCCTTCAGCAAATCCATTGGTAGAAGCACAGGTTTTGGAAGCCCTTGCGACGATGCCTAAGCCAGTTCGGTTAGAAGCTGCGAAAAAGGCCGCAGGAATCGAAATACGCGCGACAATGCTGGTTGACCCCATGGAACGCGAGTTCCAGCGCCTGTCGGGTGAGGTCGACGGCAAGAAATTCGTCGACAGCGTCCGCGTGAAACATCAGTGCAGCTCTCAGGACTCACTTCTGCTCCTTCGAGGGGCCGGGTCATCGGTCTTGATAACTCTGAAAGCACTAGAAGTGATGCTCCGTGACTTTCAGATCATGACTCAGGTCCATGCGACGTCGCCCGATTCGGAAGCCCGAGCGCGGAATGCTTGCGCGACCATTGTGTTCAGTCAAACGTCCAGCGTCAGGCTCTTTCCCTTGACCAAGTGAGCAACGCTGCTATTGGCTCGCAAGGACGTCTACTGTCTTCTCCGCACCCGCCTGACTGCGGTGCTCCCTATTTCCTGGTCCAGTTGAGACGTAATCTTACGATGTCGGCGGGTCTCCTCATTATCTGCGCGGTGCTGAACGCGCCGGAGCCGGAGACTGCCGCGCGGGCGCTGCGCGTAGCGCTTTCGCCTTCTTGATTGCCGCGAGGTGGTCGGCGTAGCTCGCCGAAAAAATGTGCTTCCCATCCGGCTGCGCGACGAAGTAGATGTAGCCGATCTGCGCCGGGTACAGCGCGTAATAAATGCTCGAGTCACTCGGCTGATTGATCGGTCCCGGCGGGAGTCCTTGATTGCGGTACGTGTTGTACGGTGAGTTGATCTGCAAGTGCTTCTCCCACACGCGGCGGAGCCGCCTCCCGTGCGCGTAGACCACGGTCGGATCGGCCTGCAGTGCCATCCCGCGCTTGAGGCGGTTGTGATACACCGCCGATACGTATGGACGATCGGGGTCGTAGCGCACCTCGGCTTCGATGATCGAGGCGAGCGTCACGATCTCGTGGCGGGTCATCTTGAGTTCCCCGAGCCGTGCGTCCCACTCGGGTTGCCAGCGCGCGATGAACTCGTGAACCATCAGTTTGACGAGGTCACGCGCCGGCATCCGCATCTGGACGACGTACGTGGTGGGATACATGTACCCTTCGACGCCGGCGGGTGTGTCGCGGATGCCGAGCTCGCGTTCCAGCGCCGTGTCACGCATGGCGGCCCGGAACGCCTGGGGGGAGACGCCGAGCCAGGACCGTGCCCGTTCGGCGACCTCGAACCCCATCATCCCCTCGAGCACCGTAAATCGCACCTCCATGCCGCGACCGCTTTTCAGCGCGGAGACGACCGTGCTCCAGCCCGCGTCTTTCTCGAAGGTGTAAACGCCGCTCTTCAGGTTCGAGGGCAGGCCGCGAATTCGCGCGTAGAGGCTGAACCAACCGCGATTCTTGATCACACCACGCGATTCGAGGGAATCGAGCGCCTGGTAGTAGGTCGTGCCGCGCGGGATGATCACCATCGTCTTTTCGGCGACGGACCGATACGCGGGCTCCTGGTCGCCGCCGCACGCGACCACGACGCATGCGAGCAACCACGCACGACGCACGACGCCGACGCACGGTAGGTCACAGCGCCGAGCCCCGCTGCGTGTCGAGGTAGTGCTGGAGCAGCAACGCGGCGGCCATCGCGTCCACGTCTTCCTTGCGACCGCGAGTTGTGCCACCCATTTCCCGCACCGCCGCCAGCACCCGCGCCGTCGTCATGCGCTCGTCCCACATGGTCACCTCCAGGCCACCGCCTACGCGACGCTTGATATCATCACCAAGGGCTCGCGCGGCGTGAGCGGCATCACCTTCCGCTCCAGATTCGTCCAGCGGGAGCCCGACGATGACACCCACAACATTGTGCGTGGTGATCTGCTGGAGTAGCTGCGCCATGGGAAAACGCTTGCCGGCGCGGCGGGTGAGCGTGGCGAGCGGCTGGGCGAGGGTCTGGGTCTCATCGGAAAGGGCGAGCCCAATCCGGCGCTCGCCCCAGTCCACAGCCAGAAGCCTGCCCCCTGCGTTCACCCTTGCGACATCGTCTGGAAGAACTCGTTGTTGGTCTTGGTCCGCTTGAGCCGCTCGAGCAGGAACTCGATCGCCTCGACCGGGGGCATGTCCGACAGGAAGTTGCGCAGCAGGTAGACCTTGTTCAGCTCCTCCTTGCTGAGCAGCAGCTCTTCCTTGCGCGTGCTGGAGCGCTGCACGTCGATCGCGGGGAACGTGCGCCGCTCCGCGATGCGCCGGTCCAGAATCACTTCGGAGTTACCGGTGCCCTTGAACTCCTCAAAGATCACTTCGTCCATCCGCGAGCCCGTATCGATCAGCGCCGTCGCCAGAATCGTGAGCGAGCCGCCGCCTTCGATGTTGCGCGCGGCGCCAAAGAAGCGCTTCGGCTTCTGGAGCGCGTTCGCATCCACACCGCCCGACAGAATCTTGCCCGAGTGCGGGACGACCACGTTGTGCGCGCGGCCCAAGCGGGTGATCGAGTCGAGCAGAATCACGACGTCCTTGCCGTGCTCCACCAGGCGCTTGGCCTTCTCGATCACCATATCCGCGACCTGGACGTGCCGGTCCGCGGGCTCGTCGAACGTGGAGGACACGACTTCGACGTTCGTCCCCTTCACGTTCTCTTCCATGTCGGTGACCTCTTCGGGCCGCTCGTCAATGAGCAACACGATGAGGTAGACCTCGGGATGGTTCTCGATGATGGAGTTGGCGAGCTTCTGCATCAGGATGGTCTTACCGGCCTTGGGCGGCGAGACGATGAGACCGCGCTGCCCTTTGCCGATGGGGGCGAGAATGTCCATCACCCGCATCGACAGGTCGCCGTCCTTCCGCTCCAGCTTGAGCTGCTGCTCGGGGTAGCGGGGCCGCAGGTTGTCGAACGCGACGCGGTGCTTGGCCTTCTCGGGCTCTTCCCCGTTGACGACTTCGACCTTGAGCAGCGCGAGGTAGCGCTCGCCTTCCTTCGGTGGCCGGACCTGACCTGTGATCGTATCCCCGGTGCGCAGATCGAAGCGCTTGATCTGGCTGGGCGAGACATAGATGTCGTCGGGACCGTACAGGTAGTTCCAGTCGGCGCTACGCAGGAAGCCGTAGCCTTCCGGAAGTATTTCGAGCACCCCCTCGCCGCGCAGAACGGTGTCGGAGTCGAGGAGCGATTGCTCGATGCGGAAAATGAGATCCTGCTTGCGGAGCCCGGAGTAGTTGGTGATGTTCAGGCTCTCGGCCATCGCGTGCAGTTCCGCGACGGATTTTCTCTTCAGTTCGGCGATATCCACGTGTGCTTCAGCTCCGTTAGGTCGCTACGGCGGGGGAAACCCCGGGATGGGGGATTGGTCCTGGTTGAAATGGAAACTTGGGAAATGAGCGGTGTGCGAACGCCCAAGTATAGTAATCCCGCGTGAGCCTCACAAGGTTCTTGGTGGCGTGGAGAACGACCCCCCTCCACGACCGCGAAGTTATTGACGCACTTGTAGATCCGTTTCATGCCGCACCCTCCGCGGAGCTGGCAGACGCCCTGCGCACATGGCCCGGCTCCTACTACTGGTCGAGCGAGGCGGACGGCCGTCACCTGGTCCTGACGCGGCCTACGCTCAAGCCCCGTGAAGCGTGGGCAACACACGCGGTCCTGTTCCTCGTCACGCTGTTCACAACTACGATCTCCGGGGCCGTGATGAGCGGGCATCTGGCAGCGGAGATGAGCCTGCTCTTCAACCCGTCCGCCTGGGACCTCGGCTTCTTCCGGTCGCTGGCCGGCGGGCTCGCGTTCTCGGTGCCGCTGCTTGCCATCCTGCTGTGTCACGAGCTGGGTCACTATCTCACCGCGCGGCACTACAACCTGAACGTCTCGCCGCCCTTCTTTCTTCCGGGCCTGCCGACGCCAATTGGGATCGGCACGTTCGGCGCTTTCATTCGTCTGCGCACGATCCTCACCGACCGGCGCCAGCTTCTCGACGTTGGGGCAGCGGGGCCCATCGCCGGATTCGTGGTCGCGCTTCCGGTGCTCTGGTGGGGGCTCGCGCACAGCCAGATTCTCGACACGAGCTCGAACGGCATGTCGATGCAATCCGGGTGGGGGTTGTGGCCACTCGGCAATTCCATCATCACACGCCTCGTGCGGGAGTTCACGCACACGGGCCAGGGCGAGGTCCTGCTGCATCCCGCCGCATTCGCGGGCTGGGTCGGGATGTTCGTGACGATGCTCAATCTGCTTCCCATCGCCCAGCTCGATGGGGGCCACATCCTGTACGCGGCCGCACCGCGGGCCCAGCGTTGGGTGGCGCGCGCAATTTGGGTCGTGATCCTCCTGCTGGGATACTTCTCGAAGAGTTGGCTGATCTGGGGGGTCATCGTCCTGCTGTTGTCGCGGGGTCAGTTTGGGCACCCGCCCGTCTTGGACGCCTATCGGCCGCTACCGAAATCGCGCCTCTGGCTCCTGGTTGCCTCCGTGCTCTTGTTTGTGCTGACGTTCACGCCTATCCCGTCACCGTAGCAGCTGGCGGTCAAGAAACAAAGGCGGCGGTCAAACGACAACGGCGACGGTCCGACGGTCCGACGGTCCGACCGTCCGACCGCCGCAGTTGCTTCTTGACCGCCGCAGTTGCTTCCTGACCGCCGTAGGCATTGCGTAACTCCTAGCCATTTATAATGTTGTTTCAAACCAGCCCCTGGACCGGCATGCCTGCACAACCTGCCCGATACACCCCGGTTGCTGCGACCGATACGGTCGTCCACGATCTGCCCCCCATTCGTTTCGACGGACAACCCATAGACATCCGACTCTCCTTGCGCCGCACCGAAGACGGTGTGTGGCGGGGCCGCATAATGTTCGGTGCGGAGGGAACGGAGGCGGAGCGCTCCAGCGCGGAGATCTTCTGCGCCGGCACGGAGCAGGATTTGTGGCAGTCGGTGCGAGACCTGCGGGATCATCACCTGCGGGACCTGTACCGCTCGTTGCTTTGATGGGGGGGGGGATCAGAAGTCGCTGTCGAAGCTGCGGCACGACCTGTCCAATAACTTGTCGGCGGTCCTCGCCGAGATTCAGCTGTTGCTCCTCGCGCCCGACAAGTTCGACGAGGAGACGCTGGCCGGCCTCAAGCAAATCGAGGACCTGGCGCGCAAGATGCGTCAGACGCTGCAAAGCCCAGAGTGAGCCGGCGGCATCGCCCTCGTTTTGCGCCTCCCACGGCATGGTGGCCGCCTCGGCGACTGCGCTGGCCTTCCTTATTAGTCGATCCGCGCAACGGATGGCGCGCCGAGTGACGCGCGTCATGGCGGCTCCGGTCAGACAGCCGTAAATCAGTGGTCGCTAAGCCCGTGCTTGCGCAGGCCCCCTTCACGCGGCGGGAGTCCCAGACGTTGGCTGGTCGCTGGGCAATGCTCCTTACCATGAGCGGTTTTGTCGCGGCCTGTGCGGGTGGGCCGCGACCGAGTTCCGTCACCCCCGCGGAAATCCCCACCCTCAAAGCCCAAGCAGCACAGCAACCTACAAACGCTCAAGTTCGCTTCCGTCTCGCCGCCGCTTTGCTGGCCGCGGGCGGGTGTGATACCGCCGTCGTAGTCGCCAACTCGGCGCAGGTGCTGGCCCCCGGCGACGTATTGGGGCCCATGGTGATCGGTAAGTGTCAGGAGCAGGACGGCCGCCCCGATCTCGCCTACGCGACCTATGCCGATTTTGCCCGCCGCTACCCCAAGGCGCGCGGTATTGCCGGGGTTCACGCGCTCGCGGATCTCGCATTGCGCGCGCAGGCGACGCAAACGGCCAAGCTGGCGCTGGCGCGTGAATCGACCGTGACGACCCTGGCGCCGGAGCCCTCCACGATCGCGGTGTTGCCCGTGACGATCGCCGGAGACTCGGGGCTCCAGCCGCTGTCGCGCGGGCTTGCCGAGCTGATCACCACCGATCTCGCGTACGTTCGCAATCTGCGGCTGCTGGAGCGCGTCCAGGTCGGCGCGTTGCTCGACGAGCTGAACCTGGGCGCGTCGGGCCGCGCGGATCCGGCCACCGCGGCGCGTGTGGGCCGGCTGCTGCGCGCCGAGCGGATGGTGCAGGGCGTCGCGGCCATCACGGAGAATGGGCCGGTCCGGATGTCGGCGACGATCGTCCGCGGCGATGGCGAGGTGCGCGCGGGCGCACGCGCCGAGGGCACGTTCAAGCAGCTGCTCGATCTCGAGAAGCAGCTCGTCTTCAGTATCGCGACGCAGCTCGGTATCCAGGTGACTGAAGCGGAGCGCCAGCAGATCCTGCGGCAGGGGCCGAAGAACCTGGCGGCATTCCTCGCGTACAGCGAGGGGACTCGAAGCGATGGATCGCGGGGACTATCGTGGGGCGGCCGCGGCATTCAATGCCGCGGTCCGTGCCGATCCGTCCTTCTCCGCGGCACGGCAGCAGCAGCAGGCGGCGGAAGCGTCGCCGGCGGTGCAGGCATCGGCGGGAGACCTCATGTCGTTCGTCGAGGCAGCCGCGCAAGTCACGCTGCCGGCGGAGCCCGCATCGCTCGGGGTCTTGCAGCAAGCGACGACCGATGTCTCGCAGACCATCGGTGATGTGACCGCGCAGACCGGCGTCGCGTCGGTGGCCAACAATCCGACCACCGAGAGCAAGGGCATCACGAATATCGTGCAGGCCTCCGGAGTCATCCGAATCATCTTCAAGCGGCCGTGAGCCCCAGCCGGTCGCTGCTTCTGCTCTTCTTGTCGCGGTCGTGCTCGCTCCCAGCGCCGCCGCTGCACAGCTTGGCCCGACGGTGGTTCGGACCGGCGTGTTCTTCGAGTCGTACAGCTTCGGCCCGGGTCTCGCCTTCAATCGGATCACCGAATTCACGATTCCGATCGGCATTTCCCAGCGTGTAGGCGAGCGCCTCGTGATCGACGTTGCGACCGCGTACGCGAGCGCGACGACGGATCAACCGGGCGGCGGCCGCATCGAGCACGCCGGCTTCGTCGACACCGATGTGCGCGCGACCGTGAGCGTCCTGCCCGGCCGGCTGCTGCTCAATCTCGTCGGCACGCTGCCCTCGGGCGCGGCGACGGTCTCGGACACCACGATTCCGCTGTTCGGCGCCACGGCGACCGACTTGCTCGCGTTCACGACCCCCAGCTTCGGCGCCGGCGGCTCGTTGTCCACCGGTTTTGTCTCGGCATTCCCGATGGGATCCAACTGGGCGATCGGTGTCGGTGGGAGCTATCGCGCCGCCGCGAGTTACGTCCCGGTGACGAGTGGTAACACCCTACAACCGGGTGGTGAGATTCGCGCGCGCTTCGGGCTTGAAGGCCCGTTCGGCGCAGGCAAGTACTTCCGCGGCGCCCTCGTGTACACCGCCACGGGCGACAACGACATCGGCGGAGGAGAGCAGAGCGCGATCGGGGATCGCGTGCTGGCGTACGCCGCCGTGAGCCTGCCGCTCGGCAGCTCGAATCTCTCGGTCTATGGATGGGACATGCGGCGGCTGCGCGCCCGCAGCTACGATGCTCCCGCGACGATCGCGGTGCCGCGCGGCAACATGTTCGCGCTCGGCGCGCGACTCGAAAAAGCGCTGAGTCCCAAGGCGACCCTGGTGCCGCTGGTCGAGTTCCGGCACGAGCTGACGGGGCCGACCGACAAAATGGAGCTGCTCGGGTACCTGGTGCGCGGCGGCGCGGATCTGCGCTACCGCCTCACCGATCGGGCGACCGGCGTGCTGCACGCCCAGCTCGCAGTCGGAACCATCGCGGATGGGGGCGTCCGGGCATCGGTGGTCGGTCCGCGTATCGGCGCGCTGATCGAATGGTCGCGCTGACGCGCACCCGGGCACGACCTGGTGGGCCCGCGCCGGGGTCCTCGTCGTTGGGCTGCTCGGTCTCAATTGCCGGGACTCGATCGGGCCGGGGCTTGCCGGGCATCTCGCGTTCGCGCCGACGTTCGCGAGCAGTACGGCGGGAATCGTGCCGTTCGATCGCGTGCGCATCACGCTCGTGCAGCCACCGAGCACCGCCGTGGTGGACACGATCATCGCGATTGCTCCGACCGAAGACTCGATCGACCTGACGCTGAGTGTCCCGCTCTCCTCGCCCCGCGAGGATCTGCTGCTCTACCTCCGTTTGATAAATGCTGCCGGGGATACGGTCTTCCAGAACGCTCCCTACCCGCAAAGCGTAACGGTCACCAGCGGCGGAGTGCCGTCGGTCGTCGAAGCGCCGATCGTGTACGTCGGCGTCGGCTTTGACGCCGCCCGAGTCTCGATCACGACGCCCGACACGTCGGTACTCTTCGGCGATACGCTCCAACTCAGTGCGGTGGCGTTTGGCGCGCAGGACCAGATCATTCCAGGCACGCCGATCGCGTGGCGCTCACTCGATTCGCTGCGGGTGAAAGTGCCGGATGCGGCTGCCGGCAAGGTGGTGGGCGGCTTGCAACGCGGCCCCGCGCGCATCGTGGCGGAGCTGCTCACCGGCCCGGCGGATACGGTTGCTCGTCATGGCGCAGCCCCTCCCCACGTCGCTGACGAAGGTGAGCGGCGACAGCCAGACGGCGGTACCGGCCGCGGCGCTGCCGCTACCGCTGCGCGTTCGGGTCCTGGGGAGCGACGGGCTCCGGGTAAGCGTCCCGGTCGGGTTCCGCGCGCTGGCCACAGGTGCCGCGGTGAGTCTCGACACGGTGATCAGCGACTCGCTGGGCTATGCGGAAATAGCGGCGACACTCGGGCCTGCCGTGGGATTCCAGACGTTCGAAGCGCGGGTCGCTGGGATCGCGACACCGGTCGTCTTCACCGCGCTCTCGGTCAGCGGGAGCGTCGCCAGTGTCATACTCGACCGGAGCGTCGACACGATCAGTCGTGGCGCGACGCTGCAGTACAACGCCACCGCGATGGATACGCTCGGGAATCCGGTGAGCGTGACGATCGGCTGGACATCGACCGTGCCGACGGTCGCCGTCGTCAATCAGTCCGGTCTGGCGAGCGCGGTGGCCGTCGATTCCACCCGGATCATCGCAACCGCGTCAGGCCGCGCCGACACGGCGTGGTTGTTCGTGCGCGCGCTGAGCAGCGTGGTGCCCAGCCCGGCCGACACGGTGATCACGGCCGTGGGTGATTCGTTCGACCTCAGGGCGACCGCCTACGACAACTTCGGCGGCATCGTGGCCTCGGGCTTCATCCGCACCTACACGTCGGCGACGCCAACCGTCGTCACGGTCGACCCAGTCACGGGACGTACGCGCAGTGTCGGTCCCGGCAACGGCGTCATCGTCGTTCGCGATTCGGTCGATGCCACGCTGCATATCCAGGCCGCCGCGACGGTACGCGTCAATCAGGTCACGGCGTCGATCCGCAACACGCCGGCGCTGCCGGACAGCCTGCAGGTCGGCGTGGGCGGTCGCCGCGCGATCATCGCGCAGGCGCTCGACCGCAACAGCCACCCGATTCCAAACAAGACATTCGGCTACCGCAGCGTGAACCCCGTCATTGCCACCGTCGACGCCGCCGGGCTCGTCACGGGCGTGGCACTCGGCACGACGTTCGTGGTGGATTCGCTCGACGGGCTCAAGGATTCCGTCAAAGTCACGGTTGTTCCGGCCCCTCCATCGCTGCTCCAGTGGGGCTTCGATTCGCTCGCCGTCGGTAACGGCGGCAGCATTTCGGTGCCGTTGACGTTGAGCCGGACCGATCCCGCCGTGACGCGGGTGTTCCTCTCGGTCCTGGGCGATACCTTGATCGCACGCCCGGCGTCGGGATGCGGCGGCTCGGTGCTGCAACGGGTCAATATTCCGGTCCAGACGTCGGGGACGTCGGTCTTGATCTGCGGGCTGAAAGCCGGTCGCGTCCTGATGGAAGCGCGGGATTCGGCCAACGTCTACCAGCCTGACACGATGGTTGTCACCGTCGTCTCGACGATCGAATTCCGGGAAATCGGCTCGTTCTCGCAGCAGCAGTACTTCTACGCGAACCAGAACGAGACCTATCGCGCGCAGGTGTTCCTCTCGGATCCAGCGCCGGCGGGCGGCCTGGGCGTCACGTTCGTGTTCGGCAAGCCGGGGACGTCCGCGATATCACCGGCACCGGCGATCGTTCCCGCGGGCCAGCTCTCCGCGGACGTCACGATCCACGGCCTGGCTCCCGGGACGGACAGCGTCATTCCGACCTCAGGCGGGTTCGTCGGCAAGTTCTCGCGCGTCTATGTAGCGCCGAACAACCTCCAGCTTCAGCGCCCGTATCCGTACACGGGGACGCTGGGGGTAGGTCAGACATTCGATCCGTACGTCGCGATCACGTACGCGATGGACCACATCCTCGTTGCGAACGCGAGTCTCTCGTCCGGGATCGGCACCGTGCAAACGCCCGACACGATCCGCAAAGGCACCACCAGCCGGACGTTCACGGTAACGGCGACCGCACCGGGCAAGACGGCGCTCACGGTGGCCGCCGGTGGATGGGTGTCCGCGACCGACACACTCATCTTCACGACTCCCCAGCTCGAGGCATCTGGGCAGACTAGCCTCATCGCGGGCGATCCGACGCGCGGTTACTACAGCGCCGCGGCGGCTGACTCCCTGGGCTGGCAGCATCAGGTGAAGGACACCCTGGTGGTCACGGCGGTCTCTCGCAGCCCGGGCGTGGTCGCGGTCGATTCGGCGACATTGAAGATCCGGCCCGGTGCGTCCAGCGACACGCGCTACAACACGCTCCGCGCGCTGCCTTCCGCCGGCGGCGATTCGGCCTGGATCGTGTTGTCGGCGCCGGGATACCGGCCGGATTCGTTCATAGTGCGCGTCACGAAGCCGACCATGTCCGTGCAGGTCTCGTATCCGTATACCGGCCGCCTCGGGCTCGGGACGTTCTGGCAGAACGCCACCTACGTGCAGCTCCCGTACGCGCGCACCGACACGTTCACTGTGTACTTCACGCACACGCGTCCGGGTCCGGTCCGCGCGCCGGCGTCGGTCCGAATCCTTCCCGGTCAGACGTCGGCCTACTTCGACCTGGTCGGCGATTCGATCGGGGTCGACTCGCTGCAGGTGGATACGACGTTGACGCCCGGCTACGTGGTGACCGGCACGCCGGTCGTATACCGGGTCGATTCGTTGCACGTGCGACCGTACCAGTATCCTGGGCCGACGAACTACACGATCTCACCGCCCTACGGTGTGACCGTACAGGCGTACGATTCCGCGGACTTCGGGACCGCCCGGCCGCTGATCGCGCCACTGCGCGTGAACCTCGTGTCGAGCAATGCCTCGACGTTCACGCTCGACTCCGCCGCGGTGACGATCGACTCGGGTCAATACTACAGCTACACCCACCCCGATACCCTGCGCTTCCGCGGCGTCGACAGTGTCGGGGCCCGGATCCATGCGTCGGCCGCCGGCGCGAAGCCGGATTCCTCCAACCTGATCCGCGTGTTCCCCACGCCGCTCAGTATCCAGCTCGGCTATCCCTACGTCGTGGGCCGAGGCCTCAAGTTGAAGAACAACTACGTCTCTCTGGTTGGCGGCAATGCGCCCGACACCGTCAAGGTCACACTGCGCCGCTCCGATCCGACGATCGACTCGTTGAGACCCGATACCGTGCTGATCCTCAAGGGTCAGAGCAACAGCCAGCCGTTTGAGATCTGGGCGCTGGATTCGAGCCGCACCGACTCGATCGTCGCAACGGCGGTCGGCTACGTGCCCGACACAGTGGCGATCACGCCCGAGCCCGTGAGCCTGACTCAGGGCGGACTCCCGTCGAGCCGCCTGACGACCGATCCGCCGTATCGGCCGTTCGCCTATGTCGGCACGCGCTCGCGCTGGGCCCAGAATCCGTGGGCACCTGTGGCGATCACGGTCGTGTCGACCGATCCCAACGTGATGCGAATCGATTCAGCGTTCAGCGTGAATGGGAGGGGTGATACGGCCACGGTCGTTGTCGATACCAACACGCCGTACGTCTACCTCCGCGTGCAGTTCGTCGGCAACGGCGCCGCCCGGCTCCGCTACTCGGCGCCGGGCTTCCTGTCCGACTCGACGAATCTCGTGACCGTCACCGGGCCCACGCTGCATCTGACGACCGGCAACCAGACGGTGGGCCTCGGCCAGGTGCTCCCGGGGCAGTACGTGTACGTAGACAACCCCGTCACCGGTTCGCCGCTCGTAATCACGCTGCTGCGCAGCGACAGTACGCAGCCGCCGGCCGGACAGGTGTTCCAGCTGACGAAGACCACACTGACGATCCCCGTGGGCCAGACGCTCAGCGACGGCTTCGATATCATCGGCAACTTCAACAACAGCGCCGTGCTCACGGCGCGTGCCACCGCCTACAGCCAGGCGACCGCAACGATCTCGGCCGGACCGCCGCAGCTCCTGGCTCCGGGCATGATGACGCTATACCTCGGCCAGCAACCGCAAGACGTTGGGGTGTACACCGCCGATCAGAACAGCCAGTGGCATATCGTCGCCACGGCGCTCGACATCACTGCCGCCTCGAGCAACGGTTTCATTGCGAGGCTCGACACCGCTGTGAAGACGGTGGCGGCCCGCACCAGCTACATCACGTTCCCCGTGCGACCGGTGGCACAGGGCGTGGTCAACATCACATTCTCGGCCCCTGGCTATGAGTCGGACACCACCCTCGTATCCGTCGACTCGGGTCAGTTCTCCTTCGGGTCGGTGCCGCAGGCGTTGGGCGTGAATCAGACCGCGCAGATGTACGTGGCGCTTCCGTTTAACACCGCTGCGGCGCTCACGGTCTCGCTCACCTCATCCGACCCCGCGGTCCTCCGCGTTCCCGCCAGCGTCGTGATTCCCGCGGGAACGGGCTTTGTCTACTTCGATGTGGACGGTGCCGGCGCGGGCAATGCAACGGTCACGGCGACCGCGGCAATCGCGAAGTCCGGGGTCTCCTCCGGCATCGTGGTTGGGACGCCAAAACTGTCCGTCTCGTTGAGCACGACGAGCATTGTCGGCCAGCGAGCGTCGTTTACGGTCTACGCGTACGATTCCCTCGGGAACTCACGCACAGTGACCGTGCCCGTGACGATTACGCTCGAATCGACCAAGCCCGGGCATACAATCTTCGACGCGCCAAACGTCACGATCCCCGTTGGGAGCTACTATGTGACAACCGGCGTCGTGTTCGACACCGCCGGGAGCTACACGATCACCGCGACCGCGAATGGGTGGGCGCCAGGATCGGCGGGCACCACAGCAGCGGGCGCGCTGGTGCAGATGAGCGACTTTGCGTTCACGCCCCAGAGTGTCACGATCACGAAGAACCAGTACGTGACGTGGCAGAACGGCGGCGCCGTGACGCATACGTCCACGTCTGACGCGCCGCTCTGGAACGTGAGCGTTCTCGCAGGCGCGACATCGAGCGCCGTGTACTTCGGTAGCCCGGGTTCGTTTACCTACCATTGCAGCATTCATCCCGGCATGACGGGAACGATCGTCGTTAATCCGTAAGGTCACCTAGACACCCCGCACACGCTGGTCCATCCTAGGGAATCCTTCTCCTGGGAGACCGTCATGCGTCGTTTTGGTTTGGCACTGCTCGCGGGGCTGTTGGCCACTGGATGCGGTGGTGGTGGCGATGGCACCGGCCCGACACCAGGTAGCATCTTCGTAAGCGCAGGCAACAATCAGGTCGGAGCGGCGGGCGCGGCGTTAGCCGAGTCGCTGGCGGTCATCGTGCGAGATCAGAGCGGCGCGGCGCTCGTCGGTGCGAACGTTACGTTCTCGGTCACCGCTGGCGGCGGAACCGTGTCGCCGGGCTCGCGCGTAACGGACGCGGGCGGCATCGCGAAGACACGGCGAACGCTCGGTCCCAATGCGGGCACACAGACCGTCAACGCCACTGCAGGTAGCCTGGCCCCGGTCCAGTTCAGCGCGGTCTCGCAGATCAACGGCGCGGTGAACATCGCCAGCAGCACCACAGGCGCTTTGACAGACACGGTCGGGGCAATCAAGGCCGAATCGTTGACTGCGCTCGTGACAAATCAGAGCGCCACGCCGATCCAGGGTGTGACGGTGACCTGGGCCTCGACCGGCGGCGCAGTCTCGGCGACCTCTGTCCCAACCAGCGCCGCAGGTCTATCGAAAGTGCGGTTCACGTACGGAACCGTGGCAGGGAATCAGATCGGCGACTGCCACCGTCACCGGTCTCGTCGGCTCGCCTGACTCGATCAACTTCACCGCGAATGCGGGCACCGCGGTCGCGATCGCCAAGACGGCCGGCGACAACGGCGCTGCGGCACCGGGTAGTCAGGTGACGTACACGGTCCAGAGTCGAGACTCGCACGGGAATCCGAAGAGCGGGGTGACGATCGATTGGGCGGTCGCTTCGGGGGGCGGATCGATCACTCCAGCGCAAAACACGACGGCTGCGAACGGCAACGCGAGCGCCCAGCGGACCCTCGGTGCTGGAACGGGAGATCAGACGGCTACGGGGATCGCCGCCGGCTTGGCGACTCCTGACACGGTCACGTTTACAACGACCTCGGCGCTCATCGTACAAGTCGCGAACAATTCCTTTACGCCGCCGAACATCACGGTTCCGCTGAACTCGGTGGTGACTTGGAATTGGCAGGCTGTGACGTCGCTGCACAACGTGACCTTTTCGACCGGTGGTGCCCCCGCCAACATCCCCGATAGGTCGGCCGTCGGAAGCGTGTCAAGGACTTTTGATACGGCGGGAACGTTCAACTATTCCTGTACCAATCACCCGGGCATGAACGGGAGCGTGATGGTCACGCCGTAGCGCGGAGGTAGCGTCGGCCGTTCACGAAGTAGAGGATCAGCAACACGGTCGTCGCTGCACTGACGCCGTACTTCCAGATCGCGGGGGCGTTGGTGGTCGATAACAGACCTTCAATCGTCCCCGCAATCGCAAGCAGCGTCACCACCGCGCCGATCATGCGCGCCGCGATCCGGCCCTCGACGATCAGCGCGTCCTTGCGCGTGCGATCGCCGGGCGCGATCAGCGCCTTCGCCAATCGAAAACCGGCGCCTGCCGAGATGAAGATCGCGGTCAGCTCGAGCACGCCGTGGCCCGCGACAAAGACGACCAGATATCCCAGCGCGTTGTAATTCTGGAAGAGTCCCAGGGAGAGGCCGAGCAGCATCCCGTTGTAGAACAGCAGCCAAGCGGTCAGCAAACCGGCGGTCAACCCGCCCGCGAACACGCCGAACGACACGTTGATATTGTTGGTAATGATGAACGCCGCTACGGCGGGACGTCTGGCGCGCCCCTCCTGGGCATAGGTTCGGCCTTCGAGCTCACGCTGGCCCGCCTCCTCGGCGCGGGCCACCATGCCGGGCGGTACGATCTCCTCGGCGAGCGCCGGGCGCTCGCGGATCATGACGTAGCCCACCACGGCCGGAATCATGAAGAGCAGGAACGCGAGCAGCACGTACTGCCACGACTGCACCACCGCCGCGGGGAAGTCGCGCAGCAAATAGTGAGGCAGGGGCGTGCGCTGCTTGCCGCGCGTCCGATAGAGCGCGTTGTGTCCCGCGCTGACGATGCGCTCGAGGTACGCGATGACTCTCGGATCGACCTGATAGGTCCGCGCGCGGGCGAGGTCCGCGGCCACTTCGCGATACTGCGCGGCGAATTCGGGGATCTCACCCGGTCCCAGCGCAGCGACGCCGGACCGCTCCATGCGTGTCGCGGTATTGCGAAACTGCTCCCAGCCGTCCCGTTTCTTCGCCACGAATCGCTCGGCGGTGACCGTGACGCGGCCGACGCTTCCGGTCTGTGCCCGGGTCGCGAACCGGCTGCGACGTTTGCGCTGCTCCTCGGCGAATACCATGACGAGGTACGCCTGCGCATCATCGCTGCGGCGCGGAATGCGCGATTCGAACCGCCGCACCAGATCCGCCGTGATCCGCGCCTGAACGTCGGGGGTCAGCTCGTTCAGCCGGCCCAGGAACCGGTCCAGCAGACGGAACTCGTCTTCGGAGAGGTCGGGTGGCCCGGTTTCGATCGGCTCGAGGACCTGAGGCTCGGCGGTTGCGGCTTTCAGGCCGAGGCTCCAGTCGGTCGGCCGATCGCGCACGACGATCGTCCCGGCCGCCATGTCCCCGGGCCGTTTGTTGCTCGGATGCAGAAACATCGTGAGCAGCGCGGGGACGAACGGCATCGGGAAGTAGCAGTCGATGAAGCGCACCAGGTTGCGCACCACCGCCGCGGATGGCGTCAGCGTCCGCCCGGTGTCCATCACCACGCGAATCCCGAGTGCCTGTTTGCCGGGGGTTCGCCCGCCGTTCAGCGCTTCAAAGAGCGTGAAGTAGCCCCACACAAAGGAAAAGAGCAGGAAAATCACCAGCGCTGTCAGCCACCCTTGGATCGCCCCATGACCGCTCGAAAACCCGCCGAGCGCGCCCCAGCCGGTCAGGATCAGCAGGACGCCCAGAAAAAGGAACAACAGGTCCAGCAGTCCCGCCGCCATACGGGAGCCGACGCCGGCCAGTTCGAAGTGGACCTCGACGTGCTCGGGCGTCTCGACGCCGTGGTGTTGGCGGAGGTCCAGGTCTCGCGCGGAGCGCGCCATATCCTCATCTTACCGCGTGTCCTCACGCGGAGCGACCCATTAGCTCGAATAGCTCGAACCTCAGACCCATGCAGCTGGGCGAGATCCTGGACGGCAGCTTCAACATCTACAAGCGCCACTTCGGGCTGTTCATGCGCCTCAGCCTCATTCTGGTGTGTGTGCCGACCGCGATTGCCGTCTACTTTCAGCTCCGCTACGCGGGTAACCCGCTGGCGTTTCTCACCCTGCTCGAGAATGTCACCCTGGCGAGCCTCGGGCTGTGGGTGCTCCTGATCATCATCTGGACCACGACAAGCCTGCTGCTCAAGGCTGGGACTGTTCGGATTATTTCCGACTCTTATCTCGGTCAGGAGCCGGAGCTCGGTGCCTCGCTCCGCTTCGGCGTCGACAAGATCGTCCCGCTCCTGCTTGTGACGTGGAGTAAGGGCCTGTTGCTCGCCTTGGTAGGTCTGTTCGGCGCCCTCGGCATCGCGCTGATCGTGGTGCTCGGGCGGCTCCTCGGGCCCGGGATCGGCGCGTTGATGATCTTCGGCGGCGGCGTCGGCCTCGCCTGGCTCGTGATCTGGGTGGCGTGCGGGTACGGGACGACGACTCCGATCGTCGTGCTTGAGGAGCTCGGCAGCTCCTTCGATGCGTTCAGCCGCTCCTGGGAGCTGACGCGCGGCAAGCGCGGCAAACTATTCGTCACCATCGCCGTCGTCTGGCTCATCTCGCAGTTTCTGCCGGGGATCATGGTAGCCGGGATCAGCGAGATGGTGGGCGGGGCGGGGAACATCTCGATCCAGAGTCTGTTCGTAGTTTTCGCAGCGCTGCTCGGCATCGTGCTCGCGCCGATTCTGCCCTGCGCGCTCACGCTGTTGTATTACGACCTCCGCGTGCGGCGTGAAGCGTTCGATCTCCAGATCCTGAGCGAGCAATTGGGGATCCGCTGACCGGCGTCGGCTCTCGCCCTGCTGCAAGCGCCGGCTTCCCCCCGCCCCCCGGCGTTCCGGCCGATTCGCTGCGGCGCGTCATCGGCGAGGTGTTTGCGCGCCCGGAATACGAGTGGGTCGAGCGCCAACGCATCCTGTCCTGGCTCGCGACGCAGTGGCACAATCTGACCACCTGGTTGAGCCGGTTTTCGGAGCAACATCCCCTCGGGTTCAACGTGGCGCTCGCGCTGGTTGCATTGGCGCTCGTGTTCCTGGTCGTGCACGTCGGGTACGTCATCATGCGCATCGTGCGGCCCGCGGTGCGCAGCGGCGCCGCCACGTCGGCCGTGACCGGCGGCAAGATCATGGACGCCGCGGCGCACCTCGAAATCGCTGCGGCGCTCGCCCGCGCCGGGCGCTACACGGAAGCGCTGGCGCACCGGTTCCTGGCCGTCGTGCTCGAGCTGGACCGGCGCAAAGCCCTGCGCTTTCACGCGTCCAAGACGCCTGCCGAATACATCGGCGAGGTGCGCCTGGACGACAGCGGGCGCGCGTCGTTCGCCACGCTGGTCGCCGCATTGTACCGTCATCTCTTCGGGGCCGTCCCCTGCGACGCGAGCGAGTACGCCGCGCTTGGCGCAACCGCTCAGGACCTGGCCCGAGGACTGCATGTCGTACCGGCTTGAGATCGGGTTCGCCGCGCTGCTGGCCGTGGCGATCGCCGTCGCGCTCTGGGCGGCGAATCGCTCGCAGCGCACCCCCGATTTCGATCGTCGCTCATCGACGTTTCTCAACGGCCCGGACGGCAGCAAAGGCCTGCACGATGTCCTGCTCCGGCTGGGCCGCCGTTCGGAACGGCGGCGCACGTCGCTCGAGCACCTCGCGACGGAGCGCGCGCGCCGTCCCGCGATTCTGGTGCTGAACGATCCCGTGATTCCGCTCAAGGAGGAGGAGCTCGCTCAGCTGATTCGTTTCATCCGTAGCGGGGGAGCGGCCCTGGTCACTGGCTGGGGCGGCGGCGTCACGGAGTGCGCAGGCTGGCGCACACAGGGAATCGTGGGCCGGGAGGACAGCATGGGCGTCGTGCCGCCACAGCCCGGCCTGCACTTGCCCAAGATCGAGCGCGTGCTGACGCCGTTCCAGCCGGAGGCGCAGGCGCCCGCGCGCCTCGAAGCTCTGCGCAAAGGCGCTGAGGAAAACACGCAGCCCGGCATCTGCAACACCCTGGTTCCGTTCGAGGTCGACACCGTCGTCGCCGCGCTCAGCAAGCGCCCCGTCATTCTGCGTCTGCGCTACCGCGGTGGTGGCACGCTCACGCTCGCCGCGGACCGAAGCTGGTTCACCAATCGCGTGTGGCGCGACACCAACGTCCCGATCGTGGTGCTCCCGCTGCTCACGCCCCGCCGTGACCATCCCGGTCGCGTGGTGTGGGACGAATACCACCAGGGGTTCGGCGAAGACGATGGTCCGTCGCTGGTCGGAAGCACGTGGCGCTGGATTCGCGGCTCGCCCGCGGGGTGGGCGATCCTGCAGCTCATCGCGGTCGCGCTGGTCTGGCTGGCGATGACGGCCGTCCGTTTCGGTCCGGCGCGCGAAGTCGTCGACCGGCGGCGGCGCTCACCGCTCGAGCATCTCGAAGCGCTCGGCGCCGGATTGGAGAGCGCCGAGGATGCGGACACCGCGGTGCGTCGCCTGGCCCTGGGGTTGCGCCGCCGGTTGAGTCGCGCAGGCCTGATCGGCGACGAGAACGTGCTGCCGTGGCTCGAAGGTCTCGAGCTGGCCACGCGCGGTCCCCGCGGCCGCGCCGCCGTTCACCGGTTACACCATTTGCTCACCGCACGCGACCCCGGAGGCGAATCGGCGCGCGTGCTTCAAGCCGCCCAAGCCGTGGAGGATGTGTGGGAGGAACTACGTCCCCGCCCCCCCCAGACGCGCAACGGATCCTAGAGGCCCTGCGCCGGGTGGTGCTGGGGCAGGAAGCGGCCACGCGCGAGGTCCTGGTGTGTCTGCTCGCGCGCGGGCACATCCTGCTCGAAGGTGTGCCCGGCACCGCGAAGACGCTGCTGGTGCGCACGCTCGCGCTCGCGCTCGATGTGCGCTTCGTGCGCATTCAGTTCACTCCCGACCTGATGCCGGCCGACATCACGGGCATCACGCTGCTGACCGGGACGCACGAGTTCACCTTCCGTCCCGGCCCCGTGTTCGCCGATCTCGTGCTGGCCGACGAGATCAACCGCGCGCCGGCCAAGACGCAGGCGGCGCTGCTCGAGGCGATGCAGGAGCGCACGGTCACGGTCGATGGCAACAGCCACCCGCTCCCGCCGACGTTCACGGTGTTCGCCACGCAGAATCCCATCGAGTTCGAGGGCACCTATCCGCTGCCCGAGGCCGAGCTCGATCGGTTCATGGTGAAGGTGCAGGTCGGCTACCCCACGGCGGAGGTCGAGCAAAGCATCCTGACGAAATACGTCGAGGGCTTCGAGGCGGACCGCACCGAGACGTATGGCGTTCAGCCCGTCACCAACGCTGACGGCCTCGAGGGGTTGCGCCAGGCGGTGGATCGCGTGCGCGTCGAGCCCCGAATTACGGGATACATCACGTCCATCGTCCGGGGCACGCGGGAGGCCGCGTCGTTGACGTTGGGGGCCAGCCCTCGGGCTGGGGTCGCGCTGTTCAAGGCCGCGCGCGCGGCAGCGCTCCTCGACGGCCGCGATTACGTCATCCCTGACGACGTGAAGTTGCTGGCACCGGCGGTGCTGCGGCATCGGGTCAATGTCGCGCCCGAGCTCGAGCTCGAGGGGGTCACCGCCGATCAGGCGCTCAAGGCGATTCTGGATCGCATCGAGGCCCCGACCGCGTGAACCTCGCACCGCTGCTCGTCGTTGGCGCGGTGGCCGCCGTCTTCATTCTGCTGTGGTACGTGCTCGGCACGACAGCGGGCATGTTGTGGACCCCGCGAGCGCTCGCCATTGCGGCGGTGTTGTCGGTGTTCGGCATCGCCGGGTTTTGGGCTCCCTGGGGGCTCGACGCGATGCTCAGCGCCGATGTCGTGTTGATCTTCCTGATCTGGCTCGACGCTACGCTCGCGCAACCCGTTGCCGTCACCCGCGAGCCGCTGCCGGCGCTCTCGGTCGGTCACAACGGGGAAGTCAGCTATCGCTGGACCAACCCGTCCCGGCGTCGCGCCAGACTGCGGGTGCGCGAGGTGCGTCCAGAGATCCTCGGCGGCTCGCAGCAGCCGCGCGCCCTCGCCATTGCGCCGCGATCGGCGACGCGGGAGACGGTCTCCGTCGTCCCGCAGCGGCGCGGGCGCGAACGGACCAACGCCGGCGGATTCGTGGTCGACAGCTTCGGACCCCTGGGCCTCGGCCGCCATCGGACGCGATTGCCGCTGCCCTGGGAAGTCGTGGTGTACCCGCCGTTGGTCTCCGTGCGGTTGCGCGCTTCGGTGGCCGAGGCGCTGAGGCGGCGCGACGTCGGGATAAAGTCGATTCGCCAGCTCGGCGAGGGCCGGCTGTTCGAGTCGCTGCGTGAGTGGGGTCCCGGGGACGACCTCCGGCACATTGATTGGAAAGCGACGGCGCGGCGCGGAAAGGTCATCACGCGCCAGTACGAAGCGGAGCGGCGCCAGCAGGTGCTGCTCGTGCTGGATACGGGCCGGCTCATGACTGCGGAGGTCGGAGCCGGCGTGGCGCGACTCGACTTCGCAGTGCAGGCCGCGCTGGAATTGGCGTATGCGGCGGCGCAGCACGACGACAATGTGGGCATCATGACATTCGCGGACGGGGTGCAGCACTTCGTCGCGCCTGAACGCGGCCGGACTGGCGTGCGCCGAGTGCTCGACGTACTCGCGGAGGTCGAGCCGAAGCTCGTGGAACCCGACTACCCCGGGGCGTTTCGCTACCTCGCCGCGCGCAATCGCAAACGTGCCCTGACGGTGCTGTTCACCGACGTCATCGACCGCTTCGCCTCCGACGCGCTCGTCGCCAACGTCGCCACGCTGCGCCCGCGGCACTTGCCGCTGGCGGTCACGCTGCGCAATCCCGAGCTCGATGCGGTCGCGACGCAGCGTCCTGCGACTACCCGCGACGCATTTCGGAAAGCCGCCGCCGAGGAGCTGCTGCATGCGCGGGAGGAAGCGTTGGGACATATGCGGCGAGCGGGAGTCCTGGTGATTGATGTCACACCGGAGCGCGCGGCGCAGGCGGTGGTGGCCAAGTACTTAGACCTCAAACGCCGGGGCACTCTCTAAGTCACTGTCTGGCGCGGCCATCTCCCGTATTGTATCGGCCATCCCCCGTATTGTATGTTGGTCCCCCAAGCTCACGGATTGGACCGGATGCGCAGGCTAAACCGAGCCACACCCGTCGTGCTGCTCGCTGTGACGCTCATCGGCGTCACGTGCGCCTTCCCCGACGACAACAGCCCCGACGTCTACGTCACGATCGAGACTCCCGCCCTCGTCCTGCTGGACGGGGAGGAGATGACGATCCAGGCGCGCGCCTGGCGGTTGATCGGCACGCCCGACACCGGAAACGGCGATGACGAACCGCTCGGCAACGTCGAATTCCAGTGGATCAGCAACAACGTCAACGTGGCCCGGGTGGACAACGACGGCGGCGGCTACGCCACAGTGCTCGGTGTGTCGTCCGGGCTCGCCGATATTACGGCCCGCGCGATCGCGTTCGAGAAGGCCAGCAATGCGGCGCTGCCGCTGCGCATTTCGGGGTTTCTCGAGGTCGACAGCACGACGCCCGCCAGCGTCAAATGGGGTGACAAACTCACCGTGTGGGGCGTCGGCATCCAGTTCGCGTTTGTCGCCAGTCTCACGGGATCCGGCCTGATCCCCGACTCGCTGTCGTATGTCGAGTCGAACGGGTTCAGTCACATGGATTTCTGGGTGCCCCAGCCGGCGCGGACGAGCCAGCTCTTCGTGCTCGGGCCGGGCGTCTTCTTCAATACGCCCGACTCCGTGGTGGTCGACACCCTGGACCGCTACGAGCCCAACACCGTGTCTCCGACGCTGCTCAATCTCGATGCGCCGGGCCCCTATCCCACGATACCGGTGGTCAAGTTCTTCAATCCGGCCCTGGCGTTCGAAGAGTTGCCCCGAGACACGACAGTCGGGTACGACTGGTATCGGTTCGCGCGCAGTGATACGACTCGGCCCCTCATGCTCGTCGTGAAGCCGCAGGGCAATACAGACAGCTCCGGATTGTTCATGGTGATCGCCGATTCCATCGAATGGACCGGGACATTTCACCAACCGGCCGCGACGCCGCCGTTCTGGTTTGTGACGAGTGAGGGATTCTACGTTTGCGCTCGCGGCGGATTCAGCCCGAACATGCTTCCGTTCGACTCTATGGTAATCGCGCTGAAAACGTTGCCTCGGTACATCCCCGGCAATAACGGCTTGCACGTGCTGAATTTCTACGGCCAGCGTTTCAACTACATGATGATCGCGCTCGATACCGTCGTGACGCCGCCAAAGATCCCGCAGGACCGTTTCGAAGAGAACGACGTCTGCACCATGGCCGACGACCCGAGCAAGCGCATCGCGGTGTCGCCGACGGCGGCGTTCGGCGACACGCTGACGATCGACGTGCCGCACGACCTGGATTGGTATCGATTCCGGGTGACCGCTCCACTGCTCCTCGACTCCACGACCATCCGTGTCGCAAGCCGTCCATTTGGTGGCGCCGGCGCCTTCGATCGCTCGGACCTCGACCTGTATGTGCTGGATACCAACTTCAATTCCATGGGATCGGCGAACAGCGTGGGCCCGCAGGATTTCCTGAGACTGAGGCTCCCGACCGGCGATTATTATCTGGCCGTCGTGGATTACCTCGGCGAGCCGACCCGGTATTCGCTGTGCATTTCCGTCCGGTCTGGGTGCGTTCCACCGTTCGCCCCCGCGCCACCCACGTCGTCAGCGTTACGCGCGCGCGGTTCGAAGGTCAAAACAGCAGCGGGGGTGCGCCCGGACGGGCACCGGTTTGCGGTACCGGCCAGTGAGATCCCGAAGGGCGGGAGGTCGCCATTCCGTCGGCCATGATGGAGTGCCTCAAGTGCCACACGCCACTCCCGGACGGTAGCAAGTTCTGCTACGCGTGCGGTGCCGACGTCACGGGTGGCGGCACGATGGGCACGGGCGGTGGCGGGACCGAAGGTTTGATGATCCGGCTGCAGCGCCTGGTCGAGGGGAAGTACAAGGTCGAACGGCTGCTCGGCAAGGGTGGCATGGGCGCCGTCTTCCTCGCCCAGGATCTCACGCTCGAGCGCGTAGTCGCGATCAAGGTGCTGCCGCCCGACATCTCGATGGACGAGCACATCGTCAAGCGCTTCCAGCAGGAAGCCAAGACCGCGGCAAAGCTCGACCACACCAACATCATCCCGATCTACCGCGTCGAGAGCGACGGCGGTCTCAACTACTTCGTCATGAAGTACATCGAGGGCACGTCGCTCGAGGACGTGCTCGATCAGAAGCAGCCGCTCGCGATCGACTACGTGCAGCGCGTGGTGTGGGAAGCGGCGTGCGCGCTCGGCCACGCGCACCAGCGCGGCGTCGTGCACCGCGACGTGAAGCCCGCCAACATCATGTTCGACCACGACGGCCGCGTGATGCTGACCGACTTCGGGATTTCCAAGGCGCTGCAGGCGGCGAGCGGCTTTACCGGCACCGGAATGATCATCGGGACGCCGCATTACATGGCGCCCGAGCAGGCGAAGGGCGGGACCGTGGACGGGCGCGCCGACCAGTACTCGCTCGGCGTGGTCGCGTATCGCATGATCACCGGCGAGCTGCCGTACACCGGCGATTCGGTCCACACGATCCTCTATAAGCACATCTTCGAGGAAGTGCCGCGCATGAGCGGCAAGCGCGTCGGCACCCCGGAATTTCTCTCGATAGCGATTGCGCGCGCCCTCGCCAAGGAACCCGACCAGCGCTATCCCACGATGGAAGAGTTCGCCACCGCGGTGTGGCCGGAGCAGCCGGTTGCCGCGCCCACGAAGGGCGCGGCCGGAGCGAGCAGGAGCCAGCGCCGGCCGCCGCCGCGGCCGCGGACCGCGTCCGCGGATGCGCCCACCGAAGTGACCACGGCACCCACGACCCCGATTCCGCGGGCCGGCCTGACGATTCCGGCCGAGAAGAAGAAGCGCTCGAGCGTGGGGCTCGTGGTCGGAGCGGTCGTGCTGGTTGCCGCGGGCGTCGGCGGATATCTCGCGCTCGACAAAAAGCCGCAGGCAAGTCAGCCGCCCGCGGCGCCGCCGGTGACTGCCCCTGCCGAGACGCTGCGTGTCGCGACTCAGCCGCCCCCCCCCCCCGCCTCCTCCAAGACGCGGCGATACGCGGCGGACGGCGCCACCGCCGCCCCCACGGCGCCGGGCCGCGCGCAGGGCTTTGTCTCGATCAACTCGAATCCGCCGGGGAATCTGTTCATCGACGGCCGCGACCTCGGCCCGGTACCCGTGATCGAGGAGCCCGTGTCCGCGGGCCGCCACACGATTCGCGTGGAGCGCCCCGGCTTCAAGACCAAGACCGAGGTCATCAACGTCCCGGCCAATAACACCATCCGCCGGACGTTCGTGCTCGAACCGGAGGGAGAGTGATGCGCGCCTCGACGTGGACCGTCGTAACCGTCGCGCTGTTGCTTGCCCCGCTTGCTTCGGCCCAAACGATCCAGAACCCGACCCTGCGCCGAGCGCAACAGGCGTTCGACAATCTCGATTACCGCCAGGCTCTGGCAGAGGGCCGCGCCGCGTTGCGCGAGCGCCTCACCGGATATGAGCGGGCGCGGGCGTACGAGCTGCTCGGGTTCACCTACAGCGGCATGGATTCGATTCTCCGCTCTGTCGATGCCTTCAAGCAGGTCGTGCTGCTCGAACCGGAACGGCAGCTCGACCCGAACCGCACATCCCCCAAGGCGCTGAGCGCGTTTCAGGTCGCGCTCACCCAGGTGCTGGTCGTGCGCCAGCTGGTGATCGATAGCGTGACGTTTATCGGCGGGCAGGGCGCCGTCCCTATTCGCTACACGGTCACGCAACCGGCGCGGGTGGTCACGCGCGTCATCGGTGGCGCGACGTCGCTGCGGATCGATTCCACCGTGGCCAATGGGCAGGTCAACCTCCGCTGGCAGGCACGCACGGCGGGTGGTGATCCGCTGCCGGCGGGCAATTACACAATCGTCGTGGACGCGGCGGTGGGACAAAACAGCTTCTCCACTTCCCAGCCTATCCGTGTTGCGCATGGCACGGTGGACACCGTCGCGCATCTCACGAGTCTGCCCGGCTACACGTATCTCCCGGAAACCGAAGTGCCGCCCAAGAGCTGGAAGCCGATGGGTCTGGCGCTCGTCTACACCGGGGCGGCGCTGGCCGGCACGTCCGCGCTCTCGAGCGGTGATCTGGGCAAGGTCTCGTTGCGGGAGGGCGCGGTGATCGGTACGGGGGTCGTCGTGGCCGGATTCGTGATGATGTTGAAGAAGCCCGCGCCGCAACCCGCGCGCGGCAACATCCTGTACAACCAGCTGTTGCGTGAGCAGATCGCGCGTCGCAACACCGAGATCGCGCAGGAAAACACGCGCCGGCGCCAGCAGGTGGCGCTGACGGTGGCACCCGCGGTGAGGCCCAACGCCGGAGGTGGGCGATGAGCAGGCGGTTCGGCGGTTTGGCGGTTAGCGCTTTGGGCGTCCTTCTAACCGCCCAACCGCTCAACCGCCTAACCGCCCAGCAGTTCTCCATCGGTCCGCAGATCGCGTTCGGTGATTACAAGGAAGTCTCGGCTGACCTGCACTACCGCGGTGGCGGCATCGCGGCCAAAGCGTCGATGTCGTGGAAGAAGTTCTCGGCCGATGTCGTGCTCTCCAAGCTCAAATACACGCCGGAGGGTGGAACGGCCACGGCAGATTTCGATGCATCCGAAGTGGATGTGCGGGTGCGGTACTACATCGCGGGGCCGGTCAGCGGCGAGCTCGGATTCATCAATCGCAAGACCGATCCCGAATTCGAAGCGCAGTCGGTTGGCGCGGCGGTGATCGGGGCGCGCATCAACTACCTGCTGGGGCCGGGTGTGCGCGTTGCGTTGAACGGCGGTCTGCTCGCCGGATCCAAGTTCTCCGGCGGCGGCAGCGTGTCACCACTCGGCGCCATCCAGCTCGGCCTCGGTTTGACCGTTGATGCGCTGCGTGGACGCCTGCAAGTGACCGGCGATTACGGATTCCAGCGGCTCTCCCGCGAGACTGATGATGGCAGCGGACCCGCGTCTGCGCCGATCCAGCAATCGGTAGGACGCATGGGTCTCGCGATCGCGTTCTGACGCCACAGATCACACGGACTAACAACTAATCTCCACAGATCACGTCTGCGTAGATCCGTTGCGGATCTGCGGGATCTGTGGCTATGCGCCAGCCGCGATTCGAACGCGGGACCTTCGGCTCCGGAGGCCGACGCTCTATCCAGCTGAGCTACTGGCGCAGACTACCAGACGCAACAGGCGCCGCAGACGCAACAGGTAATCGAATCGGGGCGAGAGGATTTGAACCTCCGACCTCCTGGTCCCGAACCAGGCGCGCTAACCGGGCTGCGCTACGCCCCGGACTACTAGACGTCGAGACGTAGAGAGGTCTAGACGTCTAGGAACTGCATCGAATCTTGTTTTCCTAGACGTCTGAACGTCTCGACGTCTAGTCGTACAGTGCGCCCAGAGGGAGTTGAACCCCCAACCTCTTGATCCGTAGTCAAGCGCTCTATCCAGTTGAGCTATGGGCGCGAGGTGGGCGGTACAAGACTCGAACTTGTGACCTCCACGATGTCAACGTGGCGCTCTAACCAACTGAGCTAACCGCCCGAAAATCGACGGACGGTCGGTCGGTTGGACCGTTGGACTGTGTTGCACCGTGAAGCTCAGTCCGTCAGTCCGTCCGTCCGGCCGTCCGTCTGAAGTAGCGGGGGTGGGATTTGAACCCACGACCTCCGGGTTATGAGCCCGGCGAGCTACCAGACTGCTCCACCCCGCGTCGCTTGTGCCCGTTTTGCAACAGAGCGGGAAACGGGACTCGAACCCGCGACCCCAACCTTGGCAAGGTTGTGCTCTACCAACTGAGCTATTCCCGCATTGCCTGACGGCAAATGTAACCGCTCCACAACGACTTAGACCAGTCTGCCTCGGCGGCTCAGCGGCTCGAGCGTCTCGGCGTCCAGCCGTTTATGGAGGCGAGGGGGATCGAACCCCTGACCTCGTGAATGCCATTCACGCGCTCTCCCAACTGAGCTACGCCCCCCTATTCCCGCGCCCCAAAAGGCCTATAGCCGCCCGGCGGGAACACGGCATCTTATCGGCGCGTTCAGGCGGTGTCAAGCGATTTCATGCCCGTTTCTTGAACATTTTCGCTGCGAATGCGTACTAAAACAGCACCCAGATAGGGCGACCCCAATGCCTCGTACTCGGAAGACCACCAAAGCAGCTGCGCCGGCGCCGAAGACCAAGGCGAAGGCTGCGACGACGGAACGTCCCGTCGCGAAGCGGCGCGCCGGCCGTGGCCGGCGCCGGGGTCTGCTCACTGGGCTCGGGTCGCACGAGCACGAGCGCGACATCCTGGATCAGTATCTGCACGAGGTCTCCAAGACTCCGCTGCTGACGCAGAAGGAGGAAATCGCGCTCGCCCGGAAGGTGCGCGCCGGCGATCAGGAGGCCATGCAGGAGCTGGTCAAGCGGAACCTGCGCTTCGTGATTTCGGTCGCGAAGAAGTATCAGAATCGCGGCCTGCCGCTCACCGACCTCATCGGCGAGGGCAACGTCGGCCTGCTCACCGCGGCGCGGAAGTTCGATCCCGACCAGGGCGTGAAGTTCATCTCGTACGCCGTGTGGTGGATTCGCCAGGCGATTCTCGCGGCGCTCGCGCGTCAGGGCCGGACCGTGCGCGTCCCGCTCAACCGCACCGCCGATCTGTCGCGCATCGTGCGGACGGCGGAATACCTGCGCCAGACGCTGCGGCGTGAGCCGACACCGGAAGAGATCGCCGACGCGACCAAGCTGTCGCTCGAAGTCGTGCAGTCGCTCGCCGCGCTCAACACGGGCGATGTGCGGCTCGATGCGCCGCTCGATCCCGACGGCGACCGGTCGCTGATCGAGCGCTTCATCGCCGAGGATCTGCCGGACACGGAAGATCAGGCGATGGACCGCTTCCTGTCGGACGAGATCGAGCAGGCCCTGAACACGCTGCAGCGCCGCGATGCCAAGGTCCTGCGGCTGTACTTCGGCCTGGATGGCGGGCGCGAGCACACGCTCGAAGAAATCGGCGGCATGTTGGGCGTCACACGCGAGCGGGTCAGACAGCTGCGGGACCGTGCGCTCAAGAGACTGCGTGACGGTGATGTAGGAAAAGCGCTGGCGAGTTTCGCAGCGTAAGACGGAGCAGCGATGAAATCGTAGGGGCGCAGCATGCTGCGCCCCTACTGTTTTTACCCTAGTTTGTCTCCCCGTGATCGAATCCATCGGGCGGCGCTCCATCGCCGCGATCGAGTCAGTCGGCCGCGTCGGCCACTTCGTGATGGACATGGTGCGCGCGCTGCCCGACATCGGGACCTGGTTCGGTCTCACGATCGTGCAGATGCGGCGCATCGGTGTCGATTCACTCCCCGTCGCGCTGTTCATCGCCGCCTTCACCGGCGTCGTCCTCGCCCTCCAGGCCTCCTACACGTTCACCGGCGCGGTCCCGCTCTACTTCGTCGGCACGCTCGTCGGCAAAACGATGATGCTCGAGCTCGGCCCGGTGCTCGCCGGGCTCGCCCTGGCGGGCCGGGTGGGCGCGAGCATGGCCGCGGAGCTCGGTACGATGAAAGTCACCGAGCAAGTGGATGCGCTCGAGACCCTGGCCTACGACCCGCAGAGCTATCTCGTCCTGCCCCGGGTGCTCGCAGGCACGCTCATGTTTCCCGTGATCGTCGCGTTCGCGATGGCCACCGGGATCATCACGGGATGGCTCACGAGCCTGGTGCTGCTCGATCTCTCCACTCCCGATTTCCTCAAGGGACTCAAGCTGTTCTATGTCTTCAAGGATGTCTGGTTCGGGCTACTGAAGAGTGCGACCTTCGGGTTCACGATCACGCTCGTGGGGTGCTTCGTTGGACTCGCGACGCGCGGCGGTGCGGAGGGCGTCGGGCGGGCGACCACGCGGGCCGTGGTGTATTCGGCGATCCTGATCCTCGTGCTCGATGCGTTCTTAGCCGTGGTGCTGCTGTGATCGAGTTCCAGGACCTGCACAAGGGCTTCGACGGGAAGCAGGTGCTGCAGGGGCTGTCGCTCAAGATTCGCGATGCCGAAACGGTGGTGATCATCGGGTACTCGGGGACGGGCAAGAGCGTGGCGTTGAAGCACATTGTCGGCCTGTTGCACCCCGATGCGGGCGACGTCATCGTTGACGGCCAGGCCGTGAGCACGCTCGACCGGGACGGGCTGACACAGCTGCGCCAGGGGATTGGCTACGTCTTCCAGTTCGCGGCCTTGTTCGATTCGATGACGGTGGCGGAGAATCTCGCCTTGGGACTGAAGAGGCGGCGCTTGAACGACGACGAAATCGAGGAGCGGGTCAGCGAGGCGCTGGCGCTGGTCGATCTCTCCGGGACGGGCGACCGCATGCCGGCCGAGCTGTCCGGGGGCATGCGCAAGCGCGTCGGGATCGCGCGCGCGATCGCGCTGCGGCCGCGCTACATCCTCTATGACGAGCCGACCACGGGACTCGACCCCGTGACGTCGGCCGTGATCGACCGCCTCATGGTGCGGACGCGGGAGCACCTCGGCGTGACGGGAGTCGTCGTGACGCACGACATGCGCAGCGCCTACACCGTCGGTGACCGGATCGCGATGCTGTACGAGGGCCGCATCCGCCAGGTGGGAAGCGTGGAAGAGATTCAGCGGACGGAAGATCCCGTGGTGCGCCAGTTCATCGAGGGACGAGCCGAGTGAAGCGCGAGAACGAATTCGCCGTCGGTCTAGTGGTCATCGCCGCGCTCGCGCTGGTGGTGGGGGGCGCGCTGTGGCTCTCGGGGACCCATCTCGGCAAGACCGACGCGGCGGTCACCGCGCGCTTCCGGACGGTCGGCGGCCTTGGCGTGGGCAACCCGGTCGTGCTGCGCGGCGTGCGGGTGGGTCGCGTCGAGGCGATCCGCCTCGCGCCGGGCAACTGGGTCGAGGCGGATCTGAAGATCTATTCCGGGGTCACGCTGCCCGCGAAGCCGGCGGTGATCGCGGCGTCGGCGTCACTGTTCGGCGAGTGGGCGGCGACCCTGATCTCGAGCGATCCGTTGCCCAACGATCCCAACGTGCGGCAGGCACTGGTCGAGGCGCAGGCGGCGGGCGGCGGCAGATGGCCCGGCGCCACGCTGCCCGATATCGGGCAGCTCACCGCCCAGGCGAGCCGGATCGCGACCGACATCGCGACCGTATCGAACCGCATCCAGACCGCCTTCGACTCAACAGCTGTCTTGGACCTGCGCCGCTCGATCCGCGACTTCGGCCAGATCGCCGACCGCCTGGCGCGCGTCACCAACGAACAGGCCGACGTCATCGGGAGCGTCGGGGAGAATCTGAGCAAGGGCTCGGAGGCGTTGTCGCGTGCTGCCTCGGACTTGAGGACCACGCTGGGTCGGGTGGATACCGCGACCAACCAGGGCCAACTCGCCACGATCCTGAACAACACGGCGGCTTCCAGCACCGACCTGCGCACGGCATCCCAGGATTTTCGAGAGCTCATGGCGGCCGCGAACCGGAATCAGGAGAGCCTCGTGCGCGTGCTGCAGAACGCGGATAGCGTGATGTCGCGCATCTCCAACCGCAGTGGCACGCTGGGGCTGCTCGTCAGCGATTCGGCGCTGTATCGGGAGACGACCCTCACGATGATTCAGCTGCGACAGCTGCTGTCGGACATTCAGGCCAATCCGCGCAAGTACTTCACGTTTAGCGTGTTCTGACAGTCGGTCAGACTCCGTTCTCTGACGTTACGCCATGGACCGAGACGTCCCGAGCTCGGTTTCCACGACGTGCGTCCTTAGGACGTACTTGCTACTCGTTCCGACGCCGGCGTCTTGGCGCTGGCGTCCGGACAACGGGAGTGCTGGCGATGACCCCTCGCCGCAAGAAGGGTCGCAAGTCGCAGCCCCGCGCCACGCGCGAAACCAGCGCCGGCGGCGTCGTGTTTCGCCGCGGCTCCGATGGGCAGGTGCGGTTTCTGCTGATCCGCGATTCGTACCAGAACTGGGGCTTTCCCAAAGGCCATCTCGAACTCGACGAGCCGCCGGCTGAAGCGGCGCGGCGCGAGGTCGCCGAAGAGACCGGATTGAAGGAGCTCGTCCTGCACGGGCCGATCAAAGTCATCGATTGGTACTTTCGCTTTCGCGGCAAGACGATTCACAAGTACTGCCACTTCTTTCTGTTCGAGTCACGGCGTGGTGACCCCGTCCCCGAGGAAGAGGAAGGGATCACGGCCTGCGTCTGGCATCCGCTCGACGACGCAACCCGGACGGTGAGCTACGACAACGCCCGCGACGTGCTGCGCCAGGCCGCGGAAATGCAGCAGGCGTTGGTGCAGACGTGAGCGCATCGGCCGCGTACCCGGTGGTGCCCGTCTTTCACCCGCGCCGCGATGCGCGCCGGGCGCTCAAGCGGGGCTATCCGCGCGGGGCGGGGCGCGTGCGCCTGTGTCGCACGATCCAGGCGGTCGAACGACTGCTCGACCAGCGGCTGGTCGATGCGGTCGTACTGGACGTGCGCCACTGCGACGGCGAAGGCCTGGCACTCCCGGCGCGCTTCCCGCGGATCCCGATGTACGTGCTCTCGGCCGTGCGGCCGGACGACGGTCCGCTGCTCGCCGCATGCCGGGACGCCGGGTTCACGGGTGTACTTGTAGAAGGGGTGGACAATGCCGTCGCGGGGGAATGGATCGCCGCCCGCACCGCGCAGGTCGCCCGGCGGGACGCGCTGGCGGACGCGCCACGCCTGCTCCGATTGACCGATAGGTTGCAACTCGCGGCTTGGGAAGAGGTCCTGCGCCGGGCCGGGACGCCAACCCAGACCGGGCACGTCGCGCAAGCGCTGCGGGTGACCCGCGAGCACCTCTCCCGTGAGTTCGGGGCAGGGGGAGCGCCCAACCTGAAGCGCGTCATCGATCTGGCGCGGACGGCCTGCGCCGCGGACTTGCTTGGTAACCCGGGGTATACCGTGCGCTGTGTCGTTCGCATCCTCGGGTATGCATCGCCGAGTCATCTCGCGGGAGCGGCGCGGCGGGTTGCGGGGGTTACACCACTCGAGTTGCGGGAGCTGGGTCCTCGCGGTGTCTTGGCGCGATTCCTGAGAGGACGAACTCGCTCACGTGTTTAGTCTTGGCCGCCCTGCGCCGCCCCTTCGCCGCCTTCCGCCGCCGTCTCACTTGTGATATTTTTCACAAACTCCAAACGGTACTCCAATGGCAACTGATTCCATCCTTCGGCCCGGCGAGCTCAAGAACCTCCTCCTGAAGGAAATCCAGGCGGCGGACCTCGCGGACATCGACGTCCGCGAAGTCGGCACCGTTCTCGAGGTCAAGGACGGCATCGCCCGCATCTACGGCCTCACGTCCGCGATGGCGGGCGAGATGCTCGAATTCACGGTGTCGGCGACGGGCGAAAAGATCACCGGCCTCGCGCTGAACCTCGAAGAAGACAACATCGGCGCCGTCATCTTCGGCGATTATCTCCAGCTGCGTGAAGGCGACGAAGTCCGCCGCACCGCGCGCGTGCTCGAAGTCCCCGTGGGACCCGAGCTCGTGGGTCGCGTGGTCGATGCGCTCGGACGTCCCGTCGACGGCCTCGGCCCGATTCACGCGAGCAAGTCCCGCAAAGTGGAGATCGTCGCGCCCGGGATCATCAAGCGCCAGCCGGTGAAGGAGCCGCTCCAGACCGGCATCAAGGCGATCGACTCGATGATCCCGATCGGCCGCGGCCAGCGCGAGCTGATCATCGGCGACCGTGGCACCGGCAAGACCGCGATCGCGGTCGACACGATCATCAATCAGAAGGGGCAGGGCGTCATCTGCGTGTACGTGGCGATCGGGCAGAAGAACTCGACCGTCGCCGCCGTGGTGGAGCGGCTCAAGGAGCACGACGCGATGGACTACACGATCGTCGTCGTTTCCTCCGCGTCCGAGCCCGCCCCGATGCAGTACATCGCCCCGTACTCGGGCTGCACCATGGCCGAGTATTTCATGTACGACGAGAAGAAAGCCACGCTGTGCGTCTACGACGACCTGTCCAAGCAGGCAGCCGCGTATCGCCAGCTTTCACTGGTGTTGCGGCGCCCGCCGGGCCGCGAGGCGTATCCCGGCGACGTGTTCTACCTCCACAGCCGCTTGCTCGAGCGCGCGGCGAAGCTCTCCGATGAAATGGGCGGCGGCTCGCTGACCGCGCTGCCGATCATCGAAACACAGGCGGGCGACGTCTCGGCCTACATCCCGACGAACGTCATCTCGATTACCGATGGGCAGATCTTCCTGGAGACCGACCTCTTCTACTCGAACGTCCGGCCCGCGGTGAACGCCGGTATTTCGGTGAGCCGCGTGGGCGGCAACGCGCAGATCAAGGCGATGAAGCAGGTCGCCGGGCGGCTGCGGCTCGATCTGGCGCAGTACCGCGAGCTCGAGGCGTTCGCGCAATTCGGCTCCGAGCTCGATCCAGCGACGCAGCGCCAGCTCGCTCGCGGCGCGCGGGTCGTGGAGGTCCTGAAACAGCCGCAGTACCGGCCGATGCCGGTCGACCAACAGGTCATCGTCATCTTCGCGGTGACGAGCGGGCTGATCGACGACGTCGACGTGCCGAAGATCAAGGAATGGGAACAGGGGCTGCTCGAGTTCATGGCGGCCCAGCACCCCAAGGTCGCCGAGGAGATTCGCACCAAGAAAGCGCTCTCGGACGATCTCAGCGGCCGGTTGCGCAAGGCGATCGAGGAGTACAAGGCGCTCTAATGGCGAAGCCCCGGGAGCTCAAGCGGCGCATCCGCTCGGTGCAGAATACAAAAAAAATCACCAAGACGATGGAACTGGTTTCCACGTCGAAGCTGAAGCGCGCCCAGGACCGTGTGGTGGGCGCGCGCCCTTACGCGCAGGCGCTCGCCGAGGTGATCGGCGAGCTGTACACGGCGGAATTGGCCGAGCGCTTTCCGCTGTTGCGCCAACCCGGCGGCACGGGGGGGCGGGGGACGGGGCTCAGGAGTTCGACGCGCGGCATTGCTGCTGATCACGTCGAACCGGGGGTTGTGTGGGGCGTTCAACGCCAACCTGATCCGGGAAGCCCGGCGGCGCCTGGAAGAGCTCGAGGCGCAGGATGCGCACACCGAGCTGCACCTGGTAGGGAAGAAAGGCATCAGCTTTTTCAAGTTCACCAAGCGCTCCATCGCCTCCCAGCGCGTCGACATCGGCGACCGGCCGACGCTCGAGCACGCGGCGGAGCTCGCCAAGCCGCTGATGGATCGATTTGCAGCCGGTGCGCTGGATGCGGTCGACATCGTGTTCGCGAAGTTCAACAGCGCGGTGTCCACGCCGCCGGCGACATTGCGGATTTTGCCGGTGGCTCCTCCCGAAAAGCGGCGGTCGGGCGGTCAAAAGGCAACGGCGGCGGTCAATTACATCCTGAAGCCGTCGGCTGAAGAGATTCTCACGGAGCTGCTGCCGCTGTACGTGCAGAACCAGGTCTATCGCGCGCTCGTCGAGACGGCGGCCGCGGAGCACGGCGCGCGCCGCACCGCGATGAAGAACGCGACCGATGCCGGCAGTGACATGCTGACGATTCTGCAGCGGACGTTCAATCGAGCGCGACAGGCGCAGATTACGCAGGAGCTGGCGGAGATTGTGGGTGGAGCGGAAGCCCTGAAAGGGTAGCTATCGGCTACCGGCTGTCAGCTATCGGGTGGACGTGCCCGAATGCTCGAGGCCACAACCCGATAGCCGATAGCTGATAGCCGATAGCCGATAGCCAAGGAAACCAAATGGCCACGAAGACCAGTGAACAGAAGCGCAACGTCGGGAAAGTGGTGCAAGTGATTGGACCAGTCCTCGACATCGAGTTCGAGCCCGAGCAGCTGCCCGAGCTCTACAACGCGGTCACGGTCGCGGTCAATTCGGGCCAGCTGGTCGTGGAGGTCGAGCAGCACATCGGCCGCAATCAGGTGCGAGCGGTGGCGATGAGCTCGACCGACGGCATCGTGCGCGGCATGGAAGCCGTGGACACGGGCCAGCCGATCACCGTGCCCGTCGGCAAGCCGGCGCTCGGCCGGATCCTGAACGTCATCGGCGATCCGGTGGACGAAGGCCCCCCCATCCCCAAGGACGCCGAGCGCTGGCCGATTCACCGCGGCTCTCCGAAGTTCGTCGATCTCGAGCCCAAGACTCAAGTGTTCGAGACCGGCATCAAGGTCATCGATTTGATCGCGCCGTTCGTGAAGGGCGGCAAGATCGGTCTGTTCGGCGGCGCCGGCGTCGGCAAGACGGTCGTGATTCAGGAGCTGATCAACAACGTCGCCAAAGCGCACGGCGGAAAATCTGTGTTCTGCGGCGTGGGGGAGCGCACGCGCGAAGGCAACGATCTCTACCTCGAATTCCGTGAAGCCGGGATTCTGGAGAACGTCGCGCTGATCTACGGCCAGATGAACGAGCCGCCGGGCGCGCGGTTGCGGGTGGGGCTGACGGGTCTCACCGTCGCCGAGTACTTCCGCGACATCGAAGGGCAGGACGTGCTCGTCTTCATTGACAATATCTTTCGCTTTACGCAAGCGGGCTCGGAGGTATCGGCACTCCTGGGGAGAATGCCGTCAGCCGTCGGGTATCAGCCGACACTCGCGACCGAGATGGGCGAATTACAGGAGCGCATCACGTCGACGAAGAAAGGCTCGATCACGTCGGTGCAGGCGATCTACGTGCCGGCCGACGACCTGACCGATCCGGCGCCCGCGACGGCATTCTCGCACCTCGATGCGACGGTCGTGCTCGATCGCGCGATCGTCGAGCTGGGCATCTATCCCGCGGTCAACCCGCTGTCGTCGTCGAGCCGTATTCTCGACGCGCAATACCTCGGCGACCGGCACTACAAGGTGGCTGTCGAGGTGGGGCGCATTTTGCAGCGCTACAAGGATCTGCAGGACATCATCGCGATCCTGGGGATGGACGAGCTCTCGGAGGAGGACAAGCTGCTCGTCGCGCGCGCGCGCCGAGTCCAGCGGTTCCTGTCGCAGCCGTTCTTCGTCGCATCGCAGTTCACGGGACTCGAAGGGAAGTACGTCAAGCTCGAAGACACGATCGCGTCGTTCGAGCGGGTTGTGGCGGGGGAGTTCGATCAGCTCCCCGAGCAGGCGTTTTACATGCAAGGCGGGATCGACGACGTCGTCGCCCAGGCCAAGAAGCTGGCGTCGGCCTGATGCGCGTTTCGGTCATTTCGGCGGAGCGATCGGTCTTCGACGGCCAGGCGGACTCGGTCGTCGCCCCGGCCTATGACGGCCTTGTAGGGATTCTCCCACACCATGCCGCGTTCATGACTCTGCTGGGCAAGGGCGTTGTAACGATCCGCCGTTCCGAGGGGACCAAGACTGTCGAGGTTTCTGGGGGGTTCCTTCAGGTGGGGTCGGACGTCGTACGTATAGTTGCCAGAAGCGCTTACGCCACTGACACTTGACTTTGGCGCGGCTTTTTCCAAAAGTGGTGCCGGTCAAAATGTCCCTCAGAACCCCCCTTTTCCCTTGGAGGTCAGGGTTATGAAGCGCTTCGGATTGGTCCTGCTCGCGGTGATGGCGCTTGTCGTCGCCGCGCGTCCAGCTTCAGCGCAGAGCATTCGCTGGGGCCTGGGCGCTGGTCTGCTGATGCCTATGGGTGACTACGCCGACGCCGACAAGATGGGCTACACGGCTGGCCTCGGCGGCACGTACAATCTGCCCAGTGGCGTCGGCATTCGCGCAGACATTTCCTATGGTACATCGAGTGAGAAGGACGGTATCACCGCTCACTCCACCAAGATCATGGGTGGGATGGCGTCGGTCGTGTACGCGTTTGGCTCGGCCGGCCCGAAGCCCTACCTGCTCGGTGGCATTGGTCTTTCCAACGTCAAATTCGACGTCAGTGGTACATCGGCGAGTGAGACGAAGGTGTCGTTCGGTTTCGGCGCGGGCCTCGCGTTCCCCCTGGGAACCGGTGGCAACCGCCTGTTCGTCGAAAGTCGCTACACCAGCGTCAGCACGAGCGGCTCGCCCGTAACGTTCCTGCCGATCGTGGTCGGTCTCAGCTTCGGTAAGTAAGCGACCTCTCGCGGCGTGAGCCGCGTCACGAGGTCAGTCGTAAACCATGGCTCGGCAGCACTCTGGCTGCCGGGCCATGCGTGTCTCAGGGGACTCGTGCTTGACAGAAAATGACGTCGTTCTTAACGATGTGGCGGTTCGCACCCCCAACGGGAGGTCTTGGTATGCGGAAGCTCTTCGGCGGGATGGTCTTAGCGGCGGTCGCGCTATCATTCCCCGCTTCAGCTCAGGCCCAGCGGCGTGCTGCCGCCGCGCCAGCCAGCCCCAAGCACGAGTTCGGTATCGATCTGAGCGCCGCGTATGTCATTCCGAACGCGAGCGGTGTTGATGCCGGCATTTCGCTCATCACACCTGTGGACCTGCGGTTCGGGTTCGTGCCGCGTGCGGGTAAGAAGATGATGTGGGAGCCGCGGCTTGCGCTCAATTTCAGCACCGTCGGCGGGGACACGAGGTATATCTTCACCCCGCAGGTGAACATGCTGTATTCCAACAGCACGGGCGGGCACCGCCGCGGCATGTACTTCACCGGCGGCGCCGGGTTGGTGATGGGTGATGGCGGCGGCGGCGCTGGCAGCGGAACTGCGGTCAAGCTCGAAGGCGGCATTGGTTGGCGGAAGCCGTACGGCAGCGCCGCGTGGCGCTACGAACTCGGGGTCCAGTACGTATCGGAAAGCGCCGAGCTCGGCCTATTTGCCGATTACATCGCGATCGGCGGTCGCATCGGCATTTCACTCTGGCACTAACAGTTCTCTCGTGGCGCGGCGTTCCGGTTTCGGCCGGAACGCCGCGCTGTTCGCCGGGTAACCCTCGCACCGAATCTCGAGGAGTACGGAAATGCGTTTGCGCCCCCCCCCTGTGTTGTGTTTGCTCGTCCTGGCCGTTGGTAGCGCCCCCAGTCTCCTGGCGCAAGCAACCGGCCTTCCCAGTTACAACGCGCCGTACCGCGCGTTCACCCGCTCCGAGTTCGGCGCGGTGGTGAGTTTCCCCGAAGGCGGCGGTACGGCGTTCGAAGGCGCGTATCGGATGGCGAGCGGCAAATTCGATCTCGGCTTTCGCGGCGGCATTTTCTCGCCGGGCGGCGGCGGCGACTCGCAGCTCCTGGTCGGTGCCGAGGCGCGGCAACGCGTAGTCACACACACCGAGGATTTCCCCCTCGATGGGGCACTGATCCTCGGCATCGGCGGCAGATTCTCCAGCGACAATTCCGGCGTGATCGTGCCCGTCGGCCTGTCCTTGGGGCGGCGCATCGATCCGAAGGATTCGAAGATCAGCATCGTGCCCTACGTGCAGCCCACCGGGTTCTTCGTCGCCGGCAACGGCACGTCGGACTTCCTGTTCGCACTCGGGTTGGGCGCCGATTTCCGCCTGTCTCCCAAGTTCGACGCGCGCATCAGCGCGGGACTCGGGGACTTGGAGGGTGTGTCACTTAGCGCCGTGTGGGTGCATTAGGGTGACACAGATTGACTTGCGGAGACCCATTTCCTACCGTTCGGCCCGTTAGTGGGCCGACGCGGGGAGGCGGACGGACCTAAAACAGACCTCATGCTTGTGGAGGATATCGATGAAGCGCGTTCTCACGGTATTGGCAGCGGCGGCGTTCGCGGGTTCCCCGCTCGCGGCCCAGGCGCTGGGCATGCCCAACTGGAGCACTCCAAAGGGCGGCAGCGGCATCACGATCAGCGGTGACGTCGGGTTTCCGAATGACGATCTCGGAAAAGGGACCGCCTACGGCGCGCGCGGCTCGTTCGGCTTCGGCACGATCACGCTGACGGCCGGCATCGCGTCGTGGAAGCCGAGCGGTGCAAGCGAGAGCTACTCGTCGTTCGGCGGCCAAGGCGCGTTCCGCGTGATCGGCGGCAGCCTGATGCCCGTTGCGCTGAGCCTGCAGCTCGATGTGGCGCGCGTCGGCGAAGCGAACGGTGATTCGGCGCTCACGCGGCTCGGGCTGGGTGGTGCCGTGAGCGTCAACGTGCCCACGCCGGGACTGAGCATCGAGCCGTACTTGGCTGTGAGCAACCGCTGGTACAGCAGCTCGGGGTCCAGCACGGAATCCAACCTCGGCTGGACGTTCGGTGCCAACGTCGGGTTCGGCATGATGGGCCTGCATATCGCGTACGACTCCGAGAAACTTGCCAGTGGATCGACCGGTGGAATCTGGGGTATCGGCGCGCACTTCTCCCTGAAGGCTCCCGTCGGCATGTAAGACGCAGTAGCTTTGGGGCGCGTCAATCCCGACTGGATTGACGCGCCTCATTTTTTCCCAGGAGATTCGTGATTCGTTCTGCAACACGCGCGGGCCTGCTCGTGCTGGCGGGGGCCCTCACGGTGAGTGGCTGCGCCCTGACCTTCGACGCAACCGAATTCGGCGTGCCCACGTCGATGGCGGAGTCTGCGCAGAATCCGCCGCAGGGCGAAGCGTTCCACATCACGAAGCGTCCGGTGTTCCTGCTCTGGGGGCTGGTGGCGGCCTCGCGGCCCAACGCGGAGGATGTGCTTGCCGGTCAGGCGGGGGCGACGGGCGCCCGCGTTGCGAACCTGAAGATCAAGGTGCGCATGCGCCTGGGCGATCTGCTCGTGACCGCGCTGACCCTGGGGTTGGTAAACCCCCGCTCGGTCACATTTGAAGGTGTGGTGGTTCCTTCATCTGTAGGGCCGTGACTTCGTCCACATCACGATCACGCCGCAGCCCGCCTCGGAGCCAGTGAACTCGGCGGGAATCTCACCCGTGCCGCGGTACACCTCGATTCCATAGATGTCGCGGATCGGCGTATTCTCCTGAAATGAATGCACTTCGATGCCGTCGATGTACCACACCGGATGACAGTTTGGCGTGCGCGACATGACGGCATGGCACTCGTACGCGGATTGATCGCACTGAACGCGAACACCTCGGACGGTGCGGAGCGCGTCTCCCACCGAGCTGTAGCCCGCCTTCTTGAGATCGTCCCACCGCAGGAACGCCCCCAGCTTGCGCTGGCGCCGTCGCTCGAAGTCGATGTAGCGTGGCTGGAGGATCTCGGCGCGCGCCTGAATCACGACTGCGGGCAGCATGAAGCCGTTGAAATCCAGCGAGAACTGCCGTTCCACCACGCCTGAATCAGGCAGGCGCAGCCGGAACAGGCCCTCCTCAAATCCGATCATCTGAATCCGGATATCTGTGATCCCGCCGCGAAGGCCGGTGATCTGGAAGACCCCCGCAGAGTCGGTCTGATGCACCGGTGGAGTCGGTGCCGATCCGGATGGTCGCTCCCACAAGCGGGCTGCCCATCTCGCTGTCCAGCACCTGACCGCGGAGCGTGACCTGAGCAGACGCCCAGGACGGGCAGGTGACGACAATAATGAAGGCCGCGAGTACGGCTCTAGCCATGGGGGCCCCTCTAGCGGGAGTAATAATAGAAAGTAGAATAAAGCGGCTGGGCTAGTACCGTGCCATGCTGAACCCCGAAGTCTGTTGGGCCGTCACGTCCCGCCGTCGGGCGTGGACCAAGGGGGTCGGTCATGCTGTTGTACCACACTGCGAAGTGCCGTTCCTACCGTATTCCCTCTCCACAACAGAGGTCGCTTATGCGCGTGCTGAAGTTAGTGGCGATCGCATGCTTCATCACCATGCCGCTCGCGGCGCAGGACGCCGTGATTCGGGGGCGTGTCACCGGAACCAACGGTGAGGTGCTGGGCGGCGCCAACGTCATCGTCTCGAACACGAATCTTGGCGCTGTGACCGCGGCCAACGGGACCTACCTGCTCACCGTGGGGGGCACCGCCGTGCACGGTCAGCAGGTCATTCTGACCGCGCGCTATATCGGCCACAAGCCGGTGACGCGCACGATCACGTTGAGCGCAGGCGAGCAGCAACAGGACTTCACGCTCGAGCCCGACCCGCTGCGACTCGAGGAGGTCGTCGTGACGGGCGTGGCTGAGGCGACCGACCGGCGCAAACTCACGTTCGCCGTCGGAACGGTCAATGAAGAGCAACTGAAGGCGGTACCGGCACAGAACGCGCTCGAGGGCATGCAAGGCAAGATCGCCGGCGTACGGCTTGTGCCACAGTCGGCGCAACCCGGGAGCGAGCCCGCGGTTCGGCTGCGCGGTGCCACCAGCATCTCGGGGCGTCAGGATCCGCTGTACATCGTCGACGGCGTGATCGCGCGCTACGGCATCGCGGACATCTCCTCGCAGGACGTGGAGCGGATCGAAGTCGTCAAGGGATCGGCGGCGTCGTCGCTCTACGGCTCGAACGGCGCGAATGGCGTCGTGCAGATCTTCACGAAGCGGGGCAGCTCGGTCCCCGAAGGCTCGATGCAGGTCACGGTCCGGGCGGAAGCGGGTGTGAACGCGATGCCGCGCCGGATGACGTTCTCGAACTCGCACGCGTGGGAGATCGAGTCGAGCCCCGGTCACTGCACCTCCATCGGTGCTGCCGGCGTCGATGCGGGCGGCAACTACTGCCTGACGTCGCAGGGCGGCCGCATCACGCGGGCGGACGGCATCGCGAACAACCCGTTCCCGGTCTACTACGACCATTGGAACGCCATGGTGAATGACGGTCCGTTCGCGACGGAGTACGTCTCGATCGGCCAGCGCCGCGGCAGCTCGAATTTCAATGCGTCTTTTGAAAACACCCGGAACAAAGGTGTGATCTTCGGGCTCGGCGGCTATGCCCGGCAGAACGTCCGGCTCAATCTCGACCATCAGCTGCGGTCCAATCTGGATGCGTCGTTCAGCGCGTTCTACGGTTCGTCCACCAACGGCCGCGCTGCGGAAGGCACCGGGTCGCCGTTCTATCAGCTCATGTTCGTGCAGCCCGACGTGGACATCACGGCCTGCTGCAATCCGGACAGCTCGCCCTACAAGGCGCAGGTTCCGCTGAGCGGGGACGTCGCGAACGACGCCAACCCGATGTACGAGCTGAATACGCGCAAGATCACGCAGGACCGGAACCGTTTCACCGGCGCCGCGAAGGCGCGCTGGCGCATCCAGGACTGGCTCTCGGCCGAAGGCACGTTTGGCTATGACCAGGAAGGCGATTTCTTCAAGGACGTCCAGCCGCGGCCGTACTACAACTCTTCGGGCGGGGCCGACCTTGGTTACCTGGAGGAGCGGACCCTGAACGGCTACCAGGTCAACACCGGCGTGACGCTCACGAGCTTCCGTCGCTACAGCGGCTTCACGAATACCATCAAGGTCGGCACGCTGTACGAGAACCAGCGGATCCGCGGGCTGCGCACCGTCGCCGGGAGCTTCAAGGTCGGTGGCGTGCCGGAGTTCGGCGGCGTCGACGTCGCCAGCTCGCTCCCGTTCTCCGCCGATACGGTGATCAAGAACTTCAATTACTTCGGCGTAGCGACGTTCGACATCAAAGATCGCTACGTCATCGACGGGCTGGTCCGCCGCGACGGCTCCTCGCTGTTCGGGGAAAACAACCGGTGGGCGACCTACTATCGCGTGTCCGGCGCGTGGCGCGTGACCGAGGACTTGCGAGTGCCGGGACTCGACGAGTGGCGCCTCCGCGCTTCGTACGGGACCGCGGGCCTGCGGCCCGGTTATGATAACCAGTACGAGATTCTGACCGTGACGTCGACGGGATTCGACAAACAGGTGCTGGGTAATCCCAACCTCAAGCCGGCTCAGTCGTCGGAGCTGGAAGTCGGCACGAACTTTGATCTCTCGGGCGGGCGGGTGTCGGTGGAGTACACGTATGCCCGCAAGGACAGCAAGGACCAGATTCTGCTGGTCGACCTGCCGGCGGTTTCCGGCTTCAGCCAGGGGCAGTGGCAGAATGCAGGTGGGTTGCAGGCGCAAACCCATGAGCTCACGATCGCAGCCAGGCTGATCAACACGCCGACCACGGGCCTCACGCTCAACATCGTCGGCGACCGCACCCGGCAGAAGATCACCGATTGGGATCTGCCGGAGCGCCTCTACGGCTTCCAGCAGATGCCGGCCGCCTTCTTCCTGGGCAAGAACCGGGACCTGGGCGTGCTCTACGGCAATCACTGGGTCCGCGACGTCAATGAGCTATACGACGATCCGGACAAGGCCGCCCTGAACGGGCCCGGGCAGGCGTGGAGTCCCGACAGCGTCATGATCAACGAGGATGGGTACGTGGTGCGCAAGGGTGCCTACGGCACCGCGAACGAGCGCGCCATCAAGTACGTGTACTGCAAGAAGCCGGGGCCGACCAGCTGTCTCCAAACCGACAACCTGGTCGAAATCGGCAACGCCAACCCCGATTTCAACATGAGCTTCAACCTGGCGTTCAATCGTCGGCGGCTCGCGGTCAACGCGCTGCTCGACTGGTCGTACGGTGGCGAGCTGTACAACGGCACGCGGCAGTGGGCGTTCCAGGCCACGCGCGACCGGGTGCAGGACCAGGCCGGGAAGCCGCAGAACGATGCGACCTGCGGCACCGTGTCGGCCACGATGCCGGCCTGTCCGCAGAAGGCGCTCGGCTACTACGGTGTCGGGTTCTACAACGGCCTCGAGTCGAACGACTTCTTTATCGAGAGCGGGTCATACGCCAAGCTGAAGGAGCTCTCAGTCAGCTACACGTTCACGAGCGAGCAGCTGCGCCGCATTGGACTGCTGCGCGGGTTGCGAGAGTTGCGGCTGGCCTTCATCGGCCGCAACCTGTTCACGATCACCGACTATTCGGGACTTGATCCGGAGGTTTCGGGCCTGAGCGGCGATCCGTTCCAGGTCAGGATGGACTGGTTCCAGTATCCCCAATTCCGGACCTTCACGGGCAGCATCGAGCTCGGGTTCTGAGGAGAGCGACCATGAAACTTTCCAGGAAAATCGGCGCGCTCGTGGTGGTCTTCGCCATCGCTGCGTGCGACCTAGAAGTGTCCAATCCCAATTCGCCCGACGCGCCTCGTGCGTTCAGCGATCCGGCCGGCCTCGAGGCGTTGATTTCCGGCGCCTTGCGGACCTGGGTGGGCACCCGGGAGGACTACTTCATCATGGCGTTGAACATGCAGGCCGATAACTACACGGCCTCGTGGAACAACGCCGCCATCCGCTTCTACAGCTCGGTCGGTTCGGACTGCGCCTCGCGCTGCGGGTGGACGAACAGCTCCACGGCTCCTGAAGCGGCTGGTGGTCCCACCGTGGAGTCGGCATGGTACGGATACCACACGGTACTGTCCTCCGCCAACGACGTCGTAGGAGCGACAAGCCGGGGCGTCTGCTTCGATACCGATTGTACCGCGGACAGCACCAAGACCAAGCGGGCGATCGCGCTGGGCAAGATGCTGCAAGGCATGGCGCTCGCCGGGATCGCGATCATCTACGATTCAGGGTTCGCCGTCGACGAGGCGACCGATCTCAGCGACCCGCGCGCGCTCCCGTTCAGCGGCCGGGCGCAGATGCGGGACTATGCGCTGACGAAGTTCAACGAGGCGTACGCTGCCGCGGGTGGCGCGGTCTGGACCACCGAGAACGACTGGTTCGGGTTGGCTGGGCCGAACTACACGAACGTGCAAATCCAGCAGCTCATTCGCACCATGCAGGCCGAGCTGATTGCGATGTGGCCGCGCAATGCCACGGAGAATGCCGCGGCGGACTGGGCCTCCGTCGCCACGTACGCGTCGCAGGGCGTGAGTTCGGGAGCCCCGTTTGACATGGAGTACCAGATCGATGTGAATGCCGCGCAATGCGGGCTCGCCTGTGTGAAGACCTGGGGCAACTCGTACGGCACGGTGCGCGTCGATACCCGCGTCGCCGCGATGATCACGACCAATCACGTGAACCCGTGGCCCTGCACCGGCGGGGAATCCGTGCCCCACCGCCTCGCCCGACCGGCGCGTCGGTGACGGCTCGTTTGGTCCGACGAATGATCCCGGGTACGCGATGGTCGCCGCGACGGCGAACGCCGGCTCTGACTTTGCCTGTTCCGGCGTTGCGATCTTCCCGCCCGCGCGGGGCTCGTACCACCAGAGCAATCTCACGCACATTCGGTACAACCAACTGGCCTACGATGGTGAGCGGGCCGCCAACTTCCCGGATGGCGCGGGGCCGGATCCGCTGTACACCACTCAGATGAACGATCTGCTCTGGGCAGAAGGCCTGCTGCGCAGTGGTGGGAGCAAGGTGACTGCGGCGACGCTGATCAATAACAGCCGTGTGGGACGGGGTGGCGCTGGTTGCGCTGCCCCTGGAACGGGCGGCTGCGGCCTGCTCCCGCTCACCGGCGCGGAGACGGACACGGCCATGTACGATGCCCTGCACTACGAGCAGGAAATCGAGTTCATGGGGCAGGGGGAGGATCCGTTCTTCAACCGCCGTCGCATCGGCCCGCTGCCGGCGGGAACGCCGCGGCAGATGCCGGTGCCTGCCAAGGAAATGGACGTGTTGCTCCGCGAGATCTACACGTTCGGCGGACCGAGCGGCCCGGACATGTCGGCGTCAACGAGCGGCGGCGGGCGCGATTCGGTCGGTCGGCGAGATCTACAACGACTACCGCCGGCTGGTGCGTGAGCTGTCGAGGACACGGAGGTAGCATCGCCGGGCAGTGGACGAAGAAGGGGCGGGAGTGATCCCGCCCCTTCTTCTTTTATGGACGAACGATCAGCTCGCGTTGATCCGGTGTGAGCGGAACCACCTGCTCTCGCCCGCCCGGCCAGCGGACCCAGAGCGCTGTCGGCCGGCTCCCGGGCAACCGTCCCAGGACCTGGATAGCACCGTTCTGCGACCAATAGCCTGAGCCGGCCTGGATTTCACGCACCGGACCACTGGTGGTCGCGTAGCGGAGCCGGAGTTGCGCGCCGACGCCCGCTGGATTCCCCGAGGGACCCTGCAACAGCACGCGCACGCCCGGTGTCGCGCCCACATTGTGAAATAGCCGGGTGGGCGCACCATTCTGGCTCACAGCGAGATCGATCCTGCCGTCGGCGTCGAAATCCGCATACGCGGCGCCTCGCTGTTCGCCGTAGACCAGCACTCCCGACTGCTCACCTGAGAGTGGCTCGAGCCTCCCCGAGCCATCGCCCAGCAGCAGCAGGCCACGCCCGGCGTCGTAGCGCGGCGTCGCGACGTCGGTCGCGAAGAAGTTCTGGCTGAGAAAGACATCTTCGCTGCCGTCGCCGTCGAAATCGGCGATGCCGGCGTAAAACCCCGGCGCCCACTGCGCCTCATCGGGCAGCGGTCGTCCCTCGAAGCGGTCGCCGCGATTCAGGAACACCATATGGTCGAGCGTCGTCGCGCCCAAGCGCGTCGCGCCGGCCGAGGCCGGACCCAGCACCTGCTCGATCGTCGCATCCGCGTAGGCATGGAACGAGCGCACTCGGTTGGTGATCGCCGGCAGCGCCTCGGTGAGCCGATCGAACGTGGTGAGCGGCGCAACCGCGCGGATGCGCTGGATCCTCCTGTGCGAGCACAAAGTCCGGACGCCCCCGCCCGCTGAAGAACCCGACATAGAGCAGCAGCGGCCGCTCGGGGGTTGCACCATAATCCCCATTGCGTCCCCAGCTGGTCGCGACGATGTCGAGACGCCCGTCGCCGTCGAGATCGCCCGTCGCCAGACCGTTCCAGCGACTATGGAACGTCGACAACCCGGCGAATTCACGAGACGTGAAATGTCCGCCATCATTCTGGAACACGCGGATCTTGCCCCACTCGATCGCGACCAGCAGATCCGCATCGCCGTCTCCGTCGATATCGGAAAACAGCGCCGCCGACACCATGCCCAGCTTGTCGAGCAGGCGGGAGTTGGCGGAGTCCACCGCGAAGCTACCGCGCTCGTTGCGATACAGGCGTGACGACGGCGACAGGGGATAGCCGGCCGGATAGATGCGCGCGCCCACGAACAGATCGAGATCGCCGTCGCCGTCGTAATCCGCGAGCGCGAGCGGCCCAACGCTCGCCGTATCGCCGCCGATCAGTGGTCTCATCGCGCCCGTGCGCGGCGAGTACGCAACGACGCTCGGCATGCTACGGGCGTCACGGCTCGACGTTGCCTCGTACGCGGCCACCCCCGCGATCAGCTCGTCAGGCATGCCGACGATCGTGGTGAGGTCACCGACGGCGGACGGCGGGCGGACGGCGACAGGCGCGAGTCGGGTGCCTGAGTTGTGGAAGAAGGCGATCCGGCCGGTGCGGCCCGCGCCGACGATGAGGTCCTCGCGGCCGTCGCCGTCGTAGTCATACCAGGCAACGCCGGGCCCCAACTGGCTGAAGGAGTTCGGCAGCAACGGCTGGCGGCGGTAGTCGTCGAAATACGGCTCGACGTGCGCATGTCCGCCAAGCTGGACGGTGACATCCTCGAAAAGCGGTTGCGTGGGGGAGACCCCGTGCGTCGTGCGTGGTGCGTCGTGCGTGGTGCTCTCGACGATTTCGTATTGGCGACTTGGAATCGCGCTGTCGATAACACTGCGCTTGCCGTCGCGCCAATCGACTTCGATTCGCACGTGCGACGCGGTGCCGGTCGCGAACGTCAGCTCAGGATCCGAGCTCGACAGATACAGCCCGCCGGCGATGACCTCGCGATCTTGCCGGGGCAGGGCGCCGCCCAAGACGCGCACCCGGCTGCCGATACCCGCGGTGTTCAGTGCGGCGCCGCGCAGTCGGACCGCGACCCGCGGTGCCACCGCGTCGTTGCGCAGCACAGCGGCAGGCGAACCGAGGCGGTTGATGACGACGTCGAGGTCGCCGTCGCCGTCCAGATCTCCCAACGCCATGCCGTGCGAGATGTCGCTGCCGATGTCGAAGCGCCACCGCGTGCTCGCGTCCTCAAACGTCACGTCGCCGCGGTTGCGGAACGCCATGTTGGGCAGCTTGAGCGGCGGGAAATCGAATAGCATGCGGCGCCAGTCGATTGGTCGTCCCCTCATCAGGTCTCGGAGCCGGTACTGCGTGTCGCCGTCCATCACGTCGGTGACGTGACCGGTCCCGATCAGCAGGTCTTCCCAGCCGTCGAGATCGACATCGAGAAAGACCGTCGACCACGACCATCCCGACGCGCCCACGCCCGCGAACCGCGCCACCTCGGCGAACGTGCCGTCCCCACGGCTCAATTGGAGCGTGTTGCGCTGCATCTGGGGCCGGTCGTCCCCGATCCCCGGCTGCTTCGCGACGGCTGTGTGCGTCGGGATCTGGGTCTTGAGGCGCCGAGTATCGGCGCTCAGCATGTCGACCTCGAACAGATCGGGATTGCCGTCCCGATTCACGTCGCCGACCGCTACGGCCATCCCTGAATTGCTGGTCGCGCGCATGGCGTACCACGGGATCAGACGGTAGTTGCCTCGCCCGTCATTGAGCCAAAGCTGATCGCGATCCTCGAAGTCATTGGCAACGTAGAGGTCCGGTGCGCCGTCGCCGTTGAGGTCCGCCAACACGGCCGCGAGCCCAAAATCCTCGTACTCCTCCGAGATCGCGGCTCCCGCTTCGTCCCGAAACCGCCTGTTTCGCGCCATCGGCTCACGCCGGAAGCGCCCGGTGCCGTCGTTCAGATAGAAAAAGTCGGGATCAGCGCGCTGGACGAGACTGTATCCGCCGAGGTCCGCTCGATTCACGATCTTGTAGTCGCGCTGGTATTGAGACCGGACCCCATAACGATCGGGTCCCAGCCGGCGGGTAATGTGATCGAAGGCGCGTTCCTGCGGTGGGATGCGGTCGATGATCGTATACGGTTTGTTATTGGCGACGTAGAGATCGAGATCGCCGTCTCCGTCCACGTCGGCGACAGCCACCGTCATGCTTCCCGCGGTGTCGGTGAGTCCGGCGGGCTGCTCGCTGAAGTGCCCGGTGCCGTCGTTCACGAACACCGCGTTCGGCCCGCCCAGCGACAGCAGGATCAGATCGGCGTCACGATCGCCATCCACGTCTGCGAACGCGCAGCCGGTCGACGTGCGGTCCTGCGCCGCGACGCCGGCACGGACCGCGATCTCTTCGAAGCGCCAGTCGCCGAGATTGCGATACAGCGCATTCGGTCCGCGTGTGCGCGCGAGAAACACGTCCGCGCGCCCGTCGCCATCGACATCCGACAAGCATACGCCCGCGCCCTGCGCGAGCTGGCGGTTCTCCACCAGGAGGGAATCGCTGACGGTGTTCGTGAACGTGATCCCAGTCTCGGATGGCGGAAGCAGGGTGAAGCCCGCAGCGTCTCCCGTTGGAGCGGCGAGTGCGCGCCAGCGGTACCCTTCGGCCACGTGCCAGGCCGTATCAGTTGTCGGGGAGCCGCGGCCGCAGGCCGCCAGGAAAACACCAAGAAGAAGGAACGCCCTCAATGCTCTACCAGCCCTCGCACCAGGGCCGTGGTCCGTTCGGCTGCGCCGCGTCCCTCCTCCACCATCCGTTTCGCCGCGGTGCCCGCGTTGCGGCGCGCAGTCGGGTCGTGGTGCCACACCAGCCATTGCGAATGCAGCGGATGCCGAGCGTCGGCCGGTAGGGCAACGGCGCCGCCCTGGTCGAGCAGCAGGGCCGCGTCGCGACTCATCCGCCAATTCGGCCCGAATGTGATCGGCACGCCGAAGACCGCGGGCTCGAGCACCGAATGCAGCCCGGCACGATGAAAGCCGCCACCGACGAATGCCGTGTCGCCGAGCGCGTACAAATCCGCGAGAATGCCGACGCGGTCCACGACGATCACGGGTCCCGGTTTCGCATGCTCGAGCTGCGACAGGCGCACGGGGCGCGGCAGCTTCAGATGCCGCAGCCGGTCCGCGATGCCCGCGAGATGATCGGGGTTCGGTTCGTGTGGCGCGAGCAGCAGGCGCGCGCCGGGGAGCTGATGCAGCAGATCCGCAAACGCGGGCAACAGCGCCGCTTCGTCCGACGGCCAGGTCGACCCCGCCACGATCGTGAACGTGTCAGGTGCGTCCGTGCTGGCGAGCCGTGCCAGGGGCTCGCGCGTGCGGTCGAGGCGCATCGCGCGCTCGGCCACACTGTCGTAGCGCGTATCGCCGGTCACGGCGATCGCCTCGGGGCGCGCGCCGAGCAGCTCGAGGCGCTGGCCGTCCTCTTCGCTGATGGTCCCGATGCTGTCGAGCGCTCGATACGCCGCGGCGGCCCACTGGCGCGCCGGCCAGCGCAGCCGTGAGCTCGAGGGCGCGACCGTGGCCGAGATGAGTCCAAGCTTCACGCCCCGGCGTGCGGCGGCGAGTGTCAGCTCGGGCCACACGTCGAGCTTGCTGAACACGAGCGCGGTCGGCTCCAGCGCGTCGAGGACGGCGCTCACGTCGGAGTGCCGGTCCACGGGCAGATAATCGGCGATGTCGACCGGCAGGTTTTTCGCGAGCCGTTCCGCGGACGGCGAGAAGAAGGTGAACGCGAGCTGCCAATCGGGGTGTTCGGCGCGCAGCGTTTCGAGCACCGGCTTGGCTTGCAGCCCTTCGCCCACCGACGGGGCGTGCATCCAGACGAGTGGGTGCATGGGGTCACGATGCGCGGCGGCCCACGCCGCCAGACGGTCGGCCAGGCCCCGCCGGCCATCGAGCCCGCGCGCCACCTTCTTGTCGAAGCGCGCGAGCAGTGGCGCCGCCCGCGTGGCCACGTGCACGCTCAGGCGATACAGGAACGACGGGCGCGACGGTAAGGGAGGCGGGGGGGCCGGGGGGGGCGGCGGGGGCGGCGAGGACGCGCTCACTGCTTGGGGCGAGCGCGCGCGGTGCGCGCGGCGTAGACCGAGTCGAGCAGGCGGCGCATCGGGTCGGGGCTGTACGGCGCTCCCTCGAGGAGACCGCCCTCGATATAGAAGGAAGGCGTGGCACGGGCACCGGTGCGGGTGGCGCGTTGGGCGTCCAGCTCGATTTCCGAACGAGCCGTGCCGCCATTCACGCACGCCAGCAGCTTCGCCCGATCGGCTCCGGCACGCTGCGCCAAAGCGACCAGCACGTCCCGGGCTTTGGGGGAGGGCAGCCCGGCCCAATCGTCCTGCTGCTCGTACAACAGGTCATGGGTCCGCCAGAATCGCCCCTGTCGGCCCGCGCACATGGCGACCTCCGCGGCGACCATGGCATTGGGGTGAATGGAGGTCAGGGGCAGATTGATGAACACCCAACGAACCTTGCCCGTCTCCACGTATTCCCGTTCCAGCGCCGGCAGGACCGTGACGGCGAACAGGCGGCAGGCGGGGCACTGGAAGTCCGCCATTTCATAGACGGTTACCGGAGCGTCGGGGCGCCCCCTGGTTCTCGCCTCGAGGGGGTCTCCCGCCTGGACCGCGACCCCGGCCAGGAGGGCCCCCACCAGCATGGTTTTCACGCGACCAAAATACGAAGAATGCCGCTCTTGCGGACCCCGGCACCAAAGTTCAGTATTGACCAGAACCTCGCGTTGTCCCGCGCCGACGTTCGCCCAAGCCGTTGGGTGTCGGCACGTTGCTTGCATAACGAAGCAGAGGATTTCGATTGCGTCGGCACGAGCCTCGGTTGTTCGAGGTGTCGCTGCCGCGTTCGAGTTTCTCATCGCGAGGGAGGAGGGCCGTTTGATGCGAATTCCTTGTCTGCTGCCGTACTCGCTGCGTCCCACCCGTGTCATTCCGCATAACCATTCCCCACCGTCCTAGCCCTCGCATCGGCGCCATGTCACAGCGGCGCCGCGGAGGTGCGGTTTTGGGGATAGCGATAGTCACCAGCAATTCTACCTGAGCAAGGGGTTACTTGTATGAGCCGTCGTCAGTCAGTGCCCCAACTCTTCGGTTGGGCGGTATTCGCAGCGGCGCTCGCGCTGTTTCCGACGCGCGTGACCGCGCAGGAACCGGTGACGATTACCGGGAAAATCACGAGCGCAACGGGTGAAGCGCTGCGCGATGTCAACGTTACGATTTTCGAGCTCGGGATCGGCGTGTGGACGGGCGCGGACGGCACGTATCGGTTGAACGTGCCCGGCGCGCGCGCGTCGGGGCAGCAGGTTCGCGTCACGGCGCGCCTCATCGGTTTCCGCGCGCAGTCGAACACGATCACGCTGGCGCCGGGTGCCACGATCGAACAGAGCTTCCAGCTGCAGGCTGATCCGCTCCGGTTGGACGAGATCGTCGTGACCGGCGCGGGGACGGAGACGCGGCGTGAGCGGTTGGGCACGGTGGCGGCGACCGTCGACAGCACCACGCTGCAGCGCGCCGGTGAAACCAACGTGATCCAGGCACTCGCGGGCAAAGTGCCCAACGTCCTGACGGCCCAGGGCAGCGGCGACGCCGGCGCCTCCACCGCGATTCAGATCCGCGGCGCGAAGACGTTCGGGACGAGCCAGCCCGTGATCATCCTCGACGGCGTGCCGATCAGCAACAACACGCGCGGTCAGGCGGTGCTCTCGGGCACGCCGGCGACCAACCGCGCGTCCGACATCAACGCCGACGACATCGAAGCGGTCGAAGTGCTGAAAGGCGCGGCGGCCACGTCGATCTACGGCGCGAGCGCCGGCTCGGCAGGCGCGCTCGAGTTCCGCTCGAAGCGCGGTCACAACGGGCCGACTACCTACCAGTGGCGCTCGACGTTCCAGTTCGACGATCCGGTGAAGACGATACCGGTGCAGCGCCGCTATGGCGTGGGCGCCAACGGGGTCTCGAGCAACTGCTTTACGGTCAACTGCACGATCAGCGCGAACTTCTTCTCGTGGGGTCCGCTGATCCCCGACAGCGTGCCGACGTACGATCACGGCGCCGAGGTGTACGAGACCGGCAAGACGCTGGAGAACTCGCTGTCGATTTCGGGCGGCAACGACCGCACCACGTTCTACCTCTCGATGAGCACGCACAATCAAGACGGCTTCATCGTGGCGAACACGGACAGGTACGAGCGCTACACGGCGCGGTTCAGCGGCTCGCACACGCTGTTCGAGAACTTTGTCGTCAGCGCGAGCGTGTCGGTAGTGCAGTCCAAGACGACCGGGTCGGATCGCGGCAATTCCATCAACGGCATCGGCATCAGCGCCCTGCGCCAGCCGCCTGATTTCAACGCCCAGCAGTGGGTTGGCGGCCCGGCGAACCTGCACCGCTCGTGGCGGTTCCCGAACCCGGGCCCCACGGCGTTCACGACCAACCGCGGCTTCGACAACCCGTTCTACGCCATCTATACGGATCAGCTCGAGGGCCAGACCGGCCGCTATCTGGGCAACATCAACGTGAACTGGAAACCGCTGCTGTGGCTCGCGGTGAACTGGACGCTGGGCGGCGACTACAACAGCGACGACCGCACGTACGCGTACGGCCAGGCCAGCTCGGGTCAGAGCGGCGGCTCGATGCAGCGCTGGCAGTTCTACGATCGCATCTTCGATCACACCCTGACCGCGACCGGGACGCACAGCTTCAATCCCAACTTCAACGGGTCGCTCACGCTGGGGCAGAACCTGAACGAGACGTACTTCCGGCAGATCGACGTGTCGGGCCAGACCTGGCTCGCGCCGACGCCGTACAAGCTGTCGAATACGACGACGCGCACGCTGCCGAATGACGCCGAGCAGCGCCGGCGGGTCGAGGGATATTTCGCGCAGGCGAACGTCGATCTGTACGATCAGCTGTTCCTGCAGGCCCGCATCCGGAATGACGCCAACTCGGCGTTTGGTATCGGCAATCAGCGCGCCTGGTACCCCGGTGCCAGCGTGGCCTGGAGCTTTGTGAAGGCCGTGCGTATCCCCGAGCAGTACATCACGTTCGGGAAGGTCCGTATGGCGTACGGCGAGAGTGGCCAGCAGCCGCCGCTGTACGCGACGCAGAGTGTCTACACCACCGCCGCGTTCGCGGACTTCAACCCCGGATCGCTGCAGGCAACCACGATCAACGGCATCGGTGGGCTGTACGCGTCGGCTACGCGTGGCAACCCGGACATCTCTCCGGAGCGCGTCAAGGAGTTCGAAGCCGGCGTCGATCTGAGCCTGCTGCGCGGCCGGGCCGACCTGTCGATCACGCACTATACCTCGAAGTCGACGGACGTCATCTTCGGCGTGTCGCTGGCGCCGTCGACCGGGTTTACGAGCCAGCAAATCAACGCGGGCGCGCTCGAGAACAACGGATGGGAGCTCACCAGCGAGATGCGCGTCGTGCAGAAGGCCGACTTCAGCTTCGAGCTGGGACTCAACTGGGGCAAGAACCGCAACGAGGTGACCAGCCTCGGCGCGACCCAGGACCAGCTGAACGGCCTGGACTCGATGCCGACCCCGAAGAACTGCGGGCCAGAAGCGAAGGTGGCACGCTGTCAGATCGGGATCGGGTCGTCATTTGCGGGTCAGACGACGCATGCCCAGATCGGCTACCCGCTCGGCGTGTGGCGCTCGACGGACTTCGCGCGCTGCGGCCGCGGTCTCACCACCGTGTCGTTCGCCGGAACGACGTACGACGTCGGCACTGCCTGTGCGGGCGCCCCGGACGGTGCGCTCTATCTCGCGCCCAACGGCTTCCCGATCACGGACCCCACGGTCCGCGCCATCGGAAATCCCTGGCCCGACTGGACGGCCGGTATTTCCGGGACCATCACCTATAAGGGCTTCCAGCTGACGGCGTTCCTCGATCACCGTCATGGCGGCGACGTGCTCAACATGACCCGGTCGTCGATGTATCAGTACGGGACCCACATCGACACCGATATGCGTGGCGACACCGTCGTCTTCGGTCAGAATATGCTGTGCCAGAACCAGACCTGCGGCGTACTCAACGGCCCGGTGGTCGGGCCTGGGGTCGACGTACCCGTCGTGCTGGGTGAGGGCTGGTTCAGCAACGCCGGGCTCGCCGCCGGCCGTGGGCAGGGCGCGACCGGCGGGCCGATCACCACGCGGCTCGAGGACGCGACGTTCACGCGGCTGCGTGAAGTGTCGCTCAGCTACTCCTTCCGGAGTCGCTGGGTCAGCCGTGTCGCCGGGCTGCGGCAGATCGATGTGAAGGTGTCGGGCCGGAACCTCGGGCTGTGGACCAACTACAGCGGCTACGATCCCGAGGTGAACCTGGGTGGCGCTCAGAACGCGAACCGGGGCATCGACTGGTTCAACGCGCCGCTGGCGCATGCCTGGATCATGCAGTTCAACCTCTACCACTAACGGACGCGAGGAGCGGAAGATGAATACGTACCGAAAAGCCGTAACCGTCCTCGCGCTGACGATGATTGGTGCGGGGTGCAGTGAGTTTCTCAGCGGCCCCGGGTTGACGGAGAATCCCAACAACCCGACGACAGGCACGGCGCTGCAGCAGCTCGTGTCGGTGCAGGCGAACATGGCGACACGTCTGGAAGGCCAGTTGGCCCGGTGCGCCGGGGTGTTCACGCAGCAGCTGATCGGGAGCAACAACCAGCAGCTGCAATGGTGCACCGGCTACGGCATCAATGAAAGCGACATTTCGGGCCAGATGTCCGGGTTCTATACGGGCGGTGGTCTGAAAGGGCTGCGCAACGTTCAGGAAGCCGCGGTGGCCACGAGTGACAATTTCCTGCTCGGCATTGCGAAGGTCTGGGAAGCGCTCGCCATGGGCACGGCGACGTCGGTCTGGGGCGACCTGCCCTACCGTGAGGCGGTGACCGAAGGTATCGAGTCGCCGGCGCTCGATCCGCAACAGCAGATTTACGCGGATGTGCAGACCCGTCTGGACGAGGGAATCGCGGCGCTGACCGCCCTGGGCGCGCCCACGGGCAACTGCGTTCCTTCTGAAGGCGACCTGATCTATTGTGGGACCGCCGTCGCTCGCGCGACGGAGATCGCGCGCTGGATTCGGGCGGCGCACACGCTCAAGGCGCGGTTCTATCTCCACCTTGTGGAGCGCCAGGGTGTGACCGCCTATCAGAGCGCGCTGGCGGAAGCCCTCCTCGGTATCAACGAGGCTGCGGCCAACGCCACGCAGGCGATTCATGGCCAAGCGCCTGGTGACTTCCGCACCTTCCACGGCTCGGTGCAGGATTTCGACGCCAACATCTGGGCCGAATTCCTGCTCGCGCGTCAGGACATCGTGGCGGGAGACCGGTTGATCGGCATCCTCAAGGCCCGCAACGACACCGTGCGCATGCGCGGCTATTTCGACCCTAACGCGCAGGGCAATTTTGTCGGGGCCGATCAGAACAACGTGACCGTGCGGCCGCCAGCCTGCGGGGCGGTACCGGCGCCGTGCGCGACCTCGGTGGTCAATACGTCGGTACGCCGCGTCTTCACCTTCCGCCAGCCGCTCGTTACTTGGGCGGAGAACCAGCTGATTCTGGCGGAGGCGAGGTTCATGACGGGTGACTCGGCCGGTGCTGCCACGAACGTGAACGCGGTGCGCGCAGCGGTAGGACTGCCGGCGCTCGCGGCACCCACGTTCGTCGATGTCATGACCGAGAAACACATCGCCATGTTCCAGAACATCGATGTCTGGTCGGATTACAAGCGGACCTGCATTCCGACCCTGACTCCGAACGGCAATGCGGCAGAAGTGCTGGGCCGCATGCCATACGGCTCGGCGGAACGAACGGCCAACGCCAACATTCCGTTGCCTTCTGCCTATCCGACGGGCACCACGGGATCGTCGGCGGTGCGGAACTGGAACGATCCCAACCCCTGCTGATCGGGGGCAACACAAGTAGGCATTACGCACATCGGGCAACCGGTCGCTTTGGCCGGTTGCCCTTGTGTTTCCTCGCGAGTGTCATGCAAAATGGAGATATGCGTGTGACCATCGCACCGCTCGGCGCCTTCGTACCACTGTTCATGCTGGCCGCCTGCTATACCCAGCTGCCGCTCGCAACACCGTTGCCGGTTCCCGAGCAGCGGATCGTCGCGCAGGTGACCGACACGGGCGTGCTCGCGATGAGCAATGCGCTGGGTCCGGGTGCCCAGGAAGTGGAGGGCATCGTCGCCACGGCCGACGCCACGGCGTGGGATCTGCGCATGCTGCGGGTCGACTATCGCGGCGGCACGTCGGTGGTATGGAATCAGGAGCTGGTGCGTTTTCCCCGCTCGGCTCTGAGCCAGGCGACCGAGCGCCGCTTCAGTAAGGGACGGAGCTGGATCATGGCGGCGGTTGTCACGTCCACGGCCCTACTCGCCGCGCGATTTCTCGGAGTGATCGGTGGCGGAGAAGACAACAAGCCGCCGCCGCCACCACCGAACTAAAACTGTTGTGGAGGTGGAGGTGGTGGAGGTGGTTGTTTCGGCGCCGGGCGATAGTCCTCTTCGCTTCCCATGCGCGTCCAAATCACGATCACGCCGCAGCGCGAATTCAACAGATTCGAGAGAAACTCGGGCGGGATCTGCGACGTCCCACTGTACACTTCGATCGCGACGACATCCTCCGGCGTGACGTACTGGTTGATCGACATGTCGCCCGCAACCTGGAACGGCATCCCGTTCAGATAGAACAGCACCGGGCAGGGACGCAGGCCGGTCACGCCGATCGTGCGCGACATGCGCACCATCTCGTTGCCGCCGAACGCGCCGGTGCTGGGCTGGATCTGCACGCCGGGTACGCGCCGCAGCACGTCCGTGAACAGGCGGGGCTGCATCCGCGCGATCTCGGTCCGATCGAAGAAGTGCCCGTTCACGCGCGCCCGTCGCTCCTCAAATCCTTCCATGGCGGGCCACAGCGCGGCTTCTCCCTTGATCTCCACCGGTTTGAGCGCGACCGGCACGAGCTCCAGCTTGATTTGCAGATTGAGCGTTTCGCCGGCCACGATCTTGATCCATTGGACGAGCTCGACATAGCCGAGGCGGCGCACTTCGAGAACTTGATTGCCGGGGGGAATGGCGCCGAAGCTGAAGCGGCCGTCGCTGCCGGAGAGGACCGCGTTCGTCGCTCCGATGATGCGGACGCGCGCTTGCGCGAGCGGCGTCGCGCTGTCGGCGATGATCTGCCCGCTGAGCGCCCCCGTGGACTGCGCGTCGAGTCGCGGCAGCAGGAGCAGTGCTCCGGCCAGCAGCAGCCCGTGAGTGCTACGGCACGCTGTCACAGATCACGACCGGTTCGCCGCGGATTTCGAGCACCTCCACGTCGAACACGACGGTGGAATTCGGCGGCACGAGCACCTGTCCGGAATCGTTGACCACTGCCTCCGATCCGTAGCCCAGCGCCGGGGGAATGATGAGCCGGCGGGTCGCGCAGCTCGGCATGCCGATCACGCCTTGCTCGAAGCCATCGATCAAGGCGCCGACCCCGGGGGTGAAGATGAGCGCTCGGTCGAGATCCCTGGAGCTGTCGAACTTCGTGCCGTTGTAATAGCCGGTGTAATGCACGGCGACCGTGTTGCACCACGTGGTGCCGTTGCCGCTGCCCGTGTCGCCGGGGATGTACTTGAGCCCGCGCGTGGTCACGATCGTGTCGGCATTGGTCGAGGCGATGCCCCATGCCATCGGGGTACAGCTCGGCGCCGAGAGCGTGTCGGCACAGGCGGCCGCCGCCAATGCTGCCGTAAACCCGGCGAGGAGCGCGACGGCCAGTCGTCCGGGTCTCACCAGACCGCCACACTCGAGCGCTCGAGCCCGGTCTCGAGCGTCCATTCCACCCGCTGCCCGCCTTGAATGGATAGCCTCTCGGACCGGACGCCTCGCGGGGCGCCGATCGGGTCCGCCTCCAGCATGATCAGGCGGCCGGTGCTGATCATGCGGGCCGGCATCTCGAAGCTCTCGGTGCGGGTGGCCGCCACCAGGGCGACATGCGACCGCTGCCCGTCGGACGTGACGTAAATCGAGACATCCAGCCAGTGGTGATTGACCACAGTCAGGGTCCAGCCTTCGTCCGGGGTGGTCTCGGCGCTGTCTGGGCGATTGTGCGAGCAGCCCGCCAGGGCTGCCACCGCCGCGCCGATCCACAGCAACTGTCGCACCATATTGGAGGCTACGCGCCTGCGGCGCGGAATGTCAAGCATGGGTGGGTTCTCTTGCGGGTCTCCCTCCCGTCCGCCACTATATGACTGATACCGTCTGACCAGTTTCGGCTGCCGTCAGCCGTTGGCAGCCCTTCATCCCCGTCAAGGAGGCGCCATGGATCAGATTTCCGTTCGCTGCGTTCTTCACCTCCAGCGTAACATCATCATTCCCGGTCGATGTAGTCCCTAGGCCGCAGCCGTGTGGTTGTCAGGCCAACCGGTCAGTCGATGACCGGTAGATGGGATTTCCGTAATCTCCGCATGTGCCGTAACCCTTAAGCGCGAGGAAGCGGAATCATGAGACTCAACACTATTAGAACTGGATTCGGCGCCATGCTGGCGCTGGCCACGTTCCTCCTGGCCGCCCCGAGATGTCTAGCGGCCCAGGGAGCCAACGTGGAAGGCACCATTACCGATGCCGCATCGCGGGCGCCCATTGCCGACGCCCAGATCACGGTCGAGGGTACTCGACTGCAGGGCGTGACGAACGCCCGCGGCTATTACCGGATTTCCAACATCCCCGCCGGCACGGTCACGTTGCAGGTGCGGCGGATCGGCTACAAAACGCTATCCACTGCGGTCACCCTGGCCGAGGGCCAGAACTTCACCGGTGATTACGCCATCACGGCCTCGGTCGTCATGCTCGAGGAAGTGGTGGTGACCGGGACGGCAGGGAAGCAAGAGCGCCGGGCGCAAGGGGCGCTTGTGGAGGACCTCAGCATCTCGGATCTCTCGGCCAAGATGCCGCTCGGCAGCGCGACCGACGCGCTGCAATCGCGGGTTCCCGGAGTCTCCGTGACGAGCGCGTCGGGCTCGTCTGGGACGTCGAATCAAATCCGGATCCGCGGCGCCGCATCGATCTCGCTCAGCAACGAGCCGCTGCTCTATATCGACGGCGTCCGCGTCGTGTCCGGGGGAGCGGCGCAATTCTTTACCGGTGGCCAGGCGTACGAGCGCCTCAACGACCTCGAGCCCGAAGACATCGAGTCGATGGAGATCGTGAAGGGACCGGCCGCCGCGACGTTGTACGGCTCCGACGCCACCGCGGGCGTGATTCAGGTCATCACGAAGCGGGGCCGTCCGGGCGCGGGCCGTTTCACGCAAAGCGTGACCATGGATTACAACACGATCGACCGAAATTTCACCCCGCGGACGAACTACGGCGCTTGCAGTGCCGCCAACGTCGCGAACGCGAACAACCTGCTGTGCTCTGGACAGCCCGTCGGCACGATCGTGAGCGACAATCCGCTGATGCGACAGGACGCGTTCCGGACCGGGAAGAACGTCGGCATCAATTGGAGCGGCCGCGGCGGTGGCAGCAACTATGGCTACTACACATCGCTGAACAAGGAAACCGAAGACGGCGTGCTGCCCAACAACGGGTTTGACCGGAACTCGGGGCGCGTAAACTTCAACTGGATCCCGTCCCAGAAGCTCACGCTCGACGCCGGCGTGGGCGTTACGGTGTCGTTGGCCGATCTGCCCGATAACGACAACAACATTTTCGGGTGGTTGGGCAATGCGCAGCTGGGCTCGCCACTCACGCGGACCGTCAACGGCACCGGGCAGGACGGCTGGTTCGGCACGCAGCGGGACGTCGCCGCGATGAAGGTCATCGAAAACCAGCGGCAGTCGCACCGGACGATCGGGACGCTGACGGCCAACTGGGTGCCGAAGGCCAACTTCACGCATCGCTTCACGGCCGGGATGGACTGGCTGCGCGAAGAGGATCGGCGGTTCCTGCCCAAGAACACCCGCGGATCCTACAACATTAATACCGGTTCGATTTCGGAAGCGCGCCGCGGCATCGAGCGCTATACGCTCGACTACCTCGGAAACCTGCAGAATAACCTGTCGTCTTCCGTCGTTTCGAACGTCTCGTTCGGGTTCCAGCTCATCGATACGCGAGACGAGCTGGTGTTCGCGACGGGCGAGGGCCTGACGGTGAACTCGAACAACATGGTCACGGCGGCATCGTTGCGGTCCGGCGGCCAGGAGTGGTTCCTCACCCGCGCGATCGGCGTGATCGGTCAGTGGCAGGTGGGTCTCAATAACCGGCTGTACGGCCAGGTCGGGGTGCGTTTCGACAAAGCCTCAACGTTCGGTAGCGAGGCGGAGTGGGTGGCGCTGCCCAAGTTGAGCGTGTCATGGGTGCCGACCGAAGAGCCGTTCTGGAACTTCGGGATCTTCAACACGCTGCGGCTCCGTGCGGCGTGGGGAACGACCGGTCGCATCCCGCAGGCGGGCGCCTCGCTGACGACGCTCGCGCCGGCACCGTATTTCGACGGCACGGTCTTGTCGTCGGGCGCAGTGCCCCAGAACCCCGGCAACCCGGGGTTGCGGTTCGAGCGCGGAGAGGAAATCGAAGGCGGATTCGACGCGACGTTCTTGAACGATCGCCTCGGCTTCGACCTGACCTACTTCAACAAGAAGAGCCGCGATCTACTGCTGCAGCAGCCGCTGCCGCCGTCGCAGGGATTCACGCAGAACCCCTGGGTGAACATCGGCGAGCTGGTGAACAGCGGCGTCGAAATCTCCATCCGCGGTGTGCCGGTGAATACGCCCAGCGTGTCGTGGGACCTGCGGGTGGGGATGAATACCCTGCACAACGAAGTCACCGACATGGGTGGCGTGCCCGCCTTCGGTGTGCTGAATCGCGTCGAGGCAGGCTGGCAGCTGGGGGCGTGGCGGACCCGGAAGATCGTGAACGTCGATACGGTCACGGGGATCGTCACCGTGACGGAGAACAACGTATTCGCCGGCAACGTGCTGCCGACGTTCGAAGGAAACTTCACCACGAATCTCACCCTGAAGCGCAATCTGCGCTTCTATGCGCTCATCGATACCAAGCAGGGCCACAAGGTGCGGAATTTCACCGACTTCTTCCGCGAGACGCAGCTGGTGCGGAGCGATAACCGGCTCGATACGCTGAAGCTGAGCCGCACCGAACGCCTGCGCCGCTACGGGAATCCGGCCGCCGGTCAGCCGGCTTTCGTAACGGAGACGACGGGTGCCTCGATGACCGTGAACGACGTGCAGGACGCCTACATCCAGGATGCGTCGTTCGTCCGGCTGCGGGAGGTATCGCTGTCCTACACGCTGCCGGAGCGGTGGGCGCGCGTGCTGCGCGCGACCACGGCCTCCTTCACCATCGCGGGGCAAAATCTCGCGATGTGGACGGACTATGAAGGATTTGATCCCGAGGTCGTGTCCAATGCAGTCTCGTTGTTAAATCGGGACGATTTCTTTACGCAGCCGCCCGTCCGGCGTGCCGTGTTCCGCATGAACCTCACTTTCTGAACGGAGCCCAACGATGCGCACATCTCAGAGATTTGCCAGCATCGCCAGCATCGCCGCGGCTCTCCTTCTGGGGGGCTGCACGAACTGGCTGTCGGTGGACAACCCCACCGTCATCGACAAGGATGCGCTGGACCCGGTGGCGGATGCCGATCTGCTGTCCAAGTCCGCGCAGCAGAACTTCAAGTCTGCGTACGGACACCTGATCGTCTACTCCTCCTGGTTCGTCGGGGAGACGGACGTGTCGGAAACGTTCCCGACGCGCAACGAATTCGGACGCCGGGACGTGTCGATTCAGAACGGGAGCCTCGATACGGATGTCTGGTTCCCGCTGTCGCAGGCGGCGGCGTCGGCGTATCTCGTCGTGACGACGGTCCTGCCGGATCCCACCACCAACATCAACTATGCCCGGGCTGAGCTGGTGCTGGGCTATAGCTACCTCTTCATGGCGGAACAGTTCTGCCAGGGGACGGTGTTGAGTGGGCCGCCGCTCACGACGCAAAACATGCTCGATTCCGCGCTGGCGCATTTCGCACTGGCGAGATCGATCGGAAACGCGAACGCGTCGACCGAAGGAACCACGCTCGCCAATGCATCGTGGGTGGGGACGGCGCGAACGGAGCTCCAGGCCGGGAATCTGACCGCCGCCATCACCGCGGCCAATTCCGTACCGGCGGGCTTCGTGTACACCCTGGCCTACGTGGACGACCTGGCTCAGCGATTCCGGCTGGCCAACCGGATGTGGTTCTATGTCCGGGACCGCGGCTCGATCGCGGTGGCGCCCACATGGCGCGTTGGGCCACAGCTGCCGCCCAACCAGGTGCAGAACGCCGACCCGCGCGTACCCTGGACGGTTCCCACGGCATATGCTCCCCAAGACGCGGCCTACTCGACCGATCGCGGCATTGCGTACGCGATCCAGCAGAAGTATCCCGACTACACCGCCTCGGTGCGGTTAGCGTCGAAGCTGGAGGCGGACTACATCACGGCCGAGGCACAGGGGACCATCGCGCAGAAGGCCCTGATCGATGCACGGCGCGCGGCGAATGGCCAACCGCCGGTCGCCATCACCGACCCCGATTCGACGCTCACGGAGTTCCTCACTCAGCGGGGGTTGGACTTCTTCCTGGAAGGGAAGCGGATGGGGGACTTCCGCCGGCATCCGACCAACATCATCGGCCTGCCGGTGCCGGGCTCGACGTACTGGAAGCCGGGGTTCTCCCCGGTCGGTAGCAACGTCTGCTACCCGTTGCCGATCACGGAGACGGATAACAACCCGAACTTCTGATCGCGCAGGGAATTCAAGGCAGGGGGAGGAAGGAACTCCCCCTGCTTTTTCTTTACGGGCTGACGACGACCGTCCCGATCATCCCCGAATGCACCGAGCAATGGTAGGGGAAGGTCCCGGCGCTGTCGAACCGCACCTCGAACCACCAGGTGGGCGCCAGCGTGTTGCTGGTCCAGAGCAGCGAGTCCGATACCACCGTGTGGTTGAGGGTCCCCTCGTTGGTCCAGCGCACCGGCACGCCGACGCCGACGTTGAGGGTTTCGGGCTGGAAAAAGCTGTCGCGCGCGGCCACGAAGACGGTTCCGGGTTGAATACCGCCGATGTCGTCCTTGCCGCACGCCAGCACGGCGACCGCGGCCAGGATGAACGCGCAGGGGATCAGACGAGTCAGGGTTGTCGTGGTCGCTCCGCGGAATGGGTCCAGATCAAAATGACACCGCAATTGGCACCAGCTGTATGGAATTCGAGCGGCACGCGTGACGTACCGCTGTAGACTTCGATCGCCGCGACATCCTCGGGCTGCACCACGTTGTTGACGCCGATGTCACCAGTGACCGGGAACGGGACGCCGTCGAGATAGTACAGCATCGGGCATACCCGGTTCCCGCTCCCGCGATCCGACACCGCCTGAAAGCTGTTGCCCGATGGACCGCGCACCGGTACCAGCCTGACGCCCGGCGCGCGTCGCAACAGATCGGTGAACTGGCGCGGCTGCATCTCCTCGATTTCCTGGCGCGTGAGAAAATAGCCGCCGCCGTGCGCCTTGCGCTCCGTGAACCCGCGCAGCATGGCCGGGACCGCCGGCTCGCCGGTAATATCCACGCCCGGGAGCTCGATCGCTGCTGGCGTCATCACGACCTGCACCTCGAGCGTCTCGCCTTCCGCGAATTGGAGCTGCGAGATGACCGGCATGTAGCCGATGCGCTGGACCTGGATCAGCTGCAGGCCGCGGCGCACGCGCGCGATCATGAAGCGGCCGCCGGAATCGGTCAGTGCGGCGAGCGTCGTCCCGATCACGGAGACCTGCGCCTGAGGGAGCGGAGTCGAATCGGGCGTGATCACGATGCCCTTGAGCGTCGCCGGCGCTTGCGCGGGCGGCTGGCGCGGCACGCCGAGCGCGAGCGCCACCGCGGCCATAACGAAGCGGGACGACAACCTGATGCCGGTCGTCGTCCCGTCCAAGAGAGCCGTCATCTGTCTCGCCCGATCAATCCACAATGGCGTCCGGCAACACATACTTCATCGGGTTCACCGGTCGCCCGTTCACCCACACCTCGTAGTGGAGATGCGGGCCGGTGGACAATCCGGTGTTGCCGACCTTGGCAACCTGCTGGCCGCGCTTCACGCGCTGCCCGCGCACCACCAGAATCTTGGAGCAGTGGGCGTAGCGCGTCACCAGGCCGTAGCCGTGATCGATCGTCAGCATGTTGCCGTAACCTTCCACCCACGACACCTGCGTCACCACACCCGCCGCCGGGGCTTCGATATCCATGCCCATCTTCGCCGAGAGGTCGATGCCCTCGTGCGGACGCGCCAGGTGAAGAATCGGGTGCTCGCGCTCGCGCGCAAACGCGCTCGTCAACCACCCCTTGGTCGGCATGATCGAGGGCAGCGCCTGGTAGCGCGCGCGCTGGCTCGACGCGGAATCGTACGCCTCGTTGATCGAGCGGACCAGAATGTTCGCGCGCCGCGTCAGCTGATCCATGTCGATGCGCGCGGCGAGTGCCTGCTGGCCGTTCGGACCCGCGGCCGAGAGGCTGTCGCGCTCGGACCACTGCCCGCTCGGCCCGCCGATCCCGGCCTGCTGCACGTCCTGATCCACCGGCGTGAGCCCGGCGAGGAGACGCATCGCCTGCTCGCGCTCGCTGAATTTGTTGAGGGTGTCCCGCAGTCCGACGAGCCGCTCGCGCAGCCGCTGAATCTCGCTGGCGAGCACCTCATTCTCGCGCTCGAGCGCGCGACTCTTGGTGACATTCACGCCGCGCGACAGCGCCGTGCCGCCGAGCACGAGAAACAGCAGCGCGACCACGCCGCCGATCCCGACGAGCGCTTTCACGACCGTCTGCGATACCTCCACGGCCCGGGAAGCACCCGAGCCGTGCGGGACCAGCATCACGGTCCAGCGGCGCTCTGCGTGTTTCTTCTTCATATGGGGTTGCAAACATAAGCCCCGCCGCGTCTGTCCGTCAAATCGCGAGGTGTGCGCTCCGTCACCATTTTCGAGGGACGGTTCCTAAGCGTCTGGAGGCTTGGGGAATAGCGGGGGGGGCTTCTGCACCGTCCAGCCCGCGACGGGCATGCGGACCAGCTCGTCCAGGGGCACGGTCCCGAGGTCGCGACTCGACCCCAGGACCTGCCACATTGCCCGCGCCTTCGCGGGCATGAACGGCGCGGCCAACACAGCGAGTCGCGCGATCGTGCGCACGAGATTCGCGAGCACGCTGTCGACGCCCGAGTCCTGTTTCTGTTTCGCGAGCTTCCAGGGCGCCTGTTCTTCGATATAGCGATTGGCGTGCGAGGCGAGCTCGATCACGAGCGCCGCCCCCCGTTGCAGATCGTACGCGTCCATCGCGCGGCGGTACGCCGTGATGGCGTCCTGCCCCGCGCGCTCGAGCGGGTCCTCACCCCCTGATCCCCTCTCCGTGCCGGAGAGGGGGGACGACGGGACTACTCCGTCGCGATAGCGCTGCACCATCGACAACGTGCGCGAGACGAGATTGCCGAACGTATCCGCGAGATCCGCGACGTAGCGCGCGTCGAAGCGCTCCCACGTGAAATTGCCGTCGTTCTCGAACCCGACCTCCCGCAGCAGGAAGTAGCGCAGCGCGTCGGCGCCGTGGCGGTCGATCGCGGCGGCCAGGCTCACGGCCGTGCCGGCCGTCTTACTCATCTTCGTGCCTTCCCACTGCACGTACCCGTGCGCCCACACCTGACGCGGCAGCTCGAGACCGGCCGCGAGCAGCATCGCCGGCCAGATCACGCAATGAAATCGCGTGATCCCTTTTCCGACCACGTGCAGATCGGCCGGCCAGAAGCGCGTGTACGCGGGGTCGGGGAATCCGGTCGCCGAGAGATAATTGATCAGCGCGTCGAACCAGACATAGATCGTCTGGTCGGGATCACCGGGGAACGGGATCCCCCAGGGCAGGCGCTGGCGCGAGATGGAGACGTCCTGGAGTCCATCCTGGATCAAGCGCACGACCTCGTTGCGCCGAATCTCGGGCTCGACGCGGAACGCGCCGGTGGTGATCAGCTCGAGCAGCCGGTCCCCGTAGGCGCTGAGTCGAAAGAAATGATTGCGCTCTTTCGTTCGAATCAGCTCGAGCGTCGGGTGCTCGATGCAGTGGCCGTTCGCGATCTGCGCGGGTTGCTTGAACTCCTCGCACCCGGTGCAGTACAGTCCCTCGTAGTCGGCCACGTACAGATCGTCGGGCCGCTGCTGCTGGATGCGCTCGAGCAGCGCCACGACGCCGCGGACGTGCCGTGGCTCGGTGGTGCGGATCCAGTCGTCGTTGCTGCACTCGAGCCGGCGCCAGTAGTCCGCGAACGTGGATGCCATGCGGTCGACCCACTCGCGCGAGGTGACGCCGCCGCGCGCGGCCGCCTGAATGACCGACTGGCTGTGCTCGTCCATGCCCATCAGGAAATGCACCTGGTCCCCGCACAGGCGCCGATAGCGCGCGATGCAATCGGCGCCGACTTTCTCCAGCGCGTGCCCCAGATGGGGATCGCCGTTGGAGTAATCGATGGCGGTGGTGAGGTAGAACGTGGCGGGCGCCACTACAGCCGCAGTTGCTCGAGCGTGACCACCCGGGTGGCGCCGTCATCGGACCGGAGGGTGACGCGCTCGCGGAAGATGTCCACCGACACCACCCGCCCGTCTCCCTCGGCCGTCTGCACGGTCTTTCCTTCCTTCGGAAAGCGCTTGCGTTGCTGGACGTAGAACTCGTGCTCGTAGTGCAGGCAGCAGAGCAGGCGGCCGCACGGCCCGGAGATCTGCACGGGGTTGAGCGACAACCCCTGGGCTTTGGCGAGCGACAGGCTCACCGGGCGTCCTTCGGGCAGCCAGCTCGAGATGCAGAGCTGGCGTCCGCAGCGCCCGATGCCGTCGAGCCGCTTGGCTTCATCGCGCGCGCCGATCTGGCGCAGCTCGATGCGCGTCCGAAACAGGCCGGCGAGATCGCGGACCAGCGCGCGGAAATCGACCCGCTGCTCGGCGGTGAAGTAGATCGTGAGCTTGCGCTTGTCCCACTGCCATTCCGCGTCGGAGACCTTCATGGGGAGGTTGTGCTGGCGCACGCGGTCGCGCACGGTGCGGCGGATCTCTTCTTCGTTCTCGCGCAGCAGGGTGGCGGTCTTGCGGTCTTCCGGGGTCGCCGGTCGCACGATCGCGCGCGGAGCCGGGCTGTCCTGGCCGCCGCAGCTCCCGCAGCGCTCGCATTTCTTTTCGGCGATGCCGCCAACGGCGGATACCACCCCAAAGTCCTGCCCGCGTTCAACCTCGACGATGACGGGCGTCTCGAGGCGGAGCGGGGAGGATTCTTGGGACGGCCAGGTGAAGTATTCTCGCCGGTTCCCTTTGAACCGGACTTCGATGACAGGCGTCAACTCACTTCTCGGTTAGCGCACCCATGGAAAGGTACTTCTCCTCGCGTCGTTTGAGGAGCTTGTCCACCTTGAGCTTGCGCAGCTGGCCCACGTGGCGCTGGAGCCCGTCGCCGAGCGCGGCGGCCGCGGCTTCGGGATCGGCATGCGCTCCGCCCGGTGGCTCCGGGATGATCTCGTCGATGACGCCCAGTTTGAGGAGATCCTGCGCGGTGATCTTCAGCGCCTCAGCGGCGCGCTCGCGCTGGCTCGCATCCTTCCAGAGAATCGCCGCGCATCCTTCGGGAGAGATGACCGAGTAGACGGAGTTCTCGAGCATCAGCACGCGATCGGCGAGTCCGACCGCCAGCGCCCCGCCCGACCCGCCCTCGCCGATCACCGCGGTCACGATCGGGGTCGGCAACGAGGCCATTTCGATGAGGCTGCGCGCGATCGCCTCCGCCTGGCCGCGCTCTTCGGCCCCCAGCCCCGGATAGGCGCCGGGCGTGTCCACCAGCGTAATCACCGGCGCGCCAAACTTCGCCGCGAGGCGCATGAGCCGCATCGCCTTGCGGTAGCCTTCAGGGTGCGCCATGCCGAAGTTGCGGTACAGATTGTCCTTGGTATCCCGGCCCTTTTGATGCCCGATGATCATGACGCTGATGCCGTCGAGCCGCGCCCACCCGCCGATGATCGCCGGGTCATCCCGGTACAGGCGGTCCCCGTGCAGCTCCACGAAATCGGTGAACACGGTGTTGACGTAATCGAGGGGGTAGGGACGGCGGGGATGGCGCGCGACCTGGACCCGCTGCATGGGCGTCAGGTTGCGGTAGATCTCCACGCGCAACGTCGCCAACTGCTCCTCGAGCGGCCGGAGATTCTTGGCCACGTCGGGCTTCTCCCCCGAGACGCGCTTCAGCTCCTCGATCTGTTTTTCCAGCTCGAGCAGCGGCTTCTCGAAGTCCAGTGTGTACGTCGCCATCAGGCTTTGACTAGATGCACGCCATCGGTCCCCAAAAGATCCCGCAATGCCGCCAGCAGGTCATCGGCCGCGTCCACCCGGAAGGCACGGCTGCGCAGCCGCACGGTCTCGTGGCCGGACCCGTTCGCCCCCGTCCACTCCAGCAGCACCGGGGTCGGCCCGGGGTGCGCAGCGCACAGCGCGGCGATCGCGCGCCCCGTCTCGGGGCTGGGCCGCTGGTTGGCCGCCCCCCCCGCCTCCCCCCCCCAGCGCAGCGCCACGCCAATCGCGCCACTCGATTTCAGCTCGTCCAGCAGCCGCGCGCTCTCGACGATGAACGGCGCTTGCTCCTCCGCGCGGTCGCGCGGGCTGTAGCTGCCCGTGAGCAGGTAGGAGCCGTCGGAGCGGATGACCGCGTTCAGCTTGGCCCACGCCTCTGGAAATACCAGCGCCTCCGCGGTACCGTGAAAGTCTTCGAGCGTGAGGCGCGCGTACTCCGCTCCCGATTTTTTTGAAATCTGCCGCTTTACCACCGTGACGACGGCCGCGATCGTCACCTTCTGCGGGCTCCACATCCCCACGGTCGCCGTCGTGCGGGTCCCAAAAAGCTCCACTTCGACGCGGTACTTGGCGAGGGGGTGGCCGGAAATGAAGAACCCCAGCACCGCTTTCTCGCGGGTCAGCCGCTCGTGCTCGGACCACGGAGGGACATCGGGGAGGGGGGATGCGGGACGAGGGACGGGTGTCTCCTCCCCGAATAGCCCATGCTGGCCCGAGAAGCGCTCCTGCTGCCGGACCTGCGCTTCGCTGAACGCGTGATCGAGCGCGGCGACCAGCTGGGAGCGTTCGCCGCCGAGGGAGTCGCAGGCGCCGGCATCGATCAGCGACTCGATGACCCGCTTATTGCACAGCCGCAGATCGATCCGGTCGCACAACTCGACGAGCGACCGGTATGGACCCGCCTGCCGTCCGGCGATGATCGACGCGATCGCGCCTTCCCCCACATTGCGCACCGCCCCCAGGCCAAACCGAATGCGGCGATCGCCGACGACGGTGAACTTGTACCCCGACTCGTTCACGTCGGGCGCCAGGACGTGCAGGTCGAGCTCGCGCGCCTCGTTGATGCACTGCACGACGCGATCGGTGTTGCCGATTTCGGACGACAGCAGCGCCGCCATGAACTCGGCGGGATAGTAGACCTTGAACCATGCCGTCTGATAGGAGAGGATCGAGTATGCGACGGAGTGCGACTTGTTGAATCCGTAGCGCCCGAACGTTTCGATCTGCGCGGCGATGTCCTCGATCGTGCGCCGGTCGTGGCCGCGCAGGGTGGCGCGCTTGACGAAACTGCCGAGCTCCTCCTGGATCAGCTCTTTGATTTTTTTCCCGACCGCTTTGCGCAAGACGTCGGCTTCGGCGAGTGAGTAGCCGGCGAGCGCGCTGGCGATCCGCATCACCTGCTCCTGGTAGACGATCACGCCGTAGGTGGGCGCCAGGATTTCTTCGAGCGCGGGATGCGGGTAGCGGACCTTCTCGCGGCCGAGCTTGCGGTTGATGTAGACGAGGTACATCCCGGTGTCGAGCGGGCCGGGCCGGAGCAGCGCGTTCGTCGCGACCAGATCGTCGAAGTGGTCGCACTTCATGTTGCGCAGGCAGTCGGTCGCGAGCGGCGATTCAAACTGGAAGATCCCGACGGTGCGGCCCGCGCGCAGCAGCTCGTACACCTTCGGATCGTCCAGATCGGGATTCTCGAGATCGATCGTCACGCTGTGGCGCTCGCGCACCATCTGTGCGGCATCGTGCAGCACCGTCAACGTCTTCAAGCCGAGCAGGTCGATCTTCAGCATGCCGACCTTCTCGAGCGCGATCATGTCGTACTGCGTGATGATCGCGTCGGCGTCGGTCTTGGAGTCGGGCGCGGTACACACCGGGACGTAGTCGGTGAGCGGGCCGGGGGCGATGACCACGCCGGCCGCGTGCACCGACGCGTGACGGGCGAGTCCCTCGATCCTGGCGCCCAAATCCAGCACTTTCCTGATTCGCTCGTCCTGCAGGGCGGCCGATTTCACCTCGGGTACCTTCTCGGCCGCCTCGGCGAGGGTGACGCTGAACGCCGGGCCCGAGGGAATCAGCTTGGTGAGCCGCTCCACTTCGCCCATCTCGACGCGCAGGGTGCGGGCCACGTCGCGGAACGCGGCGCGCGCTTTCAGCGTCCCGAACGTGATGATCTGTCCCACCGACTCGCGCCCGTAGCGCTCGCGCGCGTAGTCGAGCACTTCACCGCGCCGCTCGAAACAGAAATCGAGATCGATGTCCGGCATCGAAATCCGCTCGGGATTCAGGAAGCGCTCGAACAGCAGGTCGAACTTGAGCGGATCGACGTTCGTGATGCGCAGCGCGTAGGCGATCAACGATCCCGCGGCGGAGCCGCGGCCAGGACCCACCGGGATGCCGCGATCGCGCGCCGCCTTGACCAGATCGTAGACAATGAGGAAATAGCCCGCGTAGCCCGTGCGCGTGATCACGTCGAGCTCGTACTCGAGACGCTTTTCGACTTCCGCGGACAGGGGATCGCCGTAGCGCGCGACGGCACCCTGGCGCGCGAGGTGCACGAGCAGATCCTGGTCGGTCGCGAACTCCGCGGGGCGCGGATACTGGGGCAGGAAGTAGCGTTTCTCGAAGTCGAACTCGCACAACTCGGCGACGCGCGCCGTCTCGCTCAGGACGTCGGTGCGGTTGCCGAACAGCCGGCCCATCTCGGCTTCCGACTTGACGTAGCTCTCCTGGCCGAAGAACCGGAACCGCTTCGGATCGTCGAGATCCTTGCCGGTCCCGATCGCCAGCAGCACGTCGTGCGCCTCCGCGTCGTCCTTCATGAGGTAGTGGGCGTCGTTGGTCGCGGCGACCGGCAGGCCCAGCTCCGCGGCCAGCCGAAACATCCCCTCGGCAACGACCTTCTCTTCGGCAATGCCGTGGTTTTGCACCTCGAGCCAGAAGCCGTTGGGCCCGAAGGTGCGCGCAAACCACTCGGCGCTCGCTTTGGCGGCCCCGTAGTTCCCCTGCCGCAGGTACAGGGCGATCTCACCCGAGAGGCAGGCCGCGAGCCCAATGATGCCCTCGCGGTGCTGCGCCAGCACTTCCTTGTCGATGCGCGGGCGGCGGTAATAGCCCTCGAGAAAGCCGATCGACGACAGCCGGATGAGGTTCTGATACCCGGCGCGATTCTTCGCCAGGAGCACGAGGTGGGAGTAGGGCGCGCCCCCGGGGGCGTCGGCGCCGGGTTTCTCGCGCGCGTGCCGGCTGCCGAACGCGAGGTACGCCTCGAACCCCAGAATCGGCCGGATCTTCCGGGCCTTGGCCTCGGCATAAAACGACCACGCCCCATGCAGGTTGCCATGGTCGGTGATCGCCAGCGAATCCATTCCCAACGCCTGCACCCGGTCCAGCAGTTCGGGGATGCGGTTGGCGCCGTCGAGGAGGGAGTACTCGCTATGGGTGTGGAGATGAACGAACGGCATGGTTCCAGTGCGAAAGTTGCCGTATTTTCCGCGCTCATGCAATGGCTGATGCTGGCGTTCACGTTCATCGTTTTGGCGGTGTTGCAGCGACTCGCGCGCGGCGGTCCCGTCGAAGCGCGCGCGACGCTCGCCCTCGGGGTACTGACGGTCGCCGCCTATCTCGCCGGAACCATCGTGCGGCGGTTTCGCATCCCGCGCATCGTCGGATATCTCGTCGCCGGATTCGTCGCCGGGCCGGCCTGGCTCGGGCTGGTCGGCGGCGACGAGCTGGCGGTGCTCAAGACAATCGCGAACGGAGCGCTGGCCCTGATCGCGTTCGCGGCGGGAGGCGAGCTGACGCTCGATGCGCTGCGCGGTCCCGCCCCGCAGCGCGTCCTGATGCTGCGGATCGCCGCCGGCGCCATCGCCGTACCATTCATCACGGTCACGATGGTCGCGCTCACCGTGAGCGCGTGGTTTCCGCTCACCGCGCACCAGCCGTTCGAGGACGCGCTCACCGTGGCACTGGCGCTCGGCGCGCTCGCGACCGTCGCCGCGCCCACCATCACGTGGGCCGTCATCAGCGAATCCGGGGCGCGGGGCCCCGTGTCGAGCACGATCCGCGATGTCACAATCGTGCAGAGCGTGGCCGCCGTCACGCTCTTCATCATCGTCCTGGCGCTGGTGCAACCGCTCGCGAGCGCCGGGGCCGTCACGCCCGGCGTCGCGCTCCACGCGCTGCTGGTGCTCGGGGGCTCACTGCTCGTTGGCGCCGCGCTGGGGCTCGCCGCGGCGCAGTATCTGCGCGCGATCCAGAGCCGGCTCGAGTGGGTGCTGCTGGTGTTCGGGTTCATCGTGGCGCAGGCCGTCCGGTTGGCGGGTCTGGACGCCGTGCTCATCGCCCTGGCCGCCGGATTCACATTGCGGAACGCCTCGCCCCCCCTGGCCGCGATCCACAGTGAGCGTATCCGGGCCGAGCTCGCGCGGTGCGCCGTTCCGGTCTATGTCGTATTTTTCGCGCTCGCGGGTAGTAATCTCCGCCTCACCGTGTTGTCGGAGATCTGGCCGTGGGCGCTGCTGTTCGTGGGGCTGCGGGCGACGGGACTGTGGGCCGGGCTGCGCTGGGCCGGTCGTCACACGTCGACCGGTTCTGATCTGATAAACTACGGGTGGATGGGGTTGATCTCGCAGGGTGGATTGGCTATCACGCTCGCCGCGATGCTGCGACGGGCGTTCCCGGAATGGAATGTTTCGCTGGAAGCGCTCGCCGTCGCCATGATCGGGGTGCAGCAGCTGGTCGGGCCGATCTGCTTCCATTGGGCGCTGCGGCGCACCGGAGAAATAACGCAGGTGGAGGAGACGCATGCTCGGGAATCGGCTGGCGGGAGCACCGGATCCACGGAAAGCGCGGCGGCTGGCGGGACGGCTGGTGTGGTTGCTAGCGGCAGCAGCGTGTACTAAGGGCGTAGAACCGAGCATTCAACCCTGTACCGCCGCCGGGGACAGCGTCACGTTGGCGGCGGGCGACTACGGCTTTTTCGACCCTGTCGGCGCGGGGTGCACGGTCTTTCCCGCGACGGCTTCCGACGCCGAATACCTCATCGTCCCCCAGCTGACCGCCGGGAATCCGGGCGATCAGGCGGAGTTTCGCCTGGGGGGCGACACCATTCTTCCGGTCACCCCGAGTCCAACGCAACAACAGCTCCGCGCGCTCAGCAGCGCGGAGCGGTTTCACCTGTTCCTGCGGCTCGGCGACGAGCGCCGGTCCTGGGGGTTCGCGCCGGAGGTCGGGCCGCAGCCGAGTCCCCCCCTCCCGGAGCCGGCGCCGCAGGTCGGACCGCCGGCGTATAACGCGCTGCGGACGTTCCAGGTCTGCGCCGAGCTCGATTGCTCGCGATTCGACCGCGTCGGCGCGCGCGCCAAGGCCATCAACTCCAAAGTGGCCATCTTCGTCGACACGCTGGCGCCACCGGGTGGCCTTGATTCCGTCGCGCTCGACAGCATTGCCCGCGTGTTCGATCAGCGACTCTACGCCATCGACACGGCCGCCTTTGGACGCGAATCCGACATCAACGCTGATTCGGTGGTCATGGTCCTGATGACCAATACCGTGAACAAGCTGGTGACCACGAGCGAGTGCACGGCGACGGGGTTCGTCGCCGGGTTTTTCTTCGGGGTCGACATCGACCCACGGTTCAGCAACGACTCCCGCTCCAACAAGGCCGAAATCTTCTACTCGATCGTCGCGGACCCGAACGGAACACTCAGCTGCGCGCACACGGCCGCGAACGTCCAAGCCATCGTGCCGGTCACGTTCGTTCACGAGTTCCAGCACATGATCAGCTTCAACCAGCACGTGCTGGTTCGTGGGTCGAACGGAGAGTTGCTGTGGCTGAACGAAGGCATGTCGCATTACGCCGAGGAGCTGGGCGGCAGGAGCTACGCGCTCAATCCGGATGCGAGGATCGCCGACTGCACGATCGGGACGCTCCCGTGTCGCTTTTATGCGGGTAACCTGTTGAACGCGTATGAGTATCTCGATACCACCGCGAATCACTTCTTGCTACCCACGGAAGGCATCGGCAGTTTGGCGGAGCGCGGCGCGGCGTGGTTGTTCGTGCGCTACCTCGTCGATCGGTACGCGGCAGCACCTACGAACAGCGCCTGGAACACGTTCACGCGATCGATGGTGCAGACGATGCAGGTCGGGGCTGCCAACATCGAGGCCGTCACGAGCGACCAATTCGAGGACATCGTGAGCCGGTGGGGGCTCGCCAATTGGGTGACGGACATGACGCCGCATGCGGAGCTCAAGTACGATTCCTGGAACATGCATTCCGTCTTCTCGTCGCTGCACACCCAGCAGTCAGGGCTGTTTCCAAAATTCTTTCCGTTGGTTCCGACGCTCAGCGCGGGGCGTGACGTGTCGCTCACCGGGACGCTGCGGTCCGGATCGCCGGTCTATCACCGGGCGACCCAGCCGGCCGGCGATCCGGGGTTCACACTCAGCTTCACGGCGCCGAGCGGAGCGCTGATCAGCGCAGCAATGAAGCCGCGGCTCAACGTGTTTCGGCTGCAATGAAGAAGACGGTTGGACGGTTAGGCGGTTGGGCGGTTAGTATCGCGGCGGCGCTTCTAACCGTCCAACCGTCTAACCGACTGAATGCGCAGACCGAAGGCTCCATTCTGCCACTGATTCCCGGCAGCACCCGATCGGCTGCCCTGGGCGGTGCGGGCGCGGCGCTCGTGGGCGATGCCGGCGCCATGTTCGCCAATCCCGCCGGAATCGCCACGATCCGTCATCTCGGCATCGAAGCATCGTACCAGCCGTATCTCGCGGGGAGCGTGCTCTCCTCGGCGGCGCTCGCGCTGCGGGTCAGTCGCTTCACCCTGGGGTTCGGTGCGCAGGCGCTCGATTACGGCTCGGAGCCGGTGATCGTCCCCGATCCGTCTACAGGCGGGCGTCGCGGCATGGAGACCGGGGCGTCCTTCCATCCGTATGAAGGCCTGGCCGCGACGTCACTGGTGTACCGCCGCGGCTTTGCGGCGCTGGGCGTCACGGCCAAATACGATCGCCAGCAGTACGGGAGCGAAGTGAGCGATGCCTGGGCGGGTGACGTCGGCCTGGCGATCGCGGTCTTCGACATCATGGCGATGGGCGTGAGCGTGCAAAACCTGGGGGGTGACCTCGAGGGTGAAGCACTCCTGCCGCGGCGCACGCGCGCCGGCATCACGCTGAACTACACCGATCCCCAAGGCACGCTGCGCATGCTGACGACGATCGAGGGCCAGTGGACGCGCGACCGGAGTGCCGTCCTGGTGCAGGGGCTGGAAGTGGGCGTCGTAAGAGGTGGTGCCGGTCTCATCGGCAGGCTGGGGTATTCCACTCGTCCAACCGTCACCGCCGCTGCGCGATGGACATTTGGCGGCGGGATCGTGCTGGGCCGGTTGGCCGTCGACTACGCGTTTCAGGGATACGGCGTGCTGGAGAGTGACACCCACCGGGTGGGGCTGCGGTGGACGCCGTAGTCGAGCGCGCCCGGCCGCGCTGGGGCCGGCTGCTCAAGCGGATTCTCGTCATCGCGGTCGGGGCGGTGCTGGGCGGGATCGCGCTGATGCTCGTGGTCAGTGCGGACGCACGCTACATCGCGCGCGCCGGGATCGAGGAAGCCCGGCTGCTGCTGCGCCGCCGCGACATTGCCAAGGCCATCGCCGACACCGCGACGCCGGCGCCGCTGCGCCAGCGCCTGACACTGGTGCTCGCGGCGCGCGCGTTCGCGGCCGATTCGCTCGGACTCGCGGTGGGCAGCACGTATACGACGTACGTGGATGTCGGTCGCGACACGCTGCTGCTCGTCCTCTCGGCCAGCCGGCGCGAGCGCCTGCGCGAAGTCACCTGGCACTATCCGATCGTCGGCGTCGTGCCCTATAAGGGATTCTTCAACGCGAATCGCGCGCGCCGAGAGGCCGATCGATTGGGCCAGGACGGGCTGGACGTGTATTTGCGCCCGTCCGGCGCATTCTCCACCCTCGGCTACCTGAGCGATCCGTTGTTTTCGACCGCCATGAGTCGCGACACGATGGAGCTGGTGGCGACCGTGCTGCACGAGCTCGCGCACAATACGCTGTACGTGAAGAGCCAGACGCCGTTCAACGAAAGCTTCGCGAGCTTCGTCGGGTATCGCGGCGCGGAGGCCTTCTTCCGCGCGCGGCGCGACACCGTGGATGCCAAGCGGGCAGCGGCGCGCTGGCGCGATGAACGTACGCTGGACGTGTTTTACGCCGAGCTGGCCCGGCGCCTCGATTCGGCCTATGCGGAGCCGTTGAGCACGGAGAAGATGGAGCAGGTGCGATCGACCCTGTTCGGCTGGGCGCGCGAGCAGTTTCGTGGACCGGTGGGGCAGTCGCTCGAGACCTACGATTGGCGCTGGTTCGCGCAGGCGCCGCTGAACAATGCGGTCGTGATCGCGCAGCGCCTGTATCGGATGGATTTGAATCTCTTCGATGAGATCTATCTACAGAACAACGCCGACATCGCGGAGACCGTACGGGCGATCCAAATCCGCGTCTATACGCAGGCCGATCGGGATCCGTACCGGGCGCTGTACTCTCGTCCCGGGATGAATGAATAGGGCGGTCAAGAGACAAAGGCGGCGGTCGAGGCGGTCAAACTGCAAATGCGGCGGTTAAACGGCAACGGCGGCGGTCGGACGGTCCTGGGCGCATTGATTTGGTCCTGGCTTCACCGAGTCAATTGGTAGTATAGGTCGACATGATGCCTTACGAACGTCTCCACGCCTGGAAGGCCTGCGATGACCTCACCATCGCGGTCTACAAGGCGACCGAGGTCTTCCCGCGTCACGAGCTGTATGGGCTGACCTCGCAAGCGCGACGAGCGGCGTTCAGTTCTGCGGCCAACATCGCCGAAGGATCCGCGAAGCGTGGTCCGCGGGAGTTCCGACGATACCTCGACATCAGCGTAGGATCGTTATCGGAAGTCGCGTACGCGTTGCACGTCGCGAAGAGACTCGAGTACCTGTCGCTGGAAGAATGGCGCGCGCTTGATCAAACCCGTGCCGAGGCGAGCAAGCTCACCTGGGCCTTATGCAAGTCGCTTAGTTGACCGCCGCGGTTGCTCTTTGACCGCCCGGCCGCCGCATTTTGCAGTTTGACCGCCCATCTAGTTCCCGCGCAAGCGCTCAGCATCCGCAACGCGCTGTAGGGCAATACCGTACGCTGCGGTCCTGAACGTCGTCTTCTTCTCCTTCGACCAATCACGCACCGAAACGTATGCCCTCGTGATCGTCGCCTTGAGCTCCCGATTCACCTGCTCATGGGTCCAGCGGTACTGTTGCAGGTTTTGCGCCCACTCATAGTAGCTGACCGTGACCCCGCCGGCGTTGGCGAGGAAATCGGGGATCACGGCGATGCCCCGCTCCTCGAGGATGCGATCGGCCGTCGGCGTCGTGGGCTCGTTCGCGGCTTCTACCACGACCTTGCAGTCGACGGTGGTGGCGTTGGCTTCCTTGGTGATCACGCCGCCGAGCGCCGCGGGGACGAGCCACTCGCACGGAATCGTCCACAGCTCTTCATTCTTGATCGGCTTGCCGCCCGTCCATTCTGATACGGGCTTGCCCTGCGCGACGTGGGCCAGGAGCGCCGGAATGTCGAGGCCCTTGTCGTTGTAGACACCCCCGGTGACGTCGCTGACCGCCAGGATCCGAGCGCCGGACTCGCTGTCGAGCAGGCGCGCGAGGTGACTCCCCACGTTTCCGAAGCCCTGAATCACGACGCGGCTGCCCTTCAACGGGATCCCGAAGTCGCGCGCGTACTCCTGCATCACGTACATCACGCCGCGCCCGGTGGCTTCTTCGCGACCGAGCGACCCACCCAACGCAACCGGTTTCCCGGTCACGACGGCGGGGCTGTACCCCTGGCGACTCGAGTACTCGTCCAAAATCCACGCCATGACCTGAGCATTGGTGTTGACGTCAGGGGCGGGAATGTCGCGATACGGACCCAGCACGATCGCGATGCGCTGCGTGAAGCGCCTGGTCAATCGCTCCAGCTCGAGCTTCGAGAGCTTCTTCGGGTCGACGGTCACGCCGCCTTTCGCGCCGCCGAACGGAATATCCATCAGGGCCGTCTTCCACGTCATGATCGTCGCCAGGCCGAGCACTTCGTCGTGATCGGCTTCCGGGTGATAGCGGATCCCGCCTTTGCACGGCCCGCGCGCGCCGTTGTGCTGGATGCGATACCCGGTGAAGACCTCGATCCGGCCATCGTCCATGCGCACGGGAACCTCGACCTGCACCTCGCGGAACGGGGAGCACAGGATCTTCCGCATGTAGGCTTCGAGATTGATGAGGTCGGCGGCGCGATCGAACTGGCTCTGCACGATCGCGCGGCCGGACATCGGCGCACGACTGGAACGCGGCGGTTGTTGCGGGGTCCCCACAGGCGACGGCCTCAGGAGGGCCGGAGGCGACGAGCTGCCAGGCGCGCGCCCGAGTGTTGAGCGTCGGCGAGGGCCTGCGCGGGATTCGGCGCGCGCTCGCGGCGTTGTCCCGCATCCGTCAGCACGCCGATCACGTCCGTGGTCACGCCGTGCGCATCGGCCGGATGCTCGAGCGCGAACACCAGTCCGATCGACTGGCTCAGGAGCTTGGCGACGATGCCGTTCCAGGTCCGGTCCGCCGACAGCGGCCGCAGGCCGACGATCAGGGGGCAGACCGCGGGATCGAGCGCGGCAGGCGTGACGAGTGGGGCGCCGAGGCGCTCGGCCAAGTCGTTGCACGCCGGGAACTCCGGGCCCAGCAGAATGAGCTGTCCGAACTGCCAGCCGCCGCTCGCCGCCACCTCCGCGAACGTGGCGACGAGCGTCTCATCGCTGGGCGCCACGGGTCCGGGCGTCGACGCCAGCACCACGGATCCCGTATCGGCGAACCAGCGCTCGACGGGCGTCAGGTCCTCCGGGCGGCGGGGGGCGTAGAAGCCGTACCGGCGCGTCGTCGCGATCTCGCGCTCGGCGTCGGCGCGCTGCTCGGCGTGCTCGGCCGCCTGCGCGGCGCCCTCGAAGGCGACCTCGGCCGCCTGATAGCGTCCCGCTTCCCGCAAGATCTGCCCGCGCAGTTTGAGGGTGTCGGTATGCGGCTCGAGCGCGAAGGCGCGGTCGAGGGCGAGCAGCGCCCGATTGCGGTCGCCCAGCTTGTATGCGGCGTAGCCCAGCTCGTGCCACACCAGTCCCAGGTCGGGATCCGCCTCGACCGCCCGCTCCAGCTCGGTGAGCGCTTCGGGATAGCGACCCAGCTCGGTGAGCGCGGCGCCACGCAGCGTGAACGTGAAGCCCGTCTCCCCGAACGTGGCGCGCGCGCGATCGGCGAGCTGCAGGGCCTCAGCGGCTTGGCCGCTCGCGCGCAGCAGCTCGAAGTATTCCGCCCAGCACGCTTTCAGCTCGGGCTTGGTCGCGAGCAGCTCGTCGTACGCGGACTGCGCGTCCCGCACTCGTCCCTCGCGCGCGAGCCAGCGCGCGCGCGCCAGCGCCCGCTCGCTACGCGCGTCGGGGAACAAGTCGTAGGATGCGGTCGTACGCATGGCGCTAGAATCTACCCCGGTGTCTGTCGCTGGCTAGCGGCGACGGTCGTATCTACATTTCTGCCGCCATGAATCGCGACGCACTCCTCGCCGAGCTGAACGAGTTCCTGCGGATTCCTTCCGTCTCGACACTTCCGGTTCACAACAACGATTGCCGCGCGGCCGCGAATTGGGTCGGCGCCGAGCTGCGACGCCTCGGATGTGACGAAGTCACGTTCCTCGGCAGTGAGACGCATCCCGTGGTGTGGGGCAGGGGACCGCAGGTTCCCGGCGCGCCGACGCTGCTGATTTACGGGCATTACGATGTCCAGCCGCCCGATCCGCTCGCCGAGTGGACGACGCCGCCGTTCGAGCCCACAGTGCGCGATGGCCGGCTGTATGCGCGCGGCGCCGCCGACGATAAGGGCCAGGTGTTTTGCCTGCTCAAAGCCGCGGAGGCCGGGGCGGGCGGTCGGCCCGCGGTCAATTTCCGGTTTCTCATCGAAGGGCAAGAAGAGCACGGGTCCCAGGTGCTGTTCGACTTGCTCAAGCGCGAGCCGCAGCGGGTTCGTGCCGACGCCGTGCTCGTGGCGGACATGTCGTACGTCGCGCCGGGCTGGCCCGCCGTCTATACGACACTGCGCGGCCTCGCCTACGCCGAGATCACGGTGCGGACATCGAAGACCGACCTGCACTCGGGGGAGTACGGCGGCGCGGCGCCGAACGCGCACGATGAGCTGGCCCGGTTGCTTACACGTCTGAAGGGAGAGGACGGCTGGATCAACATTCCAGGCTTTTATAAGGCCGTGAAGCGCCCGTCCAAGGCCGAGCTCGCCGCCTGGAAAAAACTGCCGTTCAGTGAGAAGGCTTTTCTCGAGAAACGCGTGCAGGGCAAAGGGCTGGTCGGGATCAAGAAGTACTCGGTGCACGAGCGTCTGTGGGCACTGCCCACGTTCGAGATCCACGGCATTCTGGGCGGGTTCACCGGGGAAGGCGCCAAGACGGTGATTCCCGCGGCGGCGACGGCGAAGGTCAGCATGCGGCTCGTGCCCAACCAGACGCTCAAGACCGCGGAGCGGCAGCTCGCCGCCGCGGTCAAGAAGCTCGCGCCGAAACACGTGACGGCGACCGTCCGTTTCCTGCACGGTGCCGATCCCGCGCAGATCAAGGTGGATCATCCGGCCTTCAAGCTGCTCGATCAGGCGTTTCAGCAGGTCACCGGCCGCGGCGCGGTGCGCGCGCGTGCCGGCGGATCCATTCCCGTGGTCCCGGCGCTCGCCTCGGCGGGGGCGCCCGTGATTCTTACCGGGATCGGCCTGCCGGATGATCGTCTCCACGCGCCGAATGAGAAACTCGACCTGAAGCAGCTGTGGGATGGAATCGAGGTATTTCGCATCTTCTTCGGGCTGCTGGGAAACGCGCCTATGTGACCCTGTGCACAGCGGTGCCCCTGCGTCGTCCTATTATTGAACACCATGCGCAAAACCCTCTATCTCGCCGGCTTCGGTTACCTCGCGATCTGCGGGGTCATCGTGCTGCGCCATTATGCCCGCGCGACCCCGCTGCGGACTAGCGCACCGGCCCCCCAACCAGCGGGGGGGAGCTTTGATGGATCAGCTCAGGAATGGTTCGCCGCCATGAAGCCGTTCTGCAATGCCGTCGAGGTGGAGCTTGCGCAACGTGGCCATCCGGCCCCGACGACCCTCGAAGGGCAAGGCTACAGCGCCGCGTGCTATGCCCTCGGCGGCAAGATCGGTGAAGCGCGGCGCGTAATCGATGGGCTGCCCGCTGATCAGCGCTACGGTGCTGTCGGCATCGTGTTCAACGTCGCCCATCCCGTTGCGGACGCGGGCGACGACCGGTCCGCCGGACCGATCATGGAGCTCGTGATCGAGTACTGGCCCAATCACTACATGGCCCTCTACCACGCCGGGATGTCGGAGTTTGCATTGGGCCAGCCCGACCTGGCTCGCAGGAACCTCACGGCCTTTCTCTCTTATTACCACGAGAATGACGGCTGGACCCAAAGCGCGCGCGAAACGCTCGCGCGCCTGGGAGGGGCGAGGTGATCGCGGTAACCGCGTTGCGCGCGCCCGTTCCCGCCGACATCCTGCCGCTGCTCGGCGCGGTGATGATCGGCGGGACCGCCGCTGGATTCCTGGCCGGCACGCCGGTTCTGTTCGTCACGACTCCGATTTTCGCCGCCGCACTAGCGGTCGCGGCTGCCGCGGCTCGCCGCTTGCCGGAATGGCACAGCATGGCGCAACAGGTTCTGGCGCAGCTACCGGACGGTCAGGCACGCGGGCTGCTGAACGACTTACTGCTGCGCGCGCGCGCGGTTCCGGCGGCGGCGCAGGCCGGTCCGCTGGTGTCAGCGGCGTGCGAGGCGGCCCGACAGCTTTCTGCGCTCCAGCTCCACGTCGAAGCCTTCGAAGCCCATCCAAACACCGACCAGTCGCCTCGCTGGCATGATGCGTTCGATCGCTGCCGGCGCGGCCGGGATATGCTGACGCAGCGGTTGCAGGATGCGAGCGCGGCACTCAGCCGTTGGCAGGCCGCGCAGGGGGAGGGCGTCGGCGAAAGTCTCGGCCGGCTGGCGCAGGAATTGAATGAAGAGAGCCGCTACCAGCAGGAAGCGGCTCATGAAGTGGAGGCCCTGCTGGCCTAGAGGTGCTTCTTACTCGCGTTGCGGAATTTGTTGATCTCGTGCTGAGTCAGGCCCCGGCCGCCGTAGCGCTCCTCGGTCCACGGATCGCCGCGCATGTGGTAGCCGTTCTGCTCCCAGAACCCCGGCAGATCCTCGTCGAGCAGCTCGAACCCGCGCACCCACTTCGCGCTCTTCCAGAAGTAGAGGTGCGGCACCAGCAGCCGCGCCGGCCAGCCGTGCTCGGGGGTCAGCGGCTCGCCGGCCCAGTTCAACGCAATCAGGTTTTCAGGCCGGTCGAGGTCGGACAGGGGCAGGTTGGTCGTGAATCCCTGCTCGGCGACTACGAGACAGTACTGCGCTTCTTTCTTGACGCCCGCGCGTTTCAGGAGATCCTGGACCGGCACGCCCTCGAAATCGTTGTCGAGCCGGCTCCACGTCGTCACGCAATGGATATCGCAGTGGACGGTCTTGCGGGGCAGGGCCAGGAGCTCGTCCCACGTCAGCGAAAATGGACGCGCGACCATACCGGAAACCGAGAACGTCCATTTGGACGTGTCCACGGTGGGCACATCGCCGTAATGCAGGACCGGCCATTTGGTGGTTTCGACTTGTCCGGGCGGGACGCGGGGTTTTGTGTCCGTGGGCTAAAGCCCCGGCTCGGTGACCACGGGCGTCCTTAAGGACGCGTGCCGTGGCCGAGCCGCCCCTTCAGGGGACGGAATAATCGAAACTCCGAACGCCTTCTGGAATCCAGCCACCACCGCAGTCACACTTTCCTGCCACAACTGCTCCCTGCTCCCTGCTCCCCGCTCCCGTTGCACAGAGGTCATGACGACATCGGAGATTCCACAGGGTACGATCCGTTCAAACTCCGTGAGATCTGTGGCCACGTTGAGCGCGAAGCCGTGCCAAGTGACCCACTGCTTCACGTGGATCCCGATGCTCGCGATCTTCCGGCCGCGCGTCCAAACGCCCGTAAACCCAGGATTGCGCTCCGCCGCGATGTCGAGCAGGGCGAGCGCCTCGATCAGCGCCTGCTCCAGCGTGCGCAGATACCAATGCAGATCCTTCTTGTAGGCGCCAAGATCGAGAATCGGGTACCCGACGAGCTGTCCCGGCCCATGATATGTCACGTCACCGCCGCGCTCGACCTCGAACACGTCGACGCCCGCCGGGCGGAGCACATGAGCCGCCTGTGAATTACGACCTAACGTCACGACTGGAGGGTGCTCGAGCAGGAGGAGGACGTCGTGGTCGAGTCGACCGGCGATCCGATCCTCAGCGAGGCCCCGCTGCCACGCGAGCGCTTCCTGGTAAGGAACGGGGCCTGCCTCGACGATCTCGAGCGTGCTCATGCAGTACCCGTCCCGCTTCCCTCTTCCCCCTTCCCCCTAATCGCCCACCGCGTGCCGACGAACCCGAACGCGAGGGTGATCGCGAGCCACACGATCATTCCCAGCACGCCAAAAAAACGATCGAGCGGGGCAGCGAGGAATCCGATCATCAGCGCGCCGACGACGGCCAACACGATGATGACGCCGCGCTGCCAGATGTTTTCGAGCGCGGCGCTGCGGTACCAGCCGCACACGGCGGCAACTGCGATCGCCGCAAACAAACCGACTATGAGCGGATCACGATAGATGCTCGGTGCTAGGTCACCTCGAACGATTGATGCGGCGATCTGGACGGCCGTGAGGCAGGCGCCGCCGAAGCCTACGCCGGCAGCCAGCGAGCCCAACCCGAGGGCGAGCGGGTCCTTCGGGTGCTCGTCAGTCACACATTCAGCGCGCGGCCGAGCGAATCGAGGGCCGCTTCGGCAATGGCTTCGGACATGGTGGGATGGGCGTGAATCGCCAGTTCGACTTCTTCGACGGTGTATTCGTTCTCGCGCGCGACCGCCAGCTCGTGAATGATCTCGGAGGCGTGCCCGCCGACGATGTGCGCGCCCAGGATCTCGCCGTACTTCTTGTCGCGCAGGATCTTCACGAAGCCTTCGGTCTCGCCAGTCCCGCGCGCGCGGCCGCTGGCCGAGAACGGGAACTTCCCGGCGACGTAGTCGAGCTTCTTTTCCTTGCACTGATCCTCGGTCAGCCCGATGCTCGCGACCTCGGGATGGCAGTACGTCACGCTCGGCACGTTGTCGTACTTGATCGGATGCGGTTTCTGCCCCGCGATGATCTCGGCAACTGTCACGCCCTCACGGCTGCCCTTATGGGCCAGCATGGGCGGCCCGGCGACGTCGCCGATGGCGTAGTACCCGGCCGTGCTCGTCTGCAGGTTCTTGTCGACTTTGATGAAGCCCCGTTCGGTCAGCTGGATGCCGCATTCCTTGAGTCCCACGTTTTCGATATTCACGGCGCGTCCCGCTGCCATCAACACCGCTGCCGCGACGATCTGTTTCTTCTCCCCGCCGGCCTCGACGTCGAGCGTGACCTTGTCCTTGGCGACGGTCGCCTTCGTGACTTTCGCACCCGCGATCACTTCGATGCCGCGCTTGCGATAGCTCTTGCCGACCGCATCCGAGGCTTCCGCGTCCTCGAGGGGAAGAATCCGGGGCAGGGCTTCGATGATCGTGACTTTCACACCGAAGGCATTGAAGATATCGGCGAATTCCATCCCGACCGCGCCGGCGCCGATGATCGCCAGCGTAGCGGGGATCTTCTCCATCAGCAGCGCCTCATCGGACGAAATCACGGTCGTCTTGTTGATCTCGAGCCCGATCTGGGGAAGGCCCTTCACGCGAGAGCCGGTGGCGATCACGACGGCCTTTTTGGCCTCGTAAACGTCGCTGCCGACCTTGACCTTCTTCCCGGGCTGCAGGACGCCCGTGCCCCTCACGACGGTGATCTTGTGCTTCTTCATGAGGAACTCGACGCCCTTGGAGTTCTGATCGGCCACACGGCGCGAGCGCTTCATGGCGACGCCGTAGTCCGTCTTCACTTCGCCCGCCTCGACGCCGAAGTCCTTCGACTCCTTCAGGAGATGCGCGACGTAGGCGGAATGGAGCAGCGCTTTGGTCGGAATGCAGCCGATGTTCACGCACACCCCGCCGAGCTTGTCCTGCTCGACCACCGCCGTCTGCAGGCCGAGCTGAGCGCAGCGGATCGCGCAGACGTAGCCGGCGGGGCCGCCGCCGAGAATCACCACATCGAAGTTTGGCAAATCCTGTCCCCTTCCAAAACGCGGAACGCGGAAGTGCGAACGCGGAACCAGTCATGCTGTTCCGCGTTCCCGCGTTCCGGCTTCCGAGTTAGAGTAGCATCGCCAACGGATTCTCCAGCATCTGCTTGAGCGTCCTCAGGAACGCCGCCCCCGTCGCTCCGTCGATCACGCGATGGTCGCAGCTCATCGTGAGATGCATGCGGCGGCGCACGACCACGCGCTCACCCTCCGGCACGGCCTGGGGCACGATGCTCCCGATCGCGACGATTCCCGCTTCGGGCGGATTGATCACGGCAGTAAAGTGGTCGATCTCGAACATGCCCAGGTTCGAGACGCTGAACGTGGCGCCGGTGTACTCCTCAGGCTTGAGGCGGCGGTTGCGGGCCCGGCCGGCCAGTTCCCGTGACTCCGCGCCGATCGCGCGCAGGCTCTTCTGATCGGCGTTCCGGATCACGGGCGTGATCAGGCCGTCTTCGATCGCCACCGCCATGCCGATGTGCACCTCGTTCCAGTAGCGGATGTGGTCTTCCTGGAACCAGGCGTTGCAGGCGCGGTGCTGCACCAGCGCCAGCGCCACCGCTTTGATGATGATGTCGTTGAACGAGATCTTGCCGCCTTCTTCGCCGAGCTGCTTGTTGAGCGCTTCGCGAGCTTCCGCGGCACGCTCCATGTCGATCTCGGTCGTGAGGAAGAAGTGTGGCACCGGTCCGATCGAAGCGGCCAACCGCTTGGCGATCGTCTTGCGGATCTGGGAGAGGGGGACGTCCTCGTACGGAACACCCGTGCGTCGTACGTCGGGCGTCGTGCGTTGTACCGGGGCGGCCTGCGGCGCAGCGGCGGCCGCGGCAACGGCTCCGCCTTCGACGTCGCGCTTGATGACGCGACCGCCCGGGCCCGAGCCTTGAACGAGCTGCAGATCGACGCCGGCGTCTTTCGCAATGCGTCTCGCTAACGGTGAGGCCTTGACTCGAGTCGCGTCCGCAGGAGCGGCCGCGGGTGCTGTCGGAGCGGGACGTGGAGCCGGGGCTGGAGCGGGGACCGGGGCGGGGGCCTGCGCTGGCGTCGCCGGTTTCGGTGGCTTTGCCGCCGCGGCTCCCTGCTCCCCGCTCCCTGCTCCATCGACTTTTTCACCCGGCTTCCCAATCCACGCGACGACGCTCCCGACCGGCACCGTCGTCCCTTCCGGCACGATGACCTTCAGGAGCTGACCGTCAGCGCGCGCGACCAGCTCCATCACTGCTTTATCGGTCTCGACCTCGGCGAGCGTGTCGCCGGATTTTACGGCGTCGCCTTCCTTCTTGGCCCACTTCACGAGGCGCCCTTCCTCCATCGTGGGCGACAACGCCTCCATGTGAACTCTGGTGGCCATGATCGGGACTAGGGTTGGGGACTAGGGTCTAGGTAAAGCACGCGGCGCGCGGCGGCGACGACTTTCTCGGGCGATGCCTTGGCGGCCCGCTCGAGGTGTTTGTTGTACGGCATCGGTACGTCGGCCTGGGTCACGCGCTGCACCGGCGCATCGAGATCGTCGAATGCCTCGCGCTGAATCAGATCCACGAGCTGTGCGCCAATCCCCACGTGCGGCCAGCCCTCTTCCACCACGACCGCGCGGTTGGTTTTTCGCACCGACTCGAGAATCGCCGCCTCGTCGAGCGGGCGCAGCGAGCGCAGGTCGAGCACCTCCGCCGACACGTCCTGCTCGGCGAGCAGGTCCGCGGCCTTCTGCGCGACCACGAGCGTCTTGGAATGGCAGACCAGCGTCACGTCCGTCCCCTCGCGCTTCACCTCGGCGCGCCCGATCGGGACGATGTGCTCCCCGTCCGGCACCTCACCCTTGAGGTTGTAGAGCATCTCGCCTTCGAGCACGATCACTGGGTTGTTGTCGCGAATCGCCGACTTGAGCAGGCCCTTGGCGTCGGCCGGCGTCGCCGGCGCGACCACCTTGAGACCGGGGATGTGCGCGAGCCAGCTCTCCCACGCCTGCGAGTGCTGCGACGCCAGCTGGAGCGCGGCGCCATTGGGACCGCGGAACACGATCGGCATCTGGATCTGGCCGCCGGACATGTACAGCATTTTCGCGGCCGAGTTGATGATCTGGTCCAGGGCCAGCACGGCGAAGTTCCAGGTCATGAACTCGATCACCGGACGCAGGCCGCCCATCGCCGCACCGACGCCGATCCCGGTGAACCCCAGCTCGGCGATGGGCGTATCCACCACGCGCTCCGGGCCGAACTCCTCGAGCAAGCCTCGGCTCACCTTGTAGGCGCCCTGGTAAACGCCCACCTCTTCGCCCATCAGAAAGACCTTGGAATCGCGCTGCATTTCCTCGCGCAGCGCCTGATTGAGCGCATCCCGGTAGGTCAGGGTGGGCATCAGTCGGCCAGCACGTCGGTGTGCAGCTCGTCCGGATCGGGATCGGGGCTTTCGTCCGCGAACTTCACCGATGCCTCGACTTCAGCCAGGACCTCGGCATCCAGTGCGTCGAGCCCCTGCTGATCGATGACCCCCTCCTCCTTGAGCTTGCCGGCCAGGTGGGTGATCGGATCACGCGCCTTCTGCTCTTCGACCTCGTCCTTGGTGCGATACACGCCGTGCAACGGGTCCGACATCGAGTGGCCCATGAAGCGATAGGTGCGCACCTCGAGCAGCGTCGGATGGCTCTGCTTGCGCGCCCGCTCGACCGCGCGCCGCGTGGCGTCGTAGACCGTCAGCACGTTCATGCCGTCCACCAGCTCAGCCGCCATGTCGTAGCTGCAGGCGTGCTCGACGATATCGGTCACGGCCGCGACGCGCTCGAACGCGGTCCCCATCCCGTAGCGGTTGTTCTCGCACAGGAAAATCACGGGCAGCTTCCACACCGACGCCATGTTCAGCGTTTCGTGGAATGCGCCGATATTGACCGCCGCTTCACCAAAGAAGCAGACGCATACCCGGTCGTTGCCCAGATACTTGCTGGCGAAGGCCAGACCGGCGCCGAGCGGGATATGCCCACCCACGATGCCGTGCCCGCCCATGAAGCCTTTCTTCGCGTCGAACAGGTGCATCGAGCCGCCCTTGCCTTTGGAGCAGCCCGTGGCTTTACCGAACAGCTCGGCCATCACGGCGTTCGCCGAAATCCCTTTGACGAGCGCCTGGCCGTGCTCACGGTAGGAGCAGATGACGTAGTCGTCCTCCTTGAGCGCCGCGAGCGCACCGACGCCGACCGCTTCCTGTCCGATGTAGAGGTGGCAAAACCCGCCGATCTTGCCAAGCGCGTACGCTTCCGCCGCCTTCTCTTCGAAGCGCCGGATGAGCAGCATCTGGCGCAGCATCTTGAGGTGCAGCTCGGACTGCGCGGTGTTCTTGGGGGATCGTGCCGTGGCCGTCATGCCGTCGCTGCCTCCACTTGCTCCCACGCGTGATAGCTGGAACGCACCAGGGGGCCCGATTCCACATGCCGGAAGCCGAGTGTGATGCCATAGCGTTTCAGCTCGGCGAATTCGTCCGGCGTGTACCAGCGCGCAATGGGCAGATGCTGGTCCGAGGGCCGCAGATATTGTCCGATCGTGACGATGTCGACGCGCGCCGCCCGCAGATCCCGCATCGCCGCGAGCAGCTCGTCCCAATCCTCACCCAAGCCGCAGATGAGCCCCGACTTGGTGAGCAGCACGGGATTCATGTCCTTGGCGCGCTCCAGCAGCTCGAGCGCGCGCGGATAGCGGCCACCGGGGCGCGCAATGCGGTACAGGCGGGCGATCGTTTCGAGATTGTGATTGAGGATGTCGGGTCGGGCGTCCACCACGATGCGGAGCGCGTCAGCATTGCCTTTGAAATCGGGAATCAGCACTTCGATCGACGTTTCGGGCAGGCGTCGCCGAATCTCCGCAATACACTCGGCAAATACCTCCGCGCCGCCGTTCGGCAAGTCGTCGCGATCCACACTCGTGATCACGACGTGTTTCAGATCCATCTGGGCGACGGCGTCTGCGAGACGCTGCGGCTCACCGGCGTCGAGCGAGGTCGGGGTACCATGCGCGACGGCGCAGTACGCGCAGTTACGCGTGCACACATCCCCCAGGATCATGAAGGTGGCGGCCTTGTGCTCCCAACATTCCCCGATGTTGGGGCAGTGGGCTTCCTCGCAGACCGTGTGGAGCTTGAGGTCGCGCATCATGTGCTTCAGCACGACGTAGTTCGGGCCACCAGGAGCTTTGACCTTGAGCCAGGGGGGTTTGCGGGCCGCCTCCCCGCTCGCAGGGGACCGTGAGGGAAGGATCTGCACCAGGGGCGCCGCCATGGAGGTCGAAGATAGCCAGAGCGTCAGGGCGCGGGTAGGTCATTTTTCAACCAGATGGTTGATCGCCATCCCGCTTCTTCAGCGACCGCAGCCTCTCCTCGATGTCGGCCGACGTGCTCAGCGTCCCGTCCGCGATGTCGGCGATTTCCTCAGCCTCCTGCCATTGCCGCTCCAACTCCTGAACCTCGGCGCGTTCATCAACGGCCATCTCCAGGGCCAGCCCGCGCTCAGGCCGCAAGCTCCGCAGCGTCAACTCGCGGCGAGCGATGTCGCGGACGAGTTGGTCTGGCCCGCCGACGCCATCGACTTCGCGCGCCGCGTCCTCGGCTTTGCGCCGTCCGCCGCGCGCCAGGTTCAAGTAGGTCAGGCCCTGCCGCAGTACCTGGATGGCGTCGTTGCCGGTGAGCTGCGCGCCTTCCCCCCGGCAACGGGGGCAGCTCAGGACGACGGCCATGTCGGCATGTTGGTCGGGGACGACACGAGCGTGCTGAATGTGGCGGGCGCGCAGCTGCATGAGACTGCCACAGCGCGCGCAGATCGGGGACTCGACGAGCGGCACCTTACGCCCGCCGACCATGCGCAAGTAGATCCAGTCCGCGACGCGGTGGATGTTCCATACGACCACGCCGAAGCCGCCTCCGGCCGCGACGTTGGCCGCGATGCCCATGCCGATCGCCGCGATCGTCAGCGGCACGACGACCTTCATCCGCTCGCGCTGGCGATGGCGGAGCCGCTCTCCGTACCGCCACGTCGCCAGCTCGACACGCGGCGGTTTTCCCACGCGCACGAAGTCGTACCGTTCCCAGCGGACCAACGCGACCTGATCGGTCGACGCCGCGATGCGTCCCTGACCTGCGGCACGCGCGACCGCTTCGATCCGCTCCAACCGGTCATCGAAGGGGGTGAGATTCCAGCGACTGCAGCGGGGACATACGACCCAGAGCCGGCCCTTCCACTCATCGAACGCGAGCCGCCGGCCCACGCCGAGCCCTGAGGGCCCACCATCACCGTCAAACGCCGCGTTACAGAAGCCACAACTGCGAAACATGCTAGGAAGTAAATCGCTCCGGGGCGAGAGAAGCAATCTCTATCTCGGACCCTTGAGTCGTAATGAGCGCCGCGATGATCTCCCCGGTGAGCGCCGCGAGTAAGACACCGTTCCGGCCGTGTCCCGTGGCGTACCACAATCCGCGGACATCCGGATCGGGGCCGACGATCGGCCGGCCGTCGGGCGTCACCGGACGCAAGCCCGCCCACGTCCGCGTCGGGGCGCCGAGGCTGGGAATCAGGCGTCGCGCCATCGAAACGATCTCGACAATGCCGGCGTCGGTGACACCGGCGTCAAACCCCACGTGCTCCATGGTGCTGCCGAAGATCGCCTCGCCACCCCGCTCCAATACGTAGGCATGATCGTAGTACAACACCGTTCGCGGCATTTCGGCCGGCCAGGGAGCCGCGGCCATCTGACCGCGCACCGGCTCGACAGGAAGTGTCCGTGGCAGGTGGTCGATCTGCGGTGACCACGCGCCGGCGGCGATGACGACGTGCTCCGCCTTGATCTTGCCCGCCGTGGTTTCGACGCCGGTCGCGCGACCGAGGATGGTGTTGAGACGGGTGACGCGGGCGTTCAGGGTTTGCGCGCCGCGGCGCCGCGCATCCGCGCGCAGCGCGCGAGTAAGGGCGGGAGCGTCCACCGCTCCGTCCTCGGGAGAAAACAGGGCACCCAGGCAGGGTGCGGCCGCCGGGAATCGCTCCGCCACGTCCTCGGCTTCCAGCCAATCGCTGCGCAGCCCGGCCTGTCGCTGGTGTGCGACGGCATCCCGTAGCCGCTCGGCGTCCGCTTCGGTGAACGCGAGTGACGCCACACCGTCGCGCCAAAGGCCAATGTCGATACCAGTGTCGGCGACGAGGGTCGCAGCGAGACTTTCGTAGAGCTCGCGGGCGCGCAGCCCCAGTGCCCGCAGGGTCTCGTCGCTGCTCTCGATCTGTGGGGCGAGGATCCCCGCGGACGCAGCCGACGCGGCCGCCGGGTCGGGGCCGGGTTCGCAAATGAGCACGCGGAGCCCGCGCAGCGCCGCGGCGCGCGCGCAAGCGGCGCCGATGATGCCGCCGCCGGCGATCAGGACTTCACACGACGAAACTTTGTGCGACATTTAGGCGTACGCTGCAGACGCACCGGAAACCACGGAGGGTATCATGTTCCGGAGCATTATCGGGTTCGCGATTCTCGCCATCGTCGCCTGGCTCGGCCTGAAGCTCGTGTTCGGCATCGTGGGCAGCCTGTTCGGGATCGCGGCGACGGTGCTGACACTCGCCGTCATCGGTTTCTTCTTCTATCTCGCACTTCGCATCCTGAGTCCGTCCACGGCCGACCGCGTCCGGGACATGATCAAGGGCCGGCCCGCCAGCTAAGGCTCCCACGGGAGCGGCTGGCTCGAGTGTGCGTGCACGATCTTCCAGCCGCTTCTCCGTAGTTCGCAGATGACTGTAGCCCGACCGGCCTCCGCACGTTGGTCGGCCTGCCTGAACCACCGGTAATCGACCAATACCCATGCTACCCCGCCCGATACGCTGGCGTTTGCGGCCGTGATTGTCACCCGCCCAGCGCCGCCGCCGGCGATTCCCGCGAAACGCGGTGACGCGAGACGCACGCGCGCGTTTCCCACCACCACTGCATCCGACGCGTACAACGTGTCCGCCTTGCGGTCGCCCGCGGCATCGAGCGTGAGCGCCAGTCGCACGACGTTCTGCACGTCACTCGTGCCCGAGCCGACGGCCGTCACCTCAGTGGCCGGACTGACCGTCCGGGTCGTACACGCGGCCACGGTCATCAGGATGGAGAGGTAGGGGCGCAGCATGCTGCGCCCCTACCGCGATTCCAACCGTGACAACACGGACCATGCGAGCAGCGGGAAGAGAATCTCGTGGTGTCCTGTCAGCTGAATGCCGCGGCCTCCGGCCAGCGTCGGCCGCTCCACGACGTTGACGCGCGGGCGGTAGTGGCGCTGCATGTCGCAGTCGCAGGCCGTGAACTGTGTGGGCCGGCCGCCGTTGAGATTGCGTGCTACGGTGAGCGCTTTGAGAAACACCTCGGGCATGACGACGGCGCTGCCGAGGTTGAGCACGACCCCGCCGTTGTCGAGATCGGGCAAGGCTCCGGCGAGCCGTTTGAAGTCGCGGTGGCTGGTGGCGCCGATCACCGCGCCGTCGGCACTGGGGTGCTGATGGATGATCTCCGCGCCGATCGCGGCATGCACAGTAACCGGTAGTCCCAGCTCGGCGCACGCCACCAGCACCGACACGTCGCGCCCGGGGAGATCCTTGCGCGCCCGCAAGTACTCGGCGAGAGCCTCCCCGGCGCCCTGTCCGCTGTTCGCGCCGCGAGCCAGGGCGGCGTTCATCTCACGGCCGGTCTCCTCGGCCATCCCGAACGTTCCGTCCCCCAATCCTGCCGCGACGTCCTCGCTCGTGCCGCCGTACGCGGCCAGCTCGAAGTCGTGAATCGCCGCGCTACCGTTCATCGCAATCACGCTCACCGCGCGTTTGCGCAGCAGCGCAATCAGCAGGGGGCCCAGTCCCACCTTGATGACATGCCCACCCAGCATCGCGACGACGGCGCGCCGGCCCGTCGCGGCCACCATCTGGTCGACGACGTAGCGCAGGTCCTGCGCCGCGAGGATCGAGGGGAGCGAGTCGAGAAACGCGGTAAACGATCGATCGGAAGGAAGCGGAGTCTTGGCGAGGAGCGAGGCATCGACTTTGTTGGGGCGTTTGGCAACCGGCACGGTCTTGATGCGGGAAAAGTCAGCTTCCCGGTATTCGGTCATGGCTGATTCACCCCGGGGAGGGGGAGGGGGAGGGGGAGGGGGGGGAACTTTGTAGTCCTTGAGCTTCAAGGTCACCTGCCCGAACGAGAAGTTGGACTGTATCGCGAGCACGAGCCGCTGCTCATCGTCCGACAACCAGATGCGCGTCTCGGACTTCTCCGCGAAGATGCCGCGCGCCTGCGGTATTCTGGGGCGTACCACGAGCGCACGCCACTTCTTGCCCGCGACATTCACACGCTCGCGCCCCAGTACTTCGATGATGACGGGGTTGCGGTCTGGGCGAAAATAGCGCGCGTACTCGTATTTCTTGCCCACCTCGAGCGGCACCGTTCTGATCCAGTACAGAAACGCCCCGTCGTCGAGCGGCTCGAGGACGGTGGCAAATGTCGTGTCGCGCCCTTCCTCTCTATAGAATCCGGAATCGGGATAGATCTCGTAGCGACGCTCGCGGTGCTTGTCGCGCTCGTCCTGCACGGTTGCGAACCGTCGCGAACGGAAGTCGTACCGGCCGACCCAGGACTCCATGGTCTGGTCGAGGTGATACCAGAGCGCCCCGCCCGTGATGCGAAACCGCATGTGCACGGCTTCCACCCCGTGCACCGTATCGATCCCCATCACTTCCATGACGGCATTGCCGACGCTGAAGATGCCGTACTTGGCGCTGAAAGAGAGCCGTTCGCCCACTGGGAAGCGCACTGCAGGCGCCGGGATGACCGGTGGCGCCGGCGGGGGAGGGGGTGTGGATTCGGGCGCTACGGTGCGGGCGGTGTCCTGCGCGGTGAGCGAGGTGAACCCTGCCAGGAACGCCAGCAGCACTGTGGTAGCTCCTTTGCGCGCCGCGCTGATCAGTCCGCGCGAGCGCCAGGCGGACAAGAGTTGCTGCCATGGCTTGGAGCGCGAGGCGCGCTGCTTGAGATCGAAGCGCGCCGCGGACGGCACGACTTCGACCCGCCGCGCGTGCGCGCCCAGGCGGGCGAGCAGCTCCGCGTTGGCGGACCATCCCTCGGCGCGCAGCAGCGCGGCATCACCGCCGCGGGTGGCCTGCCGCAGCACGATCAGCCGGAGTGCGAGGAATCCCGAGATGGAGTCTTTGACGCCGACCCCGACGGGCAACAGGCGTGGCGCCCACTGCCGTGCCCAGCGCTCCTGCCAGGTGCTCACGCCCTGAATGCGCGACTGCTCGGCCACGACGAGGTCGGCCCCCGATTCGAGCCGCTTCACCAACTCCTCCATCGTCTCCGGGCCATGCACGAAATCGGCATGCAGGGTGATGGCGCAGTCGCGCTTGGGTCGATCGGTGCGCTGCAGCGCCAGCCGAAGCAGCTCCTCCAGGCTGCGCGCGTATCCCTGCCGCGAGTGATGCTTGATCACCGTCAGGGGGAGCACGCGCGCATACGAAGTCAGGACGTCCGCCGTCCCGTCCGTGGACGCATCGTCACACGCCAGGATCTGGTACTCCCGCTCGAACGCGGTGAAGACCTGGCGGACCTTCCACAGGACGAGCCCAACGGTGCTCGCCTCGTTATGTGCCGGAACGCAGACGTAGATCATGGCCCTGCAATCTAGAGAAGGGTCCTATAGACATCCAAGACTTGACCCGCCATGGACCGCGCCGTGAAGCGGGGCGGGAAGGGGGGGGGCACAAACCTGGGATTGTGGAGTACGTCCGCCACCTTGCGCGCCAGGGTTTCGGCGGCACCCGGGGGAACCAGGAACTCGGGGGGGAGGATTTCGGGAATGCCGCCGGCCGCGGTGGCGACCACCGGCCGGTCCAACGCGAGCGCGTTCAGAATGACGCTCCCGAGCCCTTCCAGCTTCGACGACATCACGAAAATGTTCGCCGCAGCGATCAACGCCTCGATGCGGTCAATCCAACCGACGAGGTGCACGCGGCCCTGGAGGTCGAGGCGCGTGATTTCCGCGGCGAGCGCCTCCCGTTGTGGTCCCTCGCCCGCGATGACCCAATGCAGCTGCGGCTCGAGGGTTCGGGCTGTGCGCGCGGCGCGAATCAGTGTCTTGTGATCTTTGTGATCGACCAGCGCCGCCGCGTTCACCGCGAGCAGCGCGTTCGGCGACAGGTGCAGCTGGCTCCGGATGTCGAGCGGCGGGACGGCCGCCTGACGGATCTCGTCGGGGTCGATGCCGTCCAGAACGACGGTGATCGCGTCCGCTGCGAGCCCGTCGCCAATCAGCACCTGTTTGACCGCCTCCGACACGGCGATGATGCGATCCGGCCGCCGCCAGGCGCCGAACCGTCCCACATGGAAATCGACTCGGCGTGCGGCGACGAGCGTGCGGCCCATGGCCGCGGTCGCGGCGAGGGTGAGCCCGTGACTGTCGTGCGCATGGATGATGTCGGGCTGGAATGCGGAGATCGTGCGTCGCAGATGCCACCAGGCACGCGGGTCGAGGCCGATATCCCACGCGGTGCCGCGAACGGTGACGCCCTCGGCGGCGGCGCGCCGCGCCAGCTCGCTGTCCTCCCTGGTGACGAGGAGTTGCTCGACGTCCGCGTCGCGGGCGAGCTCGCGGCACAGCAGCCGCACCTGGTTCTGACCGCCGCGCCATTCACGGCCGGAATCGACCTGCAGGATTCGCATCGACTCTCGTCGGGATCAGGGCTTGGGATTAGGGGCTCGGAACTCCCAGTCCCGAATCCCTAGGCCCGAGTCCCCGCCTTTTCAACTCCGGCGAGGACGCGGCGCAGGGCATCGAGTTTGAAGGGCTTCTGAAGAAACGGCCGGCCCAGCTCTTCGAGGAAGCGCAGCGTGTCGCCGCGAACCGTGTCGCCCGTGGCAAAGATGATGCGATCGGCGACCGCGGGGTGCATACGCGACAGCGTCTGGAACATCTCGCGTCCACCGAGTCGCGGCATGCGCAAGTCGCAGATGATGAGATCGAAGGGCTGCATGAGCGCAAGCTTCAGCGCCTGGCTGCCGTCGCGGGCGAGCACCACCTCGTGCCCCCAGCTCTCGAGGGTCGCCTGCATGTAGTGCAGGATGTGCGGTTCGTCATCCACAACGAGTACCCGCAGGTGTTCGACCCGTTCGGCCGGGGTCTGCACCGATGCCGTTCCGCCCGGGAGCGGGCTGCGCTCCGCGCGGATGCCGGTCGGCAGCTCCACGTTGAACGTCGCGCCGCGGCCGCTCGCCGGGCCGCCGGGATCGACGGTGATGTTCCCGCCGTGCTCCTTCACGATGCCCAGGCAGATCGACAGGCCGAGGCCGGTCCCTTCGCCTTCCGACTTGGTGCTGAAGAACGGCTCGAACACGCGTTGCGCTACGCCCTCCGGGATGCCGGGTCCGTTGTCCGAGATGTTCACGGACAGGCCGTCCGGCTCGCAGCGCGTGACGATGTCGATCCGCCCGCCACCCACGCCCGTTTTGCCCCGGGTACTCGCGATTGCCTGCGCCGCGTTGTTGATGATGTTGACGAACACCTGCTTGATCTGATTGGCGTGCACCTCGACCTCAGGCAATCCGGGCTCGAAGCTGAGCGTGAGCTCGATCCGCGCCGCCATCAGCTGATTCTTGAGGAGCAGGTGCGTGGACTCGAGGATGGGACGAATCGACTGGAGCTGCCGTTCGCCTTCCTGACGGCGCGCGAACGACAGCAAGTTGCGAACGATGGCCGACGCGCGCTCCGCCTCCTGCCGAATCACCGCAAGGGGCTCGGCCAGCCGCGGCGGCACGTCGGCCGCTTCGCCAAGCAAATCGCTGAATCCCACGACCGAGGCCAGGGGGTTGTTGAGATCGTGGGCGACCCCCGCAATCAGCTGGCCGATCGCCGACATCTTCTCCGACTGCAGCAGCTGCTCCTGGAGCCGGCGCTTCTCCGTCTGCTCCTCGAACAACAGGATCGCGGCACCGGCCTCACCGGTACGAATCGCGGTCACGAGCAAAACGCGCTCACCCGAACGCACCTCGACGGGGGTGGCCACGCCCTCCGGCGTGAACAGCTTGGTGATCGGATCGACCCACGCCGGGGGCAACAGCGTGACCCAGGGACGCCCCGGCAACGCCGTGACCGGCAGTTTGATCAGCTCGGCGAAGACGCGGTTGGCCCGGCGCACCGAGCCCTGCGCACCCACATAGCAGATCGCCTGATTGAACGCGTCGACCGTCTGCTCCCACTCGCGCTTGCCGCTCGAGAGCAGCTCAACCAACCGGGCGTTCTCCAGCGCCATGCCCGCCTGAGCGAGCACGGCGCGCGTGAACAGCAGCGCCTGCTCGTTCATCGCGTTGGCGCCATCGCCTTCCATGGCGATGGCCCCGATGGTGCGCGACACGGCGAGGATGGGCACCCCCAGCCAGCTCGCCGGCACCGGTCCTTCGACGGTGACGTCGAGCTCGGCCGCGCGCGCGGCAACCTTTTCCGGAAAGACGAGCGGGCCGCGGCGCAGGGCGAGCTGGAGCAAGGGATCGTCGGTGGTCGCGGGACGCGGTCCATTGTGGTACACGATCATGAGACGGTTCGTGTCGACGTCGAGCAGCATGACCGACAGCCGGCCGGGGGCGAGTTGATCCGTGAGCGTTCGCGCGACGATCTCGACGATCGCGGTCGGGCGGAGCGCGCCCGCCAGCTCCTGCGACAGGGTGATCAGCCGCTCTAGCACTGGGGGGGGCCGTCGTCCAGGAAGCGCGTCGGCACACGGGTCGCGGCGTCCACCAGCGCTTCGGCCGACTTGATGAAGCGCACCACGATCGGCAGCGACCCGACGAGGCCGACTTTACGCTGCATGATCCCCGCGATGGGGCCAAGCTCTTTCTTGATGATCTGCTTCCAGTAGCGGTATTCCGCGGTCAACACGAACGGCGCCTGCTGCGCTTCGGTGCGCGTGACCAGCTTCGCCGTGCGACACACGCCGCGTTCGAGATCGAGCCAGATCCCGATGTCTTCGGGCACACCGATGGCCGGTTGCGCGGGGAGCACCAGCGCCACCGAGCCGTGCGTCCACTCGGTCGACGCGTTGCGATAATCGTCGCTCGCGTTGATGGCCGTTTCATACGCCGCGACCCACGCGGCCGAAGGGAAGGCGTGCACGGTCATGCGACCGCTCGCGCGAATCCGTCGAACAACGCCCGCTCGGTCAGATCCTCGGGGTGCCATTGCACGGCGACCATCCACGGTGCCGCCGCGTCAACGGGCTCGGCCGCCTCGATCACGCCGTCCTCGGCCCAGGCCACCGCCACGAGGCCCGGCGCCAGATCGCGAATGGCTTGATGATGCCGGCTGTTCACCAGCGCCGACCGCGTGCCCAGCGTTTTCTCGAGCAGGGAGCCGGGTTCAACACGGATCGCGTGTTTTCCGGATTCGTCCTGGTGCGAGATCGGTCCGGGGCGTTCGCTGTCCAGATCCTGGTACAGCGTGCCGCCGAGCGCGACGTTGAGAATCTGGATGCCACGACAGATCGCGAGGACAGGGAGTCGCCGTTTCCGCGCGTCGGCGATCAGCGCCAATTCGGCGGCATCACGCACGCGATCGACCTTGCCGAGCTTCTCGTGGGGTGTCGCTCCGTAGCGGTCGGGACCCACGTCTTCACCGCCGGTGAGCACGAGCCCGCGCACCGACGCCAGCGCGGCAGTCGCTCGGTCGGGAGCGAGCATCGTGGGAACGACGAGCGGCACGAGTCCGGCGCTTTCGAGGGCGCGCACATACGCGGTATTGAGAGCGACGCGCTCCTCACGCCGCGGTGCCGTCACGGCGACGGGGATCGCCGCCGTCGCGATCGTCACGATGATTGGGCTGGGGGGGGGCCGCCGAACAACGGACAACGAGGATTGCTGACGCTCGCCCAGTCCACACGGACGCCGTAGAGGTTCAGGGCTGTGCTGCCGCCGATGACGGTGCCGATGGCCGGGTGGCGCGCCGGCTCTTCCTGGTCGACGATCAGCACGCCCATCGCGCGCTGCGACGTATCATCGACGACCAACAATCCGTAGCCACGCGGCGGGAAGCCGGCGCCCCGGTACAACATCGTCACGCGCCCCGCGGCGTCGCGACTCACGATCACCACGCCGGTATCGCGCGACTTGGGCTGGATAATGAGCGTGGGGAGCGAGTCCGGAACACCGCGCGGGGGGTCGGTCACGACCGCGCGCGCGTTTGAGAGCTGCGACGTGATCAGCGCCGGACCCGCGAGCGCGGCGATGCCGCAGGTCGGTGAGCCCCTGTTACCGCCGCAGGCACCGCCGACCATGACGGCCGCCACGACCAGCACGTATCGAGGGAGCATAGCCGGCAAATCTAACGCTAATGGGACCAAACGGCGGTCAGGGTCGCGGTGCGCACTGGCGCGAGGGTCTCGGGCACGAGGTTGTAGACGTAGTTCAGCACGTTGGCAGCCAGGAACCGGATCTCCACGGGCCCGCGGCGCCAGGAGCCTCGGAGGTCCAAGACATTCATGGCTACGCGGCGGGAATCGACGAAGCCTTCCAGCTCGACGCTTTCGGGTCTGCTGGCGTACCGGAAGTCGGCGCCCACGCCGAGCGCGCCAAGGGTGTAATCCGCACCGAGGGTCACCAGGTGACGAGGACGGAATGCCAGTGGTCCTGACGTGCTGTCGCCGCTCAGATGGCGGCTCGTGGAGAGGTATGTGTAGCCGAGTGTCGCGATCAGCCGCTCCGCGATCGGCGCGGCGATGACGCTGGCATCGATCCCCGCGATGCGGGCGCGCACGACGTTTTGCAGCTGAATGACGACGGTGTCGGGGGGGATCAGCAAGACCCGAGGCTCAATGAGATCCCGCGCGTCGGTCCAAAAGGCTGCCGCATCGATGCGCATGAAGCCAAACAGGGGCGGGCTGATGTGGCCGAGCTCGAACGACCACGCCTGCTCGGGTCGCAGGGTCGGATTGGGGACGATCTGGAAACCCAGCGCGACGGTGCGGACGAATCGTTCCGCCATCGTCGGGGCGCGGAACCCGCGCCCGACGGAGGCTCGCAACACACCGCCATCCCGCGCACGGGTGTCTGTCGGGATCGTGACACCGATCCGCGGGCTGATAAAGGCGGTCAACGAGCCCCCATCGACCGCCATGAAGTCGAGGCGGGCGCCGCCGCTCACACCAAGTGGTCCGACCCGCTGATCGCTCTGGCCGTAGGCCGCGAACTCGGATTGGGAATGGCTGCCGAAGATGTCGCTGGTGACATCCGAAAGGGTTCCCTCGGCGCCCACCACCGCGGTCCGGGACGAATCGGGATGGGATTCCACCCGAACCTCCGCGCCGAAACGGTCGCCAACGCTGAATTCGGACGTGCTGCGGCGTACGTCGGTAAAATGCGTGCGCAGCCACGACCCACGCGCGACCCACGCGAATTTCGGCGAGACCGTCCGGCGGACCTGCGCCGCGACGTACCCTTTGCGGGAGTCGGTGCGCGCACCCGCCTCCGCCGTGTCGATCATGTACGGCTGGTAGACCTGTCCGCGATCGTCACACTCGCCGCGGTTGCACCAGCTGAGAGGCACGTCGTACCGGTCGACGGCCCAGGACCCGGATACATCGACGCGCATGTTCACTGCCGGCTGCCACCGACCCTTGCCCGCGACGTGTCCATGGTCCCTCTGGTCCTGCTCGCGATATCCGTCCGCATGACGGAAGCCGCCGGACATTCTGCCGCCCAGCATGTCGTTCCCGTACGACGCCGAGACATCCGCGCTGCCGTGCAGCGCCTGCTCGTCGCGGAACTGCCAGACCGCGTGGGGCGGGTCACCGTACAGTCCTCCGGTCAGGCGGGCCTCGGCGTGCGAGCCGTTCGGGATGTCGCGCGTCGTCAGATTCACGACGCCCCCGAATGCCGCCGATCCGTACAGCGACGATCCAGCTCCCTTGAGGATTTCGACACTCTGGACGTCGTCCACCGCGAGCAAGTCCCAGTTGATGCCGCCGCGGTCGCCCTGGTTCATCGGGACGCCGTCCACGGTCATCAGCACGCGCGAGTTCAGGCCCTGCACGTATCCTGTCGAGCCGCGGATGTTGATCTGCCCGTTGACGAACTGGATCCCGGGCGTGTGCTCGATGGCTTCGTCGACGGTCGCGACGGCCCGGCGGTCGAGTTCCTGCTCGGTGACCTGGGCGACGCTCGTCGCAGGCCGGTCGCCGAAATGGGGCACCTTGTTGCTGATGATGTCGACGGGCGGCAGCGCGAGCGGGGCGAATGAAAGGGTGAACTCGACACTGGTGGAGTCGCCGCCGGTCAACGACACGGTCGTATCGACGCGAGCGTACCCGATCGCGCCGACTTGGATGCGCACACGGCCGGCGGGCACAGTGGGGAGGCGAAAACGGCCGGCGCGGTCGGTGCGGGTCGACAGCGTCGTGCCCGGGACGACGACGCTTGCCCCGACGATCGCGTCGCCCTGGCGGTCGCGCACGGTGCCGCGCACGACTCCCTGCGCGCCTAGATGCGTCGCCCCGAGCAGGAACAGCGTCCCTAGTCCCCACCCCCAGCCCCTAGTCCCCAGGTTTAGGAACACGTCACGAAATCGGTCGCGGGTCGCAGGTTATCGAAATCGGCCGTGAAATCGACGTCGCCGGCGGCTGCCCCTGCCGGGACGGTGACGGCTCCGGGCTGGGTTGTGTCGGCCGGGTTGCGATAGTAGCCCGCGACGCGCAGCAGCGCGGTATCGGCGGGCGACAGGGTGAGCGCCCCAACCTTCTTCCAGACCGCGACCAACCATTGATACGTGCCGGGATCGAGCGGGACGCTATACGCCGCGACCGAATCGGTGTAGGGCACCGAGCCGGGAATCAGGGGCTTGCGATTGTTGATCAGGTCGGTGCAGGTCTGCGGGAAGGTGGTGTAGGCGGCGATGAAGACGTTGTCCGTGCTGTCGGGAATCGGGCCGCGGAATCGCAGGGTGCCGCAGACACCGACCAGCGTGGACGCGCAGATCGGTTCGGGCTGGAGGCCGCCGTCACACGCAGCCAGCAGGGCTACGGGAGCCAGGCACACGCAAAGCCAGCGCATGCCAGCAATTTGGGCCCGACCAGAGGTGCGTCAACTTGACCGTGGTTTTGCAGCGAAATAACGTTGGGCTCATGCCATTGTACGAGTACCACTGCACGGCGTGTGACGCGCTGTTCACCCGCACCGAATCGATGACCGAACATGCCGCGTCACGTCCCGCCTGTCCGAAATGCGCATCGCGGGCCGTGGAGCCCGTCTTCTCCGACTTCTTCGCCAAGACTGTCCGCAAGAGCTGAGCGAGGTCACTGACCTGTTCGAGCGTCTGCGGGATGCGTTCCGCGCTGCCCTCGATGCAGCGTCCACTCCAGATCTGCGCTCGCTCGCGCGCCAGATGCGCGAAGCGGTCGTCGACGCCAGGGTCGCCGTCCAGGAGATCCAGGAGGCGCTCGCGCGCACCGACCGGGAGCTGGCCGCGGAGCGCCAGCGGCTCGCGGATGCTGAGCGCCGCGGCCGGCTCGCGGGGGAGATTCAGGATCAGGAGACCGTCACGGTCGCGGAGCGGTTCACGGCCAAGCATCGCGAGCGCATCGGCGTCCTCGAGCGCAAGCTCGCGGCCCAGCGTGAAGAGCTCGCGCTGGCGCAACGGGAGCTGGACGACATGCAGGCACAACTCAAGGCCGCCGGGACCGCGCAGCCCAGTACCGAACGAGCGTGGCGTGACCTCGAGGAAGCCGGCGGCGCACGACCCGGGATGGATCTTCAGGACGAGCTGCTGAAGTCGGACATGGATCGTGCCGCGCGCGAAGACGCCGCCGCGCGCCAGCTCGAGGAGCTAAAAAAGAAAATGAGAAAGGAATAGCCCGTGTTTTTTCTCCTGCTACTTCAGAACCTCCACCAACCTCCACAACCTCCACCAGCTGATTTTCTCAAACGCGCTCACACCTACAGCATCGTCGCGTACGACTCGGCCACCGGCGATCTTGGGATCGCGGTGCAATCGAAGTTCCCCAACGTCGGTGGGCTCGTGCCATGGGCCCGCGCCGGCGTCGGCGCGGTCGCGACGCAGTCGCTCAGCAACACCGACTACGGCGAGAAGGGACTCGAGCTCATCGCGCGTGGCGCCACCGCGCCGGAGGCGATGCGGATCATCATGCGCAGCGACACGCGCCCGTCCCAGCGCCAGGTGGGGATGGTCGATGCGCGCGGCAACTCGGCGAGCTGGACCGGCGACTCGACGTTCGATTGGGCGGGAGGAAAAACGGGCGGTCAGGCGGTTACCCGGTTAGGCGGAAAGGGTGAGCTGATCGTCGGGCGAGGGTACGCGGCGCAGGCGAACATCATGGTGTCGGATGCGACCGTCAGGAACATGGCCGAAACGTTCGAGCGCACGCGCGGCACGCTCGCGGACCGGTTGCTGGCGGCGCTCGTCGCGGGGCAGGCGGGCGGCGGCGACAAGCGGGGGATGCAGTCGGCGGCGTTGCTCGTCGTCCGCGCGGGCGCCGGCTACCTCGGCGCCACCGATCGATACATCGACATCCGCGTGTACGATGCGCCCGATCCGATCAAAGAGCTGCAACGGCTGTACGAGCTGCACAAGCTCTACTTCTTCACCACCGATTCCGCCGATCTCGTGTCGATCACCCCGGCGCTGCAGAAGGAGCTGGAGGCGATTCTCCTGGCCGAGCCCGCGAATCAGCGCGAGAAGTGGCTCGCGGCGCCGCAGCCGTCAGTGAACGAGGCGTTTCTCACCGCGCTCGCGAACTTCATGTACTGGGAGAATTACGACGTGCGCGTGCGCATGGACGGGAAAATCGATCGCGTAGCGCTCGAGGACATTCGCAAAAACCGGCGCGCGAGGAGGTAATCCATGGACGTGAAGCGGGGCCGAATGGTCTTCCTCGGGTACGGCAAATACTGGCGCTCCGACCGCATTCTCGGCTTGATGCCAATCGAAACGGGCCGAGGGCCGGGGCAACGCACCAACGTGTTCATCGAGGGGCGCGACGAGCCGATCGTCGCCTCGCGCACCGAGGAGAGCATCCTCGAAGACATGGGGGCGACCGACGACAGCTTCCAGCTCGAGGCGCTGCGCGAGGCGACCCGCGAGCTGCTCGAGGCGTTCCACGAGTTCTCACCGGTGCTGCGGCGCGCGCTGCAGAACGAGCATCATTTCGACGTCGAGAAGTGGGAGCAGCGGCTGGGGGGCCTGCTGAGACCGGCGGAGCATCCCGATCCCGCGCAGCAGGACGATCTCTTCGACTGAAAGGATTGGCATGACGCAGCCCCCCCCCCCCGCCGGCGTGCCGGTGCAGTCCGATCGCGGATGGTTCGGCCATCCGCGCGGTCTGTCGACTTGTTTCTTCACCGAAATGTGGGAGCGGTTCAGCTTCTATGGGCTGCGCGCGCTCCTCATTCTCTACATGACGGCGGCGGCGGCGCAGGGTGGGCTCGGCTTCACGACGGAGCACGCCGCCTCGATCTACGGCTGGTACACGTTCGGCGTGTACGCCGCCGCTATCCCTGGTGGCATCATCGCCGACCGCTGGCTGGGGCAGTACCGCAGCGTGCTGTGGGGTGGGGTCATCATCGCCCTCGGCCATTTCAGTCTCGCGTTCCCGTCGTCGACCACCTTCTACCTGGGTCTGGTGCTGATCGTGATCGGCACCGGCCTGCTCAAGCCCAACATCAGCACCATGGTCGGCTCGTTGTACGAGCAAAGCGACGCGCGGCGCGACGCGGGCTTCTCGATCTTCTACATGGGGATCAACCTGGGCGCGTTCATCGCCCCCCTCGTCGTGGGTACGCTCGGCCAGCGCGTCGACTGGCACGTCGGCTTCGGCTGCGCCGGCATCGGCATGACGCTCGGCTTGATCCAGTACGTCGCGGGAAAGCGGAACCTGCTGCCCGCGCTCGCCCGGCTGGGCCAGTCCGATACACGGCCGGCCGCAGCGGCGAGCGCGGAGCCGTGGTGGCGATTCACCCCCGAGGAATGGAAGCGCGTCGCCGCGATCGCGGTGTTGTTCGTCTTTTCGTCGATCTTCTGGGCGGCGTTCGAGCAGGCGGGATCGAGCCTGAACCTGTTTGGGGATCGGTTGACCAACAATCGCATCTTCGGGTTCAGCTTTCCCTCGACCTGGTATCAGTCCCTGAATTCGATGTTCATGATCTTCGGCATGGCTCCCTTGCTCGCATGGCTGTGGATCCGTCTCGGGCCCCGGCAGCCCGCGAGTCCCGTGAAATTCGCGCTGGGCCTGTTCTTTGCGGGATTGGGATTCGCGCTGCTCGTGCCGGCGGCCAAAATGGCGCAGGAGCAGGGAACGCTGGTGAGCCCCTGGTGGCTGGTGGGCGTGTACTTCCTGCACACGATCGGCGAGCTGTGTCTCAGTCCCGTCGGCTTGTCGACGGTGACGAAGCTCGCGCCGTCGCGCATCGCCGGCGCGATGATGGGGTTGTGGTTCCTGTCGATCGCGGTCGGGAACAAGATGGCGGGGTGGGTCGCCGGGTTCTTCGATCGCCTGCCGCTGCCGGGCTTGTTTGGCCGCGTGGCACTGGTGACGATTGTGTCGGCCGCACTCTTGCTGGTGCTGACGCCCCCCATCAAACGACTGATGGGAGGAGTGAGATAAAGACTAGGGACTAGGGTTTGGGATTAGGGGTTCGAGCCCCTAAGCCCCAGCCCTAGTCCCTAGTTTACATCGGTTTCTCAGCGTAGTGGCACGCCGCAAGATGTCCCGGCGTGATCGCACGCAGCGGCGGCGGCTCCGTGCGGCAGCGCTCGCTCTTCAGCGGATGCGGGCAGCGCGGATGGAAGGGGCAGCCCGGGGGCGGGTTTGCGGGCGACGGGATGTCGCCGGGGAGCACGATGCGTTGCTTCGCCGCCCGCGGGTTCGGCTCGGGCACGGCGGACAGCAGCGCGCGGGTATACGGGTGCCGCGGCTGTGCATAGATCTCCGCCGCGGGCGCGCGCTCCACGATCTTGCCGAGATACATCACGGCGACTTCATCGGCGATATGGCGCACCACCGCGAGGTCGTGCGCGATGAAGAGGTAGGTGAGGCGGCGGCGCGCCTGGAGATCCGCCAGCAGATTGAGCACCTGCGCCTGGACCGACACGTCGAGCGCGCTCACCGGTTCGTCACATACGATGAATTGCGGTGCCACCGACAGCGCGCGCGCGATGCCAACACGCTGGCGCTGTCCCCCCGACAGCTCGTGTGGGTAGCGTTTTGCAAACTCGGCATCGAGCCCAACTTCGTCGAGCAGGGCGGAGACTTCGCCCGTGAGATGGTGAATCTCGAGCGGCTCGCGCAGCGTCTCGGCGACGGTCATGCGGGGATTGAGCGAGCTGTACGGATCCTGGAACACGATCTGCATCTGACGGCGCAGCGCGCGCAGTGGCCCCGCATCGAGGGCGAACACGTCCTTGCCGTCGAACACCACCGTCCCCCGCGTGGGCTCCTGGAGCCGCAACATCGTCCGGCCCACGGTGGTCTTCCCCGAACCCGATTCGCCCACCAGACCCAGTGTCTTGCCCGCGGCAATGGTGAACGACACGCCGTCGACGGCGCGGACCGGCGGCCGGGGCCGACCCAGGCCAAACCAGCCGCGTGCGCCGGCGTAGTACTTCACGAGGTCACGCACCTCGACCAGCGTCATCGCTTCACCTGCCGCCGTTCCGGCTCCGTGACCAGCCAGCAGCGCGCCGTGTGGCCCCCCCCGGGGGATCCCGTCTCGAGCAGCCCCGGTTCCTCCAGGCACTTTTCCCACGCGTACGGGCAGCGCGGCCGAAAGCGGCAGCCACTGGGCCAAGCCGTCGCGGCCGGGACCTGTCCGGGAATCGCGTGCAAGCGCGCGCGGGGCGCGTCGATCCGCGGCACCGCGGCAAGCAGTCCCTCCGTGTAGGGATGGGTCGGCTGGTCGAAGAGCTGCTCGGTGGGCGCCGTTTCCACCACGCGGCCGGCATACATCACGACCACGCGGTCTGCGTGACCCGCGACGACGCCGAGGTCGTGCGTGATGAGCAGCACCGCCATGCCCAGCTCTTGCTGGAGGCGATCGAGCAGCTCGAGGATCTGGGCCTGGATCGTGACGTCGAGCGCGGTCGTGGGCTCGTCCGCGATCAGGACTTTGGGGTGGCAGACCAGGGCCATCGCGATCATCACGCGCTGGCGCATTCCGCCCGAGAGCTGATGCGGGTAGTGATCGACGCGCTCCTCGGGATCGGGGATACCGACCAGGCGCAACATGTCGATCGCGCGCGCGCGGGCGGCGCGGCGCGTGAGATGCTGGTGGATGATCGCGGCTTCCGCGATCTGATCGCCGACGGTGAACACGGGGTTCAGCGACGTCATCGGCTCCTGAAAGATCATGGCGATCTGATTGCCGCGGACCGCGCGCAGCTCTGGCGCGGGCAGCGCCAGGAGGTTGCGCCCTTCGAACTCGATGACGCTCCCCGGGAGGATGTGACCCGGAGGCTCGGGCACGAGGCGCAGAATCGAGAGCGACGTGACGGTCTTGCCGCAGCCCGATTCGCCCACGATGCCCAGCGTCTCGCCGGGATACAGATCGAACGAGACGTCGTCCACCGCGCGCGCGGTTCCCTTGCCGTGCTCGGTGACGAAGTACGTCTTGAGATCGCGTACGCGCAGCAGCGCCGGGCCGAGTGGGGCGGGGGGGGCGCTCATGACGGCTCCTCGCGCGGATCCAGCGCCTCTCGCAACCCGTCGGCGATGGCGTTGAGCGACATCACGACCAGAGCGATAGCGAGACCCGGAAAGAGTGTGGTCCACGGCGCGCTGTAAATCGTGGAAGCGCCGTCGGCGATCATGTTGCCCCAGCTCGGGTCCGGCGGTGCGACCCCGATGCCGAGGAACGACAGGGCGGCTTCGAGCAGCAGCACGTTGCCGACGCTCAGCGCCGCGGACACGATGATGGGCGCGGCGGCGTTGGGCAAGACGTGGCGAAAGATAACGCGGGCCCCGTCGGCCCCGAGCGCGCGGGCCGCGACGACGAAATCGCGCTCCCGCAGCGACAAGACTTCCGCGCGAACCAGACGGCTGGTGCCGAACCACGACGTCAGGCCGATCGCGAGCACCAGCGCGACAAAGGGCAGACCATCCCACAAGGCGACCACCATCAGCAGGACAAAAATGCGGGGCAGCGCGAGGCCGACGTCCACTGTGCGCATCAGCACCGGGTCGATCCAGCGGCGGTAGTATCCCGCCAGGGCGCCGACGAGCGTGCCCAGCGCGATCGCGACGAGCGCTCCCAGCGTCCCGATGCCCAGTGACACGCGCGCACCCCAGACCACCCGGCTCCACACGTCGCGACTCAGCACGTCCGTGCCGAGGATGAACGTCCACGACGGCGGTTGATTCTTGAGTTGGACGATCCCGAGCTGGTCGTTGGGAGGAAAGGGTGCCACGAGGGGCGCAAAGACTGCGACGATGACCAGGAAGGACAGGATCCCAACGCCCCACGAGGTCGTGCCGTGCTTGAAGAATCGCCGCCAGCGGTCACGCCCGCCTTTCAACCCACGGTGGCGCAGCGCGCGCACCGTCTCGCCCGCCAGCACGAGGGCAATGATCAGCGCGAGCCACGTGCCGAGCGTCATACCGTCACGATCTCCGTCGTGACATCCGCGCGCACGCGCAGTCGCGGATCGGCGAGCTCGAGCAGGACATCCGCGAGCAGATTGCCCAGCACGACGACCGTGCTCGCGATCAGCGCCGTCGCGGTGACGAGCGTGTGGTCACGCGTCAGAATCGCGTTGAAGGCGAGACGGCCCATGCCCGGCCAGGCGAAGATGGTTTCGATCAGCACGGCGCCCGTGAGCAGAAACGGAAACGCGAGTCCAAACCGAGTGATGAAGGAAAGGAGCGCGTTGCGGAGCTGGTGGCGGAGCACGACGCGGCGTTCGGGGACGCCTTTGGCGCGGGCCGTGCGCACGTAGTCCTGGCTCGCGACCTCCAGCATCGCGGCGCGCTGGAACCGGGCCGTTCCCGCCGCGCCCACGAGCCCCAGGGTCGCGGCCGGCAGGATGAGATGCCAGAGCCGGTCGCCCACGCAATACGGCGAGTCGACGACCGGACAAAAGATGGGATCGTTCGCCCCGCCCACCGGGAACCATCCGAGCTTCTCAGCAAACACCAGCAGCAGAATCAGGGCCAGCCAGAAGGTCGGCAGGGAGTAGATGAAGAGCGTGATATTGCCAAGCACCACGTCGGCCGCGCGATTCACCCGGCTCGCCTGGTAGATGCCGAGCGCCAATCCCAGCAGGAAATCGAGCAGCAATGCCGCGCCGGCGAGCTGCAGCGTGAATGGAATCGTTTCGGCCAGCGCGTCCCGAACCGGACGCCGCAGCGAGAACGAATACCCGAAGTTGCCCTGGGCCAGCGCGACGAGATAGCGCCCGTACTGCTCGAGCACCGGCCGGTCGAGACCGAACTGCTGCTTGAGGTCGCTGCACACGCGGGGATCGACCGGCTCCTCGGTCGGGCAGGGCTCGCCGGGAGCGATGTGAATCAGGATGAAGACGAGCGTGACGACGGCAAAAACAATGGCCACCGAAGCGACGAGTCGCCGCAGGAGCCACGCCGCTCCGCTCACTTAGCGCTCCACGCGGTCTCGATCGATCAGCTGGTCCGGTGGAATGCGCCAGGTGCGCAGCAACGCCGCCCAGGAGTCGGGGCGGATCTGCACGTTGTCGATCCGTTTGTGCACGGCCGCCATGTTCTCGAGCGCGTAGAGGAAAATCGCCGGCGCGTCGGCGTTGATCGTATTCATGGCGGCGCGCCAGAGGCCGCGCGCCTGGTCCTTGGTCGGCGCCGAGATCGCGCGGTCGACCAGCCGTTCGAACTCCGGATTGTAGTAGCGGATGAAGTTCGAGCCGCCGAATCCGCCGCTCATCCAGGTCTGGGTGATGCCCGAGCCGGGCGAGGGATCATTGCCGCGTGACAGAATCGAGGTGTCGAAGTTGCCCGACTGCAGCCGCTGCGTGACCACGCTGAACTCGAGCTCGTCGATTTCGACGCGGATGCCGATCACCCGGAATTGCTCCTGCAACAGGCGCGCATATTGCCGGCGCAGCACGCTGGTCGTGGGCACGAGAATGCGAAACGCGAGCGGCTGCCCGTTCTTGTCGCGGATGCCGTCGCCGTCGTGGTCGCGCCAGCCGCGGGCGTTGAGGATCCGCGCCGCCTGCGCCGTATCGTAGGGCAGCTGCCGGATCTCGGGATCCCAGATCCACAGGAGCGAGGAGATCGGACCCGGCGGAACCTTGCCGAGGTCCCCGAGGGCGCTCTTCACCAGGCTGGCCCGGTCGACCGCCATCGTCAGGGCGCGGCGCACTTCGCGGTCGGCGAAAATCGGATGCGGCTGCGAGGTATCGCCGCTCGCACGCAGGTTGAAGCCCAGATACGTGTAAACGTTCCCGCGGAAGGGGTGCAGGGTGAGCTGCGGCGCGGCCCGCGCGCGCTCCACGTTCTCCGGCGTGACGAGCTGCTCGCGCACGTCGGCCTGATCCGCGATCACCTGCGTCACCCCGACCTGCAGATTGGGCGTGAACCGCCAAATCAGGCGGCGAATCCCCGGTCGACCCAAAAAGAACGTCGAATCGGCCTCGAGCTCGATGGACTGCGCCGACTGCCAGCGCACAAAGCGGTATGGCCCGCTGCCCACCGGCTGCCGCCCAAACGGCGCCGTCTTCCACTGGTCGCGCGGCACGGAGCGCAGCAGGTGCGCCGGCAGGATGCGCATGTGGTAGACCGCGTCGTAGAACATCTCGGGATAGCGCTCGCGGAAACGGAACACCGCCGTGAGCGAGTCGCGCTGTGTGACGCTCGCGATGCGCCGCAGTTTGGCGCGGAATGGGGAGGCGAGCACGGAGTCCTTGTACGCATCGAACGTGAACTCCACGTCGGCAGCGCTGACGCGTTGGCCGTCCTGCCAGCGCGCGCGAGGATCCAAATGGAAGACCAGCGTGAGCGGCCCGTCCCATTCCCAACGCTCAGCGAGCAGCGGCTGGAAATCTTCGTCGCCGACGGTGTTCGTGGACATGCCGACGTCGGCGAGCTTCAGGAACAGCTGCTCGCCGATGTCGTTCGCCACGACGTCTTCGGTCGAGGGAGGCAGTAGCGTCAGCGGCTCGGCGATCGCGGCGTCGATGACCGTGCCGCAGTAGGACCCCGTGCAGCCGCCTCGGCGCTCGCAGCCGGCGAGCGTGGCGACGGCCAGAATTCCACAAAGTATGAAGGGAGAGCGCCGTGACATGGCGCTTAACATTTCACCGCAAGGCGAGAGAAGCAATGACGGGCGGACCCGCGGCCTGACGGCCGGACGGCCAGTGCGCGATTATCGCGCGCGCTATCTCGTCAAACGTCACCGGCCGGCCCAAAACCCGGGCTAAAGTCGTCGCGCCACGCGCATTTGCAACGACCTCTTGAGACCCGTCCAACAGAATCGAGCCATGTTGCAGGAACGCATCACGCTTTCGGACCTGCGCCGAACCGACGACCTTGCGCCCGCCCACGAGAATCTCGCCGCCGACCGGCACGGCGAAGCAGGACGTCGGATCGTCGGACGGCCGGACTGCCTGCCCTGAGCGAAGCGAAGGAGTCGGACGGTAGGGCGCCAAGGTCGCATCGACCCCGAGAGATCGCAGTGCCGCGGCCAGGCGGGTGTGAATCTGGCGATATGCGTCACGAAGTGAACCGAACACCTCAATGGGTGCTGCAACGGCGTACGTCACCTCGTGTTCGTGCCACACGGCGTTCCCGCCGGTGGGCCGCCGCACGATGGGAATCGGGCGCTCGAGAGCAGGGGCTTGTTGATTGCGACCGATCGAAAGGGTCGGTGGATCCCAGCGATACAATCGCAAGAAAGCGCCGCCCGAACGAACAACGTCGTCGAGCAGCGCCAGGTCCGCCGCCATGTTTTCGATGCCCGATCGTCCGACCGCCTCGACGAGCAGCGTCCAGTCAGACAGTCGCGTAGGCCTCCACCGGCGGGCACGTACACACCAGGTTGCGATCGCCGAACGCGGCATCGATCCGGCTGACCGGCGGCCACACCTTGTGCTCGCGTGTGGCCGGCGTTGGAAATCCCGCGCGCTCGCGACTGTACGGCCGGTCCCAGCTGTCGGCCAACAGGTCCGCCAGCGGGTGCGGCGCGTTCTTGAGCGGGTTGTTGTCGCGATCGGCTTCGCCGGTCTCGATCTCGCGGATCTCGGCGCGAATCGCGATCAAGGCATCCACGAAGCGATCCAGCTCGACCTTGGGCTCGCTCTCCGTCGGCTCGACCATCAGCGTCCCCGCGACCGGGAACGAGACCGTCGGCGGATGGAAGCCATAGTCGATCAGCCGCTTGGCGATGTCCTCGACGTCCACACCGGCCGACGCCTTGAACGGGCGGGTATCGATGATGCACTCGTGCGCGACCAGGCCGTGCTGCCCCGCGTACAACAGATCGTAGTCGCCGCCGTCCTGAAGCCGGCGCGCGATGTAGTTGGCGCTGAGAATCGCCACCTTGGTCGCCAGCGTCAGACCATCCCGACCCATCATGGCGATATACGCCCAGGAGATCGGCAGGATGGACGGACTGCCCCACGGTCCGGCGGACACGGTGCCGGCGCTCGCGGCGAGCGGAATGCCGACATCGATCACCGGGTGCGTCGGCAAATGGGGCACCAGGTGCTCGGCGACACCGATCGGGCCCATGCCCGGGCCGCCGCCGCCGTGCGGGATGCAGAACGTTTTGTGGAGATTGAGGTGGCAGACGTCGGCGCCGATGTCGCCCGGACGGCACAGTCCCACCTGCGCGTTCATGTTGGCGCCGTCCATGTACACCTGGCCGCCGTGCTGATGGACGATCTTGCAGATCTTTTTGATCGACGATTCGAACACGCCGTGCGTCGACGGATAGGTCACCATCAATGCGCCGAGTGTGCCGCGGTATTCCGCTGCCTTAGCTTCGAGATCGGCGACGTCGATGTTCCCCTGCGCGTCCGTCTTTACCACGACGACCTGCATCCCGGCCAGCACCGCGCTCGCCGGGTTCGTGCCGTGCGCCGACTGCGGGATCAGGCAGGTGGTGCGATGCGCCTCACCGCGATGCTGGTGATAGGCGCGAATCACGAGCAACCCCGCGAACTCGCCCTGGGAGCCCGCGTTGGGCTGTAGCGAGACCCTGGCGAAGCCGGTGATCTCCGCGAGCCATTCCTCCAGCTGGCGGAAGAGCGTGGCGTAGCCCTGCGCCTGGGTGCGGGGCGCGAACGGATGCAGCCCGTTGAAGCCGCGCCAGGTGATGGGAATCATCTCCGTCGTGGCGTTGAGCTTCATGGTGCACGAGCCGAGCGGAATCATCGCGGCCGTGAGGGAGAGATCACGGTCCTCGAGCTTTTTCAGGTACCGCAACATCTCGGTTTCGGAGTGATGCGTGTTGAAGACGGGATGGGTGCAGAACGGCGTCGTGCGGGCGAACGCGTCCGGAATCGCCGACGCGTTGCTCGTCGGCGCGCCGATGTCTCGCCCAATCGGCCCGGCAAACACCGCGATGACATCGGCTAGATCCGCATCCGTCACCGTCTCGTCGAACGCCACGCCGATCCGCGTCTGCGACAAGGTGCGCAGATTGATCTGTTTGGCCCGGGCCGCGTCGAGGATCCGCGGGAGCACGTCCTGCGGCACGTCCACGGCGATCGTATCGAAGTAGGCCCGATGCACCAGGCCGTATCCGAGCTTCTCGAGAGCGGTTGCGAGCGAGACGGTATGGGCGTGAACCCGGCGCGCGATGCGCCGCAGTCCTTCGGCGCCGTGGTACACCGCGTACATCGCGGCGACCACGGCGAGCAGCACCTGCGCGGTGCAGACGTTGCTCGTCGCCTTCTCGCGGCGGATGTGCTGCTCGCGGGTCTGCAGCGCCATGCGCAGCCCCATCCGGCCTGCGCGGTCCTTGGACACGCCGATGATTCGCCCAGGCAGCAGGCGCTTGAACTCGTCGCGCGTCGCGAAGAACGCGGCATGGGGGCCGCCGTAACCAAGCGGAACGCCGAAGCGCTGCGAGTTGCCCACGGCGATATCCGCGCCCCATTCGCCGGGCGGGGTGAGCAGCGTGAGCGCGAGCAGATCGGTCGCCACCGTGACGAGCGCGCTCGCGGCATGCGCGGCCTCGCACACTGAGCGGTAGTCGCGGATGGCGCCGTCGGTCGCGGGATACTGGACGAGCGCGCCGATCACGTTGGGTCCCGGCTGGAAATCGAACGTCCCGGGGTCCGCCACGACGACGTCGATGCTTCTCGCAGCCGCGCGCGTGCGCACCACCGCGATCGTCTGGGGATGGCACGCGCTGTCGACCAGGTAGGTGAGCTTCCCCTCGTGCTTGGATGCCGCCTCGGTGAGGTGCATCGCTTCCGCCGCCGCCGTGCCCTCATCGAGCAGGGAGGCGTTCGCGACCTCGAGGCCCGTCAGGTCGGACACCATCGTTTGGAAGTTGAGGAGTGCTTCGAGCCGGCCCTGCGCGATCTCGGCCTGATACGGCGTGTAGGCCGTGTACCACCCGGGGTTCTCCAGCACGTTCCGCTGGATGACGGTCGGGGTGATGGTGTCGTAGTAGCCCATGCCGAGGTAGGAGCGGAACACCTGATTCTGCGACGCGAGCAGCCGCAACTCCTCGAGCACCTCGCGCTCGGTTCTGGCCGCGGGAATGCGCAGCGGCTCGCGCAACCGGATATCCGCGGGTACGACCGCATCGATGAACGCATCGAGCGAGTCGTAGCCTCCCCCCAGCGTCCCCAGCATCGTCGCCTGGTCCTCGGGCGAGGGACCGATGTGTCGTTCCTGAAACAGATCGCGTTCGATATTCATCTTACAAGAGCGTGAGCGATTCCCCGGGTGACAGGATCGTGACGGCCGCCGTGTTGCCGACCAGACGCCGGAATTCCTCCGGATCGGCGCGAATCAGATCCCACGTGTTGTAGTGCATTGGAATAACGCTTGTGGGTTTCACAAACTCCACCGCGCGGGCTGCATCCTCGACGCCCATCGTGAAATTGTCGCCGATGGGGACGAGCATCAGGTCGATCCGGGGGGGGCCCGCGAGCAGCTGCATCTCCAGCGTCAGCGCCGTGTCGCCGGTATGGTACACGGTCCGGCCGCCGATGGTGACGACGACGCCGCACGGGTTGGTCGTGTACCGGCCGGTCTTGTCGCCCTCCACCCGGCCGCCGTGGAACGCGGGAACGAGCTTCACGCGGCCGAACGGGAATTGGTGGGCCCCACCGATGTGCATGGCGTGACTGGTGGCGCCTTGATCCGCGCAGAACTGGGCCAGCTCATATGTCGCGACGACCACGGCGTGGTGTCGTTGCGAGAGTGCCACCGCGTCGCCCAGGTGATCGCCATGTCCGTGCGATAACAGGATCGCGTCGAGTCGTGGAAGCTGGTCGGGTCCGATGTCCGCGGCGGGGTTACCGGTGAGAAATGGATCGATGATGACGCGCTTGCCGTCCCGCTCGACGACAAAGCACGCGTGCCCGTGGAATGTCGCTTTCACTCTCCAACATGCTTCGTGTACGCGTCGGCGCGGAGCAGCCCCTCCAATTCCTTGGCATCCTTGATTTTCACTTTGACCATCCAGCCCTTGCCGTACGGATCGCGGTTCACGAGCGCGGGATCCTGCTCGAGGGTCTTATTCGATTCGACGATCGTCCCCGCGACGGGAGAGTACAGCTCTGACACGGCCTTGACCGCCTCGATCGTGCCGAACACGTCATGTTGCTTGAACGTCGCTGCGGCTTTGGGGAGGTCCACGAACACCACGTCGCCCAACTCACCCTGTGCGTAGTCCGTAATCCCGACTTCGACGACCTGGGGATCGTCGCTTCCCCGCACCCATTCATGATCCTTGGTGTAGCGCAGCTCTTTGGGAATGGAGGACATAGGGCGGGAGCCTACACCAGGTCCGCTCGGGGCGCCAGTCCTGCGCCATCTTCTTCACTCAGCGCGATTCGGTCATGTCCCCAGGGTCGTAAATCCAGCCGCACCGCGACCGGATCCGGGTCGGGCGAGAGATAGTACAGGGGGCAGGGACGCGGCGGGACCGCGGCGTCCCACGCGGTACGTGCCCCTGCGCTCGCAGCGTCGGTGGCGACGATCGACAGTGGTCGGTCGCCGCGCAGTGCTTTCCCTAATCCCTTCACCGAGGTGTGCTCGACCCGCATCCCGGCTTCCGTGTAGCGGCTTGCGATCGCCTTGAACGCGGGCGTCGACGCGCTGTCTTTCGCGTCCAGCGCGCAGAGCAGCAGCTGCTGGCCAGGTTTCTCGTTCTGGACGCCCGCGCGAGCAGCCCGTGCTCGCAGCTCCTCGAACACGCGGCGGGCCTGTGGCTCCAGCTCCGCGAGCGTGCCCGTGTTTTCGATGACGTGCTGGCTCTGGGCCCGCTTGCGCTCGGCGGGCATTTGCGCCGCGATCATGCGGTCCGCGTCTTCATGGGGAAGCCCGCGCAGCGCACGCAGCCGCGCGCGACGGACTGCCGGGGGGGCATCCACCAGAACCACCGAATCGAACTGCGCGGGGTCGAGGACCTCGAAGAGCAGTGGAATGTCGTTGATCACGATCGCATCGCCCCGCTCGCGCGCGGCGCGCTGCAAGTCGAGCCGTCGCTGCTGGACCGCCGGATGCACGATCGCGTTCAGGGCCAGCAGTGCGTCATTGTCGCCCATGACCTTGCCCCGCAGCGCCGCTCGGTCGAGCGCGCCATCAGGGCCGAGCACGTCGCCGCCAAACCGTTTGGCGATGGCGGCGAGCACGACGCTGCCGGGGGCCTGGGCCTCGCGCGCCAGCACATCGGCGTCGATGATCGTGGCGCCCCATTTCTTGAAGAGCTCGACGACGGTGGACTTGCCGGATGCGATGTTGCCCGTCAGACCAACGTTGAGCATGGCGAGAGGCTATCGGCTATCGGCTATCAGCTATCGGGCGAACAACCTGTTAGCCGATAGCCGGTAGCCGATAGCCGATAGCCGATAGCTACAGAAGTGCAGTTTGATCTTCATCCTGCCTGGGAACTCGATGACAATGCCGGCATCTCGCCTCATACGATTCCCGCCCGCCCACCATGATGATCGGGCTCTCCCACAACGCCGGCTTCCCATTGACGAGGCGCTGATTGCGCGTCGCCGGGCCGCCGCACACCACACAGATGGCCTGGAACTTGTCGACCACCTCGGCGACGCACATCAGCATCGGCATCGGCCCGAAGGGGAGGCCGCGGAAGTCCACGTCGGTGCCGGCGAGGATCACCCGCACGCCACGGTCGGCAAGCCGGTTGGCCATGTCGACGATCCCGTCGTCGAGGAACTGCGCCTCGTCGATGGCGACCACTTCGGTCGTGTCGCGGAGCCGGCGCGCGATCTCTTCGGCTGAGTCGACGGGCTCGGCTTCGACGGTGACCCCGTCGTGCGAGGACACGGAGAAGAGGCCGGCGTAGCGCGCATCCAGATGTGACTTAAAGACTTGCACCTGCTTGCGGGCGATGACAGCGCGACGGACTCGGCGGATGAGCTCCTCGGATTTGCCGCTGAACATCACGCCGGAGATGACTTCGATCCATCCGGGACGGTTGGCTTGCTGGAACATGGGCACGCACGATACGTGGGGGACGGGAGACGGGGGAGGGGGGAGGGGTGGGTCGAGAAAGTCCAGTAAACTTGCGGATTTTTGGGGGATACCCCATAGTTGTTCAGTATTCATGCGGGTTTTCGCGCCCCCCCTTCAAGGAGATCGCAGTGAACAAGGCTGAACTCACCTCCGCGCTGGCAATGCGAACGAAGATGTCGAAGGCTGATGCCACACGCACCGTTGAGGCACTCTTCGACGACAAGGGCATCATCGCGACAGAGTTGAAGAAGGGCTCCAAGGTGCAGATCACGGGCTTTGGCAACTTCGAGGCGCGCAAGCGTGCCGCGAGAATGGGCCGCAATCCCAAGACCGGCGGCGTCATTCAGATCAAAGCATCGATCGCGCCGGCGTTTCGGGCGGGCAAGCAGCTGAAGATGGCGGTTAACAACAAGAAGTAGCTGAGCCGTCTGTGCGGATCACGGGCCATCCCGCTGGATGGCCCGTTGGCTTTCAGGCTCGATCCAACCGCGCGGTGACTCGTCGACCGCGAATCGACATACCCGTGAGACCTTTGACGGCCTGTTCAGCGATTGGCGGCGCCACGTCGACAAGCGAGAACGTGTCGCGCACGTCGATTTTTCCAATCTGCCCCTTCTGGAGCCCGACTTCCTTGATCAACGCGCCCACGAGATCCTTGGCGCTCGCGTTGTCCTTCTTCCCGACCGTGACGAAGAGTTTCGACCAGCCGGTTGGCTCCGGCGCCGCCGGCGCAGGCTGGCCGATCGCTGACGGCTGACGGCTGATCGCGAGCAAGGCGCCGGCCACCAGGGCGGGCTCGTATTCCTCGAACAGCGGTGACAGCACCGCGAGCTCCGCATCGACGTCGCCCTGCGCGAGCCGTGCCGAGATCTGGGCACGCAACGCGGCATTGCGATCCTGCGCGCGGTCGGCGTGCGACGGCAACGCAAACGGCGACAGTGACGCGATCGCCTCGAGATATGGGATTTGCGCTGCGAGCGCGACCACCAGAGGCTGTGCAATCGCCGCGAGCATGCGGAGCTCCTCGCGCGTCGGCAACGTGGTGGCGACCACGGCGTCGGGAGGCTCGGCCGGTGCCACGACGTCGCCGCCCTTCCACACGTACGGCCGGACGGACCGCACCGCATCGAGCACGTCGCGCACTGCTAACGCCCGGCGAGCGGCCGGCACAACCGCGTAGCGTGCCGACGCGACTGGTCCAAGCGGCTTCCCGACGGAGTCGAGCGGAATGTCGCCGACAATCTCGGCGCGGCGCGCGTGCCGCTCGATGAAGTCGGTGAGACCGTGGGGGTCCCAGCTCAGAATCACGCGCCGCGCCTCGGGAGCCTCGCCGAGCAGCGTGTCCAGCTCGGCCGAGAACGATTCGGGCCAGGCGATGACGAGCGTTTCGAGCGTGTCGAGCTTGAGCGCGGAGCGCGCGACGAGAGCGCATAGATCGGCGGGTGAACCAGCGAGGATGCCGACACGCCCTTCCTTAAGGAGGGCGGCGGTGCGCCCGAGGCCGGTGACGGCATGCGCGCGCAGCTCGGGAGGGGCGGCGTCGGCCCAGAGCACGGCCTGCTCATGGTCCGCGCAGACGATCACTGCACGGGGATCCATCAGATCCCACGCCTTTCCCGCGCGTTCCACCGCGGGAGGTGTCACCAGGACGACGTGCCGCACACGAGCCTCGATTGTCAAAGGGTGCTAACTTTTTCCCTCGTGAAAGGTAACGCCCTGTGCGCCTTCCTTCTATTAGTCCCTCCGGTTCAGGCGCAATCGAGACCTCGTGCTCGCGAGATCGGCATCACCGTCGGTACGATCCCCACAGGGCCGCTCAACGCAATCACGGACGTCTCGGGCGTGCGCGTGGGTCATACGACCATTGCCCGTGGTGACTCGATCAACACGGGCCTCACCGCCATCCTGCCGCACGGCGGCAATCCGTTTCGCGAGAAGGTCCCCGCCGCGATCGTCGTGGGTAATGGATTCGGCAAGCTCGCCGGCTCGACGCAGGTGAACGAGCTCGGCGAGCTCGAATCGCCGATCGTGCTGACCTGCACGCTGTGCGTTCCGCGAGCCGCCGATGCCGTGCTCACCTGGCTGCTCGCGCTGCCGGGCAACGAAGACGTCCGCTCGGCGAATCCGGTGGTGGGGGAGACGAATGACGGCTTTCTCAACAACATTCGAGCCCGGCCGATCACCGAAGCCGATGTGCTCAGCGCGATCCGCACCGCCGCGGAAGGGCCCGTTGCGGAAGGCGCCGTAGGGGCTGGACGGGGCACGGTCGCGTTCGGGTACAAGGGGGGGATCGGCACGTCGAGCCGCAAGCTGCCGGCGCAGTTTGGCGGGTGGACGGTCGGGGTCCTCGTTCAGAGCAATTTCGGCGGCGACCTGACGATCGCCGGCGTGCCTGTGGGGCGGGAGCTGTCATCGGGGGAAGGGGGAAGAGGGAAGGGGGACGGGTCGATCATCATGGTGGTCGCGACCGACGCGCCGCTTGATCACCTCCGCCTGACGCGTGTGGCGAATCGCGCGCTGGCCGGCCTCGCGCGTACGGGCAGCTCGATGAGCAACGGCAGCGGCGATTACGTGATCGCGTTCTCGACTCGTCGGCCATCTCCAACCGCCCAACCGCCTAACCGCCTAACCGACTCAGTCGAAGTTGTACGCAACGATTGGATGTCACCGCTATTTCAGGCAGCCGCCGACGCAACGGAGGAAGCGATCTACAATTCATTATTGCGCGCCGAGACGGTGCGGGGCTATCGTGGCACCGTGCGGGCCCTTCCGATTGATTCGACGATCACCATCCTCAAGCGCCACGGAGCCATTCCGCGATGACTGAAGGTCTCTCCCCCAACCTGCAACATCTCGAGACGTCCGCGACGATTGCCATTTCGGCCGAGGCCAAGCGCCGGAAGGCCGCGGGCGAAGACGTCATCGATCTGGGTGCCGGGGAGCCTGACTTTCCGACGCCGCCGATTCCGGCCGACGCCGGCATCCGTGCGATCAAAGACGGCAAGACGCATTACTCGGCGAACGAAGGCATCCTCGAGCTGCGCGCGGCCGCGGCCACGCACCTGTCGCTGCTCTCCGGGGGCCGGCCGGTCAACGCCGATCACATCGTCGTCTCGAACGGGTCGAAGCAGTCGCTGTTCAACGCCTGCTTCACGCTGTTTGGGCCTGGGGACGTCGTCGCGATCCCCGCTCCAGCCTGGGTGTCGTATCCGCAGATCGTGCACCTGACGCGTGCCCGGCCCGTGATGATCGCCGGCGATCCGGAGTGGAGTCTCAAGGCCAGCGTCAAGGATCTCGAGCGCATGTTGCCGGGGGCCGCGGGCCTGATTCTCTGCTCGCCGTGCAATCCCACCGGCGCGGTCTATACGCACGCCGAGATCCGCGCGATCGCGCAATGGGCGAAGGACCGGAAGGTGTGGGTGATCGCGGACGAGATCTATCGCCGCATTCACTACGGGACGGGTCCGGCCCCATCCTTCCTCGATCTGCCCGACGATCTGCTCGAGCGCGTGGTGCTGATCACCGGTGTCAGCAAGACGTACGCGATGACGGGATGGCGGATCGGGTTCGCGCTCGCGCCGGCCAAGGTGGCCAAGGCGATGGCGGCCTTGCAGTCACACACCACGACCGGCGCCAACCATCCCGCCCAATTCGCCGCGGCCGCGGCCCTGGGCGACGAGCGCGTGGAGCAGGATGTGCACCGGATGGTGGGTGAGTTCCGGAAGCGCCGCGATCTCGTCGTCTCGCGCTTCCGTCAGGATTTGCCCGGGGTCGAGTTCGTGGACCCGCTGGGCGCGTTCTACTTCTTCTTTAGAGTCGATTCGTTCGGAAAGATCACAGGCACAGACTTCTGCACCCGGCTCATCACCCAAACCGGCGTGGCACTCGTACCGGGCGCTGCCTTTGGCGATGATCGCTGGGTGCGTCTGTCGTATGCGGCCGCGACCGATTCGATCAAGCACGCGCTCGACCGCATCGTCGGGTTTGCGAGGAAGCTAGGCGACTAAAGCTTCGCCGGGCGGTGTGAGAGCACTTCGACCCCGCCGTCGGTCATTACGCAGTCGTCCTCGATCCGCACGCCGAACTTGTTGAGCTGGTAGATCCCCGGCTCGTCGGTGAACACCATGCCCGGCTCGATCCGAGTTTCGTTCCCCTCCACCATATACGGCGCTTCATGGCCGTCCATGCCCATCCCATGACCCAGCCGGTGCGTGAAGTATTGGCCGTATCCGCCCTCGGTGATGACCCTCCGTGCCGCGCGATCGACGTCCTGGCATTGCGTCGTGAACGGCTTGGCATTCTCGATCGCCGCCGTCTGCGCGTCGTGCACCAGGTTATAGACCTTCTTGAACTCATCTGACGGCGCGTCGCCGAACCAGGTCGTGCGCGTGATGTCGGACGTGTACCCCTGCACGCGCGAGCCGGCGTCGATCAGCACGACCGTCTCGCGTGCCAGCTGTCCCGCGGACGGACCCCCATGCGGCAGGGCGCTGGACGGGCCGAATTGCACCAACCCGCCGCCCGGAGCGCCTCGGGAGGCCATGTCGCGCGACAGGAGCGTCGCGACATCGCGCTCCGTCATGCCGACGGCCAGCTGCGAAAACGTGGCCGCAATGGATGCCTCCGTGACCGCGATCGCCTCGCGGATCAGCGAGATCTCCTCGGGACTCTTGATGATCCGGATGCGCTCGGTCACGGGTGCCGCATTCGAGAATTTCCAGCCCCCGAGCTGGTCGTCGAGCTCCAGATAGCTCTGGTACGAGGTCGACGGCTCGATGGCAACCGCACCATAGCGATGCGGCGGCTTCATCTCGCGACCGGCGGTCTTCACGAGCTTCCACGGGTTCTGTTGCTCTTCCCATCCGCGCACGTCGGTCACCGCGGCGTTGCGCTTGATACGTTCGACTTCGAACGACGGGCAGATGAGCGCCGGCGTACCCTTCACCGGGATCATCAGGAGGATCAGGCGTTCACTACGCCCCGGGTTGTAGCCGGTGAAATACTGGAAATTCGTGCTTGGCTCGGCGACGAAGAGATCGAGCTTGCGCGTCTTGAGCTCTTCCTGGAGCCGGGCGATGCGGCGTTGGAAGACCTCGGGGCCCAGGGTGGGGCCCTGCGTGCGGCGTGGCGCGTGCGGCGCAGGCGCTTCGGGTTCGCTGCGCCACCCGCCGAACGTCGCACGCCCAATCAGTGGTGTTGCGATCAGTCCCGCAGTCGTTAGAAACTCGCGTCGTTCCATCGTGCCGCTATATTACGCGGGCCACGCTCGCACAGGAAGGCGCGCTACCTGCATGCATTTCGAAGCACGCATCGAGCCACTGAACGGCAAACTCCCGAAGGTGTCGTACCGCTGGGATCCTGAGACGGACATTCTGACCGTCGCCTGCAAAGGCGCCCCCAAGGGGAACGGAATGAACGGCACCGTGGATCTCGAGGGCGGTGACGGCTCGTTCGTCGTCATCGACGTCGCGGGAGGCGCACTGCGCGGCGTCGACGTCGTCACCTGGCCCGACGATGTGCGCACCGTCGCGTCGCTTGCGCCGCCGGCCGCGTCCAAGGAAGGGCAGGTCACCTTCCCCGGTCGGCGCTCGCAGCCGGGCGTCTCGGCGGTCGAGGTCGACACCGCACTCACCGTCGACAAGAACGAAGCGGAATCGGTATTTCACATCCGGGTGGGCCGGCAGCGTCCTGCCACGGTGGTGCGGGTCGCCGATCACATGCTCGTCGAGGTGGACAAACAATCCCGCATTGCGGGCCTGTGGTTGCTCGAGGTCCCTCCCTTCCCGAACGTCGAGGCCACGGCGTAGTGGACGAACGGCTCGAGCGCTACGTCTCCGAGCTGTTCGCTGTCGAAGACCCGATTCTCGAACAAATCCGCGCCCGCCACGCCGCGGAAGATCTTCCCGCGATCAATGTCTCACCCGAGGAAGGCAAGCTGCTGCACGTCCTGCTGCTCGCGATCAAGGCGCGGCGCGTGCTGGAGATCGGATCACTCGGCGGCTACAGTGGCGTATGGCTGGCGCGCGCCCTGCCGCCAGCCGGAAAACTCATCACCATCGAAAAAGATCCGCACCACGCCCGCATTGCGCGTGAGGCGTTCCACGCTGCCGGGCTCGACGACCGCGTGGAGCTGATCGAAGGCGCGGCCCTCGACGTCTTACCGACCCTGGCACCGGGATTCGACGTCGTGTTCATCGATGCGGATAAAGAGCCGCTCCCGAGGTACTTCGACTGGGGGATGCGGCTGCTGCGGACCGGCGGCTTGTTGCTGTGCGACAACGCGTTCTTTCACGGCGCAGCGCTCGACGCGAACGACCGTTCCGGCAACGCGCTCGGCGTGCGCGCGTTCAACGAGCTTGCCGCCGGCGATCCGCGCCTCGTGGCGACAATTATTCCGGTGCGCGACGGCCTGTTGGTCGGGCTGAAAACACGGGACGGCGCATGACGTGGTGGCAGGCGCTCATTCAAGCCGGGGCGGTACCGGGCAGCGGCTCGAAGGGTGAAGAGCCCGAGAACGCCGAGCGCGCCGAGCTGGTCGAGGATGGCGAGCTCCAGGCTCATCCGATTTCGCCGGCGGCGGGCGCTCCGCCGCCCGTCTCATTTCTCAATGGCATGGAGCGGTGGGGCGTGCGCGCGTACGACGGCATGATTCCCGTGGTTGACGCGTACGTGGCGGCGGCCATTCGCCGCAGGGAAGCGGGCGGGGGCGGGGGCGGGGTGCTGCGCACCACGCGGGAACGCCATCGTTCGTTCGCAGTCGCGGCGGTGGAGAGTATGACACCGAAGCTGCGCGAGCTGCTGGAACAGTCCGCCGGCGACATCGAGCCGGTCGATCGAGAGTTCGTCGGCCAGCCCGCCCGGTATCTCGAGCAGGTGGAGGCGATCGTCCGCCGCGCGCGCGCACACCTGGAGCGCGAGCTGGCCGAGGCCGGGCTCGTCGGCCTCGGTGCCGATGAGTGGCTTGTCCTCGACGGACTCCTGTCGCGATCGCCGGCGGTTGCCCGGCATCCGCGCTCACTGGGCGTCATCAAGAGCCATGGGGCGCAATTCTTCGAAGGACGGGGACTTGAGCGCGCGTTGACGCTGCCGGCCGGGCATCGCACTAGCGTATTCACGGTGCGCGGCGGGCATACGCGCACCGAGACCTATTCCTGGTACCTGCGGCTGTGGCCGTGGGAAGGCAACGATTTGCTGTACGGGCTGCTGCGCATCGAAGCGCGGGCGCATCCCGAGACCATCGCGCGCGCGTCGGAGCTGTCCGGGTGGTTGTGGGCCGAGCGCGCGCCGCTCGCGACGCCGGCCACACGCTGGGACCGGCTGTTGTATCCTTTACAGCAGGTGGAGGAATACCTGAAAGCCCTGGCCCCACGTGACCTGCAAGTGCATCGCGCCTCGCGGTTGCCGAGACTGAGCGCATGACGGCGATCGGCCGCGTCGTCGCGACCGAGCTTAAACCCTCGACTCCCCACCAATTCCACTTTTGGACGGCGACCGAGACTCCGATTGGGATCGGGGCGATTGTGAAGGTCGCGGGAAACGGGACGGGGGACGAGGGACGGGTTGTCTACGGCGTTGTGACTGAGGGGTTCGCATACTCCGACCTTGCGACGCCGCTGCATGACGTGGTCGGTGCCGAGGGCGACCCCGCGCGAGCCGAGGCTCCCACCACGCGGCAACAGATTCGCTATTGGACCGCGGCAGTCCTGCGGCAGACGCCCGAAGAGCCGCTCCAGCCCGTCCCGCTCGGTCAGGTGTTCGTGGCCGATGATGCCGACGTGGCCCAGGCGCTGCGGATGGACGCCTTCCTGTATTCGGCCACACCGACGGCGATCCCGGTCGGCCTCTACACGTCCGCGGGCCGCGACGCGCCCGTGTATGTCGATGCTGATTTCCTGCTCGGCCCTGAAGCGGCGCACCTCAACATCTCGGGCGTCTCGGGACTCGCGACCAAGACCAGCGCGGTCGAGTTCCTGCTCGCTTCGATCTTCGCCCACTTCCCGGCGCACAAGGGCCGGATCGCCGCCGTCTGCTTCAACGTCAAGGGACCGGATCTCTGCTTCCTCGATCAGCCGGGGGATCTGAGCGACGAGGACCGCCGCCGCTACGAGCGGCTCCAGGTGCCGTCCACGCCGTTCGAGAACGTGCGGCTCTACGCCCCGCTGAAGGCCGACGGCGTCAATCTCAACACCCTGCGAACGCACCCCGATCTCGTCGGCGACGTCGAGCCGCTGACCTGGGGATTGCAGGAGGTGGTGGACTTCGCCGAAGTCCTGCTCAATCGCGACGACATCGACGCCAAGGCCGACGCGTTCATCGATTTTCTTAGAGACAGAGTGCTGGGAAGAACCTTCGACGACGGCTTCGGCACCACGCATCGCGTGCAGACGTTCGCCGATCTGGGTGACTTTTTCCGGTCGATCTTCGACGGTCTGGAAATCACGGCGGGCGGTCGCAGTGACACGTGGCGCACGCATCACATCGCCACGATGCGTAAAGTCCGCAATCGCCTGCTCAATATCTCGACACGCTGCAAAGGCCTCGTCACCGACGACGGCCCTTCCAGCGATCTGCCGTGGACGAGCTTCGAGGACCGCGCGGTGTATGTGATCGACATCGCGAACGTCGACCCGCTGGGGCAGGATCTGGTGTTTGCCCGCGTCGTGTCGAAGCTGCGCGAGCAGCTCGAGCGGCGTGAGCTCGGTGTTGACGCGGTCGTGGTCTTCGTCGACGAGCTCAACAAGTACGCGCCGGGCGACGGACCGGACACCTACGTCAAGAAAATGCTGCTCGACATCTCCGAGCGCGGGCGCTACCTGGGCCTGGTCTTGTTCGGCGCCGAGCAGTTCCGGTCCCAGGTGCATCGCCGTGTGGTGGGCAACGCGGGGACGCAGCTGTTCGGCCGGATGGACATGGACGAGCTGGCAACGCCGGGCTATCAGGTGCTGACGCCGGCGATCAAGAGCAAGCTGGCCACGATGCCGATCGGTGAACTGATGGTGCGCCACCCCCACTTCACCCAGCCCATCTTCGTGCGCTTCCCCAAGCCGCCGGTGCTGCGCGGCCGAGATGGGGTCGAGCGATTTCCGCCGGCTGCCGACGTGCCGTTTGAGGAAGCCGTGGTGCGGCTGCTCGTGCGGCTCGATCGCCGCGTGCGGCCCAATCAGGTGAAGGACCTGATCGCCGATCGCGAGCAGGACGATGTGCGCCGGGCGCTGGCCGCCGCGCGCCAGAAGCGGCCGGACGATGCGTTCGCCTACTTCCGGAAGGTGCTGGGCGCGCGCGTGGAGTCCGAGGCGAGCCTGCCGCGCGAGCATCTCGCTGTTCCGCCGCTGAATCCGATCTCGGACGAGCCGTACTAATGAAGCTCGCGCACCTCGCCGACCTGCACCTCGGGTTCCGCCAGTTCGACCGGCAGACGTCGAAGGGGGCCAACCAGCGCGAGGTGGATATCGCCGAGGCCTTCCGCCGGGCCGTGGACGATATCCTGGAGCAGAAGCCCGACCTGATCGTCATCGCGGGCGACCTGTTCCATTCGGTGCGGCCGACCAACGCGGCGATCCTGTACTGTTTTCGGCAGCTGCACCGCGTGCGGACGGGGCTCCCCAACTCCCCGATCGTGGTCATTGCGGGTGAGCACGATACGCCGCGCTCCACCGAGACGGGCTCCATTCTCCGACTCTACGAAGCGCTGGGCGTCGAGATCGCCGTCGAGGACGCGCGGCGCATCGTGCTGCCGAAGCTCGACTGCGCGGTCCTGGCGGTGCCCCAGCAGGCGCTCGCCAGGGCCGACCGTCCCGCGCTGCGCCCGGAGCCCGGTGGTCCCACACTCAATGTGCTGGTGACGCACGGTGTGTACGGCGGTCTGGGGGAAGAGCGCGGCACGATGGAGTACGGTGGGGCGGAGCTGACCCGCGAGCTGCTCGCGCCGGAGAAATGGGATTACATCGCCCTCGGCCACTATCACACCGCGCAGTCGGTGGCGACCAACGCGTGGTACGCGGGCAGCCTCGAGTACCTCCCCCCCAATCCGTGGGGGCAGCTGCAGGATGAGGCAGCTCAGCGCGCCGCCACCAAAGGCAAGAAGGAGCGCAAGGGGAAGGGGTATCTGCTGGTCGAGTTGCCCGGCGCGCGCGTGACGTTCCGCCCCATCGAGCCGGCGCGCCGGCACATCGATCTGCCGTTCATCCAGGGCGCGGGATTGAACGCCAAGGAGCTCGACACCGCGATCGCCGAGCGCGCAAACACCGCCAACATCGACGATCAGATCGTGCGACTGGTGGTGTGGGACGTCGAGCGCGCGACGGCCCGCGACCTGGATCATGCGGCGATCCGCGCGTTCAAGGCGCGCGCGTTGAACTTTCAGCTGGACTTGCGGCGGCCGCAGGCGCAGCGCGTACCCGCGGCGGGCGCTGGTCCGGGGAGTGTTCGACGACAGACCCTCACCGAAACGCTGCGCGAATTCCTCGGCCGCCGGCCGCTCGATGCGGAATTGAATCGCGAGACGTTCGTCCAGCTCGGCGTGGATTATCTGGAAGCGGCGGCGAGCGTGGACGAATCGGGTGGGAGTACCGCGTGAAGCTGCACCGCTTGCGGCTCGTCAACTTCCGCCAGCACGCCGACACCGAGATCGCCTTTGGAGACGGGGTCACCGGGATCATCGGGCCCAACGGCTCGGGCAAGACGTCACTGCTCGAAGCGATCGCCTGGGCGATCTACGGCAATCCTGCGGCCCGCGGCGACAAGGACTCGATTCGCAATCTCCGCGCCAAGGCGCGCGCCCCGATGCGGGTCGAGCTGGAGTTTTCGCTCGGCAACCGGACGTATGTGGTCGAGCGCAAACTGAACGAGGCGGTCCTGCATGAGAATGGGATCGTGGTCGCCAACTCGATCAAAGAAGTCACGGCCCGGCTGCAGCGCGTGCTCGGCATGACGCACGACGAGTTCTTCAACACCTACTTCACGGGGCAGAAGGAGCTGGCGGTCCTCGCCGATGCCACACGTCCCGAACGCGCGGCGTTTCTCTCGCGCGTGCTGCGGCACGAGCAGCTGACCATCGCGCAGGAGCGGGTGCGGGAGCGCCGCAACGCCCTCGGTCATGAAGTCGACGGTCTGGAAACGGGTCTGCCGCCTCAATCGGAGCTCGAGAAGGAACGGAAAACGACCGAGGCCCGGCTGAGCGAGGCCCGAAAGGCCGCGACGGCGGCGACGACCGAGCGGCAGAAAGCGCAGCAGGTGCTCGCCGAAGAGGAGCCCCGCTGGCAGCAGTGGGTGGAGCGCCGCGAGCGCACGCTGTCGCTCCACGGCGATCTGCGCGTGGCCGAGCAGGGTGTGGTCGTCGCCCGGCAGGAGTTTCAGCGACTCGACAAGGAGTTGGCCGAGGCCCTCGCGGCCCGCGAGGAGCTGCGCAAGCTCGACGCGGACGTCGCTCCCGTCACCAGGCTGAAGGCGGAGCTGGTCGAGCTGGAGCGGTTGCATCGCGAGGACGCGGCTCGGCGCGAGGATCAGGCCAAGATCACGGAGCTGGTGCGCAATCTGAACGTGCTCGACCGCCGCATCGGGGTGCTGGCCGAAGCCGAGACGGAGCTCGAGCGGGTGACCGCCCAGGCGCATGAGCTGAAAGAGCGGCTCGCCGCCGCCGACAAGGTCGCCGGGGAGCAGCAGGACACGTGGGTTCGTGAGAAGGAGTACGCCAGCACCAAGCGTGCCGAGCTGCTCAAGCAGCACGACGAGGTGAAGGATCACCGCGACAAGATCCTGAAGCTCGGTCCCGAAGGGGAATGTCCCACCTGCCGGCGGCCGCTCGGCGCCGAGCACGACGCCGTGCTGGGTGTGCTCGACCGGCAGCTCGAGGCGATCATTGAGGACGGTAGGTACTTCAAGCAGCGCATCGAGCAGCTGGCCGCTGCTCCCGCGGCGGTCACGGAGGCGGAGACCGCCCGCGACGCGCTCCGCGAGGAAGTCCGGCTCGCGAGCGAGCGCGAGGGCACGCTGCGCGAGCAGTCCCGCGAGCGCACCCGCCTGCAGAAGGAGCGCGCCGGCCTCGCCAAGCGGGCGGAGGAGATGGAGCGGCGGGTCGCGGCCCGTGACGGCGGATACGACGCGGATCGTCACAACGACGTGCGCGCCGAGCTGGCCAGGCTCGAGCCCGTGGCGCTGCAGGCGGCCGCCCTGAAGGCGCGCGCCGACCGCGCCGAAGCCCTGGTCAGTGAGGCCGAGCTGGCGGAGAAGGCGCTGTCGGCGCGTGAGGAGCTGGTCAAGCAGCTGGGCGAGGCCGTGAAAGAGCAGGGATTCTCGGAGCCGAAGTTTCAGGCCGCGCGCGAGCGCCACGACCGCGCGGCGCACGCGCTGCGGGCGGCGGAGCTGGCCGTCGCCGAGAGCCGCGGCGAGCTCGTGGCGGCGGAGACCGCGGTCCGCGAGACCGAGCGCCGCGTCGCCGAGCGCGCTGCGCGCGAGCGCACCATCGGCGAACGCAAGATCGAGTTGCGGCTGCACCATGAGCTGGACCGCGCGTTCTCCGATCTCCGGGCCAGGCTGAACGAGGCGATGCGGCCGGAAATCAGCACGCTGGCGTCGGCCTTCCTATCCGATCTGACGGATGGGCGCTACGATGAAGTGGACCTGGACGAGAACTATCGGGTCGTGGTGCTCGACGAAGGCGTGCCCAAGCCGGTGATCTCGGGGGGGGAAGAAGACATCGCCAACCTGGTGCTGCGGCTCGCCATTTCCCAGATGATCGCCGAGCGCGCCGGGCAGCCGCTCTCGCTGCTCGTGCTCGACGAAATCTTCGGCTCGCTCGACGAGTCGCGCCGGCAGCACGTGCTCGGTCTGCTGCGCAGCCTCGGCGACCGCTTCCCGCAGGTCATTCTCATCACGCACATCGAGCAGGTGCGCGACGGCCTGGACCGCGTGATCCGCGTGACCTACGACGCCACGACGGGTACAAGCGTCGTGCGCGACGACACGGCTACCCTGGGACCGCCCGATGCGAGCGTGGCTGCCTGAACCCCTAGTCCCCGGACCCGAGCGCGCGACCGAGCGCGACATCGACGGGTTGAATCGTGTCTTCGCGGAGGCGTTCACCGATCGCTATCGCCGCGACGGCCTGATGGGCGTGCGGGTCCCGCAGCTCAATCCGCTCGTCTGGCGCTACGCGCTGCTCGACGCCGGCGACGGGGCCATGGTGTGGCGCGACGAACACGGCGACATCGCCGCATTCAACGTCGCGCATCAGGCGGGCACCGAGGGATGGATGGGGCCGCTCGCGGTGCGGCCCGACCGCCAGGGCACCGGCGTCGGCAAATCGATCGTCCGCACCGCCGCCGACTGGCTCATCGAGCGCGGCATCAGCACCCTCGGCCTCGAGACGATGCCCCGCACCCCGGAGAACATCGGGTTCTACGCGCGCCTCGGGTTCATGCCGGGGTTTCTGACGATCACGTTGACCAACGAGATCGCGACGCGGGGGCAGCCGGCGCCCGTGCTGCTGTCCCGCCGCTCGGGCGACGCGAAAGAAGCGACCATGCAAGCGGCCCGGGGGCTCGTGAGCGATCTCATGCCCGGCGTCGACTTCTCGCGCGAGATCCTGCTCACCGCCGAGCTGGGGCTGGGTGACACGTCGCTGGTGGACGGGGACCGCGGCCTCGATGCGCTCGCGCTCTGGCATTCGGCGCCGCTCGCCGACAGCCGCACGCGCGATGAGGTCCGCGTGCTGAAGCTGGCCGCGCGCGACAACGCGGCGTTCGACGCCGCGATCAGCGCCGTCGAAGCGGCGGCGGCCAAAGCCGGTATCCGGCGCATCGCCGTCCGCTGTCAGAGCGTGTACGACGACGCGTTCCACCGCCTGATCACCCGTGGCTACCGGGTGCGCTGGACCGACCTGCGTATGACGTTCGAGGGGTATCCGGAGCAGCACGCCGCGCAGGGCGTGGTCTTCTCGAACTGGGAAATCTGAGGCTACGACCGGGCCGCGGGAGCGCTCCGGGGTGTGCCGCTGACGTAGATCACGTGACCGAGGCCCAGGACCTCGGTCGCGTGCGGAAGGTTCGGCGGGAGGTCGAGCCGGTCTCCAGGACCGAGCTCGACCGTTTCGTTTTCGGCGGTCACCCGCATGTACCCTTCGAGCACCCAGCGCGTTTCTGGAAACGCGTGCGCGTGCACGGGCATGATGGTCCCGGGAACGTCCGACCACCAGGCGGTCACCATGCCTTCCCGTTCCAGCACCCGGCGCAGCGTGAAGAGCTGGAGCGGGCCGAGGCGGGGATCCCAGGGCCGCAGCGCGAGTTTCACGAGACGAAGCGGGGCGCGCCGATCAGGATGCGTCGCGCGAACAGGATGATGGCACCGGCGTACAGCAAGTGCACGAATCCGCTCGGTACCTGCGCGACGAACACGAGCAGGAACCACGCGATCAGCATCACGACAGCGGCGATCAGCGAGAGGTTCAGGGCGATTGACCTTTGTCGTACAGAACCTATTCTAGTACCCAGGGGCGGGGAGATCAAACTATTGAGCCAACAAGCTCGATTGTGGACCCGCATACCGCGGCCCATGTCATGCCCCCTCGATTGGGGAAGACAGAATTCGTGGTGAGGGACCCGTCATTACTTTCGGGCTTCAATAACCCTCGTCGCTCCTGTTGCAGACGGTCGGCCGGTCCGCGTTATGCGGTCCCGGCCGATCGTTTTTTCGTGATCGTTTCCCAGAAGTACTTCGGCGCGAGCAGTGGTTTGGCCCGCAGCGCAAATCCCACCAGCAGGATGACGATCCACAACGCGTAGGCCACCGACACCTCCTCGCGCAGGTGCGGCGCGACGAACTGCACCACCCACAGCACGAACAGCGCCGTCGCGTCGAACCAGTCGAACTCCATGTTCGCGAGCACGACCATCCCCAGCGCCGTCTGCAGCAGCGTCAGCATGATCTCGACCCGCTGTTCGGCATCGAAGTGGAAGTCCGCCCACGTGCCGTTGTGCTGGTAGTGCGAGTAGCCGAACACGAGCGGGATCATCGCCGCGAGCACCGTCCATTGATTGATGTTGCTCGACACCATGTTCATCAGCGCCATCGGCGCGTGGGAGACGCGCCGCGCCCACAGAAACGCGGAGACCTTTTCCGGAAACTCCGAGAGGAACGGGGCGACCCACTGCACCAGCACGAACTGGCTCACGCCGAGCAGCGCTGCCAGCGCCAGCATCGATTCGAGGAAGGGATGGGCCGTGATGTAGAGGAGAAATCCTCCTGCGCCGAGCAACCCGCCGATCGCCGCCTTCCGGCGCCAGCCACGCTGGCGGTACGCCCACTGCGACACGCGCGGCGCGTCGCTGAGCTGCTCGACGTCGTGCGGCGGATTGCGCAGCAGCGCCCACAGGTAGAGCACGTATAAGGTGAGCAGCACGATCGCGTCCACCCAGCTGATCGTCTGCTTGATCAGGATCACGACGAAGTACAAGAGCGGTGGCACGAGCCCCACCACTTCGGTGGCGTGCTCGGGCTGGAGCTTGATCGCGGGGAGTCCGTGCTCGCCGCGCCGGCGCCCGAAGAACGCGAACACGTAGTAGATCATCGGCCAGCCGAGGCCCAGCAGCAGGCGAATCGCGCCGGTGAGGTTGGCGATGGCGAGATGCGAGCGCGCGGGATTGTCCCCGGCCTCCCACGCGATCACCGCTTCGACCGCGAACTCGGGCAGCGTTTGGAGCCAGGCCAGAATCGCGAGGGCCAGGCCCTGCGAGATCAGGAACTGCGCCGCTTCGGCGCCCCAGGCGACCAGGAAGGCCGAGAGCAGGATGCTCGGGAACGTCCACAGCGACGACAGCGCGGAGACTCCCGCCTGCGTCGCCAGCACGAGTAGCTTTAGGAATCGCACGGGGGTCCAATCTTACCATGGCACGAGACAAAATGAAGTCGGCGAGCCTCCACAGCTTCCACGAGTCCCACACGGAGCCCACCGAGATTCGCATCCCCTTCCAGACACTCGTCCACGAAATGCTGGAGCAGCTGGGCGAGGATCCGAAACGCGAGGGGCTGCGCCAGACGCCGGCTCGCGTCGAAGCGTCCCTCAAATGGCTCACGCGCGGCTATGGCATGAACGTCGATGAGGTCATCGGCGATGCCCTGTTCGAAGAAAAGCACGAAAGCATGATCTGCGTGCGCGACATCGAGATCTACTCGATGTGCGAGCACCACATGCTGCCGTTCTTCGGGCGCGCCCACGTGGCGTACCTGCCCAACGGGCGGATCGTGGGGCTGTCGAAGATTCCGCGCGTGGTGGAAGTGTTCGCGCGGCGGCTGCAGGTCCAGGAGCGGCTGACCGATCAGGTCGCCGAAGCGCTGTGCCAGGTGCTGAAACCCCTGGGGGTGGGCGTCGTGATCGAAGCGTACCATCTCTGCATGATGATGCGCGGCGTCGAGAAGCAGAACTCGAAGACGGTGACCAGCTCGCTGCGCGGCGCGTTTCGTGACGACGGCAAGACCCGCGACGAGTTTCTGAGACTGGTACACGGCGGCAGCTTCGCGCTGTGAAAATCGCGCTGGTGACGGGCGCCTCCCGCGGGATCGGGCTCGCGGTGGCGATCGCGCTGCGCGCGCGCGGCATACACGTGGTGCGGCTCGCGCGCAGCCTGAAAGCCGAGCGGGCGGAGCGCCGCACCGACATCCCGTGCGATGTCACCCGTCCCGACGACGTGGATCGCGCGATGACGATGGTCGAACGCGATCTCGGCGTCCCGGACGTGCTGGTGAACAATGCCGGCATCTTTTTCATCAAGCCGCTCGCGGACACCACGCTCGAAGACTTCACCAGGACGCTCGCCACCAACCTCACGGCCCCATTCCTGCTCGCGCGCCGGATCGTGCCGAAAATGACCGAGCGCGGCAGCGGGCATCTGGTGACCATCGGCTCGATCTCGGACTACATCGGTTTTTCGGGCTCCACCGCCTACGCCGCGTCGAAGTTCGGATTGCGCGGCATGCACGAAGTAATCCGCCAGGAGACCTCGAAGACCGGTGTGCGCACGACGCTCGTGTCGCCCGGTCCCGTCGATACCGACATCTGGGATGCCGTGGACCCCGATTCGAAGCCCGGCTTCACGAAGCGCAAGGACATGATGCGCGCCGAGGATGTCGCGGCGGCGGTCGTGTACGCGGTGAGCCAGCCGGAGCACGTGACCGTCACGGAAATCAGACTGCTTCCGACGGTGTACTCGGTTCGAGGCTGATCGTGCGTCGTGCGTCGTGCGTCGTCGTATCGTTGCTCGCCGTGTCTCCGCTGGCCGGGCAGCAGATTCCACCGCTCCCGGATTCGTCAGGCTGGGGCGTGCACGTGCTCGCGATCGCCCGTGCGCCCGACAGCGCGATCTGGGTGGGTACGTACGGGCAGGGGATCTTCGTCTTGCGACCGGGAGAGGGGACGGGGGAAGCAGGACGGGTGTGGGAACGCATCCACTCGTCGTCCGATACCGCCGCGCATGCGATCTCGTGGGATTTCGTGCACGCGTTCGGCTTCGGACCGCGCGGGCAGATCTGGTACGGCACGGTGGGCAATGGCTGGGGACTCTCGACCGACGGCGGGAAAACGTGGAAGAACTGGGAGTTCGGACAGCTCGGTCCGGAGTGGCAGTACGTCACGCCAAATGGAATCGTGACGCGCGGGGACACGACGTACATCGCGACGGCGGACGGGATAAAACTGACGTGGGATGATGGGCAGACTTGGCGCGTCATCACGGATTCGATTGGGGCGACCACCGCCAAAGATCCGGTGTGGGGGAGGATCCTGAACCAGTACGTCTTAGCCATCGGTATCAACCCTCAAGGTCAGAGTTGGATCAGTAATCTTGGAGGGTTGGCAGCATCGAGCGACGGTGGCCGGACGTGGACGGAACACGCACTGCGTCCAAGCCTAACCTGCGCGAACTGTGGACCTCGCGTGCGGTCTATTGCCTTCGATCCCACGGGGCACTTGTGGATGGGCACGGAGCTGGGGGTCTGGCCGTTCGCCCATGAGGCATACCAGCAGCCGCCGGAGGAGCGACGGAGTGTTCAGCAACTGGTCTTTACGCCTGACGATCGGTTCGTAGCTGCGGGCGATGGGGGTGTGTGGAGCTTCATCGGCCACTTCGAGATGAAAGGGTCACCCCGGCGAAGTGGGTTCGCGACCTCGCTGGCTGCGATTGGTTCCAAGCACTACCTCAGCGGCTGGCTCGACGGCCTCGATGAGATTCAAGCGGGGCATGGTTGGCGAGAGTGGTTTCCCGTAGGCCTCTCAGTGGTTTCTGCGGCAGCCCCTCCCCGCCACACGTGGTTCCGCCGCCCCGTCGCGCTCACGGATCAGCCACACATCGACCAAACCTATCGCTTCGGCTCGACCATGGGCGGCAACTTCCAGCCGCATCAGGGCGTCGAATTCAACAACGCCGACGGAACACCGGTGCACGCGATCGGCGACGGAGTCGTGGTTCATTCGGGACCGGCAGAGCGGGGCGCTCTCACGGTCGCCATCAAGCACGACAGAACGCTGTCGACTGCACGGCAGGCGGCTGTATCTGTTCTCCGTCTACTACCACAACTCGAAGCTGCTTCGCCAAGTTGGGGACCGCGTGAAAGCGGGAGACGTCATTGCCCTCGTCGGCAACACCGGGCGCGCCACCAACGACCACATGCACCTCGAGGTGCACGCCTCACCGTTCGACTCGACACGCCTGATCGTCGATCCGGAAGTGCGGTACCCGCCATACAACACGAACCCCGAGCTGTGGATCGACCCGCTCCCCGGCACCGGGATGGTGGCGGGGCAGGTCTGGGACTCGGGTGGCCAGCCGGTGCGGCAAGCACGGATCTACGGACTGGTGAAGCCCGAGCCCCAGGAAACGCCGTTCTCGTTCATCGAGACCTACGGCCCGCGCAATCACTCCGACCCGCTGTACAACGAGCACTTCGCGATTTCGGACGTGCCGCCGGGGACGTACGTCCTCGGGTGTCGAGATCGACGGGAAACGAGTACTTCGTCAGGTGAAGGTCGAGACAGGAAAACTGACCTGGGTGGAGTTTCGCCCTAGCCGATAGCCGATAGCCGATAGCCAATAGCATGCATATCGAACTGACGGAGATGCTCCGCTGCCCCGAGCCCCATCGCGAGGAAATGCTGGTGCTCTCGACGGGCGAGGTGCGCGATCGCATGGTGCGCTCAGGGCTCCTCGGCTGCCCGGTGTGTCACAAGGAGTATCCGATTGCGCGCGGGATCGTGAACTTCCGCCGCGGCCAGGAGCGCGTCCTGAAAGACACGTACGTGCCGCCGTCACCGCTCCCGTCCGCCGACGCCGGGCAGCTGCAGGCCCTGCTCGAGCTCTCGGGGCCGGGCGGCTACGTGGTGCTCGTCGGTTCCGCGGTGCGTCAGGCCGTGCGGCTCGCCGAGCTGATGCAGGGCATCCATTTCGTCGGGGTGAACCCGCCGTCCGAAGTGGAAGAGCGGCCGATGCTCTCACTCGTGTTGGCGAACGAGCAAGTGCCGCTGCGGTCGTCCGTGGCGCGCGGCGTCGTGGTGGGAGCCGACCTCGCGACCTCCCCCTGGCTGGTCGAAGCGCATCGGGTCCTGCTGCGCGGCCGCCGCTTCGTCGTGGAAAACGAAGAGCCCGAGCTTCCGATCGGGCTCCTCAAGCTGGCGGCGGAACACGGGCTCTGGGTGGGCGAGAAGCGCTAGCCTTCGACGGCCGCGGTGATCGCGTCGTCGGCCGCATACGCCGCATCGATCAAGTCCTTGTACCGCTTCTCGACCACGCGACGCTTGACCTTGAGCGTCGGGGTCAGCTCGCCCGACTCGATCGTGAAGTCGTTCTCCAGCAGCACCACCTTCTTCGGCGTCTCGAACTTCGCGAGCTCCTTGAGCATGCTCATCACCTCGCGCTCCACCTTCGCCCGCACGTCCGGCAATAGGATCAGCTCGGCCCGGGTTCCGTAGCTCAAGTTCCGCTCCCGCGCCCAGCGCTCCAGGTTGTCGAAATTCGGCACGATGAGCACGATCGGGTATTTCCGGCGGTCACCGTGCAGCACCGCGTTGGCGACGAACTTGTTGCGCTTGACCATCCCTTCGATCGGCTGCGGCGCGATGTATTTGCCGCCGGCCGTCTTGATCATCTCCTTCTTGCGGTCCGTGATCTTGAGGTAGCCATCGGAGTCCAGCTCGCCGATGTCACCGGTGTGCAGCCAGCCGTCCGCGTCGAGCACTTCGCGCGTCGCTTCGGGCTGCTTGTAGTAGCCGTGCATGATGTTCGGCCCGTGCGCGAGAATCTCTCCGTCCGACGCGATCTTCAGCTCGACGCCCGGGATGACGCGCCCCACCGTGCCCAGCTTGATCCGCTCGAGCGGGTTGAGCGTGAGCACCGGCGATGACTCGGTCAGGCCATAGCCTTCGATGACCGGCAGGCCCGCGCTGTAGAAGAACTTCGCGATGTCGGCCGAGAGCGGCGCGCTGCCCGAGACGAAGAACCGGATCCGGCCGCCGGTGCGCGCCTGCAGCTTGGAGAACACCAGTTTGTCGGCCAGCTTCTTCTTGAGCGCGAGCCCGCCCGGAATCGGCAGCCCCAAGAGCGCGAGCGTCGCCCATTGCTCACCCGCCCGCTTGGCCCAGAAGAAGATCGTGCGTTTGACCGCGCTGCCCGAGAGCGCGTTTTCAAGCACGCGCGCGTACACCTTCTCGTACAGGCGGGGCACGGAGAGCACGACCGTCGGCTTCACCTCGCCCAGATTCGCGGCCACCGTGTCGAACGACTCGGCATAATTGATGATCACGCCGGCCTGGAACAGCGTGTAATCCACCATCCGCTCGTAGCTGTGCGACAGCGGCAGCATGGACAGGCACTCATCGCCGGCGCCGATCGGAATCATCTGGAGCACCGCCTGGACGTTCGACCAGATGTTGTAGTGCGACAACATCACGCCTTTGGGATCGCCCGTCGTCCCCGACGTATAGATCAGCGTCGCCAGATCGTCGGGCTGCGCGGCCAGCGCCTCGGCCTTCCAGTTCGGGTACTTCGACGCCGCGCCGCGTCCCTTGGCCTCGAGCGAGGCGAGCGACGCAACCTCGGGCCGCGCGGCTCCGCCGTCGAACACGATGATGTGCTTCAGGCCCGGGAGCCCGTCCTTCACCTCGAGCACCTTGTCGACCTGGGCGGCCGTCGAGCAGAACACGGCGACCGATTCCGAGTCGCGCAGGATGTATTCGGTCTGCTTGGCGGTGAGCGTGGGATAGATCGGCACGTCGGTGGCGCGCGCGGTGAGACACGCGTAATCGGCGAGCGCCCACTCCGGGCGGTTTTCCGAGACCAGGGCGACTTTGTCGCCGGGCTTAATACCCAGCTCGCGCAGACCCAGAACGATCGCCTGCACCCGGTCGAATGCCTCGCGGTGCGTGATCCCGACCCAGGCACCTCCCACTTTCGATCGGAAGGCGGCCGGGAGACCCGCATGGCGATCGACGGTCGTGAAGAACAGCTGATTGAGCGTGCCTCGGTTCATGGTCGAAACTCCACGACGAAAGTCACAGGGCTGCCGGGGATGGGCGTGCCGTCCAGCCGGCGCATCGTGGCCGACACCACGACGGAGTCGGGCAGGGTGCCAGCGACGAACTTGATCTGCACGCTGGCCACGCCGACGGAGCTGGTGAAGACGGTGTCCTTCGGGAGAAATGTGACCGTCGTAGCGCCCGCCGGATAGGTCGTGCCCGCGTACACCACCCGGCGGTTGGTGGCCTCCCCGCCCGTGGCAAACGCCGTGACCTGGAGACTGTTGGAGGTCGAATCGGGGGCGACGACCGTGTCCCGGACCGGCCCGTTCGCGACCAGCGAATCGAGCCTGGCGAGGACCGTGACCGGCTGAGGGTTCGAGCGCAGCGCGTCCACCCGCGCCTGCAGCCGCCCGGTGCCGACCTTCTTCCCGAGTGACACGCCCGTCGCGCTATCGAGCACCGCGATGATGGCCGTGTCGAGCGAGCTCCAGAACACTGGCGCCGGCACCGAGTCGCCGACGCCGTTGAGCGCGCGCGCGCGCGGGAAAAACGAATCGGTGACTTCGACGCGCCCCGAGTCGGGCAGGATCACTTCGATCGCGACGACCTGACTTGCATCGGGCGTGAGTTTGCAGGCGAACAGCGTGACGAGTGCAAGCAGGGTCCGGCGCAGCCTCAGGAGCTTCCCCTTCCGGTGCGCTCTTCGGGTGCGGGCGCCGACACCGCGCCCCCCCCGCCGGCCCGCAAATCGTGGAGCGCCTGACTCGCGTGCTCGATCCACTTCTGCGCGTCAGGGCCTCGCGGCGGATGCGCGAGGAATGTCTTCAGGTGCTGGGCCGCGCCGTCCGGATCGCCGCGCTGCAGCAGCAGAAACGCGAGCCCGTAATGCGCGCCCGCGAGCGAGTTGTCGAGCTCGAGCGCGCGCCGGTAGTGGCGGATCGCTTCGTCGAAGCGGCGCGTCTTGGTGAACGCGATGGCCATGTTCTGGAGGATGCGCGCGTCGTTGGGGTGATCGCGCAGCGCCAGTCGATAGGACGTGAGCGCCGCATCATAATCCCCCTGCCGCTCGAGGGCTAACGCCTCGTTCAGATAGTCGAGACGTTGTGGTTTGAGATCGTCGCCCCCGGACGAGCCTCCGCCGAACAGGCGGCGCCAGAAACCCATGCGGCGAAAATAGCTTGCGGCTGCAGACGTTGGCAATGTAGAATCCCGAACCATGGCCATCCGTCCGCGTCCTCCCAATCCCCCCCCTCCACGTCCCACACCGCGTTCCCCGGGCGCCCGGCCCGCGAGCAAAGCCCAGCGCGGGGTCCTGCAGGTGGACTGGGCGCTGTTTGGCGAGCTGTGCCGGGTGCTCGCGCTCAAGGTATTCCGCGAGTACGACCCCGAAGTGGTCATCGGGATCGCGAAAGCGGGGGTGATTCCCGGGGCCGTGGTCGCCAGCATTCTGCAGCGCGACTTCGCGTCGATCGCCATCACGCGCGACACGCCCGGAGCCGCGCCCGCCGTGATTGCCGGTCCGCCGCGCCTGGTGACGGGCAAGCGGGTCCTGCTCGTGGATGAAACCTGCGAGTCGGGCGACACGATGAAGCTCGCCCTCGCCGCGGTGCGCGAGCTGAAGCCGGCCCAGGTGAAGACCGCGGTGTCGTTCAAGACCGGATCCTACAAGACCGATTTCTACGCGCTCGAAAACCAAAACTTCATCATTCTGCCCTGGGATCTCGAAGTGATCGTCAACGGCGAGATCGTCGTGCGTCCCGATTACCGCGACAAACTGAAAGACCTGCGTTGAAAGATCGTCTCGCAGCCGCCGTCAAAAAATCCCGCGCCGATTACACCGAAGTCCGCGTCGAACGTACCTGGAGCTCCGCCGTCGCCTTCCGCGGCCGGCGGTTGGAAACGGCCACGGTCAGCGAAGACCAGGGCGGGTTCGTGCGCGTGCTCAACCAGGGCTTCGGCTGGGGCATCGCGTCGTTCACGTCGCTCGACGAGCTGCCCGCGATGGTGACGCGCGCCAACGAGCTCTCGCGGGCGGTGCGGCTGGAGGAGCCGATCCGGCTCGCGGAGACCGCGCCGCAGACCGCCGACGCCGTGCTCGAGCTCGACGGCGACGTGCGCGGCGTGGCGCTGGGCGACAAGAAGAAGCTGCTCGATCGCTACAACACCGCGATGCTCGCCGTCGCGGATCTGATCGTGGACACGCAGGCCAGCTACCGCGACGAAGTGTCGGAAGTCTGGTACGTCAATTCCGAAGGCACGTCGCTGTACCAGCTCCGCCCCGAAGTGGTCGTGTCGGGGACCGCGATCGGCCGGCGCAACGGCACCATCGAGAAGGGCCTCGAGTCGATCGGGCTGCGGAAGGGATGGAAGAGCGTTCAGGGGTTCGAGCCGCAGTTTCGTGTCGTGGCGCAGCGTGCCGTCGATCTGCTCGCGGCCCCGCGCGTGCGCGGCGGCGCCTATCCCGTCATTCTCGACAACGAGCTGGCCGGCGTCTTCATCCACGAAGCGTTCGGTCACCTGTCGGAGGCGGACTTCGTCTACGAGAACCCGCAGGCGCGCGAGATGATGACGCTGGGCCGGCGCTTTGGAAAACCGGTGCTGAACGTGGGTGACAACGGCGCCGAGCGCGGGTTGCGCGGCACGCTGCCGTACGACGACGAAGGCACGCCCACCCAGGACACGCCGCTGATCCGTGAAGGGATCCTCGTGGGTCGTCTGCACTCGCGCGAGACGGCCGCCAAGCTGGGTGAGCGCCCCACCGGCAACGCGCGCGCGATCTCCTTCCGCCACCCGCCGATCGTACGGATGACCAACACCTACATCGCGCCCGGGAAGAACGGCGTCGGGTTCAAGGACCTGATCCGCGACATCAAGCTGGGCGTGTACGCCTGCGGCGCGTTCGGCGGGCAGACGATGCTCGAGAACTTCTCGTTCACCGCCGGCTGGGGCTACATGATTCGCGACGGCCAGGTGGCTGAGCTCGTGAAGGACGTGGTGCTGGCGGGCAATCTGTTCCAGACGCTCGATCGCATCGATCATATCGCCGGCGACTTCACTTGGAATCAGATGGGCGGGGGGTGCGGCAAGGGCGGCCAGTTCCCGCTGCCCGTGACCGAAGGCGCGCCCCACGTCCGCATCGAAGAGGCGCTGATCGGCGGCGATGTATGATCGACCGCCTCCTCGAGCGCGCGCGCGGCAAGGTCGACAACGCCGACGCCCTGTGGCGACGGGAAGAGCAAACCACCGTCGCGTTCGAATCCGGGCGCCTCAAGGCGGCGGGCATCTCGGAGGAGGCGGGGCTCAACCTGCGCGTTCTGGCCGACGGGCGCATGGGCGTGGCCGGCACCACTGCCGCGGCGCCGGACCCCGATGCCTTGCTGACCCGCGCGCGCGCCTCCGCGGAGCTCGGCGAAGTCGTCGAACTCGCCTTTCCAAAACCCAGTCCCCAATCCCAACCCCCAATCCCGACGTTCTTCGACCGCACCGCCAACGCCTCACTCGACGATCTGATCCGCATGGGTCGGCTGCTCGTCGAGCGGCTCGCGCGGCCCGATTGCCAGATCAACGTCGCGGTCGAGCGCGAGGTGGCTGACACGGCCGTCGGCAACACCGCCGGCGCGCGCGGCGCGTATCGCGCCACCGGCATCGCGGTGATCGCCGACGTCACGCGCATCGCGGGCGACGACGTGCTGATGGTCTACGATCAGTACGTCGGCGCCGACTTGCCCAGCGACGCCGACCTGGAAACGCTCGTGCGCTCGGTCGAGACGCGGCTCACCGCAGCCCTCAAGGTCGTCGCGCCGCCGGAAGGCGCGTTGCCGGTCGTGTTCACGCCCGCTGGGTTAGCCGCGGTGGTTCTGCCGCTCGAGCAGGCCCTCTCCGGGAAAACGGTTCTGCAAGGCAGCTCCCCGCTCGCCGGAAAAGTGGGGGAGACGCTGTTCGACGAACGGCTGTCGATCATCGACGACCCGCTCACGCCGGGACGTCCGCTGTCGCGCCCCGTCGACGACGAATGCGTGCCTTCGCGGTGTACGGGTCTCGTGGAGCACGGGAAGGTCGGGTGCTTTGTCTACGATCTGGAGACGGCGGCCCGGGCCAAGACGCAGAGCACGGGGAACGGGCGCCGCGGCGTGTTCGGGAAACCGCACATCGGGTACACGAACATTCTGTTCCGGGGTGCCAACGGTTCGGCTGAACGCGATCACACGCTCGGCGGCGGGCTGCTCGGGGATCTCGATGATGGGTTGATCGTGGACGATCTCATCGGCGTGGGACAGGGCAACGTCATCAGCGGCGCGTTCAGCCACCCGGTCGGTCTCGCCTATCGCGTGCAGCGCGGCGAGATCACGGGTCGCGTGAAAGACGCGGCCGTGGCGGGGAACGCGTACGATCTTTTGAAGAGAATTGGAGGATTTGGCTCCGACGGCCGCTGGCTCGGCGCACGCTGGTCGCCGTCACTGCTCCTGGAGGGTGTCAGCATCGCGCGCCGCTAGGCGAGCGCGTCTTCGTAGCTCCGTCCCTGGGTCATCTCGTTGTAGACCTTCTCCAAAACGCCCGGAGTCGCCGACAGGAAGCGGCAACGCTCGTCGCCTTTGCTGCGGCATTCGACTTCCATGACGGCGATGGTTTCTTCCGAAAGCCGGCCCAGGAAGTCAGCGAGCATGCCCGCCGAGAAGAAGCACATCGGGGTTTGCGACGTGCCGGGCTCGGCTTCCGCCCAGTCGCGCGAGTCGAGTGCGAGCGCGCCCGTCCCCACGGGGGTCACGGTCACGGCTCCCCAGCCGCCGGTCGTAAAGAACTCGGAGAGCGTAGGTCCGAGCAGGTCCGCGTCGAGATCGGTCGGGTTGTTGGCCGCCGTAAATGCTTTGCAGAGCCCCTCCCCAGCCGCATAGCCGGCTTCCTGGAGGATCGTGATCGCCTGGTCGGGAGCGTGAGTCGCGAGGCTCGCGTGCAGCTGGCGCACAATGCCCGGCAGGGGGATGGTCATATGGGAAGGCAACTTAGGCCTTCCGGTTTGCGCGGCGCAAGAGTTCGGCCTCGTCGATTTGCTCGACGCCCAGCGCCCGTGCCTTTTCGAGCTTGGACCCCGGATCGGCGCCCACGACCAGCGCGGTGGTTTTCTTCGACAGGCTGTCGGACACGTCGCCTCCCGCGGCTTCGATCACATCGCGCGCCTGCTGGCGCGAGAGGGTGGGGAGGGTGCCCGTGATGACGAAGGTCTGGTCGGCGAGCGGGCGTGGTCCCGTCGCCGTCGCGGTTTCCTTCAACGTCAGGCCGAGCGCTTCCAGGCGCTCGATCAACTTGCGATTGCGGGGCTCGGCGAAGAAGCCGGCGACCGCCTCGGCGACGATCGGCCCGATCCCGCGCACTTCGGCGATCTCCGCGGCCGCCGCCGACGCGAGGGTGCGCATCGTCCCGAAGTGGCGCGCGAGCAGTCTGGCGCCCTGCGCGCCCACGTGGCGCAGCCCCAGCGCGAACAGCAGAGCCGAGAGGGGCTGCTGCTTCGAGGTCGCGATGGCGTCGACCAGCTGCTGCGCCGACTTCTCGGCGAAGCCCTCGAGGCGCAGCAGCTGCAGCGGGGTCAGCTCGTATAAATCCGCGACGTCCTCGATCAGCTTCGCGTCGAGCACGGCCCGCACGCGCTCGTAGCCCAGCCCGCGGATGTCCATCGCGCTGCGGCTGGCGAAGTGCACGATGCTCTCCAGGATCCGCGCGGGGCAGGATATGTTCGGGCAGAACGTCATCACCTCGTCGTGCGGATGCTCGACCCGCGAACCGCACGACGGGCACTTCTCCGGCATCTGGAACCTGGCCTTGCCCCGGGGCTGGTCCTTCACGGGCCCGAGGATCTGCGGGATCACCTCACCGGCGCGGGTCACCTCGACCCAGTCACCGATCCGAATGTCCTTCGTCGCGATCAGCTCACCGTTGTGGAGCGTGGCATTGGAGACGGTGACGCCGCCGATCTCCACCGGCTCCAGCACCGCATACGGATTCAACGCGCCCGTACGGCCCACGTTGATCCGGATGTCGAGCAGCTTGGTGACCTGGACTTCGGGCGCGAACTTGCGCGCAATCGCCCAGCGCGGTTCGCGCGTCCCGATCGTTCCCAGTTCGGCATAGAGAAACCGCTGGTCGACTTTCACGGCCACCCCGTCGGCGCCGTAGTCGAGGGTCGGAATCAGCTGCTCGAGCTTGGCAATCGCCGCCTGCGCCGCCTTCAGATCCGGGACGCGGGTGTGGTGCGGCTCGACCGGGAGTCCCCAATCGACGAGGGTCTCGAGCAGCTCGTGCTGGGAGTCGATGCTGAGTTTCTGGCCCGGCGCCTCGACCTGAAAGGCGAAGACGCGCAGGCCGCGGGCGCGCGTCTTCTTGGGATCGAGCTGGCGCAGCGCGCCGGCAGCGGCGTTGCGCGGATTGGCGTACGGCGGCTCGCCTGCCTTCTCGCGCTGCCGATTGGTCTCCTCGAAGCGGCTCTTTGGCAGATAGACCTCGCCGCGGATTTCCATTTTCTTGGGCCAACCCTTGCCCTTCAGGCGCAGCGGCAAATCGAGGGTCGTGCGCAGATTCGCGGTGATGTCCTCGCCCTCGACGCCGTTCCCGCGGGTCACGCCAGTCACGAAGACGCCGTCCTCGTACGTGAGGCTCACGGCGGCGCCGTCGATCTTCACCTCGAGCGTGTAACCGCTCTCTTTCACCTCCGGGACGAGCCGGGCATTGCGCGCTTCCCACTCCCCGAGCTCGGCGTCGTTGAAGGCATTCGCGAGCGACAGCATCGGGACGACGTGGCGGTATTTGCGGAACCCGCTGGCGGGCTCGCCGCCGATCCTCAGGGTTGGGGAGTCAGGAGTTTGGAGCTCGGGGTGCGAGACTTCGATTTCCTGGAGTTCGCGAAACAGCGCGTCGTACTCGGCATCCGACATCTCCGGCTTGTCGAGGACGTAGTAGGCGTGTCCCGCGCGCTCCAGAATCCGCCGCAGCTCGGCGGCGCGTGCCGCCGGTTTCTTCACCGGCCCTTGGCTTCTTCCTGGATGACCGCCATCGCCACGCCCACGAGCCGATCGAGCTCGTCCGCGCTGGCTTTGGGCAGCAGACCCTCGCCCCAGGCTCCTTCGCGCTGCTGGCCGAAGACTTCGAGCAAGCGCCGCATGAACGCGAGCAGCGCTACGCGCTCCAGCTCCATCCCCTTGAGTTGGTCGCTCGTCTCGTGCGTGCGCTGCGCGAGGCGCTCGTAGCGGTGGGCGTTGCGCAGGGCCTGCGCGGTCAGCACGGCCACCACCTGCACGAAGCGCACGTCCGCGTCGGAGAAGGTGGGGCCATCACGGAAGGTGCGGAGGAAAATCGCGCCGATCGCGACCCGTCTCCACGTGATCGGCACGACGGTGATGGACTTCACCCGGCGATTGATCAGCTCACCCTTGGCGTGGCGCAGGGACGGATCGTTGGCGGCGTCGGGAATGAACACGGTCTCGCCGCTCTGCATCGCGCGCTTCAGCTCCGGATAGCGATCGAGATCGACCACGTAGTTGCGAATGGTCGGATCCTCGTAGGACGCCACCAGCCGCACCTGCCGGCCGCCTTTCTCACCGAGGAAAATCGAGCAGCGATCGAGCCCGAAGGACTCGCCCAGCTTGCGGGCGATCGCTTGGAGAATGTCAATGAAATGCAAGGAACTCGACGCTTCCCGGAGGATCTCGATGACGGCGAGGAGGTGCTTGCGCTCGTGCTCGAGCTCGGCGATCCGCGCGGCGAGCCGTTCCGCTTCCGCGTGTGTGAGAGCCCCGTGGATCGTCATGGGTGCATAGTTTCGCTTGTGGACGCGAGCGGCGTCAAGCACGTGTAGATTCTTCTACATGCGAACGATCACCATGACGCTCATCACCGCACTCATCGCCACGCTGCATGCGCTCAGCGCGCAATCCGCATCCTCCGCTGCGGGATCGCTGGCCCCGGGATCGGTGGCCCCGATCGGCGCCTATCAGGTCGTGCCCCAGCTCCCGGGCATGGGACGCGGGGTCGACACGGCCGCCGTCGCCGCGCGCCGGCGCGCGCTGCTCAAACGCATCGGACGCGGCGCTGTCCTCATTCCCGCGGGGCACGAGCGCGATATCGAGAACGAGTACGTGCAGGACAACGATTTTCGCCAGGACAACACGTTCTTCTACCTGACGGAGCTGGAGACCCAGGACGCGTGGCTGCTCATGACGGCGCGCGGCCCCGATTCCCTCGAGACGATCCTGTTCCTGCCGCCGCGCACGCCGTCACGCGAGCGCTGGACCGGCCTGCGCCTCGGGGCTGACAGCGTCGCCGTGCGGCTCTCCGGCATCACGACCGTGCTGCCGCTCGACTCGCTCGACAACCGGATCGTGCGCGCGCGCTTCGGCGGGCCGCGGCCGCTGTACACGGTGCTCAATCCGAAGACAAAAGACGAACGCCGCATCGCCGACCTGGTGTTCTCGGGCGCGGACGTACGGAACGTGCTGCCCATCGTGGACTCGATGCGGTACGTCAAGGATGCCGATGAAATCGCCCGGCTGCGCCGGGCGGTGGACATCAGCGTGGCGGGACACATCGCCGCGATGCGCGCGGCGCGCCCCGGGATGCACGAATACGAGCTCGAGGCGGCGCTGGAAGCGGGGTTTCGGAGCAACGGCGCCGATCGCCTGGGCTATCCATCAATCGTCGGCAGCGGCCCCAACTCGACCACCCTGCACTATGACGTGAACCGGCGGCGCACGGAGACCGGCGACCTCGTCGTCATCGACGCCGCCGCCGAGTGGGGGCAGTACACCGCCGATGTGACCCGCACGTTCCCGGTGAACGGGCGGTTCACGCCGCGCCAGAAGGCGATCTACGATCTGGTGCTCGGCGCCCAGCAGGCCGCATTCGATTCGGTGCGCCCGGGGGTTACCCTGTTCCAACTCGATGCGATCGCACGGCGCTACATGCGGGAGCACTCGGGGACGCTGTGCGGCGACAAGACCTGCGACGACCGGGAGTTCTTCAACCACGGCCTCGGCCATCCCATCGGCCTGGACGTGCATGATGTCGGATTCAACCGGCCGCTCGAGATCGGCGCGGTGTTCACGATCGAGCCCGGGATCTACCTGCAGGCGGAGAACCTTGGCGTGCGGATCGAGGACGATGTGCTCGTCACCGCGAAGGGCGGCGAGTGGCTGTCGGCAGGAGCGCCCCGGACAACCGAAGCGATCGAGCGCGTAATGCGGGGAGGCAGGTAGGGGCGGCGGCTGCTGCGCCCCTAAGTCTCGTCCTTCTCGTTCTTGATGTCGTCGAGCAACGCGGCCGCGTCCTGCTTGTACTCCTCGTCCTGGACGTCCACGTTGGGCAGCGTCGGAATCACCAGGAGCTGCTCGCGCGCCTTCGAGTAGCGGCCCAGGTCGACGTACACTTCCGCCAGCTCCAGGCGATGGTAGATGTGTTGCGGATTGAGCTCCACGGCCCGCTCCAGATGCCGCACGGCGTCATCCCAGTTTGCCTTCGACATGAAGCCGCCGCCGAACAGGGTCTTCGCGAAGAAGCGTTGGATCCCCGACAGCCGCTTGACCTCCGCATTCCAGGCGCCGAGGACGTGGTGGGCGTTGTCGTGGTTGGGATTGAGCTCGACGGCGCGGCTCGCCTCGTCGTAGATGAGTTTCGCGTAGCGCACACGTTCCTTACTGCCCTTGGTGCGCGACAGGCGCCCGAGAACCATCGAGAGCACGTAGTGCCCCTCCGCCTCCATGGAGTCGGCGCGAATCGCCCGCTCGGCGTAACCGCGGCCCACCGCATATAGGCTATCTCGGCGGTTCTTGAGAGAATCGGACTTGCCCTGTATTTGTTTGGCGACGTTGGCGATCGCCTGCGCCGCCTTCCAGTTGGCCGCGTAGCTCGTCGAGTCCTCGGCGAGCGCGGCCTGGTAGTGACGCAGCGCCACATCGGGGTGCATCAGGCCGGCGCTGTCGCCCAGCGCGATGTGATCGGCGGGGCTTTGGACCACCAGGCGGAGAGCGATAACTATGGAGATCATGCGAGTATGATCGTCGTGCCCCTGATCGAACGCAAGCGCGATGGCGGCGCCTTGAGTCCCGAAGAATGGTCGGCGCTCGTCGCCGAGTATACCGCCGGCCGGATTCCCGACTACCAGATCGCCGCGTTGCTGATGGCCGTCTTCATGCGGGGGCTCGAGCGCCAGGAGCTCGCCGCCCTGACCGACGCGATGCTCGCCTCGGGGGACCGCCTGTCGTTCGACGGCTTCAGCACGCCTCGCATCGACAAGCATTCGACCGGCGGCGTCGGCGACAAAGTATCACTCGTGCTCGGGCCGCTCGCCGCCGCCTGCGGCGTGGCCGTGCCCATGATGTCGGGGCGGGGCCTGGGCCACACCGGCGGCACGCTCGACAAGCTGGAGGCCATTCCAGGATTTCGCACCAATCTGTCGCTCGCCGAAGCCAAGGCGCAGGTGCAGAAGCTCGGCTGCGTGCTGATCGGGCAGACGGGAGAAATCGCCCCTGCCGATCGCAAGCTGTACGCACTCCGCGACGTGACCGGCACCGTCGAGTCGATTCCGCTCATCGCGGCGAGCATCATGTCCAAGAAGCTCGCGGAAGGCCTGAACGGCCTCGTGCTCGACGTGAAGAACGGCAGCGGCGCGTTTCTCCCCGAGGTCGAGCGCGGCCTCGAGCTGGCCAAGACGATGATCGCCCTGGGCGAGGACCGGGGGTGCCCCACGATCGCGCTGATCACGGCGATGGACCGGCCGCTCGGCCGGGCGTGCGGCAACGTGCTCGAGACCGAGGAAGCGATCCTGGCACTGCGCGGCGAAGGGCCGCCCGATCTGCTCGAGGTGACCTACGCGCTTGGGGTCGAGATGTTGCTCCAGGGCGGCATCGAGAAGAACAGCAAGAAGGCGCGCAAGAAACTGGAAACCGCCATCGCGTCGGGTCTCGCGGCGGAGAAGTTCGAGCAGATCATCGAGGCGCAGGGCGGCAATCCCAAGAGCGTCGAGGACCCGTCGGTCCTGCCGCAAGCACAGGCCGTGGAGGTCTACGCCGCGGCCCGCACCGGAGTGGTGCAGCGCGTCGAGCCGCGCACGATCGGCCGGGCGATCATCGCGCTCGGCGGTGGCCGCCGCACGGTCGAGGATACGATCGATCCCACCGTGGGCTTCGTGATCACGGCCAAACCGGGAGACAAGGTCCTGGAAGGGGAGCCGATTGCGTCAGTGTTCGCCAAGGATGCGGACGGCATCCAGACCGGCTTTGAGGCGCTGGCTCAGGCGATTGTGATCGGGGACAAGCTGACGCAGAAACCGTTGAAACTGGTGTCGCACCGCGTGACGCGGGCCGGCGTGGAGGTCCTGGGGAACACCTAGACGTCTCGACGTCTAGACGTCTAGGTGTCGACGTCTAGACGTCTAGGTTTTTCACGAACTTGGCGTTCTCTTCGATGAACCGGCGGCGCGGCTCGACTTCATCGCCCATGAGCGTCTCGAACAGCTGCGAGGCTTCCAGCGCGTCCTCCATGGTCACCTTGAGCAGCGTGCGCTTGCTGGGGTCCATGGTCGTGTCGCGCAGCTGGTCGGGGTTCATTTCCCCGAGTCCCTTGTAGCGGCTCACGTTGACTGAGGACTTCGACTCCGCGCCGTTGGTGAGCCGTTTGATGTAGGTGTCGCGCTCCTTTTCGTCGTACGCGTAGAACTCCTCTTTACCCTTGGAGACGCGATAGAGCGGCGGCTGGGCGATATAGATGTAGCCGGCATCGATGAGCTGCTTCATTTCCTTGTAGAAGAACGTGAGCAGCAGCGTGCGAATGTGGGCGCCGTCCACGTCGGCGTCGGTCATGATGATGATCTTGTGGTAGCGCGCCTCGTCGACTTTGAAATCCTCGCCCACGCCCGTGCCGATCGCCGTGATCATCGTCCGGATTTCTTCGTTCGACAGGATCTTATCGATGCGCGCCTTCTGCACGTTGAGGATCTTGCCGCGCAGCGGCAGAATCGCCTGATAGCTGCGGTCCCGGCCCATCTTGGCGGAGCCGCCGGCGGAGTCACCCTCGACCAGGTAGATCTCGCACAGCTTGGGATCGGTGAGCGAGCAGTCGGCGAGCTTGCCGGGCAGCAGCCCGGCGTCGAGTCCGCTCTTCTTGCGCACCAGCTCGCGCGCCTTGCGAGCCGCCTCGCGCGCGCGCGCGGCGCTCACCGCTTTCGCGATGATCGCGCGCGCCACGCTGGGATTTTTGTCGAAGAATTCGCCCAGCGCTTCGTTCACGACGCTCTTCACGATGCCTTCGACTTCGGAGTTGCCCAGCTTCGTCTTGGTCTGTCCCTCGAACTGCGGCGCTTTCACCTTGACGCTGAGCACGCAGTTGAGTCCTTCGCGCACGTCGTCACCCGACAACGTGAAGTCTTCCTTCTTGAGCGCGCCGTCCTGCTTCGCCCACTCATTGATGGTACGCGTGAGCGCCGCCTTGAACCCGGTGAGGTGCGTGCCCCCTTCATGCGTGTTGATGTTGTTCACGAAGGTGAACGTGTTCTCGCTGTACTGATCGTCGTACTGCACCGCTCCCTCGACCTCGACGTCCTCGCGGCTCGCCTCGAAGTTGATGGGCTTGGGATGCAGCGTCTTGCGGTTGCCGATGATCCACTTCACGAATTCGGCCAGGCCGCCCTTATAGAAGAACGTCTCTTCCTTCGTGCTGCCCTTGCGCTCGTCCTTGAGGACGATCGTCAGTCCCTTGTTCAGGAACGCCAGCTCGCGCAGCCGGTTGGCGATCGTGGCGTAGTCGAAGCGCGTCTCGGTGAAGATCTCGGTGTCGGGTTTGAACCATACGGTCGTCCCGGTGCCTTTGGCCTTCCCGACGACTTCCAGTTTCTTCTTGGTTTCGCCGCGCTCGAACCCCATGTGATGGCGCTTGCCGTCGCGATCGACCCAGACGTCCATCTTTTCCGACAGGGCGTTCACCACGGATACACCGACGCCGTGCAACCCGCCCGACACCTTGTAGCTGCTCTTGTCGAACTTGCCGCCGGCGTGCAGGACCGTGAGCGCGACTTCCACGCCGGGCTTCTTCTCGGTCTTGTGGATGTCGACCGGAATGCCGCGGCCGTTGTCGACGACCGTGATCGCGTTGTCGGCGTGGATCGTGACGGCGATGTTGGTGCAGTAGCCGGCGAGCGCCTCGTCCACGGAGTTGTCCACGACTTCATAGACGAGGTGGTGCAGGCCGCGCGACGACACCGACCCGATGTACATCGCGGGCCGGCGCCGCACAGCCTCCAGACCCTTCAGGACCTGGATCGAGTCGGCCTGGTAACCGCCGTTGCCTTTTTCTTTGGTCGGAGCGGCGGGTTTCTTCTTGGGCATCAAATTCCTAGCGTGAAAGAAGCCAACGAATCGTGGTGATGCGACCTGGACCGCGTCCCGCGTTCACCCGTGCCATGATGTCGGGTGTCATCAACTGCAGCTCATTCATCCACGAGCTCGTCGCGACACGCACGAACAACACGCCGTCAGGTGTGATGCTCTCTGGGGTGGCGACCGCGGCGATCTGCGGCCCAACCAGCCGCGGCCAATCGGGAATCATCTGCGCCTGCCCCACGCGCCGCGCCAAGCCGGCCCGTTTCAGGTAGCCCTCGAGTGCCTCGGAGACAGCTACGGGACGGCTTTTGGGGGGTCTGGAAGAACGGTCGGTCACAGGCGCTAAAAATACACGGAAGTTATTGTCAGGTCAACAGTTAAGGCGGTCGCGGAAGTTACGGTATGACCACCACGTACGTGTCGCGCTGCACCACAAAACCGGAGATATCGCGAGCCCGAAACGTGAGGGGGATGTGCGCCGAGGGTGCGAACCCCTGCACCACGAAGCGATAGCGGGAATCGAACACCTGCGCGAATCCCCCGTCATCGCCCTTCTCGACCGTCTCGAGCGTGACCCACACGGAATCGATGCCATCGGAGTCCACGACGCGGACGTTGCCGGCCACCGTGTCCTGGCGGCTCGACACGACCAGGGGGTCGTCTATTGTGAATGTGAGTTGCGGAGGACCCGGACGGTCGCGTTCACCAAGACACGCCGTCGCGAGCAGGACGCTCAGCGTCCCTGAAATTTTGCGGAGCGCTTTTCGAGGAATGCGGTCAACCCTTCCTTCGTGTCCTCGGTCGCGGCCAACAGGCCAAAGTGGTTCGCCTCGAGCAGCAGACCCTCGTCGAGACTCATCTCCAGGCCCCGATCGACTGCTTCCATCGCCAGGCGAACGGCGAGCGGGCCCATGGCGAGGATACCCCGCATCATCTTCTCGGATTCTGACAGCAGATCCGCGGTGGGCACGACCTTGTTCACGAGGCCGATCCGATACGCTTCCTGGGCGTCGATCATTTCACCGGTGAGAATCAGCTGCATCGCCACGCCCTTGCCGACGAGCCGCGGCAGCCGCTGCGTGCCGCCGTAGCCCGGTGCGATCCCCAGCTTCACCTCGGGCTGGCCGAACTTCGCGTTCTCGCCGGCGATGCGGATGTGGCATGCCATCGCGAGCTCGCACCCCCCGCCCAGCGCGAAGCCGTTGATCGCCGCGATGACGGGCTTGCCGCAGGTCTCCAGACGCCGCAACACGCCCTGGCCCCGCTGCGCCCGCGCCTTGCCGTCGAACGGCCCTTGCCGCGACAAGTCACCGATGTCGGCACCGGCCACGAACGCTTTCGGCCCCGCGCCGGTAAGAATGGCGCCCTTGATCTCGGCTTCGGTCGTGATGCGGTCAACCGCTGAGCTGAGCTCGAGCATAACCTGATCGTTGAGCGCGTTGAGCTTGTCGGGACGGTTTACGGTGACGAATGCGATGCCGTCGCGAATCTCGAATACGAGAGTCTGGTAGGTCATGGCGACATATCCTAAGGCAGGGACATGCAAAAGCTAGGTGGACAGACGCACCGCGGTCATCAGTCTAGAGTCAACGGGACAACCATGGCGAGGGTGGTCCCGTTGACCGGTGCCTGTGCGTCCGCTGCTGCGTCTGTTGCCTAGTTTTTGCATGTCCCAGCATTAGGTTCACGCCGTGTCCATCCAAGCGATATCGTGGTCTCCGAGCAGTGCAGTCCGGATCATTGATCAGCGCGCCCTTCCGGAGTCCGCGATCACGCGCGATCTCGAGACCGCCGATGCGGTCGCGGACGCGATTCGCACGCTCCAGGTCCGCGGCGCGCCGCTCATCGGGATTGCCGCCGCCATGGGGTTGGTTGCCGCCACGCGCGGGCAACGGACGGCCGCGCGCGGAGAGTTCCTGGCGCGCCTGAAGCAGCTCGCGGTGTTGCTGGGGGACGCGCGCCCCACCGCGGTGAATCTGCGCTGGGCGCTGAACCGGATGGTCCGCGTCGCGGAGGCGACCCCCGGCGAAACGTCGGCGCTGTGGGAACGGCTGCGCGCCGAGGCCACGGCGATCTGGGACGAGGACCGTGACATGTGCCGGCGGATCGGAGCGCATGGCCTGAGCGTGCTCAAGGACGGCGCCAACGTGCTGACGCACTGCAATACCGGCGCGCTCGCGACCGGCGGCATCGGAACGGCGCTGGCTCCCATCTACCTCGCGCACGAGCAGGGGCGGCGCGTGCACGTCTACGTGGACGAAACGCGGCCCCTGTTGCAGGGATCACGCCTGACGGCCTGGGAGCTGATGCAGGCCGGCGTTGCCTGCACCCTGATCACGGATGGCGCGGCGGCTACGCTGATGCAGCAGGCGAAGGTCGATGCCGTGCTGGTCGGCGCGGACCGGATCTGCGCCAACGGCGACTTCGCCAACAAGATCGGTACGTACGGACTCGCCGTGCTCGCCGAGCACCACGGCGTGCCGTTTTACTGCGCCGCGCCCTGGTCCACGGTCGACGCGACGCTCGCGCGCGGCGACCTGATCCCGATCGAGCAGCGCGCGCCGAGTGAGGTCACAGGGATGGCGGGCCGTGCCATTGCGCCCGTTGGTGTCGTGGCGCTGAATCCCGCGTTCGATGTCACGCCGGCGCGGTATGTGAGCGGATTCATCACCGATCGCGGGATCGTACAGCCACCGTTCTCATGAAGCCTCTCATCGCCGTCATCGGCGGCGGCACATGCACCAAAGACGAATTGACGCTCGCATACGAAACCGGCCAGCTTGTGGCGTCACGCGGCGCCATCCTCGTTTGCGGCGGCCTTGGTGGGGTGATGGAAGGTGCCGCACGAGGCGCGAAATCAAACGGCGGCGTGACGGTCGGCATCTTACCAGGCACCGAGGCGAGCGCGGCGAATCGCTATATCGATGTTCCGCTCGCGACGGGGCTCGGCGAGATGCGCAACTTCCTGATCGTGCGCGTGGCGCAGGCGCTGATTGCGATCGGGGGGGGCATCGGTACACTGACCGAGATTGCGGTGGCGCAGCGCACGCAGAAACCGGTGATCGGTCTTCACGATTCGTTCGGGAACGCGATCGATATGCCGCGCGCGACGAGTCCCGTCGAGGCCGTGAACTGGGCTCTGGAGCGCGCGCAGCGCGGAGTGCTATAATTAACCCATGAAAGCTGGAACGAAGTTCGCGCTGGGAGCGGTGCTCATCGTCGGCGCCGTCGGCTACCTGATGGCCTCCGGCATCAAGCAGACCGGCCAGTACTTCCTCACGCCGAGCGAATTGGCGCAGCGCGTGTCCGGCGACCCGTCCTTCTACGATCTCGGCATGAAGATCGGCGCGCGCGTGGTGCCCGGCAGCGTGGAGAAGGAAACCGCTACACAAACGCTGCGCTTCCACATCACCGACGGCACGGTCAGCTATCCGGTCGTGTTCCGCGGACTGGCACCCGACACCTTTACCGACTCCGTCGAAGTCGTCGTCGAAGGACGACTCCAAAAGGACGGCATCATTCACGCGACCGATGTGCTGGCCAAGTGTGGGTCGCGCTACGAATCAGTTCCCAAGGCTTAAATGACGCTGCTCGGCCATCTCTCCCTCTGGCTTGCGTTCCTCGTGGGCCTGTGGGGAGCGATTACCGGATTCGTGGGCGGCACCCAGCGCCGCGCCGATCTCCAGCAGAGCGCCCGCCACGCCACATACGCGCTCTGTGTCGCGCTCGTGCTCGCGGTGATCGCGCTCGAAGTCGCGATCTTCCGCCACGATTTCAGTGTCGCGTACGTCGCCAGCCGCACCAGCCGCAATCTGCCGACGTTCTATCTGTGGTCGGCGCTGTATTCGGGCCAGGAGGGGAGCCTGCTGTTCTGGGCCACGGTCCTCAGCCTGTTCGGCGCGCTGGTGCAGATCCTCACGGGACGGCGCCATCGCGTGTATCTCCCCTACGTCGCCGCGGTCACCAGTCTCGTCGTCTCGTTCTTCGTGAGCGTCATGCTGTTCTCGGCCAACCCGTTCCAGCGGCTGCCGTTCACGCCGCTCGACGGCGCGGGCATGAATCCGCAGCTGCAGAATCCCGGGATGGTCTTCCACCCGCCGATGCTGTACCTCGGGTACATCTCGATCACCATCCCATTCGCCTTCGCGATCGGCGCGCTGCTCTCCAAGAAGCTCGACGCCGAATGGCTGGTCGCGGTTCGCAAATGGACGATCGTGTCGTGGCTGTTTCTGGGTATCGGACTGCTGATCGGCATGTGGTGGGCCTATGTCGAGCTGGGCTGGGGCGGCTACTGGGCGTGGGATCCGGTCGAGAACGCGGCGCTGCTGCCGTGGCTCGTGCTGACGGCGTTCCTGCATTCGGTGATGGTGCAGGAAAAGCGCGGTATGCTGAAGAAGTGGAACCTCGCGCTCATCCTGGGCGCCTTCGTGCTGTCGATTTTCGGGACGTTCATCACGCGCTCGGGCGTGATCGCCAGCGTGCATTCGTTCACGCAATCGAGTGTGGGCTACTTCTTCCTCGGGTTCCTGCTGTTGATCACGGTCGGCAGCGCCGTGCTGTACGTGACCCGGCTGCCGCTGCTCGAAGCGGACGCGAGGCTCGAGTCGATGGTGAGTCGCGAAGCGAGCTTCCTCTTCAATAATCTGTTGTTCATCGGGCTCGCCTTCTCGGTGCTGTGGGGGACCCTGTTCCCCATTCTTTCGGAAGCGATTCGCGGCACGAAGATCACGGTGGGTCCGCCGTTCTTCAACCAGGTGAACATTCCGCTCGGCCTCGCGCTGCTGTTGCTGACGGGCATTGGGCCGCTGATCGCCTGGCGGCGGGCATCCGTCCCGAACTTGCGGCGCCAGTTCGCCGTGCCGGCGACCACGGGCGTGTTCGTGCTGTTGATCCTGCTCGTCGCCGGGATGCGGGACGTCGGGGCGCTGCTCGCGTTCGGCATCGGCGGGTTCGTGCTGGCAACGGTCGCGCAGGAATTCGCCCGCGGCGCGCGGGCGCGCCATCGCCAGTACAACGAGCCGCTGCCGCTCGCGCTCGTGAACCTGCTGTCCCGCAATCGGCGCCGCTACGGCGGGTACATCATCCACGTCGCCATGGTCCTGTTGTTCGGCGCGTTCGCCGGGATGGCGTTCAAGACCGAGACGCAGGCCACACTGCGGCCCGGCGAGACCGCGACGCTGTCCGGTCCGGACGGCCACGTGTACGCGTTCACGCATCTCGGGATCTCGCAATACAACGCGTTGAATCGCCAGGTGACCGCGGCCCTGGTGGACGTCCGGCGCGACGGCAAATCGATCGGGCGGCTGCGCACCGAGAAGCGGCAGCACGTGGACGCACTCGGCCGCTCGACGTTTGAGCCGTCCACGGAGGTCGGGATCATGAGCGGGCTGCGCGTGGACCTCTATGTCGTTCTCGCGGGACTCGTGGACGGGACCGAACAGGCCGTGTTCCGCTTCACGATCAATCCGCTGGTCTGGTGGGTCTGGTTCGGTGGCGTCGTCCTGGTGCTGGGAGGATTGATCGTCCTCTGGCCCGGTGGTGCACCGGTCGCGGTGAAGGGCTCGGCCGCGGCGCGCATTCAGGGTGGCTATGCCGTGAAGTTGGAGCCGGTGCAGCAATGACCGAGCTCGTCACGCGCCGGGCGTTCTTTGGCGTTGCGGCGGCCGTCGGTGGCGCGGTCATTCAGGACACTGCTACGGCTGGACGAGTCTACGATCCGAGCCGCGCCGGCCGGTCGCGTGAGGTCACCACCGCTGCCGACAACGACGCCGCGATTCAGGCAATCGAGAAGCGGCTCAGGTGCAGCTGCGGGTGCGGGCTCGACATCTATACCTGCCGCACCACGGATTTCACCTGCACCTACAGCCCCGCGTTGCACAAGGAAGTGGTGGGACTCGCCGAGCAGGGGAAGAACGATCAGCAGATCATCGATGCGTTCGTCGCGCAGTACGGCGAGGCGGTGCTGATGGCGCCGCCGCGCCGTGGATTCAACCTCGCCGGCTATTTCGTGCCGTCGCTCGCGATCATCGTCGCGGCCGTGTTCCTGGTCCGGGTGCTGCGCCGCTGGACCCGGGACGCGCAAGTCGCGCCGGTGAGCGCGGACGCGAGTGCGCCGATCGCAGCGCCGCCCGACGCGTCAGCCGCCGAGCTGCAGCGGTTGCGCGACGAGCTCGATCGCCTGCCCGGCTAAGCCCATTCTTCAAGTCCTCGAGCTGATCGTGGGAATCCTGCTGGCGGCAGGAGCGATCTACTTCGTGCTGCTCCCAATCCTGCGCCCGTCACCGGAGGCCGCGGCAGATCCCAACGTCGACGAAGGCGACGATCCTGACGATGATATGAGTCCGCAGGCCGTGGCGTTACGCGCGCTCAAGGAGATCGAGTTCGATCGCGCGACGGGGAAGCTCTCGGATACCGACTACGAGCAACTGAAAGCCAAGTACACGGCCGAAGCGCTCGCGGCGATGCGAATGGAGGCGGGAGTTAGGAGTCAGGAGCTGGCAAAACCACTGGCCAAACCAACGCCTATCTCCAAACTCCCAACGCCAGCATGTCCAAAGCACGGCCCCCGCCCGGAAAACGACGCCCTCTTCTGCTCGGATTGCGGCAGGCGGCTAGGCACCGCTCCCGGCTACTGCGTCCGCTGCGGCACGGCGCTCGAAAGTGACGCCCGTTACTGCAATTCCTGCGGAGCCCGCGTCGCCGCCTGACTTGCATTTTCGGCTACCGTTTCCTATCAGTCTGCATCCCCGAACACTGGAGCCGTCCGTGAATCGCTGGCCCTCGCGCGTGATGCTCGTGTTGCTGCTTCTGGTCTTGGTGGCTTCCACCGCGGACGCACAGCGCCGGTCACGTCGGCGTGGCGGCGCGGCCGTCAACTCCGGGCCGACCTACGGCGCGCACCTGGGTTACAACTTCGACCTGGATGACATGCTGCTGGGCGCGCAGCTGTCGTGGCCGATCTCGCCGGACCTCGCCTTCTATCCCACCTTCGACTACTACTTCGTGAGCGGCGGCTCGCTGTGGGCGCTGAACTTCGACTTGAAGTGGCGCCCGCCCACGCGCCGTCGCGTGTGGTATGTGGTTGGCGGACTGAATTGGTCCCACGCGAGCGCCGGCGGGAACAGCAACAGCGATACCAATCTCAATCTCGCGACCGGTTTCGAAGGCTCGCGCGGCAAAACCCGGCCGTACGTCGAAGGCCGGTTCATACTGGGCGACGAGACTTCGTTTCAGCTCGTGGGGGGCGTGAGCTGGCGGTAGGCTAGAACTCGAAGCTCTCCATTTTTCGCAGTGCCATTCGCAAGGGGATGAACGTGGCCGCCGCGCACACGGCGGCGGCCACGACGAACAGGCCGATCATCGCCGGTGTGACCCCCAACGGCTGCCCCTCCCACGCCGACCGCACGTACGTATAGACCGCTTGCGCCAGGATCATCAGCACGCCGGCGAGCAGCGCGATCGTCGCCATCATGAAGACGAGACCGCCGAACGAGGTGGGGATTTGTGCGGCGTTCTCGGTCTCGAACTGCGGATAGAGCGTCCCGAACGTCAGCGCCAGCGCCGAGATCGCGAGCGTCAACCCCGCCATGGTGGCGAGGCTCAGGATCATCATGAAGGCCGTGACCTCGAGCAGGGCGTTGGTCAAGCCGGTCAGGATCAGGCCAAGCACGAGCAGCGGGAGCGTGCCCACCCAGTACTTGGACCACAGCAGCGCGCGCAGGTCGAGCGGTGACGAACGGAGCAGCCACATCTGCCGTCCCTCGAGCGAGACTGCCGGGAAGATGAATCGCGCCGCGATCGAGGCCAGCACGAATCCCGCCAGTCCCAGATTCAGAAACGACACCAGGTTCACGTAGAAGAACCCGACCGGTTCGCCGCGATGCAGCGGCAACGCCTGAATGTTGAACAGATACACGACCACCAGGACGGCGAGCAGGATCAGCTGGCTCCATTGCGTCGTGTCGCGGAAGAACAGCTTGATGTCCTTCAGCACAAACTCGCGTTTGGCGACCGGCAGCCACCCGAGCAGCGATCCAACGGTCCAGCGCCACAGCCCGCCGCGAATGAACCGCTCGGCCCCCTCCTGCGCCTTGGTGAACCCCTGCGGATAGAGCGCGCGATGCAGCAACGCGCCCAAGGTGACGAATGCGGCGGCGGTCGACCACAAGCATGACGAGCGGGAAGGGATCGAGCTCGTTCCGCAGGTATCCCATGATCGCCTGCGAGGCCCACTCGCTCGGCAGGAACGGCGACGTCGGCCCGCGCAGCAGGATGACGAAGTCGAGCAGGTTGCGGAATCCTTCGGGCCGCGCGAGCTGCTCGGGGCGAATGACGCGGAACAGCAGAATCACGCCGCCGGCGGCACCGAGCGCGATGATGGACAGCAGATCGCGGGTGCGCCGCGCGGGGAAAATGTTCACCAGCACCAGCGTGACCGCGCACCCCACCACCGCGGGCAGAATCAGCATCGGCACGATCGCGAGCATCGCGTACACCGCGAACAGCACACCGCCGTTGTAGACCACACCGTACGCCGTGAGGATCGGCACCGCCATCAGCGCCACCATCCACGAGGAGTGCAGCAGCGTCTCGCCGAGTTTGGCGAGATAGAGTCGCAGCCAGTCGACCGGCGCGGAGACGAGCAGGTCGAGGTCCTTCGCCAGGAAGAAGCTCGACAGCGCCGTGATGACGTTCGAGAGCACCAGGATGGAGATGAAGGAGAGGAGGATCGAGTCCCAGGATCTTCCCGGGAATCAGCGGACCCGAGCTCTTCGACGCCCCGCAGCGTCCTGAGAATCCGGTACAGGACGCCGAACACACCCGCCCAAAACGCGCCGCCGACCAGCGCCAGGATGATGAGCTTGCCGCTGCCCCCGCGCTCGCGCTCTTCGCGCAGCCGCTGCAACGCGGTGCGCCACTTGGGCTGGAGAACGTGCGCGAGCGACGGCTGCCTCATCGACCCAGCACCTCGGCCAACTCCCGCACGTGCGCGCCGCCGGTGAGCCTCAGGAACAGCTCCTCGAGACTCGCGTCCCCGGCTTTGTGCTGGCGGCGCACGTCGTTGACCGTCCCCGCCGCGATGATCTTGCCGTGCTGGATGATGGCGATCTGATCGCACATCGCCTCGGCGATCTCGAGCGTGTGCGTGCTCATCAGGACGGTGCCGCCTTTTTCGACGAACTGGCGGAAGATGTCCTTCAGGAGTCGCGCGGCTTTCGGATCGAGGCCGACCATGGGCTCGTCGACGACGATGCACTCCGGCCGGTGAATCAGCGCGCTCGAGATGATCAGTTTCTGACGCATCCCGTGGCTGTACGCCTCCACCAGCTCGTCCTTCCAGCTCGTCAGCTCGAACACCTCGAGCAGCTCGGCGATGCGCCGTTCGACGCTGTCGCCCTCCTGGCCGTAGAGCCCTGCCACGAACCGCAAAAACTCGGCACCGGTGAGCTTGTCGTAGACGAACGGCCGGTCGGGGATGAACCCGAGCCGCATTTTTGCCGAGAGTGGATTCACGTGGACGTCATCGCCGCCCAGCAGCACCCGTCCCTGGGTCGGCCGCAAAATGCCGGCGATCATCCGCAGCGTCGTCGTCTTGCCGGCGCCGTTGGGGCCGAGGCAACCGTAGAGCACGCCGCGCGGCACGTGCAGGGAGATGTCGTCAACGGCGACGAAGCTGCCGTAGAGTTTGGTCAGATTCTCCAGGCGGATCATAGCACCTCGAGCTTCAGCCGGCCGATGAGCGGAACGAGCTCGGCCTGGCGCGCCAGCCCGCCCGTCGCGATGCGCAGCCGCGCCGCGTCGGCGGGGAATTGATCGAACGTCGGGTCGACGGCGAGCCACTCGGTCAGATAGATCTCGGCCCACGCGTGGTAATAGAAGCGGTCGTTCAGGTAAATCAGCCCGGACACCGTTCGGGCCGGCAGTCCGGCGGAGCGCGCGAGCGCCACGAACAGCGTCGTGGCTTCGTTGCAATCGCCGCGGCGCACCGCCAGCACCTTCACCGCGCTCGGCACGCTCGCGGCGCTCGCGGGGGAGCGGTGCACCGAGCGCGACACCCAGTGCGTGAGCAATTCCGCGACGCGCGCCGGGCTGCGCTCACGGCCGATGATTTGACGCGTCTGCGCGGCGATGCGCGGGTCACGGCTCTGAATCAGCGGCTCGGGCGCGAGCCAGCGCGCCAGCGCGGTATCGCGCGAGGGGAGCCGGTAGGGTGCCGCGTGCGCCGCGAGTGCGCCCGGCTGCTGGATCTCGACGCTGTCGCGGCCATTCCGGCGGAGCACCATGCGCGTGCGTGCCGCCGGCATCGCGGTCACGCCGGCCGCGAGCGCCGTGAGCGGCACGATGTCGCCGCGGCCCGGCGCCGCGCTGCTCCGCGCCACGCGGGCGGTATCGCGCTTCTTGAAGTTTTCGTAGACGATCTCGAAGGCGGCGCGCTCCATCGCAAAGCCGTCGCCACCCTGTGCAGGCTCGGTGGACGCGAACACGAGACGCCCCTGCGCATCGATCCAGCTACTCGTCGGGACGCCGCTCGCATCCTGCTCGATGCGGAAGGCCCGTACCGTGTCGAAGTGCTCAGGCACCCACGTCATCGTGGTCGAATCGAGGTCGGCGCTGTCGGAGACGACCAGGGTGGACTCGGCCGCGACGCGCACCGTGAGGTCGCGGCTGGTCACGAGGATCGGATCGAAGAGGCGCGCGGTGTACGAGCGTCCCGATTGCAGCTCGCCTCCAAACGCGAGCCGCAGCGGCAGCAGCGCGGGGAGCGTGATGGGCCCCTGGAGCGGGATCCGCGCCATCTGCGAGTCGCCTTCCGAGAGGATCGAGATGGCGAGCACCGAATCGCCCACGACGCGCCCGTGCGTCGTGAATTCCCCGATGTCCCCATCGAACGTGGCCTCGATGCTCTGCAGCCGCAGCGCGCGCGAGAGGATGGCGACGCTGCGCGCGCTCGTGCGATGCAGCTTCCCGAGCGCGGGCACCTCGAGCACGAACACGGTTTCGACACGCAACGCGCTCGGCAGCGTGTCGATGGTGGTGGAGGAATACCCGGTTTGCTGGCCGCCCACCTCGAGTCGATAGAACAATCCGCCGGGCGCGACCGCGAGCGCGGCGGCGGCGAGGCGCGCGCCGGTCGGGCGAAATACTTCTCGTTTCACGAGCCAGCCCAGCGACAGCACCCAGGCCGCGATGATCGCGATCACCCACTGGCGGCGGCTCACGCGATCGCCCGCTGCAAGGCCGCTTCAAATACCTGCTGATCCTCGGGGCGCTCGACGACGAACGAGACATCGGCCGGGAATTGGGCGGTGCCGCGGTGCGCATGCAGCACCGTCGCCATGATCTCGGCCGCATCCTCGAGCGGGAGATTGCCGGCCCCCGTGCCCAGCGGCGGGGCGCTGAGGTGCGCAAACTGCCACTCCTGCGCCTGGTGCAGGGTCGAGAGCCAGGCGCGCGCGACGTTGCCGCGCGTCACAGGCTCCGTTTCGCTGCGGATCACGGCGTGGATCACGAACTCCGCCGGCAAATCGCCGCCTGCGGCCGTGACGACGGCGGCGCCGACGGCGAGCTCGCGATTCAGGCGAATGCGGTTCTGGAATTCCTCGCCGCCGACGATTTCCAGGCGGCGCAACGCGGCAGCCGTGGGGTCGAGGCGAGTGGTGGCGGGACGGACGAGGACGTCAGCGGCGAACGATGCGAGATCGTCCACGACTACTCGAATCACCTCCCGGTCATTTCCCGGGAGCGGCGGTACATGGCGGTCGCCTCATCGGGGCGATTCAGGCGATCGAGCACCTTGCCGATGCCATAGAGCGCCTTGGGATTGGCGGGCTGCAGCTCGACGGCCCGCTCATACGCCGACAGCGCGCCGCTCAAGTCATCCATGTGATTCAGCGCTTCGCCGAGGTAGTACCAGGCCGCGGCGCGGCCCGGCTCGAGTTCGGCGGCCCGTTTCAACTGGTCGATGCCCTGAGGCCACATCCCGCGCCGCGTGAGCACGATGCCGAGATTGAACAATGCCTCGACGTTCGACGGCTCGGCGCGGAGCACCCGTTGCAGATCGCGCTGCGCCGCGGCGTAGCGAACGGTCGCCGCCAGCACGGCGGCGCGGTTCAGGAGCAGCGCGGGGTTATCCGGTTCGCTCTCGAGTGCGCGGTCCAGCTCGGCCAGCGCGCCGTCGCGATCGCCCCGCGCGTCCAGAATCAGCGCGAGGTTGTTGCGCGCCTTCACGTGGTTCGGATCGCGCGCGAGCAGATCGCGATACGACGCCGCGGCGCGCTCCTTGTCGCCGCGCTCGCTCGCCTCGCGGGCCGCGACGTACAACGGATCTTCAGACGGCGGCGCCGCAGGCTCCGGCGGCGCGGTCGACGTTGGCGGAGGAGCTGGAGGTGACGGCTCCGGTGCTTTCAGTTCATCGTCCTGGTCCAGCTTGGACGTAGGTCCGGGATTCGCGGCCACTGGCGCGACGCGGATGGGAGGCGGCAGCTCGGCACGCGCCACGTCGTCAGGCGTTGCGATCGCGCCGGTCTGGGTGAGAGACTCGGCCTCCTCGATCAAGTCAGCCGCGACGCGCGCCCGCTCCTGGGACGTCTGCCAGCGCCGCTCGCGCTTGGGACCTTGCTCCCTCGGGTTGTTCATCATGGGGCAGCTAACGTAGGAAACCGTGCCTGGTTAAGCAATGGTGGTACACCCCCCCCTCGACCGCCTTCGACCGCCCTCCACCGCCCGAGAGTTGACCGAACGCCGCCGACCCCGAGTAGCCTCCCGTTCTATGCCTGGTGACGCGCTCGTCGTTCGCGGTGCCCGCGAACACAACCTCAAGAACATCGATGTCGAGCTGCCCCGGAATGCCCTGGTCGTGATCACGGGGCTGTCCGGATCGGGGAAGTCGTCGCTGGCCTTCGACACCATCTACGCCGAAGGCCAGCGCCGCTACGTCGAGTCGCTGTCGGCGTACGCCCGCCAGTTCCTCGGGCTCATGGACAAGCCCGACGTGGATGCGATCGAAGGGCTCTCGCCCGCGATTTCGATCGAGCAGAAGACGGCCGGCGCCAACCCGCGCTCGACCGTCGGCACGATCACGGAGATCTACGACTACCTCCGTCTGCTCTGGGCCCGCACCGGGACGCCGCACTGCCCCAACGATGGCGCACCGGTCGCACGGCAGTCCGCGTCGCAGATCACCGATCTCGTGCTCGCATGGCCGGAAGGCACCAAGATCGAGGTGCTCGCGCCGCTGGTGCGCGGGCGCAAAGGCGAGTTCCGCGACGTGTTCGAGGCGATGCAGAAGCAGGGATTCGTGCGGGTGCGCGTGAACGGCGAGACGTACGACCTGTCGAACGTGCCCAAGCTCAACCGGCGCCAGAATCACGACATCGCGGTCGTGGTCGACCGGCTCGTGGTGCGCGCCGCCGATCGCAGCCGGCTCGCCGATTCGATCGAGACGGCGCTCAAGGCGGCGGACGGCGTGGTCGAGGTCGTGCGCCAAACGGGCTCGCCCAAGTCGCGGCTGTTCTCGGAGCGCTACGCATGCCCCAGGTGCGGGCTGTCCATGCCGGAGCTCGAGCCGCGGCAGTTCTCCTTCAACTCACCCTATGGCGCCTGTCCCGACTGCTCCGGGCTCGGCACCCGGCGCGAGGTGAATGCCGACCTCGTGCTCGGCGACCACAGTCTGTCGATTCTCGAAGGCGTCGTGCTGCCCTGGGGCGAGCCGAGCGGGTATTTGAAGAAAGTCGTGCTCCCGGCGCTCGCGAAGACGTACAAGTTCGATCTCGACGCTCCGTGGAAACATCTCTCGCCGGCCGTGCAGAAGCTCCTCCTCAAGGGCGCGCCGGGAAAAACGATCACCTACCAGTACGACAGCGAGCGCTGGCACGGCTCCTACGAATCGGGCTGGAAGGGCGTCCTCGATCATGTCGAGAAGCGCTACCGGGAGACGGCGTCGGACGCCGTCCGTGAGCAGCTCGAGCAGTACATGGTCGAGCAGCCCTGTCCCACGTGCGGCGGGCGGCGGCTCAAGCCGGAAAGCCTTTCGGTCCTGGTGGCGGGGAAGAGCATCGGGGAGGTCGTGGCCCTGCCGGTGCGCGTGGCGCTCGAGTTTTTCTCGAATGTGCGCGGGCTCAATCCGGAGGTGGCCGGGCCGATTCTGAAAGAGGTCACCGACCGGTTGCGGTTTCTCGTCGACGTCGGCCTCGATTATCTCACGCTCGATCGCTCGGCCGCGACGTTGTCGGGAGGCGAGGCGCAGCGCATCCGGCTGGCGACGCAGATCGGCAGTCGTCTCGTCGGCGTGCTGTACATCCTCGACGAGCCTTCGATCGGTCTGCACCAGCGCGATAACGCGCGCTTGCTCGCGACGCTCAAGGAGCTGCGCGACCTCGGCAATACGGTGCTCGTGGTAGAGCACGACGAGGAAACGATTCGCAGCGCCGATTACGTCGTGGACCTGGGACCGCGCGCGGGCCGGCACGGCGGCGAGGTCGTGGCCGCGGGCGCGCTCGAGCAGGTGCTTCAGCACCGCGATTCGCTCACCGCGCGCTACCTGCGCGGCGAACTGCGGATCCCGGTGCCTCCGCAGCGGCGCATTGTGAGTGAGGACCGCGTACTGCGCGTGCGGGGCGCTCGACAACACAATCTGAAAGACCTTACGGTCGAGATCCCGCTCGGGACGTTTGTCGCGGTGACGGGGGTGTCGGGCTCCGGAAAATCGACGCTGGTCACCGATATCCTGTATCAGGCGCTCGCTCGCCATTTCTATCGGGCGAAAGTCGTGCCCGGGGCGCACGAGCGGATCGAAGGGCTCGATCACATCGACAAGGTCATCGACATCGACCAGAGCCCGATCGGCCGGACGCCGCGGTCCAACCCCGCGACGTACACTGGTTTGTTCACGCCGATCCGCGAGCTGTTCACGTATCTGCCCGAATCCAAGCTGCGCGGGTACGGGCCGGGCCGGTTCTCGTTCAACGTGAAGGGCGGGCGCTGCGAAGCGTGTCAGGGCGACGGGCTCGTGAAAGTCGAAATGCACTTTCTGCCCGACGTCTACGTTCCGTGCGAAGTCTGTAAGGGCCGGCGCTACAACCGCGAGACCCTGGAGGTCCGATACAAAGGAAAGTCGATCGCCGACGTGCTCGACCTGACGGTCGCCGACGCGCTCGATTTCTTCGAGCATCAGCCGCGTATCAGGACGAAACTCGAGTTACTCAACGACGTAGGACTGGGATACATCCACCTCGGACAGTCGGCGACGACCCTCTCGGGCGGCGAAGCCCAGCGCGTGAAACTTGCCACGGAGCTCGCCAAACGGGACACGGGCCGAACACTGTATATCCTCGACGAGCCGACGACGGGGCTGCATTTCGAGGACGTGCGATTGCTCCTGGAGGTGCTGCACCGGCTGGTGGACAAGGGCAATACGGTCGTAGTCATCGAGCACAACCTCGACGTCGTGAAAACGGCGGATTGGGTGATCGATCTCGGCCCCGAAGGTGGAGAGTTGGGTGGCCGCGTCGTTGCGGAGGGGCCGCCGGAGCGCGTGGCCCAGTCCAAAGCGTCGCATACGGGGCAGTATCTGCGGAAGGTGTTGCAGGCCGGGGACTAGGGACTAGGTTGAACGGAGCCAAAGAGGGCGGGGGGGCGCGATGTTTGACGGTCCGGAACTTCCCATGAGCATTCTGTTCATGTCGCTCGCGGCGATCTTCGTGCTCCGTGGCCCGCTGGGGCGCGCTCTCGGCGAGCGGATCGCCGGACAGCGCGACGCCAACGATCGTGAAATCCAGGACCTCAAAGGAGAGGTCGAGGAGCTGCGCCATTCGCTCTCCGAAGTCCAGGAGCGGCTCGATTTCGCCGAGCGCTTGCTCGCCAGACAGGATGAGCGCGTGCCTGCGCTCCAGAAGCGGGAGCGCGACTGATGGGCGAAGACGTCATTGGTCTGGTCGCGGTCGTCCTGCTCTTCGGTGGCGGCACGCTGTTCCTCCTCGCGATATCGCCGATCGGCAAGGCGATGGCTGCGCGTATCACCGGCAAAAAGGTCACGGTCGAAGACGACGAAACCGTCGCCGTCTTGAAGGACCTCCGGAACGAGCTCGACGAGATGCGCCATCTGCCCGAGCAGCTCAGCGAGCTCGGCGAGCGCGTGGATTTCCTCGAGCGCATGGTGGCCAAACAGCGGGAAGCCGAGCGGCTTCCGCCGGCGAGGTAGGGAGTGCCGGAAGAAGTAGTCGTCCTGTTTCTGTCGGTGTTCGCCATCGCGGGTGCCACCGTGCTGCTGTTTCCGGTGATGCGCGCGCTGGCTGAACGTATCCGGCCGCGGCTCACCGACGCAGGTGTGAAAGAGGAGTTGCAATTGCTGCGCGAGGACCTCCTGAACGAGATCCAGCACGCGCGCCGCGAGATCGGCGACCTCGGCGAGCGCGTCGACTTCACCGAGCGGCTCTTGGCTAAGAAGACCGAGCGATGAGCGGGCCCGAAGCAGTCGCGGCCGTCGTGTTCTTCGGCGGTGTGTTCATGGTGCTGCGGCCGGTGGCGGCCGCGGTCGCCAAGCGTATCGCCGGCGAGCACCGCCGGCAGGGCCTCGAGCCTGCCGAGCGGGACGAAATTCTGAGCGAACTCCAAGCGGTACGGCAGGAGGTCGCCGAGCTGGCCGAGCGAATGGACTTCGCCGAGCGGCTGCTGGCCAAGCACAGTGACGTGGGACGGTTGCCGCCATGAACCCGGGCATGATCGGCGTCTTCATCCCGATTATCGCGGTCGGCGGGTTTTTCGCGTGGATGATCTCGCTGTCCCCGCTGGGCAAGGCGTTGGCCGAGCGCCTCCTTCACGGTCCGAGATCCCGCGGCGGAGCCGCCGAGGACCAGGTGGAGTTGCTCGAAAGTGTGGAGCAGCTGCGCCGGGAGGTGGCGGAACTGGCGGAGCGAGTAGATTTTACCGAACGGCTGCTCGGCCAGCAGCAGGCCGCCGGGCAGCTTGGCAAGCCGCGGCCATGACGTTGCCTCGTGAAACGGGCCGCGCACGGGTGGCGTAGGAGAGCACGTGATTCAAAATCCGACGCCGTTGCCGACCGATCTACCGCCGCCGATTCCGTTCGATCCGAATCAGCTGATCCCGCTGATCGGCATGATCGGTGGAATGGTAGTAACAGGTGTCGTGTTGTATGCCTTCTTCAAGTCGGATTTGGCGAAGGCGATGGCCGAGCGGATTCGGGCGGGTATTCATCGGAAGAGACGGTGGAAGGGCTTCGGTGGCGAGTGGAGCGACACGCCCGCGGAAGGGATCGCGGACGCTGAACACGTCGCCGAATTGGAGCAGCGCGTGGTCGACATGCAGGGACAGATAGCCGAGATGGCCGAGCGGCTGGATTTCGCGGAGCGGCTGCTCGCGCAAAAGCGCGAGCGCTCATTGCCAGGAGCATAGATGGGACTCATCGATCGTCTGTCCACGCTGATCCGGTCGAACATCAACGACCTGATCTCGCGCGCGGAGAACCCGGGAAAGGTTCTCGAACAACTGATCATCGACATGCGGAGCCAGCTCGCGAAAGCCAAGCAGCAGGTGGCCTCCGCGATCGCCGATGAGAAGCGTCTCTCGGCGCAGGCCGAGCAGGAGAAGAAACTCTCCGAAGACTGGGAGAAGCGGGCCGTGCTGGCGGTGCAGGAAGGCCGCGACGATCTCGCCAAGCAGGCGTTGCTGCGCTACAACGAGCACGTGCAGAACGCGGTGCAGCTCCAGGAGACGTGGATCAAGCACCGCGAAGAGACCGACAAGCTCAAGAATTCGCTGCGCGCGCTCAACGACAAGATCGAAGAGGCTAAGCGCAAGAAGAACATCCTGATCGCGCGCCAGAAGCGTGCCGAGGCGCACAAGCGCATTCAGGAGACGATGGGCTCGATCTCCGACAAGAGCGCGTTCGAGACGTTCGAGCGCATGGCCGAGCAGATCGAGCACGAAGAGCGCAAGCTCATCGCGTCGGCCGAGGTCAACGAAGAGCTCTCGGGTGATTCGCTCATCAAGCAGTTCCAGGGTCTCGAGGTGAAGGCTGACGCCGACCAGCAGCTGGTCGCGCTCAAGCAGAAGATGGGGCTGCTGCCCCCGGGGACGCAGGAGCAGGGGGGGGCACGCGCGCTCGGCAAAGGCGCCAAAGAAGCCGAGCTGCTCGAGGATGACGACGCGGAGCAGAAAAGCTGACCGGCCCCCAGCCGAGTTCGTCAGGCCGGTCGTCGAGCGCCACGTTTGTGGCGCTCTTTGTTGCAGCCCTGTTCGTCTGGTTCATCGTTCGGGTCGTCGAAGTCCTGCTGCTCGTCTTCCTCGCGATCCTGCTCGGGGTCTATCTCTCGGCCATCACCGATTGGCTGGAGCGGCGCTTCGGATTGCGGCGCTGGCTCGGCCTCACGATCGCGGTAGTCGTCACGCTCGCCGGTGTGGTCGGCATCGGGGTGCTCCTGGTTCCCCCGGTCGTCGATCAGACCCAGGCGCTGGTCGGCGGCTTGCCGCAGACCCTCACCAACATTCAGGACGTGCTGGCGCGCTGGGCCCGGCAGTATCCGGCGCTCGCGCGCACGGAGCTGGCCAATCCTTCATCGGGTCTCGTCGCGGGTTTGATCGCGGATGCGATGGGCTTCGTCCGGGGATCCTTCATTGGGTATGTGCGCGGCGGCGGCAAGGTCTTCATCGAAGCAGCGAGCGTACTGGTCATGGCGTTGTATCTCGCGCGCCAGCCCCGGCTCTATGCTGATGGGTTGATCTCGTTGATTGCGCCGCGCTATCGCTCCATCGCCGCTCGCATCGCCCAGGATGCGGGCATGACCTTGCGTGCGTGGGTAGTCGGCCAGCTGCTCGCGATGGCGGTGCTGGCGCTGCTCACCGCCCTCGGGCTCTGGATTCTGCGCGTCCCCTACTGGCTCGCGTTCGGTATTTTCACCGGCCTCGTGGCCATCGTTCCGTTCTTCGGCACGCTGGTGTCGACGCTGCTGCCGGCGCTCTTCGTCGTTGCGTCGGGCGACTGGGTCAAAGTGCTGCTCGTGGTCATCCTGGGGATCGTCGTGCACGTGTTCGAAGCGAATGTGGTGGTGCCACGCATCATGCAGCACAAGGTCGATTTGCCGCCCGTGCTCACGATCTCGAGCGTGCTCATCATGGGAACACTGCTGGGCCCGATCGGACTGATCGTCGCCGTGCCGTCCCTGTGCGTGGTGATGGTGCTGGTCCGGCACATTCTGCATCGCGAGGTTTACGGCGAAGTCACGTCAGAGCAGGCCGTGCTGCGTCCGACCGAAGCCTGGAGCGGCCAGGAACGCCGAAAAGTCCGTACCGCCGTGTAATGACCGCGCCTCAACATCGGTTTCTGATCATCGCCGACGGCGAATTCGGTCCGCTCAGCTCCAAGACCGCCAACTCCTGCATTCGCTATTTCCCCGAGCGCATCGTCGCGGTGCTCGACCGCAAGCAGGCCGGGAAGACCGTCCACGATGTGCTCGGATTCGGCGGGAAGATTCCGGTCGTGGGCGATTTCGAGCGGGGCATCGCGCAAGGCAAGGGCGCGACGGCCGTGATGATTGGGATCGCGCCCCCCGGCGGAAGACTGCCCGATGAATGGAAGGGCTGGCTGCGTTCGGCGATCGAGAAGAAACTCGAGGTTTGGAGCGGGCTGCACACGTTTATCAGTGACGATCCGGAGCTCGGCCCGCTCGCCAAGGCGCGCGGCGTGCGCATTCTCGATGCCCGGCGGCCACCGCCGAATCTGCCGATCGGCGATGGCCGCGCGGCTGAGGTCGATGCGCTGGTGGTGCTGGCGGTCGGGTCCGACTGCAACGTGGGCAAGATGACGGCGCAGCTGCAGCTGCGCGACGAGCTTGTGAAGCGAGGGGCTAGGACCAGCTTCGTCGCGACGGGCCAGACGGGGATTTTCATCGAGGGCTGGGGTATCGCGGTTGATGCGGTCGTCGCCGATTTCATTGCGGGTGCCGCCGAGCAGCTCGTGCTCCAGGGCGCCAAGGACAACGACATCGTGCTGGTGGAGGGGCAGGGCAGTCTCATTCATCCGGGATACTCGGGCGTCACACTCGGCCTGCTGCACGGCTCCTGCCCCGATGCGCTGATTCTCTGTCACCAGGTGACGCGCGATTTCATCGGCGACTATCACGGGCGCGAGCCGTGGGTGAAGATTCCATCGTATGTGGAGATGATCGACATCTACGAGAGCGCCGCGCAGCCGGTGCATCCGACCAAAGTGATCGGGATTTGTCTCAATACCTACGACATGGATGAAGCGGCGGCGCGCGAAGCGTGTGTGCGCGCGGCGGAGGAGACCGGATTGCCGGCGACCGATCCGGTGCGGTTCGATTCGGACGCCCTCGTGGACGCAATCATCGGAGCGCGCGCGACGATTTGATTTGTGCCGCGGCGAATCGGTACTACTCGCCGCCCGTTGTCTGTCTATCCTGTCGCAATGCGATTCCTCCATTGCGTCCTCGCCGAATTCGCGTTCGTCACTCCGCGGTTCACGCGCACACGCCTCGGCCTGTCACTCATCGCGCTCGGCACGGCCCTCCTTTGGCTCGGCTCACGCGGTGTCGATCCTGTCACCGTGACCCTGCTCGCCGGGTCGTTGGGCGCCATCGTTGCCGCCGCCGGCGTGGCAGGAAATGAGAGTGAGCGGGGCGCGCTGAGCACCGCGCTCGGCCATCCGACAACCCCGCTCGCGATCGCCACCGGTCGCTGGATTGCCCTCGTCAGCCCGGGGGTACTGCTCGCCATTGTCTCCGCCGCGGCGTTGGGATGGCAGCCAGGTGTCGCGATCGCCGGCAGCCTCGCGGCGGCGACGGTCGGGAGCTGTGCGCTCGCCGTGGTGATCCCGTTGGGCAATCCCGCCGCGATGGGGCTCTTCCTCTTTATGGCGCTGGCCGGGGCCGTGGCGCCCGAGCGGATCGTCGCGCTCGCCGAACCCGGCTTCGTGCGTCTGGCGGCCGCAAGCGTGCTCGAGCTCGGCCCCGCGCTGTGGCACTATCGAAGCATCCGGGGTGGGGACTGGGGCGCCCTCATTCACGCGCTCGCCTGGACAGGCCTCGGAATCCTGCTTGCGAGCGCGTTCATCGGCCGGCAGCGGGCACTCAACCGATGACCGACCACCGATGACTGATTTCGCCCTCACCCTCTCCGACGTCGCGGTGCGTGGACTCCGCGGTGTGTCGTTGGCGCTGCTGCCGGGCGAAATCGCGGGCGTGGTCGGACCGGCGGGCGCGGGGAAAACGACGTTGCTGCAGGTCGCCGCGGGCTGCCTCCGGCCGGCCAGGGGAGAAGCATGGGTCTGGGGCCGACGGATCACCGATGCTGTGGCGCGTCGATTCATTGGCTATGCCCCGGACCATCCTGTGTTTCCGCGCTCGGCGCGCGTACGGGAAACGCTGGTCTATTACGCCCGGCTGCATGCCGCCGCGGACCCCGAGCGCGCGCCGCTCAGGCTCGTGCGGGAGGCGCTGGAGCTGACCGGCCTGGGTGCGGCGGCCGAGCTGCACGTGCGCGAGCTGGCGCACGCGGATGTCCAGCGCCTCGCGCTGGCGCAGGCGATCCTGGGCCAGCGGCGCGTGCTCGTGCTCGATGAGTTCTTTACGAACCTCGACGCGATCGCGCGCCGCGACTTGCGCGGCCGGATTGCGCGACTCGCCGCCGAGGGCGTCGCCATCCTGATCACCGCGCGCGACCCGGCGGCGCTCGAACGGCTCGCCGCGCGCGCGCTGGTGCTGCGCGAGGGCCGAGTCGTCCGCGCCGGGCCGCTCCCGGCCCTGCTCGGCGAGCGGGTGCTCGAGGTCATCCTCGACGGCCCACCGCCCGAGCCGCCGCCCGGGTTTCGGATCACCGATGCCGGGATCGAGGCGCCGCTCGCGGGCCGGACCGTGGAATCGGCGCTGGCGCTGTGCCGGGCCCACCGCCTGCCGGTCCGAGCCTCGCGTGTACGGGTCAAATCCCTGGAGGAGATCGTCCTGGAAACGCACGACGGCCGGTAGCGTCTTGACTAGTCTGACTAGTGCGATAGTTTTTGTCCGATGGGACGCGCGTACACCACGTATGAGGCCAAGGCGAAGCTGTCGGAGATCATCCGCCGCGTGCGGGAGGGGCAGATCGTGACCATCACCTACCACGGCCGCCCCGTGGCCGAGGTACGTCCGGTGCAGCCGGAGAAGCCGAATCTGGACGACCGGATTCGCGACCTCCAGGAGCGGAGGATCATCGTCGGCGGCTCTGGAAGGGCGCCGAAGGGGCTTCGTCCGATCGCCCGCCGGCGTGGCGCATTGAAGCGCTTCCTGGAGGAGCGCGACTGAGGCTTGCGTACGTGGACACGTCGTGCCTGCTCGCGCTCGCATTCGGTGAGCCGGGCGGCGCGACGCTCGGCCGGCGACTACCGGCCTTCGACCGCGTGTTATCCTCCAACCTTCTCGAAGCGGAGCTGCGGTCCGCCTTCGCGCGCGAGCGCGTGGAGCCGGCGGGCGGATTTCTCGACTGGATGCAATGGGTGCTCCCCGAGCGGCCGCTGACGGCGGAACTGCAACGCGTACTCTCCGCCGGCTACGTCCGCGGTGCCGACGCCTGGCATCTCGCGTGCGCTCTGTACCTGGCCGGCGATCCGCCCGCGCTAGCATTCCTGACCTTGGATGCGCGCCAGCGTGCGGTTGCCAGGGCGCTGGGATTCACGGTCTGAGGGATCCGGTCGTGCTGGAAACCCACGACACCCGTTAGTACGTTTCGCCGCTAATGGCGGCGCTTCCTCAGGTCTCGCTGTTCAATACGCTGACTCGCCGGATCGAGCCGCTCCAGCCGCTCGCGCCGCCGCGCGTCACGCTCTACACCTGCGGTCCGACGGTCTGGAACTTCGCGCACATCGGCAACTTCCGGACATTCCTGTTTGAGGATCTGCTGCGGCGCTGGCTCGAGCACGCCGGTTACGACGTCTTTCACATCATGAACCTGACCGACGTCGACGATCGCACGATCAAGGCCGCGCGCCAGGCGGGCAAATCCCTGGTCGAGCACACGGCGCCGTTCACCAAGGCGTTCTTCGAAGACCGCGATTACCTGCGCATCAAGCCGGCGCATGTGTACACGCCGGCGACCGAGTACATGCCGCAGATGATTGCCCTGGTCTCCAAGCTGCTCGAGCGTGGCGTCGCATATAAAGGAGAGGACGGCTCGGTCTACTTCGCGATCCAAAAATTTCCGACCTACGGCCGCCTGTCTCAGCTCGACAAACGCGAGATCAAGGTGGGGGCGCGCGTGGCCAGCGACGAGTACGCCAAAGGTGATCCGAGCGACTTCGCGCTGTGGAAGAAGGCGGATGTCGAGGACGAGGCGGTCGGCGCGGCGTGGGACGCGCCGTTCGGGCGGGGACGTCCGGGGTGGCATCTCGAGTGCTCGGCGATGTCGCTCGCGGAAATCGCCAAGTGCTGCGGCGTGCAGACGCTCGACATTCACGCCGGCGGCATCGATCTGATTTTTCCGCATCACGAGAACGAAATCGCGCAGTCGGAAGGCGCGACGGGACAGCAGTTCTGCCGCCACTGGGTGCACGGCGAATTCCTGAACGTGCGCGGCACCAAGATGTCGAAGCGCCATGGAAATTTTCTCACCGCGCGCGACTTACGAGAGCAGGGAGTCGACGCGGCGGCCGTGCGACTCCTGTTTTTCCAAACGCACTACCGGCAGGCGGTCGACTTCACCGATGAAGCGCTCGACGCGGCGAAAGAGGGTGTGCGGAGGCTCGGAGAGTTTCACCAGCGGCTGGAGGGAGCAGGGAGCAGAGCGCAGGGAGCAGGAACGCTGTCGCAGATTGCAGAGGATTTTGAGAAGGATGTCGCCGCGCCCCTGAATGACGATCTCAACGCGCCGCGCGCGGTTGCCGCGTTGTTCGAATTCGTCCGCGCCGCGAATCGGGAGCTCGACAAACCGGCTCCGGGCGGCGGCGGGGGCGGGGGGGCGGGCCCGGCGCTTGCCGCGTTCGAGCGGGTGGCCGGGGTGCTCGACGTGCTGCCGACGTCCAAGCGCGTCGAGCCGGGGTTGGCGAGCTGGGTGGAGGAGCGGATCGCGGCTCGGGCCCAGGCCCGTAAGTCCAAGGATTTCAAGGCCGCCGACGCGATCCGGGCCGAGCTCGCGGGCCGCGGCGTCGAGATCGAGGACACCCCGCTCGGAACCAAGTGGAAAACGCGCTGACGAGGCCTAAGTCGTTCGAAGTCCATCCCTTGCCATAGTCACGGACCTGGTTTTAATTACGAGTCTGTCAGTTTTGAGACTCGGCCAGCTGACGTAGCTCAACTGGTAGAGCAGCTGATTTGTAATCAGCAGGTTAAGGGTTCGAGTCCCTTCGTCAGCTCAAACCCGAACTCTGGGAACAACAAACCCCGCGCGCCTATCAAACGCGGGGTCTGTTGTCAGCGGAAGTGTCAGGCGGGCGGAAGGCGAATTGGGCGCGGTGGGGTGCCCGAGTGGCCAAAGGGAGCAGACTGTAAATCTGCCGCGCTTAGCGCTACGAAGGTTCGAATCCTTCCCCCACCATAGTGGCGCCGCGGGCGTAGCTCAGTTGGTAGAGCATCAGCCTTCCAAGCTGAGGGTCACGGGTTCGAGCCCCGTCGCCCGCTCTGCAGAACGCTCGCGTAGCTCAGTCGGTAGAGCGCGTCCTTGGTAAGGACGAGGTCACCGGTTCAATCCCGGTCGCGAGCTCTGGGAACGACGAATTGTTATTGAAGCGAACACTCATCAAGGAATCAGCGAGCAATGGCCAAGGCAAAATTCGAACGCAATAAGCCCCACGTGAACGTTGGTACGATCGGCCACGTGGACCATGGCAAGACGACATTGACCGCGGCGCTGACGAAGGTCTCGGCCGACAAGGGCCTCGGGACCTACGTGAGCTACGACCAGGTGGCGAAGGCGAGTGAGTCGCAGGGCCGGCGCGACGCGACCAAGATTCTCACGATCGCGACGAGCCACGTCGAGTATTCGACCACCGAGCGCCATTACGCGCACGTCGACTGCCCGGGCCACGCCGACTACGTGAAGAACATGATCACCGGCGCGGCGCAAATGGACGGCGCCATTCTCGTGGTTTCGGCGGTGGACGGCCCGATGCCGCAGACGCGCGAGCACATCCTGCTCGCCCGTCAGGTGAACGTCCCGGCGATCGTCGTCTTCCTCAATAAGTGCGATCTGGTGGATGACGCGGAGCTGCTCGACCTCGTCGAGCTCGAAGTGCGTGAGCTGCTCAGCAAGTACCAGTTCCCCGGCGACGACATCCCCGTGATTCGCGGGTCGGCGCTGAAAGCGATCGAAGGCGACAAGCAGTGGGTCGCCAAGATCGAGGAGCTGCTCGCGGCGCTCGACAAGTCGATCCCCGTGCCGAAGCGCGAAGTGGACAAGCCGTTCCAGATGCCGGTCGAGGACGTCTTCTCGATCACCGGCCGCGGCACCGTCGCGACCGGGCGCATCGACAAGGGTAAGGTGAAGGTCGGCGACGAAGTCGAGATGGTCGGGTTTGGGACCGACAAGAAGACCATCGTCACCGGCGTCGAGATGTTCCGCAAGCTGCTGGACGACGGTCAGGCCGGCGACAACGTCGGCCTGCTGCTGCGCGGCGTTGAAAAGGATCAGATCGAGCGCGGCATGGTGCTGGCGAAGCCGGGCTCGATCAAGCCGCACACCGCCTTCGAGTCGGAGGTCTACGTCCTGACGAAGGAAGAGGGTGGCCGGCACACGCCGTTCTTCAAGGGCTACCGGCCGCAGTTCTACTTCCGCACGACGGACGTGACGGGCAACGTCGAGCTTCCCGCGGGCGTCGAGATGGTGATGCCGGGCGACAACACCAAGATGACGATCGAGCTGATCACACCGATCGCGATGGAAGAGCAGCTGCGGTTTGCGATTCGCGAGGGCGGAAGAACGGTTGGTGCCGGCGTCGTCACGAAAATTGTGAAATAGTCATCTGTTATCGGTCGTCAGTCATCTGTAACTGACGACCGTTGACCGATAACTGAGGTCAGTGATGCCACGCGAGAACATCATCATGGAATGCACGGTGTGCAAAAGCCGGAACTACTTCACGACGAAGAACCGGCGCAAGCACCCGGAACGGGCGGAGTGGAAGAAGTTCTGCCCGCGATGCAACAAGCAGCAGGCGCACAAGGAATCGAAGTAATGGCGACTGAAGTCATGACCGGTGGTGGGCCGGAAATCCGGCCCACCGGCCGGATCGCCCGATTCATTCAGTTTCTGCGGGACGTGCGCAATGAGCTGCGCAAAGTCACGTGGCCGACGCTCGACGAGCTGAAGAAAGCCACCACCGTGATCATCATCTTCGTCTCGGTGCTGGGCATCATGATCGGACTCATGGATTCGTTCTTCCAGTGGGTCTTCGTGAAGCTGGTGGCGAGGCTGTTCTGATGCCGGACCTGCGCTGGTACGCGATTCAGACCACCGCCGGGCACGAGAACAAAGTGCGGAATCTGATCGCGCGCCGCATTGCCGAAGACGCGCGGCCCGAGGCGGACAAGCCGATCCGCCAGGCCCTGGTCCCCACGCAGGAAGTGGTGGAGATCAAGAACGGCAAGAAGGTGAACGTCGAACGCAAGATCTACCCGGGCTACGTGCTCGTGGAGATGGACCTGAACCAGGAGACCATCCACACGATCAACGGCATCCAGGGTGTGATCAAGTTCGTCGGCACCGGCCGGCTCCCGATGCCGCTGCGCCCGGACGAAGTGAACCGGCTGCTCGGCGTCGAAGAAGCGGTCAAGGAAGAAGAGCCCGCCGAGGCGATTCCGTTCCTCGTGGGCCAGGTGGTCGAGATCACGGAAGGGCCGTTCTCGGATTTCAGCGGGACGGTGCAGGAAGTGCTGCCGGACAAGGGCAAGGTGCGCGTCTCGGTGGCGCTGTTTGGACGGCCGACGTCGGTCGAGTTGGATTACTTGCAGCTGAAAGCACACTAGCTACCGGCTACCAGCTATCGGCTATCGGGGGGTGTTACCTGATAGCCGATAGCCGATAGCCGATAGCTCCCGAGACCACACGGAATGTGGCAGTCCCCAACGGGACGCTAATAAGGGAACCACATGGCCAAACCAATCACTGCAGTCGTCAAACTGCAGGTGCCGGCAGGGCAGGCAACGCCGGCGCCTCCGGTGGGCACCGCGCTCGGCCCGCACGGCGTCAACATCATGGAATTCGTGAAGCAGTTCAACGCGAAGACCGGGAGCCAGGCGGGTATGGTGACGCCGGTGGTGGTGACGATCTACAAGGATCGCACCTTCACGTTCATCACCAAAACGCCGCCCGCCGCCGTGCTCCTGAAGAAGGAAGCGGGGATCGAGAAGGGGTCGGCGACCTCCAACCGCGAAAAGGTGGGGAAGGTCACGCGCGCCCAGCTCAAGAAGATCGCCGAGATCAAGATGCAGGACCTGAACGCGACCGACCTGGAAGGCGCGATCAACATGATCGCCGGGACGGCGCGCTCGATGGGTCTCACGGTGGAGGGCTGATGCGCACGCACGGGAAGAAGTACCGCGCGGCCGTGGCCACCATCGAACCGAAGAAGCTCTATGCGCCGCCGGCGGCCGTGGAGCAGGTCAAGACCTCGGCCTATGCGACGTTCGACGAATCGGTCGACGTGGCAGTGCGCCTGGGCGTCGATCCGAAGCATGCGGATCAAATCGTGCGCGGCACGGTGTCGCTGCCGCACGGAACCGGGAAGAAGATCCGCGTGTTGGTGCTCGCGCAGGGTGAGAAGGTCAAGGAAGCCGAAGCGGCAGGCGCCGACTTCGTCGGCCTCGACTACATCGCGAAGATCAAGGAAGGGTGGCTCGACACCGACGTCATCGTGGCGACGCCGGACGTGATGGGGCAGCTCGGCGCCCTGGGCAAAGTGCTCGGTCCCCGCGGCCTGATGCCCAACCCCAAGGCCGGCACGGTGACGATGGACGTGACCAAAGCGGTGAAAGAGCTGAAGGCGGGCAAGATCGAGTTCCGCGTGGACAAGAGCGGCATCGTGCACGCGGCCGTCGGGAAGAAGTCGTTCACGGCGCAGCAGCTGGCCGACAACCTTCAGGCGTTCATGGACGCGATCGTGAAGGCGAAGCCGTCGGCCGCCAAAGGTCACTACATCCGTTCGGTGACCGTCTCGAGCACGATGGGGCCGGGCGTGCGGGTCGATCCGGCGGGGTACCATCAATGAACCGGACCAAAGCGCAGAAAGAGGCGATGGTCACGACGCTGGCGGCGCAGGTCGCCAAGTCGCCGACGATCTACGTCACCGATTTCACGGGCCTCAACGTGGCCCACATCACGGATCTCCGCCGGCGGCTGCGCGCCGTGGGCGTCGAGTACGTGGTGGTGAAGAACACGCTGGCGCGCCGCGCGCTGAGCGAGCAGCAGCTGAAGCAGGGCGGCCTCGAATCCTTCCTCGCCGGGCCGACGGCGCTGGTGCTGGCGGGCACGGATCCGGTGAGCGCCGCGAAGGTGCTGTCGGACTTCGCCAAGGAATTCGAGAAGCCGGCGATCAAGGTGGGATTGGTCGACGGCAAGCCGGTCACGCAGGCGCAGGTGAAGTCGCTCGCCGCGCTGCCGTCGAAGCAGCAGCTGCTGGCGCAGCTGGGTGGCGCCCTGCAGGCGCCCATGGCCGGGTTCCTCGGCGTACTGAACGGATTGTTCTATTCGCTGGTCGGCGCCCTCGAGGCTCTTAAAGAAAAACGCTCTTCACAAAGCTAGGGAGAACACAATGGCAACGCAGACACTGAGCAAGGACGACATCCTCGAGGCCATCGGCAACATGTCGGTGTTCGAGCTGGCGGAGCTGATCGAGGCGTTCAAGTCGAAGTTCGGCGTCACGATCGCGGCGCCGGCGGCGGCACCGGCCGGGGCCGCGCCGGGCGGCGCGGCGGCAGCGCCCGCAGCCGAGGAAAAGACGGAATTCACGGTCGTGCTGAAGGCGGCTGGCGAGAAGAAGATTCAGGTCATCAAGGAGATTCGCGCGATCACGAGCCTTGGTCTGAAAGAGGCGAAGGATCTAGTCGAAGGCGCGCCCGGAACGGTAAAGGAAGGCGTGAGCAAGCAGGAAGCCGAAGAAATCAAAAAGAAGCTCGAAGCGCAGGGCGCCGTCGTCGAACTGAAGTAGCCTCGCGGAACCCCGGGCCACAACCGGTCCGTGGGCAACCCGAGTCTCGCTTCGGTTCTACGACATGCGCGGATTTACTACAACCTGCTTTTTCGAAGCCCCAACGCTTACCCCCGTACCGACGTACGGAACGGGGGAAGCTGGGCCTTTTGCGTTGTCTGAGGGATAGGACATGACCACTAAGACGTCACCAGTACTGTCGTTCGCCAAGCTGCCGACGGGGATGCCGATGCCGCATCTCCTCGACATTCAGACCAAGGCTTTCCAGTCGCTGCTGCAGCCCGACGGCAAGGGCGGCGCGCGGTCCGACGTCGGGCTGGAGCGGGTCTTCAAGGACCTGTTCCCGATCCAGGACGTCAACGGCAACTACTCGCTCGAGTTCGTGAAGTACGCGCTCGGGGAGCCGAAGTACACCGTCGAAGAGTGCATCGAGCGCGACATGACGTATTCGGTGCCGCTCAAGGCGACGCTCCAGCTCGTCGTGATGGAAGAAGTCGGCGAGGTCACCAAGACCAAGCGGCCCAAGAACATCATCGAGAAGGAAGTCTATCTCGGGGAGCTGCCGATCCTCACGCCCCTGGGCACCTTCGTGATCAACGGCGCCGAGCGGGTCATCGTGTCGCAGCTGCACCGCTCGCCCGGGGTCGTGTTCGAGGAGAGCATCCACCCCAACGGCCAGCGCCTGTTCTCGGCGCGGATCATCCCGTTCCGGGGCTCGTGGGTCGAGTTCACGGTCGACATTCACGACGTGATCTACGTCCACATCGACAAGAAGAAGAAATTCCCGGCGACGGCGCTGCTGCGCGCGTTCGGGTACGGGACCAACGCCGACATTCTCAAGCTGTTCTATGCGGTGAAGGAGATCGACATCACCGGCAAGCTCGAGGGCCGCGCGCAGAAGCGCGAGGTGCTCGGCACGCTGCTGGCGGTCGACGTTCCCGATCCCGAGAACAAGAAGGGCGAGCCGCTCGCGCGCGTGGGGGACGAGCTGACGCTGGAGCGCTTCAACGCGTTCCGCCGCGCCGGGATCACGTCGGTCAGGGTGTTTGCGGGCTACACGTCGCTGGACCTGCGCGAAGATGCCCAGCCGACCACCACGCAGCAGGCGCCGAGCAAGTACGTGCTCGCGTTCGACGTGGCGGATCCGGATGGAGAGGTCGTGGGGGAGGCGGGTCGCGAGCTGTCGGACACCCTGAAGAAGAAGCTGCTGAAGGCGGGCGTGACCAAGGTGGACGTGCTGCTGCCGCCGGGCCGCAGCGAGTCGCCGCTGATCAAGAACACGCTGGCGAAGGATCCGACGCACGCCGAGGCCGAGGCGCTGGCGCAGATCTACACGCTGCTCCGTCCCGGCGAGGCGCCGAACATCGAGACGGCGCGTGAGGCGTTGAAGCGGCTGTTCTTCCACCCCAAGCGCTATGACCTGGGGCGCGTGGGCCGCTACAAGATCAACCAGCGCCTCAAGGTGAACGAGGCGAAGGACAACACCGTCCTGACCGAGAACGACTTCATCGCGATCATCCGGTACCTGATCGAGCTGTCCGAAGGCCGCGGCTACACCGACGACATCGACCACCTCGGCAACCGCCGGGTGCGCTCGGTGGGCGAGCTGATCGCCAACCAGTTCTCGGTGGGTCTGTCGCGCATGGCGCGGCTCATCAAGGAGCGCATGAGCATCAACAACGATCCCGAGCGCATCACGCTCGACGATCTGGTGAACGCGCGCACCGTGAGCGCCGTGATTCAGGCGTTCTTCGGCAGCTCGCAGCTGTCGCAGTTCATGGATCAGACCAACCCGCTCGCCGAGCTCACGCATAAGCGCCGCCTGTCGGCGCTCGGACCGGGCGGGCTCACGCGCGAGCGCGCGGGCTTCGAGGTCCGCGACGTGCACTACAGCCAGTACGGCCGCATGTGCCCGATCGAGACGCCGGAAGGCCCGAACATCGGCCTGATCACGAGCCTGTCGTGCTACGCGCGCGTCAACGATCTGGGCTTCATCGAGACGCCGTACCGGGTCGTGAAGGACGGCAAGGTCACCGATGAAACGCGGTGGCTGTCGGCGTCGGAGGAAGAGGACTACGCGGTGGCGCAGGCCAACGCGCACCTCAACCCGGACGGCCGCTTCGCCGACGAGCTGGTGCTGTGCCGCAAGCGGGACGACTACCCGCTGCTGCCCCCGACGAAGATCGACTTCATGGACGTGGCGCCCGAGCAGCTCGTGTCGATTGCCGCGGCCCTGATTCCGTTCCTCGAGCACGACGACGCGAACCGCGCCTTGATGGGCTCGAACATGCAGCGGCAGTCGGTGCCGCTGCTGTTCCCGCAGGCGCCGCTCGTGGGCACGGGACTCGAGGACAAGGTCGCCATCGACTCGGGCGCGGTCGTGATCGCGCGCCGGGGCGGTGTGGTCACGCGCGTGACGGCCGATGAGATCATCGTCGATGCCGGCGATGACGAGACCAAGCCCGGCAATGGGGGCGGGGACCATCCGCTGGCGCGCCTGAAGCAGCACGACCGCTACCGCCTGAAGAAGTTCTGGCGCACCAACCAGGACACCGCCACCAACCAGCGGCCGCTCGTGCACATGGGGCAGAAGGTGAAGGCGGGCCAGATCATCGCCGACGGCGCGGGCACGGAGCGTGGCAATCTCGCGCTCGGCGCCAACGTCACCGTGGCGTTCATGCCCTGGTACGGGCACAACTTCGAAGATGCGATCGTGCTCTCCGAGCGCCTCGTGAAGGACGACGTCTACTCGTCGATCCACATCCAGGAGCTCGAGCTGCACGTCCGCGATACCAAGCGCGGCCGCGAGGAGATCACGCGCGAGATCCCGAACGTCGCCGAGGAGTCGCTGGTGGACCTCGACGAGCGGGGCATCGTGCGGATCGGCGCCCACGTGAAGGCGGGCGACATCCTCGTCGGCAAGATCACGCCCAAGGGCGAGACCGAGCTGTCGCCCGAAGAGAAGCTGCTCACCGCGATCTTCGGCGAGAAGGCGAAAGACGTGAAGGACTCTTCGCTGAAGGTGCCGCCCGGCATGGAGGGCGTCGTCATCGACGTGAAGATCTTCTCGCGCATCGAAGACCAGGTCGTGGAGAAGGACCGTGGTGAGCGCATCGGCGAAGTGCGCCGGCTCGAGACGGAAGAGAAGGGACGCATTTCGGACGCCGTGTTCCGGGAGATGATCGAGCTGCTGACCAACCAGGAAGTCGGCCTCATGCTGAAGGCGGGCACGGTCGAGGAGTTCCTGCCCGCCGGGACGAAGCTGTCCCGCCAGCAGCTCGGCGAGATCAATTTCTCCGACGTCGACCTGAAGACGCTGCGCGTCGCGAACAAGTCGGTGAACGAGAAGATCCGCGCGGTGCTCGACGCCGCCGGCGCGGAGCGCGCCAAGATCGAGGAGAAGTCGGAGGATCAGATCGACAAGATCCTGCAGCCCGACGAGCTCCCGCCCGGCGTGATCCAGCTCGTGAAGGTGTACGTCGCCGAGAAGCGCAAGATCTCGGTGGGTGACAAGATGGCCGGCCGGCACGGCAACAAGGGCATCATCGCCCGGATCGTGCCGGAGGAGGATATGCCCTTCCTGCCCAACGGCACGCCGGTCGACATCGTGCTGAACCCGCTCGGCGTCCCGAGCCGCATGAACGTCGGCCAGATCCTGGAGACGCACCTTGGCTGGGCGGCGTATCTGCTGGGATTCGACGCCAAGACCCCCGTCTTCCAGGGCGCCAACGAAACGGAAATCGGCGTGCTGCTGCGCCTCGCCGGCCTGACCTGGGCGGCGGACGCGCTGCGGTTCGACGTCAAGCCGCCGCAGCTCGATTCGGCGCGCGTGACGCAGATCGTGTCCGATCTGCGGAAGCTGCCGGGCAGCAACGGCGACCGGCCCGACATCGGGACGGCCGGCGTGGAGCTGCTGGCCGGACGCGGCGTGTCGGCCGAAACGCGCGAGCTGCACCACCAGATGGTGGACTTCCTGAAGTTTGCGGCCAAGGAGCTGGCGGAGCGTGAGCTGGCGCAGCGCCGCATCGAGCAGGAAGTGCACAACGCCAAGCTGGAAGCCGCGGACGCGAACAAGCTGTCGGCGGCGGAGAAGGCGGCGCTCAAGAACGGTCTCAAGGAGATCGAGAAAGTCCTGGCCAAGGACAAGCCGGCCGAGGTGCTCGAAGCGATGGGACGTCCCGCGCTCGCGGCGCTGTTCGGCGCGAAGTCCGAGGCCGATGTGGATGCCGCCGCGGTGGAGCTGCTCCACTCGGCCGGGCTGTCCCCCGTCGGCAAGTGCCGGCTGCGCGACGGTCGCTCGGGCGAGCTGTTCGCGTCCGAAGTGACGGTCGGCTCGATCTACATGATGAAGCTGTCGCACCTCGTGGACGACAAGATCCACGCCCGCTCCATCGGTCCGTACTCGCTGGTGACCCAGCAGCCGCTCGCCGGCAAGGCGCAGTTCGGCGGCCAGCGGTTCGGGGAAATGGAAGTGTGGGCGCTGGAAGCGTACGGCGCCGCGCACACGCTGCAGGAGATTCTGACCGTGAAATCCGACGACGTGAACGGCCGGAGCCGCGTGTACGAGGCGATCGTGAAGGGGCAGAACCTGCCGAAGCCCGGGATTCCCGAGTCCTTCAACGTGCTGGTGAAGGAGCTCCAGGCCCTGGGATTGAAGGTGACACTCGGCACGACTGAAGACGTGGAGGAATAGTGATCGATTTCCGTAGCGGCGGGGGCCACGAGCCCAAGAGCTCCAGCTTCGACTATATCCAGATCCGGATCGCCTCGCCCGAGGAGATCCGCGGTCCCAAAGACTCCAAGGAGCGCGAGCGCCTGGAGCTGCAGGGCCAGCGCACTTGGTGGTCGTGGGGCGAGGTCACCAAGCCCGAGACCATCAACTACCGGTCGTTCAAGCCGGAACGGGATGGCCTGTTCTGCGAGCGCATCTTCGGCCCGGTGAAGGACTGGGAGTGCCACTGCGGCAAGTACAAGCGGATTCGCTATCGCGGCGTGATCTGCGACCGCTGCGGCGTGGAAGTCACGCTGTCGAAGGTGCGGCGCGAGCGCATGGGGCACATCGAGCTCGCGGTGCCGGTGGCGCACATCTGGTTCTTCAAGACGCTGCCGTCGCCGATGGGCAACCTGCTCGACATGACGCTGCGCGACCTGGAGCGTGTGATCTACTACACGAACTACGTCGTGATCGAAACGGGCGAGCAGGAAGTGCAGGAGCGGGAGCTGCTGGATGAAGACCGCTTCCTCGAGCTGCGCGCCAAGGCCAAGCAGGAGGGCGACGCCGCGTTCCGCGCCGACATCGGCGCGCCGGCGATTCGCTCGCTGCTCGAGCGCATCAACGTGGACAAGCTCGCCGACGAGCTGCGCGACACCGTCGCGAACGAGACCAGCCAGCATCGCAAGAAACAGATGCTCAAGCGGCTCAAGATCGTGGATGCGATGCGCAACTCCGGCAACGCGGGCGAGCAGCGCAACGATCCGCGCTGGATGATTCTCGACGTCGTGCCGGTGATTCCGCCCGACCTGCGGCCGCTCGTGCCGCTCGACGGCGGGCGCTTCGCCACGTCCGACCTGAACGATCTGTACCGGCGGGTGATCAACCGCAACAACCGGCTGCAGAAGCTGATCCTGCACCGGGCGCCGGAGGTCATCCTGCGCAACGAGAAGCGCATGCTGCAGGAGGCGGTGGACGCGCTGTTCGACAACGGCCGCCGCTCCAAGGCGATCCGCGGGCGCGGCAAGCGGCCGCTCAAGTCGCTGTCCGACATGCTCAAGGGCAAGCAGGGCCGGTTCCGCCAGAACCTGCTCGGCAAGCGCGTGGACTACTCGGGCCGCTCGGTCATCGTGGTCGGGCCCGAGCTCAAGCTGCACCAGTGCGGCCTGCCCAAGGCGATGGCCGTCGAATTGTTCAAGCCCTTCATCATTCACAAGCTGGTGGAGAAGGGCATCGCCGAGACGGTGAAGCGGGCGAAGAAGATCGTGGAGAAGGAGTCGCCGGAGGTGTACGAGATCCTCGAGGAGATCATCGAGGACCATCCGGTGCTCTTGAACCGCGCGCCCACGCTGCATCGGCTGGGCATCCAGGCGTTCGAGCCGGTGCTGGTCGAGGGCAAGGCGATCCGGATTCACCCCCTGGTCTGCGCCGCGTTCAACGCCGACTTCGACGGCGACCAGATGGCCGTGCACGTGCCGCTGTCGTTCGAGGCGCAGCTCGAGTGCCGGCTGCTGATGATTTCGTCGAACAACATTCTCAAGCCGTCCGACGGGCGGCCGGTGGCGGAGCCCAGCCAGGACATGGTGCTGGGGTGTCACTTCCTGACTAAAGAGCCGGCGGACTTCGAGGCGAGTCTCAAGGCGGCCCCGCGCATGGGGTCGATGGCGGAGCTCGAAATGAGCCTCGCGCTCAATCGACTCGACCACCACGGCCCGGTGCAGTGGTGGCACGAGAGCACCACGCGCTGGATCGGGACGACCGCGGGGCGGGTGATCTTCAACAGCATCATCCCGGCCGGGTTGATCCGCGACCTCGGCTTCCAGAACAAGGTGATGCGGAAGAAGGACCTCTCCGAGCTGGTGTTCGAGAGCTATCGCCGCGCGGGGCTCCCCCCCACGGTGCAGTTTCTCGATCAGCTCAAGGAGTTCGGCTTCCGCTACGCGACCATGGGCGGCGTCTCGATCGGCGTGGCCGATCTCGAGATCCCGACCGAGAAGTCGCCGCTGCTGCACGACGCGGAAGCGCGCGTCGAGCGGTTCCAGCGCGCGTACGCCACCGGCCAGATCACCTTCGGCGAGCGCTATAACAAGGTGATCGACGCCTGGACGCACGCGAACAACGACATCGCCGAGGCGATGGTCGCGACGATGAAGCGGTCGAAGGGCGGGTTCAACCCGGTGTTCATGATGTTCGACTCCGGCAGCCGCGGCTCGCGTGATCAGATCCGGCAGCTGGCGGGCATGCGCGGGCTGATGGCGAAGCCCCAGAAGAAGCTGACGGGCGGCATCGGCGAAATCATCGAAAGCCCGATCAAGTCGAACTTCCGCGAGGGGCTCAGCGTGCTCGAGTACTTCATCTCGACGCACGGCGCGCGGAAGGGTCTCGCCGACACGGCGCTCAAGACGGCCGACGCGGGGTACCTGACGCGCCGGCTGGTCGATGTCGCGCAGGACGTGACCATTACCGAAGAAGACTGCGGCACGATCCTCGGCCTCGAGATGTCGGCGCTGAAGGAAGGCGAAGACATCATCGAGCCGCTGCGCGAGCGCATCGTCGGCTGCGTGGCACTCGAGGAAGTGATGGATCCGCACGAGCTCGATGAGGACGGCCGGCCCAAGGTGCTGGTCGAGGCGGGTCAACTCGTGATCGAAGAGACGTCGCAGGCCATCGAGGATGCCGGCATCGAGTCGGTGAAGATCCGCTCCGTGCTGACGTGCGAAGCGAAGCGCGGGGTATGCCGGATGTGCTACGGCCGCAACCTCGCGACCATGGACATGGTGGACCTCGGCGAAGCGGTCGGCATTCTGGCCGCGCAGTCGATCGGCGAGCCGGGTACGCAGCTGACCCTGCGGACCTTCCACATCGGCGGCACGGCGGCGCGTATCGCCGAGCAGACGGTGCGGAAGACGAAGGTCGAAGGCGTGATCGAGCACGGCGACCGGCTGACGTACGTCGAGACGCCGGAAGGCCAGCGCGTCGTCACGAGCTACGAGGGCGAGCTGATCCTCAAGGCCGCGGCGCACATCACGGGCGGAGGCGGGCACGTCACCGCGGCGCAGAAGCTGTCGGTGCACTCGCGCTTCCAGGTGCCGCTCGGCGCCACGCTGATGGTCGATGACGACCAGCAGGTGGCGAAGGACGGCGTACTTTTCACCTGGGATCCGTACACCAACCCGATCATGACGGACGTGGCGGGTCTGGTGCGGTTCGTGGACATCGTCGAGGACGAGACGGTGCGCGAGGAGCTGGATGAAATCACCGGCCGGCGCCAGCGCGTGATCATCGAAGACCGCGAGAAGAAGCTGCACCCGCACATCGAAGTCGTGCAGAAGAAGGGCGACAAGGAGAAGCGGCTCCGCGACTTCGTGATTCCCGAAGGCGCGCAGCTGATGATCGAGGATGGCCAGGAAGTGTACGCGGGCCAGGTGCTCGCCAAGGTGTCGCGCGAGGCGTACAAGACGCGCGACATCACGGGCGGTCTGCCGCGCGTCGCCGAGCTGTTCGAGGCGCGCCGGCCGAAGGACCCGGCCACGATTTCCGAAGTCGACGGCGTGGTGCGGTTCGGCGAGATCAAGCGCGGCAAGCGCGAGATCTGGGTCCATCCGGAAGAGGGCGAGGCGCAGCTGTACGAAGTGCCCGCGGGCAAACACTTGCGCGTGCACGAGGGCGACCGCGTCCGCGCCGGTGACCGCCTGACCGAGGGTCCCGTGAACCCGCACGACATTCTGCGGATCAAGGGCCCGCGCGCCGTGCAGGAATACCTGTTGAACGAGGTGCAGGAGGTGTACCGGCTGCAGGGCGTGAAGATCAACGACAAGCATATCGGCGTGATCGTGCGCCAGATGCTGCAGAAGGTGAAAGTCGTCGAGCCGGGCGACACCGAGTTCCTGGAAGGCGAGAACGTGGACAAGCTCATCTTCAGCGACATCAACGAGCGCGCGGTGAAGAAGGGCGGCAAACCGTCCACCCGCGAGCCGCTGCTGCTCGGCATCACGAAGGCGAGCCTGACGACGCAGTCGTTCATCTCCGCGGCCTCCTTCCAGGAGACGACGCGGGTGCTGACCGACGCGGCGATCCGCGGGGCCAAGGACGACCTGCTTGGTCTCAAGGAGAACATCATCATCGGGCACCTGATCCCGGCGGGGACCGGCATTTACCGCTATCACGACATCGAGATCGAGCCGCCGGAGGGCTTCCAGCCTCCGCCGCCGCCGCTCGAGGCGGCGTTGCCGGGGACTGCGGCGGCACCGAGCCCGTTCCCGGAGGAAGTGGAAGCGGAGTAGGGTCCTTGACCTAACTCGTATTAGCGGCTTGATTTCGCGGGCTGGATCGGGACTTTTTTCAGCATTTGAGAGGGGTATTTGCCGACTATCAATCAGCTCGTCCGGCACGGTCGCCGCGACGTCGCGAAGAAGGAAAAGGCGCCGCATTTGCGCGGCAACCCGCAAAAGCGGGGCGTGTGCACGCGCGTTTACACGACTACGCCGAAGAAGCCGAACTCGGCGCTGCGCAAAGTGGCTCGTGTGCGGTTGACGAACGGCTTCGAAGTGACGGCGTATATCCCGGGTGAAGGGCATAACCTGCAGGAGCACTCGATCGTCATGATTCGCGGTGGCCGCGTGAAGGATCTCCCGGGCGTGCGCTACCACATCATCCGCGGCACGCTCGACGCCGCGGGCGTGAATGAGCGCAAGCAGTCGCGCTCCAAGTATGGCGCGAAGCGTCCCAAGGAGGCCGGGCAGTGAGCCGTCGCAAATCCGCTGTCAAGCGGCCGGTACCGGCCGATCCGCGCTACGATAGCCAGACGGTCTCCAAGTTTTTGAACAACCTGATGGTGTGCGGCAAGAAGTCGTTGTCCGAGCGGATTTTCTATCAGGCGATGGATATGATCGAGCAGCGCACGGGACAGCCGGGCGTGAACGTGTTCAAGCAGGCGCTATCGAACGTGAAGCCGGCGCTGGAAGTGAAGTCGCGGCGCGTCGGCGGCGCCACGTATCAGGTGCCGGTCGAAGTCCGGCCCGAGCGCCGCACCGCGCTGGGGATGCGCTGGATCATTCAGTACAGCCGCGCGCGCAAAGAGAAGACGATGGCCGAGCGCCTCGCCGCCGAGCTGATTCTGGCGTCGAAGGGCGAAGGCGAGACGATAAAGAAGAAGGAAGACACGCACCGGATGGCGGAAGCCAACCGGGCATTTGCCCACTATCGCTGGTAGGGTGGTGGGCCCCGGGGCCATGCCCCGGGGACTCTAAACAGACAACTTCGGGACCCTGCTTTAAGGGATCCTGCATCGAGGGGGCCGAAAGCCTCCCGATGACAGCGGAGCGAGACCGGCCCACTCGTGGGCGTCCTGGTCGCCCCGCGTTTTTGCTGAATAAAGGAAAGCAATGCCACGCACGACACCGCTCGATCGAATTCGCAACATCGGCATCATGGCCCACATCGATGCCGGGAAAACGACTACGACCGAGCGTATCCTCTATTACACGGGCCGCACCTACAAGCTGGGTGAGGTGCACGACGGTACGGCCACGATGGATTGGATGGAGCAGGAGCAGGAGCGCGGCATCACGATCACGTCGGCCGCGACGACCGCATTCTGGACCCGCCTGAACCAACAGTACCGCATCAACATCATCGACACGCCGGGGCACGTGGACTTCACCGTCGAAGTGGAGCGAAGCTTGCGCGTGCTCGACGGGGCAGTCACGGTACTGGATGCGGTGGGGGGCGTGGAGCCGCAGACCGAAACGGTGTGGCGCCAGGCCGACCGCTACGGCGTGCCGCGGATCATCTTCGTCAACAAGATGGACCGCGTCGGCGCCGATTTCGACATGTGCCTCAAGATGGTCCGCGAGCGGCTCGGCACGAAGGCCGTTCCGATTCAGCTGCCGCTCGGCACGGGCGAGCTGTTCACCGGGCTCATCGACCTGGTGCGCGAAATCGAAATCGTGTACGACGACGACACCCTCGGCAAGAAGTACGTCGAGGGCCCCGTGCCCGACTCTCTGAAGGAAAAGGTCGCGCAGATGCGACACGAGATGATCGAGGCGTGCGTCGAGTCCGACGACGCCATCCTGCGCAAGTATCTCGAAGACCACACGCTGACCCAGGAAGAGATCCGCACCGTCATCCGCAAAGCCACCGTCGCCGGCCAGGTCGTGCCGGTGATCTGCGGCGCCGCGTTCAAGAACAAGGGCGTGCAGGCGCTGCTCGATGCGGTGGTCGACTATCTGCCGGCCCCGACCGATATCCCGCCGATCAAGGGGCATTTGCCGCATCACGACGCGACCCACGCCGAGCGGCCCGCGACCGACGACGCGCCGTTCGCGGCGCTCGCGTTCAAGATCATGACCGATCCGTACGTCGGGAAACTGACGTTCTTCCGGGTATACAGCGGCGTCCTGAGCGCGGGGTCGTACGTCTACAACAGCAGCAAGGATCGCAGGGAGCGCATCGGCCGCCTGCTGCAGATGCACGCCAACAAGCGTGAGGAGATCGAAGAAGTTCGCGCGGGCGACATCGCGGCGGCGATCGGACTCAAGGACACGCGCACCGGCGACACGCTGTGCGACGAAGCCCATCCGATCATTCTCGAGGCGATGCGGTTCCCCAACCCCGTCATCTCGGTGGCGATCGAGCCGAAGACGAAGGCCGACCAGGACAAGTTGGGCGTCGCGCTGGCCAAGCTGTCCGAGGAGGATCCGACGTTCCGCGTGCACACCGATGCCGAGACGGCCCAGACCATCATCAGCGGCATGGGCGAGCTGCACCTCGAGATCATCGTCGAGCGCATGCGGCGCGAATTCAAAGTCGACGCCAACGTGGGCCGGCCACAGGTGGCGTACCGCGAGACGGTGCGCAAACGCGTCGAGTACATCGAGGGCAAGTTCATCCGCCAGTCGGGCGGCCGCGGGCAGTACGGCCACGTGGTGATCCACCTGGAGCCGGGGGAAGCCGGCACCGGCTTTGTGTTCGAGGACAACATCGTCGGCGGCTCGATCCCCAAGGAATACATCGGCCCCGTCGAGCAGGGGGTGAAAGAAGCGCTGGAGAACGGCGTGCTCGCCGGCTATCCCATGGTGGATGTGAAGGTGGAGCTGGTGGACGGCTCGTTCCACGACGTCGATTCGAGTGAAATGGCGTTCAAGATCGCCGGCTCGATGGCGGTGAAAGAGGCCGCGCGCCAGGCGCATCCGATTTTGCTGGAGCCGATCATGGACGTCGAAGTCGTCACGCCGTCCGATTACATGGGTGACGTGATCGGCGACCTGTCGGCGCGGCGCGGCAAGATCGGCGGGATGACGCAGCGCGCCGACGCGCACATCGTCGCGGCGAGCGTGCCGCTGTCGGAGATGTTCGGGTACTCCACGACGCTGCGTTCGATGAGTCAGGGGCGCGCGATTTACTCGATGGAGTTCAGCCACTATCAGGAAGTGCCGAAAGCGAAAGCGGAAGAAATCGTTGCGAAAGTGAGAGGCTAAGGCAATGGCAAAAGCCAAATTCGAGCGCAATAAGCCGCACGTGAACGTCGGGACGATCGGGCACGTGGACCACGGCAAGACGACGCTGACCGCGGCGCTGACGAAGGTCTCGGCCGACAAAGGGCTGGGGACGTACGTGAGCTACGATCAGGTGGCGAAGGCGAGTGAGTCGCAGGGCCGGCGCGACGCGACCAAGATTCTCACGATCGCGACGAGCCACGTCGAGTACTCGACGCCCGAGCGTCACTACGCGCACGTCGACTGCCCGGGCCACGCGGACTACGTGAAGAACATGATCACCGGCGCCGCGCAGATGGACGGGGCGATTCTCGTGGTGAGCGCGGTGGACGGCCCGATGCCGCAGACGCGCGAGCACATCCTGCTCGCCCGCCAGGTGAACGTGCCCTACATCGTGGTCTTTCTCAACAAGTGCGATCTGGTGGACGATCCCGAGCTGCTCGACCTCGTCGAGCTCGAGGTCCGCGAGCTGCTCAGCAAGTATCAGTACCCGGGTGATGACGTGCCCGTGATTCGCGGCGCCGCCTTGAAGGCGATCGAAGGCGACAAGCAGTGGACGGCGAAGATCGAGGAGCTGCTGGCGGCGCTCGACAAGAGCATTCCCGTCCCCAAGCGCGAGGTGGACAAGCCGTTCCTGATGCCGGTCGAAGACGTGTTTTCGATCACGGGGCGCGGCACGGTGGCGACGGGCCGGATCGATCGCGGCAAGATCAAAGTCGGTGATGAAGTCGAGATGGTCGGCTTTGGAACCGACAAGAAGACCATCGTCACCGGCGTCGAGATGTTCCGCAAGCTGCTGGACGACGGCCAGGCGGGCGACAACGTCGGCCTGTTGCTGCGCGGCATTGAAAAGGATCAGATCGAGCGCGGCATGGTGCTGGCGAAGCCGGGCTCGATCAAGCCGCACACGAACTTTGAAGCGGAAGTCTACGTCCTGACCAAGGAAGAGGGTGGCCGCCACACGCCGTTCTTCAAGGGCTATCGGCCGCAGTTCTACTTCCGCACGACGGATGTGACGGGGTCGGTCGAGCTGCCCGCCGGTGTGGAGATGGTGATGCCGGGCGACAACACCAAGATGACGATCGAGCTGATCACGCCGATCGCGATGGAAGAGCAGCTGCGCTTTGCGATTCGCGAAGGCGGCCGCACGGTCGGCGCCGGCGTGGTCACCAAAATCCTGAAGTAACGAGGCATTCATGGCGAGCAAGATCCGCATCCGGCTCAAGGCCTTCGACCACGCGCTGATCGATCAGGCGGCGGCCGACATCGTCCGTACCGCCGAGAAGACCGGCGCGCAGGTCTCGGGTCCGATCCCGTTGCCGACCAAGCGGCAGCTGTGGACGGTGCTGCGCAGCCCGCACATCGACAAGAAGAGCCGTGAGCAGTTCGAGCTCAAGACGCACAAACGGCTGATCGACATCCTCGATTCCCGCTCGCAGACGGTCGACGCGCTGACGAAGCTGGATCTGCCGGCCGGCGTGGACGTGGAAATCAAGGTCGAGTAGAGACATGAACGGATTGATTGGTCGCAAACTGGGAATGACGCGCGTGTTCAACGCCGAAGGCGCTCACGTGCCCGTCACCGTAATCGAGGCGGGGCCGTGCCCCGTCATCTCGGTTGCCGACGGCCGCGCGGAGCTGGGCTTCGGTGCCAAGAAGCCCACGCGGACGCCCAAGGCGCTCGCGGGCCACGTGAAAAAGGGCGGCGTCGAAACGGCCCCCCGCATCATCCGGCGCTTCGCCGTCACGGGCGACGCCCCGGCCGCCGGCAGCTCGGTGACTGTGGCGATCTTCGCCGAGGGCGATCGGGTCAAGGTGAGCGGCGTCTCCAAAGGCCGCGGCTTCCAGGGCGTGGTGCACCGCCATCACTTCCACGGCGGTCCCGAGACGCACGGCAACACGCGGCACCGCAAGCCGGGCTCGATCGCGCCGGGGACGGATCCCTCGCGCATCATCAAGGGCAAGCGGATGCCCGGACACATGGGTGCCCGCAACTTCACCGAGCTGGGCCTTCGGGTCGTGAGGGTCGATGCCGAGCGCAATCTCTTGTTCGTGCGCGGCTCGGTGCCGGGGCCGATGAACGGGCTCGTCACCGTCCGCAAGCAGGGAGGCCCGAGCCGCCATGATTGAGGCTCCGCATTACTCCGCGGCTGGCGCCAGCAAGAAGGCGGTCAGCCTGCCCGAGGCGCTGTTCGACGGGACGGTGAATCAGGACGTGCTGCACCGCGCCGTGATCACGTTCTTGTCGAATCAGCGGCAGGGCACGAGCGATACCAAGACGCGCAGTGAGGTCTCGGGCGGCAACCAGAAACCGTGGCGGCAGAAGGGCACCGGCCGCGCGCGCCAGGGGTCGACCCGGGCCCCGCACTGGCGGCACGGCGGCATCGCGCACGGTCCGCACCCGCGCAGTTACCGGCTCGGCATCCCGAAGAAGATGCGGCAGCTGGCCAAGAAGTCGGCGCTCAACGCGCGCGTCCGTGAGGGCGCGCTCGTGGTGATCGACGCGCTGGCGTACGAGAAGCCCAAGACAAAAGATCTGGCGGCGCTGCTCAAGAAGCTCGATGCCAGCGGCAAGAAGGTGCTGCTGCTCACGGCCGCCGATGCGCACAACGTCTACCTGTCGGGCCGCAACATCCCCGACGTGCGCGTCATGCGCTTCGCGGATGCGTCGGCGTACGAGATCATGTGGTCGGAGACGGTGGTCGTGGAGATCGGCGCGCTGGATTCGGGAGCAGGGGTTGGGAATGGGGCCAAGATGGAATCGAAGGAGGACGACGATGCCTGATTTGCACGAGACTATCGTCCGCCCCGTCGTGACGGAGAAGTCCTCCGCGGCCTACGGCGCGCGCAAAGAGTACGCGTTCCGCGTGCACAGTGATGCCACGAAGCCGCAGATCAAGGCGGCGATCGAGGCGCTGTTCAAGGTGTCGGTCACCGGCGTCCGTACGATGGTGATGCGGGCCAAGCGCCGCACGTACGGCCGCTACCAGGGCCGGCGGCCATCATGGAAGAAAGCGATCGTCACCCTCAAAGAGGGCGACGCCATCGAGGTGTTCGAGGGCTAAATGGGCATTCGACAGTTTCGGCCGATGACGCCGGCAACGCGGTTCCGCTCGGTCTCCGACTTCTCCGAGGTCACCAAGACCGAGCCCGAGAAGTCGCTGCTCGAGCCGCTCAGGCGGACGGGCGGACGCAACAACAAGGGCCACATCACGAGCCGGTACATGAGCGGCGGGCACAAGCGGCAGTACCGGCGCATCGACTTCAAGCGCGACAAGTTCGCGATTCCGGCGCGCGTCGCGGCGATCGAGTACGACCCGAACCGGACCGCGCGCATCGCGCTGCTGCATTTCAGCGACGGCGAGAAGCGCTACATGCTCGCGCCCAAGGGCCTGAACGTGGGCGACACCGTCGTTTCGGGGCCGGGATCCGACATCCGCATCGGCAACGCGATGCCGCTGTTCGAGATTCCGCTGGGTACCGCGGTGCACAACATCGAGCTCAAAATCGGGAAGGGCGGCCAGCTGTGCCGCGGCGCGGGCACCAGCGCCCAGGTGGTGGCGAAGGAAGGCCACCACGTCACGCTGCGCCTCCGCTCCACCGAGATGCGCATGATCCGCGGCGAGTGCCTCGCCACGATCGGCGAAGTCGGGAACGCCGAGCATGAGCTACTGTCGATCGGCAAGGCGGGCAAGTCGCGCTGGCTGGGTCGCAGCCCCCGCGTCCGCGGCGTGGCGATGAACCCGGTCGATCACCCGCTCGGCGGCGGTGAAGGCAAATCGTCCGGCGGCCGGCCGCCCACGAACCCGTGGGGCAAGGTCGAAGGCAAGAAGACGCGCCACAAGAAGAAGAAATCCACGAAACTCATCGTGCGCGGGCGTAAGCGCGGAAGGGCGACGCAGTAATGGGACGCAGCGTCAAGAAAGGTCCGTACGTCGAGGAATCCCTGATGGTCAAGATTCGGGGCCTCAACGAGCGCAACGAGAAGAAGGTGTTCAAGACGTGGTCGCGGCGCAGCACCATCACGCCGGACTTCGTGGGGCACACGCTCGCGGTGCACAACGGGAACAAGTTCATCCCCGTCTACATCACCGAGAACATGGTCGGCCACAAGCTCGGCGAGTTCGCCGCCACGCGGTTGTTCCGCGGTCACGGCGCCAAGGGCTCGGCGGCCGAGCGTGAGGCCGAGGCGGCTGAGGCTCCTCCCGAGAGTGGCGACGCCGCCGCGGCGAAGGGCAAGAAGGAGTAGCGAATGGAATCTCGAGCGATCCAGTACGCGGTGCGCCAGTCGGCGCGCAAGATGCGCCTGGTGATCGACCTGATCCGCGGCCGCGCCGTGCCCGAGGCGGACGCGATCCTGCGCTTCTCGAAAAAGCGGGCGGCGCACCAGATCCATAAGGTGCTCAAGTCGGCGGTGGCAAACGCGCAGCAGGCCGCGCAGCGGCAGAACACGCCGTTCGACGCCGACACGCTGCGGGTCACCTACGCGGTCGTGAACGAGGGCCAGACGCTGAAGCGGTTTACCGCGGCGGCGATGGGCCGGGGCACGCCGATCCTGAAGCGGACGAGCCACGTCGAGATTCGCGTCGCGGGGGTCGAAGCGCCAGCGCCCGCGGCACCGGCACCGGCGCCGGCCGCCGCGGCAGCGGCAGCCAAGGTGGAGAAGCGGACCAGGACGAAGGCCAAGGCCAAGAAGGCACCGGCCAAGAAGAAGAAGACGACCAAGAAAGCGAGCAAGTAAGTGGGCCAGAAAACACATCCCTATGGGTTCCGGCTGGGCATCGTCAAGCCGTGGCGCTCCCGCTACTTCGCCAAGCGCGACTTCCCGGCGCTGCTCAAGGAAGACGAGCTGATCCGGAAGTACCTCAAGACGCGGCTCAGCCACGCGGCGATCGCCGACGTGCACATCGAGCGCAAGCCGGGCAAGGTGACCGTCACGGTCCACACCGGCCGGCCGGGCGTGGTCATCGGCAAGCGCGGCGCGGAGGTGGACAAGCTGCGCGATGAGCTGGCCCAGCTCACCGGCAAGGAAGTCGGCATCAACGTCGAGGAGATCAAGCGTCCCGAGCTGGACGCGCAGCTCGTCGGCGACAGCGTGGCGCACCAGCTCACGCAGCGGATATCGTTCCGCCGCGCGATGAAGCGCGCCGTGCAGAGCGCGATGCGCATGGGCGCGCAGGGAATCAAGATCAAGACGGCGGGCCGCCTGGGCGGCGCCGAAATCGCGCGCACCGAGGGCTATCACGAAGGCCGCGTGCCGCTGCACACGCTGCGCGCGGACATCGATTACGCGACCTCCACGGCCAAGACGACGTTCGGCACCATCGGCGTGAAGGTCTGGATCTTCAAGGGCGAGCGGACCGAGGACCTCCACGGCCGCACCTATTCGACGGGCGTCTAACCATGCTGGCACCCAAGCGCGTCAAGTTTCGCAAGCGGTTCAAGGGCCGCACGTCGGGGATGGCCACGCGCGGCAATACGGTCGCGTTCGGCCACTACGGACTCATGTCGCTCGACCCCGGCTGGATCTCCAACCGGCAGATCGAGGCCGCGCGCGTCGCGCTCACGCGCGAGATGAAGCGCGGCGGCAAGGTGTGGATCCGGCTGTTCCCCGACAAGCCGATCACCAAGAAGCCCGCCGAGACCCGGATGGGGAAGGGCAAGGGGAATCCCGAAGGCTGGGTCGCGGTGGTGAAGCCGGGCCGGATCATGTTCGAGCTCGAGGGCATCGAGGAGGCGTCGGCCCGCGCCGCGTTGGCGCTGGCGTCGGCCAAGCTGCCGGTCCGGTCGAAATTCGTGAAGCGGGAGGAGCGGTAGCATGGCGACGAAGCGCGAAAACCGGCCCGACACGCTGCGCGAGCTCAAGACCGACGAGCTGACGCAGAAGCTCGCGGTGCTGACGGAGGAGCAGTTCCGCCTCGAGTTCCGCCGCGCGACGGAGTCGCTGACGAATCCGCTGCAGCTACGCACGATCCGGCGCGACATCGCGCGGATCCGGACCATTCTGAAGGAAAGGACGTCGGCATGACGTCGCCAGAACAGGCTTCCCAGCCGCGCGGCCGCCGCAAGGTCCGGACGGGCGTGGTGGTGAGCGACAAGATGCAGAAGACCGTGACGGTGTCCATGCAACGCCGCTTCGCGCACGGCTTTTACGGCAAGCAGATCAACCGGACGAAGACGGTGGCCGCGCACGACGAGCACGGGGCGAAGACGGGCGACACAGTGCGGATCGTGGAGACGCGGCCGCTGTCCAAGCGCAAGCGCTGGCGCGTGGTCGAAATCGTCGAGCGCGCGAAGTAAGCGGAGAGAGCCATGGTACAGCAAGAATCTCAGGTCAAGATCGCGGACAACTCCGGCGCGCGCCGCGCGCTCGTGATCCGCGTGCTCGGCGGCTCCAAGCGCCGCTATGCGGGGCTGGGCGACGTCGTGGTCGTCACGATCAAAGACGCCATTCCCACCGGCCAGGTCAAAAAGGGCGAGGTGGTGAAGGCGGTGATCGTGCGGACGGCCAAGGAGACCAAGCGCAAGGACGGCTCGTATATCCGCTTCGACGAGAACGCGGCGGTGCTGATCAACGACGAAGGCGAGCCCCGCGCCACCCGCATCTTCGGCCCGGTGGGGCGCGAGCTGCGCGAGAAGAAGTTCATGAAAATCGTGTCGCTGGCGCCGGAGGTCATCTAAATGAAGCCGCTCGTCTACAAGAAGTCGCGCAAGGTGCGCGGCCGCGTGCCCGAGCGCCACAAGCTGCACATCGCCAAGGGCGACACCGTGCGCGTGATCAGCGGTGAGCACAAGGGCAAGGAAGGCAAGGTCCTGCACGTCTATCCCAAGAAGTTCCGGGTGGTCGTCGAGGGCGTGAATGTGGTCAAGAAGCACAAGCGCGCCACGACGCCCCAGGGCGAGAGCGGGATCATCGAGTTTCCGGCGCCGATCGCGGCGTCGAACGTGATGTTGCTGGACCCGAAGTCGGGCACGCCGACGCGCGTGCGCCGGCGCCTGGACAAGGACGGAACGGTGGAGCGGATCGCGGTCAGATCCGGCCAGCCGATCCCGCGCGTGAGGTAGGTATGGCGGACGAAAAAGAAAAACAGGAAAAGCAGCCGAAGCCGGAGAAGCAGCCCAAGCAGGAGAAGCAGGCCAAGAAGCAAAAGGGCGGCGCTCCCAAGGAGGAGCAGCAGTCCAAGGCCGAAGCCCAGCCTGAGGAGCCGGTCGAGCCGGCCCCGCGCGCGCGGCTCTGGGATTTCTATGAGCAGCAGGTGCGGGCCAAGCTGCGGCAGCAGTTCGGCTTCAAGAACACGCACCAGATTCCGAAGCTCAAGAAGATCGTGCTCAACGTCGGCATGGGCGACGCGCCCAAGAACCCCAAGGGGCTCGAGGCGGCGGTGGCCGAGCTGGCGGCGATCACGGGCCAGCATCCGGTGGTCACGCGCGCCAAGAAGGCGATCGCGAACTTCAATCTGCGCGAGGGCCAGGCGATCGGCTGTGCGGTGACGCTGCGCGGCGGGCGGATGTTCGAGTTCCTGGACCGGTTCATCACGATCGCGCTGCCGCGCATGCGCGACTTCCGCGGCCTGCCCACGAAGAGCTTCGACGGGCGCGGGAATTACTCGCTGGGCATCAAGGAGCAGATGATCTTCCCCGAGGTCGACTACGACAAAGTCGAGCGCATTCACGGGATGGATATCACGTTCGTGACGAGCGCCGGGCGCGACGACACTGCGCTGGCGCTGTTGCGGGAGCTGGGCATGCCGTTCCGGGTCGAAACCCCGGCAGCGGCCTAGGAGACTTCATGGCGAAGAAGGCGTGGATCGAGCGGGTGAAGAAGGGACCGAAGTTCAAGGTGCGGCGCTACTACCGCTGCAACCGCTGCGGCCGCAGCCGCGGCACGCTGCGGAAGTTCGAGCTGTGCCGCATCTGTTTCCGTGAGCTGGCGCTGCGCGGGGAGATTCCCGGCGTGCGTAAAGCCAGCTGGTAAGAGGGGAGACGCATGAGCGTTATTGATCCCGTCGCCGATATGCTCACCCGGGTGCGCAACGCGTGTCTCGCGGGCCACCGCCGGGTCGACATGCCGGTGTCGAAGCTGAAAGTCGCGATCGCCGCGATTCTCCGTGACAACCACTACATCCAGGACTACAAGGTGCTGGACGATGGCCAACACGGACTGCTGCGGCTCTACTTGAAGTATCACAACGACGCGCCGGTCATTCGCGAGCTGCAGCGCGTGTCGTCGCCCGGCCTGCGCCGCTACGTGAAGGCGCGCGAGATCCCGCGCGTCAAGAACGGGCTCGGCATGGCGATTCTCAGCACGCCGCAGGGACTCATGACCGACCGCGAAGCGCGCACCGCCCGGGTGGGCGGTGAGCTGCTCGCGGTGGTCTGGTAACCAGGGACTAGGGTTAGGGACTAGGGACTACACATGTCACGAATCGGGAGAAAGCCGGTCGCGCTGCCCAAGGGCGTCACGGCGCAGATCGACGGGCACAGAGTCACGGTCAAGGGCCCGAAGGGCGAGATCAGCCGCTCGCTGCACGAGGACATGGCGATCACGCTCGAGGACGGCACCGTCGTTGTGAAGCGTCCGTCTGACGAGGCGCAGCACAAGGCGCTGCACGGCCTCACGCGCACGCTCGTGGCCAACATGGTCGAAGGCGTCACGAACGGGTTCGCGAAGTCGCTCGAGATCCAGGGGGTCGGCTACAAGGCCGAGCCCAAGCCGTTCGGCGTGCAGCTCGTGGTGGGATTCTCGCATCCCGTGCCGTACCACGCGCCCCAGGGGATCAAGATCACGGTGACGAACAACGTGAATGTGAAGATCGAGGGCATCGACAAGGAACTCGTGGGTCAGGTGGCCGCGGAGCTGCGCAACGTCCGGCCGCCCGAGCCCTACAAGGGCAAAGGCATCCGCTACGCCGGCGAGCAGGTCCGGCGCAAGGCGGGCAAGACGGCCCAGGCGGCGAAATAAGCCATGCGATCGATACGAAAGGTCAGAAGCGCCAACGACAGCCGGCTGCGCCGGCACCTCCGCGTCCGCAAGAAGGTCGAAGGGACGCCGGAGCGGCCACGCCTGGTCGTGTTCCGCTCGTCGAAGCACATCTACGCGCAGCTCGTGGATGATCAGCGCGGCGTCACGCTCGCCGGCGCGGCCGACACCACCGAGGGCGTGCAAGTCGAAGGCAAGGGCAAGGTGGCCCGGAGCTTCGCGCTCGGCCGCTTCATCGCCGCCAAGGCCAAAGAGAAGGGCATCGCCAAGGTCGTGTTCGACCGCGGCGGTTATCAGTATCACGGGCGCGTGAAGGCCGTCGCCGACGGCGCGCGCAAGGGAGGCTTGGAGTTCTAATGGCTGATCCAAAAGACGAAACGGTGCCTTCGGCAGAGGGCACGCCGGCATCCACCAACGTGCCCGCGGCCGACGTTCCGCCGGCAGCGGAAGAGTCGCAGGCCGCTGCCGTGCCGCCCGCTCCCGCTCCGTCGCGCGGACCTCGCGGTCCTCGTGGCGGTCGCGGCGGTAGGGGTGGCGGTGGTGGTGGGGGGCGCGGCCGCGGCGGTGAGCGGCGTGACGACCGGGGCGGCCCGGGCGGTCGAGAGGGCGACGGGATGGTCGAGAACGTCGTCGCGATCAACCGCGTGGCCAAGGTCGTGAAGGGCGGCCGGCGCTTCAGCTTCAACGCGCTCGTGGCCGTCGGGGACGGCAAGGGGCAGGTGGGCATCGCGACGGGCAAGGCGAACGAGGTCAGCGAAGCGGTCCGCAAGGCCGTCGAGGCCGCGCGCCGCAACATGTCGGAGGTGCCGCTCACGGGCGGCACGATCCCGCATGAGATCATCGGCGAGCACGGCGCGGGCCGGGTGTTGCTGAAGCCCGCCGCGTCGGGAACGGGCGTGATCGCGGGTGGACCGGTGCGCGCGGTGCTGGAGTGCGCGGGGATCCGTGACATCCTCACCAAGAGCCTGGGTTCGACGAACCCGCACAACATGGTGCGGGCGACGATGGACGGTCTGAAGCGACTGACCACCGCGCGCCGTGTCGCCAAGGAACGGGGCGTGGAGCTCGAGGCCATTCACTACCGAGCGCGCCAGGAAAGCGTGGTCGGCCATGGGTAGGCTGCCCCCGACGCGGAAATACCGCAAACGCAAGACGGGGCGGGACCCGGTCCTGCCGCCGGTCGGCAAAGGCAAGCTGCGGATCAAGCAGGTGCGCTCCGGCAGCGGCCATTCCTATCGGATGAAACGGACGCTCGAAGCGTTGGGCCTCAAGCACCATCAGGCTGAGGTCGTGCACGCGGATCATCCCGCGTTGCGCGGCATGCTCCAGCAGGTGCGCCACCTCGTCGAAGTGACGCCCGCCGACCCCGGGGCCGCGCCCCGGGGTGAAAAAGGAAAGAAGTAATGCCAAAGGCGAAGGCAAAAACGACACGGAAGCCAAGGGCGAGAGCCAAGTCCCGGGCCCCTAACCCCGAGGCCCAATTTCAGCGGCTCGCGCTGCACGATCTGAAGCCGCCCGTAGGCTCGCATCGCGCGCGCATCCGGAAAGGCAGGGGGCCGGGATCGGGAATCGGGAAAACGGCCGGCCGCGGCGGCAAGGGCCAGACCGCGCGCCAGGGCGGCAAGGTGCGTCCGGGATTCGAGGGCGGGCAGATGCCGCTCATTCGGCGCATTCCCAAGCGCGGTTTCACCAATCCGTTCAAGCAGCCGGCGCAGGTCGTGAACGTGCGGCATCTCGTGCTGCTCGCCGAGGGGATCGAGGTGACGCCGGAGACGCTGTTCGGCGCGGGGCTGGTGCGCCGCCCCGATCATCCGATCAAGCTGCTCGGGACCGGTGAGGTGTCGGGCCGGAAGTTCGTCGTGAAGGGCGTGGCGGTGTCGGCGAGCGCCCGGACCAAGATCGAGCAGGCGGGCGGAACGATCGCGTGAGCAACCCGATTCCCAATCTGTTCAAGGTCCCGGAGCTCAAGGAAAAGCTCCTGTTCACGCTGTTGTGCCTCGTGATCTACCGGATCGGGGCCCACATCGCGACGCCGGGCGTGAACGTCGACGCGCTCGCGGACTTTCTGCAGAATGCCGGCCAGGGAACGCTGTTCCAGCTGTACGATCTGTTCGCGGGCGGCGGCTTCTCGCGCGCGACGGTGTTCGCGCTCGGCATCATGCCCTACATCTCCGCCAGCATCGTGTTCCAGCTGGCCGGCCCGGTGTTCCCGGTGATCGAGAAGATGCAGCGGGACGAAGAGGGCAAGAAAAAGCTGACGCAGTGGACCCGCTATCTCACCGTGCTGCTGTGCATCTTCCAGGCGTACGGCTTCGCGATCTTCACCGAGCAGCTGCCCGGCGCCGTGGCGGCCCCCGGCTGGGCGTTTCGGTTCACCACGATCCTGACGCTCACGACGGGCGGCGTGTTCGTCATGTGGCTCGGCGAGCAGATCACCGAGCGCGGGATCGGAAACGGGATGAGCCTGCTCATCTTCTTCTCGATCGTCGAGCGCATCCTGCCGGAGACGCTGCGCACGTTCGAGGCGCTCAAGACGGGGACGCTGAGCTTCCCGGTGCTGCTCGTGGTGCTCGCGATGATGGTGCTGGTCGTGGCCGGCACGGTGGCGGTCACGGTGGCCGCGCGGCGCATTCCCGTGCAAATCCCGCGCAAAGTCATGGGACGAGGTCGCATTCGCGAAGGGCAGAAGACGTTCATTCCGCTGCGCATCAACTCCGCCGGCGTGATGCCGATCATCTTCGCCCAGTCGCTGATTATCGTCCCCGGTACCGTGGCGACGTTCATCGGCACGCCGTGGCTGAAAGGCGTCGCCGAGATCTTCAACACCACGTCGGTGTGGTACATCCTGGCGAGCGCAATGTTGATCGTGTTCTTCGCCTACTTCTACACGTCGATCATTTTCAACCCGGTGGACCTGGCGGAGAACCTGAAGAAGCAGGGGGCGTTCATTCCCGGCGTGAAGCCGGGTGCCGCGACCGCCGACTACATCGACGACGTGCTGACCCGCATCACGCTGCCGGGCGCGCTGTTCCTCACGTTCGTGGCGCTGCTGCCGATCGTCGTGTCCAACACCCTCAACATGCCCTTCGGGTTCGGCGGGACCGCGCTGCTGATCGTCGTCGGCGTGGCGCTCGATACCGTGCAGCAGGTGCAGCAGCACCTGCTGCTGCGCCAGTATGACGGCTTCATGAAGGGCGGGGGCGGAGGCGCCGGAACGTCGCGGGTTCGCTTCCGCCGCTAGCAGTGTTCATCCTCATCCTGGGGGCGCCGGGCTCGGGGAAGGGGACGCAAGGCCGGATCCTCGCCGAGCGTCTGGGCCTGCCGAAGATCACCACCGGCGACCTCATCCGGGCGGCCATGAGGGACGGCACGCCGCTGGGCCTCGAGGCACAGAAGTACTACGGCGAAGGCAAGCTGGTCCCCGACAGCGTCATCCTCGGCATGATCAAGGACGAGCTGGATCGCCCCGAGGCGAAGGAGGGCGCGATCCTCGACGGTTTCCCGCGCACCGCCGCGCAGGCCGAGCTCGTCGACAAGACGCTGGGACTGCGTGGCCAGCGGCTGAATCACATCCTGCTGATGGACGTCACCGAAGAAGAGCTCGTGCGGCGCATGCGGGCGCGGGCGCAGGTCGAAGGGCGCACCGACGATACGCCCGAGGCGATCGCGACGCGGCTCCAGGTCTACCAGCGCGACACCGCGCCCCTCATCGCGCACTATGCCCAGCGTGGGATCGTGCACCGAGTCCCCGGCACCGGGACGGTCGACGTCATCGCCGGGGAGATCAAGCGGATCATCGGGCGATGATCACGATCAAGTCGCCGCGGGAGATCGAGACGATGGCGGCCGCCGGCCGCATCGTCGCCGAGACGCTGGCGCTCGTGGGGCGGCACATCCAGCCCGACGTGACCACCGAAGAGCTGGATCGCCTCGCGGAAGCCTTCATTCGCAGCCATCCCGGCGCGCAGCCCTCGTTCAAGGGGCTGTATGATTTTCCCGCCACGCTCTGCACCTCGATCAATCACGAAATCGTGCACGGCATCCCCTCGCATAAGCGCGTGCTGCACGACGGCGACATCGTGAGCGTGGACGTCGGCGTCTGGCTCGAGGGACTGCACGCCGATTCGGCGGCAACGTTTCCGGTGGGCGACATCAAGCCCGAGACGGCGCGCCTGCTCGCGGTGACGCAGGAGGCGCTGGCCGCCGGCATGGCGCAGGCGCGGGCCGGGAATCACGTCGGAGACATCGGGCACGCCGTTCAGAACGTGGCGGAGGGAGCGGGGTATTCGGTGGTGCGCGAGCTCGTGGGGCACGGCATCGGGGCCGCGTTCCACGAGGAGCCGCAAGTGCCGAACTACGGCAAGCCGAGGCGCGGGGCGCGTCTCGTGCCCGGCATGACGATCGCGATCGAGCCGATGATCAACGTCGGCGGCCCGTCAATCCGCACGCTCGATGACAAGTGGACGGTGGTCACGCAGGATGGCTCGCTGTCGGCCCACTTCGAGCACACGGTGGCGATCGGCGAGAATGGGGATGCGCCCAGGATCCTGACGAAAGCCTAGCTCAGCCGGCGCCGGATTGTTGTGCCCGCGCCCGATCCGACATTCCCGACAGGTTCGCGTTCACGTTTTCCGTCGCTCCATCGATCGCCGTTCGTGCCAGCATCCCCGCCACGCGTGCGTCGCTCACGGCGTTCTGGTTGCCGATCTGCTCGATCGTTTGAGCCAGCGCGAGCAGCCGGCGCCCGCGCTTGACGACTTCCGCGGGCGGCCGCGCCGCGGCCAGCAGGGCGTCATCGATGACCTGGGCGCGGCGCGGGTCGCCTTTCGGGATCTTGTAGGCGCGACTGACGCCCTCGTACGCGGTGGCATCCTCATCCACCAGCCGCCGCAGCTCACCGCGCAGCTGCTCGGCTTCGGCGAGGATCTCGCGGGCTTGCGCGTCGACGGCCGCGTACGCCTTCCGGTCGATCGTGAGCCGCGCCACCATGGCGACGAGCGCCGCGGCGAGCGTTCCGGCGAGGGCCGCCGCGCTGCCGCCGCCCGGTGTGGGCGCGCTGCCGGCTAATTCCGCGATCCAGCCGTCCAGGGACGGTCCCGCAGAAAGCGGGGCTGCCGGCGTGTCCGTCGACCTCCTCCCCCGGAGTTTCGACTCCAAAACGTGCTCGCGTGCTCTGGACAACTGCAGCGCCGTTTCCGCGGCGCCGATGAGGGCCCGCTCAGGTATCAGCCCCACGATCTCGCTTTTCTGGATCGCGACCCCGCGCTTCTCCGCTCTGACTTTGATCGCGTTGAAGACGACGGCCGGCGACGTGATATCGATGTCCAGAAGGTTCATCGAGACCTGCGCGAGACCGTCAACGATGAACCCGCTCGCTTGCACCCCCGGCAATCCGCCGCTCGACGTGCGGATCTGCTTGGCGATGTCTTTTGCGACCGTGATGTCCTGCGTGTCCAGGTACACGTTGAAAGCAACGAGGAATGGGCGCGCGCCGATCGCCGTGGCGCCTGCGGTGGGATGCACACGGTTGGGCCCGAAGTCGGGATCGAGCATCCGGCCGCGCATCCCCTCGAACTCGCCTTTGCGCACGTCGGGGAGCAGCACGCGGTCGGGCCGCGTCGACGCGCGGGCATAGAGAAACACGGGGATCTCGAGCTCCTGGCCGGCGCGCTCACCCAGCCGGCGCGCGAGCGCGACGCAATCCTCCATCGTGACGCCGTCCACGGGGACGAACGGCACGACGTCGGTCGCACCCATACGCGGATGCTCGCCGCTGTGTTGTGTGAGGTCGATACGCTGCGCCGCGACGCGCATCGCGGCGAAGGCCGCGTCCAGCGCGAGGGGGGGCGGGGCGACGAACGTGAAGACGGAGCGGTTGTGAGACGCGTCCGTCTGGACGTCGAGCAGCTGCACGCCCTGCACGCTCACAATCGCGGTGCGCAACGCCTCGATGACCGCCTGGTCCTTGCCCTCGGAGAAATTGGGGACGCATTCGACGAGTGGAGGCATCAGCGATTCCTCAAGAGCGCGAGTAACCAGCGGTGCAGTGGCGCATTGCCGGCCACGACGGCGCCGTTGTGTTCACCGGAGAGGACGTCGGCAGCGCCGTCGGGACGAGTGACCACGCCGCCCGCCTCGCGGATCAGCAGCACCCCGGCCGCGACATCCCAGGGCGAGAGGTGCAGCTCCCAGAACGCGTCGAGCCGTCCCGCCGCGACGTCGGCCAGATCGAGCGCGGCGGAGCCGGCGCGCCGGATGCCGCTGGTCGTGCCGAGCACGGCGGCGAACTGAGCCAGGAACTGCGGCAACAGCTGCAACGCCTTGAACGGGAATCCGGTGCCCACCAGCGCGAGCCGGGGCTCCGCGATGGCCGAGACCCCGATCCTGGTTCCTTCCTCGAATGCGCCGCCCCCGCGCGTGGCGTGGTAGGTCCGGTTTCGACAGATGTCGTGCACCACGCCGGCGGCGATGGTTCCGCCGACCACAGCGGCGATGCTCACGGCGTACTGAGGATAGCCGTGCAGGAAGTTGGTCGTACCGTCGAGCGGGTCGACGACCCAGACCAGCTCGCCGTTCAAGCTGCGCTCGGGCGACAGCTCCTCGCCGACGACGACCGAGTCCGGTTCGTCATGCGTGAGCGCTTCAGTGATGAGCCCCTCCGCGGCGCGATCGACCTCGGTCGCGAAATCGTGCTGGCTCTTCTCGGTCCACGTGCGCACCCCGGGCCGCGGGGCATTGCGCACGTAGTCGCCCGCGCGCACCGCCGCGCGCTCCGCCAGCTTGACTAAGTCGTTGTATTCACGCACCTTGTGGGCCCGTGGCCTCCATGACTCGCGTGTTCAGCGGCATCCAGCCGTCCGGCGAACTCCACATCGGCAATTACCTCGGCGCCGTCCAGAACTGGGTCCGGTTGCAGACCCAGCACGACTGTCTCTTCTGCGTCGTCGATCTGCACGCCATCACGCAGCCCTATGATCCCGCGAGCCTCCCCCAGCTCACCCTCGACATGTCGGTGAGTCTCTACGCGGCCGGACTCGATCCGGAAAAGTGCATCGTTTTCGTGCAGTCGCACGTCGTTGAACACACCGAGCTCAACTGGCTGCTCACGACGGTGACGCCCCTCGGTGAGCTGGAGCGTCAGACGCAATTCAAGGACAAGGCGCAACGCCAGGAGAGCGTTGCGATGGGCCTGCTCGCCTACCCCGTGTTGCAAGCGGCCGACGTGCTGCTCTATAAAGCTAGCCTAGTCCCGGTCGGTGAGGATCAGGTCCAGCACCTCGAGCTGATGCGGGAAATCGCGCGCCGCTGGAACGGCCGGTACGGCCAGGGCTACTTCCCCGAGCCGCAACCGCTGCTCACCAACACCAAGCGCGTCCTGGGGCTCGACGGCAAGGCCAAAATGTCGAAGAGCCTGGGCAACACCATCGGCCTGTTCGAGTCACCCGAATCGATCTGGGAGAAGCTCAGGCCGGCGGCCACCGATCCCGCCCGCGTGACGCGCAAGGACCCGGGCACGCCCGAGATTTGCAACATCTTCACCCTGCATCAGGGCTTTTCGCCGCCCGAGACCGTGACCGAGGTGGCGCACAAGTGCCGCACGGCCGGCTGGGGCTGTCTCGACTGCAAACGCGTGCTCGCGGATAACATGATCGCCACACTCAAGCCGATGCGCGAGCGCGCCGAGGCGTTGAAGCGCGATCCTGCGGGCGTGATGAAGCGGCTGCGGGCCGGCGCCGACAAGGCCCGCGCGCTGGCGCGCCGCACCATCGCCGAGGTGCGCGAGCGCATGGGCTTGCTGAAGGCAGGAGACCTATGAGCGACATGCTGACGCGGGTGGTCGACATCTTCAAGCTCGAGCTGATGCTGCAGCTCGGGCTGGCGTCGCTGCTCGGCGGCGCGATCGGGCTGGAGCGCGAGCTGGGCGGCAAGCCGGCGGGACTGCGCACCAACATTCTCATCTGCATTGGGTCGGTGCTGTATACGCATCTGTCGATCGCGATGGTCGGCGGAGCCACCGATCCCACGCGCGTAGCGGGTCAGATCGTGACCGGCGTGGGTTTCATCGGGGCGGGGACGATCCTGCACGCGCGCGGGGCCGTCGTCGGCTTGACGAGCGCGGCGACGATCTGGGTCGTCGCCGCGATCGGCGTCGCCCTGGGGAGCGGGTTTTATCTCGAAGGCGTCGGGACCACGCTGGTGGTGCTCGCCGTGCTCTCGGGGCTTGGCCGGATCGAGAAGCTGGTCGAGCTCCAGGCGATGCACCGCACGATTACGGTCCACGCGCGGCAGGGACCGACGGTGCTCGAAGATCTCGAGTCGCTGGTCCGGCGCGCGGGACTCGAGGTGACCAGCGTCGCCAGCCGTCAGGAAAACGTCGATCTGGTCATCGATTTCGCCATTCGGGGCTCCAAACGGCTCCACGACCAGCTCATGATCACGCTGCTGCACCACAATCACGTCCGCACGGTGTCGACGGGGGAGTGAGCGCGCGGCGTCTCGTCATCGATCTGGCGTCGCCGCGCGCGGCCTGGCGGATTCCGAAGTCGCGCGTGACGGAGATCAGGAACGCGCTGGGCACGGGCTGGGATGTCGCCGAAATCGCGGCGCCCGCGGTGTCCGACGGTGACGGCGCGTACGGCAGCGGCTCACCGGAATCGATTGCGGCGGCGCGCGGCGCCGAGATCTATGTCGGATACGGCTTGCCGAAGGGCGTGGCCGAGGCGGGCCGCGACACGCTCCGCTGGGTCCACAGCGGGACCGCCGGCATCGGTGGCAGCGTGCCCCACGTCGCGGGCACCAACATCGTCCTGACCAATTCCGCCGGTGTGCATGCCGAGCCGATGGCCGATTGGGTGATCGCCGCCATTGGGTATTTCATTCGCGGGATCGACCGGATGGTCTCCGCTCAGCGGCAGGGCCGCTGGGCCAAGGAAGAGTTCACCGACGGGGCGATCCCCATGCGCGAGTTCCGGGATCTGCGGCTCGGGGTCTTCGGACTGGGGGGGATCGGCCATGCGGTAGCGCGGCGCGCGCTGGCGCTCGGGATGTCGGTGTCGGGCGTGCGACGGCGTCCCGAAAAGGGCGGCCCGCCGCGCGTGAGCTGGGTCGGCGGCCTGAGCGACTTGCCGAAGCTGGCGTCCGGCAGCGATGTCCTGGTGATTGCCGCGCCGCACACGCCTGCAACGGCCGCCGCGGTAGACCGGACGGTGCTCGAGCGCCTGCCGCTGCACGCGATCGTCGTCAACGTGTCGCGCGGCTCGTTGCTCGACGAACACGCGCTGCTCGCGCTGCTCGAGCAGCGCCGCCTGCAGGGCGCGGCGCTCGACGTATTCGGGACGGAGCCGCTCCCCGCCGGCCACCCGTTCTGGCGCCATCCGCGCGTGCTCGTCGCGCCCCATGTGAGCGCGGTGACCACGGGCTTCTGGGCGCGGGAGACGGCCCTCATTGTCGAGAACATCAAGCGCTATCTTGAAGGCGCGCCCCTCACGAACGTCGTCGACCTGGAAGCCGGGTACTGAATGGAAAAAATCATCAAGGCGGCGGTGGACCGCGGGGCGTCCGACCTGCACATCAAGGCGGGCGACGTGTTCCGGGCGCGCATCGACGGAAAGCTGGTCCCGCTCACTAAACAGCGGCTGACCCCCGATCAAACCAAAGCGATCGCGCAGCGCCTGATCAGCAACGAGGATGATCGCGCGCGCATCGACCGGCTCCGCGACTACGACTGCTCGTGGGGCATGCCGGGCGTCGGCCGCTTCCGCGTGAACATCCTGCGGCAGCGCTCCTCCTTCATGATCGTCATGCGCGTGATCCCGTTCGACGTGCCGACGTTCGAGTCGCTGAAGCTGCCCGCGGTGCTGAGCGAGGTCGCCACGGCCGAGCGCGGCATGATTCTCGTCACCGGGGTGACGGGATCGGGGAAGAGCTCCACGATGGCGGCGATCATCAATCACATCAATCAGACTCAGCACCGCCACATTCTCACGCTCGAAAACCCGATCGAATTTCTGCATCGCGACATCAATTGCTCGGTGACGCAGCGCGAGATCGGCGTGGATACGGACGACTTTCGCACCGGGTTGCGCGCGGCGCTGCGCCAGGATCCCGACGTGGTGCTCATCGGCGAAATGCGTGATGCCGAGACGATGGACACGGCCATGAAGGCCGCGGAAACGGGCCATCTGCTGGTGTCGACGCTGCACACGCCGGACGCGGTCACGACCGTGAGCCGCATCATTTCGATGTTTCCGCCCGAGGAACAGGAGATCGCGCGGCTGCGCCTGGCGGAGGCGCTGCACGCGGTGGTGTCGCAGCGGCTGCTGGCCCGCGCCGACGGCCACGGCCGCGCGGCGGCGCTCGAGGTGCTGCTCGCGACCGGCACGGCGCGCGACATGATCCGCGACCGGGACCGCACCGCCGCGCTGCACGACTACATCAAGGAATCGCGTGAGCAGTACGGCATGCAGACGTTCGACCAGCACCTGATGGATCTGGTCGCGGACGATATCGTGACGTACGAGACGGCGGTCGCCGCGTCGTCCAACCGCTCCGACTTCCAGCTGCAGATGAAAACGTTGCGCCGCCGCTCGCGCGTCGCGCCGTCGCCGCCCGCCGAGGAGAAACCGGCGGGATTCAGCGACGACTTGTCCAGCATGCTGCCGCAGTGAAAGGCGTCTTCCCGCCGATTCCCACGCCGTTCGATCCGGCGACCGGCGACATCGCGCCGCTTCCGTTCCGGCGCAACATCGCGCGCCTGCTCGACGCCGGCGTCGACGGCATCGTCGTGTCCGGCTCGACGGGGGAAGCGCCGCTGCTCGATGCCGACGAGCAGCGCGAGCTGGTCGCGCTTGCGCGCGAGTCGATGGCGAACGGGGCCTCGCTGATCGCCGGCACCGGAGCGGAGTCGACGCGCCACACCATCGCGCTCACCGCGGCGGCCGCGGCCGAGGGCGCCGATGCCGTGCTGGTGCGCCCGCCGTCGTATTTCTCCGCGGCTGCGACGACGGACACGCTCGTCGCGCACTTTCGCGCGGTCGCCGACGCGAGCCCCGTGCCGGTGCTCGTCTACAACATTCCCAAGTACACCCACCTGTCGCTCGCCGCGGCGGTGCTGCAACAGCTCGAAGGACACGAGCGCATCATCGGCGTCAAGGATTCGTCCGGCGACCTGAAGAATCTCGCCGCCTATCGCGAAGCGGTGCCGCACTGGACCGTGCTCGCCGGCTCGGCATCGCTGCTGTACGCCGGTCTCGAGCTCGGGTGCCAGGGAGGCGTGATCGGTGTCGCGTGCTTCGCGCCGAAGCTGTGCGTCGAGCTGGTCCGCGCGTTCGAGCAGGGCGATCGCGCCGCCGCCGGCCGGCTGCAAGAGCGCATTACGCCGCTCGACAAGGAAATCGTCGGCAAGCTGGGGCCCGCGGGCGTGAAAGCCGCGATGGATGCGGTGGGATTGCACGGCGGTCCTCCGCGGCCACCGCTCGCGCCGCTGTCGCCCGCCGATCGCGAACGCGTCGGCGCGCTCGTGCGTGACTGACTACGGCGTGCTGTTCAACGAGCTGGCCGTCCCTCGGCTCGTGGGAACACCCAATCACCAGAGAGTCCGGGAAGCATTGAGGCGCGAGCTCGAAGCGCGCGGCTTTGACGTCGAGGAGCACGCATTCAGCGGCCGCCCGGCTCGCGCGCTGTTCGGCACGCCGCGCGAGATTCGGGGGGTCAACCTGATCGCGCGGCGAGCGACGGTGCGTCCATCGGTCTGGCTCGTCGCGCATTACGACTCCAAGGGCCAGCCGATATCGATGCTGAAGCGCCTGATTGCCTTTGGCATGGTGGTGGGTGGTCTGGTGTTTCTGCCGGTCGATTTCATTCCGTCACTCATCGCGCTGGGTCTCGGCCTGGCCGTCCTCTCGCAGAATCGCGTCACGGACAACTCCCCCGGAGCGGTCGACAACGCCAGCGCGCTGATCACGATCCTGATGACGATCGATCAGCTGCCACGAGACGCGGGCCTAGGCGTCGTGTTCCCCGATGCGGAGGAGTACGGCCTTGTGGGGGCGCGCGCCCTTGCGAGGGATCGGGCGGAGCTCTTCAGGGATGCCGCAATCCTCAATCTCGATGGCATGGACGACGTCGGCCCCGCGACAGTCTTTGCGCACCGGCCCGGCCCGGTTGGGACTGCCGTCGCTCGGGCGCTCGACGCGAACCGCTGGCGTTGGCTGCCGGTGGTCGTGGACGGCATCGCGCTGCGCCGTGCCGGCCGCGAATGCGCCACAATCCTCAAGGGAGGCGTCGCAACGATGATGATTGTCCATACGCCGCAGGACACGGTTGATCGTGTACGGTTGGATGGGGCGGCGCGTGTCGCGGCGGGACTGGCGCGGGTACTGCGGCAGGGATAGCTTCTTTCAGAGGATGCTCCACGGCCCCCAGAACGCGGGGGCTTTTTTGTTGCACATTAGCTAGGACATGCAAAAACTAGATGTACAGACGCATCGCGGGCCTCAGGCAAGAGTCAACGGGACAACACCGGTAGGATTGTCCGGTTACTCGGGCCTGAAACCCGCGGCGCGTCTGCGGCCTAGCCGTTGCATGTCCCCGCTTTTTTGGGGGCCAAGTGTTCGGACCTAAGACACAGTGCGTCGTGGTGGTGGGCGCGCAATGGGGCGATGAGGGGAAGGGGAAAATCGTCGACGTCCTGGCCGAGCGCGCCGACCTCGTGGTGCGCTATCAGGGCGGCGCCAACGCCGGCCATACCGTCGATACGGGCGAGGGTAAGTCGTTCGTACTCCACCAGATCCCGTCCGGCATCCTCCAGGGCGCGGTGTGCGTGGTGGGGAACGGCGTCGTGCTGGATCCCGAGCAGCTGTTTGCCGAGCTCGATGCGCTGGCGGCGCGCGGCGTTCGGACCGAGCAGAAGCTCCATGTCTCCGATCGCGCCCACCTGACGCTCCCCTACCACAAGCTGCTCGACCGCGCGCGCGAAAAGCAGGAGCAGATCGGCACGACGGGGCGGGGCATCGGTCCCACGTACGAAGACAAGTACGGCCGCCGCGGCATACGGGTCGGCGACTTGCGCAATCTCGAGCGTGCAACGGAGCTGGTACGCGCGCGGGTCGCCGCGGCCAATCAGATGCTGCGCATGCTGCAGGGGGAGCAGGGAGCGGGGGGGGGGAGCGGGGAGCAGGCAAACGCCGAGCAGCACGTACAACTCCTCCGACGTCTGGCCCCCCGGTTGCTCCCGCTCGCCGTCGATGCCGGCCGCGTGGTGTGGGACGCGCTCGCCCGCGGCGAGTCGGTACTGCTCGAGGGGGCGCAAGGGGCGCTCCTCGACGTCGATCACGGAACGTATCCGTACGTCACGTCGTCCAACACGACCGCCGGCGGTGCGGCGGTGGGTGTGGGCATCGGCCCGACGGCGATCGACGCGGTGCTGGGCGTGGTGAAAGCGTACACGACGCGCGTCGGGAATGGACCATTGCCCACCGAAGCTGAGCCGGACGTCGCACAGCGGATTCGTGAGCTGGGGGGCGAGTTTGGGGCGACGACGGGAAGGCCAAGGCGTTGCGGATGGTTCGATGCTGTCGTGGTTCGGTATGCGGTTCGCGTCAACGGATTGACGGGGCTCGCGGTGACGAAGCTGGACGTGCTCGATACGTTCGCCGAGATACCGGTCGGCGTTGGATACAAGCTCGACGGCGAGTTGATTGACAGTATGCCGGCAGACGTCGAGACGATCGGCCGGGTGCAGCCGGTCTATGAGAGCGCTCCGGGCTGGCAGAAGCGCCTGACTGAAGTGCGGAGGCTCGCGGACCTGCCGCCCGCGGCTCGCGCGTACATCGATCGGCTCCAGGACCTTGCCGGCGCGCCGGTCCGCTATGTGAGTGTCGGGACACGACGGGACCAGATTATCGAGGTCTAACGGTCTAAACGAGCACACCGCATCTAGGAGACGCCCAGACGCCACAAGCGCTTGCCGCAATCCGCAACTCTTATTGCAGAAAGCAGTACAGTACTTCACCTAGGTCACCGCAACAGCAATTGCTGTGACAGAGCTTACAACTCGGCACTTTTCTTGCTCACGAAACAGTCAGAATCTCTGCAACAGGGCAAACCGCCGGCGACGGCGGGGCGCAAAGCCAAGGGGTCTCGGACTCGAGATAGCCCGGCTGCCAGAGAAGACCCTGCGCCGCCCGTTTGCGAGAAGGAGTTCGCTTCGCTCACATCGGGTTCTAGGGCGCACGGTGTGCGGCAGGCGATCACCCCCTGGGGCAACTCAGGGGGTTTCTCGTTTCTGCTATCTTGGCCACCGCATGCCTCCAGTCGTGCTCGTAGCGCCGGCAGCCTTCAAGGGCACACTCGGTCCCCGCGAGGTGGCCGAAGCGCTGGCGGCCGGCGTGCGACGGGCCGCTCCGGGCGCCGCGGTGCTCGAGTGCCCCGTCGCTGACGGCGGCAACGGGCTCCTCGACGTCGTCCTGCCCGCCGGCGCGCTGCGCGAGCGCCTCCAGGTCACGGGTCCGATCGGTGATTCCGTCTCGGCCGAACTGGGCTGGATCGACGGCGAGACCGCGATCCTCGAAAGCGCGTCGGCGTGTGGCCTCGCGCTGGTGGAGCCCGAGGACCGCGATCCCATGCGCACCACGACGCGCGGTGTCGGCGAGCTGATCTGGACGGCTGCTGACCGCGGTGCCCACACGATTGTCGTGGGACTTGGTGGGACCGCGACGGTGGATGGCGGGGCCGGCGCCGCGCGCGGGCTCGGCTGGACGTTCGAGAATGCGGCGGGCGAGCTGCTGCCGGAGGGCGGTGGGTCCCTCGCCGATCTCGCCTCGTTTGGTCCCGGCTGGGGTCTGGGCGCCCGCGTCGTCGGCCTGGCCGACGTCGAGACGCCGCTGCTTGGGCCCGAGGGCGCCGCGCCGGTGTTTGGTCCGCAAAAAGGCGCCCGGCCCGAGGAGATTGCCCAATTGGCCGCCGGCCTCGCAAGGCTGGCCGAGTTGTGGGCGCAATCGGGCCGCCCCGAACTCGGCAGCACGCCGATGGGCGGCGCCGCTGGTGGCCTGGGTGCGGGGCTCGCCTTTTTCGCCAAGGCCGAACTGGTTGGCGGAGCGCAGTGGGTACTGGAACGCGCCGGATTCGACGCCGCCCTGGCGAAGGCCGACCTCGTCATCACGGCCGAGGGGATCTTCGACCAGACCTCTCTTGTGGGAAAGGCGCCCGGTGAGGTGGTGCGGCGCGCCCAAGCCGCGAAGAAGAAGGTGGCGGTGGTGGCGGGCCGAGCGGAAAGACTGACCGGGGTTCACACAGTCACCGGCGACTCCGATGGGCGGATCCTGGACGTACGCGACCTTTCCCAAATGGCCGAACAGGTCGCGCGCGAAGCGCTGCTCCTTTAACTTCCGGCTCCCATGTCTCCCGCTTCACCTGCCGATAAGACCATGGAGAAGCTCGTCTCGCTGGCCAAGCGACGCGGCTTCGTCTTCCAGTCCTCCGAGATCTACGGCGGCCTCGGCTCCGTGTGGGACTATGGGCCGCTCGGCGTCGAGCTCAAGAAGAACATCAAGGAGCGCTGGTGGCGCTCGATGGTGCACGAGCGCCAGGACATCGAGGGTCTCGATGCCGCGATCCTGATGCATCCCAAGGTGTGGGAGGCATCCGGGCACATCTCGGGCTTCACCGATCCGCTGGTCGACTGCAAGCAGTGCAAGAACCGCTTCCGCTCCGACGATCCCAGGATCAAGGGTACCCCGGGACAGCCCGACGCGCAGTGCCCCGTGTGCGGCAGCAAGGGCACGCTCACCGCGCCGCGGCAGTTCAACCTCATGTTCAAGACGTTCATGGGCCCGGTCGAGGAGCAGGCCGCAGTGATCTTCATGCGGCCGGAAACGGCGCAGGGGATCTATGTCAACTACCTGAACGTGCTGCAGTCGTCGCGCCAGCGGATCCCGTTCGGCATTGCGCAGATCGGCAAAGCGTTCCGCAACGAGATTACGCCAGGCAACTTCATCTTCCGCACGCGTGAATTCGAGCAGATGGAAATGCAGTTCTTCGTGAAGCCGGGGAGCGAGAACGAGTGGTTCGAGCTCTGGCGCGCCGAGCGGATGAAATGGGTCGAGGGCCTCGGGATCCGGCCGGAGAAGCTGCGCTGGCATCAGCACGGCAAGGACGAGCTGGCTCACTACGCCAAGGATGCCTACGACATCCAGTACGAGTTCCCGTTTGGCTGGAACGAGTTCGAGGGGATTCACAACCGGACCGACTTCGACCTGTCGAATCATCAGAAGCACGCGGGCAAGAAGCTCGACTATCTCGACCCCAAGACCAACGAGCGTTTCATCCCGTATGTCGTGGAAACCTCGGCCGGCGCGGACCGCACGACGCTGGTGGTGCTGTGCGACGCCTATAGAGAGGAAGCGGTGTCGGGCGCCGAAGCCGCGGATGGTGGCGAGCAACGCGTGGTCCTGAAGCTCAAACCCTCACTCGCCCCGCTCAAGGCTGCCGTGTTTCCGCTCGTGAACAAGGACGGCATGCCGGAGCTGGCCCATCGCATTCACGACGACGTGCGCCGGCACTTCAACGTGTTCTACGACGACGGCGGGTCCATCGGACGGCGCTATCGACGCCAGGATGAAGCGGGAACCCCGTTCGGCATCACGATCGACGGTCAGTCCACCCAGGATCAGACCGTCACCGTGCGCGATCGCGACACGCTCAAACAGGATCGCGTCGCGACGAGTCAGCTGGTCCACTACCTGAACCAGAAGCTGGCGGGGTGACGCTCGAAGATTTCCGGGCCCTGGTTCGTCGCCTGCAGCAGGAGATCCCCGCCGAGTTCGAGCGGGGGGTCGCGGACATCGAAGTGAGTCCCAAGACCGTTCCCGATCCGGTGCGACCGGACGTCTACACGCTCGGTGAATGCGTCCCGCTCACGTGGACCGGCGACGGGGCCGACCTGCACTCGAAGATCGTGCTGTTTTACGGATCGTTCGCGGCGCTCGCGCGCCAGCAGCCGGGATTCAACTGGCGCACGGAAGCGTGGGACACCCTCACACACGAGCTGCGTCACCATCTGGAGTTTCGGGCGCACGTGACCGCGCTCGAAGCCTACGACTGGGCCGCCGATCAGAACTTCGCGCGGCAGGAGGGCAGGCCGTTCGACCCCGTCTTCTATCGATCGGGCGAGCGCGTCGCGGCCGGCGTGTACAAGGTGGATGACGACGTGTTTCTGGAGGCTCGCGGAACCGATTTCGCGTGGCATGGCAAGCGCTACCGCATCACGGCCGCGGGTGTGCATCCGCCCGCGTTTCTCACGTTGCACGGCCTCGCGGATGAGCCGCATGGCGAGGCAGTCCTGGTCCTGACCAAACGCGCCTCAATCCGGGATCTCTGGCGGCGAACTCCAGTGACCCGGCAGACCGTCCCGGTACAGCCGATCGATGGCTAAGCGGGTGTTGGTCGAGTGCCGCGATCTATTCTTTCGCGGCAAGGTTCAGGCGATCGTGGGAGCCAGTGGCGCCGAGATCGCGCGCGAGGATCCTGTTGATCTCGCCGTGCTGGAATTAGGGAAGCCGGGTGTGGATGAGCGCATCCGGGAGCTGGTGCGGCGCGGCGTGCCGGTGCTCGCCTTCGGATCGCACCTCGACGTTGAAACGCTGCGAGCCGCCCGCAACGCGGGGGCGCGCGCCGTGCCGAATTCCGAGGTCGAATCGACACTGCGCGCGCTGCTGCGCTAATCCTGGGCGGGGCTGTGTTCTTCACGTTCCGGCGCTAAGCTTTCGCTGTGGACCGCGACCGTGAACTCCTGCGCCACTTTCTCGCCGCGATCGCCTACCGGACGCAGAAAGCATTACGCGACGCGCCGGAGCACTATCCGACGTTCAGCGCCGGCCAGCGGGTCCGCACACCGGTCGAGCTGATTCGCCACATGACGAGTTTGATGGGCTACGTGCGCACCTTCTTCGTGAGCGGCTCGTATCCCGTGAAGCCCGATCCGCTTCCTTCATTCCAGGAGGAAGTCGCCCGCTTTCACGAGCTGCTGGAAGCAGTGGGAGAACTGCTGGCCGGCGATGCGACGTGCGCGATCACGACGGAGCAGCTGCTGCAAGGGCCGTTCGCGGACACGATGACGCACGTGGGACAACTCGCGATGCTGCGCCGGCTGGCCGACGCGCCCGTCGCGCCGGAGAATTTCATCTACGCCGACATTCGCGCCGAGCGTTTGGACGCCGATCAGCCGCCGCCCGCGCGGCCGGACCCACGCTGGCCCGAAGCGCCCTGAAGAGGGAGCCGCTATCTTCCTGCCAATGCGCCTCTTCTTCGCTCTCGGGCTGCTGACGGCGACCGCGCTGCCGGGCCCCCCCCTCCCTCCCCACCCGCACTATCGCATTCTGGTGGCCAGCGAGTCGGGCGACGTGGTGACCCAGTTGTCGTGGAACGGCACGGCGCTGGCCGTGACGAAGGTGATCCCCGTTGGCCTGATGCCGGCGGATATCGACGGCCCGCACAACGTCGCGGCCGCGCCCGACGGTGCCGCGTGGTATGTGACGATCGCCCACGGCACCCCGTACGGCTCCCTCTGGAAGATGAGTCCCGATAACGACTCGCTGCTGGGCCGGGCGCCGGTGGAGATGTTTCCCACCACGATCGCTCTGACCCCGGACGGCGCGCTCGCGTTCGTTGCCAACTCCGATTTCCACGGCGATCACCCGCGGGTCAACGTCGTGACGATCGTGCAGACCGCGACCATGACGCCGATTACCAACCTCCCGGCGTGCGACATGCCGCACGGCGTGAAGGTGAATCACGCGGGCACGGCGGTGTACGTGTCGTGCATGAACTCCGACGAGATCCTCGAGATCGACCGCCAGAGCCTGCGGATCCGGCGCCGCCACAAGACTGGTGAGGGGATGGCTCATGCCACGGGCGGCGGTGCCCCGTCGGGTCCACCGATCCACGGAACCGCGCCCGCAACCGCGCATGATTGCTCCCCGACCTTCGTCTCGGTGTCGCCTGATGACCGCCGGCTCTATGTCGCCTGCAACCACGGCAACAGCGTGCAGGTCCTCGATGCCGCGTCCCTCGATCTGGTGAAAGAGATTCCGGTCGGCGCGGGGGCGTACAACGTCGAACCGTCAGCGGACGGCCGGTGGATCATCGTCACCAACAAGAAGGCGCAGAGCGTGTCGATCATCGATGCGGGCACGTTGGCCGAAGTCGCCAAGGTGCCGACGTCCAAGTCGCTGCCCCACGGGGTGGCGTACGATCCCGACGGCCGGTGGGCGTTCATCTCCGTCGAGAGTGTCGGCGCCGATCCGGGCGCCGTGGACGTCATCGATCTCAACACCCGGACCCGGGTCGCGAGCATCGCCGTGCCGCGCCAACCGACTGGCATCACCATTCTCCAGACGCCATGATCCACACGACGAGCGTGTCGATCCTGCCCGCCGAAGTCCTGGACCGAGCGGCGCAGTTCTTCGCCGAGCGCGTGCCGCATGCGGCCGCCTTCGTCGAAAAGCGCGGCCCCAATTTCGTGGCGTTGCGCGGGCAGGGTGGCGAGGAAGTCGTGGTGAGCGCCTGGCCGGATGCAGCCGCCGGCGTCACACGCGTGCGCGCGTCCACGCTGTTCTTCGACCAGGTGCTCGACCGGTTCCTGACGACATTGCCGCTCGCCTCTCCCGTGGAGGTCGCATGACGGCGGTCGCCACGGAGCGCTATCCCGTGCGGGTCATGGTGACGCCGGCGTGGGACAGTGTCACGATCCAGGTTGACGACACGACCACCGTCGCCCAGCTGAAACGCGACGCGCTGCGTGCGGCGCTAAAAACGACGGACGCCGCGCCGAGCTGCATGGTGAAATTCCGGGGCGCGCTGGTGCTCGACGAGTCGGTCACGCTGCGCGCGTTGGGGGCCGGCCCCCATGCACCCTTCATCGTGCTGCCCGCCCGGCGCCAGCCGGTCCGGTGACGACGGCGGCGTTCACCCGGGGCGTCACCATCGTGGCGGTCGGGTTTCTGCTCTTGAATGCGGTGTTACTCGCGATGATCGACCACTGGCTCTGGGCCGGGATCTGCGGCGTCAGCGCCGGGCTCGTGGTGCTGGGCTGGTTCCGCTACCGTCGCGCGATGGCCGAGCTGACGGCCGCGCGCAAGGAAATGAAGCGCGAAGTGGAATCGCTTCGCGATCTGCTGCACACGCGCCGCCGCAACTAGTGTCCACTCCGGTCGTCTGGAATCCGGCCTGCCGGCACCATTATGGCGGCGCCGGCCACCCCGAGCGTCCTCAGCGTTTTGAAGCCGTCCTCGAAGCGCTGCGCCGGCCCGAGCTGAAGGCGCACGTCACGTGGGTCGAAGCCGCGGACGCCTCCCGTGACGCGATCGAGCGCGTGCATCCCCCGGACTACATCGACATGCTCGAAGCGCTGGCGGGGCGGGGCGGTGGCGCGCTCGACGCCGACACCTTGCTCGGCCCGCGGAGCTGGGAGAGCGTGCTCGCGTCGGCCGGGGTGGCGCTGACTGCGGTCGAGCGGGGCATGAAGGAAGGACGGGCGTTCGGCGTCACCCGCCCCCCCGGCCATCACGCCCTCGCCACGCGGGCCATGGGCTTCTGTTTCCTCAATAACGTGGTGCTCGCGGCGCGCCACGCGCAGGCGCTGGGCTGCGCGCGCGTCTTGATCGTTGATTGGGACGTGCACCACGGGAACGGCACGCAGGCGCTCGTCGAGCAGGACGCATCGATCCGGTTCGTCTCGATGCATCAGTACCCGTGGTATCCGGGTACCGGCGCGGCCGACGAACGCGGCGTCGGCAACGTGTTCAACGTCCCGCGGCCCGGCGGGCTGCCGCGCGCGACCTACGTGCGGGATTTCCTCGCCGCCGTGGACGCCGCGCTCGACGGTTGGACACCGGACATCCTGCTCGTGTCGGCCGGATTCGACTCGCTCGCCGGCGACCCGCTCGGCGAGTTCACGCTCGAGCCCGATGACATCACCCAGTGGACGGAGGTGCTGCGGCAACGGATGGGGACGCGGCCCGTCGTCGGCGTGTTGGAGGGCGGCTACCGCCTCGACCTGCTCGCCGCCGGTGTTGTCGCGCTCGTGCGCGCACTATCTTGAGGAATGGCAGTCAACACCGTTCCCGCGGGCGCGCAGCAGCCGCAAGCCTCCAAGAGCTGGCCGCTCAGCATCTACCGGCGGCTCGACGGCACGCTGGAGCAGGACGTGTCCCCCGCGCGGATCCGGGAGATTCTTCAGGCCGGCGAAGGCGAGCTGTGGGTCGATATCGACAGCACGAACATGCATCAACTCGCGCTGCTCGAAAAAGTCTTTGCGTTCCATCCGCTGTCCATCGAAGACACGCTGTCACCGGGTAGCCGGGTCAAATTCGAAGAGTATGACCGGTATGTCTTCGTCGTGATGGCGGTGATTCGACTCGACGAAGGCACACCCGAGCCGTTCGATCTTGCAACTTCCAACTTGTACTTCTTCCTTGGGAAGAACTTTCTCGTCACCGTGCACGCGCTGCCCTCCAAGAGCTGCGGCGCGGTGCGCGAGCGGCTGATGCGCAATCCCGAGCTGCTGGCGCGGGGCGCCGAGATGACGATGCACAACATCATCGACCAATCAGTCGACGCGTACTTCCCGCTGGTCGAAGAGCTGAATGCGCTGGTGGACGGTCTGGAAGAGCGGCTGTTCGAGCAGTTCGACGAGAAGCTGATTCACGAGATCTTCAAGGCGAAGCGCTCCGCGTTTTCGCTGCGCCGCCACGTGGGGCCGCTCCGGGAAGTGCTCAACATCATGACGAACCGGCCCTGCGGCTACATCCGGCCCGAGACCCAGCTCTACTACCGCGATGTGTACGACCACACGATCCGAATCACCGAATCGGTCGATACGACGCGCGACTTGCTTGCCGGCGTGCTGGAGACGTACCTGTCGCAGACGTCGAACCGCATGAACAAGGTGATGAAGCAGCTCTCGATCGTCGCCACGATCGCCCTGCCGTTGATCGTGATCGGCGGGATCTACGGGATGAACTTCAGCGCGATGCCGCTGACGCATAACCCCTACGGTTTCTACATCGCCCTGGCCACGATGGGGGCGGTGTCCGTGGTCATCCTCGCTTGGCTCCACAGGAATCGATGGCTCTGAAGCTGTTCGTCGAGCAGTGCTCCATTACCACCCGCCATCCATTTGTCATTGCACGCGGTTCGACGAACGGGTACAAGCGCGCCTGGGTCCGGCTGGTGGATGGGGACGGGCAGGAGGGGTGGGGCGAAGCCGATCCCTCGTCGTTCTACGGCGAGAGCCTCGAGACGGTGCTCGCCGGCTTCGAGCGGCTGCGCTCGCAGTTGCCGAGCGATCCGTTCGAGCTCGAGGCGGCCGAGGCGCGCTGGGAGCAGGTGCTGCCGCGCAACTGGGCTGCGCGTGCCGCGCTCTCGGCGGCGCTCCACGACCTCGTGGGGAAGAAGCTCGGCCAGCCGCTGTGGCGGTTGTGGGGGCTCGATCCGCGGAAGGCGCCGCTGTCGTCCTTCACCATCGGCCTCGACACCAATGACAAAATGCGGCAAAAGGTGCGTGAGGCCGAACCGTACCCCATCCTGAAGATCAAGCTCGGGACCGATCGCGACGAGGAAATCCTCAAGACCATCCGCGATGCTACCGACAAACCGATCCGCGTGGACGCGAACGCCGGCTGGACCGTGGCGCGCGCCAAAGCGATGATCCCGCGGCTCAAGGAGTTCGGCGTCGAGTTTCTCGAGCAGCCCCTCGTCCCCGAGGATCTCGACGGTCTCAGCGAAGTGCGCCAGGTCGCCGCGGCGCATCAGTTGCCGGTCGTGGTGGACGAGAGCTGTCTCGTCGCCGCCGACATCCCCCGGCTCGCCGGACGGGTGGACGGCATCAACATCAAGCTCGCCAAGTGCGGATCGCTGCGAGAGGCGCTGCGCATGATCGCGACGGCCCGCGCGCACGGGATGCTCGTCATGGTCGGCTGCATGATCGAGACATCGCTCGGCATCACCGCCGCGGCGCACGTCACACCGCTCGTGGATGCCGCCGATCTCGACGGTGCCGCGCTCACCGTCGACGATCCGTTCACCGGCGCGACGATCGACCAGGGGCAGATCACGTTGCCCACTGAACCGGGACTCGGCGTCAAACGCAAATGACCGGACCGCGCCATGTCGCGGTCGTCCTGCCCGTCCCGGTAAACCGCCCCTACATCTACGCCGTGCCCGATGCGCTGGCAGACCGCGCCGTGCCTGGGGCGCGTGTGGTGGTGCCGGTGCGGCGGCGGAAGATCGTCGGCATCGTGACGGACGTCGTCGGTCATCAGTCGTCAGTCATCAGTAACATCAAGCCGATTTCCGCCGCTCCTGACGATGTGCCGGCACTCTCGCCCGCGCTGCTCGAGCTGGGCCGCTGGATTTCCGATTACTACGGCGCGCCGCTGGGGTTGTCGTTGCGCGCCATTCTCCCCGGCCCGCTATGGAGCGTGGCGAAACCGGCTGGACCGCCCCCCGCCACCGAGCGCCTGTTTGTGCTCACCGGAAACGGCCTCGAATCGCTGCTCGAGCGCGAGCGCCGGTTCCGGCGCGCCCCCAAGCGCCGGGCCGTGTACGAGACGGTGGAAGCGCTGGGTGGCTCGGCGCCGGTCGCCCATCTCACGAGCCAGCTCAATCTCTCGCCGAGTGTGCTGCAGGGCCTGGTGGATCAGGGGCTGGCGCGCTTCGAGCACGTCCCGGAGATGCGCGATCCCTTTGCGAATCTCTCGTCCCCGCCGCCGCCGCATCTCACGCCCGATCAGCAGGCCGTGGTTCGTGGCATCAGGGAGACCTCGGTCGACAGCCCCATTCTCATCCAGGGGGTGACGGGATCAGGCAAGACACTCGTCTATCTCGACGTACTCCGTGGCGTCGTCGCGTCGGGCAACGGCGCGATCCTGTTGGTGCCGGAAATCGCCCTGACGCCTCAGACGGTCGCGCGCGTGCGCGGGGTCTTCGGCGATCAGGTCGCGGTGCTCCATTCCGGTTTGTCGGATGGCGAGCGTGCCGACGCCTGGCGTGCGCTGCGCCGCGGCGAGCGGCGCGTGGCCGTGGGGCCGCGCTCCGCGGTGTTCGCGCCCGTACACCGGCTCGGCGCCATCGTGGTCGACGAGGAGCACGAGCCGAGCTACAAGCAGGGCTCGGCCCCGCGCTATCACACCCGGGACGTGGCGGCGATGCGCGCGCAGATCGAGGGCGCGCGGCTGATCCTGGGCAGCGCGACCCCGTCGCTCGAGACGCTCGATCTCGCCGCCCAGGGCAAGGTGACCACGTTTGCGCTCCCCGATCGGGTGGGTCTGCGACCGCTGCCCGCGGTCGAGATCATCGATCTGCGCCACGCAGCGCGCCTTGCGCCCAGCGAAACGGAGGGGGGCGTGATCCCCTGGAGCGAGGCGCTCGATGCGGCCATCACCGGTGCGCTGGAGCGCGATGAGCAGGTGATTCTCCTGCTGAATCGCCGGGGGTTCGCGACGTTCGTGCAGTGTCCCGCCTGCGGCAACGTCCCCGGTTGCCCGCAGTGCGCGATCGCCCTTACGGTCCACCAGACGCCACCCACGCTCCGGTGCCACTACTGCGGTCATGAGCAGCCAGTCCCAGAGACGTGCGTACTGTGCGGCTCGGCGACTCAGCGGCTGCGCGGACTCGGCACCCAGCAATTGGAGCACTTTGTCGGCCTGCGGTATCCGCGCGCGCGCATCGCCCGCATGGACCTCGATACCACGTCGAGCAAGTGGGCTCACCATCACATTCTGGAGCGGATGGCGCGGGGCGACGTGAACATCCTGCTCGGCACCCAGATGATCGCGAAGGGCCTCGACTTCCCGAACGTGACGGTCGTGGGGGTGGTGGACGCCGACACCGGCCTGCATTTCCCCGATTTCCGGGCCGGCGAGCGGACATTCCAGCTTGTGGCGCAGGTCGCCGGACGCGCGGGGCGCGGGCCCAAGGGGGGCCGCGTGTTCGTCCAGACGCGAGCGCCCGACCATCACGCGATTCGGGCCGCCGCGGCCCACTCCGTCGAGCAGTTTGCCGCCGCCGAGCTTCCCCTGCGCACACCTCCACATCCTTCATATCCTCCACGAACGGGTTTAGTTCGGTTCGTCGTCGCCACGGACGACCATGCGCGGACGGCTGACCTGGCCGAGAAGGTGGCGCGCTGGCTGCGGCGCGCGTCCAGCGAGCGGCTGGGTGACGCGCTCACGGTGCTCGGACCGGCGCCGTGCCCGATCATGCGGCTCAAGGGGAAGTGGCGCTGGCACGTGCTCACGAAGTCGAGCGAACCGCGCGTGCTCGGACGCGTGGTGCGCGCGTGGCGGGCGAAGGCCCATCGCGACGTCACCGTCGATCGCGATCCCGTTTCACTCTTGTGAAAGCCGTTTCATTCCGGGTATTTTCACCGGCCTGTGAGTCGTCCTCGGTTCCAGTATCGTCTGCCCAACTTTGCCGCGCCCCCGTTGTCCGGCGCGCCCGAGGCGCGATTCACACCCGCCCCCGGCGACGGCGTGCTCCCGGACGGTTTTTTCTCGACGACCAATCTGCCGACCTACGTCAAGCTGCCCGGTGAGTGGAAACGGCCGAGACTGCCGCGCATGGACTGCGTCATCGTGCGCGCCGGTGACGATCTGATCACCACCGAGCCGCGGCGCGTCAAACGCGGCGACAAGGTCGCAGTCGGAGCCGCGGAAGACGGCAGCGAGGGAATTTTCGTGCACGCCGAAGGCTTTCTCGGCGGCACCCGCAGTCCCAACGAGTTCCGTTTCATGGCCGCGGAAGTGTCGCGCGAGCGGCCCGTGGACTACAGTGTCCTCGCGCAGCTGCTCGGGGAGGAGCAGGCGCGGGGCGGCAAGATCGTGTGGGTGATCGGGCCGGCGCTGGTGCACGCGCGCGCGCGCGAGGACATGATCTGGTTCATCGAGAACGGCTACGTCCAGACGCTGCTCGGCGGCAACGCCGTCGCGGTCCACGATCTCGAGGCCGCGATCTTCGGCACGACGCTGGGCATGTCCAGCTCCGGGGAGAGCGTCGAAGGCGGGCACGGACTGCACATGCGTGCCATCAACGCGATCCGGCGCGCGGGCTCGATCGAGCACGCGGTGAGCCAGGGGATCGTGAAGAGCGGCATCATGCACGCGCTCGTGGTCAACCGCATCCCCTACGTGCTCGCGGGCTCGATTCGCGACGACGGTCCCTTGCCGGACGTGATCGCCGATACCCTGGCGGCGCAGGACGCCATGCGGGCCCATACGTCGACCGCGACGTTCGCGATCTTCGTGGCCACGGCGCTGCACGCGATCGCGGTCGGTAACATGCTGCCGGCGTTCGTGGACACGGGCGTCACCGAGGAGATCCGGCCCCTGACCACGATCTGCGTCGATCAGACCGAATTCGTGGTCACCAAGCTGCGCGATCGCGGCACGCACCAGGCGTACGGCGTCGTCACCAACGCGCAGGACTTCATGCACGTCCTGCGCTTTTACGTTGAGCGATGGCTGACTCCGGCGCCGGCTTCCCGCTAACGACGCCCGCGCCGGGCCAGGGCGCCGGCTGGGCGAAGCTCGCGGCGGCGGTGGAAGCGCAGGTGCCGCCGGCGGAGATCGAGACCATCCATGTGTTCCGGCCGATCAAGCGGGAAGGGAAAGAGTGGGGAACGGCGGTAGTGACTCGGAAAGCGTCAGACGGCCGGTTGCGCGTCTACACGGCGAAATACATGCTCATCGTGCGCGGCAAAGAACGCGGCCAGGGCAAATTCGAGGTGGTGGAGGTCGCGCTCAGCCCCGCTGAAGTGCTGGCGCAGGTGATGCAGGCGACGGTGGACCGGGGCGGCGATACCGAGCCGCCCGTCGAGCTCAGTCCCGCGGTCTGGTACGAGGGGAGGTAGTCTCGAGTTGATCGACTCACGAATGTTCATCCCGACCAAGGCCTTTTTGACCAAAGGCGTCGGCCGGCACAAGGAAAAGCTCACCAGCTTCGAGATGGCGCTGCGTGACGCGCATCTCGCCAATTTCAATCTCGTGCGGGTGAGCTCCATTTTTCCTCCTCATTGCGAGCTCGTCGATCGCGAAGAGGGGATGAGCATGCTGAAGCCGGGCCAGGTGGTGTTCGCGGTGATCGCGGAATCCGCCACCAACGAGCCGAGCCGGCTGGTGGCGGCGTCCATCGGCGTCGCGATGCCCGCCGATCCCTCGCACCATGGCTACATCTCGGAGCACCACAGCTACGGCCAGAACGAAACCGTGTCGGGCGAATACGCCGAAGACCTGGCGGCCTCGATGCTCGCCACGGTGCTCGGCGTGCCGTTCGAGGCCGACAAGGCCTGGGACGAGCGGCGCGAGCAGTGGCTGCTGTCGGGTGAAATCGTCCGCACGATGAACGTGACATCCACCGCCGAATGCGGCGCGGACGCGCGTTGGACGACGGTGGTCTCCGCGGTCGCGTTCTGCGGCTGACATGGGCGCCGCCGTTGCGTTCACGGCGGGACTGCTGAGCTTCCTGTCGCCCTGTGTACTCCCGCTCATCCCGAGCTACGTCGGATTCATCACGGGCATGACGGTGGAGGAGGCCGAGCGGCGGCGCTGGACGGCGCTGCTGCACGGCCTCTGGTTCGTGGGCGGGTTCACGCTCGTCTTCGTCCTGCTGGGCGCTGCCGCATCCGCGGTCGGTGGCTTACTGCGCGAGTACCAGGTGTGGCTGGGCCGGATCGGCGGTGTGCTGCTGATCCTGTTCGGCCTGTACCTGCTGGGGGTGCTGCGGCCGGCGTTGCTGATGCGCGAGTGGCGTGTGCAGGTGTCACGCAAGCCACTCGGCTACTTCGGCTCCGGCGTCGTCGGGTTTACGTTCGGCGCGGCATGGACGCCGTGTATCGGACCGATCCTGGGCGGGATCCTCACGATCGCCGCCACCCAGGCCGGCCTCGCCAAAGGCATGCTGCTGCTGACGATCTACGCATTGGGGTTGGCGGTGCCGTTCCTCGTCACCGCCGTGGCGTTGGACCGGTTTTTGATTTGGTTCCAGCGATTCCGTCCCTACATTGTCTGGGTCGACCGGATCGCCGGCGGCATGCTGATCGTACTCGGTATCCTGTTGATCACCGACAGCTTTACGGTCCTCGCCGGGTATTTGCAGGGTCTCACGCCGCAGTTTCTGCGGGAGCGGCTGTAGAACCTGCCGCGCCGCCGTGGGTACGCCATTGCACACCGTCGTCACAGAGAGGATGCCATGAATCGGTTAGCGATTATCGCGACACTCGCGGCCTTTAGCCTGAGCGCCTGCCAAAAGGGACAGGACCAGGCACAAGCGGACTCGACCGCGCGTGATCTGACACTCGCGCCTACGGAGTCGACCACGGCGATGCAGGACGTGCCCGATCGCCAGACCAATCCGCCCGCGGCGCCGCCGCGTACGCCGCCTCCGGCGACTCGTCCCCCAGCTGCCCGGCCGCCCGCGCCGCCGGCCCGTCCCGCGACGCGCACCCTGAGCGCGGGCGCGCGGTTCGACGTGGCCGCGAATGATACGATTTCCTCGCGCACGTCCAAGATCGGCGAGACGTTCACCGCGCATGTCATCGAAGACGTGAAGAACGCGGCCGGGCAGGTCGTCATTCCGGCCGGGGCCCGTATCAACGGCACGATTACCGACGTCAAACCCGCGCCCAATCCGCGCACTCCGGGGACCTTGACGCTGAGCGTTACGAGCGTCACCGTTGGGGGCGCCACGTACCCCATCGAGGCCCACGTCGATTCGCTCGAGACGATCCACAAGGGTCGGGGGGTCACGACGGGGGATGCGGCCAAGGTCGGCGCCGGCGCGGCGGCCGGTGCGATCCTGGGACGCGTGATCGGCGGTAACAGCAAAGGCACGGTCATCGGCGGCATCGTAGGCGCCGCAGCAGGCGCCGGCGTGGCATCGACGACGAAAGATTCGGACATCGTACTGCCTGCCGGGGCACACATCATCGTCCGGCTGACGAAGGAGCTCACTGTCTCCGGGAGCTGATGAGCGCGTGATTCGGACCAAACTGTCGGTCATGATGTTCCTCCAGTTTTTCATCTGGGGGGCATGGTACACGACGGTCGGCAATTACATGGCCGCCCATGGCATGGCCGCACTGGCATACCTTCCGTACACGGTCAATCCAGTTGCGGCCATTGTCGCGCCGTTCTTCCTCGGTCTCGTTGCCGATCGCTATTTCTCTACCGAGAAAGTCCTGGGAACGCTGCACATCCTGGGCGGTGTGTTCATGTTGTTGGCACCGCGAACGACCGGCGGGCTCTTCATCTTCCTGCTGCTCCTGTACAACCTCTGCTACATGCCGACGCTGGGCCTCGCAAACTCGCTCGCCTTCCACAACATCAGAAATCAGGAAAAGGACTTCCCGGTCATTCGCGTGTGGGGCACCGTCGGTTGGATCGTGGCCGGGCTTTTCATCGGGTTCGTGCTGAGCCGGTTCACCCAGGGCCTCATGCCGGACACGACTCCATTGCCGCTGTACACCACGGCGGTTGCCAGCTTGCTACTGGGCGCGTTCAGCTTCTCGCTGCCGCACACGCCACCGCCGGCAGCCGGCCGACCGGTCTCGATTCGGAGCATTCTCGGAATCGACGCACTGCGAGAACTCGGTAGCACCCCGTTCTACGTGTTCATCGTTTCCTCATTGCTCATCTGTATTCCGCTGGCTGCCTACTATGCCTATGCGCCGGTGTTTGCGAAGGTCGCAGTCTATGACGCGGGCGCGCACAACTTTGTCACAGCGCTGTTGCCTAACCCCTCGTCGCTGATGACGCTTGGCCAGATTGCGGAGACCCTCTTCATGCTCCTGATGCCACTGATGTTCATCAGGCTCGGCGTGAAAAAGATGCTCCTGGTCGGTATGGGTGCGTGGGTGCTGCGCTACGCCTTGTTTGCGCTCGCTGCGCCCAGCGCGGTGTTCTGGCTCATCGTCCTGGGAATCCTGCTGCACGGCATCTGCTACGACTTCTTCTTCGTGACGGGACAGATCTACGTCGACAAGAAGTCCTCACCGGCGGTGCGTGGCCAGGCGCAGGGGTTCCTCGTGTTGGTGACGTACGGTGTCGGGATGTTGGTCGGCAGCCTAATCGCGGGGAAGGCCTACAACGGCTTTCTTGGCAGCGGTACTGCGCTCACCTTGGATCAGTGGGCGAAATTCTGGCCCCTGCCCGCAGTTTTTGCAGGCGTTGTGCTGGTGCTGTTCGCCATATTCTTCCGGCCGCAAACTCCTACCGAGCCTCGGGCAGCTCCCTAATCCAGATATTCCGAAACCGCGTCGGGTTGCCGTGATCCTGGAGTTTTAGCGGGAGCTTCTCGGCATGCATCCGATACGGCGGTTGTTGCCGATTGGCCGTCGGTCCCACCAGCTCGAAGTTGTCCTGAATCAGCACTCCATTTAACAGGACCGTCATGCGCGCGGGTTGCTCGAGCGAGCCGTCAGCCTTGAAGCGCGGGCGATGGAAAATGATGTCGTAGGCCTGCCACTGACCGGGACCGCGGGTGGGATTGACCAGCGGGGGATTCTGGCCATAGATCGCGCCCGCCTGCCCGTCTGGATACGTGTCGTTCTGGTACGAGTCGAGCACCTGCAGTTCGTAGATCCCCATCAGGAAGATGCCGCTGTTGCCGCGTTCCTGGCCTTCACCCTTCGCGACGGCGGGCGTGGCCCATTCGATGTGCAGCTGTACATCACCGAACCCCCGCGCCGTCCGCATAGTCCCGGTGCCCGGCTTTACCTCGATGTAGCCGTCGCGCACGATCCATTTCGCGGCGCTGCCCGCGCTGTCGTCGGCGCGCCATTCGTTCAGGTTCGCGCCGTCGAACAGCACCATCGCATCACTGGGCGGTGGACCCGGATTCACGACCGGCGGCCGCGGCCGGTCCATCGAGTGCTGCGGCCATTGCTGCGGAGCCTGTGCCATAAGGATCAAAGCTAACGTCGCGATCATGGCTTCCACGTCCCCTTGGCGACAGCGGGTACGAAGTTTTCGATGCCGGGCACGGGGAAGTCGAGCGTCTTGCCCTGCTCGGCACTCATATACGCCGTCATCAAGACCTTCACAACGCGCAGGCCGTCATCGAATGTGAGCCACGGCTTCTTCTTGTTGAGAAAGCAGTCCACGAAGTAGCGGTCCTCGTTCTCATACCCGTACGCCGCCGCCTCGCCCGCCACGACCGGCATCTGTCCCATCTCGGCGTTCTGCTTTTCGACCAGGTCTTCGCCCGACTTGCCCTGGACCTCGCGGCTGAAGAACAGCTTGAGCCCCGTATCGAGTGAATTCCATTGCAGCGAGTACTCGGGACCGAGCAGCTCGGCCGAGAGCCGTAGCCCCGCGCCGACAAAGCTCCACGAGGTCGTCGCTTCACCCAGGACCTTGTGACCGTCGTCGGTCTCGAATTCAATCATCACGGCCGCGAAGTCTTCGGATGGAGTCTTGTCGTAATTCACATCCTTGCCCATGGACGCCGACAGCTTCTTGACGTACTCGGGCCGGCTCCATTTCAAGCTCGCGATGTGGCCCGTCACTTTCTTGGGACGGACCGTGGACGCCGGCTTGGTGGGATCGGTCAGCAAGTGCTGCACGAGCAGCGAGGAGTGGCACATCATGTCGTTGAGCACGCCACCGCCCTGCAGCTTCCCCTGCCAAAACCACGGTGCGTGTGGGCCGCTGTGCTCCTCGGCGGCGCGCGCGAGATAGGGCCGGCCGGTGAGCTTGGCGCCACGCGCCCACAGCAAATTGCGTCCGACTTCAACCTGGGGCGCGAAGACCTGATTCTCGAGGTAGCCGTGGGCGAGGCCGACCTTGTTCACCAGGTCGAGGACTCGTTTCGCTTCGGCGACGTTGCGCGCGAGCGGTTTCTCACACGCCACGCCGAGCAACGAGCCTTTGCCACGCTCGATCGTGCTCACCATCTCCTCGACGTTTTCGATGCGCGCGTGATTGGGGCCGGAGAGCCAGATCGCGTCGATGGCGGGGTCCGCCACCATCGCCGCAATCGAGGGATAGGGCTTGGCTTCGCCCACGCCGAGCTTTCTGGCGACGGCCGCGGTGTCGCCCGCGTTCTTCTGATTGGGACTCCACACACCCAGCACGTCGGCGTCCCGGACTCCGACAAATCCCAGCAGATGGAACTTGGCGTTGAAGCCGCTGCCGACCATCCCAATCCCGAGTCGTTTGCTCATTCAGTCCTCATATTGAACGCCAAGTTTGCGCAGCGCCGGCTCCGGGCAGCCCTTCCACTCGGCGACGAATTCATTGCCGCGATAATCGAGATCGGCGACCCCAATCTTGCTCGACCAGAAGCCCGACGCCGTCATGTCGCGGAACATATTGAAGAAGGCGACGCCCTGGCTCATGTCCGGCTTCGCCTTCTTGGGCCACGCGATATCGTCGAGCACCGCTCCCCGCTCGGTCTCGGCCGCCTGCACGAACGTCTTACTGAAGCGCTCGTAGCACTCGTTGTCCAGCCAAGCGAGGCCACCGCGCATCGGAATCTGTCCATCAGGCCGATCGCCCATCATGAAGTCCATGAACTCGGGGACACCGGCGTCGGTGGCGCTCCCCGAGCGCTCGTCACGCGGGATCACGATATCCACCAGGACGCGCACCGTGTCCCACTCGTGCGGCGTGAAAAACGCCGGCGCGTACGGGGCTCTCACCGCCTCGCGTGCTAACCCTGCCGCCCTTGCCGCCTCTGCCGGTGTCCATTTGAAGGCAGCCGTAAGCGCGGCCATCACCATCGCGCCTGCCGCTTCACGCCGCTTCATAGGGCCCTCGCTTTCAGCTGGTTCGCGATGTATTCGGACGTCCGCCACGACAGCGCCATGATCGTCCAGGTGGGATTCTTGTCTGCTTGAGACGTGAACGGGGCCCCGTCGGCAACGAAGAGATTCTTGACCTCGTGGGTCTGGCAGTTGCTGTTCACGACCGAGGTCTTGGGATCGGCGCCCATGCGCGCGCCGCCCAGCTCGTGGATAATGACGCCGCCCGCGGCGATGCCGTAGCCATCCTCCTTCTTCGGCATATCGCCCCACGGCGTGCCACCCATCTCATTGATGAGTGCGCGAAATGTCTCCTGCATGTGCTTGACCTGCAGGTATTCGTGATCCGTCCACTGCCAATGGAAGCGCAGCACCGGGATGCCCCACTTGTCCACGACGTTGGGGTCGATCTCGCAGTAGCTGCCATCGTTCGGGATCATCTCGCCGCGGCCCGAAAAGCCGATGTAGGCGCCGTAGTAGCGGCGGTAGTCGTTCTTGAGCTGCTTCCCGTAGCCGCCGCCCTGCAGGTTCTGGATGCCGCCCCCGAAGCCCGCCTCCGGCAGCCCGGCGCCGCCCCATACCTCGATGTGGTAGCCGCGCGGGAAGTCGAGCTGCTTGTTGTCGAGCCACCACGGCATGTAGACGTGCATCCCGCCGACGCCGTCGTGATTGTGGGGCACCGGGTCCATCATCTTCGGGACGAAGCCGCCCACATCGGTGCCGGTCGTGTCCGTCAGGTACTTGCCGACCGTCCCACTGCCGTTCGCGAGTCCGTTCGGGAACGAGGGCGACTTCGAATTGAGAAGCAGTCGTGATGTCTCGCAGGCGCTTGCCGCGACCACGATGACGCGGGCCTCGGCCAGGTGCTCGCTGCCGTCCGTCGTGTCCACATAGATCACGCCCTTCGCCCGGCCGGTCTGGTCCAGCGTGATCTCGCGCGCCATCGCATTGGTGCGCAGCGTCAGCTTGCCCGTCTTGAGCGCCGGCGCGATCAGCACGTTGGTGGAGGAGAAGTTCGAGTTCGTCTTGCAGCCCCGGCCGCACTGGCCGCAGTAGTGGCAGGCTGCGCGTCCGGGAAGCGGCCGGGTGAGAATCGAGAGTCGCGACGGGACGCAGGTGACGTTCAGCCGCTTCGCCGCCTGCTGCACGAGCAACTCGTAGCAGCGCGGCTTGGGCGGCGGCAGGAACAGGCTGTCGGGGGCGTTCGGGATGTTGTCCTTGCTCCCGAACACGCCGACCAGAGTCTCGAGCTTGTCGTAATAGGGGCGGACGTCGTCGTAGCTGATCGGCCAGTCGTCGCCCAGCCCGTCGAACGCTTTCGCCTTGAAATCGCGGGGGCCAAAGCGCAGCGAGATGCGGCCCCAGTGGTTGGTGCGCCCGCCCACCATGCGGGCGCGCCACCAGCGGAACTTGTCCCCCTGGGCGACGGTGTAGGGCTCACCGGGAATGTCCCAGCCGCCGATGCAGCCGTCGAATTCCCCAAAGGGCTTGAGCTTGGTGGAGGCGCCGCGCCGCGGCGAGTCATACGGCCAGGTGAGCATCGCCGAGTCGGTCGTGTTGTCCCACGGGCCGCCGGCTTCGAGCACGGTGACGTTCACGCCGGCGCGCGTGAGCACGTAGGCGGCCATCCCACCGCCGGCCCCTGAGCCGACGATCACGACGTCCGCGGCGGGCGTTTGCGAGCGAATTGCCATGCGAATCCTCACCCAAGGAGTGAACGGTCAGAGCGTTCAGTAGCCGAGTGCAGCGCCGGCGGACCGTGGGTCGATGACACCCACCCATCCTCCAGCGGTTTTTTGTATGGCCGCCACCGTCCCGCTGCCGCCGCGCCGGTCCACCGTGTGGCCCATCGCGACCAAGGCCTGGATCGTGGCTTCACTGAGGCCGCCGCCCTCGGAGCGGATGATGTCGGGCAGCGCCTGGTGGTGAAAGCGCGGCGCCGCCACGGCGTCGGCCAGCGACATCTTCTGATCGATCACGTTGAGCAGAACCTGGGACACCGTGGTGATGATCGTGGGGCCGCCCGGCGTCCCGAGGACCATGTACAGCCGGCCCGCGGTGTCCAACACGATCGACGGCGTCATGGCCGACAGCATGCGCTTGCCTGGGACGATCGCGTTCGCCTCGCCCTGGACCAACCCGAACATGTTCGGCTTCCCGGGCGCCGAAGTGAAATCGTCCATCTCGTTGTTGAGCAGGAATCCGGCGCCCGTCACCGTGACCGCGCTGCCGAAGCCCCCGTTCAGCGTCGTGGTGACCGCGACCGCATTGCCGTTGGCATCCACGATCGAGTAGTGCGTCGTGTGCATCGGCTCGTCGCCGCCGCTCGCGGCCGGTGGCGTGGGCGTGGCGTGTTGCGGATCGATCTGCGCCCGCAGCGTCGCGGCGTAGTCCTTTGACAGCAGACGCTCGAGCGGCATCTGCACGAAATCAGGATCGCCCAGATAGCGGTTCCGGTCGATGAACGCGCGCCGCATCGCCTCGGCGACGACATGCACATACGCGGGCGTCCCGAACCTGGGCAGCGAATCGTAGCCCTCGAGGATGTTGAGCAGCTCGCCCATCGTGACGCCCCCGGAGCTGGGCGGCGGCATCGAGTAGATCGTATAGCCGCGATAGCTCAGCTGCACCGGCGTGCGCCATTTCGCCTGGTAGCGCGCGAGATCCTCCTTGGTGATCAGCCCGCCACCGCGTTGCATTTCGGCAACGATCAGGTCGGCGATCTGACCCCGATAGAACACGTCCGGCCCGGAGTCGCTGATCAGCCGCAGCGTGCGCGCCAGGTCGGGCTGGCGCCACATCGTGCCCGGAGGCGGCGCGCTGTCGTTCACCAGGAACTGCGCGCGGCTCGCGGGGAAGCGGGCCAGTTCGTCCCGCGACCATCCTATCGATTGGCTGCGCGCGGTATCGATGACGTGCCCCTCGGCCAACTTGATCGCGGGAGCAATGAGCGTGGCCCAGGGCAGCGAGCCGTACTTCTTCCAGGCCTCGTGCATGCCGGCGATGCTGCCGGGGACGCCGGCGGCGAGATGTCCGATCAGACTCTGTTCCGTGACGTTGCCAGCCGAGTCGACGTACATGTCGCGCGAGGCACCGCTCGGCGCCATTTCGCGATAATCCAGCGCGTGCACTTCGCCGGCGGCGCTGCGATGGACGATGAAGCCGCCGCCGCCGATGTTGCCGGCGTCCGGCAGCACGACCTCGAGCGCGAAGCCCACCGCGACGGCGGCGTCGATGGCGTTGCCGCCTTGCTGAAGGATGTCCAGACCCACCTGTGTAGCGAGCGGCTGCGCCGTGACGACCATGGCCCGCGGCGCCGTGACGGGCTTCGATTCGAGGGTCCAGGTGGCGGGGAAGATGCCCGCGGGACGAGCATGGCTGCAGCCCAACCCGGCAAGCACAACAAGAGGAAGGATCTTTCGCATTTCGTAATCTTCCGTCTAATTGTCTGCAATGGCAAACCCCGATTTTCGCGATCCGAGGCCCACCGAACAGCGCAATCCCAGGACGCAGCGCATCGATATCGCCTCGAGCCTCGACATCGTCGACCTGATGAATGCCGAGGATGCTACGCTCGCGGGCATTGTGCACGGGGAACGTGAGAAAATCGCCCACGCCATCGACCTGCTCGTCAACGCGCTCAAGACGGGGGGCCGCCTGATCTATGTCGGCGCCGGGACCTCGGGCCGGCTGGGGGTGCTCGACGCCGCGGAATGTCCGCCGACGTTCGGGACGCCGCCGTCCATGGTGACCGGCGTGATCGCGGGCGGCTACACGGCGCTCGTGAAGAGCGCCGAGGGCGCTGAAGACGACGTGAACGCGGGCGCGGCAGACATCGAGACCGCCGGCGTTACGAATCGTGACGTCGTGGTCGGCATCGCGGCGAGCGGGACGACGCCGTACGTGCGTGTCGCGCTCTCGCGAGCGCAGACGCTGGGCGCGCGCACGGTGCTCCTGACCTGCGGCACGCCTCCCAAGGCGCTGAGCGAAACGTGCGACGTCGTCATCAACCCCGTCACCGGTCCTGAAGTGCTCACCGGTTCGACGCGCCTCAAGGCCGGGACCGCGACCAAGCTGGTGCTGAACACCCTCACCACGGGCGCCATGATCCGGCTCGGCAAGGTCTACGGCAACTTGATGGTGGACCTCATGGCGATGAGTCAGAAGCTGCACGATCGCGGCGAGCGCATCGTGATGGAGTGCTGCGGTGTGGGACGGGCGGAGGCGCGCGCCGCGATCGAGCGCGCCGGCGGCAGCGTGAAGCTCGCGATCGTGATGGTGCGCAAGCGCGTCGATTCGAGCGAAGCCAAACGGCTGCTCGACGCAGCGGGCGGGTTCGTGCGCCCGGTCGTCGGCGATCCGCCGCCGGTGAAGTCGTGAGCAAGACGCTCGCGGTCGGCGTGATGTCGGGCACCTCGCTCGACGGGATTTCGACGGCGCTGGTGCGGCTCAACGACACCGCCGCGGAGCTGGTCGCGTTCCGCCAGGAGCCGTACTCGGCGGCGGAGCGTGGATCGATCATCGACGCGATTGCGCGCGGCACGCCGAAGGACGTCGCGTTCCTCCACGTGGCGCTGGGGGAGCGCTTTGCGGGCGCGGTGCTCGCGCTGCTCGCGCAGGCCCGTGTCGCGGCGAAGGACCTCGCGTTCATCGCGTCGCACGGCCAGACGATCTGGCACGAGCCGGGCCGCGCCACGTTCCAGCTCGGCGACGCCGCGGTGCTGGCGGAACGGGTCGGGGTGCGCGTGGTGAGCGACTTTCGCGCGCGCGATGTGGCGGCGGGAGGGCAGGGGGCGCCGCTCGTGCCGCTCGCCGACGTGATGCTGTTCGGGCACGAGCAACGCGGTCGCTGGCTGCTCAATGTGGGCGGGATCGCGAACGTGACGTGGGTGCCGCGCCGCGGCGTCACGGACGGGGCGTTCGCGTTCGACACGGGACCCGGCGTCGGCGTGATCGACTCGGTCACGCGGCGCATCGATCCCGACGCCACGTTCGACAGAGACGGCGAGCGCGCGCGCCGCGGCCGGCCGGTTGCGCGCGTGCTCGACGAGCTCCTCGCCGATCCGTATTTCGTCGCAGCGCCGCCCAAGAGCACTGGTCGCGAGCGGTTCGGGATCGAGTACGCCGACAAGCTGCTGGCCCGCGTCAAGAAGGCGGGCGGCTCGGACAACGACGCGGTAGCGACCGCGACCGCGCTGACCGCCGAGTCGATTGGACGGGCGGTTGCTCGCTGGGGCACGGATGAGACGTCCGAGATCGTGATCTCCGGTGGAGGCGCGAAGAATCCCGCCCTGCTCGAGCGCCTCGCTGCGAAGGTGCAGCCGCGGCCGGTCGTGTTGTTCGATCAGGTCTTCTTCGACGGCGAAGCGAAGGAAGCCGTCGCATTCGCGTTTCTGGGCCTGCAGACGGTCTCGGGCAAGCCGGGAAATCTCCCCGCTGCGACCGGAGCGCGTGGCCCGCGTGTCCTCGGGCACATCACCCCGGTCTGAGATGTCGCCTGCGCGGCTCGTGTGTCCCTCGGTCCGGTGGCGCCGTGGCTCGTTCAGCTCGGAGCGGACCAAGGTGCGGGACGCGCTAGCGGCGGGGGTGGGCGGGTTCATTCTGTTCGCAGGGACTCGGGCGGCGGTCACCGCCCTCACGGGCGAGATCCGCACGAAGGCCGGGCGGCCCTTACTGCTCGGTTCCGATCTCGAGCGTGGGGCCGGGCAGCAGATCCGCGGGCTGACCGAGCTGCCGCCGCCGGGCGCGCTCGGATTCGTTGACGATCTCGACGCCACAGCCCGCTGCGGCGCGATCACCGCGATCGAAGCGCGATCGGTCGGGCTGAATTGGATCTTTGCGCCCGTCTGCGATCTCGATATCGAGCCGAAGAATCCGATCGTGCAGACCCGATCGTTCGGCGCCGATGCGGCGCGGGTGGGTGCGCATGCTGCGGCGTGGATCAGTGCGTGCCGGCAGGAGGGCGTCATGGCGTGCGCCAAGCACTATCCGGGGCATGGTCGCACCACCACCGATTCACACGAAGGCGTGCCCGTGGTCGAGGGGACGGCCGAGTTGCAGCAGGCTGACGCGGCGCCGTTTCGGGCCGCGGTGCAGGCGGGTGTCGGCAGCGTGATGCCGGCGTTTGTGGCGTATCCAGGATGGGACCCGAGCGGCTCGGCGGCGACGTTCTCACGGCCGATTCTCGATTACTTGCGGACCACGATCGGCTTCAGCGGGCTCGTGGTCACGGACGCGTTCATCATGGGCGGTGCGACCGCGGCGGCGCCGGAGGGCACTGCGGCCGTGGCCGCGGTGAACGCCGGATGCGACATGCTGCTCTATCCGACGGATTGGGCCGGCGTGGTGCGCGCGCTGCGACGTGTGGCGCCGGAGCGTGCGGCGCAGGCCTTGGAGAGATATGAGACAGCGCTCACGTTTGTGAACCCCGGGGCAGCGGCCCGGAGTCAACAAACCCTGGATGATTCGATGCTGACCGAACACCAGCGCTTCGCGGATGGGTTGGCGGACCGAGCGGTTCACGTGATGCGCGGCGAGCCGCCGCCGCTCGGGAAGGCGGTGAGTGTGACGATCGTCGATGACGACGTGGGCGGGCCGTATTTGATCCCGCCGCGGGATGTGTTCGCGCGGGAGCTGGTCGGCCGTGGTGTCGGCGTGCCCCGATACCCGGAGCCTGGGACGCGGCACATCGTGCTGGTGTACGCCGAGCCGCGGTCGTGGAAGGGGCGTGGTGATCTCGGGGCTCGGTCGGTGGCCCAGCTCGAGCGGCTCGTGCCGCAGGCGTCGCTGGTGATTCTGTTTGCCCATCCGCGGCTCGTCACGCAAATCCCCGGCGAGGTGCCGGTGTTGTGCGCCTGGCATGGGCAGGCGTTGATGCAGCGCGCCGCGGCGCGATGGATCCTGAGCGCGGGGTAGTGGGCGTAACCGCGAGATAATAAGATTAGACTGACCAGCCTAACTCGGCTGATCGTGGCTAGGTAACGTGATTAGGGAGATCCCGATGCGGTGCGAAATATCTTGTACAGGTCTGTCTAATCCTCGTTAGGCCGCACGTCGAGTCTCGTGCAATTCTCTGTGATCGGGCGAACATACGACCCGTCTGCAACTGAGGCACGTCCGTTCTTGGCTGGTTGAACAGCCACTTACTTCATGACATCACAAGGAACTGGGGCGCTCGCGATATGACAGCCGTGGAATTCGTCGATGCGATCCAGAAGGTAGTCCTCGATGCGTCCGTAGCAGACGCGATCACCGCTACCGCCGAGCCTTCCGGTCGTCGCCCCTCACGCCAGCAAGTCGGCTTAGTCGCTGGTTTAATGGTCTCAGCGACACGGATCGGGCCAACGTCCGACAAATGCTGGAGCTCGTAGCGCACATGGCGGTTTTTGGGTTCCTCAATGTCCTCGATGGCACTCGCCAAGTGGAGCCAATAGGACCAAAGGGCCATTTCGAACTCCGGTTTGTCAAAGAGGCAATCAGGATATCCTCAGTGGCCCACGGGGCGAGCTTCTGTCTAGCGTCTCTTGTCGCGCTGGTCGATCCCGTCGGCACTCAGATGGCCGATGACAGCAATCCGTTCGGCCCGACCGCCGCCGTGGTACGCCGCGGTTACCGGCTGCGTCGTGAGTGCCGGCATCGGAGCTGGTGGGATCTGGTTGCTGCGTCGCAAGGCAAGAATGGATGGTCGCGCTGTCTAACAAGCGGCTGGAGCTGACGCCGCCCGTCGTAGTAGAATTGCGTTTGTGAATAACACGGCACGGCGGCGCAGCTCAGCCGCTTTTCGTTAGACGGACAGAAGACAGAGGAGAGCGACGCATGTCGCCGAGCGCATTCCTTGATCGCGGCTCCCCGCCCAGTGAACGCGCACTCGAAGCAGTTCTGGGCGAGGGGAGTGGCTTGTGGGCCGAGCTACGTGCTGATCTCTCCTCCGAATTCGCTCCTTTGAATGGGAAGTGGAGCTTCTCGGGGAAGTCCGACGGCTGGACTCTTCAGCTCCGGCAGAAGCAGAGGACGGTACTCTACATGGTGCCCTGTTCAGGATACTTCGTGGCGTCGTTCGCGCTGGGCGAGAAGGCCTGCCAGGCAGCACAAGGGAGCGGACTTTCAACGCGGATACTTGAGATCGTTCGGAACGCGCCCAAGTACCCGGAGGGCCGCGGAGTGCGTCTCGAGGTGCGCAACGAAGGACCTCGCGAGTGTCGAAACGCTGGCATCGATCAAGATGGCGAACGAGTTGACGGAAGGGCGGTGCCGTCCGCGCTCGCGCGTGAATGGCAGGTCGTAGGCCGCCGCCTACTGAGGTCCCACGTGGACTTTTTCTTCCTATTGGTCGCCTTGCTGGTCGCCACGACGGTCCATCTCGTGCTCACGAAGGAGCGCGCGGTTCCGCATAGCACGATCGGCTTGCTCTATCTCCTCGTAGGCTATTGCGGCATACCGATGTTGGCGGTGAGCGTCTGGCTTCTTGTGAGTCCAGATCGAGCAGCGGCGAGCTTTGGCTTCAGTCCTGGCCCGCTCCTCGCGTTCTTCGGATATGGCTATCTCGGGATGTCGCTGCTGTCGATTCTCGCATTGAGGTACCGTGGCAGCTTTCTCATCGCGCCGGCGGTCTGCTGGGCAGTCTATCTCGGTGGTGCGACTGTCGTTCACCTGCGGGAATACAGTGAGCGTCCGATTCACACGCACGGCGGTGCTCTTGAGATCTTCGCGAGTCATGGATTGATCGCAGTCCTGTTAGTCGTTTTGCTGCTCGCGAGTGGTGTCCTCAAGGAACGAGGAGAACATCATGAGCGCGCGGCCTAACAAGCGCTTGAAGCTCGCGGCGCGCGTAGATTAGGGAATGAATCTTTCATCAGCGCGCCGCAGCTTCCAGCCGCGAAGCGTCCCGATATGACATCAGAACGAGTTGCTCGCCGCGGGGTTGCCGTCGCTGCTTGGTTCACGCTCGGCTTGCGAGAGGCTTATCGGAGGATGGACACCGGGACCTCCCTGGGCGTCCGCTTTTGACGCTGAGGTGAGGCAGGGAGTGTCCTCGGGACAGACCCTAAAGCCAAGCCCGGCAAGGGCGGATGGAATCGGAGGCGACACTGCATTGTCCGACCTGACCCCAATCGTCGCACCGGACGATTTTCCCGCGAGCAGGAAGAGTGTCTACCTCAACACCGCCTCTGTCTGCCTCATGTACAGCGGCGCGGAGCGGGCGGTGGTCGAATGGATGCATGATCTCGCCGAGAACGGGACGATCCATTTCGACGAGGCCGCTGAGGAGCGGGCCTTCGCGACACTGCACGCATCGGCCGCGCGGCTGTTCAACTGCCGTCCCGAGGAGATCGCGGTCGGATCGAGCGCGACCGAGCTGCTGGCGTCCCTCGCCTGGGCCGTCGCGCCGACTGCCGGCAGCAACATCGTCAGCACCGGTCTCGAGTTTCCCAGCACGATCTACCCGTGGGCGCGCGTCGCGCGCCACACGGGAGCCGAAGTCAGGCTCGCCGACATGAAGGGCGATTATCATCGGGCCGACGATCTGATCGGCCTGATCGATCCCCGGACCGCCGTCGTCTGCGTCTCCGATGTGATTTACAGCACCGGCCAGCGACTCGACGTGGCGGGGCTCGCTGAAGCCGCGCACCGGAACGGAGCCCTGCTCGTCATCGACGCAACGCAGTCGGCCGGCGGGATCCCGATCGACGTCGGGGCGCTCGGGGTCGACGCGCTGATTACCGCATCCTACAAGTGGCTGTGCGGGCCGTTCGGCGTCGCCGTGATGTATCTCGCGCCCCATCTTCACGAACGCCTCGAGCCGGGGCTCGTCGGATTCCGATCCCATGAGCGGATGTGGGATCTGCGTGCCGATCGACTGAAGCTCCCCCCGAACGCCCACCGTTTCGAGTTCAGCACCATGGCCTACGGGTGCGCGCCGGGTCTCGCCAGCTCGATCGATTACCTGCTGCGGCTGGACGTCGGGCGGATCTTCTCCAGGAACAAGACGCTCGCCGATCTCCTGATCGAGGGGTTGCGCGAAAGGAACGCCGAAATCCTGTCGCCCACGGACGACGGCGCGCGCTCCTCGATCGTCGCCACCCGGTTCGCCGACATGGACGTGCGGATCCTGGCCGAACGTCTCAACGAAGCCGGGATCGTCGTCTCGGCGCGCAGGAGCGTCCTGAGATTCTCCCCGCATCTTTATAATGACGCGGATGACATCCAGCAGGCACTCACGACGATTGATCGCTGCCTGAGCTGACGGCGTTGACATGCGCCAACTCCCAAATGAGCGCGAGCCGAAGTGATCCCATGACTGGATTTCTTCTCGATACTCTGCGGTGGGCTTGCGGCCAGGGTTCTGATCCCACTCCTTCGCCAGGGACCGCCGGGCGGCATTGGTCAGTGGCTCGCTGGCGACGTCCGCCTGTTCCGGTTCCGCCCGGCCCCTGGTCAGACCCGAGTCCAACACCTGCGGACAGCCTTCCTCGCCGCCCCCGTCGCGCTTCTCGGCGTCAGTCTCATGAACGACGGCTATAAAAAGGCCGATGCCTTCCCGCTTTCTTCGACCACCAATCACCGGTGGATCGGCGTGGCGTATGTTGGGATGGGCCTTACGCTGGTAGCCGCTTGGGCCACCATCGCGGCGCTGGTACGTGCTTGCTCGCGCCCACCCCGCTCTCAGCATCCTTCCGGGTCAAGCGGGGTCGGCGACGGTGAGGCCTAATCGCGTATGCGCCGCACGCTCCTATTCTCGCTAGCCCTGGTCCTCGGTGCTCACCGGCTGTCGGCCCAGACACTACCGCCCGACTCCGTGTTCGACCGTCTCGTAGGCCACTGGGTACTGCGCGGCACCATTGCCCGCCAGGAAACCACCCATGATGTGACGTTCGACTGGATGCTCGGCCGCGAGTACGTGCAGATGCACGAGGTCTCGCGCGAGCGAGCCCCGAACGGCTCCCCGGCCTATGAGGCGGTGGTACTCTTCGGCCGCGATCCGCGTACCGGCGAATATGGCTGTCTGTGGATGGATAACACCGGCGCCAGCGCCTTCGACCCCGCCGGGATCGGTCGAGGCAGCGTGGCCGGCGACTCTCTGCCGTTTCTCTTCCGCTACACCACGACCGACGCCTTTCACACGACGTTTGTTTACGACCGTGGCGCAGACTCCTGGCAATGGCACATGGACAACGACAGCGCCGGTGTGCGTCGGCCTTTCGCTCGAGTCACACTGACCCGTCGCTAATGACTTCAGCGGCGCCTTTCGCGCCGCTGCCTTTATGAACAGCGAAGCCGCCGGATCCTCTTGGGACCCGGCGGCTGGTAGAGACCGACCCGGCCTGCTCAGGGAACGGTGAAGCTCTTGGTGAGCTTGCCTGTCTTGCCGCCGTTGTCGGTCACGGTCAGGGTCCACGTAAGGGTCTTGGATCTCGGGAAGGTCTTGGTGAAGGTCGCGAGCGTTGAAAGCGTCACGCCTTGAGCGTTGGTCCACTTGTGGCCGACGATGGTGCCGTCCGGATCGTGCGAAGCGGTGCCGTTGAAGCTGCAGCTGCGCGCCGGCGCGGGCTGGCAGCTGACCGTCCACGCCGCGACCGGCGGCTGGTTGGATGGGGGCGTGCTGCCCGGGATCACCCAGTTGGTCAGGACTCCCCGCGTACGATCGAAACGCCGCGTCCCGAGCGTGGCATTTTCGACGAGGAACGCGATTGCCCCCACCCCGCAGAGGCCCTTGTAGGTCCAGGTCACGACGCCGGCCGCGTTGGTGGTGCCGGTAACGGGCTTGTTGGTCCAGTAGTCGTCCATGAACCGACCGTTCACCTGCACGTTTGCGAGCGGAGCTCCCGTTTCGCTGGTAAGCGTCGCCGTCGCCGTGGTGAGGTTGTACATCTTCCCGCCCTCGAAAGCAGCTCTGCGGAAATGCCGGGTCCTGCACGAACTGCCCGGTCATCACCAGCGAGCTCGACACCAGGCAGTTGGCACCGCACGGCGGTGACCGGCGTCAGCTTCATCAGCCGCCGACTGCGGCCGATATACACCTGGGTCAGGATCTGCCCGGAGGCGCTCATCGGGCCGCCGTCGCCGACCGTGACGCCGGGGTAGGCCGGCGAGAGGAGCGAAGCGAGGTTCTGAGCCAGGCCGGCAGGACCCGCGGCGATCATCCCCGTGCTGCCCACGGTGAGCGTGATATCCTGCGCCGAGTTGATCGACCCCATGGCATAGCGGCTCAGGTGGCCCGTGCCGAAGCTGGAGATCATCTGCCAGGTGCCACCGTTGGACAGGCGGAACGGGTACACCAGGTTCTGGGTGACCGATGGGACCAGGAAGTGGGCCTGGTCACCGGCGTCGTTGATGGCGCTGCCGTTGGATCCCGCTCCACTGAACCCTTGCGGCGGAGCCGGCAGCGGCACCACGCTGGCCGGATTGCCCAGCTGATACCAGAAGTTCCAGGTTACTACTTTGCCTCCCGGGCTCATCGCCGCAGGGCGCTCGTTGGGGTACCCCTGGGTCGCAAGGTTCACCATCCCGGTCGCCTGGGACCACATGAAGGGCGCGGTTGCCGTCGGGATCGCGCCGCCAATCGATGGACCACCCGACCATCCGGCCCTGGTCGTCGAGACCTGCCACATCGGCGCTCGTCATGCCGGGGAGGACGCCGACATCCTGGACCGTGTAACCGGTGCCGCTCGGGGTCCAGATCGCCGCGTGGGTGGTGCTGCCGGGGTAGCCCGCGAAGCCGGCGATCAGGCCCTGGTTGTTGATGAATAGGGGATACTGGTAGCTGCCGAATGGCCCCGGCACATGGGGCAGCACGATCCGGTTGCCGCCCCGCCACACGACGATCTCTTCCGGCCCAGGCAGAAGGGGCCGCAGCCGGTATCGGTGTAGGACCTGCCCACCACGTCGCCGGCGTCGTTGAGATCGTAGCCGGTCGCCGCGGTGGCAACGAAGTCGGGGGCGTACATCGCGGCGACGACGCTCGCCGGGGCGAGGGCCGACGGCGGGGCAGCTTCCTTAGCTGGTTCGAGCGAGTCGTTGCTGCAGCCCACAATCGCCAGGCTGGTGAGGATCGCCGCGGCGAGCCACCGTTCGGATCGGCTTTGCATTGCTCCCTCCTTGAATCGTCCCGATGGGGTTCCGCTGATTCGGGCGACCTGACTGTGTTCCCTTGATTTCGAGCGGTAGCGCTGACGCGGTAGAGTATTCTGGCAATCGTTGCCGTTCGCCGCGGTGTTGAGTGACCCACGCTATGCGCCGACGGATGAGATTTTGGTGAGCCCGGTATGAATCTTCTGCGCGGGGATCCGTCTCTGTCCAAGATGTGTGGTCCGGCGGCTCTAACAAATCGCTCGTAAGATGGATAAGACGATGCAACGAAAAGTGGCATCGGTGGGAAGGCTGTCACGTCCTGAGGCATCCGAGCTATCACAATACGATGCACTGCGCCTGGTGGTCTTCCCCGAGGCTCGGCCGAGACGCCCTTCCCACCCCTCCCCTGTTTTCTGAGGGTATGTTTAGGCACTCATCAAAGGCACCGCCCGCCGGACCCTGACGTGACCGGTAGTCTGGTTACACGCCGTCAGCAGCCACTCGACAGTTTCAGTCCCAAGACGTAAGGATCGCGATGCAACGTCAACTCCTCCTCGTCGCGATACTGCTGCTCAGCTCCAATGCACGGACTGCGAGCCTCGTAGCCCAACAGAGCTCACCGCAGTCACACCCGAACGTCGTCCTCATCCTCATGGACGACCTGGGATACGGAGACCTCGGCAGCTACGGTGTGCCGGATGCGCGGACGCCCAACGTCGATCGCCTCGCTCGCGAAGGCGTGCGCCTGACCAACGCATACGCCAACGGGGCCGTCTGCACGCCCTACGCGCGCGGCCCTCATCAGCGGCCGCTACCAGCAGCGCGTCGGGCTCGAATGGGTGCTCACCGACTCGGCACCGGATAGGGACCGCGGCCTGCCCGCGACAGGAACGTCGTTGCCGGCGCTTCTCAAGACGAACGGATATGCGACGGGGCTCATCGGCAAATGGCACCTCGGCTGGAAGGCCGAGTTCGGGCCGAACGCCCACGGGTTTGACGAATTCTTCGGGTTCCTGGGCGGCGCCCACGACTACTACACGCGTCCTCCTGGTGGACCGTCCGATCTTTACGAGAATGCGACGCCAGTCGAGCCCACTGGATACCTGACCGATGAGATCACCCGACGAGCGGTGAGCTTCATCACCCGCCATGCGAGCGGCCCGTTCTTCCTCGAAGTCGCTTACAACGCGGTCCACTGGCCGTTCGAGCCGCCCGATCGGCCCCCCACCGAGGCGGAGCGCAATACGCCACGGCCGCTCCGCCAGATGCCCGACGATTCCGTGCCGGCCACACGCGCGGACTACGTGCGGATGCTCGAGCGTGCCGATCAGGGTGTAGGGGAGATCCTCGCTGCGCTCGATCGACCGGGGTGCCGCGGAACACACTCGTGATTTTCACCAACGACAATGGGGGAGAATGGCTCTCTCGCAACGCGCCGCTGTACCATCGCAAGGCGACGTTGTGGGAAGGCGGCATCCGAGTGCCTCTCATCCTGCGGTGGCCCGGGCAGCTTCCAGCGGGGAAGACGTCGGAACAGGTGGCCATTACCATGGATCTCACTGCGTCGATCCTGGCGGCAACCGGGACCCATGCTCCCCAAGGCTACCGTCCTGATGGGATCGATATCCTTCCCATCCTGCGCGGGGATGCCCCGCTTCTCGAACGCCACTTGTTCTGGCGCATCGCTCGTGCTCAGCGCCAGCAGCGCGCGGTCAGGTCCGGACGCTGGAAGCTGCTGGTCGACGCGGGCCAGTACCTGCTATTCGATCTCGGCGACGATCCCGGCGAGCGGAGCGATCTCGCTGCCCGGCATCCGGAGCTCGTCGTGATGTTCAAGCGCTTGTTGGCCGAGTGGGAGAGGGATGTCGGCCAGCAGGTCGTCAGCCAATGAGCGGCATAGACGGCCTCATCACGCCCTCAGCAACGGAAGAAGCACGCCGATCAGCACACTCGCGCCATCCATCACGGCGTGCCCGATCGCGAGCGGCACCAGCCGGCGAAGTCGCAAATACAAAAGCGTCTGGAAGACCGAGTTCGGCACCGACGACAACAGCCGGAAGACCATGTACTTCGCATCGAAGGTCAGCGGCATGAAGGCATGCTGCAGCGACCAGGCGAACGCTACAAAACAATCGACGGGGTCGTACTCCGACAGAGAACCTGGTAGCGCGGTAGCAGATAGCCGTTATAGGTCATCTGCTCAGTCAGCCCCCAGAGGAACGGGAACACCAGCACGCCATAGAAAGCGGCCGGCAATGGCAGGCGCCCGAAGAGGAACGGCGGCTTGAGCGTCCCGTACAGGAGCCAACCGGCTCCGTAGACGCCGCCAAGAATGCAGGCGAGGCTGGCTGGGATGAGGGCGAAGCCGAGCAGTGCATCGCGGACGAGACGCGTCCGCTCGAAGCCGACAAGATCGAACAGGCGGATGCCCTCGCGGCGGGTGAGCCGCCAAAGCAGAGCCAGGCATCCGGCGTCGATCAATGTCCCGTACACCGGCAGCCATGGCTCAGCGTCATGCCATGGAGCCGGCGACGCCCGCAGGCCGAAGACGGCTGCGACAACAGCCTGCGCTCCCACGGCACAGGCGGCGCGCGCAAACAGCATTAGTGCCGGGCCGCGCCACGTCAGGAGTGCGCGCCTCCCGTCGCCGAAGGAGGGCCTCGTGGGAATTCGGGTCCATGAACCGAATCCTATGTGAGACGCGGTTTTCTGGAAGCCGTCCATTTGCTGTTACGTAACTTCGCGCAACCTGGAGCAGAGCCCATGGCTCGAATGACGGCGGCGATGCGCACGGGACTTGGGATTCTGGCCACTGCGGCCACCAGTAATGAACGGTAAGGTTGTTCATCTCGACCCACCGGAAATCGACGCCATGTCGCAATGGATGCTGCACGACAAGATCCCTACCCGGCCAATCACGACGTCTTATTGATCGGTTTGCCGAAGAGAAATTGTCGGATTTGCCGGACGACGAACAGGATTGGCTGCGACGCTACATTCAAGACCGCCCATCGATTTATAAGGTGTCTCATATCGAGAAGGATGTGGGTTACCAGGCATGCGACCTTCTCGGCGGCAGCACCCTCAAAATCAGAGACCGCTTGAGCTCCTTGAGTCTCACTGAAGACGCCATTTTTGTGGGGCGCGTCATACCGGTGACCGCAAAGGGAAGTGACATCTTTTGCCCGCTGGGTACGGTGACCGAGATTTCGGTTCCTCTTTGGCTTGACCTGA
>CAWHMT010000005.1:0-61660 GCA_963830455.1 uncultured Gemmatimonadales bacterium | reverse complement strand
GTGTCAGGCCGGCCGCTCAACCTTCTTCACCTCGTATTCGGCGTCGATGACGTCCTCGCCGGGTTTGCCGGCCGCTTGCCCGGGCTGGGCCCCGGCGGCCGGGCCGGGTTGGCCCTGGCCGGTCGCCGGCCGCCTGCTGCGGCGGCTGGCGTTTGTACATCTCCTCAGCCAGCTTGTGTGAGGCCCGGCTCAGGTTGCTCCATGCCGCGCTGGATGGCCTGGGAGATCCTCGCCGTCGAGGGTGTTGCGGTAGGTCATTGGCCGCCGACTCGATGTTGGACCGATCCTGCGGCCCGACCTTCTCGCCGTGCTCCTTGAGCACCTTCTCGGCGCTGTAGATCAACTGGTCGGCCTGGTTCTTGGCCTCGACAACCAGCTCGCGGCGCTTCTTGTCATCGGCCGCGTGGCTCTCGGCGTCCTTGCGCATCTGCTCGATCTCGGACTTGGTCAGGCCGGAGTCGCTCTTGATCCAGCATCTTGTTCTCCTTGCCGGTGGCCACGTCCTTGGCCGACACGTGCAAGATGCCGTTGGCGTCGATGTCGAAGCTGACCTCGATCTGCGGGATGCCCCGCGGGGCTGTTGCAGCAAATCTCTGCCTCACCGACTGCGCGATGAGAGCGTACAAGTGCTCACGGATGAGTTGTTCGCGGCCGGTGAACGTCGCGGGATCCTGTGTGCGAAGCCAGGTAAGGAATTGGACTGGCGTAGGAGTGAGCGAATCCGCGGGCATCGCAGATGGTGCCGAGAGAGGGGCGGCTCGCAGAACCTGGCCCACTCGCAGGCGCCGCGAGCAGAGCAAGGGCAACGACCGTGTTGACGCAGTGCGACGCATGTGAGTGTGCTGCCTAACGAAACGCGCTTAAGCTGCGGGGCGCCTACCGCGCGGGCGCACCGTAGCTGTGTTTGGTTACCGACGGTCAGCTGGAACACAAATGAAATTGTACCGCGGCGCCGCCAGCTTCAAGCGCCTGTTAGGCCTCAACCTCACCGTTGGTCGGGTTGCGCACCGAGCAGAAAGCCGACCACTACTGCCAAAGTCAAAGCGCTCGGGACAGAGAGCCAAGGCGGTATCCCGATCGCATTGAGCACGAGCAGCGTACCCGCAACACTCAAGAAGGCAACGAATGCCGCGGCGGCTACCCGCGCTGTCTCGTGACGCAGATGTCCTCGACCCGACGAACTGATCATTTGACGAATCCGCGTTGAGGCCTAACGGATCGCGCTTAAGCTGCGGCGCGCTGAAGAAAGATTCATTCCCTAATCTACGCGCGCCGCCAGCTTCAAGCGCTTGTTAGGCAGCAGCCCTGGGCCGAACCCAGTACAGAGTCCAGCGATCATCGCTGCGGCCGATGTCATAGTCTACCCGATCAAAAACTCCCCTAATGACCGCTGGAATGTCGACGTCCCCACCGCACTCCATCGAACGTGTAAGGGAAGTTGGCGCGATTTGGATTCTGCGTGTGGGCGTACACAGCATCCTGAGCGGCATCATGGGGGTCGATCACGAACCACACTTGGATCGGTATCTGCCACGTGACCGCCTGTTCGAGCGCTCGTTCAAAGATCACACGACCGATCCTAAGGTGGCGCTCGCGGTCTTTGAGTGAGCGGTTACCGTCGCCCTCCCAGTCTGGATGCGTGTGCCACATGTCGAACCAAGGCACTTCACCCTGCGGGAATCTGAAAGCTCTCGACTCCTCCTCCAGCGCCACGTAGTAGCTGGCGAGTTGAGCTGGTGTACGTTCCGGCGGCGTAGCTGGTTGTAAATCCGGGTCGTCGGGCGGCTCCAGGATCAAGCCAAACGAGGATTCAATCATCGCGAGTGACTCTCCCGGCTGCTGCCTAACGGATCGCGCTTAAGCTGCGGCGCGCTGAAGAAAGATTCATTCCACAATCTACGCGCGCCGGCAGCTTCAAGCGCTTGTTAGGCACCGCGGGCACGCAGTTCGAGCGGTTCACGGCCTCCATGGATCACGCCGACGCGCCCCGGAGATGCGCCGGCTGGCGATCCCGCCCTACGGCTCCGTTCCCGAGTGCTCGCACCGCTCGAGGATCGACCGTAGCCTCACGGCCGCGACAGCACGCGGAGGAGCGCGACGTGACCCCCTGCCCCCGCCGGGCGCCCGCGCTGGAAGATGCGCGGACACCCCGAGTCTGGCCCCGTAGCCGCCGCAGCCTCGCCTCGGGCAACCCGAACGAGAGTCACGCGTGTCAGTCCGCCGCGCGTAGCGCCAGTGACCGAACCGGTGCCACCACGGCCGCGTCACCAACCCCATCGCGGCCATCGGGCTGGGCGAGTTCGAGACCAACCGGCGCAAGTTTCGCGAGCAACCCGTCGATTGGTGAGCGTCGCTTTCCGAGGAGCATGAACGCCCCAGCAGCGACGACAGCGGCAATGCCTATCCAGAGTAGCATCTCGCTCTCGCGGGTGCCTAACGAAATGCGCGTAAGCTGCGGCGCGAGCTAGAAGTGTTCACAACGGTAATTGTATCACACCGCAGCTGGGGATGGCAGCTAGACCCACGGATGAGGGCGCCGCCAGCTTCACGCGCTGGTTAGGCTGCGCACCACAAGTCATAGCTCGGGTCCGTCCTCTCCGGGCGCTCGAGGAGCACTCGCCGTACCCCGCCCTCGCGCCGGAATTGTGATGCCGAATGGACCGATGCTCCGAGCCTCAGGATCCGCCGCCGCGCCCCGCACGCAACGGGACTCTCCTTGGAAAGCGCCTTCGGATTCTGAAGCGAACCCGGCCCGACGGATGCCGGCCTCGATGAGGAGCTGACCACGTGGGTGTTCACAAAAGAATTGGTTTGTGGTGGGATGCGCAGCCTAACGAAAAGCGCGTAAGCTGCGGCGCGTTGCTTTCACGTTCACAAACGGAGGGCCTCCACAGAAGACGGCGCCGTCAGCTTCACGCGCGCGTTAGACCGCCCGGTCATCGGAACGTCCCTTCCTACCAAAACCAAAGGCGTCGCGGACATCCTGCTCCAGGTATGGAGTTGCGCGCCCCGTGATGATGATTCGAAGACAGACGTAACACCCGCTGATGGCTCCAGCGCCTCCGATCCAGAGCAACGGATCTCTCACGGCCCCGCTTTGCGTCATCATGATACCCACGATGGCTACGGACGTGGCAGCGAGGAACAGAAGGCCAACGCCGAAGAAGATTCGTTCGAGAAAAGAGTAGGTCCTCATGGGAGCATCGCGGGGCGGTCTAACGAAATGCGCTTAAGCTGCGGCGCGCTGAAGAAAGATTCATTCCATAATCTACGCGCGCCGTCAGCTTCAAGCGCTTGTTAGGCAGCATGCGCATGGTATTTAGAAACGGTACTCATCGCTGAGGAGATGCTTCAGGTGCGCACCATTGGACAAATTGATGACGAAATCCGTTAGGGCGTCGGCGTAGGCGAAGGCTGCAGGCGAATGAAGCTTCTCAAAGCACGACCCAGAGTGGCTAAAGGCGATGTCCGAGTACGCGTGGCCGCTCGCATCCCGCTTCATCAGATAGAAGGCGTGTCGAGCGTCCTCTATCGGCTCGTTACACGCGTCGCAGATAAAGGCGGGTTGAACCACACCCTTTCCCACCGGGGTGGAGACTTCGGGGCGAGAGCGTAGCCGAATGGGCATGTGGACTTCTCAGAATCGGGTCATGCTGCCTAACGAAATGCGCTTAAGCTGCGGCGCGAGCTAGAATGTTCACAAATAGATCGGCCTCCACAGCAGACGGCGCCGACAGCTTCAAGCGCGTGTTAGGCTGCGAACCCACCGGATTTGACCTTTGCATCGAACTGACTGGGACTCAGCGCACGCACACCAGCATCCGATAGAGCCGAACTCTTGTTAGCACTGAATTGTAATCGACGGTAACGAAATCACGCACGCCGGCCGCCTTTGCCGTGGAATACGAGACGGGCATCGTTCTCGTCCTTTAGGATACTCCGAAACGTCTTGTAATCAGGATGCTGGACAACTGAACCGTACCCCGTTAACTCGGCGGTGATTAGTCCGCACCGCAACGTCATGCGTTACGGTGCCAATGAGTATCCGATGGTCAGCGTACTGAGATGCGCCCTGCTCAACGCCTCGAGACACGTCGGTCGATTCTCCGAGCAGACGCTCGAGCCGGCATATCGTCTCCCCATTGTCATCACTCACGATCGGCCACCTCGAGGACATCCCCCGCATCCCTCCGCACTGGCCAGCTGCGCCGAATCTGCTTGAGTAACCGCTGGAGGAATCGATCCCGTCACCCGACATCGCATTTGCACGGTGTCATCTGCCCTGAGTTCCGTGTTCACAAAGACCTGCTCTAGCTTTCCTGCGCCGCCTAACGAAATGCGCTTAAGCTGCGGCGCCACTTGTACGGTTTCACAAACGGAAGGCCTCCACAGCAAGACGGCGCCGTCAGCTTCAAGCGCGTGTTAGGCAGCGCGCTCATTCACCGCACTCTAACAAGCGCTGTGCCGCACTCAGGGCACGTCTGGGCATTGCGATTACGCGATACCCAAGCGCAATTCGGACACCGACTCATCGCTGGCAACATTTCCTCTTCAATGACCTGCTCAGTGCCGTTGGTGAGCCCGCGCGATACTCGACGGCAGAGGATAGGCGCGCAAGAACGCCAGACCCTGTGCGTGAACGGTCGACCAACCCCGTGCCGACCACGCACGCCCGCGACACCAGGAGAGAACTAACTAGCGCGACTACCGCGGCCGCACCATAGCGCAGCCGATGAGACGCAGACCGGGTAGATCTCCGCCACCAACTCCGATTTGCTCTCGGGCTCTACCACAAGACGCGCCGCCTAACGAAATGCGCTTAAGCTGCGGCGCGAGCTGTAGGATTCCACGAATTAAGGACCTCCAAAAAAGACGGCGCCGCCAGCTTCAAGCGCGTGTTAGGCAGCGGCGTCACGTACGCTTCCTGGCTTTGGCTTCGGGACGACGCCGGATCTTCGTCCAATACTCCACTCGCACATCCTCATCTATCGTGACGGGCACTCGCTCCCCGTAGAGACGATCAGCACCGTCTCGTCGCGGTCCGGAAATCCAGAAGTGCTCGCCGGTCTCGACGTCATAAAAGTTCGCCTTAAAGCCCCTGCCCCCCAAGGTGCGGAATGTTCGGCCGCGATAATAAATGGTCTTGCCGAGCTTGGTCATCTCAACGCGGCCGATTCTCGCGGGGCCCGACAGACCCTGGGACTTGTCTTCGATATACATGATGCGGGTTTTCATAGCCCATCATCCTGCCTGAACCCGCTGCCTAACGAAATGCGCCTAAGCTGCGGCGCGTTGCTTTGACTCTCACAAACAGATGGCCTCCACAGCAAGACGGCGCCGTCAGCTTCAGGCGCGTGTTAGGCCTGCCCGCAGAACGAACTCAGCCCGGACCTTTGCGGAAGAGAGTTTGACCACAATCCAGGCAAACAACCCGGCGATTCCCAGTGAAAACACGATCATGAACACTCGCATCGCGGGTCATCATGGAGCGGAACTGATCAGCGTTGGCGCGAAATACTGAAATCCTGAGGAGTCGCGGTGCGAAAGGAAAGTATCAAATGAGGACATGAAGGACTGTTGCAAGAACAAGCCGCCGATCATGTAGAAAAGAATTCCGAAAGCACCAGCAGCCCGATGAATAACAGGCGCGCCCAGTTGCGGCGACGAAGCAGTCCGATGGACGAGACCAACGTGAGGAAGCGATACGAAAAGGAACACGCCCGAGAACGATGAGAACGAAAATGCGAGAACATGAACCCGAGCCGACGCCGGAAAGCTGGTTCGCAGCTGGTCGAGTCTTGGAGCACGCTATCGAACTGATCAAAGGGCGCTGAACTCACCATCACATTCTGCAGAGCACCAATGACGGTGGCGAAGCCACTCAGCACAATGAAGACCCAGGCGACCACGGTCACAAACGAAGATCGCAAGATCCGGAACATGGGTATCGGTGGGCTGACTCACTGAGTCATTTTCCGATCCCTCAGGGGCCGCCTAACGAAACGCGCGTAAGCTGCGGCGCGAGCTAGAAGTGTTCACAACGGTAATTGTATCACACCGCCGCGGGGGATGGCAGCCAGACCCACAGATGAGGGCGCCGCCAGCTTCACGCGCTGGTTAGGCTGCGCACCGATGTCGTTGCTCGGATCCGTGCCCTGCCCCGATCCGTCCGCGCCGCGACACCGCGTCCCCAAGCACCACCCTAGCTCGGACGGCCGGATGGACCGACGCTCCGAGCGGACCACAGCGACGGCCCCCGCGCGCCACCGGACCCTCATCACCTGGGTAACCGCTTTGAAAGACGAGCTCACCCGACGGATGCATCATTGATTCACGGAGTGGTCGGCGTGGAGGTTTTCAAAAAGGACCCTGCCGTTGCCTTCCTGCGCAGCCTAACGAAACGCGCTTAAGCTGCGGGCGCTGACTCCGCGGGCGCGCTGCAGCTTACGTGGTCACTGAATGTCAGCTGGAGCACAAATGAAATTGTACTGCGGCGCCCGCCAGCTTCAAGCGCTGGTTAGGCTGCGCACCACAAGTCATAGCTCGGGTCCGTCCCTCTCCGGGAGCTGGAGGGGCACTCACCGTCCCTGCCCTCGCGCCGCGATTGTGACGCCGAATGGACCGATGCTCGGTGCTCACCATCAACACCGCGCCCCGCACGCAACGGGACCTTCACTTGGATAGCGCCTTAGGTTCGAACCGAACCTAGCCCGACGGATGCCGGCTCTGGATGGGAGCTGACCACGTGGGTGTTCACAAAAGAATTGGTTTGTGGTGGGATGCGCAGCCTAACGAAATGCGCTTAAGCTGCGGCGCGACATTGAAGATTTCACAAACGGATGGCCTCCTCAGCAGGACGGCGCCGGCAGCTTCAAGCGCTTGTTAGACGGCGCCTCACGACAACCCAAGGTCTTGCACAAATCGATCACCCATATTGAACTCTGTCACGCCGAGTTCCTCCGCCATCAGTCGAGTTACTACTTCCGTGATCTCGCGCCGCGTCCAGGCGGGAGCTTGGCCCTTCACAGCGCTTGGGCACCGCATTGCTAGAAACCGCGCGGTCCCACCTATGTTCTCGACGTCCTTCGGCCAGGATCCCCAAAGAGTCAACTTGGGCCACTTCGGTAGCCCGACAGCCTGCCCCACCAACTGCCATTGCCGACGCTGATTCTCCGGAAGGAGGACGTCTCTCCACAGAACTTCCGGACGAAATGCCTCCCGTGGCTTGCTCAAGACCCTCATCGAGGCGCGCCGAATGTGGTAGAACGCGAGCTGATCCAGGCACTGTGAGGAGGCCGAGGGTGGTAAGCGCGCCTCGAGGTAGTCAATGATCTGCCCCGGTGTTACCAGGCGCACGGCGTCAGCCTCGGGGAGATAGAGCCCGAAGGATTCCTCAATGGCGAGTGCGAATTCGAGCAGGTCCAAACCCATGGCCGATCCCTTTTGGCGCCGTCTAACGAAATGCGCTTAAGCTGCGGCGCGCTGAAGAAAGATTCATTCCTTAATGTACGCGCGCCGTCAGCTTCAAGCGCGTGTTAGACGGCCGCCTTAGGAGTTGAGGTCGCCTTCGGTGGCTGCGGCGGCCCCAACTCGCTCGGTGTGAACCGATACGGCACACGGGTCCGCGTAAATGTTATCCCGACACCCTTGACCGAAGCGAACCCCACCTGAATGCTCTGCAGCTGGGCATAGTGCGCGTAATGATCGCGCACATACTCCGCAACGCGCCGCGCAAATGCCGCCTGCTCGGCTTCTGGCTGATCGGCGATTGGAGCATTGGAAAAGGTCACTGTAAGGTACGCGGAGTTGTTGAGGTTGACGGAAATAGCTGATGTTTGGAACTCGCGCGCCAAGCCCTGTTGGAGGGAGAGGATGTCCTTCAGGTCCGCACATCCGAATGCGCTGACCACGACGACAAGACTTAGAAGAGCGCGACGAGAGAGCATGCGGCCGTCTAACGAAATGCGCTTAAGCTGCGGCGCGATGCTTTACGTTCACAAACAGATGGCCTCCACAGAAAGACGGCGCCGACAGCTTCAAGCGCGTGTTAGGCAGCGCAGACGAAGAAACGCCACACGATCACTGTTTGGTAAAAGTGAAGCTTACACGCTGTGAATTCTCACAGCCGCCTGAGATCGTGAAGCTGCCTGTGAGCTGGCGGCCGCCATCCTCGATTCGCGCTACGGTGGTCGCACTACCACCACACACGTCGAGGAAGCCGATTGTCATCGGCAAGTACGAGCGAATAACCTCCCCGTAGACAACCGCGAAGCGATTCGGAGTCGTGGTCAGAGTGCCACGGACGCTGTCGGCGGTCCCGACAATTCCCAGTTGGCCCTCCCTATAGGCTTGAAACTGTGCATTGTACGGGCCAGCATATGTCCCGGTGAGCTCGGTTGCGGTAGGAGCGGTTCCGCTTGCACACGCTGCGCCCGAGACACAACAGAGCACCGGAAGAAGCCTCAGAGACATTCTAGTCCTCCGATGGGTCGGGCGCTGCCTAACGAATCGCGCCTAAGCTGCGGCGCGATGCTTGAATGTTCACAAACGGATGGCCTCCACAGCAAGACGGCGCCGACAGCTTCAGGCGCATGTTAGACAGCGGCGCAAAACACTTACCAAACAAGCAAACCACCTACTTTGGGATCGCGAAAGGTGGCGGCCTCAGGACCCTCGTAAGCGCCCGGGGCAAGCGAAATCGACAGGCGCGCGCCGGAATCGAACGTGACGTCGAGACTGCGACTGTCCTGCGCCCTGGCGCTAGCCACAAACTGCTGAATCAGCGAGCACAGGGCGTCTCGGGATCCTTGATTCGGGAACTGGTGGCGAACGCCCTGCACCTCAACGATCGGCGGCGAAAACGCACTGAGTATTGGTCCATTGAAATCGAATTGCACGTAGTCGGCAACGAAGATCACGGAGCTGAGTTGCTCACCCGCCAACGAGCTGAGGTTTGGGAGCTCGTCTTTCATGGAATCCTCTGCCGCTGTCTAACGAAATGCGCTTAAGCTGCGGCGCGACATTGAGGATTTCACAAACAGATGGCCTCCACAGAAGAACGGCGCCGACAGCTTCAAGCGCGTGTTAGGCGGCTGTCATGTGCGCGTCGAGTTTGGGGACCAGAGGTACTCTACATCGGACGCCTCGATAATCCACCGGCCCGTCTCATCCAGTCCAGACCACTCGATCTCGTGAATGACGTGACCTTCGGAAGAGAGGCGAAATTCATCGTAACGCCAGTCCTGATGCCCGCGTGAACCGTCCCCAAGATCCATGTGATACTCAAAAACACGGGGATAATAGAACTCAAGATGGCCATCCTGATATGCGCCCAAAAGGCGCACGCGAATGGCGATCGTGCTCCGCTCGCCCTTCTTTCCCTCTGCGCGCTCTTCAATCGTTGCGCTCTCTAGCCATGCGTCATGAGGGCACCGATGGTCCTCGAAGCTGAAGTACCAATCGCTGCTAGCTAACTCGTAACTGCGGGGTGGGAAACGAGATTTATTAGTGTGTAGATAATCGCGATAACGCTGAAAGGCCGAGACAACGTCGTCTCCTGCATCACGATGCTCTGCGAGAATAAAGGCCATGCTCTAGATACAGCCGCCTAACGAAATGCGCCTAAGCTGCGGCGCGTTGCTTTAACGTCTCACAAACAGATGGCCTCCACAGCAAGACGGCGCCGCCAGCTTCAGGCGCGTGTTAGGCGGCTGCCGAGCGCGAGCCAAAACGTCGATTGATGAGCCTCAGGAAGAGTGCCTCATCATCGGCGTTGGAAAAGGCGCGGCGGGGGAGGATCGTGACGTCGCGAGGTCCGTGAAAGAGATAGACGAAGTCCGAGTCTTGGCGCCACGAACTGTAGAGAGACCAGGACAGGTTCGAATCGATACCCGTGGTCCGAAAATGGACTCCCTCGTCTGAGAACCGCAGGGTATACGGCTCACGAAGCTTCGGCTGACTTCGGGACGACGAGAGCGGGTAGGACAAAGACTCCGAATCCGAGCAGAAGGCAGAAGAACAGGATTGAGCCGAGCATGACGCCCACCACCCAGCTGTACCCATTAGAGATCCAAAGGAACGCTGCCAGGCCCAGGACCGATGCCGCAATGACGGCATCCCGCACGGCGCGTAGCTTGCTGATCTGCACACGGCGCAGGGCCCGCGCGTATTCGCCGGGTTGGTAGCTGAAGCTTAGGCTCAGAGATTCCATCGCGTCTGCAGCCGCCTAACGAAATGCGCGTAAGCTGCGGCGCGAGCTAGAGGTGTTCACAACGGTAATTGTATCACACCGCAGCTGGGGAGGGCAGCTAGACCCACGAATGAGGGCGCCGTCAGCTTCACGCGCTGGTTAGGCTGCGCACCACAAGTCATAGCTCGGGTCCGTCCTCTCCCGGCGCTCGAGGAGCACTCGCCGTACCCCGCCCCGCGTCGGAATTGTGATGCCGAATGGACCGATGCTCCGAACCTAAGGATCCGCCGCCGCGCCCCGCACGCAACGGGACTCTCCTTGGAAAGCGCCTTCGGATTTTGAAGCGACCTCGGCCCGACGGATGCCGGCCTCGATGAGGAGCTGACCACGTGGGTGTTCACAACAGAATTGGTTTGTAGTGGGATGCGCAGCCTAACGAAATGCGCTTAAGCTGCGGCGCGAGCTGTACGATTCCACAAATGGAAGGACCTCCACAGAAGACGGCGCCGTCAGCTTCAAGCGCGTGTTAGGCAGCGGCGTCACGTACGCTTCCTGGCTTTGGCTTCGGGACGACGCCGGATCTTCGTCCAATACTCCACTCGCACATCCTCATCTATCGTGACGGGCACTCGCTCCCCGTAGAGACGATCAGCACCGTCTCGTCGCGGTCCGGAAATCCAGAAGTGCTCGCCGGTCTCGACGTCATAAAAGTTCGCCTTAAAGCCCCTGCCCCCAAGGTGCGGAATGTTCGGCCGCGATAATAAATGGTCTTGCCGAGCTTGGTCATCTCAACGCGGCCGATTCTCGCGGGGCCCGACAGACCCTGGGACTTGTCTTCGATATACATGATGCGGGTTTTCATAGCCCATCATCCTGCCTGAACCCGCTGCCTAACGAAACGCGCGTAAGCTGCGGCGCGAACTAGAAGTGTTCACAACGGTAATTGTATCACACTGCCGCCGCGGATGGCATCCAGACCCACAGATGAGGGCGCCGCCAGCTTCACGCGCTGGTTAGGCTGCGCACCGATGCCGACGCTCGGATCTTGCCCTGCCCCGATCCGTCCGCGCCGCGACACCGCGTCCCCAAGCACCGCCCGAGCTCGGACGGCCGGATGGACCGACGCTCCGAGCTGACCACCAGCGACGGCCCCCGCGCGCCACGGACCATCATCACCTGGGTAACCGCTTTGAAAGACGAGCTCACCCGACGGATACGTCATTGATTTACGGAGCTGGTCGGCGTGGAGGTTTTCAAAAAGGATCCTGCCGTTGCCTTCCTGCGCAGCCTAACGAAATGCGCTTAAGCTGCGGCGCGATGCTTGAATGTTCACAAACGGATGGCCTCCACAGCAAGACGGCGCCGGCAGCTTCAAGCGCGTGTTAGGCCGCGGCGAGAACATCTACCACATCACCGAAGGTTGGCCAGCGCGCGGGCTGAACGTTCAACCGCGCGGAGGCGACCCGCCACGGCTGAGCCGCGAACCGAGTCCTGCAAGCTCAGTTCTTGGATGAGATCCATCGTTTCGACCAGATACTCGGTGGTGGTAGTGTAAAAGCTGTGGTTGAGAGCGTCGAGCCTAGCCGCCGCCCCGTCATTTTCGGGCCGCAATTCGGAAGCGATCGCGTTGAGCTCGTTTCGAATATCCTCTACGGTTTTCATCCCAATAGAGCCCGCGGCCTAACGAAAAGCGCGTAAGCTGCGGCGCGTTGCTTTCACGTTCACAAACGGAGGGCCTCCACAGAAGACGGCGCCGTCAGCTTCACGCGCGCGTTAGACCGCCCGGTCATCGGAACGTCCCTTCCTACCAAAACCAAAGGCGTCGCGGACATCCTGCTCCAGGTATGGAGTTGCGCGCCCCGTGATGATGATTCGAAGACAGACGTAACACCCGCTGATGGCTCCAGCGCCTCCGATCCAGAGCAACGGATCTCTCACGGCCCCGCTTTGCGTCATCATGATACCCACGATGGCTACGGACGTGGCAGCGAGGAACAGAAGGCCAACGCCGAAGAAGATTCGTTCGAGAAAAGAGTAGGTCCTCATGGGAGCATCGCGGGGCGGTCTAACGAAATGCGCTTAAGCTGCGGCGCGCTGAAGAAAGATTCATTCCATAATCTACGCGCGCCGTCAGCTTCAAGCGCTTGTTAGGCAGCATGCGCATGGTATTTAGAAACGGTACTCATCGCTGAGGAGATGCTTCAGGTGCGCACCATTGGACAAATTGATGACGAAATCCGTTAGGGCGTCGGCGTAGGCGAAGGCTGCAGGCGAATGAAGCTTCTCAAAGCACGACCCAGAGTGGCTAAAGGCGATGTCCGAGTACGCGTGGCCGCTCGCATCCCGCTTCATCAGATAGAAGGCGTGTCGAGCGTCCTCTATCGGCTCGTTACACGCGTCGCAGATAAAGGCGGGTTGAACCACACCCTTTCCCACCGGGGTGGAGACTTCGGGGCGAGAGCGTAGCCGAATGGGCATGTGGACTTCTCAGAATCGGGTCATGCTGCCTAACGAAATGCGCTTAAGCTGCGGGCGCTCATTCCGCGGGCGCGCTGCAGCGTGGGGTGGTCACCGGATGACAGCTGGAACACAAATGAAATTGTATCGCGGCGCCCGCCAGCTTCAAGCGCTGGTTAGGCTGCGCACCACAAGTCATAGCTCGGGTCCGTCCTCTCCGGACGCTCGAGGAGCACTCGCCGTCCCCTGCCCCGCGCCGGAATTGTGATGCCGAATGGACCGATGCTCCGAACCTGAGGATCCGCCGCCGCGCCCCGCACCCAACGGGACTCTCCTTGGATAGCGCCTTCGGTTTCGAAGCGAACCGGCCCGACGGATGCCGGCCTCGATGAGGAGCTGACCACGTGGGTGTTCACAACAGAATTGATTTGTGGTGGGATGCGCAGCCTAACGAGAATTAGACATACCTGTCTAATCTATATCGCATCCGCCGTCCTATTCGTCTAACATCGCCACTTGAGCACAAAGCGCCATGTTAGGCTGGTCAGCCTAATGCGCTTATTCCTGCGGGCGGCCGCCATGCTATTCGAAACGCGAGCCGTCCGCGCACCCGCGTCCCTTCGCTCAGTTCCCCATCGGCGAGAATCTCGGCGGCCCGCCAGCTGGCGCGCACTGATAGGGATCGCTCCGATCAATCCTTGTACGGATCGAACTCGTCCGCCCCGGCCATCACCACGATCAGCGGCCGGAGCGTATGCAGCACCTCCACCGTCGCACCCTGAGCCTTCAGCACATCCGGCAGGCGGCGATACACGTGCGGACTCTCATCCGTCCCGCCCCCGCGCAGCAACACCCCCTTCTCCTTGATCCACGCGTTCATCATCTCGCGCGAGATCGCGCCGGGCTTGAGCACCTTGCCCTTGCGCGTGCGCTTGCCGGCGGCGGCCGTCCGGCTCATCACGCGACCCGCGCCATGAACTGTCGAAAAGAGCGCGCGCGCCTGGAGCTCCTGCGTGGCGCTGTCGGCGGGCGTCGCCCCCTGCAGAATCACGGCGTTGTCGCCCATCGAGCCGCCGACGAATCCCTTCTGGCCGGGGAACGCCGGCGTCGCGCCCTTACGCACAACGTACAGCTTCTCGCCGCCGTGCTCCTCGATCCAGGCGAAGTTGTGATGGTTGTGCACCAGCTCGAGCTCGCGGCCACCAAGGATCGACACGACCTTGCGGGCAACCCACTCGCGGCCGGCGTACGCGTAACGGCCGGCGAGATTCATGAGCTGCCAGTACGCGTCGCCGATCGGGGCATGCACGTCGAGCAGCGCCTCGCGCTCGGGCGCCCGCTCGCCCCACAGCTTGTTCTGCGACAGCGCGAGGAACCCGTGCGCCACGCCGTATCCGAAGCCACGCGACCCGAAGTGCACGCCGACCCAGATGTGATCGCCTTCGTCAGCAAAGACGTCCACATAGTGGTTGCCCGAGCCCACGGTGCCGAGCTGCTCGCGCGCCTTGGCGCGCAGCCGGTCGCGCTCGTGACGATCGGGCACCGCCTCCCAAGCCGGGTCCTCGAACAGCGGATCGCTCTTGGGCGCGTCCTCGGCCCGATTCTTCAGCCCCACGCCGAACGACAGCGTGGACTGGATTTCGTCAGCCAGCTCGCGGACGCGGCCCTGGATCTGCGGCAGTGTGAGATCGGTGCGGATGGCGGCGTTGCCGCAGGCGATATCGAACCCCACGCCCACGACCGAGACCTTGTCGCGGTACGCCGCGACGCCGCCAATCGGCATGACGTAGCCGAGGTGGCCGTCGGCCATGAGCGCGGCACGCTCGGCACGGCTGGCGACATCCTGCAGCTGGGCCAATGTGTTCGACTCGTGAGTTCCGAAAATCTCGATCTTATCCATGTTTCCCCTAATCCCCAGCCCCTAACCCTAGTCCCTAGATTTACCCTGCCGGGATGGGAGGGACAGCCAGCCCGCGGGCCCACCCCGGCGCCTCGTTACCGTGCGTTGAAACGCCGGCCCTTTAGGGCACGGATCATCGACGACGCATCGGCACACAGTGCTCATTGGCCCGGCCGAACGTTCCGTCCCCTTCGGGAGTCGCGGTCCTTCGGGGACTTCCCGCCCGGACCGGGCCAAAAACAATTCGCCCCACCACGTGACCGGCACGGGGTGGGGCGAAAGCGCGAAAACTCGAGGAATCGCGTGCTTTAGCGCTGTGCTCCCGTGCCGAAGTAGACCTCTCGCATATGCGGGGCAGACCTCACCCGCCCGTCGGAAGGTGATCCTCCCGACGTCTCGATTGCTCTTCAGTGTGAGCTGCACGGAACCAAGCATTGTGAGTCTCCTGAAAACAAAAATCGCGTCACCGTGGCCACACCTGGGGCAGCCAAAACGGGACGCGACTCCCTTGAAGCGAGGGGAACTCTAAAAACGAGTCCTTAAACTGTCAAGGCCACAACCGGTACAAAGTCCGCGGGAATGCAATCGCCTCCCGAATGTGCGGGATGCCGCAGATCCACGCGACGGTCCGCTCCACGCCGAGCCCGAAGCCCGCATGCACGAACGTCCCGTACTTCCGCAGATCGAGGTACCACGCGTACGCCTCTTCGGGCAGCCCCTCGGCGCGGATGCGCGCGAGCAGCTTGTCGTAATCGTCCTCGCGCTGACTGCCTCCGATGATCTCACCGTACCCCTCGGGCGCGAGGCAGTCGTTGTTCAGCACCGTCCGGGGGTCCTCGGGGTTCTCCTTCATATAGAAGGCCTTCACGGTCTTCGGATAGTTGTAGACAAACACCGGACGGTCGTACTGCTTGGCGAGCAGCGTCTCGTCGTCGCCGCCGAGGTCCCTGCCCCATTCCATGTCGGCGCCCAGCTCTTTCAGCTTCGCGACGGCGTCGGTGTACGAGATGCGATGAAACGGCGGGACGACGCGCTCGAGCGGCGCGAGATCGCGGCCCAGCTCGACCAGGTCGGTCTTGCGGCGTTCGAGGCAGCGCTGCACCACGTAGGAGACGAAGTCTTCCTGCAGCCGCATGTTGGCGGCTGAATCGTTCCACGCCACCTCGGGCTCGACCATCCAGAATTCGGTGAGGTGGCGGCGCGTCTTCGATTTTTCGGCGCGGAACGTGGGCCCGAAGCAGTACACCTTGCCGAGTGCCGCAGCCGCGGCCTCGACGTACAGCTGCCCGGTCTGCGCGAGGTATGCTTTGCCCAGATCGAAATACTCGGTGGCGAACAGCGTACCCGCGTGTTCCCCAATGGAGCCCGTCAGGATCGGCGTATCCACGAGCGTGAAGTGCCGCTCGTAGAAGAAATCACGGATCGCCTGGATCACCTCATGCCGCACGCGCGCGATCGCGACCTGTTGTTTGGAGCGCAGCCACAGGTGGCGATGCTCGAACAGGAACGCGGTCCCGTGCTCCTTGGGGGTGATCGGAAAGTCAGAGCTTGGTCCGATGATCTGGAGGTCGCTCGCCTGGAGCTCGACACCGCCAGGGGCTCGCGCATCGGGTCGCACGACGCCGCTCACCTCGATCGAGGTCTCGTGAGTAAGTTTCCCCAACGCCTCCCAGACGTCGGCGGATACTTCCTTTTTGGAGAGCACCGTTTGCAGCATGCCGGTCCCGTCGCGCACGACGACGAACGCGATCTTGCCGCTCGAGCGGGTCGTAACGACCCACCCGCGCACCGCCACGGTCTCCCCGGCGCGCTGCGGAAGCGCTTCGATCCAATGACGTTCCGGCATAGGCGCGGCATACTAGTGGCGGGGCTTTTCACTGTCAACGCGATCGTGAGTGCGTGCGCGCCGACGGTGCGCGTGGGCCCCGCGCGGCAGGAATCACCCTGGACGGCCTACCTCGGCACCTCGCGACACGACGCGGCGGCCCGGGAGACCCTGAACGACGATCCCCGACCCGTCTGGCACGTCGCCGTCGGCCGCGCCATCCGCGGCAGCCCGGCGCTCGCCGAGGCCGTGGTCGCGGTTGGCACGGCCGACCGCACCGTCGTGCTCATCGACCGGACCAGCGGCGACGTGCTGTGGCGCTCGCGGCTCGATGGCACGGTCCGCGCCGGGCCGCTCCTCGATGAAGACCGCCTGTACGTCGGCTCCGAGGCGCAACCGGATGGCCGCGTGTACGCGCTGCGCCTGCGCGATGGCAAAGTGTTGTGGCGCGCGCGCACGGGGAGCGTGGCGGCGCCGCTCGCGTTCGACGGCGACGCGCTGTATGCCGGCACCGAAGACGGATTCGCGCTGCGGCTCGAGCCTGAGCGCGGACGCATCCAGTGGCGCACGCCCCTGCACGGGGCCGTGCGAGCCGGTCCCGTCGTCACGCAGTTCGGCCTCGTCGTGGTCACGACCGCCGACATTCTGTATCTGCTCGATCTCAACACCGGGGCGATCCACCAGCACCTGGAGCTGCCGGGCAGCGTGATCGGCACGCCGGCAACCGACGGGCGCCGCATCTACCTGGGCACGATGAACGGACTCATTGTGGCGGTGGAGCTGGCGTCCTGGATGACGGTGTGGGATCGCCCGGCGGGCGACGCGGTGTACGGCGCGCCCGCGGTGGTCGGCGACACGCTGTTCGTGCTGACGCGCGATGGACGGCTGTGGCTGATCCCGGTGGACAACCCGGACTCCGCCATCAGCCATCCGCTCGCGATCGCCGCGATTGCCGGACCGACGCCGCTCCGGTCGGGAGTCCTGGTCGGAAGCGTGAGCGGCGAGATCCTCCTGGTCGACCCGCACACCGGGGCGATTCGCTGGCGCGCGCAAGTCGCCGCGCCGGTCGAAGAGCCACCGTTGGTCCAGAACCGGCAAGTGGTGGTCGTGGGAGGCCGCGGCAATATTCATACGTATCGATGATGCGCGCGACGGTGTTCATAGGATTGTTGGCATGCGCGAGTGTCTCGACGCTCGACGCGCAGGCCCTCTGCGGTCAGCCGTCAGCCTTCTGCGTTGAGAGCAGACAGCTCACCGCAGAAAGCAGACGGCTGATGGCTGACGGCGCACTTCAAGAGCAGCGCGTGTCGTTCCAGCGGCGACTCATTCACGCCGGAAAATGGCTGACCGCCGCCGGCGCCATCGGCTTCACGGTCATGGCGTCCAACCAACACAAGTTCTCACGCCGCGAATGGGACTCGCTGCTGGAGATCTGCCGCTCCGCTCAGGACGCCTGCGTGGTGGGTCCGGACGGCCGGTACCTGCGCCCGGACGCGGAGGCCCTGTATCAGCGTTCGCGCAACTACGACTTCCTGGCGAACCGCTGGCTGATGGCGGCACAGGTGAGTCTCGTCGCGACCACGGCGCTCTTCATCATCGACCTGAATCCCGGGAGCGGCCCGGAGAACATTCCCTACCCTTCCCAGATCCGGGTGGGCACGATGGATGGCGGTGCCGGCCTGGAGTTGCGGTTCGCTTTCTAGAAGCTATCCAACCCGAAAGAGCTCAAACCCTCTCTCATATCTCGCCACAATCCGCTCTCTATAGGCCCCGTGCTCGGCGCGCTCCAACGCGGGGTCGGTGGCGATCATCGCCCCGGCGGCCGCTCGGGCCGCATCGAGGAGCGCGAGGTCCGTCTCCAGGTTCGCATAGCGCAGCGCCACGCCTCCGGATTGCCGGGCGCCGGTGAGCTCGCCCATGCCGCGCTCCTGGAGGTCGAGCTCGGCGATCTTGAAACCGTCCGTCGTTTCGCAGAACGCCTGCAGGCGCGGGGCAGCCTCCGGCGCGTCGGAGAGCAGAATGCAGTGACCCGCGGCGGCCCCGCGGCCGATGCGGCCCCGCAGCTGATGCAGCTGCGCCAGGCCGAAGCGCTCCGCATGCTCGATCAACATGACCGTCGCGTTCGCGACGTCGATGCCCACTTCGATGACGGTCGTCGCCACGAGGATGTGGACCTGGTTATCGCGGAACGCGCGCATCGTCGCGTCGCGCTCGTCGGCTTTCAGGCGGCCGTGCACCAGCCCGACGCGGAACTCGGAGAAGGTTTTCGCGAGCTTCTCGGCCATCGTCGATGCGGCCTTGAGGTCCGCGCGCTCCGACTCGTCGATCACCGGATAGATGACGTAGACCTGCCGGCCGGCCGCGCACTCGCCGCGCATGAATTCGTAGATCTTCGCCCGGGCGGCCTCGGTCCGGAGCGCGGTTTTCACCGGGCCGCGCCCCGGCGGGCGCTCCCGGATCTGCGTGACGTCGAGATCGCCATACAGGGTCAGGGCCAGGGATCGGGGAATCGGGGTCGCCGTCAGCAGGAGCACGTCCGGCGCGTCACCCTTCTCGACCAGTGCCGCGCGCTGCTCCACACCAAAGCGGTGCTGTTCGTCGATGACCGCGAGACCCAGCCGGCGAAACGTCACTGACTCCTGGATCAGCGCGTGGGTCCCCACGACGATGCGCGGGCCACCCGTCGGCGATGCGCTCACGCGCCGCCGTTTTTTCGGCCGCGCTCATCCGACCCAGCAGCAGCTCGGGGCGGATCGCCAGCGGCTCGAGCAATCGCGTCAACGTCGCCCCATGCTGCTCGGCCAGCAGCTCCGTCGGCGCCATGATCGCCGCCTGGAAGTCGTTCTCGGCGGCGAGCAGCATGGCGAACAACGCGACGACGGTCTTGCCGGTCCCCACATCGCCCATGAGCAGCCGGTGCATGCGCAGCGGCGCCGTCATGTCGTCGCTGATCTCACGGATGGCCTGACGCTGATCGCCGGTGAGCTCGAAGGGAAGATGCTCTCTGAGCTTTGTCGTGAGCTCCCGTTTGAGCTCGAAGCGAATGCCCGCGCGCGAGCGCTTGGCCAGGTGCCGCGCGCGGGCTTGCACGAGCTGCTGATCGAACAGCTCGTCGAACGCGAGCCGCCGGCGGCCGAGCTCCGCTTCTTCGACGCGCTTGGGGCGATGCATGAGCTCGAGCGCACGACGCAGCTCGATCAGATCGTGGCGCTCGCGAAACGCGGCCGGATGAGGATCGCTGACGAGCGGCAGCAGCGCGTCGAGATGTTGCTGAACCAGCTGACGAATCTGGCGATGGGTCAGCCCTTCAGTGGCCGGATACACGGGTAGTACGAGTCCCGGATCTCCAGCCCCTTCGCCCTCATCCGGTTCGGCGAGCACGATGAACTCGCGCGGCACGATCTGCTTGCCGTGGTAGTAACGGACCGGTCCGGTCACGAGCAGCAGCTGGCCTTTCTTGATTTGACGCTCGAGGAACGGGCGGCCCGGCCAGGCACATTCGAGTAACCCACTCGCATCTCTGAGCACCGCGCGAAACACGCGCAACCCGCGGCGGGTGGGCAGGATCCCCGTGCTCACGACGCGGCCCACGCACGTGACGTCCTGGTTGACCATGGCGCGCGCCAGCGGCGTCACCGTAGTCGCGTCGAGGTACCGGTGGGGCACGTGGTAGAGCAGATCGCCCATGGTGCGGATGCCGAGTCTCTGGAGGGCCTCGGCGCGTTTCGGGCCGACACCTTTCAAGAACTTTACGGGACTTCCCAACGTCAGCGTCGTACCCTTCCCCCTTCCCTCGTCCCCCTTCCCTTCATTCGCTGACCAGCCGATGCGCAAACCTCACCGGATCGAATAGCTCCAGGTCATCGAGCGTCTCTCCCGTTCCCAGAAAGCGGATCGGCGCGGGGACGGCGCGGCGCAACGCCACCACGCTGCCGCCTTTGGCCGTCCCGTCGAGCTTCGTGATCACCAACCCGGTCAACGGCACGGCCGCGGCGAACTCACGCGCCTGGTGTACCGCGTTTTGACCTAGGCCAGCGTCGAGCACGAGGAGCGATTCATGTGGCGCCCCCGCCAGCCGTTTGCCCACGACGCGTACGACTTTTTTCAGCTCCTCACGCAGGCGCTCGTCGGTATGCAGACGGCCCGCCGTGTCGACGAGCACGGTGTCGATCCCGCGCGCGATCGCGGCATCCACGGCGTCGAACGCGACGGCGGCGGCGTCGGCGCCCTTCCCCGAGCTCGCGCCCACGAACGGCACGTGCAGTCGCCTGGCCCAGGTCGCGAGCTGCTCGGTCGCGCCGGCGCGAAACGTGTCGGCGGCGGCGAGCAGCACGCTGCGGCCGTCCGCCGTGAGCCGCTGCGCCAGCTTCGCAACGGTCGTGGTCTTGCCCGTGCCGTTCACCCCGAAGACCAGCACGACGGTCGGTGGCGGCGCGGCCCGGGCGAGCGGCGTGGCCGCCGGACCGAGCTGCTCGATGACGATCTGCTCGAGCGTGGCCTGGTCTACGCGTTGGGACTTGCTCAGACGCTCCACCGTTTCGTTCGTGGCCGCGACGCCGAAGTCCGCCTCGATGAGGAGACGCTGCACGTTCTCCAGCGTGGCGTAGTCGGCGCCGCCCGCGCCGAACAAGCGCGAGATCTTGTTCCACAGCCCCATTACGGCAAACCCTGCCGTCGGCGTAACGCCCATTCGGTCGCGAGCGCCGCGATGGCGATGACGAACAACCACCAACGATCGCGCAAGGACGTGGACGCGACGCGCGCGGTGGCTTCACCGGGTTGGGCGCGGAGCGACGGCGTGCGTGGCCGCCATTCGTCGGAGTACGTCTCCACCGCGACGACGCCCTGCTCCGGTCCGCCGCTCACCGTGTAGCGGTACACGCCGGGCGGCAGCATCAGCTCGGCGCGTCCCGCGGCGTCGAACCGGAGCGTGTCCGTGCGCGTGGAGTCTCCCGCGCGCAGCAGGACCGCGAGTGAACGCGGCGGTTCCGCACTCGACCAGCGCCACGTCACGGGAAGTCCGTTCGGAACCTCCGGGGACTCCAGGACAACCCGCTCCCGGCTCCCGGCTCCCCGTTCTCCCAGGAGCCAGTCAACCAGCGCCGCCACCAGTGACCGGTACGCCTCCTCAGCGGCCCCGCCCCGAAAGGCCCAGCGCCACAACCCCGCCGCGCTGATCGTGGCCACGCGGCTGGCGTCGCGTTGCTCGAGTCGCACAATCGGCCGCGCCGTCCCGCGCCGCGCGAGCCGGGCGCTGAGCGCGACGACGGTCCCTCCGGTATCCGGCGCCAGGACGACGGCCGTCGCCGGCGGCAACGAATCCCACAGCACGCCCGCCAGCGGCGCGCTGAACGGCGAAGACTGCGGCCGCTCGACGTACCAATCGCCGGGTTGGCCGTTCGTCGGCCACACGAGTCGCGCGCTGCGGCCGGCCCCGAGGAAGGGCCGAGCCCGGGCCGGATCGCCCACCGCCACGAGGAGCCGCGCGTTCGCGGCCGCGCGCGACAGCTCGCCCGCCGCGACCGGCGCCAGCGTGGCCGCATCCCGCCAGCGCCCCGGTTCCGTCTCGACGAACATCTTGACGGGGAGGCGCGCGACATCCGCCAGGGTCCGCGCCAGAAACCGCGCTTCCCAGTCGGGCGGGGACGCGAATACGACCGCGGCCGGTTCGAGGCTCACCTCGATCGCGAACAATCGCGCGTCATCTCGGGACTCGGCGTCGTTGACGCCGTCCAGGCGAACCTCGAGGACCTGCCAACCGGGAAGGGGGAAGCGGGAAGCGGGAAGGGTAATACTGGTCTCCAGAACGCCGCTGTCAGGAAGCGTGACCGCCTGCGTAGCCAGCCGGCGATCACCAACACTCGCCACCAGGCTGGCCGTACCCCTCCCCCTTCCCCCTTCCCGCTTCCCCGCCGTTCCATAGCTCACCTTCAAACGCACGGTATCCGAACGGGTCACATGCCTCGTGCCGTCGACGTTCGCGACGTACGCGTCGAAGGACGCGGGACGTGGCTCGAGGATCACGCGCGGGCGGCGCAGGAGATCGGAGGGGATGCTCGCCGCGTCGTCGATCTCCCCATCAGTCACCACGATGACTTCGCCGGCGCGGCCGGCGGCGGCTTCGAGCGCGGGGCCGAGTCGGGTCGCCCCGTCTCGCGGTGGCGTGGTGTCGAAGGCGGTGACTTGCCTGCCGAACCGCCAGATCAGCGCACCGCTGCGTCGCGCCGACGCGCGCGCGCTGTCGAGCGCGGCGTCCCACGCAGCGCCCCCCCCGGTCATGCTGAGCGACGCATCGAGGAGGATGATGGGCTGATCGCCGGACGGCAGGAGGCGGGAGCTGGCGGGATTCCACAGCAACAGCATGAGCGCCAGCACCGCGACGACGCGCAGGATCACGAGAGACACGCGAGCGCCTCCGCGATCGTGAAGCGTCCGTCGTACAGAGCCCGGCCGACGCACGCGCCCGCGAGCCCGGCGGCGCGCGCGCTGCGCAGATCGTCGAGCGAGCCCACGCCCCCGGAGACGATCACGTCCAGGCCTCCCCTCAGGGCGGCGATACTCCTGGCGCCCGCGATGTCGGGACCACTCAGCATGCCGTCGCGCGTCACTTCATTGTAGATGATCGTGCGAATACCCAGCCCGGCAACGCGCGTCGCCAGCTCGAGCGCGGTGAGATCGAGAATCTGCGTCGTTCCCCGCGGGGCGACACGGCCCTGTTTTGCATCGATACCCACGGCGAGCCGCGTCGCGCCGTGGCGCGCCAGCAGCCGCTCGACGAGCCCGTGCTCGACGGCGCCGCGCGGGCCGATGATGACGCGCGTCGCACCCAGCGTGAACATCTGGTCGATGTCGACTTCGCGAAACAAGCCGCCACCGACCTGCACGCGGACCTGGGGGTTGGGGGGGGGGGCGCGAGGGCGGCGTTGATGACTGCCTGCATCAATGCCTGGTTGTCGCCGCGCCCGTAGGCGCGATCCATGTCGACGAGATGAATCCAGCGCGCGCCGGCGCGCGTGAGCGTGGCGAGCGCCTGGAGCGGGTCCGCCATGACGCCATGGGCACGGACCACCCGCCCGCCTTCCAGGTCGACGGCGGGATAGAGTTCCACGAGGGGTTTGGGTTTGGGACTGGGGGGGGACTAGTCGTCGCGCGCCGCGGCGGCGCCCAGCACCGGTGCCACGGCGGGGAAGTTCGTCGGATCGAGCTCGGCGAGGAGCTGGACGCGCACGCTGTCGAATGCGGCCTTCGAGTTCCCCGCCACAGGGGCACCGGCTCCGAAATCCTTGCGCTGCGGATTGGTGGGCCGGCCGTTCACGAGGAACTCGTAGTGCAGATGCGGGCCGGTGGACAGCCCGGTCGAGCCCACGAACCCGACGGTCTGTTCCTGACGGACCCGGTCGCCTACTCCCAACCCTCTGGCGAACGCCGACAGGTGGCCGTAGCGCGTGCGAATCCCGTTGGCGTGGCGGATCTCGACCATGTTGCCGTAGCCGCCGTCCCATCCCGCTTTGGTGACGACGCCATCCGCTGTGGCGCGCACCGGCGTCCCGTAGGCGGCGGCATAGTCGGTGCCCTGGTGCGAGCGCCAGCGCCTGAGAATCGGATGGTAGCGGCCACCGAAGCGGCTCGAGATGTGGCGGTATTGCAACGGCGCTCGCAGGAAGGCGCGGCGCAACGAGCGGCCACGTTCGTCGAAGAAGCCGTGACCGAACGCAAAGGCGAAACTCGGCGAGCCCGCGACGTCCACCCGTGCGGCGACAATGCGTCCAAAGCGTCGCTCACCCTGCGGCGACTGCCGCCGCTCGATCACCACTTCGACGCGATCGCCGGGACGCATATCGCGCGTGAAATCCACTTCCCAGTCGTACACGTCGGCGATCGCCCATGCGAGCGCGACGCGCTGGCCACGGGGCAGGAATGAATCGGGGATCGCGGCGTCGAGTGCGTCGTAGAGATTCGACTGAATCACGGCCGTCGTGCGGAGGCGCTCGCTGGTCCAGGGAATGTCCTCGACGACTTCCTGCCAGCCCGCGTCGCCGTCCAGCCGCGTCATCCAGATGCGTTTCTCGGGATCCAGGCGGACGCCGAGGCGATTGGCGACGCGGGCGCCCTTCAGGCGGCGCAGCTCAAAGACGAGGCCCGGTTGTAACCGGCGCGGGTTGAGGGCGTGTGTGGCCTTCATGAAGCTGACGTACTCGCGGCCGGTGATGCCGGCGCGCTCCAGCACATCGGCGAGCATTTCCCGGCGGCGGAGCGTGTCCGCCCATTCGTCGTAGGCGCTGGTGACGATGATCGGCAGCGCCACCATTTCGCGCGACGACCACGCCGCGTGTGCACCCCACGCCAGCATGCCTGCGGCGAGCGCGCCGGCCGCCACGTAGTGACTCGCTCGCCACTGCATCAGTCCATCTGTCTCCGGATGAAGGTCGGGATTTCCATTTCGTTCAGCTCGGGATTCAGCGGCGCCTGGGCCGGGCCGGTGCGCTTCGGCGCCTCGGCCGGCTTCGCGAATCCGGGCGGCGGCATCGGCGTGGGCCGCGCGCCACGGTCGCGGAACGGCAGCACGCCCGCCGCCGGTCTCTGCACGCCCGCCAACGCATCCGCCATGGCGCCGGTCTTGTCAAAGCCCGTCGCGATCACGGTGATCCGCACTTCGCCATGCATCGCGGGATCGTTGACCGCGCCGAAGATGATCTCGGCTTCGTCGCCCGCGGCGTCGTGAATCGCTTCGCTGATCTGCGTGACTTCGCCCAGCGTGAGATCTTCGCCGCCGGTGATGTTGATCAGGACACCCGTCGCGCCGGCAATCGAGATGTTGTCGAGCAGCGGGCTGGAGATCGCCTGCTGCGCCGCTTCCATCGCGCGGTTCTCGCCGCGTCCCTGGCCCGTGCCCATCAGCGCCGCGCCGCCGTTCTGCATGACGGTGCGCACGTCCGCAAAATCTACATTGACCAGTCCGGTGACACAGATCAGGGCCGAAATGCCCTGCGTCGCGTGCAGCAGCACTTCGTCCGCCTTCTTCAGCGCATCCTGGAACGGAATGCCCTTCCCGACCACCGCGAGCAGCCGCTCATTCGGCACCACGATCATCGTGTCGACATGCTTGCGCATCTCGGCGATGCCCATCTCCGCCTGACGCATGCGCTTGCGGCCCTCGAACAGGAACGGCTTGGTGACGATGCCGATCGTCAGCGCCCCCAGATCGCGCGCCACCTGCGAGATGATCGGCGCCGCGCCGGTGCCCGTGCCGCCGCCCATCCCGCAGGTGACGAAGACGAGGTCGGCCCCCTGGAGCGTGTGCAGCACTTCATCGCGATTCTCTTCGATCGCCTGGCGGCCGATCTCCGGCCGCGCGCCGGCGCCGAGCCCCCGCGTCAGCTTTTTGCCGATCTGCACCTTCACATCGGCCTTGTTGTTGAGGAGCGCCTGGGCATCGGTGTTGACCGAGATGAACTCGACACCGCCGACGTGCTCGTCGATCATCCGGTTCAGGGCGTTGCCGCCGCCCCCGCCGACGCCGACGACCTTCATGCGCGCGTTCTGTGTTACGGTCTCTTCGAGTTCGAAGATCATGGGTCTCCCCTAGGGCTCAGAAGAAGTCCTGCAACCATCTCTTGAGAGGTCCAAACAGCTTCTCGGGAGCGCCACCGAACAATACACCCGGAGCGGAGCCCCCCCCCGCACTCTTGCGCGCCGCATACAGCACCAAGCCGACCGGCACCGCGTAGCGCGGCGCCTGGACGCTGTCCACGAGTCCCGAGATCCCCTGCTCGGGATGTCCCGCCCGCACCGGCACCGCGAACACCTCGCGCGCCAGCTCGACCATGCCCGGCAGATGCGCCGTCCCGCCCGAGAGCACGACGCCCGCGGGCAAGCGGCCGCCGGCGTACCCCGCGCGCTCGAACTCGCGGCCCACGAGCTGGAAGATCTCGTCCACGCGCTGGTGGATGATATGCGCGACGAGCTCGCGGGGGGCCGAGCGCGCGCCTTGTCCCGCGGTGGACGGCAGCGTGACCATTTCGCCCGGATCCACCAGCGGCGCGTACGCCGTGCCATGTCGCTCCTTCAACCGCTCGGCGTCCGACTGTGTCACGCTCAGGCCCTGGACCAGATCGCTCGTGACATGGCCGCCGGCGAATTTGAGCGACGCGAGGTGCCGGATCTTCCCTTCGTGGAAGATCGCGACCCCCGTCGAGCTACCGCCCACTTCGACGAGCGCGACGCCCAGCTCCTTTTCATCGTCGGTCAGCACCGCGTACGAGGCCGCGAGCGGCTCGAGTACCAGATCGGCGACCCGATACCCGGCGCGCTGCACGCTCTTGCGGAGGTTCTGCGCCGCCGTCGACTGCACGGTGACGAGGTACATCTCCACTTCGAGCCGCGTGCCGGTCATGCCCACCGGATCCGAAATCCCTCCCTGCTGATCGACCTTGTACTCCTGCGGGATGTCGTGGAGGAGCTCGTGATCCCGGCCCAGCGACACGGCCCGGGCTACCTCGTTCACGCGCGCGACGTCCTGCGGCGTGATCTCCTCGCCGCTCACGGCCACGACGCCGGCCGAGCCGCGCGCCGTGACGTGCTCGCCAGCGATGCCGCACGTCACGTCGGGGACGCGCGCGCCCGCCATGCGCTCGGCGTCCTTCAACGCAGCCGCGACCGAGCGCGTCGTCTCGTCGATGTCGCGCACCACGCCGCGGCGCACGCCGCTGTTTTTCGCGAGCCCCACGCCCAGGATCTTGGCGAGCGGCGCGCGCGGCAGGTCGCCCACCAGCTCGGCGATTACGGCGCAGGTCTTGGTACTCCCCAGGTCCAGACCGGCGACGAGGCGGCGCTCCGGCATCACACGCTCCCGCCGCGCGAGCTGCGGCGGCGCACGATGATCTGTCCGGCAAAGCGGCCGTCCAGCTCCGTATAGGGGCGCGCTTTCGCGGCCAGATCTCTTGCCACCAGCATCACGGCCTGGATCACCTCCGGCCCGGCATTCGGGCCCAGCAATACCCGATGCGTTCCCAACTCGAGCAGCACGTCACCGCGCTGCGCGTCACCGCGGCGCGCCGCGTCGATCGCCTGATACAAGACGGGATCGTAAGCCTGCACGCGCGCCAACACACCCACGACGCCACTGTCCGGCGCCTGCACCACCGGCAGGTCCAGCGTGCCCCGCTCGAACGGCAACGACTGCCCCGCCGCATCCACCACGACCAACGCGCCGCGGGCATTCGCGACCAGCGCCACCGGCTCCACCTCCCGCACGATCACCTTCAGTGACGCCGGCGGCCGCCGGACCACCGAAGCTTCGACCACGCCCTCCAGTCCGCGCAAGCGCTCGGCGAGCACGTCGGTGTCGTCGAACACGCTCGCGCTGGGCGACATCTGGAGCGCGGCCAGCACACGATCGGCGTCGAGATAGCGAATGCCGACCAGCTCCACCTGCCGCACGCGGAAGAAGCTCAGGCGACGCAAGCTCAGCGGCGCCGCCATCCATATCACGATAACCGCCATCACCGCGCCCGCCCACCACAACACGCGCTTCGATGCGCGCGGCAGGCGCGGCAGGCGCGGCACACGGAACCGCCGCTTCACGCGACTGCTCCCTGGTCCCCGTTCCCCGTCCTCAATATCGCCAGGAGCTCCGGTCCGACTCTCGTGACGTCCCCTGCTCCGAGCGTGAAGACCACATCGCCGTCGCGCGCCACGCGCGCGACGTGCGTGGTCAGTCCCGCGCGATCCCGCACCGCGACCGTGGCCGCACCGGCCCGCGTGGCACCGCGTACCACGAGGTGATGCGTGACACCCGCCAGCGGCTGTTCGCGCGCGCCGTAGATCGGAGCGATCACGACGACGTCGGCGGCCGCGAGCGCCTTCCCGAGCGCTTCGCCGTGCAGCGCGGTGCGCGAGTACAGGTGCGGCTGAAACACCGCCACGACGCGCCGCCCGGGAAACGCCTGCCGCGCCGCCGCCAACGTGGCCGCGACTTCCGTCGGGTGATGCGCGTAGTCGTCGACCACGGTGATGCCACGCGCCGCGCCCAGGCGCTCGAAGCGCCGTCCCACGCCATGAAACTCCGCCAGCGCGCGCGCCCCCACGGCCGCGTCCGCGCCGAGCGCATGCAGCACCGCGAGCGCGGCCGCCGCGTTCCGCACGTTGTGCATGCCCGGCACCGCCAGCTGCAGCTCGACCGAGTCGCCCCCGGGCAGCGCGATCGTCGCGCGCGAGCCGCCTGGCTCGAGTCGCACGGCGCGGATCCGCACGTCGGCCGTCGGGCCGATGCCCACGCGCCACACCGGCGCGCCGACGCGCAACGCCACACGATCGGCGCCGGCGTCGTCGGCTCCCACAATCACGCGCTGCGCCCGCCCCGCGAACTCCGCGAACGCGTCCTCGAGCGCCTCGACGCTGCCGTAGCACTCGAGGTGGTCGGCTTCGACGTTGTTCACCACCGCGACCGTCGGATGCAGCGACAAGAACGCCTGGTCGTACTCATCGGCCTCGACGACGAACAAGTCGTCGCTGCCGAGGCGCGCGTTGCCGCCCCAATGCGCGACGCGGCCGCCGGCGAGTCCCGTGGGATTTCGCCCGGCGGCCGTGAGTGCCTCCGTCACCATCACTGTGGTGGTCGTCTTACCGTGCGTGCCTGCGACCGCCACCAGGCTCCCACTGGACACCAGGTCCCCCAAGGCGTCGGCTCGGCGGACGATCGGCAGGTTCAGCGCCCGGGCCCGTTCCAATTCGGGATGGTCCCTCGGCACCGCCGCCGTGACCACAACCGCGCGTACGCCATCGAGATGGCTCGGGTCGTGACCCCGCGCAACACCGACTCCCAAGGCGGTCAGGTCATCGCTGCCGGCCCCGGAAGTGTCAGAATCACAACCATTTATGGAGACTCCCCGGTGCCTGGCAATCAAAGCCAGGGCGCTCATCCCCGCCCCGGCTATGCCCATGAAGTGGATTGGTCGGGGATCCCCGGTTCGAAACAAGGTCATCTGTGGGCAGCTAATATAGGGTATTTATTTGACTTGCGAAAGCTCTAGAACCTTCCCGATGATGGTTCGGGCAGCATTCGGGGTGCCCCGTTGCTGGGCTGCCGTCCCCAGCTCTTCGAGTCGCCGGTTGTCTGTGGCCAGCGATCTCACGGTCTGGGCGAGTGACTCGGGCGTCAGGTCGCGCTCGCGCAGCAGCACGCTCGCCCCCGCGTTGGCCAGCGCGCGCGCGTTGGAGGTTTGGTGATCCGCGGCAGCGCTCGGCAACGGCACCAGCACACTCGGCTTGCCCCACGCGCACAGCTCGGAGACGGTCATCGCGCCGGCGCGCGCGACGACCAGATCGGCGGCTGCATACGCCGTCGCGATCGGATCGAAGAATCCGCGGATGACGATTCGTCCCGGCACCGCGAGCGCCGCGTACCGGGCCTCCTGCGACGCGCCCGTCCCCCAGATCAGATTCACGTCGCTGAGTAGTCCTCGTTCGATCGCGCGCGCAACGGCTTCGTTCACCGCACGCGCGCCCTGGCTCCCGCCGAAGATGAACACCGTGCGCTCGCGCGCGGTGAGCCCCAGCTCGCTGCGCGCGGCCTGCGCATCGACATGAGACGGCGGCGGCGGAGGGGTGATCGGATTGCCGAACACAAACACTGCCGTGAACGGCCCAGGCGTGAGTCGCTCGCGCGCTTCCGGAAACCCGAGATGCACTTGTCGCGCGCGGCGGGCGAGCCAGCGCGTGGTGAGGCCGGGAAACGCATTCTGTTCCTGCAGCACGGTCGGGATCCCGACGTGCTGCGCGCGGAGCACCACGGGACCGGCCGCATAGCCGCCCGTGCCGATGACGATGTCCGGCCGTTCGTCCCGAAGCACACGATTCGACGCGCGTGTCGCGCGCAGCCACATGAGCGGCAGCAAGAAATTACGCCACCACTGACGGCGATACAGCGGCTCGATGGGCAAGAGATGAAAACGAAATGGATGATGGGGCAGGATGCGCGCTTCGATGCCGCGCTGCGCGCCCACCAATACGACATCGTGGCCCTGATCAGCGGCAACGCGCGCCAAGGCGAGCGCCGGCATGAGGTGACCGCCGGTGCCGCCGCCAGCGATGAGGAGCTTCACAAACCCGGAAGTGGGAACGCGGAATTCGGAACGAAAGTCAAAGACCCTGTTCCCCGTTCCGACTTCCGCGTTCTGCGTTCAACCGGCCCTCCGAGCTCTCCCAACGCTCGCGAGTACCCCGGTGGCCGCCAGCGCGACGATCAGCGAGGACCGTCCATACGACATGAATGGTAAGGTGACGCCGGTTGCGGGAATGACGGCCAGACTTACCCCGATGTGCAGCACCACGCTCAGCCCGATCATGACGGTGATGCCGGTCGCGAGCAGCTGGCCGAACAGATCGGGCGCGTTGCGCGCGATGCGGAAGCCGAGCCACACGAACGTGCCGAAGAGCAGCGCGATCGCGAGCACGCCGAGGAAACCCCACTCCTCGCCGATGGTCGAGAAAATGAAATCAGAGTACGCGTACGGCAGGTAGCCGAGTTTTTGTTGCCCCTGCCCGAAGCCCGCGCCGACCAGCTGCCCTGCCCCGATGCCGGTGAGCGATTGCTGGACTTGCCACGTGGCCTCCGTGGGGGCCGCGCCTGGATTCAGGAACGTCAACACGCGCGCGAGCCGGTACTGGGCGGTCGCCACGGCGCCGTAGAGCAGCGGCCCGGCGGCGACGCCGAGCGCCAGAAAGTGCCCGATGCGCGCGCCGGCCGTGAACAGGACGCTGCCCGCGAGCAGCGCGACGAGCAGCGCCATCGACAAATGCGGCTCGAGGAAGATCAGGCCGATGACCGGCACGAGAATCACGACAAACGGCAGGACGCCGCGCCGGAAGTCGCGGAGCTGCTCGCCTTTCTTGGCGGCGAGCATCGCGCACCACACGACGACGGCGAGCTTCGCCAGCTCGGACGGCTGCAGCGTGAGCACGCCCAGGTTCACCCAGCGGCGCGCGCCGTTGATCGTGGGCGTGATCGCATGGGTGAATGGGAGCAGCGGAATGAGCAGCAGGAACCCCGTGATGCCGAGCAACGGCCAGGCCCAGCGGCGCCAGCGGTGGTAGTCCAGGCGCGCGAACGTCACGGCGAGCAGTCCCCCCACCGCCGCGCCCACAGCCTGTCGCAGCGCGAAGCTCGCGCCCACCTGGCCACCGGCGGTCGTGACGAGGCTCGAGGCGCCGTACACCGCCGCGAGCCCGAACACGACGAGCACGGCGGTGACGACGGCGAGCAATCGCCCTTGCCACATGACCGCCGTCAAAACGTTTCGACGAGCTGCCGGAATGTGGCCCCCCGTTCTTCGTAGTTCTTGAACATGTCGTAGCTCGAGCACGCGGGAGACAGCAGCACCGCATCGCCCGGCTGCGCCGCCAGCCGCGCGCGGGCCACGACGTCCTCGAACGTGCTGCCCCGCTCGAGCCGCACTTTGCCGGCGAGATCCTGCTCGACCAGCGGCCCGGCCTCCCCGTACGCGATTACCATTCGACAGCGCTCGGCGAGCAACGGGGCGAGGCCGGTATAGGGCTCGCCCTTGTGGCGGCCGCCGAGCAGCAGCACGAACGGGCGCTCCATCGCGAGCACCGCGACCGTCGTGGCCGCGATGTTGGTGGCCTTGGAGTCGTTGATCCACAAGACGCCGTTCACCTCCCGCACGGGCTCCAGCCGATGGTGCAGCGGGCGGAACGAGCGCAGCCCGGCTCCGATGAGCGCGGTGGGGACGCCGGCTTCATGCACGGCGAGCGCGCTCGCGAGGGCGTTCGCCACGTTGTGGTCACCGAGCAGATGCAGCTCGCTCCGTTTGACCAGCGCGTCGCCTCCCAGGCGGAGGGTTTGATTGACCCGGTCATACCAGGCGTCGGCGCGCTGCGCGAGCGAGAACAGCACGCGGCGACCGGCCGCGCCCGCGGCCAGCTTCAGCACCAGCGCATCGTCGCCGTTCAAGACCCAGACATCTTCGTTTCCGGCGTTGCGGAACAGCAGCCGCTTATCCGCATAGTACGCGTCGGCCGACGGATAGCGGTCGAGATGGTCGGGAGCCAGGTTCGTCAGGATGCCGATTTCGGGCGCGAAGTTCGGGCTATCGTGCAGTTGAAAAGACGAGACCTCCAGGCTCAGCCACTGGTACGCCTCGTTCGCCATCGCCAGATCGGTCACCGGCCGGCCGATGTTGCCCGCCGTGGTCGCGCGCAGGCCGGCGGCGCTCAGCAGGTGCGCGACCAGGGCCGTCGTCGTCGTCTTTCCGTTGGTGCCCGTAATCGCGATGCTGCGCGTCCCGGGTTGCAGCGCCGCGAGCGCGCGACAGCCGAGATCGAGCTCCGAGACGATCTCGACACCGGCGTGCCGCGCCGCGGTCAGCACCGGCGCGTCCGGCGCGACGCCGGGCGACACCACCAGGCCGGCCGCCTGGCGAATCTTGGTGAGATCGTGGCGGCCCGTCTCCACGTCGACCGACGGCACGCCGCGCAGCGCTTCGGCGGCCTCTCCGGCGTAAGGATGATCGGAGGCGTCGCTGGCGTAGACGCGGACGCCCTCGCGGGCGAGCAGGCGCGCGGCGGCGACCCCACTTTTTCCCAGGCCGATGATCGCGACGAAGCTGCCCGGACGCCGCCAGGCGTCGGGGACGATCGGCGCGTGCTCGATCATCGTACTTTGAGCGTGGCCAGCGCGATCATCGCGCACATGACCCCCAGGATGTAAAACCGCATCACCACCTGCGGCTCCGCCCACCCGAGCTTTTCGAAATGATGATGCAGCGGCGCCATTCGAAAGACTCTGTGGGCGTCGGCGTACTCTTTCCCGTAGCGCTTCTTCCGGTACTTGTACGTCGTGGTCTGGATCAGCACCGAAAGAGTCTCCGCCGCGAACACGGCGCCGGTGATGAGCAGCAGGAACTCGGTCTTGAGCAGAATCGCGACCGTCCCCAGCGCGCCGCCGATCGCGAGCGCACCGGTATCGCCCATGAAGACTTGCGCGGGATGCGCGTTGAACCAGAGGAACCCCAGCGCGGCGCCCATGAGCGCGCCGCAGAAGATCGTGAGCTCGCCCGCCCCGGGGAGATGCAGCACGCCGAGATAGCGCGCCGCGTCCACGCGTCCAAACAGGTAGCAGAAGATCGCGAATGCGCCGCCGGCGATGACGGTCAGCCCCGCGGCCAGTCCATCGAGTCCGTCGGTGAGGTTGACCGCATTCGAGCTCGCCGTCGTCACGAACGTGACGAACCCGAGATACACGTACCATGGCAGCACCAGCACGATGTACTTGAAGAACGGGAGCTGCGTGGCCGAGGGATCGGCACTGTTGGTGAGTGGGAACAGCAACAGATAGGCGCCGAGCCCCACACCGAACGAGACCTGGCCCACGAGCTTCCAGCGCGCCACGAGGCCCTGTGAGTGGCCGCGCACGATCTTGAGGTAGTCGTCGAGAAACCCGATCAGTCCCATCCAGAGCATCGCGACGACGGCCACGATCACGTAGCGGCTGTCGAGCCGCGCCCACAACAGCGTCGGCACGATCGTCGCGAGCAGAATGATCAGCCCGCCCATCGTGGGAGTGCCGCGCTTGCCGTGGTGACTCGTCGGGCCCTCGGCCCGCACGATCTGCCCGATGCGATGCTCGCGCAGCTTCCGGATGATCCAGGGACCGACGACGAAGGCGAGCAGCAGCGCCGTGACGGTCGCGCCCGCGGCGCGAAACGTGATGTAATTGAACAGATTGAAGATGATGTGCTGGCGAGCGAGCGGGGCGAGCAGGTGATAGAGCATCAGGTCAGGTGGTTGAGGACACGTTCCAAGGCGATCCCCCGTGAAGCCTTGAGCAGCACCAGCTCGTTGCCCCGCAGCGCGGACTTGAGCTTGGGGCCGAGCGCTTCCGCGTCGGCCGCGGTGATCAGTCTCCCGCCGAGCGCGTCGCGCAACGGCTCGAACGCCCGCGCGAACTCCCCGACGGCGGCGACCAGCGCCGGCTGGCGCTGCGCGATCTCGCGCGCCGCTTCGGCGTGCAATCTTGCACTTTCCGGCCCTAACTCCAACATGGTGCCGACCACGACCACCAGCGGGCGTCGCTGCCGGCGCGCCAGCCAGTCGGCCGTCTGCACGGCGCGGCGGAGCGAGGCAGGGTTGGCGTTGTAGGTGTCGTCGATCACGACCATGCTGCCGACTTCGCGCAGGTCGCCCCGCCCTTCCGGCAGCCGCATGCCCGCCAGCGCCCGGACGGCGGCATCGTGCTCGACGCCGGCCCGCTGGGCCACCGCCAGCGCGATCTGGGCGTTTTCGAGCTGATGAATGCCGAGTGCCGGCAGGGTGATTTTCTCCCCGGAATCGAGCGCGATCTGGGGGTGCCCGCTGCGATCCAGATGGCGATCGAGGAGCGCGTCGTCGCTGCTGTCCCCCGCGAGCGCAGCGGGAATCACCTGGGTCCGGCGCCGGGCTTCGGGCCACATGGCGTCGGGACCCGAGCCGATGATCGCCACCGGGACCCGGTCGAGCAGCGACAGCTTCTCCGTCATCACGCCTTCCAGCGAGCCGAACCCCTCCACATGCGCGTACCCGACGTTCGTGATCACGGCGATCGTGGGCTCGATGATGTCGCGCAGCTTCGCGATTTCTCCCGGGACGCTCGCGCCGGCCTCGACGACGAGCGCCTCCGTGTCGTCGGGCGCGCTGAGAATCGTGAGCGGCACGCCGACGCGGTTGTTGAGGTTCCTGGAGGTGGCGTGGACGCGGTAGCGCGCGCCGAGCGCCGCGCGAATCATTTCCTTGGTGCTCGTCTTCCCGCTCGACCCCGTGATCGCGACGACGGGCGTTCCTGCGGGCAGCATGCGCCTGCGCGCGCGCGCCAGCAGCCCAAGCGCGTCGAGGGTGTCGTCGACTTCGAAGAATGCCAGACCCTCGACCGGGCGGCGTCCCGCGTCGCACCACGGCCACCGGTCGCACCCTGTTCCTTGGCCTGCGCGAGAAAATTGTGCGCGTCGAAATTCTCGCCCTTCAGGGCAACAAACAGGTGGTCGGTCATCGGTTGTCGAGTGTCGGTCGCGATACCCCTGAACTTCAGTTTCTTCGGCGCGGGAACGCTGAGCGCCGCAGCAACCTCGTCGCTTGTCCATGACCGCCCAGTCCCGAGCCCCGAGTCCCGAGCCCCCATTAATTCGCCCCCAGGCTGCGCACCACCTCGCGCTCGTCAAACGGGTGCTTGGTCGTCCCGACGACCTGATAGGTCTCGTGTCCCTTCCCCGCGAGCAGAATCGTGTCGCCTGCGCGGGCCAGCTCCAGCGCCTGGGCAATCGCCGCTTTCCGGTCGGTGATGCGGTAATGCGCTCGCGCCTCCATTCCGGCCTCGACGTCATCCAGGATCCGTTCCGGATCCTCGGTGCGCGGATTGTCGGACGTCGCAATCGCCACGTCGGCGAGCCGCACCGCGATCTCGCCCATGGGAGCGCGCTTGCCGCGGTCGCGATCGCCACCGGCGCCGAACACGACGATGACGCGTCCACCGGCCGGGGTGACCTCCCGAATCGTTTCGAGCGCGCGCTCGAGCGCGTCGGGCGTGTGCGCGTAATCGCGCAGGACGACGCTGGGATCGACCGCGATGCGCTCCATCCGTCCCGGAACCTGCGGCGCGCTCGATAACCGCTCGGCGACGACGTGGGCCGGCACGTCCAACCCAACGGCGCACGCCGCGACGCCGAGTGCGTTCGCGACGTTGAAGCGTCCCAGCAGTGGCAGCGCCACGGGATGACTGCCTGCCGCGGTCACCAGGGTGAACCGGGCTCCCTGCGCATCCAGGCGGACATCGTGAGCGACCACGTCGGCGTCCTTGGACGTCGCCGAGAACGTGATGCGCCGGGGAGTCCGTGGGAGCCGGGCCCACGCGGCATCGTCGGCGTTGATCACGGCAAGACCGGCATCGGCCAGATAGCCCGTGAGCTTCGCTTTGGCGGCGAAATAGGCGTCGAACGTCTCGTGATAGTCGAGATGATCCCGCGTCAGATTCGTGAAGATGGCCGCGCGGAACAGCAGGCCGTCCACCCGCCCCTGGTCGAGACTGTGCGAGGACACTTCCATCGCCACACCGGCGGCGCCGCGGGCGACGAGCGCGGCGAGCGTGGCCTGCAGATCGATGGGGCCCGGCGTCGTGAGATTGCCCGCCTCGCTCTCGACCGGCTGCCCGGCCGGATCGATACAGCCCAACGTCCCGATCGCGCCCATCGGCCAGCGCGCGCTCAACACGTGGCGCGTGAGAATGACGGACGTCGTCTTTCCGTTCGTTCCCGTGACGCCGATCATCTGGAGCCGGCTCGCGGGCCGTCCGTACCACGCCTCGGCGGCCAGCGCCGCGGCGCGCCGGCCGTTGCGGACGAGGATCTGCGGAATCGCGACCGGCTGCCGCGCCTCGACGAGCGCGGCCGCCGCACCCCGCCCGGCCGCGTCGGCGACGAACGTGTGGCCATCCAGCACGGCCCCGCGCACGGCGCAGAACAGCATGCCGCGCTCGAGCCGCCGGGCGTCGGCCGTGAGGCCGCTGATCGACGGCAGCTCCGCCGCCGGAGGCGCAGCGATCAAGACGCCCGCGCGCGCCAGCGCGTCCACCACTTCCTGGAGAGGACGGCTCACGGACGCGATGTCGGGGAAAGCGGTTCCGCAAACACGGTCACCGTGGAGCCGGCGACGGCCTGCTCACCGGCGGCCGGCCAGGTGTGGTGGACGACCCCCCAGCCTTTCACGACCACCTTGAACCCGCGGCGGTGCAGCGTGCGCGCCGCCGCCCGCAACGGCTTCCCGGTGATGTTGGGGACCGGGCGCTCCGCCTGCGCCTGCGCGGTGTCCGGCACGTACGGCCACGACACCACATACGGCACCACGCCGTCGGGTTCCTCGAGCGGTGCGCTTGCGCCCGTCCGATCGGCGGTCATGGCCACATTCGACAACCGGGCGCGGTCCAGGGCGACGGTCCGCGCCGCGAGCGCCTGCTCGAGCATCGAGCGTGTGACGGGGGCGGCGGTCTGCGCGGCGAAGTAACTCCCTTTCTGCGGATTGTCGATCTTCATCACCACGATGAGCTGCGGGTCGTTGGCTGGAAACAGCGCCGCGAACGACGCGGTGTACTGGCCGGCGGCGTAGCGGCCGCCCACGACGCGCCGCGCCGTCCCCGTCTTGGCGGCGAGCTGGAAATTGGCGAGCGCCGCGCGCTCCGCCGTCCCGCCCGCCTCCACCACGCCGCGCAACAAGTCGCGCAGTGTGGACGCGACCTCCGGCGTGACGACGCGACGCACCGGCTCGGGCGTATGCCGGTAGCGCACGATGCCACCCGCGTTGGGCGAGCGCACCTCGCGAATCAACGTCGGCTGCAGCAGCACGCCGTTGTTGGCGATCGCGCCGTAGGCCGCGGCCAGCTGGATCGGCGTCACCGCCAGCTCGTAGCCGATCGCGAGGCTGGCCGAGCTCGGCCGCGACCATTCCGACGGTGGCCGGAGCCGCCCCGGCGATTCGGCGGGGAATTCGACGCCGGTCGGCGCGCCGAAGCCAAACGCGCGCAGCACGCCGTACTGCTCGTCGGGCTCGAGCCGCGCGGCGAACTTCACCAGCGCGATATTGCTCGAGACCCGAATCGCGTCGGCGAGCGTGAGCGTCGGCAGTGGATGCTCGTCCGTCACGACGCGGTCGGGGAGACGATAGCGCCCGCCTTCGCCCGACACGCGCTCCTGCGGACGCACGCGATCGTAGGTGATCAGCGCCGCCGCGGCGAAGATCTTGGCGAGTGATCCCGGCTCGAACGTTTCGGTGAAGGCGCTTGGCCGCATCGAGCCGTCGGCGCGCCGCGACGCCACCGCGAGGACTTCGCCGGTACGCGGATCGAGCATCACGACGTCGCCCCCGTCCGCCTCCATGTTGTCGATCGCGTCATCCAGGGCGCGCTGCGCGATCTCCTGCAGCTCCGTGTCGAGCGTGAGCACCACGTCGTTGCCGGCGACCGGCTCGGCGATCACGCGCGCGGGCGATTCATACTCCCGCCCGGAGCGATCCTTGAGGACGACGGCCGACCCTGGGGTGCCGGCGAGCAGGCTATCGAGCAGCCGCTCCAGTCCCCCGCCCCCACCTCCAGACCCTCGCCCATCCTCCCCCACCCTCCCAATCACTGCGCGCGCAAACTCACGCGACGGATAGAACCGGCGCAGCACGGGCTCCAGGTGCACGCCGCGCAGCGCGCGAATCGGCTGGACGTCGAGCGCGGTGAACGGGCCCGCGAACCAGGCGTAGCGCTTGCCCATCGCGCGCTGCACGTCGCCCACCGGGAGATGCAGCTGGCGCGCGATCTTGGGGACGTCGCGCGCCGGATCGCGCAGCTCGTTGGGGGCGATGCCGACGTGATACGTCTCCTGAGTGAGCGCGATCGCGGTGCCGTGCCGGTCGAACAGCGTGCCGCGGCGCGCCTCGAGCACGACCTGCTCGGTCCGCTGTGCTCTGGCTGCGGCCGCATAGCGGCGCCCTTCGAACAACTGGACCTGCGCCGCCCGTCCCACCAGCGCGAGCAGGGCGAGCCCCAGACCGATTTCGACCACGCGCAAGCGCACGAGCGGCTTGGCCATCAGCGACGCGGAGTGCCGGCCGGCGTGGGCGCGCCGGGCGCGGGAATCAGGATGATTTCGGTATCGGCGGGCAGGCGGAGTCCCTGCTGCTGCGCCCTGGGGAGCAACACGGCCCTGCTTTGCGCGGTGCGCACGCGTCGCTCCAGCTCGGCGCGCCGGCCCTCGAGGGCGGCGCGCTCTGCGCGCAGATCGTTGAGCTCCCGGGCCGCATTGAGCGCGGCCGTCTGACGCGCGATGACCAGCCACAGCGCCGCGAGCAGCGCCACGAGCCAGAACGCGATCCAGTGCCGCCCTCTAAACGCCACCGGACTCGAACCCTCGGAATTGCGCCGAACGGGCGCGCGGGTTGTCGCGGATTTCGCTGGCCTCAGGCACGATCGGCTTCTTGGTGAGCACGCGGCCCAGCGCGCGGCCGCGGCAGGTGCACACCGGTTGACGCGGCGGGCAGATGCAATCACGGCTCCACTCGCGGAACGCGTGTTTGACGATGCGATCTTCGCCCGAGTGGTACGTGATCACGCCCAGACGACCACCCGGCGTGAGCGCGTCGCGCAGCTGCGGCAGCGCGGCCTCGAGCGAGGCCAGCTCGTCGTTCACCGCGATGCGGAGCGCCTGAAACAGGCGCGCGAAATCGGGGGGACCCGAGCGCGGTCCCAGCACCGCGCGAATCGCGTTGACGAAGTCGTCACTCACAATGAACGGCTCGCGCTGCCGGCGGCGGATGACCTCGCGCGCCAACCCGCGCGCGCGTCGCTCGTCACCGTAGTCCGCAAAGACCTGCGTGAGTCGCGCCTCCGGCCAGGAGTTCAGGACGTCGCGCGCCGCAATGCCCCTTCCCCCCTCCCCCTTCCCTTTTGCTCCCATTCGCATATCGAGCGGTGCGCCGGGGCGGAACGTGAACCCGCGCTCGGCGCTGTCGATCTGATGCGAGCTCACGCCGAGGTCGAGCAGGATGCGGTCAGGGCGGAATGCCGCAATGGCGGCAAGGGCGGCGGGGGCGGCAAAGGAGCCTTCGACGTACTCAACGCCCTCTGAGCCAAGCCTGTGCCGCGCGGCTGCAAGAGCTTCGGGATCGCGATCGATCCCCAACACGCGAGCCCCGAGTCCCCGCAAGATCGCCGCGTGTCCGCCGCCCCCGAGGGTGGCATCGACCGCACGCGCGCCGCCTTCGGCCCATGCCCGCACGGCCGCGGTGAGGACGGGAACGTGGTAGGAAATCGGTTCAGAAGCGGCCGTGGGCACGCTCCAACATAAGAAAACCCCCGCCGATCAGGGGCGGGGGTTCGTGAATCAAGGAGTCCATGAGCGGGGCTGACGGGGCTCGAACCCGCGACCTCCGGTGTGACAGACCGGCACTCTAACCAGCTGAGCTACAGCCCCCCAGCGCCAAGCCCCTTACGGAGCGCCGGAATATAGACCGGGGGTCAGGTCAATTCAACGGCGGCGCGCATTTAAACGCCCGCTGCACTGATGGCTTTGACTTCTCGTACTGAGCAACAAAGCCGAGCATCTGGTCGGCGGTCGGCGGATGGACACGCCGGCCCAGCTGGAGCGCCCCCTTCGAGCGGGCGAGCCGGTCGAAGACCGCCCGCGCCTTCGGGCATTGCTGCGCCTTCACCTTCTCCTTGGCCATGTCCTGATACGGTGCGTTGAGCGTCAACACGGACGACAGACCATACCAGAAGCTCGCGTTGATGCGCACCTGCTGCTTGGGCCCCACCGTATCCGCCGGGTTCCTGGGCGCGACGACCTGAAGCAGCGTGTCGAGCCATGGATACGCCCCGGGGTACGCCTGGGCCTGCGCGATCTTGGAGCCGCCCGTCAGCATGATCACGGCCGCCGCCAGACGCTGCGTCGAATCGGGCGCGTTCAGCCCGGGGCGGAGATAGGGCCGTGCGGAATCCACGCGGGTGGCAAAAGCTTCCTGCAGCCGGCGCAACGCCACGGTGTCCTTCGCCTCGCGTAACCTGCGCGCCGCCACCGTATCGTAGACCGCCCGATCGATCAGAATCTTGGCGATTTGCAGGCTCGTGGCGACATCGTGCGCGTCGACGGCGAGCGCTTTCTTGTAGTAGACCAGCGCCGAGTCGGTATTGCCGGCGAGCTCAAACGCGCCCGCCCGTGCGCGCACGAAACTCGGGTTGTTCGGAAAACGGTGTACCGCCGCGCCCGTGAAGAACAGCAGCACAGTCGTATCGGTGGCCTGTTGTGCCGCCCCAATCGCCGGCTTCAGGAACGCCGTATCCGACTGCAGGGTCGTGTCGTGCTGCGCTTTCGTCAGGAAGACCCCCGACGAGCATCGATAGTTGCCGGCCTCCGTGCAGATCGCGAGCTTCAGATCGAGCAGTTGCACGTCACCCGGCGCGACCTTGAGTCCTCGGTCGAGCACCTCGACAGCCTTGTCAAAGTCCCTCTGCTGCCGGAGCAGCTGCGCGATCCCCAGATACTTGCTGATGTTGCGCGGCTCGGCGCAGAGCTGCGAGATGAAGGCGTCCACCATCTTCACGGTGTCGCCTTTTTGCTGATACCCGCGCGCGATGTTCTCCCACGCAGTGGCGTTGCACGAGTCGCCCTTCAGCGCGCGCTGGGACGCGACGATGACGCTGTCGACCGGCAGCTGTTGCGCTGCATAGATCGTCGCGATGCAGAGCCACGCGCCGGTGGAATTGGGATCAGCGGCGAGCGCCTTGTTCGCTTCGCTGCGGGCGCGCGCAAACTTTTGTACGCCACGCTCTGCGTTGCAGTTGCGGATCGGCTCGCTGAGGCGCACGATGTTCGCGACGCGCTGCGCGATCAGCTCGGCCAGCGCCGCGGTGGTGCCGGGATTCGCATCGGCAACCCGGAACACGCCCATCATCCCGGATTGGGCGATATCGATCACATGCACGTCCGCCTCGAGCGTGGTGCCCTTCTTCGTGTACGTGCCGATTATGTAGGAATGCACCTGAAGAAACCGCGCAAGCTGCTTGGCCTGCTGCTCGTCGAGCAATCCGTCGCAGGGAAAGCCGGAGGCCTTGAGCGCTTCGCACAGCTTCGCTTTCGGAACCACCATGACTTTGCTTTTGGACAGCGCCGTAACCCGATCGCGCACCGCATCGGACAATGCGATCGCGCCGGCGGAATCGGCGGCCGCCGCCTGGAACGGCAGCACCAACAATCTCTGACTCGGCGCTTGCGGCGCGGCCAGCTGCGCGGCTGCCGTCGTCGCGACGCCGAGCATCAAAGCAACTACAAACTGAAGTACTCTCACCGTGTTCACTCCTCCGTTACAGGCTGCTACACCAATGGGCGAAGAGGGATTCGAACCCCCGACATCCTGCGTGTAAGGCAGGCGCTCTGAACCGCTGAGCTATTCGCCCGTGCCACGCGGCGGGGGCGGGGGCTGCTAGAGGGCCAGGCCCACCGGAAACAACACACAGTAGCCCAGGACGAGCAGCACCGGCGCGAGCGTCGTCGATCCTTGCGACAACAACCAGTAACCGACCGCGAGCGATACCAGCGCGCTGCCGAGAACGATGTAGTTCTTCGGTCCGAACCGCAGGCGCGAACGAGCGAGCGTTTGGTCGGCCATAAGCGGGTGGAGTCTATTCGTTAATCCCAAGCTCGTCAAGCAGTTGGGCTTGCTCCGGACGTTCGTCCTGCTCCAACGCCGCGCGCTTCGCGCGCTCACGCCGGCGGCGCAGCATCATCAACGCCGCCACCAGGCTCCCGATCGCCAGCCAAAAGAAGCCCATGGCCGTGGCCCACGAGAACCAGCCGTAGCGCGACCCTACGTCCCGCTGCCAGCGGAGCTCGAAATCCCCTTCCGTGACGTGGTAGGTGGCGCGCAGCGCCGCGTCGAACGATTCGGCGTGCGCCAGGTTCGTGAGCAGCGGCTCGAGCCCACGATCCCCGCCCCACCGCTGCAGCAGCAGGACGGCCGTCGCGGCGAGGGCATACCCCGCCTCGGCATCGCCGCGGGCCCCTCGCAACGCCCGGTCCACATCCTCGAGGTCCATCCGCACGCCACGCGCGAGCTGCCAGTTGAGACGCAGCGCGTCGAATCGATTCCACTCCCTCGCCGCGACCGCCGCGTACCCTTCCTCGAACCACAGCGGGGCGCGGCGCCCCACGTGCCAACGGAGCGCAACATGGGCGAGCTCGTGACGAAGCGCGGCGGCCGGACCGCCGGACGGCCCGTCGGCCAACAGGACGATCGTGCCGACGTCCGGAAATGCGGCTCCCTCACTCCAGCGCGGAAGCCGGCCACGAGTCAGTGAGTCATAGATCGCACGCGTGGGCGCCAGGACGATGCGGATGGGGCGCTCGGGCAATGCGCCGATGCCGGGGAAATCGCGCGCGCGATCCGCCGTTTCCGCGATCGCCACCGCCAACGCTTCCTGTCCGGGCCAGGCTACCGCTGTGACGCGACCGACTTGAGTCACGCTCGGGAGAGCACCCTGCACCAGCAGGGCGATGAGGGCTAGTCTCGCGGTGGCTCCCCGCCCTTGGCGACGAGGTCCAGCATCTCCGAGCACTTCTTGCCCCAGGGATTGAACTTGTTCGCCTTGAAGCCGTCTTGCCAGGTGGACTTGGCCTTGTCCTGATCCCCCGCGAGCCAATGCGCGCGCCCGAGCTCGTAATACGCCTCGATCAGGTTCGGGCCCAGCTTGAGCGTTTTTTCGAAAAACGTCTGCGCGTCTTCGTACATCGCCCGCTGCAGATACACGAGTCCGAGATAGAAATGGGCGTAGAGCGTCGCCTTCTTGTCGTTGTCCAGACGAATGGCCTTGGACAGATGCTCGATCGCCTCGCCGAAAATCCGCTTCTTCAAACAGATGTACCCGACGTTGATCCGCGCGAGCGAGTTCGCCGGCTCCTTGATCAGAACCTTCTGGAAGGTGCCGAGGGCATCGTCGTAGTCCTCATGCAGCATCTGCGCCCAGCCGAGCAGCGATTCAGCCTGCGTCTCTCCGGGCGAGAGCTGCAGTGCTTTGGTGAGTGCCTGAATCGCGCCGGCGTGGTCGCCGAGCGAGATGAGACTCCACCCTTTCTCGATGAAGGTGGTGGCACCGATGTGATCGGCATGGAGCACGGGGCGCTGCCCGGTGAACTCCGGCGCGACGGTCTGCTTCGTGTCGGCGGCGAGCTGCTTGAATTTGTCGACGAGCTGGCGAATGTCTTCCTTGAGCTGCGTCAGCTCGCCCAGCATCCCGTCCACTTTCTTGAAGAACGCGATGATCTCGCGCTTGGCGGCCTCGCGCTCGGCCCCGCCCGGCGCGCCCTCGAGCTGCCGCGCGATGGCGTCGTATTCCCGGCGCAACGACGCCACCGGTGTCGATGCATCGGTCATGACGCCGCCTGCAGCGCGAGTTTCTCCTGCGAATTCAGCAGCTTGTTGGTGTTCAGGACGATGATCGTCCGACCGTCCTGCACGACGATGCCGGCGATGTACTCGGCCGCGAGGCCCTTCACGATCCCGGGCGGCGGGGTGACCGCCTGCGCGGCCACCTGCAGCACCTCCGTGACGGCGTCCACGATCATGCCGATCTTCCCGCCCTCGAACTCGAGAATGACCGTACGCGTGTCCTCGCGCAGGGGCGCCGCCGCGTTCAGCCGCTTGCGCAGATCAACGAGCGGCACCGCGGCGCCCTGATATTGCAGCACGCCCTCGAGAAACTCGGGCGCCTTGGGCAGTGGCGCGGGCGCTTCGTATCGCAGGATGCGCTCGACCTGGAAAATGTTGAACGCGAAGTCCTGGCCACCCACCTTGAACGTCACCAGTTGGACGTCATCACCGCTGGCCGTCGTGACCATTAGATGCGATCTCCCAGCGCGTCCAGATCGAGAATCGGCACCAGTCCCTCCGGCTGTTCGGCCACGCCTGACGCCCACGGGAGCGTCTGGCCGCGCGGGACCGGCAGCGGCTGTTCGCGCACGACTGCATCCACCTCGTCGACTTCGAAGGCGACCTGTTTGCGGGCCCCGCCCCCCAACTCCACCAGGACGACCGTGCGCACGGCGTTGCCTTCGGCAACCGGCACCTCGCCGCCGCTCAGGAAAGCGCCGAGATGGACGAGCGGCACCAGCCGGCCCCGCAGGGGGGTGAGCCCGCGTACCGATGGCAGCGTCCGGGGAATGCTGAGCACCTCGGTCGCGTCGCCGACTTCCAGCACGCGTGCGACCGGGAGGCCGTACGGCTGTCCTCCCGCGCGCACCAGCAGATAGCCCTTCACCGGCCGCTCCGGCGGGCGAGCTCGGCCCCGACCCGCTCGGCGATGTGGCCGAGCGGCAGGACGACGTCCACGCCGCCGGCCTGCACCGCCGCATTCGGCATGCCCGCGATGATCGCGGTCTCCTTGTCCTGCGCGATGCCGGTGGCGCCGGCATCGTGCATCGCGCGCAGACCGTCCGCGCCGTCCCGGCCCATCCCGGTCAGGACCACGCCCACGCTGCGCCGGCCGTAGACGTCGGCGAGCGAGCGGAACAGCGGATCCGCCGCGGGACGCACGCCGTGCACGGGCGCGGACTGCTCGAGCGCGATGATCGGACCATCAGCAGCGGACCGCACCCGCATATGATAATCGCCCGGCGCCACGTATGCCGTATCGGCGACGACCGGCGCGCCGTCGTCCGCCTCGACCACGCGCAGCGCACTGATCGAATCGAGTCGCTCCGCGAGACTGCGCGTGAACCCCGGCGGCATGTGCTGCACGACGAGCACCGCGGCGCCTTGTCCGGTGGGCAGGCGCGGGATGAGATCGGTGAGCGCGCGCGGGCCGCCGGTCGATGCGGCGACGCCGACCGCGAGCATCGCGCGGCCGCGCAGGGCAAGCTCGGGTGGATGCACCACCGGCGCCGGGGGCCGCGCCAGCACGCGGACGTGCGATACGTCGGCGGCCAGGGCGCGGCGCACGGCCGCGACGAGCTGGGGCGCGAGGGCGGCGAGCGCCGCGCGCGAGTGTCCACCCACGCCCTCGCTCGGAGGCGGTTTGGCGACGATCTCCACAGCCCCGAGCTCGAGCGCGCGAATCGCGGCCTGGGTGCCGGGACCGGCGTGCGCGCTGACGACCACGATGGGTCGCGGCGATTCGGACATGATGTAGCCGATGGCGCCCAAGCCATCGAGCTGCGGCATCTCGAGGTCGAGCGTGACCACGTCCGGCTGGTACTGGTGGACCTTGCGAATGGCGTCCACGCCGTCGCGCGCCGTCGCGACGACGCGAAACTCCCCCTGCCCCGTTTCGCCGCCACCCAGGACGTCCACCAGCACGCGCCGCATGAGCGCGCTGTCGTCCACCACGAGCACCGTCGCTTGCTCAGATGACATGGACACCCGCGCCCACGGAGCGGATTTCCACGCGTCCGTCCCGCACGTGAAAGCGGATGCTGCGCCCCCGGTCGCCACCCACCGACTCCTGGAGGATCGGAATCTGGGCCGCGCGCAGCGCGTTCCGGCATGCCAGGACGTTGCGCTCGCCCATGTGGATCGAGCCGGGCGTGACGAGCTGGCTGAACATGCTCGCGCCGCCCGCGAGTTTGGCAACCAGGCGGCGACGGTCGGCCCCCAGCCGGCTGAGCCGGTCGATCAAGAGCGGCACGGCGGTCTCGGGAAATTTCGCCTGGTTGCTGGTGTCGCGGACGAGACTGGTGGATGGGAGTAGCACGTGCGCCATGGCGCCGGCGTTCGCCTGCGGATCGTGCAGCATGATGGCCACGCAGGAGCCCAGCCCGAGCGTCACGAGCACGCCGTCCCCCCGCTCGGCCGCCCAGTCCGCCACCTTGACGATGACGTCCGTCACGAGGCCGCGGGTTTTCGATAGATCCGCTCGCGCGGATCCTCGACCGTGAGCCGGGTGCGCGCGGGTCCAAACAAGGTTTCGACCTTCCCCAACACCAGGACTCCGGTCGGCGCGAGGGTGTGCGCGAACGTCTGAAACAGGCGCTCCTGCGCGGCCCGCTCGAAGTAGATGACGACGTTCCGGCAGACGATCAGGTCGTAGACCGGCCTGGGCGGGGGGTCGCGCGTCAGGTCATGCGGCAGCACGCGCACGAGATCGCGCACCGGCTGGATCGGCTGTCCCTCGCGGAAATAGCGCTGCTGCAAATCCGCGGGCATTTCGCTGAACGCCGTCTTGGGATACCGGGCCTGGCGCGTGCGCTCGAGGCTGAGGCGATCGATGTCGGTCGCGTCGATGGACGCGCGCCCCTCGCCCAGCGTCTCCAGGAGCAGGATCGCAATCGTGTACGGCTCTTCGCCGGACGCGCAGCCCGCCGACCAGACGCGCAGCTCGGGCCGGTTCGCCGCCAGGGTGACGAGATACGGCCGCAGCGCCTCCCAGGTCTCGGCGTTGCGGAAGAACTTGGTGACGTTGATCGTGAGCGCGTCGAGCAGCTCCTGATACTCGCGCGCATCCCGATCGAGCAGCTCGCCGTAATCGGCGTAGGTGTGGACGCCGCGCGCCCGCATGCGGACCGCGATGCGGCGTTTCAAACACTTGTTCTTGTACGACTCGCAGCTCACCCCGCGCGCCTGCGAAATCTTCTCCGTGAGCGCGAGAAAGGCGCGCTCGTCCGCCCCTCCCGTGCTCACGACAGGGAGCTCAGTGTGTCCAGATTCGCTTTCACGAGCTCGTGCTTGGGGTTCAGCTCGAGCGCGCGGCGCCACAGCTCGCTCGCCTGTTCGCGGTCGTTTCGCTTGTACGCGATGTTGCCGAGCTTGAAGTAGACGTCGTCGCCGAGTTCGGGCGACAGATCGATCGCGCGCTGGTACAGGTTCCAAGCTTCGTCGTAGCGCGACGCGCGATACGCGAGGTCACCGAGGTTCTTGGAGAGCTGCGGCAGCGACGGCTCGTCGCGCACGGCGGCGCGCGCCAGCTCCTCAGCCCTGGTAAGGTCGCCCGCCAGCTCGTGCAGCACGGCGAGATTGTTGCGGAGCACGCCGTTCTGTGGATGGGCCTCGACCCCCTGCGCGGCGACCTGCTCCGCGGTCTCGAAGTCTCCCGCGCCGGCGGCGGCGAGCACGCGGGCCCAATACCACATGGGCGGAACATGCTCGGCGAAGAGCTCCCGGGCGCGGTCCAACCGCCCCGCGGCGCCGGCAAAATCGTTCTGCTTCAGCGCCACGATGCCCCACCCCACGAACACGCGCGGGTCGGTCTTGGCGCGGGACGCCGCTTCCGCGTATGCGGCCTCGGCTTCGTCCAGCCGGTCGAGCTGCTCGTAGGCCAGCCCCAGATTATGCAGCACGGCGGGCCGGGACCCGCCCTTTTCGGCCGCCAACCGCAGCGCCTCCATCGCCTCGCGCCAGCGCGCCTGCTTCAGGGCGACGAGGCCGATGAAGAAGTGGGCGCTCGCATCGCTCACGCGCAGCTCCGCGACGCGACGGAATTCGCGCGCCGCCTCGTCGAGCATCCCGGTCTTGTAGAACGCGATCCCCAGATTGCGATGCTCGTCGACCCGGGCGTCGGTCATCTTCACGTCTTCGGCGCTGGTCGAGCGACCCGCGCGATGCAGGAATCCCGCCGTCACCAGTCCGTACAGCGCCTTGCCGACTTCGAATTCGCCGAGCCCGGAGTCTTCGATCACCTGATTGACGTCGCGCGACCCGTCGATCAGCCCCAACAGCCGCTCCTGCATCTCCGTCAACGAGGCATCGCTGATCGCCAGGCGATCGCGGTCGACGAGGAAGATGAGGTCGAAGGACGGGATCTTCTTCTCGATCAGCCCCCACTCGTCGACGCGGCGGGCGCCTTCGAGCAGCAGGGATTCCGGATTGATCGAGACGAGGAAGTCCTGTTGTTCCGGCCGGACGTCGGCTTCGAAATTGAAGGTGCCCTGCGTCCAGGTGAACAGGTAGTACACCGACTCCTCGATCTGCATCCGCATGTAGCGCTCGAGCTCCTGCTGCGAGAGCACGTTCTGGCCGACGAGGATCTCGCCCAGCTTCTTGTTGCGCTCCCGGGCCTGGCGATGGATGGCGGCGTCGAGCTGGTCCTGGGTGATCTTCTCGTGCTTGACGAGGATATCCCCCAGGCGGTCGCGGCGGTTCACGATCGAGGCGTAGCTGATCCGACCCTTGTCGAAGTAGATGTAGCCGAAGTTCGAGCGGTCGGCGATCGACAGGCACCCGGTTTTCTGCCCCAGCGCCAGGAGCTGGAGCACGTCGGGGAGCGACGCTTCCTTGAGCGAGCCTTTGATCGCCATCAGCGCATGTCCTCGATCACGCGGTCCCCGGCGGCGGGCCAGTCCCACACCATCTTTTCGCGGCTGCGCACGCCGCCGGCGCTCGATACGACGATGCCGCTCGTCCGCGTTCCCAACGTGCGGCGCGGGGGGGGCGCCCCTTCCAACACGTCGCGCGCCAGCCCGGCGGTGACGGGCGCATCGTGCGCGGCCGCCGCCTCGATCACCCGCTGCACCAGTGCGCCGAGGTTGCGGACCGATTCGACCGGGCGATCCACGAGGTAGTCGAGCAGCGCCGCGTCCGCGCTCACGCGCTGGCTCTTCAGCAGGCGCTCCAGCGCCGTCCGCTTCAGCTCCTTGTCGGGCTCCTGGATCTCCACAACCAACCCGCCCTCGAGTCGCGACACGATCCGCTCCTCCAATCCATGGAGGGTATTCGGATGCGCGGGCGCCGTGAACACGAGCTGGCGATCGGCATCGAGGAACTGGTTGAAGAGATTGAACAGCTCTTCCTGCGTGCGCTCCTTGCCCGCGAGCAGCTGAATGTCGTCGAGCAGAAACGCGGTGGCCCGCCGGTAGCGGGCGCGCCACCAGTCCACGCGATTGCCGTCGATCGCGGCGATCAGCTCGTCGACGAATTGCTGGGTCGAGAGACACGCGACGACGGCATGTTTCTTTTTGGCGAGCTCGAGTCCTATCGCATGCAAGAGGTGGGTTTTCCCGAGACCGCTCCGCCCCACGATGACGAGCGGGTTGTACTTCTTCCCCGGCTTGCCGATCACATCGCGCGCGCCCTTGAGCGCGATTTCATTCGAAGGCCCGGCGCAGTAGCCGTCGAGCGGGAAGGCGGCGGACGGCGCCGGGGGCGGCGCGGCCCCGTCGCGCACCTTCGCGGCGGCGGCTTCGGCGGCCTGCATCCGGCCCGGGTCGCGGAACACCTTATCCCCGGCCGCCTGGGGATCGAGCACCGCGACCTCCGCCTCCAGCGCTTTCAAACGCTCGACGTCCTGCACGTATGCCGCGATCGCCTCGTCCACCGCCGGCGGCGTCTCCTGATCGAGCAGCTGTTCGAGCCGGCCGGTGCGATAGCCTTCGCCTTCCCAGCGCAGCACGGCTTCCGTCACCCGCGCGCGCCAGGCCTCGACGGCTTTGCCGACGGTGGCCGTGACGTCCGTGAGGAATTGGGAAAACTCATCGGCACCAGACGCGGGCGCCGGCGCAGGGGTACCCTTCCCCTCTCCCTCGCCCCCCTTCCCCGGTATTCCGAGCACTTTGCGGACCGCGTCTTCGTTCACCGGCGTGTCGTTGACCGCCTGAAATGCAATCAGGCGATTCAACGCGCCCATCAGCTCGCGGACGTTGGGGAATTCGACCTTCGCGACGGTCTCGAGCACGCCCGGTTGGAAGTTCGAGCCGCGTTCTTCCGCCTTGCGACGCAGAATCGCCACGCGGGTCTCATAGTCGGGGATGCCCATGTCCACGACCAATCCCCCCGAGAACCGCGAGATCAGCCGCTCGTCGAGGTCCGCGATCTCCGCCGGCGGTCGGTCGCTGGCGAGCACGATCTGATGCCCGCCCTGCTGGAGCGCTTCCGTGAGGCGCAACAGCTCGGCCTGCATCTCCTTGCGATTGGTGAGGAACTGCACGTCGTCGACCAGCAACACGTCCACGTTTTGAAACCGCCGCCGGAACGCATCGCCCTGCCCCGCCGCAATCGCCGCGTGGAACGCCTCGACATACTCGTCCAGGGTCAGGTATTCGATGTGGAGCTGGGGGGCGATCGCCTTGGCGGCGTGGCCGACCGCCATCAGCACATGGGTCTTGCCGAGTCCCGAGCCACTATAGATGAAGAGGGGGTTGTAGGCGGACCCCGGATTCTCGGCGACCGTGCGGCCGGCCGTGACCGCGAGCCGGTTGGCGGCACCCACGACGAACGTCTCGAACGTAAAGCGCGGGTGCAGCGTGCTGGTCATACGGCGGGACTCCCCGCCGCCAGCTTCTTCAAGACCAGCTCCGAGATGGCCTTCAGGGTCTCGAACACCCCGGTGCCGTGCAGCGCGTCGGCGGCGAAGCTCGGCACGCCGCGGAAATTCAGCGCGTCCTCCAGCTCCGCGGGCGTGAGAATCAGCTCGGCGGGTAAATCCTGCTTGTTGTACTGCATCACGAGCGGCATGGTGCGCACGTCGACGCCGTGCTCCAGCAGGTTACTCTGGAGGTTTTGGAGACTCTCGATGTTCTCATCGAGCTGGCGTGCCTGGCTGTCGCCCACGAACACCACCCCGTCCGCGCCCTGGAGCACGAGGCGCCGCGTTGCGTTGTAATAGACCTGACCCGGCACCGTGTAGAGCTGGAACCGGGTCGAGAACCCCGAGATCTGCCCCAGATCGATCGGCAGGAAATCGAAAAAGAGCGTGCGATCGGTCTGGGTCGCGAGCGACACCATGCGCCCCCGCCGCGTTTCCGGCACGCGCCCATAGATGTAATGGAGATTGGTCGTCTTTCCGGATCGCCCCGGTCCGTAGTAGACGATTTTGCACGTGATCTCGCGGGCGGTGAAGTTGACGAGGGACACGGGCTATCTCCCAAACAGCGTGTTGAGGCTGTCCGTCAGCTCGCGCTCGAAGTCCGCGGCCAGCACCTGCTTCTGGGCCGCTCCTTTGGGGCTCGCTGCCTGCAATTCCGTCGCGAGTTGCTCATAGAATAACTGCACCAGACCGAGCGATGAAACATCGAGATCGTAGACCGCGAGCACCGCCAGCGTGCCGCGATCGGTCACGAACGTCGCGAGGAAGAAGCCGTGCTTGGGCCCTTGATGGCTCAGCGCGGCAAACGGCGGCTGCGTGAGCTGCCGCGCGAGCTCACCGGTGGTCGCGACGATGGCCGCCGCGAGCGCCGCCGCCGACATCACGTCGACCGCGCGCGCGAAGCCGGATTGCGCCAGCACCTGACCCGCGGGCGTCAGGACGAGGACGAGACGCACGGACGACTCGCGGACGAAATCGGTGAGCGGCTGGAGCGTCCAGCTCTCAACGGCGCGCGTCTGCGGACTCATGCGAGAGCCTCCGCGGCGCGCAGCAGCTCGAGCCGCACCAGCCCGATGTTCACGTCCGGCTCCGCGACCGCAACGACCAGGATGCCCCCTTCGTTCCCACTCGGGACGACCAGCAATGCTCCCTGCTCGGCCTGAAGATGCCAGAACACGCTCATTCCCGTACCGGCGGCGTCCATGGCGCGGCGCAGCTTGCCGGCGAGGCTCGCGGCCAGTGCCGCGACCGCGCTGCCCTTGATCCCCTCCATCAACTGCTCGGCGACGACCAGTCCGTCGTCAGCCGACACGAGCATCGCGCCCCGGACGCCGCGCACACGCGTGATCATGTCGAGCGCCTTGCTCACGCTTGCTGCTCCAACCAGCGACGGGCCATCGCGGTCGCCCGTTGCGCCAGGATCGAAAGCCGGCCCAGGGGCATGCCCCGCCCCCGCACCACGAGCAGCAACGCGTCGGGCGTGGGATGCGCGAGATGGACGTTGCCGTGCTGGCCTTCCGCCGCGAGTCCATGCCACGCACCCAGCCCGAGCAGCTTCGCGGTGCGCGCGGCCTCCTGCGACACACCCGCCAGATAGGCCGCCACGGCGTCGGTGACCTCCCCACCGGATCGATCTCGGAGGGCGCCGCCGAGCACCCGGCCCGCGCCGTCGATGAGCAGGAGACCTTCGTTGGCACCTTCGAGGCCGGCAAAGACGCGAGCTTCGTCGAGTGCAGCGGCGGTAGGTGCAGCGGCGGTAGGTGCAGCGGCGGCAGGTGCAGCGGCGGCAGGTGCAGCGGCGGTAGGTGAATCGACGGTAGGTGAATCGACGGTCGAGGGAGCGGCCGGTTCCGGCGTGGGCGCATTCGCCCCCGCGTGCATCATAGCAATCGCCTGATCGATAGTCGGGTCGTCCGGTTCGACTTTTCGGGCCTGCTCGAGATGAGCTTCGGCCTGAGCGATGTCGCCGACCTTGAAGTACAGGAACGCGAGCCCCTTCAGCGCCCCCGTGTGTTTCGGTGCAATGCGCACCGCCATATCCCATTCGTCGAACGCCCGTTCGTAGTCGCGCTTGTCGGTCAGCACGCGCGCATACAGATCGTGCGCGTCGGCGAGGTGGGGATGGCGCTCGAGCCCATTCACGGCGACGCGCAGCGCGGCATCGAGCTGACCTTTGCGCCGCAAGGCTTCGCCCAGCCGCAGAAACACGAGGCTCTGGGGGTCCTGGGCGAGCTGGGCCGAGAGGGCGCGGATATCGTCAGCCATTGGCGAATACTCGGGCCGCCTGCCGGGCGCGCTCGACCTGGGGACGCTGCGCCTCTTCCTCGGTGCTGCGGCTCGCCAACCGGTCCCACTGATCCCAGCTGACAATGGCTTCGGCGAACCGGCCCATGGCGACGAGCGCAAACCCGAGCTGGCGATGCGCGGCCACGAGCAGCGGATCCAGGCGCACCGCGCGGCGCAGATCATCGGCGGCTGCGGTGGCGTGTCCCTGCGCCAGATGAATGCGGGCCAGCAACACGTGCAGGGTCGCCTCCTGCGGCTGCATGTGGCTCGCCTGCTCCGCGGCGGCGCGCGCGGCGTCCAGATCCTTGGCCAGCAGCGCGCGCTCGGCGTTGGCAACGAGCTCAGCAACGAGCTCAGCGAGATCCCCGGCGGCGCCCGCCCGTCCGCGCCGGCTGGTGCCGGGATCGACGAGCACGATGACGCCGGCGCTTTCGAGTCCGAACAGCGTCTTGGCAACGTCGAAGTCCGAGCGCCCCAGCTCGGTCGCGATGCCGCGCACGGATCGCTCGCCGTCGATCAACGCCAGCACCTCCCATTCGGGCGGCAGCAGGTCGAGCTCCCCGCCGCCCCCCTCCGGGGGCGGCGCAAGCGACGGCACCACGCCGACGTGCGCGATGCGATTCTCGATGCGCGACCACTCATCGATACGACGCGCGCCCTCCATGAGCAACGCCTCGACGGGGATCCGGACGGTCAACTCCGTCGGGACGTTGCTCTCGACGTTGTCGGCGAACGAGAAGTAGCCCTCGTTCCAGCTGATGACCTCGAACACGACTTCCTCGATCTGGAACCGGATCTGGCGTTCGACTTCGCGCTGCGTGATGACGCCCAGCTCCACGAGGATCTCCCCCAGGCGGCGCTTGTCCCCCTGGCGCTGCTGCATGTCGCGCGCGCGCTCGAGATCGGCTTCCGTGATCTTGCCCGTGCGCAGCAGCAGCGCCCCCAGCGGATGCGGGTTGCTGCGGATCTCGGCCGATACCACGACGCCATTGTCGAAGTAGATCGTGCCCTCGTTGTGTCGCAGCTCCGAGATGACGCGCAGCGCCCCCGTCTTCCGGCTCAGATCGAGCAGCTGGAAGACGTCGTGGATGCCGAGCTCGCGTAGCGGGCCTTCGATGGGCATGCGCTAGGCCGCGTCCGAGGTGGAGAAGATGTGCTGCAGGTCGACCGCGGTGCGCGCGTGAATGCGCGCGCGCTGCGCGAACGGTCCCGCCGGATCGATGCGCGTCACGCGGTCCCAGGCGGCGACCGCTTCACTATAGAGCTGGAGCCGGGCCAGGGTCGCGCCGAGATAGAAGAGCGCGCCGGTGTGGTCGGGATCGAACTTCAGCGCGCGCCGGAACGCCTCCAGCGCCCGATCGTTGCGCTTGTCGTCGAGCAGCGCCCGGCCGAGGAGCAGGAGCGCGTCCATGTCATAGGGGTCCTGCTCGAGCATTTCGGCCAGGCGCACGACGGCGATCCGCGCGTTGCCCGAGCGACGCAGCAGGTCGGCGAGCGCGAGCCCTGCTTCATGGAATGTCGGGAGCGCGTCGAGCGCCGCTTCGTAGGCCGCGCGCGCCTGCGGCCACTCCTCGTCCTGCTCGTGCAGCCTGCCCAGCTCGAGCCACACCTGCACGAAGCCCTGATCGAGATCGAGCGCCGCGCGGTAGGCGGCGCGCGCGCCCTGCCGGTCTCCCACCTTCAGCGCGATGTCCCCCTGGAGCTTGTGCAGATCGGCCCGGGCCGGCGCCCGGGTTTGCGCCCGGCGCAGCGCCGTCAGCGCGCCGGCCGCATCGCCCGTGGCGGCGCGGGCCTTGGCGGCGGCGACGAGGACGTCGACGTCCTCCGGCGTGTTGGCCACCAGCTCCTCGGCGATGGGCAGCGCTTCGGCGCCGCGGTGCGCGGCGAGCAGGCTCTTCAACTCGCCGAGCGCGGCCGCCGAGTTGGTGGCATCGAGCTTGCGCGCCTCGCGGTAACGATCCAACGCCTCGCCGTGCAGTCCGCGCCGGGCGTAGATGTCGCCCAGCAGCGTCGCGGCCTGGCCCCGGTCGGCGCCGCGCTGGACCGCGCGATTCGCTTCCGCCACGGCCAGATCCATCATCCCCTTGCTCACGTAGTCGCGCGCGAGGGCGAGCGGATCGTCCACCTTCTTCGCGAGACCGGGAGCCGGCTGCTGCGCGGCGGTCGCGCCCGCGGGGGGCTCCAGCTCCTGGAAGATGTTGTCCAGCAGGCGTTGATCGAACGCAAACTCGCCGCCCAGATTCTCCGCGGTGACGTCGGCGGAGATCTCGGGCACGATGCCGATGGCCACGGTTTCGTACTGCAAATCGATCGCGAGCGCGAACTTCTGGGAGACGTAGTACGGATCGAGCTCGAGCGCGCGCTTGGTGGCCCGGAGGGCACCGTCGTAGTCGCCAAGGTTGGACAGCGTGAAGCTCAGGTTGTAATGCGCGCCGGCGTTTTGCGGATCGGCTTCGACGGCGCGGACGAACGCGTTGCGCGCGTCCGGAAAGCGCTTCAGCTCCACCAGCACCAGCCCGACGCCGTTCCACGCCGGCGCCGAGGCGGGCTGGTCCGCCAGCACCTGCCGGTAGGCTTCGAGCGCAAGTTGGAAGCGGCGCAAATGCGTCAGCAGCAGCGCCAAATTCAAGCGGGCCCCGACGAACTGCGATGAGAGCTGCAACGCCTTCCGGAACGCCTCGATCGCATCCTCGGCGTCGCTCTGATGCGCAAGCACCACGCCCACGTTGTTCCACGCGAGGGCGTAACGCGGATCGACTTCGGTGGCCTGGCGATACGACGTCAGCGCGTCGGCCGTCTGGCCGGCCTGGTGCAGCACCACGCCGCGCTCGTTCCAGAGCTTGGGGGACTCGGGGATTTCATGAATGAGCGACTCGTACAGATCGAGCGCGTCGGTGTAGTCGCGCTTCAAGAGGTACACCTCAGCCATCGCCTGGCGCACGAGGCGGCGGTCTTCCCCCCGATCGATCGCGAGCCGGTATTCCCGCAGCGCCTCGGCGTAGTACCCCTTCTGCCGGAACGCGAGCCCGAGGTTGTAATGCGCCAGCTCACTGCCCTCGGCCACTTCCGGCGTGGGGTGCTCGCGCACGCGATGCTCCGCCGACTGCCGCTCGGCGCGATAGCGCTCCAGCGACAGATTGGTCTGCGCCCGCGCGAGCGGCGGGTTCAGCTGGATCGCCCGTTTCGATGCCGCGCGCGCGTCCTGATGCCGGCCCATGTCCCCGAGCACGAACGCCATGAGATAATGCGCGTTCGCATTGTCGGGATTGACCGAGACGGCGCGCTCGAGCGCCGTCAGCGCCGGCTCGTTGAGGCCGCGATTGTAGTAAACCTCCCCGAGATAGAAATGCACCACCGACGAGTCGGGCTCTTCCTCGGCCGCGCGCAGGAACCATTCGGTCGCAATCTCCAGGCGGCCGCGCGCCTTCTCCGCCAGGCCGAGCTGAATGATGGCCGCGACGTCTTTCGGCCGGTGGGCGAGCAGCGCTTCGAACTCCGCAGTCGCCTCGTCATAGGCGCCCAGGATCGCGTAGGTGCGCCCCAGCTCCCAGCGCGGATCGCGCTCGTCGGGCGCGCCGCGGAGGCGCTCCTGCAGCTCGGCGACGCGACGGTCGTAAAAACCGGTGTTGTGGTAGGCAATCTCGAGATTCCGCTGCGCCACCTGCATGCGCGGGTCGAGCTCGAGCGCGCGAGTGAACTGCTCGATGGCCTCCGGCACGAGGCCCTTTTGATAGTAGAGAACGCCGAGGTTGTTGTGGGCCCCCGCGTCGGACGGGTCGATCCGGCGGGCAAAAGAGCGCAGGACCGTCAGGTCGCGCTCCGAGACCACCGGAGTGGGTGCCGTCACAAGCTAGGAGAGGCGAATGGCGTCGAAGATCGCTTTGAGAGACGCCAGGTCGGGCAAGAGCAGGAAATGACCCCGCAGCCCGTCCTGGGCTTCGATGCTGAACTCCGTCTCGACACAGAATACGAAGTCCCGGTCGTGCCCGAAGTTCAGATAGGTCGTCGTGAGGACGGCGGCCGAGAGATCCACCACCAGACTGGGCACGGACGGCAGGAGCAGCATCCCCATGAATTCCGACAGCGCATTCATGTACGCGCCCGAGAGGATGTTACCGCACTCCTTGAGACAGGATTGCTCGATCGTCTCGAACACGTTCGTCGTGCCCAGGGGCCGTTTCAGCAACATGTCGCACAGCTGGCGGCCGACCGGCTCCGGGAAGAGCAGCAGCGTGCGGCCCGTGAGGTCGCCGAGCATGTGCATCAGGACCGCCGCGACGACTTCCTGCGGATTCCCGATCAGCCCGGGGACGTCCTCGAGCCGCGCGATGTTGATCTCGGGCACGGAGATCATGATGCGCCGGTGCGTGAGCTGCGAGAGCGCCGTCGCGGCGTGACCCGCGCCGATGTTCGCCACTTCTTTGAGGGCGTCGAGCTGCAATGCTTTCAGATCGCGCACATCTTCCATGCGTTGCTCCTCCTCTAGACCAGGCCGGCGGCGTCGAGGATCAGCGCCGGCACCCCGTCACCCATGATCGTAGCGCCGCTGAACACCGGCAGTGTGCCCTGCGGCGCATCGAAGCCCTTCACGACGATCTCCTGCTGGCTCACCATCCCATCGACCACAATGCCGGCGCGTCGCTCGCCCATCTCCAGCACGATCACGGGGCGGCGCAGGGGCGGCGGCGGGGCGCCGCCATTCGTCTCGAACAGCTTGCGCAAATCGATGAGCGGCACGACGCGGTCGTGCAAAACGATCGCCTCGCGGCCTTCCATGGTCGTGAGCGGCGTCGTGCCGTACTCCACGGTCTCCGCGACATACGTGAGCGGGAGCGCGTAGCGCTCGTGGCCCACCGCCGCGATGAGCGCGCGCACGATCGCGAGCGTGACCGGGAGCCGCAGAATGAACGCCGTCCCCGTGCCCGGCTCCGTGCGGATCTCGATCGAGCCGCCCAGCGCGCGGATCCGCGTCATCGCCACGTCGATGCCCACGCCGCGACCCGACACGCTGGTCACCTCGTCCGCCGTCGAGAATCCGGGTCGGGCCAGGACCCGCAGCAACTGATCGTCCGAGAGCGTTTCCACGTGCGGCCCGACGACGGCTTCGCGCTTCGCTTTCGCGAGAATCTTTGCGCGATCGATGCCGCGGCCGTTATCGGTGATGCTGATCGCGACGCTGGAGCGCTCGCGCACGGCGGCGAGCACGATTTCCCCCTCGGGATTCTTCTTGCGACGCTTGCGCTCGGCGGGCGGCTCGATGCCGTGGTCCACGGCGTTGCGCAGCAGGTGCACGAGCGGATCGCCCAGCTCGTCGAGAATCTCGCGGTCGAGCTCGATCTCCTTCCCCTCGACGCGGAACGCGACCTGCTTGCCGAGCTGCCGCGCGACGTCGCGCACCAGTCTGGGAAACCGATCGAACACCTGCCACACCGGCGTCATGCGCGCCTGGATGATCTCGTTCTGCAGGTCGGCGGAGAGCCGCGAGATCTGAATGGCGATCTCGTCGATGTCGGGATCGCGCGTCGCCCAGCGCGAGGCCACCTCGTTCAAACGGCCGCGCTCAGTCACCAGCTCGCCGATCAGGTCCATGAGCGTGTCGAGCCGCCGCAGGTCCACGCGAATGTGGCGACTGCGGCCACCACCCGCCGTCGCACCGGCGACACTCTCGCCAGGCGTGACGTGCTCGTCATCGCCACCGATGGTGACACGCTCGACGTCTCCCACCGATCGCAGCGCGGCCTCGATGTCACCGGGCATCGCGGCGCTATCCAGCTCGAACGCCAACCGGCCGTCGAAATCGTCCGACTCGAAGGCGGCGGGGGACGGCTGGATCCGATACAGCGTCCCCAAAGTCTGGGCTTTGCGCACGACGAGCATCGCACGACCGCCCTTGAGTGGCGCTTCGGGACGGATGGTCACCTGGACGAGTCGACCGGACCCCACGGGGGCGGCAGGTGCGGGAGCGGCAACAGCAGCGGCGGCGCGCGCGGCGGCGGCGGGGGCCGGCGCAGGAGCGGCGGATACACGCTCGAGGTCCGCGAGCATCGTTCCGAAATCCAGCTCGCGCTCACGACCGGCAACCGCCTCACCAACCGCCTTCTCCAGCGCATCAGTCGCGCGGAAGAGCAGCTGGAGGATCTCGTCGCTCGGTTTCTGGCCGCCGCGGCGCAGCTGGTCGAGGAGGTTTTCCATGCGGTGCGCCAGATCGGCGACGCGGCCATACCCCATCGTCGCCGCCATGCCCTTCACCGTGTGGACCGCCCGAAAGATGCCGCCGACCGGTTCGGGAGACGCGGGCTGGCGCTCCCACTCGAGCAACAGCTGGTTGCAGGCGCTCAAGTGCTCGCGGCTCTCGGCCAGGAACAGCTCGGCGTACTGCGACAGGTCCATGGTTATCCCAGGACGCGCTGCACGGCTTCGAGAACGCGGGAGGGCTGGAAGGGTTTGACGACGAAGTCTTTGGCGCCCGCCTGAATCGCTTCCACCACGAGCGCCTGTTGGCCCATGGCGCTGCACATCAGGATCTTGGCGTCGGGGTCGTGCTTGACGATTTCGCGGACGGCATCAATGCCGCCCATGTCGGGCATCACGATGTCCATCGTGACGAGGTCCGGCTTGAGCTGCCGGTATTTTTCGACGGCCTGCGTACCGGTTTCCGCCTCGCCGACGACCTCGAATCCGGCCTGGGCCAGGATGTCGGTGATCATCGTGCGCATGAAGATGGCGTCGTCACAGACGAGAACCGTGTGGCTCACCGCTCGCTCCTTAAGTGGTCAGAATCGGGCCCAACAGCGCCGCCACATCGAGGACGATAACCAGCTCACCCTGGCGGCGCCCTACCGCGCGGACCAGCGTCGGATCGACGCCCGGCAGCCCCTGCCGACCTTCCAGCGTGGTCTCCCCGCCAGCCAGCATATCGAGCACCTCATCAACCGCAAACCCGATGAGCTTGTGCGCTCCCGTATCCGCATCACTGCCCTTTGCGGCCCCCCCGCCCCGCCCGCTCTCCCCGCTCTCCCCGCTGGCCCCGCTCGCCAGCTCGAGGATAATGGTCGACCCCTGCGATTGCTGTGCTGCCGTTGGGAGGCCGTCAGAGGGGGGGGGCTGTCCTAGCGCACGCCACCCTTCCACGACCGTCACCAGTGTGCCGCGGACATTGGCGAGCCCCGCGACGACGGAGGGCGCGCCCGGGATACGCGTCGTTGGAAGGCGCGGGAGAATCTCCCGCACAAGCTCCACCTCGGCCGCGCACGCCAGCGTTCCCACGCGGAACACCAGCAATCGGGCTGAACCGAGGGTTCCTTCATTCATCGGATGCGAAGAAGCCAAGATACTGCAACGGGTTGCGCTGAGCAAGCAAATTTGCGTCGCCAGCCGCTTCCGCAAGCGCCGGTCGCACGTCGTCAGGCCATTCCGATGTGAGGGCGAGCGGCACGCCGGTCACCGGATGCGCGAACGAGAGTGCCGCGGCGTGCAGCAACTGGCGCGGGGCGAGTGCCTCGAGCCGCTCCGCTTCGAGGCGCGCTGACGGCGTCACGCGCCGGCTGCCGCCAAACGTGTAGTCGCGATCCCCGACGATGGGACACCCGACGTGCGCGAGGTGCACGCGAATCTGATGCGTGCGCCCGGTGCCGAGCCGCACGCGCAGCAGATCAGCGTGGGCGAAGCGGGCGACGAGGGCGGCGTGCGTGACGGCATGGCGTCCGCCCTGCGCCACGGTCATGCGTTTGCGCTCTTTCGGGTGGCGCGCAATCGGGGCCTCGATGTCGACGGGACTCTTGCGCAGGTGACCCCACACCAGCGCCGCGTACACGCGTGTGACGTGCCGGCGCTCGATCGCAGCAGCGAGGCGACGGTGCGCCACGTCGCTTTTCGCGACGACGAGCAGCCCCGACGTGTCGCGGTCGAGGCGATGCACGATCCCGGGCCGGCCCGCTTCAGCGGACGCGCCGCCCGACAGCTCGGTGCCCCGCCCGACCAGGACGTTGACGAGGGTGTCGTTCCAGTGCCCGGGACCGGGATGGACGACGAGACCCGCGGGCTTGTCGAGGACGGCGAGGTGCTCGTCTTCGTAGACAAAAGTCAGAGAGGCGTGATGAGGCGTGTAAGTGCGTGGGGGTGCTTCTTCCGGAATCTCGACTGTGACTTCGGTGCCCGGGTCGAGGATGGCGGAGGCGCGCAGCGCCTTGCCGCGCGCCGTGACGC
>CAWHMT010000004.1:0-694685 GCA_963830455.1 uncultured Gemmatimonadales bacterium | reverse complement strand
GCGCCCTGTGAGGAGATACTGATGACGTCAACGAGCCCGGCCGTTCCGACCCGGACCGACGTGACTGCCGCAATCGCCCTCCTGCTGGTCGCGGAGGCGACGCTGTTCTTCACGTTCCTGTTCATCATCGGTCCGATCGGCACGCTGGCGCGGATGGTGCCGCTCGCGGTCGTGCTGGTGCTGTGCACCGCGTTGTATCGGGGCCAGGAGTGGGCTCGGTGGGCCCCTGGCCCCGATCGCGTTTCGGGTGTGGAAGGGGTGCCGGTGATCGCCGCGGCCCGGGGCCTGGGCCGGACGGGCATCGCGCTGTTCCTGACGTTCATCATTGTCGCGGAGCTGTTTGCGGCGTTCATCCTGCTCGATAGCTACATCGTGCGGCGGCAAAGCGTGCGCATACCCGTGTAACGCTCCAAAAGCAGCTCGCTCAGGACATCCCTTGGTCGTCAAATCGAGCGACATGATAGCAAAATGAGAAGTCTCTCATAAGACGTCCGAGTCGCTCCGATTTGCGGCCTGGCGCGTTCATCTCCCGGGTACGTCACGCTCATTCACCTTCCGGGAGGAACAGATGGCAAAGCGAAAATCCATTCTCATAAGCACGGGCGTCGTCGCCTTCGGCCTGCTTTGGTATCTGTTCCGGCCGGACGCACTCGTGATCAGCAAGACCGTGAACGAGCCCTTCCCGGCGGCGGAGACGGGATCGATGATGAACGACTCGCACATGGGCGATTCGAAAATGCAGGAGTCAGAGAATCAATGGCCGACGACGGCACAACCGTCGGTGTCACAGAATCATGGGCCGACGACGACACAACCGTCAGCGATGGCACATTCGTCGATGGGTGGCTCGCCGGCGAGCGCCGCAGAGCCGGTGGAGATCGTGGCCGGCAGCTTCCATAGCAACGCGCACGAGACGAAGGGCGCGCGACGATCTACCGGCTGGACGATGGCCGGCGCGTGCTGCGGTTGACCGAGTTCAAGACGTCCAATGGCCCGGATGTTCGCGTCTATCTGGTGGCGGCACCCGACGTACAAAAGGAAGACGCAGCCAAGCGCGCCGGTATCGTCGACCTCGGCGCGTTGAGGGGGACTATCGGGACCAGAATGACGACGTTCCTGCCGGACTCGATCGAGCAAGTACCGCGCGGTGTCGATCTGGTGCCGGCGGTTCAGCGTGAACTTCTGGCGCGGCGCCGCTCGCCAACGCCGGGATGTAAGCAGGTTCCTTCACCGGTCGGGCAGCGGGAGGTTTCGCCGCCGCCCGACGGCCCGCGACGACATCATCCGCTATGAGCTGCGAAAAGGTGACGACATCGCCCACCGCGATGGTCCCCGTGTGTGCGACGTCACAGTTGAGCGCGACGCGCCCGCCAAATTCGGCGTTGATGCGGCGCAGCACGCCGGTGTCCTGCGCGAGGGTGTCGGGGGTCGAACGTCGTCATGATGCAGCGTTGTCTCAGATCTTCTACAGCGATGACCACGTCTCCAATGGTCAGCCGCCCACCTTCCCATCCGCGCTCAGCCAACCCGGGCACGCCGCCGATGACGATGTTCGGCCGCAAGCGCCGCCCATCCACGCCGAGCGCGGCGATCGCGCCGTCGGTCGCAACCAGGAGCGGCAGGATGTCGAACCGTTCGAGGCCGCTCGCTTGCACCAACGCGGCGCCGCGGCCGGCCGCGGCGGCGACGTCGCGCGCCACGTCGGGAGCGCGCCACGGACGTCCATCCACCAGCGGCTCGCCGTCCGGCCCGACTGTTGCGCGGTGACCGAGAAGCCGGGGCCGCGTACGCGCCGTAACGATGCCGTGAGGGCCCAGCACGTACACGGTCCGGTCCCCCAGGATCCCATCGAAGCGGATCGTCGCTGACGTGAGCGCTTCTCCGGCCATCGACTTGACCGGATAGCGCCAGAGCTCGGCCACGCGCATACCGTTGTCAGGCCTACGCCTCCGGTTTGCGTGGGCTGCCGAGGCCCGCAGCCTGGAGCACGCCGAGCACTTCGGCACGGAGCCGGACCGGATCGGAGTGCTCGCGCCGCAGCTGCCCGAGCGTCTTCACGAGCCGCTCTTCGAACGCAAAGTGCGCGCGGCACCCATCGCACCACGCGAGATGCGCCTTGATCTCCTCGACATTCGCGGTGGTGGCGCGGCCGTCGAGATACTCCCACAGGTCGCGAACGACCGAGGCACAGTCGCGAGTCATGGAGCCTCCGCCGGCTGCTGCGTGCGCTTCCCGAGCCCGAGATCGCGAGCATGCGCGAGGAGCGCCTCCTGCATGTGGCGCCGGGCGCGATACAGCCGCGACCGGACCGTTCCGAGCGGAATCTGCAGCACCGCGCCCGCCTCCTCGTAGCTCATGTCCTCGAGATCGACCAGCACCAGGATCGAATGGTGCGGTTCCAGCGCCTGCACGGCGCGCTCGATGGCCGGGCCAACGTCGACCCGGTCGAACACGTCGGCCACGCCGTCGGCGACGCCTTGCATGTGCGCGACCGCTGCAGGGCTGGCATCGATGTCGCCATCCTCCGACTCGACGTAGCGGCGATCGCGGCGTTTCCATTGGATGAACGTGTTGCGACAGATCGTGAAGAGCCAAGCGCGGCAATCCGTTCCGGGCGTAAACGTGTCCCAGGCCCGAAACGCCTTAAGGAATGTCTCCTGTACCAGATCGTCGGCGTCCGACTCCTGCCGGGTGAGCGATAACGCGAAACGCCCCACGCTTTCGATGTGCGGAAGTGCGATTTCGTCGAAGCCCCCGAAGCCCCCCCCGCCATGTTGCGACGCCTCCTGTCGCTGTCGCGGGTCATCTGCCTAGTGCCGCTCAGGACGAACTCCCACGAGCCGCTCCAAGTTCCATGTCGGCCTCGATGCTGTCCAGGACCGCTTTCGCCACGCGGCTGCTCGCTCACGGAACCGCGCGCTCCAACCGATAGCCCACGCCACGGACCGTGCGGATCCCTGTCGTGCGGCCGCCGAATGAGAGTTTGTGCCGCAGGTAGTTGACGTACACATCGACAACGTTGGTGCCGGTGGCAAACTGGTAGTTCCAGACCGCCGCCGCGATGCGTGAGCGCGACACGGTACGGTCCGCGTTGCGCATCAGCGAACTCGAGCAGCGTGAACTACCGCGGGCTCAGATCGACGCGCCGCGCGCCATACTTCACGCGACGAGTCAGCGGCTCCAACACAAGGTCACCGACCTGGAGTGCGGTGTCCGCATACCGCACCTCGGCGCGACGGATCAACGCGTGGACGCGAGCGAGCAGCTCAGCAAGATCGAACGGCTTGGTGACGTAGTCGTCGGCACCGTCTTCGAGCCCGCGCACGCGCGAGGCGAGGTCATCCCTGGCCGTGAGCAGCAGCACGGGCGTGGTGACGCGACGCGCGCGCAGCTCGGCAACGACGCTGAAACCGTCCCGGCCCGGTAGCAGCACCTCCATCACGACGCAGCTGTACGTGCCTTGCAGAAGGAGCTCGAGTCCGCGATCGCCAGCGTCGGACTCGGTGACGCCGTAACCCTCCTCGCGGAACGCCTTGCTCAGGAAGTTCCGCAGGTCACGGTCGTGGTCCACGAGGAGGATTTGGCCGCTCATCTCGAGAACACAAAGCACGGTCGGGGTGCGCGAGTTCCATGCCCGATCGCCATGGCTCGCCAGCGATCTAGCGCCCATCGTCTGTCGGGCGGATACCTCTGCCCGATGAAGCTGCTCGAGAAAGCAGACATGCTGAGCGCGATCGGGAATACGCCGCTGGTCCGCCTGGCGCGGATCGTGCCTAAAGGCGCGGCCGCAACGTGTGGGTGAAGCTCGAGTACTACAATCCGACCGGGTCGTACAAGGATCGCATGGCGCTCTCAATGATCGAGCGCGCCGAGCAGCGCGGCGCCCTGAAGCCGGGGATGACGGTCGTCGAGTACACCGGCGGGAGCACCGGCATTTCGCTCGGCGTTCGTGTGCGCGGTGAAGGGGTACCGCTGCCGCATCGTGTGCAACGATGCCGTGGCCGCGAGAAGCGCCGCAGCATGGAAGTGTTCGGGGCGGAGCTGGAGGTGCTGAAGAGCGACGGCGGCAAGCTCACACCCGACCTCGTGCCGCGGATGATGGCCCGCGCGCGTGAGATCGCCGCCCTTGGCCCGAGGCTGGCCACGCGACCGACCAGATCGCGCCAATCCCGACATGGTGGCCGGCTACGAGTCGCTGGGCGAGGAGCTGCTAGTCAGGTGCAGGGCCCGATTCACGCGTTCTGCGGCGCGGTCGGCACGTCGGGCATGCTGATGGGAACGGGGCGCGTGCTGAAGCGCGCAGATCCGAAGACGCGGATCGTGGCGCTCGAGCCGGCGACGTCGGCGGTGCTCTCGGGCGCCGTCCCCGGCCGGCACGGTGTGGAGGGCGTCGCGCCCGGGTTCGTGCCGCCGCAGTTCGACCGTGCGCTCGTGAGCGAGACGCGCACGATCGACGAGGCAGAGGCTCGGCAAATGGCGTGGACGCTGGCGCGGCAGGAAGGCCTGTTTGCCGGCACGTCGACTGGGCTTAACGTCGTCGCCGCGCTGCAGCTTGCGCGCGAGCTCGGCGCCGGCAAGACGGTGGTGACGGTGGCGGTGGACAGCGGGCTCAAGTATTTGGCGGGTGATTTGTACGCGCAGGCCCCGGCATAGGCACCCCTTTCTCTTTTTCATAAAACCGAGCGCCGCCATGTCATCCCGAGCGGAGCGCGCCGCAGGCGCGCGGAGCGAGGGACCTGCTCGTGGGGGTCCTCGCTTGCACGCGAACTGCGCGCCGTAAAGCAACAGCAGGTCCCGAGCTCCACGCGTCTCCCCAAAAGCAGGTTGGTCGAGCTGATTGGGTGGAGCGCGAAGTACGATCCGCGGACCGCGGCCCCTCGGGCCTTCGTGAAGCGCATCGCGACGGACCGGCCCATGCTGCTGGCGGACCTCAAGAAGACGTACGGCGAGACGATTGTCGATTTCGGTGGTCCTCAATCGACGCATCGATGAGGGCTACCGAGACAAATCCGAGGAGACCTTATGCCGACTCAGAAGTACCTCGTCTTTCTGCGAAGCGTGCCCGGCAAGCAGGAACGGCCGTCGCCGGCGCAGATGCAGGAGATGTACGCCTCGTTCAACGCGTGGCAGGAGAAGTTCAAGGCCAACATCGTCGATCTGGGAGGTCAGCTGAAGCCCGGGGGCAAGATCCTGAGCACGTCCGGCGTCACGGACGGTCCCTATGCGGAAGCGAAGGAAGTGGTGGGCGGCTTCATGGTGATCGCCGCCGAAAGCTATGACCGTGTGGTCGAAGTTGCGCGGGGATGCCCGGGCATCGTGCGGCCGGGGGCGAGCGTCGAGATTCGCGAGATCATGACTCAGTAGGGACCGCGGCGCCAGTCGCCGACGAGACCGCACTAGAGGACGTCGCGCAACGCCAGGCGAAAACCCGGGAACACATCCTCGCCATCGAGCTCCTCCTCGGGCCCCACCGCCCCGTCGCTGCCGTCCATCCGATACACACGGGCAGCGCGTCGGACAGGATCGAGCACCCAAACGAGCCGTACGCCCGCGTCCAACCACTGCCCGACCTTCTCCAGGACCTCGCCCGGGCGATCGCCAGGCGAGAGAATCTCGGCCACCCAGTCGGGCGCCAGCTCCGCATAGCCGGTTTCGGAGACCTGGCTCAGGCGAGCCCGTGCGACGAACGCGACGTCCGGAGCACGCACGGTATCAGGATCGCGTGCGATCTTGAACCCCGTGTCCTGGGCGAAGACGTCGCCCAGATTCGTCCCGCTCAGCGAACTGCGTCAGGCGATAGGCAAGACGGTTGGCGCATCTGCCATGATGGGTGCCGGGCGGCTCACGCACGACCAACACCCCCCGCACGAGCTCGGCCGTCTTCCCAGGCTCTCGAAAGCGCAGCAGGTCTTCCGCGGTTTGGAGGGTGAGCGGCGTCATCGGCGAAACGTAACGTCGTTCGGTAGCCATAGGGAGCGAAGATGCTCTGCGACATCAACCGATCGTCAACCGGTGAGGCCCGACCTCCAGGGTTTCGCGAACTCACGCATTTTGCTATAGTGACGTATGGTCCTCTTGCCTTGCGAGAAGGCGTAACGGTCCGCTCGAAGCACGCCAACCGGGGCTCGGATCGGACCTTCCTGCTAGAGTGCCGGCTCGAGCAGCTGCGCGGCGCGCTCGACGAGGCACGTGCCGAAGCCGATCAGGCCCGCATCCGGCTCGCCGAGGCTGCGGCCCGCGAGGCCGGTGAAACCCGGCGCCTGAGCGTGCTTCAGGACGAGGTCGCCCGCGCCCGTGAAGAAGTCGCCGCGCTGCACCGGCGACTGGAACACTCCGAGGCGCTGCGCGCCAAGCTCCAGGGACATCTCTTCGAGGCGGAGCCTCGCGACGACGCGCAGGAGCTGGTGCGCCTGCGGCGGGAAGCGGCCGCGGCCCGGGAGCGCATCGCCGCCAGCGAACAGATAGCCTCGCAGCTGCGGGCTCGCGTGGACGAGCTGGTGGCATCCCGCGAGACCGTGCTCACCCGGGTGCTCGAGTGGCAACGCGCTGTTCGCGACGGCGACACGGAAGCCGTCGACCTTGGCGAGTTCATCGGCAGCCTGCGCCGCGCCGTCCTCGACCTCGAACGGGACAACGCCCTGGGACAACGCCGCGAGGCCGCGCTTCGCGAGCAGTTGGAGCAGCAGGCGACAGCGCCGGAAGCGACGCAGCGTGCCCCTGCGGACGATCTGGTCGCGGCCCTGGCGGCGGCGAAAAGCCCCCAGGACCAGGTGGATCTGCTTCTCCGTCTGGGCCGTCGTGCCGGGCGGGGAACGACGCGTTCCATGCCGTTCGCCCTTGGGCCGACGCTGAAGATCCGACCGTGCGCGCCGCGGCGTACCAGGCGCTCGGCCAATTGCTGGAACGGGATCCGGCACGGCTCGCGCCCCACATCCGGTCGGGTATCGCCGATGCGAACCCGCACGTGCGGCGCCGTGCGGTGCTGGCTGCCGCCGCGGCGCCCGGGCTCGTCCTGCGGCCGCTCCTGGAGCCGCTTACTGGCGATCCCGATCCCCAGGTGCGACGCATCGTGCATCGGATCCTTCGCGCCATCCCCACCCCCAGGACCCTCAGCGCACGGAAGCCGGCCTCGTGCAGCGAGCCTCATAGTGGACATCCGTTACAAGCGCAGCCACTTCGCCAAGCTCCTGGGGTTCACGGACAAGCAACTGGCCGCCGCGGACAAAATGCCCGAGCTGAAGGCACTCGGCGGCGGACCCGCTTCGTACCAGCCGCGACACGTGTCAGCGTACCGCATGGTGCTGGACCTCCACCCCCGCCGGGAGCCGCTGCGCCGCCAGCTCTTCCTCAACTTCAAGGGTGGCACCGGCAAAACCAGCCTCTCAGTGGCGTATGGGTACCGGCTCGCGGAGATGGGCCACCGGGTCCTGCTGATCGACCTCGATTCACAGGGGCACGCGACCCAGCACCTGGGCCTCGGTCCCGAGAGACTCGAGCGCACGGTCTTCGATACCCTGGTCAACGGCGTCCCGATCACAGACGTGATCTTGCCGACACCGCTCGCGGAGTTCGATGTGCTCCCGGCCAATTTGCGGATGACGACCATCGACATCTCCCTCATGCCGATGGCCGGGCGCGAGTACAAGCTGCAGCGGGCCCTCGCCGGGGTGTTGGACCGCTACGAGTTCATTGTCATGGACGCCCCGCCCTCCTTTGGGCTGCTGAACCTCAACGCGCTGATGGCGTGCGACGACCTGCTCGTGCCGGTGCTGCCCGATTTCCTGTCGTTTCACGGTCTCAAATTGCTGTTCGAGACGCTGGGCCAGCTCGAGGACGACCTGAACCACCGGATGCAGCGGATTAAGATCGTCATCAATCAGTACAACCCCACGACCCGGATCGCACGTGAGGCCAAACGCGCACTGGAGTCGCACTACGCCGAGTTTCTGTCGGACACGATCGTGCGGCAGTGTACGGACTTCGCGCGGGCCTCGAGCGACGGCCTGCCCATCAATGCCTACGCCCCATCGTCCAAGGGAGCCAGGGACATCGACGCCCTTATCACTGAGATGATGAGCGCGCGCTTCGAGCGCGCGATGGAGAGAAGCGCGTGACCACCGGTTTCGACGCCAACGTTCCAGCGCGCAAGCCGCGGACGATCTCCCGCGTGCTCGCCGAGCTCACGGCCGTTCCCGAAAACGGAGAACCCGGCGACTATTGAGCTGGCCGTCGCACCCGCGCCGACGCCCGACGTCGCGCCTCCGCCTGCGGCTCCGAAACCAAGCCCGCGTGTGGCACCCGCGAAGAGCGGTAAGGAGCGGACCGCGTCGTTGCGGGAGCGTCTGGCGATGACCGCCCACAGTTCCGCCGCTGGGGCCGAGCCGCAGCAAACCGCGGCCGCGGTGCGGGAGCTGATCGAGGCCATGCGCGCCCGGCTCGAGTCCGCCGTCGAGGAACGGACCCGGCTAGCCGGGGAGCTGGAGGAAGCTCGCGCCGCGCTCGGGCGGGCCGAGGCCGAGCTGAAGAAGGAGCGCCGGGCGCGGGCCGCGCTCGAGGCTCAGGCCGAGGAGCGGCGGCGGATCGCCGAGGAAGCGGTGGCCGAGGCCGAAGCGCTCGCCGCCGAGCGCGATCAGGTGCTCGAGGAGATTGCCGGACTGCGCGGGCTCGAGGACCAGGCGGGGCTGCTGCAGGAAGCGGAGGCGGAGCTGGCCGACCTGGACGGGCGGCTGCAGGAGGCGCAGTCCGGTCGCGCGCGCGCCGAGGCACGCTGCCGGGAGCTGACGTCGGAAGTGGAGCGCCTGTCCGCGGCCGGCGAAGCGCTCGAGGCTCTGGAGTCGCTGGTGAAACGCAATCGCTGACTGCTACGTCACGTAGTCGGGTCGATATCTGCTGCCACCCGTTAACCCGCCAGCCCCAAGCGCGTGTTAGGCGGCGCCCCCGCTAAACATTGAATCGATTGCGCGCTTTCAGAACCGTACGCCGAGCGTCAAGGGCGAGTACACCCACCCGCTGCCGAAATAGCGCCGATAGTCAACGAACACATCCGCGTGTCGTACCGGCATCCGCAAGCCAAACCCAGCAGAGTACCCAAGCGACAAATTACTGAAAGTAAACGTCCTACCATCGCTATAACGGTCAGTCAGCTGCCCCCAATGCGGGAATAAGCCGCCAATGAGGTACGGTCGGATGCGTGAACGGGTAAAATCGTACGTCAGGTCGAAATGGGGGCCGATGTTCCGCGCATTCGTAGTGTACCGGTCGTCGGGGTAGTGTAGCTCGCGGTCGAAGTACGCGAGACCGAGACGAAAGCCCCAACGTTCGAACTGGCGAGCGTAGCCGGCTTGCAGCGACAGTCCCGGTCCATCGAAGGTCGCGTAGGGGGTGGGAGACCCGGTGACCTTGGCAAACTCGATACCTCCAGCGACATAGAGACTCGTTGGTGATCGACCAGACTGGGCACCGGCGGCCTGTTGCGCATCACTCGATCCACGGAGCGTCAGTCGAAGCCCGCCGGTCACGTCCGAGGGCACGTCCGTAAGAATTCGGACTTCGACGAATGGCAACACTGTGCTGCCGACGGGGAATTCCACGCCCCCGAGACCCACAAAGCCCCATTTGGAAACACTCGTTCCCGCGTCCGCCACCTGGATCCACGACGGCCCGGCGCCCACATACGGGCGCACTGGGCCCCTCTGCAGGATGCTGAACCGCATTGCCCCTGTTACCAGCCAGGACGAGCCCGAGCTCACGAGAAAGCTTGTGGCCGAGGGATAAAAGCTGAGGCGAGGTACGATGCCGACGAGCGCATGCGCACCGACGCTCTCGACGTCGTCGAAGTTGAAGCTCACGTGCGCGCCTAAGCTAATACTGCCTGGGCGCTGGGACTGGAGTGTGGCGAACGGGAGAGCGACTACAATAGCAGCTATAAGCAGTGAGCGCGGCATAATGTCCCTCCCTGCGGCGCCTAACGACAAGCGGCTGAGCTGCGGCGCACAAGCTCAGTGATCACAAACCCAATTCTACCTTGAAGGCGCGGCGCCGCCAGCTTCAGGCGCCTGTTAGGCAGCGCCCATTAAGACGCGCGTCAAAGCGCGACCACGATGAGAAGCGAGACACACCGTTGCCGAGAAGGGGCGCGGCGCTGCTACAGGAAGCTGAGGCGGAGCTGGCCGACCTGGACGGGCGGCTGCAGGAGGCGCAGTCCGGTCGCGCGCGCGCCGAGGCACGTTGCCGGGAGCTCACGGCGGAAGTGGAGCGCCTGTCCGCGGCCGGCGAAGCGCTCGAGGGCCTAGAGTCGCTGGTGAGACGCAGTCACTGACAGCGATCGGCTAGGGCAAAACCCGAGCAAGCATCGCGATGGCACCGACCGCGCCAACCCAAAATACGAACGACCACTTGATAAGGTCGCCGATGCGGCGCTCCAACCGGGTCTCGAGCTGAGCGAAACCCACCTGCATCTCTTGGCGCAGCTCGGCGATGTCCGCGCGCACCTCTAGCCGCAGCTCGGCGAGATCGCCCCGTGTCGCAACTTCGCTCACGTGTGCGTCCATCTGATGCATCCAATTCACAAACTCGGCGCCCTCCTGTCCCCCGAGGCCAACGTAACGTAAGCTCGGCGGGTGCGAAGAGCAATTTCGTTCGGACGAGGGCAAGAAAATGCATCGCGAGCCGCTGCGCCGCAGGTCTGAGCAGACGGCGCGCTCCCCAAAAGCAGGTCCCTCGCTACGCGCCGCGGCGCGCTCCTGAAAGCAGGTCCTTCGCTACGCGCGCTTTCGCGCGCTTCGCTCAGGATGACAACGCAGCGCGCCCTTACGAAGAAAATCCCTGAGGTGAGGTAAGGTTGTCCGTGCGCTGAAGCGCCGGCTCGGCCACAACGCGCGTCCTGAAGGACGCTGATCGGTTGCGGGCTACCAGCTCCGCGTAGCAACAATCTCGCTCCATGGCACTCAAAGTCGGCGACTGCTAGCAAGCCGCCGCGCGCCCGTAGCACGAATCCGAAGACCAGCAACACCCAGGCAATCACCGGAAGCGCCCGTGCGCTTTCCCCTACATCCGCGCCGCGCGTTGGGCGCGACGGCGCGCCGAGGTGTCGCGTGCGACCGGGTGTGTCGTTGTGCCCGAGCGAGTGTCTCGCGCGAGGACACGACGACTTGTTGGCGGCAAATCCGCACACGTTACGCGCGAGCGACGATCTCCTCCAGCCGATCGCGTCCTCAATGCAGGACACCGCGGAGTCGACGCACGCGTGCGCGAGCGGGAATTCGCGTGGCGCGATAATCGCATTGAGGTGCGCGCGTCGGGAGACGTAAATCGTGAACGGCACGACACCCGACGCCGTGCCAACGTGAGGGGAGAGGAGGAGGTCGTATGAAAGCGCAATTGCGGTGGCGGATGGAGATGGCCGTGCGGGTTCGGGATTTCCTCCGAGCCCATCGCACGGACGGAGTGCCGGAGCAGGCGGCGCTCGCGCGGCTCGAGGAGCTGGTACAGCGGGCGGAGGTACTGGCGGGGCAGCAGCGGGCCGGCGTGGTGGCGTCGCGCGCGGCCACGGAGCACCGCGCCCAGGTGCGGAAGGCGCTCCAGAGCAAGCTGCTCCGGTATTTGACCGCGGTGGGTCGAGTGGCGTCGAAGCAGAATGCGGAGCTCGGCGCGCAGTTTCGACTGCCGCGGACGCGCGGGGCCAACCTGGCGTTCCTCACGGTGGCGCGAGGGATGTTGGAGAAGGCCACGGCGCAGAAGGAGCTGCTGGTGGGGCGCGGGATGTCGGAGAAGTTGCTGGACGATCTGACCGCGTCACTCGCGGAGTTCGAGCAGACGCTCGAGGCGACGCGAGCGGGGCGGCGCGAGCATGTGGGCGCGAGCGCCGATCTCAAGGCCGTGTTCAGCGAGATTTCCGAGCAGGTGCGGCTGTTGGACGGGTTGGTGCGCTACCGGTTCGGGGATAACGAGGAGCTGATGGGCGCGTGGGCGAGCGCGCGCAGCGTGTTCGGACCGCCGAAGTCGCACGGCGAGCCGGAGGCTGGTACGAAGGCGGCGTAGGCCTCACTCCCCTGACCTACGCAGCGAGGCGCGGTGGGTGGATGGTTCATCCATCGCGCCTTCGGCGCTCAGGACGACGCCTGCCGCGCCTTTCTGAAATCGGCGCTCGCTGGGCAGATCAGCCGATGACATGTGCCTAGCCGCCCCGAAGCCGTCGCGAGGGATGCGCAACAGCAAAAACCCGTGGTGCACCGATAGGGCTCTTGCGGTTTCACTCGGCCCTAATCAGGCTTCGGGCCCAACGTGGATACGCTGGCTCCCGAGGTTCGACGACGCGTCATGCAAGCCAATCACGGTCGCACCGTGACTGAGCGTGCCTTCGCGTCGGCGTTGTGGAACCACGGCGTGCGATACCTCACGGCTGATGGCTACCGCGCTCGCTACGGGGAGCGCCTCCTCGGCAGACCTGACATTGTGATTCGAGCGCGGCAACTCATCGTCTTTGTGGACGGATGCTTTTGGCACGGTTGCCCGCAGTGCCGGCGCCGGACGAAGTCACGCCGCGCGTTCTGGCGCCGGAAAATTGAACGGAACCGGCGCCGCGATCGCGCCGTCACGCGGAGCCTGGCAGCGGGCGGGATGGCGCGTGGTAAGAATCCCCGAGCACGCGATCAAACGCCCGGCGGCGCGGCTGGACGTTGCTAGCCGCCTTGTTCAATTGATTCTGAGAAAGAGTCGGTCCCGGAGACAGGATGCCTAAGCCGCTCATATTCAAAGTTGCCCCGCACATCGTTCAGGACCTCGGCCTGAACCTGTACACGAGTCTGCCTCGGGCGCTGGTCGAGTTCGTGGCCAACGCATACGACGCCGATTCCCCGTTCGCCGAGATCGAGATGGACTTCAAGGCGATTCACAACGCACGGGAAGCAATGCGCAAAGCGTGGGAGAAGGAGCAGGAGAAAAAGCCCAAGGACGTGAAGGACGTGAAGGATGCGCCCGTCACAGATGCTCTAGGCGAGCGCACCCTTCCCGACAACTTCGAGATCGTCGTGCGCGACCATGGCATCGGCATGTCGCGCGACGAACTGCAGGACAAGTTCCTGGTGGCCGGACGCCGCCGGCGCGACGAAGAGCCGCAAAAGGGACACAGCGATGGCGGGCGCGTGGTCATGGGGCGGAAAGGGCTCGGGAAGCTGGCCGGATTCGGCATCGCGAGGAAACTCGTGATCATCAGTCGGAAAAGGGCGAAGCTCACGCGACCAAGATCACTCTCGATTTCGTCGAGCTTATCAAGAAAACTGACACGAACGAAGTCAAGATTCCGGACGAGACCTTGGCTGACGGTGGCGGCATCAAACCGAGCGGCACCATCGTCATTCTGTCGGGACTCGTCTACGAGCCGATGAAGGCTGAGCGCGGCACGGTCGAGAACACGGTCGGCGATCACTTCCGCTTAGTCGATCAGAAAGACTTCAAAATCACGCTGAACAGGAAGGTTGTTAAACCGACACCGCGTAAATTCGTGTTCGCACACCCGGAGCCGGACAAAGCTCCGGACGAGCTGGTGGCGAAGCAATACGAAACGGAGGACGGGCGGAAAGTAGCCTTCACGTACCGCCTGCGATTCACCGGCGAGGGGGAAAGCCTGCCGGCGCGCCAGCGCGGCGTTCGGGTCTACGCCCATCACCGGCTCGCCTCGGCGCCAGACCTGCTCGACGTGGAAACCGGCATGCATGGCTTCCGCAACACGGACTACCTCGATGGCGTCGTGAAAGCCGACGTCATCGACGAGCAGCCGTCCGACTACATCGCCACCGATCGGCAGTCGCTCCGCTGGGAGACGCCGCTACTCTCGCCGATGCGGACGTTCCTCAGCGACGAGATGAAGGCGGCGTGCGTCGCGTACCAGAAAGTCCGCGATGCCGAAGCCGACAAGAAGGCGAAGAAGGACCTCTTCACCAAACGCTCGATCGGGAAATCGCGTGTGGGCGGGAAGGCCAAGAAGTTCGCGTTTCACATGGCAGCTCGGCTCGCCTCGATCTGTCAGGGTGGAACTGAAGGGGATGAGTACAAGACGCGACTGCCCATTCTGCTCGAAGGACTGAGCCAGGGGGACGTGCTGAAGGCCATCTCCGATCTGGCAGAGCAGAAGCACCCGGACTTCGGGACGTTGCTGAAAGAGCTAGTGGAACTGACACAACGCGAGTTCGCCGACTTCATCAAGTACGTGCGGGGTCGCCTCGACGGTATCACGGCACTCAAGAAGATTTGCGAGAGCGTCGATTTCAAGAAAGGAAACAACGAGACCGAACTTCACCAACTCTTCGAGAAAGCGCCCTGGCTCATCGACCCGATGTTCGTGCAGTTTCTCGTCTCGAATAAGCGGGTCGAGACGATGTTCGAACGCTTAGCCAAGGACTTGGCGATCGGCGACTACGCCAAGCCGAATTCCAAGTCAGCCGATGACGACCGAGCCGATCTCGTGTTTCTGCTGGGCAACGTCGGCCTGCGGAAGCTGGTGATCGTCGAGCTCAAAGCCCCCAACATCCCACTCACCGACAAGCATCTCTCGCAACTCGAGCGGTACATGCGGAAGGCGGAGGAATTCCTGGACAGCAAGAACAGCCCGTGCGACGTGAGCGGGTACCTGATCGGCACAATCGAGGCCAAGTCCAGAGCGGAGGGGCCCAAGGCGCTGGAGTACAGGATCAAGAAGGACATGAAGACGTCCACGTGGCGGGTGTACGACGTCTTGGAGGTGCTTGAGCACACGCAGACTGCTCATAAGGAGCTTGAGGACGTCCAAGAACGCTGGCAGGAAAAGCAGGATGCCGAGGAGTCCGAGGCGGCGGACTAGCCGCGCAGCAGGCGCATCGTAGCCCTTGCCACCGCGCTGCCCAGCTTCACCGGCACGCAGTTTCCGATCTGCTGCGCGATGTGGAGGGGCCAGCCGACGAACTGCCACCGATCCTCGATCGTCTGCAGCCGGGCCGCCTCGCGCAGCGAGATGACGCGGTGCTGCTGCGGATGGATGTACCTGCCCTTCGAAGCGTTCTGGAGGCACGTGCGCAGCGTGTTGCTCGGCGCGTCCCACTCCATCCGGCCCCAAACGTCCGTGATCTGACACGCCAAGCGCCACCACGATGGCGGCGCGAGTCGCGGCGCACGCTGCATGACGTCGCGCTTGTCGCCGCCCGGCCGGATCACCTTCATTCTCGCCAGCGCGATGGCGGACGGCTTGGGCGCGTAGTGGAAGTTCCGTCCGTCCGGCCGAAGCGGCAGGTGCGCCCAGGCTTCCCGCACAGTCTCGGGAGCGCCGTTCCGAGGTAGTAGTTCCGGCAGGCCGATGCGGCTCGCAAACGTGAAGGAGCGCTTCCGCAACTGCGGCACGCCGAAATCAACTGCGTCCACCACCGTAGCAGATACTTCGTAGTCGAGCCAGCGCAGCCGGCGCGCCAACGTCCGCCACACCGGGGCATCGAGGAACGCGGCTACGTTCTCAATCACGATCACCTGCGGTTGGAGAGCGCGCGCCCAAGTCGCGACTTCGAGCGCGAGCCGGTTACGAGGGTCGGAGACGTCTCGCCGGCCCAGCGTCGAGAAGCCCTGGCACGGCGGCCCCGAGATCAAGACGTCGCAGTGCACGGGCGGCGGACGCCGCCGTACGTCCCCGACTACGATGTGGTCGCCGAGATTGCGGCGGTACGTCGCCGCTGCGAAGCGGTCTAGCTCGACCGCGTATTCCAGGTGAAAGCCTTCGGCTGCGAACGCGCGGCTGAAGAGCCCGGCGCCCGCGAACATGTCAACGACGTAGGGTTTCGACCTTCCCGAACGCGCATTCCGCGGCATCGGTGTCCTCAAGTGGGGAGTAAGGGCATCTCCAGCTTGTGTACACCGGCTTCCAGACGAAAAGCGGGCGCCGGGTTCAAGAAGCTGCCCGGCGCCTGCTGCGCCGTCACTGACTGCGTGGCGAATCTGTGCAACAGCCGTCGCGAGGGCAAGCGTTTGCGCCCGCCGTGGCGGAATGCCTGACCCGGGGCCATCGTTCGAACTGACCATGTCATTCTCGTGGAAGCTGCTCGACTGGTTCGCCAAGGACCCCATTCGCATTCTCACCGTCATCGGTGGCGCTGGCGGTGTGGTCTACTGGTGGGATCGCTTCCGCAATCGCTCCCGACTGCGTGTGCGGCTGCTCTCTGAAACGTCGGCCACCGGGAGCCCGGCAATTCTTCGATTCGAAGCTCAGAATCTCGGCTCTGGGCCGATGTCGTTGGAGCCTGTCGTCGTATTGACGGGCTACACCCCCATGAAGCGCGAGCCACGACTCTATTACTTCGCCATCGCTCAAACGACAGACCGCAGCCTGCCGCCACATAGCCCCAGAACGTTCGATGCGACGTCTCCTACAGACGATGAGGGCGCGATGGGTTTCCTGTGGTATCGTCAGTACACTTTTTCCGCCACCCGCGGCCGGACCCGCCGAGTGTTGACGCGCTACGTTGATGGACCTCTCATCCCTGCGTGGCGCTTCAGGATCGAACGTTTGCTTTTCCGGGTGCGTGTGACCCAGTTCTTCCTCGTTAACCGCGTTGGTCCCAAAGGTCCGATGCGTTTGCAGTGAAGTACCTTGGGGCAAGAAGACGATATCGAACTTGGTCAACGCTCCTTCAACGCGGTGTCTGGGCGGGAGTTCCTGCAATAGATACCCGTCGTCTCAACGCTAGTCAGATCAAGACCATCATGTGAACCTCAATCGTGCTGCAGTGGAGGGCTAGTGAACTACGGTGAGGACATCGGATACTGGTATTTGCGTTTGAACGGCTTCTTTCTTCTCCAGAACTACGTTGCTCACGGCATGGGCAACAAGCACCCGCTCGGACAGATCGATCTGTTAGGCGTTCGACCGGCCCACGTATTCGAAGATGTCGGTGGACAAGATGATGATTGGGATCCGGAGCTGTTCGAACCCATGCACGCCGAGGGGCAGGCAATTGGTCTAATCTGCGAGGTGAAGACCGGCGACTACGAGGGGGCTGAACTTTTCCGTCAGCCGACCCTTGGCCCTGTCATACGACGCCTTGGCCTGATTGATGACGAGGTAGTAGACGTTCTGGTGGACAAACTTGTTCATTCCCCCCAGGCATCCACGGGAACTGTCACCATAGCTAAACTCCTCATTGCCGTTGACCCGACTGATTCCCCACTGTTTCTCTCCCTATCGCTTGACGACGTGGAGGACTTCGTCCAGGGGCGTGCCGCTCGATACGTGCACATCAAGCAGAGAGATCGCATGCTATTCCCACAGGGCCTGTTTCAGTTTGCGATCAATCGCGCTCGCCGCGCATTGGAAGAATAGTCGGGTCCTCACGAGGGCTACCAGTCAGCGCTCACATCCCGGTAGCGAAGGGGATCTGCTCTCAGTTCCGAATGAGTCTTTGAATCGGGCGCCACCCAATGAGAATCACGTGGTTATCGGCGAGGGCCTGACGAAACTCGGGGCTCGAAATGACGTCGACGTCGCGCTGGCGCCATGCGGCATCCCACACGTCCCAGTTCACGGTGACGGCACGCATCTCCGCATCGTCGTGCGCGAGATGCACGAACAGCTCGCTGACGCCAGGCTGCAGATTCTTGATGACGTTGAGGTAGAACTCCTTCCACCGCGCCGGCTGCACGTCATCACCCTCATGCGAAAAGATCGCGTCGGGAAACGGGTAGGCCGCGTCGACATACGGCAGCAGGTCCTGGAACACTTGCTCGTTGCGAGCCATGCGAATCGGCAGCTTGTAGTCGCGCGCCACCTTCTTCAGCACCGCAAATAGCTGCGGCGTGGCATACAGCGCGTGCATGTGGGCATCGAGATGCGTAGGCTCGAAACCCATCGCCTTGGCGCGGTCGATCTGTGCCCGCACTTCGATCTCGACTTCGTCGACCTTCGCGTGCTTCGCAAAGTCTTCCGTCGTGGCGTAGAAGAACCCGTCCGGCCCCACGAGACTGGGGACGAGATTGCGCGGCGTCACCGGTCCCCAGCGGAACGTCTGCCACTCGGCGGTCAACGTCAGATGCAGGCCGAGATCGGCGTCGGGATGCGCTTTGGCGTACGCGGCAACTTCGCCGAACCACGGCGCCGGAACCATCACCGTCGCGGAGGTGACCAGTTTCTGGTCGAGGGCAGCGAAGCTGGCGTCGTTCTCCGAATGCGACATCGCCAGATCGTCGGCGTTGATGATGAGCAGCTTGGAGTCGGCGGGATAGCCGAGGCGCACGTTCAGGGGCTGATCGGCGCGAGGGCCGGTCAGGCCGGCGCTGAGCAAAGCGGCGCAGAGGCCGGCGATGTAACGCGAGCGCACGATTAGGTCTCCAGGGAGGGATTCAGGAATTGGATAGGCACGCAGCCGCTAAGGTTGCAGCGACTTCGGCCGCGGGCCGGCGGGCAGATGCTCCATCAGATACCGCGTGAGCAGCGTGTAGACGTGGAGCGTGGTGCCGCGGCCCTCGCAGATGCAGTGCGAGCGATTCGGGTACGCCATGAAGTCGAATGACTTGCCGAGTGAGACCAGGCGGTTCACGAGGCGCTCCGTGCCCTGGTAATGCACGTTGTCGTCGCCCGAGCCGTGCACGACGAGCAGGCGTCCCTTGAGTCCCTCCGCCTGGCTGATCGGCGAGGCATTGTAATAGCGCGCGCTGTCCGCGGGCCCGTTCAAGAGGCCCATGTAGCGCTCCTGATAAATCGTGTCGTACAGCCGCTCGTCCGGCACCGGCGCCACGGCCATGCCGACCTGATAGACGTCGGGATAGCGGAACATGGCCTGCAGCGTGCTCGATCCGCCGCCGCTCCATCCCCAGATCGCGACGCGCGCCGGATCGAGATAGCGATGCGATCCGGTGAGCGCCCGCACCGCGTCCGCCTGCTCCTTGCTCGACAAAATCCCGACGGCTCCGTAGACCACCTTCCGCCACGCGCGGCCGCGCGGCGCCGGCGTGCCGCGATTGTCCACCGTGGCCACGATGTAACCCTGATCCGCGATCGTGTGCTCCCACAGGTGACCGCCGCCCCAGGAGTCCTGGGCAAGCTGCCCCGCGGGCTCGCCGTAGACGTACATCAGCAACGGATAGGATTTCGTGGAGTCGAAATTCGCCGGCTTGATCATCCAGCCGTCGAGCGTGACGCCATCGGAGACCGGCACCTTGAAGAATTCACCGGGGCGCGTGATGAAGGGCGCCACCGCCGCCCGCTGTCTCGCGTTGTCGACGAGCGTCCGCACCACGCGGTGCGCCGGCAGCTGCACCAGCTCGATCACAGACGGGCTGTTGAATTGCGAGTAGGTGTGAAATGCCCAGCGCGCGCCCGTGGAAATCCGGTAGGAGTGCGTACCGGCCGCTGCCGCGGGGGACACGCGCACTGCCGTCCCTTTGCCGTCGAGCCGAGTGCGATACAGATAGCGCTGCGTCGCGTTGTCGGGTGACGCGATGTAGTAGAGCGACCCGCCCGGCTCGTCCACCGCCGCGACCGAGATGACGTCGAACGCGCCGGGCGTGATGTTCGTAACGCGCTTGCCGTCTCGGCTCACCCGGTACACGTGCCGCCAGCCGTCGCGCTCGCTCGTCCACAGGAACTCGGTGCCTTTGGCGAGCCACTGGATGTCGTCCACCACGTCGAGCCAGGCGCTGTCGCGCTCGGTCAGGACGGTGCGCGTCGCTCCCGTCGCCGCGTCGGCCAGCATCACGCGATCGGTATTCTGGAGCCGGTTCATGCGCTGGAGCATCAGCTCGTTCGGCCCCGCCCATTCCATGCGCGGCAAATAATTCTCACGCGGATCGTCCGGGATCTGGAGCCACTTCGTGGGACCGCCGTTCGCGCTCACGACTCCCGCGGTCACCGCCGAGTTCCTGGTCCCGGCCTTGGGATACTGGATCGGAGTGATCTTCGGATAGAGCGAGTCGGTGTTGTTGATCAGGCTGAACGTTCCGACACCGGTCATGTCGAAGCGCCAATAGGCGATCTTCGCGCCGTCGGGCGACCAGCGGAAGCCGTCTTGCAGACCGAACTCTTCTTCGTAGACCCAGTCGGTCATGCCGTTCACGTGCAGCGAATCCGCGTCGCTCGTGAGCTGCGTGACGGCGCCGTCCGAGAGTCGCTCCACGTAGACATTCCCCTGCCGCACGTACGCGACGCGATCGCCGGTCGGCGAGAACTTGGCGTACATGAGCGTGGACGCCGGGGCGCTCGGTCCGCCGAGCTTTTTCAGCGCGCCGCTTTGGCGATCGAGCACCCAGTAGTCGCCGCGGGTATTCTGCCGCCACACGCGCTGGGTGTTGGTGAACAGCAGCAAGAGGTTGCCGCCGGCCGACCACGCGTAGTCGTCGAAGTCCAGCGCGTCACTCGCGCCGGACGGCACCAGCTGGCGCGCCGAGACGTAGACGCTGCGGGCGCCGGTGGCCGTCTCGTAGCGCACGATGTCGGACGCGCCTTCGACTGCTGCCGATCGCTCGACCGTTGTATACGCCGCGCCGTTTTCGATCCATCGCGCCGGCCCGAAGCGCTGGGGCGCGAATTCTCCCGATGCGAAGATGCGGCGCATCATGTTGGTCACCGTATCCGGCACCTGCGCGGCGGCGGGGACGGAGATGAACAGCGCGAGCAGAGCGAGGAAGAGCTTCATCGTTCTTGTCACCTTTGGCTCCTTAAGGACCTGCTTTCGAATGACCCGTCCCGGGAAGAATGCTCGATTCACGCCGAATCGGCGACTCGTCACTGTCGATTCTCCCCCTCCTATTCGTCGCTATGGTGTAACATCACTCACACTCGAACACGAGAGACAAGTCCGTCATGCCTAAACTCCGCGTTCACAACTTCTCCATCTCTCTCGACGGCTACGGGGCGGGCCCACGGCAGAACCGCGAGACTCCCCTCGGCGTCGGAGGCGAAGAGCTCCACAACTGGTTCGTTGTCACGCGCCGGTTCCACGAGATGACCGGGAAGACCGGAGGAACCACCGGAGTCGACAACGACTTCGCGGCCCGCAGCTTCGTGGGCATCGGCGCCTGGATCATGGGCCGCAACATGTTCGGCCCGGTCCGCGGCGAGTGGCCCGACGACAATTGGCGTGGCTGGTGGGGTAAGAACCCGCCGTACCACAGCTCGGTATTCGTGCTCACGCATCACGCCCGTACGTCCATACCAATGGAGGGCGGCACCGTCTTTCACTTCGTGACCGGCGGGATTCGCGAGGCTCTGGACCGAGCGTTCGTGGCCGCGGACGGTCGCGACATCCAGCTTGGCGGCGGGGTGTCGACAATCCGACAGTACCTCGAGGCGCGATTGATCGACGAGATGCATGTCGCGATCGCCCCCGTGCTGCTCGGCTCCGGCGAGCACCTCTTCTCTGGGCTCGATCTGACCGCGCTCGGCTATACCTGCGCCGAGCATGTGCCGTCGGCGAATGCAACGCACATCGTCCTCACGAAGCGCAAGGAGTGATCGGCGCAGCCGCGTGCACGGCGGGCTGCTTGCAACCAACTTCAATCGCGCACCGTCCTATTCTCCGCCCCCCATTTTGGAGCCGTCGGATGCGATTGATCCTCGTCCTGTTCGTGAGTATTGCCGCGACGCCACCACTCGCGGCGCAAAGCTCCCTGGAAGGCCGTGTGGACTCGGTCTTCCGCCAGTACGCCTCGACCGAGTCGCCGGGCTGCGTTATCGGCGTCGCCCAGCACGGTCGGGTCCTCCTAGAGCGGGCCTATGGCATGGCCGATCTCGAGCGCGGCGTCGCGCTGACCCCGGCCTCCATCCTCGAAGCGGGCTCGGTATCGAAGCAGTTCACGGCCGCCGCCGTGTTGCTGCTCGCGCGCGACGGCAAGCTGACGCTCGACGATCCGGTGCGGCGCTGGGTGCCGGAGCTGCCCGAAGTGATGCAGCCGATCACGCTGCGCCATATGCTCCATCACACCTCGGGGCTGCGCGACTGGGGCTCGATCGCCGGCGTCGGCGGCTGGCCGCGTAACACCCGCGCGCTCGACCACACGGGCGTGCTGCAAATCATCGCGCGCATGCGCGAGCTCAACTTCCCGCCCGGCACAGAGTACGAGTACAGCAACAGCAACTACAACCTGCTGGCGATCGTAGCGGAGCGCGCGTCGGGTGAACCGTTCCCCGCGTTCACACGGCGCCGGATCTTCGAGCCGCTCGGCATGACGTCCACGAGCTGGCGCGACGACGCGATGCGGGTGGTGCGCCGCCGCGCGCTGTCGTACGACAAGGACTCGACCGGCTGGCTCGGCGAGCGCGCGATCGAAGACATCTACGGCAACTGCTGCCTGCTGACGACGGTAGGCGATCTGCTCAAGTGGAACGCCGCGTTCGATTCGACGCGCCTCGGCGGCGCCGGGTTCCGGGCGGAGCAGGAGCGGCGCGGCGTGCTCACCAACGGTCAGACGATCACGTATGCCGCGGGGCTATTCGTGGATACCTACCGCGGCCAGCCCTATGTGGCCCATAGCGGTGCGACCGCCGGCTATCGCGCCAACATCGTGCGCTATCCGCGCGCGGAGGTGTCGGTCGCGGTGCTGTGCAATGCGGGTAACGCAGATCCGGAGACCATGGCCGACTCCGTGGCGGGAATGCTGCTGACATTCGGGCCGCGCACGACCCCGGCGGCGCCGGTCCGAGCCGCGGCGCCGGCGAGCGCCCTGGCGGACAAGGCGGGAGTGTATCGCAACCTGCGCGACATGCAGGGGCGGCGTCTGCGCGTGCGCGACGGCAAGCTCGAGACGGAGACTGGCGTCGAGCTGGTGCCGGTCGATCGCGCGGGGCTGACATTCCAGACGGCGCGCGGCCAGCGCCTCGTGTTCAAGCGCCGCGCGGACGGTCACTACGATGCACGGACTGTGTCGGCGGAGAACGATACCGTGTCCATAGAGTGGGTGGCGGACGCCGACACCTCCCGCGCGGCGCTCGGCGCCTACGCCGGCGTGTACGAGAGCCCCGAAGCTGAGGCCACGCTGCGCGTGTCACTCGACTCGACCGGTGTGCTGACGTTGACGCGGATCGCCCTGACTGGTGGGCAGTGGCGGATGCGGCCCGTGTACCGCGATGGGTTCCAGATTCCGCCCGGCGCGATGGTGTTCACGCGCGACGGCACAGGACGCATCACCGGGTTCCGGTTCACGACGGCGCGGGTCCGCAATTTGAAATTCGAACGGCGCTGAGCGCCGCTTACTTGATCGTCGCTCCCACGAGTTGGGCTACGCCCGCAAGGGTGGTTTGCGCCGCATTCAGCCCCAGCCGGAAATCCTTGTCGCTGTAGGTCGTGTAGCGGTCCGTGGGTTGATGCCAGTTGGGGTCCCACCCCGCCCCGATCTGCGCACCGCGCTCGTTCTCCCGCAGGCTGATCGCCGCCACGAGATCCTGGAACGGCCCGGAGTCGGTGTTCGTCATGTGCGCGCCGACGCTGGCGGGATAGTCCGTCGCGTACTTCTCGTTCGCCTGCTGGAACGTCCACGCGAGCCGCTGCGCGTCAGCGGCGAATTTCGCGCTCGCCTGGAATTCGATGTTCACGTCGGCTTCGGGCCGCTGCTCGGGACTCAAACTGCCGTCGGCGCGCGGCATGCCGTGATCGAACAGCATCATGTCGTGCTGAATCATGCCGAGCCATTTGGGCTCGGGATAGCGGCCCGAGCCGGCAGGATCCTCCTTGCCCTGCAGCTGCCTGGCGTTGCGCGACGTACGCGCGCGCGCCGTTCAGACCCGTCTCCTCGTTATTCCACAGCGCAAACCGGATCGAGCGCTCGGTCCGCACGTCGGCGCTCGAGAAGATGCGCGCCAGCTCGAGCACGATCGCCGTGCCGGAGCCGTCGTCGTTCGCCGCCTCGCCCCAGCCGATGCCGTCCATGTGGCCGCCGATGATGTACATCTCCTCCGGGTGCGTGGCGCCGACCTTGGTGCAGTAGACCTCCTGGCGCTCACCCGATGTGCTCGGCTCGGCATTGAGCTTCCGCAGCGCCGCATCGGGCTGGCGCAGCGAGTCGTTGTTGACGCCGGTGCGGGCACGGATGCCGCGATAGCGACTCCCGCCCGCCCCGCGCGAGGTGTCCCGCGCCGGCCTCGGGACGCTGTCCCCCGGCGCGCGCGGCGGCGGGACCTGAAAGTCGTACGTGAGCCGCGAGACGTCGCTGCACCCGTAGCTGCGCAGCTGCTGCTCGATCCAGTCGACGGCGGCGCGATTGCGCGCCGTGCCCTGGCGACGGTCACCGAACTGCGTGAGGCCTTTGATCGTCGCCTTGTAGCGCTCGAGGTCGAGACGGGCGACGAGCTGGGCGATGGGATCGGGGGGGGCCGTCGCCGCTCGCGCGGTGGTGTCCTGGGCGAGCGCGCTGGCGCACGGAACGGCGGCGATCAGGATGGCAATGGGTAGGTGGATTCGGTGCATGATCAATGATAGAGGGGGGCGGTGGGTCGGCTACCCGAGGAACATGCCGATCAAGAGGCCGACCACAAACGCGAGCGCGACGACGAGAACTGGCGATGTGCCACCAAGGGGCTTCTCGGCTCCACTGGTGAAGAAGGACACAGCGTCGAGCGCCGCGCGCAGCTCCAGTGCCGTCGAGAACCGCTCCTCGGGATCCTTCGCCAGGCACCGCATGATCGCGTCGGCGAAATCCTTCGGAACCGTCGGATTGATCTCGCGAATCGGTGCCGGCGTCTCACTCACTTGTTTGGCGAGGGTTTGGGTGACGCGCGTGCCACGGAACGGCGGGCGCCCCACCAGCATGCGGTAGCCGAGCGCGCCGAGCGAGTAAATGTCCGACCGGTGATCGATGCCGGCCAGCCCCTGGGCTTGCTCCGGGGACATGTACTCGGGCGTGCCCACGATCTGCACCTTGCCGGCCACCTGGTCGGTCATCGCCTTGGCGATCCCGAAGTCCATCAGCAAGACTTTCCCTTGATCGCCCTCCAGAAAGACGTTCGCCGGTTTGATGTCCAGATGGATCATCTGGGCGCGATGGGCGGCCCCGAGCGCGTCCGCCAGCTCCGCCAAAATGCGCCGCGTTTCGAACGGCGGCAGCCGATGGTCCAGCCGCGACTCGAGCGTCGCGCCCTCCACGAACGGCATGACATAGTAGATCAATCCGTCGCGTTCGCGGATATCAAAAATCGGAACGATGCCGGGGTGGCGCAGCTGCGCCAGCGCGATGCCTTCGGCCCGAAACCGCTCCACCAGGTCCGGCGCCTCCAGCAACTCCGGCTTCAGGGCCTTAATGGCCACCATCCGATTCAGCCGCTTATCCTGCGCGCGGTAAACGCGGGCAAACCCGCCCTGTCCAGTGAGGCCAACGAGGTCGTATTCACCGCGGAGGGCCTGCTGCAAGCGGTCTCGGAATATGGCGGACGTCGCGGGTGACGCCGGATCCGTTCGAGCGGGCGTTTCCACCGGCTTGACCAGTGTGACTTCGGGATCGGCGGCGGAGCGGGTCTCCACCGGGTCGATCAGTGTGACTTCGGGATCGGCGTTCAGGCCCGTCGACCGGCCGCAGCGCGGGCAAAACCGGTCGACCGGGCCGAGCGGCTTGTGACAGCCGGGGCAGAGTTGGAGGAGGTCGGACACGACCTCAAAATACACCTTGACGCCTCCCGCGCCTCGCCGCATCCTTCCCTCGCGCTCGGGGCGCACGCGGGTCCGCGCGAAGGACTGAGTCCACCCACTACACGAATTCCCTGCACGGCTGTCTCCGTGCTGGCCAGCTTGCGGACCGCTGGCGCTCAGCATGGAGGCTTTATGCCAGGCAAGCAGCTCCCCTCACGTCCGGATCTCGACCAACTCAAACGGCAGGCAAAAGAGCTTCAGGAGTCGGCGCACGTCCCGCTGCACGAAGCGCAAACGCGACTCGCGCGCGAATACGGCTTCGCGTCCTGGAACAAGCTGCGCGAAGAGGTGGAAGCGCGCACGCTCGAATTCGATGCGGCGGTAACGGAATTCATGGAAGCGGCGACGGACGGCCGGCCCGATCGCGCCAAACGCATCCTCGCGCTGCATCCCAAGATTGCCACCGCGAATTTCTACACGGCGCTCGTGCTCGGTGACGCCGACGCCGTGGACGCTCGACTCACGAAAGATCCGTCACTCGCGGGCCAGACAGGCGGGCCGCGCGGCTGGCTGCCGATCCACTACATCTGCTACACGTCGGTGGGCTCCGACGGTCTTGCCGACATCGCGCGCCGGCTCATCAGCCTCGGCGTCGATCCGAATACGCGTTTCCCCTGGATTCATCACAACGTGCGCCGCCCGGTGCTCTGGGGCGCTTCGCGCCACGTGCAATCGCTGCCGCTCGTGAACGTGCTGCTCGATGCCGGCGCGGATCCGAATGACGGCGTCACGCTGCCGCTCGCGGCGAGCGCCGGCGACATACAGGTGTTGGAAGCGCTGCTCGCGCGCGGCGCGCACGTCGATCAGCGCTGGGCCAGCGACGGATCGACCGCGCTCTATGCGATCCTACAATGGAGCCGCACGGCGGACGGCGTGCTCTGGCTACTCGCGCACGGCGCCGATCCGAACGCCGTGTTCAGCGAGAACGGCGAGACGCCGCTGCATGTCGCGGCGCGCGCGTGGGATGTGCCGGTGGTGGAGGCGATGGTCGCGCGTGGCGCCGACATCACGCGCCGCCGCGCCGACGGCAGGACGCCCTACGCCGTCGCCGAGCTGAACGGCAACCGCGCGGTGGCCGACTGGCTGCTCGCGCACGGCGCGTCGCCCGAGCTGTCAGCCGTCGACCGGCTCGTCGCGGCGTGCAGTCGGGGCGATCGCGCGGCGGCGGAGGCGCTCCTGGCCAACAATGACGGCCTCAAGAGCGAGATCACCGACGACCACTACATCGCGTTTCATCAAGCCGCCGAGCGCGAACGACGTGCCGCGCGCTCGAGGCGATGCTGGCCGCGGGCTTCGACCCGAACCGCCCGGACGCCAGCATCGGCAAGACGGCATTGCACTCAGCCGCGATGGAGGGATGGCCCGAAGCGGTGCGCGTGCTGCTCGCGCATGGCGCGTCGGTGCACATCCGCGACCGCGAGTTCAACGGCCAGCCGCTGGTCTGGGCGGCGGAAGGGTCGCGTCAGGGTCGCGAAGGAAGGGACTTTGCCGCGGTGGGCAAATTGCTGCTGGACGCGGGATCACCACTGGAGTGGAAGGCGCCGCAGCCTGAGCCGGCGGAAGGGATTAGCGAGATCGTCGCGGCGTGGATCCGGGGGTGACTCCCCCTTCTTTCTCCCTTTTTCTTCAAAAGGCGCGCGCGGCGTTGTCATCCCGGGCGACGCGCGCGTTAGCGCGCGCCGCGAGGGATCTGCTTTTGGACCAACGATCTGCTATTCGGAAAGAGAAAGCAGGTCCCTCGCGCCTGCGGCGCTCGGGATGACAGCGCCGCTTGCTTTGTATTGAGGGGAGGAAGGGAAAGGGCCAGACCTGCAACAAAATGATGATAGTCGACAAGCCGAGGTCCAGCATCCTGAACTGTCATGCGCCCTTACTACATCTACATCATGGCGAGCCGCTCTCGAGTGCTATATACCGGCGTCACCAATGACCTCGCCCGGCGTGTGAACGAGCACAAGCAGGGCCTCTTCTCAGGATTTACCAGCAAATATCGCGTCACCCGGCTCGTCTACTTCGAGGAGTTTGCGGACATTCGCGACGCCATTGCGCGCGAGAAGGAGGTCAAAGACTGGAGGCGTTCGCGAAGGGTAAGGCTAATCGAAAACCGTAATCCTACCTGGGAAGACCTGGCTGCAACTCTTTCTTTCCCCTAACTCTTTTTTCTCAAAGTGCGCGCGGTGCCATGTCATCCCGAGCGCCGAAGGCGCGAGGGACCTGCTTTTTGGGGCAAGGAAGGCGCTCAGAACGGAGTGCTAATCCCCGAAATTCGCCAACCGTACGTCGAGCACGTCCGGCAGCGCCTGCAGCTTGCCGAGCACGCCGTTGGTCAGCGCCTGATCGACGTTGATCGCGGCCAGGGCATCGCCGGGAGGGCCGCTCGCCTGCGCTGACCGCCGCGCCTGGTGATAGCTCGCGATGTTGATGCCCGCGGTTCCCAGTGCCGTCCCCACGCGTCCGATGACGCCGGGAACGTCCCGGTTGCGCACGACGAGCATCCAGCCGGCCGGTGTGATGTCCACGTGATAATCGTCGATCCGAATCACGCGACCATGGCTGTCACCGATCAACGCGCCCGCGACGCGCACGCGACCGCGCGCGGTATCGACTTTGACGCCGATCGACGTTTCGAACCCCGCTTCGGGTGCACCCTGGCGCGTCCCGAGCTGGATTCCCTTCTCTTCCGCCAGGACCTGCGCGTTCACGAGACTGACGGGCCCGGCGTTCATCGCGGTCAGCAGCCCTTCGAGCGCCGAGACGAGCACGGGCCGCTGGGCGCCCTCTTCCTTGCCGCCGTAGGCGACTTCGACCGCCTTGACCGGACCGTCCGCGAGCGCCAGCGCCAACCGGCCGAGCCGGCGGGCCAGGTCGAGGAGGGGCGCGAGCCTGCGGAGGATATCGCCGCCCATGCCGGGCACATTGAGCGCCGTGGAGAGATCGCCCCCTACCAGCGCATCACGCACCGCCACGCAGATCTCGGTCGCGACGCGCTCCTGGGCCTCCGCGGTCGAGGCCGCGAGGTGCGGCGTGAGAATCACGCGATCGAGCCCACGCAACGGCGAATCGGCCGGCAACGGCTCGACGGCGAAGACATCGATGGCCGCGCCCCCAATCCGCTTCTCTTTGATCGCATCCGCCAATGCCGCCTCGTCGACGAGCTCGCCCCGCGCCGTGTTGATCAGCACCGCGGTCGGTTTCATCAGCTTCAGGCGATCGGCGTCGATCAGATGATGCGTCTGATCGGTCAGCGCGAGGTGGAGCGTGACGACGTCCGCGGCGCGGAGCAGCTGGTCGATCGGGAGCAACCGCACGTGCAGCTCCACCGCGCGCTCGGGCGGGAGATACGGATCGTGCCCCACGACCTGCATGCCGAACGCCCGCGCCAGCTGCGCGACGTGGGCGCCGATCCGTCCCAGCCCGATGATACCTATCGTTTTGCCACGCAGCTCCGTGCCCTCGAACCGCTTGCGATCCCACTCGCCGCGTTTCATCGCGGCCGCGGCGTCGGAGATGCGGCGCACCAGCGCCAGCAGGAGTCCCATCGCGTGCTCGCCCGCGCTCACCGTATTGGCGCCGGGCGTATTCATCACGGCAATGCCGCGGCGGGTCGCCGCCGGGACATCGATAGTATCGACGCCGGTGCCGGCGCGGGCGACGACGCGCAGGTTCGGTGCGTGGGCCATCAGAGCGGCGGTGACACGAGTTTCACTGCGGACGATCAGGGCGTGCGCGCCGGCGATGGCCTTATCGAGCTCCGCCGGTTTGCCTGCGACGTCGACGACTTCGATGTCGGGTGTTTGAGAGAGCAGGTCGAGCCCGCTTTTGGCAACCCGATCGGCTACGACCACGCGCCAGGTGGCTGTCATCTCAATGCCTGCTCGATGAGCGGCAACAGCTCATCGAGCGCGGCGACTGTGTGGTCACCCATGTGGCCGATGCGAATCGTCGAGTCTTTCAGCGCGCCGTAGCCCGCACCGATCGTCCACCCCTGCTGCTTCAACGCGGCGACGACGTCCTTGGAGTGCTTGCCTTCGGGTAACCGCAGGCACGAGACCGTCCAGCTGTGTCGTCCGTCGCGCGGCAGGAACTTGATCCCGTGTTCGGCACTCCACGACTCGACGCGACGCCGCATGGCGTCGTGCCGCGCCCAGCGCGCCTCGATGCCGCCTTCGCGCTCGATCCGGCCGAGCTGCACGTCGAGCGCATAGAGCAGCGAAATCGCCGGGGTGTTCGTGGGCTGGAACTTGGTCGTCGCGGCGAGGAAGCTGACGACGTCGAAATACGCGCCCCGCTCTTCCAGCGTCTTGGCGCGCTCGACCAGGCGCTCCGACGCGACGCCCAACGCCAGGCCGGGCGGCAACGCCAGCGCTTTCTGCGAGCCCGTAAAGACGAAATCGAGACCCCGCCCCCAGCGATCCGTTTCCACCGGCGAGCCGGCCATCGAGGTCACGGCGTCGACCAGCAGCAGCACGCCGTCGAAGTCCTTGACCACTTCAGCGTAGCCCGCCACGTCCTGGAGCACGCCCGTCGAGGTTTCGGAATGCACGCACGTGACGGCGTCGACCGGGGTGCGCTTCAGCGCATCCCGCAGCATGTCCGGCTCGATTGCCGAGCCCAGCGGCACGTCCAGACGGATACACTCCTTGCCGCAGGCGCCGACGATGCCGGCGAAGCGCTCGCTGAACGCGCCGTTGACGAGCGACAGGGCCCGGCGGCGCACCCCGTTGCGAACGGCCATCTCCATAAAGCCGGTCGCCGACGTGGTGCCGACGAATACCGGCCGCGTGGTGCGCGCGACGGCGCTGAGTTTGGGCGCCATCGTCTGCAGCAGCTTTTCCATCGCCGCTGACCGATGGGGGATCATCGGGCGGATCATGGCTTCCAGTACTTCGGGATGGACGTCGGTGGGTCCCGGCAGGAAGAACTTGCCGAACGCCGGAGTCGCGTGGTGCGTCGACACTGCGGCGGCCTGAGTCATGCGCCGGCCCGCGCCAGCTCTTCCACCAAGCCCCCCACCACGACCTCGCTGGTCTTCACGAGGCGCACCCCTTCGTCGCCCCATTCCTTCAACAGATGCTCGGCCACGTCGCGATCGATGGGTTTCATCGCATCCACGACCGCGAACAGACGAACCTGGGGACGGTGCTGGAGCAGTCCCTCGATCGCGTACTTGTCGCAGACGTCGAGGGCAACGCCGTACAGGACGATGTCATTCGGATTCAGGGCGTCGAGCACGGGAAGGACATTGGGATTGGAGAAGACGTCGAAGCGGTGCTTATGAAAGAGGATGTCGCCGCGATGGCTCTTGACTCGGGGCCCGAGCGCGGCGGGATCTTGCGGCTCGGGCTCGATGACGAGCGGATCACGCAGCGCGGTCTCCGGGATCTTGTGCTGACCCGGCGTGCCGCGCAGGCAGTGCGGCGGGAACGTGGTCTTCCAATCGGGCGTGGCCGAGATCTCCTCATGCTCACGCACGTGATCATCCGCGCTGGCCACGATGCGGATGCCGTGGCCGTGGGCGTAGTCGGTTAGTTTTTTGAGATTAGGAATTAGCTGCTCGGCGTCGGGCACGTACAGCTTGCCGTCGGCCTTCATGAAGTCGTGCTGGGTATCGACGTCCCAGAAGATGAGGCGAAATGGGGGCATGGGACGGGAAATCTAGACGTCCCTAAAGCGTCAGCGCTACCGCCACCTCGTCGCAGGCGTGCTGACGGGGACAGCGTGCGCAGTCCGCCCAGACTTTGAGCGGGAACTGCTCCTTCTCCGCTACGCGGAAGCCAAGTCGCAGGAAGAACAGCGGTTTGCGCGTCAGCCCGAACACCTCGTTGAGCCCCAGCGCACGGGCGTCCACGAGCAGCGCCTCGACGAGCGCCTTCCCCACGCCGCGGCCCTGCTGGTCATCGCGCACCGCTAGGCCCGCGATCTCCGCGAGTTCCGTGCTGTAGACCTTGAGACTGGCGGTGCCGACGAGACTCCCGTCGGGCCCCTCCGCCACCACGTACTCCTTGATATGCCGGCAGAGATCATAATTCGAGCGCGGCAGCAGGTCACCGGTCGCGACGAACGGGGCCATGAGGACTTCCATGGCCGCGACGTCGGCGAGGATGGCCGGACGCAGGCGAGTCTCGGTCTTGACCGACAAGCTGGTCACGCAAGCACCTCTTCGAGAGTCGTAGCGCCGCGCTCGAGATCGTCGCGCGAGATGGTGAGCGGCGGAACGATGCGAATGACATTCGGGCCCGCGGTGAGCACCAGCAGGTGACGCTCGCGCGCGGCAGCGACCACGGGAGCCGCCACTTCGTTCAACTCGAGCCCCCACATCAGCCCTCGGCCACGCGCTGCGCGCACGCGCGCGGATCGCGCCGCGATGCGCCCCAGGCGCTCACCGAGCCATGCGCCCCTGGCGCGCACATCGGCGAGGAACTCGGGCTCGGCGATCACCTTCAGGACCTCGAGCGCCACGGTCGCGACGAACGGTCCGCCGCCGAACGTCGTGGCGTGATCGCCGGGCGCGAGTGCGGCGGCGATGCGGTCGCTCACGAGAATGGCGCCCATCGGGAGTCCGCCGCCGAGCGGCTTGGCCAGCGTGTACATGTCCGGCACGATGCCCGCCTGCTCCGCGGCAAACAGCGTTCCCGTGCGACCCAGGCCGCACTGCACTTCGTCGAAGATCAGCGCGCTTGCGGTGGCGTCGCAGCGCTCGCGGAGAAACGCGAGGAAGTCGGCCGGAACCGGGCGCACGCCGCCCTCTCCCTGCACGGGCTCGATGATGACCGCGGCCGTGCGTTCGGCCGTGATCGCGCGCGTGGCCGCGTCGCGATCGCCCAGCGGAACGATCTGGACGTTGGGCAGCAGCGGCTCGAAGGGACGGCGGTAGTCAGGGCGATCGGTCGCCGCGAGCGACGCGAACAGCCGGCCGTGAAACGAGCCGCTGAACGCGACGATGTCGGTCTGCTTCGACCACTTGCGCGCGAATTTGAACGCGCCCTCGTTCGCTTCCGCACCCGAATTACAGAAGAACGCCTGCCCGCCGAAGGCCTTGGTGAGCTCGGCGGCGAGCCGCTCGCCCGGTTCGGTCCGATACAGATTCGAGACGTGAACCAGGCCAGACTCCAGCGCACGCATGACCGCATCGCGGAACACCGGGCTGTTGTAGCCCAGCGCGTTGACGGCGATCCCCGCCACAAAATCGAGGTAGCGGGTGCCGTCCTCCGCGATCAGCTCGGAGCCCTCGCCGGCGACGAAGAGAGGGCCGACGCGCGTGTAGACGCCCAGGAGTGCCGAGGCGTCGGTAGATGTAAGAGGAGTCGTCACGCGGGTTGAACCGCCGGAGGAGCCGCGAGCAGGCGGGTGCCGGCGGTAGCGTGCTCGAGCATGTCGAGATCGCCAATCCGTACGGCCCGGACACCCGCCCGCACTGCATTCGCAGCGGCGCGCAGCTTGGCGGCCATGCCGCCCGTCGCGACGCCTCCTTCAATCATCTGCTCTATTTCCGCCGCCGCAAGGGTCGGCTGTGTCACGCCGTCGACGGTCACCCCCGGGACATCGGAGACGAAGAGGAGCTCCTCCGCCACCAGGGCGGCGGCGATCGCCGCGGCCGCCTGGTCGGCGTTGACGTTGAGCGGCCGCACGGGACTCGCGAGCGATGGCGCGACGGGCGCCACGACGGGAGTCAGGCCGGCCAGGAGGAGGCTCTGGAGCAGCGACGCCCGGACGTTCACGATCTCGCCGACCTCACCGAGCTCGCCCTGCCGCAGCGGCTGCGCGGTGAGGAGACCGCCATCCACGCCGCACAGGCCGATGGCGTCGAGGCCCGCCTGGCGCAGCGCGCTGACGAGCAGCCGGTTCATCGGGCCGCCCAGCACCATCTCGACGACCTCGGCGATTTCGGGCGTGGTGCGCCGCAGGCCGTCCTTTTTCTCCACGGGAAGCCCGAGGCGCCGGGACCAGCCGCTGACCGCTTCCCCGCCGCCATGCACGATGACCGCCGGGCCGATGTCCTTGAGCGCGCGCGCGCACGCCTCGACCCAGTCGGGCCGATCGAGCTCGTTGCCCCCGATCTTGACGACTTTCACGCTCAGCACGCGAGCCCCGCGGTCTCGGGCAGCCCGAGCATCACGTTCATGTTCTGAATCGCCTGGCCGGCGGCGCCCTTCACGAGGTTGTCGATCGCGGCGATGACGGTGAGCCGCGGCCGGCGCACGTCGGCGACTTCGGCGACACCGATCGCCACGCGGTTCCGGTACACGACGTCCTTCAGCGACGGCAGCGTCCCGTGCATGATCTGAATGCATGGTTCGCCATCGTAGGTGGCCGAGTACAGACCCTCGGCGGTGGATTGATCCAGCACGCGGGTGAGCGGCACGTGAATCGTCTCGAGGATGCCGCGCTTGACCGGGAGCAGGTGCGGCGTAAAGACGAGATCGCCGGTGAATCCGCCTTCGCGGGCGAGCGACTGCTTCAGCTCCGCGAGATGCCGGTGCGTGTTCCCGATCGCGTAGGCGCGGTAGTCTTCCGCGACTTCCGCGAACAGCAGCTCGCGTTTGGGATTGCGTCCCGGCGCCGGTGACGCCGGATGCGGCGTCGATGATGATCTCGCGCGCGGGATCGATCAGGCCGAGCTGCGCGAGCGGAATCAGCGCAAGCAGCGCGGCGGTGGGATAGCATCCGGGATTCGCGACGAGCTCGGCGTCCGCCACGCGCGGGCGCGTGAACTCGGTCAACCCGTACACGGCGTCGGGTGAAAGGCGGAAGTCGGCCGAGAGGTCGACCGCGCGCTTGCCGCCGGCGCGCGCTTCATGGACATAGCGCGCGGACACGCCGTGCGGCAGCGCCGACAGAATGATCTCGGCCTGCTGCCAGGGCGCGTCGTCGGCCTTGATCAGCTCGACGCCGTCGACCCATTCGCCCGCGGAGGACTCCGCGGTCGCGAAGGCGACGCTGGCGCCGGGGTGGCCGTTGAGCAGCCGCAGCAACTCCTGACCGACGTAGCCGGATGCGCCCAGCACGCCGACCGGGATGGATGCATGATTATTCATTGCAGCGGAAAATTATGCAGACGGCCAGGGTCCCGCAAGATGCAGGGGCGCAGCATGCTGCGCCCCTACGTCACACGTTCGAGCCTCGGGTTGGGCCGATACGCGCGGCCCACTTTCGCGCACGGCTTTCCCTCGAGCATCACGACGTCGGCCGTGAAGTCGAACCGGCCCTGGAACAGGCTCGATCCCACCCCGTAGACGTCCACGGGGACGCCCTCGTCCTCGAACTGGCGAATCTTCTCGACGCTGAACCCGCCGGACACCACGATCTTCACGTGCTGGAAACCGCTCGCGTCGAGCGCGCGGCGCACGTTGCGCACGAGCTGCGGATTCACGCCGGTCGGCTTGAAGGTTCCCATCTGCGGAACGACCGATCGATCCACCAGCGTTTCGCTGGTGTCGAGCCGGACGCCGTACAGGCGGTCGCCGAGCTCGCGCGCGACGGCGAGTGACGTCTCCACGCAGTCGTTATCGAAGTCGACCAGCGTGATCAGCCGGATCGAGGGATCGGACAGCTCCGCGAACTTCCGGGACGCGAGCACCGTGTCGCCGCCGTAGGCCGCGATCAGCGCGTGCGGGACCGTGCCCACGCCTTCGGAGCCCCACCACGAGGCCTGCGCGTCGGTGGAGACGCCGATTGCGCCCGCGATGTGGGCCGCGTAGCCGTCGCCCGTCTGCACGAGCCAGTGATCGTGCCGCGCGGGGAAGAACATTACTTCCTTGGGCTTCGCGGCCTCCACGACCTGGCGCGTGTTCGTCCCCACGCGCGTGCGCCGCGCCAGCACTCCCAGATACAGCGTCTCCAGGACGGCGAAGGCATCGTATGGTCCCTCGATGGTGAGTACCGTCTCCCACGGCTGGATCTCGTCACCATCGTACAGCGCGTGCACCACCAGCTCATCCCAGCGCTCGCCGCACAGTTTCAGGATCGCAATCGCTTCGTCGATGCCGCCGAGGAATGCGTGCGACTTGCCGAAGACCTGCATCGTGACGCGCGGGCGGTGCCGGTCTTTGCGCAACAGGTCGCGCGCGCGCACGAAGTATTTGTCGGAGTAATAGCCCTCCCGCATCTTGTCGACGGGGAGATGAAAAATCGCGGGATCGAGACGTTTCCTGCGGGAGGCGGGGGGGGCCATCAGCGCGCGCCGGGCCAGGCGAATGTCGCGGCCAACGTATCGCCGGTGGGCAATGGCAGCAGGCGCGCCACATTGTTCAGCTTCCCGCACACGGTCCCGACCCGCTGGGGCGTACCAGGTGGGGGGGAGGCCACGCGCAGGCACATCACTTCGGCATCGAGCCCGAGCGCCCGGTCGCGGGGAGAGATCGCCGAATCGGGACGCGCGACACTCACCACGAGTGTCGTGGCGCGCCCGCGCAGCAGGAGCTGCACGACCCGCGGCGGCTCGTCCACCACGAGATCCATCCCCCGTGGCCCGCTGACGGTGTCGCCGCGCACGAGGTTCAGAATGACGCGCGCGCGGCGCGGGCGCACGACCGCTTCGACGCGCAGGTCGCGGGTCGAATCGACCAGATCGAACTGCTCGGCCGCGCGTCCCTCTCCTCCCGCGAACTGCCGTTCGAGGATGAGCTCGACCCAGGCCCCGCCTCGGCGGCTGTCGCCGAACGGGTAGATCCGCGCCGTATCGCTCCAGGCGAGTCGGATCAGGCGCCGGTACGTGTCATCCTCCCAGAGCGGCAGGCCGCGCCGCGAGCGGCCCACGAGCCGACGCGTGTAGAACTCGGCGCCCAGGCTCACCGTGTCGCCGAAGGCCGAGAGGTGAAACAGGGCCTCGACCTCGGCGGTGTCGGTTCGGATCGTCAGGCGCATTTCGTTGTCGAGCGAGCCGCTGACCGCGGCGCTCGCGAGGACGCGGGGCTCGACCGACGCCGGCTCGATCACGCGCACGCGATACGTGAGCCGAGTGCCGGGGCCCTGGAGGGAAGCCAATGCGAGAAGGAGGCTACTGAACGACGATAGTCCCACGCGTGTCCTCGAGCGGTGCCCCACTGCCCGGCCCGCCCCAGCGGCGGTTCGCGAGCCATCCGCCCACCATTCCGGTGGCGAGCGCCACGATCACCCACAGCGCGAGCGTGCCGGCGCGGATGGAAGGGCGCGGGACCACGAACGCGTGCTCGTTGCCCGCCGAGCGCGCCAGGGCCACGCGCACCTCGAGCTGGCTCGCGCGCGCACCGGCACAGTGCGAGCAGGTAGCGAGGTGCTTTGCCAGCGCTGCCCGCTCCATCAGCGACAGCTCGCCGTCCAGCTCGGCGCCGATTTGCAATAGCCACTGCTGGTGCGTGGTCTCGGGTCCCGCCATCACACCTCCTCGCGCACGCGGTAGCGCAGCGCGCGCCGCTGCATCCAGCGCACCGCGAACGCATCGACCAGCGAGCGCCAGACGCGGTTCCACATGCCGTACTTGGTTACACCATGCTTGCGCGGGCGATGGCCGACCGCGACCTCGGTCACAGTGCCGCCGTTCATCTTGACGAGTGTCGGCAGGAAGCGGTGCATCCCGGCGAACAGCGGCAAGGTCCGGACGGCGTCGGTCCGGAACGCCTTGAGCGAGCAGCCGGTGTCACGAATCACTTCCCCATTGAGCCGGTTGCGCACGCCGTTGGCGATGCGGCTCTGCAGCCGCTTCCACGCGCTATCCCGTCGCGTGGCGCGGTAGCCTGCGACCGCCGTGACGCCGGTCCGCTTCAATTCGGCGACGAGCTTGGGAATGTCCGCGGGATCGTTCTGCAGGTCCGCGTCGAGCGTGACCACGATGGGCGCGCGCGCCGCGCGAAATCCGGCGGCAAAGGCGGCGGTCTGCCCCGCGTTGCGCTCGAACGAGATGATGTGCAGTTGAGGGTATTGGTGACGGAGGGTCTTGAGCGCCTCGAACGTGCCGTCGGTCGAACCGTCGTCCACGACGATCACCTCGTAGCTCCCCTCGTCGAGGGCGGCCGCGATTTCAGCGAGCAGCAGCGCGAGGTTGTCCCGCTCGTTATAGGCCGGGACCACGACCGAAAGCTCCACGGGGTGGGAACGATAGCAAGTTGACAGCCGTAACACGAGTGGGTAAAACCCTAACGCTGCTTCAACTTCGGAGGCTCTCCTTGTCCGTGTCGCGCCGCGATTTCCTCCAGACCGCCGCCGTCCTGGCGATCCCCCATGCCATGCGACCGGTGCGGCCGCTGCCGCCGCAATCGCGCTGGGCGGCGAAGCCCGTCGCCGTCGCGAGCGCCAACGGCTTGCGCGGCGTCCAGAAGGCTTTCGACCTGCTGATGCAGGGCGCGGACACGCTCGACGCCGCGGTCGAAGGGGTGAAAATCCAGGAGCTCGATCCCAATGACGACTCGGTCGGGTACGGCGGCTTGCCGAACGCCGACGGCGTGGTCCAGCTCGATGCGTCGTGCATGCACGGGCCCACCAAGCGCGCCGGCGCGGTCGGCTGCCTCGAAGGGATCAAGACCCCTTCCGAAGTCGCGAAGCTGATTCTCAAGTACACCAGCCACATCTTCCTCGTCGGCGAAGGTGCGAAGCGGTTTGCGCTGTCGTACGGCTTCAAGGAAGAAGACCTGATGACCGAGCATTCGCGCGAGGCGTGGCTGCGCTGGCGCGCGAACCTGAATCCCGAGGACAACTTCCGCGACGTTCCTGATGAGGAAAGGCTCACGCTCCCGAAAACCGGCACGATCAACTGCGACGCCGTGACGCCGCAGGGCGACATCTCGTCGGTGACGACGACGAGCGGGCTGTCGTGGAAGATCCCGGGCCGCGTCGGCGACTCGCCGATCATCGGCGCGGGCCAGTACTGCGACAACGACGTCGGGGCCGCCGGGTCCACCGGCCTCGGTGAGGCCAACATCAAGGTGTGCGGCGGGTTCCTCACGGTCGAGCACATGCGCCGCGGCATGAAGCCCACGGACGCCTGTCTCGAGACACTAAAACGCGTGGTCGCGGCGACCGAGCCGCGGCTGCTCGACGAGCGGAGGCGGCCCAAGTTCGGCCTGAACTTCTACGCGGTGAACAAGCGGGGGGAATTCGGGTCGGCGTCGTTCTATCCGAGCAGCTATGCCGCGCACGACGGCACCGAAGCCAAGATCCGGGACACGGCCTACCTATTCGCGCGTACCTGATCCTCGCGCTGCTCGCGCTCGCCACAAGGTCCCTGGCGGCACAGCAGGAGCCCGATCCCCGGAACCAGTGGGTCGACCACCTCTACCCGTTCTTCTATTACAGCTCAGCCGACGGATTCTGGTTCTCGGGGCACTACGACGTTTCGAGTCCGATGGGCTTCGCCGAACGCCCCGAACCGAACTTCGGCCGGTTCGCACTGGACGTCGGGGGGAGCACTCAGGGCAGTTACGCCTTCATTCTCGACGGGCAGCTCCCGGCGTACTGGGATGGCTGGCGTCTCGGTCTCACGCTCAGCCTGATCCGCGGCAATCGCCTGGGTTATTACGGCCAGGGAAACGATGCGCCGTTCGATTCCGACAGCCTGATCGGCCGCTCGCATTTCTACCAGGTCGCCCGCACGACGGGGGGCGCGCGGGCCACGGTGCAGCGGCGGCTCGTGGGACGACTGCGCGCCCTTGTGGGGGGCACGATCGACCGCACCGATTTCCGCGAGCTGCCTGGGGGCAGCGTATTTCAGCGGGACCGCGCATCGGGCACGATCACCGACGAGGAGGACCCGTTCACGGACGCGGTGGGACGCGTAGGCCTCGTGTTCGACTCACGCGACCTCGAGCCGGATCCGCACGGCGGGATTTTCGCCGAGGCATTGGTCGGCTGGGGACGCGGCTACACTCGCACGACCGCGGGTTTGCGCGCCTACGTCCACCCGCTCGAGCGACTGATCCTCGCGGCCCGGCTTGGCGGCGAGAGCATGACCGGAGCGCCACCGCTCTCGGCCCAGATGACGATGGAGTCGAGCGAGGGCCCGTTCGTCGCGATGGGCGGCCGCCGCTCGCTGCGCGGCTATCACGACGGCCGGTTCATCGGGCCGGGGAAGTTGCTCGCCAGTCTCGAGGCACGCTACGGGTTGATGTGGGCGCCGCGCGTGCTCGAGGTAAAACTATTCGCGTTCTACGACGTGGGGCGGGTGTTCGGTCCCGGAGAGTCGGTGCAGCTCACCACAGAGGGATTGCATGCCGCCTGGGGCGGCGGGGTCGCGCTGGCCATGCTCCGAAACACGATCATCACGCTGCATGCCGGCTGGGGGACGGAAGGATCGGAAGTCACCTTCGGAACCGCCTGGAGTTACTGAACCTCCTCGATCCGCACGCCCCGCTGCCGCAGCTCATCGACGTAGGCCTGAAACGGCACCGCTTCGTCGGGCGTGTGCACGCCCGCTGAGCTAATCCGTCCATCCACCTGCATCACGCCGGTGATCGCGAGCGAAAAGCCGGTGGCGCGCATCATCGCGCTGATGCCGGTTGCATCGTCGTAATAGTCGAGCAGCTGCCAGGCCACGCGCGAGCCGCTCTTCCCCCGCACTTCCACGCGGAGCGCCACAAGATCGCGGCCGTCAGGCTTGGTGAGCTGGGGCGATACCGCGGCGATGAACGCATCGCGCGGCACGATCTTCGTTCCACGCACGCGGACGGGATCGAGCGATAGCAGTCCCATCTCACGAATGGGGCGCATGATCGCCGCATGTCCGGGATAGCGCAACGTTTTGTATTCCATCGTTCGCACTTTACCGCTGTACGCCCACGGCATAGTCGAGATGCCACCGCCGGTATGGAACGCCTCGAGTGTGCCGACGGGACTCGGGAACGGAACGTCCTCGAGCTCCGACAACGCGTCCACGCGCTCCGGACGGCCCTCGCGCAGCACCCAGGACGGCGTCGTGTAGTAGTCGAGCGCCCCCTCGAGCGAATACACGATCTGATAGTTGAGCGGCGGCTCCGGTTTCTGCGGCAGGCCGCCCACAAAGATCTTCACGCTCTCCGCCTCACCGACGCGCCGGATGCCTTCAGCCGCGATGATGTTGACCATCCCGGGCGCGAGGCCGCAGTCGGGAATGACGGACACCCGCTTGCGCTGCGCGGCCTTGTGCAGGGTCTTCTGCTTCTGAACGATTTCGGTGTTGCCGCCCAGATCCGCGCAGTGGAGTCCGCTCGTGACGGCGGCCTTGGCGACCGGATAATTGAAGTAGTACGGCAGCGCATTCATGACGGCATCGTGACGGCGCATGAGCTTGCGCAAGGCTCCGGCCTTCTTCGCATCGAGCCGCGTCGTCACCAGCCGCTTGCTCTTTTTCTTTTTGAGGAACGCCGGCACGCGCTCGGGGTGGAGATCCGCCAGCGTGACGCGCTCCACCTCAGGACGCTGCAACAGGTCATATGCACAGGCGGAACCCTGTAGCCCGGCGCCCAGGACGAGCATGCGCATCGCGTCAACGCCTCCAGATGATTTTTTGGGGGATGAAACGGCCGGAAAGCTAGTAGATTCGCCACCGTGACGCATCCCTCCTCACCACCCTCGACCGGCTCTGCCGATCTCACCCGCCAGCGCCTGATCCGATCGGCGCTCGAGCTGTTCACCACGCGGGGCTATCACGACACGACGACCGCGCAGATCGCGAAGAAAGCCGGGATCGCCGAGGGGACGATCTACCGCCATTTCGCGAGCAAGCAGCACCTGGTGAACGAGCTGTACCGGGCAGCGCAGCGCTGGGCGGCCCGGATCGTCCAGGAAACGGCGCGCGATCCCGAGGCGGGAACGGCGCGTGCGCAGCTCACCGCCGTGGCGCACGGGTTGGTGGAGGGCGCCACCCAGGAGACCGCGATCGTGAAGCTGGGACTGCTGGAGCCGCTGTCCGTGCTCGATGACGAAAGCCGCAAGACCGAGCGCGACTTTCGCGCGGCGCTCGAACGCATCGTCGCGGAAGGCAAGGCGCAGGGTACGGTACGCGCGGGAGCCGTCGACGTCTGGGCGGGTGTGTGGCTCTCGGTGGTCAGTCATGCCCTGCGAAAAATCGTCGCCGCGGAATGGAAACCGGGCGACGCCAGTGTTCGCCTCGTGATCGAAGCAGCCTGGCGATCGATCAGTGCGTGACCTCCGGCCGTCAGGCCGTCGGGCCGCCCGACCGTCGTAATTCGAACAGCGCGATCTCCGGCGGGGCGAAGACGCGCAGCGGAATCCCGACGACACCAATCCCCCGGCTCACGTACAGCTGGCTCGCGCCATTTTGGAAATGGCCCATCACGTACTTGGTAATCAGCCGCCCCGGCGACCATCCGATCACGGGCAGGTAGAATTGCCCACCGTGGATGTGCCCGGCGAGGGTGAGGGGGATCGCGCGCGGGATCGCGCCGTCGAATGCGCCGGGGCGATGCGCGAGCAAGATCCGAAATGCATCACCGGCCGGTGGCGTGCGGCGCAGCGCGAGGTCCAGATCGTCGTCCTGCGGATCATCCGCGCGCCAGTTGCGCGGGTCATCGATGCCGACCAGCGCTACGCCAGCGCCGCCGCGCTCGATGATGTGGGATCCATTCTGCACGAACACCTGCCCCGCGTCGCGCACGCCGCGAATCACGGCGTCCTGCCCCGTGTAGCGATCGTGGTTGCCGAGCACCGTCACCACGCCGAGCGGAGCGTGCAGGTCGCGGAACGCGCGCACGTACTCGGGGATATAGGCCTGCGAGATGTCGATCATGTCGCCCGTCTGGACGATCAAGTCCGCGCCAAGCGCGTTCGTCTGGCGCACGATCTCTTGCATCTTCTCCCCCGACATGTTGACGCCGGCATGCACGTCGGAGACGTGCGCGATCCGCAGGCCATTCAGGGGCAGCGGCAGATCGGGAAAGAACAAGGTGCGACGGGTGACGACCGGCAGGCGCTCAGCGGACCAGATCCCGTAGGCTGACAACCCGATCCCCGAGGCGGCGTAGGCGTAGGTCGCACGGGCCAAGAATTGACGGCGCGATATGACGGTTAGACGGTTAGACGGTTGGGCGGTTAGCGAGGGTCGTAGTTTACTAGCCGTCCAACCGACTAACCGTCTAACCGCCTTTCCAACGACGTACACCGCAACCAAGCCGCAGAAGATCCATCCGAGAAACTGCCAGGCGATGAACGGCGCGATGTACGGAATCCGGCTGATGCCCCACAAGCTGCCGGAGAACATGCGCGCGGCCACGATGAACCATGGGATGTTGAAGATCGTGAAGACCAACGCGAGCCAGCGCCGCGCGGACAGCGGTAAGCGGTCGCGCAGATAGAGGTACAGCAGCAATTGGGGCGATGCGAACAGCAACAGATAGATTAGGGCCATGCCATTGTCCCGTACGCCGTGGCTACTGCTGTGGTTCCCGGTGATGCTCGCCGCGCAGCGTGCGCCCCTCCCCCCCCTCGACCGGCAGCTCGTGACCGCGGGATTCTGGGCGGAAGCACGCTACAACTATGCCTACTGGGACGGCGTGCGCGCGAATTGGGACTCGGCGTTCGCCGCAACGCTCTCGTATGTCGGCGAGCGGCCGGTGCCCACGGATGCCCAGTTCGTGCGCCGCCTGCGCCGCTGGGGCGCGCTCCTCAACGACGGACAATTCGAGCTCCTGCCGCCCCCGTCCATCGCAAGCCGCGTGGCACGCCCGCCGCTCGCCCTGAAAAGCATCGAGCGCCGGCCCTTCATCATGGACTATGCGACGAACGACGAGATGCGCGTGGCGCGACCCGCGCGCCTCGCCGAGATCGTGGCGGTCCAGGGGATTCCCGCCGCCGACTGGATCCGCGACTCCGTGCTGCCCGAGATCTCGGCGAGCACCGAGCAATACCGCTGGGAGCGCGCCGTGGCGCGCATGCTCGAGGGCGAGCGCGGCACGGCCTTGCATCTCCTGCTGAGGCTGCCCGGCGGCGAGGAGCGCGGGGCCAGCATGACGCGGAGCGTTCCCATCAACGCGGGCTGGCCACTCGAACCTCCCGCGTTCGAAGCCGACACGCTGTCCGACGGCGCGATCTGGATTCGGATTGGCTCGTTTGCGGATGCTGACGTTGCGGAGCGGTTTGCGCGCGCGCTCGGCGAGGCCGCTCGCGAAGGACCGCGGCACCGAGGTCTGATCCTCGACCTGCGCGAGACGACATGGACGGCGGGAGGGCGGGAGAATGGCTACGCGATCCTCGCGCGGCTCATCGAGCGGCCGTTCCTCACCTCGCGCTGGCGCACGCCGCTGTACCGGCCGGCATATCGCGGCGCCGACTCACCCGACTCGTCGGGAGCGTGGTTTCAGGCGCCGTCCGATACGATCTGGCCACCGGCCCGGCGCGAAGGAATTCCCTACGCCGGCTCCGTGGCCGTGCTCGTGTCGGCGCGCACCGCGGGCCCGGCCGAGGATTTTCTCGTCGCGTTTCGCGCCGGCAACCGCGGCGTGCTCATCGGCGAGACGTCGGCCGGCAGCACGGGCCAGACCGCCGTCCTGCCCCTTCCTCGCAGCTGGCAGCTGCGCGTGACCGTGACGCGCGACGCCTTCCCCGACGGCCGCGAGGTTGTCCGGACGGGGATCGCACCCGACTTCCAGGTCGAGGTGCGGGTCGACGACGTGCTCGCGGGGCGCGACGCCGTGCTCGAGCGCGCCCGCGCGTATCTAACGGAGCGGGCGCGCCGTTAGCTCTTCAGTTGCTGGCGGAAAAAGCGAATCACGTTGGCCCATGCGCTATCGGCGACGTCGGGCTTTTCGCGACTGCGCAGGAAGCCATGTCCCACGCCCGGGTAGATCGCGTATGGGTAGTCCTTGCCGGCGGCTTTCATCGCCGCGGCGGCGTCGTTCAACCCCGCATTGATGCGCGCGTCGTTCTCACCGTACACACCGAGCCCCTTGGCGCGAATCTTCGCCATGTCGGCCGGATTGGGACTCGGACCGTAGCACACCACGAAGGCCTTGAGCTCGGGCGCGTTGGTCGCGTACCGGAAGCTCTGACCACCGCCCCAGCAGAACCCGATGATACCGATCTGGCCGCTGCGCACCGCCTTGGTCTTGTTGAGGTAGGCGCGCGTGGCGTCGAGATCCATCGTGACGGTATCGGGATTCAGCGTCGCGATCAGTTTGCGGGCGGAATCCGGCGTGGCCGGCGTGCCACCTCGGCGCGACAACAGATCGGGAGCGATCGCAACAAACCCGTCCTTGGCCAGCTGCTCCGTCGTCTGTTTGATGAAGTCCGACATGCCGAAGATTTCGTGAATCACGATGACCGCGGGCGCGGGGTCGGGGCGCTCTGGGTAGGCGAGGTAGGCGGTGATGGTGTCTTTGCCACTCGTGAACTTCACGTATTCGGAGTGGATGTCGGGCGGCGAATGGCGGCGCAGGGCGGCGGAGGGCGGCAAAAACGCCAGTCCCGTGACCGCCACAGTTGCCGCCAGAACTGCCTTCGCCGCCCCTCGCCGCCATGTGCCGCCCTGCGCCGCCGTATTACCGCCCATAAGCCACCCTCCAGATCTTGCCGCCCATGTCATCGCTGACCAGCAGGGAACCATCCGGCAGCACCAACAGCCCCACCGGCCGGCCCCAGCGCGAGCCGTCCGGCCGCTGCCAGCCCGTGATGAAGTCGTCGACCCCGGTCGCGCGACGGCCGCCGCCGTCGACTTGGACCCGCACGACTTTCGCGCCCGTCGGCACCGAGCGATTCCACGACCCGTGCAGCGTCATGAACGCATCGCCGCGATAGTCGGCCGGGAACTGCGTTCCCGTATAGAATGCCAACCCGAGCGGCGCCGAGTGCGCCTGGACCGTGATCGCCGGCGGCTCGACCTGCGAGCAGTCGGCCGAGCCATATTCGGGATTCTGCTTGCCGGGCAGATAGCACTGCGGCCAGCCGTAGTTGCGGCCGTCCTTGATGATGTTGACGTGCTCGGGCGGGATGTCGTCACCCAGATTGTCACGGTCGTTGTTGTTGCCCCACAGCTCGCCCGTGGTCGGGTGAAAGGCCATGCCCACGGTGTTGCGCAGCCCCTTCGCGAATATGCGTCCGCCGGAGCCGTCGCGATTGAACTGCGACACGGCCGCGCGCAGCGAGTCGCGCTCATCGCACAGGTTGCAGGACGAGCCGACGCTCAAGTAGAGCTTGCCGTCCGGGCCGAACAGGATGGTGCGCGTCGAATGGCCGCCCGAAGGGATGCCTGAAATCACGGTCACGGGTTGGGCACGTCCTGGATCGAACCTGATCACGTCGCGCTCTTCAGCGACGTACATCGTGTCCCCGCGGAACGCGATGCCGAACGGCCCATGGAGGCCCTGCGCGACGCTGATCGTCGTGTCCGCCACGCCGTCGTTATTGCGATCGGCGAGCTTGACGATGAGCCCCGACGCGGGCTGGGACGCGTAGATGGCCTTGTCCGGCCCGAGCGCGAGATAGCGAACACCTCGAAGATTCTCCGCGAACAACGAAATCCTGAACCCGTCCGGGACGCGCAGCTGATCGTTTTGTCCGGATTGGCCCGCGGCGGGTTGGGGACCGCGGCAGGCGATGAACAGCAGCACCAGGCTAGTTGCGGCTCGCATACACTCCCTCGAGGGCTGTCGCGCCCTCCGGCATTGTGTCCCGGCTCGCCAGCGCGTCGGCGGCCGCACGCTCCACCTGTTCCGTGATCTCGCGCTCCGCTTCGCCGAGAAGCTTCGCGGAGATCCCTTCTTCCTTCAAGTACTCCTCATAGAGGCCGACCGGATCGCGCTGGCCCCACTTGGTAAACAGCTCGGGGGACAACGTTGCGCGGGCTTCGCGCTCGTCATGCGTCGCGTGACCGCCCATGCGGAACGTTTCGGCAATTAACAGCGCCGGTCCGTTCCCGGTACGACACCGCTCGGCGGCGATTCGTGTCGTCGCGTAGGCGTCGAGCACGTTGTTGCCGTCGAACACGGCCCCCCACACCCCGTAGCTCCCCGGCCAGTCCTTGAAGTCGGCCGGAAGATGGTGCTGCTCGAGGCGCGTGCCGAGTGCGACCCGGTTGTTTTGGATGATGAAGACGGCGGGGACGCGCTGCACCGCGGCGAAGTTCGTGCCTTCGTGCGCGGCGGCGGTCTTGGTGGAACCGTCGCCGACCCAGGTGAGCGCCACGCGTGGCTCGCGTTTGATCTTGAATGTCAGCGCGATGCCGGCGATCACCGGCACCATGTCGCCGACGTGCGAGATAGGCTGCAAGACCCCGTATCGCATCGATCCGACGTGGAGATCGCGCCCCCGGCTCGGCGAATCGGCGGTGGCCAGATAGGCGCGCAGCATATCGGCGACTGGCATCCCCAGCTCGCAGCACGCCGCCGCGTTGCGGATCATCGGGGCGACGATGTCTGTGCCACGCTCGAGCGCGTGGACGGGACCGACCGTGGTTGCCTCTTCACCGGTCCCGAGCCACGCCTTCGAAATGACGCCGGTGCGGACCCACCGTTTCAGCTCGATGTCGTGCAAACGCGCGCGCAACAACCCGCGATACAGCTCGAGCTTCGCGTCACGCGACAGCGCCTGCACGATCGCGGCCCGCTCGGCGTCGCCTTCGATGGTCGCGCGGAAGGCCCGAACCAGCGCGGGGTCCGCCTTCCAGTCGACGTATTCGGGTGGATCGAACGCGGGAAACCGCTTCACGGCACTCCGGCGGCGCTCCGGCCCTGGACCTGTCCGTCGCGCTTGAACACGCGCCCATCTTTCATGACAAACGGCGGGTTTTGGAGGATCTGGATGCTGTCGAGGGGGTTGCCGATGACGGCCACGATATCGGCGCGCTTCCCCACCGCGATCGTGCCGATCTCGCGTTCGAGCCCGAGCAGCGTCGCGCCGCCGGACGTGCCGGCCACGATCGCCTGCATGGGCGTCATGCCGTAGCGGACCATGAGCGCGAACTCGCGCGCGTTCGTGCCGTGCTTACTGACCCCCGCGTCGGTGCCGAGTGCGATGCGCACACCGCCGTCGACGGCGAGCTTGAACGAATTGTGCATGCGCGGCGCGATGGCGAGCGCCTTGGCCGCGATGGGCGGTGGCAACCGGCCCGCCGTCGCCAGCGACTCCACCGTGAAGCCGGCGAGCAGCGTCGGCACGAGCCACGTGCCGCGCTGCTTCATGAGGGCGACGGCTTCGGCGTCGAGGATCGAGCCGTGCTCGATCGACGTGACGCCGGCCCGCACGGCGGCCTTGATCCCGGCCGTGCCGTGCGCGTGCGCCGCGACGCGGCGATCCAGTTGCGTCGCCGTCTCGACGATCGCGCGCATCTCCTCTTCGGTGTACTGCTGCACGCCGACCGAGTCGGTGAGCGACAGCACGCCGCCGGTCGCGCAGATCTTGATGACGTCGGCGCCGTATTTGACCGCATAGCGCACCGCATTGCGGACCTCCTCGACGCCATCCGCGACGCCGTCTTCCACGCCCGCTTCGCGACCGAGCGCGTCGGGCCGGAGACCGTTGGTGCCGTCGCAGTGGCCGCCGCGAATGCCGAACGACACGCCGGCGCCGAGGATGCGCGGCCCCGGAATCCACCCGGCGTTGATCGCGTTGCGCAGCGCGATGTCGCTGAAATTGCCCGTGCCGACGACGCGCACGGTCGTGAAGCCGGCCTCGAGCGTCTGGTGCGCGTGCGCCGCTCCCAGCAGCGCGAGCTGGCTCGGCATTTCCGTGAGCCCGGCGTGCTGCCAGTCGCCATCGCCGATCGTGTGCGAGGCGAGATGCACGTGCGCGTCGATGAACCCCGGCAGCACGGTCGCGGCGGAGAGATCGATGACCGTGGCGCCGGTGGGGATCTGCACGTTCGCCCCGACCGCCGTTATGCGATCGCCCTGGATAACAATGACGGCGTTCCGGGTGGGCGCCGCGCCGGTCCCATCAATGAGTACGCCCGCTCGGACTGCGGTGACTTGGGCGGCGGAGGGCGGCGAAGGGGCGGCGGAGGGCGGCGACTGCAGACACGCCAAGGCGGAGATGACGGCGAGAGGCGCGATCAAGAGAACTTCTCCTTGAGTTTCCCGAAGAACCCACCGCCCGAGGAAGCGGACGGGCCGGGGCCGCCGCTCTTCCCCGACAGCGCCTCCCCAAACTCGATCGCCGTGGCGAAGCGGTCGTCGGGATTGGTCTGCAGCGCTTTCGTCAGCGCTTTCTCCACCGGCTCCGGCACGTCGGGTCGCAGTGTCCGCACCGACTGCGGCTGGCTGCGCAGCCGCGCGATCATCATCTCCTGCGCGTTCCGTCCCTGGAACGGCAGCTTGCCGGTGAACATCTCGAACGCCACGATGCCGAGGGCATAGATGTCGCTGCGCGCATCCAGCGGCCTGCCGCGAATCTGCTCGGGACTCATGAACTCCGGCGTGCCGAGGATGATCCCGGTCGCCGTCAATTTGGCGATGGCGGGATCGGCGCGGCGCTCCTTCGCGAGCCCGAAGTCCATGATGACCGCGCGCTCGGTGCCGTCTCCCTCATCGGGGACGAGCATCACGTTTTCCGGCTTCAGGTCGCGATGAATGATCTGCAGCTCGTGGGCGTGGTGCAGTCCCGCGCACATCTGTTTGAGCAGCGTCACCCCGAACGCGATGTCCATGGGACCACCGCGGACCTCACGATCCGAGAGCAGCTCGCCCTTGAGGAACGGCATCACCAGATAGATCAGGCCGTCTTCCGATTCACCCAGACGCAGGATGCGGCACACGTTGGCGTGTTCCAGCCGCATCGCGAGGCCCGCTTCGCGCCGCAGCCGCTCGACCGAGCTCCGGTCGGTCGCGAGCCGCGGCGAGAGCACCTTGATCGCCACGGTCTCACCCGACGGAATCTCCTTGGCGAGGTAGACGTACGACATCCCGCCCTCGCCCAGCTTTTTCATGACTTGATAGCGGGCGTCGAGGATCTGATTCGACAGCGTCGAGGCCCGATCGAGGCCCGTCTTCCCGGGTGGCAGCGGCGTGCGCACACCGGTGCCGCTGCCGCCGGGCGGCGTGGGTGGCGACGCCTTCTTGGACTGAATTTCCACGAGCATGCTGCCGTCTTTCGGACAGAACCGTGCCCCCGTGTCCGTGTAGACGGACCCGCACTTGGGGCACCGGCGCTCGCTCATTGTCGAACCAAATTGCGCCCTTCGTTCTTGGCGCGATAGAGGGCCTGATCGGCAAGAGACACGAAGCTGTCCGCGCTGTGAACGCGGTCGTCGGGAAACGAGGCGAGCCCGATGCTGACGGTCATGTGCAACGGATCCTCGCCGGGATCGCCGAAGTCCCGCGCCATGACGCGACGGCGGAGCCGTTCGGCAAAGATCTGCGCGCCGTGCGGCGCCGTCTCCGGCATCACGATCACGAATTCCTCGCCGCCGTAGCGCGCGACGATGTCCACCGACCGTGCTTCCCGGCGCAGCAGCTCGCCGATCTGGCGGAGCACGGAGTCGCCGGCAATGTGCCCGCGCGTGTCGTTGATCGATTTGAAACGATCAATGTCCGCGAGCAGGATGGTGAGCGCGAGGTTGTAGCGCCGGGCGCGGTCCAGCTCCGTGGCGAGCGCCTCGGCCAGGGCGCGGCGGTTCATGCACCCGGTGAGCGCGTCGGTGAGCGCGAGCTTTTCGAGCCGCTGCTTGTCGGAAACGGCGGTCTCGAAGTCGTAGGCCTTTTCGATCGCCGACACCGCCGTCTTGATGACGGTCTCGGCAAACGAGGCGTCGGCGCGGGTGAGGGGTGGATCGTCGCCCGTCGTGCGCAGGAAAAACACGCCGATCTGCTGGTCTTTCATCCAGAACGGCAATGCCACCGCGGACCGCGTCGGCACCTTGATGTCTTCGCGCTCCCAGCGACGCCGCTCGTCTTCGTAGAGCGGATCGGTCGCGACTTCTTCGACCAGCACCAGTCGCCCGGTGGACACGGCCTTGCGGATCTCGGGGTAGCGGCTCAGCTCGATCTGCAGATTGCGCAGCATGGGATTCTCGTACGCCGCCACCACAACGCCCTGCTGATCGCCGGGTTTGGCCAGCACCATCGAGCACTTGGAGATGTTCAACGCCCGCGCGACGCGCCGCGCCAGGATGTGATACATCTCGTCGGGCTTGAGGGAGTCCGTGACCTCGTGGAGGATGTCCACCATGGCGGCACGGCTGCGGGCTTCCTCGCGCGCCGTCGCGAGCGCGCGGCCCACGCGAATATGGGCTTCGACGCGCGCCAGCAGCTCGCGCACGCGGAACGGCTTGGAGATGAAATCGGCGGCGCCGAGCCCGAGCGCGCGCACCGTGGCTTCTTCCGGCGGCATCGACGAGACCATGAGCACCGGCAAATCCTTGTAGCGCTCATCCTGCTTCAGCCGCTCGAGCAATTGCAGGCCGTCCACCTTCGGCATCATGATGTCGAGCAACAGCAGCGCCGGCTTGATCTCTTCGAGCTTGGCGAACAGGGAATCGCCACCCGGGCATACGGAGACGTCGTAGCCGTTCTCCTTGAGGATCCACGTGAGCGTGCGGACCAGCGACTCGTCGTCGTCGGCGACCAGGATGCGGGGCGCGGGTGCGGTGGGGGCCATCAGTCCGTTGCCTCGAGGAGCGAAGGGTCGACGTTGCCGCCGCTGACCACGAGCACCGTGGTCCTGGCGCGCGGCACGAGGCCGTCGAGCAGCGCGGCCGTGGTCGCGGCACCGGACGGCTCGACGGCGAGACGGCAGGTGCGCCATAGAAACTGCACGGCGGCACGGATACTGTCATCCTCGACCAGCGCGACGCCGCGAATCCGGTCCCGCTGTCTGGTGAGCTCGGCGAACGGAATGTTCCCGACGTTGAGCGTGATCAAGCCGTCGGCGATGCTCCCGGTCTGCTCGAGCCGGACGACTTCCCCCGCGGCGAGCGAGCGGTGCAGTTTGGGCGCCCCGATCGGCTCGACGCCCCAGACGGCCGCCGTGCTCTGAACGGCAGCCAGTCCCGCGACGATGCCCGAGATCAACCCGCCGCCGCCCACGGGCACGACCACGGTTTCGACCTCCGGCAGCTGCTCGACGATTTCGAGCGCGACCGTGGCCTGACCCGCCACGATGTCGGGATGATCGAACGGCGGCACGATCGCCAGTCCTTCCTTCGCGGCCAGCGCTTCGGCCTTGACGCGGCGATCCTCGGACGTGCGGCCCGCGAAGACGACTTCACCGCCCCACTTCTTGACGCCTGCGACCTTCACGGCGGGAGCCGTCTCGGGCATCGTGACGACCGCGCGCACGCCGAATTGCTTGGCGGCGTACGCCACCGCCTGCCCGTGATTGCCCGACGAGTAGGTGATGACGCCACGTTTCCGCGCGGCGTCGGGCAGCTTCCGGATGGCGTTGTAGGCGCCGCGGATCTTGAAGGCGCCGATCGGCTGCTCGTTCTCGAGCTTGAGATGCACCCCCAGCGCCTCGACATAGACGAGCGAGGTGCGGCGCGCCACACCCCGCAGGCCTGCCGCGGCGTCCTGGATATCCCGGGCAGTGACCACGCTACTTCTTGGCTTTGGCGGGAGCCTTCGACTTGGACTTCGGAGCAGGCGGCGGCGTCTCGTCGTCGTCCTCCTCCACCTCTTCTTCGTCTTCCTTCACGACCCGAGCCACGTCCACGACCAGGTCGCCGGGCGTCAGGTTCATGACCTTCACGCCCTGGGTATTGCGGCCGGAGATCCGAATGCCTTCGACCGGGACGCGGATCATGATGCCCTTCTTGGTGATCATCATCAGCTCGTCGTCGGGCAGGACCTCTTTGAGCGCGATGACGGCACCAGTCTTGTCGCTGCGTTTCAGCGTGATGATGCCGCGCCCGCCGCGATGCTGCACCCGGTATTCGTCGAGCTCGGAGCGTTTGCCCATGCCCTTCTCGGTGACCGTGAGCAGCGTGGACTTGCGGCGCACGATGACCATGTCGATGATCGTGTCCTTCTTGTCGAGCTCGATCCCCTTCACCCCGGTCGCCGTCCGGCCCATGTCCCGCACGTCCTTCTCGTGGAACCGGATGCTCATGCCCTGCGCGGTAGCGAGGACGATGTCGTTCTTGCCGTCGGTCACCTGCACGTCGATCAGCTCGTCACCCTTCTCGATGTTGATGGCGCGAATGCCGACCGAGCGCGGATTCCCGAACTCGGAGAGCACGGTCTTCTTCACGACCCCCTGCTTGGTGGCGAAGAAGAGGAATTGATCTTGCGAGAACTCGCGCACCGGCACGAGCGCGGCGAGGCGCTCGTCGGGCTTCATCGCGACGCAGGACAGGATCGGCTTGCCGCGCGCGGAGCGCGCCGCCTGCCCAATCTCGTGCACCTTGAGCCAGTAACACTGCCCCTGCTCCGTGAAGAACATGACGTAGTCATGCGTCGAGGCGATGAAGAGGTGCTCGACCCAGTCGTCTTCCTTTTGATGGGCGGCGATGACGCCTTTGCCGCCGCGCCGCTGCCGGCGGTAGGCCGAGACGGGCAGGCGCTTGATGTAGCCGGCGTGGGAGACGGTGATCACCATGTCTTCTTCGGCGATCAGGTCCTCGATCGAGAACTCGCCCTGGTCGGCGACGATCTCGGTGCGCCGCTCGTCGCCGAAGCCCTGCGCGAGCTCGGTCAGCTCTTCCTTCAGGATCTTCATGCGCCTGGGCTTCGAGGCGAGAATCTCCTTGCACTCCTTGATGAATTTGCGGACGTCCTTCAGCTCCTCTTCGAGCTTGGTGATTTCGAGCGCGGTGAGCCGCGCCAGGCGCATGTTGAGGATTTCGGCCGACTGCTTCTCCGACAACTTGAACCGCTTGCGCAGCGCGGCGTCTGCCGACGGCGTGTCCTTCGATTTCTTGATGATCCTGATCACTTCGTCGATGTTGTCGACGGCGATCTTCAAGCCCTCGAGGATATGCTCGCGGTCCTGCGCGCGCTGCAGCTCGAACGCGGTGCGGCGCGTGATGACCGTGTGGCGGTGCTCGATGAAGTGCTGCAGCAGCTCGACGAGAGTCAGCTCCTTCGGCGTACCGTCCACCAGCGCCAGCATGATGGCGCCGAAAGTCTGCTGCATCTGCGTATGCTTGTAGAGCTGATTGAGCACGACCATCGGAATGACGTCGCGCTTCAATTCGATGACGAGCCTGATCCCTTCCTTGTCCGACTCGTTGCGGACGTCGCTGATCCCCTCGAGCTTCTTGGCGAGCGCCAGATCGCGGATCTGCTCGTGCACGCGCTCGGGGCTCACCTGATAGGGAAACTCCGTCACGACGATCTGCTGCTTGCCGGTCGATTCCTTCTCTTCGGCGATGGCGCGCGCCCGGATGACGATGCGGCCGCGCCCCTTCTCGTAGCACTCCTTGATGCCGTCGCGGCCGTAAATGATCGCCCCGGTCGGGAAATCGGGACCCTTGATGAATTTCCTGATGTCCTTGATGGTGGCGTCCGGGTGATCGACCAGGTGCACCACCGCCTGCACGACTTCACTCAGGTTGTGCGGGGGGATGTTCGTCGTCATGCCGACCGCGATGCCCGAGGACCCGTTCACGATGAGGTTGGGCAGCCGCGCGGGCAGCACGGTCGGCTCCTGCAGCCGATCGTCGAAATTGGGGACGAACGCGACGGTGTTCTTGTCGATGTCCTCCAGCATCGTCATCGCGACGCGGGTGAGGCGCGCTTCGGTGTAGCGATACGCGGCGGCCGAGTCGCCATCGACCGAGCCGAAATTCCCCTGCCCATCCACCAGTGGGTAGCGCAAGGAGAAGTCCTGGACCATGCGCACCAGGGTGTCGTACAGGGCCACGTCACCATGGGGGTGGTACTTGCCGAGCACGTCGCCCACGACCGTCGCACTCTTCTTGTAGGGCCGGCCGGGAACGAGACCCAGCTCGTTCATCGCGTACAGAATCCGGCGGTGGACGGGCTTCAGGCCGTCGCGCACATCGGGCAGCGCGCGCGACACGATGACGCTCATCGAATAGTCGAGGAACGATTCCTTCAGCTCTTCTTCAATGAGCCGCGGGAGGATACGCTCGCGGACGTTAGGACCGGTCATTTCGATCTTTGTGGAGGTGAGGTAAGATGATAAAAATTAATTACTTAGATGGGTAAAGACAACTGCGCGGACATGCAAAAACTAGGGGCACAGACGCACCGCGGGCAACGGTTTACGGGCATCAGGACGACACTTCCACAACCACCTTTCCCAGCTGTTCGCCTCTCGCGAGGCGTTCGTACGCCTGCTTCACCCGGGCCATCGGATAAACGCGATCCACGATCGGTCTGAGTTCTCCTCTCCCCAAGCGCCGCACGATTTCCGCGTATTCAGCGGCGTTGCCCATGGTCGAACCGAGGATGCTCCAGTGATGCCAGAAGAGCCGCCTGAGATCGAGTCCGACCTGCGGCCCTGACGTCGCACCGCAGGTCACCAGTCGGCCGCCGCGTCGCAGGCAGCGGAGCGAGTCGTCCCATGTCGCCGCGCCGACGTTCTCCACCACAACGTCGACACCGCGTTTGTCGGTCAACGCGCGGATCTCCTGGGACACTTTCTGAGTCTTGTGATTCAGCGTGACGTCGGCGCCGAGCTGCTTCGCGGCGGCGAGCTTCGCGTCGTTCGATGAGGTGACGAAGACGCGCGCACCGAACAGCTTGGCGATGCGCAGCGCCGTCAGCGACACGCCGCCCCCGATGCCCCAGACCAGCACCGTCTCCCCCGCGCGCAGTTGGGCGCGGGTGACCAGCATGCGCCACGCCGTCAGCGTCACCAGCGAGAACGCGGCGGCTTCGCCCCACGTCAGCCCCGGAGACAGATTGGGCACGCGCGCCACATTGTGCGCCGGCACCGTGACCAGCTCGGCCATGGTCCCGGGAAGATGCTCGCCGAGTAAGCGGTAGTTGACGCAGAGGGAATGCTCGCCCGCCCGGCAGAACTCACAGCTGTAATCGGAGACGCCCGGGTTGAGCATGACGCGATCACCGGCGGACACCGATGACACACCGGGCCCGACCGATTCGACGGTGCCGGCTCCATCCGCCCCGACCACCCAGGGGAATCGATCCGCGGTGCCGGGCGTTCCGTCCGCCACGAAGAGATCGAGGTGGTTCAGCGCCGCCGCCCTCAGCGCGACGCGCACTTCCCCAGGACCTGGGGGCGGCGCGTCGGGAACTTCGGTGATTTGGAGCTTGTCGATGCCGCCGGTGGCGGTGAGAACGCAGGCTCGCAAGGGGGCGGGGGGGGGATCGCCCCGAATCTAGGGCCGGAACGCCGGCGTGATCATTTGCTCCGCGCCGGTCGCGGGTAACGGCACGGGCGTCCCCGAGCCGACCGGCTGGATGTAGACCTTGAACGCTGGATTGCGGCGATTCTGCGGCTCGGCGTTCACCACCAGAGCCACGACGTCCCCCGCCGGCGAGACGGCGAACGACGAAATCGCGAGATCGATCCCCGTCAGCGCCGTCACGCTTCCCGTCACGAGATCAGCGCGCATCACCTGCTGGACCGTGCGGTTGCCTTCGCGCCGCTCGACCAGATAGGCGAGAGTCCCGTCGCGCAAGAACCGCGGCTCGGATTCGCGCTGCTGCGGTGAGCGGGTGAACTGGCGCTGGTTGGACCCGTCCTTGCCCATCAGCCAGATGTCGTTGTCCTTGTTGCGCGTGGAGACGTAGGCGATCGTCTGCCCGTCGGGGGAGACGCTCGGTGCCGCATTGACCGAGTCGCGCGTGAGCTGCGTGAGTCCCGTGCCATCGACGTTGACCGACCAGATCTGCTGCTTGCCGGCGGTGCGTGAGGAGTGAAAGACGATCGCCTGACCGTCGGGCGCGAAGGACGGCCGGCCATCGCTGAGCGGATCATTCGTGACGCGCGCAGTGCCGGTACCATCCGCGTTCATCACATAGATCTCGGCGTTGCCGTCGCGCTGCGACACAAAGGCGATGCGCGAGCCGTCCGGCGAAAACGCCGGGTCGCTGGCCGATCCGGTATCGGGGGGGGGCGAGAGTTTGGTGAATTGCGCGAGATTCGAGCGCTCGGCGGTATAGAGCTGGAATTTCCCGGGACCAGCGCGCGAGCTGGCGACGACGATTTCACCGACGACATAGATGTCGGCAGTGGCGCTCTTGCCGCCGGGAGCGGTCGCCGTCACGCGCGCGTGGCCATAACCGCTCCCCGAAACCGTGCCGTCCTCACCAACCGCCGCAACCTGGGGATGGTCACTGCTCCACGTGAGGTTGCTCGCGGGACCGAGGACGTTGCCCAGACTATCGGCGTAATTCGCGCGCAGCGTGTGCCGCTGATTCAGGCCGATGCCCACACGCGGCTGCGTGAACTTCGGCGAGCCAGCAATCACGGCGATGTTCCAGGTCACGGCGAGACCAGCGCTGGGTCCTCGAGCCGTGAGCTGCGTCTTGCCGAGCGCGCGCCCGGTCAGTGTTCCGGTCAGCGGGTTGAACGTCGCGATCGCGGTATCCGCGACGCTCCAGCGCAGCGGAGCTTCTGGAACAGGCACGTTCGTGGCAGTGAGCGCCTGCGCCTCGAACTTTGCCGTGCTGGTCAGCGGCACCTGGACCTCGGCAGACAGTCTCGGCCGCACCGATAGCTTGTCCACGACCTGGTGGACCGACACCTCGACGTTCTTGTTCTGCAGCAGGCCCGACACTGCGAGCGTCGCTTTGCCCGGCCCGACCGCGGTGACCACGCCGCCCAGGCTCACGCGCGCGACGCTCTGGTCGGTCGAGCCCCACTGCAGCACGAGCGGATTGACGGTCCTGCCGTTCTGCGTCGCGACGATCACATGGAGCGTGTCCACCTCACCGGGCGACATGCCGACCTGCAGGCCTTCGCGCACGGAGAATTCAGCCTGCTGAACCACGACGGGCGCCGTCGCGGTAAGTCCGCCTGCCGCCGTGGCCTGGATCGTCCCCTGGCCGGGGGCGAGCGCTACGATGTTGCCATTCTGATCGACGCTCGCGACGTCTGGGCGCAGCGACGTCCAGGTGACGAGCACGGGCGCGGCCGGGGAGCCGTCGTCCCGAAGGGCCCGCGGGAACACACGGGTATTCTCGGAGGGCAGCAGGTAGACCACGCCCGGTTCCAGTCGCAGGGCGGCGGCCGGGCCCGAGCCTGCCGGCTGGCCGGCGAGGGGGTCAAGGCCGGCGGCAGCCGCCGGGGCCGCGGGGGGGGGAGGCGCTGCCGGCGGTGCTGCGACGGCAGCGCCTGTTACCTGGATGGCCGCCTGTCCCCGCCTCGAGCCCACGCGTGCTTCGATGATCGCCACGCCGTTCGCGACCCCGGTGACGGTGCCGTTGTTGTCGACTTTGGCGATGGCGACGTTGTTCGAGGACCAGATGAACCGCACGGTAGGGATCACGTTCCCGATGCGGTCGAAGGCGGTGGAGAGCAGGCTGGTACGCTCCCCCACGCGAATGTTGACGGAGGGCGGGGCGACCTGGACTTCAGCAACGTTTTGCGCCGCGGCACGGGCCGGAACCGCCAGCACGAATGCAGCGAGGAATCCGAGTCTAATCATGGCTGGCGAATGTGTGTCCGGCTAAATGCCGTTGTCAAGCCAACTTGTCACAACGCACCGGACCACACACTCCCGAAAAGGCCGTAGCGCATGTCACTTGCGAGGTGCAAATCCAGCGGTAAGCTATAGGCCACCCAGCCGCCCTCGCACCAAACCAGCAGAGGAGAGACTCCGATGCTTGAGCAGATGGATTCAACGGAGAGTAGTTGGCCCGGACCCGGGTTCATGGAGCCGATGTTCCCGTCGGCACCGACGCCAGCTCCTACACCGTCCTCGATGCCGGACGAAGACTCGCGACCCGCGCGTTCTTCTTCCAAGCCCAAGGCCAAGAAGAAGAAAAAGAAAGCTGCCAAGAAGGCGCGGCCTAAGGCGCGGAAGAAAGCGGCGAAGAAAAAGAAGAAGAAGGCCTCCAAGAAGAAACGTCGGCGCTAAGCCAGTTCACACCGACACCGCGGGAGCGTCTCGACGAGGCGCTCCCGCGCGTCACGTTAAGGAGACATCGCGTGCGTCGTGCGTCGTGCGTTGTGCTCGCGGCAATCGCCGCCTGCTCCGCCCCCAGGATTCGGCTCGGCGATCCGCAGCAGGAAATCGGTGCGATGTTGCAGCGCTCGGCTGCGGACTGGAACCGCGGCGATCTCGACGGCTTCATGAGCGACTATGCGCAGGATTCGCTGACGAGCTACATGGCGGGCGCACATGTGCAGTACGGCTGGCAGCCGCTCTACGACCGCTACCAAAAGAACTATTTCGCACCGGGCAAGTCCCGTGATTCGCTCTCGTTCGACGAGCTGCGAGTGCGCGCGCTGACGCCTGATCTGGCCTACGCCACGGCGCGCTTCAAGCTGTCGCGGGGCGACTCCGTCGTAGCGAGCGGACCGTTCACGCTGGTACTGCAAAAGCGAGGCGAGCGCTGGCAGATCCTGCACGACCATACGTCCGCCGATCCGAAACCGTGAGATACCTCGCGCTCCTGTTGCTGATCGCGGGCTGCGGCCAGCTCAAGCCGGGCGGCGGCGACGCGGTGATCGCGCTCGAGGGCGCGACGCTCATCGATGGCGCGGGCGGGGAGCCGAAACGAGACGCGGTCATCATCATTCGCAACGGCCACATCGAAGCCGTCGCGCGCGTTAACCAGATCACGATCCCGAGAGGCGCGGAGCGGGTCAATCTCGCGGGGAAGACCGTCATCCCGGGACTGATCGATGCGCACGCGCACGTCGAACGCTGGGCAGCGGGACGCTACGTCGCCTGGGGCGTGACCACCGTGCGCGATCTGCACGGCGGCACCGATGACGTGATCGGACTCAAGAAGGCGTTCAATCTCGGCTCGGTGCTCGGGCCGCGCATGTTCGTCGCGGGCGCGATGATCGACGGCGTGCCGCCGACGTATCCCAACGCGAGCGGCGTCGCGAACGCCGAGCAGGCGCGGCGCGCGGTGGATCTGCATGCCGTCGCCGGTGTCGACTACCTCAAGATCTACACGAAGATCACACCCGCCCTGCTGCGCGCTGTGCTGGACGAGGCCGAGAAGTTGCGCCTCCCCGTGGCCGCGCACCTCGGCAAGACCGATGCATTGGCCGCGGCGCGTGCCGGGGTTGTGTCCATCGAGCATCTCGCCGGCGTCGTCCAGGCGGCGACCGGGGATCCGGCGTATGCCGCGGCGCACGACTCATTCCTGTCGGGGTGGGCGACCGAAGAGAAGGGCTGGGCCGGTCTCGATTCGGCAACGGTCGCCCGCACCGCGCGGTCGCTGGCGCAGACCAGAGTCACGATCGTCCCGACGCTGGTAGTCCACGACATGCTGTCGCGGCTCGACAACCCGATTCTGCTGAGTCGTCCGGGGATGGAGGATGTCCCCAACAACGCCGAGAGTGTGCGCAGCGTGCCGAGCCTGCTGCGCCGCACCGGATGGCGATCGAGCGACTTCGAGGCATTCCGCCGGTCGCGCCGGCGGATCGATCAGTTCGTCCGCGAGTACGAGCGCGCCGGCGGCGCGATTGCCGCCGGCTCGGACGCCGCGAATCAACTGCTGATTCCGGGCTACTCGTTGCATGAGGAGATGGCCCTGCTGGTCGACGCAGGTCTCACGCCGCTCGAAGCGATCACGGCAGCGACGCGGCGGGGAGCGCAGCTGCTCCGAGCCGATTCGCTCGGTTTCGTCGCGGCCGGCAAGGTCGCGGACCTCGTCGTGCTGAACGGCAACCCCCTGAGCAACATCATCGCCACGCGAAACATCGCGATGGTCATGATCCGCGGCCGGATGATCCGGCCCGATTCTCTGAGAGCCACATGGAAATGAGCTATCGGCTATCGGCTATCGGCTATCTGCTGCTCCTCGCATTCCTCAGTGCGTGCGGCAGGGGCGGTCCAGCGCGGAGTGATGGGCCCTACGATCTGATCCTCAAGAACGGTTGGATCATCGACGGCAGCGGCAACCCGCGCTTCGCCGGGGACGTCGCCATCAGCGGCGATCGCATCGTCGCGGTCGGCTATCTGCGCGGCGCCCAGGCGCGTGACACGATCGACGTGACCGGCCTGGTCGTCGCGCCGGGATTCATCGACATGCTCGGCCAGTCGGAGACCAACGCCCTCATCGACGGCCGGGTGCTCAGCAAGGTGACCCAGGGAATCACGACGGAGGTGACGGGTGAAGGCGAGTCGGCGGCGCCGTTGACCGATCAGATGGTCGCGCTCGATTCGGCCTATCTCAAGCGCTACCGGCTGGACGTCGATTGGCGGGACGTCGAGGGCTACTTCCGTCGCCTGGCGCGCACGCCGCCCACGATCAACATCGCGACATTCGTCGGCGCGACCCAGGTGCGGCGCGCGGTGGTGGGGGAGGCGGACCGCACCGCGACGCCCGAGGAGTTGACCCGCATGGAAGCGCTCGTCGACACGGCAATGCGCCAGGGCGCGCTCGGCGTGTCGACGTCGCTCATTTACGCGCCGGCGATTTACGCCCCGACGAGCGAGCTCATCGCGCTCGCCCGCGTCGCCCGCCGCTACGGCGGCGTCTACGCCACGCACATGCGCAACGAAGGCGCCGGGATCGATGCGGCGCTGAACGAGACGTTCGAGATCGCGCGCGCCGCCGGCATCCCCGTCGAGATCTGGCACCTCAAGGTCTCGGGGCGGCCCAACTGGGGCCGCATGCCGCATGTCCTCGCGCGCATCGACTCCGCGCGGGCCGCGGGCATCGACGTTACCGCCGATCAGTACTCCTACATCGCCTCGGCCACCTCCCTGGATGCCACCATCCCGGTGTGGGCGCTGTCCGGTGGCCGTGATTCCCTGCTGATCCGGCTGCGCGATCCGAACACACGGGCGCGCATCCGCGAGGAAATGGTGGGCGCGGCCGCGGCACGACGCGGCGAGAACATGTGGCGCGGCGCGGATGGCGCCAACGGCATTCTGATCGCGAGCACGTTCGAGGACTCGCTCAAGCATCTGCAGGGAAAACGGGTGGGCGAGATCGCGCGAGCGCGCAACCGCGATCCGGTCGAGACGCTGTTCGACATTCTCCTGGCCGATCACAGCCGCACCGGCGCGATCTACTTCTCGATGAACGAGCAGGATCTGCAGGCCGCGATGCAGACGTGGTGGGTCGCCGTCAACACCGATTACGGCGGCGTCGCCCCCGACGGCCCGTTCGGGGACATTCGCCCGCATCCCCGCACGTACGGCTCGTTCACGCGCATCCTCGGCCGGTACGTGCGCGAGCAGAAGCTCATGCCGCTCGAGTACGCCGTGCGCAAGATGACGTCGCTCGCCGCGCAGCGCGTCGGGCTGACCGAGCGCGGGCTCATTCGCCCCGGGATGTTCGCCGACATCACCGTGTTCAATCCCGCCACGGTCGCAGACCGCGCGACATTCGAGAATCCGCACCAGCCGTCGGTCGGCATCGAGTACGTGCTCGTCAACGGACAGCTCGTGCTGCGAAAGGGCCAGCTCACCAGCGCGCGCCCGGGCCGCGGCCTCAGGGGTCCGGGATACCGCCGCAACTGACGTGACCTTCGGCCGGCTCATCGTCGCGTGGCTGCCGGTCGCGGCGCTCTTTTGTCTCGCGCCACCCATCGGCTACCGCTGGAATGAAGCGCCCGAACAGCAGCGGCCGCTCCCGCTGCACCCGAACGGCTGGGAGTGCGGCTGGCGGTTTGCCGAAGCCGGCGTCCTCACGCTGTTCGCGTCGCTGTGGTTCGATTCGCTCGGCGCGGGCGGATGGTGGCTGCTGTTCTCGCTGGTGGGTTTGCTCGTCGCGTTCCCGCGCAGACTCGTCATGTGGCAGCACGTCGACGTGATGCGGCGACGCCATTTGCTGATCCATGCGCTGGCCGACGTCGCGCGCTACATCGTTGCGGGCGCCCTGCTCGCCTGGCTCCTTTCGTAGCTATCTTCGCAGGACCCATGAGCACGATTCGACTGACCGCGCTCTCACACGGCGCCGGCTGAGCCTGCAAGCTCGGCCCTGCCGAGTTGGCGCAGGTCTTGCGCCACGTGCCTGTTCTCAAAGATCCACGCATCCTGGTCGATGCCTCGACGCGGGACGACGCCGCCGTGTACCAGCTGGCGCCGGATCGCGCGATCGTCGCCACGGTCGATTTTTTTACGCCGATCGTCGATGACCCGTACGACTTCGGCCGCATCGCCGCGGCGAACGCGTTCTCCGACCTCTATGCGATGGGAGCCACACCGCTGTTCGCGCTCAACCTCGTCGGCTGGCCGCGCGACAAGCTCCCGTATGATCTGCTCGGTGAGGTGCTGCGGGGCGGCGCCGACATCGCACAGGAAGCGGGCGCGTTCGTGCTGGGCGGTCATTCGGTGGACGATCCGGAGCCGAAATACGGCATGGTCGCGATCGGTGAGGCGCATCCGAACCGCATCGTGACCCTGGCGCGTGCGCGCGCCGGCGACGCGCTCGTGTTGACCAAGCCCATCGGCACCGGCGTGCTGTCGACCGCGCTGAAGCGCGATCTCGCGACCGCGGAGGATCTCGCGCCGGCGGTGCAATCGATGACGACGTTGAACGCCGGTGCGGCGCGCGCCATGCGCGTGATCGGGGACGACGTGCATGCCGCGACCGACGTCACAGGGTTCGGCTTGCTGGGCCACCTGCACAACATGCTCGTCGCCAGCGGCCTGGCCGCGGAGCTCGACGCGGCGTCGGTCCCGCTCCTCCCCATGGCTCTCGAGCTCGCCGGGAGCGGCGCCATCCCGGGCGGCACCAGGCGGAACCGCGAGGCGCTCGCGGAGCACGTGAAGCTCGGTGCGGAGATTCCGGAGCCACTGCGCGTGCTGCTCTTCGATGCCCAGACGTCGGGTGGGCTGCTGATCGCGGTGGCAGCGAACCGCGTCGACGGCCTGCTCGCGGCGTTGGAGCGTGAGGCGACGCCAGCGGCGGTCCGTATCGGCCGCCTCACACGGGGAACGCCCGGAACGATTGCGGTGTCCTGAATGCGCGTACCGCCGATTCCTGAATACCACTCGCTGACGCCCGCGGCGCTGGACGCGCTCGAACGCGCCGTGCGCGAGCATCGGCGGGTAGCGCTGCGGCGTCGCGGCACCGAATATGTCCTGGTGGCCGAGCGCCTCGAAACGAGCGGACGCGACGACGTGCTGACAGGACGGCTGCCGATGACCGGCGAGTTGTTGACGTTCCGCCTCCACGACCTGGAGACGTTCGCGGTGCTGCCCTAGCACCGCCCGCTCCCGTGTTCACGCGACTGCTGATCGGACTGGACGGCAGTCCCAACGCCGATGAAGCGTTGGAGCAGGCCGTGATCCTGGGCGCGCGGTTCAAGGCCAAGCTGGTCGTCGCGCACGTGCGGGAAACAGACGCGGGGCGACGGGCCGTGGACTCGGCCGAGCTGCTGGAGCGCGCTCACGAACGCGTGAAGGACGCCGGGCTGGCGGTGGAAACCGTGCTCCGGCATGGTAGCCCCGACCGCGAGCTCGCCGACCTCGCGCGCGACGTCGACACCGTGCTGGTCGGCCGTCGCGGACGCTCGTCGAGCGGACGAGGTGCCAGTGCCGTCGGCGGGACGGTCGCATCGCTGATCCGCATCGCCGAGCGCAGCGTCATTGTTTGTGCCAGCAAGCCTTCGCCGATGCAGCGCTGCGCGGTGGCGTACGACGGCCGCGAAACGGCGCAGCGGGCGCTCGAGCTGGTGGCGCGATTCGCGAGTGTCACGCAAAGCACGGTGCACGTGATCCACGCGACCGTCGATCCCGCGATCGGCACCATGGTCGTCGGAGAAGCGGAAGCGCTGCTGTCCCTGCAGGGAATCGCCTTCGTCACGCACCTCGAGCACGGGACGCCCGGCGAGGTAGTGGAGCGGGTGATTCGGCTGACGCAATGCGACGCGCTGTTCGCCGGCGCGCACGTGGGCAAACGGGCGGCCGTGACGATTTCGCATGCCGAGGAGATACTGTTGCATACGGATATTCCGGTGGCGATTCAACCATGAGCTCCAGTCCTCCGTTCGTCCTGGTCCATGCCGACGAAAGCTGCCTCGGGAACGACTCCAGCAAGGCGAGCCGGGGTGGCAACGCCGCGCTGATCGAAGCGCCCGCGGGCGACAGCGTCGCCCGGTGGGACTTTCACGACTGTTCGGCGCAGACCACGAACAACCGCATGGCGTTGGCGGGTGCGATCGCGTCGCTCGAGTGGATCCGGCGCCAGTGGCGCAATGCGCACGTGCGGTTCATTTCCGATTCGGAGTATCTGGTCAAGGGCATGAACGAGTGGCTGCCCGGCTGGCAGGCGCGCGGCTGGCGCCGGAAGACGGGAACGCTGGAGAACCTCGAGCTGTGGCAGGCGCTCGCGCAGGTCGCTGCCCATCATACGATGGACTGGCGCTGGGTCCGGGGCCACAACGAGCACGTGAAGAACGAGTACGCCAACGTGATGGCGATTCGTGCCGCCGAGCGCCAGGAGCGCTCCAACGGCCTGATCCCGTCCGGCTTCGATACCTGGCTCGCGCAGCAGCGCGCGCGCGGCAAGTATCTCGACTTCGATCCAGACAAGGAGCTGCATGAGCGGATCAAGTAAGGACCATGTCGTCGCGTCCGATCAATCAGTGTCCGTTGACCGCATTCCGCTCTACGAGGTCTATATGCGCATGGCCGAAGAGTTGGCCAAGCGCTCGACCTGCGTGCGTCTGCAGGTCGGGACGGTCGTCACCGACCAGCGGCTCGAAAACGTCCTGGCGATCGGCTACAACGGCAACGCGCGCGGGTTGCCGAACAAGTGCGATTCCGCGGTGCCGGGCAACTGCGGCTGCATTCATTCCGAAATGAACGCGCTGGTCAAGGCACCGGGCAACGTGCGCGACAAGGTCGTGTTCGTCAGCGCTTCGCCGTGCGTCATGTGCGCCAAGCTGATCATCAACTCCGGCGTCACGCATGTGTTCTATCGCAGAGCCTATCGCGATCCCTCGGGAATCGAAGTGCTTCAGCAAGGCGGTGTGGTTCCCGTGTTGTATGACAAGTGGATGACGGCCTGGCGCAACGGTGGATGAGCTAGACCGGTTGTTCGGCTTGCTGGTGGCGGCGCTCGCGCGCGAGACGCGCGTGGCGGTCCCCTTCCCCGCGTCCGAGGTCTACGAGCGGCTGGTGCCGTATCGCTCCAACCGCTCGCGGCTGAACGTCGCCACGCATCAGGACTACGAGATGGCCGTGCTGCGGCTGCTCGCGGGCGAGCGCAACTACGTGCAGCTCGAGCCGGACAACGTGCGCGAGGCGATGCAGCGCGAGATCGCGACGATCAACCCCGATCCCGCCTACTTTCGCAGTTTCCCGGACGCGCAGGTCATGGTGAACGGACGCGCGGCCGAGCGCGTCCTGATGGCCGATCGCGCATACGCGCCCGCGAACCCGGACCCGGACGATGACGCGACGCTCCTGGATGACACGACCGGCGAGAACCCGGTGCCGTTCATTCCGCCCGCGTTCACCGCGCCCGCTCGGGCCGATCATGCGCACGCGTCCGGAAATCAGTGCGAGTACTGCGGCGGCGTGCTGCCCGCAAATCGCGAGGCGCGCTTCTGCCCGCATTGCGGCCAGCCTCAGGAGGGAGAGCTCAAGTGTCAGGGCTGCGGCGGTGAGCTGGATGTCGGCTGGGCGTACTGCCTGGCGTGCGGACGAGCGACGGGCTTTGAATGAAGAGCGGTTGGACGGTTAGGCGGTTAGGCGGTTGGTGAACCGCCACAAAGTCGCCGTCATCGCCGGCGACGGTATCGGCCCAGAGGTAATCGATGCCGCGATCCCAATAATTGACCGAGCTGCGGCCAAACACGGCTTTTCGCTGGCTTGGGAGCCCCTTCCTTATTCTGCCGAGCATTTCCTAAAGACAAAAGAGACGCTCCCCGACAGAGCATTTCTTCATCTGCGTGACGACGCCGAAGCGATTTTCCTCGGAGCCCTGGGCGACCCGCGTGTTCCCGGGAACGAGCACGCGCGTGATATCCTGCTGGGATTGCGATTCCGGCTGGATCTCTACGTTAATTTCCGACCGGTTCGACTTCTCCATCCGGATCTCACGCCCCTTCGCCTCCAACCGTCTAACCGTCTAACCGACCAACCGCTAATCGACTTCGTCATCTTCCGCGAGAACACCGAAGGCCAGTACACGGGCCGCGGTCACTCGAGCGGTGACGAGCACATAGCCGAAGAGGTGAACACCGGCAAAGGGGTCGAGCGCATCATTCGCGCCGCGTTCAACTGGGCGCAGCAGCACGGCAAGAAGCGCGTGACGATGAGCGACAAGTCGAACGCGATTCCGACACACCAGGTCTGGCAGGAGACGTTCAAGCGTGTCGCCGCCGAGTATCCCGGCGTCCCAACCGAGCACCGCTACGTGGACGCGCTGGCGCTGGAACTCGTCCGCGAGCCGTGGCGCTTTGAGGTGATCGTCACCAACAACCTCTACGGCGACATCCTGTCGGATCTGGGCGCGGGGCTGGTGGGTGGGTTGGGTGTTGCGGCCAGCGCCAATCTCCATCCCGGCCGGCGGGGCGGACTGTTCGAGCCGGTGCACGGCTCGGCGCCGCTGCTCGCCGGGAAAGGCGTTGCGAATCCCGTCGCCGCGGTGCTGACCGGTGCGCTGATGGTCGAACAACTGGGTTATCCCGGCGCCGCGCGTGATCTCGAACGCGCCGTCAAACAAGCGCTTAGCGACGGCGCGCGAACCCCGGATCTCGGCGGCAGGTCCACGACACGCGAGGTGGCGGCCGCCATCGTCGACCGTTTGTAGGGGCTATATTCCCACCAGTCTCATTGTGGAGTCATCCCCATGAAAACCCAGGGCGCCAGCAAGGACGTCGTCTTCCTGTCCGGTGTGCGGACGGGGTTTGGCGCGTTCGGCGGCTCTTTGAAAGACTTGTCAGCCATTGACTTGGGTGCCTCGGCGTCACGTCATGCCATCGAACGCGCGGGCGTGCCGGCGCGCGACTTTGGGCACGTCGTCTTCGGCAACGCGCTCCAGACCTCGGCGGACGCGATCTACATGGCGCGGCACGTCGGGCTCAAGGCCGGGCTGCCGATCGAGACACCGGCCGTCACCGTGAACCGGCTGTGCGGTTCGGGCTTCGAGGCGATCACGCAGGGCGCCCAACTCATCCTGCTCGGCGAGGCGGAGGCGGTGCTCGCGGGCGGCGCGGAATCGATGAGCCAGGCGCCACACGTGGTGCGGGGCGCGCGCTGGGGGTTGCGGCTGGGACCCGCCCCGCTCGAGGATCTGCTGTGGGAGTCGCTGAAGGATCCGCAGTGCGGCTTGTCGATGGCCGAAACCGCCGAGAGTCTGGCCGAGAAGTACAAGCTCACGCGCAAGGAAGTGGACGAGGTCGCCGTGGCGTCGCAGCAGCGCGCCAAACAGGCGTGGGACGCCTGCGCCTTCCAGGACGAAGTCGTGCCGGTGACGATCAAGGTCAAAGGAAAGGAAGTCGAGTTCCGCGCGGATGAGCACATGCGGCCGGAAACGACGCTCGAGATCCTCAGCAATCTGAAGCCGTACTTCAAGAAGGATGGCCTCGTCACCGCGGGCAACGCATCGGGCATCTCTGACGGCGGCGCCGCGACCGTCATCGCCAGCGAAGCGTACGCGAAAGCGCATGGCCTGAAGCCGCTGGGCCGGCTGGTCGCGTGGGCGGTCGCCGGCGTCGAGCCGAAGCACATGGGGATCGGCCCGGCACCGGCCGCGCGCAAGGCGCTCCAGAGGGCCGGGATGAAACTCGAGCAGATGGATCTCGTCGAAGTGAACGAAGCGTTCGCGCCCCAGTATTTGGCGGTCGAACGTGAGCTGGGTCTCGATCGCACTCGCACCAACGCGTGCGGCGGCGCCATCGCAATCGGCCACCCGCTGGCGGCGAGCGGAACGCGCATCACGATCCATTTGTTGCACGCGCTGCGCCGGGAGAAGCAGCGGTTCGGCCTCGGCTCTGCGTGCATCGGCGGCGGTCAAGGAGCGGCAGTCATCGTCGAGGCATTGTGACCAATATCATCCTGATGGCAATTGGAGCCATCGCGCTCTATCTGTTCGCGGGGCTCCGCGTGCTGCGCGAATACGAGCGCGGCGTCTACTTCCTGCTCGGCCACCTGCGGCCCACAAAAGGGCCGGGCCTGATCTTTCTGCCGCCGGTGCTCGCCAAGATGCAGAAGGTCTCGCTGCGGGTCATGGCGATCGACGTCCCGCCCCAGGACGTGATCACGCGCGACAACATCTCGATCAAGGTCAACGCGGTGTTGTACATGCGCGTGAGAACGCCCGACAAGGCCGTCGTCGGCGTCGAGAACTATCTCTACGCCACGAGCCAGCTCGCGCAGACGACGTTGCGGTCGGTGCTGGGCGAGACGGAAATGGACGAGCTGCTCGCCAATCGCGACAAGATCAATGCGATCCTGCGCCAGACGATCGATACGCGCACCGAAGACTGGGGCATCGAGGTGTCGGCGGTCGAAGTAAAGGACGTCGATCTGCCGCCCGAGATGAAGCGCGCCATGGCGCGGCAGGCCGAAGCCGAGCGCGAGCGGCGCGCCAAAGTCATTAACGCCGAGGGCGAGCTCCAGGCAGCGGAGAAGCTCGCGCAGGCAGCGCACATCATCGGCAAGGAGCCCGCGGCGATCCAGCTGCGCTACCTCCAGACCGTGAACGAGATCGCGTCCGAGAACAACTCGACGACGATTTTTCCCATTCCGATCGACCTGTTCAGGGGCTTCATGGAGCGCATCGCTCCGCAATCCAGCGGAGATGCCGGGAGCCGCGCCCTTCCCGAGCGCACATCCGGCGAGCGCCTGCCTGACGCCCCGCGCAAGTCGAAAGCCAAGGCGTGAGCGACCTGATCGACCGGAAGGGTCTGGAGCGGATCGTCCGCCGAGCCGCCGAGCTGCAGGCGGGGTCGCAGGAGATCGGTGAAGGGCTGACGAGCCAGGAGGTGCTGGCACTCGGCAAGGACGTCGGCATCCCCGAAGGCTACCTGCGCCAGGCGATGTTGGAGGAGCAGACCCGCACCGCGCCGGAGGATTCGGCCGGCACGTGGGCGTGGCTGACCGGGCCGCGCACGATCTCGGCGCATCGCGTCGTGCCGGGTGACCGCGCCACGGTCGAGCGCGCCCTCAGTCGCTGGATGACGGATGATGAGCTGCTCCAGCCCAAGCGGCAGTTCGCTGACCGCACGACCTGGGAGCCCAAAGCAGGTGCGTTCGCCTCGATTCAGCGCGCCCTGTCGGGACGCCGCCGCTATTCCCTCGCCGGCGCCGCGGAGATTTCATCGCAGGTGGTGCAACTCGAGCCCGGGTTCTGCGTCGTGCGGCTCGAAGCCGACGTCAGCCAACAGCGCCGCAATCGCATCTCGGGGGCCACCGTGATGGCCACGATCGGGTGGGGCCTGACGGGCGCCACCGCGCTCATCGCGCCCCCGCTCGCGCTCGCCCAGATCCTCATGCTTGTGCCGGGTATCGGTCTGACGATGGGCGGCGCAATGGTTGCCCGCACGCACCGCGCCGCCAACGAGCGGATCAAGATCGGACTCGAGCAGGCGCTGGACCGGCTGGAGCGGGGTGAGATTCGCGGGTCGCCGAGCCCGGCCGCGCTGCCGTTGGCCCGGATCGCCGAAGAAGTTCGCAAGGTTTTCGAGAATCCCAAGCCGAAGCCCAGGAGCTGAAGACCGTGATGCCTGAGATCAAACGCGTCGGGGTGCTGGGGTGTGGATTGATGGGGAGCGGCATCGCGCAGGTTGCCGCCACGGCGGGATACGAGACGATCGTGCGCGACGTCTCCAAGGAGCTGCTCGATCGCGGCCGTGCCGGAATCGAGAAATCGCTCGCGAAGTTCGTCGAAAAGGGAAAACTGCCCGCGCCGGACCGCGATGCAACGCTCAAGCGGCTCACATACACGACGAACGTGGCGGACCTGAAGCCCGTGGACATCGTGATCGAGGCGATCACCGAAGACCTCGCGCTGAAGAACGCGCTGTTCAAGGAGCTCGACGGTCTGTGCGGCGCCGGGACGATCTTTGCCTCCAATACCTCGAGTCTCACGATCGCGGAGATGGCCGCCGCCACCAAGCGCGCCGACCGGTTCGTCGGGCTGCACTTCTTCAATCCGGTGCCGATCATGGCGTTAGTGGAAGTGGTCCGGACGGTCACGACCTCGGAAGAGACGTTCAAGCGCGCGTTCTCGTTTGCGGCATCGCTGCGCAAAGAGCCGGTCGCTGCGAAAGACAACTCCGGGTTCATCGTGAACCTGCTGCTCGTGCCGTACCTGCTCGACGCGATCCGCGCCGTGGAGCGCGGCGTCGGCAGCGTGCCCGACATCGACAAGGCGATGAAGCTCGGCTGCGGCTACAAGATGGGGCCGCTCGAGCTGCTCGACTTCGTGGGCCTCGACACCACGCACCACATCGCCGAGATCATGTTCAAGGAGTACCGCGAGCCGCGCTATGCGCCGCCGCCGCTGCTCAAGCGCATGGTGCTCGCGGGAATGTACGGAACGAAGAGCGGGAAAGGCTTTTACGACTACTCGGCGAACCCACCAGTCGTCACCAACCTGGGACTCTAATGCTCGGCTACGACGCTCCCCGCTGGCACGCCGTCCTCAACGATCTTCCGGCCGCGCTCCTGGTCGTGGCGGTACTGTTCGATCTCGCGGCCGCGGCGCGCAAGCGCGAATCGCTGTCTTGGGCGGCGATCTGGACGCTGTGGGCGGGCGTCATCGGGGGATGGGCCGCGGTCATCGCCGGTGAGCTGGCCGAAGACTCGCTCGAGCACGGCGAAGCAATTCACGAAATAATGGAGAAGCACGAGAACATTGCGCTCATCACCATGAGCCTGTTCACCATCGTGCTGATTTGGAAAATGGCGCGGCGTTTCCAGATGCCGTCCCAGGAGCTGGCGCTGACACGATTCTTGAGCGTGCTGGGCCTCGTCGGGCTGGCCTGGACCGGCGTCCTCGGCGGACGGTTGGTCTTCGAACACGCGGCCGGAATTCCCACGCCAACCCTGCAGGCGGAAATCCAGAACCGCACCGCCGGTCACGAGCATGCTCCAGGCGAGGAGCATGACGAGCACATGGGTAGCGACAGCGCCAAAGCCGCCGTCGATACGGCAAAAGCTTCACACATAGATCCGCCCGGCACGCCACCGCACAAGCACTAATGCGTACGTCGTGCGTCGTGCGTCGTGCGTGGCTGCTGCTTCTCTTGAGTGCGTGCACGCCGACCTCGACGCGCCCGTCGTTCGTGCCCATTCCCGAGGCGCTGCAAGCGGTCATCAACGCGACACCGGCGGTCGTCACGCGAGAAGCACAGGCGCTACTGGCCGCCGACACCATCCGGGTGCGTTTCAGTAGCGAGCGCGATGCGTGGCTCGAGACGAGCGAGTTTGCCGGAACGCACCGGCTGCGGTTGTGGGCGGACCCGGACGTCCCGGGCAAGTCGCGCGTGACGATCGAGGCGGTGTACCGCCCCATTGAGGATCCATCCCGCCCGCCGCGCGACCTCGAGCGCGCCGCCGAGCCGGGGTCGCCGGGCCAGCTGCGCGCCGCGCAGTTGCTCGAAGCGTTGAAAGACAAGCTTGGAGTCACCACCTACTAGCGTGTCAGCCCCGGCCCTGCGCCGCACCCTCGGCGCACTCGAGTATTTCACATTCGGTTTTGGCAGTATGGTCGGTGTCGGCTGGCTCGTCATCATGGACGACTGGCTGGGGCGTGGCGGGCCCGCGGGCGCCATGCTCGGCTTTCTGGTCGTGGCGCTGCTGCTCTTGCCGGTTGCGCTCACGTACGGGCGGCTGGTCCGGGCGATCCCCGATGCGGGCGCGGAGATCGCGTATACCGAGCAGGTCTTCCCGCGGCCGGTGAGCTTTGCGGCCGGCTGGGTCATGGTGCTGGCGTACGCGATCGTGTGTCCGTGGGAAGCAGTCGCGATCGGCAACCTGCTGGCGCGGATTTTTCCCGCGATGAACGAGCTGCCGCTCTATGCGGTGGCGGGCAAAGTCATCACGCTGCCTCGCCTCCTGGCCGGCCTCGTCCTGACGGCCTGGATCGGCTTCATCAACCACCGGGGCATCCGGACCAGCGGGCGATTCCAGGACTTCACGACGCTTGGCCTGCTGGCCTGCTTCGCGCTGTTCGCCGCTCTGGGATTCGCGCGCGGAACTCCATCGAACGTGCAACCGCTGTTCGCGTCGTCGGGCGCTTTTGTCTCGGTGCTGCTGGTTGCGCAGATCGTGCCCTACTTCATGACCGGCTTCGAATCGATTCCGAAAGCATCCGAGGAGGCACGGCCCGACCTGGAGCCGGGAACGCTCAGCCGCATGATCGTACTCGCGATCGTCGCCGGCGGGCTGTTTTACGTGCTGGTGGTCGCGGTCACAAGTTGGGTGTACCCGTGGACCGACCTGGTCGCGCAGCACCTGGGTACGGAGGCGGCATTCGCGCGCGCGTTTGGATCTCCATGGATCGCGCGACTGATTCTCGCCGGCGCGCTCCTGTCACTGTTCAAGATCTTCAACGGAAACCTCGTGGCCGCGACCCGGCTCCTCTACGCGCTCGGACGGCGCGGCCTGGTGCACCCGTCGCTCGGGACCGTCAGCGAGCGATTCGGATCTCCATCAGTCGCGATTCTGCTCGTCACCGCACTGACGGCCGCCGCGTCCTTCCTCGGGGATGCGCTGCTCGTTCCGATCACCGAGGTCGGCTCGGCGGTCTCGGGGCTGGGGTGGTGCGCGGCCTGTCTCGCGTTCGTCGCTTTGGCGCGACGCAATCGGGACCGGCGCGGCACGGCGCTGGCCTGGGCGGGCGTGGTGGTCAGTGTGGCAATTGTCCTGATGAAAATGATTCCGGCGGTACCCGGCAGCTTCCGCTGGCCGGAGTGGGTGGCGTTAGGCTGCTGGTGTGCGTTGGGGCTTGCTCTGCGCCACTAGGCCCTGAACCCACTTTTCCATTTGCTCGAGATCGATCGTGGCGTCGCGGCACGGGCCGTTGGGGAGCTGCATGGTCAGGCCCAGCACGGGGAGCTTGCCGGCGACGTCGCGTAACCCGGTCATCATGTCCCGCTCGCAGGCCACGGCGACCACGGCTCGCGGCCGCCGCTCGCGAATCACCCGGCGCGCCAGCTGCCCGCGCGTGGCGACGAACACGGGCACTTCATAGCGTCCGGCGATCTCCAGGACGCCGTCGAGCGCTTGCTTGGAGAGACAGCGCGGAATGAGCACGAGCAGCTCGCCCTTCCCCACCCGGCGCCCGCGTCGCTCCGCCAGCGTGTTGTAAATGTCGATCGCCGCATGCTCGACCCAGTCGCGCTTGCCGAAGGCGCGCGCGATCAGGGACGCGTAGTTCATGAGCTGCAGGTAGGGGCCGCGCTCCATCAGGCGCTCGGGCAGGAGGTTGCGCCCGCCGTAGTAGGACGCCACGAGCACGCTCAGATACAGCGTTTTGAGTCCTGCAAGGACCGCGAGCGTGATCCACAGCGCGCGGGGCAGCAGCGCCCACAGCGCTCCGAGGCGCGGGCCGACCAGATAAAGAAGAAGGGCGACCGCGACCGTGGCCGCGGCGATGGTGATCGCCGCGAACCGGAAGAACAGCCCCGGTGCCGCCGAGAAGTCGCCCCGATTGGGCAACGGGCGACCGTTCCATTCATCCCACTCGTGCCCCAGGCGCCGATCCACTTCAATGTGAATCAGCTGCGCGCGAGGCTGCGGAGGAGCGGTCTGAGGGGCTGCCACGGGAAACGAAGCTTCACGTAGGGGTTCGCTGGTGTCAAGTTTCGGGCGTGTTGAACACCGACCCGCGCGTCCGCGCGGCATACGCCGAAGGCGCCGGGATCTATCGCATTGTGCCGGCCGCAGTGGCGCTCCCCCAGGACATTTCTGACGTCGTCGATCTCGTGCGCCAGGCGGGCGAATCGCGAACGCCGCTCATTCCCCGCGGAGCGGGCAGCGGGATGCCGGGCGGCAACGTCGGGACCGGGACCATCCTGGACTTGAGCACAGGCTTCTCGGATCTCCTGATCGATCCGCACGCCCGCACCGCCCATACCGGCGCCTCCGTGACCTGGAGCCAGCTCAACGAAGCCGCAAGGCCGTATGGGCTGCGCCTTCCCCCCGATCCATCATCTGGACTCTTCGCGACGGTCGGCGGGATGGTCGCGACGAACGCCGCCGGACCGCGGACCGTGAGGTACGGCAGTGTGCGAGGTTGGGTGGAGGGTTTGGAGGTTGTCGAGGCGGATGGCACGGTAAGAACCGTGAAACGTGGACAGAACCATGACGCGAAATTCTCGCTGACGGCTGATAGCAGACGGCTGATAGCCGAGCGCTTCCCCCGGACCCGGAAGAATTCCAGCGGCTACGCGCTCGATCGCTTCGCGCAAACGGGTGACGAAGTTGACCTGCTCGTCGGCTCCGAGGGCACGCTCGCGATTATCACCGCCGTCGACTGGCGGCTCGATCCGATCCCGGTCGATATCGCCGGCGCGGCACTCGGCTTCGACGATCTCAACGCGATGACGGCGGCCGTGCCCTACCTCGTCTCCCTGAAGCCATCGGCCATCGAGCTGCTCGACAGCACGCTGCTGCGGTTCGTGGAGGACGCACCGAAAGTCGCCTGCCTGTTGCTGGTGGAGTTCGAGCGCGAGACCGCGGCGGCCGCGCGGGGCGTGGTCGGCGATGCGGTCCGCGGGCTCAAACAGTCCGTCGCGCACGTCGAGACAGCATTGGACCGCGCCGGCCTGGAGCGTCTCTGGAACGTGCGCCGCCTCGCCTCTCCCGCCCTGGCCCGCCTTCCCGAGTCGCAGCGCTCACTCCAAGTGATCGAAGACGGCTGCGTCCCGCTCGAGCGACTCGGCGACTATGTGGCGGGCGTGCGACAGGCCGCGGAGCGCGCCAGCATCCCGGTCGCGATCTTCGGGCACGCGGGCGATGGTCACGTACACGTCAACGCGCTGCCCGACACGACTCGGGCCGGTTGGCGCGAATCCCTCGTCGCGTTGTTCGACGACGTCACCGGCCTCCTGCTACGCCTCGGCGGTGTGCCTTCGGGTGAGCACGGCGTTGGGCGGCTGCGCGCGGGAGTGCTGGAGCGTTTCTACGGCGGCGAGGTGATGGAGCTGTTCCGCGCGGTGAAACGGGCGTACGACCCACTGACCATCCTGAATCCCGGTGTTATCATTCCCGCGACCGGCTGGTCTCCGCTCGCCGCGCTGAAGGTGGGCGAGGGAGCGGCGGTCATTCCGGACGACATCGCCATCCGACTCCGTGACGTGGAGCGCAACGCTGCATGGGCTACACCGAAACTTCAGTTGGCTCGCTGACCCCCGTGGACGTCTTCCGCGCCCCTCGCATCTCGCTGCTGGCCCGTCCCCAATTCCTCGAACCCGAGCACCTGCCCGTCAAATGGCGCGGTGACGCGAGCGACGGCGAGCGCCTGGCGGAGTACGCCGGCCGGCTCTGCTACATGAGTCAGCACAATCCCGTCAATCGCTCGACCGCGGAGTACCTCGAGAACATCAAGAAGCAGGGACACGGCTCGGTCCTGGAGCACGCGGTCTACGTGCTGCTGGTCGAAGGCATCTCGCGCTCCTGCTCGCACGAGCTGGTGCGGCACCGCGCCGGATTCGGCTACTCGCAGATTTCGCAGCGGTACGTGGACGAGTCGCACGCCGCCTTCGTCATGCCTCCGGCGATCGCCGGTGACGCGAAGCTCGAAGCCGAGTGGCAGCAGCAGGTCACTGAAGCGCAGGCGGCGTATGTGCGCGCGGTCGAAGGACTGATGCAGCGCTACGAGTGGGTCGCCGACAAGGTCCACCGGCGCAAACTCGCCCGCGAGGCCGCGCGCAGCGTCCTGCCGAACGGGACGGAAGTGAAGATCGTGGTCTCCGGTAACGCGCGCGCGTGGCGCACGATGCTCGAGTTGCGGTGCGGCGAGGGGGCGGAGCTGGAGATTCGTCGGATGGCGATCGCCATCCTGCGACTCCTGCAGAAGGAAGCGGGCGCGCTGTTCTCCGACTTCGAGATCTACACGGCCGACGACAGACAGGAAGCGGCGCGCGTCACCTACCACAAAGTCTGAAAGGCGTCGAGGAACGGCGTCGAGCAACATCGTCTAGCAAAAACGTATTACGGTGTTGCTCGACGACTCCGCTGGACGATTTTGCTCGACGATTTTTGTCTTTCCCTCTCTTGCGCATCTAAAGATCATTTCGTATTCTGGTTTGAGAATGCGAATAGGTCTCGCATACAACGAGAAACCTGACGCGATCGCGGCGTCGGACGCCTACGCAGAATGGGATGACCCGTCTACCATCGACGCGGTCGATCAGGCTCTGAGTCTCTTCGGCAGCGTCGTCCGTCTCGAAGCCGACGAATTCTTCCCGCAAAAACTGTCGCTCGCCCGTCCCGACATCGTCTTCAACATGGCCGAGGGTCTGCACGGACCGTGTCGCGAGTCGCACGTCCCGGCGCTGTGCGAATACCTGAACATTCCCTACACCGGTTCCGACCCGCTCACGCTGGCGCTGACCCTGCACAAGGGCCGGACCAAGGAGATCCTCGCGTATCGCGGCGTGCCGACGGCGCCGTTCCGCGTGATCGAGCGCGCGAGCGATGTGGATCGGATGCCGTTGCCCTTTCCGTTGTTCGTGAAACCCGTCGCGGAGGGATCTGGTAAGGGCATATTTGTCAATAACTTATGCCGCACGCCCGCACAGCTCGCGGAGCGCGTGCCGTTTCTCCTCGAGCGCTACGATCAAGCGGTCCTGGTCGAGACGTACCTGCCCGGACCGGAGTTCACCGTCGCCATTCTCGGCAACAACGGCGACGTGCGCTGTCTCCCGATCGTCGCATTCGATTTCGCGACGCTGCCCGCCGGCGCGCCCCCGGTGTACGGCTACGAAGCCAAATGGATCTGGGACACGCCTGAGCATCCGCTGGAGATTTTCCAGTGCCCACCGTCCGGCGTGCCCGAGTCGCTCTGCAGAGAAACCGAACGGGTGGCGCTCGACGCATACCGCGCGCTCGGCTGCCGCGATTGGTGCCGCATCGACATCCGCGTGGACCGTTTCGGCGTGCCCAATGTCGTCGAGCTCAACCCGCTCCCGGGTATCATTCCCGATCCGCTGATGAACTCCTGCTTCCCCAAAGCGGCGCGCGTCGCCGGTTTCACCTACGACGAGCTGATCCAGGAAGTCGTGCGCACAGCGTGGAGGCGCATTTCAGGTCGTGAGCTGGGGGTGCATGCCGCATCCCTCGACGCCCCGACCGCGATTTCTGCGTGAAGGTCGTCATCCTCTATGATCCCGGCGCGGATGACTGGACCGCCGAGGACGTTGCGGGGGTGATGGAGGCCGTCGACGACATCGCGGCGATTTTCGTCTCGCTCAATCATCAGATACAACGCGTTCCAGTCCGCCACGACATGCGCTGGTTCAACGCGTGCCGCCGCGCCGATCTCGTGTTCAACCTGTGCGAAGGCGTGCGCGGCGTGGCGCACTGGGAGGACCACGTCGTCGGAACGCTGGAGCTCGCCGGGATCGCCTACACCGGCTGCGGACCGTGGACCACCGCCGCGTGCCGCCGCAAAGCGGTCGCGAACACGCTCCTGGAGCGCGCCGGGCTCCCCGTGCCGCGCTGGACGATCGTACAGGGCAGGATCGATGAGTTCCCGCTCCCGGCAATCGTGAAGCCCGCGGCCGAGGACGCGAGCGCCGGACTCGATCGTCAGTCGGTCGTGACCGATCGCAAAAGCCTCAAGTCGCGGATCGCGGCCATGACGGAGCAGTTCGACGAAGTGCTGGTCCAGCAGTACATCCCCGGCCGCGAGTTCAACGTGGGGATCGTCGGCGATCGGACGTTGCCCGTCGCCGAGATCGACTTCACCACGATGCCGGAAGGCACCTGGCCCATCCTCACCTACGCCGCCAAATGGCACGTGGGCTCCCCCGAGGACCTCGGCAGCCGCCCCGTGTGCCCGGCGCAGATCTCGCAGCGCTTTGCCGACCGGTTGTGCCGCCTGGCTGAGACGGCGTGGCGCACGATGCAGGGCAAGAGTTACGGGCGCGTGGACATCCGCGTGGACGACGCCGGGAAGCCCTGGATTCTCGAGGTCAATCCCAATCCCGACCTGACCGATGACGCCGGCCTCTCCCGTATGGCGAAGGCGGCGGGCTGGGAGTACGCCGAGCTGATCCGCCGCATCGCCGAGGTCGCACTGCGTGAAGCTCAAGGCACGAAGGCCGCGCGTGAGCTGCTCGCTGCGCCCCGTCGCGCGCGCGCACCGCGCACCGTTTGAACAGCTGACGCGCGGCACGGGTCTCTTCCGCGAGGAAGAGGTCGCGACCGCGGTCGAGCTGCTGGACGAAAGTCTGGCCGGCGACGACGACTATCGCTTCGTCGGCGCGTTCGATGACGATCGGCTGGTGGGGTACGCATGCTGGGGCCCGACACCCGGCACGATAGCGACGAGCGACCTCTATTGGATTGTCGTCGATCGCGACCGCCAGGGGGTGGGTATCGGATCACGGTTGCTGAGCGAGGTCGAGCGCCGGCTGATCGCTGACGGCAGACGGCTCGTCGTCGTCGAGACCTCCTCGCGAGCCGATTACCAGCCGACGCGAGGCTTCTACGAGGCACGCGGCTATACCCGGACCGCGACGATTCCCGGCGTACTACGCGCCCGGTGACGACCTGGTGATCTATACCAAGGATCTGCATGGAGACCTGGCAAGAGCTGCTCCGTAAGCGCAGCATCGCCTCCCTCGAGGCACTCGCCGAGCGGTTCGGCCCCGAGCACGTCGGGGACATCGCGCGGCTCCGCCAGGCCGCCGAAAACTTCGAATTCCGCATCTCCCCAGCCATGGTGGACCTGATTCAGTCGCCCGGCGATCCGATCTGGCGCCAGTACGTGCCCACGGTTCAGGAGCTCGAAATCCACGACGGCATCGTGGACTCGCTGGCCGAGGACGCCAATTCCCCGGTTCCGAACATCACGCACCGCTATCCCGATCGCGCCCTGTTTCTCATCTCCCCGGTCTGCGCCTCCTACTGCCGCTTCTGCACGCGCCGCCGTAAGGTCGGCGACCCCGAGAAGATTCCCATGGCGCAGCTCGAGTCGGCGTTCCGCTACCTCGAGGAGCACAAGGAGATCCGCGACGTGATCATGTCGGGCGGCGATCCCCTGCTCCTGTCCGATCGTCGTATCGACGAGATCTGCAAGCGGTTACGGTCGATTCCGCATCTCGAGGTACTGCGCATCGGCAGCCGGATCCCCTGTCACCTCCCGGAGCGAATCACCCCGGAGCTGTGCGCGATCCTCAAGAAGTACCACCCCCTCTATCTCAACACGCACTTCAACCATCCCGACGAGCTGACCCCCGCCGCGGTGCAGGCACTCGGCATGCTCGCCGACGCCGGGATCCCGCTGGGCTGCCAAACGGTGTTGCTGAAGGGTGTGAACGACGATGCGGAGGTGATGAAACTGTTGATGCAGCGCCTGCTCGCCGCCCGGGTACGCCCCTACTACATCTATATGTGCGATCAGGTGGCGGGCGCCGAGCACTTCCGCACCACGGTCGAGAAGGGGCTCGAGATCATTCAGGCGCTGCGGGGCTGGACCTCGGGCCTGGCGGTGCCGCACTTCGTAATCGACGCGCCGGGCGGCGGCGGCAAGATCCCGCTCCTGCCGGAGTACGTGGTCAAGCTGACCGACAAGGAAATCATTCTGCGAAACTACGCCGGGAAAACCTATCGCTATACCCAGCCGCTGGAGCCCATCCTCGTCGGCTGAACCCCTTGCGGGTTTTCGAACTGTTTCGCATATTTATGTCTAACAATGCATAAACATACGATGGTCCTGCTGCCGCTTAATAATCCGCACACACCTTCTCCAGGGAGCGGCGGGGCCCGATAGTGCAACCAAGCCCAGAACCCAACCAGCCCGCTCCCGCAACGGAGCGGGCTTTTCGTTTGCTCGATCCCTGGCGCGAGCGCGACGCCTGCGGCGTCGGCTTTGTCGCGCGCGCCGACGGGATCCGCGATCACGATATCCTCGCGAAGGCGCTGACCGCGGTCGCGCGCCTCGCGCACCGCGGCGCCGCGTCCAACGACCGCTCCGGCGACGGCGCCGGTGTCCTGACGCAGATCCCGCATCGCCTGCTCGGGGTGGGCCCGGTCGAGCGCGTCGCCCTCGGCATGTTCTTTCTCCCGGCGCAGCGGACCGACGAAGCGATCGACGTGATCGAGAGCGCGCTCGTGAGTCTCGGCATGTCGGTGCTGGGATGGCGCGTGGTGCCCGTCGACGCCGGCGTCCTCGGTCCGCTCGCCGCCGCGAACCAGCCCGTGATCCGGCAGGTGTTCGTGGGTCCGCCCCAAGGTCCCGCCAACGCCCAGGCGTGGGAGCGGCGGCTGTACCTCGCCCGCCGCGTCATCGAGCGCCGCGCGGCGAGCGCCGCCCTCGAGCTGTTCTGCTGCTCGCTCTCGTGCCGCACCGTGGTCTACAAGGCCCTGCTCGTCGGAACCGAGCTGCCCGGCTTCTACGCCGACCTGCGCTCCCCGCTGTTCCAGACCGGCATCGCCGTGTTCCATCAGCGCTACTCGACCAACACCTTGCCGAGCTGGCCGCTGGCGCAGCCGTTTCGCCTCCTCGCCCACAACGGCGAGATCAATACGCTCTGGGGCAATCGCAACGCGATGCTGGCGCGCGAACCCGCACTCGCGGCCCCCGCCTGGGAGCGGGACGTCGAGCTGCTGAAGCCGGTGATCTGGGCCGACGGCAGCGATTCCGCGAGTCTCGATAACGCGCTCGAGCTGCTCGTCCGCTCGGGCCGCGATCCGGTGCACGCGCTCATGATGCTGCTGCCGGAAGCGTGGGAGCGCGTCGCCGACCTGCATCCCGCGCTGCGCAGCTTCTACGAGTACCACGCCGGCTTGATGGAGCCGTGGGACGGCCCCGCCGCGCTCGCCTTCACGGACGGCATCCTCGCGGGCTCGGCCCTGGACCGCAACGGCCTGCGTCCCTGCCGCTACAAGGTGACGAGCGACAACATCGTCGTCGCGGCGTCGGAGGTCGGGGTCGTGGACCTCGACCCTGCATCCGTCGTGGAGTCGGGACGTCTCGGACCGGGCGACCTGCTGGTGGTGGATACGCTGCGCAACGTCGTGCTGCGCAGCGCGGACGCCAAGCTGGAAGTCGCGCAACGCTGCCCGTATCGACGTTGGACCGCGCGGGTCGTCCGGCGGCTGCCGAGCGAAGTCCCCGCGCGCGGGCCCGCCCTCCCCGCGGAGGAGCTGGCCGCCCGCCAGCACGCCTTCGGGTACAGCCACGAGGATCTGAAGTTCGTCATTACGCCGATGGCGGCGGAGGGGAAGGACGCGATCTGGAGCATGGGCGACGACACGCCGATCGCGCCGCTCTCGCGCGTGCCGCAGAACCTGTACGCCTACCTGCGCCAGCGCTTCGCGCAGGTGACCAATCCGGCCATCGATCCGCTGCGTGAAGAGCTCGTCATGTCGCTCGCGATGTATCTGGGCCGCCGCGGCTCGTTGCTCGCGCAGCGACCCGGCGGCCGGACCCTGCTGCGCATCGAGCATCCGATCCTGCTGGCCGAGGAAATGGCGGCATTGCGGCGTGCCGGCGCGGGAGGGGGCGCCGAGCTCACGACGCTGAGCGCCGTCTGGGAGGCCGCGGCTGGCCCGGCCGAGCTGGAGCGAGCCATCGAGAAGCTCACGCAGGCGGCCGTCATCGCCGCGCGCCGAGGCGCGACGATCCTGGTGATCAGCGATCGCGACGTGGACAAGACGCGGGCACCCATCCCCATGCTGCTGGCGATCGGCGCGGTGCATCAAGGCCTCGTGCGGGCGCGGCAACGCGTGCGTGTCGGACTCGTCGCCGAAGCGGGCGACGCGTGGGACGTGCATCACCTCGCCGCGCTGTTCGGCTATGGGGCCGAGGCTGTCCATCCGTGGCTGGCCTTGCAGTGCTTCCGCGATGCCGAGTCGTCCGCGGCTCAGTATCGCGGCGCGGCCGAGAAAGGCCTGCTCAAGATCCTGTCCAAGATGGGGATCTCGACGCTCCAGTCGTACGTCGGTGCCCAGATCTTCGAGGCGATCGGGCTGGGCCCGGAAGTCATGGATCGCTGCTTCACGGGAACGGCGTCCGTCATCGGCGGCATCGGCTTCGAGGAAATCGCCGAGGACGTGCTCGCGCGCCACCAGGCTTCGGGCGCGCTTCCCGACCACGGCCGCGTTCGTTACCGCCGTGATGGCGAGGACCACGGCTGGTCCCCGTCGCTCGTGCGCGCATTGCAGCATGCCGATTACGCCGGCTTTGCCCAAGGTGCGACGGGCCGCGCGCCGGCGGGCCCGCGCGACCTGCTGGACTTCGAAGCGCAGACGCCGGTGCCGCTCGAGGAAGTCGAGCCCGCGGAAGAGATCCGGCGGCGCTTCATCTCGAGCGCGATGTCGCTGGGCGCTCTGTCTCCCGAAGCGCACGCGACGCTCGCGATCGCCATGAACCGCATGCACGCGCGCTCCAACTCAGGCGAGGGCGGCGAGGACCCGGCGACGTACGTCACCCGCGCCGATGGGGATCGGGCCGACAATCGGATCAAGCAGGTGGCATCCGGCCGGTTCGGCGTGACTACGTCGTATCTCGTCCGGGCTGATGAGCTCGAGATCAAGATCGCGCAGGGCTCGAAGCCCGGTGAAGGCGGCCAGCTGCCGGGTCACAAGGTCACCGACCTGATCGCGCGGCTGCGCCACGCGGTCGTGGGCGTTCCGCTGATTTCGCCGCCGCCACATCACGACATCTACTCGATCGAGGATCTCGCGCAGCTGATCCACGATCTCAAGCAGGTGAATCCGGCCGCGCGCGTCGGCGTGAAACTCGTCGCCGAAGCGGGCGTGGGCACCGTCGCCGCGGGCGTGGCGAAGGCCTACGCCGACTACGTGCTGATCTCGGGTCACAACGGCGGGACCGGAGCATCGCCGCTGTCCTCGATCAAACACGCCGGCTCACCGTGGGAGCTGGGGCTCGCCGAGACACAGGCGATTCTGATGCGCAACGGTTTGCGTGAGCGGATCGAGGTCCGCACCGACGGTGGCCTGCGCACGGGACGCGACGTGGTGATCGCGGCGCTGCTGGGCGCCGAGGCATTCGGGTTCGGCACGGCGACCGTGGTCGCGCTCGGCTGCGCCATGGCGCGGCAATGCCACCTGAACAGCTGCCCCACCGGGATCGCCACTCAGCGTCCCGACCTGCGCGCAAAGTTCAAAGGGACGGCCGAGCAGGTCATTGCGTACTTCACGTTCATCGCCGAGGACGTGCGGCGCATCATGGCGTCGCTGGGCGCCCGGCGGTTCGACGATCTCATCGGGCGCGTCGAGCTGCTGCGGCGCATCGAGCGTCCCGAGACGCCGCGCGCGCAATCGCTGGATCTCTCATTCATGCTCGCGACCCACGGCAGCGGTCCGCGGCGGCGGACGGTCGAGCGGAATGTGCGGCCGGGAATCGTCTCCCTCGACGCGGAGATTCTCGAGCGCAAAGCCACGGCCCCCCCCCCACGCGTGTTCACGATCGGGAATCACCATCTCACCGTCGGCGCGCGCATTGCGGGTCAGCTGGCGCGGGAGTACGGCAGTGCGGGACCGGGAGAGCCGCTGCGACTGCGGTTCCGCGGCAGCGCGGGCCAGAGCTTCGGCGCGTTCACGCTCCCGCGCATGCACCTCCAGCTCGAGGGTGAGGCGAACGACCACGTCGGCAAGGGGCTGTGCGGCGGCGAAATCGTCATCCGCCCGTTCCGGACCGCCGCGTACACCGGCCGCGCCCACGTGCTGCTCGGGAACACCGCGCTGTACGGCGCGACGTCGGGGCGGCTGTTTGCCGCGGGCAGTGCCGGGGATCGTTTTGCGGTGCGGAACTCGGGCGCCGTGGCGGTGATCGAGGGCGCCGGCGACCACTGCTGCGAGTACATGACCGGCGGCGTCGTCGTGGTGCTGGGCCCCGTGGGCCGCAACTTCGCGGCCGGCATGTCGAACGGCATCGCCTACGTGCTCGACGAGCACAAGCAGCTGGAGACACGCTGCAACCTGGAAATGGTTGGCGTCAGCGAGCTGAACTCCATGGATGAACGCGTGCTGCGCAAGCTGATCCAGCAGCATTTCCACAAGAGCGGCAGCGCCCGCGCCCGCGTGATCCTGGGGGCTTGGGATGCGTATCGCGCGCTATTCCGTAAAGTCGCCCCCCCCCCGCCCCCGCCACCGGTGGTGCAAGCGATCGAACCGGTGGATCACCTGCAATCGACTGGGAGCCCACGATGAAGCTGATCACGACGATCGTCCGCGGCGAACGCCTTCCCGAAGTCAAAGCGGCCCTGTTCCGCGCCGGGATCACCGGCATCACGCTGAGTCGCGTGAGCGGGCACGGCGGGGAGCACGAGCGGTTCGAGCAATACCGCGGGACCGCGCTGGTGATGGAGTTCCACGAGAAGGTGAAGATCGAAATGGTGTGCTCGGAGCCGTTCGTCGAGCCGTGCGTGCAGGCCATTCTCTCGTCGGCGCGCACGGGCGAAGTGGGTGACGGGAAGATCTTCGTGCAGCCGATCGAACGGGTGATCCGCATTCGCACAGGTGAGGAGGACAATGCCGCTCTGACCGCCGTCAACGCCGACGCGGTCCAACGCGCGGCAATCAACGCCGCTGGTATGGGGGGTGTCGCATGACACAAGCGACGGTTTCTTCGGGAGATACGGCTTGGGTTCTCACCTCGAGCGCGCTCGTGCTGTTGATGACGGTGGGCCTCGCATTCTTTTACGGCGGCCTGGTGCGTCCCAAGAACGCGCTCAATACGATGATGATGAGTGTCGTGGCACTTGGTGTGATCGGCGTCCAGTGGATGCTGGTCGGATATTCGATCGCGTTCGGTCCCGGCAACGCATGGTTCGGCGGCCTCTCATGGCTCGGCCTGCACAACGTCGGTCTCGAACCCAATCCGACCTATTCGGCGACGATCCCGCTACAAGCCCACGCGATGTTCCAGGGCATGTTTGCGATCATCACTCCCGCCCTGATCTCGGGCGCGATCGTGGAGCGGATGCGCTTTCGGGGTTACATCGTCTTCCTCGTCCTGTGGGCGACGCTGATCTACGATCCGCTCGCGCACTGGGTGTGGGGCTCCGGCGGCTGGCTATTGAAGCGCGGCGCGCTGGACTTCGCGGGCGGCACGGTCGTGCACATCAGCGCCGGCGTGTCGGCGCTCGTCGCCGCCTGGTTCCTCGGGCCGCGGCGCGATTACCGTCGCGTTCCCATCGCGCCGCACAACGTCCCGCTCGTGCTGCTCGGCGCCGGGTTGCTCTGGTTCGGCTGGTTCGGATTCAACGCTGGATCCGCCCTCGCGGCGAACGGCCTCGCGGCGCTGGCATTCGTCAACACCAACACCGCCGCGGCCGCGGCGCTCGTCACCTGGGCGGCGCTCGACCTGGCGCGCACCGGCAAGATCACAGCGGTCGGCGCCGCTACCGGGCTGGTCGTCGGCCTCGTGGGCATCACACCGGCAGCCGGTTACGTGACGCCGGTGTCCGGGCTGGTCATCGGCATCCTGGCGGCAGGCATCAGCTACACCGCCATCCAGATACGGTCCAAGACCAAGCTCGATGACGCGCTCGACGTGTTCTCCTGCCACGGGCTCGCGGGCATGGCCGGTGCGCTGCTGACCGGCGTGTTTGCGACCAAGCTCGTGAATCCCGCCGGCGGGGACGGCCTGCTCGCCGGGAACGCCGCCCAGATGGGCGTGCAGCTGCTCGCGATCGTGGCGACCGTCGCCTTCGCCGCCCTCGGCACGCTGGGGATCCTCGCGCTTATTCAGGTGACGATCGGCGCGCGGGCGGACGTGCCCGAAGAAAGCGCGGGGCTCGACATCAGCCAGCACGGCGAAGAAGCGTACTTCGGCTCGGATCTGGGCGGCAGCGTCCCGGGCAGCGGCAGCTCGCTCGGCGGCAGCGTGGTCGTTCAGACCTTTAGCGTGGAGCCGGCGCCCGCGGGGGCGCCGGGCGCCTGATGCGCGCCCGGCTCATCGTTGCGACTGTCCTTACCGTGGTCGCCGCGCGCCTACCGGCCCAGTCGGGACACACACTCTCGGGCAACCTGGCGCTGGCGAGCGATTACCGCTTTCGCGGGGTGTCGCAGACCTACAATCAGCCAGCGGTTCAGGGAGGCTTCGACTACGGATCGACCGCCGGCGTCTACGGGGGCGCCTGGGGCTCGAACGTCAGCGGCAATCAGTTTCTCAATGGCGCATCGCTCGAGCTGGATCTCTATGGCGGGTACCGCCTGACGGCGGGGGGGGGCCGGGTCGGACTGGATCTCGGGATGCAGTACTACTGGTATCCAAGCGCCCGCTACAACATCGACCCCGGTAACGACTACAACACAACGGAAGTCTACCTCGGCGTGCGATACGATCACTTCGCCGCCAAGTACTCGTACGCGCTGACGAACTTGTTCGGCATGAACACGGAAACCATTGGCGGCTATTGCGGCATCGGTCCCGATGGCAGCGCGGAGACGACGGATTGTCTCGGAACCGGAGACTCGAAGGGGTCGGGCTACGTCGACCTCAACGCCACGTTTGACGTCGTCGGCGGCATGAGTCTGGCGCTGCACTACGGCCATCAGTATGTGCGAAACTACGCGCCGCTCTCGTACGGGGACTACCGAATCGGCCTCAGCCGCCAGGTTGGCGGTGCCTCGCTCGGCGCTGCTTTCGTGGGCACAAACGCCGAGGACCGGTTCTATCGTTACACCCCCACAAGCGGGGGATCGCAGGAGACCGAGGACGTGGCGAAGTCGGCCATCGTCTTGTCGGTGACCAAAGCGTTCTGAGATAGCTTCGCAGGGCCCCGCGGTCTATTCTTCAGCGCATGACCGCGGGTGTGGGAACGGGGGGGGCGGGGGGGGCGGGGGGGGCACTGCCGACCAGGTTCAAGATCGGGCTCGTGCAAATGAGCATGAGCGACGATCCCCAGACGAACCTCGACAAAGCGGTACGCCGGATCCGGGACGCCGCGACGCGGGGGGCGAATCTCGTCTGCCTGCCGGAGCTGTTTCGCACGCTCTACATCGGGCAACGCGAAGACCATGCGCTGTTCGATCTCGCCGAAGCCGTACCCGGTCCCACGACCGACACGCTGGGCAAGGTCGCCAAGGAGCTGGGAGTCGTCATCGTGGCGTCGCTGTTCGAGCGCCGCGCGCCGGGCCTGTACCACAACACCGCCGCGGTGATCGATGCCGACGGCAAGGTCAAAGGGATCTATCGGAAGATGCACATCCCGGACGATCCCTCCTACTACGAGAAGTTCTACTTCACGCCCGGCGACCTCGGCTTTCGCGCGTTCGACACCAAGGTCGGTCCGATCGGCACGCTCGTGTGCTGGGATCAATGGTATCCCGAGGGCGCGCGGCTCACGGCGCTGCAGGGCGCGAACATTCTGCTCTACCCGACCGCCATCGGCTGGCATCCCTCGGAGAAGGACAAGTACGGCGCACAGCAGCTCGATGCCTGGAAGACGATCCAGCGCAGTCACGCGATCGCGAACGGCTGCTGGGTCGCCGCGGTGAATCGCGTGGGGTTCGAGCAGCTCGGCGGCGAAGGGGGGGGCGCCGGGATCGAATTCTGGGGGCACTCGTTCGTGTGCGATCCGTTCGGCATCGTGGTCGCGGAAGCGGGCGAGAAGGAAGACAACGTCGTCGCCGATGTCGACTTGGCTCGGATCGAGGAAGTCCGCCGCAATTGGCCGTTCCTGCGGGATCGTAGGACTGATGCGTATTCGGACATCCAGGCTCGTTTTCTTACCGATTGATGTTTGGTCATCAGTTGTCGGTCATCGGTATTCGGTAACAACTGAAGACCGATAACCGATGACCGACGACCGCATGCCCGCCGAGTGGGAACCCCACGCGGCGACCTGGATCGGCTGGCCGCATAACGACACCGACTGGCCCGGCAAGTTTCCGGTCATTCCCTGGATCTATGGCGAGATCACGCGCACGCTCGCTCGAAGTGAAATCGTGCGCATCCTCGTCAATTCCAAGAGCCACCAAACGCAGGCGACCCGCATCCTGAAGAAGGTTGGCGTGGACCTCGCGCGCATCGACTTTGTGCCGTTTCCCACCAATCGCGGCTGGACCCGGGACTTCGGTCCGATCTTCGTTCGAAAAGACAAGGGCCTAGCCATCGCGCGGTTCCATTTCAATGCCTGGGCCAAGTACAAGGACTGGAAAAAGGACGACAAGATCCCCGAGCGCGCCGCCAAGCGCCTCAAGCTCCCGCTGATCGACGGAAAAATCGTGCTCGAGGGCGGCAGCATCGACGTGAACGGCCGGGGCACGCTGCTCACGACGGAAGAATGTCTGCTCGATCCCAAGGTCCAGACCCGCAACCCGGGGCTCTCACGATACGAGATCGAAAATGTGTTCCGCGACGTGCTCGGCGTGACGAACACCTTGTGGCTCGGCAAGGGCATCGCCGGCGACGACACGCACGGCCACGTGGACGACCTGTGCCGATTCGTGAATCCGACGACCGTCGTGCTCTGCCGCGAGGACGATTCCAAGGACGTGAACTACAAACCGCTCGCGGAAAACCGGGAGCGCCTGCAGGGAATGCATCTGGAAAAAGGGGCGGCCATCGAGGTGGTCGACCTCCCGATGCCCGCCCCATTGTACTTCGACGGCGTGAGACTACCGGCCAGCTACGCGAACTTCTACATCGCCAACGCCGCCGTGCTCGTCCCCACCTTCAACGATCCCAAGGACCGCGTGGCGCTCGGCATTCTCACCGAGTGTTTCTCAGACCGGCCCGTGGTGGGCATCCACGCCGTCGATCTCGTCTGGGGCCTCGGCACCATCCACTGTCTAACGCAACAAGAACCGTCGCCTTAACAGACGGACCTACTGCACCTGCCAGATCTCGACCGTGTTCCCCATGAACACGGGGATCAGGACGCGCTTCCGCTTCGCGTCATAACCAATATCCGCCGGGCTCTGCACGCCCGTGATCAGCTTCGTGCCTTGCCCAACGGCGTACCGATAGACTGACGAATCCGCCCAGCTCGAGACCCAGAGCGCGCCGTGCGCGATTTCGACCCCGTCGAACATGCCGGGGCCGGTGCCCAGCGGCGTCGTGGTTGTCTCGCCCGGCTTCCAGGCGCGAATCGTGCCGCCACCGAAGGAGACGATGACGAACCGCTGATTCGCCGCGTCCCACGTAATGCCGTTCGGCCGGGCCAGGCTGTCGGTTTTCAGAGCAGAGCTCACCTTCCGATCGGGCGCGACCCGGAAGATCTGATCGGTGCCCACGTGCTCAGGCCCCTGTGCCCCGAAACGGATCGCGGTGTCCGTGATGTACAGCGAGCCATCGGGAGCCGCCGCGATGTCGTTCAGGAAGACGGCGCCTGGAATCGGAACGGTGGCCACCGGGGCCTCGGTGCGGGCGTTGAACCCACGGACGACGTCAATATCGGTCACCCACAGCGTGTCGCCGATGACGGCCATGCCTTTGGGCGCGTTGAGACCCTTGATGAACACGCTGTCACGCATCGTCCCGGCAGGATCGACGACACTGATGAAGCCGTTGCCGTCCTTCGCGGCCGGGTTGCCGTTGATGTTGGACACGAAGTAGACATCCAGCGTCGAATCCCACAGCACTGATTCCGGTGTCTGGAATCCCGCGACCGTCGCGATCTTCGTGGGCGTGACGCTCGACGCAGCGCTCTCCTTCTTTTCTCCTGGTTTGCACGCGGCCAACGTAGCAATCACGGTTCCCATCGCCCACCATTGCTTCTTGTTCATCAGTGCACGACCTCCTCGGCCAGCGTTTGAATGTGATGCAGCGATCGAGCATCTACGCTTTCGCTTCCTCGAGCTCCTTCTTGCGCGCTTCGGTCACTTTCGCAGCGACATCCGGTGGCGCGTCCTGATAGACGTGGAACTTCATCTTGTACGTGCCACGCCCGTGCGTGATCGAGTGCAGTGTCGTCGCATAGCGATCGAGCTCGGCCTCAGGAACGAGCGCCTTCACCTTGGTGAGCCGCCCGTCCTTCTCGGTGCCCACGATGTGGCCGCGGCGCGACGACAGGTCGCCCATCACGGCGCCCTGATAGTCGTCCGGCGTCCACACTTCGACGTCCATGATCGGCTCGAGCAGCACCGGCCGCGCGCCGGGGCTCACGTTTCGGAACGCCATGATGCCGGCCATCTTGAACGACATTTCGTTCGAGTCCACGTCGTGATAGGAGCCGTCGTATAGCTCGAACTTGAAGTCCACGACCGGATAGCCGGCGATCGGCCCCTTGTGCGCCGCCTCGAGCACGCCGCGCTCGACGGCCGGGATGTACTGCCGCGGAATCACGCCGCCGACGATCTCGTCCACGAACTGCACGCCGGAGCCGCGCGGCAGCGGCGCGATCCGAATCCAGCAGTCGCCGTACTGGCCGCGCCCGCCGGTCTGCTTCTTGTGTTTGCCCTGCCCTTCGGATTTGCCGCGGAATGTCTCGCGGTAGGCGACCCTGGGCTTCGCGGTCTGCGCGTGTACACCGAACTTCCGCGCCAATCGCCCGACCACGATCTCGAGATGCCGCTCTCCCAACCCGCGAATCAGCGTCTGTCCCAGCTCGCCGTTGTACTCGTGATGGAACGTCGGATCCTCTTCGTGCAGCTTGTGCAGCCCGGTCGAGAGTTTGTCCTCTTCCCCCCGCTGTTTCACTTCGACGGCCACCGTGATCACCGGCTCGGGGAACGGAATCTTCGGGAGGACCAGCCCTTTGTCCTTGGTTGACAGCGTGTCGTTGGTGTGCGTATCGCGTAGCTTCGCGACGACGCCGATGTCGCCGGCATGCAGCTCGGGGATCTCGATGCGCTCCTTCCCGACCGCGACGCACAGATGGTTCAACTTCTCCGACGCCTCCCGCGGCGCGTTCCAGACATCCTGCCCATTCTTCACGTGGCCCGAGAAGATACGGAACAGCGTCACGTCGCCGACGTGCGGCTCCGAAACGGTCTTGAAAACCTGCGCCGCCAGCGGCCCGGAATCATCAGACGTGAGTGTCACGCGGTCGGCGCTGCCCCATTTCTGCGCTTCGACGGGCGGCCGCTCGTTCGGCGCAGGGCAGAGCTCGACGAGCTTGTTGAGCAGCGCGCGGGTGCCATACGTAAGCTCGGCGGCGCCACAGAACAGCGGGAAGATCTCGTTCTTCGCCATGCCTGCCTTCATCGCCGCGATCGCTTCGTCTCGGCCGATCTCTTCGCCGCCCAGGTAGCGCTCGAGCAGCGTGTCATCGGTCGCGGCGATGCTCTCGATCAATTCCTGCGAGTATTTCTCGAACCGATCCTTGTATTCCTCGGGGACGTCGACCTCTTCGTACTCGCCGGCCTTGGTGCCCTTCTTGTAGAGGTGCGCCTTCTTCGAGAACAGGTTGATGATCCCGTGGAATTCCGGTCCTTCGCCGACCGGGATCTCCACCGGGATCACCTTGGGCGTCAGCTGCTCTTTGATCTGATTGAACACGCGCTCGAAGTTGGCGTGCTCCTTGTCCATCAGCGACACGAAGAACAATCGCGGCAGCGCGCGACGCTCGCAGTAGTCCCAGACCTTCTCGGTTCCGACCTCGACGCCCGCGGTGGCGGAGAGCACGACGACGGCGGAGTCGGCCGCGTACACACCGGCGAGCGCGTCGCCGGTGAAATCGAGATAGCCCGGCGTATCGATCAGGTTGATCTTGGTGTCCATCCACTCGGCGACGGCCAGCGCGAGGTTGATGGAGTATTTGCGTTCGATTTCGTCGGCAGTGTAATCGGTGAGGGCGGTTCCATCTTTTACAGAACCGTGGCGTTTGCTTGTTCCGGCCACGAACGCCAGCGCATCGACCAGGGAGGTCTTGCCGCTCGCGCCGTGGCCAACCACGGCCACATTACGGATCTCCGGCGTCTTGTACACGCGCATACGGCGCAAATCTCCTGCAAGGGGGACCAAAAATATGAACCGAGGGTGCGGGGCCGGGCTAGGCCATGCAACGACTGGGCAACAGACGCACCGCGGTAAACAGTGAAACGGGGGTTAGGACAAACCGCCTGTCCCAACCCCCGTCGACTATGGCCCGCGGTGCGTCTGCAGCCTAGTAGTTGCAGGTCCTACGGTTGCACGCTCTCCATCTCCTGATCCGCGACACCATCATGATCCTGGTGGCGGTCCCGGACATGCTCGACCAGCCTGTGCAGGATCTGGATACTGCGGAGATTGAGGGCGAGCGCCGTCACTTTGTCCCCGCCCGCGAGCGCCTCGTCGGCCTGTGCCCGCAGCTCCGTCACGTGCGCCAGGATCGCCCGGATGCGCGGCGCCTCACGATCGCCCAGGAAGTTCTCGATGCGCTCGATCGCCTGATCGACGGCGAGACCGGTGCGCTCCGCAGCGTTCGGGAAGACTTCGACGACGGCGCACAGCACTTTCAGGAACGACTCGTGGAGCAATTGCCGTCCCAGCTCACGATCCCCCGCCTGGAACGCATCGAACGCCTGATGGCGTAAGTCGCGCGCTTCGGCCAGGCAGGCCTGAGCTTCGGGATCATCGGTGGTGCGGAGGGTATCGACCAGTCTCCAGAGCCACCCTTGGAAGTTCGTTCCCGCATCGCGGTGCGAAGCCACTTCGACAGCGATGGCCTGCGACTGCTGTGCGAGCATGATCTCGTTCGTTGAAACACCTGCGGGGTCCTGATTGCATGCCGCCGCCACGAGGAGGGCACCGACGGCGATCGCTCGTTTGTGCATCAATTGCTCCGGTGAAAGTCTGGCTCTTTGACGTTGAAGCTTAGATGCCGTTAAGACTCGCGGGTAGGGGTCTCAGGTAACGGCACGGAAGGAATCGGACCTGAGCTTTCGTGATGGGGCGCAGGCGCGAGTCCGAGCGCCGCCAGGCCGGCCACGACGAGAAAGGACCCGGCGAGCAGAAAAGACGTGACGGGGCTCACAACGTCGTACACCGTTCCAATCAGCGGCGGCCCCGCGGTGCGGCCGAGGGCGGCGATCGCCTGCGCCGCGCCGAGGACTGTGCCCTGCTCGGTTGGGGTCGCGTACACGGACACGAGGCCAGTAGCCGCGGGCGCAAACACGCTGTTCGCCACCGCCAGCACGAACGTCCACGCGTACAAGGCGCCGGAGCTCGAGAGAAACGGCACGACCGCGATCGCGACTGCCATGCCGAACGTTCCGGCGACGACGAGAGCCCGCTCGCCGGTGCGCCGCACGATCTTACCGAAGAAGTAGCCCTGCACCGATGCGGCGGTCACGCCGATAATCGTGAACAGAATCGCCAGCTCGCGCTCCCTCCACCCGAGCCTGGCGGCGGCGTACAGCGGCAGGGCAACCGTGTAGCCCGCGAACCCGAGCGGCACCAGCGCCCACACGACCATCAGCGGCCGCAGCGTCGGCCGCGCAATCGCTTCACCGATGTGCCCCAGATCGAACAACGGCCGCTTCACCCGCAGCTCGTGCTTCAGCGACTCGGGCAGAATGAAGTAGGCGGAGACGAAGTTCGCGAGCGAGAGCCCCACCGCGACGAGCCCGGGAGCCGTCGCGCCGCCGTAATGCGCGGCGAACCCGCCGATGGCGGGACCGAAGCTGAAGCCGATGCCAAACGCCGCGCCGACCATCCCCATGCCCCGCGAGCGCTCGGTTGGCGAGGTGATGTCGGCGATGTACGCCTGCGCCGCAGAGATGTTGCCCCCCGCGAACCCCGACACGACGCGCGACAGGAACAGCACCCAGTACGACCCCGCGAACGCGAAGAGCGTGTATCCCACCGCATTGATGAGCATCGTCGTGAGCAGAACGGGTCGGCGGCCGATCCGATCCGACAGCTTGCCCAGCAGCGCCGTCGCGACGAATTGCATCAACGAGAACACGCCGATCACCGCGCCGTAGCCCAGTCCCGCGGCGCCGAAGCGCTGCGCGTAGAAAGGCAGAATCGGCAGCACGATCCCGAACCCGATCAGGTCGATCAGGACGGTGAAGAAGATGACGCCGATGCGGGAGCGGGCTGCGGGCATGGGGACTGCAATATAGCGTCATCGAAAGAAGAACCCCCGCTCGCCTGTGAGCGGGGGTTCTGCTTACCTGTCAGGCAACAGGACGAGCGACCTCAAGGAATCGCGCCGACCGCCCGCCCGACGTTGAGCCGGCCCTTTCCATAGAAGGGATCCGTCCCCGGTTGGCCAAGATCGTCGGCTGACTTCTGCAGCGTCGCCCGCACCTGCGAGGGATTGCCATGCCCGATCTGCGCCACGATCTGCGCCGCGGCACCAGCGACATGCGGCGACGAGAAGCTCGTGCCCGCGCCCCGAATGAGGAAGAGACCCGGCAGCGGGCACAACGGCCCGACGATGACGGGCGGCGGAGTTGGCCCGCCAGGCGGAGTCGCCGGCTGGAACCAGTTCAACGCTGTGGATGAGCACGGCCCGGTCACATATGCATTCGGCGTGGTGACGCCACCACCTGGCGCGGCAAGGCTGATCGCCGAGCGACCGAAGTTGGTGTAGGGTGCGACCGCGTCTGGGTTCGTGAATGGACCGACTGCCGTTGGTGCGGCGGTGGGACCGGTCGCGGAGACGCAGACCACATGCGGTGAGTTGCAGTAGGTGAAGTAGACGTTGCCGAAGTGGTCGATATCCGCCGCGTCGTTGCCCGCGGCGACTACGATCACCGTGCCATTCCGGTTCGCGTAATTGAAGACGCTGTTGATCACCGACACGAAGCCGGGGTTCGCGCTTTTCAAGAACGCGCCGCCCAGACTCATGTTGATCACGTCCGCGCCCTGGTCAACCGCGTACACAATCCCGGTCAAGATCGCGGCAGTCGAGCAGCTGTTGAACACGATGCAGACCTTGACGCCGAACAGTGTCGTCCGTGTGGTGACGCCGGCGAAGAAGCCTGAATTGCTGGCCACGATGGTTGACACCAAGGTGCCGTGCGCATTCAAGTCGGTAATGGGGTGACGGGTGGTGCCGGGGAACCAAAACGCGAGGCGTGCGTCTTCATCGGGCCGCAGCGAGATCGACCGCGTCAGATCCACGCGACCGTTGAGATCGGGCCAGAGGTAATCGATCCCCGTATCAAGAATCGCGACCTTCACGTCGGACGAGCCAAGGAAGCCCGCGGCCCAGGCGTTGGGCGCCGCCACCGCGCGCATGTTCCACTGGCGACCGAACTGCGAGGCGGTCTGCGGCGCGGTCGCGCTCTCGATGACGTCAGTCGCGTCCACCGTTTCAGCTTCAACGAGCGGCTCGAGCGCGAACTCGATATCGGCTTCGACGGCGCCGACTCCCGCCGCACCTCGCAGCCGCCCAGCCGCATCAGCCGAGAGACCGGATACGACGGCAAAGCCGAGGTCTTCGCGCAACCCCTCGAGCCGGCCGCCGTTCTGGTTGATCTCATCAGCGATGGCAGCCGCCCCGCGGCTCGACTTCAGGACGATGAGGTAACGATTCGACGGTTCGACGGCGGCGGTTGCTGCGGATACGGCGGAGGCGGATATCGTACGGGTTGCTGCTGGCTGACTGGGGCGGGGAGTCAACGCGGAGTCGGGACGGCACGCGATTGCGGCGACTCCGCACAGGATGCCGGCGGCGATTGAACGACCCAGATTCATGGGGCACCTCGGGACAAAAAAAGGAACGGGTTTGAAAGCAGGCAACGAAAGTGTCTCTCGCCTACGGGGTCAGCAAGAGGGGGCCTCCACCCGATGCACGCGCTCGCGCGTTTCGAGCATGGTCCGCAGCGCGGTCGCACTCAGGATCAGCACGCCTCCGGCGAGGGTCGCGACGCCTGGCGTCTCGCCGTGCACGAGCCAGGCCCAGATGGGATTCAGCACCGGTTCTATAAGAAGGAACAGCACCACTTCGATGGCTCGCACCCGCGGTACTGCACGCGCGAGAAAGAGATACGGGATCCCGAGCTGACACACGCCCAGGAACACCACGACCGCCCAATCGACGGGCCGGCCGGCCACCAGTGGCTGCGCCATTACGAAGGCGATGATGGCGGCCGTCAGATTCCCCGAAACCGCCGCCGCCGCCACGGACGACCCCCGCGCGGCGAGCCACCGATAGCCGATCACGGTGAACGCCCAGGTCACGGCGCACACCGAAGCCAGCACATTGCCCAGCGCAGGGTTGGGGGCCGTCGCCGACGGCCGATCGATGCCGAGAAAGAACAGCACAAATCCCGCGCCCATGACCGCCATCTGGACCAGGTCGCGCCTGCTGGCGTGCTCGCCAATCAAGAGCGGTGCAAGCAGCAGAATGAACAGCGGGCTGGTCGATTGCAGGAAGATCGCGCTCGCCGCGGTCGTATGCTTGTTCGCCTGCACGTACAGCAGCGTCGTGGCTGCGTAGACGATTCCGACGACCACCGTTCGCCACGACCAGCCGCGTCGCGCTTCCGGCAGCACGAGCAGAATCGTGATCATCGCGATCGTCGCGCGGAACGCCGCGAGCTGCCACGCGCCAAACGCGCAGAACTTGATGGCGGCGCCGCCGGTCGAGAACAGCACGGCGGCCACAACGATCTTGGACCTGGGGCTCATGGTGGCGGGGAATATATTACGGCCCGATGGAAGTACAGGTTTTCGGCACCCGCAAAAGCTCCGACACGCGCGCCGCGCTGCGGTTTTTTGCCGAGCGGCGCATCAAGGTGCACTTCGTCGACTTGAACGAGAAGGCGGCATCGGTGGGTGAGCTGCGGCGCTTCGCGCAAAAGTTCGGTATCGCCGCGCTCATCGACCGCGATGCGAAGCGCTTTGCCGAGTTGGGGCTGCGCTCGGCAACGCTTGGCGACGAGCGCTGGCTGGAGAAGCTGAGTCTGGAGCCGTTGCTGCTGAAAATGCCTCTCGTGCGCAACCAGCAACAGCTGACCATCGGCCTCGCACCGGAGATCTGGAACGCATGGTACGCGGCTGCCAAACCCTGATGCTCGCGCTGTGCGCGGCATGCGCCACCGGAGGGAAGCCTCGCGTGACGACTGACGACGTTCGGGCAGTGGACGCGCTGTTCGCGGCCTACACGGGCAGCGCCGTTCCCGGCGCGAGCGTGATCGTAATCCGCGACGGAACCGTCGTGGTCCGGCACGCGTACGGCATGGCCGATCTCGAGCGCCGTATCGCGGCAACCCCGGAGACCGACTATCGATTGGCATCGGTCTCAAAACAGTTCACCGCGATGTCCGTGATGCTGCTCGCGAAAGACGGCAAGCTCCGCTACGACCAGCCGATCCGCGATTTCCTGGCCGAGCTGCCGCCGGCCACCCAGGCCGTCACGGTGCGCCACCTGCTCAATCACACATCGGGACTCTGGGATTACGAGGCACTGATCCCCGAGAGCCGGACGGCGCAGCTCAACGATGACGACGTGCTCAACCTGGTCGCATCACGGGACTCACTATCGACGCCGCCCGGAACGGCCTACTGCTACAGCAATTCCGGCTACGTACTGCTCGGCATGATCGTCGCGCGTGTGTCGGGAATGTCGTTTCCTGAGTTTCTGCGCACGCGGATCTTCGTCCCTCTGGGAATGCAGTCATCAGTTGCTCACGTTGAAGGCGTCGATACAGTGCCGCGCCGGGCGTACGGCTACTCGCCACGCAGCGGTTCGTTCGTGCAGACCGATCAGAGCGTGACGAGCGCGACGCTGGGTGATGGCGGGATCTATTCGAACGTGGATGATCTGGCCCTCTGGGATCGCGCGCTCTCCGGCGCGGCGCTCATCGACCGCGCCTCGCTCGCGGCAGCCACGACCCCTCCGGTGCTGGCCGGGGGCCCTAGTGAATATGGATTTGGCTGGTTCGTCGATCGATATCGGGGCGAAAAGCGCTGGCGCCACACCGGCGAGACGAGCGGCTTCCGTAACGCGATCATGCGCTTTCCGGACCGGCGACTCACGATCGTCATCCTGACGAACCGCTCCAGCGGCGAGCCCCAAGCTATCGCCGAGCGCATCGCGGATCGGATTCTGTTTGGACCCTAGGCCCTAGCCCCTAGCCCGAGCCCCTACCGTTCGATGCGATACCCGAACGTCCGCACCGTGACGATATGGCGCGGATGCGCCGCGTCAGCCTCGAGCTTGCGGCGCAGCATCGCGATGTGGGTGTCCACGGTTCGGCTCATCACGTCTTCGGCGTAGCCCCAGACTTCCCGCAACAGCTCGAGCCGGCTCGCGACGCGCCCGCCGCGCTTGAGCAGTGCGACGAGCAACGCGTACTCCTTGGGCCGCAGATCCAACGCGCGGCCCCCGCGCTTCACCTGGTGCGTCGCGAAATCGACCGTGACGGCGCCGAACCCGCGCAGCACCGGAGCGGCCCCCCCCGTGCCACCCGCGTCTTCCCGTCGCATCCACTCGAGAAACTCCTCGGCGCGCTTCACCGTCGCGACCACCCGCTCGTCGTCGAATGGCTTCAGGAGATAGTCGAATGCCTGGATCTCGAACGCCCGCACGGCGTGCTCGTCGTACGCCGTCACGAAGATGATGGCCGGCGGTCGCGTACCGGACGCGGCGGCCGCGACCGCGAAGCCGTCGACATCGGGCATCTGGATGTCCAGGAACACGAGGTCGGGGACGCTGCGCTTCAGCAGCTCGACGGCATCCTGCCCACTGGCGCACTCGTCGATGCGCGTGACGGTGTTGATCTGCTGGAGCACGCCGCGCAGCCGCCGCCGGGCGGGCGCCTCGTCATCAACGATGACGGCGCGCATGGTCGGAAAAGGGAATGTCGATCGTGGCGACCGCGCCGCGGGCCGGCGCCGGCGCGTTCGTCAGCTCGAAGCGATGACTCGGCCCATACAGCTCCTGCAGCCGCGCGCGCGTGTTCGCGATACCGAGGCCGGCGCCCGAGCCGTTGCCCCGCTCGGAGCGCTGGTCGCCGTTGACGCCCGGGCCGTTGTCGCGCACCTCGAGGTGGAGGCGATCGTCGCGGCGGGTCGCGGCGATCTCGACCTCGGCGACGCCGCCGGGCGGCTCGATGCCGTAGCGAATGGCGTTCTCGACCAGCGGCTGCAGCAACAGCGTCGGCACGAACGCCGAGCCGGCGCGAGGGTCCACCCGAAACGTCACGCGCAGGCGATCGCCGAACCGCGCTTCCTGGATCGCGACGTAATGATCGAGCAGCTCGAGCTCCTCCTCGAGCGTGACGAGCGGCCCCCGCTCGCGATTGAACGATTGGCGCAACAGCTCGGAGAGACGCGTGATCATCCGGTTCGCCTGTTTCGGATCCTCGAGCACGAAGGCCGAGATCGTGTGCAGCGTGTTGAAGAGAAAATGCGGCTGGAGTTGTCCTACCAGCGCATCGAGTCGCGCCTGCACGAGCTGCGTTTCGAGGCGGGTGGCGCGCCAGGCGTAATACAATCCCGCGATCATGGCGTACACCAGGACGTTGAATGTCCACCAGATCTCGATACCGTCGGTCGCGCCGCTGAGCAGGGTGTGCGGGGTTCGCCACAATCCCAGCACCGATTTCAGCCCGCCCTCGAATCCCGCGCACGCGATCGCCATGAGCACCGCCACGGGGAGATGCGTCGCAACGACCATCACGGGCCGCCGAATCCGCACCGCCCACGCGGCGAAGGCGCACACTGGTGCCGTAAACAGGGCCCAGGTCCACCAGCCCGTGAGCTGCCAGGCCAGAATCCAGCCCCAGGAGCGTGGCTGCGCGTCGCTGCTGCTCGCTTGGAAATGCATTTGGATCGCGAACAGCAGCGCGACTGCCGTCCAGGCACCGAAGACGATCAGCGCTCGCTTCATCATTCTCATTGTAGCATGGTACGGCAGGCCTCGCGGCGTGCGCGGTCAGAAGTGTGTGAACTTCACCCGCCCGGACCGCGCTCCCTCTACCCCGGCGGCGCATCCCGGCCAGATTGGGACGTCCGGAGGTCACACATGAGATACCTGCTGCTCGCCTTGCTCGTCACCGCGGTGCCCGACCGCGCGGCCGAGCGCGAGGCCCTGCTCGCCGCCGACCGAACGCTGGCTGAACGAACCGCGGCAGCTGGCATGACCCAGGGGTTCCTGCCCGGGCTTACTGACGGCGCTGCGTATCTCCATCCCGGGGCGCCGCTGCTCCGCGGTACGGACAAGATCCGAGCGTTCTTCGAAGCCGCAGACTCCACGGACAAGATCACGTGGAGTCCCACATTCGCCGACGTGTCCGCCGACGGCCGCCTGGGCTACAGCTACGGGTTTTTGCGCGCGAGCGGAACCCGTGGGAAGTATCTCGCGTGCTGGCGCAAGGATCAGAGCGGCTGGCGGATCGCGGCGTACGCTCGCACGAGACTGGTCCCGATCACGGACTCGCTCGCGTCCCCGCCCTCCCGCCTCGTGAAGCCGAGTGATCCGGTGCGGGGCCGGGGGGATCCCGGCGAGTTGATGCGAGCAGACTCGTTGTTTGCCGCCCTGTCCGTGTCGCAGGGCGCGAAGCCGGCATTTCTCGCCTTCGCGACCGACGACGCGATTTCATTCGGAGGCGGCCCGCGGATGAATGAAGGGCGGGAGTCGATCGGCGCGGCGTTCGATGGATTTCCGAGCGGCGCCGTGTTGGCGTGGTGGCCCGTGGCCGCGGTGATCGCAGAATCGGGGGATCTCGGCTGCACCATCGGTGAGGCGACCATCGAGAGCCTGCACCAGTACAGCAAGTATCTGACGATCTGGAGACGACAGCGAGACGGTAGTTGGAAGTTCGTGGCGGACGGCGGGAACGCCCGACCGGCCCCCTAATGCTGTTTGAGCGTGACGACGATTCCAGGGGCGTTCTCTAACCCGTAGCGCACCGAGACTTCATTCACGCGCAGGAATTTCAGCGTGTAGACCTGTTCAGCCGGAAGGGCTTTGAGGTAATTCAGACCGCCCATCTCGTGATCGTCCATGAAAACCCAGATCTCAGCCGCCCGCATGTACAAGTTGCCGGGGGGGACACCGGGATCGCTCATGGTGTCGTAGCTCTTTTTCAACCACCGCGGCCGCAGCAGCTGCACGGCGTCGAACGCGCTGGCCACCGAGGCGCGGACCCGCTCGATATCTTCGGCCATGATCAGCGTGCTGCTGCTTTTGGGGGGTCGAGGCGGCGGCGTGGAGCTATCCGTTGCCTGTGCTGAGAGTGCCGGCACCGCGACTGCCAGCATGACGAGGGCCACTAACGAGGGCGTGGTCATAGCGTTCCGAATGATACCCGGCGCACCCCTAGTGCCGCAGCGTGACCACGATTCCTGGACCGCTGCTCGGCCCGTAGCGCGCTCCGACTTCCGTCACGCTCAGGAAGCGCAAGGTGTAGATCTGCTCGGCGGGCAGTGATCTCAGAAAGTCCAGGCCGCCCATCTCATGGTCGTCGACGTACACGTGCAGATCCTGCATTTGCGAGCTGCTGCCTACTGTCGGCGGAAGCATGGTCGGGGTCTGCCGCAGCCAGCGCGGGCGCAGCAGTCTCACCACATCGAACGCGTTCGCGACAGTAGACCCCACCTTGTCGATGTCGTCTTCGGTGATGAGGGTGCTGCTGCTCTTCGGCGGCCGAGGAGGCGGCGGTGGCGCAGCAGTATCGGTCTGCTGCGCCGGGAGCGTAGAGGCGGCGAGCGCGAGTACAACCCCGGCTATCCATGGTGTGCGCATCAGGTTGAGATGATAACCCACCGCTCCATCGCCCGCACTAGAAGCGGACGCTGAGACCGCCGTACACCTGGTTCGTCGCTGCCGGGCCGCCCTGCTCCGCGTTGGCGGACAGCATCAGGTACCAGGAACCCGCCACATTCATGTCGAGATCCAGTCCCCACCACAGGATGGACTGCTCGGCCGGAATGGCGAGCGCATCGTGTTCCAGGCGCGCGCCGCCTGAAAGCTCGAGGTGCCACCGGCTGCCGGGGTCGAACCCGAAGCCGAGGGAGTGCAGCCACCCGTCGAGGTTCGGGCTTTGGAAATACGTGCTCCGCGCCCGCACGCGCACGCCGAGCGGCCTGAGCCGGTCGGTGCTGGCCGAGACCGTGTAGGAGTTCGCCCGGCCCGCCGTGCCACCACTACTCTGCCGCACGTCAAAGCCACCGAAGCCGCCTCGGCCAAGACGCAGGCCGACCCCCGCCCACACCCCCTGCCGGAATGCGTCATCGAATGACGTGACCGGATTCACGAAGTCGCGATACAGAAACACATTGCGTCGGTTGTCGAACCCGGCGTGGATTTCCAGTCGCTCGCTTACACCATAGCGCGCGGTGGCGAACGTGCTCGTCGGGGAAACCGCGTCCATCCCCGCCGGTCGTTTCCAGGGACGGTAATAGTCGATCTCCTGCGATATGAACGTGGTCAGATTGCGGCTCGAGTAAAACCACTGCAGAAAGGCGAACTCGCGATTCGCGTGTCCCCGCTGGTAGGATCCGCTCACGCCGAGGGTGGCCGACCACTGCGCGCCTTGTCCCGGCTGACCGCTCCGCTGCACGTAACTCCCCACTTCCACGATGTCGGTGGAGAATCCGAGCTCCAGCGGTTCCGGCTGGGTGCCGCCAAACACGCCGGCGCTCCAATGCGGCTTGTTCACCTCGGCGAGCATACCGTCGAACATGCCGATCGCGGGAAGACGAGGCGCGAGCTGGCGTCCCAGCGTCACCCGTGCGGCGGAACCGACGGGATTCCAGACCAGGGCCAGCTGATACGCGCGGGCACGCCCGTCGACGACGCTCGCACCAGCGATCGTGCTCGCGGTGCGCCGGGCGCGGATGTCCACCGCCACCCCGAACGGGCTGTCACCAAATGGACGTCCATCGAGGCGGAGGTCGAGCGAGGGCTGTGTGAACCCACCGCCGCCATCCTGCGCCACCACCAGATAATGGGCCCCCACGCGGCCGCGCAGGGGCGCCGCGCCGAGGGTGGTGGCACGAGCCGTGGGGATGGTGGGGGGGGCGGCAGGTCGCGCGGCGACTGTCGAATCGCGATCGGGCGGAGCGGCGCTGAACCGTACGGAATCCCCGACGGCGAGCGTGCCTGAAGCAGTCACGATGTCACACGAGGCTTGGCGTGACGCGAGGAACGCGACTTTCAGCGTGCCGAAAACCGCGCCGCCCCTGATAACCTGAACGAGCGCCCCTTCGCGCAGGCCGGCATCTCGTCCGGCATCGATGTACGCCGAGATACTCGTGAGGTACGTGATCCTGGCCGTGCGGGTCACGCTCGAATCCTGGGCGCGCATCGGCGCGGCGAGGACCGCGAGACACGCCAATAAGCCGGTCCACCACCTCCAACGGCTCATCGGCGATGGCATCCGTAGCAATTCGTGCTGTTCCACACGTAGCCGTTGACTTCCCGGTGGTGCCCATCTGTCTGGCCCTGCGTGTGGCAGACCGTGCAGACGAAGACCGCATATGACGACGGCTGTGTGTGGCAGTCATTGCACGCCGCGTTACGATGCGGCAGCCGGAACCAGGTGTGGTTGAACGCTGCGCCGGTCCATCCCGACGTCGTGTGGCAATTCTCACATGTCGTCGGGAACGACGAGGCCGCGTGGCTCGGACTGGTCGTGGCGTCGTACGCCTGTTGGTGGCACGAGACGCACTGTGTGCTCTTTCCGGCATACACGCCATCGCCGTGGCACTGCGCGCAGGCGACCGTCTGATGCGCGCCGGTCAACGGGAACCCGGTCCCCGCGTGACTGAATCGCGCGTGTGACCACGTCGCGGTCGAGTGGCACTGGATGCAGTTGGTGGGGAGGCCGCCCGCCTGGTGGTCCGGATTGCTCGTGGCCAGATACGCGGCGCGATGGCATTCGACGCAGTCCGTCGAGCGATTCACGAACGTCATGCGGCCCTGCGTCGTGGGCGTGTGACAGCGCGTGCAGTCCACGGCGACGTGCGCCCCCGTCAAAGGAAAGCGCGTCTCCTGATGCGCGCGCACCTGTTGCGCCAGATCGAGAAAGCTGCGCGTGGTGTGACAGCGTGAGCAGGCGCCGCCGAGCTCGCCGCGGTGGACGTCGCTGTGACACGAGGAGCACGTTGTGGGCGTGCCCTTGAAATCGAGCGACGCGTGGCAGGACCGGCAGGTCACGCGCGCATGCGATCCGGTCAACGGGAAGCCCGTTTTCGCGTGATCGAACGCGGCGCTGATCCGCACGGGCACCCACCCCTCGGGTGCGTGGCACGTCGCGCAGGGCTGCTGCAGGGGCCCATGCGGGTTTTTCGTGGTGACGGTGGCGGTCTGCGCGGCGGCGGACGCGACCGCGAGCAGAATCATCGTTCCAAGCAGCAAGAGCGTCGCTTTCATTTGTGGCAGGCCTCACAAGCCGTTGGCACTGGGCGGTAGATGACGACGGGCTTGCCGCTCGGGCCGGCGACGCTGCGGTGGCAGCGAGCGCACGGGACGTTGGCGTGGGCGCCCTTCAGCGAGAACGCCGCGTCGCGGTTGTGATCGAATCGGCGCGCCGGACGGAACGCATCCATATCATGACAGCTCTCGCACGCTCCGCGGTCCGAACGAGCCGCGAACTGCGTGCCGTGCACACTCTGGTGACAGCCGGCGCAGCCGCCCGCGGGTGCCGCGAACCGCAGCGGCGGCCCCGACCAGCGGGCGAGCGCCACGAGCGTGGAAGCAACCGGGGCGTGACGCATCTCCGTGTGACACTGGGCACAGGGGACGGCGCCGTGTGCCCCGGTGAGCGGGAAGCGATAGTGCGCGTGCGTGGCAACGTCGATAGTCGACGGGCTGAAGCCGCGGACGTCGTGACAGTCGGTGCAGCGCGGGTACTTCTTGGCGTGCGCATCCACATGGCAGGAAGCACAATCGGACGTGGCCGGACGCATCGCCACGACCGCACCGGCCCCCGGGGTCTTTACATGACATCCGGAGCACTGCGCCTGCTGGTGTCGCCCTTCGAGCGGATAGCGCGTCAGGCGGTGTTGCGCGACGGTGTAGCTCGACGGCCGCCAGCCGTCTACGGTGTGGCAGGACGCGCAGTCCACAACGCGGCCCGCGAGGGTCGCGGTGCCGGCGTGCGGATCCGGCGTGTGACAGGCGGTGCAGGTGGCGAAGGGGCGATTCCGGGCCACCTGAGCTCCGGAGAAGTCGTGGCATTTTTCGCACGCGACCTCCGTATGACGCCCGCGCAGCGGATAGCGCGTGCGATCGTGATCGAACGAGGCACGGTTGATCGTCTTGAACGACGTCGTCATGTGGCAGCGGCTGCACGTCGGGCCGAGCTTGCCCCCGTGGGCGTCGGTATGACAGGCCACGCACTCGCGATGCTCAAGCGGCTTGAAGCGTGGAATGGGATTTCCACGCGTGTCGCTGGCAAGCCGGAGTCGCGGCGCTTCGTGGCACGCCGCGCACGTTACCGTGTCGTGAGCGCCCGTGAGCGGGTAGTTCGTCTTCGCGTGATCGAACCGCGGCGCAGGCTTCCAGTGCTCGACGTCGTGGCACTTGAGGCAGTTCTTGTCGAGCGCGCCGCGGTGCGCGTCTTCGTGACACGCAGTGCAGCTGCGCGCGAGGCCGAGCCACCCAGGATCCGCTTTCGGGCGCTGCGACAGCCGCACCACGGGTGAGATACGGAACGTCGTCTTGTGACAGGCCGAGCATTTCTGCCGGCCATGACTTCCGTCGAGCGGCCATCCCGCGCGCGTGTGCTCGAAGCGTTCGGCGGAGCCGCCCAGCCCCTCCCAGCTGATGAGCGCGAAGTCCACGCCGGCGTGATCGGGATGGCAGCTCGCGCAGCGTTGCGCTTTCACGGGCGCCGAGCCGTGCAGGCCACTTCCTCGCTCGACGAGCCAGGCGATCTCCTTGTGACAGTTGAGGCAGAGGCCGGCCATCTGCTCCTTGCCACCACCGCGCCCCCCGGCGTGACACTTGGCGCATTGCAGCGTGCCCTCCAGCTGGGCGTGCGGGCGTGCCAACGGTCCTGGCGAAATCTGGGCGCGGGCCAGCGTGGGAGCACCAAGGCAGACGAGCAACACCACGATGACGCGCCTCACCCGCGCGCTTCACGATCGGCCTGGTCTAGAATCGCCATGTGACGCTGCCGTACAGCTGGGTCGTGACGTTGGTTCCGGGATTAATGGGGTCTGTCTGCCGCAGGCCCGAGAAGGAGACGAACCACACACGGGCGACATTGACATCCATCGAGATGCCGTACCACGTCGAGGTCTGCATGATGGTGGTGTTCGGATTGTCCTCGCGCCGTGTGCCTCCGGTGACGTCGAGATGCAGCCGGTCCACCGGATCGCAACCCAGCCACCAGGAATAGAGTTGCCCCGTGGTCCGCAAGGCAACCGGAGTGTTCAACGTCGAGTCGTTCTGGTTCTGGTACCATGTGGCCCGCGCCGAGAGGGTCAGTCGCAGGGGGGTGACGGGGTCGAGTCCGAGGGTACCGGTGTAGGAATCGGCGCGGCCGGCCGTCCCCCCGGTGCTGCGCCGCCAGTCCCCGCCGACGCGAACCTTGTAGCTCGAAAGCAGAACGCCGGCCCCATAGCCCTGGCGGTAGGCGTCATCGAAAGCCGTCTCGGGATTCTGCGTGTCTCGATAGAGTCTCACGTTGCGCCGATTGTCGTAGGTGGCGTTGAACGCGAGCCGCGGCGACACACGAAACCAACCGGTCGCATACTGACTGGTGAAGGAGAGCGGCTTTTCGCCCAGCTGCACCTTCCAGGGCGGGTAGTAATCGATTTCCTGCAGCCCGAAGAGGGAATACGACCTGTGGTTGACGCTCACCTGGACGAAGCCGAATTCCCGGTTGGCATGATCGCCCTGGAGGGACGCGACCGCGCCGGTCGTGATGGCCCACGGGGCGGCGGCAGCCGGAGGACTGTGAAGCTGGAGATAGCCGCCGTAGTCCTGGATGGCGTCGGTCAATCCGAGAGTGCCGGCATCGGGCTCCAAACCTCCAAACACACCGAACGACATTCGGGAACCGTTGAGCTCCATCAGCCCGCCGTCGAACATGGCCACCGACGTCACGGCCGTGAGATACTGGCGCCCGACAACGGTCCGGAATCCAGCCCCTGGCGGCCCCCAAAAAACCGCCGCTTGATAGACACGGGTTCTCCCATCCACCTGATTCGGCTTCCCGGTCGCGGAGGTCACTGTATACCGGGTCCGCAGATCCAGGGAAAGCCCGATAGGTGTGCCTCCAACGCCGAGACCGCTCATCCGGACATCGAACGACGGCTGATTGAAGCCCGTCCCCGCGGTGGGGGTGCCGGACGAATCCCCGCTGAGCGCCGTGGTCGCGCGCAGCGAGCGGAGTCCCACTCGACCATGGATCCCCGGCCCGCTTAGGCGCCGAGGCCGCCGCCGGGGTGTCGCGTCCGCAATCGTCTCGGCACTCGTCGTCGGAGCCGGTGGGACCGGCACGAAGCGGACTACGTCGCCGACCACGAGGTCCGTCACACCCCCCAGCACCTCACACGAGGCCTGGTGCGAGGCGAGGAACTTCACGCGTAGCCGAGCGACGACCGAATCCCGCCGCACGACCGACAGCTGCGCTCCTTCGGTCAACCCCTCCCGGCGCCCCGCGCCGACATAGATCGCCGCGCCGCTTATGAACGTCACTGTCGTGCGTCCGGGCGTCGTGTCGCGGGGAGCGGCGCTCCGTTGCGCCGCTGTGGGGGCGGGCGTCGGGGCGGAGGCCACGGTCGAAGCCGGAGCGACGGCTAGGGCGGAAGCCGGAGCAGGCGCTTGGGCAGTGGTCGGGGCGGAGCTAGGCGGACCGGGCTGTGTGAGTGGCGCAGCGGAAGTGGGCACTCGCGCCGCAGTGGCCGGCGCGGCCCTGGGTGGCGGCGCGGCGGGCGTCAGGCGAACGGTATCACCCAGCATCAAATTGCCGCGGAGACTCACGATAGCACAGGACGCGCGGCGGTCGCCCACCGACTCGACGCGCAACACGGCGATCGTCCGGCCCCGCCGCACGACCTCAACCTCACTGCCCTGGCGCAGCCCCTCTGCCCATCCCGCGTTAATGAACAGCCAGTCACGAGATAAGTAGATAACGCTCGCCGTGCGCACCGGTGCAGCCTGCTGGGCCGCGGCTGTGGCCGGGGCCAGCAAGCTTACGAGGAAGCTCCAGCGGAGAGCGGTGTGATGCAGGTCTCCGGCCATACAGGCTTATGGACCGGTCGCATTACGGTGGCAGCCGGACTTCGCGCAACTCTTGATCGTGTAGTTGGTCGCGGTCTGATGGCAATCCGCGCACGACGCGCCTTCATGGGGCAACCGCACGCGTTGTGGATTGACGATGGTCATGTGGGTCCACGTCGGCCCGCTCCAGCTGGATCTCGTGGGCGAATGGCAGTTGGTGCAATTGGTCGCGGCGAACGCAGTCATCCCCACCGCCGTGTGGTTCGGATCGGTCACCGCGATGTACGTGGCGTGATGGCAGCCGTCGCAGGTTTGCGGCACGCTGGCGTAGTTGGTCGTCGTGTGACAATCCCCGCAGACGCGCGGCGGGAGAGCGTGCGACCCGGTCAACGCGAGCGGGCTCGTTGGATGCGAGACGCTCGCGCCCGCCCACCCCGCCGTGACCTGGTGGCAGGACGCACAGTTGGTCGAGTACCCGGCCGCCGTGTGGTTCGGGTTCGTGGTTGCGACGTAGTCGGCGTGGTGGCACCCATCGCAGGTCTTCGGCACCGTCGCATAGGGCGTCGTCGTGTGGCACTGCGCGCAGGTGAGCGCTCCGTGCGCTCCCTGCTTGGGGTTGATCGGCGTGGTAGGGTGCGCGGCGAACGACGCGCCCGTCCACCCGGCTACGAGCGCATGACAGTCGGTGCACGTGATCGAGAATCCCGCGGCCACGTGGTTCGGGTCATTCGCGCCGACATAGTCCGTATGGTGGCAGCCGTCACAGGTCTGTTTCACCGCCGCAGCCGCCTGGCCGGCGAGATGGCAGTCGGCGCATTGCTTGTTGCCGTGCACGCCCGTGAGCGCGATCGGGCTCGTCGGATGATTGAAGCTCGCCCCGGCCCAACCAGCCAACACCTGGTGGCAGGACGCGCAGTCGGTCGAGTACCCGGCGCCTGTGTGGTTCGGGTTCGTGGTTGCGACGTAGTCGGCGTGGTGGCACCCATCGCAGGTCTTCGCCACACTCGAGTAGGGCGACGTGGTGTGACACTGCGTGCAGGTCACCGCTCCGTGCGCGCCCTGTTTCGGATTGATGGGCGTGGTCGGATGGCTGGCGAACGTCGCTCCCGTCCACCCGGCGACGAGCGCATGACAGTCCGTGCAGGTGATCGGGAATCCCGCGCCCACATGGTCAGGATCTCTGGCACCGACATAATCGGTATGGTGACAGGCGTCGCAGGTTTGCCGCACGGCGGCATATGGCTGGCCGGCCACATGGCAGTCGGCGCACTGCTTGTTGGCGTGCACGCCGGTCAGGGCGATCGGAGACGTGGGATGGTTGGCAGCTGCCAGGCCAGCGACCCGACCCCACGCCACCTGATTGTGGCACTGCGGGCACCCAGTCGGGAAACTGCTGGCGACGTGGTTCGGCGCGGAGTTGAAATCCGCTCGGTGGCACGAGACGCACTGAGTCTGCGTCCCCACGAACTGCATGGACCCCTGAGCGCCCGCTTTGTGACACGAAGCGCAATCGAGACCCAGATGCCCGCCCTGCAAGGGGAAGCGCGTCAGCCGGTGGGCGTTGACCATCACCTCGCGATCGAGAAAACTGCGGGTCGTGTGGCAACTGGCGCAGTTCGCTCCCAGCTCGCCGCGGTGCTTGTCCTCGTGACAGGAGGCGCAGGTTGCTTCCGCGCCTTTGAAACTCAGGGCGCGATGGCAGGCGCGGCAGGTCGTGGTGCCGTGCGCGCCCGTAAGCGCAAAGCCGAGCTTCGAGTGATCGAACGATCGGGAGACCCGGACGGGCGTCCAGCCACTCGCGATGTGGCAGGTCGCGCACGCCATCTTCAGATCCCCGTGTGGCGAGGTCGCGCGCTCCTGGGCCTGGAGGGGGCCGACCAGGACCAGCGCCAGCGCGGGCAAAACGAGGCGTCTCACCATAGCCACGTGGCTCCGAGTGCAACGACGACGACCACGTGCACGAGCACCGCGACGAGGGCTGCGATTGCCACCGGCCGGTGCAAGACATGCCAATAGCGGAACACCGATTGCGTGGCGTCGAGCATCCGCGCCTGCTGCGCCAACGCGACTTCCTGGCTCGCGAGCCGCAATACCGCGCGGATCGCGGCGCGGTCCGCCGCTCGACGATGTGGCCCCCCCCCGCGGGCGTCCCACAGACGGCGCAACCGTCGCTCCGCGCCGCGGCGCGCGAAGTCGTCGGCGATCATGCGCTTGAACGTGCCCCACACACCGAGCCGCCCCGTTGTGGGGGCTGGCGCCAGGATCCCTTCCACCGCCGTCCGATCGAGCCCCGTCTGCTGCGCGATCTGGTCGAGCAGGGCGGCGCGACGCCGTGCGATTTCCTCCCGGGTCAGCTCCACGCCCGCCCGGCCGCGCGGAATGCGGGCGTAGATGTAGCGGCCGACGATGCCGCTCAGCCACACGACCATCATCGACCAGAAGCCGAGGCCGATCACGCCGCGGAAGCGCCAGGCGGCATGTACGGCGACGAGCAACGGGAGCAGGAGGGCGGCAAGCACATGCGCGTTGAGCCAACGGGAAATAGCGCCGGTGAACGCGAGCCAGCGAAACTTCTTGCGCAGCGGGTAAAGCCAGAGAAAGAGGAAGAGCGCGAGTGCGAGCAGTCCGGTGCTCTGCCCGATGTAGCCCGACGGTTTGAGCCAGATATGCCAGGGATTCGCGCACCCGTCCGGCGATCGGCGCGAGGTAATAGGGCGCGCCCGCCACGCAGATGGCCAGGAGCGCCAGCAGCAATAGCACCATGATCACGCGCCCGCGCCGGCGCTCCGGGGGGGGCGCCAAAGCCGCGAGCGAGGGGCGTTCCGGCTGCCGCACTTGCAGTTGCGGAGCAGGCGCCCGGCGATCAGGGACAGGCATGGATTGCATGGTGTTTGTTATTTCGTCTGACGCCCCGGGGCCGTGATGCGGACCACCGCCAAAAGGGGCACCCGTTCGGCACCATCAATGAGGGCACGGAAGCTGCTAGCAGCAACAAAGATACCGGCACCCGGCGCTACGGAGGCCCTGCACGGCTGTATCGGATTGGTTCAGCCCGCCTCGAAATGCCTCAGTTATTCATGTTCGGGATGTTCATGAAGGAAGGGGACGGATGGAATCGACGCTGGCGTATGTCGCCTTCGGGCTGATCCTGGTCCTGTCGATGATCCGGCACGTCCGCCGGATGCATCGCAAGGAAGCAGAAGCGCGTGCGGCCGCCGAGCGGGGCAAGCTCCGCTCCGATGGCCCACAAGCGCAGCACCCCCACATCGACGCCACCAAGTGCATCGGCTGCGGCGCATGCGTCGACGTGTGCCCCGAGGGCGACGTCCTGGCGGTGATCGCCGGGCAGGCGGCGATCGTGAACGGCCATAAATGCATCGGCCACGGCCTGTGCGCCGAGGCATGTCCGGTGGGCGCAATCACGATCGTCATGGCGAGTCCCAGCGTCGGCGCGGACATGCCGCAGCTCAGCCCCGAGCATGAGACCAACGTCCCCAATGTGTTCATCGCCGGTGAGCTCGGCGGTTTGGCGCTCATCAAGAATGCGGTGAACCAGGGGCGGGACTGCGTCGACCGTATTGCGGGCCGCCTGCTGGCCATCAAGCGTGGCCGCTCGGTTCCGGGCGTGCTTGACGTCTGCATCGTGGGCGCCGGCCCCGCCGGCATCAGCGCGTCGCTCCGCGCGATCGAGCGCAAGCTCAGCTACATCACACTCGAGCAAGACGAATTCGGCGGCACCGTCGCCAAGTATCCGCGACAGAAGCTCGTGATGACGAGTCCCGTGGAGTTTCCGCTGCACGGGAAGTTCAACAAACTCCAGATCTCCAAGGAGGAGATCCTCCGCTTCTGGCAGAAGCTCCACAAGCAGGCAGGCCTCAAAGTGAACACGACCGAGAAGGTCGAGAGCATTCACCGCGAAGCGGATGGCGCATTCACAATTGAGACGGCCAAGGCGCGTTATCGCGCCTGGTCGATCATCCTGGCTCTCGGCCGCCGCGGCACGCCCCGCAAGTTGGGCGTCCCTGGTGAGCAGCTCGCCAAAGTGATGTACGGCTTGATCGAAGCCGAAGCGTACACCGGCGCCCAGATTCTCGTCGTCGGCGGAGGGGACAGCGCGGTCGAGGCGGCTCTGGGGCTCGCGCATCAACGCGGCAATCGCGTGACGCTCTCGTACCGGAAGGACGCATTCAGCCGCATCAAGGAGCGCAACGCGCAGCGCATCGCCGATGCAATGAAAAGCGGGAAGGTGCAGGTGATCTTCAACTCGCAGCCGGTGGAGATCAGCGAGCGTGCCGTCCGCCTCGAGGTCGGCGGCGCAGTCCGCGAGCTACCGAACGACTACGTCTGGGTTTTTGCCGGCGGCACGCCGCCCCGGGAGTTTCTCGAGAAGGTCGGGATCCAGGTCGGTCCCCGCGACCTTACCGCCGAAGCGGGCGTGGAAGCGAAGCTGGTCGGCGCTACCCGGCGGCTTGCAGGTTGAACAGCTCCGCGTAAAGCCCCCTCGTGACGCGCGCTCTGCGGGGGCGAGGAGCCATGTCCCCTTAACTTCGCACGAGCGGAAGCGTCAGCACCTAGACCCATGCGCACTGCCAGCCTCATAGCCCTCACGCTTGCCGCGGCGAGCCTACGCCCGTTGCTCGCGCAGCAATCGCAACTCACCGCGCGCGATTCGGCGTTTCACGCGCTGAACCGGCTTGCCTACGGCGCCCGCCCCGGGGAAGTCGACAGCGTAGCGCGCGCCGGCGTGATGCGCTGGATCGATCAGCAACTCGATCCCGATCGGATTCCCGACCGGTTGCTGGCCGAGCGCGAGCGGGGATTCAAGATCCTCGATTACGATCGTGCCGATCTCGCGCAGCGCTACCGCGACGCCACGCGGGAACGCCAGCGCATGCAGCGCGAACGCGCACTGACCGGGGATTCGGCACCGGTGAGAGGCGCGAACGGTCCTATGCGGGAGTTCCGCGAGCTGGGCGGTCAGATGCAGCAGCTGGCGATTCTCCGGGCCGCGCTCTCCGAGCGTCAATTGCGCGAGGTGATGGTTGATTTCTGGACGAATCACTTCAACGTGTTCGTGAACAAAGGCGCAGATCGTTTTCTCATGCCGTCCTACATCGAGGAGACGATTCGGCCGCGCGCGCTGGGACGCTTCGAGGACCTGTTGATCGCGACGGCGCAGAGCCCCGCGATGCTGTTCTATCTCGACAATGCGCAGAGTGTCGCACCGGGGTCCCACCCACCACGAATGGGCTGGCGCGGTGCGGCACAGCCCGAACGCTTGCCACGCGGCATCAACGAGAACTACGCCCGCGAGTTACTCGAGCTGCACACACTGGGCGTTGACGGCGGCTACACCCAGCAAGATGTCGTCGAGGTCGCCCGCGTCTTCACCGGGTGGAGCATCGAGCGGCCCGAGCGCGGCGCCGACTTTGTGTTCCGCGACTGGGCGCATGATTACGGTGACAAGCGCGCGTTGGGTGTGACGTTCCGCGGCGCAGGCAAGGACGAAGGCATCAAGCTGCTCAGGCTCCTCGCGAACAACCCCGCCACCATGCATCACGTCAGCACCAAGCTGTGCGCCCGTTTCGTCGCGGACGAGCCACCTGACGGCTGTGTCGACGCCGCCGTCGCCGCATGGCAGAAGACCAAGGGAGACATTCGTGCCGTCTTGCGCGCCATCTTCACGTCACCCGATTTCTGGTCGGCACAGGCCCTCCGGTCCAAGGTGAAGACCCCATTCGAATTCGTCGTCAGCGCCGTCCGCGCCACCGGGGCTGATCCGGACGACTCGCCCGGACTCGCGCAGGTCGTTGCCCGGCTGGGCCAGCCGCTCTACCTCCAGCCCGCCCCGACCGGATACGCCGAGAACGAGGCGCACTGGGTAAACAGCGGAGCGCTGCTCGCGCGGATGAATGCGGCCGTCGCGCTCGCGGCGGGGCGGTTGCCGGGCGTTGCAACCAATCTCGATGGTGTGATCCCGACCACGAGCGATGACAACCAGCTCGTGGATCTGGTGAATCATCGCATGCTCGGGAGCGCGATGTCGGCGCACACGAAGAGCGTCATTCTCGAGCAGTTAAGCGACATTACCAATCCCGCGGTGGCTCGGGCGCTGGCCGTGGGGCTCGCGCTTGGCGGGCCGGACTTCCAAAAGCAATGACGGTAGGGGACGGTAGAGGACGGTAAAGGACGGTAAAGGTCTATGACGATATCGCGTCGGGTGTTCGTAAAGAATTCGGCATTGGCACTTGTCAGCTTTGGAATGGATCCGCTGTTTCTGCCGCGGGCCGTTTTCAGCCCTTACCGTCCCTTACCGTCCTCTACCGTCCCTTACCGTCCGATTTTGGTCTGCCTCTTCCAGCGCGGCGCTGTCGACGGCCTCAACATGATCGTGCCGCACGGCGAGCCACTCTACTACCGGGAGCGGCCCCGCATCGCGATTCCCCGGACCGAGGTCGTTGATCTCAATGGGCATTTCGGTCTGCACCCCGGCCTCGCTCCGCTCAAGTCGCTTTGGGACAACAAGAGTCTGGCGGTGCTGCACGCGATCGGCTCGCCCGACTCCACGCGGAGTCATTTCGATGCCCAGGATTACATGGAATCCGGCACGCCGGGCCTGAAGGCCACGGGCGACGGCTGGTTGAACCGCTTTTGCAGCCACGATCGGGAGCACGCCGACACGCCTTTTCGCGCCGTGGCATTCGGTCCTCAGCTGCCGCGCATTCTCGCCGGCAGCGCGCCCTCGCTGGCGATCGACGATCTCCAGGCGTTCGGTTTGCGTGTGCCACAGGAAGGTGCGCGCGACCGGCTCACCCGGGCGTTCGAGGAGTTGTACGCGGGTGAGGGAACCGGTCTCCTGGCCTCGTCGTCACGGGAAGGATTCGAGGCGATTCAGATGCTGAAGCGCGCCGACCCGACACAGTACCGGCCGGCCGCTGATGTCGAATACCCGCCCGGCCGCCTGGGACGCACGCTGCTGCAGATCGCGCAGCTCATCAAGGCCGATGTGGGACTGGAAATCGCTTTCGCCGATTGTAGCGGCTGGGATACCCACGTGAACCAGGGTTCGAGCGAGGGGCAGCTCTCCGCCCGGCTGCGCGAGCTCGGCCTGGCACTCTCCGCCTTCACGCGCGATCTCGGCGACGGCCTGCGCAACGTCGTCGTCCTCACGATGTCCGAGTTCGGTCGAACGATTCGTGAGAACGGCAATAGCGGCACCGATCACGGGCACGCAACCGCGATGCTCGTCATGGGAGGGCCGGTGAACGGCGGGCAAGTGCTCGGCCGCTGGCCCGGGCTGGACATACAGGAACGCTTCGAAGGCCGCGACGTCGCGGTGACGACGGACTTCCGGGATCTGTTCGGCGAGATCCTGGCGCGGCACCTCGGCGCCGCGGATCTCGCCCCCGTCTTCCCCGGCTACGCGCCGGCGGCCGACCGCTTCCCCGGAGCGATCCGGCTCTAGGCCTGACCGCCCGCGACCGTGTTCAGCCGGAGCACGCCGTCACCCGCGCCGTCGCGAATCGTCAACCAATCCGTGCGCACGCGGTCCCATTCCTGAATGACGAGACCGTGATCCTCGAACAGCGCGCGAATCTGCGCCGGAGCGAAGCCCGCAATCTCCTCGAGGATCGGCACCAGCACCGATAGCGCGTCGTCGCTGATCACCGTGCGCTTGGCGATGTGGGCCACTTCTCGCGCCTCCGAGGCGGCGATGGTGAACCCATCGCCACGATTGACGTGCAGCATCACCGGAATGTCCGACTGCCCGTCGCCGACATAGATCACCTGGTCACGCGGCACGACGTGCCGCGCGCGGATCTCCTCCACCGCTGCGACCTTGCCGTAGCCGCCGGCGACGCGGATCAGCGAGTCGATCTGGCCGCTGTCCGGCTGGAACCGGAAGCGGGTGCCGATCACATGATCGGCCGGAACGATGCCGTCGAGCGCCGAGAGCACGACTTCTTCCGGCGCGGCGGAGATCACATAGAAGTCGAAGCGGTGCCCGTCGATCCCCTGCGCGAGCATGCGCACGAGCAGGTTCACGTTGCGCTTGAGTCGCACGCGCCGGCCGACCTCGAGCAGATCGTTGCGTGTGACGCGGCGGTATTCGGGATCCTGTGCGAGCAGGTACGCGAGCTCGGCCCCTTGCTGCACGAGATTGAGATGGGCGAGGGCCGCGACCTTCTCGCGGAAGCTGGTGATGCCCAGCATCTCGCTCAGCACGATACCGGAGTCATTGAAGCTCAAGGTCTGATCGAAGTCACTGGCCAGCAGGTAATGCCGCTTCATTACGTCTCCCTCCGTTGACGGCGTCGCAACAAAAAGGCCCGCTCCAGTGTGGGGCGGGCCGTTCCGTGCGTCTGCAACTGCGTGCATCGCTTCAGCCAGCGCCCGCCTCCCCGGTTGGGTTCCCGGTGTGGAGCATCATCTTGAGACCGCAGGCGCAAAACGTCATGGGCGAATGGTACTTACGCGAGCCGCTCGGGGTCAACACGGCGCGTGTCACAAGGCGGTCACAGCTCGCGAGGACACCTATATTCGTGCTCGCATGCAAGACACTCTCCAGGCGCTACTTCGCGACGCGAGCGACGCCAAGCGCTCCGCTGAGTTCTGGAGCGCCGCCGCCCGAGTTCTGAGCGACTGGGCGGGCGGCGCGGGACTGACCATTCACTACCAGGGCCTCAACGACAGCGGCTCGGTCCACGCCGGCCACGATCGATCGGGGGAGGGCGACACGCTGACCGCCCGGTGGAGCGATCCCGAGGGGCGGCACGTGGAGGCGACCCTTGCCGGCGCGCCCGCAGCGTTGCCGGTCGCGGAGCTCGAAGCCGCAATCGAATTTTCGTCTCGCCTCGCCGTCATGGTGGGGCGCCGCGCGGCACTGGAGCGCGAGCGCCGGCTCGGCACCTTCGTGGTCGAGCTCGCGCGCTGGTTGCTTGCCGCTCCCGAGACGCAGCTGCTGCTGCGCTACACGCTCCAAAGTCTTATGGAACTGGCCGAAGCCCAGGGGGCGTTCGTCGCGCTCAAACAGCCGGACGGAGAGACCCTGCGCCTGTCCCCCGCGCTGGGTGAGGCCACTCCCGTCGAGGGCCTGATCCTGGGACTCGAGAACAGCGTCACAGGGCGTGTCGTACGCACGGGCGAGGCGTTGATCACGTCCGATCTGCGGGCGGACGACGATGCGAGCCCGATCGCCAATGCGCTGGTCACCGGTGTGCGCGCCGCACTCATCGCGCCGCTGCGGACGTCCCACGGCACCGTGGGAGCCGTCGGCCTGCTGCGCTCTCAGGCGGAGGGCGGGCTGGCCACGCCGCCGTTCACGTTGGAAGACCTTCATTACGTATCCGCCGTCGCGGCGCACATCGCCGGCGGTATCGAGCTCTCGGAGGCGGTCGCCGCGACGCGCGCCGCCGCCGATCGGGCGCGCGCGATGGTTGACGCGAGCCCGCTGCCGATGGTGGTCGTGGATACCGCCGGCACGGTCCGCCAGGTGAATGAAGCGGCGATCCACGTCTTCGGCGTGAAGACCAAGGACGCGGCCATCGGCCACCACCTCGAGCGGCTCGGCCTTTCGCCCAGCGGCCTCACGGTGCGCCTGATGCTCCAGGGTCGGCCACAGGGGGAGCCGTGGCATGGGCGCGTGCTCGTCACGCAGCCGCAGGAAGGCGACCGGCGGATTTGTGACTGCACCGTGACCGATCTGCGAGGCCTGGGATCGCAGGACCTGCTGGTCGCGCTGTACGACCGAACCGAGGAGCTGCGGGCGCAGCGCGAGCTGATCGCCCGCGAGAAGCTCGCCACCGTCGGCGAGATCGCGAGCGGCGTCGCCCACGAAGTCAACAATCCGCTCACGGCGATTCGCATGGAGGCCGAGCTGCTGGCCCGCTCGACGCGCGATGCCGAGGCCAGCACCGCCGCCGCGACGATCGTGCGCGAGGTAGACCGCGCCGCGCGCATCGTCCGGAGCCTGTTGCGCCTGGCGCGACGGGCAGACAGCACGCCCGTGCGGGTCCAACTCAACGAGCTGGTGCGCGACGTGGCGGAGATTCGCCAGCGCGTGCTGCGCGCCGATAACATCGAAGTCCGCACGCGCATGGATCAGGGGGCGGAGGCGGTCCTGGGACTGGGCCAGGAGCTGCAGCAGGTCGTGATCAATCTCGTCACGAACGCCGAGCATGCGGTGCGGGGGCGGCCGCACGCGGTGATCGAGCTGGCCACGGAAGCGCACCAGGGATGGGTGCGCTTGACGGTCGAGGACTCCGGTCCGGGGGTCCCGGTGGAAGTGCGCAGCCGGGTTTTCGATCCGTTCTTCACGACGAAGAGTCCCGACGAAGGGTCGGGACTCGGCCTATCGATCTGTCAGCGCGTCGTGGCGGAAGTGGGCGGGAAGATTTGGCTGGAAGAATCGAGCACGCTGGGTGGCGCGAAGTTCATCGTGGAGCTCCCCGCCGCCCCCCTGCAGGACACCGCGATCGGCTAGGCTTCCAGTATTTGACGGCGGTACAACGCGAGCGTCGCCAATCCATATGCGCCGATCGCGAGCAGCAACGCTCCGAGCGGCCAGTGCGGGCCCAGCTGCCAGATCCCGGCGGCGATGTAGCCCAGGCTGGCGACGAGGCCCATACCCAGCACTTCCTTCCGCGCCATGAGGATGCCGAAGACGTATCCCCAGCTGAATCCGGCGAGTCCGAGGAAGATCACCGCGTTGGGGAAGATCTTCGTCGGATCGATGAGATTGAGACCGCCCGCAAAGGCACAGAACAGACCGATGACGGTGTATGTTGCGAGGTGGAGCGCGAGCGGCAGGGGCAGAGTGCCCATTCTGTTGAAGGTCATGGCGGAGAAAATACGCTATCGGCTATCGGCTGTCAGCTATCGGGCGAAGTACCCGATAGCCGATGGCTGATAGCCGATAGCGTACTATCGGACATGCAGGTCACCCGAACCTACCTCGAGCTAACGACCCGGCCCCAGTTCAAGGCGGCATTCGGGGACTTTCCGGGCGTCAGGATCGCACGCGCCCCGAAGCCGCAGCCGGCGCTTTACCGGATGTGTTATCAGACCGTGGGGGAGGCATTCCATTGGCGCGACCGCTGGGACTGGACCGACCAGCAGATCGCCGGCCATCTCGCCGACCCTGCGATTCAGTTGTTTGTCGCCATGCGCCAAAGCGGAACGACGCAAGCCGAGCTGGCGGGATGGTACGAGTTGCGGCGCGTGCCGGAGGACGACTCGGTCGAGATCGCGTATTTCGGCATTGTGGCCGCCGAGTTCGGACGCGGCTTCGGCAAGCATCTCCTTTCCAGCGCCGTGCGTGAGGCCTGGGCGCTTGGTCCGAAGCGTGTATGGTTGCATACCTGCACGCTGGATCATCCCAACGCCCTTCCGAACTACCTCGCGCGCGGCTTCACGCCTTATCGCACCGAAACCTACGAGGTAGATTCCGCTCCGTGAACTTCAACTGGAGTTTTCAGCTCACCCGCAAACGCAAGCTCATCATTGCGGGAATCCTGCTGACGCCGATTCTCATCTTCGTGCTGTACACCTGGTCAGCGCTGAATTGGAGTTTCTCCGAAGGGGAGCGGGCAGGCTTCGTGCAGAAGTTTTCAAAGCGGGGCTGGCTGTGTAAGACCTGGGAAGGTGAGCTGGCCATGGTATCGATGCCGGGGACCAATCCGGAGAAGTTCTACTTTACCGTGCGCGATGACGCGGTGGCTGAGCACATCAATCAGTCATTGGGCCGCCGCGTGGCGCTGACCTACCAACAGCACAAGGGCATTCCGACGACCTGCTTCGGTGAAACCGAGTACTTCGTCGTCGCGGTGAAGATTCTGCAGCAATGAGCGCGAACAGTTTCGGTAGCCGCGCCATCCTCAAGGCGGGTGGGCGCTCGTACGAGATCTACCGGCTGGACGCGCTGGAACGCCGCGGGCTTTCCATCGCGCGCCTGCCCTATTCGCTCAAGATCCTGCTCGAAAACCTGCTGCGCCTCGAGGACGGGCGTGTGGTACAGTCCGCCGACATCGAGAAACTGACCCGGTGGGATCCACGCAAGCTGCCGGACGAAGAGATCGCGTTCATGCCGGCGCGCGTGCTGCTCCAGGACTTCACCGGCGTGCCCGCCGTGGTGGACCTGGCCGCGATGCGCGATGCCATGGTGAAGATGGGCGGCGATCCCAAGCGCGTGAATCCGCTGCTGCCCGCCGAGCTGGTCATCGACCATTCTGTGATCGTCGACGAGTTCGGGACCAAGACCGCATTCCAGGTGAACGCCGATCTCGAATTCCAGCGTAACCGCGAGCGCTACGCGCTGCTGCGCTGGGCGCAGAAGACATTCACCGGGTTCAAGGTCGTGCCGCCGGACACGGGCATTGTCCACCAGGTGAATCTGGAGTACCTGGCACGCGTCGTTTTCACTTCAGACGGGCCGTCGGGCCGTCGGGCCGACGGGCCGCCCCAGGCGTATCCCGATACGCTCGTCGGTACCGACTCACATACCACGATGATCAATGGGTTGGGCGTACTCGGCTGGGGTGTTGGGGGCATTGAAGCTGAGGCCGCGATGCTCGGCCAGCCGGTCTCGATGCTCATTCCACAGGTCGTGGGATTCCGGTTGAGTGGCAGCCTCAGCGAGGGCACCACCGCAACCGACCTCGTGCTCACCGTGACGCAGATGCTGCGCGCGAAGGGTGTCGTCGGAAAATTCGTCGAGTTCTTCGGCCCGGGCGTCGCCACGCTGCCCCTCGCCGATCGCGCGACGATCGGCAACATGGCACCCGAGTATGGCGCGACGATCGGCATTTTCCCCGTGGACCAGGAAACGCTGCGCTACCTCGAGTTCACGGGCCGGCCCCCCGAGCAGGTGAAGCTCGTCGAGGCGTATATGAGGGAACAGGGACTGTTTCACACGCCCGATGCTCCGGAGCCCGTGTACACGGACACGCTCGAGCTGAATCTGGCGACTGTGGAGCCGAGCATGGCAGGCCCCAGGCGGCCGCAGGATCGTGTCGGCCTGCGGGAGGTGCCGCGCATGTTCGCGGAGGCGTTGCCGACGTTGAAGAAGCCGGTCCCCGCCGCCGCGACACCGCCCGTCCCCGTGGGCCGCTGGGAGGGTGAGGGCGGCCAGACCGCTGTCGCGGCCCCGCCGCGTCCCTCCCACGCGACGGTGCGCATCGACGACTGCGATCACGAGCTGCGTCATGGCGCCGTCGTCATCGCGGCGATCACGAGCTGCACCAACACATCCAATCCATCGGTGATGGTCGCCGCCGGCCTCATGGCGCAGAAAGCCGTCGAACGGGGACTGCGCAGCAAGCCGTGGGTGAAGACGAGTCTCGCTCCGGGATCCAAGGTGGTCACGGATTATCTCGATCTGGCGGGACTCACGAAGCCGCTCGAGGCGCTGCGCTTCCATCTGGTTGGCTACGGCTGCACGACCTGCATCGGCAACTCCGGGCCGCTGCCCGAAGTGGTGTCCACGGCGATCGCCGAGTGTGACCTCGTCGTCTGCTCGGTGCTGTCCGGCAATCGCAACTTCGAGGGCCGGATTCAACAGGAAGTGCGCGCCAACTATCTCGCGTCGCCGCCGCTCGTCGTGGCGTACGCGCTCGCCGGCCGGATCGACATCGACTTCCACAACGAGCCGCTGGGCAACGGGAGTGATGGGAAGCCGGTGTTTTTGCGGGACCTCTGGCCGTCTGCCAAGGAGGTCGCCGACGTCATCGACCGCTCGATCAAGTCAGCGATGTTTCGCAAGAGCTATGCGCAGGTGTTCGACGGCGACGAGCGCTGGCGCGGTTTACCTGTCCCGGAGGGGGACCGCTTCACCTGGGAGCCGACCTCCACGTACATCAAGCGCGCGCCGTACTTCGACGGCATGCCCGCCGAGCCGGGACCGGTGCGCGACATTCGCGGCGCGCGAGTTCTGTGCCTGCTCGCCGACAGCATCACCACGGATCACATCTCACCCGCCGGCTCGATTCGCAAGACGAGTCCGGCCGGTCAGTATCTCATCGCTCACGGGGTGCAGCCCCTCGACTTCAACTCCTACGGCGCGCGCCGCGGCAATCACGAAGTGATGGTGCGCGGCACGTTCGCGAACGTGCGGCTCAAGAATCTGCTCGCCCCCGGCACGGAAGGGCCGTTCAGCGTTCACCTGCCCGACGGCGAGGCGATGACGATCTACGACGCCTCGCTCAAGTACGCCGCCGAGGGCACACCGCTCGTCGTGCTGGCCGGCAAGGAGTATGGCTCCGGCTCATCGCGCGATTGGGCGGCGAAAGGCCCGCGCCTGCTCGGCGTTCGGGCCGTGATCGCCGAGAGCTTTGAGCGGATTCACCGCTCGAATCTCGTGGGGATGGGCGTGCTGCCGCTGCAGTTCATGCCGGGACAAAGTCCCGCGTCGCTTGGCCTGACGGGCAAGGAGCGCTACGACATTCTTGGGCTGAGTGAGATGCCCAAAGAACTGACGGTCACCGCGCGCGCGGACGACGGCAAGAGTACGAGTTTCAAGGTCCTGGTCCGCATCGATACGCCGCAGGAGCACCAGTACTACCGGCACGGCGGCATCCTCGAATTCGTGCTGCGCCAGCTTGCGGGTAAGCAGTAGCCTCGGTCGCGACGCTGCGCTGGTCCCACTAGATCTCGTTCAGGAACTTCTCCAACTCGGTGGGCGGTACGGCGCCGACAGTCCGCGCGACCTCTTTTCCCTGTCGGAACGCGATCAGTGTAGGAATGCCTCTGATTCCAAAGCGCGGGCCCGTCTGCGGATTGCGGTCGGTATCGAGTTTGGCGAACAGAACCTGGCCGGCGCGGCGGTGCGCGACGTCGTCGAGCAGCGGCGCCATGATCTTGCAGGGGCCGCACCAGTCGGCGTAAAAATCGACCACCACCGGGACCGTCGTTTCGGTCGTCACCTTGTCGAAGACCGAGTCCGAAATGGCGATCGGCCGGTCGAGCAGGATGGGTTTGCCACACTGGCCACACTTGGGGTGCTGGATGAGGCGCGTGAGGTCCACGCGATTGAGCGTGTCGCAGAACGGGCAGGCGACCGTCGCCGTGGGAGTCTCAGCCATGGACCATTATACCCTCCCGCCGGGCCGCGCGACCGAAGATGAAGGGGCGCTCATGCCCGATTGCCACGATGTTCACTGCCTCCCCTCGAGATTGTTGCCGTGAACTCCAAGAATGTGGGATGGCGCGACGCCGGTGTGCGTGGCTTTGTGGGAGGCGTGCTACTGTTGAACTCGGTAGCGCTCCAGGACCGCCCGCTGGTGGCGCTCGCGCTCGGCTTTATCGGCGTGATCTTCATCGGCACCGCCCTCTTCCGGACGTGCCCCTTGTATACCCTGCTCGGAATCAACAGGCACACTTCGCTCGGAAACAACAGGCGCGCTTCATAGAGCGGCCGCAGACGTTGCCGTGTCGCGATCGAGGCGGCACCTTTGTCGGTCATGGTTGACAGGGCGACGACCGCGGTGGCCAAGGCGAGCTACGATCGGTGTTGCGAGGCCGCCGATTTCCTGCCGGCGTTCTACCGAAATTTCCTGGCCGCGTGCCCTGAGGCGGTGCCACGCTTTGCCCACACCGATTTCGAGCAACAGAACAAATTGCTGCGCCACGCCATCGGTCTCCTGCTCGTCTTCCCCAATCATCCGCTCAAGGAGCCGACGCTGCTCACGCGCGTGGCCGAGCGGCACAGCCGGCGCGATCTGAACATTGCGCCCGCCCTCTACCGTCCCTTCATCGACGCGCTCATCGACACGGTGAAACAATTCGATCGGGAGTGCACGCCGGCCGTCGAGGCGGCGTGGCGGGCGACCGTCGCGCCCGGCGTCGAGTACCTAAAGTCCAAGCACTAGACACACATCAGCCCTCGCTCATCAACGGCGAGGGCTGACGGCTCACACGCCGGCACCCAGCTCATGCTTTCAGCTTCTTCTCCGGCGTGATCTCGACGGCGATCTGACGGGGTTTGGCCTTCTCGATCTTGGGCAGCGTCAGCGTCAACACACCGGCCTCATACTGCGCCTTGATGTGCTCCGGATCCACGGTCGTGGGGAGCGTAAAGGTGCGCTCGAACGAGCCATACGTCCGCTCATAGCGATGCACTTTTTCCGTCTTTGCCTCCGCCACCTGCTCCTTCGTTCCCTGGATCGTGAGCAGATTGCCCTCGACGAGGATCTTCACGTTCTCCGGCTTCACACCCGGCACCTCCGCGGTAATGCGCAGACAATCCGACTCCTCGAAGATGTCGACCACTGGCGTCCATGCCGCGGTGGTTACCTCCACACCCGGCCAATCCAAGCCCATGAAGGGCTCATTGAACCCCCGACCCATACGCCGCTCGAGGTTATAGAGCATCTCGAACCATGGATCACGTGGGGCCTTGCGAATCACTCCGAACATAGAATTCACCTCCTCTGCGGGGAAACATCTCTCTGATGCTGCGGGGCAATCTATTCGTATGCAGGTGAATCCAGGGTGAATCGCCCGTGAAAAGAATCAGCCCCCGCTCGTTCCGAAATCGAGCGGGGGCTGGAGGTCGTCGGATTTCGCGTTCTGATACCGGAAGCACTCCATCCGGTGAACATGCGGCCGGCGACTTGCATCGTCCCGCATTGGCCACCGCTCCTGGTGGCCGCGTACAACCTAGCAATTCCGTGGTGAAGCCACCGTGAATCAATTGTGAGATGTCACATCATGCGCTGCTGCATTTGCTGCTGCATCTGGTTCGCCCACACGTCGACACGCTGGCGCTGCGCGTCGGTGAGAACGGCTTTCGCTCGCGCGGCCGCCGAGAGCATCACTGCATGCGCCTTGCCCATCGCCGCATGCGCCTCGTTGAAGTGCACTCGCAGCGCATTCGTGTCGGGAGCGGCGGCCTGAAACGCCTGCGACACCGCATTCATGTGCGTCATCGCGCTGCCCGCAGCCGCGTCATGAGCCGCCTTGGCCGCGTCACGGATCGCCGTGAGTCTGGTGACTTGATCGCTAGTGAGTCGCAGAGAGTCCTTCCAGGCCAGCAAATGCCCCGGCTCATACGCCATGACCCTCATCATCGGGCCCATCATTCCCTGCATCATGCCCATCATGCCACCCGCACCATGCGGTCCGTGCATCCCCATCCCCATCCCGGGGCGTGGCCCTTGGCCCGGTGGTAGCGGTCGCGTCGTGTCCTGGGCGACGAGCGGCATAGCGATCAAACACAGTCCGATACCGATTAGTTGAATCCGTTTCATTTGAACCTTCCTCTCAGACGAGGTATGCGGCGCACGCGGATGGACTCAGCGAGTTGCGTGTCAACAGCGACCTCCGCGTAGCCAATGCGAAACACAAATGCAGGGAATCGCTGGACGAGCTCGAGCTCGACCCCAGGGAGCGCGCCTAGCGCGGCCACCTTTGCGGCGCTGGCTGATCCAGGATCCTGTAGGCACGTTATACACCCGCGCTCGCCTTCCGACAAACTGGTGAGCGGCACCGACTTGCAGTCGACCGCGGCGCAGCGGTGGGCCTCCGGCACGGGCACTCCGGTGGGGCACTCATCGGCCCAGCCGCGTGGCCCGCCAGGCAGCAGGCGCATGCGCAACCACTCGATCGTCGTCACCGAGTGTCCTCCCCCACGAGGCGCGCGAGCCACGCGGGCGGAAGGGCGTTCTCATAGCCACAATTCGGGCAACGGACGTTGTGGCAGATGCCGGCGAGCGGACAGGCACGACACACTGGTTGCCCCATGTCCTCGAGGAACTCCAGCGCGCACAAGCCGCAGACCACGCGCCGAGCAATCATATCAACCACCGCAGCACGAGGTTCACCAAAAACCCGACGCCGAATGCGAACGGCGTGATGAAGGCGAGCATCGCCAGCGCGGTCTTCGCTCCGCGCTCCTTCATCATCATCAGGAACTGGGCGATGCACGGCACGAACAGCGTGAGCGTCACGCCCGCCACCGCGAGCTGGACCGGATCGAGCAAACCCTGATGATTGAGATCGTACAAGCCGGCCGCGCCGTAGTCGCGCCGGAAGAAGCCGAACAGGAAGATGCGTGCGGCTTCCGCGGGGAGGCCGAGGGCGGTCACGGCGGGCTCGACCCCGGCCACGGCAGCCGCGAGCATACCCGTCTGATCGGCGATCCACAGCAGGACGCTCGCGAGGAGAAAGAGCGGCAGGACTTCGAGGAAGTACCATTGCATCCGCGTGTACGTTTTGACGAGCACGTTGCCGGCGCGCGGAATGCGGAGCGGCGGCAGCTCCATGTGAAACAGCGGCGGCGCGCCGGGAAGGACCCGCGCGCCAACGGCGCCCACCAGGACGAACGTGCCAACCACTGCGGCGATCCAGACGCCGAGCACGAGCGGCTGGCCGGCCATGAGGGCCAGAATCACGCCGAGCTGCGCCGAGCAGGGGATCGCGAGGGCGAGGAGCAGTGTGGCCAGCACGCGCTCGCGGCGGGTCTCCAGAGTACGGGTCACCATCGTCGCCATCGTGTCGCACGCGAACCCCAAGACCATGGGAATCACGGCGCGCCCCGAGAGACCGAGGCGCTTGAAGACGCGGTCGACAAGCAAGGCGATGCGCGGGAGATAGCCGGAGTCTTCGAGCACGGCGAAAAACAAGAAGAATGCGCCAACGATCGGCAGGATGACGCCGACGGCATACCGCAGCCCCAGCGTGAGCAGTCCGTACTCGCCCACGAACAGCGCGCGCATGGCGTCCGAGGGCAGCCCGGCGAAGAGCCGCTCGAAGAACGGACTGATCCACCTGCCGAATGCCACATGCTCGAGCCAATCCACGAGAGTGCCGCCTCCGAATCGCCCGACGAACAGGTACAGTCCGACATACAGTACGACACCGAGCGCGGGAACCCCCACGACCGGGCGGCCCAGCGCACGACCCAGCCACTCCAAGAGCCGGCGGTCGTACGCACCGCTGCGGGGCGGTGAGGCGAGCAGCACGCGATCGAGTAGCGCCTCGACGGCGCGCTGCCGCTCGACTGCGACCCGGTATGGGGCCGGGGCATCGAAACCACCGGCGAGGTCGCGGGCCGCCGCAATCGCCCGCCGGCCGCCATCCCGCTCATGACGGCACACTGCGGCCTGGGCGTTCGCATCGCCCTGGAGGAGCAAGGCCGCAACGGCCGCCGGATGGACGGGGTAAACGCCGGCGAGCCGGTCGCGAAGCCTACCGAGCGCGGTGCCCACACCGTTTCCATAGACGGGGGGCAGCGGCACGGGGGACGCGTGCGCATGCAGGATCGCGGACCGCAGCTCGTCAATTCCCCACCCCGTCACCGCCACCACCGGGACGACCGCAACGCCAAGACGCCGCGCGAGCTCGCCCGGGAACAGTCGCAGGCCAAGCCGCTCGGCCTCGTCCATCATGTTCAGGGCGACGACAATCGGACGGCCCAACTCGAGGAGCTGAATGGTGAGCGCCAGCATGCGCGGCAGATTCTTCGCGTCGACGACGTGGACGACTACGTCGGCCGCGCCATCCAGCAGGAGACGCTGCGCGACACGCTCATCGTCGGTCGTTGCCAGCAGCGAGTACAGTCCCGGCGTGTCGAGTACCTCGCCTGCGACGCCGCCGAATGTCCCTGCGCCCCGCGCGATCTCGACCGATGTCCCGGGATAGTTGGAGACCGTGACGTAGCGTCCAGTGAGGCGGTTGAAGAGTGCGCTCTTGCCGACGTTCGGGGCGCCGACGAGGGCCACGCGCAAACCGCGAGGCCCGCCCGTCACCGCGCTCGCCTCTCCGTGACAGCTCGCGACGCTGGTCATCAGATTGCAAGCCTACGGGTCGACGTTGAAGGTGGGTTGTGGGTATGATGAAGAAGACTTTAGGCGGGCACTTCTACGCCGCCCCCGTAGAGCCACCGGGGGACCCAAGTCCGCTCGAACAACACTCTCTACGCGCTACTTCACCGTGAACGTTACCGTATCCGCGACGAGTGGGTGCAGGGGAACGTGGTTCCAATCCGCGATCAGGGCGATCACGCGATGGGGGCCCGGCGCAAGGGAATCGAGCTGGAACTCGGTCTGGCCCCGCCCTAAATGAATGATCCCCGGGCTCCCAGCCGGGATCGTGTCGTTGATCCATTTCAGCTCGTGATCCACGAACAGGTGATGATGGCCCGTGCCGCGCTGCTCGACAGTCGCGGGGACGATCCGAACCCCGGTCGCCCGCAGCTTGATGAGCACCGGGCTCGTCACCGTGTCGCCGTTCAGGGGCGACGTGATCACCACCGTCACCTTCGTCTGCGCCTTGGTCGGCGTGCCCGGCTGCACGAACGCCGCCCCACACAACGCCAGGACGACGGCCCCAATCGACGCTTTCACGGTCGGTACCTCCGCTGGAGAGTATCCTGCTCGACTCCCAAGGTACGGGTCCCTCATAGCGGCGAACAAGACCCTTTCCTAACCACCACGCGCCCAAGATTGAAGGAACCCTCACGTTTTCCTCAGCTCATCCTCTCCACAGCAGGGCTGTGTTTGAGGGAGGAGGAGCATGGCCGATCTCACTCAGCCGGTAGATCTGGGACGCAAGCGGGGCACCGGGCCGTCGCGCACGCGACGGCCGGAGTACGTCGATCTGCGTCCTCCGTGCAACCACGCCTGTCCCGCCGGCGAGAACGTCCAGGTCTGGCTCGCCCTGGCGCAGGCCGGCAAGGACCGCGAGGCGTGGCTCAGAATCCTCGACGACAATCCGTTCCCGGCTGTGCATGGGCGCGTGTGCTATCACCCGTGCGAAACCTCGTGCAATCGCACCGAGCTGGACGAGGCCGTCAGCATCCACGCGGTGGAGCGGTTCCTGGGCGATCGCGCGCTGGCCGAAGACTGGACGCCCGAGGTTCCGCCGCCGACCGGCGCGCGCGTCCTGATCGTGGGGGCGGGCCCGAGCGGCCTGTCGGCGGCCTACCACCTGCGCCGCCTCGGACACTCCGTGGAGATCCGCGACGCCGGCGCGCTGGCCGGCGGGATGATGCACTTCGGCATCCCCGCCTACCGCCTGCCGCGCGACGTGCTGGCCGCGGAAGTGCAACGCATCGAGCAGATGGGCATCACGATCACGCTCGACCACTGCGTGGAGGACCTCGAGCGCGAGTGGTCGGCGGGCGCCTTCGACGCGGTATTCGTGGCCGTGGGGGCGCACCTTTCCAAGCGCGTGGACATCCCCGCGACCGACGCGGTGCGCATGGTGGATGCGCTGAGCTACCTCCACGACGTGAGCCGCGGCGCGCCACCGAAACTGGGACGGCGCGTCGCCATCTACGGGGGCGGCAACACCGCAATGGACGCCGCCCGCACCGCGCTCCGCATGGGTCATGAGCCACTCATCATCTACCGTCGCGATTACGCCCACATGCCCGCCTTACCCTTCGAAGCCGACGAGGCGATGGAAGAGGGCATCCGGATTCATTGGCTGCGCAGCATTGCGTCGGCGGACGGTCACGACCTGCGCATCGAGGTGATGGAGGTCGGCGCTGACGGCAAGGCGCGCGGCACGGGGAAGTACGAGACACTCGAGGCCGATGCCGTCGTCCTTGCCGTCGGGCAGGAGGCGGACACGCGGTTCCTCGCCGGGATGCACGGCTGCGCGGCACTGCCGGACGGCACGGTCGAAGTGGACAACGGCATGATGACGGGCCGGCCGGGCCTGTTTGCGGGCGGCGACATGATTCCCGCACAGCGCTCCGTGACCGTGGCCGTGGGCCACGGCAAGAAGGCCGCCCGTCACATCGACGCGTGGCTGCGCGGCACCGTCTACCAGAAGCCGACGGTCCGCGGCGAGGCCACGTTCGATCAGCTGCGCCTCTGGTTCGCGCGACACGTGTCACCGCACGTGCAGGCGCGCATCCCCATCGAGATCCGCCGGCGCGACTTCGGTGAAGTGGTCCAGGGGCTGACGGCGAGCGAGGCGCTGTTCGAGGCAAAGCGGTGTCTGTCCTGCGGCAACTGCTTCGAGTGCGACGCGTGCCTCGGCGCCTGTCCGGAGCGCGCGATCACCAAGCTCGGGCCAGGCCTGCGCTATGCCTTCGATTACGATCGCTGCACCGGGTGCGCCGTCTGCTTCGAGCAATGCCCCTCGCACGCGATTCAGCTCACACCCGAACCGGCATTCGTATCATGACCACGCTGATCGTCGACGGCAACGAGGCGTGCGCCAGCGTCGCGTACCGCACCAACGAGCTGTGCGCGATCTACCCGATCACCCCGTCGTCCGCGATGGCCGAGCTGGCGGACGAGTGGGCGAGCGAGGGTCGCCCGAACATCTGGGGATCGGTGCCGGAGGTCGTGGAGATGCAGAGCGAGGGCGGTGCGGCGGGCGCCTTGCATGGCGCGCTGCAGGCCGGCGCGCTCGCGACCACGTTCACGGCGTCGCAGGGCCTGCTGCTGATGATCCCCAACATGTACAAGATCGCCGGCGAGCTGACGAGCACGGTCCTGCATGTCGCCGCGCGCTCGATCGCCGCACACGCGCTGAGCATCTTTGGCGATCATCAGGACGTGATGGCGGTGCGGCCCACCGGCTTCGCGCTGCTCGCGTCCGGCTCGGTCCAGGAGGCTCAGGACTTCGCCCTCATCGCGCAGATGGCGACGCTCGAAACGCGCGTGCCGTTTGTGCATTTCTTCGACGGCTTTCGCACGTCGCACGAGCTCGCGCGCATCGTCGGCCTGTCGGACGACGATCTGCGCGCGCTGATCGACGACGACCTGGTGCGCGCGCATCGCGCGCGCGCGCTGAATCCCGACACGCCGTTCATCCGTGGCACCGCGCAGAATCCCGACGTCTACTTCCAGAGCCGCGAGGCGGCCAATCCGTTCTTCGCGCGCACGCCCCGCGTCGTGGAGCGCGCGATGCGGCAGTTCGCCGAGCGCACCGGCCGGCAATACGGATTGTTCGAGTACTTTGGTGCGCCCGACGCCGAGCGCGTCGTGGTGCTGATGGGCTCGAGCGCCGCGACCGCGCGCGAGACCGTCAACTGGCTGGTGGCGCGCGGCGAGCGGGTCGGCGCGCTGCAGGTGCGGCTGTTCCGGCCGTTCTCGGTACGGCATTTCCTCGCCGCGCTGCCCGCAACCACGCGCGCCGTGGCCGTGCTCGACCGCACGAAGGAAAGCGGCGCGCTCGCGGAACCGTTGTGCCTCGACGTGGTGGCGGCGCTGGCGGAAGGCGGCCGCACGTTCCCCGTGATCGCCGGGCGTTACGGCCTCTCCTCGAAGGAGTTCACGCCGGCGATGGTGAAGGCGGTGCTCGACGAGCTGAAAGCACCACGCCCGCGCAATCACTTCGTCGTCGGGATCGACGATGACGTGGGCCACACGAGCCTGTCGTACGATCCGTCGTTCCGCACCGAGCCCGACGACACGTTCCGCGCCGTCTTCTACGGCCTCGGCGCCGACGGCACCGTCGGCGCGAACAAGAACAGCTGCAAGATCCTGGGCGAGGAGGCGGACCTCTTCGTGCAGGGCTACTTCGTCTACGATTCGAAGAAATCGGGCTCGCGCACCGTGTCGCACCTGCGGTTCGGCCACGCGCCGATCCAGTCCGCGTATCTCGTGGATCGCGCCCAGTTCGTCGCGTGCCATCAATTCTCGTTCGTGCATACGATCGATGTGCTCGACATCGCGGCGGAGGGGGCGACGTTCCTGCTCAACAGCCCTTACGATCCCGCGGAGACGTGGCGCCGCCTGCCGCGCGCCGTTCAGGAGCAAATCATCCGCAAGAAGCTGGCGGTGTGGGTCATCGACGCGAGCGCCGTGGCGCGCGAGGCGGGAATCCCGGGGCGCACCAACACGGTGCTGCAAACCTGCTTCTTCGGCATCTCGGGCGTCCTGCCACGCGAGCAAGCCCTCGAGAAGATCAAAGCCGCCATTCGAAAGACCTACGGCCACAAGGGCGAGGACGTCGTGCGCGCGAACTGCGCTGCGGTGGACGCGACGCTGGAACGGCTGCGCCCGATGCCCGTCCCGGCCAGCGCCACGAGCCACATCGACATCCGGCCCGTCGTGCCGGCGGCCGCTCCCGAGTTCGTACAACGCGTGACGGGGCCGATGTTGGCAGGTCGGGGTGACGCCCTCCCGGTGAGCGCGCTGCCCGTCGATGGCACCTATCCGAGCGCGACGTCGCGCTGGGAAAAGCGCAACATCTCCGAGAGTGTGGCCGAATGGGATCCGGGCACCTGCATTCAATGCGGCAACTGCGCGATGATCTGCCCGCACGCCGCCATTCGCGCCGGGCTCGTGGAAGACGCTCGGCTCGTGCACGCGCCCGCCGGCTTCCCATCGGCCCCGATCGACGAACGCGGCTTCCCCAGCACGCGCTACACACTCCAGGTGTATGTGGAGGACTGCACCGGCTGTGGTTTGTGTGTGGAGGTATGCCCGGCCGTGTCGATGGACGGACGGGCTGACGGCCAGGCGGCCGGATCGCGCAAAGCGATCAATCTGACGGAGCGTGAGCCCATTCTCGAGGCGGCACGGGCGAGCGTTGCGTTCTTCGAGTCGCTGGCAGTGACGGAGCGCGCGCAGGTGGATTTCTCGACGGTGCGCGGCACCCAGTTCCTGGAGCCGACGTTCGAGTTCTCGGGTGCGTGCGCGGGATGCGGCGAGACCCCCTATCTGGGTTTGCTCTCGCGCCTGTTCGGCGACCGCATGCTCGTCGCCAACGCCACCGGCTGCTCGTCGATTTTCGGCGGCAATCTCCCCACGACGCCCTGGGCGATCAACTCCGAGGGCCGCGGGCCGGCGTGGTCGAACTCCCTGTTCGAGGACAACGCGGAGTTTGGGCTCGGGATGCGACTAGCGGCTGATGGCCAGCTCGCAATGGCACGCCGGCTCACCGCCGCATTCCGTGGCATCCTGGGTGACGAACTCACCGACGCCCTGCTTTCGACGTCGCAGCGCGAAGAGCCACAGATCCGCATGCAGCGGCGCCAGGTCGCGGCGGCGTGCGCTCGGCTGCGGCCGCTCGCCGACGCCGGCGACGAGGCGGCGCGGCAGCTGCTCTCCGTCATCGGCGGCCTCGTGCGTCGCAGCGTCTGGATCGTGGGCGGTGACGGCTGGGCGTACGACATCGGCTCGGGGGGTCTCGATCATGTCCTGGCGAGCGGGCGCGACGTGAACGTGCTGGTGCTCGACACCGAGGTGTACTCGAACACCGGCGGCCAGGCCTCGAAGGCCACGCCGCTCGCGGCGGTCGCCAAGTTCGCGAACGCCGGCAAGGCCACGGAAAAGAAGGATCTGGCGCTGCAGGCGATGGCGTACGGGACCGTGTACGTGGCGCGCGTCGCGATCGGCGCCAACCCCCAGCAGACGCTGCTCGCCTTGCGCGAGGCCGAGGCGTACCCCGGTCCGTCGCTCGTGCTCGCCTACAGTCACTGCATCGCCCACGGGTACGATCTGCGGATGGGGCTCGAGCAGCAGCGGCGCGCCGTACACTGCGGCTATTGGCCACTGCTGCGCTACAACCCGGAGCTGCGCCGCACCGGCGAGAATCCGTTCACGCTCGATTCGCCGCGGCCGACGTTGGGCTTCCGGGAATACGCCGATCAGGAGCTGCGCTATCGCCTGCTCGCGCGGAACAATCCGGCTGCCGCCGAGACGCTGCTCACGCGGGCCGATGAAGCGATCGCGCGCCGGTGGCACCTGTACGAGAACCTCGCCGGGCTCGTGTGACCCTCGACCGGCTTCTCGACCTCGGCTTCGAGCGCGCGGATATCACGCCCGCTGCCACAGAATCCCTCCGAGTCGACCGGAACACGGTCATCGTGACCACGGGCCGGCCCGCCATGGGCACGCTGGTCTCGGTGTCGGCGCTCGGCCCCACGCAGGGACTGCTCGACGAGGCGATCGGCCGCGCGTTTGTCGAGATGGATCGGCTCACCGCCATCTTCTCGCACTTCGAACCGGCGTCGGCGCTGACCGTGCTCAACGACACCGGCCGGCTGGACGGGCCGCCGCCCGAGCTCGCCGACGTTGTCGCCCGCGCAATCCGTTACCACGCGCTCACGCGAGGAGCGTTCGACATCTCCGTCGAGCCGCTGCTAAGGCCAGATGCCGAAATCGCCGAGGCGCTGGCCCTGGTGGGCGTTCAGCACGTCGCCGCATCGAAACACGCCATTCGGTTCGGCAAAGCAGGAATGGGGCTGACACTCGACGGCATCGCCAAAGGCTACATCGTGGACGCCATCGCACGCACGCTCAAGCAAGGCGGCGTGCGCAGCTTTCTCGTCAATGCGGGCGGCGACATCCGCAGCGCGGGCACGAGAGAAAACGGCCGCCCCTGGACCGTCGGCGTCTGGGACCCGGACGCCCCCGGCGTATTCCCCGATGTCATCCATCTCACCGACGCCGCCGTGGCCACGTCGGGTAAGTACGAGCGCGGCGATCATATCGTGGATGGCGCCACCGGCCGCTCCCCCGATCATCACACCAGCGTTTCGGTACTCGCCCCCACCGCGATGGCCGCCGACGCGCTGGCCACTGCTCTCTTCGTCCTCGACGCCGCGCGCGGCCTGGCGCTCGTCGAGTCGCTCGCGCATTGCGAGTGCCTGATTCTGGACTCTGCTGGCCGCCAATTCCGCTCACGCGGATGGCGCAAGGAGCCATGATGCCCTGGACACCCTCGCCGAAATTTCAAGTCGGCACGATGGTCGCACTGCGACTCCTCATCGGATGGCACTTCCTGTACGAGGGGCTCTCCAAACTGCTCAACCCCTACTGGACGTCGGCCGGTTACCTCGCCGAATCGCAGTGGTGGTTCAAAGGTGTGTTCGTCGCCATCGCCGCGAGCCCCGGGGCGGTGACCGTCGTGGATTACGTCAACATGTGGGGCCAGGTCGCGATCGGCCTCGGCCTCATGTTCGGGCTCTTCACGCGCTGGTCTGCGATTGCCGGCATCGTGCTGCTCGCCTTCTACTATATCGCGGCGCCCCCATTCGTCGGGTACACCTATCCGATCCCGGCCGAGGGCAGTTACCTGATCGTGAACAAGGTCCTGATCGAGCTCGCCGCACTACTCGTCGTGCTTGCGTATCCCACGGAGCAGAGCTTCGGGCTGGACCGATTCCTCGCCCGCAACAAGAGCGGCTCGATACCGCAGCCGCTTGCGCCCGCTGTCTTGGAGAGCACCGGCCATGACTGACCAACAGAAACCTACCGGCAACCAATGGCTAACCATGTCGCGCCGCAGCGTCCTCAAGGCGCTGGTGTCGGTTCCCGTCTTCGGCGTGTTTTTCGTGGAATTCCTCCGGAAGAAAGCGGGCGACGACGTCAAACGCCGCGCTCTGCTCGCCGAGCTCGGGGTGAGCGAGAGCGGTCCCGCGGTGATTCGGAACGCAGTCTCGCGCCCGCCGGGCAAGCGGATTCGCCTCGGCATCATCGGGTACGGTGGCGAAGGGGAGTCGCTGGTGCGGCACGCCGGCTTCGCACACCCCGACTGGATCGAGGAGGCCAAGAAGAACCATGACGAAGACCCGCGCGACAAGGAGCTCGAGACCTATCTGGGCCAGGACGACCTCAACGTCGCCCTGACCGCCGTGTGCGACCTGTTCGACGTGCGTTCCGAGCGGGCCATCGCCGCGTCACAGGTCATGCAGCGTCCGGGCGGCGGTGCGGCGAATCCGGCCGCCAAACGCTTCAAGCGCTATACCGACCTGCTCGCGAGCGGTGAGGTGGACGCAGTGATCGTCGCCACGCCCGACCACTGGCATGCGCCGATCACGATCGAGGCCGCGAACCGCGGTATCCCGGTGTACTGCGAGAAGTGCATGACCCGGACCGAAGCGGAAGCGATCGCGATGCACGACGCCGTCAAGCGCTCGAAGATCGTCTTCCAGCTGGGGCACCAGAACCGGCAGTCGGAAAGTCACCAGAAGGCGCGCGAGGTCGTGAACGCCAAGATCCTGGGCCCGCTCACGCTGATCGAGTCGACGACCAACCGGAACTCGCCCTGGGGCGCCTGGGTATGGGACATCCATCCCCAGGGCAACCCGCGGACCATCGACTGGGCGCAGTTCCAGGAGCCCGCGGCCAAGCGCGTGCCCTTCAGCTTGGAGCGCTTCTTCCGCTGGCGCTGCTGGATGGACTACGGGACGGGGCTGTCGGGCGACCTGCTGTCGCACGAATACGACGCCGTCAACATGATCCTTGGCCTCGGGATTCCGAAGTCGGTCGTCGCGTCGGGCGGCGTGTACTATTTCAAGGATGGCCGCGACGCGCCGGATGTGTTCCAGGCCGTGTACGAGTATCCCGACCGCGACCTGACGTTCGTCTACAGCGCCACGCTCGCCAACGGCAATAACCGCGGGCTCGTGTTCATGGGGCACGACGCCTCGCTGCGCGTGAGCGGCGCGCTGACCGTGTCCGCCGACGGCGAATCGACGCGCTTCGCGGACAAGATTCAGAGCGGGACCATCGATCCGTCGCGCCCGATGTTCACCTATCGGCCGGGCTCCAAGGGCATCGACGCGGTCACCTCGGCGACGGCCGAGTATTTCGCCAGCCGCGGCCTGCTGTACACCTATCGGGGCGGCCGCCGCGTGTCGGCCTATCACCTGCACATCGCGGAATGGCTCGACGCGATCCGCAACGGCGGCGACACGAGTTGTAACATCGACCGGGGGTTCGAGGAGGCGATCACCTGCCACATGGCGACGCGCTCGTATCTCGAGGGGCGCAAAGTAACGTGGGATCCCGTGGCGAGGCGGATCGTGTAACTTGCTACCTCATGGAAGGGTGGTTAGGGGTCACTGAGAAATCACAGCGCAGTTGAGAGTCGCACTCTTAGGCGCGGGCGGGCTCACATCTGGAGGGAGTGGATCATGCGTGCACGATTACGGAAAGTGGCGGTCGCGGCCGGTGCCGTGCTGGGGTTGTGTCTCTGGGCGTCGAGCGCCGCCGCGCAGGCGGCCGCGGCGTCCGAGCCGGATGGCGCGGCGCTCTACCGGCAGAACTGCAAGTCGTGTCACGGCGCGAAGGGCGTGCCTCCCGCCCGGATGGTGACCCTTTATCCGACGCTCAAGACGCTCGCTGATTCGGCCGAGCAGGCGCGCTTGACGGAGCAGGCGATCATCGCCGTGCTGCAGCACGGCAAGGGCAAGGACATGAAGCCCTTCACGGACAAGCTGTCGGCGGCGGAGATGGCCGCCGTCGCCAAGTTCGTGAAGACGCTCGCGTCGCCCGCGGCTGCTGCCGGTCCCTAAGGCCGCCGGGGCGGCGGGAAGGTGTCGTAGAACTGCGGGGGAGCGACCGGTGTCGGCTCCCGCCCGCGCAGCGTCGCGAGATACTGCGCCAGCTCCTCGATCTCCTGATGCGAGAGAGCGGGCGGCCCGTACGCCGGCATCCGAGACTGCTCGTGGAACCGGCTGGGTTGTTCCACGAAGCTGTGGAGCCATCCAACCGAATGCCGGAATCCAACCGTCGTCAGATCCGGTCCTTCTTCACCGCCCTGCCCTGCGATGCGATGGCAACCTCCGCATTGCTGTGACTGATACAGCGCGCGGCCTGCGCGCTGGACTGACGTGAGTGTTGCTCCGGCTTCTGAGGTCGCGGCCGGCGCCCGGCCCGCCGCGCCGATCAAGAAGCCCGCGCCCCCGAGCAGGACGGCGAGCCCCACCAACGCGAGCGGGCGATGCAGGAGATTGCGGGTGCTGCCGCGGTCGAAGAACGGCAGACCGACCAGCACCAGAAACAGAATCGTGGGTACGCCTACCGCAACCGCGGCCTCGAGCGATCCCGGAACAAGTTTGAGCAGCTGGTAGATCGGCAGGAAATACCACTCCGGTCGCGGGATGTAACTCGTATCGGTCGGGTCGGCGGGCGATTCGAGGGGCGCTCCGAACGCCGCCGCCAGCAGCACGAGCAGCAGGACCGTGGCCGCCGACACGATGGCATCCTTTCCCAAAATGTCGGGCCAAAACCGCACGCCGCCGCGCTTCGAGGCGAGATATGCCTTGTGGTAGTACTCGGGATAGGCGGGGTCGCGCGTGCTCTTCGGCGCTCCCGCCTCGAGATCGCGCGGGCGCGCCGCAATTCCCTGACGCACGACGACGGTGATGTGCAGGGCGACAATGATCGCGAGACTCAGCGGCAGCCACAGGACGTGAAAAGCGTAGAAGCGCGCGAGCGTCGCGGTCCCGAGCTCCGAACCGCCACGCAGCAGCGCAACGAGGGCCCCGCCGACCAGCGGTGTCGTGCCCGCGATGTTCGTCCCCACCGCCGTCGCCCAATACGCTTTTTGATCCCACGGTAACAGGTAGCCGGTGAAGCTGAACCCCATCACGATGATGAACAGGCCTACCCCCAGCAGCCAATTGATTTCACGTGGGTACTTGTAGGCACCCACGGAGAACACGCGGATCATGTGCGCGAGAATCAACACCACCATCGCGCTCGCGCCCCAGTGGTGAATGCCGCGCAGCAAACTGCCGCTCGCCACTTCACGCATGACGAATTGGATGCTGTCGTACGCGTGGTCGGGGGAGGCCGAGTAGTAGGTGGCGAGGACGGTGCCGGTGATCACCTGCACCACGAAAACGGTCAGCGTCGCACTGCCCAGCGTGTGCCACCACGTGAGCCGGTCCGGGACCTCGCGGTCGAGCAGCTCGCGTTTGGCACGGACCAGATCCAACCGTTCATTGAGCCAACGGAAGAAGACGGGCATGGATCAGGCCTCCGCTTTGTCTGAAACGCCGAGATGGAAGTCCTGATAGCGGCAGTACAGGATTCCGTCTTCGACCTTCACCGCGAGCGTATCGAGCGGGCGGGGCGGCGGGCCGCCCAGCACGTCACCCGACTTGATGTCGAAGAATCCCGTGTGACAGGGGCAGCGGAAGACATGCTTCTCTTCGTCCAGGGAATAGTTGCACCCGAGATGCGTGCAGCGGCCGTTGTAGACGCGGAATTCTTCGCCGTCCTCGGTATAGATCCACACGCTGCGCAGGCGGCGCGTTTCTACCCAGGCATCGTGCACGGCGTCCACGAAATCGACCTTGGTCGGGACGTCGGTATCGAACTGATCGACCTCGCCCAACCGGATCCATTTCTCCTCCCGCTTGTGGCGAAACGCGGGCGAAAGAAATGCACGGAGCGCCGGGACGCCGGCCAGTAACGCCGATGTCGCACCTCCGATCGCCGTCGCCCACCGCAGAAAGGCCCGGCGGCCCGTTGATACGAGGCCAGGCGTTTGAGTCGCCATTCGATCATCTCCTTGCTGGTTCACGGTATGGCCACACCATGACAGGTAACGCACATCTGGGCATTCTTGCGCTTGAGCCGCTCCGCGTCGAACCCGGGCCCATGCGGATTGAACCGCCGGCCACCCAGCGCCGAGTGGCACGTGAGGCAGTCGCGCTCGGCGTGGCAGGCGGTACAACTCTCCAAACTTTGCCGGGCGGCCTGCCCGTGTCCGGCACTGAACGTGCTGCTCGCATCATGGTAGCCGGCGTCGAGCGCCCCGGTGCTCACCAGGCCCGCCGACGCATGGCATGTCTGGCAAAAGCTGCCGCTGTTGTGGCAATCGGCGCAGCGCGTCTCGCGGCTGTAAGCGGCGGCCGGATGGCGCTGCAGAAATCCGTTGGGGTGATAACCGGCCGGACCCGCGGCGGCGTCCGGGCGGTGGCACTGCAGGCAATCGGTGCGTACGTGGCAGCCGGCGCAGGTCACCGGCGCGCTGGCCGCAGATGACGCGTGGCGGCGCGCGAAGCTCTCGCGATGCGAGGGCGGCGGTGAGCGCCGTGGCTGCGCCCCGATGCCGCGACCCGCGCCTGCCGCATGCAGCGACGCCCCCACGGCTTGCGACGGCGCATGACAGGCGAGGCAGCTCTCCCGTGTATGGCACGTCGCGCATTGCTGCGGATTGGCCCGTACCATGGCACCATGGCGGCTCAGGAACGAGGGGTCGTCGTGCGACTGTGGACGTTGCAGCTGGACCACGATCGCGCGCGCGCGCGGATCGGGATCCAGGGCCTGAATGGCCGCCCGCTCGGGCGCATCCACGTGACACGTGATGCAGAAGTCGCGCGCGTGGCAGACCGTACAGCTCGACGCGACCGGCTCGCTCGTGCCGGTCGCGCGCGCGCCGTGGCTCTCCGGCGCCGCGCTCAGGAAGCGGCGCCGTTCGGCCGTGCCGCGTGCCCCGTGCCACGGCGGCACGGGAAAGCTCGCCACATCCGCCGCCGTGAATCCGACCGCACGCGGGAGCGGCAGGTGGCAGGTCGAACAGAGCGTGTCCGGAGACGCGAGGTGGGGGGCGCGGGGGGCGCCCGTGCCGTGGCACTCCAGGCACCGCTCGGGTGTCGCCCGCTGCACCACCATCCATTCACCTCCAGGCGGCGTGTGGCAGTCCTGGCAGGTGAGCGACACAGTCCCCTGGGCCGTTCTTCGCGTCATGATGGGGACCAGGTCGTGCGCGAACTTGAGGTTGCTCGGCCGCTCCTCTGCCGGAGGTTGCCAGCTGACCCTGGGAAGACTCGAGCCGTCATGACATGCGCTGCACGTTGTGCTGTCGGGCCACAGCGGCTGATCGGAATCCTCGGCGCCCTGGTGGCACTGCACGCAGGTTGGAAACACCCGCCGATGCCGGTAGTGATCGAACCGGGTGTCGACTCCGGTCTGCTGACCGCGGAGCTGGCCCGCTTCTCCCCACGGCACACCCGCCAGCGCGGAGGCAGCGAGCAGCGCGGCGACGATGCGCGTGCTCAGCGGGCCGACCGATCGCCGGGCAGCATACGGATCGCGGGCGGGAGCCCGCGCGGATCGCCCTCGCCGAACGTGAAGCTGACGCGCGCGCTCGCACGCCAGTGATTCCAGTCGAACGCGCCGGCGTCGGGACGGTGGTGCGCTTCGCTGTAGTGATACGCGCTGAGTCCGATGCGGAATCGTTCGGATGATACGAATTGCGCGTCCACACCCACCGTCCGAACCCCGACGTCGTTGAAGCGAAATTCGAGGGGCCGATCGAAGCTCGAACCCAGCAGCGTGGCGCGAATCCTCGGCGACGGCTGGTAGGTGATCGTGGCAGCGGCACCCGCCACCGACGCGCCGGGTCCGAACTCGCGTTGGTAGTCGGCGTCCAGCGTCCACGCCCGAACCGGGGTCACCGTCATGCCCAGCGCTGAGCGCCAGCCGTCTTGCTTGGCGCTGAACAGCGGCGTTTCCGTCGCCGCTTCGTCGTAGCGATACCGTTCGTAGCGGCCACGCAGCTCAACACGGGACACCACCGCGTAGGCGACCGACGCATCGAGCGCGCGATACGGAACGGGGCTGAATGCTCCCCAGATCGTCCAGAGATCGAAGTGTGGGCGGTAGCGTCGCACACCGAGCGTTCCGCGTACGCGGGGCGTGACGTACGCGACGCTGGCCTCAGCGCTCCCCCACCACCCGGCAGCCAGGTCGTAATCCGCTCCTCCAGAAATCCGCACGTCTCGGACGGGACGTAGCGCCCCATCGAAGCCGACTCGTTCGGAGACAAATTTGTTGAAGTGCGGATCGACCTCACGCTGATACTCGACCCGCAGATCCGCGCGCGCCGAAGTCCAGCCGCCTCCCACGCCCAGGATGACTTGCCGCTCGAGCGGCTGAAAATCGTCGAGGGGATCGAGCGCCGGACTCGTGACCGGGAGCGCCGCGCCGCGGGCCAGCCCCCACCCGCCGTAGCCCTGCAACTCGATCCCGTGCCGCGCGTCGCGCACGGTCACCCCCGCGCCGTCGAAACCGGTCATCCCGAGCCGCGACGGGATCACCTGGCGGCCCAGCCGCGCGGTAAGCCGCGGCACGGCGTATTCAGCGTAGCCTTCGAGCAGCTGCACGGCCGGGTTCGTTCCAGGCCACACGTCGGCGGTGCCAAGATCGACGCCGACCCGGGCCGCAGCCCGCACGCTCAGGCCTCTGACGCCAAAACCCCATATCGAGGCTTCGACCGCGCTCGTGGCGGGTCCCCCGCGCCGGATTGCGCCAGGGCGGAAGAACGTGCAGTACGCCGCTCCCGGCAGGCAGCGCACCGCGAACCCGTCAGGGGAGACGGGCCCGCTGCCCGGGGAGATCACGGTATCGGCGACCGGAATACTGTCGAGCGTGACGCCACGGTAGGCCGCGGTCTGCCAGCGCGTATCAACCCGCAGGCGGTAGCCCTGGGCGGCGACCGAGCCGGATGTCACGAGTGCGGCGGCAATTCCAAGAAGCAGCAGGCGGTGCATCAGAGGAGTGCCCACAGCACGAGGATCACGAGGGAAACGCCGAGGGCGAGCGATGCGAACCCCAGGACGACCGACCACAAGTATCCCGCGCGCGACACCGCAGGCGCCGTCAGGACGTCGAGCGTGCCGGCCGCGCGGCGCCGCTCATATTCGAGGGGATGCTCTTCCTGCATGTAGCCCGTCGTGGTCCGCCCCGTGAAGATCACGAGGTCGATGGGAAACTTCTCGGGCCTCAAGTGCACGTTGAAGAAGTGGATCGTGAAGATGAAGCTCATGGCAAGCAGTGCCTCGTCGCCGTGCACGATCGTGGCGACGTTGAACGCCCAGCCGGGCAGGAACTTGGCGAAAAATTCGGGGAACCAGAGCAACAGCCCCGACGCGCCGATGATGGCCACGCCCCAGAACACGCCGAGATAGTCGAACTTCTCCATGTAGCTGAAGCGATCGAACCTCGGCTGCTCGCCCTTTCCGAAGAACCACTTGAACATTTGAATGACGTCGAACAGGTCCTTCGGCTGCGGCACCATCGAGTCGGGGCCCCAGAAGAAGCGTTTCGGGTTACCGCTCTGGACGATGCTGTAGGCGACCGCGCCCAGGTGCATGATGAAGTAGACGAATGTGACGATCGCGCAAAAACGGTGGATCAGCCCGGCGGCGTGCAGGCCGCCGACCAGCCGGATGAGCACGCGCGCCCACGCTGCATGCGCGAAGTGCAAAGGCAGCCCGGTGATCACGAGGCCGAAGAACGACACGATCACCATGGCGTGCAGCGCCCGTTGCAGCGGCGTAAAGCGCCAGACGTAGGGGCCGGCGCCGCGATCCGAGGCGTTCAAGGGACGCGGCGTCACGCGGGGGTCTCCGGGTGGTCCCGACCCCGACCGCGCAGCCGGTTGATGGTCAGGCGGGTGACCCACAGCAGCGTATGAAGCAGGAAGAACGACATCACGCTCACCAGCAGCACCGTCATGAACAGCCAGCTCCAAAAGAGCATCGGATACCTATGGCGGTCCTTCGGATCGCCGTGCGGTTGGTAGCGCACGAAGTTCGCGTTGGCGTTCGCATGGCAGCGCCCGCACGTTGCGACGAGGTTTTCAGCGTAAACCGATGAGCGGGTATCCAACGCCGGCCGCATGTTGTGCGCCGTGTGACAATCGGCGCAGGTGGCGGCGAGGTTGAAGCCCAGCCGCGTGACCTTGCCGTGATACGTCTCGAAGTACGTCTCGTACAGCCGCTCGTGGCACTTGCCGCATTCTTCCACGACGCCAAGCAGCCACTGCGGCTGGTCGGCACGCACGATCTCGTGCGCCGAATGACAGTCCACACACACCGGCGCCGGATGGCCGGTCGGCGTGCGCGCCCCCGTCTGGTAGGCGACGCCGTGCGCGGAGCTGTCGAACGTCTCCACGACGCCCACGTGACACGCACCGCACGTGGCTGGAATGTGCGCCCGGTTGACCGACGACCCCGCGGAATCGGCCGGGAGAACCTTGTGCGCGGTGTGGCAGTCGTTGCACGTCGCGGACACCACGAGTCCGGCGCGGGTCAGCGCGGTGCCGTGCACCGTGGTGTGGTAATGCGCAACCGCCGTGCGCGCGGTGCGCTTGTCCTCGGTCGCGAAGTAGGTGCCGGTGATCCGCAAATCGGCGTGACAGCGCCCGCACAGCGCCGCCACGTTCAGGGCGTTCGTGGGCGAACGGCGGTCCGCCGCTCCGTACACCGTGTGCGAGCCGTGACAGCCGACGCATGTCGGAGCATCGCCGGCCGTCGTCGCGTTGGCGGCGTGAATCGACACTTCCCAGTCCCGGCCCTCAGCGGCATGGCACGTTTGGCAGGGGACGACGCGTGAGGTGGCGCGATGCGGGTAGCCCGCATCGTAATCCACATGGCACTGCGCGCACCGCAGCGACGCGTGCCGCGTGTCCTGCAACCTGCTGGCAGGCACGTAGAGGCCGGAATCGCCCTGCGGTCCACCACCCCCCTTCCCGACCAGGAAATCACGATTGCCGTGGCACTTCTCGCACGTGACCCCCTGCGCCGCCGCGGTGCCAGTCCACAGCAGGCCCAGGAAAGCGACTCGCGCGATCGTCACTCCGTCCTCATGGCTGGGATTTGATGGCAGGCCTCACACGACCGGGTGGCGTAGTGACCGCTCGCCTGCTGGACGTGACACGTCGTACAGATCTGGCGCGACCAGCGGTTCAAGTTGGGCGTCTCCGCGTGACAGGCGACGCAGCCGTTATGCGCGGAGCGGGTGTGCTTGGCGAGCACGCCACTGTCCGCCCGGTGACAACTCGAGCAGGTGCGGTCGGGCTCATGGTGCTGGTTGTGACACGTCTGGCAGACCAGCGCGCGCGCGCTCATCGCGGGCGGCGTGTGGCACGTCGTACACGCGATGTTGGCCTGGACGTGCACGGGATGCGAAAAGGCGCCCGTGGCGGTCGCGATCGGCGCTGCGGGCGCCCCCGCCCCACCCTCCGGCCCGGCGTGGCACCGCACGCAGTTCATCGGCCGGACCGCGTTGTGGTGGCAGGCGTCACACCCTGCAAGCGTGACTGTCGTGCCGCCGTGGCGATCCAGCGGCGTGTGGCAGTCCGCACACCCCAGTCCACCGCGCAGCACATGCGGCTCGTGATTGAATGCACGGCCCTGGAACGTCACCTTCGCCCGCTCCACGCCGACGTGACAGCCGAAACAGGCGTTCTCGCCGAGCGGAGGGCCGAGGTTGATCTGCGGAACGGTGTAGGCCAGCGATCCGGCGCGGACGGCTGCGCGGGTCAAATCGAGCGCCGCCCGGAGCAGCCGATCAGCGTAGGCGACGTTGTGGGCGGCCTTCCCGACGCGCACCAGCTCTACATTGTCCTGCGCCAGCCCGAGCAGACTGTCGGCGGCGGCACGGCCGCGAACGGTCGCCGACCCCAGCGCAGCCGTGGCACTCGCCACGACCGGGGCGACGCGGGCGAGCTTGCCCTCCATTTCGCGCTGCCAGGAGGGCAGCAGATTGGCGTAGCGGATGCCATGACACGACATGCACGACGCCTCTCCGGCGAGCCGCACCCGTTCGTGTCCGCGGACGGTCGTCGGGAGCCCGTGACAGCCGGTGCAGGAAACGCGGGCGAGGAACATCCGGCTGGGGGATTCTGGAGAGCCGTGCCCCCCCGTCCCCGCATACAGTCGCCGCTGGGCATCGTGGACCCGGGAATGGCAGCTGGTGCAATCGAGCTCGAACGTCGTGGCCAGCGAGACCACGCGGTGCTCGATCGGGGTGTGACATTGCGTGCACTCGACGTTGTGATCGGCGATGTGCACCCGGTGCACGAGCACGGTATCCTCGAACTTCGCGAGGCGCTCGGGCTCATTGTGACAGTTGAAGCAGCGGGCGCGCTCGGCCATTCCGGTCCCGGCCGTCACCTCGGCATGGCACGAGAGGCAAGACACGCGATCCTGGACGTACTGGGCATGATCCACCACGTACCCGGCGGCCGAGACGATGCGCGGCGGAGAAGCATGGCACCCGATGCAGCCGGCGATCGGGGCCCCCGCGGGCCGGTCCTTGAAGTGGCAGAGGAAGCAGGTCCCTTGCGTCACCGCGACGTGGTCGCCCTGCACGATCTGCGAGTGACAACTGGTGCAACGCAGCTGCTTGCCCCGCCGTAGCTCGCCCAGGTGCGTCGTGTGGTCGAAACGCACACCCTTGTAGTCGACCACGCCCTCCACCTTCCGCTCCGAGTGGCAGCCCGACCGCAGGCACGCCGCATCCTCGATCTCAGCCCACGGTTTGGTGCCATAGCTGCCCGTGATGTACTTCACGACCTGGTTTGCGGCCTGAAGTTTCCCCATGGCCTCGGCACGGATGCCGGGAGCGTAGTGGCACTTGATGCACGGCACGTCGCGGTGGGAGGATGTCGCCCATGAGTCGTAGTATGGGCGCATGTTGTGACAGGTCTTACAGAAGCCCGGCTGGGCGCTGTATTCGATGAAGCCGATCGAGCTCACGGCCAGCAGGATGACCGCCGTGATGGACGCGGGGACGAGCACCCGCACCAGACGCGAGAGGCGTTCCCGACGACGTGAAACGGGAGCGGGAGAGGCAGGAGGTGGAGCGGCGGTCATGATCCGCCGCTGCTACGCTCGAGCCTGCGCAGCGTGAGCCAGGCGAGTACGACGGACGCCAGGGCGAGGAACCACACGGGAATGAGTAGCAGCTTGTGCTCCCACTGCCGGTCCTCCGCCACCTCCGCCGAGCCCCGCAAGTCGCGAGAGATCGAGCGGACGCGACGCGTGAGCTCCTCGAGCGACTCGAGATTCAGGCTGTGCTGAGCTTGCGCGATCTGCAGGTACGCCGTGAGGGCGGTCTGGTAGCGGAACCGCGCGTCGCCGGTCTGCACACCGGCGCGCGTCAGGCGTTGGATCGCGCTGTCGGCCGCCCGCATGTCCTCCGTGGCCTGCAGGGCGCTCTGCTGGATCTGCGCACCGAGCGTCATCGCGCGCGTCCCCGCGGCATGACACCGTGCGCACGCCGCCGTGATCCGATCGACCGGCACGCGCTCGGTGTCGTGATTGCTGTGGCACCCGAGACAACCGGCCAGCTTTCCCGTTTGCGCGGCGCGGGCGTGGGGCCCGCGGTTGAACGCGTTACCCACGAGCTGATGGCAGCGCTCGCAGACGTTCGCGATCTCGGTCACCGTCGGCGGCAACGCCGAGTGGGAGCCGTGGCATCCCACGCACGTGGGGGCGGCGAAATTCTGCTCCTGGAACAGGGCGACGCCGTGGGCGCTGCGGCGAAAGCGCTCGACTTGATCCGTCGGCAGGTTGTACTTCGCCATCAGTCGCTTGTCTTCGTGACACCGGGCGCAGGTGTGCGGGATGTTCGTGGGGTACACGGTGCTGCGCGCGTCGTCGGGACGCAGAATCGTGTGGGCGTCGTGGCAATCGGTGCAGGTCGGCGCGTTGAGATCGTGATTCAGCAGCAGCAGACGGCCATGCCGGCTGGAGCGGAACTCCGCAAGCTGGCCGGTTGGCAGGCCGAACTGCCGCATCCGATCGGGATTCGAGTGGCAGGACCCGCACAGCGTGACGGTGGCGACTTTGCTGGGCGCTCCGATGAAGCCGCCGCGGTGGGCCGCGGGGAGTGCGAAGGCGGAGGGATCGCCGCCGTGGCAGTCGTGGCATTTGATGCCGCGCTCGGAGTGTACGCCGAGGACGAACGCGGTGCGCTTGTCGGCATGGCAGGCAACGCACCCATACGTCGTGTCGGCGAGGCCCTCGACCGACGGGCCCCCACCCCGTGCTTGTTGCGCGAGCGCCGCGCGGAGCGGCAGGAACGCGGCGGTCGCCGCGAGCGCAAGTACCACCAGGACGCGGCTCATCATGGGGCGCGCAACCGGCTGCCGACGATCCACAGCAGAAAGAACGCGAGGAAAAACACCGCACCGAGACTCGCCACCGCAGGTCGCCGCCGGAGATCCCGCTCCGGTCCCCGATCGAACAGCGGCACCAGCGCGAGGCTCAGCCCCAACAGCGTGAAGGCGACGAACCCCCAAGCGCCGAGGTAATGGGTCAGCGCGCGCGACACATCCACCACGATCCAGGTAGCAATGAGGCTATCGGGGAGCACCGACGGGTTCGCGGGATCGCCGATCGGTCGTGGCCAGAAGGCGGCCAGCGTGACCATCAAGGCGCACACGACCGCCGCGACGCTGAACGAACGCAGCAAATGGTTGGGGAAGAACGGACGTCCGCTCGCTTCCGCGGACTTCGCCGGCGGGTGCGCGGGGGGTGCGATGCCGTGCCGCCGCACCATCGTGAAGTGAAACACGAGGAGGGCGAACGCGAACCACGGCAGGACGATGACGTGGACGGCAAAGAAGCGGCTCAGCGTGGCTCCCGAAACGATGGGATCGCCACGCAGCAGACCAGCGGCAAGGCCGCCGAGAATCGGCATGCCCGCGATTCCGTTGAGTGCCTCGGACACGGTCCAATAGGCCCCCTGATCCCACGGCAACAACGTGCCCGTCGCGCCGAAGGCGAGCACCAAGAAGAGCAGGCCAACGCCCACCAGCCAGCTGGTCTCTCGCGGCGGCTTGTAGGCTGCGTCGAAGAACACCCGCGCCATGTGGGCGAGGACCACGAGGACGACCAGGTTGGCGGCCCAGACGTGGAGGTCTCGCATCAACCACCCCAGTCTCACATCCGACACGATGTGCTGAATGCTGGGATAGGCTTCCTGGACGGATGGCCGGTAATGAATCGAGAGCAACACGCCCGTGATCACGAGCAGGATGAACAACAGGTACGCGATGCCGCCCAGCGCGTGGCGCCAGGACACGTGCGGCGCGAGACGATAGCCGAGTGCTTTTCGGAACGCGTCGGTGATCGGCAGCCGCGCGTCAATCGGTCCATAGAGCAAACCGAGGAACCGCAGGACACTCAAGAACCCGGCGTCAGTGCTGCTCTTGAGGTCGGCCCAGAACTGCGCCGCCCAACGCGCGACCGCACCCCGGATGTCGCGCACGGCTACGACGCTGTCACGTACACGCTGCCCTGCCGCAGGAACACGGCGTAGCGCTGCAAGGGGACGGTGGTCAGGCCCCGCACGACGTTGCCATGCAGATCGTACACGAGAAAGCTGCAGGGCGAGACGACGCGCAGCGACACCGCGTCCCAATCGAGAATGCACCCGTCCAGCGGAGACGTGCCTTGCAGCGCGTCGTACTCGCGCTCGGCGGAGTGGACGACCAACACGACGCGGGGACCCCACGTGACCACGCGGCTGGCCCCAACCGGGAAGTCCGCCTGCTCTGCGACCCGTACGGAAGGCTGTAGTTCGGGGATCTGGAGGTAATCGCCCGGAAGCAGGTACGCGATGGCAGCAAGTACGGCGAGCACCAGGGTCAGGAAGGCAATCCCTCCCAACAGGTACTCGTTGAAAGTGGCCTGCCAATCCGATTTGTCGACGCCCGGGGCTGGGGGAGCTGGCGCTTGGCTCATGAGTCCTCGCGGCCGGTTGTCACACGCCGGGGCCCCGGCACCCCACGCCATCGGGGGGCTCCCGGGCCAAAAACTCGGCCCCGGTGACCACAAGGATCCCGGGGCCGGAGAACAGGATCATCAGCCGCAAATCTACTGCAGGCTGACTCGCTGGCCAGTTTGCTTGGCCGGGCGCGTGAATGGCACGGTGCCCGTCGCACCCAGCGGCCCATCCAGGATTCTCTGCACCGGCGCCGGGATGCTCGGGAACCACGGCTGGGACCCGTAGAGCGCCGTCAACTCGTTGATGTTGGCCCGCAGCAGCGCCTCGGCCAGGAATGGATTGTGGACTGTGTGCGACCGGTCCGACGTGCTGCCGAAGGGCGTTCCCGTGGCGTCCTCCCCCACGGAGCGCACGTTGAATTCGGCCCCGTCCGCCGCCGTGATAACCCGGTCTGCCGAGAGCAAGTCGCCCATTTTCACGACGAGGATCTTGGTGTTGTCTGCGACCGCTGCCGCGAACGGTGGAGTGACTTGAACGCCGTTGAGCTGATTCGCTGCGGCCGTGACGGTCGCTGTCACCGTGTATTGAGCCGTGCCAATCTGGAGCGTGTTCCCCTGCGCGAGCTTGCCTGTCAAAGACGTCGCGTCAAGGTTGATCACGCTGTCACCTTGGACCCTAGCACCGTTCGCGAACAGCGTGACGTTGTTGAGCGTCCCCTTCTGGCTCCACGTGCCCTTGAGAACCGCGGGGAGGATGCCCTGGTCGAGCGTGTCGATTCCGCTGCTAGCCGTGTTCGAGTTCACCCACAGCGTGGCTGTGAGGGACTGAATCCTCCCGCGCGCCACCGCCAGCAGGCCGGCAGGCTCGTTCTCGCTCGCATGACAGCCCGACCCGAGGCACGCCTTGAATGAGCGCTCCGCGGGCGAGTACGCGCAGTTCTTGATCGAGTCCGTTGGCGTGATCCCATCAGGCCCGTAGCACGGGATCGGCCGGAACAGGTGACCGGTTGCAAAAACTGTCGCCCCGCTGGCCGTATCCGTCGTCGAGAAGGGATGCACGTGACAGCCGGCGCACAGCTTCGGGTTCTTGGTCAGGTTGCCGTGGCTCGCGGTCTTGGCCACCTCGATCAGCACCGGATCGAGGTAGCTCGGATTCTGATACCCGAGCTCGCCGATCACGGTGGCCCCTTGCGGCGCGTGCGGCGAGTTGCTGCCGCCCGGGCTTTCGGTCCTGGTCGAGTCCATCGCTAGAGGCTCGGTGCGCCGGCCGTGGCACTTCATGCACAGCTGCCTGGTAGGATCGGAGCTCGCAAGCGGGAACCGCAGCTGGCCTTCGTTGACCAGTCCAGTAACAGGGTCCTTGGCGGTGCCGTGTGGATCGTGGCAGACGGCGCAGGTGATCCCGAAGGCATTCGCTCCGATGGGGTTGTCACTGCCGATGTAGGCGGCAGTCACCCCCCAGGATTCCAGGGCGCCCTGGCCGGTGTGGCAGCGCTGGCATTCTTCCTCAGTCGCGTGGCGGCCCTGGGCCGAGTGGGTAGACTGGTTCCACTCCTCCCAGTATGGCGTGTGCGTACCGGAGTGGCAGGTGGCGCACGTCCCGGGTCCGTTTGCTGTGGTATCGACGTACACGTTCGCGAGTGGCGCGTTGCCCACGGCATCGGGGGCCGACACGTGCGTGAAGCCGGGGCCGTGGCAGCTCTCGCATTGCACGTCGTGATACGCTGAATCGGCGACTTTCTTGTAACCGGCCGGCGCCACCGCCATGTTGCCGTACGAGCTGACCGAGTGGCAGGCATCACAGGAGCCATTCGCTGCCTGGTGGCCGGATGCCACGAGGTCGCTCCATGCGTTGGAGTGGACGGTGCCTGCCCAGTCGCGCTGGTGCAGCGAATGGCAATTGCCGCACGTGGTTTGCTTCGTGCTCGCGGTGAAGTATCCGAGGAAGCCGTTGATGGAGTCTGCCGGCGGATTGAAGGGAGGTTGGGTCACGTAGACGATCTTCTCGTCCGTACACGCCGCGAGTGCGAATACCCCAAGGACGGCGATCAAATAGCGCAGCTTCATATGATGCTCTCCCTCTCTGCGACCGGTTACTGTCGGCTCGCGACCATCTGCAAGTACAAGAGAATGTCGGACGTCTGCTCTCGCGTCGGAGGCGGCACCTTCATCCGCTCCATGTTTCGCTCCATCCGCGCGTACACGGTCGGCCAGTCCTCACGTGAATGGGTGCGAGGATCCGGCAACGCATGACAGCGACTGCACACCTGTGAGAACGCTTCTCGCCCGACACCGGGCGGCAGGGTGCTCCCACTGACTTTCAGCGCATTCGCATTCAGGTAATCCAGGATGGCGAACCGCTCCCCCGCCGTCGGCACCTTCACCTGCAGCGTCGACGGCAGCAACTCCATGCGCAGCCACATGCGCCGTGCGATACTCGGCCAGTCGGTGGCGCTGTGCATCTGCGGCGTGGGGATGTTGTGACATTGCCCGCAATATTGTCCCACGAGCTGCGCTCCTTGGGAATTCGGCTCGGGTAAATCCGCCGCCGTCACACCGGGCGGCGGCAACGCCACATTGGCGGCCGCGAGCAGCAATTCGTCCTGCCGGTTCACTCCTGTGCTCTGCGTGCCGGAATTCGCCGCGTTGTTTGCCGGCGCCTCCTTGCGGCACCCCAACACGGCAGACAGGGTACCGACGATCACGATCAGCTGCACGGCACTGCGCATCGAGCCTCCGCTCAGGATTAGCGGCGTCAAGATAAAGCCTATATGAAAGGATTGTGAGAGTCACTGATAGATGGCCTTTGGGACAACGACCTTCATGATTCAGTTCAGCGTTCGCATAAACTCGACGATGGCCCGGCGCTGGCTCGCCGTGAGCGGCAACTTCGGCATCATGCTCTTGGGGTCGTCGAATTGCGGCTCGGCGATTTTCTGGTCCAGGTAGGCAGCGCCACGCTGCTGGAAGACGCCGTTCAGCGACGGTCCCATAGCCTTTGGCTCGGACGCCGTATACGCGTGGCACGCGCGGCAGGCGTATTGATCGGCAAGCGTGCGTCCTTGCGCCGCAAGCGCCGAATCAACTGGTGCTAGCCGTGCTTGCGAGGTCGAATCCGCCCGAGCCGATGTCGGCACTTGCGCGTCCAACGCCGGCGGGCTGACAAACACCAGGCCGACGAGCAAGACCGAAAGCAATTGGCGGATCATGATCCCTCACGCATGTCGGTGACGGCGCTGCGCAGCGCGCGTAGCTGCAGCCACCGAATCATCATGATTCCGAACCGCGCGAAGCGCCAGTACCGGAGCAACTTCTCGCGCGCGGCCATGTCGGTGGCGCGCACCCGGGTCTCCGTGCGAAACAGCGTCAGCGTGGGCTCGATCGGCACAGCCTCGAGGGTCCACGTGATCTTCACGCGCCCCCACTCCCCGTATCCCAGGAAGTCGTCCGGAGGCACCGCCGTGAATTTCACGTCCGCGATCCACGGCTGCGTCACCGCACCCATCACGAGCTCACGGCCCGGTCGTCTCGTCAATTCACCCCAACCCAGGCTTTTCGTCTCCTCCACCAAGCCGGCAGGACGACGCGGCGTCGTGTTGCTCGCTCTCATGATCTTCCCGCGCAGCCAGAAGATCGCCCGCACCAGGGGATTCGACTGCAGGTCGAGGTGCTCGGCCACACTGAATACCGTATCGGCGGGCGCCTGAACGATCACCTCGTGAAAGGTGCGGACGTCCCAGGCCGGCATGAACCGCTCGATCGACCGTCTTTCGATCTGGGCTTCGCGGCCCGTGTATGTCGCCGTGGTCATGGTGCCCCCCCATCGCGTCCTCGATGCTCATCGTCGTCATGATCGCCCTGTGGTGGAGTAGCGGTTGAGCGCAGCTCTGCGTGGCGGATCCGGCCGCCGAGGTTGGCGGTTTGCGCCATCAATCCCGCTGTGGCGAGCGCGCAAACCAGCGCCGCGCCGATGAGGGGACGCGGAACACCGCGCTTTCGGAACAGCACCAGCGTCGTCAGCGCCAGCGCGCCCAGCGCCTCGACCGCGATCAGGGCCACGAGCGCCGCCTGCTCATGCGGCTCGATCGCCTGCTCGGCGGTTCCGGCCAGGTCTTCGACAAGCTCCTCGGCCGACTCGCCGGTCAGGTATACGAGGACTGCCGCAAGCGCGGTAAGGACAAACGTTCCGAGCGCGACCCGTTGCAGCGCCTCATTGCGCCGCAGCACGGCCCACCCGAGCAGCAGCAGGCCGAAAATCGTGCCGAGCACGGGAAGGTGGTTCAGCATCAAATGTATGTGCGCCCAGTTCATACCACTCCGTGGTAAGCCACCAGAAAACGTGGGCGAGCGCGGGCAAATTTTCGATGAACCTGGGATGAACGTCCGCTCATCACGAAACCCTCAGCGTCCTTGAGCGGGTCTTCAGGGGCTCCTACCTTTGTGACCCACGCATGGACAGACTCCCACGCCAGCTCGGCGTCCTCGCGGTCACCACGCTCGTCATCGGCGAGGTCATCGCGATCGGCATTTTTCTCACGCCGGCGACGATGGCGCGTTCGGTCGGGTCGCCCCTGTGGCTCCTGATCGTGTGGCTGATCATGGGGGCGATGGCGCTCAGCGGCGCGCTGTGCTACGGCGCGCTTGCCGCTCGCTTCCCCGAAGCGGGCGGAGGCTATGTGTACCTGCGCGAGGCGTTCGGGCCGCTGGTTGCATTCGTCTACGGCTGGAAGTGTCTGCTCGTGATGGATCCCGGGATCACTGCCTTGCTCGCGATGGGTCTGGCCGGCTACGTCGGATACGCCCTGGCGTGGACCGGCCCGGTTCTGAAGGTCGTGGCCCTCGGCGCCATCCTGATCATGGCCGGGGTGAGTATCGCGGGGCTGCGACTCGGGTCCCGCCTGATGCAATGGCTGACCGCGTTGAAGCTCGGCGCGCTTGCGCTCATCGCGCTGCTCGCGTTCGTGCTCGGCTCGGGCAGCTGGTCACATTTCATTCCCTTTGTCGCGCAGCGCGCGGGCTCGGATCCGCTGCCCGGCGCGCTCGCGCCGGCGCTCGTCGGCGCGTTCTTCGCTTTCGGCGGCTGGTGGGAGATCGCGAAGCTGGCCGGTGAGGCGCGTGATCCGGCGCGCACCGTCCCACGCGCGCTCGCGCTCGGCGTGGCGGCGATCACGCTGGTGTACATCGTGACGAGCGCTGTGTTTCTCTACCTCGTGCCGCTCGAGCGCGTCACGTCCGGCGAGACCTTCGCGGCGCAAGCGGGCGAAGCACTGTTCGGTCCGGCCGGCGGCCGAGTGTTCGCGGGCGTAGTCATCGTGGCGGTGGCGGGAAGCCTGCTGGCGCTGCTCATGGCGTTACCGCGGGTCTACTACGCCATGGCGCGCGACGGCGTGTTCTTCAAAACAGTGGCCCACGTGCACCCCCGATTCGGCACGCCGACCCGCGCCGTCGCTATTCAGGCCACCCTGGCATCCGTGCTCGTCCTGCTCGGAACGTTTCAACAGATCCTGTCCTATTTCATTTTCGTCACGGTCGCGTTTCTCGCGCTGACGGTGGTGGGCCTGATCGTATTGCGGCGTCGCGAGGGAGCCGCGGCATATCACACGCCCGGCTACCCGCTGACTCCAGCCCTCTTCCTTATTCTGGTGGTTGTCCTACTGTTTCTCCTGGCGGGCCATAACCCCCTGCAGGCCGCGCTCGGTGTGGCGATCGTCGCGCTGGGCATTCCGCTGTATCTGCTGGTATTCCGCGGCAGGCTCACACGTAATCCGGAACCTGACTCATGACCTGGATTCGCACGATCCCGTTGCCCGAGGCGGACGAGAAGCTTCGCTGGGCGATTGAAGAGCAGAAAAAGCTCTACCCCGTCGAGTACGCGACCCCCGTCCATCCCACGCCCGACGGCAGTACGTCCGGCATCGTCGCGTCGCACAGTCTGATCCCCGACGCGCTCTACCACGCGTTCGCGACGTTCGGCGCACTGATGGCGCCCGACTTGCCGCTCGCGCGGCGGCAGCACGAGATGATCACGACCGTCGTTTCGGTCGCGAATCGCTGCCGCTACTGAATCGAATCGCACGCAGAGTTTCTGCGTCGGGTAACGCTGGATGCCGAGCTGGTGGCGGCCCTGGAGGACGATTACACCAAGGCCCCCGTCTCCGAGTCGGAGCGGGTGATGCTCGATTACGTCGTCCAGATGACGCGCGACGCCACGCGCATCGGACCTCAGCATCACGCGCGACTGCGGGATGTGGGGTTCGACGATCGCGCCATTCTGCAAATGACGTTGATTGCGGCCTGGTTCAACTACATCAACCGGGTCGCCGATGCCCTCGGGGTGGGTCGCGGGTAGCTCCGCGCGGCGCCCAGCTCAGCCTACGTGGTGCGTGTGGTGCGTGAGGATTTCAAACGCTTGAGCCTGAGCCGCTCCTCGCGCTCACGCTCGTCGAGTGTGCGGCGCATGTCGGTCACGGCGCTGCGCAGCGCGGGTGCCAACCGGCGCTCCAGCGTGTTCACCTGCCGCGAGGTCTGCGCCAGCGCCTCGCCCAGGCGCCGGATCAGCATCTCGCGCGGCGCCGCCTCGAGCAACAGATCTGCGAGACGCTCGAACGCGCTCGCGGCCGCCGCGGCCGCCGGCCCCGTCAATCCCGGCGCCGTGCCGCGCGCCGCGAGCGTCCGCATCAGCGCCGGGCGTGCCGCGATCCGGGACACCGCGATTCCCCACAGCGATCCGCCCTCCACTTCCACCTGAAGCAGCCGTTCCGGCCACGCCAGCGCCCTCAGCCCGGCCCGGCCATGCAGGGACAGCGCCGCCAGCAGTGGCGGGTAAGCGCGCACACCGGCGTCGGCAATCAGGGCGCGCGCGTCCGCGGCCGGTCGCGCCAGCTTGAACAACTCCGTCACCAGCGCTTCGCGCTTGCGGCGCAGCAACCCCACTCCGCGCGTCACCTGCACCAGGCGGCGCGCGGCCCGCAACAGGTTCATGCGCGTGGGTGACGTGCGTTCCATGTCGCCTCCGAGAGTCGCAGCAGGTCTTCGCGTGGCAGCGTGTTGAGGAGCCGCCATCCAATCTCGATCGTTTCCGCGAGCGGCCGCCGCGCCTCACCCTGCGATACCAGCTGCTGCTCGAACTGCTCGGCGAACGCCAGCGCGCGGCGATCGGCCGGCGCCAGGCCGGCCTCTCCGACGATCGCGGCCATCTGCCGCGCCTCCCGGCCGCCCGCATAGATGGCGTAGAGCTGATCGGCCCACTCACGATGCTCGGCAACCGTGCGACCCTGTCCGATCCCCGCATTCATGAGGCGTGAGAGCGACGGCAGGACATCGACGGGAGGGAACACTCCCCGCCGATGCAGCTCACGGCTCAGGACGACCTGGCCCTCGGTGATGTAGCCGGTGAGATCCGGAATGGGATGAGTGATGTCGTCGTCCGGCATCGTGAGGATCGGCAGCTGCGTCACCGATCCTTCCCGTCCCGCGATAACGCCGGCGCGCTCGTAGATGCTCGCCAAGTCCGTGTACATGTAGCCCGGATAGCCGCGGCGGCCGGGAATCTCTTCGCGCGCCGTCGCGATCTCGCGCAGCGCCTCGCAGTAGTGCGTCATGTCGGCAATCACGACGAGCACGTGCATGCCGGCGTCGAAGGCTAGGAATTCTGCTTCTGCGAGTGCGACGCGCGGCGCGAGCAGGCGCTCGATAGTCGGGTCGCGCGTCTGGTTGAGAAACAGGACGCTGCGCTCGCGGGCGCCGCTCGCCTCGACGCGGGCAAGGAACGCGTCGGTTTCGCGCGCGGTGATGCCGAGTCCCGCGAACACCACCGCGAACGGCTCTCCAAGCGGAGCGCGTGCGCCCTCGACGATTTGCGCCGCCAGCTCGAGCGCCGGCAGGCCGGGACCGGAGAAGACCGGAAGCTTCTGCCCGCGCACCAGGGTGTTCAGGCCATCGATAGCGGAGACGCCCGTTTCGATGAAGTCGCGCGGCCGCGCGCGCCGTACCGGGTTCAGGGGCGCGCCCCAGATCGGCCGGATCGCATCGCCGATTGGCGCCGGCAGCCCGTCGAGCGGAACGCCCATCCCATTGAGCGCGCGACCCAGCAGCTCGCGCCCCACGATGACCGAAGCGGGCTCACCGGTGAGCGTCACGATGGCCTCGGACGGAGGCAGGCCGACGGTCTCCTCGAGGATCTGGACAACGGTGATCTCTTCACCCGCGTCGATGACCTGACCGCGCCGCGGTGGCACACCCGCCGCGGTAATGGCCACCCATTCACCCAGCGTCACGCCGAGCGTCTTTTCCAGATAGAGCAGAGGCCCGGATGCCGATTGCGCGCCGTGGTAGCGCCGCGTGGTCATGTCCCGACTCCGGCGAGGGCCGACTCGACGTCCGCCACGCGCGCCGCGAACTCCGGCTGCGGCGCGCGCCGCGCCGCCGCCAGCGCGTGCCGCGCGCCCGTGAGATCCACACGCTCGATTGTACGGCCGCTGCCCAGCGCCGCCGCACCGGCCGCGTGCACGGCGAGCGCGAGCGCGGCGAGGCGGTGGGTCTTCGCGAGCGTGGAGGATGCGTCGTTGGGATCGAAGGCGCTTTGTGCCAGCACGGCGTCGCGTATGATGCGCGCGGACTCGAGCAGCAGGCGATCGGTATCCTGCAGCGCTTCCGGTCCGACCAGCCCGGCGATCTCCCGGAGCTCGCGGTCGCGCTGCATCAGCTCGAGCGTGCGGCGGCGCAGCTCCGGCCAGTCGGGACCGGTGTGCTGCGCGAACCAGGGCGCGGTCACGGCCGCGTAGAGACTGTAGCTCGTCTCCCAGTCGACGGCCGGAAACTGGCGTTGATGCGCGAGCGACGGATCCAACGCCCACAAGGCGCCGACGACACGCAGCGCGGCCTGTGTGACGGGCTCGGAGAAATCCCCGCCCGGCGGTGAGATCGCGCTGATCAGCGTCACCGACCCCGTCCGCGGCGGCGTGCCGAGCGTCTTCACGCAACCCGAGCGCTCGAAGAACTTCCCGAGACGGTCGCCGAGGTAGGTCGGATAACCCTCCTCTCCCGGCATCTCCTGCAAGCGGGCGCCGATCTCGCGCAGCGCTTCGGCCCAGCGCGACAAGCTGTCCGCCATCACCGCCACGCGCAGTCCCATGTCGCGGTAGTACTCGGCGATCGTCGCGCCAACGTAGACGGATGCTTCACGCGCTGCCACCGGCATGTTCGAGGTGTTCACCACCAGCACCGTGCGGTCCATGATGGAGCGGCCGGTACGGGGATCGACGAGTTTGGGAAACTCGTCGAGCACTTCCGCCATCTCGTTGCCGCGCTCGCCGCAGCCGACGTACACGATCACGTCCGCCTCGGCGAACTTGGCGAGCGATTGCTCGATGACCGTCTTCCCGGTGCCGAACCCACCGGGCACGGCGACACTGCCACCCTCCGCCACCGGAAACAGGAAATCGAACACGCGCTGGCCGGTCACGAGCGGTTGACTGGCAGGAATCCGACCTGCGGCCGGCCGCGGCCGGCGCACCGGCCAATGGTGGCCCAGATACAGTTTCGTGCCTTCGCTCAACCTGCCAATGGGGTCCGCGACCGAGTACGTCCCCGCGGCGATCGCCGCGATGGTGCCGGCGACATCCGGGGGCACGAGGATACGATGCGTCATGCCCGGGCGCTCGACGACTGTCCCGAGCACATCGCCGCCGGCGACGCGGGCGCCGGTCGCGACGCTGGGCGTGAACTCCCAGCGTGCGGCGGCGTCCAGTGTCGGAGCCGCGATGCCGGGCGCGATGAAGTCGCCCGACTCCCGCGCGACCATCGCGAGCGGCCGCCCCACCCCGTCCAGCACCGCGCCGAGCAGCCCGGGGCCGAGGTGGATCGTGAGCGATTGTCCCGTGCCGGCGACAGGCTCACCGAGCTGAAGGCCCGCCGTATCCTCGTAGACCTGAATGGTCGCGCGCGCTCCCGTGACCCGAATGATCTCCCCCAGGAGCCCGCGTGTTCCGACGCGCACGAGCTCGTACAGACGTGCGCCCGGGAGGGGGGCGGCCTCGGCGAGCGCTCCGCTGACGCGGACGATGCGGGCGGTCATTTGAGCCTCACGCGGTACCCAATGACCTGGCGCAGCAATTCCACGATGTACGCGTCTGCCGGCTCGACCGATCCGGCCCACGCTGGCTCTGGAAACGGCACGACCATCGGCAGCGGGCGACGACCGAGCTGGCGGCGCAGTTCTTCAGGTAGGTGGTCGTAGAACCCTTCCTCCATCAGCACGACGCCCACATCCGGTTCGGCCATGAGCTCTTGCAGGCGCTCGCGCGCCTGCGCGGCGCTCGCGGCCTCGATCGGCCGCAAACCGGCGAGCGCGAATCCGGCGCCGATTTCGGGCCGGGACAGGACGCGCACGCCGTACGCCATCAGGTGCCCGCGGCCACCGCCGCGCCGGCGAAGCTGCCGCGCGGAGCACCGAGCGCGACGCCCCAGATCACGCGGCGCACGTCGAACACTTCCACGCGGACGCGCAGGGCGAATCCGAGCACCGACGCGGGGCCCGCGGGATCACGCCGTTCCGCTTCGCGGATCATCGCGATGCGGCTGCGTAACAATTGCTCCTCGATACTGGACGCATCACCTGCGCGCTCGAACGCGGCCGCCAGTGGCGTCGGTCGGAATGCCGTTGCCAGGCGTCGTCCCGCCGCTACGGTATCCCGGGCCGCAATCGCCTCGAGGAATGCGGCACGGGTCAGCCGGCGTCCGCCTTCCACGAATGCGCGTTTGCCGGGTAAGTCGGCTTCGCCGCCGGCCAGCATCAGGGCGACCGTCGCGTTTTCCAGATCGATTGTGTCTCGCACATAGTCGAGCACCAAACCGCTGCCCGTGGCCCGTGCGCCATCCAGGGCTCGCTGCGCGAACGTGACGTTGAGACAAGACTCGATCGCGAGGAGGTCCGGTTGCGTCGCTTTCGCCTCGCGCAGCAGAGCGGTTCCGTAGGCGTTTCCCCAGGCGGTAAGCAGGACGGCCACAGCGCCCGGGGAGGGTTGCATGGCCAGCTCCCGGAGCGCCCGCTCGGGAAGGGCCGGGGTCGGAATGAGCCCGGCGAGCCGCAGGTCAGCGGGCGCACCCTGCATGGCGCCTCGCACAATCGCGCGGATGCTGCGCCGGTCTTCGTCCTCGAAGAGGACCGCGAGCAGCACGCTGCGATTGCCAGCCCAGCGCGCGAGCACCGACAGCCAGCGGCCGGCCTGGCGCCGCACGGCAAGCTCCAGATCGTCGGCCGTCACGCCGCGCTCTGGGAGCGGATACCCATGTCCCCGCAACGCGTCCGCCAACGCTTCCACGCTGTCCACCGCGGCGAGCGACGCGATGGCGGAGCGATCGAGCAGATGGGTGCCGAGTCCCCGGGCGCGCGTCGCGAGATCTTCCCAACGCGGGGAGTTCATGTCGAAAGCGCGGCCAACGCTTCGAGTGCGAGCTGCGGGCGTAACCGCTCGAGCCGGTTCTCCAGCGTCGCGTCGATTTCCAACGTTCCATCCGCCGTCGACAGTCGAAAGCCCGCGGTGATGTGCAAGTCCGGCCGGATAGGCAGCCGGCCATTGCGCTTGACGACGTTCCGCAGCGTGGGGACAAGCGCCGGATTGCAGCGCACTGTGACGGACCGGTCTCCCGCGAACGCCTTGACGCGTTCGAGCTCTCGAGCGAGGCCGGCACGGTATACAGCGGACCCCGCCACCGCTGGAAGCTCCGCGCGCAGCCTGGCGAACAATCGATCGAGCAGCGCCGCGCGCGCAGCCAGCACCTGCGCCCGGGCGGCGGCGCGCGTAGCGGCCAGCGCGCGCTCGTGCTCGGCCCGCGCCGTCGCTGTCCGTTGCTCGAGCGTCTGCTCGCGCCGCAGCATGATTCGCTGCTCCGCAGCCGCGATGATCTCCGCCGCCCGTGCTCGCGCGTCGTCCATGACGCGCGAGATCTCGGTCTCCGCGTCGCGTTCGAGCGTCGCCAGCAGTGCGTCGATCATCGGAACAGAATCGCCGCCGCGACCACGAACCCCAGGATCACCATCGTCTCGGGGATCGCAATCATCAGAATCGCGGTCGTCCTGAGCTCGGGCTTTTCGGCCAGCGCCGCCGCAGCGGCGGTTCCGATCCGCGCTTGCGCCCAGGCTGTGGCCAGCGCCGGAACGGCGACTGCTAACGCCGCCGCGAGGGTAATGAGCACCGCCTCCATATCGGCTCCTCTCCTAAGCGGCCGGGCGCGACGGCGTCCAATGCCCAAACGGCTGGTAGCGGACGCCACCCGGACTGTAGAACTTCCCGAAGAACTCGACGTAATGCAGGCGCAGCGCGTGCACCGTCGGACTGAACAACGCGATCGCGAAATTCACGAGGTGAAACAGCAGCGCGAAGACCACTCCCACCGCCAGGCTGCCGATCGCCCCGACCATCTTGTTCGCCACGACGGCAAGCATGACGGAGGCAACACCCAGGGCCATGATGCGCGCGTATGACAGGATGTTGCCCAGCGTGGAGAGCAGCTCGATCGGCGCCACGATCCCCTCCAGCACGATCAGCACGGGAAACGCGACGAGGAGCCCGATCACCGCGGGTGTGAAAAAGCTCCTGGGCAATACCTTGACGGCCGCGAGCAGCGCCAGAATCACGAGCACGACCATGATCGTCGAGACCCCGCGTCCCATCGCCTCGCGGGGATGCCGACGAATCGTGCTCGCGATCCCGAGGCTCATGCCGAGGAGGATGTGGACGACACCGAGGGACACGGCCAGCAGCAGGAAGGGGATCATCGCCTCGTGCCGGTCGAACGCGAGCGGCCTCAGCCCCAGCCGGCTTCCCACGTCGCCGAAGAACTCGCCGAAGAGAAATCCGGCGATGATCGTGAACAGCGCGCAGGGACCGATGATTTCCGACACCGTGCGGAGGAGTGTGTTGGGGCGCGACCGGTGATGCAGAACCAGCCCGATCAGGGCGAGCACGATGCCGTAGCCGATGTCGCCGACCATGATGCCGAAGAACGCCGGAAAGAAGACCGCGACGAACGGCGTCGGATCGATTGTTCCATAGCTGGGCAGCGGGAACACCCCCACGAGCGTTTCGAACGGCCGCAGCAAGCGGGGATTCGACAGCACGACAGGGGCATCTTCCGACGCCCAATCCTCTATAGAGATCTCTTCCACAGCGACCGCGTCCCCGTATTGGGCGGCCAGCCGGTCTTCGAGCGTGCGCCGCGACCGGGTGGGCACCCATCCCTCGAGCACGAAGGCGTGCGGCGTCACGCCGGTCAGCGGCACCGCCTCGAGCTCCCGGAGCCGGTCGTGCACGGCCGCTCGGGCGCGCATCAGCTCCGCGCCGTGCTCACGCGCGAGTTGCTGTTGGCGGCGCACGGCCTGGTCACGAGCCGCAGGGATCTGGCCCAGGCGTTCGAGCATTCGCGGTATGGCCTGCGCCAAGCCGCCGCCGCCGTACTGCACGGGCACCGGGATCTCCTGGACCTGCGCCTGCGCGAGCAGCTGTTCGACGCGCCGCGCCGCGGGCGCGGCGACGACGATCAGCAGCGCGATCTCGCCGCTGGCGAGCGGCTGCGTGTAGACCTCGAAATCGGCGCCGATCGCGGCGGCGAGGCTCGCCCGCAGCTTGGGGATCGCGCCTGCATCCGAGCCGCGCACCAGCACATGATATGCCGTCGCATTCGGCCAGTGGGTCTCGGCCTCGAGCAGCGCGCGAAACGCGGAAAAGAACTGCTGGTACTTGAGGATGAGCGCCTTTTCCTCTTCGAGCGCGACGATCTGCAGCCGCAGCCGCTCCGCCTCTCTGCGCACGCGCCACGCGAGCCGCGCCCAGGGAACGAAATCCGCCGCTGCCCGCGCGCCGGACTGCGACACGGCAGCGGGGGCGGGCCGCAGGTGCAGCTCGTCCAGCCCAGCGTCGATATCCGCCAGCACTTGTTGCAAGTGGCGCCGCTCACGCTCCTGAGTCGTACCGAGTGACGCTCGACCCAGCGGTGCGCCGGGTGAGACCTCTGGCGGGGCGAGATGCAGCAGGCTCAGGTCTTGAAGGGTGCGCAGCACCTCCGTCAGCCGCTCCCGCGGACCGAGGACCCGCACCTTCGACATCGCGATGATCATGGACCGCTCTCGTCGTCGAGCAGGCGGTGCGCGAGCCCGCGGGCGATCGCCCTCAGGCGCTCGTCAGAAACGTCCGCGTAGGCGCTGACCTGACGCTGCGCGTCGTCGGCGATGTCGCGCTCGCGCTTGCGGCGTTCGCGGATCAACCGCTGCGCCATGCGCTGCTGGTCCGCGTCCAGCTCGGCGGCCAGCGACGCCTCGCGCTGCTCTGCATCCGAGCGGGCTCGCACGATCACGGACTCCGCTTCCGCGCGGGCGGCCCGTAACCGCTCTGCCAGTTGGCGCTCGGTTTCCAGCAGACGCGTGAGCTCCCCCGACGCGGGGTGGACCGAGGAGTTGCGGGTCATGGATGTAGTCTGGTAGCGATCTGGTCCGTTGACCGTGAAGAACCGGTAAAGACTTCTTCACGAGGTCAGTACAGCCACTGCAGCCGCGCGAGAGCGATGCCGGTCCGGCCGACGCTGCCGCCCCGCGTCAGGTCCGCGACGCCGTATCCGGCGCCGATCTTCCATTGCTGGCTGGCCCACCAGTTGACGCCCAGATACCACTTGCCCAAGACGCCGCCGTCCACCGCCCCGTCGCTGACGTCCACGTGCGCGTAGCGGGCGACCAGCTCCCAGGCGCCGAGGCGGCGCGCGGGCACCGGCGTCCGGCCGCCGCCCAGCGGCCGTTCGTACACCCGGTGATCGCCGGTCACCAACCAGGACAGGGTGACGTAGCCGCCGTAAAACCGCGGATCTCCCGCCCCGCCGTGAACCGACGCCTGCACCCATTCGCTCAGCACCGACCACTGGTGCCACGTCCCCAGGGCCTCGAGCCCGAGCTCGACCGCGTGCGAGGCCGGGAGGTCGCCCGTGTCGAGGTAGTAGTCCGCCACGTTGGACTCGGGCCGGCCGCGGAACCGTAGCACGCCGTCCTCGGCTTCCTGATAGCGGCCGCTCAGCCCGAGGTGGAGGTAGGCGCGTCCGTCGGTCGACGCCAGCGCCTCACCGGTGACACGCGCCGCGTAGTCGTTGCCGGCGGCGGCGAGCGATCGGTCCGTGATCAGCCAGTCGTTGTACCACCCGATCCAATAGGTGACGCGGTCGCGGGCGAGGCGGCCCGAGACGCGCACGCCGACGTCACGCGACAGAAAGAACGGCGAGAGAATGCGCTCCTGTTGCGGCAGGCGCGCGGCGAGTGCGACCATCTCATAGACGAACGGCTGCTTCTGCTTGCCGATGGTTACCTTGGCCTTGCCGAGCGGCAGCGCGAGGGTGAGGTCGAGGACCTCGTAGGCCCGGCCGTCGCGGCGTTTGCGCTCGACGTAATCCAGGACCGTGAAGAACTCGACCCGGGGCCGCGCCTTCATGCGTGCGGCGAGGCCAAAGCGCGCCGCGCGCACATCCGCCTGGTCGTCCTGGTCGCCCACCTGGGCGCGGCTCGCCGAGTCCTGGTCGAACCACGAGTAGTCCCCGAGGATCCCGATGATCGGTTTGAACCACCAGTACTTGCCGTCGAACACCAGGGCGTCGGGGCGCAGATCGGGGAGCAGGTAGCGTGGGCGGGCGGTGTCGGGGGGGGCGCTGCTGTCGGCTGCTTGGGCGGCGGCGCGGCGCGCCACGACGGGCGACACCAGCGCCAGCCCCAGAATCCACAGCTCCTTCGCCCACACCCGCCGGGGGGCGACACACTCGGGCGTCATGGCGCGCCAAAGTAACGCACCAGGACGCGGGCGTGAAGGTTTCTTCAGAAGGACTTTCAGAGACTTAGCAGTTAGACGGGCTACTCTGAGCGCATCAACCGCGCTCGGAGCTCGGCATGTACTTCCCCACTTCGCATCCGTGGATCCCTGAAGAATCACTCAGCCAGTATCTCGAACGTCGCGGTGTCAGTCGCCGCGACTTTCTAACTTTCTGCGCGCAAATGACCGCCGCGCTCGGCCTCTCGGAGATGATGACGCCGAGAGTCGCCGCGGCGCTCGCGGCGGTCAAACGCCCGACCGTGGTTTGGCTCTCGCTACAGGAATGCACGGGATGCGTCGAGAGCGTCCTGCGCACCGCGGAGCCGACGATCGGCGATCTCGTGCTCGACGTCGTGTCGCTCGATTACCAGCACAACATCATGGCCGCCGCCGGTCATCAGGCCGAAGCCGCGCTGCAGGACTCGATGGCAAAGAACAAGGGCGAATACCTGCTCGTCGTCACCGGCTCGGTACCGTTGAATGACGGCGGCATCTACACAACGATCGGCGGGCGGACCGCCGAGGTGATCCTGAAGGAGGCAGCGCGCGATGCGAAGGCGGTGATCGCGATCGGCGCCTGCGCGCACTGGGGCAACATCCAGGCGGCGCGCCCCAATCCGACCGGCGCGGTCGGCGTTTCCGACATCGTCAAGAACAAGCCCGTCGTAAACATCGCCGGCTGCCCCCCCATTGGCGACGTCGTGACCGCGACGATCGTCCATTTCTTGACGTTCGGCCGCGTGCCGGAGCTCGACTACGACGGCCGGCCGCTGTTCGCCTACGGCGCGCGCATCCACGACCAGTGCCCCCGGCGCGCCAACTTCGACGCCGGCCAGTTCGTCGAGGCGTTCGACGACGAAGCGGCGCGCAAGGGTTGGTGTCTGTATCACGTCGGCTGCAAGGGACCGGCGACGTTCTCTCCCTGTCCAATCTTCCTCTGGAATACGCGCACCAGCTGGCCGATCGGCGCCGGCCACCCGTGCCTCGGCTGCACCGAGCGGCATTTCTGGGACACGATGACGCCGTTCTACGGCCGCCTGCCCGACGTCGCAGGGTTCGGCGTGGAGCGCTACGCCGATACGATCGGCGCGGCGTTGGCTGTGGGCGCCACCGCCGGCGTCGCAGCGCACGCGATCGCGACAGGTGTCCATCAAGTCCGAGAACGGCGCAAGCTCGCGGTTCTGCAAGAAACCGGACCTTCTAAGAAGGAAGGAGATGGTCATGGCAACGACTAAGATCGTCGTCGATCCGTTGACCAGGATCGAGGGCCATCTCCGCATCGAGGCCCAGGCGGAGAACGGACGGATCACGAACGCGTGGGCCACATCGACACAGTTCCGCGGGATCGAAATCATCATGCAGGGACGTGACCCGCGCGACGCGTGGGCGTTCACGCAGCGCATCTGCGGCGTCTGTACGGTCGTGCACGCCGTCGCGTCGTGCCGCGCCGTCGAGGACGCCCTCGATATCCGCATCCCAGCCAACGCGAATCTCATCCGCAACCTGATCCATGGGATGCAGTTCGTGCAGGACCACGTGATTCACTTCTACCACCTGCACGCGCTCGATTGGGTGGACGTGGTCAGCGCGCTTTCGGCAGATCCCGCCGCCACCTCGAAGCTCGCGCAGTCGCTGTCACCGTGGCCGAATAACTCGGCGACCTACTTTGCCGAGGTGAAGAACCGCCTCAAGACGTTCGTCGGGACGGGACAGCTGGGCATCTTCACGAACGGCTACTGGGGCCATCCGGCCTACAAGCTCCCTCCGGCCGCGAACCTCATGGCGGTGGCGCATTACCTCGAGGCGCTCGACTGGCAGCGTGACGTGATCCGGCTGCATACGATTTTCGGCGGTAAGAACCCGCATCCGAATTTCCTCGTGGGCGGCATGGCGTCGGCGATCAATCTCGACGACACCGCGACGATCAACGCGGAACGCCTCACCGACATCCACGACATCATTGCGCGGGCGCAGCGCTTCGTGGAGCAGGTGTACTGGCCCGACCTGATGGCGATCGCCGGCTTCTATAAGGAATGGGCGGGGATCGGCGGCGGCACGGGCAACTATCTGGCGGTCGGCGAATTCCCCGACGGCGATGTGCGCGACGTGAACTCGCTGTATTTCCCGCGCGGCATCATCCTCGGCAAGGATCTCTCGAAGGTCCATCCCTACGATCACCAGCTCGTGAAGGAGTACATCAACAGTTCCTGGTACGAGTACGCGAAGGGTGACGCCGAGGGGCTGCACCCCTGGGAAGGAGAAACGAAAGCGAAGTATGACGGTCCGCCGACGCCCTGGACCTACCTGCAGGGTCAGAAGAAGTACACGTGGATGAAGGCACCGCGCTACGAAGGGAAGGCGATGGAAGTCGGCCCGCTGGCGCGCATGCTCGTCGCCTTCGCATCGGGACATGAGGGCGCGCGGGCGCAGGTCAAAGAAGTGCTCGACCGGCTCCAGGTCGGCCCGGCCGCCTTGTTCTCGACCCTCGGCCGCACCGGCGCGCGGGGCATCGAGACAGTGTTGCTGTCACGCCGCCTGTCCTATTGGTACGACGAGCTGGTCGCCCGCATCAAGGGCGGCGACGTCCGTACGCACAACGGCGACAAGTGGAATCCGGAAAGCTGGCCGGCGAAGGCGCAAGGGTACGGCTATCTCGACGCGCCGCGCGGAGCGCTGGGCCACTGGGTGCAGATCGAGAATGGCAAGATCTCACGTTATCAGTGCGTCGTGCCGAGCACGTGGAATTGCTCGCCGCGCGACGGCCAGGGCCAGCCGGGGCCGTACGAGGCGGCGTTGATGGATCACCACCCGCTCGTGAAGCCGGATCAGCCGATCGAGATCCTGCGCACGATCCACTCGTTCGACCCGTGCATGGCGTGCGGCGTCCATGTGCTCGATGCGACCGGGAACCAGATCACCACGGTGAAAGTGCAATGAAAACGGCCGCGGGTGGAGCAACGGGCATCTCGTTGGCGCATAAGATGCCGCCACCCAGCGGGAATTACCGCTGGGTGTACCTCTGGGAGTGGCCGATCCGCGCGATGCATTGGGCGGCGGCGCTGTCGATCGTCGTGCTTGTCGTCACTGGCTTTTACATCGGCAAGCCGTACTTCATCACCCACGGCGAGGCCAGCGCGCACTTTCTGATGGGCTGGATGCGCTTTCTGCATTTCACCGCCGCCGGAGTCTTCGTGGCGACGGCCATCATCCGGGTGTACTGGCTGTTCGCCGGCAACCAATTCGAGCGCTGGAAGGCGTTGTTCCCGATCCGCAAGGCGGACTGGGTCAACATGCTGAAGCAGGTGAAGTTCTACCTGATGATCCAGCCCGAGAAGGCACCACAGTACCTCGGGCACAACCCACTCCAGCAACTCAGCTACACGGGCATGTACGCTGTCGCGATCGCGCAGGTCACCACCGGCTTCGCGATGTACGGACAGTCCCGGCCGGGCGGCCTCTGGTACACGATGTTCGGCTGGGTGGTGCCGCTGCTCGGCGGGATTCAGGTCGTGCACTTCGTGCACCACCTGCTGACCTGGGCGTTCTTGATCTTCATTCCGATTCACATCTACCTCGCGTTGCGCGCCGATATGCTGGAACGCACCGGGACGATCTCCTCCATCATCAGCGGCGGCCGGTTCGTGCGCTCGGACGTGAACTATGTCGACGAATAAGCGTCGGGTCGTCGTGATCGGACTGGGCAACCCGCTGATGGGGGACGACGGCCTCGGCTTGGCCGTCCTCGACGAGCTACGCACCGACTACGCGCTGCCACCCGAGGTCGAGTTGGTAGACGGTGGCACGTGGGGAATGAATCTGCTCCCCGTGATCGAAGACGCCGACGAGCTGATCCTGATCGACGCGATCGACGCAGGCGAAGCGCCCGGTGCGTTCGTGCGGCTCGAGCACGCCCGTTTGCCGCGCTACCTGGCGACCAAGATTTCTCCACACCAGGTGGATCTGCGCGACGTCCTGGGACTGGCCGAGCTGCGCGGGACGCTGCCGGCGAATACCGTGGCGCTCGGCCTCCAGCCGCAAAGTGTGGAGCTCCGCAATTCTTTGAGCGATCTGTTGCGCTGCCAGGTGGGCACGTTGGCGGACGCGGTCGTCCAGGAGCTGGCGCAGCGTGGTTACCCGGCCGACGGCTTTCTCGCGGTGTCGGTCAATGCATGAGATGAGCGTCGCGCTCGAGGTCTGTCGCCTGGCCGAGGAGCGGCTGGGCGAGGCGACGGATACCCTCGTGGCACTTGGCGTCACGGTCGGCGATGACGCCGGTGTCGAGCCGGAGAATCTCGCGTTCTGTCTCGAGGCGTTGCTCGCTGAGCCCCCGTTCCGCGGTGCCGAGCCGAGAATCCTGCGGGAGCCCGGCGACGCCCTGCACCTCAGTTATCTGGAGGTGACCGACGATGCCAGTCCGGACGATTGACGTTCGCGAGCGGGTCATGGCCCGCAACGACGAGATCGCGGCGCGCGTGCGCGCGCGCCTGGCCGCCGCGGGCGTGCCGACATTCAACCTCGTCTCCTCGCCGGGCTCCGGAAAGACGCTGCTTCTCGAGCGTACCCTCGCGGCGCTGGGCGACGAGCTGCGGATCGCCGTCGTCACCGGCGATGTCCAGACACAGAACGACGCCGACCGTCTAGCGCGGCACACCGATCAGCTGGTCCAGGCAGTGGTGACGAACGGCGCGTGCCACCTGGATGCGCGTCAGGTGGAAACGGCGCTGGCAGCGATTGATCTCGCCGCGACGGATCTGCTGTTCATCGAGAACGTCGGCAACCTCGTCTGCCCGGCGGCCTGGGACCTGGGAGAGAACGCGAAGATCGCGCTCTTCTCCGTGACCGAGGGCGAGGACAAGCCATCGAAGTATCCGAACATGTTTCGGGCCGCCCGCTGGGTGGTGTTCACCAAGCTCGACCTGCTGCCGCACGTGCCGTTCAGCCTGGAGCACGCCGTAGAGCTGGCGCGCGCGGTCAATCCCGACCTTGGGTTTCTGATGACGTCGTCGGTCACGTGGCACGGTCTCACTGAGTGGCTCAGCTTCTGCCGGGCGCACGCGCGCCGAGGAGTGCCAGTATGAGCACCATTGCGACTCATACGCCTGCGCGCGCAGCCGCGCGCTTGTTCGTCCACGGCGTGGTACAGGGCGTCGGCTTTCGTCCCTTCGTGCACCGGCTGGCGCTGCGGTGCGATCTCGCCGGCTGGGTGAGGAACGCGTCGGGCGACGTGCAGATTCACGTCGAAGGCTCGCCTGACCACATCGCGGCGTTCGTTCACGCACTGCGCGCCGAAGCGCCGCCGCTCGCGCAGATCGACGAGCTTCGCAACGAAACGTGCGCGCCCGCTAAACTCGCCACGTTTACGATTCTCGAGAGCCGCCGTGAAGCCGGCCGCCGCCAGCCGATCTCCCCCGACGTCGCCCTGTGCGCCGCGTGCGAGGCCGAGCTGTTCGATCGGCACAACCGCCGCTATCGCTATCCGTTCATTACCTGCACGGATTGTGGACCGCGCTTCACCGTGATCGACGCGATGCCGTATGACCGCGAGCGCACCAGCATGCGGGCGTTCACGCAGTGCGACACCTGTCGCCACGAGTACACGACACCGGGGGATCGCCGCTATCACTCGGAGACGAATAGCTGCCCGAGCTGCGGGCCGAAACTCTGGCTCGAGGGGCCGGGCGTCAGCGTCACTGACGATCCGATTCGGGCGGCGGCGGCGCTGCTGGCCGCGGGCAGGATCGTGGCCATTCGTGGACTGGGCGGTTTTCATCTGGCCGTCGATGCGACCGACGAGCGAGCGGTGGCGCGGCTGCGGGCGCGCAAGGACCGCGAGGCGAAACCGTTCGCCGTCATGGTGCGAACGCTGGCGGATGCCAGGAAGCTCGGTGTGGTCGGTGAGTCCGAGGCCGCGCTCCTCACATCGCGCGAGCGTCCCATCGTTCTGCTGCGCAGCCGTCGGGCAGGAGCGCTGGCCCGCTGGGTCGCACCGGGACTCGATAGCGTCGGCGTCATGATCGCCTACACACCGCTGCATCACCTGCTCTGCGATCTCGTGCGCCACCCGCTCGTCATGACGAGCGGCAACCAAAGCGAAGAGCCGATCGCGATCAGCAACGAAGATGCCCAGGAGCGGCTCGCGGCGATCGCGGATGCGTTCCTGCTGCACGACCGCGACATCGTGGCGCGCTACGACGACTCGGTGGTACGTGTGGCCGGTGCAACCACCGTGTTTCTCCGGCGTGCCCGTGGGTACGCCCCGCTACCGCTGAAGCTGCCGCTGCCGAGTCCTAAGCCTCTGATCGCGGTCGGTCCGCATCTCAAAAACACCTTCACTCTGGTGCAGGGCAACGACGCCTACGTCAGCCAGCATATCGGTGATCTGGAAAATCTCGAAACGCTGTCGCACTGGCGCGCGGCGTTCGATGCCTATCGACGCCTATTCCGTCTCGAGCCCGAGGTGGCGGTGCGGGATCTGCACCCCGGCTACATGTCAACCCGCATAGCGGGCGACCTCGGGCTCGAGCGGATCATTCCCGTCCAGCATCACCACGCGCACGTCGCCGCTGTCCTGGCCGAGCATGGATGCACCGGTCGCGCCATCGGCATCGCGTTCGATGGCACAGGCTACGGCGACGACGGCAACGTGTGGGGCGCGGAGTTTTTCGAGGCCGACCTGACGTCGTACCGGCGGGTGGGGCAGCTGCGCTACGCCCGGATGCCGGGCGGGGATCTGGCGGCTCGCGAACCGTGGCGCGCAGCGCTCGGGTACCTCGCGCTCGATCCCGACGCCGCGCACGCGTTCACGTACATCCTCGACGCCGTGCACATCAACATGCGCAACATCGCACTGCAACAGATGGTACGCCGGCTGAACGCTCCGCTCGCGTCATCCATGGGCCGGCTGTTCGACGCGGCCGGCGCCGTGTTGGGCGTGTCGCTGGACAATCAGTTCGAAGGTCAGACGGCGATGCTGCTCGAGTCGTTGGCGGGGGCGCGCACCGCGCAACCCCTGCCCTTCCCGATGGCGGCGACGGCCGAGGGCACCTGGATCTTGGATCCGCTGCCGATGCTCATCGCGCTCGGCGAACAGCGGGCGCAGGGCGTCCCAGTGGAAGAGCTGGCCGCGCGTTTCCATGAAAGCATCGCTGCGGGCTCGGATCAGCTCGCCGCCCGTCTCGCGGCCGACGCCGGCCTTGGGACGGTCGTGCTCTCGGGCGGGTGCTTCCAGAATGCCCGCCTGCTCGTCTCGTTGCGTGCTCGTCTCGAAGCGCGCGGGCTGCGGGTGCTGGTCCCGCGCCAACTCAGCCCCAACGATGGCGCCGTGAGTTACGGGCAGGCTGCCGTGGCCGCGGCCCTGCTTCGCCGGGAGGAGAATTGATCATGAAAGCCCCCCCTTCACTCCGCCGCGAGCACGAGGAGCTGCACGCCGACCTCGCGCGAGCGGGGCAAATGCCTGGACTGCTCGGTCAGACGGCGCGGGAAGTCGCGCGCATCATGCATCCACATTTTCTGCGTGAAGACGAGTACGCCGTTCCCCCACTCAGCCTCCTGCCGCGGCTCGCGCGCGGCCAGGTCACGCCGGATATGGCCGAAGTATTGCCGCTGGTGGCGCGGCTGAAGGAAGAGATGCCGCTCATGATCGAAGAGCACCGCGCGATTCTGGGCGCCGTGCGGGCATTCGCGCTGGCCGCGGAGTCCGATGGCGACGAGAAATGCATTCGCCTCGCTGCCGAGCTCACGGTACACGCCCAGCTCGAGGAAGAGGTGCTCTACCCGGCGGCCCTTCTGGTCGGTGAGTTCGTCAAGGCGAAGCTCCAACCGCAGCGCGTGAGGTCCTGATGTGCCTCGGCATTCCCGGCCGGATCGTGGAGGTGCACGACACCCAGGGACTCCCGATGGGGGTTGTGGACTTCGGCGGCGTGCGTCGTGAGGTGTGCCTGGCATACGTCGCGGATCAGATCAAGCCCGGCGACTACGCGATCGTACACGTGGGCTTTGCGATTTCGAAAGTCGATGAGAAGGAAGCGAAGCGCACGTTCGAAGTGCTGCGCGAGATGAGCCAGCTCGACGAGCTGGAGTGGATGCAGGACCTCACCCCGTGAAATACCTCAGCGAGTATCGCGACCCCAAGGTCGCCCGTGGGCTCGTCGCCGAGATCAAGCGAGCCGCCACGCGACGCTGGGTGCTCATGGAGGTCTGCGGCGGTCAGACGCACACGATCGTCAAACAGGGTCTCGACGAGCTGCTCGACGACGCCGTCGAGATGGTACATGGTCCCGGCTGTCCCGTCTGCGTGACGCCGCTCGAGCAGATCGACAAGGCGCTCGCGCTGGCGTCGCGGCCCGACGTGATCTTCGCGTCGTTCGGGGACATGCTGCGCGTACCCGGCAGCGACTGCGACCTGCTGCAAGTGCGGGCGCGCGGTGGGACGGTGCGCATCGTCTATTCGCCGCTCGACGCGCTCGAGCTCGCCCGCAAGAACCCCGACAAAGAGGTCGTGTTCTTTGCCGTCGGGTTCGAAACAACCGCGCCGGCCAATGCGATGGCGGTGTGGCGCGCGAAGGAGCTGGGGGTCAAGAACTTCAGCGTGCTGGTCTCGCACGTGACCGTGCCCCCGGCGATGGTGGCGCTGCTCGAATCGCCCGACAACCGCGTGCAGGGATTTCTCGCGGCCGGTCACGTCTGCACGATCATGGGGTGGACCGAGTACGAGCCCATCGCGGCGAAGTACAAGGTGCCCATCGTCGTGACGGGATTTGAGCCGCTCGACATACTCGAAGGGATGCTGCTCGCGGTACGCCAGCTCGAAGAGGGACGGCATGAGGTCGAGAATCAGTACGTGCGCTCGGTGCGGCGTGACGGCAACCAGCCGGCGCAGGATCTCGTGTCGCGCGTCTTCGAGCTGGTGGACCGCAACTGGCGCGGCATCGGACCCATCCCGCGCAGCGGGCTCGGCGTGCGCGCGGAGTTCGCCGACTTCGATGCCGAGCGTCGCTTCGCCCTCGAAGGCATCCACACCGCCGAGCCGGAGATCTGTCGCGCCGGAGACGTGCTGCGCGGCGTGCTGAAGCCGTTCGACTGTCCCGCGTTCGGGACGATGTGTACGCCCGAGCATCCCCTCGGCGCACCGATGGTCTCCTCAGAGGGAGCCTGCGCCGCGTACTACAACTATGGCCGGTTTCGGAGCGCCGTATGACCACGACCTGTCCGATCCCGATCGCAACGACGGAACGGGTACAGCTCGGCCATGGCTCGGGCGGCAAGATGAGCGCGGCACTCGTGCGCGAGCGCTTTCTGCCGCTGTTTCGCAACGAGATCCTCGGCCAGCTCGGCGACGCGGCGATCGTGGACGTCGCGGGGCAATCGCTCGCGATTTCGACCGATACGTTCGTCGTGCAGCCGCTCGAGTTTCCGGGCGGCAATATCGGGTCCCTGGCGGTGCACGGTACGGTGAACGATCTCGCCATGATGGGCGCCCAACCCTGCTGGCTATCCGCCGGGTTCGTGTTGGAGGAAGGACTGTCATTCGATGTGCTCGATCGCGTGGTGCAGAGCATGGCCGATGCCGCGCGCGAGGCACGAGTCTTACTTGTGGCGGGCGACACGAAGGTGGTCGAGCGCGGCAAAGCCGACGGCATTTTCATCAATACCACGGGCATCGGGCTACGACCGGCCGACTTCTCCCCAGCCCCGGCGCGCGCCCAGCCCGGTGATGCGGTGATCGTCAGCGGACCCATCGGTCGCCATGGCATCGCCATCATGACCGCCCGTGAAGGCCTGGCGTTCGAGGCCGAAGTAACGAGCGACAGCGCGGCATTGACCCCGTTGGTCAACGCGCTACGCGAGCGAGTAGGCGACGCCGTGCACACCCTTCGGGATCCGACGCGTGGAGGCGTGGCGAGCACGCTCAACGAGATCGCTGCTGCGGCAGGAATCGGCATCGTGCTCGAGGAGCACCTCCTGCCTATTCCCGGCCCAGTCGCCGCGGCGTGCGAGATGTTGGGGTTCGATCCGCTCTACGTCGCGAACGAGGGATTGCTGGTGGCGTTCGTGCCAGACGCGCAGGCGGATGAGGCAGTGCATGCGCTGCGCAGCCATCCGCTCGGCCGTGCGGCGACGCGGATTGGGCGCTGCGTGCGCGAGCATCCTGGGATGGTCGTGCTCAGCACGGGCATCGGAGGCACGCGCGTCGTCGACATGCTTCCTGGAGATCAGCTGCCGCGCATCTGCTAGCGCGGCGCGTCGCCCTAGACCACTGCACCGAACAGCCGTCCGATCGCCGCAGTCAACGCCATGGCGAAAGCGCCCCAGAACGTCACGCGCAGCACCGCGCGTCCTCTGCGCGCACCCCCCGCGTGTGCCGAGAGCCCGCCGAGCGCTGCCAGGAAGACGAGCGAGCCCGCAGGGACGAAGAGGATGATCCGCGGGGCGGGAACGACGGTGGCAAGAATGAGTGGTAACGCGGCGCCCACCGCGAATGTCGCCGCCGACGCGAGGGCCGCCTGCACGGGCCTCGCGGAGTGGACCACGGAGAGTCCCAGCTCGTCGCGCGCGTGCGCCGCCAGAGCATCCCGCGCCGTCAACTGCTCCGCGACCCGCCCGGCGAGCTCGGCATCGAGGCCGCGCTCTACATAGATCCGTCGCAGCTCTTCGAGCTCGCGCGCCGGAGACGCGTGCAACTCCGCACGCTCCCGCACGAGGTCGGCCTGCTCCGTATCGGCTTGGGAGCTGACGGATACGTACTCGCCCGCAGCCATCGACATCGCACCGGCCACGAGTCCCGCGATGCCCGCCACAAGCACACCGCTGCGCGATGCCTGCGCTGCCGCGACACCGACGAGCAGACTGGCCGTGGACACGATGCCATCATTTGCGCCGAGGACCGCGGCCCGCAACCAGCCGATGCGCTCGGAGTAGTGCCGTTCGTTATGCCCGTGTGGACTCATTGCGATCCCCGGCTCGCACGGCGGATTTCCCGAATCCGCCACAGGTAATAGATCGCCGGGATCACCACGAGCGTGAGGATCGTGGACGTGACCATCCCCCCAATCATCGGCGCGGCGATGCGCTTCATGACGTCCGCCCCCGTGCCGGTGCTCCAGAGGATCGGTGCTAGCCCCGCCATGATCGCCACCACAGTCATCATCTTGGGCCGCAGCCGTCCCACCGCCCCCGCTTCGATCGCGCCCACGAGATTGTTCGGCATCTCCTTCCATGCCTCATCGAGATAGACGAGCATCACCACGCCCGTCTCCGCCGCGACACCCGCGAGCGCGATGAACCCGACCCACACCGCCACGCTCGTATTGTACCCCAGCGCCCAGATCGACCAGATGCCGCCCACCAGCGCAAACGGCAGGGAAACCATCACGATCAACGTCTCCCCGATTCTCCTGAAGTTGAGATAGAGGAGCAGGAAGATGATCGCCAGTGTGAGCGGCACCACGAGCTTCAGTTTTTCCCGGATGCGCTCCATGGACTCGAACTGCCCGCTCCAGGTGAGACTGTACCCGGACGGGAGGGTCAGTTGGGCTGCCACCGCGCGCTGCGCATCGCGCACGTAGCCGCCGATGTCCCGCCCCTCGATGTCGACGTAGACCGTCGTCACCGGGAGCGCATCGTCCGTTTTCACCGCCATGGGCCCCTGCACCACGCTGACCTGCGCGACCTGGCCGAGCGGGATCTGCACGCCCGACATCGTGGGCACCACGATGTCGCGCAGCTTCTGCAAATCGTCCCGCAGCTCGCGTGGGTAGCGCACGTTGACCTCGTAGCGCTCGCGTCCCTCCACGGTGATCGCCGCCGTCATGCCACCCGCCGTCGCCATGACAACGTCGTGCAGGTCACCGGCGTTGAGTCCGTACCGCGCGGCCTGCGCGCGGTCGATCTGCACGTCCACATAGTAGCCCGAGACGTTGCGCTCGGCGAAGACGTTGCGCGTGCCGCGCACGCCTTGAAGGATACGCTCCACGCGCTCGCCCAGCCGCTGCAACGTGTCCAGATTCGCGCCGTAGACCTTCACTCCCAACGGCGTGCGCACGCCGGTCGCGAGCATGTCGATGCGGTTCTTGATCGGCATCGTCCAGGCGTTGGTCACGCCGGGAAGGCGGACGGCGCGGTCCATCTCACTCACCAGCCGTTCGGTGGTCATGCCGGCGCGCCACTGCTCGTGCGGCTTCAACGTGACCGTGGTCTCGTACATGTCCAACGGTGCGGGGTCCGTCGCTGTGTTCGCGCGCCCCGCCTTGCCGAATACCGTTGCGACCTCGGGAAAGGACGCGAGCACGCTGTCCTGGTAGCGCATGATCTCGCGGGCCTGGCCGATCGAAACGCCCGGCACGGTCGTCGGCATGAACAGCAACGATCCTTCGTCGAGCGGCGGCATGAACTCGCTGCCGAGGCGGCTCCAGGGCAGCACCGTTGCCACGAGCACCACTGCGGCACCCGCCACGACCTGCCACGGACACCGCAGCGCCCAGGCGATTACGGGCCGGTAGATCCGCATAGCCAGCGGTTCACGGGATTCGCTTCCTGCGGCCGGATGCGCCCGCGCACGAGGTAGCCCATCAGCACCGGGACGAGCGTGATCGAGAGCAGTGCCGCGCCCGCCATCGCGAACGTCTTGGTAAACGCCAGCGGCTTGAACAGCCGTCCTTCCTGCTGCTCGAGCGAGAACACCGGCAGGAACGAGACGACGATGATGAACAGCGAGAAGAAGAGCGGCGGTCCCGACCTGGATCGCGGCATCTCGTCACGATTTCCCACCTGTCAGCTGTTCCCTCGCGTCTCGAGATGCTTATGCATGTTCTCGATCATCACGATCGCCGCGTCCACCATCGCGCCCATCGCGATCGCGATTCCCCCCAGGCTCATGATGTTCGCGCCGACGCCCAATCCGCGCATCACGAGAAACGAAATCAGAATGCCGAGCGGCAGCGTGACGATCGCGACCAGGGCCGAGCGGAAGTGCAGCAGGAAGAGGATCGAGACGAGCGCGACGATGATCGATTCCTCGATCAGCGTGCGGTTGAGATGTCTTGATCGCGCGGTGAATCAGATCGGAGCGGTCGTATACCGGCACGAGCCGGACCCCCGCCGGGCAGCGTGCGCTCGATCTCAACGATCCGCGCCTTGATCGCCTCGATGGTCTTCAGGGCGTCGCTGCCGAACCGCATGATCACGATGCCGGCAACCGCCTCGCTCTTGCCGTTCAGGTCGGCCGCGCCGCGGCGCGCCGCCGGGCCCACCTGCACCGTGGCGACATCCCCCACCCGGATGGGCGTCCCGTCCATCGAGGCTGCCGACCGCCACGTCCTCGATGTCGGACGTCGACCGGAGATAGCCGAGGCCACGGATCATGTACTCGCGGCCGCCCATCTCGATGACGCGCGCGCCCATGTCGGCATTGTGACTGCCGATGGCTTCCACCACGCGCATCACCGGAATCCGGAACGCGCGCAGCTTTTCGGGATCGACCTCGACCTGGTACTGCTTGACGTAGCCGCCCAGGCTCGCGACCTCCGGACACACCGGGGACCGCGGTGAGCTGATAGCGGACGTACCAGTCCTGCAGCGCTCCGCAGCTGCGCGAGGTTGAGCGAATCGCTCTGCAAGCACGTACTCGAACACCCAGCCGACCCCGGTGGCGTCGGGGCCGAGGGTGGGCTCGACGCCGCTTGGGAAGGCGCTGCCGCAACCCGTTCATGTACTCGAGCACGCGCGAGCCGCGCCCAGTACAGGTCGGTCCCGTCCTCGAACAACACGTACACGAGCGACAGGCCGAAGAAGGAGATACCCGCGCACGACGCGCGAGCCGGGCACCTTGAGCATTTCGGACGCGATCGGATAGGTGACCTGATCCTCGACGATCTGCGGCGCCTGCTCCGAAAACTCCGTCTGGATCACGACCTGCACGTCCGAGAGATCGGGCAGCGCGTCGATCGGCGTCGTCGTGCATCGCCCAGATTCCGGCGGCGACGAGTACTCAAGGTCGCGAGCCCGATGAGGAATCTGTTTCTCAGCGACAGCGCGATGATGGTGGCAATCATGGGCGCTTGTTCTCCGTGTTCATGTCCATTCCAGGCATGGCGGCCTGAGCGCCCGTTCCAAGCCGCGACTCGGCGTCCACCAGGAAGTTGGCCGAGGCCACGATCCGTTCGCCGCCGGCGAGGCCGCTCAGCACCTGGAACAGTCCGCCGGCGCGCGGACCGAGCACGATTTCACGCGGCTCGAGCGCGCCACCATCTCCAACCAGGAAGACCAGATTTCGCTCACCGGTCTGGACGACCGCTTCAGTCGGAACCTGCAGGACATCGCGACCGATCAGCGCCTCGAAGAACAGCGTCGCATACATGCCGGGCTTCAGCCGCCCGCCGGAATTGGGGAAGGCGACGCGCACCCGGACCGTGCGGCTTTGTTCGTCCACGGTGGGCCACACGAAGCTCACTCTCCCGGTGAACGATTGTCCCGGATACGCGGCGAGCTCCGCGCGCACGGGCGCGCCCACCGGGACCAGCGTCATGTCCTGCTCGAACACCGACCCTTCGATCCAGACGGTCCGCAGGTCCGCAATCCGGTAGAGCTTCATCCCCGCCACCACCGACTGCCCAGCGACCACCATCTTCTCCAGCACGATGCCGTCGAGCGGCGCGTTGAGCGTGAGCGTCTTGGTCACCTCACCGCTGCGTTCGAGCCGGTCGATTTGCTCGGGGGAGATATCCCAGTACGCGAGTCGGCGGCGCGCGGCATCCAGCAGTACCTGTCCGTTGCGCCACGTTTCCGCGTTGCTCGTATCGATGCCGGCGGCCATGCGACTGGCTGTGAGGAGCTCCTCCTGCGCCGCAACCAGCATCGGACTATAGAGCGTCAACAGCGGTTGCCCGCGTCGGACCGACGTGCCCGTCGCATTCACGAACAACTGCTCGACGAAGCCATCGATCTTCGCCGTGATCTCCGAGAGGTTGGATTCCGCTGGGACGACCTGGCCCACGGTCCGCACCGTGCGAACCAGTGGTCCCCGCCCCACGATGGTGAATGCGACACCGATGGCACGCGCCTGCTCGGCGCTGAGGTGCACAACCGTACGCTGCCCGGCAGCGCTGTCGCTCGTGGCAGGGGCACCAGCCTGCACGCGGGCGTGCTCTTCGGCACTCATCTCTCCAACCGCGGGCTTGGGCTTGTTCCGGCAGGCGCCCACGACGAACACCCCGGCGATCAGGATCGCGAGCGTGCGGTTCATGGCTGCACCTCCCTGCCAACCAGCGCTTCGAGCTCGCCGACCGCCTGGTGATAATCGGCCAGCAGCCGATAGGTCTCGGCTTCGTAGCGATTCACGGTCATTTGATTGTCCACGAGAGTCATGAAGGTGACGCGGCCGACGCGATAGCTCGACAGGGCAGCCTGTACGGCGGCGCGCGCCTGCGGCAGGATGCTGGCACCGTACAACCGAATCAGGTTCTGATCCTGGACGGCGCGCGCGCGCGTTTCGATGATCCGCGCCACCGTCTCGTTCTGCAGATTCGTGAGCTCGGCTGTGGCCATGTCTCGCATCGCCGCCATTTCTCGGCGCATGGGGAGCTGCTTCCCGCCCGCGAAGATCGGCAGGTTGATGCCGACCATCAGACTGACCATCGCCGGAAACTCCGGCCGCTGTTGGTACGCGACGCCAAGCGTGAAGTCGGGGTACAGCTCGCGTCGTGTGGCCGACAGCGATGCTTCCGCCGCAGCGACCCGTTCGGCGCCGGCAGTGAGCGCCGGACGCTGGAGCAGCGCCCAGGCGAGCAGTGAATCCACGATCGAGAGCTCAGCGCCACTTGTTTCGGGAAGTTCGAGTGCGGAGACGGGGCTCGTTGCGGGCCGGCCCAGCAGCGCGTTGAGTCGGGCGGCCATGGCCACGCGGTCCTGAGACATGCGGGTGATCTCTTCGGCCATGCGCGCGACCTCGACTTGCGCGCGCAATACGTCCTGCTGAACCGCCGAGCCGACGGCGTACATCGTCGTGCTGACGTCGAGAAAGTTTCGCAGCAGGCCTCGTGTGCGTTCCATCACCTCGAGCGCGCGGTCGGCGAACGCGGTCTGGTAGTACGCCATGCGGACCTGGGCCGCGAGCATACGGTCCTGCTCGTCTGCGTCGGCAGCGGCGGCCGCGGCGCTGTGACGTGCGGCGCCCTTCGCACCGCCCAGCTTGCCGGGCCAGGGCAGCATCTGCATCAGCTGCACCTGATTCATCGTCATCGGATCCATCGTCGAGCCGAAATCGGAAGCCATCCGATTCATGAGCCCGAGCTGCAGCTGGGGATCCGGCAGCGCACCGGCGGGACCGACGCGCTCGCGAGCTGCGGTGGCCGAGGCTCGCGCGGCGTGCAGCATCGGGTTCGACTCGCGCGCGATGCGAACCGCCTCGGTCACCCTGAGGGTATCGCCCTGCGTAACGGCGCGGCTCGCGACTACGGCCAGCAGCGCTGTTACTATGGAAAGCACCTTCATCCGATCCTCCCGTATCCGGCGCGACGCCGGATGACACGAGTGCCGTCCCCGGCGAGGTGCCGGAGAGTGCGGGCGTCGCCCTCAGGCGACGAGGATCAGATCTGGTTGGGAGGGGGCGTCGGCGGGCCCGTCCGGAACAGATCTCCGAACTGCGGAGCCGGACGGATGGCGAACGTAATCAAGTCAGCGGGAACGACGAGCGTTGTCGGTACATTGGCGATCGCGGGCGCTACGGTTACGCACCCGAGCGCGCCCATACAAGGACCGGCTGCGGTATGGTCGCAAGCGGCGTCGGCCATCGCGGCGCCGATGGCTGCGCGCCGCCGCCCCTCGAGGGGGTGACTGGACAGCCCGGGGGTGGCGCCCACGTCAGCGCCAACGCCCCAAGCGTCAGACTCGCCAGCACGCGCCGAAAAATCGTCATATGTCCATTCTATGCACTCCATCCGCGGCGCTGCTCTGAAGAACCGCTGAAGATCCCTTCAGACTGAGGCGATTACGCCTTCTGCACGCGGAAATTCACCGTGCCGCTGTAATTGGTGAACACTACTCTGATGGTCCAGAGACCCGCGAGCCCCTTGGTCATCCCTTCGGTCCCACTCGCCTTGAGCGGCTGCGAGTAGAGCTGCGCGCCGTTCTTGTTGAGAATCGTGATCGTGGCGGAGCCACCGGTGGTGGTCGTCGAGTGGTTCACGGTCGCGCTATCACCCGTGTTCGTCCATGTGTAGGTGTATGTCCACGTCGCGTTCGTCACGCCCGTGGCCTGCAACTGGAAGTTGTCGGGCGCATTGTTGATCTGCGGCTCGAACGGCGCGAGCGGACCCGTGCTGTTGCCGCACGCGAGTGCGACCGCAACAACGGCGAGTGCTGCGACGCCCACGACGTAACGCTGTCTGTGACTCAACATGCTCGGGCTCCAGGGAGAATGGTCCCCGGCACTAGGGCAAGGTGAATGCCGCGTCGACCCCCTCGGCAACTCCGCGATTGCACGCAGGATCAGACGACACGTGTGATCAGGCTCACCGGGAGGACCAGACGCGTTTCGAGTCAGGGCGGCTCGTTTCGAGTCGCCTGAGCCTCAAACGGGGGCGGCGACCGGCACGTTCTCCACGTCGACGTCCACCGCGATTCCAGCGCGGACGCTCTCCGTGACGATGCAGAAGTCCTGAAAGAGCTCCAGGCAGCGTCCCATGCGTTCGCGCTGTTCCTGCGTGACTTCCGGTGCGAGGCGAACGCGCAAGCCGCCGATTCTGAGCCGTCCGCGCTCGTTCCGTACGATGGTACCTTCAACCTTCGTGCGGAGCTCGGCAACCTCCACACGAGATTTCCGCAGGCAGTACAGGAGGCTCGCACTCAGGCAGCTTCCCACCGCGGCCGCCAGCAGGCGCGCCGGGTTGGGTCCGTTGCCTTCACCGAGCGGCGACAACTCATCCACCACCAGCGGCGGCCCCTCCCCCGGCGCGAAATCGACGGTGAAGGTGTAGCCGTCACGCAGCGTCAGCGCGAGCTCAAACCGTTCGTTGGCCCCGCTCATGCGCGGTCCGGTATTTGTGAGCAGGTCCTGATGCCGAACACCGCGTACAGGGCGCACCAGCCCACGATGCCCGTCACGAGTGGGAGAAAGCCCGCGATCTTGAGGATCGAACCGACGGTGCCACCGATGACGCCACCCCAGCCCAGATACAGCAGCACGACGCCGAACACGACTCGAAGCGCGCGGTCCCAGCCGGCTTCATTGATGAAGGGCTTCATTGATCCTCCGGTGAAGGTTGCTACTCCCTTCAAGAACGCCGGAGGCGGTGTTGTTAGTCTGATTTGGTTGTGAAGATTCGTTTACTGCGGCTGCGGGACCCCGGAGTGCGGCGTTGGGGCGGCAGTCCGCTTCTCGGGGCTGAGGCGGGGCTCGGCACCCAGCCAGTAGAGGCTATTCGCCATGATGCAATAGCCCGTGCCGGCGAACCACACCATCGCGACGCCTACAAACGCGGTGAAGGTCAGCCACCAGGGGCTGTGCACCAGCGACAGCAGCGACGCAATCGTGAGGTTGATGCCGACCGCGAGATAGATCCGCCGCTCGAGGTACCAGCGATCGGTTTGCATGAAGTAGAGATTGCCCCGTCCCGGCTGGCCGAGCATCGGCGTGAAGCCGAGCCGGTAGAGGATGTTGCCGACGATGCAGAACCCGGTGAGCGAAACACCGATCGATGCCCAGGCTGTCGCAATGGTCAACAGGATCCAGTACGGATTGACGAGTGCGGCGAGTAACGTGCTGGTGAGCAGGAAGACACCGGCGATCAGCCATACCGTCCGCTCGATGTACCAGCGGTGCGTCGGAACGATGTAGATGCCGCGACGGAACGCCATGCGATAATCTTACGGCGCCACCGAATGTCCCGCTAGACGGCCGAGTGGCTCAGCCCGTGACAGCGAGCTGGTTGATCACGGCCACGACTCCCCGTACGTGCTCGGCTACGCCCTGCACGTGGAGCTTCGCGAGATCTGAGGGAACCCACCCCGTGAGCGTGGCCACGAACGCTTCGACTTCCACGCTGACGCCCTGGGTCTCCGGTTCGGGCACGTGGCGCAGCTCGTCCCAGATCTTCCGTTGCAGATCGATTTGTGGTTGTGTTTCCTCGGCGTGCGACAACCACATCTGCACACCCATGCCGCCTTCCAGCGACTGCTCCGTATCATCGTCCCTCATGTCGCTCACCCTCCTCATGTCCTTCTATAGCGTGGTACGTGGCGTGCCGCGAATCGCCTGCCGTATCCGCTCGGCCGTACGCGGACTGAAAACACGGAGGACGACGTAGAACGCGTATCCCATCGCCGCGAGCACGAGGACGGAAACGGCCAGACCGAAGAGCACGCCCAACAGTCCCAGCGCGATCTTGAGCACCAGCAGTGCGACGATCGCGACAACGGCGAAACCGAGAATCCTGCGAATCATGCGATCCCTCCGACCTCGACCCGCCGTTCCGATGCCAGGCCGGCGAAGTCCTCGGCGAAGTGGCGCAAATCGATCCAGTCGGTGTACTCGTAATCCCGCGTCGTATCGACGTCACCGCCGGCCTCCGCGAGGATCCGCTTCATCATTTGCCGCTTTAGCCAGCCATAACGGGTATACGGCAGGGCACCCGCGACCATTTTGGTGATCGTCGGCCGCCAACCACACCGCTCGAGGAAACGCTCCATAATGCTGATGATCTCGGAGCGAACCTGGGCCCGCCGTTCGAGCACCGCCAGCGACACGGAGAGAAACGCGCTGGGCATCGCACTGAGCGCCGCCGCATGCTGGCGCACCCAGCGCGCGACCGGTTTCTGATAGTCCCCGATATGCACCGACGCGGCGACGATCACGCCGTCGTAGCCCTCCGGGCTCACAAGCCAGAGAATATCCGCCGCGTCCATGATATCGACGCTGCACCGTTTGGCGCGGAGGTCTTCGGCCAGTACCTGAGCGATCTTGCGCGTGTGGCCGTCGGTCGTTCCGTAAACGATCAGGATGTGGCTCATGGGTACACTCTATTCTTCATCCCTGAAGCGCGCGCCTCGGCCGCGCGAAACCGCGCCCGTGCCGGCTCGCGGCGCACCGGCGCCGGCACTGGAATCACGAGCACGGCGGCGGGCAGATCGTTCAGCAACTCCTCCGTGACGCTGCCGATCAACAGGCGATCGACCCATCCCTTCCCGTGCGAGCCGACGACGATCACATCCGCGCGCCACGCCGCCGCCTCCTGGGCGATCGTCGGCGTCGCGGGGCCGGGCCGGATCACCTTGTGGTGGTCCGGAATCGGCAGGAGCGGCCAGAAGTCCCGCTCCATCCGCTCGCGCGACCAGCCTTCGTGATCGGCAGGATCCGGAAGAAACGCGGCCTCGGGGACGGTCACCGCGGGCTCGATGACGTGGAGCGCGTGCAGCGGGCCGCCCAGGAGCTGCGCAAATGCGACCGCCCGATCGATGGTGATGTGTGCCGCGTGGGACACGTCGACCGCGACCATCACGCGCGCGCGGGGGGGGAGCTCCCCAGTCGTGACGAGCAACGGCACGCGCAGCCGCCGCACGACATGCTGCACCGTGCTTCCGCCCAGCCAGCGCCCGAGGCTCGAGTGGTGCTTGCCCCCGAGCACGATCATCTGCGCGTTGGTTTCCGCGATCACGTCATCGAGGACCGCCGCCGCGCGCCCGCGACGGACGATCACGTGCTGCGCGACGCGGGGCGGGACCCGGTCTCCGATCGCTGCCAGCACCTCGTTGCGCGCGCGCGCCAGCATCGCGAGCTCGATCGCCTCGACCGACACCCCGTTGCCGGCCGCCATGAAGGCGCTGCGGCCGTCACCCACGGTATGGACCAGCTGACACTCGACGCCCGCGGCCTGCGCCAGCAACCACGCAGCGCTTGCGGCGACTCCACTTTCGGGCGAGCCGTCGACACCAACGACAATCGGTTGACCGTTCATGGCAACCTCCTCAGCGCGCGCTGGCCGCCAGCTGGCGTTTTGACCGTTTCGCGAGCGCCGCCGCCGCGACGCCCACCGGCGCCACCAGCAGCGAGGTTGGTAGATGATTGATCAGCTGCTCAGTGACACTGCCCAGGAGCACCCGTTGCGCCCATCCCTTGCCGTGCGACCCGACGACGAGCACATCCGCCTTCCAGTCCGTGCACTCGCGTAGCAGCGTATCCACGACTGTGCCGTGCCGCACGAACTTCTCGACGGCCGGCGTCTTCACGAGCGGCCAGATGTCCCGCTGCAGCGTCTCCTGGCCGAGCGCGAAGTACTCCGTCGGATTCACCGGCGGGATGCCGGGCAGATCGGGAAGGGGCTCGAACACCGTCAGGACGCGCAGCTCCGCGCCGACCAGTCTCGCAAACCGCTCCGCGAGACCGATCGTCGGTCCCGCGGCTTTCGAGAGGTCAGCGGCGACCAGCACGCGCTTGAACGCCGTCGGAGTGCCCGCCGTGATGAGAACCGGGACCTCGGCCGCGCGCACCATGTGCAGGCTCGTGCTGCCGCCCAGCCAGCGCTCCAGCACGGAGTGGTGCTTGCCGCCGAGCACCACGAGACCCGGACGCTCGTCTCTCGTGACCTGCTGCAGCACGACAGCGGCGGGCCCGAAGAAGACGTCCAGCTCGCGACGGGCGAAGTCGGAGACGCTGGGGCCGAGCAGCTCGTTCACGTGATGGCGCGCGACCGCGAGCTGCAGCTGCTGCATGTCCACGACCTGTGGGTCGGCGCTCACCGCGACGAGCGGGGCCCAGGCATCGCGCACCGCATGAACCACATGGCAGGGAACGTTCGCGAGATGGGCCAGGCGCTCCCCAACCACTGCGGCGCCTTTGGCTTCGGGCGAGACATCAACGCCAACGACGATCGGACCCCAAGTCATTGCCGGCTCCTCGCAAGGGTACACTTTCAAGGTGGGCCGGTTTTTGTGAAGGAATCTTGAGGATGACGCGAAGGTTCTTCTACGCCGGGACGAACGGCAGCCGGCGCTCCTGATGCGCGTCAATCCGCTTTGCCGGGATGCCGACGTACATCGCACCACCGGACAGCCGAGAGTGCTTTGGCACGAGACTGAGCGCACCGACCTGGGTATCGGTGCCGACGGCGACATCGATGTCGATCACACTGCCGACGCCGATCGTGACGTTGCGGCCCAACGTCACAGCGCCCGTCTTCAGGAACCCGCCTTCGACCGTATGGCCCGAGAGATGCGCGCCCGCGCCGATCACAACGCCGTCCCCGAAGTCGAGAAGGTTATGGTCCATGACCTCGAGGCTGTTGATGTAGACGCGCCGACCGATCCGGGCACCGTTAAGCCGCACGTACATCGTCCACAGGGGCGTGGCGCGCAGGATGGCGCCGGCGACGAGACGCACGAGATGCGCGGACGCCAGATAGCGTGCCCAGTCGAGCAGCGGCCACTCCAGCCGTGCGATACGCAGTGTGGCGTCGTTGGGAGTGCGCCAGCCGAGTACCCGCATGGCAAGTGGCGAAACCACCATGAAGCACAGGGCGAACAGAACGTAGGCCGGTCCGAACACGCACAGGAGGACCACGGCGCGAGCTGATCCCGCCGTGGAGCGCGCCACCCACTGTAGTAGAAGAACGGATGGCACCGCGGCGAGCGCGAGCAGTGTGCTTTCCACGACGAGCGCGGACAGCGCCGCCCACCCCACGCGTAATGCGCGCCGCACGGTCAGAACCCCGTTACCCGCGCGCCCCGCCTGCGGACCAGCCGGCCGACCAGTAGCCCCACGGCGGCGCTGATGGCGGCGACCCAAGCGAACCGCTTGGTCTGTCCAAAGGAGACGAACTTGGTTTCCGTCTCGCTGACCTGTACGACGCCGATCGGCCGGGCCGCGGCTCCAACGGCGTCCTTCCCCGGCACCTTCGCAACCGGGATCAACGTCCGTCCGTCTACCCGAACCGGCTCACCGAACACCGTTTTCATGCTGGCGTTGGTGCGCACATGTTCGACCGCGGAATCGATCAGTCCCTTGGTCGTCATAGCCGCCTCTCTGTACTCGCCCCAGAAAGGAAATCGTGCGTGCCTGAAGAGGTTGTGAGTAGTGTGTGAGCCCTCATACAGGGACCAGATTTTCATGCGACGTTGCGCGTGGTTTCAGACTCACCGGATATCTTGTTCCCATGTACAAGCCGGAGGTCCGCCTCGCGGGCGCTGGTCCGTTGCTGGTGCTCGTGCCTGGCATGGATGGCACGGGTGAGCTGTTCTACCGGCAGGTCCCGTCGCTCGCGCGCCGCTATCGGGTCGCGACCTATGCGTTACGCGACGTCGCGGCGATGGAGGATCTGGTCGCTGACCTGGCGGACGTGATCAGCGCGGCCGCGCCGGACCGGCGGGCCACGGTCGTCGGAGAGTCATTTGGGGGCGCGATCGCGTTGAGCTTCGCGCTCGCGCACCCGGCGATGCTCGATCGCCTCGTCGTCCTCAACTCATTCCCGCGCTTCCTGCCACAGGGGCGCCTCAACCTCGCGATCGCGCTCCTCGGTGCGGTGCCGTTCCCGTGGCAGGCGATGAGCGTCGTCCGGCGCCTCACGGCGTTCCGACTTCATTCGCGCCACACGCACGCGCGAGAGATCAGGCGCTTCCTCGAGGTGACCGCCCGGACCACGCGCCGCGGGTATCTGCAGCGCTTGCTGGTCCTGCGTCAGTACGACGTGCGCGAGCGGCTGGGGGATATCCGCGCGCCGACCCTGTTTCTGGCGAGCGACCAGGATCACCTCGTCCCCGCCGTGGAACAGGCGCGGTACATGGCAGAGCGAGTGCCCCGCGCGACACTCCAGGTGCTGCGGGGTCACGGCCACATCTGCCTCATCGCGCCGGATCTCGACGTCGGGCAAATCCTCGAAACCTGGGCGCCAGCCAGTAGCTAAATCCGGGCGGTAGCAACCGCCGCGACGATGTCCGTCTGCGAGATCACGCCCACCAAGTGGCCCCCGTGGTCCTCGACAAAGAGCCGATGCACGTCGAGGTCCAGCATCCGGCGCGCCGCTTCGAGGACATCCGCCTCCGGTGCGACCACGCGTGACCGGGGTGTCATCAGCTCGCGCACGGGCGTTTCGTCGAACAGGCGCTCGCGCGGCTCCGGCTCCGTGGTCTCCGACAGCGCGCAGAGGATGTCGGTCGTGGACAGCACCCCCACGACCTTGCCATGCGCGTCTGTGACCGGCAGCGCGGACACGTGCACGTCAGCCAGCGTCGTGATCGCGTCGGCCACCGTCGCATCGAGGTCCACTGTTTTGACGTCAGTCCGCATGATGTCGGCGACTTTCATATGACCACCGTCCCTTTCCGGCGGCGCGCACGAGCGCGCGTTTCCGCTCGCGCCGGGCGTTTGACCGCAGGTTTGCTGATGGGAACCACCAGCAGCGATGTCGGCAGCCGATTGAGCAGGCGCTCCGTCGTGCTGCCGATGAGGAGCCGATCGATCCAGCCTTTGCCGTGCGAGCCCACCACCACGAGATCCGCGCGCCAGGCGGCCACTTCCTCGGCGATCTCTTCGTCGGGGCGGCCGCGGCGTATCACCCGGTCGTCCGGGGGCACGCGCGACAGCTCCGACTCCACCAGCCGCTCGAACTCCGCCCGCGACCGCGACTCGAATTCGCCCGTGTCGAGCGAGAGTGGCACGACCGTTGGGTACTTGGCGGCCTCGACCACGTGCACGACGCGGAGCTGTGCGTCCAGCAGGTCGGCATAGCGCCCCGCGATCGAGAGCGTCGGGCCCGCGGCGGCGAACAAGTCCGTTGCGACCAGGATCCGCTGCGTCCGACCGGATGCCGCGACGAGCACCGGCGCGGGCGAGGTACGAACGAGATGATGGGCGGTGCTGCCCCCCAGCCCGCGTACGAGCGCGCCGTGATGCCGCCCACCCACGACGACGAGCGACGCGCCATACTCACGGACGATCTCGTCGAGCACGACGGCGGGGCGCCCCGGCCGGGCGATGAGCGCCTGGCGAACCGCCTCGGGGACCTCGGCGCCCACCTCGCGGGCGAGCTGCTCCCGGAGGTCCGAGACGAGCCGGTCAAAAATGTCCGCCGAGTTGACGAGCGGAGCCATGCCACCCGGGGCCCATACTTCCGGAACGGCGTACACCAGCACGCAGCGCGCGTCGGCCGCGCGGGCGATGCGCCAGGCGAGCGACGCCGCCCGGAACGATTCGGGCGATCCGTCCACGCCGGCGACGATCGGTTGCCATGTCATGAGAGCTCCTCGCTGTGGTTCTAAGAGCAAAGCTGCGGGAAGTGCGTGAAGTGGATTTGAAGTTGTTCTCAAACTGCCTTCATGCCGCAACACCGAATTTTGCTTCAGAAAGGAGCCATCCATGGCACATAAACAGCTGACTTTTCGGGCGGAGGCGCGTGAGAAGGTGCTGCGCGGCGCCACCGCCCTCGCGGACGCCGTCCGGGTGACGCTGGGGCCCAAGTCGAAATGCGTGCTGATCGAGCGCAAGTGGGGTGAGCCGCTCATCTGCAACGACGGCGTCACCATCGCCAAAGAAGTCGATCTCAAGGATGCCCAGGAGAATCTCGGCGCGCAGGTGCTGCGGGAAGCGGCGGTGCGGACCGGCGACGCGGTCGGCGATGGCACCACGACCGCCACCTTACTCGCGCACACGATCTTTGCCGAGGGCGTCCGCAACGTCGCCGCCGGTGCGAGCGCCATCGAGCTGAAGCGCGGTCTGGAACGCGGACTGCACGCGGCCATCGCGGCATTGAAGAAGTTGTCGCGCCCCGTCAAGACCAAACGCGAGAAGGCGCAGGTTGCCGCGATCTCCGCGCATAACGACCCGACGATCGGCGATCTGGTCGCCGACGCCGTCGAAAAGGTCGGCCCGGAAGGCGCGATTTCCGTCGAGGAAGCGAAAGGCATGGAAACGGCGCTCGAGGTCGTGGAGGGAATGCAGTTCGACCGCGGCTACCTGTCTCCCTATTTCGTCACCGATCCGGCCAAAATGGAGGCGGTGCTCGAAGAGCCGTTCGTGCTGCTGTACGAAAAGCGGATTGCGAGCATGAAGGACTTGCTGCCGCTGCTCGAGCAGGTCGCCAAGATGAGCCGCAGTCTGCTGATCATCGCCGAAGACGTGGAGGGCGAGGCGCTCGCGACCCTGGTCGTGAACAAGATCCGCGGCCTGCTGGCATGCGTCGCCGTGAAGGCGCCCGGGTTCGGGGATCGCCGCAAGGCGATGCTCGAAGACATCGCGATTCTGACCGGCGGCAAGGTGATCGCCGAGGAGATCGGCGTGAAGCTCGAGCACGTGAAAGCGGAGGATCTGGGCCGGGCCAAGCGCGTGGTCGTGGATCGCGAGAACACGACGATCATCGGCGGCGCCGGGGCCAAACAAGCAATCACCGGCCGCTGCGATGAGCTGCGCCGGCAAATCAAGGACACGACCTCCGACTACGATCGTGAGAAGCTCGAGGAGCGCCTCGCGAAACTGGCCGGCGGAGTTGCCGTGATCCGGGTCGGCGCGCCGTCGGAAGCCGAGCTCAAGAGCCGCAAAGAAGCGTTCGACGACGCGATCAGTTCTACCAAGGCGGCCATCGCCGAGGGCATCGTGCCCGGTGGAGGTCTCGCGCTGCTGCGCACGATCCCCGCGGTCGAGCGCGAGGCGGAAGCCACGGGCGGTGACGAGCGCACCGGCGTGCTGATGCTGCGCCGCGCGCTCGAAACGCCGACGCGCCAGATCGCGGAAAACTCGGCGGCCGACGGTGGCGTGGTGGTAGACCGCATGCGCGGTGGAACAGGCAACTTCGGGTTCGATGCCGCGCGGAACGAGTACGTCGATCTCATCGAAGCCGGAATCATCGACCCCACAAAGGTCGTCCGCATCGCGCTCGAGAATGCCGTGTCGGTCGCGAGCGTGCTCCTGCTCACGGAGGCGACGTTGACGGAGCTGCCGGAAGAGAAGCCCGCCACGCCGCAGCCGGCGGAGGTCATGTGAACCGGATGGTAGCAGTGGTACTCGAGCGCGGACGCGCGCGCCTCTTCGACGTTGGCCCGGAGGAGGCGGTCGAGCTGTCGTGCGTGCACTCCCTGAGCACGCGCGGCGGCAAGTTTCACAGTGACCGCGAAGACGCGCCGGGCCGTGGCGAGGGCGCCTATCACGGGCGCCTCCGTGAGGAAGCGCGGCGCCACATCGCCGCCGTCGCCGCGCGGCTCGTTGCCCTGGATCACGACCACTCGCTGGAACTCGTCCTGGCCGGGCCGGAGGACCTGACGCGCGCGCTGCGGCGGGCGCTCCCGCGGTCGCTCGACGCCCGCTTCATCGGAACGATGCATCTCGATCGCAAGCGGGTGACCCCGGCCATCGTCCGGGGCGAGGCTCGCCGGCTGCAGGCCGACTGGACGCAGCGTCTTCCCGAAACCACTCGCATCAGGAGTACCACGTGACTACCGCACTCGCGCAGGACCTGCGCCAGCAGCTCCTCGAGGAGCTCGACTGGGAGCCGAAGCTTGGCACGTCTCAAGTCGACGTGCAGATCTCCGACCGGGGGATCGTGACCCTCACCGGTCTCGTCAAGTCGTACGCCGAGAAAGTCGCCGCCGAACGGGCGACCCGGCGCGTACGTGGCGTTCATGCCGTCGTCAATGACATCGACATCCTGCTTCCGATGACGCATGAGCGTAGCGATCCGGTGATCGCCGAGGCCGCGGTGCGCGCGCTCGAATGGAATGTGCTCGTCCCCCATGAGGCCATCGACGTCAGAGTCTCGGACGGTTGGGTACGTCTGAGTGGGACGGTCGATTGGGATTATCAGCGCACGACAGCCGCCGAGGTCGTGAAGTTCCTTACGGGCGTCAAGGGGATCACGAACCGTATTACGGTGAGGCCGCGCGTGCTGGTCCCCGACGTCAAGGCGCGCATCGAAGCGGCGTTGCGCCGGAACGCGGACGTGGAGGCGCACGGCATCAGCGTCCATCTGCAAGACAGCACCGTGACGCTGCGCGGGCACGTCCAATCACTGGCGGAGCGCACGGCGGCCGAGTCCGCCGCTTGGGCCGCACCGGGCGTGACGACCGTGAAGAACGAGCTGGAGATCGAGCCGTAGAGCGCGAGGCACCAATGGACGAGACGCTGCTGAAACCCAGAACGGGCTCTGACACCCTCAATCGGGAAATCGCGGCGCGCTTCGACGAAGTGGCGCAACTGCTGGCCGAGCAGAACGCCAGCCAGTACCGAGTGGACGCCTACCGAAACGCAGCCGAGATGTTGCGCAGACTGTCGCGGCCGGTTTCGGAAATCCTCAGTACCGAAGGGCTCGCGGGCCTCGAGCGTCTCCCCGCCATCGGCGCGATTCTGGCTCGCGCAATTCAGGGCTTCGTCGCACGCGGCCGCCTCGCGATGCTCGACCGGCTCCGGGGGGAGACGGACCCCGTGACGCTATTCGCATCGGTTCCCGGGATCGGCAGCCGTCTGTCAGGACATCTCCACCATCACCTCGGCATTGACAGCCTTGAGGCACTAGAGGTAGCGGCCTACGACGGCCGGCTGGAGCGGACCGCGGGAATCGGCGAGAAGCGCCTTGCGGCGATTCGTGACTCGTTGAGCCGGCGGCTCGCGCGCATTCGACCGCCGTCACCAGCTCCCGCTCCAGTCCCCGGGACGCCGGACGGCGAACCCGCTGTCGCCGATCTGCTCGCGGTGGATCGCGAGTATCGGCGCCGGGCGGCGGATGGCTCACTGCACACCATCGCGCCGCGCCGCTTCAATCCCGACCACAAGGCGTGGCTCCCGATCCTCCACACGCGCCACGGCGGGCGCGACTATACCGCGCTGTTCTCCAACACGCTGCGCGCCCACGAGCTGGGCCGCACGCGGGACTGGGTCGTGCTGTACGTGGACGGGAGTAATGCCGAGCGGCGCTACACGGTCGTCACCGCCTGGGTGGGCGTGCTCCGCGGCAAACGCGTGGTGCGCGGCCGCGAGCGTGAGTGCCTGCAGCACTATGAGAAACGTGGTTTGCGAGTGCCGGTGTACGTGGGCTGATCACCTTCACCGTTCGAGGATTCCATGAGCAGCATCGTGAAAGTCGTCGAGGTCATCGCACAGTCGGAGAAGAGCTTCGACGACGCCGCGCAGAGCGCGGTAAAGGAAGTCGCCAAGACCGTGAAGAACATCAAGTCCATCTGGATCGACAACTTCACCGGCACGGTCCAAGGCGATCGCATTACGGAATACCGCGTGAACGCGCGAGTGTCGTTCGTCGTGGATGGGCACAAGTAACGCCGCTCAGTGCGGCGTAAGGGTCAGCACCGACAACCCGAGCGACAGGGCGATCAGTACGATGATGATCCACTCGAGGATCTCCAACCGCCGCGTCGCGGCGCGGTCCACCATCTTGCCGTAGATGCCGTCGATCGTCTGCAGCTTGCGGGAGATCGCGGCGTCCCATTCGGACAGATGGAAGCGGCGGGATGCGAGGGCGTAGATCCGCGCGAGATACTGCTCTCCGACCAGTTTCAATGCGTTCGTGACCTGCTCGAAAAGGATGGCGGCATCGACCTGGAGACGACCCAGACGCAGTAGATCCGGGGCCCCACGACGGGACGTCCACAGCCGGCTGGGACGGCCGAGCAGCGTGTCGTAGGCACCCTCCAGCGTGTCGTCCAGCTGTTGGTCCAGGTAACGCATTTCCAAGAGTTGTGTGTTGGCGAACTCGAGCACCGTGCGCACGTCTTCTCCCTCCGGATCGAATAAGACGGTGGCGTCGGTGTCGATGATCGCGGCGTCATTCGGTCCGAACGAGAGTCGCAACGCGGTGGCGTCGGTCACTTCCTGCTGCGACAGCGGCTGCAGGGAGGCACGCAGGATCCGGGCGACGGACTGCGCGTGCTCCGCCCACAGTGTCGCCGCATCGCATGGCGCCGAGAACGCTTCGATATGAAAGAGGGCGTAGTCCTCGACCACGTCACCGATCTGCGGGCGAACGGCAGCGTCGCCGAGACTCTTGAGCAGTTCTTCCACATGGCGGCGCGAGTCGGCGAGGAGACGCTCGTTACCCCATAGCTCGTCGGCCAGGGCGGGAAGCCCGTTGAGTGGCCCTTCAATCGGCGTAGCATAGCTGACGGACACCGCGCCGAAATCGTAGAGGACGATCTCGACCGTCGGGGTGGTCCGATACCCGGCGTGGGTATGGAAGGTGCCCGGGCGCACGACCCGTAGCGGCGCGGGCCGGTACTCGAAGTAGGCCGGCGCGCGCCGCTTCTGCTTGATAGTCTGGCGCTCGGCTTCCGCCACGAGCCGCCGCTCGGCCACGTCGAGGTCGATCGCCTGCGCGACCTCGTAGGCGAACAGCGAGTAGCAGGTGCCCTGCGCTATCGACAGCTCGATTGCGGTCAGGCAGTCTCCGCGGCCCGCCGCCGCAGTGCGCGCGTGCCCGCCCGGGCTCCGATCACGGCCGCAGTCGCCGCTCCCGCAAACGCCAGCGTCTTTGCCACGGCCTTGAATGCCGTCTTCCGGGCGCGTTTGCGCTGCCGGGCCCGCGCCGCTTTGCCCTGCGCGACGAGCGCGGCATCTGCCGCCTCGATCAGCCGCTGTTTCGCCTGCTTCGTCGCTGCCGCGAGCTTCTGTTTCGTCGTCATGTCGTGCTCCTGCCTGAGTGTAGAACCTCGTGAATGTGTGATGTCGTCGACGCCCCTCCTGGCTCTGCGGCGACGATAGCCTCGATCTCCGCACGCTCGAGCGTCTCGCGCTCCAAGAGCGCGCTCGCGAGCGCGTCCAACGTGGCCCGGTGTGTCCGCACCACATCGCTGGCCCGGGCGTACGCTTCACGCACGATGCGGCGCACTTCGCGATCCACCAGCTCTGCGGTGTGCTGTGAGACCTCATGGCGTTGCACCACCTCGCGGCCCAACAGCGCCAGCTCGGGATGCTCGTTCACCGTGATCGGACCGACGACGTCGCTCATCCCGAATTCCGTGACCATGCGCCGGGCGAGCTCGGTGGCCTGCTGCAAGTCGCTCGCCGCCCCCGTGGTGATCGACTCGGCGCCGAACACCAGCTCCTCCGCCGCGCGCCCGCCATAGGCGACCGCGAGCCGCCCCAGGATGTAGTCTTTCGTGTGGCTGCGGCGATCCTCTTCGGGAAGGGCGAAGGTGATCCCAAGCGCTCGGCCGCGGGGCACGATCGTCACCTTCTGCACCGGGTCGAGGCCCGGAATCAGGAGGTTGACGAGCGCGTGTCCCGCCTCGTGGTAGGCCGCCAGCCGCCGGTCTTCGGGCGACACCACGAGACTACGCCGCTCCATACCGAGCATCACTTTGTCTTTGGCGTCTTCGAAATCGCGCCGGTCTGCGCTGGCTTTGTTGCGCCGCGCCGCGAACAACGCGGCTTCGTTGACGAGATTCGCGAGATCGGCCCCCGAGAGGCCCGGTGTACCGCGCGCGATCGCCGCCAAATCGACGTCCTCGGCGAGCGTGATCTTGCGCACATGCACGCCGAGGATCTGCTCGCGCGCCCGGATATCCGGGAGCTCCACGATGATGTGGCGGTCGAATCGTCCCGGCCGCAGCAGGGCGGGATCGAGCACATCGGGCCGGTTCGTCGCAGACAGCACGATGATCCCCTCCGTCGGCTGGAAGCCGTCCAGCTCGACGAGCAGCTGGTTGAGCGTCTGCTCGCGCTCCTCGTGCACGCCGCCAAGGCTCACGCCCCGCTGCCGCCCCACGGCGTCCAGCTCATCAATGAAAATGATACAGGGCGCGTTTGCTTTTCCTTGCTCGAACAGACTGCGCACCCGGGAGGCGCCGACGCCGACGAACAGCTCCACGAAGTCCGATCCCGATATCGAGAAGAAGGCGACGCCGGCCTCTCCCGCGACCGCTCGCGCCAACAGCGTCTTGCCCGTTCCCGGAGGCCCCACGATCAGCACGCCCTTGGGCATCCGGCCACCCACCTGGCGGAACTTGGCGGGGTCTTTCAGGAAATCGATCACCTCCTGCAGCTCCGCTTTGGCTTCGTCCGCCCCGGCCACGTCGGCGAACGTGACCTTGGGTTGCTCGCTGGTCAGCCGCCGCCCGCCCATCTGACCGAACGCCATCGCCCGCTGGCCGCCCAGCCGCACCGAGCGCGAAAGAAAGAACCAGAACCCACCCAGCACGAGCCACGGCAGGATGCCCAGCAGGATGTTGAGCCAGGAGGGACCAGTCTTGGCGGCGCGAATCGGAACGCCACTGTCCTCGAGGCGGGCGACCAGAGGCGCGGGATCGTCGAACGGGAGATTGGCCTGGAACTTCAGCATGTCATGCCCGGCGATGCGAACGCTGGTGCGGAATTCGCCGGCCACTCGGCGCGCCTCGGTGCTGATCTCGACCGTCGCGATGTTGCCACGCTCGAGCTCGTGGATCAGGTCCGAATAGGTGATCTCGGTGCGACGCTCCCGCCCCCGAATGGAGCCGAAGAGCATTATCGCGGTGGCCAGGGCGAGCACCCAGATCACTGTCAGTCGCAACCGCTGCGGCCGTGGCCCGCGTGGCCCTGGTGCCTGCTCCCGCTGGTTCATGGCGCTACGTCACGCGTCGTTCCGCGACCGCGCGCACGATATCGGTTGTCGTGAGAATACCCGCCAGCTTACCGGCCTCCAGCACCAGCACGCGGTGAATCTTGAGGCCGACCATACGCCGCGCCGCGTCGGCGAGTTCGGTTTCTGGCGACACTGCATAAACGGAGGGTGTCATGACCTCCGCGACCGTGTGTTCCTGCAGCGCGTCCCACTCCGGACGCGAATGTTGAAAGCGCTCCGCAACGTCTTCCCCGGTATCAATCCACATGTCCGTGAAGAACGCCGCCGGCGGCTCGCTTCCCTCCACTTCCCACTCGGTGGGAATCTCCAGCTCCGACTCGAGCTGCTCAGGCCGCTCCATCGGCACGCCCGGCGTAACCGCCTCGAAGGCGAGCGCGTCGCTCGCCGCGAATACGCCCAGGAGACGGCTGCCCGCCACCACGGGCGCGCCGCCGATGTGGCGCGCGGTCAGGAGCTCGATGGCGTCACGGAGCGTGAGCTCCGGGCTGACGGTGACGAGGTCGCTGCTCATCAGGTCGCGTACCGTTACCATGGTGTCCCGCCCTTTCTCTATACAGACTGACGTCCCGCTGGTGAAGCAATGCTGAGATCGGCTCGAAGGCTGGAGTGGAGAGCATGCCAGTGCACGATCCCGTCCCAGATTTCCTGCGCGGTCTCGGCGAACCAGAACGACTCAAGATCCTCCCGCTCGATCACGCCTTCGTCGAGCAGGAACTGCATATCCAGCACCTTGCGCCAATAGCCCTCTCCCACGAGCACGAGCGGCAGCGGCGCGAGCTTCCCTGACTGCACCAGGTCGAGCGTTTCGAACAGCTCGTCCAGTGTGCCATATCCGCCCGGGAACGCGACCAGGGCCGTCGCCCTGAGCAGCAGATGCATCTTGCGCACCGCGAAATAGTGGAAGCGGAAGCACAGGTCAGCGGTGATGTACGGGTTCGGGTACTGCTCGTGCGGCAACGTGATGTTGAGCCCGATGGACTTGGCGTGCACATCGTCCGCGCCGCGGTTCGCTGCCTCCATGATCCCGGGACCGCCGCCCGTGACAATGGCGGGGCGATATTCCGGCAGTTCCGGCGATCCTGCACTCACCAGGCGCGCGAATTCCCGCGCCATGTCGTAATAGTGACTCTTCGCCAGGATCCGCTCCGCCACCGCGAGCCGCCGGACGAGCTCGGGGTTGGCGGGGTCATCCGTCAATGCGGCACGCAGCGCTTCGACGCGGCGGCGCGCCGCGGCCGGCTCCAGGATCCGCGTGCTGCCTAACACCACAATCGTGGAGCGGATGTCGTGCTCCTCGAGCAGTAGCTCCGCCTTCGCGTAGTCGAGCTGCAGCCGCAGGCCACGCACCTCGGAGCGATCGAGGAACTCCACATCCTGGTCCGCCTCGAGATAGCTCGGACTCTTTAGGATGGCCCGAACGCGGTCCGGAGCCGAGTGATTGTCCTCGGCGGCCTTGGGGCGCAGAGTTGGTAGCGGGTCGCGACGGGTGTGGGCGCGCGGTCTCATGAATAGGAAGGTCCGCGCGCCCGGGTAAAGATGTCCTGAGATCTGTTGCAAGAAGTCGATGGATGAACGTGGCGTAACGAATCCTTATTGCCATCCTCATCCGATCCTCTGCCATCCCTGACTAGGCTTCACCAGCTATGCGCACGGGGTCTGTGACACTGCTGCCGCCCGCCAAGCGGGCGGCCGGGGACGTCCCCGGGAACTCTAGAGCGTGAAGCCCTCGCGCGGGATCGCTGCTGCCTCGTTGCTGGTGGTGCTCGTCGGATTGATCCTGTTTTCCGAGAGCGCTCATCACGCCGTATTGGCCGGACTTCACCAGGCCGAGCAGGTCGCGGCCGTCCAGCCGGTCATCGCCATGGCGCTCATCGTGGTCTTTTCGGCCCTCGCCGCGATGCTCGCCTTCGTGTCGAGTTGGGTGCTCGTCCCATTCGCGGTTTTCACCTGGGGTCCTATCGTCGCGCTGGCGCTGCTCTGGACCGGTTGGCTGCTCGGCGGGGCCGCTTCCTACGCGATCGGCCGTTCTTTGGGCCGACCGGCGGTCCGCTGGCTCTTACCGGCCGATCTCGTGGCTCGCTACGAGGATCAGTTCGCCCGGCACATGCCCTTTCATGTCGTGTTGCTCGTCCAGCTGTCTCTCCCGTCCGAGATCCCCGGATATCTCCTCGGCGTGGTGCGCTACTCGTTTGTCCGGTATCTGGCCGCGCTCGGGATCGTCGAGTTCGCATACGGTCTGGTGACGATCTACCTGGGACAGGGCTTCCTCGAGCGCCGCCTGGTCCCCCTCCTCACCGGAGTCACCCTGCTGGCCCTCGTCACAGTATGGGCAGCGTACCGGCTGCGCGGTCGACTCGTCCGAAAGGTTCCGACGCACGTGAGTGCGCAGAGTCCATGACCGGCCTTCGACCTCAAGGATGTTCGGCAACGCGCACTCCGTCGGCTATGCGATCGCTGGGATGACGAATGACGATCTCGCCCGCGGCGAGGCCGCGCACGATCTCCGCGTCGAAGGACGTGCGGTGTCCGACGATGACATCCCGCTGCCGCGCTCGACCGCGCTCAACCACGAATAGGCGCCAACCCTCTCCGTGGCGGAACAGGGCGCTGGCTGGAACGGTCAGGACACTGTCACCCTGCCAGAGGATGATGCGGATCTCCAGGCGATAGCGGTCGCCCAGCGTCCCTGGCGGATCGACAAAGTCGCCGATGACGTTCACCCGCTGCTCCTCGACACCGAGCGCCGAGACTTTCGTGAACGCCGAGGGCTCGACGAGCCGCACGCGGCCGCGCAGTGTCTTGCCGCCCCAGCCTTCGACGAGCAGCGGCGCGCCGCGAGCCACGTTCACGGCATCGGTGGAGAGGAAGTCTGCGACGATTTCCAGGCGGGTCGGATCTCCGAGTTCGAGGAGGGGAGTCCCGGCCGTCACCACGCGCTCACTGGGCTCGCGGACACGGAGCACGCGGGCCGCGACGGGCGCGCGGATCACCAGCTCCTGTCCGCCGGCGAGCGCCGCGCGCGCGACCTCCGTGTCGTGCGCTGCCGCCTGCGCGCGAAAGTCGGCCGACTCGAGCTCGCGCGCCCGCAGTGCCTCTTCGAGCTCCGCCTGCTCGCGATCCGCGGGCGAAATCGAGTTGTCGGCCGCGAGCTGCTGCGCGCGCGCCCAGGCGCGATGCGCCTGCTCGTGCGCCACCCGGGCCTGTGCCACCGCCACGCTCGCCGCGCGCTGCGCATCCTCAGCGGCATCGAGCCGCGCCGCCGCTTCATTTCGCGACCGCGGATCGAGCGGCGTGGGGGACATGCGCGCGAGCACGGAGCCGGCCCGCACCGAGTCCCCCTCCCGTAGCGTAATCCGCGCCACGCGCCCCGCCACCGGTGCCGCGACGACGTAGCGGTCCCGCACACGCGTTTCCCCTTCCTCGTCCACCGTCACTTGGAGGGGACGTTGCGTGGCGCGGGCCGATTCGACCGGCACCGGACCGGACCGCACCAACGCGAAGCCGCCGTATGCGACGATTGCCGTACCCACGGCCAGTCCCACGTGCTTTGCGGTGATCCTCACGTTGTCCTCATTCGCGTGTCTTGAGCACGGCGACGAGATCGAGCCGGTTGAGCCGGCGCCGCACGAGCAGTCCTGATCCCGCCGCCGCCGCGATGATTACCCCAACGGCGAAGACGTACGTCCGGCCGGTGAGCACAAGCGGAATCCGAAAGACCTCCCACTGATAGAGGCCGGCCAGCACGGCGCACAGCGCATAGCCGATGCCGAGGCCGAGCGCGATACCGGCGAGGGCAAGCAGAGCCTGCTCCCCAAGCAGCATCACGGTGATCTCCCCCCGGGTGAAGCCGAGCACGCGCAGGCTCGCGAGCTCGCGACCGCGCTCGGACAAGGCGATGCGCGCCGCGTTGTACACCATCGCCACGGCGAGCGCGCCCGCGAAGCCGACCAGAATCGCCGTCATTACACCGATACTGCGCGCCAGGGTCGCCTCGAAGCTCGTGAGTGCGGCGTCCCGACTCGAAACTCCGGCGACGGCGGGCAGCCGCTTCAGGCGTCCATACAGCGAATCGGCCGCGCGTGGATCGACCCGGAGGAACGCACCGGACAGGGTGTTGCCTTCCATCATCAGTCGATTGAGCGCGCCGACGTCCATGTATGCCGACAGGCCCAACAGCTCAGCGACGACGCCGGCGACCGGTACGCGCCGAACCGGGCGGCTTCCCTCGAGCACTTCCACCGTGAGCGTATCGCCCGGCCCGATCCGCAGAATCTCGGCCAACTTGGCCGTCAGCACGACACCGTCCGCCGGGATCGGCGTGACGCGATAGTCCGCGCCGACCAGCCGCCGCAGCTCACCCTCCCTCTCGAGCCCCAGGATCACGGCGCGGCGACTGCGGTAGCCGGCGCGCAGGCGGGCGGGAACGCTCCGGAAAGTCTCCAGCCCCAGCACGCCCGGCAGATGCGCCAGCTCATAGCGCACGGCCGATGGACGGGGTGTATTGAAGACGACCGTGAGATTCTCGCGCTGCACGTGCCGGAACTGCACGTCGGCGATCCGCAGGATGGCGTCCACAAAGAACCGCCCCACGAGCAGGATGGCGACGGCGAATGCGATACCAAGGCCGGAGAGAATCGCTCTCATCGGCCGGCGCTCCAGGCTGCGCGCGATCATGCGGCCGGGCAGCCCGAGCAGCCGGTCGAGCCCGATCCGCTCGAAGAGCCCTCTGCCCTCGAACCGCGCCGGCGGCTCCGGTTGCATTGCGGCCGCGGGAGCCAGCATCACGACACGCCGCACGGCGGCGGCGGCGCCGAGCAGCGCGGCCACAACCGTGACGAGCACGGCCAGGGCGATCGCGGTCCAATCGAGCCGGAAGACGAATTCCGGAAAGCGGTAGAACTCGGCGTACCGCGCGTTCGTGAGTGCCGCGAATCGGAGGCCGATCCCGACACCCGCGGCGACTCCGACCGCAAGCGCGACGAACGCGAACTTCAGGTAATGCCATCCCACCGCCCAGCTGCTGTACCCGAACGCCTTGAGGACGGCGATCTGCTCCCGCTCGGTGCTTACGAGCCGCCCGAGCACGACGTTCAGCAAAAAGGCGGCAATCCCGAGAAAGATCGCCGGCACAGCCGTGCCGGATACCCGGTTCTGCGCGATCTCGTCGTTGAGGAATCGCGCCGACACCTGGTCGGTGCGATCGTACGCCCCCACGCCGCCGTAGCGCTCCAACGCGCGATCCACGCGATCGAGGACGTCGGCCGTGGACGCGCCCCGCTCGAGACGCAGCGACACGTCATTGAACGCGCCCGTCATGTCGAACGCCGCTTCCATGGCGTCCCGGCTCATCCACAGCACGCCGAAGCGCCGGTTGTCGGGAAAGAGGCCGCTCTCGCCGATTTCGTAGACGTACTCCGGTGATATCGCGATCCCCACAATCCGCAGCCGCTCCCAGCGGCCGTTCAGCACGGCGCCCAGGGAATCGCCGACCTCGAGGCCGTTTGCCGCAGCGAACGCCTCGCTCGCGATCACTTCGCCGCGTCGCTCCGGTTCGAGCCAGCGCCCGCGGCGCAGGTGCAGATCGTTGAGCGCCGGCCGGCCGCGCGCGGGTATCGACACGAGCCGGCCGGTGGCCGGTTCCGCGAGCCCGGGCACGTCGAGGGTCACCGTGCTGACGATGCGAGTCTCGACCGCCGCGACGCCGCCAATGGCGGCGAGTCTCGCGGCCTGGAATTCGGGTGCACGCTGCAAGTGCGCGAAGACGTCGGCGAAGCGGTAATTCTCGTAGTACGCGGCGCGCGACGTGAGCAGTGACGTATAGGAGGTGCGCGTCGTCACCACGGTCGCGACGCCGCACGCCACCACCACGGCGATCGCCGCCATCTGCGCGCGCATGTGCCAGATGTCGCGCACGAGCTTGCGGTCGAGCGGTCGCAGCCGGGCTACCATGACAGCTCGTCGGGTCGTGCGCGGCGCAGATTGCGGGTGATGTCGCTGATCTGCCCGCTGCGCAGGCGGATCACGCGGTCGGCCATCGCGGCGATCGCGGCGTTGTGCGTGATCACGGCGGTCGTCGTACCGAGCTGTTTGTTCACCCGCTCCAGCACGTCGAGCACGAGCTTGCCCGTCTCGTAGTCGAGCGCGCCCGTCGGCTCATCGCACAGCAGCGCATCGGGTTGCTTCGCGATCGCGCGCGCGATGGCCACCCGCTGCTGTTCTCCTCCGGAGAGCTGCGAGGGGAAGTGGTCCAGGCGCTCACTCAGCCCCACGAGTCCGAGCGCCGCGGCGGGGTCCATCGGCCGCGCGGCGATCTCGGTGACGAGCGCCACGTTTTCGCGCGCGGTGAGGCTGGGGATGAGGTTGTAGAACTGGAAGACGAACCCCACGTGCTCGCGGCGAAAGCGGGTCAACTCCCGGTCCGACGCGCCCGTCAGCTCGTGGTCCAGGAAGCGTACCTGCCCGCTCGTCGGGGCGTCGAGCCCTCCGAGGATGTTCAGCAGGGTGGACTTACCGCTGCCCGAGGGACCGAGAATGACGACCAGCTCGCCGCGGTAGAGCTCCAAGTCCACACCCCGCAGCGCGTGCACGTCCACGTCACCCAGGCGGTATACCTTGCTCAGGCCGCGCGCCACGAAGACCGCCTCGGAATGAGACAGGAGGGGGACCGAGGCCGGGACCGCGGGGGCCGCTGTGCTCATGAGCGGAGCGTAGTCGTGGGGCGATGGACCGACTCTGAAGGGATGCTGAAGCTTCCTTCCTTTCTCAAGCTCCCCTCATGACGCGATCACGAGATTGTGGTCACGCCCTTCCATGGAGGCGGTTATGACAGCGGGACGGCTCTGCAGCCGGATTTTGGCGACGGCCTCGCCGGACGAGAGCGTCTGGAAGGCCGCCAAGCGGATGGCGGACTACGACGTGGGCGCCCTCGTGGTCCTCGTTGAGAATCGCGGTGCGAAGGCGGTCGGCATGATTACGGACCGTGACATCGTGCTGCGCTGTGTCGTGGAGCGGCTCGATCCCGAGGAGGCGAGCGTATCGGACATCATGAGCAAGCCGGTGTACTTCGTGCGCGACGAGACGCCGATCGAGGAGGCGGTGTCCAAGATGGCGTCGGTGGGCACCCGCCGGCTGGTCGTGACGGCCGAGGGCGATCGCGTCGCGGGTATCCTGACCCTCGATGATGTCCTCGAGGATATCGTCCGCGAGAATACGGCGATCGGCAAGCTGCTCCAGCAACAACAGCCGCAGGTACCAGCCTGAGTTTCTTGCAGCCTGAGTTCGTCACGAAAACTAGAGCGGCCCGCTGTTTGATGGCGGGCCGCTCTACGTACCGGTTACCCGGAGTCGGAAAATTGACTTTTACCGTTCCTCTTCCCGCGGCCGCTTGTGGCCTTGGGAGCTCCGGCTTCCATTCCCACGAAGCTTGACCAGCCTCATGGTTCGCCGGTACGAGCGCTGCAAGTCGGTCGAATCGCGGATGGACCTCTTGCACGGCACGCCGGAGCGCCATTTCCGGCGTGGGTAAGGCGCGCGATCGGCCTCACCGCTCCCCCAGACGAGATGATCATTCGGATCGCCGATTCCGCTTCCGTTGCCGGTCCTGGAATCTCCCCGTCTCGTCTGAGGAACTTCGTTGCAAGCTACACATCCGATGTGAAGTGCTCAGGAAGATGCTATGCAGGTTTGTTCAGGCTCACGCTCACTCCGTCGCCCGCGACCTGCACATTCCAGCCGAAGCGCTGTCGAATCGCGTCGCGCAGTGCGCTCGCCGCCGATGGTTCCCCGTGCACGAGATACGTCACGCGCGGCGGCTGCTCGAAACCATCGAGCCACCGCATGATTTCGTCACGGTCCGCGTGGGCTGACAGTGCATCGATCTTCTCGATGCGCGCGCGCACCGGGATCATCCGGCCGAGCATTTTCACTTCGCGCGCGCCCTCTTCCAGTAGCCGCCCCCGCGTCCCCGCGCCCTGGAACCCCACCAGGAGGACCGTCGTCCGCTCGTCGGGCAGCCGCTGCGTGAGGTGATGCAGAATCCGTCCACCGGTCGCCATGCCGCTCGCGGAAATGATGATGAGGGGGCCGGTGAGATCGTTCAGCGCTTTCGACTCCGCCGGCGTCCGCGCGAAGCGATAGCGCGCCGGCATACGGTAGGCGCCGTGCCGGGCATAGATCTCGGTCGCTTCGATGGCCAGCGGACTATCGAGGTAGACGGGCAGCGCCGGAATCCGGCCTTGCCGCTCGAGCTGTTCCAGGAGCAATACGACTTCCTGGGTGCGATCGACGGCGAAGGCGGGAATGAGCAGAACCCCGCCGCGCCGGGCGGTATCCGTCACGATCCGAGCAAGCTGCTCGGCTGCCCCGGTCGGGTGCGTCCGCTCGCCGTACGTGGATTCGAGCAGCAGGACATCCGCGGCCGGAACAAGTTCGGGAGATGGCAGGAGCGGTTGGTTCCAACGTCCGAGGTCACCCGAGTAAACCAGGCGGATGCCGTCGAGTTCGAGCTGGATCGTTGCCGCACCAAGAATGTGGCCCGCCGTGCGGAACAGTGCTGTGATGCCGCGCGAGACGGGAAACGGTTGGTCGAAGGGGCGCGCTTGCAGCAGCTCCAGCGCTGCGGCGGCGTCCGCCATCGTGTACAGCGGCAAGGCCGGGTGGTGCTTCGAGTATCCGCGGCGATTCGCGCGCTCCGCTTCTTCTTCCTGCAAATGCGCCGAGTCCGGCAGCAGCACGCGTGCGAGGTCGGCGGTTGCCGGCGTGCAGTACACCGGGCCGCGGAACCCCTGGCCGACGAGCAACGGGAGGTAGCCAGTGTGGTCGATGTGCGCGTGACTGAGCAGCACCGCGCCGATGCCCCGGGGGTTCGCGACGCGTTGGCCCCAGTTCCGTAAGCGCAGTGCCTTCAGACCCTGAAACAGCCCGCAGTCGAGCAGGACCTCAGCGGCGGACGTCCGGACGAGGTACATCGCTCCCGTCACGGTACCCGCGGCGCCGAGAAACTGTAGCTCCGGGTTCTGCATTCGTTCGCCCCCTCGCGACCAACGTAGCGCAGTCTGTGAGCCCGGTACCTGAAGATCCACTGAAGACAACTTCACGGGGTCCTTAGGGACCGGGTGGTATGGTCACGATTCGCTCAGGAGGCGCCATGGCTCCGAAGTCCCAGCCGGCGAACCGCAAGCTCGAAGAGCGGCTCATCGCCCTCGAGAAATCGATGGAAGAGCTCCGCAAGATCGTCGGCGACCTGAAGTACGAGTTGGAGCAGATGAGGGAAGAGTGAACCTGACGCTGTTGACGGGCTCCGCAAACCCGCAGCTCGCGGAAGCGGTCGCGCTACACTTCGGAACTCGGCTCGGCGTCACCAGCTTACATCGATTTCCCGATGGCGAGCTGCACGTCGCCGTCCGCGATAGCCTGCGGGGTGAGGATGTCTATGTAGTGCAGCCGACGGCGCCGCCCTTCGAGCGCCACCTGCTCGAGCTGTTGCTGCTCGCGGATGCCTGTCGCCGCGCCGGCGCCAGGCGGCTAACGGCCGTCATCTCGTACTTCGGCTACGCGCGGCAGGATCGGCGCGCCGGCGGGCGGGAGCCGGTGGGCGCCCGCCTCATCGCCGACATCCTCGTGGCGGCGGGGATCGAGCGGATCGTGGCGCTGGACCTGCATTCGCCCACGCTCGAAGGATTCTTTTCCGTCCCGCTGGAGCACTTGACCGCCGTTCCGGCTCTCGCCCGTGCCGTGGAGGACGGCGCCGACTCCCGTGTCGTCGTCGCGCCCGATCTCGGCGCGGCGCGCCTCGCCGACCGCTACGGTCGCGCGCTCGAGCTCCCGGTGGCGCTCATCCACAAAACGCGCATCACGGGCGAGCAGGTCGAGGTGCGCGGCATCACCGGGCAAGTCGCCGGCTACGCACCGATCATCGTGGACGACATGATCAGCACCGGCGCGACGGTCGCCGCCGCGATCGCTGCCCTGCGCAATGCCGGATGCCGTCCGGAGTTCACCGTCGTGGCAACGCATGGCCTGCTGGTGGGAGATGCCCTGGCGCGACTTGCGCAAAGCGGAGTGCGACAGCTGATCGTCACCGACAGCGTCGCACCGCCGTCCGCAACCGCTGCGCTGCCCGTCCGCGTCGTCACGATAGCGCCGCTCATGGCGGAGGCCATTCGTCGCCTGCACGAGGATAGATCGCTCGCGGATCTGCTCGTCCACTGCTGACGTCGCTTAGCGACTGGCCCCTGCGAGTGTGACGGTACTTGCCTGTGGCCCCTTCACCCCGACTTCTTCGACAAAGCGCACGACGCTTCCCACCTCGAGCCGCTCGAACGCCGCATCGAGTACGCTGTGCCGATGGAAGTAGATCTCGCGGCCGTCGTCGGTGCTGAGAAAGCCGTACCCCTCGAATGGGAATAGCTGCGTGACGGTGCCGCGGCTCATCGTGGCGGACTGCTTGATATCACCTCGGATGCGCCGGGCGTAGTCCTGGAGCCGCCGCCCTGCGGCGTCGAATGCCTCCTGAATGGCGGTGTGCAGCTCCGGATGCGCCTGGCGCCTGACTACGATCTCTTCGCCCGGGACGCGGATGTCCACATGAACGTTATAGCCGACGGGCGTGCCGGCTGGAAAGCGTTGCGGTGCGTCCACCACCACGCGGCAGCTGATGATGCGCGAGTAGAACACCTCGAGCTTCTCGACGCACTTCTGGACGAGCGCTCGTGCCGCGTCGCTGTCCTCCACGTTTCGCACGGAGATCTGGGGCGGCGTTTGCATGTTGCTCTCCTTGACCTCCACCAACATCGTCGCCGCGGGCTGAAGCTGTCGTGTTCTTTCCGGCAAGTCTTCTTCACCAACGCCTCATCGCGTCGCGCGACGACCGGAAGGAGGGACGAATCCCCCTCGCTCACAGCGCCAGGTGGATGCCCACTCCCAGTGACCGCACGTTTTCCTGATAGAACTGGCCGTATGGGGCGGGTCCGGTGTAGCCCTGCAGTTGGACGCTGAAACGCCGCACTGCCGTTCCGTGCATCGGGACGCGAAACTCGATTCCCACCCGACCGCTCCAGCCGACACGCCATTCGCGTTCCTGCGACGACTTGGCATCGATCGCCGCGATCAGCCGGCCCTTTCCAACCCCCGGTGACGATGGCCGAAACTCGACGCCGGCATGGAGGAGCCCCGGCTTCAAGTCCGCCGGTTCATGCCGCACGAGGTACTCGCCGCCCCCGTAGGCGCGCACGTCGCCGAACTCGCGCGACGCAAGCAACTCGACCGCCTCGAATGAGAGGTTCACTCGCGTGGGATTGGTGTTGAGAATGAATTCGTCGCCGAGGTGCGAGCTTTGATGGTATAGCTGGAGGTGCCACGAGACCGCCCCGGTGCGGTAGCCGAGCGGAAACCCGATCGTGAAGTCCGTGTTGATCAGGTCAATCGAGGCTGTGCCCATGTTGAACTGGGAGAACACGCCGGCCGCGACACCGATCTCCCAGCGGTGATTCCGGCCGGTCGCGAACACGATATCCTCGCCGAGCCCGATGCTCGACACCGATCCGGTAACACTCGGAGACTTGGTCCAAAGCCAGGTCGCGAAAAAATGGGGTTGCTTGGGATCGGCGATCAGCGGGGCAAAGAGTCGCTTGACTTCCTGCGCCCCGCCCGGTTCAGCCATCAGCACGGCGCATGCAAGTACCAGCAGACCGCTAGCCCGCGACATGCACCCGCCAGCCGCGGAACACATTGACGACCTGACCGACCACGCCCGGAATCAGACCCAAGCCTCCGACAATCAGAAACTCCCGCCATCCTAGCGGCACCGTGCCGAGCAGCCCGGCGAGCGGCGACCACTGCGTCGCGCACACCTGGAGCAAGAGCACCAGCGCGACGGCGCCGAGCGCATAAACATTCGCGACGATCCGCGCCGGCCGCACGACCGGTCCCTGGCTGCGGGCATTCCCGAGGTGAAAGACCTGTGCGACGGCCAACGTCGTGAACGCCAGCGTCGTCGCGTAGGCGGGCGATGCCGGGGCTGCGTGCATCCCCCACCACGCCGCGGCCAGGGTGCACACCGCGATGAGTATCGCGTAGCCGGCCGTCAGCCGGACCATCCCGGCCGAGAGAATCGCGGCGCGCGGGGAGCGCGGGGGACGACGCATCAGGTCCGGCTCCGCCGGCTCGAACGCCAGCGCGAGAGCCGGAAAGGTGTCGGTCACGATGTTGAGCCAGAGGATCTGCAGCGGCAAGAGCGGCGCGGGCCAGCCCGCCAATCCGGCGCCCAGAAAGACGCAGATCTCGCCCAGATTGCAGCTGAACAGATAGAAGACAAACTTGCGCAGATTGTCGAAGATCACGCGGCCTTCCTCAACCGCCGCGGTGATCGTCCCGAACCGGTCGTCTTGCAGAACCAGTCCGGCCGTGGCCTTGGCGACATCCGCCCCGCGTCCCATCGCGACACCGATGTCCGCTTTCTTCAGCGCGGGGGCGTCATTCACGCCGTCCCCGAGCATGGCCACGATCTCACCCCGGCGCTGGAAGTCGGCCACGATGCGCAGCTTCTCCTCAGGGGTGACCCTGCTGAACACTTCGGAGAGACCGAGACGCCGCGCGATGGCCTCGGCCGTCCAGCGCTGGTCGCCCGTCAGCATGACCGTGTGAATGCCGGCATCGTGTAATGCCAGCAGCGCATCCTCGACTCCCGGGGCCGGTGGATCGGCGAGCCCCACGAACCCGGCGAAGGTCAATTCACGAAGCGTCGCCTCGTCGGTGCCGCGCACCGGACCGCACGCCAGCCCCAGCAAACGGAGCCCACGCGCCGCGAAGGAGTGGTTCATCCCCTCCAACCGGCGGCGCTCGTCGTCGGTCAAGGCGCAGCGCTCCAGCACCCGACCGGGGGCGCCCTTCATATAGGCGGTCAGGATTCCCTCGGGACTGCGATAGTGGACGGCCATGTAGCGCCGGGCGCTCGAGAACGGAATCTGCGCGACCAGGGTGCCGGCCTCCGCGCGCGCGCGCCGCGCATCCACCCCGCCTTTCGCCGCGGCGACCACCAACGCGATCTCGGTGGGATCACCGGGGGGCACGCCTCCGCTCGCGGGCAGCGCGATTTCGGGTCGGCTCGCGAGCACGCCGATGCGCAGCGCGAGATTGAGCAGCGGCCGCTCCCGCGGATCGACGGGTGCGCCGAGCTCATGGAACACCCCGTGCGGCGCGTATCCGGCGCCGGTCACGGCGATCTCCCGGCCGTCGGCAATGAACGTCGTCGCGGTCATCTCTCCCGTGGTGAGCGTGCCGGTCTTATCCGTGCACACGACCGTCGTGGAGCCGAGCGTCTCGACGATGGCGAGCCGCCGCACGAGCGCGCGCCGCCGGGCCATGCGGCGCATCCCGATGGCGAGCGCAACCGTCGCCACCACAGGCAGGCCCTCCGGGACCGCGGCGATGCCGAGCGCCAGGCCGAGCTGGAGCACGTCGCTCCAGCCGCGCCCCTGGAGGAGCCCCAGCGCGGCTACGAGCGCGGCGACGGACAGCGCGACGACCGCCAGCCGGCGTCCCAATACCGCGAGCCGGCGCTCGAGTGGAGTCGCTTCATCGGGCAGCGTGCCGATGAGCGTGCCGATCCGGCCGACTTCCGTGTGAAGACCCGTTTCCACAACGAGCGCCCGCGCCGCTCCGTCCACCACCGTCGTGCCGCGATACAGCATGTTGCGCCGGTCGGCGAGGGCCGTCTCGCCGGGCAGGGTGAGCGCGGCGTCTTTCGAGACCGGCGCCGCTTCCCCGGTCAGCGTGGCTTCCACGGTACGCGCCTCGACAGCCTCGACCAGCCGCGCGTCGGCGGGGACCGCTTGGCCGGCCTCGAGAACGATCACATCTCCTTGCACGAGGTCCCGAGCGTCGATGTGCTCCGGCCGGCCGTCGCGCAGTACGGTCGCGTGGGGCACCTCGAGGGACAGCAAGGCATGCATGGCACGCCGCGCCGGCAGCTCCGTGACGAGCCCCAACGTCACGTTGATCACCAACACGGCCACGATCGCCGCGGCGTCGAGCCCGTCGCCCAGGACGAGCGCCACCGCTGCCGCTGCGAGCAGTAGCAGCGTGATGACGCTGGAGATTTGATGTAGCAGGATGCGCCAAAAAGATGTCCGCTTCGGGGCGGGAAGCTCGTTGGGCCCGTCGCGCGCGAGCCGGGCGCGCGCCTCGGCGGCACTGAGGCCCTCCGAGGCGCTACGTGCGCGCCGGAGCGCCTCGGGTACGCTTAGCGTGTGCCAGGACGAAGCTACAGCGCCGACGGGAAGGTCTCCGGCACTTCGCCGCGCTCCCACAGTCCGGACCGCTCCAGCGGCTCGACGGCACGCGTCGTGTCATAGTACAGAACGCCGTCAAATTGCTGAGTGAGCCGGGCGTGGAAGTAGTGGCTCTGCCGTTCCGTCTCGGGTCTGTAGATCACGCCGATCGCCCGCTCGAGATAGGGCTCGGCGAGGCGGCGAATGAGAGGATCGGACTCGGTCAGATTCACAAACCGGTTCTCGTGTTCCCCCTGGCCCCACTCGCGGAAGATCTCTTCGTAGCTGCCCGGCAACGCCGGCCGCACGCGCTTGCGCTCTGCGGGCTCGTCCCAATCGGAGGCCGCCGTCACCGTACCGCCGTAAGTCAGGAATCCGATGAGTGCGGCATCGAGACCGTGACGGGTGCGGACGAGCTGACCGAGATTCAGCTCGCCCCGCATGGTCATCTCCGTCGCACGAGCATCGCCGAGATGCGAGTTGTGCGCCCACACAACGACCTTCTCCGGGCGTCGCCGGCTGGTCGCGTGGAACGCCACGAGCGCCTCGAGCGTCTCCGCCATGTGTCGATCGCGGAGGTTCCACGACTGCGCGTGGTCTCCAAACATCGCGCGATAGTAGCGCTCGGCATTGCGCACCAGCCTGGCATTCTGCTCCGCGTAGAAGAAATCATCCGGCTCGATCCGGCCGTCACGACGAGCATACTCCGCGCCGGCGCGGCGCAAATCGGTCAGCTCGGCGACGACCGCCGCCTCGCACGAGGGGCCGAGGCCGAGGCTCGTGGCGTAGCCGTACGCCTGCGGGTCGGTGCCGAAGTGATCGAAACAGCTGTAGCGCGCCTGGGCACGCCGCGCGGCGTCAGGGTCCACGATGCGGAGATAGGCGAGCACCGCTTCGATCGACGAATGCAGCGCGTAGAGATCGAGACCGTAGAATCCAACCCGGTGCTCGGGCCGCGATGCGTCATTGTGCGCCCTGAGCCAGCCGACGAAATCGAGCACGTCCGCGTTGCGCCACATCCACTGGGGGAAGCGGCGGAATCCCGACAACGCCGCCTCGGCATCGTCATCGACGCTGCGGCCCTGCACGTACCGGTTCACCCGGTAGGCATCAGGCCAGTCGGCCTCGACGGCGACCGACGTGAAGCCCTGCTCGCGGATCAACCGCTTGGTGATCTCCGCGCGGATACGATAGAACTCGTGCGTGCCGTGCGACGCCTCGCCGATCAACGCGAACTGCGCATCGCCGATCAGGCGGAGGACCGGGTCGAAGTCGGCGGGCGAGCCCGTCAGCACATAGCCGGGTGCGGCGGTCGTCATCACCATGGCTCGACCGACCGCATGGCGGCGGATTGCTCGAGTATCTGCTGCACCTCGGCATCGCTCGTCTGAACGAAGTTCTCGTAATACAGACCGACAGCCCCGAACGGCTCCGGCCGCCACGGACACACCAGCTCATCGGCTTCGTGGGCCAGCGCTTCACACGCCTCGTGCGATCCGACGGGCACCGCCACGATCAAGTGGGCGGGATGCTGCTTGCGCACCGATCGCACGGCTGCGTGCATCGTTGCGCCGGTCGCCAACCCGTCATCCACGAGCATCACGATGCGGCCGGTGAGGCGCGGCGGAGGCCGATTCCCCCGGAGCTGCTGCTCGCGCTGCCTGGCCTCGGCCCGCTGCACGCCAGTCACGGCAGCGAGAAACATGTCCGAGACAGCCAGCTCACTGATCAACCCTTCGTTCAGATAGCGCTCGCCATCCGCCGTGACCGCGCCGATCGCCAGCTCAGTTGAGATCGGAGACGGAAGCTTGCGCGCCACGATCACGTCCAGCTCGGCATTGAGCTCCTCGGCGACGCGCCCCGCCACGACGACGCCGCCGCGCGGCAAGCCGAGCACCAGCACGTCCGCGCCGCGGTAGTACGCCAGCGCGTCGGCCAGTGCCTCGCCGGCAGCCGCGCGATTCGCGAATCGTTGTTGTTGCGTTTGGATGTTCATACGTCCTCCTCCAGTGATGCGTCCCTCAGCGATGCGGTTCTGGCTGTGGACTGCCACTGACCGCTCCCGCTCGGCGAGTCAGGCTATCCTGACGCGCCAGATGCTCGGTGTACAAATCGCGGAACAACCGCACCAGCGAATCGCTCTCGGTTCGGGGAAGCTGGATGTGCACGCCCAGAACCATCCGCATGAGGCCCACCGGCTCGACAAAGAATCGCTCCAGCGTCACTCCGTACCGGAACGGTACGTCCGCATACGCCGAGGACAGATCCGGTCCGACGTCGGCCTTCGCCTTTACCTTGAGGTGCGCGATCGCATGGCAATCCGCACAGCCGCGGGCCACGAACAGGCGCGCGCGCGGATTCGGCGCCACTGTGTCCGTCTGTGCGGCGAGAGTCCGTGTCGCCATGACCACGGCGAGGAGGAGGAGAATTCTCATCGCACCGCCTCCACGCGACTGCCGACCACCGTCGTCCGGCCGAGGTGGTCCAGGAACCACAGCCGGGCCAGAGCGGCGACAGCGTCCAGCGCGCCCGGCTCCTCGAAGAGATGGGTCGCGCCCGGTACGACCTCCAACCGCTTGAGGCCGCCAAGTCGCTCGTAGGCCGCGCGGTTCAATGCCAGTACGGTCTGATCCGCCCCGCCGACGATGAGCAGCGTTGCGGCGCTGACGTCGGGCAGAAAGTCACCGGCCAGATCCGGGCGGCCACCGCGGCTCACGATGGCGCGCACGCGTCGGTCCTCAGCTGCCGCAACCAGTGCCGCCGCCGCACCCGTGCTCGCACCGAAGTAGCCGATCGGCAAATCGGCCGTCGCCGGCCGGGCGGCAATCCAGTCGGTGGCTTGCCGTAGACGTCCCGCGAGTAGCTCCACGTCGAACACGTTGGCGCGCTCCGACTCCTCCCGTTCGCTCAGGAGGTCGAAAAGGAGAGTGCCAAGGTTCGCGGACACCAGCGCGTTCGCGACGAACTGGTTGCGAGAACTGAGCCGCGAGCTGCCGCTACCATGCGCAAACATCACGATGCCCACGGGATAAGGCGGCATCGTGAGAGTCCCGCGCAGCAGGATACCGGCGGCAGGAATGATTACGGGTTCCGGCAGGTGGTTGTGAAAGACCTCAGGAAGCGCGGCGTCGTTCATGGGATGTCCTCCTTGCCCACAAAACTGACGCACACGCCGTGAAGCGATGGTGAATCACTCCTCACAATGCCTTCATCCCGGCACATGCAGGATGACTCCATTCAAGGACGCGAATCGCGTGGGCCCGGCGGTGCGCAGCGACAACCTGCGTGACCAGCGCGGCGGACCGCACCGTGCCGCTGCCGGAACCGATGCCGAATCCACTTGCTACTGGACTGCTTCGGATAGGGACGGTACCATCCAGTTCCGCCGGGATATTCACGGGCGCGACGCACCCCTGTTGACCGCTCTATGGGCACGCCCACCGATCAGCGGAGCGGCGTACTAGAAGGAGGTCTCCACATGGCCAAGAAGAGCAGAGGCGGGAGAATGACCGCCGCCAAACGGCGCGCCGGGAAGGCGGCTGGGGGACGCGGCCGCATCAAGAAACGTAAAGCAGGCAAGAGGATCATGAAGAGCTAGCGCACATTGGAGAACAAAGAGGGCGGACTCAACGGTCCGCCCTCTTTGTTTCCCTCGCATAATCAACTCCCGGTGATGGTAAGGCGCTGTTGAAGTGTGATGACGATGTGCGTGCCTTCGGGAATGCGGACGTCGGCGTCTTTGGTCGCCGCGGCGTATCCCGCGCCGGCCGCCGCGCCCACGACGGCGCCGATGACGGTTCCCTTGGTGTTCTTGTCGATGATCTGACCGACGATCGCGCCTGCGGCCGCGCCGACGCCCACCTTGGCGACGTCGCCGCCGGTCACGCCCTGCCCCTGACGCTCAGTCGCGATGGCATCGATGCTCGCATCGATCGGATAGCTCTTGCCGCCCACGGTCACGCCCGATACGGCGAGGGTCAACGTGCCGGCGTTGCTCGGGCTCGTCGCATGCTTGACGGCTGTGACTGTCCCGTACACCACCGCTCCCGCCGGAATGGCCACGCGGCCGCGGGCGTCCTGCACATCGCTCACCACCGTAGCGGTGAACCCATCGCCCACCTTCGCGGTGCGCGAGCTGATGGTGTCCCTCGTCGCCGCGGTGATTTGCCGCCCCACGTCGAGCGTCCAGCTCGCTGGCGCCGCTGGCGCCGCTGGGGCCGCCGGGGTCTGCGTGAGCTTCCCTGCTTCAGCCGCCTGCCCGGAGTCCCCCCGGCAGGCAGCGAGGACCGCGATGCTCAGCACCGTGGCCATGTTCATCCAGTATGTCTGTTTCACAGCACACCTCCGTTGTGACTTCATGGTCCAATGACCCACTTCATGAGCCGGCCGGACGCGAAGGGCGTGCATCTCCGTATCTCCCGTAGCGCCGACGTTTTGTGCTTCATGAAAAAAACCCGAGGGCGATTAAGCCTGGATGAAAAACCACAGAAGAGACCGTGAGGGGAAATCATGCTCGCGAAGTAGTGCTTTTGGGTGAGGCACGAACATCACGACGCCCACCTCGCCCAAAAACTGATGGACGCGCCGTGAAGCGATGGTGAATCACTCCTCACAATGCCTTCATCGCGGCAGATGCAGGATGACGCTATGAGGATCGCCAGGTATTTCGTCGCGTCTTGCTGCATCCTGGGCGCGGTTCGAGCCTCGGCGGCGCAGCAGCCGCTCGACTCGACCCTGGCAAGGTTTTACCAGGCGCGCTGGTGGCAGCCGGTCTGGATCCGCGCCGGCAGTCTCGATCCGCAGGCGACCGCGTTGCTCGACGTCGTGGCGCGGGCGGACGCCCAGGGGTTGGACCCTGCAGACTACGTCACGCCGGAGATCGACTCCCTGTTGCACCGGGACCTGTTGCCCGAGGAGGCGTGGCAGCTCGACACGCTACTGACGCAGACCTTTTTCTCGTATGCGCGCGACGTGTCGCTCGGCCGCGTCGAGCCCTCGATGGTGAATTCGCAGTGGACCAGCGCGCCTCGCCAGCAGGATGTCGCGGCGCTACTGGACCGGGCGCTCGACGCGAAACGCGTGGGTCCCGCGCTCGAACAGCTCGCGCCACCACAAGCCGAGTATCGCGCGCTGCAACTGTCCCTGCGGCGCTACCGCGAGCTCGCGCAGCAAGGCAAGTGGCCCACGCCCCTGGCACGCCGGCTGGCCAGCGAGGGCTATGACACCTCGGCAGGACTCGCCGCGGCGGTCGCACGATTCCAGACCCTGCATGGACTCCCGTCCGACGGCATTGTGGGCCCGGAAACGCGTAAGCAGCTGGACATCTCCCCGGCGCAACGCGCTCAGCAGATCGCCTTGAACCTCGAGCGGTGGCGCTGGCTGCCGCGCTCCCTCGGCGAGCGCTACATCCTCGTCAACAGTGCCGCCTTCTCACTGCAGCTCGTGGAGCGCGACACCATCACCCTGACCACGCGTGCGATCGTTGGTCGCCCCGACTGGCCGACTCCCATCGTGAGCTCGACGGTGACGGATCTCGTGTTCCGTCCCGCCTGGAAAGTGCCCCGAGTGATCGCGGTGCAGGAGCTGCTGCCCATCATCCAGCGCGATCCCGGCTATCTCACGCGCGCAGGATTTCGCGTCTTTGGCGATTCCTCCACGAGCGGCGGCGAATTGGATCCGAGAGCTGTCCACTGGGCCGCGGTTACGGAAAGCACGTTCGCCTATCGGCTGGCCCAAGAGCCGGGACCGGAGAACCCACTCGGTGGCGTGAAGCTCGTGTTCTGGACGCCGTTCAGCGTGTTCATCCACGACACGCCGGCGCGCCCGCTGTTCAGCGAACGCTGGCGCACATTCAGCCACGGCTGTGTCCGCATCGAGGGGGCGGCCGCGTTGGCCGCACGGCTGCTGGCGGTCTGGCCCGATGATTCGATCCGCGCCGCCATGACGAGCGGCTCGCAACGCTGGGTGCGACTCCCTGAGCTGATTCCCGTTCACCTCGTCTACTGGACGGCATGGGCGACGGACGATGGCCTCGTCGCCTTCGCGCACGATCCCTATGGATGGGACGACGAACTGGCACGCGCGCTGGCAGCTCGCGGCATGCAACGCGTCACGATGAAAGGAGAACCGGTGCGATGAAACGAGCCCTGCAACTGATCCTGGTGCTTGCCCTGGCCGGTCTGGCGTTTTCCGGCACCCTGACCTATCGGGAGGTGTTTGCCTCGGCGGCCAAGTGCCCGTCCCCGGGGGCACCGGGCACCATCCTGGGATATCCGGCGTGCGTCTACGGCTTCTTCATGTATCTCGCGATCACTGTTACGGCGATCGTGGGGCTACGCGTGGGTACCCGGAGCGAGCGGCGCGCGCGCGCTGTCCCTCCCCCCACGGCGGCGAGCATGACACAATGAGTGTCCGGCTTGGGCGCCGCGTGCGCTCGCGCATCGCCCTCACTTGGGCCCTGGCGCTGGCGCTCGCCGCCTGCAACAACGATGGGACTGCCCCCAGCGTCTCGCTGGTCGGCGTATGGGACTTCATCGGATTCACCGATGGCGGTGTGGCGGCGCTGACGACCGGCACGTGGACCTTCGCGATCGACAGCTCGGTCACCGTCGACGGCACGGTCACATTTCCCGGTGAGCCGACTGATTCGCTCGATATGGCGGGTACGTATCTCCAGAACGGCAACACGGTGCAGCTGATCATCGGAACGGGGAGCGGTGATTGGACGATCACCAGCAATGGCGATCAGATCGTGCTGACGGAGATCGAACGACCGCCCGCCAACACCGTCACCCTGCGCCGCCGCTAGGAGGCCGGCGTCAGTCGGTGACGGCGACGAGCACGCGAGCGTCCACCGCCTTCACGCCCTTCGGGAACGCGAGCAGAGGATTCACGTCCAGCTCCACGATCTCTGGATGATCGATCGCGAGTTGTGAGACGCGCAGCAACACATCGGTGAGCGCGGCGAAATCAACCGGCGCTGCGCCTCGAATGCCATCGAGCAGTGCGACACCGCGAATCGACCGCACCATGTCGTGCGCATCGAGTGGCAGGATCGGCGCCAGCCGGAACACCACGTCCTTCAGCGCTTCGACGTAAATGCCGCCCAGGCCAAACATCAGCAGCGGACCGAACGCCGGGTCGCGGCTCATGCCGACGATCGTCTCCCGCCCACCGGTAACCATGCGCTGCACCAGCAGCCCGGTGAGATGCGCGTGCGGTAGTGCGCGCGTGACCGCGTCGAGTCATCTCGGCCGCCGCGGTCGCGACCTCCACGGGAGTCGTCAGTCCGACGCGCACGCCGCCCACATCGGTCTTGTGCACCAGCTCGGGTGAAACAGCCTTGAGGACGACGGGGAATCCCAGCTCTGCGGCGATACGAGCCGCCTCCTCGGGACTCACCGCCAAGCGGCTTTCGGCGACGGGAATCCCGTAGGCGGCGAGCAGCTCGAGTGCCTCGAGCTCGCCGAGCTTGCGCTTGCCGTTCGCGCACGATCCGGCCAATGCGCGCGCCGCGCGTGCGCGGTCCACTTGAATGACGGGGGGCGAGCCCACCGGCCGCGCGGTCCACTCGCGCTGCCGGCGCAACGCCGCCAGGCCTCGCGCCGCCGACTCGGGGAACACGTAGGCCGGAATACCTGCCTTGTGCAGCTCCGCGCGGCCCTGCGGCAGGCCTGCGGACCCCATGAGGACCGCAAGCACCGGCTTCTCGTCATGTTTGGCAGCGACCGCGACGATCGACTCGGCGATGTCCTGTTGCCGAACGCTCAGGAGGGGCAGGAAGACGGCGAGTGCGGAATCGACGTTGGGATCGCTCAACACCGCGTCCAGCGCGCTGCGGTAATGCGCCGGCGTCGCCGATGCGATCATGTCCAAGGGGTTCCGGATGGATGCTTCCTCGGGAAACAGCGGCTTGAGCTGCGCGATGGTGGCGGACGCCAGTTCCACCACCTCGAGCCCGCGCGTTTCCATCGCGTCGGCCGCGAGAATGCCGGGTCCCCCCGAGTTCGTCACGATGGCCGTGCGCCGCGAGCGCGGCAGCGGCCGTCCGGTGAACGCCATCGCCATATCGAACAGCTCTTCGATCGACTCGGCACGCAGCACTCCGGCCTGGGTCAGCAGCGCGTCGACCGCAACGTCGCTCGCGGCCAGCGCGCCCGTGTGCGACGACGCGGCGCGCGCGCCGACCTTCGAGCGACCCGACTTCACCGCGATGATCGGTTTGGTCCGCGTGATGCGCGAGGCCAGCTCGAGGAAGCGACGCGGATTGCCGAAGCTCTCGACGTACATGAGGATCACGCCGACCGTCGGGTCGTGCTCCCACTGCTCGAGCAGATCGTTGCCGCTCACGTCGGGCTTGTTGCCGACCGAGACGAATTGTGAGATGCCGATCCCGTACTCCGCGGCGTGGTCGAGGACACTCACGCCGAGCGCGCCCGACTGTGACACGAACGCCGCGCGCCCCGTCGGCGGCATCGCGGGCGCGAAGGTGGCGTTCATGGCGACGCTAGGGTCGGTATTCAGCACGCCCATGCAGTTCGGCCCCACCATGCGCATGTCGTATTGGCGCACGATGTCCATCAGCTGGCGCTCGCGGTCGATTCCCACGCCACCGATCTCTCGGAAGCCCGCCGAGATGACGACGAGCCCGCGCACGCCGGCTTGCCCGCAGGTCCGCGCGACGTCGAGCACACGCTCCTTCGGGACGACAATGACCGCGAGATCGATCGGCTCCGGCAGCGCGCCGACGCTGGGATACGCCCGCACCGACTGGATCGAGCGGGCATTCGGATTGACGGGATAGACTGCGCCCGTGAACCCGTAGCGCAGCAGGTTCCCGAAGATTTGATGCCCGATCGTGTTGGACATGCGGGACGCGCCGATGACCGCGATCGAGCGGGGTTTGAGAATCGCGTCGAGTCCGGTCGTCATCGAACCCTCAGAGCGTTAAGAATGACCGCCGCATCCAGCGCTTCCTGCATCACGGCACCGGCCGCCGGCGTGATCTGGCCGAAGCTGGCAATCACCATCAACACGAAGCTCACCCCGAGGCCGACGCCGATGCTCTGCAGCGCGATCCGGCGCATGCGGCGGCTGATCACCATCGCGTCGCCCAGGCGGGCGATATCGTCCACGAGCAACACGACGTCCGCGGCCTCGGCGGAAATCGCGGTTCCGTGGGCGCCCATCGCCACCCCGACCGTCGCGGCAGCGAGCGCCGGCGCGTCGTTGATGCCGTCACCCACCATGACCACGTTGTCGTAACGCGTCGCGAGATCCCGCACGGCAGCCACCTTGTCCGCCGGCAGCAGGTTCGCCCGCACCGTGCGGATCCCCGCCTGCGCCGCGATGGCCTCTGCAGCCCCCTCGCGGTCGCCGGTCAGCATCACGGTGTCGCTCACGCCGAGCACGGCCAGCCGCTGCATCAACGAAGGGACCTGATGACGCAGCCGATCTGCGAATTCGATCCGGCCCGTGACGCGGCCGTCCAGTGCCACGTGCGCCGTCGTGCCGTCCCCCACCGCATCGTCAATCGCAATTCCGGAGTCGCGCAAATACCGAATCGAGCCGACATGCACCGAATGCCCGTCCACGCATCCCGAGACACCGCGCCCGGGACTTTCTTGAAACTCTGTGACGGCGGGCAGCGCTCCGTACCGTTCACGACCGGCGTCCACGACCGCGTGAGCCAGGTGGTGCGACGAGAACTGCTCCACCGCGGCGGCGAAACGCAATACATCGCCCTCAACGTGCGACACACTCGGCTGTCCCAGCGTCAACGTCCCCGTTTTGTCGAACACCACCGCCTGCGCGCGGCCGAGCTGCTCGATCGCGCGGCCATGCTTCACGATGACGCCGAGGTCCGCGGCGCGGCTGATGCCGGCGATCACGGCCACCGGCGTCGCCAGAATCAGCGGACAGGGAGTGGCGACCACCAGCACGGCGAGCACACTGGTAGGGCTGCCCGTCACGAGATAGGCCACCCCGCACATCAGCAGCGTGACAGGGGTGAACCACACGGCGAAGCGATCCGCGAGGCGTTGGATCGGCGGCTTATCCTGGCGGGCCCGCTCCACGAGCAGCACGATCTGCTGGTATTGGCTCTGCGCGCTCGGCCGCAGCGCCCGCACACGCAGCGCGCCGTCCAGATTCACGCTACCGCTCAAGAGATGCGTTCCCGCCACGGCGCGCAGCGGCAGCGGCTCCCCGGTGAGGGCGGATTGATCGACGGTCGAGGTGCCGTCGGTCACCTCGCAATCGACCGGCACGAGATCGCCCGGCCGCACGACGAGATCGTCGCCGACGGCCACGCGGTCGACCGGCACGTCGTCGATGTCAGTGCCCCGCAGCCGATGCGCCACTTTTGGCGCCCGCGCCATCAGGCTCTCGAGCGAGCTCGACGCCCGCTGCATCGCATACGCTTCCAAGGCTTCCCCGCCCGACTGCATCAGGACGATGACGACGCCCGCGAAGTACTGACCCAGGATCAACGCCGTGACGATGGCCAGGCTGGCGACGACGTCGGCCGCGAACTGCCCGCGGAGCATGCCACGCATCGTCTGAAATACGAGCGGAATACCGCCGAGGAGGAGTGCGGCGAGAAAGATGGCATCCGAGCGCAAGAGCAGCCCGAACGTGAGACCGACAGCCGCAATGATGACGACGGGCCGGCGCATGAGCGCACGCACCGCGCGGCGAGCGGTTTGTGCGGGTGGCCGCATCACGGAGCGCACGGCAAAGCGGCGACGGGCCGGGCGACTAGCCCCCCGTGGCCAGCGCGCGAGCCGGCACCGTTTCCTCCCGGTGCGGCGCAGGCACGGGCACCACGAGGACGGCACACGGCAAGTTGTTCAGCAGATTCTCGGTCACGCTGCCGATGAGCAACCGATCGACCCAGCCCTTACCGTGCGAGCCGACGACGATGATATCGGCGCGCCACGCCGCCGCCTCCGTCACGATCGTCGCGAGCGGATCGCCTTCGCGCATGACCTTGCTCTGCTCGACGAGCGGAATGGCCGGCCAGACATCGCGCTCGATGATCTCGCGCGACCAGTCCCGCGGCAGCTCCGCGACGGCCGGCGCCGGATTGATCACATGCAAGGCACGCAAGGGGCTCCCCAGCAGCCGCGCGAAGGCGACCGCTACGCGAGCCGTCGGGAGAGCGGCATACGAAGGATCGACCGCGACCATCACCCGGGGATGGGGGCGTATCTCGCCAGCCGTGACGAGGAGCGGGACGGTCAGCCGACGCACCACGTGCTGCACGGTGCTGCCACCGAGCCAGCGGCCGAGTTTGGAATGATGCTTCCCTCCGAGCACGAGCAACGCGGCGTCGGTTTCCCGGACGACCGCCTCGAGAACGTCCGCTGTGCCGCCGGTGCTCACGACCATCCCATGAATGGCGGCTGCCGGCACGCGGTCCCGCAGTGAGGCGGCCACCTCGGCGCGCGCGCGACTGAGCTCCGCCAGCTGGAGTGTTTCCGTCACCACACCGGTACCGGCGAACGCGAGGGCGGCGTTGACATCGTTGGCCGCATGCACCAGCTGACACGATACCGCTGACGCCTCGGCCAGCGTCCAAGCGACGTGGGCCGCCGCGACGCTCTCGAGCGAACCGTCCACGCCCGCGACGATCGGTTGCGTTTTCATCGGTCCTCCCTCAGTGGGCGACGGGGTACGTCCTCAAAGTCGTCGAGCGCCCGTGAAGGAATCTTGAGGGTCGGGCGAAAGAAGCCTTCATGAAGCAGGCTCAGAACGGCTTGAACCCTGGCGAGCCGAACCGCGGCATCTGCAGGTGGACCCAGAGCGGATAGGCGTACGCGATCAGCACCAGGCCGATGGCCACTGCCGTCCAAACCCAATAGCGATCGAGCCATGTGCGCTCTGCGCTGATCGGGTGGAGCGGCTCGGCCCATTCGATGCGCTGTGCGCCGACCCGTTTGCCCGCGAGCCCCGTGCCGATCATCACGAGCATGAAGAACGCGGCGCTCGCGAACAGGAACACCCCGCCCACCGCCGATACGCCCGTCAACCCGCGCCACGCCTCGGCCGCCGCACTGCCGCCGTAGCTTGCGTCGTAGATCCGCCGCGGCATGCCCATCAGCCCAGTGATGTGATTCGAGAACGAGAACAGCATCATCCCGATGAACCAGAGGTACGGCTGCACCCGCGCGAGCAAGGACAGCTCCAGCTCTCGCCCCGATAGCCGCGGCACCAGCCAGTAGGCGGCGCCCATGAACGTCAGCGCGACGGCACTGCCGACCGTCAGATGGAAGTGGCCCTGAATGAACGCCGTATTGTGAACGACCGCGTTCATCCCAAACGACGCGTTGATGGCCCCGCCGATCCCGCCGACTGCAAAGAGGATCATCGAGAGCGCCACGCTCGAGAACAGCGGGTCGCGCCACGGCAGCTTGCCAATCCAGTTGAGCAGACCGGTCGCCCCTTGCATCCGGCCTCCGACTTCCATCGAGGCGGTGATGGTAAACGCCGTGATGAAGCTCGGGAACAGAATTGCGAACGTCAGGAACGTGTGCAGCAACTTCCAGCCGGCCGACACACCCGGATCCATGAACTGGTGATGGAAGCCGACCGGCGTCGAGAAGATGATGAATAAGACGAAGACCAGACGCCCCAGCGGATCGCTGAACAGCTTCCCGCCCGCCACCTTCGGCAGCACCGTGTACCAGATGACGTAGGCCGGCAGCAGCCAGAAGTACACGAGCGGATGTCCGAAATACCAGAACAGCATCCGCGCCAGCACCGGATCCACGGTGGTCGTCCACCCGAGCGACCACGGGATCAACTGCAACAGCACCTCGGCGGCAACACCGATCGTCGCGATGAACCAGACGATGACCGTCGCGATCATGCCGTGCATCGCCAGCGGCGCCGGGCGATCCCCACGGCTCGCGCGCCACGTGCGGTAGGACAGCAGCATGACCGTGCCCCAGCACCACGAGCCGACGATGACGAGCGTGAGCCCGATGTAAAACGCCGGATGCGCCTGGAGCGGCGGATAGAAGGTGTACAGTACCGTCGCACGGCCGGTCAGCACGGCAAGCGCTGCCATGACCGTGCCAGCCAGTGCGATCCAAAAGCCCGCCCAGGCGAGCTTCAAGCCGGTCGGCTCCTGCTCGAGCGCGCGACTGACGACCACGTAGCCGAACGCCATGATGAAGAACGTCGTGAACACGAGCGCCATCAGCACGCCGTGCGCGGTTACGGAGAGGTAGTACATCCTCGCGGAGCGCCACGGCAGATCGAGGCTCGCCCGCGACAGCGCCTGCATCAATGCCATCGCCGAGGCAGTGCCGAACGCCAGAATCGCTACCCAGACGTGCGCAAGCGACAGCCGATCGCTGCGCGTCATGGCTGGGCCTCCACGATGAGTTTCGCGGACATCAGGTGGTGTGAGAGGCCGCAATACTCGTTGCAGACGATCAGGTACTCACCCGGCGTGCGGAACGTCGTCGTGAATTGGCTGACGTAGCCCGGTACGACCATCGTGTTGCCGTTGGTGCCGACGATCTGGAACCCGTGCGTCACATCGGCGCTCGTCACGCGGAACGTCACCGGCCGATTCGCCGGTACGTGCACCTCGGCAGGCTGAAACGCGAACATCATGGCGATCAGCACCACTGTGGCGCCGTGCTCGTCGACGGTGACGCCGCGCTTCGCGAAGCGTGGGTCGTTCCAGACTTTTGTGGGATCGATCGTTTCCACGTGGCTGGGTGGTTGCAGTGCGCTGCCCGCGACGCCAACCGCGATGGTCGTGACGAACGCCACGATCAAAAAGCCGGACGCCCACATCCAGATCTTTTCGTAGAGCGGAACGTTCATGGCGTCACCCCGCCACGGTGGAGATACACGAGGAAGTAGACGGCGAACCATGCGGCGGCGAACACCACGCCATACAAGCCGATCAGGAACAGTGTGCCACGGGGGTGCTCGGTCTCCTGCTTTGGAGCCGTGACGGGCATCAAACCCTCCTCAATTGGCCGGGGGCGCGGGGAGATCGACTTCGAACCGGGTGCTCTGGTCGGGCACGCTCGACGCCCGGGCAACCCCACCGTGCAGATGGGCGATCGAGGCTACGAGGGCGAGGCCAAGACCCGTTCCGCTGGTGTCGGTGCGCGTGCGCGCCGGGTCGGAGCGATAGAACGGCTCGAAGAGGTGAGGCAGGTCCGCGGCAGCAATGCCGGGCCCGGTGTTCTCGACCGCCAGGCGGAGACCCCCTCCCCCGGGGATGGGGTGCACCTGCACGGTGATGCGGCCGCCCAGCGGCGTAAACTGCAACGCATTGTCGAGCAGATGATCGACCAGCCGTGTGATGAGCTCGGGATCGACCAACACGCTCGGATGGTCGCAGCACAACACGCGATCCACGGTGAGATCGCGCTCTTCGAACTTCCGGTGCAGCCGATCCAGCTTGTCGTCCACGAGTCGGGCCAGATCGGTGGCGACACGCTTGGCGCTGATCACGCTTGCCTCAGCGCGGGTCACGAGCAGCAGATCCTCGCTCATCTCGGTGAGGCGATCGATCTCCTCGAGACCGCTGCGCAGGACCTGCTCGTACTCGCGCTGCGAGCGCGGCGACCGCAGCGCCACTTCCATCTCTCCGCGGAGCGCGGTGAGCGGCGTTCGTAGCTCATGACTGACGTCCGCTGTCAGACGGCGTTGCGCGGCGAACCCCCGCTCCAGCCGCTCCAACATGCGGTTCAGGACGGCGACGAGTCCTTCGTATTCTTCGGTATCAGCATGCGCGAGAATGCGCTGGTCCAGCGTGCCGGCTTCGATACGCGTGGCCTGCGCAGTGATTTCGGCGACTGGACCAACGGCGGACGACGTGAAATGCCACGCGCCCATGAGGGTCGCGGCGCTTCCCGCCACGACGATCGACGCGAGCACCAGCAGCAGGTCACCGCGGAGCTCGGCGGCAGGGACCGATTGCTGCAGTTCGCGCGACGCGGCCCAGTAAAAGGCCCCGGTCGCGAGGAGCAACCCGGCCGCCATCGTCGCCGCAAACCGCAGAGCCAGCGTGCGGCGCAGCGACCCTCTCACACCTCCGCTCGGTCGGGCGTCTGCAGCCGGAACCCCACCCCGCGAACGGTTTCGATCAATTCGAAGCCGACCGCCTGTTTCAGCTTGCGGCGTAGATTCCCGACGTGCACGTCCACCACGTTGCTCTCGGGGTCGAAGTGCATGTCCCACACTTTTTCCAGGAGCTCCGTGCGGCGCACGACTTCCTCGGGATGCAAGAGAAAGTGTTGCAGCAGGTGGAATTCCTTCGGCGTGAGATCGAGCATCTTGCCCTCCACGCGTGCCTTGTGCTTCAAGCGGTCCAGCTCCACCGGCCCGTAGCGCAGCAGCTCGGTGCGGCCGGAGCCGCCGCGGCGCACCAACGCGCGCACGCGGGCAAGCAGCTCGTCGAACTTGAACGGCTTCGTGAGATAGTCGTCGGCGCCGGCGTCGAGCCCCCGCACCACGTCTTCGGTCGTGTCGCGGGCGGTCAACATGAGGATGGGAGTCGCGCGCCCTTCACGCCGTATCTCCGCAGCCAGCTGTAGCCCCGTCTTCTTGGGGAGCATGACGTCCAGCACCAGGAGGTCATAGTCGTAGACGTGCGCCAGCATCGTACCCTGGTCCCCATCGGGAGCGACGTCGACAACGTAGCCTTCCTCGCGCAGACCCTGCTCGATGAATCCCGCGACCTTTCGGTCGTCCTCCACCACGAGAATCTTCATGCAGGCACGCTAGCAGCGGAGCGTTGAACCATTTCTAAAGGATTCATGAAGGAATCTTAAGGATGAAAGTCGCGCCACCGCCAGCTGTCTCTTCCACCGTCAGGCTGCCCCCCAGTGCCTCTGCCAGCCCCCGCGATACGGGGAGGCCAAGCCCGGTCCCATGCCCCGAGTGGGGATCGAAGCGCTCGAACGGCTCGAAGATCCGCTCGCGCAGCTCGAGCGGCACACCGGGCCCATGATCGATGACGAAAAACGTCACGCCGTTCGGCGCCGCCTCGACCTTCACAGAGACAGACGCTAGTCCCGGACTGTGCCGGATGGCATTGGACAAGAGATTCACGAGGATCTGCTCGAGTCGCACGGAGTCGGTGTGCAGAGTAGCGGGGGCGCCGTCCAAAACGACCCGTAGACTTTGCTGTTTCGCCGCCGCGGCCGGCTCGCTGGTCGTAATGGCCCGCTGCACCACGGCCTGGGTGTCCACTTCCCGGATGACTGGCCGGATCTTCCCCGCATCGAGCCGCATGAGATCGAGGAAGTTGTTCATGAGCACGATCGTGCGGTCGGCCGCTTCGTACACCTCACGCGCAGCTCGGTCGGAGACGTCGGGCGTTTTCCGGCGCACCAGCCGCTCCGCCCAGCCGTACACGCCGGTGAGCGCGTTGCGCAGCTCGTGGTTCATCATCGCGAAAAACAAGTCGCGTTGGCGTTGCATCGCGCGAATCTGGCCCACGAGCTGCTCGCTCTCAGTCAGCAGGCGCGCATTCTCGACGGCGACCGCCGCTTGCGCGGCGAGCAGCACGGCGATCGCTTCATCTTCGTCGCTGAACTCAGACGCATCGATCTTCTCGGTGAGATACAGATTGCCGAAGGCGCCGCCACGCCCTTTCACCGGCACGCCCAGAAACGACGTCATCGGCGGATGGTGCGGCGGATATCCGTAGCGCTGCGGGTGGCGATTGATGTCGGCGCTGCGGATGGGCTTGCCTTCGCGGATCACCAGACCCAGCAGACCGCGTCCGCGCGGAGGATCGCCGATCCGCTGCCGCGCGGCTTCCTCCATGCCCGACGTTACAAACTGCACGAAGCTCGTTCCGTCCGGTCCAAGGACGCCGAGCGCGGCGTAGCGAGCGCCGACAACGTCACGAGCGGCGTCTACGACCTCCTGCAGCACGTGCGCGAGCTCGTGTCGCGAGAAGATCGCCACGCCGGCCGCGAGTAGCCGTTCGAACCGCTCCCGAACTCGGGTCGCTTCGCCTGCCGAGGGCACACGAGATAATGCTTCATGCCGGCCACAGTGACAATTCATGCATCAGGCTTCATCTTAAGGACGGGCAGCGCGCCCGCCGTCGCGCGTTACACGCACACCCACGACCGCGAGGCGATCATGGCTCGTCTTCCAACACTCCCGCTTCTGGCCTTCATGCTCAGCGCGTGTGGCGCTTCACGCCCACCCGTTCCACTCGTCGGCGCAGCCACGGACGTCGCCGCTCTGACCGGCGAATGGGCCGGCGAGTACAGCAGCGGGGAGTCGGGCCGCAGCGGCAGCATCAGCTTTACGCTGCGCGCGACCGGCGACTCCGCGTTCGGCGACGTGGTCATGATTCCCAAGGGGTTGGGCCGCCCCGTGACGCCGTACACGGAGGGGCAGATCGCCAGTCCGACCGCGTCGGCGGCGACCACCGTCCTCACGATTCGATTCGTGCGCGTGGAGCAAGGGCGGGTCAGCGGCACGTTGGATGCCTATGCCGATCCCCAAACCGGTGAGCGTCTGTCGACGACGTTCGCCGGGGAACTCAAAGGCAATGCGATCGAGGGTACCTACACGACGCGGTTGCAGTCCGGGATCACTCAGACGGGCCGCTGGTCGGTGCTGCGCCGGACCTAGACTTTGGCAGTCGCCACCGCCCCCACGATATCCGTCTGGGAGATGACGCCCACGAGCGCGCCGTCAAACTCGACGAACAGTCGCTGCACGTTGAGATAGAGCATCTCCTGCGCGGCCAGCCGGACGTCGAGATCAGGACCGATGGTCACCGGCCAGGGCGTCATGATCTCGAGCACGCGCGTGCGCTCGAACAACCGATCGCGGGCAAGCGGCGAATCGCACGCGCTTTCGGCCTTGAGGATCTCGCGCGTCGACACCACGCCGACCGCGCGTCCCAGACGATCGATAACCGGCACGGCCGAAACTTGCGCCTCGGCGAAGACGACGACGGCGTCGGCGATGGTGGCTTCGCTGCTGATCGTCTTGAGACTCGTCTGCATCAGCTCGGCGACCTTCATGGGTCCTCCTCGAGGGTACAAAGACACGTACGCCCTTTTCAGATGAAGAGCCCCTGAAGCCATCAGGAAGGAGCGATTAGATGCGCCGTCACGGATTATCCCTTCTTACAGCTGTTGCATTGTGCGCCTGCCGTGAGCCGGAGTCTCGACCGACACAGCACGCCGAGACCCCACCCGCGACGGCTCCGGCAGATGTATCGCACGGCGAGGCGCCGGTCGGTTCAGGTGAGCTGCCCGCCCCCATCGATCCCGTCGCGCCCGCCCGCGCAACGGGACGCTTGCATCGCCTCCGCGTTGCCATTCGCCATATGAAAATCACGATCGCACAAGGCGTGACGTACGACGCCTGGACGTTCGACGGCCGGGTGCCGGGACCCGTCCTGCGCGTCACCGTCGGGGACACAGTGGACTTCACGCTCGTGAACGAGGCCCCCATGCCGCACAGCCTGGATTTCCACGCGGCCGAGATCGCGCCGAGCCGCGCCTACGTGAACCTGATGCCCCACGACTCGCTGCACTATCGGTTTGTGCCGCACGTGCCGGGAGCGTTCATGTATCACTGCGGCACCGCACCGGTCGCGCTGCACATCGCGAACGGGATGTACGGCGCCATCATCGTCGATCCACGCGAAGGGCGCGCCCCAGCGAAGGAGTTTGTGTTTGTCCAAAGCGAGTTCTACACGAAAACGCTCGCCGACTCGAGCCGCATCATCGATTGGGAGAAGCTGTTGGGACTGGCGCCGGACTACGTCGTGTTCAACGGCCGCGAGGCGGAGTACGCGCATCACCCCATTCGCGTCGGCGTCGGCGAAAAACTGCGCATGTATGTCGTGAACGCGGGCCCCAATCGCTTCTCAGCGTTCCACGTAGTCGGGGCCATCTTTGACAGAGTGTACCTCGACGGTTCGCTCACGCATCCCCTCGAGGGAGTGCAGACGGTCACAGTCCCTGTCGGAGGGGGCGCGATCTTCGAGACGCGTCTTGTGGAGCCGGGCACGTACCCCTTCGTCAGTCACGCGTTTGCGGACGCCACGAAGGGCGCGGTGGGAATGTTCGAGGCGCGCTAAGATTCCTCGCCGTCGATCGCCCCCAGCAAGCGGAGCAGACCGTCGAGCGTCGTGAGCGGGTGCGGTGGGCACCCCGGCACCCACAGGTCTACCGGGAGGATCTCGCCGACGCCTGTGCCGACCTCGGGACTGCCCACAAACGGGCCCCCGCTGATAGCGCAGGCCCCGACCGCGATCACGATCTTCGGCGGTGGGACTGCTTCATACGTCAGCTCCAGCGCGCGCCGCATGTTCCGGTTCACCGCGCCAGTGACGACGATACCGTCGGCGTGCCGCGGCGAGGCGACGAACTGGACGCCGAATCGCGCTAAGTCGAACACCACGTTTCCGAGCGCGACGAGCTCGGCTTCGCACCCGTTGCAGCTCCCCGCGACAACCGAGCGGAGCCGCAGCGAGCGCCGGAACAACTTCCGCGCGCGCTCGTCCAGGGCGCGGGCGAGCTTGACCTCGCCGGTGGGGCTGACCAACGCCTCCCGTGTGGATGTGGCCATGCGATAATCGCGGCTGTATTCGACCTCCTCCGGGCTGAAGAGACACGTGCCGAGATCCGAGGACCCTCGGGGCCGGCCTCGGAACCGCTCCGGGAAATCCGCGCCATTTCCGGGGAAGCGAATCGTCCGGATTCCCTCCCGGAGTCTCGTTCTGAGCCAGGTCAACACGGCACGCCGCCTCGCCTCACAGGTCGTGCCCCGCGTACGACAGGTTGAAGCTCTTGTTGCAGAGCGGGAAATCGGAGATCTCGTTCCCGGGCATCGCCAGCGTGAGGGCAGTCCAGTTGTGGAAGGAGGGATCGGTCACCTTGTGCCGGCGGACGCGGCCGGCGCCGTCGGTTATCACGACATGTACGATCTCGCCCCGCCAGCCCTCGACCATCGCCACCGCCATCTCGTTCGGTCGCAGGGGTCCGCACTCCACACGCGCTGGGCCCTTGGGCAGCGCACCGAGCTGCTCGACGATGAACTCGAGCGACCGCTGGATCTCCACGCGGCGGACCAGCGCACGCGCAAGCACGTCTCCGGCCCACGCCGTGGCCACCGGGATGTGGGCGAACCGGAAGATTCCCCAGGGGTGATCGTGCCGCACGTCGCGCGGCAGCTCGCACGCCCGCGCGACTGGGCCGACGAAGCCGTACTCGACACACGCCTGCCGGGACACCACGCCGACGCCCTCGAGCCTGGCCTGGACCGACGCCGTCTCGAACAACAGGGCGAGGACCGGATCGAGCTCCTCGCCGAGGCGCTGCAGCCGATCGCGCATCTCGCCGGCCATAGCCGGGGTGAGGTCGAACGCCGCGCCCCCCGGCCGTACCAGACCTCTCCCGTAGCGGCTGCCGGAAAGCGTCATCAGCAGATTGAGACAATCGCCGCGCATGCGACCCAGGTAAGCCGCCGCCGGCTGGAAGGCGACGTCCGCGGCAATCGCGCCAAGATCGCCGATGTGATTCGCCAACCGCTCCAGCTCGAGCGCGATCCCGCGTACGGTTTGCCCGCGCGGGGTCTTCCGGCTCCGGGCGATCGCTTCGATCGCACCGCAATAGGCGCCGGCGTGGCCGATGACCGTATCGCCCGCGATCGACTCGGCCACGAGAACGCCCCGCTCGCGGTCCCCCCCCAGGCGCTCGAGCAGCGGCTCCACGCCGCGGTGCTGATAGCCGAGCATGATCTCGAGGAACAACACCTGCTCGCCGTGTGCCTGAAACCGGAAATGGCCGGGCTCGATGATGCCCGCGTGCACGGGCCCGACGGCGACCTCGTGCACTTCCTCTCCCGCGATCTGAAAGAAGGGGTACGCCTCGCGGTCCGGCAGCGCAACGCGCCGGCCGGGCGAAAGGTGGTCGGGTGGATGCCGGCGCAGGGGCTTGAGCCAGGGATGACCCTCGGGAACCACGCCGCATTGCTCGGCGATTTCGCGCTCGAACCCGTGGACCTGGGGAACCGCCATCGCGAGCGACGGAAAGCGATCCCCAGCGACTGCGCTCGTCACACCGAGCTGCCCCTCGGCGTCGTCCGCTAGGATCGCGACGAGGCGCGTCTGGTCGTGCTCTTCCGGCATGCCGAAAAGCGACGCCACCCGCCATCCGCCGGCCACAGCCTCCGCCACAGATTCCCGGAAGCGCTCCATCGGCTCTACGGAAACCGTTCCCCACGGGATGGCGCGTCGGTTACGAAGACCCGGCTTGCGCAGCGAGTTCATGGTCCTCGTCCGCCGAGGGCTAGTGCCGCACGCGTCAGAACGTCCTGCAGCGGGCCGGGGAGGTAGACGCCAAGCATCAGCACGATGACAGCCAAGGCGATGGGCCCCGCGATCAGCCACGGGCTCTCTCGCGCCGGAGCGATGCGGCGTGCTGTGCCGGCGGGAGCGGGAGGTGTGCCGAGTACGATCCCGAGCACCAACGCCGCCATGCCGACGAAGATGACCGCCAGCGTCACGAGGATGATCACGGCGATCCACGCGTGCCCGCCGTCAATGGCCGCCCGCAGAATCGTGAATTCGCTGAGGAAGAGCCCGAACGGGGGCGAGCCGGTGACGGCGAACAGGCCCAGCACAAGTAGCGTCGCCGACGCGGGGAGCGTGCGGGCCAGTCCCCGGTTTGCGGCCGCCGTCGCGCTCCCGGTGGCGAGCACAATGTTGCCCGTGACCAGAAACATCCACCCCTTCGCCAGACCGTTGTTGACGAGGTGGAGCATGGTGCCGTACGCCCCGACGCCGCCCAGCCCCAGTCCGAGCACAAGCAGGCCCATGTGCTCCACGCTCGAGTACGCGAGCAGCCGCTTCACGTCACGCTGACCGATGATGAACGTCGCCGCGACGACCAGCGAGAGCAGGCCGAACGCGATGAGCACCGGCTGCACGAACGACACCAGCCCGGCGGCGGCCAGGACCTCGGTGATACGCGCGACTCCGAGGAACGCGCAGCTCGTCAGCGAGCCCGCCATGAGACCGCTGACAAGACTCGGTGCTTCTCCGTACGTGTCGGGCTTCCACGTATGCATCGGAGCGAGGCCCATCTTGGTGCCGAAGCCGACCAGGAGAAACAGGAAGGCGGCGCGCAACCATGCCGGATGCAGCTCGCGGGCATGCGCGATGAGGTCGGGGAGCAGTAACGGGCGACCGATCTCGCCCTGCGCGCTCGCAAGGAAGAAGGTGCCCAGCAACGCGAGCGCGATTCCGACCGACGAGACGACGAGGTACTTCCACGTCGCCTCGAGCGAGCGGCGGTCGCGGTGCAGGAACACGAGCGGCGCGACCGACAGCGTCGTTGCCTCCATGCCGACCCAGAGCATCGCCAGGTGGTGGGACAGTGCTACGACGGACGCCGCCGCCAGGAACGCGAGCAGGCCGCCCGCGAACACACGGCCGCTGCGCGGCGCCTCGTGCCGCAGGTACCCGACGATGTAGATCGCCGTGACCAGGAACAGCACACTGGTCAGCGTCAGGACGGCAAGCCCGAGCGGATCGGCGGCCAGCCACCCGCCGAGCGCGGGAAGCGCGGGCGTGATCCACAGGGAGATGACCAGTGCCAGGTGCGCAGCCGCGACAACGAGGAGCAGCGCCACGGGTACCCGCCGTCCCCGGAAGACCGGCACGCCCAACACCACCAGCGCCGTGACCAGAGGGATCGCGCACAGCGCGAGCAAGCGCATCAGTCCGTCAGCTCCGTCAGGCGCGTCGCATCGAGCGAATCGAATTCGCGATTGATGTGGAACACGACGATACCCATGATGAACACACCGACGAAGACGTCCAGTAGCACTCCCAGCTCGATGAGAAACGGCACACTCTCGGTCTGCGTCAGGCCGAAGAGATAGACGCCGTTCTCGAGGATGACATAGCCTACCACCTGCACCAGCGCTTTGCGTCTGGTGGTCAGCACGATGAATCCGATCATCAGCGTTGCGAGCGAGACTGGCACCAGCAGCGGTTGGACGGTGTGCAAGGGAAGGCGGGTGGCGATTGCGAACGCGAGCGCGACCGCGAGCACCCCGAGGAGTTGGGACGCGATGAACCCGACGATCGGCTCGATCTCGCGGCGCACCGCGGCCTCACGAATCGCCCACGAGAGGAACCACGGCAGCGCCACGCCTTTCACGATCACCGTGCCCACCGCGAGACTCACGGCGTGGACCGAGAGCTGCGGCGCGATCAGTACCGGCAGCAAGCCAAGCAGGAAGCCCTGCGCCGCCAGCCCGCGAATACAGCTGCTGAGCCGCGACGTGCCAAGGATCGCGAGATCCGAGAGCACCACCAGCAGCAGGACGATCGGAGCGGCGTCGCGCATGGTCATCCGAGCTGCAGGATCGTGGCAAACAGCGCCAGGGTCCCCGCCCCAACCAGCAGCTGTGGCACGCGGGCCAACCGGAGCCGCGCCATGATCGACTCCACCACTCCGACCGCCACGGCCACGACGCCGAGCCCCGCGAACAGCAAGGCCAGCGCCGCCGGCCCCCCGAACCCCGCACGAGGCACAAAGACCGCCACCACCAACACCCCGAACAGCGCAAGCTTCAGCGCGCTACTATAGAGGATCAGGGCGAGGTCCGGTCCGCCGTGGTCGAGCACGATCACCTCGTGGATCATGGTCAATTCGAGGTGCGTCGCGGGATCATCGACCGGCACGCGCGAGTTCTCGGCCAACAGCAGAACGAAGAGACTGATGCCCACCAGACTCAGCGATGCACCCGCGCGAGGCCACGCTGCGGCCAGCGGTGTCCCCAGCATCCCACTGAGCGAGAGATCCCCCGTCGCGAGCACCAGCGCGATGAAGCAGAGGAACAGCGTGGGCTCGGCGAAGCTCGCGATCGTGACCTCGCGACTCGCCCCGAGCCCCTCGAAGCTCGACCCCGTATCCAGCCCCGCCAGCACCAGCGCGAATCGCCCGAGCGCCAGTAACCCGGCGAACGCCACCAGATCGCCGGTGAAGCGAGCGGGTGCCTCGCGCCCGTCGAGCGGGAGGAGCAGCACCGCCACGGCGAGCGTGACCAGCACGACGACCGGGCCAGCGCGGAACACCCACGTCGTCGTGCGACTGTAGACGCTGCCTTTGCGCAGCAGCTTTCCGAGATCGGCGTAGAGCTGGAGCACGGGCGGGCCGCGCCGCCCCGTCAGCAGCGACTTGGTCTTCGCGGCGATTCCCGGCATCGCCGGGGCAACAGCCCCCAAGATGCCCACGCCAATCAGTCCTGCCCCGCTCACGGATTCCGCCCAGCCACGAGGAGGTAGAGCAGCGACGCGACGACGGCGGCGCCAATGAGCAGCAGGTAGCGCGACAACCCGCCGCGCTGCACTCGGCGCACCCACGCCGCCGCCCCGCGGGCGCCGCGCCAGGCGGGAAGCAGGACGCTGTCCAGGACGGGGTCGATCGCGTGGGTGGAAAATGCGTCGGCCGTGCGGCGTGTATGGACGCCCGAGAACGACCGAAAGACGTCAAGTAGTGGGGCCGCGAATGAGCTCGCTGTGTACGCCATGCGAGGCGTCGGCGCCGGATACCCGCAGCCCCAGGTCGCTGCCTCGAGCCGTTGACGCCGGTGACCGAGCCCGACGTATAGCCCCCATGCCACCAGCAGACTCAGCGCGAGCCCGACAGTAAAAGCGGTCGCGGGGCCAGCGGCGACATCCGCCTGGAGAGACATGCCCGCGACGAGCGACCCGACCCGGAGCGCCGCTGGCACGACCGCGATCGGGAGGAGCCCGATCACGACGCACCCGGCGGCCAGGCCGACGAGCGGCCGGATCATCGCCGGCGTCGCCTCCCGCGGCTCCGTCGCCAGGGCGTGTCGCGGCGTCCCCAAATACAAGACTCCTACCACTTTTGCGAAACAGGCAAGCGCCAGCGCCCCGATGAACGCCAGGACCACGGCCGCCAGCCCCGCCAACTGCACCGCGCCCCCTGCGCTTGCCCCGCGGAGCAGGGCCTGGAAAACCACCCATTCACTGACGAACCCGTTGAGCGGGGGGAGCCCGACGATGGCCGCCGAGCCGACGAGGAATGTGGCCGCGGTCCAAGGCATGCGTGGCGCGAGCCCGCCGAGACGGTCAATCTCCCTGGTGCCGGTCGCGTGGATCACGGACCCCGCGCCGAGAAAGAGGAGGCTCTTGAAGAGCGCGTGATTGAGTGTGTGCAATGCGGCACCGGCGAAGCCGAGTACGGCGATCAGCGGGTGCCCGTACGTGACACCCAGAGCGCCAGCCCCGACGCCGAGCAGGATGATCCCGATGTTCTCCACGCTGTGGAACGCGAGCAGCCGCTTGACATCATGCTGCGCGAGGGCCCACACGACCCCCAGGATCCCGGAGACCGCTCCGAGCGCAAGCAGCACCCAACCCCACCAGGGCGGCGGCGTCCCGAAGAGGACGATCGTGCGCAGCAGCCCATAGATCCCCATCTTGATGACGACTCCTGACATCAGGGCCGAAACGTGCGCCGGCGCCGCGGCATGGGCCTCGGGCAACCAGAAGTGGAAAGGGACGGCGCCTGCTTTGAGCCCGAACGCGATCAGCGCCACGACCAGGATCATCGCGCCCCGGCCCGCCGAGAATGGCGGATGCGCCGCCAGCGCCGCAAAGCTGAGATCACTGCCGCCGCCCGCCCAGATCGCAAACAGCGCGAACAAGAGCAACGTCCCCACGTGCGTGGCCACCACGTAGATCCCGCCGGCGCGGCGCACCTCGCGGCGCTCGTGCTCGAACACCACCAGCAAGTACGCCGCGACCGCCATCCCTTCCCAGGCGATGAGGAAGGGCAGCGCGGCGCGCGCGACCACGACGAGGGCGAGAGTGGCGACCAGCACCGCCAGCAGCAAGTGCGCGACGCCAACGGCGCGGTGGGTCCGCTCGTGCGCGAGATACGCCAATCCGTAGAACGCGCAGGCGGCGCCCACGCTCAACACCGCCAACAGGAACACGGCAGAGAGCGCGTCGAGGCCGAACACCCACGGCCCGAACGGCGTCGCCGACGCCAGGCCCACGTCAGGCACCGTGTTCCCCGCCAGCACGGCCAGCGCCGGGAGCGCGCCCAGGGTGCACCCTGCGCCGAACAGAATGCGGAACACCATCTCGCCCACGGCCGGACGCCGCGCCAGCACGGCCGCGGTCAAGCCGGCCAGCACGATCAGCGCCAAGCCGAGCGCGACCAGCGTCACGGGCGCCTCCTCACTCGACGGCGGGGGACGGGTGCACGCCGCTGGCGCGCCCCTCGACCGCTTGTACGCGCGTGAGGATGTCGGCCGCGGGCGCTCGGCGACTCAGCAGGCGTCGCAGCTCGTCATCGTGCAGGGCGAAGCCGAGCTGGCCGAGAATGCGGAGGTGGCCAGGGACGTTGGCGCTGATCACGGTAAACAACGCGTGGACGGGCTGCCCATCCAGCGCGCCGAAGTCCACGGGGTGCCGCAGCAAGCACAGCGTGACGAAAGGAGCGGTGACGTGCAGCAGGATAGGGTTGCGCACATGGGGGATGGCGATGCCGTCCCCGATGCCCGTGGAGCCCATCGCCTCCCGCGCCTCGAGCGTCGTCACCAGGAACTCACGATCGACATCGTCCGGCAGCGGGAGGTGCTGAACGATCTCGCGCAGCACACCGGGCTTATCGCTGCCGCCCACGTCATGATGAATGCCGCCGACGAGCAGCAGGGCTGATAGCGGCGGCACCTGGTCCGGTCGGCGCTGCGCCTGCTCGAGCAGGGCGCGCGAGACCGGGATCCCATTCTCTGTCGCCCACTCCCACAGCTCGATCGCGTTCAGATAGAGCCGCTCGTTGGCACGATGGACGGGAAGGGCGCGGCGGGCGATCCAGCGCCGCACCGTGGCCTCGTCGACCCGCAGGTACGATGCCGCCTCGCGCACGGTCAGCTGCATTATGGCATCGCTGGCGTCCCCGTCGGGGGGGACGTCTCCCGCGCCACCGTGGGCGTGGCGAAGCCGGGCCGCGGCATCCGGGGCAGGCCGAGGTGCTCCCGAGCGCGGTTCAAGGCGTCGTCGATGTTCCCATGGATGTTTTCCTCGCCCAGCTCATCGTATGTCCCCGAGCGCTCGAGGGCCACGACCGGCTGCGCGTGCACGTCCGACAGGATGACGAGCGACCCCTCGTTGCGGCTACGCCGTACGACATCGCGCAATGCGTGCAGCCCGGTCGAATCCATCGCCGGCACGTGCCGCATCCGGAGAATCAGCACCTTCGGTTTGCCTGCAATGCGGGTCACCCGGTCCTTGAACATCTCGGCGGCGCCGAAGAAGAATGGTCCCGTGATCTCGTAGACCTGAACGCCCTCCGGCACCACGCGCCGTTGCACGGCGTTGGGGTCGTGCTCGAAGTCGTCCGTTGGGTCCTCGAACTCGTGCGTGAGGACCTTGATGTTCGTGACCTCCGCCATCCGGCGCATAAAGAGGAAGGCGGCGAGCACCATGCCGACCTCGATGGCGACCGTAAGGTCCACGAGTACCGTGAGCAGAAACGTCGTCAGCAGCACCGCGACGTCGCTCTTGGGCGCGCGGAATTCCGACACGAACGTCCGCCATTCGCTCATGTGGAACGCCACGACGACGAGGATCGCGGCGAGCGTGGCCAGCGGGATGAGACCCGCCCAGCGGCCGAAAAACAGCGTGATCAGGAGCAGCGTGATGGCGTGCACGATTCCCGCGACCGGTGTGCGTCCGCCGTTCTTCACGTTCGTCGCCGTGCGCGCGATGGCGCCGGTCGCCGGCATGCCGCCGAACAGCGGCGACGCGAGGTTCGCCACGCCCTGCGCCACCAGCTCCATGTTGGACCGGTGCCGCCCGCCGATCATGCCATCGGCCACGACCGCCGAGAGCAGTGACTCGATCGCCCCCAGCATCGCGATCGTGAATGCGGGGCCTGCAAGCGACGTGATGAGCGGCATGGTCAACGTCGGCAGCGACGGCCGCGGCAGACCCGCGTGGATGACCCCGAACCGCGCGCCGATCGTCTCGACGGGCACGTGGAACACCTGCACGACCACCGTCGTGACGATCAGTGCGACGAACGGCCCCGGGATGCGGCGCTCGATCTTTGGCCAGACAAGAATGATCGTGAAGGCCAGCGCAGCGACGGCGAACGCCCACGGGTTCATCGAGTCGAACGCCCGGGCGTAGGCGTCCCACTTGGCGAGGAACTCGGCGGGCGCCTGGCCCATCTCGAGGCCCAGCAGATCCTTTACCTGGCTCGAAAAAATGATGAGCGCGATCCCACTGGTGAACCCGATTGTCACCGGGAACGGGATGAACTTGATCGCGGCGCCAAGCCGCACCAGGCCGAACACGACGAGAATCGCGCCCGCCATCAATGTCGCGACGAGCAGGCCGTCCACCCCGTGCTGGTGTACGATGCCGGCGACGATCACCACGAACGCGCCCGTCGGGCCGCCGATCTGTACACGTGAACCGCCGAGCAGCGAAATGAGAAAGCCGGCGACGATGGCGGTGTAGAGTCCGCGCTCGGGACTGAGCCCGCTGGCGATCGCGAAGGCGATGGCGAGCGGCAGCGCCACGATGCCGACGATGACGCCCGCGATCACGTCCCGGGTGAGCTGCTCCCGGTTGTAATCCTGGATGGTGGTGAAAAATTTGGGGACGAGCACGACGGCGAGAAGATACTAAATTCGAGCGGATGATCCTATTCCGTGCGTTCGCGCTCGCCGTCACGCTGCAGCAACAGCCATTGCTGCCCGCCGACTCGACCGTTCGTGCGTTGCTCCTGCCCCGCGTCGCGTCACTGCCCGACACCGGCAAACACGGCGCGGGGATCGCCGTCGGCTTGCTCGATGCGACCGGCACCCGGCGCATCATCGCCGCCGGAGTGGACTCTGCGGGCGTGTTCGAGATCGGCTCGATCACCAAGGTGTTCACCACGTCGCTGCTTCAGGACATGGTGGACCGGGGGGAAGTCCGGCTCGGCGACGCGGTCTCGCAGTACCTGCCACGATCGGTAAAAGTGCCGTCGCGCAACGACCGCGAGATCACGCTGCTCGATCTGGCCACCCAGTCCTCCGGCCTGCCGCGCATGCCCTCGAACCTCACGCCGCGCGATACGATGAATCCGTATGCCGACTACAGCGTGCAACAGCTGTACACGTTTCTGTCGGGCTATCAGCTCACCCGGGACGTGGGCGCGGAATACGAGTACTCGAACCTCGGCATGGGACTGCTTGGACACGCGCTGGCCCTGAAAGGGCGCGCGAGCTACGAGGAGCTCCTGCGCGGGCGCATCCTCACACCGCTCGGCATGCGCGAAACGGCGATCACGCTGACGCCGGCGCTGCGCGCGCGGCTCGCGCCCGGGCACGACGCCGAGGGTCGAGTGGTGCCCAACTGGGATCTGCCGACGCTGGCGGGAGCGGGAGCGCTGCGGTCGACGGTGAACGACATGCTGACGTTTATTGCGGCGAATCTCGACTCCGGCGCGACGCCGCTGTCCCCGACGCTCAGGCGCACGCACGGCGAGCGCCACGCCACCAATAACCCGAGCATGAAGGTCGGGCTCGGGTGGCACATTCTGGCGCGGCCGGTCGGCACCATCGTGTGGCACAACGGCGGGACGGGCGGCTACCGCTCATTCACAGGCTTTGATCCGGTGCGGGCGTTAGGCGTCGTGGTCCTGTCCAACTTCGACGCGAGTGTCGATGACATCGGTTTTCATCTCCTGGATGAGACGTTCCCGCTGCGTCCGCTTCCCACGCGGCGCATCGAGGTGGCCGTGGATTCGACGGTGCTGATGCGCTACGTCGGCGAGTACGAGCTGGCGCCCGCGTTCCATGTCGTTGTGACGAGGGAAGCCGCGCGGCTGTTCGTCCAGGCGACGGCCCAGCCGCGCTTCCCGATCTTCGCTGAGTCCGACTCGACGTTTTTCCTGCGCGTCGTCGACGCGCAGATCACGTTCTCGCGCGACGGCATGACGCTGCACCAGAACGGGCAGAACATCCCCGGGCGCAGGATTCGAGAGAACTGAAGCCAAGGAGTGGGAGACGAGCACGGCGCGAGAGACGCCGCCGTGCTCGTTCCCGGTCTACGCTAGGGCTGCTGCCGCAGCTGCACGCGCCGGTTCCTGGCCCGCCCTGCCTCTGTATCGTTGGGCGCAACCGGTTGATCGGGTCCGATCCCGACCGCCGTCAGACGGTCCGCCGCGATGCCCTTGGCAATGAAGTAGGCGCGCACGGCGTCGGCACGAGCTTTGGACAGCCGCAGGTTGGCGTCGCGATTCCCGACATTGTCGGTGTGCCCTTCGATTACGACCCGCAGCTGGGGACGTTCCCGCAACGCCGTGACCACGCGGTCCAGTGGGCCCTGCGAGTTCAGCGTCAGTTTCGAGCTGCCGGTCAGGAAGGCTACGCCTTCGAGGACCACGGGTCCGGCCGCGGGACAGCCCGAGGCGTCCACGGTCGCGCCTGCGGCCGTGCCGGGACATGTGTCCTGCGCATCCGCCACGCCATCGCCATCGGCGTCCGGCGGGCACCCCGTCGGACCCACGACGACCCCCCCAATCGTGCCGGGGCACCGGTCCTGGCTATCCACGACGCCATCATTATCCGCGTCCGTGGGGCAGCCGTTCGCCGGATCGACGCGCGCGCCGGGGGGCGTACCCGGGCAGCGGTCGGTTGGATCGGCCACGCCATCGCCGTCAGTGTCCACCGGGCAGCCGGTCGCATCGACGCGCGTGCCCGTGGGGGTATTCGTGCAGCGGTCCTGCGGGTCCACGACGCCGTCACTGTCTACGTCCGTGCAGCCGATCGCATCGACGGCGATTCCGGTGGGACTCTGCGCGCAGCGGTCCGCTTGGTCCGGCACGCCGTCGCGGTCCGCGTCCGGGCAACCGTTCACGTCGACCGGCGAATTCTCTGGAGTGTTCGCGCACCGGTCGGCCGAATCAATCACACCGTCCTTGTCCTTGTCTCCCGGACCGCCGCGGATCATGAGGCTCACGCCCGCCTGCGCGGCGTAATGGACGGTTGGATTCGCGACGCTCGACGCGTGGTCGAACATGTAGTCCGCTATGACGTCGCCCCGCAGCGCGAGGCGCTTGCCGAGACTGAGCCGCAGGCCAGCCAGCCCACCGGCTCCGTTCTCCTGCTCATCCACGCCGTTTCCGAACTTGTTGTACGCCCAGCCGGCGCCGAGCAGCAGCGCCAGTCGCTTCGTGAACCCGAAGTTACCCGTCAGGCGCACGTGGATCGGCGTGTGATCGACGTCGATGGAGCCCGACTTCGTCGGGACGAACGCTCCATCGGCTTCGATGAAAAACTTCGGGGAGAAGAAGATACCGAACCGCCCCCCATAACCGGCGGCCGCGTCCAGGTTCAGCTGGTCGTCGTAATCCCCGTACCGCACGAAGCCGCCAAGCTCGATCGTCCCACCGTGTTGTGCGGCCAACGGGACGGCGGAGATAACCAGGGCGGCCAGAATCCCCGCAATACGTTGAGATGTATGCATGGGCTCCACGATGCGCAGGACTCAGGCAGGGCCGGAATAACCCCTTAGTCTTATGCCGTTTTTCCGGCTCGGACGCGACTTTCCGGCCATGCGTACGCCCCTATTCACGTTGCTCGTCTTGTGCGCGTCTGCACTGCAGGCGCAGGACTATAGCTGGCCCCGCGAGATCCCCGTTTCAGGTGGCGCCACCGGGACCATCGTGCTGTACCAACCGCAGGCCGAGCAGCTCGCCGGCAATGTGCTGACTGCCCGAGGGGCGATCGCGCTCAAGGTGGCCGGCAGAGCGGACCCCATTTTCGGCGCCATGTGGATGTCGGCGACGATCGATGTCGACCGGGACTCCGGGATGGTGTGGGTCAGCGACGTCAAGGTCACCCGGGTGCGCTGGCCAGACGCGACCGAGGAGCAGCAGCGGCGGTTCACGCAAATCGTCGAAATGGACTTCCCCAAGTCCGGCTTCCGCATGACACTGGCGCGCCTGCAGGCCAGCCTGGCATCCGCCGATGCGCAGCGGAGCCACACCGACGGCTTGAAGAGCGACGCGCCGAAGATCGTGTTCACCGAGCAGCTCGCGGTCCTGCTGCTCTATGATGGAGAGCCGCACCTGCAGCCGATCCCGAACACACCGCTCGCCTTGGTGGTGAACACGCCGTTTGGCGTCGTGAAGGACACGGTGACCGGCACGTTCTGGCTGGGCGCGGGTCCCGGCAGCTGGTACTCGGCAACCGATCCGAAGGGGCCATGGACTGCCGGTGGGACGCCGCCTGACACAATCCGTAAACTGGCCGGCGACACCATCACGGTGGCACGCGTGGACACGTTGTTTGCGCCCGCCCCCAGCAGCGACACGGCGGCCACGAAGCCCGATACAGCGGCGGCGCCCGCCCGCACCGACACATTGTTCGCGCCGCCGCTGGTCATCGTGACGGCCACGGAGCCGACCGAGCTGGTCGCCACGCAGGGACCGCCCAAATGGACGACGACGGCAGGCGGCAAGCTGCTGTACGTCGAAAACACCGAGACGCCCTGGATCCGTGAGACGGAGGGCAAAGACAACTACCTCCTGATCTCGGGGCGCTGGTTCCGCAGCCAATCGGTGCAGGGGCCGTGGAGCTTTGCGCGAGCCGATTCGCTGCCCGCGTCATTCCAGGAGATTCCGCCGGACTCGCCGATCGGTGGAGTTCGGAACTCGGTGGCGTTGACGGTCGAGGCACAGGACGCCGTCCTCGATTTGCAGATTCCTCAGACAACCGCGGTGGTGCGCAGCCAAACGACCTTCACCGCGAAATACGATGGCGAGCCGAAGTTCGTGGCGATCCCCGGCACGTTAGTCGCCTACGCCACGAACACACCCTCCTCGGTGCTGCATGTGGGCGGTGCCTACTACGCGTGCGACAACGCAGTCTGGTTCAAGGCGACGAGCCCGCAGGGGCCGTGGATCGTGGCGGACAGCATTCCGCGCGATGAGATCGCGAAGATTCCGCCTAGCGTGCCGGTTTACCCCGTGACCTTTGTGCACGTCTACGGCTCGACGCCGGAGGTCGTGTACGTCGGCTACACGCCTGGCTACGTCGGGGCTTATCCGTACTACGGCGTGCCCGTGTACGGCACCGGGTATACGTATCCGCCCTACGTTGGCACGGTCTACTACCCGTACCCGGTGACCTACGGCGTCTCGGCGTCCTACAACCCGTACACCGGTTACGGAATGGGCACCACGTTCGGGACGGCGTTCTTCGCCGTTGGCGTCGGCATCGCGATCGGCAACAGCAACCGCTATTACCCGGCCGGTGGCTATCGCGGCTGCTTCAATTGCACGATCAACGTGAACCGGGGGGGCGGCAACGTGAACCGCGGCCGCCAGAACGTGAACATCGGGAACACGGCCGGCGGTGGGGCCCGGCAGCGGCCGGCCAGCAGGCCCTCGGCGTCGCAGCGGCCTGCCAGCTCGAATCTGTACAATCGTCCTGACACCCGCGCTCGCAACGCCGACCGCTCGACTCAGCAGCGAGCGTCCAGTCAAATGCGGACCGCTCGCGGCTCCAACAATGTGTTCGCCGATCGCAACGGCAATGTGCACCGCCGGACGTCGGGTGGTGGGTGGGAATCCCGCCAGGGCAACAACTGGTCACGCGATCGCGGGGGCAGCAGCTACGGTTCGCAGGGTGGGAATCGTGAATACCAGGCGCGCCAGCGCAGCTCGACGCGATCCTCCGGCGGGAGTCGTGGTGGTGGTGGGCGTGGCGGCGGCGGGCGGCGGCGCTAACCATGCCACAGCTCGTGCTGCTCGGCGATGGCATTCTGGCGAACGGCGCCCACACGAACCGGGAGCCGGACACCGCCTCGACCATTCGACAGCTGCTGCCGGCCTGGACTGTCTCCTTGCTCGCCGCCGAGGGTGCGGCGATGGCCATGGTCCCCGCCCAGGCGCAGCAACTCCCGGCTGATGCGGATCTCGTCGTGCTCAGCGTCGGGGGGAACGATGCCATGGAGCACGTCGACATCCTGCAGCAACCCGCGCAGTCGAGCGGCGAGACGCTGGACGCGCTGATCAGAATGGTCGACGAATTTGGCGGGGCGTACGATCGCGTCGTGAAGACCGTGCGCGATCGCGCACCCAAAGTCGTGTTATGTACGATTTACGAGCCGCCGCTCATCGGGAAGAACACGGCCAGTCGAGCACGCGTGCTGCTGAGCCTGCTCAACGATCGCATCTTGCGGACCGCGTACCGCTGGGGTGTGGATGTATTGGATTTACGCGCGATCTGCACGAGCCCAGGTGACTTCGCCGTCCAGATTGCGCCGTCCGCCGCGGGAGCGGCGAAGATCGCGCGCGCCATCGCCGCCATGGCGGGGGGTACGGAGGGGAAGCGGATAACGGTGATGGCCGGCTAGGCGGGCTGAAGAGGCGCCGGTCGGAATCGAACCGACGAATCGAGGTTTTGCAGACCTCTGCCTTACCACTTGGCTACGGCGCCAGGCCGTCAAAAGTCGCCAAATCACAGCACTTTCTCAACCCATCGCCGCGAGGCGATCCATGAGCTCTGCCGCGCCAGCGAGCAGGTCCTGATCGTCCTTTGATAGCCGCGCGACGCCCTCGGCGAGTCGCGCCACGCGCCGTGCACGCCCTTTGTTCAACAAGCGCCGGCCTGCCGCGGTTGCCTCCACCAGCTGCACCCGTCCATCGCGTGAATCGCTGACGCGCCGGACGAGTCCCCGGCGCTCCAGCCCAGCCACCAGGCGCGTCATCGTCGGCGGCCGCACCTGCTCCGCCTCGGCCAGGGCACTCATGGTCACCGGACCCCGGAACACGATCACGGACAACGCCGACGCGCGCGGCCCGGACAGGCCGATCGCCTTGTCTTCGACGCGCAGCCGGCGCAGCACGTGAATGGCGGCGGAGTGCAGCCGGTCGGCGATCGTCCGGACGCTGCCGGATGGGGCTTGACGGAAGGCGGCAACCATAATTACTTAGCTAAAGCTAACTAATTCCCCGGAGGGGTCAATGCTCGCCGCCGCCACGCCGGAGCTCGCGCAGGTCACGAATGTCGTGCACGATCTCGACCGCGCCGTCAGATTCCACCGCGACGTCCTCGGTCTGCCCCTGCTGTTTCAGGCGCCGCCGTCGCTCGCCTTCTTCCAGATGGGCCCCGTGCGCCTGATGCTGTCGCCGCCGGAAAACGCCGAGCAGGACCATCCCGGTTCGGTGCTCTATTTCCGGGTGGCCGACATCGAGGGCGTGCATCGCACGCTGGTTCAGCGCGGAGTTGAATTCGTGGGCGCGCCGCATCGCGTGCACCAGGCGGCCGACTACGATCTATGGATGGCGTTCTTTCACGATCCCGACAAAAACCCCATGGCGCTCATGGAGGAGAAGCGGAAGGCGAAATCTTCCTGAACGACGACGCGATCGCCGCGGCGGCCACGAGAATATTGGCCACGATCACGGGCGTCGAGTGAATCATGACGCCGTACAGCGCCCACAGCACCGCCGCCACACCCTGCACGCGGCGCAGCGACGTCGGCTGCTTGGTAAAGTACGATACCAGGAACACGGCAGTCGCGAGCCAGCCGATCCAATCGAACCTCGCCATGGTCGCCCCTAGAAGGAAAAGCCTTTGCGTAACGTGATGCCCCAGCGCTTGCCCGTCACGAGCTCACCGAACCGATAGCCGACCGCGAGCTCCGCCGCGTCGCCCCGCACGGAACGCGTGGGCCCGAACCGCAGTGACACGCCCGCGTCGCCCCCCAGCCGGGGGGGCTGGTCGCTGTACCACGCGCCCCCGTATTCCAGAAACGGCGCGGCGCCCACGGCCAACAAGCCCAGGACGTCATCCGCGACCAGCATCCGATCCTCCAACACGAACCACGTCATGCGCGTGCCCGTGAAGGCGTGCAGCCCGAACAGGCGCGGGCCCCGCTGCTCCACCCAGGGATCGAACTCCGCTCCGGGCTTGGGCCCCGTCACGATTCCCCCTTCGGCGTGCGCGATCAGCGTGTGATGGCGCAGGTTCTGGCTCACGACCGTCACCTGCGCCCGCGTGCGCGTCGTATCCAACCCGTTGGCGTCGACGCGCAGCACGGCAAAGCCTCGATCCCACACCGCGGACGTCTGGCCTCTGAGCTCATACCCGACCCCCGACTCGAGAACGATGCCCGCGCGCAGCACCGATGACAAATCGACGTCTTCGCGACGCGCGAACGAATTGAAATGCTCCAGAATCCGGAAGCGTACCACGCCGAGCTCGGCACCCGCGCGCACCGCCGTGAACACCGAATACGGCGCGGGCGCCGTATCGCTGGCCGTGAAATCCTCGCGGCGCCACTCCCACCCGCCCCACAGGCGCGAGTACCGGCTTGTGGTCGTGGCGCCGCCCCCCAGCGAGATCCCGCCCATCAGGCCGACGCGTGCCAAGTAGTGCTGTGTGCTGTCCTGCAGCGCGGCATCGCGAAACCGCAGTACACGCTCGCGCGCGAGCTCGCCATACGTTTCGATCGCGTGGGGTGCGGACGTCTCGTGAAAGGGCAAGCCGAAGCGCCACGCCCCCCGATGGCCGTCCGAGAGATCAGCGTAGCGCAGGTTGAGCAGCGTGCGCCGGCCGAAGAAGTGCGGGTTCACGAATTCGAAATCGACGCGCGTCCGGTCGGGATCACGCCCATAGATCAGGGCCAGCTCGGTCGCGGTGCCGAGGAAGTTGCGCTCGACGATGCCGACGCTCCACGTCTGCTGGCCACCCACGCTCGTGAAGCTCGCTTGCGGCTGTGTGCTCCACCCGTCCGCCGTCACCGCGCGCAATGCCAGCCGGCCGCCCGGTTGGGTCATGGTGTCCACGCGCACCTGCCGAAACACGCCGAGCGAGCGCAGCCCGCGCTCGCTCTCCTCTATGCGTGCGGGATCGAACGCGTCGCCGCGAGTGAGGAGCAGCCGGCGCCGGATCACCCAGTGTCGGGTTTTGACGTGCAGCCTGTTGGCGAGGCTCGCGACCCACTCCGGCGCGGCGTCGTCCCCGTCGAACACGTTGCGGTTCTCGACAACGATCGTGTCGATGATTCGACGGCTGGAAGGATTGCCGGTTTGCAGCAGCAGCAGGACGGCCAGCAACACTACGGGCGCACTCCGTGGAGGCGCTGGCGCAGTCGATACGTCGCGTGGTGACTCGAGTCAGTCCACGCCGTGAAGTACAGCGTCGCGTCGATGCGGCCGGCGATCTGGCGCGCGCCCCGAGTCTGCAGCGTGTAGGTCCCGCGCACGGAATCGGGACGCAGCGGCGTGCAGAGACAGCTCACGGTCGCATGAGCCTGGATCGCGTCGCCGAGGGTGTACGAGCGGTTGGCCGACAGCGTGCGGGCGTCGCCGAGATCGAGAGCGATCGTCAGCGCGTACTCGTCGCCCGCGCCGTCACTCGGATCGAAGTCGTAGCGCGCCAGCAGGACGTCGTGGCGCTCCGCCAGGCTGGTATCCACGCGCAGATGGACGACCGTGTACCGCGGGTCGGTGTCCACGACGATCCGCCCGTGCTGGTCCCAGCGGCCGGCCCCCTGGACGCCCTGCGTGTCGCCGGGGCGCGGCAGCAGCTCGCACGCGCTGAGACTCGCGACGATCAGTAGACACTCAAGTACCGCTCGAGCTCCCACTCGCTGACGTTCCCGATGTACTCCTGCCACTCTTCTCGTTTCGCCTCCACAAAGCGCTCGTAAATGTGCGTGCCCAGAGCGTCTCTAATCACGTCGTCTTTCGCGAGCAGGTCGAGGGCCTCGTGCAGGTCCCGGGGCAGCTCGTCGATGCGGTATTTGCGCCGCTCCCGGAAGCTCATCTCGAAGATGTTCTTATTCACCGGGTCCGGGGGAGTCAGCTTGTGCTCGACCCCGTCCAACCCCGCCGCGAGCTGGACCGCCAGCGCCAGATATGGATTGACGGACGGATCCGGCATGCGCAGCTCGCAGCGCGTCCCCGCCCCGCGTCGATCGGGAATCCGCACCAGCGGCGAGCGGTTGCGCATCGACCAAGCGACGTTGACGGGCGCCTCATACCCCGGCACCAGGCGTTTGTAACTGTTGACCAGCGGATTCGTGACAGCGCAAAACCCCCGGGCGTGTGTCAGCAGTCCCGCAATGTACGCCAGCGCGATGTTCGACAGCTCCCACTGCGCCTTGGCGTCGTAGAAGGCGTTCGTCCCTTGTCGGAATAACGATTGATGCGTGTGCATCCCGGAGCCGTTCTGGCCGAAGATCGGCTTGGGCATGAACGTCGCCAGGAAGCCATGGCGGTAGGCGACGTTGCGCACGATGAATCGGAAGGTGGCGAGGTTGTCGGCGGTTTCCAATGCCTCCGCGTAGCGAAAATCGATTTCATGCTGCCCCGGCGCGACTTCGTGATGCCCCGCTTCGACCTCGAACCCCATCGCCACCAGATCCTGCACGATGAGCCGGCGAATCTCCTCCGCCCGGTCCACCGGCGTCTGATCGAAGTATCCGCCGCGGTCGTGGGTCTTCGTGGTCGGATTGCCGCTCGCATCGAGCTGGAAGATGAAAAACTCGGCCTCGACCCCGGCCATCATCTCATAGCCGAGCGCCTTGGCTTTGGCGATTTGGCGTTTGAGCGCCTGCCGCGTGCACCCGGCGAAGGACGTGCCGTCCGGGTTGTAAATGTCGCAGATCACGCGCGCGACCTTGCCGGCGGCATCGCCGTTGGGAAGGACTCGGAACGTCTCGAGGTCGGGCCTGAGCACCATGTCCGACTCCTCGATCCGCACGAACCCTTCGATCGACGAGCCGTCGAACATGATGTCGCCTTCGAGCGCCTTGTCGAACTGGCTCGCGGGTACCTCGACGTTCTTGTTGACGCCGAGGATATCGGTGAACTGCAACCTGAGGCTGGTTACGTCTTGCTTTTTGGCTGCCTCGAGAATCTCGCGTTTGGTTGTCATAGAGGCGGTTAGACGGCTAGACGGTTAGGCGGCTAGAAGCAGAGCGCTCCTAACCGCCTAACCGTCTAACCGCCTGCCTTATTAGACGTCGTAGTAGAGGACGAACTCGTACGGATGCGGCCGCAAGGCTACCGCGTCGACATCCTTGGTCCGCTTCATCGCGAGCCAGACGTCGAGCAGGTCCTGGGTGAACACGCCGCCTTCGAGCAGGAAGTCATGATCGGCTTCCAACGCCTGCAGCGACTCGAGCAGGCTGCCCGGTGTGTTCTTCACGTGCTTGCGCTCGGCCGGCTCCAACTCGTACAGATCGACATCCATCGGCTTGGGTGGCTCGATCTTGTTCTTGATCCCGTCGAGCCCGGCCATGAGCAGCGCCGCGAATGTGAGGTACGGGTTGGCTGAGGGATCGGGCGCCCGGAACTCGAGGCGCTTCGCCTTCGGCGACGTCGAGTACATCGGGATCCGGCAAATCGCCGACCGGTTGCGCTGCGAGTAAATCAGGTTGATCGGCGCTTCATAACCCGGGACCAGACGGCGGTAGCTGTTGGTCGTGGGCGCCGCGAACGCGAGCAGCGCGGGCGCGTGCTTGATCAGCCCGCCGATGTACCAGCGCGCCGACTCGGAGATCAGCGCGTAGCCGTTCTTGTCGAAGAACAGGTTCTTGTCGGCGTTCCACAGGCTCATGTGCACGTGCATGCCCGAGCCGTTGTCGCCGAACATCGGCTTCGGCATGAACGTCGCCGTGTAGCCGTGCTGGCAGCAGACGTTCTTCACGATGTACTTGTACATCATGATCTGATCGGCCATGCGCGTCAGCGTCTTGTACCGCATATCGATCTCGGTTTGCCCCGCCGTGCCCACCTCGTGGTGGTGCACTTCGACGTCGATACCCGCCGCGATCATCGCGAGCACGATCTTCGAGCGGAGATCCTGCAGCTTGTCGGTGGGCGGCACCGGGAAGTATCCCTCTTTATGTCGCGGACGATGGCCGAGGTTGGCCGTGCCGTTCGTGCCGCTGTTCCAGATGCCCTCTTCCGAATCGATGTGGTAGTAGCCCTCATGCGCGTTCTGGTCGAAGCGCACGGAGTTGAAGATGTAGAACTCCGCCTCGGGCCCGAAATACGCCGTCGTGGCGACGCCGCTCTTTTTCAGAAACGCTTCCGCCTTGCGCGCGACATAGCGCGGGTCCCGCGAATAGGACTCGCGTGTAATCGGGTCGACGATGTCGCAGGTGAGCGACAGCGTCGGAACCGACAGGCACGGATCGACGAACGCGCTCGCCGGATCCGGCAGCAGCAGCATGTCGCTCTCGTTGATCGCTTGAAATCCACGGATCGACGATCCGTCGAATCCCAGGCCGTCGGTGAACGTGTCTTCCTCGAGCTCCTTCAGCGGGATCGAGAAATGCTGCCAGGTGCCAGGCAGGTCGGTGAACCTGACGTCCACGATCTGTACTCCGGCTTCTTTGGCACGACGGATCACATCCGCCGGCGTCGGACCGGTGGTCGCTTTGGGGGACCCCCCGGTAGCGGCGGTCGGTTCCAGCGTAGCTGTCATTGAGCGGGTCTCCTTCCCGAGTCGGTGCAGTGCTGTTGCAAGCGGCGGGCCAAATGAAGGTAGAGGTGGTCCTGATTGGTGTCAAGGAATTCGTGCATGAAATGCACGAAAAATCGGCTATTCGCCGATTGGTGATGTGGAAATGTGCAGATTGTTGGCCAGAATGTGCAGCAAATGCGCTACAATGCTTCCACGAAGTGTAACAACTCGACCGCTGAAAACTCCCCGAATCGCTCCTGAATGTCCTTCTCCTGCCACTCCAGGAAGATCCAACCCGTCACCTTATGCAGCTGCCCGGACCCGCTCACGAAGTGGATCCGCCCCCGGACGGCGCCCAGGGTCGTGTCCGGCTGGCCCTCCAAATACACATCCCAGCGCTGCTCGCCGCGCTTGAGCTCCCCCATATGCTTGCCGTACTCGGTCCCGGCCATGCGCAAAACACTACCGGCTTTCGTGGCCGCCGCCAGCCCGGGTTACATTCCCATCCTATGACCTGTCATGCGTGTGGTGCCCAGCTCTCTCCCGCCGCCAAATTCTGTCACAAGTGCGGGGCGGCCGTGACGGCCGGCGCGCAGCCGGGTGGTTGGAAAGCTGCATTCCCGTGGGCGTTGGCCGGGGCGGCGTTAGGGGCGTTGCTTACCGTCGTCGTGATGCGTGGAGGCGGAGCAGGAAGCAGAGAGCCAAGAGCCGAACCCACTGCTCCCGGCTCCCGGCTCCCTGTTACCGACATCTCGCAAATGTCACCGGCAGAACGGGCCAATCGCCTGTTCAATAAAGTCATGATCCTGGCTGAAGCGGGTAAAGCCGACAGCGTGCGTTTCTTTCTTCCCATGGCGCTGGGCGCCTACAGCCAGCTCCCGGCGCTCGACGCCGATGCGCGCTATCACATCGGCCTGCTCCAGCTTGCGGGTGGCGACGTCGAGGCAGCCCTGGCCGAGGCCGATACGATCCAGCGCTCAACCCCCACACATCTCTTCATCTACGTACTGCGCGCGCACGCGTATCAGCAGAGCGGGAATACGCAGCAGGAGCGCCGGGCGTATTCGGACTTCCTGCGCACCGAGCCCTCAGAAAAGGCAAAAAACCGGCCCGAGTACGTCGATCACGCCGATGCTTTGACCAGCTTCAGGGCCGAGGCGTCGCGGGTCACGGGTCGGGGAGGGGCCGGCACGTAACCACGCCTCCCGTTTCCCGTATTCCGCATCCCGGTATCATCCGCGTGGCGCACAGTCCGGACGCCGATGATGCGTTCATGTTCTGGGCGATGGCTGCCGGCAAGATCGACACGGAAGGCCGGCGCTATGTCCACGAACTGGGCGACATCGAAAGCCTGAACCGCCGCGCCCTCGCCGGCGAGCTCGAGGTCACCGCCGTGTCGCTGCACGCCTACGCCTACCTCGCGGATCGGTACGCGCTGCTCGCGCACGGCGCCAGCATCGGTGACCGCTACGGTCCACGCATCGTAAGCCGCGAAAGCGCGCCGCCAAATCCGCGCGCCGCGCTCCGGGACCGGCTGGTCGCGGTCCCCGGCGAGCTCACCACCGCGTTCCTCGCGCTGCGGCTGTATCAGCCGGACGCTCGCCACGTGGTCGTCCCCTTCGATCAGATCGAGGATTTCGTGGCCGCAGGAAAGGCAGATGCGGGCATCTTGATTCACGAGGGTCAGCTCACCTATGCCGATCGCGGCCTGCAGCTGTGGGCGGACATGGGCGAGTGGTGGCACCGGGAGACGAGCCTGCCGCTCCCACTCGGCGGCAATGTGGTGCGTCGCGATCTCGGCGACGAGTTGATGGGGGCAATTGCCCGCGATCTCAAGGCGAGCATCGAATACGGACTCGCGCACCGCACCGAGGCGCTGCGACATGCGCGAGGCTATAGTCGCGGACTCGATGCAGAGCGGACCGACCGGTTCGTGGGGATGTACGTGAACACCTACACGGTTGATTACGGACCTGTCGGAAGGCAGGCGGTGAGCGAATTGCTGGAGCGCGCGTATCGCGCGGGACTCATCCCAGCACCTGTGGACCTGGCGTTCGTCTCGGCCGATTCCTAGTTTGCCCCAGCGTTTACAGGGAGAACTTGGTTGACTGCTCAGACCGGGGTCGTGACGGTCCTCGTTGTCGACGATGAAGAGCCGATCCGAAACGCACTGCGCAAGTTTCTCAAGCAACAGCAGTTCGAGGTGTACACGGCCGGCTCGGCGGATGAAGCACTGCAACAGCTGCGGCTCCATAAGATCGCGCTGATGCTCTCGGACATCCGTATGCCCGGCACGAGCGGCGTAGACCTCGTGCCGCATGCGCTCGAGATCGAACCCGACCTCGCGATTCTCATGCTCACTGCCGTCAACGATGCGACGAGCGCGGCGCTCTGTATGCAGCGCGGCGCGATGGATTACCTCACCAAACCGATCGAGCTGGTCGATTTGGGGCGTGCCGTGCAACGGGCCGTGAAACGGCGCGAGATGCAGCTCGAAAGCCGGCATTTGAATCAATGGCTCAAGGAAGAAGTCACGACCCGCACCGCGGAGCTGCACCGCCAGCAGCACCGCATGGAGCGGATTTCCACCGCCACGCTCGAGGCCCTCGTCAACGCGCTCGAGGCCAAGGATCCCTACCTGCGCGGCCACTCCGCGCGCGTCGCTGATCTGTCGGCCAATGTGGCGACCGAGATGGGCCTGAACGAAGAGGACGTGGAGCGCGTGCGCATGGCGGGACGGCTGCACGATCTCGGCAAGATCGGAACGCGTGACGCCGTGGTGAGTAAGGAAGGGCCGCTCACCCCTGAAGAGTTCGAGCACGTGAAACAGCACGTCATCATCGGGGCGCAGATCCTCGCGCCACTCGTGCATTTGGGGGACGTCGTTTCGATGGTCAGGAGCCATCACGAGCGCGTCGACGGCACCGGCTATCCGGATGGGTTGAGTGGCGGGGACATTCCGATCGGTGGCCGCATCATCGCGGCGGCCGAAATTTACGACGCCCTCACAACGTCACGACCGTATCAGGAACAGATGACGCCGGAACAGGCCGTGGAGCGAATGACGGACCTTTCCGGCACGGTGCTCGACACGCAAGTCTACGAGGCGCTCGTCCGTATCGTGGGCCGGCGGCAGACGCTCGTCTACCTCGATGAAGAAGGGGGTCCAACGGGGTAAAAGACCAAACCCCGGGGCGTTACAGCTCCCCGGGGTTGGCGGTCGGGCGAAGTGGCCGTCACACTTCGACCGCGACCTTTTCTGCTACGCACATCAGCGCATCCAAGTTTCATACGATTAGATGCATCAACGTGCTGAACGGTTGCATCTACCAGAGCTTCACTCGGCCCACTCGCGAGACGGTGATCGTTTCGGCTTGAGACCCGCGGCTGACGATGACCGTCGTGTTGGACGCCCCCCATCCCATCCCGTTAGGGCCGAACACGACAATTGGGTTCGAGACTTGTAACAGAACGCCATGGCTTGCGGGTCCTGGCCCGCGCCACCACGGCTGCCAGCCGGTTGTCTCGAGTCGATCGATTCGCAGTGTGTCGGCACGGATCGTCAGGCGAGCCCGCGTCCCGTGCAGAACAGCGCCGTGACGCGCAACCGCAAGCGCGGTCGTGATGTCGCGAAGTGCCCGCTGCGTGTTGATCCAGTCCATCGAGCGGGCAGCACGAGGCAGCCAGAGGGACGCGAGCAGTCCGGCGATGCAGATCACCACCATCAGCTCGAGTACGGTAAACCCTACATCGAAGCCCTTGCGCATGAGCGTTTATAGGCGCTTCCCTACATGGGTGCGGCATCGAAAAACCACGGTGAAAAGCCCGAAAACGCGCCATTTGCCGTCTAACGCACCGCAGCGGGCTGCGCTATGTTGGTGCTCGAATTGATCTTGCCGCTCGGCACGGGTGCTGCAATTGCGGAGCCTGATGACCAATAGGACCCCGACTCGGTCCGCCGGCCTACCTCACGCGGTGTTTCTGCAGCGGGTGGCTGGCGAACCGGCAACCTCTCCAGAAGTCCGCCTGGGTCAGGGTGCATTTCTCGCCCTGCGCTTCGTGGATCTCTTGTCGCCCGATCGTGAGCCACCGACGCCCGACGTGTTTCGCTATCAGTGGGCGGCGACCGAGCGTTATTGCTTCGAGCTGGCCGGCGAAGGCACCGAGGCATCCCACCTCAGCGGCATTGTCCGAGCCACCGGTGAAGCTCATGGCGCTGGCGACATCACGCTTGTCGCTCCGGCGTTGTTCGCGTACGCGCTATTCCTCGAGCAGGAATCGCACTTCGAAGAAGCGAGTGACGCCCTGGAGACGATGATTCGCATCGGCCAGGAGCGGCTTCCGGCGACGGATCGAATCAGCGCGTGGTGGCGGTTGGGCCGCGTGCGGCGACTTCAGACGGACTTCGATCTCGCGGACGCGGCATTTACCGAAGCCGGCCGCATCGCCACGGAAAACCATGATGCGTTGTCAGTGCTGCTCAGTCGGGTCGGGCATTGCAACGTCCTCCATTTCCGGGGCAACTTGGTGGGCGCCGAAGAGGCATGGCGGGCTGTACTCGCCGATGCGATCGCCGCGGGCTTCCGCGCGGTCGAGGCGCAAGCCGAGCACGGCCTGGGCAACATCCTGGTGCGTCGAGGAGAAGCGCATGAGGGAGTCCCGCATCTGTGGCGTTCGTATGAGTTGTACGAAGACGAGACGACGCAGGCGCGCGCGATGGGTGACCTTGGGCTGGCGCTGCTGTCGCTCGGCGAAGTCGAAGCAGCGGAGCACGCCCTACAGCATGTTCTGCGCTCCCGTGCGACACCCGAGCTCGTCGCCAACGCGATGATCGAACTGATGAACTGCGCTTCGTTCCGACGCGATCGCGTGAGTTTTGAGCGCTGGCGTGAGCGCATCTTCGCAAATGATCATCCCTGCGCCCCCAACATCCGTGCCGACTATCACCTGAAGGCCGGAATCGGCTTTGCGCGGTTTGAGAACTTCCGGAGGGCCGAGGCGGAGTTGGCGCAAGCGCACGACATCGCCGTGACGCACGATCTCAACGAAATGGTGTTCCGAATCGAGCGGATGTTGGGAGGCCTGAGGACATGCGGCGCTCCCGAAGATACCGGAAGCGCCGCACTCAATACCGCTATTCAATCTGAATCGCTCAGGGAAGTTTCGGCTTCCCTTGCAGCCCTCGCGACATGACTACTAGCAGAGCGGGTTGTTCTGGTCGCAGGTGGTCTCGCTGGGTCCAGACGCATCGGCACACGCGGCCGCGGACAGAGCAAAGGAAACGAGGAACAGCACCAGAGCGAAGCGGATGCGGCGGGCCATGACACCTCCACGGTCGAGTTGGATGGGGACTCGTTAAACCTCCAACTTGAACGGGGGCAGAGCGTTCGTTTAGGGCGTTTTTGCGGCATCGTAGGGCGATTTTGCGGCACTCACGGATTCTTCCGGAGGACGTGTAGGGAAATGCTGGTCCTCGCGGCGGTTTCAGACATCCAGTACCAGCGGCTGCGCAGCGCCGTCGCGCCGGACTTTGTGCTGGCGCGAGCGCCCACCTGGGACATTGCGCTCGAAACGATTCGCGGCCGGCCCGTGGAAATTGCCGTCGTCGATCCCATGCTCGGCGGGTCGCGGGGACAGGAAGTCGAGCGCTTGCGCGTCCTGTTCCCATCGCTGCCGCTGATTCTCTACACCCCGATGCTCACCCCCGAGCTCGCTCCCGTCCTGCTCGCGATGGGCAAATGCGGCATCACGCAGGTCGTCTTGGGTCGAACCGAAGATCATCCCGAGCACCTGCGCGACCTGCTCTCCGCCGAAGCGACCCACGCGGCGTCCCAGCAACTGTTCAACCAGCTCAGCGCGGCCCTGGCGCCGCTCCCCAGCGAGCTCCGCTGGGTGCTCAAGGACGCGCTCCGCACACCCGGGGAAGTGCAGACGATCCAGCAATTCGCCGCCCGGGCGCGCATCGATCGGGGCACGTGCGCGCGCTGGTTCGCGCGCGCAGGGCTGCGGAGCCCGCGGGAGATTCTTGCGGCCGCGCGCGTGCTCTACGCGCACCGCCTGCTGCGGGATCCCGGCTTCACCATCGAAGACGTCGCCAAGCGCCTCGGGTATGCGCAGGCCAAGACGCTCCAGCAGCACGCCAAGAAGTACCTCGGTCTTACGGCGGGTGAAATGCGGCTGTCGTTGACCGCGGATGAAGCCACCGCGCGCATCGTGCAGAAATTCCTGACACCGGCGCGCTCCAACGCAGCGACCGCCTCGTGATGACGTCGCCTCCGCGCAACCGGCCGACGGTCCTGCTCGTCGATGATGAAGCGGGCCTGCGTCGCGTGCTCGAGCGGTACCTCGAGCGCAACGGCTACCGGGTGCTCAGCGCCGGGACGGCGGAGACAGCCTACGAGCTGCTCAACTCCGAGGAGGCCGACGCGCTGCTGCTCGACATCCACCTGCCCACGATGTCCGGACTCGCGCTGTATCTGGCGATCATTCATCGCTGGCCGCGGCTGGATGGACGGATCGCGATCATGACTGGCGACGCCGAAGCCGAAGAAGTGCGCACCTGGCTCGAGCATCACCGGTGCGTCGTGCTCCGCAAGCCGTTCAACCTGCAGCAGGTCGCGGACTGGGTCGCGCTTGTCTTGCAGAGCAACCGCGCGTCGGACGCGATGGACGCGTGACGACCGGCGTCGCGCACACCGATCCGTTGCATGTGTTGCGCGAGTATCGCAACCTCGCGCCCTGGAACCTGCGGGACCTCTCGGTGGTGGTAGGAGCTGTGCTCGACGCCTCAGCCGTCACGCCGATCAATGCCGCCGCGCGGGCCGCGCCGAGCGAGCGCACGATCCGCTTCTACGTCACCCGGGGGCTGGTGAGCCCGCCCGAAGGCCGGGGCACGGCCGCCACCTACTCCTATCGCCACTTTCTCCAACTGCTCGCCATCAAGCTGAAGCAGATGGAAGGCGCCACGCTCGCCGCAATCACGAAGGACATGCATGACCAGACGGGCGACGTGCTCGAGCGCCGGTGCGCGCAGGTCCTGGGCGCCTCGCTCCTGCCCCCGGACCGGCTGCCACTCAAGGGGGCGGAGGGCATGCCCCGCGGCCGGTCCGGGCGTGCGCTCACGGCCTGGCTCACACGCGACGCCGACAAGGAGCCGACCGGCCCGACGACCTGGCGCCGCATCCCGGTGACCCGCGGGGTCGAGCTGCACGTCGACGCCGACCATCCACTCGCCCGCCTCGGCTCCGACGCCCACGGCCTGGCGGAGACGATTCGTCAGGCGATCACGAAACTCCTGCCGCACAGCTCGTAATACATCAGTACGGGCGCGGGATGCCGCGCCCCTACATCAACGGGAGACGACAAACATGTGGGTGCTGCTCGTAGTCGTGGTGATCGCCGCGTTATGGATCATCGGCGCGTACAACGGGCTCATTTCGCTGAAGAACCAGACTGTCAACGCGTTCAAGCAGATCGACGTGCAGCTCAAGCGCCGGCACGATCTGATCCCGAATCTCGTCAACGCCGTGAAGGGTGCGATGGATTTCGAGCGCTCAACCCTCGAGGCCGTGATCCAGGCGCGCAACCAGGCGGTGAAGGTCAACGCCTCGGGCCCCGAGGCGATGAAGCAGATCAGCCAGGCGGAGAACGCGCTCTCAGGCGCGCTGTCGCGCCTGCTGGTCACGGTCGAGCGCTACCCGCAGCTCAAGGCCACCGGCAACATCGGCCAGCTGCAGGAAGAGCTCAGCTCCACGGAGAACCGCATCGCGTTCGCGCGCCAGCTCTACAACGACACGGCGACGCAGTACAACACCAAGCAGCAGCAGTTCCCCACGACCCTCGTCGCCGGCCTCGCGAAGGCGTCGCCGACCGACCTGTGGGAGATCGAGGATCAAGCCGAACGCGCGGTGCCGCAGGTTGACCTCTCCAGACGGTAATCTCTTTCAGCAGCAGGAAGCCAATCGCCGGCGCACGACCTGGCTGGTGATTGGCTTCGTGCTGTTCTTCGCCTGGCTGGGATTCGGCGCCGACATCATCTGGGCGCTCGAGGGCGCCCACCCATTCCCGTGGCTCGGTATCGTGGTCACCGGGGCGGCGATCATGCTGGCGCGGTACATCTACAAGACCGGTCCCGAGAAGGTGCTGTGGGCGACCGGCGCGCAGGAGCTGGTGACGCCCGAGACCGACAGCGAGCGGCAGCTCGCCAACGTCGTGGACGAAATGGCGATCGCGGCCGGCGTGGCCCGGCCGCGCATCTGGATCGTCCCGGATGACGACCCCAACGCCTTTGCGACGGGTCACGAGCCCAGCGACTCGCACGTGGCGGTGACGCGCGGGCTACTGCGGCTCTGCACGCGTGACGAGCTCCAGGCAGTGATCGGCCATGAGCTCGGCCATGTGAAGAATCTCGACGTGCGTCTGATGACGACGCTGGCAGCGCTCGTGGGGGCGATCCTGCTCGTACGCGACGGCGTGGGTCGCATGATGCGCGTCGGATCATTCCCCGTGCGTGGGGGCGGCGGGGGCGGGGGGGGAAGCCGGAGCAAATCCAAGAACGCCGGACCGCTGCTCGCGATCCTGCTCGTGCTGTGGGTGATCTCGTGGCTGTTCGCGCCGCTCGTCACGCAGCTCCTGAGCCTGGCAGTGAGCCGGCGCCGGGAGTATCTCGCGGACGCTATGAGCGCGCAGTTCACGCGCAATCCGCTGGCGCTCGCGACCGCGCTCGAGAAGCTCGAAGCCGCCGCGGCGCCGACCGCGGCGATCAAGCGCGGGGCCGCACACCTCTGCATCGTGGATCCCCTGGGGCGCCGGCTCACGAACCGCGAGGGGTGGCTTGCCGACCGTCTCGCGACCCACCCTCCGATGAGCATGCGCATCGCCAGACTGAAGGGAATGGGGTACGCGCAGCTCAAGAAAGAAGGAGGACTGGCCGTGTGAGCGGCTGGCTCAGCCGTCGAGCCGTTCGCACGATTCACGAGTTTCGCGCCCGCCTGGCCCGGTACAAGCTGCAGGAACGGCGCCTCGCGCGCGCCGCGCTCACCGACGATCCTGCCATCATCGCCGCGGTCCACGCGCACATGGCCGAGCACGGACTCACCGAGAAAACGGTGCGCCGGCAGGTCCGCAAATACCTCGACGAAATCATCCCGCACTTCAACGTCCTGTCGTACTACAAACTCGGCTACAACGTCGCGAAGGTCCTGGTCAATCTGCTGTACAAGGTGAGCGTGGATTATCAGGACGAGCCCGCCCTGGCACGCATCCCGAAACGCGACGTGGTCGTGTACCTCATGAATCACCGGTCTAACGCCGATTACATCGTCGTGGCGTACGTGCTCGCGCGCGGGGTGCATGTGAGCTACGCGGTGGGAGAATGGGCGCGCGCGTGGCCGCTCGAGTACGTGTTCAAGTCATTCGGCGCGTATTTCATCCGCCGCCGGTTTCGCGAGCCGCTCTACCACACCGTGCTCGAACGCTACGTTCAGCTGATCACGCGCAACGGCGTGACCCAGGGCATCTTCCCCGAGGGCGGCCTGTCGCGCGACGGGAAGCTGCGCGCGCCCAAGCTGGGCCTGCTCGACTACATCGTTCGCACGCTGCTGGACCCGGCGTTCAACCGCAATATCTGGCTCGTTCCAGTAGCGTTGAATTACGACCGTGTGCTCGAGGACCGCTCGCTGATTCGGGAGCTCATCGACGAGCGGGACCGGCCCGGCCGTCTGTCGCAGCTCGGGACCGTCGTGTCCTATCTCGCGAGCAACACGATGCGCCTGCTCACCGGCCGGCTGAAACGCTACGGCCGCGTGGCGGTCAACTTCGGGACGCCGCTCTCGCTACGCGAATGGCTCCGCACCGCGCCGGACGGCGTCCTGACCGCTCCCAAGGAACGGCGTCTGCCGGAGCTCGAGCAGCTCGCGCGCAACATGCTCGCGCGCATCGGTGCGATCGTTCCCGTCACCCCGGTGCCGCTCGCGGCGGCGGCGCTGCTGTCCTTTGGGCAAACCGCAATCACCAGGGACGCGCTGCTCGAGCGCATGGACCAACTGCGCGATCGGCTGCTGGAGGTCAACGGCAAGGTCGTGCGAGGCGGCGCCCGGATCGCGGAGATCTGGGACCGCGCCTGGCGCATGCTGCGGATGCGCCGGCTGGTCGTTGCGGATGGCGACACGCTGGTGGTGTTGCCCAAAGGCAGGCCGCTGCTCGAGTTTTATGCCAATTCCATCGCACACCTCGTTCCGATTCGGGCCCCACGGCTCCCATTTCACAAGACGCACGAAATCGACACCAATCTCCCGAGACTCCTTTCATGATTTGGCTGCTCGCGGCACTCACGCTTCCCCTCCAGCAGGCCGATCTCATCGTCACCAACGCGCGGATCTACACGTCGGACGTCAATCGGCCCGTCGCCGAGGCCCTCGCGGTGCGGGGCGGCCGGATTGCGTTTGTGGGCAGCAACCGCGGCGCCCTGGCGCTCGCGGGACCACGGACGGAGCGGCTCGACATGACCGGCAGGACGGTCATCGCCGGCATGGTGGACGCCCACGCGCACCTGCTCAACCTCGGGCTCGCGTTACGTACGGTGGACCTGGTCGGGACGCGCTCGTATGAAGAAGTCATCGCCCGGGTGGTGGAGCGGTCGAAGACAGCACGCCCCGGCGAATGGATTCGCGGGCGTGGGTGGGATCAGAACGACTGGGCCGATACGCGTTTTCCTACGCACGACGCGCTGTCACGCGCCGTTCCGAACAATCCCGTCTATCTGACCCGCGTCGACGGACACGCGGCGCTCGTAAACGCGAAAGCCCTCGAGCTCGCGCAGGTCACGGCGGCGACACCCGATCCCAGCGGTGGACGATTCATCCGGGACTCTGCAGGCAATCCGACTGGAGTGCTGGTGGACAACGCGCAGGGAATCGTCGGGCGCGTGATACCGGCGACCTCGCGCACCGAGCTGCGGGAGCAGACACTCGCGGCCATTACGGAGGCCAACCGCTGGGGGCTGACCGGGATTCACGATGCCGGCGTGGGTCCCGAGGGGATCGCCGTGTACGAGGAGCTGGCTAAGGAAGCGCGGTACAACCTGCGCAACTACGTGATGATTCGCGCGAGCGACTCCGTGCTGGACGAGTTTCTGCGGCGGGGCCCGCAGAAGGCGCTCTACGAAGGCCGGCTGTGGTTTCGGGCGATCAAGATCACGGCCGATGGCGCGCTGGGCAGCCGCGGGGCGGCGCTGCTCGAGCCGTACAGCGACGATCCGGGCAACACGGGATTGCTGACGACGCCGCCGGAGCGCATCAAGAGCGTGGCGGTGCGCGCGCTCCGGGCAGGCTTCCAGGTCAACGTGCATGCCATTGGTGACCGGGCGAACCGCATCGTGCTCGATCAGTTCGAAGCCGCGCTGCGCGAGGTCCCCACCGCCGATCATCGGTTTCGCATCGAGCACGCGCAGATTCTGAGCTATCAGGACATTCCGCGTTTTGCCGAGCTGGACGTCATTCCGTCCATGCAGGGAAGCCACCAGACGAGTGACATGTACTGGGTGCCGAACCGCCTCGGGTGGGCGCGCGCGCAGGGCGCGTACGCGTGGCGCTCGCTGCTCAATACCGGCGTTGTGATTCCAAACGGATCCGACTTTCCGGTCGAGGCCGTGAACCCGCTGATTTCGTTTCACTCGTTCGTGAGCAGACAGGATGCCGAGAACTTTCCACCAGGCGGCTGGATGCCGGAGCAGCGCACGACGCGGCAGGAGGCACTGTGGTCGATCACGCTGTGGCCGGCGTACGCGGCGTTCATGGAGAATGAGAGCGGCAGTCTGACCGCCGGGAAATACGCCGACTTCGTCGTGCTGGACCGTGATATCATGACCTCGGCTCCGGAAGACATCCTCCGGACGCGAGTGCTCCTCACGGTCCTCGGCGGAAAGCCGGTCTATCGGGCTCCCTAGAAACACGAAGCCCCCGGGACGGCACTAAGGCGCGCCCGGGGGCTCCGACACATTGGTTACCCGGAGTCGAGGGCTTGCGCCCTTCGTTCTTCTCTCCGCCGCCACCTATGGACTGTTTCGTCCTCGGTAGGGCAAGCAGAGGCTCCGGCTTCCATCCCCAAGCAACCCCGTCGGGTCGCTCGGTTCACCAATGTGAGTGCTACGGGTCAGATCGGGTCGCGGACCGACCTTCCGCACTGCACGTCGAGGCACCATTTCGACGTGGCTAGGGCAACGCGACTGGCCCCAGCTGTCCGACCCGGTGAGTTGACTCCCGGATCAACGAGCGCCTGAGCCCTTGGTTGCATCGGCGCCCTCCCCGGAATTTCCGTTCGGACTCGCTTTGAAGGCGTTGTCAGGACGCCAGGTCCCAACCCTTCCCTCCATCGCGCGTGGAAGCAATATAGGGCCCTCCAAAAAGCGCGCAAGTGCCGATATTTCTTCGGGTTAGCTCACTTCGATGTGCATCGTTTGTGGAGAGTAACTAACAGTGGTGCCGCTCATTCCAGCGCTCTTCCACACGATGTGGAGTTGTGAATCCACAGTGCGCACGTTCCCACATCGGGGTATTTACCCCTCGATCGCCACTTCGCAGTAGGCAAACGGCTCGTCGGAGTCGGCCGGGACGAACAGAAATCCGGCGCCGCTGGTCGCAAACCAGCCGGCGAGCAGTTGTGTCGAACGACCGACCGCGGGCTCGGCGAACAACGCCTGTGTCCAGCGACGGATGTGACGCAGCTCCGGCGCGCGACGTGATAACAAACTCAGCGCTGCGCCCAAACCGTGCGTAGCTCTTAGGAAGTGTGCGATCGCGTGGCCGCGTTGTGCGAAGATGTACGATCGGACTCCCGGCTCGTCATACAGCAGGGTACCTTCGTACGGATCGGCTGGTGGCGCGTCCATGCGCGGGCCGAAGTAGACGAACAAGCGATTGTCGCCTTCGCGCCGCTCGACGACGATCGCGGCGGAATCGGGGCCGAGGCGCGCCGCATGCACGAGATCTTCCGCAGCGAGAATGCCGACCTGCGCGGTCCACTCGAGTGCGGCGAGCGCTTGATCGAGCGGCAGACCGACGGCGTCGTCGTAGGCGATCAAGCGTGGCGCTTCCCCGGCGCGCTGAAAGAAATGCGCAAGCGCGTCGGCGCGATCCTCGAATGTCCGCATGATGCGGGAGGTTGCGGGAACGGCCATGCCGAGATAATAACGGAGCAGCATTTCAACTGTTAGAGGAGCTGTCAAAGTGACGCTTGCTGGATTCGTGATGGTGATCACCGCTGTGACCTTGCAGCAGGACACAACGACGCGAGACACCGTGCCGCCCCCGCTCCCGCCTCCCCCGGTGGCACCGGTGCCGGCGCCTGTGCCTGCACCGCCCGTAGCGCCGCCGGCGCCGACCATCGAGCAGACTCGGTACATGGAAGGCTTGAAGACGGCGACGCGCGGCATTGCGCAGATTCGGGACGGTCTGAATCGAGTGGTTCGGACGCAGTCCGCCGACTCCGTGACGCGCCTGCATGCGGCTCGGCGCCTGGGCGGCCTGTGCGGGAGCGGGCGCTCGTTCATCGTGAGCGGTCGCCCAAAAATGCAGGCGACGGCGTACGACGACTCACTGCGCGTCCTCGCCAAGCAGCTCACCACGCGGCTCGACTCGTTGTCAAACGCCCTGCCAACCTGTGAAAAGACAGCGGGGCGGGATCCCACCGTGGCGACGACGCTGACGACGCGGTTGAAGAATTATGACGATGCGCTGCTGGCGTTCCGGAATGCGCAGGCGGCGCTATCCAAGCCTGACAGTACTAAGACAGTAAGCCAGCAGTAGAAGCTCAAGACGCCAAGTACAAGACGCCAAGTGGTTACAAGCTAACAGCTTGAAGCTGTTAGACTTACAACCACTTGGCGTCTTCCACTTGGCGTCTGCTTGTTACGGTGTTGCTTGCTGCTTGGGCTCCAACCTCAGAATCCAGAGTCCCGTATTGATGTCGGGCACGAAGATGTTGCCGTCGCGCACCACCGCCCCCCAGGCAAACGGCGCTCGCCGATGCCCCAGCGAATCCACGGTCAGGATCCAGCTCATCTCGCGACCCTGACGCAGCAGGTCACCCTTCAGCTCGCCCGAGATATCCAACGCCCGAGCGCCACCCTGGTAGTTGCCCAGGTACAGCGTATCACCCACGACCCAGACGTTGTGCACGCCACCGTCGGTGGGCTCATACCAGGCGACTTCCTTGGGGTCCTTGATGTCGGACACGTCGATCACGTGCAGCCGCCCGAACGTGAGATTGTTCCCGTCCTGCAAACCCTTGTACGGCCGCCCCGCATACACTTCGTCGCCTACAAACACGTAGCGGCCCTGCCGCCAGGCCGTGTGCGTTCCCCGCACGAAGCCGGCGCCCCAGAGCTGCGAGACGCGCGCGTACACGGCGTTCAGGTCGTATTTGAGCTGCGACACGAGCTGCGGATTGGTGGGACTGCCGCCCTTCATGCCGTTGCCCACGTCGAGAATAATGAGGCCGTCGTTCCAGTACGCGAGATACGCGAGCCCGTCCACGACCATCACGTCGTGCAGGTACCGTCCCGCCTCCGTCTGCTCGGTCTGCCAGCGCGCGACTTCCTTGGGGTGCTGCGGATCCTGAATGTCGATCACGCGCATCGAGCCAGTCGCGTCGTCGGTGATGTACGCATGACCTTTGTAGACGTAGGAGCTGTGCACGCCACCCGACACTGTCTGGGTGTATTCCGAGACCGGCTTGGGGTGACACGGATTGCTCGCATCGAACACGACGATGCCGTTCTTGCGGTCAGACGCGCCCTCACGCGAGAAGACGCCGTACTTGCCGTCCTCCGTCGTCATCACGTCGTTCACGATGCGCGCGTTCGTCATCATCGAATCGACGATTTTGGGTTTCGTCACGTCGCTGATGTCGATCGCGTACACGCGGTCGGCGATCGTGGAGAGGTAGGCGCACGGCGCGGTCGGATGCAGCCACACCTCCGCCGTGCTCATCGTGATCGGCACACGGCCGCGCACTTCGATGCCACGCCCCACGTCGCGCGGGGCGACGCGCACGACCGCGTCCCCCTGCTTGCCGCCCACCGACGCGGTCACCGTGTACGTTCCTGGCAGCTCGCCCACGAACGTGCCGGTCGGATCGATGAGCGACACGCCTGATCCGGCGGTCACCGCCCAATCCACCGCGACGTTTGCAACCGCGGCACCCGCCGCGGTCCGCGGGGTCGCGGTGAACTTCACGACGTCCCCCGCGCGCACGTTGGACACGCCCGGCTCCACGGTCACGCGCGCCACGTTGTTGGCGAGCACCTGGATCGCGAGCGTTTCAGTCGCGGGGCCCGACGTCGCGGTGATCGTGGCGCGGCCCGCGGCGACGCCGCGAAGCCGGCCATCGCTCGTCACGCTCGCGATGCGTGGATTGCTCGACGTGAACGTGATCGGGTCGTAGCGCTTGTCCCCGTGCCGCGAGAACGCGGTCCCCGCGAGCGTCAGACGCGATCCGGCGACGACGCGCGTGGGCCGCGCATCGAGGACGATGCGCGCCGCGGGCTCGGGCAGGACATGCACCAGCGAGGACCCGAACACCTGGCTGTGCTGGTCGCCCGGGATGTATCCCACCGCGGTGACGCGCGCATACCCCTGATAGCCGCCGGTGAACTCGCCGATCGAGTCGACATCGCCGATGTCCCCGCCGACGAACCACCCGATCTCCGCGCCGGGCACCGGATTCCCAGCCGCGTCGAGCGCGCGCGCGGTGAACTTGAGCTTGCCGCCGATCGGTACCTCACCGCCCGAGGGCTGGACTTCGACTTTGGCGATTTGTTGTGGCGCGGTAGTGCTGGTGGGTTGCTGGAGCGTGACTAACGACAGTAGCGCGTGCAACAACATGAGAAGTCCTCCGTCCGACGGCGGTTGAAGTGGAGATTGAGGTTACAGGGCCGATGCGCATTGCGGAAGAGTGACGGAGGCGCGACATACTGTCATGAAGCTGTCAGTATACTGCGGTCAAGACGAAACGGCAGTCCCTAATTGACAGGTTTCAAGGCGCTCCATACTTTTGCCCGCGGTTCAAGCATAACGTGGCACCGTCACCGGCTGTCTGCGCTTCCGCGAGGACCACATGTCTCGCGGTTTTTTGTTTGAGCCCGTCCCAGGCCGCGGTGGCCTGGGTCGATCCTGTTCGGGGCCGAGCCCCACTGTGCAGAGGTTAGAACAGCTATGGCTAAGGGCAAGGTGAAGTGGTTCAACGACGCAAAGGGCTTTGGCTTTATAGCCCAGGAGTCGGGTCCGGACGTGTTCGTCCACTTCACGGCGATCCAGGCCGAGGGCTTCCGGAGCCTCGCCGAGGGTGACAACGTCGAATTCGACGTTGCCCAGGGTCCAAAGGGGCTGCAAGCGCAGAACGTTCGCAAAGTCTAGCGAGCGGCAACGGCTGTAGTGACGGGCCCGGATCACACCGGGCCCGTTTGCTTTTTCGTATATTGGCGTCATGACCCCTGCTTTCCTGCTCGTGCTCCTTGTTCAAGCACCAGCGGCTGCGCCTGCCCCCCCACCCCCACCCCGCACGTTGGCGTATCGAGGCTTTTCACCCGGGATGGCGTATCGGGATTTCGCGACCAAAGCGCGCGGCATGGCACAGACCAACAAGGACGTCCTGGCGTGCCAGACCATGCGCCATACGGCGCAGGTCATGGATTGCGGCGTCCAGGTCCGGGATCCCGCCGACAGCGCGCGCTTCTATCTGAGCGCCAACGTCATCGAAGGCCGCACCTCCGTGATCTCGCTCTTCGATTCTGGGAGTGTGGCTCTGCTCGAGCGCACTCAGGACGACCTGCGGAAGAAGCTAGGTCCGCCGCAGCGCCGCGAGCGGAGCATGTGGGAATGGTCAAACGGCCGGCGTTTTATCCGACTCAACTGGCGGGGCGCTCATGACTGGCGTCACCTGAACATCACGCTCAACGATCTGGATGTCTTGGAGCGGATCGCGCGCTACGTGCCCCCCCGGTCCCCATCGCCGGCTTCAAAGCCTAAGTAGCCGTTACGAGTCGCTCGGCGAGCTGCGCGATTCCCTGCGCTCCCGTGATTTGATCGACCCAGCGCGGCGGCAAGCCGACTTCTCCGTACCGCGCCCCGAGCAACGCGCCCGCCACGGCGGCGTTCGTGTCGGTGTCGCCGCCAGCCTGCGCCAGATAGATGAGCGCCTCTTCCAGCGTGCGGTCATGCGTCACGAACCAGAACGCGATCTCGACGCAATGCACGACGTAGCCCGCTTCTCGTTCGACCGCGATCGGCAGGTCGCCTTCGCCCTCCCGCGGCACGCGATGAATGGCGTCCCGCAGCGGTCGCGGGGCACGATCGCCGATGCGGTGCAGCACTTCGTCGATGAAGTAGATGTTGCCGTGCAGCAGCTCCCGCACGGCGAGATTCACCGCGGCGGCCGCCCACGTGCAGCGTTCGTCGGCATGCGTGATCGCCGCTTGCTGCGTCGACACACGTATCAGCCGCTCGATCTCGTCGTGGTAGCGCAGCGCCACGGGAAGGCAGCGCATGACACTGCCGTTCCCCGCCGAGCGGCCCGGATTCTCCTGGTGCGCGAGGCGCCCCGCTTCGAACGGTTCTTTGCCGCGATCGATCAGGGTGAGCGCACGCCTGGTCGTAATCCCGATGCCGCGGCCATCCACTTTCATCCATTTCACCCAGCGGCCGGCCACGTCGGTCGCGTCAAATCCGTTGCATGCGAGCAGCGACTCGCCGAGGAGCAGCGTCATCGCCGCGTCGTCATCATACGGCGAGTTCTTGGGAGGGGGGGCGAGATCTCGGACACCATTGGGGAAGGCTTGGCGAATGGCATCTGCCGTTCCCAGGCGTTCGGTGGGAACACCGAGCTGATTTCCCGCAACGAGGCCCAGCAACGCTCCGCGCGCCCGAGAGACAAGTTGGGGATCGCCTTTCATTGCGCCACAAACTAACACTCGTGATGTCCATCGTTGTTGGGCTGCTGGGCATTTACGCTGTTCTCGTCGCGCTCCTCTGGGCGTTTCAAGAGAAGCTCACGTTTCCCGCTCCCCGAGCCCCCCTTCCGGATCCCACGACGACGATCGGCGCGGGCGAGCGGATCGAGTTGACCATGAAGGACGGGACGAAGTTGGTTGGCTGGTATTTGCCGCCCCTTCGCCGCCCTTCGCCGCCCTCCGCCGCCCTGCTTTGGTTCTATGGAAATGGCGAAAACATCGCAGCCATCTGGCCGATCATTCGGGACTTTCGGCCACCTCATGCCGCGGTGCTCGTCCTCGATTACCCCGGCTACGGGGCGAGTGAGGGCAAAGCCACCGAGGCGGGCATGTATGAGGCTGCCGATCTCGCTTATGAAGCGCTGCGCCGTCGCCCCGACGTCGACCCCGCACGCATTTACGTGTACGGCCGCTCGCTCGGCTCCGCCGCTGCGACGCATGTCGCGTCCACCCGCGAAGTCGCCGGCCTGATCCTCGAGTCACCCCTCACGAGCGCCAAAGGAATGGCGGCCCGGCACTACCGTTTCGTGCCGCGGGTCCTGGTGCGTCTGCGCCTCGACAACATCGGACGCATGCCGAGCATTCGTTGCCCTGCCCTCATCTTCCATGGCACCGCGGACATGCTCGTGCCGATGCGGATGGGCCAGGACGTGGCAGCGGCGGCCGGCTGGGCCTGTGGAGTTCGTGATGATTGAAGGCGCTGGACACAACGACACCTACGACCTGGGTGGGAAACGCTACCGCGACAAACTCGCGGCGTTCGTCAAATAACGACGACCGGCGCGAGTCGGTCCTTCTCCTCGTCGAAAATCCGTTGTGCTTCATCCAGGGCGCGAACCACGTCGGGCTCCTCGGGATCGGGGAACTTGCTGCTGGCGGCGACCTTGCCGGTGAGCTGGCGTACGCCAACCAGCGCGCGTGTCACCTCGCAGCGCTCCAGGTCGCGATCGGTGTGCCCCGCCACGAGCAGCTCCTCGTACAGCGGCAACGCGGCCCGGTCGCCCAACACATACAGCGATTCGAGGATCTTGGGCGCCAGGAACCGGCGCAGCATCTCGTCGCCGCGAATTCGCTGAAACAGCGCGATCACATCGGGTGCCTGGCCGGGATAGTAGCGCGCCGCTTCGACGGCCGCCGCCACGAACGCGTGATGCGCTCCGGGAGTCTGCAGGTACCGGGCGAACAGCGGCCACGCATCCCTGGGATGACGCTCGGCCAGCGCGAGAAAGGCGAAGTAGCGACGCCCTAGGGGAGCCCGGGTGTCGGCGATGACGGTGCGGAGTCCCGCCACGCCCCAGCGCGCGCCCACGAGCGCGGCGGCCGCGGCGTGCTGGAACCGCTCCAGCTCCGGCACGCGAAATGTGACGATATGCGGATCGAGAAACGCACGGCAGCGCTCCAACACGGCGAGTAGCCGGCGATCGACCTGCGTCAACGCGGGCTCGAGCGCTTCGGTATTCGCGCGGCGCGCGAGCGCGAGTGCTTCCCACCCGACCTGTCCGAGGTTCAGCTCTTCCCACTTGGCATCCAGTTCGGCCGCGTCGCGGCCCGCGAGCAGGCGTTCGAGTCCCGCGGCAAATCCGCACAGGTGCCGAATCGCATCCATGCCGTAATGTGGAAAGCCCGTGGATATTGCGCTATCCCATAGAGAGGCTTAACCTTGCCCGCACTCTCCCTCTCCACATCGAGGAGGAATTCTGCGGAGGCTCCTCGCCGGCATCTTGGTGGTCGCAGGCTGTTCACGGGGCGAAAAGGGACCAATCGTGTTGGGGCTGGCGGGCCCGTTCTCGCAGCCCCGCGGGGCGTCGATGCAGCACGCCGCCGAGCTCGCCGTCAAGGAAATCAACGCCCGCGGCGGAATCCGCGGCCGCCGGCTCGCGCTGCGCATCATGGACGACAGCGCCCGTGGCGACGTGGCCATTCGCGTCGCCCGCACGCTGCTGGACGATCCCTCCGTAGTCGCCGTCATCGGCCATCTCACCTCCGGTACGTCGCTCGCGGCGGGCCGTGTGTATGGGGAAGGCCGGCGCGCCGTGGTGATGATCTCTCCGTCCGCGTCGAGCCCGGACCTGTCCGGGGTCAATCCGTACGTGTTCCGCATCTGTTCCAGCGATCTGAGTCACGGCGCGCAGCTCGCGCGGTTCGCGCGTGTGACCCTCGGCGCGCGCCGGGTGGGCCTGATCTACGTCGATGACGACTACGGGCAGGGACTCCGACTCAGCTTCGCGGCCGAGTTCCGCCGCCTCGGTGGAGAGATCGTCGAGGAGGACCCGGCACTATCGACCACGCCCAGTCTCGAACCGTATTTGTCGCGCCTGCGGCTGGGCGGTGGTGTGGATGCGGTGATGCTGGCGACTGAACGTGGCGGTGCCGAGCTGGCGCTGCGGGACATGGCCCGGATTGGCGTGCGTTGGCCGGCGCTCGGCGGCGACGCCCTGACGGGCATAGAGGGCGCCGGGCCGCTGGCGGAGGGTGTGCACGTGTCGTCGGCGTATCTGGTCGATCGCCCGGGCGCGCGGAACGAGCGGTTCGTAGAGGCATACGCCGCGGCGTATCCGGGCGAGCGACCGGACCATCGTGGGGCCGGAGCCTATGACATCGTGCAGCTGCTCGCGGCGGTCTTTATGGAGGTCGGGACCGACCGCCGCGCCATTCGAGACCGTGTCGCGCAGATCGGCACCCAAGCGCCCGCGTTCGAAGGCGTTACGGGAACCATCGTCTTCGACGCCCACGGCGACGTGCCCGCAAAGTCGGTGGTGATCGGCGCCGTGCGTTCCGGGCGGCTGGTGACGGAGGCCACGCAGTGAACGGGGCGGGGGGAGGGGGACCGCTCGACACGATTCGCTGGCGCATCATCCTGGGCCTGTCGGGCCTATTGGTCGGCCTGCTCATTGCCGCCGTGGTCGGGGTGACGTCACTCGCCACGCTGCGCCGTTCGCTGGCGATCGAAATCGACCACCTGCTTGAGTCGAGCGAAGTGGGCAATGGCCTCATGACGGCGGTGTTCGATGAAATCCGCGCCGCGCATGAATATCTCGACGAGGGGACCAGGCAGGCGGCCGATGAGTTTCAGTCAGCCGCGGATGCTGCCTTCCAGGCTCAAAAGCAGCTCGCGGGACTGCCGGGGCTCACCGAAGCGGATCGCATCAGCGTCAACCGGATCAAGCAGCTTCAAGCCGCGATCCACGTGGACTATTCGCTGGCGCACGCGAACCTCGACCTCGGTCGGCCCAGCGCCGCGGCGGCCGCGGCGGCGCAGGTGCGGGAGCCGGTCACCGAGCTGACGCGTCTGGTGCGCGAGCTGTCGGCGCGGCAGTCGGAGCGCGCCACGGCGGCCGGCCAGCGGCTGGGACGACTCGCGCGCGAGCGCGAGCTCCTGCTGTGGCTGGTGCTGATCGCCACGATCGTCGTCGGTGCCGTCGTCGGGGCGTTCACGCTGCGCTGGGTGGAAGGACCGCTGTTGCGCCTCGTGACGGCCGCCGAGCGGTTCGGCAGCGGCGATTTGCGCCCGGTCACGACCGGACGCATGCCACGCGAGTTCCAGGTGCTGGCGCACGCGATGCGGCAGATGGGTGAACGGCTGCGGGGCATCGTGTCCGAAGTCGTCGGATCGGCGGACAAGATCGCGGCCTCGGCGAGCGATCTCTCCGCGGTCAGTGAGGAGCTGGCGGCTTCGTCGAGTCAGGTGGCCAGCGCGATGCTCGAGATCTCGAGCGGGGCCGAGCAGCAGCGCAACGAGTTAAACGCCACGCAGTCAGCGTTGGAGCAGCAGCGGAAGGCGACGGCCGAGATGGCGGACGCGGCGTCCCACGTCGCGCGGCTGGGGGAAGAGATCCGCACGGTCGCCGACCGTCACCGCAATGATATCGCGGTCGCCGGGTCCACCCTTCTCGATGTGCGCGAGGTCGTCCAGACCACCGCGACCGAAGTCGCCCAGCTCGCGGAGCAGAGCGCCGCCATCGATGATTTTGTCGATCTGATCAAGCGCATCTCCTCGCAGACCAACCTGCTGGCGCTGAACGCCGCGATCGAGGCAGCTCGCGCCGGCGAGCATGGCCGCGGGTTCGCCGTCGTCGCCGAGGAAGTGCGCCAGCTCGCCGACGAGTCGGCGCGCGCCGCGGAGGAGGTCGCGCGCACCACGCGCGTAATCCGCGAACAAGTGGAAGAAGTCAGCGCGACGATGGCGGTCGGCCAGGCGAAGGTGCGAGGCATCGAATCCGTGGCCGAGGGCGCGGCCCGCGGGCTCACCGAAATCGTGGCGGCCGTGGAACAGGTCGAACAGGCGGCGGCGCGCGTGACCAAGGCGGCGGCGGAGAATCGCGAGGTCACCGAGCAGCTGGGCGCGCAGGCGCAACAGGTGGTGAATCGCGCCGTGTCGCACGCGTCGAGCGCCGAGCAGGTCACGGCCGCTACGCAGCAGCAGGGGGCGTCGACTCAGGAAATGGCATCGGCCGCCGGAGATCTGCTCCAGGCGGCCGAGAAACTGCGGGGATTGGTGCGCGGCTTCCGAATCTAGCGGCGCTTCCTTCCTTTCTTCGCCACTGTCTTCTTTACCGGCAGCGGCTTCTTTTTTTTGAGTCCTTCCTGCACTTCCGTCAGCACGCGGTCCCCCTCATCGGGACCGATCAGCCCACGCCGCACGGCGTAACGCACCAGCTCTTCGGCGTCTTCCGGCGTGAAATCCACCAAGCCGGCGGCGCCGCGCATCGCCTTGATGAGCGCGTCCGCCACCGGACTGCGCAGCACGCTGGCGATGCCGGGGAGGGCTTCGAGCAACGATGAAATCTGCGAACCACCAAGCTCAGCAGGCATCGGGACGCCGTCGCGGAGGGTTCAAGGTCGCGCCAAGCTACATACCCTCCTTGCAGGCGTCAAGAATTACGTGGCGCCGTGTCTCTTCGCGACACGGTGAGGTCGGATTGCGACAGCAGCTCCCCCAGGACGGTTCGCGTGCGGGGGTCGAGGGGCAACTCAAAGCGCAGATCGAGCCGGTACATCCCCCCGTCCGGGGGAGCGCCCTGGCCGGTGAGCGTGAAACCCCGATCTGACGGCGTGACCGCATCGATCTCGATCGCTGCGACGGGCTGGTACGCGGGACGGGGTGCTGGGACCGAACGGGTCCGCATCGGACTGCGGTGGCGAGGGATTTCCATGGGGACCTTTCCTGGTTGCCGGAGAGATACCCGCGGGAGCAAGGGCGTCAAGATCAGGGGTAGTATAGATTTCGCTCAGAGGGGAGTTTGCGTGGGCAGACGCGGGGTCAAGGAGTACCGGGCGCCCGAGGCACTGGCGCTGATTGCAGCCGATCGCGCACACCAGCCATTGGTGTGCCCGTCGTGCGGCACCCGGACCATCAACCGCTCGCCGCGCCGCCGCCCTCGACTCGGCGAGATCACGCCATCGGAGCGGATCAGCTTGACGTGCGCAGCGTGCAGCCGGCAGGCATACTACATCACGCGGGGCCAGGAGCCGCCGCGAGACGCAACTATGGACCCAAGGAGCCTATGACCGGAGATCTGCGTGGCTGGTGACGCGATACAAATGATGGGGACCGTCACCGAGGTGCTGCCCAACACGACGTTCCGCGTAAAACTCGAAAATGGACACGAAGTACTCGCCTACGTCAGCGGCAAGATGCGCAAGAACTACATCCGGATCTTGCAGGGAGATCGCGTTGCCGTTGATCTGTCGCCGTATGATCTGACCAGGGGACGAATCACCTACCGATACAAGTAATCGGTTATCGGTTGTCGGTCATCGGTACCGATAACCGACAACTGATAACCGATAACCAACCCATTACGATGGATGTCGCAGAAGCCGATTCCAGCGAATCCGAAACGGCTGCGTCGCAATGCTCATATAAATGAAGAGCGGCCGCCCGCGGATGTGCGCGCGCGGCAGGAAGCCCCAGAAGCGGCTGTCGTAGGACTGATCGCGGTTGTCGCCCATCACGAAGTAATGCTCGGGCGGCACGACGATCGGTCCCCAATCGTGGGTCGTGGGCCGATAGCGCGCCGAGTCGCGGCCCACGTAATGCGGGAGCTGCCACGCTCTGAACTGCTGAAGACGGAATTCCTCGTCCGGCACCGGCGCCACGGCCGTGTGCAGGGCGTAGGGCTCGTCGAGCCGCTGACCGTTGCGGATCATGGTGTCGTGCACCATCTGCAGCGTGTCGCCCGCAACGCCGATCACCCGCTTCACGATGTTGAGGTTGGGGGTCGAGTCTTCGACGGAGCGGAAGATCACGACGTCCTGCCGCTCGGGCGTCGCGAAGGACGGCAGACGGCAGCAGTGGAATCCAGTCAGCGGAATCTCGAGCTCGCCCCCGAACACCGCCTTGTTGACGAACAGGAAATCACCGATGAGCAGGGTGTTTTCCATGCTCGGCGACGGGATGCGGAATGCCTCGATCAGAAACGAGCGCAGGACAATCCAGATCAGGAACGCGCCTCCGATCGCTCGGGCCCAGGCTTTCGCCTCCTCCTTCACGGTCTTCTTGAGAGGCGGTGGTGGTTTGGTGGAGGTTGGTGGAGGTTGTGAAGGACGCGGGCTGGTGGTCACGGGGTTTCAACCCAGTCCGCAATGAAGATGTTGGTCTCGCCCTGCACCTTCCCGTTTCGATTCGAGGCCCACACGAGCCGGCGGCCATCAGGGGAGAACATCGGGAAGGCATCGAAATCGGTGTTGGTCGTTACCTGCTCGAGCCCCGTGCCGTCGAGATTGACCAGGTAGAGGTCGAAGTTGCGTGAGCGCGGGTTCTTGTAGTTCGACGCGAACAGGATGCGGTGCCCGTCGGGATGGAAATACGGCGCGAAGTTCGCGCCGCCCAGGTTCGTCACTTGACGTTGATTCGAGCCGTCCGCGTTCATGACCCAGATTTCCATGCGCGTGGGACGCACCAGGTTCTGCGCCAACAAGCTGGTGTATTCGCCCGAGTCGGCGGCGGTCTGCGCGTGCCAGGCGCGATACACGATCTGCTTTCCGTCGGGCGAGAAGAACGGGCCGCCGTCGTAGCCGAGGGTACGGGTCAGACGCTTCAGGTTCGTGCCATCGACGTGCATCGTGTAGATGTCGAGATCGCCGTCTCGCAGTGAGGTGAACACGATCGTCTTGCCGTCGGGTGAGAGCGTGCCTTCGGCGTCGTAGCGGGGGTTATCGGTGATGCGCCTGGTCCCGCTGCCATCGGCGTTCGCGACGGAAATATCGTAGTCGTACAGCGCCCACACGTATCCGCGCGAGTAGTCGGGGCGCGGCGGGCAGGCAGCGCCGCCGTGCTCCGTGGTCGCGTAGAAGATCCGGTGATCGTTATCGAAGAAATACCCGCAGGTGGTACGGCCGTTACCGCTCGAGACGCGGTGCAGGTTCGTCCCGTCCGCATTCATGACGAACTGCTGGTCGCAGGCCGAGTCTGACACCTGCCGCTGCAGGATGATCTGCCGTCCCGAGCGCGAGAAATACGCTTCGGCATTTTGGCCGCCGAATGTGAGCTGCCGGATGTTGCGCAGATGCACTTCCCCCGAGTCAGCAGGAATCGTCTGCAGCAACGTGGCAAGCAACAGGGGGAGTGTGAGCATGGGACTGGCAAGCTAGAGGCATTCAAACGCCCAGGCAATGTTAGATTATCTGCTTCGATGAACGATCCGAAATCGCCCCGTCCTTCGCGCCAGCCCCTCATGGACCCCCTCGGCCAGATGTGTGCCGATGGGAAACAGACGGCTGAGTTCTTGTGGCAGGTGCCGAAGGACGCCGCGGCGCGAGCGAAAATCCTGGAGCTGCTAATTCAGATCGGCACCGAGAGCACGAAACAGGGCCGGCGCGAAATGCCCAGGCTCGTCGAAGAGCTCAAGATTGCCGCTCAGGCGTCGCCCTCGCCGCAGCAGGTGGAACTCCTGGTCGACGGCTTCGATCGCCTGACCAAACTTTGGCAGGCCGCCAAATCCGGATTGCTATGACCAAGACGGCCTCGGCACCGCGCGTCGATCTGGAGCAGCTGTCGATCGACACCGTCCGCACGCTCGCGATGGACGCGGTACAACAGGCCGATTCGGGACATCCCGGGACGGCCATGGCGCTGGCGCCGCTCGCGTACGTGCTGTGGCTGCGGCATCTCAAGTACAATCCCGCGAACCCGGAATGGCGCGACCGGGACCGGTTTGTCCTGTCCGCGGGACATGCCTGCATGCTGCTCTACAGCGTGCTGTATCTGACCGGGTACGACGTCACGCTCGACGACATCAAGAACTTCCGCCAATGGGCGAGCAAGACGCCCGGGCATCCGGAGCGCGGCATGACGCCGGGTGTCGAGGCGACGACCGGTCCGTTAGGCCAGGGTACCGGGAACGCCGTCGGCATGGCGATCGCGGAAGCGCAGCTCGCGGCGCTCTATAACCGACCCGGCCACGAGATCTTCAATCATTACACGTATTTCCTGGCCTCCGACGGCGACCTGATGGAAGGGATCTCGCACGAGGCGTGCTCGCTCGCCGGCCATTTGAAGCTCGGCAAGCTGATCGGCTTCTACGACGACAATCGCATCACCATCGATGGTTCGACCGACCTCGCGTTTTCCGACGATACCGCGAAGCGATTCGAAGCCTACGGGTGGCACGTGCAGCGCGTCGATGACGGCAATGATCGCGCGGCGCTCGACAGCGCGATCGTCGCGGCGCAACGGGAACGGATCCGGCCATCGCTGATCATCGTGCGCACGCATATCGGCTGGGGGAGCCCGCACAAACAAGACACGGCCGACGCGCATGGTGCCCCGCTGGGCGTGGAGGAGATCAAGCTCACCAAGCAGAATCTGGGCTGGCCGTCGCTCGAGCCATTCTACGTGCCCGAGGAAGCGCTCGAGCACTGGCGCACCGGGAAAGCCAAAGGCGCGCGCCTGGAAGCGGAGTGGCGCAAGCGCTGGGACGCGTACCGCGCGGAGTATCCCGACCTCGCCGCCGAGCTCGACCGGCGGTTTGCGGGAAGGCTGCCAGAGGGCTGGGATGCGGTGCTGCCTACGTTCGGTCCTAAGGACGCGCAGGCAACGCGCGCGGCATCCGGCAAGGTGCTCAATGCCATCGCGGCACACGTTCCCGAGCTGATCGGCGGCTCGGCGGACCTGACCGGTTCCAACAATACGGAGATCAAGGGCGGTGGCGTGTTCACCGCGACGCGACCTACCGGGCGTAATTTTCACTTCGGCGTGCGCGAGCACGGCATGGGCGCGACCATGAATGGGCTCGCGCTGCACGGTGGGTTCATCCCCTTCGGCGGCACGTTCCTGATTTTCTCAGACTACATGCGGCCGTCGATTCGCCTGGCCGCGCTGACCCATCTGCGGACGATTTACGTCTTCACGCACGACTCGATCGGTCTGGGCGAAGACGGGCCCACGCATCAGCCCATCGAGCAGCTCGCGGCACTGCGCGCCATTCCCAACCTGACGGTGATTCGGCCAGCGGATCCCACCGAAGTGGTGGAAGCGTGGCGGGCGGCGATCACGCACCGCATCGGGCCCGTGGCCCTCGTGCTCACCCGCCAAAAAGTGTCGGTCATCGACCGCACCAAATACGCGCCGGCAGCGGGGTTACACCAAGGCGGCTACGTCCTGGCCGATTCTCCAAATCCGGACGTCGTGCTGGTCGGGACAGGTTCGGAGGTCGAGTTGATTCTGGGCGCTTACGAACGGCTGAAGGCTGACGGCAGACGGGCCAGAGCTGTTTCCATGCCCTGTTTCGAGTACTTCGCGCGGCAGCCTGAGACATACCGGGCAAGCGTCTTGCCGGCGGGCGTGCCGGTGCTTGCCGTCGAAGCTGGATCGCCTCAGCCGTGGTACCGGTGGGTGGACGCGAGCGGCGCGATCCTGGGAATCGAGCGGTTCGGCGCGTCGGCGCCGTATCAGCGGATCTACAAAGAGTTTGGGCTGACAGTGGATGACGTGGTTGCACGAGCCCGGAACCTCGCCTAGGTTACCCGAAGCACCATGAAACCCGTCACCATGCTGATGTGCTGCTGCGCTTGCCGCCCCATGTGTTGTATGGGGAGCGGACGGTCCGGCGCGTCAGCATGCGGGATGTCATGAGGTAAGTAGGTCGGAGGGGCTCCCGCCCCGCGAAACGCACCAGGATCGGCCGCGACTCGAGCGTAAGAGTCGCGGCCGATCGCTTTTTGGGGGAGGAAACTGTGACCGCAACCGTGGTTGGTCTGTCCGGCAGTCCAGGACAGGTATCGCGCTCCCGCACGCTGCTCGAGCTCGCGCTGAGCGCGCTCGAAAAGCAAGGCGTGGCGCCGTCGCGACTCATCGATCTCGCGAGACTCCCCGCCGACGCGCTGCTGGGCAGGCGTGAAGCCACCGAGGTGAGGGAGGCGATTCAGAGTGTTTTGGACGCTGGGGTGCTCGTGGTCGCCACGCCGATCTACCGCGCCACCTACAGCGGACTGCTCAAGGTATTCCTCGACCTGCTGCCGCAGGACGCACTGGCGGGCAAGGTGGCGATTCCGATCGCCACGGGCTCCGGGCCGGCGCACCTGCTCGCCGTCGATCACGGCCTGCGGCCGCTGCTCGCGAGCGTGGGCGCGCTCGTGGTCGCGAACGGAGTCTACGGCACCGACGCGCAGTTCAAGAACGGTGCGCCGGAGCCGGCGCTGGTCGAGCGCATCGAACGCGCGGCGCTCGAAGCGGCGTCGCTGGCGGCGGAGGTGACGACATGATCGCGATTTATTACGAGCACCCGCACTGGTTCACGCCGCTATTCGCCGAGCTGGACCGCCGTGGCACACCCTACACCCGGCTCCACGCCGAGCATCATCGGTTCGACCCGGCGAGCAAGCCACCCTACGACCTGGTCTTCAATCGCATGAGCCCGTCGGCATGGCAGCGCGGGGGGGGGCACGGCCACGCCGTCTTCTATACGCACACGTTTCTCGCGCACCTGGAGCGGCACGGCGTGCGCGTGGTCAACGGCACGCAGGCTTTTCAGGCCGAGACATCGAAGGCGCTGCAGCTGTCGATCCTGCGTGCGCTCGGCCTTCCCTATCCTGCCGCGCGCGTCATCAGCACCGCGGAGGATGCGCCCGCGGCGGCAGCCGAGCTGCGCTTTCCGGTCGTCGTGAAGCCCAATGTGGGTGGGAGCGGCGCCGGCATTCGGCGCTTCGACACTCCGGCCGATCTCGCGATTGCGGCGGCGACTGACGGACTCGAGCTGGGACCCGATCATACGGCTCTGGTGCAGGAGTTCATCCCCACGGAGGAGGGCCGCATCACTCGCGTGGAAGTGCTCGGCGGGAAATACCTGTACGCGATTCGCGTTTACTCTTCCGGCGAGACGTTCAACCTGTGTCCGGCGGACGTGTGTCAGACGACCGAAGGTGCCGAGCTGGTGCGGAGCGCCTGTCCGGTGGATGCGCCGCGCAACGGCCTGCGGGTCGAAGGCTACGCGCCGGCCCCGGCGATCATAGGCCAGGTCGAGCAGATCGCCGGGGCGTGCGGCATCGACGTCGGCGGGATCGAGTATGCGATCGACGCCCGCGACGGCCGCCTCTACTACTACGACATCAATGCGCTGTCCAACTTCGTCGCCGACGCGCCCCGAGTCGTCGGGTTCGATCCGTTCGCGCGACTGGCCGACTATCTGGAAAGCGAGGCCCGCTGATGCGCTTCGGATACTGGTTGCCCGTATTCGGCGGGTGGCTGCGCAACGTCGAGGACGAGCGCATGGAGGCGGAGTGGTCGTACGTGCGGCGGCTGGCACGCGCGAGCGAGCGGGCGGGATTCGACCTGACGCTGATCGCGGAGCTGAACCTCAACGACATCAAGGGACCCGACGCACCGGCGCTGGACGCCTGGTCCACGGCCGCGGCGCTCGCCGCGGTCACCGAGCGGCTCGAGCTCATGGTGGCGGTGCGCCCCACATTTCATCCGCCCGCGCTGCTGGCGAAGCAGGCAGCCAACATCGACCACATTTCCGGCGGCCGTCTGTCGCTCAACGTCGTGTCGTCGTGGTGGGCGGACGAGGCCAAACAGTACGGGGTCGAATTCGATACGCACGACGCGCGCTATGCGCGCACGGCGGAGTGGCTCGCGGTGGTGGACGGCCTGTGGTCCGAACGGCGGTTCAGCTTCGCGGGCAAGTACTATCGCGTGGAGGAGGCGATCCTCGAGCCGAAGCCTCTGCGCCGGCCCCGGCCGACGCTGTACGCGGGCGGCGAATCCCCCGCGGCGAAAACGTTGATCGCCCGCGCGTGCGACGGCTACCTCATGCACGGCGATCCACCCGAGCGGATCGCCGAGAAAATCGAGGGAGTGCAGGCGCTGCGCGACGCGAACGGGCTCCCGCCGATGATCTATGGCGTCGCGGGATACGTCGTGTGCCGCGCCACCGAGGCCGCCGTCCGGCGCGAGGTCGCGCGAATCACCGACGTCCGGCAGAACGCGGCCGGGTACGCCAACTACGAGCAGTGGCTCGCCAATACGCAGCTCGAGCAGCGCGTCAGCCTGGAGGACTACTCGGTCTCGAATCGCGGACTGAAGGCGGGGCTTGCCGGAACGCCTGAGCAAATCGCGGAACGCATTCTGGCGTTCGAGCAGGCGGGGGTCGATCTGCTGTTGCTGCAGTTCAGTCCGCAGCTCGAGGAGATGGAGCGTTTTGCTGAAGATGTGATGCCACTCGTCCGGACTTCAGCTCCCGAGCCGGCCGAGCAGCATCCGCGCCGCCTCTCGACCGGAGCGCACGCAGGCTGACACCCCCGCTCCGTCGTATCCCGCGCCGGCGATGGTGAGGGGCGCCAGGCGAGCGAGACGGTCCCGCAGCGCCGACACATGCACGGCGTAGCCTTCCGGATACCGCGGCAACCCGCGCGTCCAATGGAATACGCGCGACCATAGGGGCTCGCCGCGGATCTTGAGAATGGCGGCAAGCTGGGCGTGTGCGAGGGTCGCGGCATCCTCGCGCGTGGGTGCGAGGAACGCGCGGAGCAACACGTGACCGTCGGGAGCGCGTCCGGCGAATTTTGACGAGGCGTAGGTGCATGCGCGCAGGGGCTCACTCCCCACAAACCCGGTGCCCTCCAGCGGGCGGCTGATCTGATCCGCCCGATACGCCAGCGACACCGTCAAACTCGGCGCGTAAACGACCTCGGCCAACTTGTCGGCGCCTTGCACGCCGATCTGGTTGAGCCACCGACTCGCCGTGTAGGCCGGAACCGCGAGCACCAGGCCGTCGGCGTCGTGCGCCGAGTCTTCGGTGAGCCACACGCGCCAGCCTTGGTCCCTGGGCGCAATGCCCGCTACGCCCTGCCCCAGGGTAACTGGCAACCGCTCGGCGAGCGCGGTAATCAGCTCCTCCATCCCGCCGTTAAACGTACGGAGCCCCGCCGCGAGGTCTGACGTGCGAGTCTCGATCCCCAGCAACTCAGCGGCACGCCCTTCCTCGAGCGGCTCGAAACGCTTCCCCGTCCAGCGCGACGTACCGCGCACCTGTTGCGCCACGATGCGGTCCGCGATACCAGGCTCGGCCGCGAGCGCAGGGATCTCGGGCTCGGAGGCGAGGAACCCGTCGGGACCTCCCTCGACGACAAAGCGATCGCGCCGCTCCGTGACGATCACTCCCCCCGGCCGCCGCTCGCTCTCGAGCACGGTGACATCGGCGCCCGCCCGCGCCAAATCCCACGCGGCGGCGAGCCCCGCGATACCGGCGCCCACGACGATGAACTTCAGGCCCAGCCTCGCTGGGCCGCCGCCGCGCGCACCACATCCGCCACGGCGGCCACCAGCCCCGGATCATCGTTGAGCGATTGGGTGCGCTCGAGCTGAATGCCCAGGCGCTTGGCGACGGCCTGATACTCGAGGTCGATGTCGTAGAGGACTTCGACGTGATCGCAGACGAAGCCGATCGGGACGAGCAGGACGCCCTTGTGACCCGCCCGCGCCAGCTCGGTGATCACCTCCTCCGCGTCCGGACCGAGCCACGGCTCATTGGTGGCGCCGGCACTCTGGTAGGCAAATCGCCAGGAAGGAAGCCGCGCTCGTTTCGCCGCTTCGGCGGCGCTGGCGTTGAGCTCCTCGGGGTACGGATCAGCGGACGCCAGGATCTTCTCCGGCAGGCTGTGCGCCGTGAAGATGACCTGGACTTCCGCGGGCTTGGAAAAACGCTGCAGCGCCTGCGTGATCCTGGTCGCGGTCGCCTCGAGGAACTGGGGTTGCTTCCACCAGCTGCGCACGAGCGTGACGTCGAGACGTTCATCCGCGGCCTGGAGCAGCTTTTTCTCGTACGCCCCGACCGACATGTTGGAGTAGTGGGGTGCCATGGCGACGCCAACCACGCGCCGAAAGCCGGCCGCGGCGATGTCATTCACGGCTTCCTGGATGTAGGGGTGCCAGTGCCGCATCCCCACGAACACCGCGAACCGCTCGCCCAGCGCGCGCCCGATGCCGCCGGCCTGCGCCCGCGTCAGCTCGAGAATCGGCGAGCGCCCGCCGATGCGCGCGTAGCGCGCGCGGATCTCCTCGACGAGCTGCGGTTTGGTAGGTCGGCCCCCGCGAACGTCCATCAAGTAGGGCTTTACCTCGTCGATATTGCCCGGCCCGCCATACGCCATCACGAGGACGGCGACTTGCTCAGCTTTCATGCACGAGATCCACGACGGCGCGGACGGCGTCCACCTCGGTTTCGGGCAGGACGCCATGCCCCAGGTTGAAGATGTGACCGGGCCGCCCGCCGGCGCGCTTCAGGATGTCACGAACCTGCCGATCCCGTTCCTCTGCCGGCGCGAGCAGCGCCACGGGCTCGAGATTGCCTTGAATCGCCCGCTGTCCGATCCGCGTCCAGGCGGCATCGAGCGGAATGCGCCAATCGATGCTGATCACGTCGCCACCGGCAGCGGCAAAATCCTCCAGGAACGTCGCCGTTCCGGTCCCGAAATGGATCAGGGGCACACCCCCCGCGCCCGCAGCGAGTGTCAGGGCGCGTCTGGAATGCTGCGCCACATACGTGCGGTAGTCGTCGGGTGACAGACATCCCACCCAGCTGTCGAACAGCTGGAGCGCCTGGGCGCCGGCGCGTGCCTGCGCCGCCAGGTAATTGCCCACCAGATCCGCCAGCTTGCTCAACAGCAGGTGCCAGGCGTCAGGGGCCTGGTACATGAACGCTTTGGTTTTCGTGAACGTACGACTTGCGCCGCCCTCGATCGCGTAGCTCGCGAGCGTGAACGGCGCGCCGGCGAACCCGATGAGCGGTACGTCCGCCGGCAGGGCACGGCGCGCGAGCCGAATCGCGTCGCACACATAGCCCAGCTCGGCGTCGATGTTGAACGTGGGCAGGCGCTCGACGTCGGCTGCATCGCGAATGGGCCGGGCGATCTTGGGCCCTTCCCCGGCTTCGAACCGCAGGCCCAGACGCAGCGGCTCGAACGGGAGCAGGATGTCCGCGAAGATGATCGCGGCATCGACGCCGAGCCGCTCGATCGGCTGCAGCGTGACCTCGGCCGCGAGCTCGGGACGGTGACAGAGCTCGAGAATGGAATGGCGCTTCCGGAGTTTCCGGTACTGCGGCATGTAGCGACCTGCCTGCCGCATGAACCAGACGGGCGTGACGTCGGTGCGCTCCCGACGGCACGCGTTAAGAAACCGTGAGACCTTGCGCCTCTGCGTGAGCGATGAGAATGGTGTCGCCGTCGAGCTTCACTTGATAGGTCGCGACGGCGTGCACCGGCGGCCCACCCAGCACGCGCCCCGTTTCCAGCGAGAACACCCCTTCGTGCCAGGGGCACGTGACCGCGCAGCGCGCCGGGTCCACCGTCCCTTCGGACAGACTAGCGCGCGCGTGCGTGCAGCGATTCGCGATCGCGTACACGGTCCCGTTCACATTGAAGAGCGCGACGGCGTCGTTGGCGGCGTAGACGCGCTTTGCCGTACCGGGCGGCAGCTCGGACAGGCTCGCGACCGGCGCGAACCCGTCCGCGCGCGCGGGACGGCGGGAGACGGCGTCGGCCGAACCCGCGCCGCCGAGGGTGTCGAGCATGTCCCAGAGCGACATCTGGACGCAGGTGAAGGTGGGTGTGTCGCGCAGCGTGTACGCCGAGGCTTCGCTCTCGCGCAGCTCCATCACGAGATCGAGGAATTCACCCGGATTGTCGCCCTCGAACGCGACGATGAACTCCTGGTCGTCCAGGCCGTACGAATACGTCGTGTTCAAGCGGATCGACGGGTATTTGCGACCGATGCGGACGTGCTCATCCATCATGCGCTGCCGCTCCGGCCTCGGCAGCGCGTACCAGGCGCGCGTCTTGATGAAGGGATAGACAAACAGATACTTGGCCGCGCTCGGCTGGATGACGAGCCGCTGCTCCCGATGGGGCTCCGCCGGGAACTCGTAGATCGAGCGTCGCGTCATCGCGAGATAGCTGTACGGGATCGAGAGGTACGCGCCCAGATCGGTGCGGTTGAGCGCGGTTTGGAGCTCGACCAGGGCGTCGAGGTCCTCCGCCACCTGCCAGAGCAGAAAGTCCGTGTCGCCGCGGATGCCGACGAGTCCGTACGGCCTGAGCAGCAGGCGCCCGTGATAGCGCTCCAGCGTGTCGCCGAACTCGAGCTTGGCGGAGGCCTGGCGCTCCGCCGTCAGCCGCCGCCAGGCGGGATCGAGCTTGTAGAACGCGTACCGAACGACTTGGCGTTTTTCGTTGGCGGGAGAACTCATGGTGGCAATCTAATTGAGCAAGGAGCGACGGAGAACCGAGCAAAAACCCTAGTTCGGGGCTTTGTGCTCCCTGCTCCCCGCTCCGTGCTCCCGCTTGCGATACGCTCTTCACGACGAGGTAGGTGAGCGCCGTAAAGATCGTGATCGGCAGCAGGATCATGAAGACCGAGCTCCAGAAATACACCAGGTCGACGTCTTCCCCGTGGAGCAGGACGGCGATGAGCAGCGTCATCGTCCGATGAACCGGCGCAGATGTCGGAGATAGTACGTCAGGCCCACGCCCAACACGCCGAACCCGATACCGAGCACCATCTGGCCGCGCCACAGCGACCACACCGCGAAGCCGGCGCAAAACAGGATGCCCGTCGTGATGAGCACGCGATGAAACGGGATCATGGAATCGCTACGCCGCAACCTTGTCGAGCACCATCAGCGTCAACAAGGCGGGGAGATACAGAATCGAGATGAAGAACAGTCGCCACGCGCGCGCCGGCGTCGCCCCGACGAGCAGCCCTATGCCGGCCGCGACGTAGAGCACTCCGAGGGCGAGCGCGCCGTAGAAGTACCACGCGCCCGTGACGCCGAGCAGCGTCGGCATCAGGCTGATCGGCAGCAGCGCGACGGCGTACAACATCGCCATCCGACCCGTGTCCGTGCCGCTCTCATCGTCCACGCTCAGCATGCGCAGTCCGCTGGCGCGATAGTCCTCGCGGTACAGCCAGGCGAGCGCGAGGAAGTGTGGCAGCTGCCACAGGAACAGAATCCAGAACAGCGCCGCGACCGCGACGCCGAGGCTCCCGCCCGCCGCGGTCCAGCCACCGACGATCGGCAGCGCGCCCGGCACGGCGCCGACGAGGGTGTTGAGTGTCGTCGTGCGCTTGAGCGGCGTGTACAGCAGCACGTAACTCGCGAATGTCAGCGCCGCGAGCACAGCGGTGAGCAGGTTGACCGTCGCCGCCAGATAACCGACGCCCAGTGCGGTAATCGCGGAGGCGAACCACATCGCGACTCGCGGCGTGAGCCGGCCCGACGGCAAGGGCCGCCGGCGCGTGCGCGCCATGCGCGCGTCCACGTCGCGCTCGCGGATCTGATTCCACGCATTCGTTCCGGCCGCGACCAGCGCCGTGCCGAGCAGCGTGTGCGCGAGCAGCAGCAGGTCGACCCGCTCCCCGGCGCCGAGGTAGAACCCCGCGGCGGCGGTGAGCAGCACCAGCTGCGTGATGCGCGGCTTGGTGAGCTCGAGCAGCGACCTGACTAGAATACCTTCTCCATGATCACGACGGTTACGAGGATCGCCGCCAGCGGCAAGGGAACCAGGAAGATCAGCCGCAACCGCCAGCGCTCGAACTTGAGATGCATGAAGTACAACGCGACGAGCAGCGCCTTCCAGACGGCGAGGAAGAGCAGCAGGATCAGCTTCCAGTTCTGCGACACCGGCAGCTCGAACGCCAGCAGCACTTCGACGATCGTCATCACGAACAGATACAGCCAGATCAGCATGTAATTCGGCCGGACGTGCGTCGTCGTCGTCTGGGGGGGGGGAGTCGTCATGGGGCGCTCGTCCTCAGATCAGGTAGACGATCGTGAACAGGATGATCCATACCAGGTCGACGAAGTGCCAGTACAATCCGATGACCTCGATGCCGCGGTAGTCCTGTGGCGAATACTTCTCCGGCAGCACCTTGGTGAAGTACAGATACAGCATGCTGATCACGCCGCACGTCACGTGAAAGCCGTGGAATCCCGTCATCGTGAAGAAGGTAGACCCGTACATCCCCGCGACGCCGGCCCCGTACTTCACCGGATCGGCGAGCGCGTGCTCGGCGAGCACCGAGCCTTCGCGATAGCCGGTCGGCGTGAAACCGTGCCCGACGAGCTTGATGTACTCGAACACCTGCACACCGACGAACGCGGCGCCGCAGATGATCGTGATCAGCAGCCAGAACTTGAGGCCGCCGTCCTGGAGCGTCTTGCCCGCCACTTTCCGCAGGAAGTACTTCTTGCCGTCCGCGATGGCCGCGTACGCCTTCACCATCGAGACCGACGAGCAGATCAGGAGGAACGTGTTGACGCCGGTCAGCGGTACGTTGAGCACCGCGCCCGGCTTGGCCCACGGCTCCGTCATGCCGAAGCGGAGGATGATGTACGAGCCGATCAGCGCCGTGAAGAACATCACGTCGCTGGCGAGGAAGACCCACATGCCCAGCTTGTTGCTGTAGACGCCCGAGCCCGATTCGGCCGGGACCGGGGGCCGCATCGCGTCCGTCATCGCGGAGGTTTGCACGTTAGTGTCCTCCTCCCGAAATGGACGCGGGGACCGGGTCGCGGTCGGTGGGCAGCTTCTTCGTTTGCGGCAGGAAGTCGGCATCGCCGGCTTCCGGCGCGCTGAACTCGTACGGTCCGCGATACACATTCGGCGTCTTCGGGGCCCAGTTGCCGTGCGGCGCGGGATTGGGCAGCGACCACTCCAGCCCGTTGTCGTTCCACGGGTTCTGCGGCGCCACTTTCCCCTTCTTCAGGCTCCACAGGAAGTTGAACGCGAACAGGAACTGCACCGCGAACAGCGCGAACGCGCTATAGGAGATGAACTCGTTCATCGGCTGCTGCGGCTTCAGGAAATCGTAGATCGTCGGATCGTAGATGCGCCGCATCTGGCCGCCCATCCCGATGATGTGCATCGGGAAGAACGTCAGGTTGTACGTGATGAAGGTGAGCCAAAAGTGGATCTTGCCGATGCGCTCGTCCATCATGCGGCCGAACATCTTCGGGTACCAGAACGGGATCGCGGCGAACAGCGCGAACAGCGAGCCGCCGAACAGCACGTAGTGAATGTGCGCGACGATGAACTGCGTGTCGTGGATCGGAATGTCCACCGGCGTCGCGGCCATGAAGATGCCCGACAGCCCCCCGATCGTGAACATCGACACGAACCCGATCGCGTTCAGCATCGGCACGTGCAGGTGCAGGTTGCCGCGCCACATCGTGCCCAGCCAGTTGAACACCTTGACCGCGGACGGCACCGCGATGAGCAGCGTCGAGACCATGAACGTGGACCCGAGCGTCGGGTTCATGCCGCTCATGAACATGTGGTGGCCCCACACGATCCAGCCCAGGAACGCGATCCCGATCATCGCGAACACCATCGAGTGGTAGCCGAAAATCGGCTTGCGGCTGCCGTTGGCGATGATGTCCGATACCATGCCCATCGCCGGCAGGATCAGGATGTAGACCTCGGGGTGGCCGAAGAACCAGAACAGGTGCTGCCACAGCAGCGCCTGGCCACCCGCGACGGGATCGAAGAAGTGCGTGCCGATCGTCTGGTCGAACAAGAGCATGATCGCGGCGCCCTGCAGCACGGGGAGCGCCAGCACCGCGAGGATCGCCGTGATGAACAGCGCCCATACCGACAGCGGCATGCGGAACCACGTCATGCCGGGCGCACGGTGATTGATGATCGTCGTGATGTAATTCACCGACCCCATCACCGACGAGAGACCCAGCACCACGATCGAGACCGACCAGAGCTTCTGGCTGATCGTCGCGCCCGAGAGATCGGGCCGCGCCGAGAGCGGGGCGTACATCGTCCAGCCCGCGCGCGGCGCTCCGTCGGGCACGAAAAAGCCCGCCAGCATGATCAGACCGGCGAGCAGGGCGAGCCAGAACGACCACATGTTGATGCGCGGGAACGCCATGTCGTGCGCCCCCAGCTTCAACGGAATCAGGAAGTTGGCGTACACGCCCACGAGCAGCGGCATGATGGCGAAGAACACCATGAACGTGCCGTGCATCGTCACCAGCTGGATGTAGTACTCGGGCAGGATCACGCCGCCCGAGATCATGCTCTCGGGCAGAATCCCGCCGCCCGGCATCGGCTTGCCCGGGAAGCCCAGCTGCCAGCGGATCTGCATCGCCAGCAGTCCCCCGACCAGCAGGAACAACAGGCTGACGAACAGGAACTGGATGCCGATGATCTTATGGTCGGTGGAGAAGATGTATTTCTGCCAGAAGCTCATGGGCGCGTGATGCGCTCCCCCGCCTCCGTGGGCATCGTGCTTCGCGTGCGCGACGCTCGTCATTCGGCTCCTCCGGCGGCCTGTTGGGCCAACCACGCAGTGTACTCGTCGGGCGTGTGGACGAACACGCGGGCTCGCATCTTGTAGTGCCCCATCCCGCACAGCTCGGCGCAGCCGATCTCGAACTCACCCGTCTTGGTGGCCTGGAACCAGGCGGTGATGTGCATCCCCGGCACCGCGTCCTGCTTCACGCGGAACTCCGGCACGAAAAACGAGTGAATCACATCCTCGGACGAGAGCTCGACGGCGATCGGCTGATTGACCGGGATATGGAGCTGGTTGCGCACCGTGAAGTCGTCGTCGGTGCCGAGCTTCCCGTCCGCACCGGCGTACGACACCTGCCACTCGAATTGCTTGGCATGCACGCCCATGTGGATGGCGTTGGGTGGGATGCTCTTCTTGTCCTTCATCCACACCCAGTAGTGATTGCTCACCAGGCCCAGCGCGATCATGGTAACCGCGGGGATCGCCGTCCAGATCACCTCGGCGCGCGTCGAGCCGTGCGTGTAGAACGCCTTCCGGCCCGGACGGGCGCGATAGCGAATCACGAATGTGATGACGCCGACCTCCACGATGACGAGCGCGATGCCGGTGAGGATGAGAATCACCGTGAACATCGTGTCGATCGGCCCGGCGAACGTCGATCCCGCGTCGGGAAGCCACCAACGCATCGAGCTCTCCTCGCGCTTTAGTGCGCGGCGAAGGTAAGGTTGGCCGTCTTGCTCTCGGTGCCCGCGATCGTCACGGTCGCCGTCTGCGTGCCGAACTTCTCGTGCCAGGCCTCGATCGTGTACGTCCCTGGGGGCAGACCCGTGATCGAGAAGCTGCCGTCCGGACCCGATACCGCGTAGAACGGATCGGGCCGCACGCCCACCCAGGCGTGCATCCAGCCGTGCACGTTGCACTGAAGGTTGACCATTACCTCGGGCGCCGTGAACGTGCGCGTCGTCTTCATGCCGGCGCTCGGCTGGCTCACGTTGAACGGGCGGTTCTTCTTGGCGATGGCTTTGATGTTATGGAGCACGGGGTCGGAGTTGCGAATCTCGATAGACTGCCCGACCATGACGCCGAACACGTGCGGGTGATAGCGGCAGCCGCTCTGGTCCAGCACGACCGGCGTCGTCGGTGCCGTGAAGGTTTGACCCGCGGGGACGCCGGCGCTCACGTACACGAAAACATTGGCGAGCGCGTTAGCCGGTCCCGCGACCACATTCTCTTCCGTTGGTGTGGTGGTGTACTTCGCCTTGCACGCCGCCTCTTCACTCATGTCGATCGCGGGGTTGCGCGGGGCGGTGCCGGTGAACTTGATCTTGCCGGTGATCGTGCCGCCGGCCGTTGCGGTGGCGGATGCCGGCGCCGGCTCTGCTGCGGGTGGCGCGGCCTGCACCTGACTGTTGTCTCCCTTGCTGCACACGGTGAGCAGAAACATCCCGCCCACCACGCTGAAGATTCTGCCTTTCATTGCTGCCTCCGGTATGAAGTCTTCTGCTGCGCGCGCCACACGACCAGCATGCCCAGGCCCAGCGTGAGCACCATGGCGAGCACCGGGGAGATGAACACCCGGGCCGGCACCGGTTCGTCGAGAGCGAGGAAATACCACGTACTGATGGCCATGCGCGTGCCGTGCTCTCCGTTGGACCCGTCCCAGGCGAACAACGCCACCGGGATGGCACGGCCGGTCCGGAAGGGAAGCTGTGTTGCGGTATCGGGCGAAGCAAGAGCGCGGGTGAAGACGACCCGCCACTGGCCGTGGTCGTACACGGCCTGCGCACCCACTCCCCCGTTCGCTACCGGATCGAAACGCTCCAGCCCGCGCGCCAGTCCGGCGACGGCTGCCGTGCGGGCCGTGCTGGTCCAGCGCCACTGATAGACCGGCGCGCTCGAGCTGCCCATCAGGAAGTAGGGACGTTCCATTCCGGTGGGAATCGTTACGGGGAACTGAACGGCTATTTGATCGGGCCAAAGACTAGACGTCTGGACGTCTAGACGTCTAGGATCATCTGCTTCGTCACTCTGCAGCGCGGCGCGCACCCGTCCCACGTGATCAAGCCACGCCGTGTCGGGGCTCTCGGAGCGGTCGTCCCACGTGACCTGGAGCGCGAGCGAATCGGTGGTATGCACCGCTTTGACCCACACGCCGGTGACCGCAGGAGCGAACCAGCGGGTCTTCCGGACCACCTGCCCTACCAGCGGGAACCAGTACGCGTCGACCGACGTCCATGCCGAGTCGTCCGGCGCGTGCGGCAACGCGCGCTCGATCAGCGGCGCGCGGATCACGTCCCGCACGACCGGAGGCTTGTCGGGCGAGAGGCTGCGCACATACTGCGCGAGCCGCCACAGCTCGGTCTCGGTGAGGAATTTCTGCTCGAGCAGGTCGCTGAACGACGGCATCGGGGTCCCGTCGAGACCGGTACGCAGGCGGTGATAGATGTCTGCCGCGCTGCCGCCGCCGTTGAACAGCCAGTTCTGATGCAGATCGGCGGCAAAGATCGGGTGGCCGGCGTCGTCCTTCAATGTGGGCGAGGACGGGCCATCACCGCGCCCCAAATCCCCGTGACATTTGCGGCAGCCGATCGAGTCATAGAACTGGCGTCCCACCTTCAGAGCCTCGTCACCCGTGCCGCCGCTCGGCTCCCCGCCGAACTCGAGCGCCTGCGGCCGCAGCGTCGTATCGGCAAAGAACGTCGAAAGCGTCTTGATGTACGCCAGCACATCGCGCCGTTCGCGCTCGGACAGCGCGTTCCGCCATCCCGGCATCGCGGTGCCGTGCAGCCCTTCATCGAGAGAGCGCATCAAGTCGGCGTCGGTCGGCAGGTTGCCGCTTGCGGTCGAGCGGATCTGGTAGATCGCGCCGGTGAAGTCACGGGGCGGTGGGATCATGTGCTTGGCGGCGACGCCGTCGCCTGCGCCCTGATCGCCATGACAGCCGGCGCACCATTTCTGGTAGACGGTCTTGCCCGCGGTTGTGTCTTGCGCGGCGACGATCGCCGCCAGCAGCAGGGCGCTAATCATGGTTGGCCACTTCCCAGGTTCTGGGCTTCCACCCCGTCTGTTCATACAAGAACAGGACAACCGCCCAGATCTCCTCTTCCGTCAGGAAGTCTTCCCACGCCGGCATCGCGGAATTCCACGGTGTGCCTTCGCGCGGCAACCCCGGCCCGCCTTTCGCGATGCGCCAGAACACGAAGCTCTCGGTGAGCTGCGCGATCGTGCCGTTGTCCTGGAAATTCGCGGGGAGCGGATTCAGACCGTGGGCGTACGGCCCCTGCCCATCGAGATGGTCACCATGGCACGGCATGCAGTTCTGGTAATAGACCCGGTGACCCTCGGCGACGTGGGTGGCGAGGTCACCCTGGCCGCGCAGCGGATTCTCGAGCCCAACGAGCGTGATCGACTTGCCGCGGAACGTGATCTGCGAGGGTGGCGCCGGATGAATCGAGCGCAAATTGGGCGGGGCGGCGACGCTGGCGCGCACCTGGCTGTAGGTGAAGCAGCCGACGATGAGCGTCACGGCCCCGAGCAGCACCGTTCGCACGACTTTGAGCCGCGGCTGCACGAGCACGTCCTGAAGCGGCTCCTTGAATGTCGACCAGCGGGCTTCGTCGTCGCTCACCCAGATCAGCACGCCGACCAGCACCGTGGCCATGTATTGGAGCACGACGCTCTTGGGCACGATGGCGCTGCCCGGGAGCAGCGGGATCACGAACGCGATGACGAGATAGGCGAGCACCAGCAGTCCAACGGCCTGCCAGAACGGATGGCGCAGGTACGCTCTCACTTGTGACTCGCCAGGAACTGGACGAGCGACTCGAGCTGCGCGGCGCTGAGCTGATCCCCGAACGTCTTTGGCATGATGCCTTTGAACTTCTCGAAGCCGCGGGCGATCTTCGCGTCGGGCGCGAGGATCGATTCGCGAATCAGCGCGGACGACAGCCGGCTGCCGACGTGGCTCAGATCCGGCCCGATCGCGGCACCTTCAGTCCCGACCTTGTGACACGCGAGGCAGCCCGCGGCCCGGATGATGCCCATCGGATCGGTAGTGCCTCCCGCGAGACGTGCAGATCCTCCAGATCCTCCAGAACCTCCACCATCGTTCGAGGATGTCGCGGGTATGTCGGAGGCCGATACATCTACGGTCCCACCTTGGGATTCGAGGAACGCAACCAACGCCCAGAGCTGCTGCGGTGAGAGCGTGCGGCTCATGTCGGGCATGATCGGCTCGTAGCCGGTCACGACGAATGTGCCGGGGCTCGTGAGCGACTCGTAGATATATCCCTTGCAGTCCTTGCCGTTCTCGCGCTTGCCGCAGCGGGCGCCGATCGGACCCGCGCCCTTCTCATCGGTCAGCAGGTTCGGCGCTCGGGTTCCGAGCCCGTGGCAGGCGGTGCAACCGCCCGCGCCGTGATACAGCTGATCGCCGGCGCTGACGAGCTGTTCGGGCGTCACGTTCGCGCCCAGCGCCAGTGCGCGCGGGACCTCCGACTGCATTTGCGGGATCTTGTTCGCGATCAGCGTATATAGCGCGAGCGTACCGAGCACGACGCCGAAGATGCGCAGGTTAATGGCCCACATGCGGCGCCTCCACGGTGCTGACCGCCGGCACGAACGTGGACTTCTCGGCGAGGCCGCCGAGCCAGAAGATGAATCCGACGAGGGCGAGGAAGATCAGGACGCAGGTGCTGATCATGATCGAGGCGTAGCCGAGTGCGGGAGTCGCCGCGTACTGCGACGTGTCCTGCATGACCTGCCAGACGTGCCAGTGCTGGCGAATGCCGCTGCGCGCGAATCCCATCAGCCCCATCAGCCACGTGAACGTGACCGCGAGGATGAAGAGCGCGTATTGCGAGCGCGGCGGCATTTTGCCCCACTGGATCGCGCCGAGCGATTGCGCGCCGCGCGCCATGAGCACGTCGATGATCGTGACGAACACGATGCACGCCAGCACCGCGCCCACCTGATACACCGAGTACCCGATGCGGACGATTGCTTCGACGAAATACCCGCGGATGCCGTAGAAGAGCACGATCGCGGCGGCGATGATGAACATCGCGCCCTGGATTCTGGTGCCGGTCTGCGCCCACGGCACCACCGGCCTGATGTTCGCCCTGCGGTACATCAAGAAGGAGAGGAACGTGGCGAGAATCATCAGGTTCACCGCGGTGTTCTTGGCGCTCATCACGCCGAGCACGCCGAGGAACGGATGGTGGGATCCGCCCATCGCCGCGAGCTCGCGCGAGTCCGCGATCATCGTGTGCGGCGTGCCCCACACGATCGCGCCGATCACCAGCACGATCAACAGCCACTTGGTGTAGGGCCGGAACCGCTCCGCGCCGGGAATACGGCCCATCCCCACCCACAGATAGTAGTTCCCTGCGAGGAACAGCACGGCGATGAGGAAGGCCTGGATCACCCACAGCCAGCTCATGAAGCCGCCCATCATCGTGATGCCCATCGACTGGTCGTACTGGTAGATCTCGCGGCCCAGCCAGTAGCCGGCGAACGGCAGCACGATCAGCGCCGAGATCGCGATGAAGTTGCCGACGTACCCCATCCAGTCGTAGTGGGCGCGCTCTTCGTCGGTCTTGGCGGCGAGGAAGCGGTAGCTGGCGTACGCACCCACGATCGCGCCACCGAACACGATGTTCCCGATCAGCCGGTGAATATTGATCGGCATCCAGGTGTGATTCAGGATCGCGTGCCACAGCTTGATGCTCGTGGGGGACGTCTCCGGCGTGATGTCGCGCGGTGGCGTCATCATGTAGGTGAGCCACGAGTCGGCGATGAACATCACGATCGTGCCCCACACGTTCAGCAGGATGCCCAGCCCCCAGTGCACCAGCTTCGCACGGCCGTATTTCCAGCGGTCCCAGCCGTAGTAATAGAGGTACAGCGTGAACGATTCGAAAAAGAAGATCGAGACGTACACCCACATCGAGACGCCGAAGATCGCGGTCAGATACGCCCAGAAGCGCGCATAGAGCGTCGAGAGCAGGAAGACGAAGACGGCGCCCCAGATCGCGGTCGCGCTGTAGGCGATCAGCAGCAGGCGCGTGAATTCCTTCGACAACCGGTCGTAGCGCTGGTCCTTGCCGAAGATGCCGATCGCCTCGGCGACGACCGCGAACATCGGCACGCCCAGCACGAACGCCGCGAACATCAGATGAATCTCGGCGGCGATCCAGATCGCGGCGCGGCTGCCGATCAGGGGGAAGTCGCGGTACGCGCCCGCGGTGTCGGCGGCCGCCTGAAGGAGCAGGTGCTCGGTCATCGGTTATCGGTTTCCGACACGAAGAACGGTCGTCGTTGCGAGAAATCGATCGGCATGGCGCTGCGGATCTCGCCGAGCAGCTCGGGCGTGATCTCGTGCAGGCCCCGCTCGCGCGCCCAGTCCTCGACGCGCTTGGCGACGACTCCGCGCACGAACGACGGGATCCGGTCCAGGCGCGCCCGCGCGCCCGCGGACCACACCAGCGCGGGGACGAAGTCCTGGCCGTAGGTAATGTCTCGTTGCGGCTCGATCACCGCGCCACCCTGAGGCTCATAGGCGCACGACGGATCGGCCGCGAGCACATCACCCTCGAGCGCGAACGCGCGCGCGCGACAGCCACCGCACAGCTTCTGGTATTCGCAATTGCCGCATTTCCCGCCGAGCTGGCCTTCGCGGATCTGACGGAACAGCGGCGACGAGCGCCAGATCTCGCCGAAACTCTGCGTACGCAGATCGCCCGCCACTTCGGGGAGATAGGGGCACGGGGTGAGCTTGCCGTCGGGCGTGATGCGGCAGTACTGCGTGCCGCAGGGACAGCGCGTCTGGTAGTTCAGGATCGGCGAGTCCGGATCGGCGCGATGCACGTGCCGCATGAAATGCGGCGCGCACTTGGCGCGAATCATCATCTGGCCGCGGTAGTGGCGCTGCCAGCGCGCCAGATCGGCGAGCACCGCTTCGTACTCGGCGGGCGCGAGATCGGAGAGGCCGGCGCCGCGTCCCGTCGCCACCAGAAAGTAACAATTGAAGGCGACGGCGCCCTGCTCGGCCGACCACTGGGCGACACGCTCCAGCTCGGCGCGATTTCCCTTCGTCGCCGTCGTCTGGATGATGAAGTCGAGCCGCTGCGCGCGCAGCCGGCCCAGCGCCGCGATCGTGTCGTCGAGCGAGCCTGGGCCGTGGCGGAAGTTGTCGTGATAGCCCGGCCGGAGCGAGTCGATCGACACGGCGACGCCGCGCACGCCGGCCGCCTTGAGCGCGGCGATGCGCTGGTCCGTGAGCAGCGTGCCGTTGGTGCCCACCACCACGGTCGCGCCGCGTTGCGACGCGTACGCGGCGATCTGGGTGAGGTCGTGCCGCAGCAGCGGCTCGCCGCCCGACAGGATCAGCATCGGCGCGGGATTCAGCCCGAGCAGCTCGTCGACGATCCGCAGGCACTCGGCCGTTGCCAACTCCGACGTCGCGCTCTCGCGCGGCCCCGCCGAGATGTAGCAGTGGGCGCACTCGAGGTTGCAGCGCCGCGTCAGATTCCAGGCGACGACGTGCGGAACGTAGCTCACTGCAGCAGCTTCTCGACCGCGCGTTTCGCTTCCTCGGGCGTTACCGTCTTCATGTCGACGGGACACTTCTCCATCTTGTCTTCGATGTCGCGGATCGGGCAGCGCGTGATGCCTTGCGCCTTCGCTTCCTCGATGAAAGCCCGCATCTCCGGTGACAGCGCGTCCTTCCCCTCGGCTTCCGCCCGGATCTGTTTGGCCCTGAGCTCGGTGAACATCACCATCATCGTGTCGACGTCGAATTCGTCGGCCTCGATCATCGCCTGCTTGTTCTCGTCCATCACCCGAGTCGTGACGCGCCAGATATCGTGATTGCGGGCGAAGCGCTCGACGGTGTTGCGCGCGAGCGGCCGAGCGATCAAAGGCACCAGCTGGAGCCGCTGCCAGCCTTCTTGCGTCCACACAATCGGGTCGGTGGCGACGCGGGGCCGCTTCGAGACGGCGCCGGTAACAGGGCATTTCGTCTCGACTTCGGCCACTGCGGGCTCCGGATCGGCGTCGTGGCCCTGGACCTTCGTCGCCTTCATCTGCTCCGTCGCCTTCACCTCGGCGAGCGCGATCTCTTCGGCGTTACCGATCCCCATGATGAGCTGCATATGCGTGGGCAGCAGCTTCTGGATCGCCTCATCCAGCCATTTGTTCGTGACCGTCGGCGGCGGGTCCGGCGTTGCCGACCTTTTCGAGGACGTACTCCTCCACGGCGCGGCGCGCGATGCCCTGCGCAAACGGCGGCACACGAAGAATGCGCACCTCGGCTTCGGGCGCCCACGGGAGCCCGGCCTGGCCGTCTTCCTCGATCCAGGGGATGTCTTCGGGACGCACGCCCACGACACCAACCAGAAGCACGGAGCAGGGAGCAAGGCGTATGAGATTCTCGGATTGCGAGCCCAGCTCCGTATTCTCGATGCGATGCGCGCCGTGCCGGCCGATCACGAGCAGCGTCGGCTTGATCTCGTCCGCCCACTGCATGATGACCTGGAACGGCTTGCCGATGAGGATCTGCGTCTTGAGCGGCACGTCGGGGAACTGCTGCGCCATGACTTCGGCGCGCTTCAGGTTCGCCTGGCAGAGCTTGAGCAGGCCCTTGTCGATGATGTTGTTGTGCAGCTCTTCCTGCTCCTCGAACTTGAAGACCTTCGAGGCTTGATACGACAGCACGTCCTTGATGTTGTGGAAGACGACGTGATGGTACTCGACGTCGAACGCGCTGCAGACGTACAGGGACGCGCCGAACTCCTGGGCCAGCTCGAGCGCGGCTTTCATCGCGTTGTAGCTGTACGACGAGCCGTCGACACACACCATGAAGCGCCCGCCGGTGAGCGGCTGCTGATCGCGAACGATCAGCACGTCTTTTTCGACGCCGCGTAACACGCGAGCCGCTACACCACCGAGCTGCGAAAACTGTTGCCGTCCCAGTCCGTGCGCGCCGAGCGCGAGCAAGTCGTACTGGCGGCCGGACGAACCCACCAGGCGGGCGGCGGCGTCTTCCTCTTCGGCCACGAGCCGTCCGTTCTCCCCGAGCTTGACGTCACTGCGGACCTTGTCGCCGCCGTCGTAGCCCGCGGCGCGGTTGGGATCGAAGCCGATGAGCCCCGGCAGCCGGCCGGCGCCGCGGTTCACTTCGTTGACGATCTCTTCGTAGTTGATGCCCTCGAGCAGCTGCCGCGTCAGCGCGACGCCGGCCGCCTCGCAGCGCTTCCCCAGCTGATCCAGAAAGCTGTCGGCGATCAGCTGCAGGCCTTTCTCGATCAGCTTGTCGTGGATTTTGCGCTGTTTCTTGATCTCTTCGGGCGTCTGGAACTGGGCGGGGAGACCGGTCTCGAGCTGGCGAAAGCGGACATCGTGGAGGCGGGCGGCGTAGACATGGTTGCCGGTGATGCGACCGCCGGTCTTCGTACACATCTCGATCGCGCGATCCACGGCCCAATCGGAGTGCTGCGAGTTGTCGACGGGAACGAAAATCTCGCGGTACACCGCTACCTCCCCGAGTGACGCCGCTCGAGCGGGTCTAAATGCTAGATGTCGGTGTGGATGCCGTCAGAGTTAGGGATATGCAGACGGTGTAAGGGACTGTCAAGGAACTTGTTCACAAGCGGGCGGGACGATTTGGCCTCCGGTTTCGTTCCAAACCGTAATCGCGTCGACGGGACACGCATCGCACGCGCGCAACAGGCGTTCCCGTTCCACCGCGTTAGGCGTCACGAAGACGGCGGTGCCGCTGTCGTCGAGCACGAACGCTTCGGGGGCTTCAGTAATGCAGTCGCCGAATCCCACGCAGAGGGTGCGATCGATGCGCACGCGCAGATCCCCGACGTTACGCTCCTCGAAATCGCTCACATGCCTTCCAGACCCAGCTCCGCCCGCGCAGTGTCCATGACCACCGGAGTGATCTCCGTGATCCCGCGCTCCTTCGCGTAATCCGCGTAAATCTTCTTGACCATGCCGCGCACGAAGCTGGGCACCCGCGCCAGCCGCTCCTGAGCATCGCTCGACCACGCAGGACTGCCGGCGCTCCCCGCGACGACCATCGCATTCACCATCTCGAACGGCTCCGCCGGCACCGTGCGCCCGCCGATCTCGACGCCGAGGGAGGACACGAGCTGCGTTTCCATCGGGTTCGTCAGCATCGCGACCACGCGCCCGCACTTAGGACACTTGAACGTGGCGGCGAGCGTGCCGTCACCGGGCAGCTGCCGCTCCCCGAACGCCATCTGCTGGTCGCACTCGACGCAGAGGAACTTCATCGTGCGTCGTGCGTCGTACGTCGTGCGTCGAAAACCTGATCCACAACCTGATCCCAGTCGCTTGGTGCCGGATGCCACGGAATGCGGGCCACCACTGGAATGCCGAATTCCCTCGAGAGATCGTCACCGGCTGATCCGGGGAATTGCAGTCCAACCATGTTCTCGACAATTCCCACGAGCTGGGAGCCGCGTTCGACGGCCGCACGCATTGCCCGCCGAACGGCATCGTGCGATTCCGGCGTCGGAATCGTCACCGTGAGCACGGCGGGTGGTTGGCCGAGGAGGTCGCACAGCTCGATGTAGCGCTGCATGCCGGGCGGCAGATCGAGCAACAGCATGTCGAGCGGGCCCCACGCGACATCGCCCAGAAACTCGCGCAGCGCCGTGGCTTCCATCGCGCCGCGCCACACGAAGCTTTCGGCCGCGGGCCCGCGGAACACCAAAGGCTGGCCCTCATCCAGCAGTTGACCCATCGAAATGCACCTTACGCCGTCGAGCCCGGTTGCCGGCTCGACCCCTTCGTCAGACGTGCGGCGTGCGGCGTGCGGCGCGTCGAGTAATCGGGGTATCGTCGGCCCATTCAAGTCGGCATCCAGGACGCCTACCGCCTGCCCGCCGCGGGCGAGCGCTCGGGCAAGATGAGCGGTCACATAGCTCTTCCCCACCCCACCCTTGCCGCTCATGACGGCCACAATGCGGCGCACGCCGGCCAGGCGCTCTGCCACCCGCCGCCGTTGGGCGCCGATCTGGTCGGCCAGGCCGGAGCGATCAGGATCGGTGAGCTGGTGGTAGGTGCGCATGCCTAAAACCTAGCCCGTTGGACGGTTAGTCGGTTAGTATGTGATCATGAGAAGTATGAGTCTAACCGTCTAACCGTCTAACCGCCGCCATATGATTGAGGGACTAAAACAAAAACTCCAAGGCGAGGTCGAACGCCTGAATCACGAGATCTCTTTCGTGTTGCCCAAGGAGATCGAGAAGGCGCGCGCCCACGGCGACCTGCGCGAGAACTCCGAATACAAGGCTGCGCTCGAGCGGCAGCAATTCGCCCAGGCGCGCGTGCACCATCTGCGCCTGCGCCTGTCGAAGCTGTCCGACGTGCGCGAGCAGGACATTCCGCGCGACCGCGTCGGGTTCGGGTCCCGGGTGACCGTCGAGGACGTGGATACCAAGAAGAAGGAGATTTACGCGCTCACGCTGGGCGAGTTCATCGAAGGCGAGGACGGTGCCGAAGAGATGCCCGTGTCCATGGCGTCGCCGCTCGGAAAGGCGCTACTCGGTGGGAAAGTGGGTCAGAAGGTGGACATCACACTCCCGATGGGGAAGCGTAAGCTCAAGATCATAGGACTGGATACGGTGCACGATTTGGCCGAACGGCGAGCCTGAACACGACCCTGCTCTTGACTAAAACGTTTTAATGCGCTCACTTAGACCTCCATATTGATGACAATTCTTGAGGAGAGCCGATGGTTTCGATGCGACTGCTGACCGCTGCGGCGGTCTTTGTGCTTTTCGCCCCCGCGGGTAGTCTCAGCGCGCAGGCCGACCCCGACCGCACCGTCGCCGGTGGCGGCAGCTTCCCACCCGGCTGGAACGTGCGGACGGAGCCCAACCGCCAGACTGGCCAGCCCGCGCCGCTCGCCAATGTGAAGTTCACGACCATGGGAGCAGGCGGCCTGCATACCACGGTTGGCCCGGCCGCCATCTATTGGCGTAACCAGGACACCGCGTCCGGCAACTATCACATCGTCGCCAAGATGATCCAAATGACGAATCCGGCCCATCCGGAAGCATTCGGCATCTTCCTCGGCGGCAAGCACCTCGCTGACTCGAACCAGACCTACACGTACCTGCTCGTGCGGCCGATCGACGGGATGTACTCGATCCGCCGCCGCACCGGCTACACCACGCGGCCCACCGCGATCGTCGAATGGACGGCGAGCGCCGCCGTGACCAAGTCCGACAGCACCGGCAACGCGAGCAATGAGCTGAGCGTTGAAGTGCGGGGCGGCAAGGCGAAGTACATGATCAACGGCAAAGAGGTCTACACCGGCGACGCGGCCGAGCTGAACGGCGTCGTTGGCTACCGAGTCAACCACAATCTCGACGTCCATCTCGGACCGCTCGGGATTCACAAAATTTGACCGCGATCACCCCGGCAGCAGACGACGAGAAGTTTTCGTTCACGCCGTTCACGCGGCATCCGTTTTTCACGCATGTCAACAAATGGATCCTGGAGCGGGTGATCTGTCCGGGCCGCCAGGTGATCGTGGACCTGGGCTGCGGCCCCGGCGCCGTCACGGAGCTGATTCTCGAGCGCGTGCGCGGCCAGCAGCCACCACCCCGCGTCATCGGGGTAGACCCTTCGCCGTCCGCGCTCGCTAAAGCTCGCGCCGCCATTTCCTCCAAATTCGCCGAGTTCGTGCAGGGCAGCGCCGAATGGCTGTCGAAGCTCGTCAAGTCCGCCGACACCGTCGTTTTTCTCAATGCCATTCACCTGATGCCCGACAAGCCACAGGTGCTGAAGGAAATTCGGCGCGTGCTCAAGCCGGGCGGCCTGCTCGCGTTCAACAGCACGTTCTTCAACGGCGCGTATGTCGAAGGCACGAGCGGCTTCTGGCGCCGTTGGATCGTGCGCTCGGTGCAGGCACTGCGGGAAAAAGGAATCGAGGTACAGCATACCGGGCACGCCGCCGCCATGGAGTGGTACTCGGTCGAGCAGTACACGGCCGCGCTGAAGGAGGCGGGCTTCCGTCCCACGACCGTCGAGTTATTGCGGATCGACATGACGCGCGCCGCGCTCATCGATATCGGCCGGTTTTCGCTGTTCATCGAGGGCGCGCTGCCCGGCGTTCCGCTCGAGGAAGGCGCCAAGGCGCTCGAGGCCGGGCTCGAGCGGACCATGAACGAGCTTAAGGTGGAGTCGGTCCCACGCCTCTGGTTGGAGGTTGTTGCGGAAGCAGTGTGAAGCCGAGTTTCTGATGGGCGGCGCGTAACGCCGCCTCGACGGCTGCCGGCGTCTCTCCCCGCGCAAAAATGAATCCCGGATACCGCGAGCCTTCCGGAAACGGCACCAGCCGTTCGCCCGGATGCGCGGTGATTTGCACGTCTTCGATCAGCGGCACCGCCTTCGCCTCGGCAACGCCACTGACCTCTTGCAGCGTCCCGGCGCCCGGAATCGGAATCATCATTACGCCCGCCGCAAGTCGTTCGCGCTGCAAGGACGGGATGGGCATCCCCAGCGCGTGCCGCACGATGATTTCCTCGAGGGACACGCCGGTATCGCCGAATCGCAGAACGGCCGAGCAGCGCCCCCCAATGGGCCGCACCGCCAGCTCGATGAGCCAGGGGCCGCGCTCGTTGTAACGCAGCTCCGCATGGATAGGGCCGTCGCTGATCCCCATTGCTCGCACGGCGCGTTCCGCACACTCCCCGATGGACTTCTGTAGTGCGGCCGGCACCATCGACGGCGTCACGTAGATCGTTTCTTCGAAAAATGGACCATCGAGCGGATCTGGCTTGTCGAACAGCGCCAGCACGTGCAGGCGCCGGTTCACAACCAATCCTTCAAGCGCGACTTCGTACCCGGGGATGAATTCTTCGACCAGGTACTGCCACGACGGTTCACCGCACGCGGCGGCATCAGGCTCGGCCAGAATGGCCTGAAGGCGCTCGTGCGCAGCGACGAACGCTTTCGGACTGTCTGCGCGCATGACCCCCCGCGAGGCTGATAGCCGCAGCGGCTTCAGCACGCACGGGTACGTGACCGACCGAGCGACTTGCTCGGGATCCTCGGCCAGCAAGCGGAGCTGAAAACGCGGGATCGGAATGCCGGCCGCGGCCAGTAGCTCGCGTTGCTTGTGCTTATCTCGTGCCGCTTCAGCCGCGTGCGTCGGATTTCCTTTCAAGTGGAGGCGCTCCGCAATCGCGGCAGCAATTACAGCCGTGTCGTCGTCCACACCGGCGACGCCGGCTATGGGAGTCTTCTTGGAGAATTCCCGCACGGCATCGGCAGCCCGCGCGGGCTCGTGGAAGTTCAGCGTGAGGAGTCCCGCAGGATTTGCAGCCTCGAGCGTACTCGGCTGCTCGGAGGCGACCGTCAACTCCGCGCCGATCCGCCGCGCAGCCTCCACGAACGCCGCGGTGCGGTACGTCGTGGTGGGCAGCAGCAGCAGGAGACGCGGTGCTATTTCTTCGAGGCCTGGAAGTAGGGGTTCGAGCCCGTGGTGTGGTCGGTGATGTCGACGATGCCGCGGACATCGGGCACCAGCTGCGCGAGCATCCCTTCAATCCCCTGGCGCAACGTGACGTCCGCCATGCCGCACCCCTGACAGCCGCCACCCATGCGGAGCATCACCACCGCATCCTGCACGTCGATCAGCTCGACGCGACCGCCGTGGCGGGCGACCATCGGGTTCACCTGCTCCTCGAAGACCTTCGCGACCTGCTCGTACAGCTGGTCATCGTCGACGGCGCCGGCCCCGGGGGGGGGGGCCACCTTCGCGGCCACCGGAGGGGCGCCCGACGCGGCCGCCGCGCGAATCGCCGCGCCGACCGCCTTCCCCACTGCCTGCCACGGCGCGGAATTGTCCTTGACGACCGTGACGATGTTGCCCGAAACGATCACCTCGGTGACACCGCCTGCGGGAATCGCGAAGATCTCTTCCGCCAGCGGCGATCCCTTCGCCTCGTCGGCGGACGCGAAGCGCCGCACGCCCGCCGCGTGCAGCGGTTGGCTCACGACGAACTTGCAGCGGTGGTTGTCCACCGGCTCGGCGGTAATGCGTATCTCAGCCTGACTCATATGCGGCAACCTAAGGTCTCACGGCGTGTACGCCAAGTTCGCCGCCAGCCAGCGTTCTACTTCCTCTTGCGTCATGCCTTTGCGAGCGGCGTAGTCCGTCACCTGATCCTGCCCGATGCGCCCCAGGCCGAAGTACTTGGCTTCCGGATGCGCGAAGTACCATCCGCTCACCGACGCCGCAGGCAACATCGCGCACGACTCCGTCAGCGTGATGCCCGTGGCGTCCGTCACGTCGAGCAAGTCGAAGAGCGTCCGCTTCTCGGTGTGGTCGGGGCACGCGGGGTACCCAGGTGCCGGGCGAATCCCGCGGTACCGCTCCGCCACGAGCGTGGCGACGTCGTTCCGCTCATCGGGCGCGTACCCCCACAGCTCCGTCCGCACGCGCTCGTGCAGCCGCTCGGCGAGCGCTTCGGTCAAGCGGTCGGCCAACGCTTTCGCCAGGATGCTCGAGTAGTCGTCGTTGTCTTTCTCGAACGCGGCGCACACCGCGTCGAGCCCGATCCCCGCCGTCACCGCGAACGCGCCGACCCAGTCGCGCTTGCCGCTGTCCTTGGGGGCGATGTAGTCGGCGAGGCAGAGATTTGGGCGACCGGGGCCCTTCTCCATCTGCTGGCGCAAGCCGCGCAACACCGCACGCACCTGCGAGCGATCCTCGCCGGCGTAGACCTCGATGTCGTCGTTCCCGACCGTGTTCGCGGGGAAGAGACCGAACACCGCTCGCGCCCGCACGAGCCGCTCGGCCACGAAACGTTTCAGGAGCGCCTGCGCATCGGCGAACAGCTTCTTCGCGGCGTCGCCGACCTTCGAGTCTTCAAAAATCGCCGGATAGCTCCCCTTCAGCTCCCACGCCTGGAAGAACGGCGTCCAGTCGATATACGGGACGAGCTCGCCGAGCGGATAGTCGTCGAACGTGGTGATGCCCGGGCGGCAGGGACGGACCGGCTCGAATGCGGTCCAGTCGAGCTGCAGGCGCCGCCGCCGCGCCTCGTCGAGCGGGAGAATGACGCGCTCCGCATCGCGCGAGCCGTACTCGGCGCGCAAGCGCTCGTACTCCGCGCCGACCTCGTCGAGGTAGGCACCACGGCGCTCGGCGGACAAGAGCTGGCTGACGACGCCCACGCCGCGCGATGCATCCAGCACGTGAATCGTCGGGCCGCTGTAGCCCGGTGCGATCTTGACCGCTGTGTGCGCCCGCGAAGTCGTCGCGCCGCCGATGAGGAGCGGCAGCGTGAAGCCCTGGCGGGTCATCTCCTTGCCGACCCGGACCATCTCGTCGAGCGACGGCGTGATCAAGCCCGACAGGCCGATCACGTCTGCGCCTTCTTGGCGCGCCGTATCGAGAATCGTCTGCGCCGGCACCATCACGCCGAGGTCGATCACGTCGTAGTTGTTACAGCGCAACACCACGCCGACGATGTTCTTGCCGATGTCGTGCACGTCGCCCTTTACGGTGGCGAGCACGATCTTGCCGGCGCGGCGCACGCCACCCGCCGCCCGCTGCTCGGCTTCGAGGAACGGCACGAGATAGGCGACCGCTTTCTTCATGACGCGGGCGCTCTTCACGACCTGCGGCAGGAACATCTTGCCCGCCCCGAATAGATCTCCGACGACGTTCATGCCGTCCATGAGCGGACCTTCGATCACATCGATCGGCTGAGCGGCTTTGCGCCGTGCCTCCTCGACGTCTGCCTCGACGTGGTCGAGAATCCCCTCCACGAGCGCATGCCGCAGCCGTTCGGTCACCGGCAACGACCGCCACGCGGCGTCCGCCCGGGTCACGACGGTGCTCTCGCGGTGCTGCTCGGCGAGCGCCGTCAGGCGCTCGGTGGCGTCGGCCCGGCGGTTGAAGAGCACATCCTCCACCAAGCACGAGCACGTCGGGCGGGATGTCTTCATAGACGGCGAGCTGGGCGGCATTGACGATGCCCATGTCCATCCCCGCCTTGATCGCGTGGTACAAGAACGCCGAGTGCATCGCCTCGCGGACGTGGGCGCTGCCGCGGAACGCGAAGGACAGATTGCTCACGCCGCCGCTCACGAGCGTCCGCGGCAGCGTCTCCTTGATGCGGCGCACGGCGTCGAGGTAGGCGATCGCGTACGTGTTGTGCTCTTCGATTCCCGTCGCGACGGCAAAGATGTTGGGGTCGAAGATGATGTCCTCGGGCGGGAAGCCGACCTGCTCCGTCAGGAGCTGGTACGCCCGCGTGCAGATCGCCACCTTGCGGTCGGCCGTGTCGGCCTGGCCCTGCTCGTCGAAGGCCATCACGACGACGGCGGCGCCGTAGCGCCGCACGAGACGGGCGCGTGCGAGGAACTCCGCTTCGCCTTCCTTTAGACTGATGGAATTGACGATCCCCTTCCCCTGGAGGTTCTGGAGACCGAGCTCGAGCGCCTCCCAGCGGGACGAGTCGACCATGACCGGTACCTTGGCGATGTCGGGCTCGGCGGCGACCAGGCGCAGGAAGCGCTCCATCGCGGCCTCGGCGTCGAGCATCCCCTCGTCCATGTTCACGTCGATGATCTGCGCGCCGTTCTCCACCTGGTGGCGCGCCACCTCGAGCCCGGCCTCGTAGTTCCCGGCCTTGATCAGGCCGGCAAACCGCGACGAGCCAGTCACGTTGGTGCGTTCGCCGATGTTCACGAACAGCGTGTCGGGCCGGATGTTGAGGGGCTCGAGCCCCGACAGACGACAGATTGGCGCGACATCCGGCACCGCGCGTGGCCGCGCACCGGCAACCGTCTCCGCAAGCGCGCGAATGTGTGCCGGCGTCGTGCCGCAACAGCCCCCCACGAGATTCACGAACCCCGACCGTGCAAAGTCGCCCATCAGCGCCGCCATCTCCGCTGGCGTTTGGTCGTAACCGCCGAAGGCGTTGGGCAGCCCCGCATTGGGGTGGCAGCTGACGGGGAGGTTGGCGAGGCGGGACAGCTCTTCGACGTACGGCCGCAGCTGTGCCGCGCCGAGTGCGCAGTTCAGACCGATCGCGAACAGGTCGGCGTGGCGGACGGAGTTCCAGAACGCCTCGACGGTCTGTCCCGACAGGGTTCGCCCGCTGGCGTCGGTGATCGTGCCCGACACCATCAGCGGGACGTCGAGCTTCAGCTCGTCCAGCAGGCTGCGAACGGCAAACAGCGCCGCCTTGCAATTCAACGTGTCGAAAATGGTCTCGACCATGAGGAGGTCCACGCCCCCCTCGATCAGACCCTCGGCCTGCGTACGATAGGCGGCGGCGAGCTGCGCGAAGCTGACGTTGCGAAAGCCCGGATCGTTCACGTCCGGCGACAGCGATGCGGTGCGGTTCGTCGGCCCGAGGACGCCGATCACGAAGCGGGGCCGCTCGGGCGTGCGCGCCGTCACGGCGTCGGCCTCACGGCGCGCGAGTCGCGCCGCGGCCACGTTGAGCTCGTACACCACGTCTTCCATCCCGTAGTCGCTCTGCGAGATCACCTGGGCGTTGAACGTGTTCGTCTCGAGCAGGTCGGCGCCCGCCTCGAGGTAGCCGCGGTGGATTTCGGCGATGACATCGGGGCGGGTCAGGGTAAGCAGATCGTTATTGCCGCGCAGGTCCTTGGGGTGCGCGCGCAGCCGCTCGCCGCGAAAGTCGTTTTCGTCCAGGGCGTACGACTGGATCATCGTCCCCATGGCGCCATCGAGGACGAGGATGCGCTGCGCGAGCGCTGCGCGAAGGGCGGTGAGACGTTGCGTTCGGTCCGTCATCGTCAAAAAAAAAGCCCCCGTCGCCAATATGGACGGGGGGGGCCCCCCCGGCTTTTTAGCGACTTGTTTAACGTGGCTGCAATAGGCCGCAACTCACCACGGACTGCGACTGTTGTTCGGGAAACTTAACCAGCACGCACCGCGCCCACCATGGTACTGGCGGTGGCTTGACGAGTCCCATCCGATCCCGTACCGTGGCGGCGGTTGGATGCTCGAGAGGTCCCCGCTGTCCTCTCTCCAGGAGGGATGCCAGATGGGTAAGATCAACATGCAGAAGGTGATTATCGGTGGCTTGATCGCGGGCGTCGTGCTGAATGTGATCGATACGGTGCTGTACGGTGTGGTGCTGAAGGATCAGATGGCAGCCGCCATGGCGGCGCTCAACCGGCCCGCGATGACCACCGCGCAGATCCCCTGGTTTGTCTTCCTCGACTTCGTCTTTGGCGTCTTCCTCGTCTGGCTCTATGCGGCGATCCGGCCGCGGTTCGGCGCGGGGCCGGGCACGGCCGTGAAAGCCGGCATCGCGGCCTGGTTCGCCGCGGGTCTCATGAACACGCTGTTCATGTGGCCCTCCGGGATCACGCCGCACAATCTCGCGATCATCACGACGATCGCGACGCTGATCGAAGCGCCACTCGCGACCGTGGTGGGCGCGAAGTTCTACACGGAGGACGCGGGCGTCGGGGCGGGCATGGGCGCCGGCCGAATGTAGGGGCCACAGATCTCGCAGATCAACGACTGATTCTCACAGATAATCGAAAACCGCCGGAGCATGGTCCGGCGGTTTTCTGCGTTAATCAGTTGCTGATCAGCGTGATCAGTGGCTCAGTAGTCGAACCGCAGCGACACCCCCACGGTTCGCGGCTGGTTCGTCAAATACCCCACGCGGGCGCGGGTGCCGCGCTCGCGGTCCAGTGCCAGCAACGCCCGCTCATCCGTCACGTTGTTGATGAACAGCGCCGCCTCCCAGCCGGACCGGCGCAGTCCAGCGCGGAGGTTCAGCAGAGTATACGCCGGCAGTTCCGGATTGAACGAGAAGACGCTCTGCGTCAGCGGGCCGCCGATCGTTACGCCGCCCTCGTCGGCCTCAAACTTCGTCATATCGACGGTCCCGAACGGACAGGGGTTCACGCCGCTCAAACACACGCCCGTGCCGAAGTCGTCGATGGCGGTGAAGCGCGAGCCGACGTGCTGGAAGCTGCCGGTGATCGATGCGCGCGACCCCGGCGCCACATTCCACCCGTAGGTCAGGGCGCCCGTCAACTGAACCTTGGGCACGCCCGGGAGACGGTTACCGGACTGGATCCCCGAGATCACGTTGACGCCCCCGGTGGTATCGGTGGACGTCAGCTTGGAGTCATTCAACGCCGCGGAGAACGCGACATCGAGGTTCTGGGTCGGCGTCGCGTTGATTTCGACTTCGACTCCCTGGCTGCGAGCCGTGGGGGCGTTGAACACCAGCCGGGAGGAACAGGACCCGGCGGTCACGTTGAGCTGCAGGTCCTGGATATCCATGTAAAAGGCCGAGACATTGACCGACCCGCGGCCGCCGAACACGCGGGACTTCACGCTCGCTTCGTAGTTCCACACCTTTTGATCGTTCCACGCACCGTGCCCGCTGAACGTCGCCGAGTCGGTTCCCACGCAGGAGGGATAGTTCAGCGGATCGTTGATGCCGCCCAGCCGGAACCCGCGCGCGGCCTGCAGATTCACGGTGACCGCATCGGAGGGTTTGTAGCTCGCAATGAACCGCGGCACGACGCCGTCCGCGTTGGTGGCGCCGGTGTCGGTGACCAGCGCTGTCCCGGTATTGGCGTTGGTGAGGAACCCGTCGAAGATCAGCCCGCGATCCTCGGAAAAGTTGTAATAACGCAACCCCGCGGTGAGATCAAACCGCGCACTGGGCGACAGCGTTGCCTCCCCGAACACCGCCCCCTGTCCGAGGTCGTAGTTCAGGTCCGACCAGAAGAGGTGATCCTTGGGCGCCCGGAGCCCCTGCGTGAACCCGTACGGCGCACCGAAGATTGGCGCCGTCGCGGTGTCGAATCCGATGGCAATGACATCCTGACCGAAATGACGCTCGTTGTGGCTGTAGAAACCGCCCACCACCCACGTCAGGCGACCAGCGCCGCCGGCCAGGCGCAGCTCCTGCGTCCAGACCTTCGACGTCGTCTTGTCGTCGAACGGTGCGTCGAGTGTATAGATGTCCTCCGGCAGTCCGATACTGGCGCCGATGACGCTCGCAAACAGCGCGCCGCCGTCACGCGTGACTTTAATGTTCCGGCGCGTGAACGACGTGATCGAGGTGAGACTCACGGCGCTGCTGAAAGCGTACCGCAGATTCACGGCCCCGAGGAAAAACTCGTCGCTGAACGGCTCCTCCTGCTGGGTGAACAACTCCCGTGGTCCCAGCGCGACGGCGGGCCGACTGGTCGTGTAGGGATTGGCCAGGATGTTGAAGTCGTCTTTCCGGTTCCAGCCGTTCGTCCGCACCTTCTGATAGGCGAGATGCGGCGTGAGGCTGAAGCGCCCGCTGGGCTCGAAGCGCCAGGCCAGGCGCGCGCCGGTACGATTACCGCCGTTGACGTCGTGATTCACGCGCAGGTTCGGCTGCACCGCGTCCATCCAGCCCGCGAGGTCGCTGCTGTACCCCACGATCCGGAACGCAGACTCGTCGCCGACTGGGACGTTGAACCCGAGTTTGGCGTTGTTCCCCGCGGCGCCACTCCGAACCTGATGGAGGCCGACCTCGCCGAACGTGTGGGTGGCGCCCAGCTCGGGTTCGGTACTGATGTAGCGCACCGTTCCCGCCAGGGAGCCGGCGCCGAACAGCGTTCCTTGCGGCCCGCGCAGCACTTCGACGCGCGAGACATCGAACAGATCCAGGTCCGGCGTGAACAGCGAGAGCGAGACCGGGGCATCGTCGAGATAGGCACCGACGTCTTCCTTCACCCCGGGCTGGTCCCGCGCGATCTGACCGGAGGACACACCGCGCATCGCCACGGTGCTCTGGCCCGGTCCCAGGTTCTGCACGCTGAAGCCCGCGACGTTGGCCGCGATTCCTTCGATGTTCTCCGCGCCGCGCAGCCGCAGCGCTTGCGCTGTCGGCGCGGCAATCGAGAAGGGCACCTTGGCCAGCTCCTGCTCGCGCAGCATGGCCGTGACGGTGACCGCTTCGAGCGTGACCGCCTGCAGCACGAGATCCAGCGAGACGGTCTGGTTCGCCGCCACCTGCACGTTCTGCGAGACCGTTCGGAGGCCGGGCATCGACGCCGCGACGGTGTAGCTGCCGGCGGGCAATCCGGAGATGGTGAAGCGGCCGTCGGCGCCGGTCGTCGCGCGGCTCGACGCGGAGGTTCGCTGGTTCGTGGCGCGCATCGCGACGCCGGACAGCGCGGTCCCGCTGGCGTCGCGCACGGTGCCGGTGATGCGACCGTTCTGCGCGGAGGCCGGGACCGCATACAGGGCCACGGCGAGTAGGGCAATGCTCAGCAAACGACTCACAGCGCGCATAGACTCTCCGGGTTTAGACGTGACTTTCAAGGCGCGAGATCATATCAGGGCGTTTCGGCGGTCGCTAGGGGGTGCTTCTTCCCCTTTTGCTCCGACAGGAGCAACCACTGCGAGAGGACACAAACAAAACCGCCGGGCGGCGTCACGCCGCCCGGCGGTTTCGTCGTGAGACAGCAAGCGGCGTTACTGTCTTGCCTGCCGCTCGCTCAACGGAACGGGCAGGGTCGAGAACCGCTGGTCGCCGGCGCGATCGAGAATCAGCGCACTGAGGTTTCCGGTGCGCCGGAGATCGAACCAGCGATGGCCTTCATACAGCAGCGAATACTTCCGCTCCCGCAGGATCTGGCCGAGGATCTGGGCTGGCGTCTGGCCGCCCAGACCGGCGATGGCGGCCAACCCGCCGGATGCCACGCGGATGTAGTTGACGTCCGCCGCCGCGGCCGCCGGCAGCGCAGTCGCGAGGTTTGCCTCGGCCCGCAGCAGAATCAGCTCCTCATTGCGGATGATGGGGACTGGGGCGTCCGTACTGGGATAGCGAATCCAGCCGAGATCGGACGAGAGGCCCGTAGTAGTGACCAGGGCCCGGTCGACCACCTTCGCCGTGTAGCGATTGTCATTCCCGCCACCCGGTTTTGTCTCGACGCTATCCTGGAGCGACGGGTGCACGAAATTCTCGCCCGTCTGCGGGTTCTGGAACAGCGGGTTCGGCGCGTCGCCCGGTGCGGTGCTGAAGTTGAAATACACACCGCGGTTGAGTGTGCCGGCCCCGCCCAGCGTGTCGATGAACGACGCAGCCAGCGCCGTCAGCGCCGTCCCATAGCACGCCCCGCACCCCAGGCTGCCGCGATACACTTCGACCGCGGCTTTCAAAGCGCGATTGAACTGCCGGAACTCGGTAGGCGTCGAGAATCCGGTGAACCCCGATGGCAGGGTGAACGGAAAATCGCTGCCTCCACCCGCGAGCTCGACGTCCGCTGAATCCAGGAGATTCGAGACGAACAGAAACGCCGCGCCGTTTGAGACCAGCGGCGCCGGAGGATCCGACACCGGGATGTTGACGTCCACGGGAATCGAATCGCCGTTGTGCGCCGGCGCGTCGGTATGGGCCATCAGCACCATCAGGAACGAGTACGCCTGGAGCGTTTGGGAAAAGCCCCGCGTGGCGCGTTGCTCCGCGGCGGAGAGTTGCGACGCGCTGCCGATCACGTTCAGCAAATCGTTCGTGGTGCGAATCGTATTGTAATGCTCCACCCAGTGGTCGCCGCCAAAGGCGCCGCCGCCGGGATCGAGCGGACCCGTCAGCAATTCCGCGGTAAAGCGTGGGTCGGAGCCGTCGAACCGATACGCTTCGCGACCGAGAATCCCGGCGTCCAGATTCCAATCCGAAGCGTCGGAGCGAGCCGCGAGCAGAATCCCCGCCACGGTTTCCTGCACCCGCGCGCGTGTGGGATTGCTGCCAATCTGCCCGGGACCGTTGGGATCCGTCATGGTGAAATCGCAGGCTCCTGTGACGAGCGCCGCGACCGCCAGCAAGCTGCAAATGCGTTTCATGGTCAGGTGCCCTCGCTCAGAAGTCCAAATCGATGGCGACGAAGAAGCTGCGGCTCGGCGGGAACGGCGCCACATCGATGTTTCGCGCCACCGCCTGGTTGCCGAAGTTCGAGACCTCGGGGTCCATGCCGCGGAAGCCCGTGATGCGGATCAGGTTCCGACCGGCGAACGTGATGCGCGCATCGCGCACCGTTGAACCGAACAAGGCGGAGGTCGTCGCAGCGGGAATGTGATAGGACAGCGACAGCTCACGCAGCTTCAGGTACGAAGCGTCCTGAACGTACGGCTGCGTGTTCCCGGCGAAGAAGTCCGTCAACCGAGTCTGCGCGGCGCCGCTCCAGTCCGCGCTGTTGCCGAACAGATCGAAGAGCAGCTCCGTCAGGTTGATCACGTCGCCACCCTTTTTCCAGTCGAGCAGCAGCCCCAGGCTGAAGCGGTGATACTCGAGCTCGCTGCCGAAGGTCATCTGGAAATCGGGATTCGCGTCGCCCACGACCGTCGGCTGCCCCAACGAGTCGATCGGCGTGCCGACGATCTGCGTCACCGAATGGCCCGGCCGGATCTCGAACGCCCCGAGTGACGTGCCGAAGCCGCCCACCTGGAAGGCGGGGACCGGCAGGGAGATCACTTTGGTGCGATTCGCGAAGAACGTCGAGTTGACGATCCAGCTCACATCGGGCCGCTGCATGACCGCGTACCCCAGACTGGCTTCGATGCCGCGATTGCGCAGCTCGCCGCCGTTGAACGTGCGCTGCGTCCGCCCCGTCGAGGGCGCGAGCGTCTGCGCCAGCAGCAGGTCGGTGATCGTTTTGTGGAATCCCGTCAGCGTAAGTGTGAGGCGCCCGTCGGCGAGCGTCGCGTCGAGTCCGGCCTCGAATTCCGTTTGACGCTCGGGTTTGATCGTCGCATCGCCGGCGATGGCGCCGGCCGAGCTTCCGAAGATCCCGCCGATCGTGCCCGTCGCATTGGGCGTGAACTTGTTGCCGAATTGCGGCGGATTGCCCGTCTGTCCGAACGCCGCGCGGACCTTGATTTCGTTCGCGCCGCTGCCGCCGATGTTCGTGAAGCGGTACGACCCCGCCAGCTTGGGATAGTAGAAGAACTTGTCCACATCGCCGTTGCGGCTGGAGCGGTCCGCGCGCACGCCGAATGCCACCATCAAGCGCTCGTCCATCATCAGGAGCTCTTCCTGCGCATACAGGCCGAGGTCTTGCTGGGGCTGCAGCTGCTGATTGATGATGACGCTCGTGGCCTGGTCGATATTCTGCTGGCCGGGCGGCAGGTTGCGCCCCACGAGGTTCGTGAAGTTGAAATCGCGGTCCACGTACTGGAGCCCGATGGCCGTGGTCGCCCGCCTGCCACTGCTGCTCTGGTGCGTGTAGATCGCGTTGGTCAGCAGGTTGAGGTTCACGTTCGACGTCTTCCCGAGCACGACCGTGCCCGGCTGGCCATCGTTCGGCTCGAACTCGAGCTCGGGCGGGGAGTAGATGTCGTTTTCCTGGTTGAAGTAGTCGACTCCGCCCGTGACGACGAAGCGCAGGCTCTGCCGTTCGTTGTTGATGGCGTCAAACCGCAGCGTCCCGGCACCGAGCGCGCGCCACACATCCTCGTCGTTGCGCAAATTCGCGTAGGTCTGGAGCGGATTGCTGCGCTCGAAGGGGTTCTCGGGGTAGACGCCGTTCACGGCTTGGAGATCCACGAAACTCGGCGTCAGTGGGAACACGAGGTAAGGGCTCGTGCCGGCGTTGTCGTTGTTCGAGATGCCGCGCGCCGCGAGACTGTGTATCACGGCGCTACTGAGTGACAGCACCCAGCGCGATCCCATCGTCTGGTCGAGATTGGCTCGAAGGGACTGTTTGTCGTAGCCCGTTCCCGGCGCGATGCCGCCGTCACGTTTGAGCAGTCCCGAGATGAAATAGCGGGTTTGATCTGTGCCGCCCGTGATGCTGGCGTCGGTTTCCCACGAGAGCGAATGCTCGGACCAGAGCGGCCCGATGTTGTCGAAGTTCGGGCAGAGGCCACCGCCCGTCGGGGTTCCGCCCGGAAGGTTGCAGTAGAGGCCGGCGCTCGTCGTATCGGTGAACGTCGCCGCATCCGCGGAATCGGTGAACACGCGCGACTTCATGAAATTCGACACGCGGTACTCGCCGAAGCGCTGCGTCAGGTGAAACCGCGGTGCCCCCGTGGAGCCGCGCCTCGTCGTGATGATCAACACGCCGTTCGATGCCGCGCCGCCGTAAATCGCCGCCGCCGAGGCGCCCTTCAGCACCTCGATGCGCTCGATATCGGCCGGATTCAGGTCGGCGATGCGGTTGACGGGGTTGTCCTGGTTCGACGCGTTGCCGCCCGCGGCAGCCGCGGTGATGGCGTTGATGTTGTTCCCGATCGCCGCGTTGCTGACCACGAGGCCATCGACGACGAGCACCGGGTCGACACCGCCGTTGATCGTCGAGACGCCGCGGAGGTTGATCTGCGCGCCGCCGCCCGGGGCGCCGGAGTTCGACTGGATCAGCGCGCCCGCGATTTTCCCTTGCAGGGCGCTTTCAATCGTGGGGGTGGGCACGCGCTCGAGCTGCTGCGCCGTCACCACGCTCACGGCCTGCGGCAGGTTCTTCTGCTCGACCGCCGTCGCCTGTCCGGTGACGACCACCGCCTCGAGGTTGAAGATGTCGGGCTCGACGGCGATCGCGATGCGCGTTTGGTCGGCACCCACCGGCACCGTGCGGCGCTTGTAGCCGATCGCCCGCACGCTCAGCGAGACCGGCCCCGCCGGTGCCGAGAGCGTGAACTCGCCGCGGACATCGGTCACGGCGGCGATCGCCGTGCCTACGACCGTCACGGTCACGCCGACGATCGGCTCGTCGCTCACCGAGTTGGCGACGCGGCCCGCGATCGAGCGTTGCTGTGCCAACGCACTTGCCGCCAACGCCACGCTGCAGGCGAGCGCGAGGAGGCATGTCTTGAGATATCTGTTCACCGATCCTCCGTATTGCCGTGCTGCTGCCACGGCGCTAAATGTGCGACTACCGCAGTAGGCTCATCTCCGCCCGGGCATACAGATAGCGCCCGTTGTAGCCGAACGGCGACGCCGCCGCCCAGGGGAAAACGCCGAAATTGTTATTGTAGTCCTTCGACGGATTCCCATCCCCCACATCCTGCAGGGACGACGGCTGGTCGGGGTAGACGTCGAACAGATTGCGCACGCCCAGCGAGAGATCGATGCTGGCGAACCGGTAGCCGATTTCCGCGTCGATTAGTGACTTGGCGCCGTAGCGCTCGCGGCACAGATCACAGTAGCCGGGCTGCGCCGAGGAGAACTTCCCGTAGTACGACCCGCGCAGCAAGGCATGCACCCGCCCAACGCTATACAGCCCCGTGAGCGTCGCCCGCACGTCGGGGCGCTCTTCCGTAATGCCGATGTAGGTCACCGAATCGATGATCCCCGGCTCGGTCGACGGCGTGGTGTCGAGCACCGGGGGCAACGGATCGATCGAGAGAATCGTGTTCTTGGTGTAATTCACGGCGGCGGTCACATTCAGCATGCCCGCGCCCGCCTGGCGCCGCAGCTCGGCGGTGAAGTCGACCCCCCGGGTCCGGGTATCGAGCCCGTTGGTGAAGTACTGAATCCCGCCGACGTTGGTGAAGCCGTTGGCCGCCAGCAGTGCGAGGGTGACGCTGTCATCAAACGTCGCGCCGAGCAGAATCCGGTCGTTGATCCGAATCTGGAAGGCGTCCACGGTGAGGGTGACGTTGTCGTTGGGACTGAACGCGAACCCCGCGCTCAGGTTCACCGCCTTCTCGGCGCGCAGCGGCTTCGAGCCGAACAGCCGCGCCGCCGTATCGCCCACCGGCACGATCAGCACGTCGGTCACCACGCCGCCGATCACATTCGTGCTGACATGGCTGAAATGCGACTGGCCCAGCCCCGGCGCCCGGAATCCCGAGCTCGCTGCCGCCCGCACGGTGAATCGGGGTGACGGCTGGAAGCGGATCGCGGCCTTGGCGGTTAGGAGCGAGCCGAAGTCGGAGTAGTCCTCGAACCGCCACGCGACGTTGGTCAGGAGCTTGGGCGAGAGATTCGTCTCGAGATCCGCGTACACGGCGACGTTCGTGCGGTCGGAGTTCGATTCGTCGGACGGCCGGAACCCCGGGAATACCTGGGAGTAGGGGCGGCCGTCGCTCGAGTCGGGGCCCAGATGATTGCCATCGACATACGACGCCAGCTCCCCGCGCGTAATCTCATAGGCTTCGCGGCGGTAGGACGCGCCGACGGCCAGGTTCACCGGCGCCGGAAGCCCGATCGTCACGCTGCGCGCCGCGTTCAGCCCGATCGTGAGCTCATTGCGCTGCAGGCGTCCGGCGAAGAACGACGTCTGATTCGAGATCTCGTCGCCGGTGCCGAAGACCGAGTCCGGACCCGGGGCACACGGATTCGCCGGGTCGAGACACGGACCGAGCGACACGTTCAGTGTGTTGCGAAGGTTGTAGTCGAAGCGATTGGCGCCGTACGAACCGCCGAGATCGATCTGCCAGCCGCCTGTTGCGGCGCGGAGCCCCAAGGCCGCGGAGTAGTCGCTGACGTTGGGCGCGAATTCGGGGAGATAGCCGAAGGGGTAGATCTCGGACCAGCTCCGGTTGGAAAGACTCGCGCAGCTCGAGGCGCAGCGACGGTAGCCGTTGCCGGTGCCTTTGCGGTTGCTGAAGCCGCCGAAGCCGTACAGCTCGGTCGTCCCCTGATCGTTCAAGGGAAGCCGCAGATTCGCCATCGTGATGACGTCCCGCTCGAGCCCGTCCCCCCAATGGTGATTTGGCTGCGCCACGGGGTTGCGCTTCACGATCACGTGGCCGTCGACGATCGAATCAGCGACGCCGGTGCCGGCGTCCTCGTAGATATCGGCCCAGGCGCGGTTGGTGGGCTGGCGGTCCAGAAACTCGGCGAACACACCCAGCGAGCCGCGTCCGATCCCCACGCCGAAGCCGCCGTTCAGGTTGACCGTCGTGCCGTCGTCATTGTAGTCGTTGGGCTGATAGCGGCCCACGCTCGTGTTGAGGAACGGCGTGAGCTGTCCTTCTTTCAACACCATGTTGACCACGCCGGCGATCGCGTCGGAGCCGTACTGTGCCGACGCGCCGTCGCGCAACACTTCGATGCGGTCCACGGCGCTCGACGGAATCGCGTTCAGGTCGACACCGCTCGATCCGGCGCCGGTGCCGTAGGCGAAGGTGTTCACCAGCGCGGTCTGGTGGCGGCGCCAGCCGTTCACCAGCACCAGCGTGTGATCGGGTGACAACCCGCGCAGCGTGAACGGCCGCACGATGTCGGTCGCGTCGGTGACGCTCTGGTGCGGGAAGTTCACCGAGGGCGAGAGCGACTGGAGGATCTGTCCAGTCTCGGTCGCGCCCTGGAGCTTCATCGTCTCGGAGGTGAACACGTCCACCGGCACCGCCAGCTCGTCGGCGGCCGCGTGGCGCGCGCGCGAGCCGACCGTCACGTCCACCGGCGACAAGCTGATCGCGTGCTCCGCCAGCGAGAAATCCTGTGTGACGGGTCCCTGCCCGACCGTGACGCGTGTCGATTGCGGCACGTAGCCGAGCAGTCGCACCCGCACGATGTACGTGCCGGGCGACAGGTCCCGGATCTCGTACGCGCCCCGCTCGTCGCTTTCCGCGCGTAACCCGGAGCCTTCCGCCGAGATTAGCGCGCGAGCGAGCGGACCGCCCGCCGCGTCAGACACGCGACCGCGGATCGACCCCTGCGCGAGCAACAGAACCGGCAGAACGAACAGGACGGCGAGTAAACTGGCACCACGTCGCATATTCATTCCTCTAAGAAGGTTGACCGTCGTTCCTAGTGCTATCGCTCGCCGCGTGGACCGTCAAGAGACGCTAGTGCTGGTGTGCATTCCATGGATCGTCTCCCGCGAACGCCATCACGTGAACCATCCACCCGAATAACCGTGGGCGAAACCGCCCCCCCACCGCCTGGCACGCGGCTTCTGTTGCAATTGGCGACTTCGGACCAAACACGGGTCGCCCGTCTTTGGTCTCGCGCCAGCGGCGCTGCGCCTCTGCCGGCGATCCGCCCGGCAGACACCAGTTGATGTGCTGGTGCCAGCGCGTCACGCTGAGCGGCAGCCGCGCATCGAGCTCGGCTGCGCTCGTTTGCGGCGGTGCCGTGAACATCGCGCCGACCAGCGTCAGACTCCCGTCCGCCGCGCGCTCGTACAACAGCGACGTCGGCCGAGCCGGATCGAGCCCGTTTCGCGACAGAAACGCCCAGCGGAGTTTGGTGAAGTGCTGTACGGGGGCGCCACCCGCCGGGATGTATTGGCGGAATCCGTCGAGCTCGGCAACGCGGACGTCGCGATACCTGGCCAGCTCGCTTCGCATCGTCACGAGCATCCGCGCGGCCCGCGCTGAATCGCCGGGAGCCGGAGCACGCAGCGGTGTGAGCCGCAGGTGCGGATCTTCGGTGACGTGTGCCGTCATCGCATGCTCGGCCTCCGCCGCGGCGTCATGGTCGGGATGCTCCGCTGGTGCGGCCAGCTCCTGATCCTCGGCGACCGTCTCTCCCGGTCTCCGGCCCCCGCGCCCCCGCCCGCGTTGCTGCGGCAGCCGAGCACCAGCGCATATAGTAGAAGGACGATGCGTCGCATCGGTCTTGTCACGCCGTCACAATAGACGGCTTCGCCACCGTCAGCTAGAGCGGTGCAGCCGCTGGAAGTGTGGACGTTCCACGATGAAGTAGAAGGCGAGGATGGCGGCCTGGGAGAATACCGCGGCGATAATCCCAGGGAAGGACCGGAGCATCAGGGCGAGCCCGTACACCGGCAGATACCCGATCGTGTACATCGGGCTGGACAGGAACCGGTAGGGACCGGAGGAGATCGGTCCCACCGCGGCGGCCGGGTCGAAGAAGTTGTGCCAGTAGTACGCGTCGGTTCCCAGGGTGCGCGCGGCCCAGAGCTTCGTCCCGAGACCGATGAGCGCGAGCGCCGCGCCGGTGACGAACGTGGCGGCAGGCGGGAACGGCAACGCCCAGGTGTTGCGGGTCACGACGCAAAGCAGGATGAACGCGAAGGCGTCGTGGTTCATGACCCACGCCGCGCGCCGGCGAAATCGCCGGAACCCCTCGACCGGACCAAAGCGCGTGGCGTAGTATCGCTCGCGCTCCTCCCGCCGCAGCGTCCATCCCACGAATAGCACGTACGCCAGCCGGCTGAGCATGGCGTACGCAAACACCAGGGAGAACGTCAGCGAGTGGAGGAACAAGCGACCGCAAAGTTACCACACCAGCACTTCGGCCGCCGCGTCCGGCGGCCGTTGTGCTGGTTCGGCTCGCCTACTTCGTGAACACTCCGATCCCGTAGAAGCAGGGATCCTTGGAGCAGCTCGCCATCACAACCCTCACCTGATACGTACCCTTGAGGGACGGCGTGATCATCACGATTGGCCAATCGTCGGTGCGCAGGTCGGAAGCCACCTCGTTCCCGTCAGGATCGTACAGGCGCAGATCGATGTCGTGGCAGTCCTCATCGCAGACTCCCATGAACGCGTAGGACGTCCCAGGCCGCAGCGTGATCGTCAGGTCCTGGTAATAGTCGTCGTTGAGCTTCCCGTCGTACACATCACCGCTCATCGTGTAGCCGCGCTCGGAAAGGAAGTTGTCGTGCTGGCTGACCTGATTGCGCACGGTCCGCTGCCATTGGTTTTGTGCGGTGGCGGCCGCGGGCACGAGCAGCGCTGCGACGACGAGGCACGGAAGGACCAGGCGACCCATACTTCGCTCCTGTGGTTGGGGTCTCGTGTCCGTCAAACGCGAATTCCGTGCCCGGCGCCGAATCCGGGCTATGTGCCGATGGGTCAGCTGGTTAGCAGTTGGCCAGGGGGCGCGGTCCGACCTTGATCTTGCATCTCGCCACCGCGACTGCGAGTCGCGAAGGGCTTCCTTGCAGTAGCCGGCGGCGCGCTCCACGTTAGACCGGGTGCGCTATGCCTGGTCATGTGTCACCGCATTGACGATGGCTGCTGCACCCGCCGGCGCTCAACTCTCCGCCCGTGCCGATCTGTCCGCCGGTGGTCGCTACGTGTGGCACGGCGTCTCCCGATCCGCAGGCCTTGTCGCTCAGCCATCGGTGGCCGCAGGATTTCGGAAAAACCGCTTGTCGATCGAGGGCGGCGCCGTCCTGCACTATGAGCTTGACAGCGTATCGGCCGGGGAACTGTCCGAGACCGGCGCCGGCAATCGACACCTCGGCGAAGAAGATTATTGGGGTCGAGCCTCGCTCATCCTCGGACCGACACGCCTGCACGCGGGCGTCGTCCGGTACGTCTTCCGCGGCGACTCGGCTCAAGGCGGCGTGGGTCCGGATCGCAACACGACGGAAGTATTCGCGTCGCTGTCGACAACCAGCCGTTACCTCAACCCGACTTTGGAAGCCTGGTGGGATGTGGAGCGGGTGCGTGGGACGTTTCTGCGCGCGTCGTTCGACGTCCCCGTGCTCGGGTGGCCCTTTCCCCCCTATGCGTTCGTGTTCGTCCAGGGAGAAATGGGACTGAACATCGGGCAAGGCCCCAACCCCGCTCGGCCCCCCCCCGAAGAGCTTGCCAACTTCGCCCGCCAGGGCGTCACGCATATCGGCCTCGGTCTTGGGACGGAGCTGATAGTGCGACGCCTGTCGGGCATCGGGTCGGCCACACTCGGCTTCGGGGCTCGGTCGCAGCTCAACATCGATGCTGCCACGCGCGTCGACGGCGCAGGGCACAGTCAGGACTTCATCGTGTGGCTGTGGACGGGGATGACGATCGTGCTCGGCGCCGAGGCGCGGAACGCGCAATGAGTCACCGGGCGGTTCTGGTCCAGGCCTCGGCCGCCCTGCTGGTGGCGTGCGGCGGCCCCACGCGCCTACACGTGCCTGGAGTGCTCAGCCCGGTGCCGCGACCAAGCACGGAGGCGTCGTTGCAGGCCGGGTTCGGCCGCGTCGACATCACGCCGCCGCCCGGAGTGGGGCTGGCGGGCAACGGCCCGGAAGGTGCCGAGGCCCAGGGCTATCGGCTGCGACTCTATGCGCGCGTCCTCGTGCTCGCCGACGGCGGCGGCAACCGCGTGGCGCTCGTCGTCGCCGATCTCCCGCTCAGCTCGGCGCTGCTGCACCGCCGCATCGCCGCGCTGACGGCGCGCACGGACGGCATCGGGGCGGATCGCCTCGTGATCGCGGTGACGCACACGCATGCCGGCCCCGGGCATTTTTTCGAGGCGGCTGGCTACAACGATCAGGGGAGCTCGGTCGCGGGCTTCGACCCCGTGATGGTCGATTCGCTCACGGCGCGCATTGCGCGTGCCGTGCACGCCGCGGTCGCCGATCTGCGCCCGGCCCGTGTCGCGTGGGGAAGTCGCGCCGTCTGGGGTGAGACGCGCATTCGCAGCCTTCCCGCCATGCTGCGGAATATTCCTGCACCGACCGCGCCCGCAGACGTGCCACCAGGGCTGTCGCAAGAGTACCAGCTCGTGGATCCGGAGCTCGCCATGCTGCGCGTCGATCAGCGCGACGCCGCGAGCGGCGTGTTCCGTCCCGCCGGCGCCTTCAGCATTTTCGCCATGCACGGCACCGGCAACGCTCCATCGAACGACCTCCTCGACGCTGACATTCACGGCCTCGTCGAGCGGGCCCTGGAGCGCCACATCGACCGGGACTTGAATCGCTCGAGCGACAGCGGCTTCGTGCCGCGCGCCGTCTACCTGTTCGCGAACGGCGCCGAAGGCGACGTGTCGCCGGCATGGCCGCCCCAGAGCCGCTGCGACGTCCCCAAGCTCACCCCGCTGCCCGCGCTCGACGGCCCCTTCACGCGCACACTATGGGAGTGGCGCTCTCCCACCGCCACGCACCTCGCGTCCTGCAGGCAGGCGGCGCGAGACGCGATCGCCGTGATTGGGAAGAATGTCGGGGACGGCGCGGTGGCATTGTTCGACGCGCTCGGGGCGGCGTTGACCGACCGGTTGGAGCTGGGGCGCGCGTTTGCCACGCTGGCGCTGCGCGACAGCGCGCGCGCGCTCGGGATCTGCCCCGTGCCGGCCATCGGTAACAGCACGTTGGTCGGTGCGGCCGACGCCCACACGCGGATCGATGGGTGGCGACTATTCGGCCTGTTCGATGTCGGGCTCAAGGAGGGCTCGCCCAACCCGAGGGTACCGGGATGCCAGGCGCACAAGCGCCAACTCTTTGACGCGGCGTTCGGCGGGCTGCCCAATCGCCTGCTCATCAGCGGGGGCCTGCCCTCCTACGCACAAGTCACCGTGCTGCGCGTGGGGAATCGCGTGATTGGCGCGGTGCCGGGAGAGGTGACGACGACGGCGGGCAGACGGATGCGCGAGCAGATGTTGGCGGCCGCACGGGGGGCGGGGCTCCCGGTGCGCGAGGCCCTCATCCTCGGTCACGCGAACGGCTATATGGAGTACATCACGACGCCAGAGGAATACACCGCGCAGTACTACGAAGGCGGCTCGACGATCTACGGACCGGGTGAAGCGGCGATGTTCGGGCGCGTGCTCGGCCGCCTCGTGGCGTCGGTATCCGGCGGCGACAGTCTGCCGGCGGCCGCAGCGCCACCGCTCGATCTCGTCGTCGGTGACCAGCGACGCGTCGTCTCCCGTAAGTCGGCCGGCCGTGTGCCGCCGCCGCGGATCGAGCGGCTCTGGTGCTCGGGCGACACGCTGTATGCATGGCTGCAGCTCGGCGCGGCCGCGGAGTGGCCCGTGTCTACCGGTGACGTCGCCGCCCGGCCTCGTGTCGAGGTCGTGATCGACGACGCAACCCGCACGGTGGTGAGCTGGGACGACGATCCGGCGTTGGAGATGCGGTTGCGGTCGCGGCGCGCCGGCTTGGCGTGGTGGGAGCTGCGCTGGTCTGGGGTGGGGGGGGAGCGACTGCGCGGACGTATCGCGTCCGCATCCCCGGCGTCGCCGAGAGTAATTCGGTGCAGTGTTCCACATGATGGAGGTCCTCGACGAGCCGGCCGTACAACAACGGCTCCGTTATCAAGACCTCATTCCTGCCATCGCGCAGGCGCTGGCTGACCTGTCCGCGGGTAAGGTCGTGCAACCGGTCCGCGCGGTGCTTCCCGTCGCGCCGCATCAGGGCTTCTTCGCCGTCATGCCGGCGTACGCAGGCGCCCTCGGCGCCAAGCTTGTCACGTTCTACCCAAAGAACGTCGGCATCCACACGCACCACGCCCTCATCGTGATGTTCAAGGCAGAGACTGGCGAGCCGCTCGCCGTCATGGACGGCCGGCTCATCACCGAGATGCGGACTGCCGCCGCTTCGGCCGTGGCCACCGAGCGGCTGGCTCGGCCCAACGCGTCGGTGCTCGCCATTCTCGGATCCGGAGTGCAGGCGAAGAGTCACCTCGCGGCGTTGCGCCACGTCCGTTCATTCAAGGAAGTGCGTGTGTGGAGCCCGCGGAACGCGCCGGCCTTTGCCCAGCAGCATGGAGTGAAGGCCGTAGCGACCGCGGCGGATGCTGTGCGCGGCGCGGACGTTGTGGTGGTTGCCGTCAGTGCGACGACGCCCGTGCTGCGGGGTAGCTGGCTGTCGTCCAGGCACCCACGTCAATGCGATCGGCGCCACCCGTCCCGAGTGGCGCGAGCTGGACGACGATCTCGTCACCACCGCCCGCGTGTTCGTCGACTCGCGCGAGGCGGCGCTGCGAGAATCGGGCGATGTCATGGCGGCGCGGAGCGTGGTGACGGAGATCGGCGCCGTCGTGTCCGGGACGGATCCCGGTCGGCGCAGCGCGCAGGAGATCACGCTGTTCAAGTCCGTGGGTGTCGCGGTCGAAGACGTCACCGCTGCGGCGCTGGTTCTGGGGGCTAGTGACTCGGGACTCGGGACTAGATGACGACCTCCCTCGAACCGGTTCGTCCGATCACACTGAGCGAGATCCGGGAAGCCCGGAAGCGCATCGCCGGGACAATCATTCGCACGCCGTTGGTTCGGCTGGAGCTGGGGCCGGGATTCCCGGACGTGCGGCTCAAGCTCGAGAACCTCCAACCGATCAACGCCTACAAGCTGCGCGGCGCCGCCAACGCCGTCGCGCTGTTGTCCGATGCCGAGCGCCGGCGCGGCGTCTGGACGATCAGCGCCGGCAATGCCGGTCAGGGTGTTGCATACGCCGCGCGCGCCGCGGGCGTGCCCTGCACCGTCGTCGCGATCGAGACGGCCCCAGCCGCGAAGCTCGAGCGCATGCGCGCATTGGGCGCGCAGCTCGTGCTCGTGCCGTACGCAGTCGCCTGGCAGGCGCTCGAGGACCGCTCGTATCCCGGAGTCGCAGGGACGTTCATTCACCCGTTCGACGATCAGAACTTCATCGCCGGTCACGCGACGATGGGCCTGGAAATTCTCGAGGATGCGCCGGACACCGTCGCCATCATTGCCGCGATTGGCGGAGGCGGCCTGATCACGGGAGTTGGCAGTGCGGTGAAAGCGCTCAAGCCAGAGATTCGCGTGTGGGGCGCGGAGCCGGAGACCGCCGCGCCTGCCGCGCTGTCATTCGCCAAAGGCTCGGCGCAGGTGTTCCCGGACTGGAAAGCCACGTTCGTGGACGGCGCGGGCGGCAAGAGCGTGTTTCCGCGCATGTGGCAGCGCATGCAGCCGGTCGTGGACGGCTGCATCGTGGTGAGCCTGGACGAGGTGAAACGCGCCATGCGTCTCATGGCGGAGAAGGCGCGCGTCATCGCGGAGGGAGCGGGCGCGCTCGCGCTCGCGGCCGCGCTCACCGGCAAAGCCGGCAAAGGGCCGATCGTCGCCATTGTCTCCGGCGGCAATATCGACCTCGACAGGTTCTCCGAGCTGATTGCCGCAGCAGTGTGACCGAACCCGCACTGCAGCGTGTCATCGGTGTGCGCGGCCTCGCCGCCGCCGTCTTCAACATCACGATCGGCGCGGCGATCTTCGTGCTCCCTGCGCACGTCGCTGGTAACCTCGGTGCCGCGGCTCCCCTGGCCTATCTCGTATGCGCCGTCGCGACGGCGCTCGTTGCCCTCTGCATCGCAGAGGCGGGGAGCCGCGTCCCCCGGAGCGGTGGCCCGTACGCATACGTCGAGGCTGCGTTCGGCCCCTACGCTGGATTTCTGTGCGGCGTGCTGCTCTGGCTCGGCATCACGATTGCGATGGGCGCCGTCGCCGCCGTGTTCGCCGACGCGGTCGGACAGCTGGTGCCGGGCCTCGCCGGCTCGCTGCCGCGCGCCGTGCTCCTCATCGCGGCGTATGCCGGCCTTGCCATCGTCAACATCCGCGGCGCCGCACTGGGATCGCGCGTGAGCGGCATCGCTACGATCGCGAAGGTTGCCCCGCTCATCGCATTCGTCGTGCTCGGCCTGTCGCACGTGCGGACGGAGAATCTCGCGTTGGGTTCACTCCCGTCGCTTTCTCGACTGGGAGAATCCGGGCTGCTCCTCATGTTTGCCTTCTTCGGGATGGAGTCCGCGCTGCAAGTGAGCGGCGAAGTGCGTGATGCCGCCCGCGCCGTGCCACGGGCGATCGCCCTCGCGGTGACGGGAGTGGGGGTGCTGTACATCGCTGTCCAGCTCGTCGCCCAGGGGATCCTAGGGCCAGCTCTCGCCGCACCGGAGACCGCCAAGGCCCCGCTCGCCGCGGCGGCCGTGCTGTTCGCCGGACCCACCGGCTCCACGCTGATCCTCATCGCGATGATCGTCTCGACCTTCGGCTTCATGACTGCCACGATGCTCTCCACTCCGCGAACGCTGTTCGCGCTCGCGGTGGACGGCTACCTGCCGCGGCCGCTCGCGGCCGTGCACCGGGCATACCACACGCCGCACATCGCGATCGCGATCCAGGGCGTGATCGTAACCTTCATCGCTCTCACCGGCACGTACGTGAAGCTCGCGGTCATGGCGGTCGTACCGATCCTGCTCGTCTACCTTGGATGCTGCCTCGCGGTGTGGCGGCTGCGGCGGCGCGACGTCGGCGCGGCCGAGCAACCGTTCGTGATGCCGGGCGGGCGCGTGGTCCCGTGGCTGGGGGCGGGCTTGATCGTGGCATTGCTGGCGACGGCCAACCGGCAGGACTGGTTGGCGACAGGAGGAGTCATGGCCGCGGCTTCGCTCGCGTTTCTCCTGCAACCCTCGGGGCGACCTACCCATCCAACTCCTTAAATCCACTCCCGGGGTCTCTATGCGGTTCGCCGTCCTACTCCTGATCGGTTCCCTTGCAGCTCCCACGCTCTCGGCTCAGCGCGCCGTCCCCTCCGACGGGCAATGGCTGATCGAACCGGCTGATCAGTCGGGCAAAGTCCAGCTCACCATCCGTTACGGCGATGACCGGCATTCGAGTAATTGGGGCCGAGACGTGGCCTTGAGCGAGTTCGTGGGCCTGTCCGCCGCTGACATGCGTGGGTCCGGGGAACCCGTGCACTTCAAGATCGTGAGATCCGCCGGCACGCTCACCTGTGAGGGCTGGTTCGAGGACGGCAAGGGCTCGGGCCATTTCACGTATCAACCGAACGCCGATTTCGTCGCCGAGCTCGCGAAGCGCGGTATCGGCGCGCCGACGGCCTGGGATCAGTTCCAGATGACGATGGCGGGCGTAGGACTGGAGTTGGTGGATGAGTTACAGCGGCAGGGATACGACCGCCCGACAGCCGGGCGAGCTCGCGCGCATGGCGACGCACGGCGTCGATCTCGAGTATGTCCGGGACATCGGAGCGCGGGGATACCACCTGAAAGACCCGGAGAGCCTGGTCCGGATGCGCGACCACGGTGTGGATCCGGAATTCATCGCGTCATTGGCCGCGGCAGGCTACAAGAACCTGAGTGCGGAAGAGCTCGTGCGCATGCGCGATCACGGTGTCGACCCGGAGTTCATCGCGTCGCTGGACAGCGCGGGCTACAAGAACCTGGACACCGAGGACCTCGTGCGCTTGCGGGATCACGGCGTTTGCGGCGGACTACATCGCGGACATGAAGGAGGCGGGCTACGCGCCTGCGAACCCCGAGGAGCTGGTGGCGGCGCGCGACCACGGCGTCGATCCGTCCTACATTCGGTCGCTCAAAGAGGTGGGATACGATCGGCTGTCCCTGGCGGAGCTGCGCCGGGCCCGCGACCACGGCGTGACCAGGCAATTCATTCAGCGCGTGAAGGCGCGTGGGTACAGCAACCCCTCGCTCGAAGAGGTGATCCGACTGCGCGACCGGGGTCTTGAGTAGTGGCCAGGGGCAGAATCGAACTGCCGACACGCGGATTTTCAGTCCGCTGCTCTACCAACTGAGCTACCTGGCCCGAAAACTGGGAGTGGGAAGATAGAAACGAGACGTCTCGACGCCAAGTAGACGCCGAGACGCGCAGGCGCCGAGTGGGTGCCAGGGACGGCCGTTACGGCGCGCGGAAGTGCAGCGGGTCCCGGAGGTTCTGGAGCTCGCGGTAATAATAAACGCGCGTCGGGCGCCGGTCTTTGAATCGCAAGGCCTTCAGGAACGCCAGCTCGTCCGGCGTGGCCGTGCCGCTGAGCGAGGGATCGTGCAGGAACTCCACCAACCCCTTCTCCGGCTCGACATTGGCTTCCATCCGTTCGACGAATTCGAACCGCTTCGTGGTTTCCGCGCGGCGGCGCTCGTTCGGGGCCAGGGTGACCTCGATCGCGAACGTGACCGGATCCCACTCCCACGCCGCGATACTCGCGTCCAATCGGGCCCGCTGCTTCGGCGTGACGTGCAACACCTCGCCGCCCAGTCCCGCAACGTGAAGCAGCGTTTGCGCGATGAGCCGCTCGAGCTCGCCGAACGGCTGCCGCTCGATGATCGCGCGCACCTGCTCGCGCTGGGCCGGGACGCACTTGCGGAGCATCAGCTCGCGCAGCCCGGGGACGAGGGGCGCGGTGTCACCCAGCCGCCGCTTGAGCTCTTCCTTGAGATGCGCCTCGGCGACGCGCGCCAGCTCCCCATGGGGCAGCTTCAAAAAACGGTCCATGCGGTCGTAGATGTCCGTACGATCGGGGGCCGGCGGCGTCTTCTTGCGGGTGAGGATTTGCGACACGTAGGACTCCGTGACGTCGGCGGCGTCCGCGAGATCGCGCTGGTCCAGGCCTAGCTCGTCCAGCCGCTGTCGAATCACCAAGGCCACGTCCATCTTAACTTGCTCCCGGTAAAGTGAGGAACGCATCCATATTTTACTTGACAAACTTAGTACAGTCGGGTACGTTTCTCCAGTCGGGAAGTGTCAGCAACGAAGTTCACGCAACTGCAGGTAAGGAGTTCGCCAATGTACGCACGCAACGTCACGCTGCATCTCAAGGCCGACAAAGGCCCCGAATTCACCCGCACGCTCGAGAATGAAATCCTCCCGATGCTGCGCAAGCAGTCCGGGTTCAAGGACGAGATTACGTTTCTTGCCGCCGATGGCAACGAAGCGCTAGCGATCAGCCTGTGGGAGAAGAAAGAGAATGCCGAGGCCTACGGCCGCGACACCTATCCCGCCGTGCTGCGCACGCTGGAGCGGGTCGGGGTCGTCGAGGGCACGCCTGAAGTAGATAGCTACGAGGTGTCGAACTCGACGTTCCATAAGATTGCCTCGCAGAATCCGAATCAGAATCAGCCAGTCGCACGCTAAAGCGGAGCGAAGGAGCGTCCATGCTGGAGATTCACTGTCATCGTTGTGGCGGGTTTATCGGCAATCCGGCGGGGACGATGTACCGGGAGGCGTCGAATGCGACGCCCCCGGCGTCACCGCACACCGGACTGTGCGCCTGCGGCGAGCCCTCGCTGTGGGAGCGTCAGGGCGGGGGCGTGCATCGCCTTCGTTCGGCGTCGCGCAACTAAATGGTGAAACGTGCGGCCGCGCCGATTCTGCTCGGGGGGGACCGCGGTCCGGCCCGCTGTCTGGCGTGCGGCGAGAATCGCGAGTTCCGCACCGACCGCAATGGCCGCATCCTGGAGCAATGCGGGTGTGGCTATCGGACGTATGTGGAGCGGCGCAGCGGCACGCGCAACGCGCCGCCGAAGAACTGAAGAATGGAGCTGGCGATGACCGAAATCCATTGTCACACCTGCGGCGGCTTCATCCCGAGAACTATCATCCCCGCATCCCGTACCTAGAGACGGAGCCCCATGGCCAAAGAAGCGGCGATCGAGATCGAGGGACAGGTGACGGAGCTGCTGCGCAACTCCACCTTTCGTGTGACCTGCAGCAACGGCCATTCCGTGCTCGCGACGATCGCGGGCAAGATGCGCCGGTTCCGCATCCGCGTGCTCGCGGGCGACCGCGTGACCCTGGCGCTCTCGCCCTACGACCTCACGCGCGGCCGCATCACTTACCGGCACAAATAAACAACTAGAACGCCTCGCCGACGGAAAAGTACAGCAGGCCACCATCACGTCCCCATGCATAATCGAGCCGCATGTGCATAGGGTACTTGCTCGTCAACTGATACCTGAGGCCCGCCCCGCCGGCCAGCAGTAGTTCAGCACCGAAGATGTCCGCGGCGTTCGCAGCGACCTGCCCAAAACCTCCAAAAACGACGGCGCCCATACGCGCTCGGTGGCCGCGCAGCTCGGCCTGGACCACGTTCCCCAGGTGATCGCGGTACCGCCCCTGGGTGTACCCACGCAGCGTGTAGCGACCCGATCCAAGGGAGCAGAGTCCGTAGAAGGGGGCGTCTCCCGGAGCCGCGCAGAGGTTGATGTTCGTCGCGAGGACCAGGTCGCTGCCGCGCAGCCCGTTGTACCACGACCACGCCGTCGTGTACCGTTGAAATGAGCCGGACGCGCCGCTCTGCGTACTGAAGAACCGACCCTTGAGCTCCGCCAGTGATCCGCTAGCGGGCCAGTAATCGTTGTCCCGGGTGTCGTACTCGGCCTGCAATCCCGGCGCGAGCAGCTGCGCGCGTGACTGATCCGGGATGGGAGGCAGACCTGGTCCGCCCACGGAATCGCGCAACGTGACCGTTGTTTCCATCCAGATCACCGAAGCTCCGAGATAGAACCCTTTGGCAACCCGACGCAGCCCCACGCCGGCCGTCATGAAGAGTGTCTGCTCGAGCGGAATCGCGACTCCGGCATTGCCTGCATCGATGCCGATACCGTAGAAGTCGTACCGCAGACTCAGGTAGTTTGCCATGCCGCGAATGCGCCATGCATCTCCCTTGAGGCGCGCGACCTCGACCGCCATGACGCCCCAGCTGCCGTTCTCGCTCGCCAAGCCGGCAACGGCGCCCGTGGACGGCTTGATCGTCGTGTCGGGATCGAATCGGTGAATCAAACCCACCATCAGCGCTCCGCCCCACCCGATCTGTGAGTTCCGAAACGGCAACGGCGCGACGAGCGGAGTGACGGATCGACCGGTGCGGCGACTGGTGCCCGGGCCGGGCTCGGCCGTTGGATCCAGTGAGGGGACGTCGACGGCCGCGGGATCCGCAACGGGATCCTGCGCCGATGCAGGGACAACCATCAGAGTAGAGGCGAGTAGGACAACGAGCACGCCAAAGACTGGGGCCACGAGGCATCAGTGGCTCTTGCACCTTGGTGCTAGGACTCAGATCTGCTGACGCGCTACTGCCCCGCAGCCTCCCATTGCTGCCGGGTCATCACCGCGATCGGCTCGAGTTTCTTGCCGCGCAGCGCCGTATTGATGCCAGCCAGGTCGCGCGTGATCCAGGCATCAAAATCCCGCATCAAATCCCCCAGCTCGCGCGCGATCGCGTCCGCGCGCTCGATCTGCGTCTGCGACGGACCGCCGTCGTAGGAGATGATGCTGCCGTACAGATCGGCAAGGTTCTCGCGCAGGCGCTCCTCACCGGTGATCATCCCGCCCTCTTTGGTGGCGACGATCTTCTTGCGCATCACGTCGACGGCGACCGACGCGGCGCGGAGCCGCTTGGCGACTGCGTCGCCGACCGGCAGCTTCCCGGCGCGGTCATCCAGCGCCTGCCGGACGCTGTTCATCCGCTCGACCGCGAACGTCATATCGGTGAGGGTGCCCGACGTCTTCAGCGCAAGATCGAGCGCCGCGCGACGCTCCTGATCGGTGTGAGTGCCGCGCGGGTCCGGAACAACCGCGAGCTGCGTCGAGTACGTCGCAGTGTCCTTGGTCATCTTGACCGTATAATTGCCCGGCAACACCCGCGGCCCGTACGCGGCGCCGAACGCCGCGCTCGCCGCCGGCGGCACGCGTGGGGGGGAGAGCCGCATCGACCACGTGACGCGACTCAGGCCCCGGCGTTTGCTCGTCGGCAACGTGCCGAGGAGTTTGCCGCTCGCGTCGTAGACCTCGAGCTTCATGTCCCCGAAGATGTGCCGCCGCCGCTGGTAGTAGGTAATCACCGCGTCGCCCGGCGGATTCGGTCCGACGTACATCGCGTCGCCGTTCGCCCACCCACCGCCCGCCTGCAGGCGCTGCACCGTGGGACGGCCGGGCAGGAAGGCGACGGAGCTGCCCAGCACCTCGGGCGTGAGCGCCCTCAGCGGCGAGATGTCGTCCACGATCCAAATGCCGCGCCCATGCGTCCCGATCACGAGATCGTGGTCGCGCGGATGAATCGCCAGGTCGCGCACCGCGACGTTCGGCAGGTCGCCCCCTTTGTAGTGCGCCCACTGCTTCCCGCCGTCTACCGAGATGAACAGTCCGAATTCGGTCCCGAGGAACAGCAGGTTCGGATTGACGAGGTCTTCCTTTATTACGTGGGCGTAGCCACGCACCGGACTGTCGGGTGCCACCAGGGGCGTCCACGTCGCGCCAAAATCGGTTGACTTGTACGCGTACGGCCGCATGTCGCCGAACGTGTGCAGGTCGAACGTCGCGTAGATCGTGCCGTTCGCAAAATGGCCGGGCTCGACCGACGTGACCCACGCGTTCTTCGGTAGGCCGGTGATCTTGGGCGCGACGTTCATCCACGTCTTTCCGCCGTCGCGCGTCACTTGCAGGTTGCCGTCGTCGGTTCCGGCCCAGATGATCTGCCCATCCCGCGGCGACTCGGCGATTGCGAAGATCGTGGTGTGCATCTCCGCGGCCGAGTTGTCGACCGTGATGCCGCCGGACAGTTCCTGTCGCTGCTTGGTCGAGTCGTTGGTGGTCAGATCCGGAGAGATGCGCTCCCACGTTTGCCCAAAGTCCTTCGAGCGGAACAGCACCTGCGCGCCGAGATAGATCGTGCCCTTCTGCGTCGCGCTGATGTGGATCGGTGTGTTCCAGTTGAAGCGCAGCTTCTTCTCCTGGTAATGCGGCAGTGGCTGGATACCGCGCGACTCATGGGTCCGGCGGTTGACCCGCCCGATGTATCCGCCCTGAGCCTCGGCGTACAGGTAGTCGGGGTCGGTCGGATCGGCGAACATCCAGAAGCCGTCGCCGCCGTACATGTTCTCCCACTGATGGTTCGTGATCCCGCCCGGAAACTCCGACGGCCCGACCCACGAGCTGTTGTCCTGCAACCCGCCGTAGACATTGTAGGGTCGCGCCATGTCGACGCTGACGTGATAGAACTGCGAGACCGGCAGGTTCTCGTTTTTCACCCACTTGTTGCCGGCGTCGTAGGAGAACCAGAGGCCGCCGTCGTCACCGGTGATGAGGTGGTCGGTGTTGTTCGGATCGATCCAGACGTCGTGGAAGTCGCCGTGCGCACCGCCCGAGATGCCGCTGAAGCTCTTACCGCCGTCGGTGCTGACGATGAAGCCGCCGTCCGGCTTGTACACACGCTCCGGGTTGCGCGGATCGACGATGAGGGTCGCGAAATAGAACGGCCGCCAGATCATGTTCTGGCTCCGATCGAGCATCTGCCACGTCTTGCCGGCGTCATTCGACCGGTACAGGGCGTTCAGCGGCGGCACCGCTTCGATGAACGCGTACACGACCTCGGGCTTCGAGGGCGCGACCGTCACGGCCACACGGCCCCAGGGTTTGGGCGGGAGGCCCGCCGAGCCGGCAGGCAGCTCGGTCCACGTCGCGCCCCCATCGGTGGTCTTGAACAGCCCGGAGGCACTCGGCGCCGTCGCGCTGTCGCCCCCGGAGCGGAACGTCCACCCGCGGCGGCGGAAATCCCACATCCCGGCGTACAGCGTCTTGGGATGCGACGGATCCATCGTCATCATCGAGCAGCCGGTCGACAGGTTGGCGCCCTTCAGGACCTTGGTCCATGTCTTCCCGCCGTCGCTCGTCTTGTAGACGCCGCGCTCGTCCGAGTCGCTCCACAGTTTTCCCGGCACGCAGACGTAGACCGTATTGGTTTCGGTGGGGTCGACGAGGACTCTGACGATGTGCTCGGAGTTGCGGAGCCCCATGTTCGTCCAGTTCTCGCCGCCGTCGTCCGAGCGGTAAATGCCGTCGCCGATGGACAGGCTGTTGCGCATCCACGACTCACCGGTTCCGACCCAAACGACTTTTGGATTCTTGGGATCGATCGTCACGGCGCCGATCGACTGCACCGCTTGCTTGTCGAACACCGGCTTGAACGTCGTGCCGCCGTTCGTCGACTTCCACACGCCGCCGCTCGCGGCGCCGACGTAGATCGTGAGCCGCGCCCCTTCGTGCACGGCGTCCAGCGCCGCGATCCGCCCGCTCATGGCCGCGGAGCCGATGTTGCGCGCGCCCAGCCCGGAAATCGTTTCCGAGTCGACTTTGACCGAGGGTTGCTGGGCGATCAGGAGCAGCAGGAGCGCGTTCATGGGCGTGTCCCCCCCGCCCCCGGTCGCGTAAACCGCTGATTATCGAGCGGGACGTTGGCCTCGATCTTGTCGAATGTGATCTTCCCGCGATCGGTGCTGCTCGAGCCCTTCGGCCCGGACTCAGAGGAGAACGGCAGATACACGCCGTTGACCTGCTTGTAGTCGCCGAGCGATGTCTCGAGTTCCTGGGGCGCGCCGCGAATCATGCGCTGCGTGTCGATGCGGATCGGGACGTAGTACTCGGTATCCAAATAGTAGAAGCTCACGTCGCCGTTGGGCCGCGTGACCTTGAGCTTGTACGCGTCGCTGCCCTCGACTTGCTCCAATCCCTGAAACTCGACCCGGTTGCCTTTGGCCTGGTAATTCACGAGCGGGCCATCGAAATCGGCGTCGTCGAGAATGCCGTGCATCTCTTCTTCTCCGAGCGCTTCAGGATCCCGCTTGCCGTTCCACGGCTCGATCTTCCAGCCGTTCTGCCCGTCGTAGGCATTGATGCCGGTCATCCCCTGGATCGAGAATTCGTTCCGCACGCTGTTGGGACGTTTGTTTTCCTGCACGACGACCGCCTCGAACCCACCGCCGCCGGTGAACTTTCCGGTGCGGCGCAGCGTCTGGATGGCCTGGATCTTGGCCATGCCGCCGGACGCCTGGATGTATTTGGCGACGAGGCTGTCGACGGATTGAGCGGAGACCACGGACACCGCGGGGCCGGCCCAGAGGCCGGCGCTCAGAATCAGGAGTTTGCGAATCATGCGACCCTTCCGGTGGGCGAATCAGGGACGTCTAACGTACCGGCCCATGCGGCCCTGCGCGAGTCGTGGTACTTTCTTCGCTCATGGCCCCCCCACGTGGCCCAGCGGAGCAGTTCTCCAATCTGACGGTGCTGTCGCACCCATTGATCCAACACAAGCTCACGATCCTGCGCGACAAGCGCACCAGCACGCGCGACTTCAAGCAGCTCGTGAACGAGATTGCGATGCTGATGGCATACGAAGTGACCAAGGACCTGCCGCTCGAGCCGGTGGAGATCGAGACCCCGCTCGAGAAGACCTCGGGCAGGCAGGTCGCGGGGAAGAAGCTCTCCCTCGTGCCGATCCTGCGCGCTGGCCTCGGCATGGTCGAAGGGATCTCGCAGCTCATCCCCTCGGCGCGGGTCGGGCACATCGGCATGTACCGCGACCACTCCACCCTTCAGCCTGTCGACTACTACTTCAAGATTCCCTCGGGGGAGGCGGACCGCGCCTTCTTCCTGCTCGATCCGATGCTCGCCACCGGCGGGTCCGCCGTCGCTGCCGTGACCGCCCTGCTGCGGGCGGGCGCCCAGAAAGTCCGGTTCCTGTGCCTCGTCGCGGCCCCGGAGGGGGTGAAAGCCATGCTGGAGGCCCACCCCAAGGTGCCGATCTACACGGCCGCCCTCGATCGCGAGCTCAATTCCAAGGGGTACATCCTCCCCGGTCTGGGGGACGCCGGCGACCGCCTATTTGGCACCAGGTAGATCCCGCCCACGTAACCCTTTTGTCGTCCCCCGTGTCCCATCAGTAGTTACGAGCCCAGCCCGTCACCTCGGAGCGTCGTGGACGAATCACAGCTCATTGCCCGCGTCCGCTCCGGGGATAGCGCCGCAGAACGCGCGCTGTACGACGCGCATGTGGACCGCGTGTACCGCCTGGCGTTCCGGCTCGCGGGCGACGATGCCCTCGCGCAGGACTTCACCCAGGAAACGTTCATTCGGGCGTTCGACCGGCTTGGCTCGTTTCGTGGCGAAGCGGCGTTTTCGACCTGGCTGCACACGATCACCACCACGGTCGTGTTGAATGGGCTGCGCAAGGTCAAGCGGTTTCGGCAGCGGGAAGCGGACATCGACGATGCGCACGAGATCGGAACGGTCCATCGTCAGGCGGAACCCGATTTGAAGGTGCGACTGAAGCAGGCCATCGACGCACTGCCGGAGGGTTATCGGACCGTGTTCGTAATGCATGACGTCGAGGGCTACACGCACGAAGAGATCGGCACCGCATTGGGCGTCGAGACGGGAACGTCGAAAGCACAACTGTCGCGCGCGCGCGCGAAGCTGCGCGTCGCACTGGCGGACTTCGCAGGAGAATGGATCGACATGACGGACCAGCACGAAGACCCAAAATTCGAGCAGTGGCTCAAGGACGCGGCACGTACCACGTACCACGCACCCCGTACCACGCCTCGAGACGAAATGTGGGCGCGCATCGAAGCCGGCCGCCGCCACAAGCACATCTTCGAGCTCCGCCCCTGGATGGGGTGGGCGGTTGCCGCCGCGGCGGTGCTGGTCCTCGGCATCGGCATTGGTCGCTGGACCGCCAATCAGTCGAATGACGGCACTCGGGTTGCCACCAATGGTTCGACGCCGTCCGCCGTCCCGGGCAGTACGCAGGTCACGAGAGAAATCGACTCGCTGGCCGGCGTGGCGTACCGGATCGCGGCAACGCAATACCTCTCCCGTACCGAGGCCTTTCTCACGTCGTTCCGGACGGATGCAAATCGCTCGGCGAACACCGCGAGGCTGGCACGCCAGGCGCGCGAGCTCCTCAGCACCACGCGCTTGATGCTCGATTCACCCGCGGCCAACGACCCACGTCTGCGCTCCTTGCTCGAGGATCTGGAGCTCGTGCTGATGCAGATCGCCTTGCTCAATCCCCTCGAGGATGGCCACGACCGTGATCTCATTACCCAAGGCATGAACCAATCGAACGTGTTGCCCAAGCTGCGCTCGGCGATTCCCGCCGGGCCCGTATCGGCGCGCACACAAGGAGCGCTTTGATGTTGTCCAGTTTGTCTCTCTTGCTCGCCGTTACGATGTCCGTCCAGGAAGCCACCCCGGCGCCATCCGCCAAGCCGCGCGCGCGTCGCCGCGCTCCGGTGACCGCGATTGCACCGTACATGATCAGTCCGACGCCGCTCGCAACCATGAGCATGACCGAGGCGGTGGCAGCATTGGAAATGGCGTCGGCCGGGATGCCGTCGCTCACGATGCAGGCACCGGTCATCACCTCCATTGCGCCCATGGCGATGGTCGCCCCCGAGCTGGCAGCGGCGGCGTACCAGCTGCGCGCGGTGGCTCCGATCGCGCTGGCCTTCGATCTCGACGCGTCCGAGGACGTCGACGAACCAGATTGGACGCAGGCCGACAAGGTGCAGGGCGATGCCGCCGATTCCGTCTATCGCGCGGCACGCCAGGCGTTGAACGACAATGACTACGAGCGCGCGGCCGGCCTGTTCAAGAGCCTGCGCGACAAATACCCGCGCTCTTCGCACGTGCCGAACACCTATTACTGGCAGGCGTTCGCGCTCTATCGCGCCGGCTCGGAAGACCAGCTGCGCACCGCGCGTGCTGCATTGCAGACGCAAGCGCGCCGCTATCCCAACGCCACGACGCGCCGTGACGCCGAAGCGCTGCTCCGCCGCGTGGAAGGCTCGCTCGCCCAGCTCGGCGACGAGGACGCGACCGCGTCTACGATCGCCGCTGGCGATGTGGTCGTCCCACCGGTCGCAGCGCAACCGGGACAGCCCGCCCAGCCTCCGCAGCCGGCGATCGCCGCGACCCCGAGGCCCGGCAGGTCACAGCCGAGCGACGATCGCTGCAATGACGACGACGACGATGATATCCGGATCGCCGCGCTGAACGCCGTGCTTCAGATGGACGCGGACCGCGCGGTGCCGCTGCTCAAGACGGTGCTCGCGCGGCGCGACGAAGGCTCGGTGTGCCTGCGCCGCAAGGCTGTGTTCCTCGTGTCGCAGAAGCGCAGTGACGAGACGTCGCGGATTCTGCTCAACGCGGTGCGCACCGACCCGGACAAAGAGGTCCGCGAGCAAGCGGTGTTCTGGCTGTCGCAGGTGCCCGGCGAGGAGACCGTCACGGCGCTCGATTCGATCCTTCAGGATCCCAAGAGCGATCCGGAGATTCAGGAGAAGGCGATCTTCGCGCTGTCGCAACACCGCAGCCCGCGCGCGGCAGCGATCCTCCGCACGTATGCCGAGCGTCGCGATCGGCCCACGGACCTCCGGGAGAAGGCGATCTTCTGGCTCGGCCAGCGTCGCTCTGCGGAGAACGAGCAGTTCCTCAAGGATCTGTACAGGAAACTGGAGAACGACGATCTGAAGGAGAAGGTGATCTTCTCCCTGTCACAGATGGGCGGGGCGGACAACTACCGCTGGTTGATGGACATCGCGCTGAACACCCGCGAGAACATCGAGTTGCGCAAGAAGGCGCTGTTCTGGGCCGGGCAAGCGCGGTCCGTGGACATCGCTGATCTGGTACGTCTCTATGACAGCATGAACGATCGCGAGATGAAGGAGCAGCTGATCTTCGTGTACTCGCAGCGTCGCGAAGAAGCCGCGCTCGACAAGCTGTTCGCCATCGGCAAGAACGATCCCGACCGCGAGCTCCGCAAGAAGGCGATCTTCTGGATCGGTCAGTCCCGGAGCCCCCGGGCGTCGCAGTACCTCCAGGAGCTGATCAACCAATGAACACACGTGCGTGGTACGTGGTGGGTGGTGCGTGGGCGGCGCTGCTCGTGGCGTCGGTGACCCAGGCCCAGTCACTCGAGCGACGCGTCTCGGGCGCGCCCGACGGGACGGTCCGGTTCAGTTACGCGGCAAAGCCGGGCGTCTACGGTAACGGGCGCAACCGCATCAGCTGGGACTGTCGCGACGGCGATTGCCGGCACAACCAGACCTACGGCTATGACGGCGATCACGAAGACTGGGACGCTCCGTGTGACTCAGGCCCGGTCCGGGTCGCGCTGAGCAAACAGAACGGCCGGGTGTCCGATCTGCGCGTCTACGTCGGCGGTGCATGGCGCGCCAGCACCACGGCCACCGACCTCGGCACGATCGGTGCCAAGGATGCGACGAGCTACCTGCTGGGCCTAGCGTCCCGCGATGAATCGCGCGCCGCGGAGAAAGCGATCTTCGCCGCCATCCTCGCCGACAGCGTGACCATCTGGCCCGACCTGCTCAAGATCGCCAAGCAGGCCGACGCGTCGCGCAAGGTTCGGCGCTCCGCCGTGTTCTGGCTCGGCCAGGCCGCGGGGGATGCCGCGACGCGCGGTCTCAGCGATCTCGTGGACGATAAGAGCGCCGACCGCGAGGTTCGCGAAACGGCGGTGTTCGCGCTCTCCCAGCGCCCCCACGACGAAGGGGTCCCCGCGTTGATCAAGATCGCGAAGCAGAATCCTGATCCCGAGCTGCGCCGCAAGGCCATCTTTTGGCTCGGCCAGTCGGAGGACCCGCGCGCGCTGAGTTTGTTCGAAGAGCTGCTCACCAGGCCGTAAGTGGGATTAGGGCTGGGGACTAGGGATTCACTCCCTAGCCCCCAATCCCCAGCCCTAGTCCCTTTTATCTTGCGGCATGCCATTCTGGACCGGACGGCGTGCCCTCGGCGGTCTCCTCCTCGCGCTGCTCCTGATCGGCCTCGCGTGGGCCGCGGTCGTCCTCACCGTGGCCGTCCATGCCGCTCGCGATGAAGCCACCGCCGCCGACGCGATTGCCGTGCTCGGCGCCGCGCAGTACAACGGCCGCCCCTCCCCCGTATTTCGTGCCCGACTCGATCATGCCGCAGCCCTCTATCAGCGCGGCCTTGCACCCGTGGTGCTCGTCACTGGCGGCGTCGGCCCGCGTGACACGCTCAACGAAGCCAACGTCGGCCGCGATTACCTGGCGCGGCTCGGCCTCCCCGGAGACGCCGTCATTCCCCTCGCGGGCGGCGACGATACCTACGCGTCAATCGAACAGTTGAGACAATGGTTCGCAGGGCGGGACAGCCGGCGCGTTCTTCTCGTGAGTGACGGCTTTCATATGCTGCGGCTGCAAATCATCGCGAGACGGCAGGGGCTGGTACCTTACACGTCGCCCGCAACCGGGTCCCCCATTCACGCCAGCCTGCGCCGGAACACGGGCTACCTATTCGCCGAAGGATTCAAGGTCCCATTCACATGGCTATTCCAACACTGAAGAGCAAACGGGTGTATTCCGGCAAGGTCATCAACCTCGACATCGATTCGGTCCGGTTCCCGGATGGCTCGGTGGGAGAGCTCGAGATGATCCGGCATCCGGGCGCCGCAGCCATCATCCCGTTTGCCTCCGATCCCAAGGGCCCTGACCCGACGATTCTCCTCATCAAGCAGTACCGCTACGCGGCGCTCGACACGCTGTTCGAGATCCCAGCGGGCCGGTTGAACCCTGGCGAGGACCCGCAGGTGTGTGCGGAGCGGGAGCTGCTCGAAGAAGTCGGTGTGTCAGCGGGGCGCGTGGAACGTCTCACTACCATATGGACGACCCCCGGCTTCACCGACGAGCGGATTCACCTGTTCTGGGCGACCGACCTGACCACGGGCCAGCACGCTCGCGAGCCCGACGAGTTTATCGAGGTGACGCCCAAGCCCCTGTCGGAGGTCATTGCTCTTATCCGGAGCGGCGAGATCTGCGACGCCAAGACGTGCTTGGCCATCCTATTCGTAGCGGGTTTCACCCTGGAGCATTAGTCCTTTCGCTCCTCGGAACTAGATCGAATGTGGAATTGCGTCGTCCCCAGGTTGGGACAATATTCTGCGTTCGCAGTCCGTTGCCACTCGTAAGTGGTTGTGTTGTAAGGGATTACTCCTCCAGCCTGGGAGGCACAGTTCGTGCTGACTTCACATAAAGTCAATCAGGGCAAGACGTTCCCTGTTCCGCTTCGAAACAGAGAGATGCCCATGCGGACCACATTGAAGGGCCCTACCACCGCCGTCGATTCGCAGCGCGCTCTGCAGCGCGAAGCGCTGCACGAGCTAGAGGACGGTCAGGTCGTGATGCGGCACCTCAGTGGCGAACCGCAGGCGTTCGGCGCGCTCGTGGACCGCTACCAGACACGCCTGCTCAACTTCGTCAACCGGACCATCGGTGACCGCGAGCGGGCCGAAGATCTCGTCCAGGAGGTCTTCATCCGCGTCTTCCGCCATCTGCACCGGTTCGACCAGACCAAGAAGTTTTCGACCTGGATCTATACGATCGCCTCGAACCTGGCCAAGAACGAGCTGCGCAACCGCAGCCGGAATCCGCTGGTGCTGTTTCAGACGATCAAGAAGAACTGGGAAGCCGATCATCGGCCGCTGCAGTTCGAGGACACGACCGCGCGTCCCGACGACCTGTACCGCAAGCGTTTCTTGAAGGATGCGGTGGACCAGTGCGTCCAGCGGCTGCCTGAGCATCACCGCGAGGTGTTCGTGCTCCGTGAGCTCGAGGGCAAGAGCTACCAGGAGATCGCGGAAATCACCGGCTGCAACCTGGGGACCGTGAAGAGCCGCCTGAATCGGGCACGGAACAGCTTCGCCCAGCTCATCGGCCCCGTCCTCGTGTAGCTAAAACCAGCCTAACCACCCCCGGCTGCGGAACACTGCGTGGCCGGGGGTGGTACATTTGGACCATGCTTTGCAATGAGTTCCTCGAGCGGCACAGCGAGTTCCGGGACGGGTTGATCCCGTCGTCCAGCGAGTTGCGTCGCTTTACGCGACACATAGCCCATTGCCCTTCGTGTCGCCGCTACGACGCGACCGTGCGCCAAGCCGTCCAGGCTCTCCACTCCGCGTCGCCAATCATTCCCTCTGCCGACTTCCGCCAGCGCCTCGACGCGCGGCTCGCGATCGAGCGGCGCCGCGTGCCGCGCCCGCCGGCGCGTTCCGGGTTCCTGGCGGCGATGCTGGTGCTGGCGGCGTTAGCCCTGTTCTCCTTTGAAGTGTCGCGGCGGCCGCGCATCGACAAAGCGCCATTGCTTCCACCGGCCGCGTTCCCCAAGCCCGTCGCGAGCGCAGCCTTGCCATTCGTGTCGTTCCAGGATCCGCGCGCCAGCGTCGTCAACGGCAACCCGTATCCGTACGGCACCGCGCTGGTTCAGCCCCCTACAATCATCTTTCAGCCCGCATCCTCAGGGCGCTAGCGGCTTTTCGGCCTTTCTCGGGGCACAGGGGCGCGGTAACTTCGCCTGTATGCCGGCGCGCACCGACTTCGACGCCCTCCTGCTCAGCCTAAAGAAGAAGGGCGCCGCACCCGAACGCGTCTATCTCCTGCACGGTGACGAGGAAGTCCTGAAAGACGAAGCGATTCGAGCGCTTCTCGACGCCGCCGTGGGGTCGAATCGCGATTTCAATCTGGACGTCCGCTACGCCGCCGATCTCACGCCTGAATCGCTCCACGCCCTGGTGAACACGCCCCCGATGCTGGCCGAGCGGCGCGCCGTCGTGGTACGCGGCGTCGAGCAGCTGGGGAAGCGGAAAACCAAGCTGCGCGACGAGCTGCTCCGCTACCTGGCGAACCCGAATCCGACCACCGTGCTTGTGCTCGTGGTCGCAGCGGGCGAGGACCTCGATGCCGAGCTTGCTCGTGGGTGCAAGAGCGTGCTGCTCGAACCACTCGAGGCCAATCGCGTGCCGGGTTGGCTCCAGCATCGCGCCAAGACGCTCGATGTGACGCTCGCCCCGGATGCCGTCGAGCTGCTCCTGAGTGCCGTCGGGGGAGATTTGAGCACCCTGGCTCGCGAGCTCGAGAAGCTCGCGTCACTGGCGGCCGGCACGGGCCAACCGGTCAGCGCCGACGACGTCACGAGCATGGTCGGCGTGCGTCGCGGCGAGACCATTTACGACCTCGTAGATGCCGCCCTGGAGCGGCGGGCCGCGCGCGCGGCGCAGCTCGTCGAGCCGATACTCGAGCAGGCGGGGATGTCGGGGGTCAAGATCCTGTCGCTCCTCGGCACGCATCTCGTTGGCACCGCCCTGGCTCGCGCCGAGCGGGACCGCGGAACGGCACGACCAGAAGGTGTCGTGTTAAGCCAGATGAAAACGGCGCGCCCTTACGGGCTCCGTACCTGGGGAGAGGAAGCGGCCCGCTGGGCCAAGTGGAGCCTCCAGTGGAATGCGGGTGATCTCGGTCGCGCGTTGCGCGCCGCGCTCGCCGCTGACAATGCGCTGAAGACGGCAACCGTCAGTGATGATCGAGGAATCGTGACACAGCTCGTGCTGGGGTTTGCAAGGATGGATCGGGAGGCTGCATGAGGCAGGCGGTTAGACGGTTGGACGGTTGGACGGTTAGAGTCGCGATTCTGATGGCCCTAACCGTCTATCCGTCTAACCGTCTAGTCTCTCAGACCGACGCCCGCCTCGTTGAAGCGCTGCGGCTCGCACAATCCGGCCAGGTAGACTCGGGCCGCGCGATCGTGCGCCGCGCACTGGCGACGCTGCCGCCGGGCGATTCGGTATACCCGCAGGCGCTGCTCGCCGCCGCCAAGATCGCGCCTGATGCGCCGACCGTCGCGCTGCATCTCAATCGCATCGTCGTGGAATACGGCGCGAGCCCGTGGGCCGATGACGCGCTGCTGCTCCTCACGCAGCTCTACTTTGCGCAGCGCGATCCCGCGAAGACCATCGACGCCGCCGAGCGCCTGAACCGCGATTATCCCGACTCTCCATTCCGGGCGCGCGCGAGTTTTTCCGCGGCGCGGTCCTACTTCGAGCTCAAGAACGAGACCCGCGGCTGTGAGCTGATTCAGCAGGCATTGGACGGCGCCGGCGACGACGTGGAATTCAAGAACCAGGTGGCGTTCTACGCGGCGCGGTGTAGCGCGGCGAGCACGACGCCCACCACCCAGACGACCGCTGACACCAGCGCCCCCACCCCACCGGGAGGGGGAACGCGCACGTATGCCGTGCAGGTACTGGCCGTGAAGAGCGCGGCCCAGGTGGACGACATGCTGACGCAGCTCAAGGTGATGGGATTCGACGCGCGGGTTGTGCGCGATTCGACGGGCTTGTTCAAGGTGCGCGTCGGACGCTACGCCACCCGCGAGGAAGCGGCGCGCACGCAGCAGCGGCTCAAGACTCGCGTGGGCGGTCAGCCGTTCGTGGTGGAGGAGCCGTGACCGCCGGTGGGGCGACCGAGACGCCGCTCATGCAGCAGTACCGCGATCTCAAGGCGCGTCACCCACAGACCATCCTGTTTTTTCGCATGGGTGACTTCTACGAAATGTTCGAGGACGACGCCAAGCTGGCGGCGCGCGAGCTGGGGCTGACGCTCACCTCGCGCAACAATGGCGGCGCGGCCGAAGTCCCCCTCGCCGGCGTCCCCGTGAAAGCAGCGACGGAATACCTGCGGCGGCTCATCGCGAAAGGACATCGCGTCGCGATCGCCGAGCAGATCGAAGATCCGAAGCTCGCCAAAGGAGTCGTGCGGCGCGCCGTGGTCGAAACCGTCACGCCCGGCACAGTGCTCACCGATGACTGGCTCGTCAAGAACCGCAACAACTACGTCGTTGCGGTCGACCCGCGCGGCCCGGCCGTGGGGCTCGCGAGCCTGGACATCACCACCGGCGAGCTGACGTTGGAGGTCGTCGCGGCGACGGACATCGAGTCGGCGCTCGCGCGCTATGAAGCACGCGAGCTGGTGGTCCCGGCTGAGAGCGGCATGACCGCGGGACCCGCCACGGTGACCACGCGCGAGGCGTGGGAATTCGATCCCGCGCTCGCCCGCGAAGATCTGAGCCGCACCTATGGTGTCGCCTCGCTCGACGGGCTCGGCGTCGCCCCCGACGACGCGCCGGCGCTGGGCGCGGCGGGCGCGCTGCTGCGCTACGCGCGCGAGCTGAAGCCGGGCGGCCTGCCCCACCTGGCCCGTCCCACGATCGTGCGGCGGGGCGATGTGTTGCCCCTCGACGAAATGACCCGCCGCAACCTGGAGCTGGTGGAGCCGTTGCGTGCCGGGGCCGAAGGGGGGGGCGCCACACTGCTCGAGGTCATCGACCGAACGCTGACACCCATGGGCGGGCGGCTGCTGCGGCGCTGGCTGCTCGCACCGCTCGTCGACCCGGCGGCCATCAACGCGCGCCTCGAGGCGGTAGAGATCCTGGTCAAAGACGGCCGGGGCCGGGAGCGGCTGCGCGAGGCGCTCGACGGCGTGCGTGACTTGGAGCGGCTCGCCGGACGCGCGGCGCTGGGTCGCGCCACCCCGCGCGAGCTGGGCGCGCTGCGCGATTCGATCCAGCGCCTGCCCGACGTCGCCGGGGCGCATTCGCTGTCGCTGACCCTCGACCTGCTCGCGGAGATCGGTGCCGAGCTGGCGCGTGCCCTCGTGGAGCGGCCCCCGGCGCAGCTCGATGAGGGCGACGCGATCCAGCCCGGCTACGACCGCGAGCTCGATGAGCTGAAAGCCACGCGCGACGGCGGCAAGCAGTACATCGCCGCGCTGCAGGCACGCGAGCGCGAACGCACCGGTATCGGGTCGCTCAAGGTCGGGTTCAACAAGGTCTTTGGGTACTACCTCGAAGTCACGAACACGCATCGCGAGCGCATTCCGGCAGACTACGAGCGGCGGCAGACGCTCACGGGCGCGGAGCGCTACGTCACGCCCGAGCTCAAGGACTACGAGGCCAAGGTCCTCGGCGCCGAGGAGCGGATCGCGGCGCGCGAAGCAGACGTCGTGGATCAGCTGCGGCGCCGGGTCGGCGCGGAGATCACGCGCGTGCAGCGGAGCGCGGCCGTGCTGGCGCAGCTCGACGTCTGGGCCGCGCTCGCCGACGTCGCGGAACGCGAGCGCTACGTGCGCCCCGAGATCACGGCAGACTTCGGGCTCGAGCTCGAAGGCAGCCGGCACCCCGTCGTCGAGCGCATGATGGCGGGCGGAGGGGGACGCGAAGGATTCATCCCGAACGACGTGCGTCCTGGACGAAGCGGGGCGCGTCATGCTGCTCACCGGTCCCAACATGGCGGGGAAGTCCACGCTGCTGAGGCAGGTTGGACTGTGCGTCGTGCTCGCGCAGATCGGGTCCTTCGTCCCATGCCGGCGGGCGAAGATCGGCGTCGTGGATCGGCTGTTCACCCGGGTCGGGGCGTCGGACAATCTGGTCCGTGGGCAGTCGACGTTCATGGTCGAGATGAGCGAGACGAGCGCGATTCTGCACGCCGCGACCGCCCGCAGCCTCGTGCTCCTCGACGAGATCGGGCGCGGCACGTCGACCTACGACGGCGTCGCGATCGCCTGGGCGGTCACGGAGTGCCTGCACAACAGCATCGGCTGCAAGACGATCTTCGCGACGCACTACCACGAGTTGACCCAGCTCACCGAAGAGTTGGAGCATGTGCGCAACTTTAACGTTGCGGTGCGCGAGGTGGGCGACGAGATCGTGTTCGTGCACCGGCTCGAGCCGGGTGGCGCCGACCGGTCGTACGGAATTCACGTCGGCCGTCTCGCCGGCCTGCCCGATCCGGTGGTGACCCGTGCCTGGCAGGTGCTCAAACTGCTCGAGGCAGGACATCATGTGGCCAAACAGCGGGCGCCTGCGCCGCTCGACGCCACGCAGCTCGGCTTGTTCGCGCTGCCGCCCGACCCGCTGCTGCTCGAGCTGGACGGGCTCGACGTCAACACCCTCTCGCCGCTCGAGGCGCTGAATCGCCTCGCGGCATGGAAGAAACGCCGGATGGACGGAACGCCGTGAGAGCGCTGACGGCTGGCTTGCTCGTGGCGACCTGCGCCTGCCGCGGCTCCTCGCCCCAGTCCGACGGGCAGGCGAGTCAGGTCCCGCCGCCTGAGTCGGAAGCGCCGGTCGCGCTCAATCCCGAGGTGCCGATCGCGTATCCGCCGGTGCTGTTCGAACAGAGAGTCGAGGGCGATGTGACGCTGCGCTTGTTCGTCGACTCCACGGGGACGCTGCTCCCGGAGTCGACGCGCGTCGCGGAGTCGAGCGGGTATCCGCCGCTCGACTCGGCCGCGTTGACGGGCTCGAAGGCACTGCGGTTCGCGCCCGGCAAGCGGCGCGGCGTTCCCGTGGCGACCGCGTTCTTGCAGCCGGTCGAATTTCGCCAGGTGGGTACGACGCGTACCGGCACGGCGACGATTCCTCCGGCGCCACCACCAGCCGCGGCGCCAGCTGCGACACCACCGCCTCCGCCCCCGCCCCCCCCGCCTCCTCAGCCGAGGCCCCGGCCCCCGGCGCCGCCGCCAACACCGCTGCGCCCGGATACGACACGGGCGGATACGACGAAAGCGCGGGCTGACACCACGCCGGCGGACACGACCAAGGCTCGTTCGGACACGAGTGGCTCAGCACACTAAGCCGTACGACAACGTCCTCGAGACGATCGGCTGGACTCCGCTGATTCGTCTCAACAAGGTCACGCGCGGTATTCGCACTCCGGTCTACGCGAAGGCCGAGTTTTTCAATCCGGGCGGCTCGGTGAAGGACCGCATCGGCCTCGCCATGATCGAGGCGGCGGAACGCAGCGGCAAGCTCAAGCCGGGTGGTTTGATCGTCGAAGCGACGTCGGGGAATACCGGCGTAGGGCTGGCGATCGCGGCGGCCGTAAAAGGGTATCGCTGCATCTTCACGATGCCGGACAAGATGTCGCAGGAGAAGGCCAGGCTGCTGCGCGCGCTTGGCGCCGAAGTCATCATCACCCCGACCGCCGTCCCGCCCGATCATCCCGATAACTACATCATGAAAGGTCGCGCGATTGCCGCGGCGCATGAGAACGCGATCTTCGCCGATCAGCACTACAACCCCGTCAACCCGCAGGTGCACTATCAGACGACAGGGCCCGAGATCTGGGAGCAGACGGCGGGGAAGGTCACGCATTTCGTCTGTGCCCCGGGGACCGGCGGCACCGTCAGCGGCGCGGGGAAGTATCTGAAAGAGAAGAACTCCAGGATCCGCGTGGTGGCGGGCGATCCGGTCGGGTCGATCTATGCGGAGTACGCCAAGAAGCGGCAGAAGGTGGAGGGGGAGCCCTATAAAGTAGAAGGGATCGGCGGTGACAAGATCCCCACCTCACTGCACTGGGATGTGATCGACGAATGGGTCGTGGTCAGTGACAAGGACGCGATGCAGATGGCGCGCCGCCTGTCCAAAGAAGAAGGCCTGTTCGTGGGCGGATCGACCGGTGTGAACGTCGTGGCCGCGCTCGAGGTCGCGCGCCGGCTCGACGATCCGAAGGCGCTCGTCGTGACGGTCCTGGCGGATACCGGAGAGCGCTACCTCAGCAAGGTCTACAATGAGGAATGGCTGCGCGAGAATCAGCTCATCGACGACGAGCGGCCGACCGTGGGTCGCCTCGTGGCCGCGAAGAACACTGATCAGCCGCCGCTGATCCACGTCGCGCCCGAGGCCTCGGTGCGCCAGGCCCTGAACCTGATGTCCACGTACAACATCTCACAGCTGCCGGTGTTGGACGGCGATGACGGCGTCGGAGCGATTTCGGAACAGGCGCTCATGGCGCGCGCGATCGGACAGCCGAAGATCCTCGACAGCGCCGTGCGCGACGTCATGGACCACCCATTTCCGGTGGTGGATGGCGAAGCGCCCATCGCGCTGCTCACCAACCTGCTCTCACGCACAACGCCGGCAGCGCTGGTGCGTCGCAACGGCAAGGTGGTCGGGATCGTCACGCGCTACGACCTGCTGCACCAGCTGGCGGGCATTCGCTGATGCGCGTCACCGTGTTGACGGGCGGCGCGACGGCGGAGCGCGCGGTCGCGTTTGCGAGCGCCTCGCAGGTCGTGGCGGCGCTGCGCAGCCGCGACCACACGGTGACCGTCATCGATCTGGCCGGCGGGGGAGGCCCCCTAGACGAGCGCGCCGAGCGCGAGCTGCTGGGCGGTGCCGTGGGGGGCGCGCCCCCGAGCGTGGACTCCCTCGCCGAGCGCGAGCGACGCATGCTGTCCGAGGAGCTGGGGGAGCTTCCGGCGGTGCGTGGGGCAGAGGTGCTGTTCCTGGCCGTCCACGGCGGGGCCCTGGAAGGGGGGACGCTCCAGGCGGTGCTCGAGGTGATCGGCGTGCCATACACGGGCAGCGGACCGCTCGCCAGCGCGCTCGCCATGGACAAGGACCTGTCCAAGCGGCTGTTCCGCGCCATGGGAGTGCCCGTACCCGCCTGGTTCATGGCCCCGGTGGGGCCCGAGGACGTGAGCACGGCGTTGGGGTGGCCGGTCATCGTAAAGCCGTCGAAGCAGGGCTCGTCGGTTGGACTGACGCTGGTGAAGAAGGCCCAGGATTTGGGCGCAGCCGTGACGCTGGCGGCAGGCTACGACGATGAGGTAATGGCCGAGCAGTACATCCCTGGGCGAGAGTTGACCGTAGGGGTGCTGGGGGACGTGCCTCTCCCCGTGGGAGAGATCGTTTCCAAGCACGAGCTCTTCGACTATGTGACGAAATACACACCGGGGATGTCAGAAGAGACCTTCCCGGCAAAGATCGATACGGTGCTAGCCCGACAATTGCAGGAGTATGCGTTGATGGCGCACCGCGCCTTGAAGCTCAGCGGCTACTCGCGGATCGACTTTCGGGTGAGTCCCGAGGGAGACATCTTCTGTTTGGAAGCCAACTCCCTGCCGGGAATGACCCGCACCAGTCTGTTCCCTCAGGCCGCGCAGGCGGCGGGTATCCCTTTTCCCGAGTTGTGCGAGCGCATTGCGCGCCTCGCCCGGAACAACCGGACGGTAAAAGGGGGATAAGACCTAGACGCCATGACCTGGAGACCTGAGGAAGAGATGGGCCCGCAGCGGATGTACAGTTTGACCGTCTGGGTGCGACGCATCCTCGTCGCCAACCTGCTCGTCTTCTTGATTCAAAAGACGCTGCTGGTGGACCCGAAGTATGCCGCAGCGTTCGGGTTCAACCCGATGGAGGCGTGGCGGCAGCCGTGGACGTTCCTCACGTACATGTTCCTGCACGGGAACATTCTGCATCTGCTGTTCAACATGCTCACGCTGTACGTGTTCGGCTCCTCCGTCGAAGACCGGATGGGCAGTCGCCTGTTCCCGCTGTTCTACGTTTTGTGCGGGCTCGGCGGGGCGTCGTTGTCTTTCCTGCTGATGCAGTGGGCGCCCGTCGGGACGATCGTCGGCGCTTCCGGCGCCATCATGGGCGTGGCGGTGGCGTTCGCGTGGTACTGGCCCAATCATCCCGTGTTCGTCTTCCCGCTGCCGGAACCGATCCCGGCCAAGTGGCTGATCACGTTCCTGGTAGGCCTCGATCTCGCCCTCGCCTGGGCGGGCGCGTTGGCGCGCGGGGGCCTGGGGGGCGGCGTCGCGCATCTCGCCCATCTGGGCGGCGTCGGCGCGGCCCTGCTCTACCTCAAGGCCCAGGACTGGCGCGCCACCGACCGGGGGCGCCGCGGGCACCCGATGGCAGAATCGAGCGTGCTCGTGAGCCAGCCGCCCCGCGCGAACCGGAGCGGGGTGCCGCCGTCGGCCAAGCAGACAAGGCGGAGCGCCCCGGACGCGCGCGCCAGTGCCGAGATCGACCGGGTGCTCGACAAGATCAACGCGACCGGGATGGATAGCCTGACACCCGCCGAGCGGAAATTCCTGACGGAAATCAGCCGCCGCAAGCGCACGCCGCCCAAGAGCTAGATCGTGATTGCGCTCGCGGTAGCGCTAGCGCTGGTCGTGCAGGACACCTCGATAACGCGCATCGAGTCGCTGCTGGCGGCGGGCGACGTGCGTCCAGCGCTGAAGATCGCCACCAAGCTCGTCGAGCGACGTCCGTCCGACCCGGTCGCGCATATGGTGCTGGGCCGTGTGCACTATGCTCGCCCGGTCGTTGGGCGTTTTCCGGCGCTCGAGGAGTTCCGCACGGCAGCGCGCCTGGCGCCGGCGGATCCCGAGCCACTCTACTGGCAGATGAAGGTCGGTTTCTACCTGCGCAGCGATGACGGGGATTGGATCGCACGCGAGGCGCTGCTTGGCCTGTTTGCAGTGGATCCGAATTACAAAGACGCGTGGGAGCGGTTTCGCGACGTCTATCGCGGTCCGGACATCTGGCGTCGGGCCGAACGGGCGCTGGCCCGCCACGGCGACCAGCCTGTCGCGCTCGAGCACCGGGCCGAGCTGTCGATTGCTCTCGGCGAACCGGAGCGCGCCGACTCGCTGCTCGCCGTCGCGGCGTCCATCCTGCCGGCGACGGTCAGTTCGTACCTGCTCCGCGCCGAATCGAACGTGCTCGCGGGGCGCGCCAGCGTCGGATTTGCGTGGCACGACTCCGCGCTCGCCCGCGCGGAGGAGGATGCATCCGACGCCCTGTGGGACGAAGCGTGGCTCATCGCCTCACCCGCTGAAGTCGCGCGCCACGAGGCGCTTGTGCCCGGTGAACGACGGGCATTCTTCGAGCACTTCTGGGCTCAGCGCGACCCGAATCTTCTGACGCACCAGAACGAGCGACTTCAGGAGCACTACGGGCGTCGGGCAGAAGCACGGCGGATGTACCGCCTTCTGCATCCCCAGCGCACCTTGTATCACTCCAAGCTCGCGCGAGCCCTCGCGCGACTCGATGACTACCGCGACATGGTGGATCCCGCGCCGGCGCCAGGTGTGATGCCGGGCCCCTCGTGGGATCTCTACGTCACCGAGCGACGCGCGGCGGCGATGAGCCAGCGCGCGTTGCAGGATACGGCGGTCCCGCTCGCGTTTCGCGCGGGATTCACCGCTCCCGGACTCGTGTTTCTGCGTTACGGGAAGCCGGATATGCAGGCAAACTGCGTTTCCGACCTGTACCGCCAGGGGATCTTCCGACTCGGCTGCACGGGCCATCTGGATGAGGAAGCGTGGTTCTATTGGACGCCGGATGGACCGCTGAGCGTCCATTTCCGCAGGAACGAGTTCTTCGAACCGACCTCGCGTGAACAACTGCACCACTCGTACGTCCTGTTGACAACGGATCGGACGACCCTCCCCGCCCCGCTCGTGGTTCGCGCATGGACGGCGGTGTTCATGGGTGCCGAGCTCGGGCTCACCGACGCGTATTTCAAGGCCCGCGGGGATTCATTCGCGGTGGCGCTATGGAATGAGGCGGAGACCCCGGTGAAAGCGACTGGCACGGAGCTGGTGCGGTTGAGCGTCCCGCCGGGTCCATATGATCTCGGATTGGACGTCGACTCGGCGGGCGTGCTTGGGCGCATTCGCTCGACGCTGACGGTGCCCATATTCTCGCTGGTCGATCTCAACCTGTCCTCGCTCGTGCTCGCGCCGATCGACCACGCCGCATCGCTGCCCGATCGCGAGACGGCGCTGCGCGGCATGCCGGCGGATCTGTCGTTCCGCTCCGGCGTCCCGCTGGCCGCGTACCTCGAGATCTACGGCCTCGGTCTCGAGCGTGACAATCGCGCGCGCTACCAGGTGCGTTACACATTCGCGCCGCTCAAATCGACGTTCGCGCGACTGTTCGGCGGATCGGGGGGGGCGCGTCCCGTCGTGTTTGAGTTCGAGCGCGGCTCCGAGTTCAGCATCGCGCGCGAGCGGCTCGTGATCGAACCGGACAAGCTGGCCGCGGGACGCTATCGCGTGACTGTGGCGGTGACCGACCTGACGCGAAATGTCAAGTCGGAGTCAGTCGCACTCGACATCACCATCCGCTGAGCGACGCTTGTCACCGAGCGGCCCCGTTCCCAGATTGGGTGCGGCAACCGCGCAATGCTCGTCAATCTCGTTCCGGAATTCCTGGCGACGCTCTCCGCGTCCGATCCAACCGCGGCCTACCACGAGTATCTCGATCGCCATCGTCCCATCCTGAGCGCGTACTGGCAGAACTACGTGCTCGATCCAGCGTCGCCGCACGCGGAGCCGGTCATCGAGAGCGCCCTGCGCGCCGATCGCAGCGACCTCACACGGCTGCTCGAGGACGTGGACGTCATCGCCATCGCCGAAGAGGCGCTGCGCCGGGCCACCGGGCAGCTGGAAGCCGATTGCCCGGTGGATCTGTACGTGATGGTCGGCGTGGGCGCCGCCAACGCCGGCGAGCTCGTCGTGGGTGGACGGGGCATCGCGTTCGTGTGCCTCGAGCATTTCACCGGACGCGCCAACGCGCACACCTACGGCATGGGCCTCTCACCGCAGCTCCTCCCGCTGTGGATCGCGCACGAAGTCGCGCACGCGCTCCGCTATACCTCGCCCACGAGCCGCGCGACGATGCGACGCCTGGTCGGCGATCTCGGGGGCTACTACGACAGCTGGGAGGTGGGCTCACGCGCCACGCTGCGCGAGCTCGTCGTCAACGAGGGCGCGGCCATTGCCGCGTCACAGGCAGTGGCGCCGGGCTTCGAGCCGTGGGAGTACTTCGGTTACAACCGGCGCCAATACCGGCGCTTGCGCGAGCTGGACGCCTTCCTGCGGCGCGCCTCCGCGAACGATCTCGAATCCTCAGGCCTCGGCCTGCGACTGCGGTACCTGTCCGGGGGGATGAGCCCGGCGGCGCGACTGCTCGCGGGCAAGGTGCTGCCGGAGCGTTCCGGCTATTACCTCGGTCTGCGCCTGGTCGAGAACTACTTCGCCGAACACGGAGCGGCGTCGACGGTGCGGGCGGCGGCGGCTGAGCTGCGCCAGGCGGACGACCGGGCGTCGGGGATCCAGACGGCGTGACCTCGCGCGGAAAAGGGCCCCCCCGCCCCGCCCCCGTCCCCCTCCTCCGAGCGCCGCATCAACCGGCCGCTGCGGGAGGTGCTGGACGAGCTGCTCGGCCATGCCCGGGAGATCGCGCGTCGCGCCAAGGCGATGACCCCGGCCGAGCTCGATTACGCCCAGCAGCGCCTGGAGTGGCTGGCGGACGAGGTGTGGCGGGTCGCGACCGGCGAGGCGACGCCTCCCGAGTAGATTACGCGGAGTATGGGAACTCGCGGCGAATTCAAAGTCGCCATCACCAAGGAAGACCTGGTCTTCGCGGCCGCGCACTTCATCACGTTCGCCGGGCACCGCTGCGAAAAACTCCATGGCCATAACTACCGCGCGAGCCTCTTCGTGGAAGGCGGGCTCGAGCCGGACAGCTGGTTCGTCGTCGATTTCTCCGCGGTGAAGAAGATCATGCGGTCGCTGACCGCCGAGCTCGATCATCGCGTGCTGCTCCCGCGCGACAATCCCAAGCTGGCCATCGCCGAGCGCAACGGCAGCGTGCACGTCGCGTTCGCCGGCGAGCCCCGCTACGTCTTCCCCGCTGGCGACTGCGTGATCCTGCCGATTCCCAACACGACGGTCGAGATGCTGGCGCAGTACCTCGCCGGCCGGGTGCGCGCCGACCTCGGATCGGTCCACCTCAAGACCATCGAAGTGGAGGTGGAGGAAAACTTCGGCCAATCAGCGAGCTACCGTGAAACCCTCGACGACTAAGCTTTCCGCTTCGGAGATCGCCGATCAGCTCAAGAGCCTTCCGTCCTGGCGCCTGGACAACGGGGCGATCGTGCGGGAGTACACGACAGACGGGTGGCCTACGACGCTGATGCTCGTCAACGCGATCGGGTTCTTTGCCGAGGCCGCCGATCACCATCCCGATCTCGCCGTGAGTTGGGGCAAGGTGCAAGTGAAGCTCTGGACTCACAGCGCCGGCGGCGTGACCGCGAGTGACGTCGAGCTGGCCAAGCTGATCGAGCAGACGGCGCTGTGGCGGCCGCGCCCCGGCGCCAGCGCGCTGCGCGGCACGAGCAAGAAGTTCGTCAGTCCGTGACGCTCGCTGTTCCCCTAGTCCCTCCCCCGAATCCCTTTAACACCTGCGCCCGCTTCAGCGAACTTCCGCACCTCCTCTTTCTCGACAGCTCGGCCCATGGCACCCCGGGGGGGGGCCGCTACTCGTTTCTCGCCGCGGATCCCGTGGCGCTCGCGCGCACGCCCGAGGCCGCGCGCGCGCTGCTGCGCCCGCATCGCCGGCCGCCGCTTCCCGGCCTCCCGCCGTTTCAGGGCGGGATCGCGGGCTATCTGGGCTACGACTGGGGCGCGGAGCTGGAACACGTGGCACGACCTGGCGCGGACCGCGTGACGCCGCAGATCCCCGACGTCCTGCTCGCGCTGTACGACTGGGTGATCGCGTGGGATCACCTGGAGGCGCGGGCCTGGATCATCTCGACGGGAATTGGCGAGGGGGAACGGGAGAAAGGGGACGGGTGGGCACGCGCGCGGATCGGCTGGGTGCGAGAGAGACTGGCCGCGCCCCCGCCCGCCGCTCACGAGTCCCCCCCCGTCCCCCTTGCCCCGTCCCCCGTCCCGTCCTCCAACTTCTCGCGCGCCGAGTATGAAAGCGCCGTGTCGCGCATTCGGGACTACATCGCCGCCGGCGACGTCTATCAGGTCAACCTGGCGCAGCGCTTTCACGCGCCGTTCCGAGGTTCCCCGCTGGCCCTCTATCGCCGGCTGCGCGCGCGCAATCCGGCGCCGTTCGGCGCCTACCTCGAGTTCACGGGCGCGGCCATCACGAGTGTCTCACCGGAGCGCTTGCTTCGCCTCGACGCCACGACGCGCGCGGCCGAAGCGCGCCCCATCAAGGGCACGCGCCCGCGCGGCGCCACGCCGGCCGAGGACGCTGCGCTCGCCCGGGCGCTCTCGGCGAGCGAGAAGGACCGCGCCGAGAACATCATGATCGTGGATCTGCTGCGGAACGATCTCGGGAAGGTGTGCCGACCGGGGTCCGTGACCGTGCCGAAGCTGTTCGCGCTCGAATCACATCCGACCGTGCACCACTTGGTGTCGACGGTGACGGGTGTGCTCGCGGACGATCGGGACGCGTTCGATCTGCTGCGCGCGGCGTTCCCCGGAGGATCGGTGACGGGGGCGCCGAAGATTCGGGCCATGGAGATCATCGCGGAGCTGGAGCGCGCGCCCCGCGGCGTGTACTGCGGCGCCATCGGCTACGTGTCGCTGACGGGCGCGATGGACTTCAATATTCCGATTCGGACGATCGTGCTGCGCGACGGGATGGCGACGTTTCATGCAGGGGCCGGCATCGTGTGGGATTCCGAGCCGGCCGCGGAGTACGAGGAAACGCTCGCCAAAGCTCGGCCGATGCTGGACGCGGTCACGCCACCAAACCGTGACCGGGCTGTTACGCGGGCGATCTCCCTCACGTAGCCGCGCCAAGTCTTGATGATGTCGTTGCGAACACGTTACACGATTGCCATCGCCCGTACGCCTTTCCCCACCAACGTACTCCCGGCAGCCGCATTTCCAAACGCTTTGTCCGGGAGGTGTACATGCGTGGCGTCATTGGTAGGTAGCGTGTTGGGGTTAGGATCTGCAGTGTTCGTCGCCGCCGCTGTGTCGTGCGGCGATCCGGTGCATCCCGCCGACACCGGAACGGAACCGCCGGGTGGCCTCGCTTTTGAGCGCAATGCCAAACTGTTCGATATTTCGCACGACTTCACACCGCTGCCTTCCTCGGCGACGTGCTCGGTGGGCGGTGGCCTGGAACAGTTCGTGTTGCCGAGTGGTTTCGTCGCGACGCTCGTTGCTTCCGAGCCGTCGTTCCCGGACTTGCCCGACATGAGTACGGTGAACGAGACGGGCCGGGACGCCGGGCGCTATCTGTACCACACCCACGAGGTGGCGCCGAACGCCGGCGTGAGCGTCACCGACCTGGAAACCGGCCTAACCAGCATAGTGGCGCGCCGGGCCGATTGGGAGCGATTCGACGGCATCACGTGGACGCCGTGGGGGACGATCCTGGCAGGAGAGGAACTCAATCCCTCCGCGAATAACGTGCCCGACCCCGACTTTCCGAACGCGACGGCGGGGTTGCTCTATGAGATCGATCCAGCCACCGGTGTCTCGCACGCGCGTCCAGCCGTGGGCGTGAAGTCCCACGAGGGCGCCCGGTTTGATGGGCGCGGCAACCTGTACGGCATTTCCGAGCGGGCGCCCGGGTTCATTTACAAGTTTGTGCCGGACCACAAAGGCGACCTCTCGTCCGGCCAGTTGTACGCTCTCCGCCTGATCCAGGACGAGGGTGACCGTACGGGCTGGGCGGAATGGGCGGCCCTGGACCGCGCGCAAGTACAAATCAACGCTGACGTGGCAGCCGAGGCCGTCGGCGCGACCGCGTACGCCCGGCCCGAGGACGTGGAGACGCGCTGGAGCACGGGCAACGAGGCGGGCTCGGGGCAGTTCCTGTTCGTCGCGGTCACCGGTGAAGACCGGGTCCTGGCGATCCAGTTGAACGCGGGTGTCGGTTCGCGCCGGGGTCAGGTATTCGTGAGTGATTACGTCCGGGACGGCGTCAACGCGCCGGCGGACTTCGACCTGCCCGACAACCTGGCGCTCGACAAGGACGGCAACCTCTTCATCACCGAGGATCCGGGTGGCAGCGCCCCCAGCAAGACGCTGGGCGACGACGTCTGGGTCACGCGCTTCGACCGCGGTAATCCGCGGCGCGGCCTGCCCGCCGAGCGCTTCCTCTCCATCACGGACTGCCAGGCGGAGCCGACGGGCATCTACTTCAGCAGGTCCGGCCGCAGCCTGTTCGTCCATGTGCAGCATCGCGGAGCCGACGGGCGCGACGGCGCCTTCGCGATTCAGCGCATTTCGCAGATCGATTTCAGCCCCAGCGCCCGGTAGAGTGCTGCGGAGTCCGGGGGGAGATGGCTTCCCCCGGACTCACTTCCCCACGCAGAACGCCGCGAACACGCGGTCGAGGATATCCTCGGGCGTGACGGCGCCGATCAGATCGTCGAGCGCGAGCACCGCCGCCCGCAGGTGCGTCGCGGCAGCGGCCGCATCCACCCCGGACTCACGGGCGCCCCAGAAACCGTCCAGCTCCAGCACGGCCCGCTCCAGCGCCGCGCGGTGACGCGCGCGCGTCACGACCGGCTCGACGTCGCCGAGCGCGAGCAGACGACCGAAGGCCACCTCGGCGAGACGGCGCCGGAGCTCCGCCAGCCCTTCACCGGTGACGATGGAGACCGAAGCGCCCGGGGGACGGTCCCGCAGATCCGCCTTCGTCACGATCTCGACGACCGGCGTTGTGCCGACGTCGGGTAGCTCCTCACCCACTGCATCCCGGCAGAACAGGATGAGGTCCGCCGCCTCGAGATAGCGTTTGGAGATCTCGATGCCGAGCCGTTCGACACGCTCCTCGCTGTCCCGCAATCCGGCGGTATCCACGAGCCGAAACGGAAATCCCTCGATCACCGCATGCGCTTCGATCGCATCGCGCGTGGTGCCCGGGATTTCGGTGACGATCGCGCGCTCGGTGCCGAGCAGCGCGTTGAACAGCGAGGATTTGCCGGCGTTGGGGCGCCCGGCGATCACCAGCAGCGCGCCCTCTCGGAGGCGCTCGCCTTCCGGCGCGGTCTTCAGAAGATCGGCCAGCCGATCACGCACGACGCACCACGCACGACGCACGCGGTCAGGTGACACGGGTCCCTCATCTTCTTCCGGAAAATCGATGTCGTAGGCGATCAGCGCCTCGAGCTCGAGGATTTCGTTGCGAAGCCCCGCGAGCCGGTCCGACAGACCGCGCTCGAGCTGGTGCAAGGCGCGGCGCCGCTGTGCCGGCGAGCCGGCGTCAATGAGATCGGCGGTCGCCTCGGCCTGCAGCAGATCCATCTTGCCGTTGAGCACCGCGCGCCGGGTGAACTCGCCGGGCGCCGCGGGCCGCGCCCCGGCGGCCGTCAGCGCCGCGAGCGCCGCGGCGGGGACGACCAGCCCGCCATGCGTGGAGATCTCGACCAGATCATCACCGGTGTAGGAGTGTGGCGCGCGAAAGCAGACCGCGAGACAGTCATCCACGGGCTCGCGCGAATCGGGATGCCGCAGCCGCGCGCGGAACACGGTGCGTGGCGGATCGGGATGGAAGGGCTCGAGACAGCGGGCGGCGACGTCAAACGCTCCCGCGCCCGACAGGCGAATCAGGGCAAGCGCGCTGCGACCCGGTGGCGTCGCGAGCGCAACGATCGGATCGGAGAGCAGCTAGGTTTTGACCGGCGTCGGTACGCGCGCTCCTCCCGCAGTCACGGGCGCTTCGCGCAAGCGGCGCTTCGCGATGAGGTATTGCTGCGGAATGCTGAACAGGTTTTGCGCCGCGTAATACAGGTTCAGTCCCGACGCAAAGTTCAGGAACAGCACGGTCATGAAGATCGGCATGAAATACAGCATCATCTTGGTCTGGGGATTCGGCGGCACGCCGATCTGGCCCACCTTGGACAGCCCGAACATCGACACCCCCATCAGGATGGGGATGATGTAGTAGGGATCCGGCCGGGAGAGATCGGGCAGCCACATGAACGGCACGCCGCGGAATGCGATCGTGTTGGCGAACACGAAGAACAGCGCGAACAGCACCGGCATCGGCAGGAGCATCGGCAGGCACCCGCCGAAGGGATTCACCTTGTGCTCCCGGTAGATGCGCAGCATTTCGCGCTGCAACCGTTCGGGATCATTCTTGTACTTGTCCTGCGTCTCCTTGATGAGCGGCGCGACCGCCTGCATGCGGATCCCCGACTCCATCGCCTTCTGGTTCAGCGGCCAGAGGATCACGCGAATGACGATGCCGAACAGAATGAGCACCCAGCCGTACGCCAGGTTCATCTTTTCGTGCATCCACAGCAGGATGTTCAGGACGAACACCGAGACCGGCTGAATGATCGGGCGGAAGATGCCGCCGTAGGGATTGGCGTCGTCGAGCCCGTGCCCCAGGTGGCTCAACTGCCGATACTCGAGCGGGCCCGCATATACCTGATAGCGGAAGTTGCCCGCCGGCGTTACCGGCATCGTAATCGTGACCTGAGCGCGCGAGGCCGCTTTCCCGGTGCGCGGCCCACCCACGGCGATCGCGCCGCCGAACTTGGGTTGTCCTTCGTCGAAGGCGAGCGCCGCGGTGAAGAAGTACTTCGATTTGACACCCACCCACTCGAACGGCCCGTCGAACAGCGCGCGCTCGCCCGGATCGAACTTGGAGAAGTCGGTGCGTTCGGCTTTGGACGCTTTCGTGACGACGGAGAAGTGCCGATAGTTGTCAAGCGTGTCTTTCTCGACCGAGCGCAGGCCGTCGGCGAGATCAATGAGGAGCACCGCGCCGCTCGCGCCGAGTCCCGTCACGGCCCCCTGCACGTCGAAGCGATACTCGTCCGGCACGAAGCGATACTCGAGCGTCACGCGCGAGCCGCCGCGCTCGGCTTCGAAGCGCAGCGTCTTGGGTCCCCCCGCGGACACGACGACGCCGGGCCCGTCGGGCGCGGGCTGGAAACTCCAGTCGGCGAGTGACACGGTATCGCCACCGGGGAACGCGAGGCGGTGGCGCAGGAATGCTCCCCCAGGGGGCACCAGCTCCACCGGTTGCGCCGAATCGCCGGCAGCAAACGATTGGTATTGCAAGAGTTCAGCAGAGACGAGGCGTCCGCCGCGCGTGCTGAAGCCGAAACGATAGAGCGGCGAGGTGACCCAGACGATGCGGCCTGTGTCGCCATCGGCTAGACGGTTGGACGGTTGGACGGTTAGAGGCGGCGCCGTTGGCGCTGCCGGGCGCGTAGCAGAATCACGCACCGCAACGCTATCCGTCGAACCGCCTAACCGTCGATCCGCTGGTTTCGGCGGCCAGATGAGCATCGGCGCGAGCCAGACGACCAGCATCAGGAACACGGCGAGGATGACGCGCTGTCGATCCATCACTGAGCCCTACGGGACGGGATCATAGCCGCCCACGTGAAACGGATGACATTTGGCAATCCGCTTGATCCCAAGCCAGGAGCCTTTCAGCGCGCCATAGCGCTCGACGGCTTCAAATGTGTAACGCGAGCACGACGGTTCGAAGCGACACTGCGTGAGCATCAAGTGCGACAGCGTCAGCTGGTACCCGCGAATGAGTGCCATTACGACCGTTCGCGGCAATCGTTGCAGCGTCACGTCAGCGTCTCCACCACGCCGGTCAATTCGGCGCGCAGGGCTGCAAACGAGGCGGTATATGCCGAGCGCTTCGCGCGAATCACGAGATCGATGGCCGGGAGGGAGCGCAGCACGTCGCGTCGCAGGATCTCACGCAAGCGCCGCCGCAGACGATTGCGGGCCACGGCCGATGACTGATGCCGTGGCACGATGAGTCCGAGCCGCGCGTGACCCGAGGCACTGTGACGCCAGACCAGATCGAGATGCTGAGTGCGCCGCCGGCGACCTGCTTCCCAGCAGGTCGTGAGCTCCGAGCCGCGCGTAATGCGGGCGCGGCGCGGGTACCGCTCGCTCGTTTACCGGCTCCGGTGTTTGGATGGGATACTGACGACGAGACGCCTGCGGCCCTTCTTGCGCCGGCGGGACAATGTGGCACGGCCCCAAACCTTTTTCATCCGCGCGCGAAATCCATGCTTATTGATGCGTCGCCGATTTCTCGGCCGATACGTCGGACCCATAAATTCCTCGAGTAAGGCCGGGAAAGTTACCCGGCTCGTCACGCGATGGTCAAGGTTGACTTTTCCACAGAGGGCCCGTACTTTCGGGCCGCCCTTGCTGGACGCCCTTCCAAAATCTCAAGAATCGTAATGGAGCAATCGGTAAACGAAGCTTGGAAGCGCCTCCTCGACGAAGCTCGACGTGAACTTCCCGAGGCGACGGTGCGGACATGGCTCGAGCCGTCTGAGCCTATCGCACTGGACGACGGCCGTCTGATCCTCGGCGCGCCCGATCAATTCGCCGCTGAATGGAACGAGTCGAAACACGCGAGTCTGCTCGCGCGCGCGGCCGAGCGCGTGCTGGGCAGGCCGACGACTGTCGTGTTCCGCGTACAGGAAGACCGGCAACGCCGGCCGCAGATGGATTTCTTCGTCGCGCCGCGCGAGAGCGCAAGTGTGGTGACGGCGTCGTCGGTCGCGACCACGCCGCTCAACGAGCGCTACACCTTCCAGTCGTTCGTCATCGGGAAATCGAACGAGCTCGCCGCGGCTGCCGCGCACGCCGTCGCCGAAGCGCCGGGGAAGACGTACAACCCGCTCTTCATCTACGGCGCGACGGGACTCGGCAAGACGCACCTCATGCAAGCGATCGCGCACACGGTGCTGCAGAAACACCCGGAGACGCGGCTGCAGTATTTCGGCGCCGAACAGTTCATCAACGACGTGATCGAGTCGATTCACGCGCGGACGATGTCCGAGTTCCGCCGGCGCTACCGCAACGACGTCGATCTCCTCCTCGTGGACGACGTGCATTTCCTGGAAGGCAAGGAAATGACGCAGGAGGAGTTCTTCCACACCTTCAACGCACTGTTCGAGGCCCATAAGCAGATCGTGCTGACCTCGGACCGTCAGCCCAAGGAGATTCCCGGGCTCGAAGAGCGGCTGATTTCGCGGTTCGAGTGGGGCATGGTCGCCGATATCGGACATCCCGATCTCGAGCACCGCGTCGCGATCCTCCGAAAGAAGGCCGAGCAGGATCATCTCGAGCTGACGATTCCCGACGACGTCCTGCGCTTCATCGCCGAGCACATCCGCTCGAGCGTGCGCGAGCTGGAGGGCTGCATCATCAAGCTGTTGCTGTTCGCGTCGCTGAAGAACCGCGAAGTCACGATCGAGCTGGCCCGCGAGGCGTTGTCGGACAAGATCCGCCAGGGCGAAGAAGGCGCGTCCTACGGCGGCGGCTCAGGCGCGGCGCCGAGCGTCGACCGGGTGCAGGAGGTCGTGGCGCGGCGCTGGGGAGTAACGCCCGAGGGACTGCGCTCCAAGGCCCGCACCAAGACGCTCGTGATCCCGCGGCAGGTCGCGATGTATCTGGCGCGCGACATGTTGGGCATGCAGCTCGTCGAGATCGGCCAGGCGTTCGGTGGCCGCGACCATTCGACCGTAATTCACAGTGTCGACAAGGTCGAACGGCAAATGATGCGCGATCGCACGTTCAAAGAGCGGGTGGAAATGGCGCGGCAGGAATTGTCCGCATTGTAAACAACGGACGGCGTGGGAAAGTGGCGTGGGATGTGGGTTGTGGGGAAAGCGTCGCGGATTTCCGCAATCCACCAACAGTCCCAACAGTGCCCCAACATCATGTGACGTACGACAGGTGGTGCACTGGTTGCGCTTTAGCGAGACGGCCCACATATCCCCGTTGTCTACTACTACTACTAGTAGTTCTATATAGAGAAGTAGTAATAAGACTTTCCTCATTGGAGACGGCACGGCAGGCATGAAGTTCACGATCCTACGGGAACAGCTGCAGGAAGGCCTCGCGGCGGTGGCGGCAGCCATCCCCGCGAAGACGACGTTACCGGTCTTGGCGAACGTCCTGGTCGAGGCCTCGAAGCAGGCTGGTGGCCTGCGCCTCTCGGGGACGGATCTCGACATCGCCGTGAGCACGACGGTCCCCGCCGAGGTGGACGCGGACGGCGCCGTGACGCTGCCGGCCAAGAAACTCGTGGACATCGCGCGCGAGCTGCCGTCCGGACCTGTCCGGGTGACGGCCGCCGGGGAGGCGCGTGTGTCGATCGAGTCGGGCCGCTCCAAGTTCAAGCTGCTCGGCCTGCCGCGCGAGGAATTCCCGTCATTCCCGGCGGTGAAATTCGAGAAGGCCTGGAAAGCGGCGGCCGGTGTCGTGCATAAGCTCGTGGGCCACGTGGCATTTGCGGCGTCGACGGAAGAGAGCCGCCCGATCCTGAACGGGGTGCTCTGGGAGCTGCGGCCCGATCGGATGCGAATGGTCGCGACCAACGGGCACCGGCTCGCCAAGATGGACGTGCCGGCGACGGGCGGCTCCACGGCCGATCTCATCGTGCCGCCCAAGGCGCTCGAACAGATTCGTCGTCTCTACCCGGGTGATGCGGAGATCGAGCTCGCCAAGAGCGACAATCACATCGGCTTCCGCGCCGGCGGCACGCTCGTGTTCTCGCGGCTGATCGAAGGGCCGTATCCGAACTACGAGCAAGTGATCCCGCGTGAGAACGACAAACATGCGACCGTCGACAAGGCGGCCATGGCGGCGGCCCTGCGGCGCATGAGCGTCGTCGCGAGCGACCAGACGCACCGCATCCGGCTCGCATTCTCCGGTGGCACCGTGAAGTTCTCCGTGCAGACGCCCGACCTGGGCGAGGCGCAGGACGAGCTGACCGTGACCTACGAAGGCGAGCCGCTCGAAATCGGCTTCAACGCGATGTATCTGCTCGAGATCCTGAAGTACATGCCGACGGACGAGGTCCGGTTCACGTTCAAGGCCCCGGAGCGCGCGGCCACCATTGAGCCGGTGGGCTGGAATGATCCGGCGTCCTACATGGCCCTGGTCATGCCCCTACGGCTTGTAGACTGAAAAACGCGGACCTGCACTACTAGGCAACAGAGGCACCGCGGGATTCTGTGTCGAGTCAACGGGACCACCCGAGTCTGGGTGGTCCTGTGTCGTATCGGGAATCACCACTGTGTCTAGGATGGGAGGAAGTATTGGTGGCTCAATCTCCGGGATTTCGGGGATCGAGTCCTCGTTGATGTGTGGCACCGGCGTTTTTCCGCCGTAATAGCGGGCGAGAATCAGATTGCGGCGCGCGAGCATGCGCTCCGGTCGGTAGGCGGGGTTCGACGTCCGCGGATGTGGCAGCGTCGCCGCGAGCGCAGCCGCCTGGGCGGGGCTGAGCCGGTCCGGCGCGACCCCGAAGTAGGAGCTGCTGGCCGCGCGCGCACCCCACACCCCAGGTCCCCACTCCGCCACGCTCAGATACAACTCCATGATGCGCTGCTTCGGGAGCGCCAGCTCGAGTCGCACCGCCGTGACGGCTTCCTTTATTTTTCGAAACACCGATCGGGACGACGACAGATACAGATTCTTCGCGAGCTGCTGCGTGATCGTACTGGCCCCGCGGCGGCCGCCCGCAGCCCAGGCGTCGCGCAATTCGACGAAATCGATTCCATGATGCGTCTTGAAGCGCGAATCCTCGGCGATAATGACCATCCGCTCGAGGGTCGGTGACGAGAAGCGATTCGCCACGCGGCCGTCCGACTGTCCGATCGTCCGACAGTCCGAGCGTTGTCGCATCATCGCCGTGCACCGCGGCTCGTGATCGCGCCACCAGATCGGTGGCGGCCACACGGCGGCCACCCACGCGGCAAAGAGCGCGCTCGTCACTAGCAGAACGCGTCCGGCAATCCTAGCTTCTTGCACCGCCATGGATCTCGAAGCCCTCCAGAAGCGCCTGCAACAAGCGCTCGGTTCGGAATTTACCGTTGGCCCGCTGCTGGGTCAGGGGGGCTTTGCCGCCGTCTTCCGCGTCCGCGACACCAGTCTGAACCGCGACGTCGCGGTGAAGGTCCTCGACGTCGAGCTCTCGCCCTCGCCCATCGTCGCCGAGCGCTTCCTGCGCGAGGCGCAGACCATCGCGCGCCTCGAGCACCCGCACATCGTGCCGATTTACAAGGTCGGCCGGCAGGAAGAGATCTTCTACATCATCATGCGGTGCATCGACGGACCGTCCCTGCGCGAGCTCCTCGGCTCGCACAAGAAGCTCTCGGTCGGCGACGCCGCGCGCATCGCGCGCCAGGTGGCCGACGCGCTGGCGTATGCGCACTCGCACGACATCGTGCACCGTGACATCAAGCCCGACAACGTGCTGCTCGACAAGGCTGGGCACGTGCTGGTGACCGACTTCGGGATCGCCAAGGCCGCGCAGGCCGCCCAGGCGGCCGCGCCGGGCGCGGCGCAGCTCACGAGCGAAGGGATGATCATCGGGACCCCGCAATACATGAGTCCCGAGCAGGCCTCGGGCGACCAGCTGGACGGGCGCTCCGATATCTATTCGCTCGGCATCGTCGTGTATCAGATGCTCGCGGGCGCGCCGCCTTTCGACGGGCCCTCGTCCGCCTCGATCCTCGCCCAGCAGCTCACGCAGGTGCCGGCGCCGATTCGCCGCGAGCGACCCGACGTCTCCGAGGAGATGGCCTTTGTGCTCGAGCGCATGCTCGAGAAAAGTCCCGCGAAGCGCTTTCAGACTGCAAGCGAAGTCAGCCGCGCGCTCGTCGACGCCCTCCCCACCGCGGCGCGCAACCGCATCCAGGTCCCGTTCCGGCGCCGCCTCACGTCGATGTTTTACAAGTCCCTGCTGGGGCTGAGCGTCGCGGGCTGCCTGCTGTCGATCGCGTTCGTCGCCGGGGCGGCGGTGGTGGCGTACACGCTGTTCAGCAAGCCTCCCCGCATCGAAGCGCGCGCGCCGGTTCCCGACAGCCTCACGCGCATGCTGCGCACGCGGCGCGTGCTCGCCACCGGCGATGCGGCGCTGTTCGTCTACCAACCCGGCGGCGAGACCACGCTATTCGTGGTGACGCGGCGCCGGACGGCGGCAGTCACGCCGCGCGCGGTTCGCTCCTATGCGCGCGACAGCGTGCAACCCGATGTGGATCTCGACGTCATCGGCGGCCTGGGCGCGCGGCTGGTCATCAAAGGCAATAGTCGCACGGCATCGGTCGATACCGTCTTCCGCAGCTTGTCGTTCCGCGATGTGATACGTCTGTCGTTGGTGCTGCAGCAGCTGGAGGAGGAGGATCCGGCGAAGCGAGCGCGCACGGGCGTGCGCGTTCGTGCCCGGCGTTCCTAACGACGGCCCCCCCGGCCCCCCGACTCGCGCGTGGCGAGGCCGTACAAACTCACCCCATCCACACGAGAAACGTCGCCTGGCGTCGTCCCGATCGCGCCGAACTGATCCTGGCCGCCCACCGACAGCCCGAAAACGAACGCGCCCCGTCGCAGCTCGCCGTCGGTATCCAGCCGGGTGATGATCGCGACAGGCCAGCGACCCTTGCCGGTGCGCCAGTGCAAACCGAAGGCGTACGAGGCCACGGAGTCCGGTGTGATGCGCGCGTCCGCGGAGAGCCCCAGCCCCGGAACTGGCGGCGGACGCCAGGTCACACCGGGGATGTACGTGAAGCGTTGCTGCAGACCGCGCACGACCGGCTGTCCGAGATTTGCCCCCACGAGCCCGACCGTCACGGAACGATGCACCGCGTAGTTGATGCCCAGGTCGTATCCGGTCGCTTTGGCATTGGTGCCGCCGTACAGGGCGAGCGCGAAGCCGGCCGAGAGCCCACCCGATCCTCCCGCCAGCCCGAGCCGGTAGGTGTGCCCGCGCGCGCCGTCATCCAGGTTGTCGCGCTGATAGCCGACTGACAACCCGCGGGCGTTGAACCCCGCGTTGATCTGCCGGAGCCGGCCGCTCGCGCCCGGATCACTGACCAGGAATTCCCCGTAAATGGACGCCTCGCGTAGCACGCCGAGGCCCGCCGGATTGAGCCAGAGAGCGCGCGCGTCCTGCACTTCGGTGGGAAAGAGGTAGGCAGTGGCGCGGTTGGGAGCGACTTGCTGAGAAACTAGACGGTTAGGCGGTTGGACGGTTAGCAGCACCGCAGTCACTACCGACCAACCGGCTGATCGGCCAAGCACTACGGCAACACCGTCACCGTCGTCCGCGAGGCCTGCGTCCGCGGAATCGTGAGCGACTGCACCGGTAAGGTGATGGTCATGTTCGTCGAGTCACGGGCCTCGCCGCCGAGATAGCGTCCATCGATGGCGATGAAGTCCACGCCGTTGCGTGTGCCCGTGCCGTTGACTTCGAACGGCTGCCCGACCTGCTGTCCACGCCCCTGAATCTTGAAGTCGGACGTCACCTCGAGCCGCAGCGCGCGCGTGCCGCTCCGTTCTTCCCAGGCCGCGGCATGCGAGCGGTTCACATTCGTGATGGTGATGTTGCCAACGGCGGCTTGCTGGTCCGTCGTCGTGTCGGTCCATGCCGCGCCGAGTGTCACCCCGCCAGGCGGCAGGCGCGGGAAAAAATTCCGGAATGAACCGACGATCGGGGAGACCAATTGTGCCGCGACGCTATCGGAGGGCACTGGATCGCGGAACTCACCGCGCGGCGACAGGCGACCTCGGAATGAAAGCGCTTTCGCCGCGCCGAGATTGATCCCCATTGGTATCGACGTGCCCGAATCAGGCGCGACAGAGTCGATCGTAATTGTCGTCGGGTACCCGCTGCTGTCCGCCGGTCCGCTGATGGTCACGGCGGAGAAGATGCGGAGGCCGTAGTCAAGGACCTGCGGACCAGTCGGCAGCTGCTGGTCCACGTGAATGACCTGATGCATCACGTAGCGCAGGGCGCTGGGTCCGAGCCGAACGGTCTGTGTCGCTGGCGGCGGCGGCGGTGCGGGCGGTGGCGCGGCTGGATTCGTGGGTGTGGGGTTCGCCGGCGTGGTGTGCGAGGCGCACGCCACGGCGATGGTACTGGCTGCGACCAGGGCAAGACGTCGCATCGACTATTCCTTGTTTTTGGTGCGTCCGAAGATGGCCACTACCTCGGTGTTTTCGCTCGACACCTTCAGCAGTTTCCAGCCGCGCTTGCGCATGTCCGTCCGCCACACGATGAGCTTTTCCCACTCCTCGGCGGTGGTTCGAAAAACGCGCAAGTCCGCGACGTTCTCCCAATGGGGAGGATATGGGGTAGACGACGGCTTCGCGGTCACAGGAGAGGAAGTGGTGGGACCATAAGCCGAGTTCTGTTTACCCGTTGGTACGAGCAGATGGTCATCTCTCTTGGATGACTGTCGCCAGCCATCTCGTGCAGCCTACCCGCAGCTCAGACGACCCGGGCCGGGTCTCGCTGCTTATTTGGCCTTGCTCCGACCGGGGGTTGCCGTGCCGTGCCTGTTGCCAGCCACGCGGTGGGCTCTTACCCCACCTTTTCACCCTTACCCTTTGGATACAAGGGCGGTCTGTTCTCTGTGGCCCTATCCGTCGCCTCGCGGCGCCCAGGCGTTACCTGGCGGTCTGCCCTGTGGAGCTCGGACTTTCCTCGAATGGCCCCTCCAGCCGGCCATCCGCGACCATCGGCCCCACCACTTCCAGCGGACAATACTACCGGGCCAGCCTCGCCTCCGGCAAGGCTTTATCTCACAAACCGGCGAATCACGCGACCCAAACTATCGGTCGCGGCGGCGTCGAGCCAGAATCCAGCGCCCTCCGTAAAGACCAGCCTGTGGAGCCGCGCCGCTTCGCCCGGCACAAACGTCGCGCGATCCGGCACCAGTCGCACGGCGGCCAGGCCATAGATCTCGCGCTCACGATAGCGCCGCAAGAGCTCGCCCACCCGACGCTCGCGTATCCATAGTAGGGCGGGAGCATCCCGGCTCGAGAAGCCTCGCAGCAAGCCGAGCGAGAACCAGTCAGCCGGCATCTCGGACGCATGAAACGCGAATCGCACGTCGGGGTTCAGGCGGCGGAGCTCTCCGCGCAACGCCACTGCCCGCTCGGCAACGGCGGCCTCGAGCGCGGAGAAGTACCGTGCCAGCCAGCCGCGCTCCAGCAGCGTATCGTACCGAACCCTGGGTGGGAGTGTCAGAGCACGGCTCAGGTCCGCGGAGTCGAGTCCCAGTCCGGCGAGCCCAATCCTGAAATCGGCGTCGCAGAATCCGCTGCCGCGATAGTAGGTTGCGGCGCTATCGAGATCCAGGGCCACGCCGGTGATCACGTCCGCTCGCGCGCCACCCAGCCGCGCGAGGGTGCGCTGCGCGGGCCGGAACGTCTCGCGCCAGAACAGCGAGTCGAGACCGCATGCGACCGGCATCAGGTCGCCATGGCGGTTCACCTCGTCAGCGGGACCCGCCTCCTGAGCCTCGGCCCTTTCGAATCTTCCTGCGCGTCGGGCTCGAGTGCGTTCGAACGTCGAGCTCTGCGACGCCAGCGCGTACAGCGACACTCCGGGGAACCAGCGTACGCTCGTGGCCTGCATGCGCTCGGCGGTGACGCGCCAGATGTTGCGCGTGGCGAGCGTATCAGCGAGCGCCCCTACTGGAATGACTGTGGCGAGGGCGTTCAGCGCTGCAATGTCCACGAAGGCGAGCAATGAATCGAGCGACTGCGGCGTGAAGCGGCTCCAGAAGACCCGCATTCCCTGGCGAGCGATCCATCCCGGCGCATCGACGGATTCGTCGTCCGCACCTCTGCCGCCGGGACCCGACCGAGGCGGGACGGGCAGCGTGACAGGCGCCGCGCCCTCGGGGGCCTGGAGGGGCGGCGGGTGCACCGCGACAGGCTGCGGGGCGTTGGCCAGCCGCAGCGGCATGGGGTGGGTGGCCGCGCGCACGTGCGCCCACTCCGCCGGCCGGCGCGTCCAGCGGGCCAGCTCGATCAGGAATGCACGAGTCCGCGCATCTTCGATCGCCGAACTCAGCAGGCTGCGGCTCGCGACGACGACGAGCCCATCCTCCACCCGGCTCGCCGCGACGAGGGCACTTGCAGGCGCGCGCGCCAGAACCTGGCTCCCATCCCGGATTTGCAGCGCGTGATTGTGGCCCGCCGGAAAGGGTGCGAACCCGGTGTTGTCCAGCGCCGAATGCGGCAGCGGCGACGCGGGGGCGTCGATCAACTCGGTCCCGATCGCGATCCCGGCGCCCTCGGACGCCAGCCACTGGTTCACGACCCAGCGGTCCAGTGTTCCGTCCTCGCGCTGGCCGCGGGCGGCTCGTGTATCGCTCGCGTATCCCAGGATCACGACGCCGTCGCGTCCACGGATCCATTCTTTCAGGATCGCGAGATCGCCAATCGCAAGGGCGTCGGAAGGGGCCTCGGGTTCGCGCCCACCGAGCAGGATGATCGCGCGGTAGCGCGCCAGATCGGCGCGCGTCAGGTGCGGATAGAACTGCCGATACTCGACCCGGTAGCCGGCCTCGTGCCACGGGAGGGCGAGGTTCTCGACGACCATCGGATCGGCGAGTGTCAGATCGACGAGGAGCAGACGGCGCGCCTTCGGCTGGCACGCCGCGACCAGCAACAACAGCGTGAGGCAGAGGGGTTTCACCGCGCCACAGGCTCGACCAGGCGGTTGTATTTGCGCAGCGCCGCACGCAGGCGCTCGTGCGGCAGCGCGTACACGCGCAGCCCGTTCGCTCCGGTCATCGTCTGTGCTGCCACCATGGCGTTGACGATGGCTTCCTCGGTCGCCTGAATCGTGGCCTCGAACAGCGGCGAGATCCGTTCATTGGGCAGCATCGTCACCGTGACGTTTGCATCCGGGTTGGCTGCGCCGGAATTCGCCGTCGAGAACGCGACGAAGATGTCGCCGGACGTGTTCCCGCCGGTTCCCCCGAGTCGTCCAACACCCAGGGCGGCGCGCTTCGCGATGCGCTTGAGCTGGTGCGGCAGGAGCGGCGCATCCGTGGCGACGATGATGATAATGGAGCCCTGGTCGGCGCTCACGCAGCGCCGGCCGCCTGCCGGTGTGCCGGGGATCGAGTCGAAGCAGGGCAGCAGATCGGGGATCTCCTGGCCGACTGGGACGCCGGCGATCGAGAGCCGGCCCCGCGAGCCGTAATTGCATTGCACGAGCACACCGACCGTGTACCCCCCACGCTCGGCGGGGAGCCGTCGCGACGCCGTGCCAATCCCGCCCTTGAATGCATTGCAGATCATCCCGGTGCCGCCGCCCACGTTGCCTTCAACGACCGGGCCACCGCGCGCGCTGTCGAGCGCCGCGAAGGTGTGCTGCTTCGTGACGTGAAAGCCGTTGATGTCGTTGAGCGACCCGTCCCAGGTCTCGGCGACGACCGGCAACGACCAGTCGAACTCGAATCCTTTCCTGACGAGCCATTCGATCACGGCATCACGCACGATGCCGACGCTGTGGGTGTTCGTGATCATCACCGGTCCGGCGAGGAATCCCGACTCCTCGAGCCACGTCGTGCCGGTCATCTCGCCGTTGCCGTTGAGCGTGAACCAGCCGCCGAACACCGGATCGCCGTTGGTGGCGCCGCGCGGGAACACGGCGGTGACGCCGGTGCGTATGGGACCCTGGCCCACGACCAGTTTCCCCTGCCCCGATATGATCGTTGCATGGCCGACAGTGACGCCGGCGACGTCGGTGATGGCGTTGAGCGGGCCTGGCGTGCCGTCGAAGGGGACGCCGAGGTCGCGGGCACGGGGACGCGGCGGAGCCTGCGCGTCGATGGGCTCGATTGCTACGACAAGTATCAATCCGAAACGGAGGATGGTCTTCATCGTCACGATTCTGTGTGGTTCCGTTTGCTCAAGCAACTCTCCGTGCCCGTCGCCCGTCCTACCATGCACAGGAGCACCCGCCGGACCCAGATCAACTGAACGCCGTCGCGCACCCTCAGATTGGGAGGTGGTTATGAAGACGGCTCTTACTCTGCTTGCAGTCGCTAGCGTTGTTATCGCCCCCAGCAGTTTCGCATCCCAGTCAGGCGCAGATCCCGCACAAGCGCTCGCTCGATCAGGCATTCAGGAGTCAGAAGGTGAGCTCAGTACCGACGTCTTACTGCATCTCGACCGGGGTGACCAGTTGAGCAGCCGGCTGAACTTCGCCGCGGCGGCTCGCGAGTACCGGCAGGCAGCCGACATTGCCCGGCGCGAGGGGCACCTTCCCAGCTGGACGAGCTGGAAGCTCGCGAACGCCCACTTCAACGACAACAACCTGCTCGGGGCCGCAACCGCGCTGGATCAGCTCGCCGATGAAGCGGCGCTCCTCGGTGATCTTCCGGTTGAAGCGCTCGCGATCTTCAACTCGGCGTGGTTGAACAGCAAGGCGGGGCGCAACAGTGCGGCGGTTACACGCGTGGCGCGCCTCAAGGGTTTGCTGCGTTCCCGCTACATGCCGGTGGCGATTCGCGATCAGCTCATGGGACGGCTCAGCCCGCCGAGTGAGATCGCGACATACTGAAATAGAGGCAGGCCCTGCTCGCTACGTCACAACAGCGTAGGGGAGCAGGGCCTGTCGCATGTCGGCCGCCGATTGCCAGCGCGCTTCGCGCGCCTTCGCCAGCGACTTCATCACGGCGTCACTGAGCGCGCGCGGCACGTCACGCCGCAGTTTCCGTAGCTCCGGGGGCGCCGCGTGCTGCTGCATGTCCAGCACGGCGGCCGCGCTCGCTGCGGAGAACGGTGGCCGGCCGGCGAGCGCCTCGAACAGCACCACGCCGAGTGAATAGAGGTCGGTGCGGCCGTCGATTTCGGTCGAGCCACCCGCCTGCTCCGGGCTCATGTACTCCTCCGTCCCCACGACGAAACCGCTGCGCGTCACGCGGTCCTCGCCCGAGCTGGCGATCGCGCGCGCGATCCCGAAATCCACCAGAATGGCGGCACCGTCCGGCTCGGATAGCACGATGTTGTCCGGCTTGATGTCGCGGTGCGCGAGGTTCTGCCCATGCGCGTGGCCCAGCGCCTCGAGGACTTCGGTGGCGATCCGGACCGCGCGGTCGATCGGCAGGGTCCCCGTGTGGCGCAGCGCTTTCCGCAGGGTCTCGCCGGGCACGAACGGCATCACGAACCAGAGCAGATAGTCCGTTTCGCCGGAGTCGAGCAGCGGCGCGATGTGCGGGTGATTGAGCTGGGATGCGTAGCGGATCTCGCGCAGGAAGCGGTCGGCGGCGACCGAGACCGCCAGCTCCGGGTGCAGCACCTTGATCGCGATCTTCCGCCCCTGGGGGTCGAACGCGCCGAACAGCGTCGCGTTGCCACCGCGGCCGATCGCCGTGATGACGGTGTAACGGTCGCCCAGTGCCTTGCGCACCCGCTCGATCAGATCGCGAGCCATGGACGTCAATAGGCGGCGCGCGCCCAGAAAAAGTAAGGGCGGCTCAGCATCCGAGCCGCCCTGTTCTGCCGGTGCTGTGGCTGCCTCTAGTTCGGGATTACGAACGTCTGGAAGCCGAAATCAACCTCATTGTTGGTCCAGGTGGTCGTTTCCGCACGGTTGCGGCGGTAGCCGGCGCCGATCGCGTACCCCAAGTTGAACTCGGGGTTGTACAAGTAGGGGCTCGTGCTCGCCGACCGAACGATGAATGCGAGCGACTGGCCCTCGACAACGTCGATCTCGAGGCTGGTCAAATCGAACGTGGCCCAGGCCGCGGGATTCCCGATGTCAGCGAAGTTCGTAGAAACCGCCGACGCCGGTATCGCGACTTCGCCAAGGCTGTGGGTTTCGTCGGGCACGCCGTTGACCACCGCCACAATCTGCAGCGTAACATCCAGCGTGGCTTCCTGGAGGTTGATGAGGGGCACCTTGATCTGTGCCAGGCGGCCGGAAGTGCCGACGGTGAACGTCTGCGCGTCCTGGAACTCGAAAAACGTTCCGTCGGGGTCGGGATTTCCGTTCACATCATCGAAGCGGCCGATACCCTGACCGCCGATGTCCCCATCGAGGAGGTTCTGCTGGTCCAGCTGGGGCGTCATCGGTGTGAATCCCGTCGCCAGGAACGTGACCCTGCCGGTCCCCAGCGCCACGGGCCTTTGCTGGTCCGTCGGCAGCGAGATATCGGGCATGAAGGGCTTCACGGTCGCGTTCGGGTAGTTGTTCTGGGCCGCGATACCACGTCCACTGGCGACGGCCGTGTTGGAGCCCTCGCGGATCGTCCAGAGGATCTCGGCAACCCCGTTCTCGTCGCTGATCGCTGTACCGAGGAATATGGGCTCACCCTCGATCGCCGGTTCGGTGAACGTGACCCGCGCGCCGTGCACCGGTGCGCCATCCCAGTCCGTGACCTTCACAGCGGTGGGCAGCGTCGTTCCGGCGGGGGCCCTACGGTTCGCGTCATCGCCGTTCAGGTAATCCATCTTCGCGGGCAGCGCGAACTGGAATTCGCTGACCGTCTTGGGCAGCGTGACGGTTGCCGTCGCCGAGGGCTGTGGACCGGTGCGGAACATGGGACTCTGCGGTGGGCACGATGTCGTGAGCTGCATGCCCGGGATCGGACTTTGCGCCGGCCCGCACTTGGCGCCCACCACACCGGTCTCCCCGCCGGCCCCGACGTGGAGCATCGCGCGGCGCGTCGCTGCATGGGCTGGCGTGGGCGCGAGGAACCGCGCCGCGAGACTCTTGAGCCAGTCCCACCCGCTGCGATTCATGCCCAGCTCTCCGCAGTCTGGATCGGCGTGTGGCAGCGCGCGGATCAGCGAGCCATCCTGCTGGTGGAGCGTGATCAACCCTTCCTGGCGTGTTTCATCCGGCGTGTGATAGACCTCGTTCAAGACGCACATCGACACGAGGACCGGCTTGCTGAACTCCAGTTCTCCCTCTCCGGATGCCTCAAAATCGGTCGACACGCGCAGGCACGGACCAAAGGTCGGTAAGTCGACATCGATGCCCTCGCACGTCTCGAGATTGAAGGTCACATTGGTGACCGGCTGGCCGCCGAATGTTGCCTGAGTGCCCGAGGGAATGTCGACTTTGAAGTGCTCCGCGTGTTCGCCCGTTGTGACCAATTCGATGCCGCCACCCTGACTCAAGTCGATCGTGATTGATGAGCACGGGACTCCGTCCACGGTGCACAGCGCGCCGTTACCGACCCAGAAACGGATGGGCAGGATCAGGTTCGCGAGCAGGGGGACAAAATCGTCGCGATTCACGCGCGCCGCTTCCTTGAGTGTGCGGACGACGTCGACATCTGCAAATCCGAGGACGCGCCCCCCCACTGAGACCTGAATGCGATAGGTGCGATCGGACCGCAGACCCAAGTTGCGTGTGTCCCACAGGGCGTCATACTCGTCGAAGTGTGCGGGGACCAAGATGCGATTGAGGAGCGGCGTGCCTGTCGTCTTGGTGATACGAGTCTTAAGCGCGCCAAGGGGGAGAACGCATCCTTGCGCGCTCGTCCCGGCGCATTCGTACACTTCGATGACGGGAGACAGATCGCGGTTGAATCCGGTCTTCGGGACTGAGGCGTCGTCCGAGAGCCGACGAATCGGTGCAAGGAAGAAGAACCCCGGATTGCCACCGTTATGGCCGTCGCTGATCTGGAAAACGGGTCCGTCGGGAATGAATGGGGCGGCTGGCTGCTGATCCTGACATGCGACAACGGTGAGACCGACAACGGCCAAAGCGAGATAGGCGCGATTCATGCGGCTGCTCCAACGTCGGGGTTCAGGGTGGGGCGCGGCGCAGATTCTAGCCGTGTAGGGAAAGCCCGCAAGTGTTCTGACGGGCAACATGTGTGCCGCCCGTCACAGAGCGCGATTCAGCGAAGCCGCGTGGGTTGTGGTGTACGTGCGACAGTTTCAGTGTGCGCCGCGACGTAGCTCCTGGAACTGCGGATGCTGCTCCAGCCCCCGCCACCACCAGTGCAGCAACCCGCCGCGCTCGAACGAGTGCCCCGGATGGGTCGCGACGTAGCGTCGCAGCAGGGTGATCGCGCCGTCGGTGTCGCCCATCTGCGCCCGGGCGACCGCTTCGTATCCCGGCAGGTCCTGCTCGGGGTCGATCGCCGGATCCGTCGTGCGCGCGCGCGCGAACACATGCTCCGCGCTGTCGCGACGAACCGGTCCCGCTCGCCCGATCGCTCCGCCCACGAGAATGCTCCGCAGCCGCGAGCGAAATGCGCGTTGCGCGGGCGCCGTCAGCGAATCGGCCCGCGCCACGAGACTCCACGCGCGCCCGATGTCGAGATCGGTCCCCGCACCCGGCGTGATCAGCATCCAGAGCTGGCAATCGATGAAGCGGGCGGTGTTGGGAAACCGTTTTCCCCCTTCGTCGCACCAGCGGCGGGCTTCCTGAAACTGCGCGAGATCGTACGATGCGTAGAACAGCCGCTCGAGCACCGTCTCAGCCTCACGCAGATAGGCGTCCGCTTCGTAGGCCGCGCGCGCTTCGAGGACCACCGCCACGAGGTCCTCGCGCGGCGGCGCATAGTGCAGCACGCTGAGCACCGCGTGGACGCTCGCGAGCGTCGGGTCGGCGCGCACCGCCCCCTCGAGGTCGGCCTGCGCGCTGTCCAGCAGCGCCGCGCGCCGCGTCGAATCGGAATCGAGATTCAGCCGCCACAGCTGGTAGCGCAGCGTGCCGCGCAGTCCGAGCGCCGCGGCATCGTTGGGGTTGATCTGGAGCGCCTGCGCCGCGTGGGTGAGGCCGTCCCGCAGCCGAGTTGCGCGCTCGCTCCGTTCCGTCCCCGCGCGCGACGCGAGCAGGGACACATAGCCGTGCAGGACGTGCGCGTCCGACCAGCGCGGATCGGCGCGCTCGGCATCGTCGAGCAGCGAGTCGGCCTGCTGGGCCGCCGCGAGCGCGCCCGCTGCGTCACCCGCCGACCACGCCCGCTCGCCGCGCTGCCGCACGTCACTGCCGCGCTGCACCAGCGCCCACGCGTCGGGGCTGCTCGTCCCGGCCTGCAGCTCGCGCAGTCGCACCTCGGCACCCACGCGCGCCCGCAGCAGCCGTGCGGTTTCCTGAATCACCGAGTCGCGCACGCGCAGCAGCTCCCGACCAGGGAGCGTGAAGCTGACCCGCTCGCCGACGTCGGCGCCGCTCGTTCCGTCCACCAGCCGTACCGTGGCGCGCACGCGATCGCCAACCGGCTCGACGCTGCCCGCAACGAGCGTGCTCGCTCGCAATGCGCGCGCGATGCTGTCGCGCGACACGACGTCCTCCTTGCCGCGGAACGGCGCCACACCGTTCGCGGATACAACCGCGAGGGCGCGCACTTTCTGCAGCTCCGTGATCAGGCCCTCGGTGAGACCGGAGGCGACGTGGCCCAGCGAGGAGTCGCGGCTGAGATCGGTGAAGTACAGCACCGCGACGCGGTTCGCATCGAGCGCGCCGCCGCTCGACAGCGTCCGGGCCTTACCGCTGCCGCCGAAGACGAGCCATCCCGCGAGCGCGATCGCCGCCACGCTGGCGGCGGCAATAAGCGGAGGTTGCCAGCGGCGGCGCGCAGGGCGCGGCTGCAGGACACGGGACACGCGCCCCGTGCTTGCCGCGACGAGCGCCTTGGCGAAATCAGTGGCGCTCTGATAGCGGTCGGCCGGCACCTTCTCGAGGGCGCGCTCGATCACCGCCTCGAGGTCGTCCGGAATCGCATCGCGTACGATCTTGAGTCGGGGCACTGCGTCGAGCGAATGCCGCGCCATGATGGCCTGCGCCGTCGGCCCGGTGAATGGCGGCTGCCCGGCGAGCGTCTCGTACAACACGCACGCCAGACTGTAGATGTCGCTACGCCGGTCCACCTGCCCTGTCCCCGCGGACTGTTCGGGCGGCATGTACACCGGCGTGCCGATCGCGAGCCCGGTCTGGGTCAACTTGTCGCCACCCGCGGCGCTGACCGCGCGTGCGATGCCGAAATCGGTGACGACCGCGTGACCCCCCGACAGCATGATGTTCTCGGGTTTGATGTCGCGATGCACCACGTCATGGCTGTGCGCGTACGCCAGCGCCTCGGCAACTTCTTTGGTGATCTGCAGCGCGTCGTCGACCGGCAGCTGCGGCTCGCGGTCGAGCCGGTCGCGCAGCGATTCGCCTTCGACAAACGGCATGACGTAGTACAGGGTCCCGCCGGCGTCGCCTGAATCGTAGACGGGGAGAATGTTGGGGTGCTGCAGACCGGCGGCGAGCTTGATCTCACGCAGGAAGCGCTCGCGTCCCAGCGCCATGGCGATCTCGGGGCGCAGCGTCTTGAGCGCGACGAACCGTTCGTGTTTGACGTCGCGCGCCAGGTACACGAGCGCCATCCCGCCCCGACCCAGCTCGCGATCGATCACGTACCGATCGGCGAGCGCGGTGTTCAATTCTGCAAACGAATCAGTCACTCGGGATAACGATAATCCTGGCGCACATGCGCAGCGAGCGCGCGCCCCAACGTATCGAGCCCCGCCACCGGCCACGGGCGATCGGTTCGTACCACGACCCGGCCGCTGCCTGCATCGACCACGATCATCTGCACTCGCACTGAATCGCTGCGAGCGGCGATTGGGTCCAGGCGCCCATAGACCGCGAAGCCCGCACTCGTGCGTCGCGCAAGATCGAGGGCCGCGAGTTCGGGCCGCGACTGCCCGCGCCACCGCTCCCGCACGACGGCCTGAGGGACCGCGCGCAACGGTGGCGCGGCGCCCAGTTGCTCGGTCAATCCCTCAGCGAGCCGCACGCGCCAGGGCTCGAGCCCGGTGACGAAGATGTCGAACGGCGCGACGGCAAAGAGCTGCGGGTCAGGGCGATGCTGCCGGGCATAGCGCACGAAGCTCACCGCGCCTGCGATCGTCAGCAGGGCGACGAGAACCGAGAATCTCACCAGCCATTGTCGCGAGCTGGCCATGGGCGTTCCTTCCGGGGCGCGGGTAGCTTCGCACGCCCGTCCCCGGTTCACAAGGAGTCGCGCATGATGCTGGCGGTGCGAGCGTGAGCCGGTAGCGTACCAGTGCGCGGAGGTTTCCTCAAAACGCATCACGTCCACCGCGCCCCCCTAATGCAGGCGGGGTGACGCGGCGTTGAGGCCTCGCGATTACCATGAGGCCGCATGGTCACCGTGTGCACGGTTCTTCCCCCACCAGAACGTCCCCGCATCGATGCCGCGGGTGACGGTTGCTTCGATACGCTGCACGCGGATTCGCTCCGCGAAGCATTGTACGTCGCGCGCCGCCGGCGCGTGGATGCCGTGGTCATCTCCGTTCATCGCTGCCACGGTGAGGCGCTCCCCGGCGTCGCGCGCTTCGTGCGTGAATTCCCCGCGATCCCCGCCGTCGCGCTCGTGTCGCGCCACGATCGCGAGGCGACGGAGACCCTGCTGCGCCTCGGCGCCACCGGTGTGCGCAACGCGGTCGATTGCACCGAGCCGGAAGGGTGGCGGCGGCTGCGTGATCTCGTGGGCCATCCTGCTTCGCCGGTCGCGGCACAAATCCTGGCGCGCCTCATACCGGCGCTGGGTGAGTGCTCGCCAGAATCGCGACTGTTTTTTGAAGCGGTAGCACGGCTGGCTCCGGCCCTGACGACCGTGCGTGGGCTCGCGCGACACCTGCGCGTGCGACCGAGCACGCTGATGTCGCGGTTTCACCGCGCCCGTGTTCCTTCTCCAAAGAGCTACCTCGCCGGCATGCGGCTGCTGCATGCGTCGTTCCTGTTCCAAAACCCAGGTCTGTCGGTGTCGGATGTCGCGTACCGCATGGACTACTCTTCGCCGCAGAGCTTCGGCAGACACCTGCGCGCGGTGCTGGGAGTAACCGCGGGAGAGTTTCGGCGCCGTTTTCCCTTCGATGTCGCGTTGGTACGCTACGTCGATCTGCTCATCACCCCGTACCGGGAAGCCCTGCGAGCGTTTCACCCCTTCAACGCGGGATCCTGGGACCAAGGCCCGAGCGTTCCTGTGGCTTCCTGGGCGGGGTGAGTCAGTCCGCGGCTGGTGTGACTTGCTGATCGCGCGTGGCTTGCTCGCGTCCCAGCACCGAAAAGCGGGTGATGCCGCCGCGCAGCCGCTCGGCCAGCTGTGCCAGCTGCTGCGATGTCGCGGTCAATTCCCCCATTGCCGTGATCTGCGCTTCAGTCGCCGCAGCCGTAGCATTGGCGCTATCCGAGGACGCTGTCGAGATACTGGCCACTTGGTGTAGCGATTGTGCAAGCTCGGCGAGCCGCTGGGCCTGGCTACGGGAGACGTCCACGGTCGCGTTGACGAGGTCGCCCATGAGCTGCACCCCCTGATGCAGCTCCTGCAGCGCTGCGTCGGCCTCGGCGGCGACCGCGCCGATGTCACGCACCTTCGATTCGCCCGACTGCATCGCCCGCGCGGCCGCGTCGATCCCCGACCGCAGCTCGCTCACCAGCTCAGCAACCTCTCGCGCCGACTTCCCTGCCTCGGCCGCCAGCGTGCGCACTTCGTCGGCGACGACCGCAAAGCCCTCGCCGTGCTCTTCGGCGCGCACCGCCTCGATCGCCGCGTTCAGCGCGAGCAGGTGCGTCTGACGCGCGATGCGCGCGATCGTCTGTGCGAACACGCCGATGCGTTCCGACATGCCCGACAATCCGGCAACGGTAGACGCGGTGGCGCGCACCTCTTCACCCACGGCTCGCAACGTGGCGCTGGCACGCGCGACGCGCTCTCGACCCCGCTCCGCCGCGCCCACCAGCCGCGAGGCGTCCACTTGCATCAGCTCCGCGCGCACGCGCAGTGACTCGGCCTGATCCGCCGCCTTGGCGCTTTCTCCACGCGCGCTATCCGCCAGGTCGCGCTGGCGGCCGAGGTCGCCCGCGAGTCCGTGCGACGTCTCGGTCAGCGACTCCGTCGTGGCATGCAGCTGCTCGGCCGCGGCGGCCAGCTCCTCGGCAAAGGCGGCGACCTCGTCGGCCTCGCGCTGCACCGTCGAGATGGTCGCGCCGATTCCCTCGAGCATGCGGTTGAAGCTCTTCTCCAAGAACCCGAGCTCGTCCGCTTCGGCCGCGGCCGCGCGCACGGCAAGAAACCCCTGTTCGGCTTCCCCCATCACCCCGCGCGCGCGTCGAATGCGTTGTATCAGGGTCGCGGGAATGCGCTTGAGCGTCATTGCGACGGCGATGAACAGGCCGGTCTCGAGATACGCGGCGGCATCGAGTCCGGATTTGCCCGGGTACAGCTGGCCGTGCGCCCAGCTCGCGAGCAGGTACGCAAGTGAGCCAAAGAGCACGAGAAAGTCGCCGACGGCTTGACCCTGATCGAAGGCATAGGGGAGGACAGCGATGAACAACGCGGCGACGACACCGCCGTGTCCGAACCACAGGACCAGCACCGTGACGAGCGCGACGTCGAGCATCGCCAGCATGTAGATGAACCACCAGCGATACCAACCGCGCTCGTTGATCATGCCGACGATGGCGTTGAGCACCGCCGCGGCGCCGGCGACCAGCACGATCGTCCCAAGCCGGGTTGGAGTCGTGCCGGACAGATTGCCGAGCGTGCCGAGGACGAACAGCGCCGCGGCGATGGCCCAGCGGCGGCGGTGACTGCGCTCGAACGTCTCGAGATCCTTGAAGCGTTGCTCGAGGGCGGTGGCGTCGTCTTGCCAGCCACGGACGCGGGCGGCGAACGACGGGCGGCGCGCGGGGTCGGTCACGGTCCGAGGGGGGGCTCGAGGCCCAGATCTGCTGCGGTGAGGAACACATCGACGACATAGCCGGCGCGCTCGATCGCCTCGCGCCCGCCCTCCTGCCGATCCACCACGGCCAGCACGCCCAGCACGTGCCCGCCTTCGCGTTCGACCGCGCCAATCGCCTCGCGGGCCGAGCTGCCGGTGGTGAGGACGTCCTCGACCACGACGACGGGATAGCCCGCGGCAAAGCAGCCTTCGATGCGCTTTCCGGTGCCGTGCTCCTTCGGCTGTTTGCGCACGGTGAACGCGTCGAGCAGCTGGCCGCGGCGCCGCGCGGTCAAGGCGAGCGCGTAGGCAACGGGGTCGGCGCCGAGGGTCAAGCCGCCGACCGCGCGCGGGGTCCAGCCGCGCACCGCCAGTCGATCCAGGCCAAGCCCCCCGATCACCGCCAACCCGTCGCCCGACATGGTCGTGAGCCGGGCATCGATATAGAAGGAAGACCGGCGGCCCGAGGACAGGACGAAATCGCCCCGGCGCACCGACCGTGAGACCAGCAGGTCTTTGAGTGTGTTTCTGAGGTAGTTGTAATCGCTACTACTATTCACTGTTACGCTTGTTAACGATGTTCTTGAGCGCTCCCAGCCAGCCCCGCGACTTGGCCCCGCCCTTGGTCTGCGCCAGCGCGGCCTCGAGCTCCGTGGCGAAGGCGCTCACGGTCGGCTGGCGCTCGCCGGGCTGCCGGGCCAGGCCTTTCATCACGGCGGCCTCGAGCGCCGGCGAGAACGTGAGATCGTCGGTCGCTTTCGACAGCGGAATCGCCTTGCCGCTCAGGAGCTCCTGAAACAGCTCCCGCGGGCTGCGCCCCTCGTGCGGATGGCGTCCCGTGAGCATGTAATAGGTGATCTTGGCGAGGCTGTAGATGTCGGCGCGGCCATCCACCAGCTCGCCCGACAGCGCTTCCGGCGCGACGTACTGCAGCGTGCCGACGAAGAACCCGGTCCGGGTGAGCCGTTCTTCGAGCGGCTGCTCGGCGTCCCGCGCGATCCCGAAATCCAGCAGCTTCACCGTGTGCGCGTCGGGATCGTACATGATGTTTTCCGGTTTCAAATCGCGATGAATGATGCCGGCTTGATGGGCGGCGGCGAGCGCGTCCGCGAGCTGGCGCACGAGTGCGACGGCGTCGGCGGGAGCGAGCGGGCTTTCGCGGTGTAGGAAGTCGGCGAGTGGTTCTCCCTTCGCCCACTCGAGCGCCAGATAGTAGAGGCCGTTCGCTTCGCCGAAGTCGTATGTGCGGACCACGCCCGGATGCACCACGCGCGACCCGTACCCCGCTTCGCGCAAGAACCGTTTGACGACGATGGGGTCGCCCCTGAGGCGCTCGCGCAATACCTTGAACGCACAGGTACCGCGCGTGGCGTGGTCGGCGCGGTACACTTCCGCCGTCCCTCCTTCGCCGACGCGTTCGAGGAGGCGGTAGCCGGCAATGGACGTGCCGGCCAAGTTTTCGTGAGCCATGGGGTTGCGCGAAACTAACGTCCCGATTTGAGGCTCGGCAAGTGATACGATGCAGGGCAGCGTGGGTCGTCGTGATCATGGGTGCGGGAGCGTGCGGGTCGTGGCAGCGAGTCGGCACCGCCGACGACCCGCCGCGTCCCGGCACGACCGTCCCACGTCTGTTCGACGCGACGTCGGTGTACCGCTCGATGGGCGCGCTCGTGGGCGGCGGCGCCCTGCCCTTCATTGCGTCGGTTCGTTACCTCGCCGGGCCGACGCCGGACTCGACGCTCGCGTTGTTCTCCGTATCGCTCACCAACCAGACGCTCAGCTTCCGCCGCCGCGGCGCAGAATTCTTCGCCGAGTATCGCGTCGAGGCGGCGTTCCGCACCGACAGCGGCAACCTCGCGCCCGTCCGGCAGATCGGCAGCGACGAGCAGGTGCGCGTGCGCAACTTTCAGGAGACCCTCCGCACGGACGAAAGCATCATCTTCCAGCAGTTCGTGACGCTGCCGCCCGGCGTCTATCAGGTGATGGTGCTGGTGCGGGACCGAAACAGCCCGGCGTTCTCACGCGCGGAGCGCGTCGACACGGCGCCCCGCTTTGACGGGTCGCCCTCGACAATGACCAAACCGCTCCCGGTGTACGCGGCGCAGGGCCGGCCGCAGCGGAGCGATCACCCCGACCTCGTCGCGAACCCACGCGCGACGCTGCCGTACGGCTCCGACTCCCTGCGCTTCTACGTCGAGCACTACGGCTCGGCGCCCGAGGCGCTGCTCGGGCGCGTCGTGGACGGAAGCGATCGCGAACTCTGGCGCGACTCGGTACGGCTTACCGTAGGGGCCGATCTGGCGTTCGCGACCATGGTTGTACCACCCGGCAATTTGCCGGCCGGGCAGGCGGAGCTGCAGGTGGTCGCGCCGCCCGGCGATACGACCGTCGCCCGCTTTCTCGTCAGTTTCTCCAATCAGTGGGTGGTTACGAATTTCGACGAGATGCTGAGCCTGCTCCGCTACTTCGACCGGCAGGATTGGGTCGATTCCTTGCGCCGCTCGCCGCCTGAGCGCCGGTCCGACGTGTGGCGCCAATTCTGGAAGGGCACTGACCCGGTACCGCTCACTCCCGAAAACGAGGCGCTGGACGACTATCTCCGTCGCGTGCAGCAGGCCAACCTGCGGTTCCAAGATGAAGGAGGGCCCGGCTGGCTCACCGAGCGCGGGGAGGTCCTCATCTCGCTTGGCGAGCCGGACGAAATGCTGGACATGTCGACCGGACTCGATCGCAGCGGCCAGCGCGTGGTGCGCTGGACCTACACGTCGCAACGTCTCGTGCTGTACTTCCAGGATCAGTCGGGGTTCAGCCAGTTCCGGTTGACGCCGGCGTCGCGCTCGGAGTTCCAGCGCGTCCTTGCCCGCGTGAGGCGCTCAGGCAGGTGAGACGCGGCGCCGCTCTGAGCTTCGCGGCGCTGGTAGCGGCGTCAACGGCGGGAGCCCAGGAAGCCCTGCGGCCGCCGGCCGAGCATACCGCCACCTATCGCGCTGATTCGCTCCGCCTCGCCGGGCGCCCCTGGCACGCCGCCGAGACCCTGCTGGCCGCGGCCCGGCGCGACCCCAACCCCAACGCGTTTCTGATCGTCGAGGGCGCCAAGGCTGAAGTGCTGGCGAAGCGCCACGAGCGGGCGCGCACGTTGCTCGTGTCTCAGCCCTGGCTGCGTGACTATGTCGACGGGGAAGCGCTCGCCGTCCTCGCGCAGGCGGAGCACGGCCTGGGCCGCTACGCTGAAGCCGCCTCTCACTTCGAGATGGCGCGCGAGCGCGCGCCCAGCGCTCGCGCGAGTCTGCTGGCGGTGTGGGCGGGAGTCGCCTTCGACGCGGCGGGCCTCCCGGACAGCGCGGCCGCCGCTTTCCGCGCCGCGCGCTCCGAGGGGAAGCTCGCGGCGATCGACCCATGGCTGCGCGTGCGGCAGGCTCGCGTCACCGCCGACACCGTTGTCATGCGGGAGCTGCTGACGGACGTGCCGGCGCCGGCGGCGCGCGCGGTGCCCGTGGCCCGTGCGCGCTCGTTGCTCCTCGCCGGCGACACGACGCGCGCGCTCGACGCCTTCACGGCGGCAGGGAAGGGGCTCGACGCCGCGCGCCTGGCGCTCGCCGTGGGCGACTCGACACGGGCACGCGCGGCCCTGTATGGCCTGTTGTCGCGCGCCCCGTTGAGCGATGACGGCGCCGCGGGGGTCGCGCTCGCGCTCGGTCCGCTGCCGCCGCGGGATCCCGCCGAACACGTGGCGCTGGCGCGCGCCCTGAATCGCCGCACGACCACCAGCGACGCGCGGATTCATGTCGAACACGCGCTGCGGCGCGGCGACTCGAGCGCTGCGACGCTGATGTTGTACGGTGAGCTGCTGGTGGCCGGGGGACGCCTGCGGGAGGCCGTGCGGTCCTATGGCGCGGCGATGCGTGATACGACGCTTGCGTCCCTCGCGACCTATCGCCGCGCGCGCGTGCTGGTGCGGCTCGGCGATCCCAGGGCCACAGCGGCGCTCGCTGAGTTTGCGGAGCACTACGCGAGCGACAGCGCGGCGCCCGGTGCGCTCTACATCCTGGCGGATCTGCTGGACGGTCGTGACGATTGGGCCGGTGCTGCGCGCTGGTACGGCGAGCTGATCGCGCGCTATCCAACCGATACGCGCACCTCGCTCGCGCGCTTCCGGCTGGCTGCGCGTGCCGAAGCCGCGGGGCAACTCGACAGCGCGGCTTGGTTCTATCAGTCGGAAGTCGACGCGGCAGGACAGCAGCGAACCGCGGCGCGCTTCTGGCTGGGGAAGCTGGCGCAGCAGCGGGGTGACTCGACCCAGGCCAGAACCGTCTGGGTCGCGCTCGCGCGGGAAGACTCGCTCGGATACTACGGCATGCGCGCGCGCCAGGAGACCGGGCTCGGTCCATTGACGTTTGCGCCGCTCCCGTCGCCGTCGCCAACGCCCCCCCCCGCCGTCCTCGCCGGCCTCGCTCGCATCGACACACTGCTGCTCGCGGGTCTCGACAGTGAAGCGCAGGCCGAGGTGCGTGTGGTGCTGGCACGGCCCCCGCAAACGCTGGATGCCTTGCTGGCCTGGAGTGAGGGATTGGTCTTGCGCGGCTACGGCTCCGCCGCGGTGCGACTCGGCTGGCAGGCGTCGATCCAGGCGCCCGGCGACGTGCGCGTGTTGCGCGCGATCTTCCCGTGGCCCAATCGCGCGGCGGTCGAGGCCGAAGCGGACGAGTTCGGGGTCGATGCGCGACTGCTCGTGGCGCTCGTGCGTCAGGAGAGCGTCTTCGATGTCGAGGCGCTGTCGCCCGTGGGCGCGCGCGGGCTCGCGCAGCTGCTGCCCAGCACCGCGGCGATCCTGGCGCGCGGCCTCGATGTCACGTTCTTCCCCGAGTGGATCACCGTGCCGGATCTGAACCTGCATCTCGGCGCGGCGCATCTCGCGGAGCTGCTGCGTCGCTTCGGACGCGTCGATGCGGCGCTCGCCGCGTACAACGCCGGGCCGACGCCGGTGCGCCGCTGGCTCGAGCGCTATGGCACGGCGGATCCCGACCGCTTTGTCGAGCTGATCCCGTATCCGGAAACTCGCGGCTATGTGCGCACTTTGTTGCGCAATCGCGAGTTGTATCGCGCGCTGTACCAACCGTAGAAAACCCGCTTGACAGCGTTCGGGACGGCGGTCATTTCTATCGCGCCCGACACCACGGCCGGGCAGGCATCCCAACGCTGGGCGCCCAGTAAGAGACTCTGCAGGAGGCGGATTGTGATCAAGGGAAAGGTGAAGTGGTTCAATGACGCCAAGGGGTACGGCTTCATTGAACAGGACGGCGGCGAGGACGTGTTCGTGCATTTCTCGGCGATTCAAATGGACGGTTTCAAGACACTCGCCGAAGGCCAGGTGGTGGAGTTCGAAGTGAAGCAGGGGGATAAGGGGCTCCACGCCACGAACGTCGTGCGCGTCTAACACGCACCCTGCACCCGACCATCCGCCCCGCCCGTGACGCACACGGGCGGGGTTGTTGTTTGGGTGGCTAGGTTTGAGCGATGCCGCCCCGCCCAGCGCCGCCGATTCCCGCGACCTCCGCCGGCAAGACGAACGTCTTTCTGGTCGACGGCTACGCGCTGATCTACCGCGCGTTCTTCGCGATGATCGCGCGCCCCCTCACCACCAAGCGCGGCGAAAACACCTCGGCGGTCTGGGGCATCACGAATTTCCTGCTGCGCCTGTACGAGAACTACCATCCCGAGTACATCGGCTGGGTGCACGATCGGGGCGTGTCGTTCCGGTCGGCCGAATACCCGGAGTACAAGGCCACGCGCGAAAAACTCAGCGATGAGCTGCAGCAGGACTTCGACCGGTCACTGGAACGCGTTTGCCAGATTCTCGATGCATTTCACATTCCCGTGATCGCCATCAACGGCTATGAGGCCGACGATGTGGTGGCGACGCTCGCCGCCCGAGCCGCCACGAACGGATTGCAGGCGGTCATCGTGTCCGGGGACAAGGATTTTTATCAGCTGATCGGCCCCGGCATCGCGCTCCTGAATCCGGGACGCGGCGGGCAGGCGGCTGTTGAAGAGCAGTGGGTCGATCAATCCAATGCGAGCGAGCGGCTGGGCGTGCCTCCCGCCCAGGTTGTCGATTTCCTCGCTCTGGTCGGGGACAACTCCGACAACATCCCGGGCGTCAAAGGCGTTGGCGACAAGACCGCCCTGCAGCTGCTCGAGACCTACGGCGATCTCGACACGATCCTGGCCAAGGCGGCGGAGATCCCCGGGAAACGGCCGCGCGAGGCGCTGCTCGCGAACGCCGGCAATGCCCGGCTCTCGCGGCAGCTCGTCACGCTGAAGCGCGACGTCCCCGTGGAGCTGGATCTCGAGCAGCTGCGCGTGCGGACCCCCGACACCGAAAGCCTCGCCGCGCTGTTCACGGAGCTCGAATTCCGCACGCTCATTCCGAAACTGAGTGACCTCGACGCGGTCGGGACCGCGCCGCCTGGCGACACGGGAGCTGCCGCGCCCGGGGGCGGGGCGGGGGGGGGGGGCGCCCCGGCGCCGCGCGCGCCTCAGCTCGCCGATCCCCAGATCCTCGACGACCCGGCGCAGCTGGCGGCGATGCTGGACGAGCTGCGACGTGCCCGCCTCGTGGCGATTCGAACCGAGCCCGGACTCGCGGGACTCTCGTTCGCGACCGCGCCGGGGCGTTCGTGGTACCTGCCGCTCGGGCACCGGGCGCCGGAAGGGGAGTTCGACAGCGCTCCACCGCGCAACCTCCCCGCGCTCTCGAGCGATGCGCTCGCGGGCGTGCGCGCACTGCTCGCCGACCCCGCCGTGCGTAAGGCGGGCCACGACATCAAGGGTGTCTGGGTCGCGCTGGCGCGCGCCGGTGTGACGCTCGCCGGGGTCGCCTATGACTCGATGGTCGCGAGCTTTGTCCTCGATCCGGGCAGCCGCTCGCATGCGCTCGAGGATCTGGCGCGCGAGCATCTGTCGGTGGAGCTACCCACCACGGCACAGCTCCTGGGAAAAGGGAAGGGCGGGACGACGGAGCGAACGTATCCCGACGTCGCGCCGGCCGAGGCCGCCCGGGTGTCGGGAGCCCAGGTCGAAATGGTGCTGCGCCTGGAAGAGGCGTTTCGTGCCGATATCGAGGCGCACCACCTCACGCGTCTCCTGGAGGAAATCGAGATCCCGCTCATCCCCGTGCTCGTGGACATGGAGGCGACCGGGATTCTGGTTGACCGTGCATTGCTCGGCGAGATGTCCCGGGGGTTCAACAAGGAGCTGACCGCGCTGGAGCTCGACATCTATAAGGCGGCGGGGGGCGAGTTCAACATCAACTCGACGCCACAGCTCCGCACGGTGCTGTTCGAGCGCCTGAAGCTTCCGGTGCAAAAACGAACCAAGACCGGCGCCTCGACCGACGTGGAGGTGCTCGAGCAGCTCGCCGCGCTGGGGCACGAAGTCCCGCGGCTCCTCATCGAATACCGCGAGCTGACCAAATTGAAGTCCACCTATGTCGACGCGCTGCCCGGATACATCGATGCGGCCACCGGGCGTGTCCACACCAGCTTCAATCAGACGGGCGCGGCTACGGGCCGGCTCTCGTCGTCCGATCCGAATCTCCAGAATATTCCGGTGCGCACCAAGCGCGGAGGGGAAATCCGGCGCGCGTTCATCGCGCCTCCGGGACATCTGCTGCTCATCGCCGACTACTCGCAGATCGAGCTCCGCCTGCTCGCCCACCTCTCCGGCGATCCCTCCTTTGTCGCCGCATTCCAGCGCGGGGGCGACATCCATCGGCAGACGGCAGCAGTGGTTTTTGGGGTGCCCGAGGAGAAAGTGACCGGCGAGATGCGAGCGCGCGCCAAGACGATCAACTTCGCCACGATCTACGGGCAGGGCGCGCTCGCGCTGTCCCGCCAGCTTGGGATCACGCTCGAGGAAGCGAAAGCATTCATCAAACACTACTTCGAGCGGTTTTCGGGCGTCCGGGCGTGGCTGGATAAGACCGTTGAGGATGCGCGCCAGCGGGGTTTCGTCGAGACGTTGTTCGGCCGCCGCCGCTATATCCCCGAGCTGCGCGACCGCAACTTCAGCATCAAGGCGTTCGGCGAACGCACGGCGACCAACTCACCATTGCAGGGATCGGCCGCCGATCTCATCAAAATCGCGATGATCCGCATTCATGCCGCCCTAAAGCGGGAGCGACTCGGAACGCGGATGCTCCTCCAAGTCCATGATGAGCTTGTGTTTGAGATGCCCGAGTCTGAGCGGGAGGCTGCCCAGGCTCTTGTAAAACGCGAGATGGAGGGCGTGGCCAGCTTGGCCGTGCCGCTCGTCGTAAGTGTAGGTGCTGGAAAGAATTGGATCGACGCCAAAGGCTAAGCACGCCTCTTGCAGGAATCGGGGGCGTATCCCACAATAGGGGCGTCGATTTCGGGTAATCCCGAGCTCGACGCCCTTTGGCGCCCGGAGGGTAATACGGTGAAATCACGAGGTTTCACTTTGATCGAATTGCTGATCGTGGTGGTGATCATCGGGATCCTGGCTGCGTTCGCGATCCCGAAGTTCGCCAACACGAAGCAGAAGGCCTACGTCGCCCAGATGAAATCCGACCTCAAGAACCTGTCGACGGCGGAAGAGGCTTTCTTCTATGACAGCACGTTCTACACGACCAGCCTGGCGGCGCTGAACAACTTCAACGCGTCGACCGGTGTCACGCTGAACGTCACGGAGGCGTCGCCCATGGGGTGGTCCGCGCGGGCGATTCATGCCCAAACATCGCGGCAGTGCGCCCTGTTTCAGGGGAACGCCGCGCCGGTCGCGCCCGCTACCGTCGAGGGCCGGATTACCTGCAGCTAGAATCGCCCTATCGTGAATTCAAACGCCGCCGTGAAGGGATGCGCTTCGCCCTCCACGGCGGCGTTTGGTTGCACCGCCACAAGATCAACGACGAGCCGATGGTCCATCTGGTGAGCGCTGATAAGGAAAGACTGCTCGAGTTGGGGCGCTCGCTCGGGTTTCACCCACGCTGGCTCCAGTACAAGCCGCTGAAAGACCCGGACACGGGCGTCCGGGTGCCGGCCTGGCATTGGGACGTGCTGGGTGAGCGGTTGAAGCTCTTGAAGGCGAGCGAGCCTAGGTAGTCTCTTCGACGTCGCGCCGTGGCGCGCGTACTCCCGGCCACCAATTCCAGCGTCCCGCGATGTGCATGATCGCCGGGACGAGCACCATGCGGATCAGCGTCGCGTCCAGCAGCACCGCCACCGCCAGCCCGAACCCGATGAACTGCACGGCGAGCACGCGGGTGAACGCGAAGTTTCCAAACACGATGATCATGATGAGGGCCGCAAACGAGATCGTTGACGCCGTGGCGGACAGGCCTTCCATCGTGGCGTGGTCGTTGCGCCCGGTCTTGTCGAACACTTCCTTCACACGCGTGAGCAGGAACACCTCGTAGTCCATCGACAGGCCGAACACCGTCGCGAACACAAGCACCGGGACTACGACGAAGATCGCCTCGGTGGGTCCGTCCAGGCCGAACAATTCGGCGCCGTAGCCGTGCTGGAACACGAGGACCGTGATCCCGAACGCGGCGCCCACCGAGAGACAGTTCAACACCACCGCCTTCAGCGGTACGAGCACGGACCGGAACGCCCAGAGCAGCATGATCGCGGTCACGCCCAGAATCATCCCGATAATCCCGGGAAAGCGGGCGAGCAGACGCTGCTGCAGGTCGAGACTCGAGGCCGCGAACCCGCCCACCACGATCTCCGACCCGCGCAGCCGCGTTCCACGACTGATCACGCCGCGCACGTTGCGCGCCAGCTCCATCATCCCCGTGTACGTGACGGTATCCGCGGCAATGACGTCCATGAGCGTCGTGCGCCGGTCGCCGCTCAGGTAAGCGTTGAAGAACTCCGGGTAGCGCGCGCGCACCGAATCGGGATTGCCGTAGAAGATCGCGAGCTGAAGGGTGGAGAGTCCGGGACGAAGCGTCGCGACGCCGCGCACCTCGCGCACGCGCGGGTCTTTGCGAATCGAGTCGCTGAGGGCCTTGAGACCGGACAGCCGCCGGCCCGACAGCGCGGACTCGCCGCTGGGGAACTGCACCAGAACCCGGAGCGGCTGAATCACGCCGCTCGCGCCCATGTCGCGGAGCGCCTCGAGGCCCTGGGCCGATTCCGCTTCGGGCGGAAACCAGTTGCGCACCGGCAGCCCGATCTTGATCTGCGTCAACGGAAATGTGAGCAGCGCGATCGCGAGCCCACCCCCGATAATCGCGCGCCACGGCCGGTGGCCGAGGTAGCGGGCCCAGCGCTCCCATCCCCCCGGGGCGTGAATCCGGGCGAGCGGCCGGGCGAGCCACTTGGGCCGGTCGATGTTGCGGCCCAGCAGCGCGAGCACGGCCGGCAGGAATGTGGTCGCGAGCAGCACGGCGGTCGCGACGACGATGAGGCCGCCGATGCCGACCGAGCGCGTCTCCTCGAGTGGCGTCAGGATCAGCGCGGCGAATCCGACCACCACCGTCAAGCCGGACGTCACGACGGCCGATCCCGCCGTCTGAATCGTGCGCACGGCGGCGTCGCCGGGCGACAGCCCGCGATTCAGCTCTTCTCGGAACCGGGTGACGATCAGCAGGGAGTAGTCGATTCCCACCCCGAGCCCCACCATCGTCGTGATGTTGAGCACGAACACCGACATCGTCTGGAACTGCGCCGCGACCGCGACGAGACCGAGGGCGATCGTGATGGCGAGAATGGCGACGATGATCGGGAGCGTCGCGGCGACGAGAGCGCCGAACGCGAGCACCAGCACGACGAGCGTCAGCGGCACCGCGCGCCGTTCCGCGGTGCGGGTGTCGGCCGTGCTGATCATGCGGACGTCATAGTCGAGGGCGGGATTCCCGGTCACCTTGACATCAAAGCCGTCCGCGCGGGGCAGCCGTCGCAGTGTGCCGTTCACCGTCTCGCGCAGCTCGGGGACGACGATGCGATTGACGTCGTTCATGCTCGACGAGGTGATCGCGGCGATGAGAAAGGTCGTATGGCGATCGGCGCTGACGAAAGAGGATTCGCCCAGCGTGCGTACCGACACGACCTGGCTGATGTAGGTCTGACGGGTCAGCGCCGCGGAGATCGAATCCAACACGGTCTCAAAACGCGGATGCGTGTAACGCACCGGCCCGTGCACCACGACCGCCACGTAGTCGGCGATGGGATTGGGAAACGCCTCACGCAGCAGCTGCGAGGCCCGGGCGGATTCCGATGCTTCGACGGCGGTGCCGCGTACGGCCAGCACGCGCTGCACATGGGTAGCTTTCGGCGCGAACAGCAGCGCCAGCACCGCCCAGGCGGCAATAACCCACCCGCGCCAGCGCACGACCAGCTTCGCGGGTAACCGGATCACTTATGATCCAAACGCATGCGGGCCACAATCATAGAGACGTGCAGAGTGCAATGCTAGCGGCGCAACGGCGCCTCTTCGCATATTGCGCGCATGGTCGAACGCCGACTCACCGGAATGATCGCCGTGGCCGCGGTGCTGATCCTGCTCATCGTCTTCTGGGATGCATTTCGACCCACGCGGCGCGTCACCAACCAGCCCGCACCGCCGGTGACGATGTCCCAACCGGAATCGCCCCCGGCGATTCCCCCACCGGCGGCACCGCCAGCGATGCCCGGCACCGTCACGCAGGGCACCGATGTGCCCGCCGCGCCCGAGGCCCGCGAGCCGTCGTATATCGAGCTGCTCGCGCGTTCGGAAATGCGACGGCGCATCCGTGCCAGCGGCGCGAGCACGTACCTCGGCGAGATGCTCGCCGAGAGCGGCGATTCGATGCTGCGCCGCTGGGAGAATCGCCAGAGCAGCCCGATCCGCGTGTGGTTCGCGCCGACGTCCGCGGCGAACTTCAAGCCCGTGTTTCTGGATGCGATCCAGACCGCGTTCGGCGCGTGGACCAGCATGGGCGTCCCCGTCCGCTTCGACTTCAACGCCGACTCGACCAGTGCCGAGGTCACGGTGCGCTGGCGCGTTCAGTTCGAGATCGAGCGGACCGGCCAAACCGACGTCACCTGGGACCAGAACGGCCAGATTCAGTCCGCGGTCATCACCCTTGCAACTTTCGATCCCAAGGGCCGCCCCATGGAATCGGACGACATCCGTGTCGTCGCTGCCCATGAAGTAGGACACCTGCTCGGCCTCGATCACTCGAAGGATTCGACCGACATCATGTTTCCGACCGCGAAAGTGCGGGAGTTGTCGGCCCGCGACGCGCGCACAGTCGTGCTGCTCTACCAGCTGACACCCGGGAGTCTGCGCTGACGCCACGCAGTATCACGTCCTTTCTGACCCACGTCGCTCCGCAGGGCCCCCCCCCGTTGGCGCAGGCGCTCGACACCCGCGTGCGCGAAGCCGAGTTGATCGAAAAGCTGGACGGCGGAGCGGTGCGCTGTTTCGCTTGCGGCCACCGGTGTCTGGTAAAACCGGGACGGCGCGGCATTTGCAAAGTGCGCTTCAATAAGGAAGGGACGCTGTTCGTCCCGGCCGGATACGTCGCGGCCCTGCAATGCGACCCGACAGAGAAGAAGCCGTTCTTCCATTGCCTGCCGGGCAGCGACACCCTCACCTTCGGCATGCTCGGCTGCGACTTCCACTGCGGCTACTGCCAGAACTGGCTCACGTCGCAGGCGCTGCGCGACGCGACGGCGGGCGTGATGCCGACCGACGTCACGCCGGACGAATTGGTCGCGCTGGCGCAGCGCCAGGGGGCGCGCATGGTCGGCTCGTCGTACAACGAGCCCCTGATCACGGCCGAATGGGCCGTGGACGTCTTCAAGGTCGCGCGCCCGCGTGGACTCAAGACCGCGTTCATCTCGAACGGGAATGCCACCCCTGAAGTCCTCGACTACATCCGGCCCTGGACCGATTGCTACAAGATCGATCTCAAGGCGATGGACGATAAGCGCTATCGCGAGCTCGGCGGCGTGCTCCAACACGTCCTCGACGCGATTCGCCTGGTGTACGAGCGCGGCTTCTGGCTCGAAATCGTCACCCTGATCGTCCCTGGGTTCAACGACGACGACGCGCAGCTCACCCGCGCCGCCGAGGCCATTGCCGCCGTGTCACCGGAGATCCCGTGGCACGTCACGGCGTTTCACAAGGACTACAAGATGACCGACCCCGACAACACGCCGGCCGCCACGCTGCTGCGCGCGTGCGAGATCGGATCACGCACGGGGCTGAAATTCGTCTACGCGGGGAACCTCCCCGGCCGGGTGGGCCGCTGGGAGCACACCTATTGCCCCGACTGCGGCGACTTGCTCATCGAGCGGTACGGGTACGTGATCAAACAACAGCGCATCGGCGCCGATGGTCGCTGCCCCTCCTGTAGCCGGCGGATCCCGGGCATTTGGTCGTAACGCTCCTGTTGCTGCTGGCGCAGGGCACAGCGGGGCGGGTGCTGGACTCGACTCCGTTCGATAGTGCCGTGCGGGAGGGGATTCTGGGGCGCGTGTATCCCGCCGCGGCCCTCGTCGTCGGGACGCGCGACGCAATCCTGTTCTCCAACACCTACGGCCGGTTCACGTGGTCGGCCGCCAGCGCGCGTCCCAGCCTCGACAGCACCTTCTGGGACGTGGCGTCGTTGACGAAAGTGGCCGCCACGACACCCGCGCTGATGCTGCTGGTCCAGCGCGGCCGCGTCGCCCTCGATTCACCGGTCGTTCGCTACGTTCCCGAGTTCAACAGCCCCGGCACCGGAGTCATTACGGTGCGTCACCTGCTGACGCACACCTCCGGGCTCCGCGGCACGCTGCCGCTCAAGGACGCACCGGACAGCGCGACCGCGATGAACATGGTGCTCACGACGGTGCCGATCGCGGCGCCCGGGTCTCGGATGGTGTACTCCGATCTCAACGCGATTCTGTTGGGCGAGATCGTGCGTCGCGTCAGCGGCCTGCCACTCGACGAGTTCGTCAGGCGCGAAGTGTTTGCGCCCCTCGGGCTCGAGCGTCAGATGGTGTTCCGCCCGTCCAGACGACTCGAACCGTACACCGTGCCCACGGGTATCTGGCGCGGTCATCCCATCGCGGGTGTCGTCAACGATCCCAACGCCGCCCGGCTGGGTGGCGTCGCGGGACACGCGGGACTCTTTACGACGGCGAGCGGGCTGGCGCGCTTTGCCCAGTTCATGCTCGCGGAAGGCGCGCCGATCCTGAAGCCGGAGGTCGTGCGTCAGTTCACGCAAATCGCCGTGCCCGCTCGACGCGGCTCGAGCGCGCGCACGCTCGGGTGGGAAGCCGTTCCCACCGGCGAAGACGTCTCGAGCGCCGGCAAGCTGCTCGGTCCGCACACGTACGGTCACACCGGATGGACGGGGACATCGCTGTGGATCGATCCCGACCGGGGTCTGTTCGTGCTTCTGCTGACGAATCGATCGTACTCGCAGGCCGGCGGCGCGCGCGGAACGTTCACCGCGCTCAAAGAGGTCCGCGGTCGAGTCGCCGACGCAGCGGCACGTGCGTTCGATGCCACCCCCGGCCCCCCCCGTGGCCACTGACCGGACCTACCCGACGCTGATCTACGACGGCGAGTGCGGAATCTGCCAAAAATCCGTCGCGCTCTTGAAACGGTGGGACCGGGAACACATGCTGCGGTACGTGCCGTTCCAGGACGGAGTCGCCGTGGCGCGTTTCGGAATTGCATTGCCCAAACTGGCTGCTGCGATGCACCTGATTCTGCCCGATGGCCGCGTGTACCCAGGCGCCGACGCGATTCCACGGTTGCTCACGCTGTTCCCCAACAAACGGTGGCTTGCGCTGCTGTTTCGGATTCCGGGTGTGCTGCCGCTCGCGCGTCGCATCTACGCCTGGATCGCGATCCGGCGGCACTGTCTGGTGCGTGGTTTGGAGGGTCGCTAGGTTGCCACACATGACGACCGCTGTGCTCAGCGCGGACGCCGTCCGCCAAGCCCTGCGTCAGGTCAAGGATCCCGAGCTCGACATGAACATCGTCGATCTGGGTCTGGTCTATGACGTGGAGGTGGATGACGGCCTGGTGCGGATCAACATGACGCTCACATCGCCCGGTTGCCCGGCGGGGCCCATGATCACGAACGACATCTACAAGGTCGTGCGCGCGCTCGAGGGCGTGAAGGACGTCGACATCGACATCGTGTGGGAGCCGTATTGGACGCCGGAGCGCATCGATCCGAAGATCCGCGCGATGATGGGCTTCTAGCGCAGCGCGTCGAGCAGCGCCGCCCCCAGCACGTCGACCTGCCAGCGCCGCAGCTCGGCCACGTGATCCAGCCCCGCGCGATCTGACGGCCGGGCGCGCGCCACGGCCTCCAGCGTCGTCCGGCCGCACAACACACCCGCCTCGATTCCCAGCTCTGTTGCGACGCGATTGCGCGCCGCTTTCAGCTTTTCGACCCGAGTGTCGAACCCGGCGTCTTTCTGCGGCCGGGCGCGCCGTTCGAGCCGTGGCAGCTCGCTTTCGGGGAGCGCCCTGGCTCGCGTCACCGCCTCCAGCAGCGCGGGGCCATGACGGCGCGCCAGCGAGGAGGGCAGCTCCCGAATGCGGCTGAGATCGGGCGTGGCTCCGGGCAACGCCCGGGACACGCCGAGCAGCGCGTCGTTGCCGATGATGCGGAACGGGGCCTTGTCCTCCCGCTCAGCGACAGTTTCGCGCCAGCGATGCAACAGTCGTAGCGCAGCGAGGCTGCGCGGCTGAAGTCCCTTCGCCCCTTTGAGCCGCAAATAGGTCTCCTCGTCCCCTTCGGCCGGGCCGGTCCAGCGCAGCGACTCCAGCTGCTTGAACTCCTCCTGGGCCCAGGTGAGACGACCCAACTGCGTGAGCCGCTGCTCCAGCGCGTCGCGCAAGGGCAGCAGATGCTGGGTGTCGGCGGCGGCATAGGCCAGCATCGGCGGCGTCAGGGGCCGGAGCGACCAGTCCGCTTTCTGATGCTCCTTGTCGAGCTTGATCCCGGCGTATTTGTCGAGCAGCGCGGCCAGCCCAATGGCGGGCTCGCCGGCGAACTGTGCGGCGATGCGGGTGTCGAACAGGTGGGCGGCGCGGAACCCGTAGTCGCGGTCGAGTACGCGCAGATCGTAGTCGGCGTCGTGGAAGGTCTTTTCGACGGCTGGATCGGCGAGCAGGGCGCCGAACGGCGCCAGATCTGCCACGGCGAGCGGGTCGATCAGAGCGGTGTGGGTGCGACTCGAGACCTGTACGAGGTAGATGCGATCGCGGTAGCGGTGGAAGCTCGCGGCTTCCGTATCGACGCCGACTCGCGACTCCCGACGCATGGAAGCGATGAACGCCGCCAGGTCCTGCGGCGTGTCGACGTATTTCACTCCTGCTTCCCTAGCGCCTCCATCCCGGCGGCGATTTGTTCGAGCGCCTTGGCTAACGTCTTGTAGAATTCGGGATCTGGAGCCTGAGGGGCACCGCCCAGTGGATCGCCCGCACATTTGCGGGCGGCTCGCGCCGCATGACGGATGTAATCGGTGGTTACTTGCATGGATCGCTCCGCTGTGTTGGCCACAAAGATACGCACCGCCTTCGCGCCGTGCAGTCTCGGGGAGTGGCCGACGCCCCTCGAGGAGCAGCCGGCGCTCGCCCGCGCGCTCGGGCTGCACGCGCTCTGGTTCAAGCGCGAGGACCGGGCGGGCGGCAACAAGGTGCGCGGACTCGAGTTCCTGCTCGCCGGGGCGCCGCCGCGTTCGGTGTTTGTGACGCTCGGTGGCGAGGGATCGAGTCATGCGCTCGCGACGGCGCGGGCGGCACGAGCGCAGGGCCATCGCACGGCGGTCGCGCTGTTCGCGCAGCCGGAGACCGAAGCCAGCAAGAGTGTGTTCGCGGCGACCGCGAGCAGCGCGAATGTCGTCGTGCGCGCAACCAGCGTCCTGACCCTGCCGTGGGCGGTGTTGCGTGCGTGGCGCGCGGCGCATCAACTGGGGCGCGGGACGCCGCGCTGGATTCCGGGCGGCGGCGCCGACCCGCGCGCCGTCATTGGACATTTTCTCGCGACCCTCGAGTTGACCACTCAGCTCGACGCCCCGCCCGATTCGATCGTCGTGCCACTCGGTACGGGTGGGACTGCGGCGGGCATCGCGCTGGGCATCGCGTGGTTAGGTTGGTCGACGCGCGTCATCGCGGTGCGGGTGGCGCCACGCATCGTCGCGAATCGTTGGCGGACGCTGCGCCTCGCGCGCAAGGCTGCGTCGCTGATCCAGCAGGCGGGGATCGAGTTCACCGTGCCGCGATCGTCAATTCGTGTCGACGTCGTCGATGGGATGGGACCGGGGTACGGCCACCCGACGCATGACGGAGAGCGCGCCCGCTCACTCGCGTCGGAGTATGGACTGCGGCTCGACCCGACCTACGGAGCCAAGGCTTTCAGTCTCTTCCTACGACGCACGACGCACGACGTACGACGAGCGGTTTTTTGGCATACATTCGCGTGGCCATGACCGCCGTTCTCTTCATTCACGGGTTCCCGTTCGATCATCAGATGTGGCGACATCAAGTCGCGGCGCTCACGCGGTGGCGCCGCGTCGCGCCCGACTTGCTGGGTGCCGGCTCGCGAACAGGGCCCGCCGCGCCGGGTGCCTTCTCGATGAGCGCGTACGCCGATGATTTGATCGGCGGGCTCGACCAGCTCGAGATCGACGAGACGGTCGTGTGCGGGCTGTCCATGGGTGGCTATATCGTCTTCGAGCTGCTGCGACGTTTTCCAAACCGCGTTCGGGCGGCGGTGCTCTGTCACACGAAAGCGACCGCCGATACCGCCGAGGCTCGACACGCTCGTGATGCGCTCGCCGCGCGGGCAAAGAAGGAAGGGGCGGGCGCCGTCACCCGGGAGTTGATCCCCAAGCTGCTCGCGCCCACCACGGGAGCCGAGATCGCGCGGGAGGTTACGACCATGATCCAGCGCCAACCGATCGCGGGAATTGTCGGTGCGTTGCGAGCGCTACGCGACCGGCCTGATTCGACGCCGCTCCTCAGACAGATTCGAGTTCCGGTCCTGGTGGTTGCGGGCGACGCTGATCAGATCGCACCAGCGACTGGAATGGAGGAAATGGCGGGTGCAATTCCGGGAGCGCGGTTCGTGGTGATTCCCGGATCGGGACATCTCTCGCCGTTGGAGCAGCCGGGCGCCTTCAACGACGCCCTCAGCGCCTTTCTATGAGCCCTTGCGCTGCGGCTTGCCGGGCGGGTTCTCGCTCTGGAAAATGTCCCGGTTCTTCGCGATGTAATCCTTCCACTGCGGCGGTGTGTCTTCTTCTGGGAAAATCGCGGTTACGGGGCATTCAGGCTCGCAAGCGCCGCAGTCGATGCACTCGTCCGGGTGGATGTAGAGCATGTCCGGACCTTCGTAGATGCAGTCGACCGGGCAAACGTCAACGCAGGAACGGTCTTTGACGTTGATGCACGGCTCGGCAATGATGTACGGCATTCCTTCTCCTGAGCGCGTTTTTCGCGAGGCTTTGAGGAAGCGAAAGGCAAACCTAGACGGGCGCTTACCTCAGTCAAGGGACCGTATAGTATCCCAGATACCCACTGGTATCTATTGTACCCGAGCAAACGCTCGCACCGGGAAGCTCCCCATCCCCTTCACTCTGGGTGGAACGGCGAAGAACGTAAAGCCACGGTCCGGGAGCGCACCCAGGTTGGTCATGTGCTCCACGATTGCCACGCCAGCGCCCAGCAGAATCGTGTGAGCAGGTCGTTCGCCGTCCTTGCCGTCGTCGATGTTGAGGGAGTCGATCCCGACCAGAGCCGCATCGGACTTCGCGAGATGCTCCGCCGCGGCTCGAGTCAGAAAAGGATGCTCCCCGGCCGAGTACTTGTCGGTGCGCCAATGGACGTCCCATCCAGTGTGCACCAGGACGGCCTTCCCTTTCACGTCCAGACCTGCGAACGCCGCGGGGTCGATTGCCCTACCGGTTCGGGTCTCCGCGCGCACGACCAGGCCAGGTAGATCCGCCACTGCCTCCAGCCGGTACCCGGCGATGTCGGCACCCGTGTCATACCGGTGGAAAGGAGCGTCAATGTAGGTCCCCGTGTTGGCGAGCAGATCGATCTTGCCGATCTGGAAGGTGGTCCCAGCCGTGTAACGGGCCTTGGAGGCGTCGCGCGAGAGCCAGTCGCTAATGACCGGCGCCGGCATGCCGCCGTAGGTGACCATCCCGTGTTCGATCTCGTGACTGACGTCGATCAGGCGGGCCATAGGCGAGCGAGCGCTTTCAGGAGTTGGCCTTCGGGGTTTGGTCCCTCCGGAGCCTCGGAGAGGACGGTCGCCAGACGCCTCCGGAGTAGCGGATCCCGCCCGGCTAGGGCCGCGAATTGGAGCGTGAGCGGTATGAACCAGGGAGCGTGCCGGGCGCCCGAGCCCGCGCGGGCGACCGCGGCGTACTGCTCGAACAGCGCCAGCAGGAATGCACCCTTGGACGGGAAATGCCGGTAGATCGCGCCTTTGGTGAAGCCAGCTGCGAGCGCCACTTCGTCCAGCGTGACGAGCTCAAAGCCGCGCTCGGCGAACAGCTCGAGGCCGGCCGCGACCAGGAGGCTCCGTGTTTCGACTTTGCGCCGCTGGTGAATGATTCCCACTAGTATCTACGATACTCGCAGGAACCTACGCCGCAAGTGCGCGACCCATCATGCCCGGTTGCGGCCACTCGGCTTGGGGCTCATCATCCCTGACGATGTTTGGCCGTCTCCTCGTCGTCGCTGTGCTCGCCGTTGTGCTCTGGCAGGCCTGTGCCGGTGACCCCACGGGATCCGCAGCGGACCCGATACGAGTCACGGTCGGAGACACGATCTCCGGAAGCCTCGGGGCGTCCGATGGGCCGCGGAACTACGCCTTTGGCGCCGCGGCGGGGGAGTTCTACGCCGTCTTCTTTCAGCTCGTGTCCGGAGGCGGCCTGATCCTCTCCGTGGAGGCCGCCACGGTCCCCCCGAGCAATCTCGCACTCATATCCACTACTCAGCAGCGTCCTCTTAGCGATCTCGCGACCGAGGTCTTTGCATTGGGGCAAGCCGCTGATGTGAGAATCCACGTCACGCGGGCAACCTCAGGGCCAGGCGAGTATCGGTTTGTGGTGCATCACGTGGCGATAGCGCCGGAGAATCGCCCCGCAGCCTTCGCCTTGGGTGACACCGTGAGCGGCGAGAGCCTTGAAACGATCGTCGACGTAGACCGATTCACGTTCGCCGGACAGGCGGGAGACACTCTTTTTGCGTTGGTGCAGGCCCTGGGGGCCAGCGGGACAGGAGCGCTTGAGATCGAGGTGGGAAACCCGAACGCGGTGATCGGGAGGGCCAGGAGCTCTGGCGGCGACCCGGTCCTCACAGATCAGGTAAGCGGCGCGTTCACGCTTCCGTCGTCGGGACAATACCTTGCGACGGTTTCCTCCGTCAGCCCATTCGCGAACGAGCGCAGGTATCAAGGGCCGTACCGATTCGCCGTCGTCCGCTTCCGCCGGGGCCCTGAAATCGCGAGTCCCACGGTTATCCTCGGCGATACCGTGACCGAGGAGATCAAGCCAAGTGGCGACATCGACGAGTACCAGTTCACGGGATCGACTGGTCAGGAAGTGAATCTGTTTTTCCAGGCGCGGAGCGGCGCGGCTCTAGATAATCTGTACCTAGACGTGCCGGTTCTCGTGGGCGGATATCCGGCTTCGGTGATGAGTTTTGGAGCTGATACGAGTCTGTTCATGAATGCCGTGGGACGCTTCACGCTTACTTCACCGGGCCCGCACAAAGTCGTCGTCCTCGGTGCCCTCGGCGGACCCGGAGGTGATCGCGGTCCCTACCGTTTCCTCGTCTATCCGATCAACCGGCAGCCCGAGGCTGCGTCAGGGACGCTCAATCCCGGCGATAGCCTGACTGAAACGATCGAGCTCCCTGGGGATATCGACGAATTCGCGATGAGCCTTGCTGACACGACGCTCGTCGAATTCATCCTGGAGCGGGACCCTGCTGTTGCGCAGGGGGTCGTGAACCTGGGTGTGAACCTAGCTGGCGCGCCGGAGCCACCGGCCGGCTGCGGCGGTGGGCTCGACGTAGTCCCCGGACTCACAGCGCAAGGACGACTACTGACGCTCGTCCCGGGCGTGCACCGCGTGAGCGTCTGCGCCGAGAGTCGGGGAGCCGCCTATCGCGGCAACTACGTGGTCAAGACCTACGTCATCAGTGGAAGTCCCGAGAGCCGCGGTGACACGATAGCGATTGGGGATACGATTTCGACCGAGGGACTCGACGTGCCCGGCGATTTCGACACCTTCGTGTTTTACGGTCGGAAGGATCGCCACATCGACGTCCAGTTCCAGGGCCTCGCTTCGCCAAACCTGCCTGGCTTTAGCCTCGGGCTTGTCGGTACCGAGATTCTCGCGTTTGTCGGGACACCGGCCTCGGCCCCCTCGCTCAGCGGGCAGCGCACGAAGCGGGTCGATCTTCCCAACAGCGGCTGGTATCGCGCCCAGATCGAGTTGTCTGGCAATGGCGCCGAACTTTACGAACGAGGCGCCTACCGCTTTGCGGTCGTCAGCATCCCGGGGAATCCAGAGAGCGTATCGCCCAATCTCACGGTGGGAGATTCAGTCACGTCCGAGCCATTCAGTGATCTCGAAGATGTGGACGAGTTCGTGCTGACCGGCAGTCCCAATCAAGAGATTGCGGTGCTCTTCTCAACCGACGGGACTGGTGGCCTGACGGCGCCGGTGTACGACACGACGAGCGATCAAATCATCGCGTACGCGATCGCCGGCGCCGGACGGCGATCGTCGGGACGCTTCCTTCTTCCGGCTTCCGGTATTGCCGGCATCCGAGTGTACTCGCCGCGACCCTGCCCGAGCGGAATCATCTGCCTCTCCGCGGGAGCGCCAGGCACGTATTTCCTCGCCCCGATCGCAATCAACCGCGCTCCCGAAGGTGTCTCGGCGACTGTAACGCGCGGAGATACCGTTTCCGAGTTGATTGCCCCGATCAGTGATGTCGATGAGTTCACATTCTTAGGCACAGCGGGCGACACCGTCAACGTACTCTTGACACTGCCGGTGAACTTTGGGTATCCGGGCGTGCAGCTGCAGTTTATCGATACGACGGACGGCTCGGTGCTCGCCACCGTGTCGGCCATCAATCCCGCACCAGTCGGCGACGTTGCGACGGGCCCAATTCCACTTCCTCACACCGGGTCATATCTCGTGCGCGTCCAAAGCAGTAACGACAAAGACGGTCAGGGCGCTTACCGATTCGTGATCAGATAGTCGGGGACCGGTAATTCAGTTCGCGATCGCGCGCACAACGTGTGTGAGTCCATCCACGACGCGCGCCGTCCTCGCGTAGTCGAGCTTGTCCGCGGTGTCCTCTGGCGTGTGGTAGAACGGGTTTCGGTACGGGGCCGTGTCGGTGATCATGATGGCCGGGTACCCCTCTCGCCAGAACGACCAGTGATCCGACCACCACACGCCCGGCACCCAGGCGGGTGCCGCCGCACCCTGCGTCGGCATCGTGGCGTGCGCGCGAAACGCGCTGATGGCCTGATGGAGCAGCGAGCGCGATCTGAGGTTCGAGACGAAGCCGATGAAATCACCGACATCGGGATACGCCAGGTTCAGCGGAAACGGATAGCGCTGGCTGCCTTTCTCGGTGTCGTAGTAGCCGATCGACTCGATCGAGAGCATCGCCGTGATCTGATCGTTCTGCGCTCGCGCCGCTGTCGCATAATGGCGGCTGCCCATGTTCGCCGTCGGAAACGACGGCGGTTCTTCGTTCGGGAAGAAGACAAACCGGACCGTACGTGATTGGCGGTCGCCGGCAAACACACGCGCCAGCTCGAGCACGCCCGCGACACCGCTGGCGTTGTCGTCCGCGCCGGGGGCCTCCTCCGCGCTGTCGTAGTGCGCGCCGAGGATCACGACTTCCTGCGGGCGATTCATGCCAGGGAGCGTCGCCTCGATGTTGCGATAGTCGCGGTCGTAGGCCGAGAACTCGTGCGAGACGACCTGGTAGCCCAGCCCCTTGAGCGTGCGTTCGATGTACGCGGCCGCGCGGTACACGTTGGTCCAGTTTCGGTCCCCCCGGACACCGATCGTATGCGCGAGAAACCGAACGTGCCGCTCGAGCGCAGTGCGAATCTGTTCCTGATTGGGGGTGAGCGGCGGAAGCGGGCCGGTGAAGGCAGGACCGGGCATGCGCACGGTGAAGAGCCAGATAACGAGAAACAGCAGCGGCAAGAAGCTGGCGATTGCGATCATGCGGATCCGCCCCGACCGCGTGCGGGGAACGATGGCCACGCGCATGAGGGTAAGATAGCTTCCAATCGATTCCTTCTCGGAGTACAGATGGCCGTCCGTCGCTGCCTGTTGATCGCGCTCTGCATTCTTCCGACCACCCTGATGGCACAGCGTACCCAGAAACCGGCCTTGCACGGCCGCCATTGGGTGGCGATCACCGGCAAGCCGCTGGGTGCGACTGCGGGTGCCATGATGTTCCAGAAAGGCGGCAACGCCGTCGACGCGGCCTGCGCGATGCTCGCGGCGGTGACGACGATGTGGGACGTCCTGTCATGGGGCGGCGAGACTCAGGCGCTGATCTATAACCCCCAAACCAAGAAGGTCATCGCGATCAACGCGCTCGGCGTCGCCCCGACGGGCGCCACCGCGGACTTCTACCGCTCCAAAGGCATGCGGTTTCCGCCCGAGTACGGCCCGCTCTCGGCCATCACGCCCGGCACTCCCGGCGGGCTCATGATCATGCTCGCCGACTACGGCAAGCTCAGTCTGCGCGACGTGCTCGAGCCGGCGATTCGGATGGCGGACGGCTATCCCATCGATGCGGAGACCGCGAACTCGATCGAACGCCAGAAGCGCTGGCTTAAGCAATGGCGCTATTCGCGCGCTGTCATGTTGCCGCATGCCGGGGAGGCGCGCGAAGCCCCTGAGGCAGGCGAAATCTTCCGCCAGGCCGATCTCGCCGCGACGCTGCGCAAGCTGGTCGAGGCCGAGCAGCAGGCATTGCGTCGCGGCAAGAGCCGGCGCGATGCGATCATGGCCGCGTACGAACGGTTCTATCGGGGGGATATCGCCCAGGAATTCGTGCGGGGACTGCAGGAGGAAGGCGGCCTCATCACGCTCGCCGATCTCGCGAACTGGCGCGTCAAGACCGAAGAGCCGGTCATGACGTCGTATCGCGGCATCGACGTCTACAAGCTGCAGCCATGGTCGCAGGGGCCGGCGCTGCTCCAGGCGCTGAACATCCTCGAGACCTTCGATCTCAAGTCGATGGGCTACAACAGCACGCGCTACATCCACACGCTGTACCAGACCATGAACCTCGCGTTCGCGGACCGCGATTTTTATTACGGCGATCCCGCGTTCCCGCCTGAGGAGCCGATTCGTGGCCTGCTGTCGAAGGAGTACGCCCGCCAGCGCGCGCAGCTGATCAAGCCGGAGCGGAACGATCCCGACATCAAGCCGGGCGATCCATATCCCTTCCAGGGCGGCACCAATCCTTACCTGCCGCTGCTCCAGCGCTGGACCTCGCAGCCCGCGACCACCACTTCGCAGGAAGAAGAGGAAGCATTCGACGAAGCGTTCACCCGCGGCACCACGTCGATCGAGGCGGCGGACAGCTCGGGCTGGGTCGTGTCGATCACGCCGTCGGGTGGTTGGATCCCGGCGGTGATCGCCGGCCGGACGGGAATCGGCGTGAGCCAGCGTGCGCAACAGTTCGTCGTCGATTCGACCGACAACCCGTTCAATGTGATCCGCCCGGGCCAGCGCCCGCGCGTCACGCTGACGCCGAGTCTCGCGCTCAAGGACGGCAAGCCGTTCCTCGCGTTCGCGGTGCAGGGTGGGGACACGCAGGATCAGAACCTGCTGCAGTTCTTCCTGAACGTCGTCGAGTTCGGGATGACCGTGCAGGAGGCAGTCGAAGCGGCGAACATCACGAGCTATCAGATGCGCAACTCGTTCGGCGATCATAAGACCGAGCCGGGCCGGCTCACGCTGCGAGACGACACGCCGACCTGGATTCGGCACGAGCTGCGGTCGATGGGCTACCGCCTCGACTTCGACGATCGGACCTCAGGCCCGATCAACGCGATCTTCTTCGACTGGAAGCACGGGTCGTTCTGGGGCGGGTCGTCAAATCATGGTGAGGATTACGGTATAGCATGGTAGCACGACGTAAAGCAGTCATCTTGGTTGTCAGCCTGGCGGCGTGTGGGGATTCGCCGTTCGAACCTCGCGGGCGGGGCGAGCGCGTGCCGATCGACCAGGTAATCGACGACCAAATTACCGACAGCGTCGCTCGCCGCTACTCATTCGAAGCCGCGGCTGATGGCGAGTACGCGGTGTTTCTCAAGTCCTTCGAAGGTTTCGTGGTTCTGTCGGTGGAAGACTCCGTCGGACGACGTTGCGCCGTTGGCGTTCAGGCTAGTCCGGGAACGGTGCCGCTCGAAGAAAACCCGACACCGCCGTGCGTCACGCCGAATGGTGGCGTGGAGCTGATCAGCGTCCACGTATTCGGCTCGCGAACCGCGCGGTATCAGTTCAAAGTTTTTCCGGTGAATCGCCGGCCCGAGTCCGCCGACAGCCAGCTCGCCTTAGGAGATACCGTCACCGGCGAAGGCATCGACCCAGTAGTGGATGCGGACGTCTTCTACGCCCACGGCGATTCCGGTCAGACCGTCACAGCGATCATTGAGTCGCTCGGCGGAGCGTCTTCCGGTGGCCTGATCCTCTTCGTTGAAGACCCTGATACAATCATGTGGCTGGGGTATGCTCGAGGAGCTGGAGCCGATCCACTATTCACGAGTGGACCACTGAGACTCCCTGGCACGAAGGACTACCGCTTCGTCGTGCGTGGCGAGGCCACCTACAATCGGCCGCGACATCGGGGTGCCTACAGGTTTTGGACGCATGTTGTGCGCCGCCAACCCGAGCATCTCCCGCCCGCTCTGGTCGCAAACGCCCCGTACTTGGGAGAACGCATCGATTATCCGAACGACGTCGACGAGTTCACATTCCAGGATACCGTCGGTGCCGAGTTCAATGCGTTTCTGGAGAGCGGTCGACACTTCGTCATTCAAGTGGTACCGCCGGGATCCAACGAAGCGATGAAAGGCCGGGTCGATGCTGATGACGATACGGCGCTCTTCCACCATGGCACCGGCCCCTTCCAGCTCACCGACACGGGGACGTACAAGATCCGCGTCCAGGCCCCGACGGGGCTGCCGTGGGCGGTCGCCGACACGGGACCCTACCGATTCATGCTGTACCGCATTGACCGTCGCCCAGAGCACGGGTCCGCGACGGTCCAGGTAGGTGATACGGTTTCTAACGAGTTGATCGAACCTGGGGGCGACATCGACGAGTTTACGCTCGTCGGGACACCTGACGATCATCTCGTCGTTTGGTTCCGCCTGGTGGCCAATCCGATTCCGGAGGGCGTCTACATGGCGCTGGAGGTGATCGGGCCGAACGGTGAGTTACTGGGCCGAACGTTCACCGAGCAAGCGCGGGATTTCATTCAGGGCATAGCGATCACTATACCGGCAACTGGCTCTCTTCGCATTCGAGTCGGTCAGTTCGCGGGTGTCGAAGCGGCTACCGCTCCTTACGAGTTCTACATCGCCAACGCCCCTTGACGCGGCTCACCTTGCGGCACTGCGCGGGCTCCGGCAGCAGGCCACGGATCCGGCGTCAGCAGGGCTCGATCGGGCGATTGCCGCCGTGGAGCGCGAGCGCAATTAGCTGCTTGACACGTTCTCATCAGCCAGCTAGATCACCTACTATGACGCGCACGACGCATCACCGGCATCACCACGGTCACTCGGGTCACGGGGGATAGCCGGAGGCGTATAGCAGGTTGAGTTCATCACCGACGCCGGCCCCCCAGGGCCGGCGTCGTGCTTTTGGGGGCGGCGCTGGAGTGACCTGGGGGATCGGTTCGGCCAACACGGAGCCGATCGATGTCCACATTCGTCCCACGCGCCGTCCCGTTCCGTCTCGGTCTTCCTAAAGGCCGGATGGAGCAGGCCGTGCTGACCCTTCTCGCCGACGCAGGCATCCGCGTCCGCCCCAGCGCGCGGGGTTACCGACCGGATGTCTCCTTGCCGGGCGCCGAAGCGAAGATGCTGAAGCCCCAGAACATCGTGGAGATGCTGGCGCTCGGCAGCCGCGATGTCGGCTTCGCAGGGGCGGACTGGGTCGCGGAGCTCGAAGCGGACGTCGTCGAGCTGCTCGACACGGGACTCGACCCGGTGCAGCTGGTCGCAGCCGCTCCTGCCGCACTGCTCGAGGGCGGGCAGCTGCCCACACGGCGCCTCATTGTCGCGTCGGAATACGAGCGCCTCACTCGCCGCTGGATCAGCACGAGCAGTCTGTGCGCCGAATTCGTCCGGTCCTACGGTGCGACCGAGGTGTTTCCGCCCGAGGATTCCGACGTGATCGTCGACAACACCGCCACCGGTGCGACGCTCGAGGCAAACGGCCTCGCGATTGTCGACGTGTTGATGCGCTCGTCCACACGCCTCTACGCGCACCATGCGGCCCTCGAAGACCCCGTACGGCGCCGCTTCATCGAAGATCTCGTGCTGCTGATCAATTCCGTGCTCGAGGCGCGTCGCCGCGTGATGCTGGAGGTAAACGCCTCGGAAGCATGCCTCGACGCCGTCGTCGCCGTGCTGCCGTCCATGCGTCAGCCCACGGTCGCCCGTCTGTTCGGCAACGGTGGTTACGCGGTCAAGGCCGCGGTACCGCGCGAGCTCCTGCCGCAGATAATCCCCGCGGTGAAAGCGGCCGGGGGTACCGACGTCGTCGTCTCCACGCTCTCCCAGATCGTGCCATGAGCGTTCTCCGCCTCAACAGCAATGAGGGGCCACGGCCACCACAAGCCCTGCTCGCGGAACTGGCAGCCCTGGATCCGGAGGTGCTGCGCCGCTACCCCGATGCCACCGCCGTCGAGACGGCGCTCGCTGCCCGGGTGGGCGTGAGTGCGGAGCGCGTGGTCGTGACCGCCGGCGCGGATGAGGCGCTCGATCGCATCTGCCGAGCATACGCGGGACCGGGTCGCCCGGTGCTGCTCCCCGAGCCGACCTTCGATATGCTGGAGCGTTTCGCTGCCCTCGCGGGTGCGCCGCTCGTGCGCGTCCCCTGGTTCACGGATGTGTTCCCCATCGAGGAAATCCTGGCCCGCCTCGACAATCGCACCGCAATCGTGATCATCGTGTCGCCCAATAATCCGACAGGCGGCGTTGCTTCGCGGGCTGACGTGCGACGGATCGCGGCGGCAGCGCCGCAGTCCCTCGTGCTGATCGATCAGGCGTACATCGAGTACGCGGACGAGGGTATCGACGTTGCCGTGCTCGACCTCGCGAACGTGGTCGTCGTCCGCACGATGTCGAAGGCATGGGGTCTAGCAGGGTGCCGAGTAGGCTACGCCATCGGGAGTTCGGATGTGATCGCCGTGTTGCGCGCCGCGGGCGGGCCGTATCCCGTTGCCGGGCCATCGCTCGCGCTCGCGCTGGCTCAGCTGAGACGCGGCGACGCCACGCTGCGCGCTCACGTGACCGAGGTCCGCGCGGAGCGAGCCAAACTTCGGGAACTCCTGTGCACGCGTGGCGTCAACGCCAGCGCGTCGCAGGCAAACTTCGTACTCGCCGACGTCGGCCGGCGGGCGGCGTTCGTCCGTGACGGACTCCGCGCTCGAGGAATTCTCGTGCGCGACTTTCCCGGTCGTCCCGGTCTCGAGACGAGTCTCCGCATTACGCTGCCTGGTGATCCGGCCGACTTCGAGCGGCTGACGACCGCGCTCGACACGGTTCTCGCGCCCCAGGCGATCGTATTCGATCTCGACGGCGTACTCGCCGACGTGCGCGACTCGCAGCGGGCCTCGATCATCGAGACCGCGCGGTCCTACGGCGTCACCGTTACTCAGGACGACATCGCGGCCGCGATGCGCGCGGGCGACGCGAGCAACGACTGGATCCTCACGCGGCGCCTGCTCGCCGATCGTGGCGTGAGCGCCAGCGTGGCCGAAGTCACCGCGCGCTTTCAGGCGACCTACCTCGGCACGCAAGCGACACCCGGGTTGCGCGAGCGCGAGCAGCTGCTCGGTTCGCGCGACCTGCTGGCGAAGCTCAGCGTCCGACTGCCCACCGCCATCGTCACGGGACGGCCGCGCGACGAAGCACGCTGGTTCGTCGAGCGCGCCGGAGATCGCCGATGTCGTTCAAGACGCTGGTCTGCATGGAGGACGCCGCCGCCAAGCCCGATCCCGCGCCGGTCCGGCTCGCGATGCAGCGGCTCGGCGCGCAACGCGCCTGGATGCTGGGAAACACGCCTGACGACGTTCGTGCCGCGCTCGGCGCCGGCGCGCTGCCGCTCGGCATCGTCGCACCTGGTGACGACGTGCCCGCCACTACCGCCGCCCTGCTCGACGCCGGCGCCGCCCGCGTGCTGCGGGATGTCACCGAACTTCTGGAGCTCATGCCATGACTCGAACTGCCGCGGCCGATCGCGCCACCCGCGAAACGTCCGTTCATGTCCAGCTCACCCTGGAGGGATCGGGAACCACCGATATCCGCACCGGAATCGGTTTTCTCGACCACCTGCTCGATTCCCTCGGCCGTCACGCGCGCTTCGATCTGACGCTCGAGTGCCGCGGCGATCTGCACGTGGACGATCATCACACCGCCGAAGACTGCGCGCTCGCGCTCGGCGCAGCGCTCGACCGGGCGCTGGATGAGCGACGCGGTGTGGAGCGCTTCGGCTGGGCATACGCGCCGCTCGACGAGGCGCTCGCGCGCGCCGTGATCGATCTCTCGGGGCGGCCGTTCGCGGACGTGAACCTCGATTTGCGCCGCGACAAGGTCGGAGAGCTGGCGTGCGAGAACATTCCGCACGTCCTGCGCTCGCTCGCGACCGCCGCGCGCATCACGCTGCACGTGGACGTGCTGAAAGGTGACAACGACCATCACAAAGCCGAGGCGGCCTTCAAGGCGGTGGCGCTCGCGCTGCGCCAGGCGATTGCGCTCACATCGTCTCAAGACATCCCGTCCACCAAAGGCACGCTGGGAGCGCCGCTCCATGCCTGACGTCATCGTTATCGACTCGGGTGTCGCCAACCTCGCTTCGATCGTCGCCGGATTCGCGCGACTGGGCGCGTCGGCCGTGGTGACGAGTGATCCGGACGTCGTGCGCCGGGCGGAGAGACTCGTGCTGCCGGGCGTCGGCGCGTTTGTGAGCGGGATCGCGACGCTCCGTGCGCGCGGGCTGGATGAGGCGGCGCGCGAGGTCATGGGGCGCGGTGCCCCTGTGCTGGCCGTGTGTCTCGGCATGCAGATGCTGTGCGAAGGCAGCGAAGAATCGCCGGGTGTTCTGGGGCTGGGAATCATCCCAGCGACGTGCAGCCGCCTCCCGGATGATGTCCGAGTGCCGCACCTCGGCTGGAATCAAGTCGCCGCGGAACCTGGGGCGCAGTTGGTGAGCAGCGGCAATGCCGCATTCGCGAATTCGTACGCGCTGCTCGATTCCGTGCCCGGCTGGACCGCCGCCTGGACCACGCACGGAAGGCGCTTTGTGGCGGCGCTGGAGCGGGAAACTACTCTCGCCTGCCAATTCCACCCGGAGCTGTCGGGAGAGTACGGGGCCGCGCTGCTCGAGCGCTGGCTGACCGGGCGACGCGCGGCGGGCGCCGTGGTGGCGCCCGGAGGCGCTGGTCTGCGGCGGCGGATCGTACCGTGTCTCGATGTACGCGACGGCCGAGTGGTGAAAGGCGTCCGGTTCCAGGGCCTGCGCGATGCCGGCGATCCCGCTGAGCGCGCCGCGCGCTACGAAGCGCAGGGCGCCGACGAGATCGTCGTTCTCGACATCGGCGCGGCGCCGGAGGCGCGGGCGACGCAGCTCGACACCGTCCGCCGAGTGCGCGCGGTCCTGCGGATTCCTCTCACCGTCGGCGGCGGCGTCCGCAGCGTGGCCGACGCGCGGAGCCTGCTCGCCGCCGGTGCCGACAAGATCAGCGTGAATACGGCGGCGGTGCGGCGACCTGAGCTGTTGACGGAGTTAGCGGCCGAATTCGGACGCCAATGCGTCGTACTCGCCATCGACGCCCGCCGCGCGGCAGCGGAGTGGGAGGTGCTCGTGCTCGGCGGTCGGGAGGTGGCGCTTCCAGACGCCCTCGCCTGGGCGCAGGAAGGAGAACGGCTCGGCGCGGGAGAGATTCTGCTGACCAGCTGGGATCGGGACGGTACGCGCGCGGGTCCTGACGTCGCGCTGTTGCGCGCAGTGGCGGACGCCGTGCGCGTGCCGGTAATCGCGTCAGGCGGAGTCGGCGGCCGGGCGCACGTCGCCGCCGCATTCGACGCCGGTGCCGACGCCGTCCTCGCGGCCTCCGTGTTCCATGACGACGAGGACACAGTGGACGGCATCAAGGCGGATCTCGCGATCCGCGGAATTCGGGTGCGGCAATGATCATTCCGAGCATCGACATCATGAAGGGGCGCGCAGTGCAGCTGCGGCGCGGCCAGGAGTTCGTGCTGGACGGCGGTGATCCCGTCGCCCGGCTGGAGCAATTTTCGGTCGCGGGCGAAGTCGCGATCGTCGATCTCGACGCCGCGCTCGGGCAGGGCTCGAACTCGGCGTTGATCCGGGATCTCGTACGGCGCGTGCCGTGCCGCGTGGGCGGCGGCATCCGCGATGTGGACAGTGCGCGACGCTGGCTCGACGCAGGCGCGGTCCAGGTGATGATCGGGACTGCGGCGACGCCGGAATTCTGCGCCGGCTTGCCACGCGAGCGCGTCATCGCGGCCGTTGATGCCGAACGCGGCGAGGTGGTCGTGGACGGATGGCGCGCCCGAACGGGCGTGTCCGTGCTCGAACGCGTGCGCGACCTCGCTCCGGTCGTCGGTGGCTTTCTCTTCACTCAGGTGGAAAAAGAAGGAGCAATGGCGGGGTTCGACCGCGCGGCGGTCGAGGGCGTCGTGCGCGCCGCCGCCGGAGCCCGCGTGACCGCGGCGGGTGGAATCACGTCCGCCGTAGAGGTCGCCGAGCTCGATTCGCTCGGCGCCGACGCGCAAGTCGGCATGGCGCTGTACACCGGGAAGCTTCCCCTCGGCGACGCCGTCGCTGCGCCGCTCGCGAAGCCATTGCCGGGCGACGTCTGGCCGACCGTCGTCTGCGACGAAGCAGGTCGTACGCTCGGTCTCGTCTGGAGCACGAAGGAATCGCTCGCGCGTGCCGTGGCGGAGCGGCGAGGCATCTATTGGTCGCGCTCGCGTGGAGCGCTGTGGGTGAAAGGAGAGACGTCGGGCAACACGCAGCAGCTGGTGCGTGTGGATCTAGACTGCGACCGCGACGCGCTGCGCTTCACGGTACGCCAGCGCGGCGCCGGATTCTGCCATCTTCAGCGCCCCTCGTGCTGGCACTCGGAATTCGATCTCGGCGATCTCGAACGTACTGTCGCTGACCGCGTCACCCACCCCGTCGCGGGATCGGGAACGGCGCAGTTGCTCGCCGACCCTGGGCTGCTCGCGGCGAAACTGCGTGAAGAGGCGGAGGAGCTGGCGCGTGCCGAGTCGGCCGATGACGTGGTGCGGGAGACAGCCGACGTGCTCTACATGGCGCTCGTCGCGTTGGCGCGCGGTGGCGGAACGTTGGCGGATGTGCGCGCCGAGCTCGCGCGCCGCCACCGCGCGGTCAGTCGCCGGCCGATGGCCAGGAAGACGCCTGCATGTTGAGCCGTCGTTCGCTCGCCGAGCTGGTGAGCCGTCGCGCCGCCGGAATCCCGGCGGAGGCGTTCGCCGTCGCCGCGCCGATCGTGGAAGCGGTGCGGGCTCGCGGTGAAGCGGCGCTGCGCGAGTACTCGGAGCGATTCGGCGATGTCGCGGCCGGTGCGCCGCTGTTCCTGGATCGTGCTGTACTCGATCGCGCACTCGCAGACTTGCCGGCGGAGGACCGCGCACGGCTCGAGCGAGTCGCCGGACGCATTCGCGCGTTCGCTGTGGCGCAGCAGCGAGCGCTCGCAGCCGTGACCGTTGCGGTGCCCGGTGGCGCAGCGGGGCACTGGATCGCGCCGCTGGAGCGTGCCGGGTGCTACGCGCCCGGCGGTCGTTATCCGCTGCCGTCGTCAGTCCTCATGACAGCGGTAACCGCGCGAACCGCGGGCGTAAAGGAGATCTGGGTCGCGAGCCCGAAGCCCGGGCCCATGACGCTCGCGGCTGCGGCTGTCGCCGGTGCCGACGGCGTGCTGGCGGCCGGCGGGGCTCATGCGATCGCTGCACTCGCGTTCGGCGCCGGCCCCATTCGTCCATGCGACGTGGTCGTCGGCCCCGGCAATCGCTACGTCGCCGCGGCCAAGCAACTGGTTGGGGCGCAGGTCGCGATCGACATGCTCGCCGGGCCTTCGGAGTTGGTCGTGTTCGCCGACGCCACGGCCTCTCCGGCCGTCGTCGCCGCCGACTTGCTCGCGCAGGCGGAACACGATCCTGATGCGATGCCCGTGCTCGTCACGGTTGATCCCGCGCTCCCCGATCGTGTGTCGGCGGAGCTGAAGCGCCAGCTCGCGGGGCTGCCGACCGCGGCGGTGGCCCGCGCGGCTCTCGCGAACGGCGGGGTGGTCGTGGTGGGGAGCATAGAAGAAGGCGTCGCCGCATGCGACGCGCTCGCGCCCGAGCATCTGGAGCTTTGTGTCGACAACGCCGCCGCCGTCGCACTTCGACTCGCGCATTACGGCGCGCTCTTCATCGGCGCCGGCTCAGCGGAGGTGCTGGGAGACTACGGGGCGGGACCGAACCACGTCCTCCCTACTGCGGGCACCGCGCGATCGAAGGGCGGCCTATCGGTCTACACGTTTCTTCGGGTCAGAACCTGGCTACGCATCGACGACTCCGCTGCGGCGCGGCCGCTCGTCGAGGACGCCGCCTGGTTCGGCCGGGTCGAAGGACTCGAGGCGCACGCCCGCGCGGCCGAGAGGCGCCTCGACTGAACGCCAGTCGAGCTCTCTCTACCTCCCCCCCTCACCGGAATAGCACGGCGTACGGCTCGATGCTCCCCCGATCCACCACGAGGTGCTGGTAGCCTGTCTGCGGCCCGCCGGTCCGCACGAAACTGTCGCCCGGCCCTCCCGACTTCACGTCAGCCCGATAGCGCTCGTGGAGATACTGGCTCAGCTCGAGCGCCGTGATCCCCGGCTCGCCATCGTCGTCGGCGAGCCGGCCGCCGACCGCCTCCGCGATGAACTCGGCGAGATACCCGCCCGCCCGGAACTTCACCGCCACACCCGACGTCACGTCCTCTTCGGATGAGAACAACCCCATCCGTCCCGGCGCCGAGATCACGTCCTTCGAGAACCCGCCGCTGAAGCACGCGTCGAACACCAGCAGCGATACCTTCGCGTGTATGCCGTCGAGCAACTGGCTCAACGCGTCGTCGGTCAGGTCGTCGTCGTAGAAGACGAGAGTCTCGTCCAGGTTGTCGGGATCGGCGGGCTGGAAGGTCTGACGCGGGTTGCGCCCACCGTGTCCGGAGTAGAAGAACACGAACATATCGTTGGGCCCCGCGTGGCTCCCAATACGCTGGATCGCCTGACGCACGCCGGCGAGGGTCGCTTGCTGGTCCACGAGGACTATCGCATCGGCGGGGCGCATGCCGGCGCCCCGCTGCATCGCATCGTACATGTGGCGGGCATCGTCGGCTGTGTACATCAGATTGTTAGCCCGCCCGCCGTAGTTCGAGATGCCGACGAAGACGCCGTACACCCTCCCCGCGCCCGTCGCTACGGGGGGTTGGGTCGTGACGGGGCCACCGGCGGCCCGCCGGAGCGAGAGCCGGTAGTTCCCGGTTTTCTCTGCGGCGTATGTCGTTGCCAGGATCCGGTAGCGGCCGCTCGCCCGCAGTCGCAGGCTCACGCGGGACAGGTCCTGCCGCCCGTCGGCATCGTCATTGTCGATCTGCTCGCCGTCCGGTGGGATGAGCGCCAGGTAGGGATCGAAATCGCTGGACGCGAGCTCGACGATGATCGAGTCTCCCGTCGAGCCCTCGAAGGCGTAGAGGTCGCGGTACTCGCCCCTGGACAGCCGGGCGTCGTCCGCAGCGAGCGTGCCCGCTTGAGTCTCGCCGTACGCGATGGCGCCAACGTCGCGGGACGAACTCGGTGGAGCGTTCGCGGCGGCCGCGGCGGCGTAGTCGATGCGCAGCTCGTACAGGCCGGTCTCGCCCCGCTTGTAGGACGTCACCGCTACCCTGTACTGCCCGGCCTCCGTGAGGTCGGCTTCGATGACGCTGTGACGCGGCCGGTCTTCGACATCGTCATTCCACAGGCGCTCGCCGCGGGGGGGAAGGACCATGACGTATGTGTCGAAGTCGTTCGACGCCACGTCAACCGTGACGTGCTGCCCCGGGCGTCCCTCGAGCGTGTACTGGTCCACGTATTCGCCGGTGCGCAGTGTATCGTCGCCCGCGGCCAGGCGGCCGTTCTCCACGCGCGGTCTGGCCGCGACCTCGGCGGCAGCCGCGCTCCCGACTTGGATCCGCAGGTCGTAGGCGCCGGTCTCCCCGCTCTTGTACGAGGTGGCCCACACTCGATAGGCGCCGTCCTCCGGCAGCTCGTAGGACACGAGCGAGCGATGCGAGTCGCCCTCGTGATCGTCGTTGTCGTGCTGCTTGCCGCTCGGGTCGATCACGATGAGATACGGGTCGAAGGCAGCGGACCGCAGGTCCACCGTGACCATCTGCCCCTGCCGTCCCTGGAACGTGTACGAATCGCGGTATTCCCCCGAGCGGAGCGTGGTGTCGCCCGCCGCCAGCCGGCCGCTCTCGACGCGCACGCCCGGTTCCGCAGCGGCGACTCCCCCGCCGGATCCGGCGGCGTCGATGCGCAGCTCGTACGCACCCCCTTCGCCCTTTTGGTAGGACGTGACGACGATGCGGTAGGTCCCGGTTTCCTCGAGGGCGAGGTCGAGCCGCGACCGGCTGTTCGAGTCGTTGAAGTCGTCGTTCTCTTTCTTATCGCCCGACGGGGCGATGACCATCAGGTAGGGATCAAACGCCGAGGAGGTGAGGTCGAAGACGGCGCGCTGGCCGGCGCGGCCCTGGAACTCGTAGGTATCGAAATACTCGCCGCTCTGCAGCTGGGCATCGCCGCTGGCCAACGTGCCTCGATACACGATCGGTGTGCTACCCTGGGCGCCGAGCACCCCGGGCGCCCCCGCAAGACACACCACGACCCACCGCCGCCACCGCGTGTCCATAGCGTGTCCCTCCCTTTAGTCGGCCGGCACCGCCTCCTGCTTCTCTCTCTGCTGCGGTTCCCGCAGACCGAGCGATCGCTCGATCTCGCGCGTGATGTGCATCGAGCAGAACTTCGGCCCGCACATCGCGCAGAACTCCGCGCTCTTGAAATACTCGGCGGGCAGCGCTTCGTCGTGCAGCTCGCGCGCCCGCGCGGGATCCAGCGCGAGGCGGAACTGCTCGTTCCAGTCGAACGCATAGCGCGCGCGCGACAGCGCGTCGTCGCGCTCGGTGGCGCCCGGCCGCCGGCGCGCGATGTTCGCCGCGTGCGCCGCGATCTTGTACGCGATCACTCCTTCGCGCACTTCCTCCGCGTTCGGCAGGCCGAGGTGTTCTTTCCGCGTCACGTAACAGAGCATGTCGGCCCCAAACCAGCCGATCATCGCCGCGCCGATCGCCGAGGTGATGTGGTCATAGCCCGGCGCGACATCAGTCACGAGCGGCCCCAGCGTGTAGAACGGCGCCTCGTGGCACAGCTCCTTCTCGAGCCGGACGTTCACTTCGATCTGGTGCATCGGGATGTGCCCGGGCCCTTCGATCATCACCTGCACGTCTTTCTTCCACGCGCGCTCGGTCAGCTCGCCCAGTACGGTCAGCTCCGCGAGCTGCGCCTTATCGGTCGCGTCGGCGATCGAGCCGGGCCGCAGCCCGTCGCCGAGCGACAGGGTGACGTCATACTCGCGCGCGATGTCGAGCAGCCGGTCGTAGTGCTCATACAGCGGATTCTGCTTGCCATGCTGGGTCATCCAGTACGCCATGAGCGATCCGCCCCGGCTCACGATCCCCGTGACGCGTCCCAGCGCGAGTCCCACGTGCTCGCGCAGAATCCCCGCGTGCACGGTGACATAATCGACGCCTTGTTTCGCCTGGTGCTCGATGTTGTCGAGGATGTCGTCCGCCGTCAGCTTCGTCACCTCGCCCGCGATTTGAATGGCTTGATAGATCGGCACGGTGCCGATGGGGACCGGCGAGGCCGCGATGATCGCTTCGCGGATCGCGTCGATGTTGCCGCCGGTCGAGAGGTCCATGACCGTGTCGGCGCCATAGTGCACCGCGTGATGCAGCTTCTCGAGCTCGCCGTCGATATCCGACTCCACGGCCGAGTTGCCGATGTTCGCGTTGATCTTCACGCTCGCAACCTTGCCGATCGCCATAGGATCGAGCCGCTGCGTGAGATGGTTGACGTTGGCCGGGATGATCAGCCGACCGATCGCGACCTCGTCCCGAATGGTCTCCGGCGGAAGTGATTCCCGTTCGGCGACGCGCCGCATTTGCGGAGTGATGGTACCCTGGCGGGCGAAGAACATCTGAGTGCGGCAGGTCATACGAAGCTCCCTTCGCCGGTACGAACCGGATCAGGTTCTAAGGGTGTGATCTCAGCCCACCAACGTGGCGGGCACCCCTGCATTGAGGAATGTAACTAGACGTCTAGACGTCTGGACGTCTAGTAGTTCAGACCTCTCGCGGGCGTGGCGGTCCGTAACGCTCGTCGGGCTTGTGGTGCTTTTCCCACTCTGCCCGGTAGGCGAACGGGTCCAGGCCGCTGGGTTGGTCCAGGGCGAGAATTCCGTCGAGGTGGTCGAGCTCGTGCTGGAGCAACTCCGCCATCGGGCCCTCCAGGTCCATCGTGTTCACCTTCGCCTTCAGGTCGGTATAGCGCACCGTCGCGCGGTAGGCGCGCGTCACCCGCACCAGCAGATTGGGGAAGGAGAAGCAATCATCCCAGACGTGAAAATCCTCCGACCCGACGTCCGTAATTTCCGGATTGATCATGGTCGCGCGGAACTTCCCGGTTTCCACGAGCACCACTCGGACGGGCGCACCGATCTGGGGGGCGGCGAGGGCCCGTCCCATGTTGTACTTCTTGCGCGCGGTCCGCAGCGTATCCCGGAGATCGTCCGAAAGCAGCCGCACCGCCGGCGACTTGGGGTCTTCGACGGGCGTACAGCGAACCCTCAAGATCGGGTCGCCAAGCTGGCGAACACGGCGCACGGCCATGGGCGCGCCTAATATTCCAGTTTCCATACGGCATGCAACTACCACTAGCCCTAAGGGCATGTAGGCCCTTACTGTCTTAGCCCCTATGAGCTTGGCGGGCGTGGTCTTGGCGGCTGGCCGGTCGGCTCGAATGGGCTCCCCCAAAGCCCTGCTGGATTTCCTCGGCCTGCCGTTCGTCGTCCGGATCCTGGAAGCGTTGGAAGCCCTCGAAATCAAGACGCGCGTCGTGGTCCTCGGTCCGGACGCTCCGCGCATTCAGCCCTTCATGGCACGCCACGACTGCATGATTGTGGAGAATCCGGAGCCCGAAACGGGGCCTATCGCCTCCCTGCGCGGGGCCCTGCGCGCCCTGCAGCCGCTGCAACCGCACGCGATTCTGGTCTGGCCGGTTGATCTCCCGCACGTCCGAGTGACCACGGTCGAACGCGTGATGGAAGCGTATCGCCGCACGACCGCACCCGTGGTGGTACCGACGTTCGCGGAGCGCCGCGGTCACCCTGTGATCTGGGGATCAGCGCTGTTTGGCGAGCTGCTCGAGAGCCCGGCGGCCACGCGCGACGGCGCGAGGGCGGTACTCCACGAACATGAAAGAGAGGTCGTGAGCGTGCCGGTCGACGATCCCGCGGTTATCGATCAAGTGAATACGCCGGAAGACTATGAGCGGCTGGTCAGAGAGTGGAACCGGGACATCTACTGAGGCTCACCCTTGGGGATTGCCTTCTTCGGGTCCACGAACGGCCGTGCCACGACTCGTGCTGGCCGCTCCTCGCCGCCGGGAAGAACGACCGCCAGCTTCGTGCCGAGGCCGGCGCGCGCCGCAGGCACTAGGGCATACCCGATGTTCTTGCTCAGGCGCGGCGAAAAGACGGCCGATGTGACGTGCCCGGCGACCTCGCCCTCGGCCTTCACCGGCCACTTGGTCATGTTGAGGTCGAGCGCGCCGCCTGCGATTTCGATGCCCACGAGTTTCCGTTGCGCGCCCGCCGTCTTGATCTCCTGCAGAGCCCGGCGGCCGATGAAGTCCGCGCGCTTGCCTTCGTCCACCAGACGCTCGAGGCCGACCTCGTAGGGATTAGTGTCCAGAGTGATGTCCGCACCCCAATTGAGGATTCCCGCCTCGATGCGGCGGATGTCTGACGGACCAGTGGGCCGGATCTGGTGGGGCTTACCCGCCGCCATGACCCGGTCCCACAGGTCGCTGCCTCGGCTGCCGTCCCGCAGGTAGATCTCGTAGCCCACCTCCCCCGTCCACCCGGTTCGCGTGACGACGACGGGGATCCCGTCGAGAACGGTCTCGACGAAGTGGTAGTACGGCAGCCGCACCGCCCGGTCCCCGAACAGCGTCTGCACGACGAGCGTCGCCTTGGGCCCCTGAATCTGGAGGGGCGAGACGTCCGGCTCCCCGATGCGGACGTCGAGCCCGGCGTCGAGTGCCACGCCCCTTGCCCACAAGAGCACGTCCGAGTCGGCGAGCGCCAACCAGAAGTGATTCTCGCCGAGGCGCAACAGGACTGGATCGTTGATGATGCCGCCGTCCCCGGCCGTGATGAGCACGTACTTCCCTTGGCCCACGGCGCAGCGCGTGAGGTCCCGCGGGGTGAGCCTGTTTACGAACGCAAACGCGTCACGGCCCGTGATCTCGACCTGACGCTCCACGGCGACGTCCCACATCGTCACATGCTTGACGAGGTGCCAGTATTCGGCCTGCAGGTCGTCGAAGCAGATGGGAAACAGCATGTGATTGTAGGTCGTGTAGGCCCTGGCGCCGCAGCGCTGAGTGGCCTCGAAGAAGGGGCTGCGACGGAGCCTGGCTCCGCGCTGCAGGACGCTCATGTCGAAGGACTCAGGCACGGTTATCTCCGGTGAGAGCTTCCGAGCTCTGGCGCTCATGGTGTTACCACCCAGCGGATCCCCTCGCCGCGGCGCAGGCGGTCCAGCCCTTCATTGATCTCCGCGAGCGGCAGGGTGCCGCTTACGATGGGGCCGAGCCGCAGCGTTCCCGCCCGAACGAGCGCCATGATCTCCGGATACTCTCCGGCGCCGCAACCCAAACTGCCCACGATCTCCAGCTCGTAGTACATGAGCCGCGCGGCCGAGAGCGTCACCGGCTCCGCCGAGTAGCCCACCACACACAGCCGTCCGCCTTTTCGGAGCAGGCTGAACGCGAGCTCAATTGTCTTTGGATTGCCGATCGCCTCGAACGCGACGTCCACACCGCCGCTTGTCAGCGAGCGGACTGTCTTGTCCACGCGCTCAACGGATCCGGGGTTGATCGTTTCCGTCGCGCCGAGCGTGCGCGCGGTTGCGAGGCGCTGATCGTTCAAGTCGAGCGCGATGACGTGCGCCCCCGACACCACCGCGCACTGCACGAGGTTCAATCCCACGCCGCCACATCCCACCACCGCGACTGTGTCGCCGACCCGCACCTTCCCCCGGTGCTTGACCGCGTGATACGGCGTCGAAAGCGCGTCGGCGACGACACACGCCTGCTCGAGGGGCAGTTCGTCTGGTACGGGCACCAACTCCGCCACAGGAACGACGACGTACTCGGCGTAACCGCCGTCAATGTTGTTGCCAAGCATCGTGAGGTTGGCACACAGGTTTTCGCGTCCCTGCCGGCAAAACCCACAGCATCCGCACGAGAGGACGGAAGGGATCAGCACTCGGTCGCCAACCGCGCGGCCGTTCACGCTGGGGCCCAGCGCGGCCACCGTGCCTGCGATCTCGTGTCCGAGGATCAACGGGGGTTTCTTGAACGTCTCCACGCCGTGGTCCAGGTAGTGCAGATCCGTGTGGCAGAGGCCGCAGCCGGCCACCTTCACAAGCGCTTGTCCGGGGCCGGCGACGGGCGTGGGGACCTCCCTGATCTCGAGCGGGCGGTGCGCGCCATGGAAGACGGCGGCCTTCAGGGGACCGCTCCCTGCAGCCGGCGCGTGTATACCACGCGGAACAGCCCGGATTGCACCAGCCAGCAAGCGGTGCACGATTCGGAGAAATCCTCCGGAGTGGCCGGCGCGATGCGCACGTCGAACCCGGCGAGGCGGTAGACGTCGCTCATCTCGTTCGCCCGCTCGGCGTCCGCGACGAAGCGGCGCTGCCAGCCGGATGGGGGTTCAGGCGGTGGCGACACGGGACACCTCGGTGGCGAGGCGGCGCAGGCGCCGCTGGCCGAGTAATGCGGCGCCGAACGCCGCCGTGAATTGAACCAGCTCGCCCGGCGGTACGTTGACCGACGCGCCGAGCGCGCTGCGGACCACGTCCGCCATCCGCCCAAAGCGCAGAATCCCACCGATGAGAGTGAACTCGGGCTCCATGCGCACGCGCTTCATCAGCTGCACCGAACGGTCCACGAGTGATACGAACGCGCCGTGCATGATGTCCGCGGGGGCGGCGCCCTCCGAGAGCTGATTGATGACTTCCGACTCGGCGAACACGGCGCACACGCCGGAGATGGTCACCGGTGCCTTCGACGTGGCGACGAGCGGTCCAATCTCCGCGGTGCCGTATCCCATGTACCGGGCGGTCTTCTCCAGAAACGCGCCGGTGCCGGCGGCGCACTTGTCGTTCAGGCGGAAGCTCTGGACTTTGCCGTCGGCCCCCAGGCGGCTCGCCTTCATTGTCTGGCCGCCGACGTCCAGAATCGTCCGCGTGTTCGGGAAGTAGTGGGTGGCCCCACGCGCGGCGGCCGTGAGGTCGGTGACGGAGGCGTCGCCCAGCGCGGCCTGGTGACGGCCGAACCCCGTCGTCACGAGGTAGGCGATGTCACTCCGCGCGAGTCCTGCCTGTGCCAGCGCTCCCGCCAGCGCCCGTTCGGCCGCCTGCGCGAGCTTGAACCCGGTGGGCTCCATCGTGCGGCCCAGAATCGAGCCGTCCTCCGCGACCACGACCGCCTTCGTGTAGGTGGAGCCGATGTCGATGCCGGCGGTGCGACTCATGCGGCGCCCCGCTTCGCATCAGCGGCGTGCGCCGGCGCCCGTGCTGCGAGGATGCGGTCGAGCGCGAACAGTGCGGCGCCGAGCGCCCCCATGAAATGGGACTCGTCCCCGACGTTGACCGTCAGGCCGAGCCGTCGGTTGAGCGTCTCGACCATCGCCTGGTTCTTCGTCACCCCCCCGGTGAACGTCACCTCCGACTCGATCCCCACCCGCCGCAGCAGGCCGATCGAGCGCGCCGCGATCGACTCGTGCACGCCGAGCAGGATGTCTTCGATCTTCTTGCCCTTGCCGAGCCATGACAGCACCTCCGACTCGGCGAACACGGTGCAGGTGGTGCTGATCTTGACCGCTCGCACTCCGCGCAGGGCGGTGGGGCCGAGCTCGGCGAGCGGGAGGTCGAGGGCGGAGGCCGCGGCACCCAGGAACCGGCCGGTTCCCGCAGCACACTTGTCGTTCATGCAGAAATCCTGGATTTCGCCCGATGGCTGGACGCGGATCGCCTTGGTGTCCTGCCCACCCATGTCCAGTACGGTCCGCGTCCGCGGGAACATGTGCACGGCGCCGCGCCCGTGGCAGCTGATCTCGGTGACCTGGGTGTTCCCGAACGTGACCTTGTAGCGGCCGTACCCCGTGCCGACGATGAACTCGACTTCTTCTTCCGGGATGCCGCCGTCCAGCAATGCTGCGCGAAAAGCGGTCTCGGCCGCGCGCATCACGTTGGCGCCGGTGTCGGTGAGCGCCCGCCCGACGATCGCGCGGCTCTCGTTGATGATCACCGCTTTGGTCTGTGTGGACCCGACGTCCACGCCCGCAGCATACGCCATACCGTCCCTCCCCTAAACCGCGGCCACGGCCGCCTGGTGGCGGCGCGAGGCCAGGCCTTCGAAGAACGCGTCGACCCGGTTCTTCATCTGTGCCTCGGACACCACGCGCCGGTCCATGAGATCCGACTCGATAAACAGGCTCGGCACGTCGCGCACGGCCATCAGCGCCCGTCGCGTGTCCGCCAGGCCCGTCGACACCGTCCGGCAACTCTTGATCGGATGGAAGACCACGCCGTCCGCGGTGTGGCCATCGATCATCTCGACCAGCGCCTGGGTCTGGAAGAACATGCTGTCCATGGCATTGCGGACCCCGAGCAGGACGCCCTCGGCCAGACTCTCGATGGGACGCGTGAGGTCGTACGCGAAGCCGAGATTCGCACCGCCCGAAGCGAACCGGAGGTAGGTCGAGTTCACAAACACTCCACCCCAGTCGCTGAACAGCTCGGAGAAGCGGCGGAAGATCGGGTAGCAGGGGACGCCGACGAAGATCAGCCGCCACTTCTCGTCGATCGGCGTCCCGATTCCGTGCTCGGCTTTGTAGGTCATTTCCTCGACGAGGTCCGTGAAGAAGGCCGCGCCTTGGGCGGTGCCGCGAAAACCGTTTGCGACGCCGAGGAAGATCGTGCCGTCGGAAAGCGCGTTGAACACGGCCGGCCGGCTGCGGTTGAGCTCGAGCACGCGTTGCCACCCCGCGCCGAGCGTGTTCGCGTACCCCATGTACTCGCGCAAGCGATCGATATCGAAGCGCTTCCCGGACACTCGCTCGCACACCGTGATCAGCTCCACGAGCTGCGCCTCGACGTAGCGCCGGTCGCGCTCGAAATCGTCGGAACCCGGCGCGGAAGCGAGCCCGGCGCCCCGGGAGCCGGGGACGTCGAGCGTGAACAGCGGCATGCCGTACATCCGCTCCCAGATCTCGCCCCACTTGATGTAGGTGTTACAGGCGTTGGTGCACACCGCGAGCGCGGGCTTGGGGATCTTCCCCATAGGGTGAGCGCCGCCCCGCAGCTGGACCGCGACGTCCGCCTTCACGTAGCCGCAGATGTCGGTCGAGTAGCCGTAGTTCTCGGCTTCGTTCAGGTATTCGTGCGCCACCCGGCGCACCGCGGTCTGCAGCGAGTTGATCTCCGGAAACACGATCGGGAACTCGAAGACCCGGAGCAGCTCGCACAGGCTGCCCATCACGAACACGTACGCGGCCCCGCGCCCCTCGTCCGCGGCGGCGGTGAGTCCCTGGAACCACTCGCGGAACAGCCGCGCACCCGTCTCGCTCCCACGTCCGACGATCGTCGCCTCAGATGCCGTTTGGTCCATGGCCCGCCTCAATCGAAGAGCAGATTCTCGACGAACGTTTCGAGCTGGATTTCGAGCTGGTCGAAGCTCGACATGTTCTCCTCGAACTCACTCACGAAATACCGGATGCCTCGCTGGTCGAGCGCGCGCGTGTGCACCACCAGCTCCTCGAGCCCCGGTTCGCACATTTTCGCCGCCATCAGGATGGCGGCCTGTGCGCCGGAGCTTTCGATGCGCTCGAGCAGCATCCGTTCCTTGGGTTTGCGGAGATCGTGCTGCACCGGACTGTGCGCCGATCGCTCGATGTAGGATTCGGCCAGGGCCATGAGCGGGTCGCCGTCCGCCGGCACGTCGTCCACGATCCAGCGCAAGCCGATGAGGAGATCGTCGTCCACCACGTAGCAGGAGCGGGCAATCGCGCGCAGTAGGTCGAGGGGCGGCTGCTCGCAGAACCCGCCTTCGACGATCACGCGGATCTTGTCCTGCCGTGGCGTCTGGCGGCGCTCCAGCAGCGGCAGCGCCGTCTGCAGCAGCGCATTGTGCTCCTCGCGCGGCAAGATGCCGGCGAGCGCCACCAGCACATAGGCTTCGTCGGCCGGCACGAGCCAGGGGCGCTCGCGCCGCAGTGCGTACAACCGGCGCAGCAGCGCGCGGTTCTCGTTGAAGACGGCGATGGAGCGCCGCAGGTCGTCGTCGGTGATCGGCCGCGCGGCGATGTCCTGGAAGAGCTGCCGGATTCGCTCGTATTCGTCGTGCAGATAGCGGGCGGCGAAGGCGGAGTTCACGTTCTGGGGCAGGTAGAGAATGCGGCAGGGATACGGCGAGTTGCGGCCCCAAACGCCGGCCAGGTTGCGCGCGGCGTCGCAGATCGGATGGGTGATGAACGCTTCCATCTCCACACGCTTCGAGAGCGCCAGCTCGAGCGACGTCTTGATGATCGAGCAGAGGTAGGATCCGAACCGGGATTCAGCCTGCGTGGGCTCGATGGGAGCGCCGCGCACCTTGAACGGTAGTAGCCCGCCGGCGTGCGCGATCTCCTCGGGGAAGTAGACCTGAAAGTGCCCCACGACCTTTCCCCCGCCCGCGCGCCAGCGGCGCACGGTCGGAAAGTCGGCGTCCTCCACCAGCTCGCGGCAGCGGTACAGCATTTCGTCAAGCGGCTGGTCGCGCCATTCCGGGAAGACGGCGGCTTGGGACGGCGCGGCGACGGTCACGAGTTGCTCCACACGGGTTGGCGCTTGTCGACGAACGCGCGCAGGCCTTCGACGGCGTCGCGCGTTTCCATGAGATCGTGCAGGTAGGCGTGCCCGGCTTGGCGCAGCGCCGCGTGCCGGGCATCCGCGCCCGGGCCCCGCACGGCGCGCTTGGCAGCCCGCAACGCGGCGGCGCTATGACGCGCGATGCGTCGCGCCAGCTCGTCGGCCACCTGCTCCACCGCGTCGTCGGGGGCGAGACGGGCGACCAATCCGCAGCGTTCGGCGGCGGCCGCGGAGATCGGATCACCGGAGTAGATCAGCTGCGCCGCGACACCGACGGGCACGCGCCCCGGCAGCAGCACGACAGCAGCGGGCGGGAAGACGCCCAGCACGATCTCGGGTTGACCGAACGACGCCCCCTCACCGGCGACGATGATATCCACCGGCTGCACCAGCTCGAAGCCGCCTCCCAGACACTTGCCTTGCACGGCGGCGATCACCGGCACGGGGAACGCTTCCAGCTCGCCAATCGTGTCCAGGAACTCGGTGATCAGCGCCAGGTGCTGGGGCGGGACGTGCTCGCCCACATCGGCGCCTGCGGAGAAATGCTTGCCGCGGGCGGACAGAACGAGCACGCGCAGCGACGGATCGTCCGCTAGGACGCTGAGCTCGCGGCGCATCGCGGCCAGCTCGGAGCGCGTCAGGATATTGAGTGGCGGGTGATTGAGCACCAGGCGGCCGATGCCGTTCGAGACGTCGCACGAGACGGTCATGGTTGCCTCAATCCGGCGTGCTGCCGAGCAACTGGCCACCGTCCACCGGCAGGACGGCGCCCGTAATGAAGCCCGCGGAGTCGTCGCACAAAAAGCGCACGGCATGGGCGACGTCGGCGGCGGCGCCGCAGCGGCCGAGCGGCGTGCGCGCCACGGCGCGGGTCCGCAGGGCGTCGGGCAGGCGGCGGGTCATCTCCGTGTCGATGAAACCCGGCGCCACGACGTTCACGGTGACGCCGTCGCGCGCGAGCTCGAGCGCAAGGGAACGCGCGAGCCCGATCAGGCCGGCTTTCGCCGCTGCGTAGTTCGTCTGACCGAAACTCCCGCGCATGCCGTTGATCGAGCTGATGAAGACCAGCCGGCCGGCGGGCGAGCGACGCAGCGCCGGGGCGGCGGCGCGGGCCGTGTTGAACGCGCCCGTGAGGTTCACGGCGAGGACATCCGCCCATGCGGCATCCTCCATCTTCCAGCTCACCTGGTCGCGCGTGATGCCGGCGGCACATACGACCCAGTCGACACCGCCGCGCTCCTCGAGCAGGTCCGACAGGGCGGCATTCACGGCGGCGCTGTCCGCGACGTTGGTCGGCCGTACCCACTGCGCGGCGCCCGAGCCCTCGGGAAACGCGAGATCCAAGCCGGCGACCCAGGCGTCGCCAGCCAGCCGCTCGACGATGGCGCGGCCGATCCCGCGCCCCGCGCCCGTCACGAGAGCGGTGCGCCGCATACGCCGCAGAAGGTGTGATCGGCGGGCAGGTTGCGGGCCTGGCACCGAGCGCACGGGCGCACCGCGGCGCCCCACGGGGCTTCTGTCGCTTCCCCCCGTGCCGCGCGCTCGCGCAGCATCGCGAACCGCGGCGCGCGCTTCTCGACGAAGGCCTGCATTCCTTCGACCGGCTCCCAACTGGCGTAGTGCAGGGCCAGCCAGTCCTGCGCATGGCGGACCGTGGAATGCCACACGAAGTCCTTGAGGAAATTCGTTTGCTGCTTCGTGTAGCGCGTGCACTCGGCAAAGGAGGCGAGCAGCCGGCGCGCGACGTCCTCGACTTGCGTATCGAGCCGGGAGAGATCGATCCGATAGCCGTCTTCCCCCCGCTGCGCCTTGCGGATCTCGTCGGCAGTCGCGTCCTCGATCCATGCGTCGGCGCGGCGCACCGACGGCACGACCCAGTTGACGAGCCCCCACTCACGCGCCTGTCGGGCTGGAATCGGCTCGTTCAAAAAGAGGATCTCGCGCGCCCGCTTGTCGCCGACCACGAGCGGCAGCCACTGGGTGGCGCCGCCGCACGCCACCGAGCCCACGTGCGTCCCCACCTGCTTCAGGTACGCGTGCTGCGCCATGACGGACAGGTCGCACGCCAGTTGGCTCTCGTTGCCGCCGCCCACCGCCATGCCGTTGATCCGCGCGACGACCGGCTTCCCCGTGTTGAGGATGCTCTCGATGTACCCGCGGAACAGGGCCATGTACTTCCAGTAGTCGCGCGGCGTGGCGACATAGGTCGCCGCGTATTCCTTCACGTCGCCGCCTGTGCAGAACGCGCGGTCGCCAGCGCCCGTCAGCACGATCACGCCGACGGCGTCGTCAAACGCCGCGTCGCGGAAGGCGGCAGCGAGCTCTTCGAGGGCGGCGGTCGAATACGCGTTGTACTGCGAGGGCCGGTTGATCGTGATGCGGGCGATGCCGTCGGACTTGGCATACAGGACGTCGCAGAAGTGGAACGTCTCGACGGGACGAGGCGCGAAGGGACGGGTGCTGGCGGTCATGGTGGCGTGAGTCCGTGAACGAGGTGATCGGCGAAGTGCTTCCCCAGATCCGCGGTCCCCACGGCCCCGGTGCTGCCATCCGGTAGCGGGCGGTACCAGCGCACCACCCAGTTGATGGCGCCGAGGATAGCGAAGACAGCCAGCTTGGGATCGACGGCCCGGAATTCGCGGCTCTGCACGCCAGCCGCGACGATGTCGCGCAGGCCGCGCTCGTAGGCGTCGCGCTCGGCGACGACTTCGGCCCGGCGGCGGGGAGAGAGCGCCGAGACCTCGAGCGCGAGCGCGGAGCCCTCGAGCGTGTCGGTCATGACGCGCACGTGCTCGCGAATGGCGTAATGCAGGCGCTCCGGCGCCGTCGTGTAGCGCGCCAGGGCATCGGCAAGGATGCGCTCGACTTCCGCGAGCCCTTCGCGGTGACAGGCGTACAGGATCGCGTCCTTGTCGGGGAAGTAGTGATAGAGGGCCGCGCTGCGGATCCCGAGTTGCGCGGCGATGTCTTCGAGCGTGGTGGTGTGGTAGCCGCGCGCGCGGAACGCGCGCAGGGCCGAGTGAAGGATTTCGGTGCGCCGGCGGCGGCGTTTGGCCCGTACGTGGGCCGACGAAGGACGCGAAGCTGGGGCCATGAGCATCTCGACGTGGTGGGAATCTTGCTGGAATGTCGAAAATTTATCGTGAATTAAGAATTAAGCGCGAACCTCGTGTGACTCGCGTTGACAATCCCGACAAAGTCATTAGGATTGCCTGTCTAGGCGAGCATTCCGTGATCCAAGCTTATGTGCGTTAATGACTTGTAAGGACAGACCATGACCGGCATTGAAGCGCACGTCCAGCAACCGTACAAGTACGGCTTCGTCACCGACATCGAATCCGAGGTCGTGCCGGCCGGCTTGAACGAGGACGTGATCCGCCTGATTTCGGCCAAAAAGGGCGAGCCGGAATGGATGCTGGATTGGCGGCTCAAGGCATATCGCAACTGGCTCAAGATGAGCGAGCCGCACTGGCCCAACGTGAAGTACGGGCCCATCGATTATCAGGCGATCAGCTACTACGCCGCTCCGAAGCAGCAGCCCAAGCTCGAGTCGCTCGATCAGGTCGATCCCAAGCTGGTCGCCACGTTCGAGAAGCTCGGCATCCCGATCGAAGAGCAGAAGCGACTCACGGGTGTCGCGGTCGACGCAGTGTTCGACAGCGTCTCCGTCGCGACGACGTTCCAGGCCGAGCTCGCCAAGTACGGCGTGATCTTCATGCCGATGTCGCAGGCGATCCGCGAGCACCCGGAGCTCGTTCAGAAATACCTGAGCACCGTCGTGCCGATGAACGACAACTTCTTTGCCGCGCTGAATTCGGCTGTCTTCACGGACGGCTCGTTCGTGTACGTGCCGAAAGGTGTGCGCTGCCCGCTGGAGCTCTCGACTTACTTCCGCATCAACGCGTCGTCGACCGGCCAGTTCGAGCGCACGCTGATCATCGCCGACGAGGGCAGCTACGTGAGCTACCTCGAGGGCTGCTCGGCGCCGATGCGTGACGAGCACCAGCTGCACGCGGCGGTCGTCGAGCTGGTCGCGCTCGAGCGTGCCACCATCAAGTACTCGACAATCCAGAACTGGTATCCGGGCGACGACGAAGGGAAGGGCGGGATCTACAACTTCGTCACCAAGCGCGGGAAGTGTCTCGGCGCGAATTCCAAAATCTCCTGGACCCAGGTCGAGACCGGCTCGGCGATCACGTGGAAGTATCCCGGCTGCATTCTGCAGGGCGACAACTCGATCGGTGAGTTCTACTCGGTGGCGGTGACGAGTCACAAGCAACAAGCCGACACGGGTACCAAGATGATCCACCTCGGCAAGAACACGCGTTCGACGATCGTGTCGAAAGGAATCTCCGCCGGTCGAGGACAGAACACGTATCGCGGCCTCGTGAAGATCATGAAGGGCGCCGAGGGCGCGAGAAACTACTCGCAGTGCGACTCAATGTTGATCGGCGACCAGTGCGGGGCGCACACGTTTCCGTACATCGACGTGCGCAACAGCACCGCGATCATGGAGCACGAGGCCTCGACATCGAAGATCGGAGAAGACCAGATCTTCTATTTGCGTCAGCGCGGTCTGTCCGCGGAGGATGCGGTGTCGATGATCGTCAACGGTTTCTGCAAGGAAGTCTTCAAAGAGCTGCCGATGGAGTTCGCCGTGGAAGCGACGCGCTTGCTCGGAATCAGTTTGGAAGGGAGCGTTGGTTAATGGGACGGGGGAAGGGGGACGCGGGAGGGGTACTGCTCGAGGTCAAAGGACTTCGAGTCGCTGTAGCGGGCAACGAGATCCTCAAGGGCGTCGATCTCACGATTCGCGAAGGTGAAGTGCACGCGATCATGGGACCGAACGGATCGGGCAAGAGCACGCTCGCCCAGGTCCTCGCGGGTCACCCCGCGTACGAAATACTCGCCGGCTCGGCGAAGTACGACGGCAAGGATCTCCTCGACCTGAAACCGGAGGAGCGGGCGCGCGCGGGTGTCTTCCTCGCGTTCCAGTATCCGGTCGAGATTCGGGGCATCACGAATTCCTATTTCCTGCGGTCGGCACTGAACGCGCTTCGCCGAGAGCGGGGAGAACCGGAGCTCGATCCGATCGATTTTCTGCAGTTCCTCGAAGCAAAGTTGAAGGCGATCGGCTGGGACGATTCGATGATGAACCGGCCCGTGAACGAGGGCTTCTCGGGCGGCGAAAAGAAGCGCAACGAGATCCTCCAGCTCGCGGTGCTGGAACCGCGCCTGGCGATTCTCGACGAGACCGACTCGGGACTCGACATCGACGCTCTGAAGACCGTCGCCGAGACGGTCAACAAGCTGCGCGCTCCCGATCGTTCGTTCTTGATCGTCACGCACTATCAGCGGCTGCTGAACTACATCACCCCCGACGTCGTCCACGTGCTCGCCGATGGCCGGATCGTGAAATCGGGCGGCCCGGAATTGGCCCACGAACTCGAGGCAAAAGGCTACGACTGGCTTCGTGATGCCGCCATGGTGTCGTGAAGATGGCGCATGTAGAACAGCTGGTCGGATCGTATCGAGCCTGGGCGTCCAACGGCGCATCCGGCGCTCCGGATTGGCTTAGAGATCTGCGCGAAGGCGGCATCGCCCGCTTTCACGATCTCGGCTTTCCGAACATGAAGCAGGAGGCGTGGCGCTTCACCAGCGTCGCGCCGATCGCCGAAGGATCGTTCGAGCTCGCGAAGCCACCCGCCCGAGTTCCGACACTCGAGCAGCTTCGCCCGTTCCTGTTGTTCGAGGCCGGGTATCGGCTAGTCTTTGTCGACGGTTTTTTTCAACGCTTCGCTCTCCACGCCTTTCCTCGACGACATTCAAAGCCTTGCCCACGTGCTCAGCCATCGCCAGGATCTCGTGCGCCAGTATCTCGGCAAGTACGCGGCGACGCAGGACCGCCCGTTCTCCGCGCTGAATACCGCGTTCGTGCGTGACGGTGCGTTCGTGCACGTGCCGGCCAAGGCCACGATCGCGGAGCCGATCCAGCTGCTGTTCCTGTCGACCGGAGACAAGCAGGTTGTGACGCATCCCCGCAATCTCGTGGTGATCGAGCGGGAAGCGCGCGCGAGCATCGTCGAGACGTACGCGTCGCTGGGTGAGAGCCCGTATTGGACGAACAGCGTCACCGAGATCGTGGTGGGCGATGCGGCCCGGGTCGATTACCATCGCGTGCAACGCGAGTACGCCCGCAGCTACCATGTTGCGGCGACCCAGACGCATCAGGGGCGCGACAGCACCGTCAACGTCCACACGGTGGCGTTCGGTGCGGCGCTCGCGCGGCACGACATCGGCGCCGTCATGGCCGGTCCGGGGGGCACGCTGATCCTCAACGGCCTCTACCTGCTGGATGGCGCGCAGCACGCCGATCATCACACCACGATCGACCACGCCGCGCCGCATTGTGCGAGCCACGAGTACTTCAACGGCGTGCTCGACGGAAAATCGCGGGGTGTGTTCACGGGCCGGATCATTGTCCGTCCGGGTGCGCAGAAGACCGACTCGAAGCAGACGAACAACAACCTGCTGCTGTCGCCCGACGCGCATGCCGACAGCCAGCCGCAGCTCGAGATCTACGCCGACGACGTGAAGTGCACGCACGGCTCCACGGTGGGGCCGCTCGATCCGCGCGCGCTGTTCTACCTGCGCAGCCGCGGCGTCGGCGAGCACGAGGCCCGCCGGTTGCTCACCTATGGCTTTGCGGCGGAGATTCTGGGCCGGATGGAAGTCGCAGCGCTGCGAGCGCAGCTCGACGCGATCGTCCGCGGCCGCCTGTCCGAGCCATGACCGACCTCGGCGAGCTCTATCAGCAAGTCATCCTGGATCACAATCGCAATCCGCGGAACTTCAAGCGGCTCGAGTCGGCGAACCGCCGGGCCGAGGGCAACAATCCACTCTGCGGCGACCGCATTCAGCTGTACGTGCAGGTCGACGGCGACACGATCACGGACATCGGATTTCAAATGCCGCAGGGCGTCGGGGTGCGCAATCTCCAAGGCCTCCGCGTCGTTAATGACCGACGCCGTGAAGGGCAAGCCGGTGCCGGACGCGGAAACGATGTTTCAGGCGTTCCGCGACATGCTCGCCGGCGGCGCCAATGCACGCCGGTAAGCTCGCCGCCTTCTCGGGCGTCCGGGCGTTCCCGAGCCGCATCAAATGCGCGAATCTCGCGTGGCACGCGCTGCACGCCGCGCTGCAGAACAACGCTGAGCCGGTGACGACGGAATCGGCGCGAGACTTCTGATGCTCGATACCAGCCGCATCCGCCCGGAGTTTCCAATTCTCGCCCGGCTGGAGAACGGGAAGCGGCTCGTCTATCTCGACAACGCCGCGACCAGTCAGAAGCCGCGCAAAGTCATCGACGCGCTGGTTCACTATTACAGCTTCCACAATGCCAACGTGCACCGCGGTGCCTACGCGTTGGCGGTCGAGGCAACAGACGCGTACGAGGCAGCCCGAACGGCGGTCGCGCGGTTCGTGAATGCGTGGGCTCGCGAGGGGGTCGTGTTCACCCGGGGCACGACCGAGTCCATCAACCTGGTGGCCGGCTCTTGGGGGCGGGCCAACGTGGGGCGGGGCGATACCGTGGTCGTGACGGCCATGGACCACCACTCGAACATCGTCCCGTGGCAGATCCTGTGTCAGGAAAAGGGCGCGACCCTGCGGATGGTGGAGATCACCAAGCGACGGCCGGATTGACCTGATCGACTTTGGCCGCGCCCTCGAGACCAATCCGAAGATTGTGGCGTATCCCGTACGTCTCGAACTCACTTGGGACCGTCAACCCCGCCGCGCAGCTGTCGAAGCTCGCCCATGCGGCAGGGGCGGTCACCGTGGTCGACGGTGCGCAGTCGAGCCCGCACCTGCGGGTGGACGTCCAAGCCATGGACTGCGACTTCTACGCGCTGTCCGGCCACAAGATGCTGGCGCCGATGGGGAGCGGGCGCCCTGATCGCCAAACCGGCCCTGCTCGAGGAAATGCCGCCCTATCACGGTGGTGGCGAGATGATCGAACGGGTCTGGGACGATCGGTCCACCTGGAACCAGATCCCCCACAAGTTCGAAGGGGGTACGCCCAACGTCGAAGCGGCCGTCGGCCTCGCCGCCGCCATCGGCTATCTCGAAACACTCGGGATGGAGCAGGTTGCCGCGCACGAGCAGGAGCTCGCCCGGCTTCGCGATCGAGCGCCTCTCGCAGATCGACGGCGTCACGATGTACGGACCGCGCGATCATCGCGCCGGCGTAGTTCCATTCACGTACGGCGACATTCATCCGCACGATCTCGCGACGATTCTCGACCGCGACGGCGTCTGCATTCGCGCGGGTCATCACTGCACACAGCCACTCATGCGGCGGCTGGGCGTGGCAGCAACCGCCCGAGCGTCCTTCTACATCTATAATGACGTCGACGACATCGAGGCTCTGGTAACGCGCCGTTCGCAAGGCTGGCGAGTTGTTCGGAGTTCCGGCATAACCCGTCCTCCTTGCCCCCTCCACCGGCCCTTAGCTTCGTCGGGGCATGTCCGACCCCGTCGTCGACTCGATCGCATCACGAAGCGTTTCGCCGGCCAGACAGCGGTGGACGGCCTGTCGCTCACCGTCCCTCCGGGCGTGATCTATGGGCTCCTGGGCCCGAACGGCGCCGGGAAGAGCACGACGATTCGGATGATCCTCAACATCTACGTCCCTGACAGCGGGACCGTGCGCCTGTTCGGCGCAGTCGGGAACGGTCACGACCACACGCGGCGGATCGGCTATCTCCCCGAGGAGCGCGGGCTGTATCAGAAGATGCGCGTGCTGGACGTCCTGCTGTTCCTGGCGGAGATCAAGGGAGTCGACCGGCGCGTCGCGCGAACCAAGGCGCTCGATTGGCTGTCGCGGCTCGGGCTCAGCGACCGGCGCCCGCGCAAAGTTAACGAGCTGTCCAAGGGCAATCAGCAGAAGGTCCAGTTCATTTCCACGATTCTGCACGAGCCGGACCTGCTCGTGATGGACGAGGCGTTTTCCGGCCTCGACCCCGTCAACGCGCAAGTCCTGAAAGACACCCTGCTCGAGTTCCGCGCGCGCGGCAAGACGATCCTGCTCTCGACGCACATCATGGAGCAGGCGGAGAAGATCTGTGACTACGTGTGCATCATCGCGGGCGGCAAGAAGCTTGTGGACGGCACGCTGGCCGACGTCAAGCGCACCCACAGCGGTCGGCATGTCTTGATCAACTTCGACGGCCAGCGAGGCGACGCCGATCGCATCTTCGCGGATCGGCGGCATGTGGCGAAGACCGATGTGTCGGGCCAGTTCGCCGAGCTGGAGCTCGCCCCAGACGGTGATCCGCAGGACATCCTGCGGGCGCTGGTGAGCTCGGGCGCGCGGCTGTCCCGCTTCGAGCTCGCCGAGCCCTCGCTCAACAAGATCTTCATCGATCTCGTCGGTCCGGAGGCCGTGGAGGCCACGCCTCATGCGTAAGATCCTGGCCGTCGTTCGCCGCGAGTTCGTCGAGCGGGTGCGCCAGCGGTGGTTCTGGGTGATGGTCGTGCTCGGCCCGCTGTTCTTCGGGGCGCTGTTCATTGTGCCGACCCTGCTGGCGGGCAAAGGCGGGGTGAAGCACATCGCCGTGGTCGATGGAACGACGACGACGTTCGGTGCCACCCTGACCGAACGCCTCGATCGGGACACGCTCTTCGTCGCGATCCGGGTGCCTGCGGAACCCCGCACGATCGATTCCCTGATGGCCGCGGTGGAGCGGAAGGCGCCCGACACCCTGGCCCCGCGCCCGATCGATTCGCTGATGGCCGCAGTGGACCGCAAGGAGCTCGACGGCTTTTTGATCGTCGGCGACGCTACCCCCGATTCGGGCAGGGCGCTGTACCGCGCCTCGAACGTCTCCTCGTTCGTCACGATCGGGACGCTGGAGCGCATGCTCAGCGAGCTCGTCAACACGACGCGGCTGGAGCGCGAGGGCGTCAACCCCTCGCTCGTTGCCAGGGCGCGCATCGGCCTCGATCTCGACAGCAAAAAGATCGCGGGGGGCAAGATCACGGGGGAAAGCGCCGCGCAATCGTTCTCGCTCGCCTATTTCATGGGGATCATCCTCTACATGTCGATCCTCATCTACGGGATCAACGTGATGAGCTCGGTGCTGGAGGAGAAGACGACCAAGATCGTCGAGGTGCTGGTTTCCTCGTTGCGGCCGTTCCAGCTCCTCATGGGCAAGGTACTCGGCGTCGGTGCCGTGTCGATCTTTCAATTCCTGATCTGGGGACTGTCGACCCGCCTGCTGATTTCCCAGCGCCGCCACCTCCTCGGCGAACGGGGGCTGGCGGACGCGGGCCAGATATTCCAGCTGCCCCATGTCACCGCGGCCACCGCCGCCGTGTTCATCGCGTACTTCCTGGGCGGCTTCCTACTGTACTCGGCGATGTTCGCGGCCGTCGGCGCGATGTCGTCGACCGAGCAGGAAGCGCGGCAGGCGCAGCAGCCGGTGATGATGCTCCTGGTCGCGTCGTTCATCAGCATGTTCGCGATGCTCAACGATCCGGGCTCGACGCTCTCGGTGACGCTGTCGATGATTCCCTTCAGCTCACCGGTGGCGATGCCAGTCAGATGGGCGGCGGGGACACTCCCGTTCCGCGAGGTGGCGATGTCGCTGGCGATCCTGGCGGCGTCGATTCTGGGGGTGACATGGGTCGCGTCCCGGATTTATCGGGTCGGCATTCTGATGACTGGCAAGCGACCGAATTTGAAAGAGCTGGTCCGCTGGGTCAGAACGGCTTAGGAAAGGCCGAGACGTCGAGACGTCGAGACGTCTAGCGGCGGTAGGGACTAGCGAGAGGCATAGGAAAGGCACGACACGCGTGGATTCGGTGACGTGCTTTTTGTTTTGTGTTCAATGTTCTTCGCATGGCACCATACAAGACGCTTAAGGCCTGGCAGCACGCTGAGCGGCTGGCGATTGAGTGCTCCCGAGCATCGAAGCGATTTCCGGATTACGAGCAAACGCGGCTGGCGGACCAACTGCGCCGTGCGTCGTACAGTGTGGTCCTCAACATCGCTGAAGGCAGTTCACGGCGAGGCTCACGGGAGTATCGGAAGTTTCTCGATACGGCCCACGGCTCCTTAGCAGAAGTCGAGACCGCACTCGGGCTCGCACGGCAACTCGAGTATCTCGCACCGGCCGAATTCGGGCGGCTTGAGGCCCTGGCGACGGAGACGGGTAAGACGCTCTTCGGTTTGTTGCGAAAGATCACGGCGAGCGCTACGAGATTACCTGCCTCCTCACGCTAGAACCCGCTAGACGTCTCGACGTCTAGCCTTTGCACGTCCTCGCTTAGTAGTTTCACCGGATGCCTTTGGACTATGACGTAATCATTGTGGGCGGTGGCCACGCCGGTACCGAAGCTGCCGCGATGTCCGCGCGCCTCGGCGCAAAGACTTTGCTGCTCACTTCGGTCCTGGACACGATCGGACAGATGTCCTGCAATCCCGCCATCGGCGGCATCGCAAAGGGCACCGTCGTTCGCGAGGTCGATGCGCTGGGCGGGCTCATGGGCCGCGCCGCTGATCGCGCGACTATTCAGTTCCGCATGCTCAATCGCTCGAAGGGTCCCGCCGTCTGGGCTCCTCGCGCGCAGTCCGATCGCACCTTGTACCGCCGCGCCGTTCGTCATCTGCTCGAGCAATTCCCTTCCCTCGAGCTCAGTCAGGGCATGGTCACAAATCTGCTCTTCGACGATCGCGGCACTCGCATCACCGGCGTGGAGACGGGCGACGGTCGCCGGTTCACGGCACGGGCCGTCATCATCACCGCCGGGACATTCCTCCGCGGCAGGATCCACCTCGGCACTGACACCCAAATCCCGGCGGGTCGCGCTGGCGACGCGCCATCCGTGCAGATGGCGCAAGTCATTGAAAATATTGGACTTACAGTAGCTCGCTTCAAGACAGGAACGCCACCGCGCGTCGATGGCCGCTCGGTGGACTGGAGCAAGGTGGAGCGCCAGGACGGCGACACCCCCGAGTTTCGCTTCTCGTTCCATGAGCGCGTAGAGCGCCCGCGGCAGGTCCCCTGCTGGATCACATGGGCCGGCGAGGACGTGAAGGAAATCATTCAGCGCCACTTGATGGAATCGGCGCTGTACGGCGGTGCGATCAGTGGCCGTGGGCCACGCTACTGTCCCTCGGTCGAAGACAAGATCGTGAAGTTCCCCGACGCCAAGCGGCACCAGATCTTTCTCGAGCCTGAAGGACTCGACACGACCGAGCTGTATGTGAACGGTCTCTCCACTTCCCTGCCCGTCGCCGTGCAGCTCGAGTTTTTGCACGCCGTCCCCGGGCTCGAGCACGCGAAGATGACGCGCCCCGGATACGCGATCGAATACGACTATTATCCGCCGACGCAGCTCACACCGTGGCTCGAGGTGAAGACCGTCGAGCACCTGTTCTTTGCCGGTCAGATCAACGGCACCACCGGATACGAGGAAGCTGCCGGTCAGGGCGTAGTCGCCGGCATCAACGCCGTGCGTCGGATCCGCGGCGCCGAGCCGGTCGTCCTCGGACGCGACGACGCGTACATCGGCGTTCTGGTGGATGACCTTGTCACGCGCGGCGTCGATGAGCCGTACCGGCTGTTCACATCCCGGTCCGAGTTCCGGTTGCTGCTGCGCCAGGACAACGCGCTGCGCCGGCTGCGGCCCCTCGCCGAGCGACTCGGCTTGCTCACGGATGCGGAGCTGCGCGCCGCTGAGCGACGGCTGAAGGCTGAAGAGGCCGCACTTGACCTCGCGCGCGTAACCACGATCACGCCTGCTCAGGCGGCCGAGCCACTCGCCCCTAGTGGCACGATGCTGTCGGAGAGCGAGCGCGTCGCTGTCATCGCCAAGCGCCCGGGTGTGTCGTTGAGTGATCTCTTTTCGGCAGCCGGCGTCGCTGAGCCTCCGCCCGCTGATGCAGTGCTCGCTGCCGAGATCGAGATCAAGTACGACGGGTATCTCGCGCGCGAGCGCGAAAGCGCCGCGCGTCTCGCGGAATTGGCGTCGTTCGCGCTGCCGGTGGACCTCCCCTACCTCGAGCTTCGCACGCTCGCGACGGAGGCGCGCCAAAAGCTCGATCGCGTACGGCCAACGTCCCTGGCTCAGGCTGCTCGCATCCCCGGTGTGACCCCCAGCGACCTCCACAACCTCGTGCTCGAGGCGACGCGTTGGCGCCGCCGGGTGGCCTAGGACCTCAAGGTTGCAGTTTCACGTGAAACGTACGGTCTTTCGTTTCACGTGAAACGAACCTATATTGAGCACGAGAATTGATTATCAATGACATAACTCTTTGTTAATAAACGAGTTACAATGTCACGTGTAATCGCGATCGCAAACCAAAAAGGCGGCGTCGGCAAGACCACGACTGCCGTCAACCTCGCCGCATCCCTCGCGATCGCGGAGCGCAAGACGCTGCTCATCGATGCTGATCCGCAGGGCAACTCGACGAGTGGCGTCGGCATCGAGCGCGATCGCATTCGCAGCTCGCTGTACGAATCGATCATCGACGGCGCCGAGCTGACGAAATCGCGCTTTCCGCACGTGCACTTTCCATATCTCGACGTCGTGCCGGCGACGCAGGACCTCGTCGGCGCCGAGCTGGAGCTGGTGAATCAACGCGCGCGTGAGACGCGCATGCGCAACGCGCTCCAGAGCATCCGCGATCAGTACGGCTACGTGATCATCGACTGCCCGCCGTCGCTCGGTCTGCTCACGCTGAACATGCTGACCGCCGCCGACAGCGTCATCATTCCGATTCAGTGCGAGTACTACGCACTGGAAGGACTCTCGCAGCTCCTGAACACCGTGAAGCTGGTGCAGCGCAATTTCAATCCCGCACTCGCCATCGAAGGCGTGCTGCTGACGATGTACGACGCGCGTCTCAATCTCTGCAAACAGGTCGCCGAAGAAGCGAAGGAATACTTCGGCGCCCGCATGTTCGAGGTGACGATCCCGCGCAACGTGCGGCTCGCCGAGGCGCCGAGCTTCGGCAAGCCGATCGTGTTGTACGACGTGCAGTCGGTTGGAGCCAAGAGCTATCTGGCGGTCGCCCAGGAGCTGATCCGTCGCGTCGAGCAGGGCGCTCCGCCATCGCCGAGCCTCCCCGCCATTGAACAGCAGCCGGAGGTGCCCGCATGAGGGAAACCGCCACCGGAGGACGTCGCCTGGGCCGGGGCCTGGAAGCGCTGCTGGGACCGACCCGCGAGGAGGCCGAGCGCGAGGGAAGCCTGGTCGAGCTTCCGATTCAAGCCATCAAGCCCAACCCCTTCCAGCCCCGCAGAACGGTCGACCCCGCGGCGCTCGAAGAACTGGTCTCCTCGATCAAGCAGGCCGGACTGCTTCAGCCCGTGGTCGTGCGCCGTGCGAATGGTGGATACGAGCTGATCGCCGGCGAGCGCCGGCTGCGTGCCTGCCAGCAGCTCGGCTGGGAGCGCATTCCCGCAGTTCAGCGCGAGGCCGACGACCGCACCCTGCTGACGCTGGCCCTGATCGAAAACCTGCAACGCGATGACCTGTCGCCGGTCGACGAAGCGCGGGGCTATGAGCGGCTGATCGCGGAGTTCAAGCTGGCGCAGCAGGACGTGGCGGACGCGGTAGGGCGCGACCGCTCGACTGTTGCCAACGCGCTCCGGCTGCTCAAGCTTCCGGAAGTCGTGCTCGACATGCTGCACGACGGGCATCTGTCCGTCGGTCACGCGCGCGCATTGCTCGCGCTCGAGGATTCGCAGGTCGTGACGAACCTGGCGCGCGAAGCCGTGGCGCAGGGTCTGTCGGTGCGCGAGGTCGAGGATCGCGTGCGCGGCGGGCGCGCACCCGAACGCCGGCCGCGCATGAAGCGCGGCATGGGCGCCGCGCCGGAAGTGCGCCGCGTCGAAGACGCACTGCGCCGCCGGTTGGGCACCGACGTCCGGGTCTCGTTGCGCGCGAAAGGCAAAGGACAGATCCACGTGTCGTTCTACTCGAACGACGACCTCGCGCGCCTGCTCGAGCTGATGCTCGGAGCGCCGTTCGACGGATGACCACTGCGAAGGTGAAATCGCGCACCCGCGGCGTCACGATCGTCATTCATGCGGATGGCGATCTCCAATCCAAACAGTACCGGTTGCCGGCGTGGGCGGTGGTGGCGGGGAAGTGGGGCGCCGGAATCGTCGCCGTGACGATCGTGGGATTCTTCGCCTTCATCGGTCCGATCATGCGTAACAACGCGCGCGTGCCCGGTCTCGAACGCGAGGTGTCGCGCCTGCGGATCGAAAACAGCCGGGTGCAACAGCTCGCCACCGCGCTGAATCGCGCGGAATCGAATTACCAGGAGCTGCGCCAGATGCTGGGTGTGAAGGCGCCGCCGGCGACGCGGGGTGGGAACGTCAACCGTGAAGCGGACCTCGCGACGTCGATGCGCGCCGGACCGATCCGTGCTTCGTTGCCGGGAACCGGTGTCCGATTCGAATCGGGCGCGTCGGTCCCATCGCATTGGCCGCTCGATGTTCAGGGATTCGTCACGCGGGGACAGGTCCGGCCCGGCGTCGTCGATGAATCGCACCCCGGCATCGACATCGCCGTCCCGCTCGGCACGCCGGTTCGGGCCGCGGGCGGGGGCTCGGTCTCGGAGGCCGGGTACAACGCGGACTACGGGTTGTTCGTGCTCTTGCGGCATCCGTCCGGTTATGAGACGATGTATGGTCACATGTCACGGCTGATTGCGGCCGAGGGAGACGAAGTTCAGGCTGGTGAAGTCATCGGTCTATCGGGAAACTCAGGGCGTTCGACAGCACCGCATCTGCATTTTGAGATTCGACGCGACGCAAAATCGATCGACCCGTTGGAACTTGTGAGGGAGGGCAGGTAATGGCGGTCTTCAATGACAAAGGGACGACTCCCCGGGAAGGCGCTCCGGGACTCTCGATTATTGGCGCTGGGATGCGGGTCGTGGGCGATATCTCCGCCGACGGCGTGGTGAAGATTGAAGGATCCGTGAGTGGGACCGTCCGGGCCGCGAAACAGGTGCTGGTCGCGCGGGGCGGGGAAGTCGAAGGCGACGTCGTGAGCCGGGAAGCGATCATCGGCGGTGAAGTCCGGGGCGCGATCTACGCCGAGGAACGCGTCGAGCTGCAGACGACGAGCGTGGTCCACGGCGACGTCCACACCAAGCGGCTACTGATTCAGGAAGGCGGCGAAATCAACGGCGTGCTGCGGATGGGCGAGGACGCGGGCCAGCCACCCCAGGTGAGTTCCCGCGGAGCGCAGGCATCTCTGGCCAGAGCCTAGATATCCACACGACGCTCAAACGGCGTGTGGATTCTCTAATTTGTTGCAGCATAATGCATTACGAAGTCCTGCCGTGTGGAAAGTCATCCAACTGCGTTGATACTGTGATTACGGTGTCGTAAGTGCGCCTAGACACTCTGGTCTCCTATCTCGACGACTACCTGCGCGTCGGTGAGGAGGTCGCCGACGCACCGGAAGCCCTGAATGGACTGCAGGTCGGCAATTCCGGGGAGATCACGAGGCTCGCTGCTGCCGTGGATGTCTGCGAAGCGACCGTGCGCATGGCCGCTGAGCAACACGCCGACTGTCTGTTGGTACATCATGGGCTGTTCTGGGGTGGCCTGCGTCCGCTCGTGGGTCCCGCCTACCGCCGCGTCGCCGGGCTGATCAAAGGGAACATCGCGCTGTACTCCGCACATCTGCCCCTCGACCGACACCCCCAGATCGGGAACAATAGCGTGCTTGCCCGGCTGCTTGGCATCACTGTCCGCGGTGAGTTCGGCTCATACCACGGCGCACCGATCGGCGTCTGGGGCGAGTACACCGGCAAGCGGGATGAACTCAGCTGGACGCTGACGAAGGCCCTCGGGACGGCATCGCGTCTGCTTCCATTTGGTCCGGAGCGCGTGCAGCGCGTGGGCGTCGTTACGGGCGCCGGCGGCGCGCTGATCCCGCAGGCTGCCGCTGCCGGGCTCGATACCTACGTCACAGGTGAGGGGCAGCATTGGACCTTCTTCGACGCCGAGGAGCTCGGCGTCAATGTGTTCTACGCAGGCCACTACGCCACTGAGACTGTCGGTGTGAAGGCGCTCGCGGAGCACCTATCCAGGAAGTTCGATATCCCCTGGCTGTTTCTGGATCATCCGACGGGGTTGTGACGCTCCACCCCGCGCAGCGCCAGGTGCTCCTGGTGCTGGCCACTGCCGAGCTCCTGGCCATGGCCCCCTGGTTTAGCGCGTCGGCCGTCTCGCCTACACTCACCCGCCTCTGGGCGCTTTCGCCCGGCACAACCGCCTGGCTCACGATCTCCGTGCAGCTCGGATTCGTCATCGGTGCGCTCGTGAGTGCGATGCTCATTCTCGCGGACCGGCTGTCTGCCCGTCGGCTCATCGCCGGCTCGGCCGTGCTGGCTGCGGCGGCGACACTGGGCGTGGCTGCGGCACCTGGCGTCCGAACTGCGATCGCGTGCCGGCTGCTGACCGGGGCGGCGCTCGCCGGTGTTTATCCGCCCGGGATGAAGATCGCCGCGGGCTGGTTTAAAGAAGGAAGAGGACTCGCGATCGGGATTCTGGTCGGCGCCCTGACGCTGGGATCGGCGAGCCCCCACCTGGCCCGCTGGGCTGTCTCTCCGGACGCATGGCGGCTGGTTCTGGTGATTGCCGCGCTCAGCGCCATCCTCGGCGGACTTCTGGTCCTGCTCATTCCCAATGATGGACCATATGCCGCTCCGTCACCGCCGTTTTCTCTCGTGGCCGCTCCCCGAATTCTGAAAGACCGCGCTGTTGCGCTCGCCAACCTCGGATATCTCGGTCACATGTGGGAGCTGTATGCGATGTGGACATGGTTGGCCGTCTTTGTGGCCGCGAGCGAACATGCACGCCGCGGTGCTGAAGCCGACGTCGCTGGTCTCGCCGCGCTGGTGACATTCGCGGTGGTCGGCAGCGGCGCGATCGGCTGTTGGTTGGGAGGGAAGTACGCCGATCGCTGGGGCCGGACCCTGGTGACGAGCGTCGCGATGCTGGTGTCGGGCAGCTGCGCACTGACGGTTGGTCTCGTCTACGGCGGACCACTGCTGCTGCTGGTTCCGCTCCTGCTCGTGTGGGGTATTTCGGTCGTCGCGGACTCCGCCCAATTCTCGGCGGCGGTGAGTGAGCTCGCGCCGCGTGAATACGTCGGGACCGCATTAACCCTGCAAACCAGTCTCGGGTTTCTCCTGACCTGCGCGACGATCTACTTGCTGCCCACGGTTGCCTCCGCTATCGGCTGGCGCTGGAGCATGAGCGTGTTGGCGATCGGTCCGGCGTTGGGGATTTGGGCGATGCTGACGCTGCGGCGGCGCACCGGGATCTAGGGAAGCAGGAACACTCCGACCTCTCCGTCGAAGTCGTCGGCGCTGCGACTCGTGCCGGCGGGAGCCATCCACGGGCCACGGTCACGTCGCACATTGATGCGGTGAATGCCGGGCGCCATCCGGAACGAACCTTCCCATGCATCTCCATTCGTCGCGCTGCGGCGCAGCTCTACCGGTTTCCAGTCGGTGAAGTCGCCGCTGATCTCGACGGCTCCGGCACCGGGTGCATAGAGGGTCAGGCGCACCTGATCGTCCGATGACGTTCGCGGCGCAATCTCGAGCCGCGCTTCGGCGGGCAGCGCCACGCCGTTCGCGCCATTGCTCGAATGCGGAATGGCGGGCCTGGGGCGTACGGTGGGGAGCGACCTGTGAAGACCCAGCGCACCGAGGCGGATTCCCGCGCTGACGTAGCGGCCGGCGATGCTGCCGGTAATGACGTCCGTGGGGTACCGGCCCCCCGCCACGATCAGTGCCGTGTTGCGTCCGAGCGGCACGGTGGCGCTGGCCTCTCCGTAGACCCCATGGCCCGCGCCATTGCTGAAGAACCGCGCTCCGAGCGTCCCTTCGAGCAGCACGACCCCGCGTTGCAGGCGGGCGGAGGAGCGCAGATCGCTATACGCCGTATCCCCCACGAACGAACGATCGAACGATGCAAACACGGCGGCATCGGGGCGGAGCAGCCACCCGCCGATCGCGACCACCGCGACCGGGCGCGGTCCCGCTCCGAATGAGGATCGTCCGAAGGACGTCGCCAGCCAACCGCCGCGATCGCGGTCCATCAAGTGGACGCGCGCGTCGACGAGGCCATGGCTGAAGTGCGCGATGCTGGCGTAGTCGCTGGCTCCGAGGCCCAGTCCCAACTCGCCACGCCAGCGCCGCGCGAGCGGGGTGAACCACGAACCGCGCATGGATGCGTCGAGGCTGCGGTTGCCGCTCTCGAATCGCAGGTAGGTGCCACGGGCGCTCACGAACCCTCTGCCGCGAGGGTGATCCCATCGCACGCTAGGCGCGACCGAGGCGGCGCCGGACAACAAGAAGCCGTCGTACTTCACCGCGGCAATGCCGGCGTCGAGCCCGGGCGTGACCTGACCCGATGCGGTGGTAACGCCGGCGCCGCACGCCAGGGCGATGAGTGCGAGCAGCCTCACGGCTACAACCGCTTACGGCCGGCTGGGTGGTCGGGGCGGTTGAGAAGGATTCTGGGCGGCGTCGGTGTTGCCGAAGCGAATTCCTGTGTTAAGCGCACGCACCGACGCGGCAGCACCGGGAGGCGCGCCCAGCGAGATGTCACGCTCGACGGCACGCCGGAATTCAACGAGGTCGGCGTCGCGTGCATTCGGCGCGAGCGCCAGCACCACCGCAGATGCGGAGTCGGCGGGAACGCCACTCGCCACGAGATCAGCGAGAACAGCCAGCGCCATCGTTAGCGGCGGCCGGCGCGCGTCGCGCAATCTCGTCAACACCTCTGGTGACGCGCCGGCGCGCAACGCTGCGACACCGGCTTCGAGCTCGGGCGCTGAAGCCCGGGGACCAAGCGCGCTGCGGGCGGTGCCGAGGTCGGTGGCGAGCCGGCGCACCGCCGCGACGATGCGCGCGCCGGATGCACCCTTGGTCGCGCCCTCGAGCGCCCGCTGAATGAGGGGCTCGGTGGGAAGTCCAACTGCGCGGACAGAATCCACGACCGACACCACGAGCGAGCGCGTTTCCGGATCGAGCCGCTCCAGTCGTGGATCCTGAGCCGCGACCTGCATCACCAGAAGTAGCGCGGTGAGCATCATGAGCCGTTTCCTCCTACCGTGATCACCGAGCTCGGGGTACCGAACTCGTCGTCGCGCGCGCGCGGCGCACCGGGATCGGCCCGCCATTCGACGCCGTTGACGAGAAATGCGTACCGATAGCGACCGGGGGCGAGCGGCACGGTGGTGGCCCAGACACCCTGCGCGGTTTGCATGGGCGAGCGCGCCGGGTCCCAATCGTTGAAATCACCCACCAGCGCGACGGTGGACGCCTGCGGAGCTACCAGCACGAACTGAAAAGCGCTCGACGCAGCAGGATCGTGACCGGCGGTCCAGGGCCGCGCGACGAGAATCGCGCCCAGCACCGCGGCCGCGGCCAGCCACGGCCAGCGCCGCCACTGGAATCGCGACCGCGGCGCCGCCACGGGACGGGCAGGACCGTCGGCGATCTGCTTCAGCACCCGCGCATCCAGTGCCGGGTCGATCGACACCGGCTGGCGCAGCTGCCGGACTACGCGCTCTACGATGTCGTCGTCTCGATCAAACATGCTCAGCCTCTTTCAGGAACTTCTGCAGCTGCTCGCGCGCCCGCTTCACGCGCATCTTGAGGGCCGATACGCCGGCCCCCGTCAACCGGACCATCTCTTCGTATTCCAGATCCTCGACGTGCTTCAGCAAAAAGGCTTCACGATACTCGGGCGCGAGTCGCGCGAGCGCGCGGTTCACCTCGTCGCTCCACTCCACGCGGTCGGCCTGGTCGCCGTGCGTGGCGCCATTCAAGGCGTCGGGGTCGCGCACGAACATCCGGCGCCGGCGTGCCGCGCGCGCGCCCGAGGTGCGGCAGCGATTGACGAGGATTCCGTAGAGCCAGGCCCCGAATCGCGCGGGATCATCGCACCGCTCGAGCGAGCGATAGGCGCGCACGAAGCTGTCCTGCAGCGCTTCTTCGGCGTCTTCCCGGTCGCCGAGCATGTGGACGGCGTACCGTCCCAGGCGATCACGATAGCGAGCGACGAGCGCGCCGTACGCCCCGATGTCGCCGGTCCGGACCCGGCACACCAGCTCTGCGTCGCCTGCTTCCACTCTGTCTATACCCAGCGGCTGACTCATTCCGTCACAATCCCCATTGATTAACGATTCTCTCACGGCGTCTTTAGGCCATTGTTGTGACGTTGCGAGAGACATATGGGTATTTCCATGCAACAGCACCGTAGCGCAACACCCTTTGGAGGATTTTGACGATGTCGAGACTGTTTCTCGCCCTGCTTGCCGTCGCAACGATGACCGTCGCCTGCTATGAGGACGACTCTACCGGGGCCCAGAATGGAGCCCCCATGACCAACGTGCTGCTCACGGACGCGCCCTTCCCGTTCGACACCGTGCAAAGTGTGAATGTGTACGTCATCAGTGTCTCGGTGTCGACGCAGGCCGACACTGGGGGATCGGCCGACAGCATGTCGTGGGTTGAGGTCACGGCGCCGCACCGCCAGATCAACCTGCTCGAGCTGCAGCAAGGTGACACCGCGCTGCTCGGTGGCGATGAGATCCCCGCCGGCCAATACCGTGCGGTGCGGCTGATTCTCGATGGCGACTCGTCCAACATTCGATACAAAGACGGATCGTTGGCGCAGGTCCACTGGGGCGGCTCGGGCCGCCAGGCGATTCACGCCTTTGTCGAAGCCGCCGTGGACGTCGGGGCGCAGGGCACTGACATCGTGATCGACTTCGACGTCGGCCGCAGCTTCCATTACAACGATCTGGGCGACGGCGCGTTCAACTTCGTGCCCTGGATTCGTGCGGTGAATCGCGCCGAGACCGGGAGCATCGCCGGCACCGTGTCGCGCGATACCAGCGGCGGCGGCAGCGCGGGACCTGTGAAGAACGCAACCGTCAGTACGTGGGGCGGCGGACCAGGAAACTGGTACATCTACTCGACCGGCGTGACGGACGCGGCCGGACACTATCGGCTCGCCTATCTGCTGCCGGGGACTTACATCGTCGGGGTCGATCCACCGTCTGGCAGCAATCTCGGCGCGGCGCTGGATTCGAACGTGGCGGTGAACAAGGGATTCGAGACGACGCACAGCGTGACGCTATCGGCGTTCACCGGCTCGCTGCTGATTCAGGGTGCCAGCTCGATGCTGCAGAACCGCACCAATCGGCTCGAGGCGTTCGTTGTGAACGCGCAGCATCAGCAGGAGCCCAACGCCGTCGTTGCGTGGCAGAATCTCGACACGGCGGTCCTGGGGCTTGCCACCTACCCGGACAGCACGCGAATCGCGCGCGTCACATCCAAGATCGTTGGAACGGGTCGCATCGTCGCGACGAGTGGCTCATTGGTCGATACACTCGTGATCCACGTCGCGGTCGACACGTCGTCCGGTCCTTCCGCACCCCGCTAATCAGAAACACGGTGTCACGGCGCGGCTATATTGCGCGCCGTGACGCCTGCTCCACAGTCAGCGCACCACCGGCCGGGGGGAGGCTTTTGTAATCCCTGGGTTTCGCAGGCCGTGCCGGGGTATGGCAGTCTCCTCAAATGGATGCTCGTGCATCGCACGACGCGGCCCCGGCCCACAGATCCCGATCCGTCGGTCTTCCAGCGCGTGCAACCGTCATTCGGCGCGCCGCGCGCGGCAGCCACAGCGCTCACGATTACCTGGATCGGTCATGCGAGTCTGCTGATCCAGCTGGGCGGAATGAACGTGCTCGTGGATCCGATGTGGAGCGAGCGCGCTTCGCCCGTGCAGGTTGCCGGCCCGCGCCGCTGGGTCGCGCCCGGGGTCGCGTTCGATGAGTTGCCGCCGCTCGATCTCGTGTTGCAATCCCACAATCACTACGACCATCTCGACGACACCACCGTGCGCCGGCTGGCGCGCACGCACTCGAATGCGACTTGGGTGCTGCCACTGGGCCTCGGTGCGTTCGTCCGCAAACGCGGGGTGCGCGCCGAGGTCGTGGAGCTGGACTGGTGGGAGGAGCGTGACCTGGGATCGCTGCGGGTTGGGGCGACTCCCGCGATGCACTTCAGCAGCCGCGGCATCGGCGATCGCGGCGACACGTTGTGGTGCGGATTCGCGCTGAGCCAACCGGGTGGGGGCCGCCGTGTGTATTTCGCGGGAGACACCGGTTTTCACCCGGAGTTCGGCGCGATCGGTGAGCGCTACGGGCCGTTTGACGTCGCGCTGCTGCCGATCGGCGCCTACGAACCGCGCTGGTTCATGCGCTATCTCCACATGAATCCGGAAGAGGCGGTCGACGCGTTTCGGGCGGTCAACGCCCGCCTCATGGTGCCGATCCATTGGGGTACATTCAAGCTCACCGATGAGGCCATGGACGAACCGCCCCGGCGCGCGCGCGCCGCATGGCTCGCGGCGGGACTGCCGAGCGATGGCTACCGGCAACTCGCGCACGGTGAGACCCTCAACCTGTAAGAAGGGTGGTGGAGGATGGTGAAGGTTGGTGGAGCTTGGTCGAGGGCTTTGGCGGCTGCGCTGCTGATTGGCGCGTGCGCACGGCGGCCGGTGCCACCGCTGGCCGGGCCCTCGTCGGCGCCGGTCTTGGTGACGCCCGCCCGCGCCGCGTTGATGGCGGCGCCGGTGGAGGGCGACTGGAAGGCGTTGGGCGACGAAGCGACCGCCCTCCTGTCGCAGTACCTGCGCATCAACACGACGAATCCGCCCGGCAACGAGATCGTGGCCGCGCGCTGGCTGGCCGAGGTGCTGCGGCGCGAGGGCATCGAGTCGCAGGTCTTTGAACCAGCCCCGGGAAAGGCCAATCTCTACGCCCGGCTCGCGGGCGATGGCACCGCGCGGCCGATCGTGCTGCTCAATCACATGGACGTCGTGCTCGCATCACCCGAATTCTGGACGGTGGATCCGTTCGGCGGCGTGATCAAGGACGGCTCCGTCTGGGGTCGCGGCGCGCTCGATATGAAGGGCGAGGGCATCGCGCAGCTCATGACGATGCTGATCCTGAAGCGGGCCAAAGTGCCGCTCAAGCGCGACATCATCTTCCTGGCGACTTCAGATGAGGAGATCGGCGCGGGCGTCGGTGCAGTCTGGATCGCCGAGCAAAAACCCGACTTGGTGCGCGGGGCCGAATTCCTGCTCAACGAAGGCGGGCTCACCCGCGCCAAGGCCGGCGGTCAAGGGGCGGTCGAGTTCTACGGCATCGGCACGACCGAGAAGTCGCCGTTCTGGCTCGACATCACGGCCCGCGGTACCGCCGGCCATGGTTCCCGGCCGACGCCCGACAATCCCGTGCACCGGTTGATTCGGGCGTTGAACCGGGTTGCCGAGTGGAAGACGCCGCTGATCGTGACCCCGGCCGTGGAGCGCTCGTTCCGCGATCTCGCGACGATCGAGCGCGACACCACGGTACGGCGCTGGCTGTCGGACATCCGCGCGGCGCTGCGCGATTCCACGGCGGTGCGCGTCCTGACGAGCGACCTCACCTACAACGCGCTGCTGCGGAACACCATCTCCATTACGGGCTTGAAGGGCAGCAACAAGACCAACGTGATCCCTCCGGTCGCGACGGCGGCCGTCGACGTGCGCCTCCTTCCCGGACAGGACCCGGCCGCGTTTCTCGCCGAGTTCGTGCGCGTCATCGGCGATACCGCCGTGACGGTGAAGCCGCAGGGCCCGAACTGGCCCGCGACGGAGAGCTCGACGGAAACGGCGATGTTCCGCGCCATCGCCGACGTGGCGCGGCAACGTCACCCCGAGGCGCTCGTGACGACCTTGATGCTCGCCGGCTTCACCGACAGTCATTACTTCCGGCGGATGGGGATCGCGAGCTATGGGCTGGGCCCGTTCCCGCTCACGCAAGCCGATTCGCGGGGCGTGCACGGCAACGACGAGCGCGTCAGCATCGACGCGCTGCGCACGGGCGTGCGGTTCTATTACGAGGTGGTGTCGCGCGTTGCGGCGCGGTGACCCTACTTGAGTGGAATCACGAAGCGGACCGTGAGCTGCTCCGCGGTCTGCGGGCTCACGCTGCACGAACAATCGAGCCCGATGATTCGCTTGACGCCCAACACCTCGGCATCCGCGATGCCCGCAACGTCGCGATAGGTGATCTCGAGCGCCCTCCCGTCGATCACGCGATAACTCACCGGCCGGCCGAGCAGCCGGTGATGCGGATCGATCCTGGAGAGACCCTCCGCCAGGCGACGCTGCAGATCGGTGATCGCGTCAGGCGACGCCGGCATTGCGCCGCATTCCTTCGAGGCCCGGCCGCGTGAACGGCGTGTCGCCGTACCGGCGGGTGAACTCGGCCCCATCCATGGTCGCGAAGGCCTCCACATCTGGGAACGCGACGTCCGCGCGAGACGCGAAGCCCGCATCGTGCGTCTCGAGCGCGAAGCTCACATTCCAGGGGCAGACGTCCTGGCAGACATCGCAGCCGAACACCCAGTCCCCGACCTGGGCGCGCTGCGTCTCCGTGAAACTGCCGCGATGCTCGATGGTCAGATACGAAATGCACGCGCGCGCGTCGAGATCGCGGGGGCCGGCGAACGCCTGAGTCGGACACGCGTCGAGGCAGCGCGTACAGGTGCCGCAGCGGTCAGCCTCGAATGGCGGATCGGGCTCGAGATCCGCATCCGTCAGCACCACGCCGATGAATGTGAACGAGCCGATGTCCGGATTGATCAGCATCATGTTCTTGCCGATCCAGCCGAGCCCGGCGAGCTGCGCCAGCTCCCGCTCGGGCACGGGTCCCGCATCGACGTAGCACCGGGTCTTGGAGCCTGGAGCCAGGAGTCGGATCGCCTCAGCGAGTTGCTCGAGACGCTGCCCGAGGACGTCGTGGTAGTCGGAGGACCATGCGTACTGAGCCACGCGAGGGTGGCGAGCCCCGGGGCCATGCCCCGGGGCTCCGTGGAAATAATTCGTCAGCGTCACGACCGCGGACCTTGCACCGGGCATGATCGACGCGCGGGTCCTTCCGCTTCTCCGCCTGACGGTTGAGATACGTCATCGTGCCCGCGTGACCGTTCGCCAGCCAGCGGTCGAGCTCGGCGGCGTGTGGATTGCGGTCGAGGCGCGTCACACCCGTCGCAGCGAAGCCCAACGCCTCCGCTCGACGCTTTATCTCGACGCTCTGCTCGACGTCGTTCATAATCCCATCGTCTCGCGGCGCCACCGGGCGAAATTCACGACATCCTCGACCGGGGGAATCGCGTCTTCGTCGCCGTACGCGGTGAACATCCGCCATTGCATGTAGTCGCGCGGCGGCAGTGGCAGGAACGGCAGCCGGCGATACCAATCGCGGGCGCGAAAACTCCACGCGAGCCGCAGCAAATCGACGGCCAGTCGGGGCCGCACGACCGCCCGCAGCGCCAAGCGCAAATAGAATGCCGACCAACTCGCGATACGCTGCATTCCTTCTGTATATTCCCGGGCTATGACGCTCGCAAGCAGCGTGACACCGCGCGCGCTCGGACTCGCCTCGTACCGGGGCGAGTTTCCAATCTTCAAGGACACCGTCTACCTCAACACCTGCTCGCTGGGCGCACTGGGTGAGCGGTCTCGACGCAAGGTAGCCGAATTCCTCGACATCTGGCAGCGGCGCGGCGCGGCGGCATGGTATGACGTGTGGTGGGAAGCGCTGACCGATCTGCGCGCTCGCTACGGGCGCATCGTGAACGCCACCGCCAACGATATCGCCCTTGCCCCGAGCATTTCGGTGGCGCTGAGTGCGGTGGCCGAGTCCATCGACTACAGCCGCCGGCCCCGAGTTGTCGTCACCGCGCTCGATTTCCCCACGGTCGCCTACCAGTGGCTCGCGAAGGCGAAGCACGGCGTGGAGCTCGTGATCGTCGAGAGTCCGGACAAGATCAGCGTTCCGGTCGAAGCGATCGCGCGCGCGGTCGATGATCGGACCGCGCTCGTCGTGACCTCCCATGTGTACTTCACGACCGGGGCGATTCAGGACATCAAGCGGGTGGCGGACGTGGCGCATGCGAACGGCGCGTTGTGTTTGATCGATGCCTACCAATCGGTCGGTCAGGTCCCGGTCGACGTGCAGCAGGCCGGCGTCGATGCGCTCGTGGCGGGCGGTCTCAAGTGGCTGCTCGGAGGGCCCGGCATCGTCTTCCTCTATGTGCGCGAGGCCGTGGCCCGGCGCCTCGAGCCCAGGATCTCCGGCTGGTTCGGTCAGCGCGAGCAGTTCGCCTTCGATCCGCGCGCGTTGACGCTGCACGATGGCGCGCGGCGCTTCGAGCTCGGCACGCCGGCGCTCGCCGCGGTCTACGCGCAGCTCGGTGGTCTCGAGTACATCGAGGAGATCGGCGTTCCCGCCATCCGGGATGTGACCGCGGCGCTGACCGAGGATCTCATCGCGACCTTGCGGGCGGCGGGCTTCAAGCCGAAAGTCGCCGCTGACGCTCGGGACCGCTCCGCCATCGTCATGGTTCCCATGCCCGATCCCGGAGCCAGTGTCCGGCACCTGGCCGCGGGCGGCATCATCGCCGACACGCGGCCTGGTCACGTCCGGTTCTCGCCTTTCTTCTATAACGTGCAGGATGACCATGTCAGAGCAACCGAGCGCCTCGCCGCGCAGCCCGCTCACTGAAGACGAACAACTCCTCACAGCGCCGCAGACCGTTCCGGTCGAGCGGCGGGCTTCCTTCACGAGCACCGATCCGTGGCGCGTGCTGCGCATCATGGGCGAGTTCGTCGAGGGGTTCGATACGCTGTCCGATGTGCGCAACGCGGTGACGGTGTTCGGCTCGGCGCGCACGGCCGAAAGCGATCCCTACTACGAGGCGGCACGCGAGACCTCCCGGATGCTGGCCAAAGAGGGTTTTGCGATCATCACCGGCGGCGGCCCCGGCATCATGGAAGCCGCCAATCGCGGCGCCAAGGAAGGCGGCGGGCTGTCGATCGGCTGCAACATCGAGCTGCCCTTCGAGCAGGGCACCAACCGGTGGGTCGAGCGCTCGATCAATTTCCGTTACTTCTTTGTCCGGAAGACGATGTTCGTGAAGTATTCGACCGCATTCATCACCTTTCCCGGCGGCTACGGCACCATGGACGAGCTGTTCGAAGCGCTGACCCTGGTCCAGACGGGCAAGGTGAAACAATTCCCGGTCGTGCTGTTCGGCCGCGCGTACTGGGGTGGCCTGGCTGACTGGCTCAAACAGCGGGTGGCGGGAGAGGGCAAAATCGCACCGGAAGACCTGAATCTCTTCCTCGTGACCGACGACCCCAAGGAAGCTCTCGGGTGGATCGTGGAAGCTCGGGAACGGCGCACGCGCGCGTTCCGCGCCATGCAATCGAAAAGCCAGAGCACACGATGACCCAAAACGAATACCTGCGCGGCCAGCGCATCAATCCGAAGCCGGTCACCGGCAAAGAGACCGTCGCCGAGCTCGTCGACAACGCGTTTCTGGCGTACAACGCGGGCCGGTTGAGCGAAGGCTGCCGGCTGTTTGCCGAGCGCATGCTCGAAGACGATGTGACCGTCGGGATGAGCCTGACCGGTGCGATGACCCCGGCGGGACTCGGCATGTCGACGATGATCCCGCTGATCGAAGCGGGATTCATCGACTGGATGGTGTCCACCGGCGCGAATCTGTATCACGATGCGCACTTCGGCCTGGGCATGGCGATGCATCGCGGCACGCCGTTCGCCGACGACGTGGTGTTGCGTGAAGAGGGCGTCGTGCGGATCTACGACGTCTTCTTCGATTACGACGTCCTGCTGTCGACGGACCGCTTCGTCCGCGATGTCTCGGCCCGGCCCGAATTTCAGCGGCCCATGAGCACCGCCGAATACCACTACCTGCTGGGCGGCTACGTGCTGGAGCGTGAGCAGGCGCTCGGGCTGACGCGGAAATCGGTGCTCGGCGCGGCGCATGCCGCGGCGGTGCCGATCTACACGTCCTCGCCCGGAGATTCGTCGATCGGGATGAACGTCGCCGAGCAGGCCCTCTCGGGAAGCAAGCTGCGCTTCGACGTGAGCGCCGACGTGAACGAGACCTCGTCGATCGTGTTCTCGGCCAAGGTGCGCGGCGGCAAGAGCGGCGTGCTGATCATCGGCGGCGGCAGTCCCAAGAACTTCGTGCTGCAAACCGAGCCGCAGATTCAGGAAGTGCTCGGCATCAGCGAGAAGGGCCACGACTACTACCTCCAGCTGACCGATGCCCGTCCCGACACGGGCGGCCTCTCGGGAGCGACGCCGGCGGAGGCGGTGAGCTGGGGCAAGGTGGATCCGGACAAGCTGCCCGGCACCGTTGTGGCGTATCTCGACAACACCGTCGCGTTTCCCATACTGGCCGCGTACGCGCTGGCCCGGCGCAAGCCCCGGACGCTGAAGCGCCTGTACCACAGGCGCGCGGACATGATGCGCGAGCTCACCGATTCCTATCTCGAGGCCAAAGAGGATCGCGACGCGCGCGCCGAGGCGGCAACTGGCGGCCGCGCGACCTGACACCGCGAAGTCCGGCACCCCCACCAGGGCGTACGCCGCGTACGTCCTGGGCCTGCTGACGCTGGTCAACCTGCTCAATTACCTCGACCGCAACGTCGTCTACGCGGTGTTCGAGCCGGTCAAGCGCGAGCTGAACCTCACCGACGCGCAGCTCGGATGGCTCGGCTCCGCGTACATCATCGTGTTGTCGCTCGCCGCGCTGCCGCTCGGCGTGATCGGCGATCTCCGTTCCCGGCGCGCCGTCATCACGTGGGGCGTCACCGTGTGGAGCGCGGCGACCACGGCCGGTGGATTCGTTCGGCACTTCTGGCAGCTCTTCACCTGCCGCGCGCTCGTGGGATTCGGCGAAGCGGGCTACGGCCCGGCGTCGCAGGCGATCATCGCGCAGTACTACAAGGGCCGCCGGCGCGCGTTCGCGATCGGCATCTACTCGGTGGGCATGGCGCTCGGTGGCGTCCTTGGGATCTGGCTCGGCGGCATCATTGCGGAGCGCTACGGGTGGCGCTGGGCATTCATCTGGATGGGATTTCCGGGACTCGTCCTCGCCTTGCTCGCATCGCGGCTGCGCGAGCTGGATCGCCGGCCGCCCCCCCCCATCGTCGAGACTCTTCGCGGGTGGTGGCGACACGGCATGCATGGCGTCACGCAGTATGTCGCGCCGCTCGCCATCTGCGCGGGAGTCGGGGCCGCCATCGCGGCGTTGCTGGCGCTCTTTGAGGGCATCCCCCCTCTCATTGGCACGGCCGTGTTTGGTGTGGGCGTGAGCGCCGGCATCGCGTGGACGGTTTGGCGGCTGGTGCCGCTGGCCGTGGGACGCACGACCGCGGCTGGCGCAGTCGCCGCGGGGGCGTTCGACGACTTTCAGGACGCCGCGGTGCTGGTGCTGCGCACGCCGACGCTCATCTGGGTCTTTCTCGGCGGCGCCATGGTGACATTCGCCGTGAACGGACTGATCGCCTGGGCGGCGGCGTTCATGCAGCGGGTGCACGGCCTTTCAGTCGCGCGCGTGGGCTCTGAATTCGGCTTCTGGGCCCTTGTCGGCGGTGTCGGTGGCGCGCTGGTAGGCGGGCGGTTCGCCGATCGACTGCAGCAGCGGTGGCCTGGCGGTCGCGTGCTCGCGTCCGGCGCGGGATTTGTGCTCGGTGCCCCGGTCTGCGCGTTGTTGCTCCTCGTTGACGATCTCCGCTGGTTCACGCCGCTTGTTCTCGCGACGTATTTCTTCTATACCTGGTACAACGGTCCACTGATCGCGGTGATTCTCGATGTCGTCCCCCCGGCGGTCCAGGCATCGGTGCTGGGGGCGTTTGTCTTGTTTTCGCACCTCGCGGGCGACGCGCTGGCGCCTCCCCTCATCGGCTATCTCTCGGACCGTACCGGCAGCCTGCGGGGCGCGATGCTGCTCCTACCGGCCGTCGGGTTCCTGGGCGGCGTGATCATCCTCATCGGACTCACGAGCGTACGGCGAGACATGCGGCGGGTGAGTGCACTCGACCTCCACGTCTCCGGTGGACGTTGAGGAGATGATATGAGAATCGCCGTCATCTTCGATTCGCTGCACCCCGAGTGGGATGACGCGGCGTTCAAGCACGAGATCGATCAAAAGGTCGAGGAGGCTGAGTACGATGTCGCGCGCGCGCTGATGGCCGGCGGGCACGACGTCCTGATGATCGGCATCGGCGATGACGTCGTGCCGCTGCTCACGAAGCTGGCGGCGTTCCAGCCCAAGCTCGTGTTCAACGGCTGCGAGGGCTTTCGCAAGAACGCACGCCACGAATATGCGATCGCGGCGCTGCTGGACATGTACGGCTATCGCTACACGGGCTCCTCTCCCACCGCGCTGCTCGTCGCGCGCAACAAGTCGCTCACCAAGAAAGTGCTCGCCTTCCACGGCATCCGGGTGCCGGCGTTCGCCGAGTTCCACGAAGGCGACGAGCTGGTGCGCCCGTCCGAGCTGCGGTTCCCGCTCATCGTCAAGCCGCTGCTCGAGGACGCGTCGATCGGCATCGCGCAGGCATCGGTCGTCGAGGACGACGCGAGCCTGAAACAGCGGATCGAGTTCATCCACACCAAGTACCATCAGGCCGCGATCGTCGAGGAGCTGGTCGAAGGCCGCGAGGTGTACGTCGGCCTGATCGGCAACGACGAGCTCGAGGTGCTGCCGCTCACGGAGATGACGTTCGGCGAGCCCGAAATCGGCGAGCACCGCATCGCGACATACAAGGCCAAGTGGGACGAGGAGTACCGCAAGAAAAAGCAGATCAAGAACGTCTTCGCCAAAGGCGTCTCCGAGCAGCTCACGACCCGCATCGGGGAGATCTGCAGCACCGCCTTTCACGCCCTGTGGCTGCAGGACTACGGGCGGGTGGACGTGCGCCTCGCGCACGACGACGAGGTGTACGTCCTCGAGGTGAATCCCAATCCGTTCATTGCCGACGAGCACGAGCTGGCGGAGGCCGCCAAGAAGTCGGGGCTCAAATACAACGCGTTCATCCAACGCATCGTGGATGAGGCGCTGGCGCGATGAGCCGTCGCGAGGTGCCGACCCCCGAGCTGCGCTGTCCCCACTGCCATACCGAGCTGGAGCGGTTCTGGAGCTACTGCCCGAGCTGCAGCCGCCGGCTCGAATGGGAAGACACCCAGCGCGAGACCGGGGCGGAATGCGCCTACTGCGGCTGGATGGTGTCGGACGCCTCGTCGTTCTGTCCGTGGTGCGGCCGCGATATCAAGGACAAGGACTCCAGCGACGAGCCGCTCAAGGCGCCCAAGGGTTTCAAATTCCACGCGCGCTGCGACTGGGGCTGCGGCGGCGGCGTGATGTACCCGATGCGCTTTTGTCCCTGGTGCGGGCGCGCGCAGTCGTGGCGCTACGATCACTTCCAGAACTCGTGCCCGCGCTGCGATCGCGGTGTGGACGACTGGATGGCCACCTGCCCCTGGTGCGGGGAGGACGCGACCGGGCGGGACCTCATCCCGCGCGCGCTGCGACGGGCGCGCCGTCTGCTCATCGTCTCCCGGATTCGCGATTGGCAGTACCGCGTCGCGCTCCGTCCCGGCGTGTCAGGCGTCGCGCCGCGCGCGCCCAAGGTGATCGAGCTCGATCGCCGTTACGTCACGGGGAAGCGGCGTCGCGACGAGATCTCGTGGAACATGCTCACGGGCCTGCTCCTGCATGAGCTCGGTCACTCCTTCCTCTACCATCACTGGTCCTGGACGCGTTCTGGCCGGTTCCGCCGCGCCTTCGGCGAAGTGCGCAAGGCGTATCGCGTCGCGGACGAGCATTGGGTGGACTTCGAGCGGCGCCGGATCGCCACGACGCTCACCGATTACGTGAGCGCGTACGCCGCGACGCATCCGCAGGAGGATTTCGCCGAGACGTTCCGGTTCTACGTGACGCGCCGCGGCCGTCTCCGCGAGTTGTTCGCCGAGTTCGGCCGCAAGCGCAAAGGCGTGCGCCTGTACGAGAAATTCCTGGTGCTGCATGATTTCGTGCGCAGCCTGCGGGGCTGGAAATAGAGCGCCAGGCGCGCGGCCGGCAGCTGCTCACCGCGGCGCTCGGCGTGTATGGCCTGTACTATCTCGTCGTTCCGGACCACTACGGCCTGCTCGACAACGTCGATCTCGCCATCCATGAAACCGGTCATCTGGTCTTCGGACCGTTCGGCGAGTTTGTCGGTGTGCTTGGCGGCACGCTCCTGCAGTTGCTCTTCCCGCTTGCCTTCGTCTGGTACTTCTGGCGACGACCGGATCGTCACGCGGCGACCGTCGCCGCATGGTGGGTCGCGCAGAATCTCTGGAACGTCGCGAGGTATGCGCAGGACGCGCAGGCCCAGGAGCTCCCACTGGTCGGAGGGGGCGAGCATGACTGGACCTACCTGCTCGGCGAGGTGGGATTGCTCGATCACGACCAACTCGTGGGCCAGCTGATTCGCGTTACCGGCATGCTCATCTTCGCCTACAGCACGATGCGCGGTCTAACGTACGCCCGTCAGGCCGCGCCCGAGCGTTCAACGCTCGAATGAAGACGGCGAGGGTCTTACCGTCCCCTCGCCGCCTTTCACCGCCTCTTACCGCGACGCGGGGTTAGCCCGCGAAACAGTACCCGCAGCCCTTCTCCTGCGTTCTCGCCACCGCGAGCACGCCTGAGGGCACGACCTGGCAGCCGGGCAGCAGGCCGGCAACCCAGTCCGCCTTCACGGCGGCGGGATCCTGCCCCATCTTCTGCGCCACCATGGCGCTGTAGACGGTGAGTGCGACGTTGCACACACCGACCAGCACGCCACTCGCGAGCAGCGCTTCGAGCCCGGTGCCCGGCAGCGGCAAGGGCATTACCTTCGCGAAACCGTTCTTGACGGCCGGTGCATCGCCGTCTTTGATGTTGAACGCCTCGCCCAGTTTGTACTTCGCCCACACCTCATCCTTCATGGCAATCGGAATGGCCGAGTGACGGAGCACGACCACGCCGGAGTTGTCGGCGTCCTTGGTGCCGTAATTCTCGTTGTTGCCGTTGAGCCAGACGCGCGGCCAGATCACCGGCATGCCGCCGTTCACCTCGGGCGCGTCGAACACCATCTTGTGCTTCCCCGTGATCCGGTTGAGCCACGTCTCGAACGCCGCATCCACGCCGCTCGATCCGCGGCGCGGCTGCGCCTCGAGCCGCAGCGGGGTCAGGCTGGCGAGACCTGCGGCCGCGGTGGCGGCAAGAGTACCCAAAAAGCCGCGGCGGGGAGTAGTGACGTCGTTGAACTCGAACATCGGAAACCTCCTCAGGTGGTGAACTACGGGACGCGGCGTGTGGCGGACCGCGTTGGATACGCAACATCGGGTGGCGGATCGCCGTTCGGCCAGTCGTTTTCCTTGCCTTTGTAATCGGGTCGCGGCTGCGCATTCACGTATGCGGCGACGTCAAAGGCCTGCTGGTCGGTGAGCGTTCCGGGTGCGTCGAACGGCATGTTGTGCCGGATGAACTCGGCCGCGGCGCGGACGCGCGTCATCCCCGCTCCCACGTTGTACGACTGCGGACCCCACACCGGGGGCGCGACAGCGCTTCCCTCCCCGGCCGCGCCGTGGCACTTCGCGCACGACGCGCCGAACACGCGCGCGCCCGCCGCGGTGTCCGCCGAAAACGAAGCCCACTTCTGGAGTCGCGTTCCGGGTGCCACGGTGGGCGGGCCCACCGGGGTTCCCCGAGACAGAAACGCCAGGTAGGCCACGATGTCGCGCATGTCGGTACCCGCCGGGTCCAGCGCGGTGCCGTTCATGCTGCGGCGGAAGCAGTCATTGACGCGGTATTCGATCGTTTCGACGATGCCACTGCGGGGACGGTATTGCGGATAGCGCCCGAACACGCCGACCCAGGAGCCCATCTCCCGGCGCCCGGCGTCGAGATGACAGCTGGTACAACGCAGCTGGTTTCCCACGTGGCTCGGTAGGCTGTCGCGGGTTGCCAGCAGAATCGCCCGGCCGCGGCGCACGGCGTCGCCAAAGGGGCCATCAGGGATGATCGAGTCCGCCGTACTCGCCGCGGCAATCGCTTGCCGGGGCGCTTCAGGCCGGGAGCAGGCGGGGAGACCGACAACACAGAGGAAAACGGGCCAGGTACGGTGACGCACGGGGCGGGAAAATACCGCCATTTCCCGACGCGGCAACCTTTGGGACATTCCTCATATCCAAACGGACGTATCCTCCACCCGGGATTGGTCATGCTTGCAACGTTCCTGGCTTTGCTGGTCGCCGTGCAGAACCACCCCACCCTCGACTCCGCTACGGTCACGCGGGTGCTCTCGCAGCTCAAGACGAGCGATTCCACCGTCTGCCGGCTCGCTGGCCAGGCCATGACCAACTATGGCGGCTGGTGGGGCTGGGGCGGTTGGAACTACTCAGACCCGGCGATGCCGATGCCGCGCCCGATGCCGACTCCAATGCCGATGCCCGGAGGCGGCGGTGGCGGCGTTCACGTCGAGATGCACGAGCGCAGCTCGGACATCGACCCGGGGGCGCTGCGCGCGTTCCGCTCCTTCGTGCGCGACGAGAACCCTTGCGTGCGCAAGATCGCCGTGCGCGTGCTCGGGAATCACGGCGGATCGGGTGAGTACGATCTCTTCATCAGCCTGCTGCGCGACGCACGGGCCGACCTGCGCGAGACCGGTGCGTTGGGCCTCGGCGAAATGGAGGACTCGCGCGCCATCAGTCCGCTCAGCAAGGCGCTGAGCGATGACGATACCCCCGCGGTTCGCATGACCGCGGCCTGGGCGCTCGGGGAGATCGAAGACAAGGTCGCCATCGACGCGCTCGCGCGCGCCCTCAATGACCGCGCACCCGAAGTCCGTCGCACCGCCGCGTGGGCGATCGGCGAGATCGAAGACGCGCGCGGGGTTCGCCCGCTCACGGCGGCCGTGAACGATCCGGTCCTCGAGGTCCGCATCGCCGCGGTGTGGTCCCTCGGCGAAATCGAGGACGCCAGCGCGGTGCCGCTGCTCACCACCGCCACGAAGGACCGCGAGCCGCGCGTGCGCCAGGCCGCGGCCTGGGCGCTGGGTGAAATCGAAAGCGGTCAAGGCGTCGCGGCGCTCGAGCCGCTCGTGCGCGATCCGGTCGTGAGCGTGCGCAAGACGGCGCTCTGGGCACTGGGCGAAATCGAAGAAGCGAGCGGGGTCCGCCTCGTGGCCGTCGGCCTGCGCGACGCCGACCCCGAGGTGCGCGTGCTCGCCGCCTGGGCGTTGGGAGAAATCGAAAGCGAAAGCGCGGTCGATCCGCTGGTCGCGGCGCTCAAGGACAGTGACATCGAGGTCCGCGCGACCGCCGCGTGGGCCCTGGGCGAGATCGAAAGCCCGCTCGCCCGCGACGGGCTCGTGGCTGCTCAGAGCGATGAAGCGGGATCGGTTCGGCGCGCCGCGACGTGGGCGCTGCGCCAGATCGAAGACGACGACGACGACTCGAACATTCGTATCCGACCGCGCGTGCGCGTCAAACCTTGATCCGGGCGCGTTCGACGGCGTGCGCGTAGTCACGGAGCTCCTCGGCTTCACGGGTCTCGTCCCAGCCGAGGAGCTTTTTCATCCGGCTCGCGACCGCGCCGGCGATGGACAGCCCCTGGTCCCGCGTTTCGTAAAACAACTGCAGGCGACGGATCAACACGTCCTGCACCCGCAGCGCCAGTTCGCGCTCGACCGCATATGTCACTTCCGCCCAGATCTCAGGCCGCCCGGGGAGGATCGGCTGGCCGAGCGGGCGCTCGCGATCGATCAGGTTCAGCACGGCCGCGGCCTCGCTGCCATAGCTCGCGACCAGATGGCGCGCGGTCGCTTCAGGCGTCCCCCGCGCGCGCGCCGCTTCGACCAGCACCTCGAGGTCGGCGGACTCGCCTCCCGGCAAAGGCTCGCGATCCGTCGGCGGGTGCGGCGCGATGGGGCGACCATCGAGCGCGTGCAGTCGCTTCGCGACGCGATCGACGACGTCGCGCGCCATCACCCGATACGTGGTGAGCTTCCCGCCCACGATTGAGACGAGCCCCTGCGCGCTTTCTTCGATCGCGTGCTCACGGGACACCTGCGACGGGGTCGCGTTATCCTGGTGCAGCAACGGCCGCAGCCCCGCCCATCCCGAGATGACGTCGTTCGTGGTGAGATGCGCGTCCGGAAACGCCGCGTTGGCCGATCGGAGCAGGTACGTGACATCGGCGGATGTCACACGCAACGCGTCGGGCGAGGTGTCGGCGTCCGTATCGGTGGTTCCGATGTACGACAGGTCTCCCCAAGGCAGCACAAACATCACCCGGCCGTCGAGCTGCGAGAACAGCGTGACCGCATGTTCGTTCGACATCCGGCGCCGCGGCACGAAGACATGGGCGCCCTTGGTGGGGCGAAGCAGCGGTTTGGCGGCAGGATTGTCGAGACGGCGCAGCGCGTCGGACCAGGGGCCCGTGGCATTCACCACGACGTTGGCGCGAATGGTTGTCGTCTCGCCGCTGAGCACGTCGCGGATCGTGACCCCACGGATCCGGCCGTCCGGTTTGAGCAGCGCCGTCGCCTCGACGTAATTGGCCACGAGCGCCCCCGCGCGCGCGGCCGCGCGCACGTTGGCGATGACGAGCCGGGCGTCGTCGACCTGCGCGTCGTAGTACATCGCGGCGCCCTTGAGCCCGCGATCGCGCAAGCCCGGCTCGACGCGCCGGACCTCTTTGGCACCCAGCCAACGGTGCCGTCCCACGTTCCGGAACGCGGCGAGCAAGTCGTACAGCCACATCCCGGCGCGCAGCTTCCAGCCAGGCACGCGGCCGCCGCGATACACAGGAAAGAGGAAAGCGAGCGGCCGCACGAGGTGGGGCGCGATCTTCAGCAGGATGCGGCGCTCGTGACTGGACTCGAACACCAGCCGAAACGCGTACTGCTCCAGATAGCGGACGCCGCCATGAATCAGCCGCGATGAATGGGACGACGTGCCGGCGCCGAAGTCCGCCTTGTCGATCAGGGCGGTGCGGAAGCCGCGCATGGCCGCATCCCGCGCGATCCCCGCGCCCGTGATCCCTGCGCCGATGATGAGCACGTCCACGGGCGTATCGATCAGAGACTGAAGGGCGGCGGCTCGCGTCTGCTCCAACTCCCCTCCACTCGGGGCTGGTGGTAGGTTTCGACCTCACCCCCAGGCTCGGGGGCGAGGAAAATCGGAGGGGAATCTAATGCCGGGTCTCAACGGACGGCGCGTGGCAGTCGTCGCCGGCGTCCGAACGCCGTTCAGCAAAGCGGGCACCTCGTTGAAGGATGTGCGCGCCGTCGATCTCGCCCGCTACGCCGCCCGCGAGCTGCTCGAACGCACCAATCTGGACGGGCAGGAAGTCGACGAAGTCATCTTCGGACAGGTGGTCCCGTCGCCCCTGGTGCCGAACATCGGCCGTGAAGTCAGCCTCCTGCCGCAATTCCCCAAAGAGATCCCCGCCTACTCCCTGAATCGAGCCTGCGCCTCCTCGAATCAAGCCGTCACCGCCGCACACGATCAAATCGCGTTGGGCAACGCGGCCGTGATCGTGGCGGGGGGCGCCGAAGCGCTGTCGGACATTCCGATTCTCGCATCGCGCCGGCTCGCCGACATTCTGGTCGAGGCGAGCAAGGCCAAGTCGCTGGGCGCCCGCGTCAAGACCTTCGCCAAGATTCGCCCGAAAGACCTGATTCCGGTCGCGCCCGCGATCGCGGAGCCGTCGACCGGTGAGTCGATGGGCCAGTCGGCGGAGAAGATGGCCAAGGAGAATCACATCTCGCGCGAAGAGCAGGATCGCTGGGCGCTGCGCAGCCACACGCTCGCGGCCCAAGGCACCACGGACGGCCGGCTCACGGCCGAGATCGCGCCCTGGCTCTCGACACGGCCCGGTGAGCCGATCGTCCAGCAGGACAACGGCATCAGAGCCGATACGTCGCTCGAGCAGATGGCGAAGCTCAGGCCGGTGTTCGACCGCCGCTACGGCAGTGTGACCGCCGCCAATGCCTCGCCACTCACCGATGGAGCGTCGGCCGTCTTGCTGATGAGCGCCGAGGCCGCGCAGGCGCTCGGCTACGCGCCGCTCACCTACATCCGGTCGTATGCGGTTGCGGCGGTCGATCCGGGCTGGCAGCTCCTGCAGGCGCCGGTGTGGGCGGTCCCCAAGGCCCTCGAACGCGCCGGGATTCAATGGAAGGACCTGGGACTGATCGAGCTGCACGAGGCGTTCGCCGCGCAAGTCCTCTCGAATCTCCAGGGTTTTGCGGCCAAGGGTTGGGACATCAATGAGGACATCATCAACGTGATGGGCGGCTCGATCGCGATCGGTCATCCGTTCGGCGCCACGGGCGGGCGTTTGGTCACGACGCTGTCCAATGAGATGGTCCGCCGCGACGTGCAATTCGGTCTCATCTCCGTGTGCGCCCAGGGCGGGATGGGCTTCGCCATGGTTCTGGAACGTCGATAATGGCGACGATTGCGCCGCCGGCGCGCAGCGCGCCGGCCGTCACGTGGGACATCACCGACGGCATCGCCGTCGTGGTGCTGGATCTCAAAGGCCATCCGGTCAACGTCATTTCGCGCGGCGTGAAAGACGAGTTTCTCGCGTGCTTCGCGGCCCTGGCCGACGATCCTCACGTGCGCGGCGTGGCGTTCCTGTCCGGCAAGCCCGAGAACTTCATTGCCGGCGCCGACATCGAGGAATTCGTGAGACTGGGGTCGGCCGCCGAAGCGGAACGCCTGGCCGCTGACGGGCAGGAGCTGCTCGAGCGGGTCGCACGCTTCCCGAAACCCGTCGTCGCGGGCATTCACGGCGGCTGTCTGGGTGGTGGCCTCGAGTTCGCGCTCGCGTGCCATTATCGCGTCGCAACCGATCACCCCAAGACCCAGATCGGTCTGCCCGAGGTTCAGCTCGGCATCCTGCCGGCGGCGGGCGGTTGCCAGCGCCTGCCGCGCCTCATCGGGGCGCGCGCGGCACTGGACATGATTCTCGCCGGGAGACTGGAGCGTGCCGCCAAGGCGTTCCGGCTCGGTATCGTCGACGAGCTGGTACCGCCAGCGATTCTGCATGAGATCACATTCCGTGCCGCTCACAAAATGGCCGGCGGGTGGCGGCCCAAGCGCAAACGGCCCGGTGGATTCGTCGGGTTTCTGCTCGACGGCAATCCGCTGGGGCGGCGCATCGTGTTCCGCGCGGCGCGCAAGCAGGTGCTCGAGCGGACGGCCGGGCATTATCCTGCGCCGCTCGCGGCGCTCGAGGCCGTCGAGTACGGGTTGAAACACGGCATCGCGGAAGGACTGAAGCGCGAAGCGCAATTGTTCGGGCAGCTCGCCGTAACCGATGTCTCCCGCAAGCTCGTGCAGATCTTCTTTGCCACCAATCAGCTCAAGAAGGATCCGGGCGTTGCGGATGCCCCTGCCGCCGCGCGCGTGAACCGGCTCGGAATCATCGGCTCAGGCTTCATGGGATCGGGGATCGCCGGAACCGCGGTGGCGCAGGGCGAAGTCGACGTCCGCATGAAGGACGCCGACCTCGGGCGCGTGGCGCAGGGCATCCTGGCCGCGCGCGCGATTCTCGATGACCGGCTGAAGCGGCGCCGCATTTCGAAGTACGAGTACGCGAGGCTCGTCGCGCTGCTGTCCGGCGGCGACACGTACGCGGGGTTCGGCCGGGCGGAATTGACGATCGAAGCCGTATTCGAGGATCTCGGGGTCAAGCAGCAGGTCCTGCGAGAGGCGGAAGGCGTGTTGCCGTCCTCGGGCGTGTTCGCCTCGAATACCTCGACCATTCCCATCACGCGGATCGCCGAAGCGGCGCGCGATCCCGAGCGCGTCATCGGCATGCATTTCTTCTCGCCGGTCGCGAAAATGCCGTTGCTGGAAGTCATCCCGGGCGCGCGCACGACGCCGCAGACCATCAGCACCGCCGTGACGTTCGGCCGCCGCATGGGCAAGACCGTCATCGTCGTGCGCGACAGTCCGGGCTTCTGGGTAAACCGGATCCTGGCGCCGTACGCCAATGAAATCGGCCATGTGCTGGCCGACGGCGCATCCATCGAGGACATCGACAGCATGGCCGTCCGCTTCGGGTTCCCGGTGGGTCCCGTGACGCTGCTCGATGAGGTCGGGCTCGACGTCGCGCTGAAAGTGGCGGGCGTCATGCAGGAGGCCTACGGCGATCACATCATCCCCGCGCCGGGGCCGGGCATCGCCGCCCTCGTCAAAGCGGGCCGCCTCGGCCGGAAATCGGGTCGCGGCTTCTACATCTATAAGGGCGGGAAGAAGCGCGGCGTCGACGAGAGCGTGTACGAGCTGCTCGGTGCGCGTCCGAACGGCGGCCCCCGGCCCGCGGAGATCCTGCAGCGCCTCGTGCTCGGCATGGTCAATGAAGCCGCGCGCGCGCTGGGCGAAGGAGTCGTGCGGAATCCGCGTGACGGCGACATCGGCGCGATCTTCGGATTCGGCTTCCCGCCCTTCCGCGGCGGGCCGCTGCGCTATGCCGACGACCTTGGCGCCGAGCGCGTGGTGAACGATCTCGAGCGGCTGGCGGAGCGGTACGGCGCGCGGTTCGCGCCCTGTGAGGTGCTGCGCGAGCATGCCGGCCGCGGGACAAAGCTCTACGGCTGATGCTGAAAGCCGCGTTTCTGTGGTTGAGCGAGCAGCCCAGCATCTTTCGTTTCGTCCGGAAGAACCGCCTTGCCCGGAAGCTCGCGTCGCGATTCGTCGCGGGTGAAACAATCGACGAAGCCATCGCGGCCCTGCGCGACCTCAATGCGAGCGACCTGTCCGCCTCTATCGATTTGCTGGGCGAATCGGTCCTGCATGCCGAAGAAGCCCAGCGGGCGTGTCAAACCTATAGCGAGGTGCTCGACCGGATTCACAGTGCCACAGCAAACGCCAACGTCTCGGTCAAGCTCACGCAGATGGGGCTCGACATCGACGAGCAGCTGTGCATCAAAAACATGCGCGCCATCATCGGCAAGGCGAAGCAGTACGACTCGTTCGTACGCATCGACATGGAGCAGTCGACGTATACCGAGCGCACGCTCCAGCTCTTTGCCACGGTGTTGTATCCGGAGTTCGGCAACGCCGTGGGTGTCGTGTTGCAGTCGTACTTGCGCCGCACCGCCGCCGACGTCGACGCGATGATTGCGCTCGGCGCGCGTGTCCGGCTGTGTAAAGGCGCCTACCAGGAACCGGAAGACGTCGCGTTTCCGGAGAAGAAGGACGTGGACGCGAGCTACATCGCCTGCATGGAGCGGCTGCTGGAGCGCGGCCACTATCCCGGAATCGCGACGCACGACGTGAAGATCATCCATCACGCCACGGCGTTCACGAAGCAGAGGGGGATTGCCGCCGATCGATTCGAGTTTCAGATGCTCTATGGTGTGCGCCGCGATCTGCAGTATCGGCTGCGCCACGAAGGCTACAACCTGCGGGTGTACGTGCCGTTCGGCACCCACTGGTATCCCTACCTGATGCGGCGGCTCGCGGAGCGCCCCGCGAACATCGCCTTCATCACGACCAACATCCTCAAAGAATCGGTGCACCGTCGCCGCTGATGGACGACATGACGCTGGGCGGCTATCAACAGGTGCACGGACGCCCGCCGGCGTTCGGCGCGCCGGACGGCCAGGCGTACTCGGTCGGCACATTCACCGATGACGCCGCCGAGCAAGGCCGCTTCGGCGCGGCGCTGCTGTTCGTGCGCTGGGGCGCGGAGGGGGGAGAGCGCCCCGTCGGGCATCTCGAAACGGACTATCTCGCGTTCGGATCGACAGCGGACGAAGCACTCGCGCCCGTGCTCGCGCTGACGTTGGAGCAGGTGAAGGCGCATCTCGACGACTGCGTGGCGAGGCAGCGCGCATGACGCTCGTGAACGGCGTCGTGCTGGCGCGCGTCGGTGGCGGCTACCGGGTCCATACCGATGCTGGAGAGATCACCGCCACGCTGCGCGGCAAGCTCAAGCACAAGGACGAGGATCGCGTCGTCCCGGGCGACGTCGTCGTGCTCGAGGGATCGACGATCGCCGAGATCCGTCCGCGCCGGTCAGTGCTCGCGCGCCGCGCGTCGCAGGGCAGCAGCGGAGCGGGACCACGGCGCCCGCAGCCGGTCGCGGCGAACGTGGATCAAGTGATCGTCGTGACCTCCGCCCGCGATCCGGAGCCGAGCCCCCGGATGATCGACCGGTTTCTCGTCATTGCGGAAGCGAACGGGCTTCCGGCGGCCGTCGTCCTGAACAAGATCGAGCTCGACCGCGCGACCGAGGAGGCGCTGGCGCTGCGCTTCAAGACCGCGGGCTATCAGCTGCTCGCGACGTCGGTGAAGGAGGGCGAGGGGCTGCCGGCGCTGCGCGACCTGCTGCGCGGCCGGCACTCGGTCTTTACGGGCGCGTCGGGCGCGGGCAAGTCGAGTCTGCTCAATTGGCTCGAGCCGGGGCTCAAGCTGCGTGTCGGCGCGATCAGCGAGAAATGGCGCACCGGCAAGCATACCACTACCGCCGCGGAGCTGGTGCCCGTTGCCGGCGTCGGTTACGTCGTCGACACGCCCGGACTCCGGGAAATCGGCGCGTGGGGCATCGACCCCAACGAGCTAGGTGCCTGCTTTCCGGAATTCCGCCCCTATCTCGATCAATGCCGGTTCGATAACTGCCGCCACCTCGCCGAGCCAGGGTGTGCGGTGCGGGGCGCACCACCCGGCGCGATCGATCCCGATCGTCTGGTGTCGTACGCGCGGATCTACGAGGAAGTCAGCGAGCCTTCCTGGTCCAGCGGCCGGCGTCGCGGGAGGTAACCTTGGCCATCATCTGCGCGAAGGCGTCGTCCAGATCGATCCGCTGGGAATTGGCGAGACAGATCACGACGAACAGAATGTCGGCCAGCTCCATCGGGATCGATCCCGTCTGCTCGGCGGCTTTCTTCTTTTTCGGCCCGAACTGATGATTCACTTCGCGGGCCAGCTCGCCCACCTCCTCGGCGAGCCGCGCCACATTAGCGAGCGGCGGGAAGTAGCCTTCCTCAAACTGACCGACCCAGTGGTCCACCCTCTGCTGCGCATCACGAAAGCTCATGGCTGACCTCGTTGCGCCGTTTCGGGGCGAGCGCTACGCGGCCGCGGAGAAGCTGAGCCGCCTGATCGCGCCTCCCTATGACGTCATCGATCCTGCCGAGCGCGCGCGGTACGCGGCGCTCGACGCAGACAATATCGTGCACGTGATGCTGCCGGAAGCGCGGCCCGGGCAGCCCGATGATGACCGCTACCAGGCGGCGGCCGAGCGGCTCGCTGCCTGGCGCGCGAGCGGGGTGCTGCGGCGCGATCCCGATCCGGTGCTCTATGTGATGGCGCAGGACTTCACATTACCAACGGGCGAGAAATGCACGCGGCGGGGCGTCTTCGCCGCCGTCGCGGCGGAGGGGTACGAACCGCGCCGCATCCGTCCCCACGAGCACACCCATGCCGGTCCCAAGGCCGATCGCCTCGCGCTCATGCGCGCGACCGCCACAAACATCGAATCGATCTTTCTGCTCGCGCCCGATCGCGATCGCTCTCTCGCGAATGCGGTGGCCACTGTCGCTCGCGGGAAGCCCGACGCCAGTGCCGAGCTGAACGGAGTAGGGATCCGTCTTTGGATTGTTCGCGACACGTCCCCCTTCCCCTTTCCCCCGTCCCCCCTGTACATCGCCGACGGCCACCATCGCTACGAGACGGCCAGCGCGTACGCGCTCGAGAACCCCGCTGCCGATCGCGTACTGGCGCTCATCGTCTCGGCGCAGGATTCCGGCTTGGCGGTGCTGCCCACGCATCGCGTGATCTTCGGCGCAGGGCGAGACCTGGATCACATGCTCCCGCGCTGGCGCGACTGGTTCGACGTGCAGCCCGTGCCTGCGGGAGTCGACCCCGTTGCCACGCTCGCGTCGCTCGGGCGTGAGCGCACCGCGTGCATCGTCACGGACCGCGCTCGCATGGTCGCACTGGTCATGCGGCCCGGGACGCTCCCCGATCGCCTGCCAAGCCTCGCCCACAGCGAAGCGGCGCGCGAACTGGATGTGGCGCGCATCGAGTCGCTCGTGGTAAAGGAGATTCTCGGCGCCGGGACGTCGACTCCGATCGTGCGCTACGTGGCGGACGCGAAACAGGCGCTGGACATGGTGCAGCATGGGGGGGCGGCGATGGCGGTGCTGCTCAATCCGACGAAGGTGGAACAGGTCTTCGCGGTCGCGGACGCGGGCGATGTGATGCCGCCCAAGTCCACGTACTTCATTCCCAAAGTGCCGAGCGGCCTAGTCCTGCGGCCCCTGTCGTAACGCCGCGATCAGTGCTTTGCAAAACTGCGGCAAATCGGCCGGTGTTCGCGACGAAATCAGATTGCCGTCGACCACCACCGCGCTGTCTTCCCAGATCACGCCGGCGTTCTCCATGTCGTCCTTGATCGCTCGGACGCTCGTCGCGCGTTTGCCCTTCAGAATCTTGGCCGAAATCGGCACCCACCCCGCGTGACAGATGAACGCCACGGGCTTGCCCGCCTGGTAGATCTCGCGCGTCAACTGGAGACACTTGTCGGACCGCCGCAGCTGGTCGGGGGCAAAGCCGCCCGGAATGACGAGACCGTCGAAATCGGATGCGGAGACCTGGTCGATGTTCGTATCGACGGTGACTGGATAACCGCGTTTCCCTGGGTATGTCTTCTCGCCCATGCCGGCGACGGTCGTGCTGGCCCCCTCCTCCTCGAGCCGAATCTTCGGATACCAAAGCTCGAGATCTTCATACAGCGGGGCCGCGAAAAACAGGATTCGTTTGCCTTTGAGCGACATGGCGAGAACCTATATCTTTCGGCCGCATGAGTCCACGGCCGCGCCAGCAGATTCTCGACAATCTCGACAGCGTCTATCGCGACGCCTACGATCGCGCCAAGAAATCCGGCGACGAGCGTCGCATGGCCGATCTGGACGCCGCCTACCAGCGTGAGCAGCTGCTGCTCGAAGTGTTGCTCGACATTCGAGACGGCCTCGGCAAGCCGGCGGCCAAGGCCGATACCGGTGCCGATCCCATCGCAGCGCTCGATACCCTTCGCCGGATTACCAAGCTTCGTTAGGAGGCTCCTCGTGCGTCGTGCGTCGTACGTCGTCGCGCTCACCGTGCTCGGCGCTTGCGGCTCCAAAGCGGACGTTGTCATCCAGGGCGGGCCGGTATGGACCGGACTGTCCGCCGGCCGTGGCCAGCGCGGCGCCGTGGCGATCGGCGACGGGAAGATCCTCGCCGTCGGCGACTCGGCGGACATCGCACGCTACGTCGGATCGAAGACGCAGGTGCTGGACGCGGAGGGCGGCCTGGTCATGCCGGGCTTCGCGGATGGCCACACGCATTTCATCAGCGGCGGCTTCCAACTCGCGTCGGTGGATCTGCGCGATGCGGCCACGCCGCAGGAGTTCGTGCGCCGCCTCAAGGAGTACGCCGCGCGGCTCAAGCCGGGGGAATGGATCACCGGTGGCGACTGGGATCACACCCTGTGGCGCGGCACGCCGCTGCCCCGGCACGGCTGGATCGATTCCGTCACGCCGAACAACCCGGTGTTCGTCAATCGACTCGATGGCCACATGGCGCTCGCGAACAGTGCCGCGATGCGGGCCGCCGGAGTCACCAGAGGCACGCCGGCACCGGTCGGTGGAGAAATCCCGCGCACTGCCTCGGGCGAGCCGATCGGCATATTCAAGGACCAGGCGATGGATTTGATCGGGCGCGTCATCCCCGATCCTTCGCCCGAGCAACGCGACTCGGCCCTGGCCCGCGCGTTGGCTCATGCCGCTTCGTTGGGTGTCACGGCCACTGCGCATGTATCCGCCTCATGGGCCGATCTCGCGAGCTATCGGCGGCTCGCCCGCGCCAATCGCCTCACGATGCGCGCGGCGCTGTATTTCCCCATCGAAGACTGGCGTGCTGTTGCCGAAAGCATCAGCAGCGGCGGCGCTGGTGACGACTGGGTGCGCATCGGTGGCGTCAAAGGGTTCATGGACGGGTCGGCCGGCTCGCGCACGGCCTTCTTCTTCGAGCCGTTCTCGGATTCAGCAGGCTACCGCGGACTGATGCTCCAGCCCGAGTCCGACATGCGCGCCTGGATCGGCGGGGCCGATTCCGCCGGCCTCCAGATCGCGGTGCACGCGATCGGAGACCGCGCCAACGCCATTCTGCTTGCGATCTACGACAGCGTGGCGCGCGCGCACGGCGCCCGCGACCGCCGCTTCCGGATCGAGCACGCGCAGCACCTGCGTACCGGGGACGTCGCCCGGTTCGGCGCGCAGCGCGTCGTGGCGTCGATGCAGCCGTATCACGCGATCGACGATGGACGCTGGCTTGTGGTGCGCATCGGCCCGCAGCGGATCCTCACGACGTACGCGTTCCGCTCGTTGCTCGACAGCGACGCGCCGCTCGCGTTCGGCTCGGATTGGACGGTGGCGCCGCTCGATCCCATGCTCGGTGTGTATGCGGCGGTCACCCGCCGCACACTCGACGGCCAGAACCCCGGCGGCTGGGTGCCGGACCAGAAGATCAGCGTGGGTGAAGCCCTGCGCGCCTACACCTACGGCAACGCGTGGGCGACCTTCAAGGAACAGGAATGGGGCACACTCGCGGCGGGGCGCTTTGCCGATGTGGTCGTGCTCGATCACGACCCGTTCGCAGTCCCACCGGAGTCACTGGGGACGATCAAGCCGCGCTACACGATTGTGGACGGAAGCGTTGTGTACCGGAAGCCGTAATTCAGCCGGAGTACTTGAACCCCGCGTCCTGCAGGGTGAGCGGCTCGCCCTCGTGCTCCACGCCGGCGCCGACGATTTCGCCGAGCACCAGGGTGTGATCGCCGGCCGGCAGCGTCGCGACTACGCGACATTCGACCCACCCGAGCGCATCCACGAGCACGGGCGTGCCGGAGACGGGCGCCGGTCTGGTCTTGATGCCTTTGAGCTTCTGGGGCGCCTGCTCGGACGATTTGCCCAGCTTCCCGGCGAGGTCGCGCTGGTGAGACAGCAGCAGGTTGATGGCGAAGTGGTGGGAGTCGCGGATCATCCCGATGGTCTTGGAGGTGTTCTCGATCGCGACGACGGCCATGGGCGGCTCGAAGGCCGCCTGGGTGAGCCAGTTAGCGGTCATGCCGTGGTCTTCGCCGTTGTGCGCGACGGTGATCACGTACAGCCCGTAGGGGAAGTGGCGGAGGATCGCTTTTTTGGCGGCTTCGTCCATGGCCTCAAGTTACCTCCTGGCGGACGTGAAGACTGAGCGCTGGTAGGCTACTTTCATCGTATGGCGACCCGTCCCCGCACCGCGAGCAAAGCCGCGCCCTCGCAATCCCGGACTCCGAAAAGCACGTCGGCACTCTCCAAGGCCGACTTGCTCGACATCTATCGGCTCATGTTTCTGTCGCGCCGGATCGACGACAAGGAGATCCAGCTCAAGCGCCAGAACAAGATCTTTTTCCAGATCTCGGGCGCGGGTCATGAAAGCGTGCTCGTGGCCGCCGGCAAGGCGCTCCGCCCCGGCTACGACTGGTTCTATCCCTACTACCGCGATCGGGCCCTCTGCCTCACGCTCGGGATGACGCCGACCGAGATGTTCCTTTCGGGCGTGGCCGCCGCCGAGGATCCGAACTCCGGCGGGCGCCAAATGCCGTCGCACTGGGGCCACAAGCAGCTCAACATCGTCACGCAATCGAGCCCGACCGGCACCCAGTTTCTCCAGGCCGTCGGATGCGCTGAGGCGTGGCTCCGCTACCACCGCATCGACGAGCTGAAGGACAAGCCGATCCAGGGAGACGAAGTCGTCTACTGCTCCGCGGGCGACGGCACGACGAGCGAGGGGGAGTGGTGGGAAGCTTTGAACACGGCCAGCAATCTCAAGCTGCCCGTCCTGTTTCTCATCGAAGACAACAATTACGCCATCTCCGTCCCGATCGAGGTGCAGACCGCCGGGGGTTCGGTGTCGAAGCTGGTGTCCAACTTTCCGAACCTGCTGGTGCAGGAAGTGGACGGCTGCGATCCGATCGCGTCCTACGACGTGCTGACCCGCGCCGCCGAGTGGTGCCGCCAGCGCAAGGGTCCGGCGCTGGTCCATGCGCACGTGACCCGTCCGTACTCGCATTCACTGTCGGACGACGAAGTCCTCTACAAGCCTGCGCGCGAGCGTGAAGAGGAAGCCAGGCGCGATCCCGTCGCGACGTTCCCTCGGCGGTTGCTCGAGGAGGGTGTCGCCACCGAATCGGAGCTCCAGGCGATCCAGGCTCAGGTGGAAGAGGACGTTCAGGTCGCCGCCGACATGGCCCTGACATCGCCCCAGCCCAAGGCGGAATCGGCGTTGCGGTTCGTGTTTTCGCCCGATGTGGATCCGACATCGGAGCAGTTCGACACCGAAGACGATCCGCACTTTACCGGCGAGCCCACCACCATGGTGGATCTGCTCAACGCGTCCATGAAAGACGAGATGGCGCGTGATCCGCGCATCCTCGTCTTCGGGCAAGACGTCGCCGATGTGAGTCGCGAGCAGTACCTCAGAGAAGTGAAGGGCAAGGGCGGTGTCTTCAAGGTGACCTGGGGGCTGCAGCGCCAGTTCGGCAGCGACCGCGTGTACAACTCGCCTCTGGCCGAAGCGAACATCGTGGGCCGCGCGATTGGGCTCGCCACGCGCGGGCTGAAGCCGGTCGTCGAAATCCAGTTCTTCGACTACATCTGGCCCGCGTATCACCAGCTGCGCAACGAGCTCGCCACGATTCGCTGGCGTTCGAACAATGAATTCAGCGCGCCGGTCGTGGTGCGCGTCACGTATGGCGGCTACCTGAAGGGTGGCGCCGTCTACCACTCGCAAACGGGCGCGGTCGTGTTTACCTCCGTGCCCGGCATTCGGGTCATTTGTCCCGCCACCGCGCTCGATGCGAATGGCCTGCTGCGCACCGCCATTCGCTGCGAAGACCCGGTCATCTTCCTCGAGCACAAGCACCTCTACCGCCAGACCTACAACAAGGCTCCAAATCCCGGCCCCAACTTCATGATCCCGTTCGGCAAAGCGCGCGTCGCCCGCGATGGCGACGGCGTGACCGTGGTGACGTACGGGGCCGTGGTGCAGCGCGCGCTGGTGGCGGCGAAGGAGGTCGAGGAGAAGGACGGGATCAGCGTCGAGGTCATCGATCTCCGGTCCCTCTCGCCCGTCGACTGGGAGACCATCGCGGCGTCGATTCGCAAGACCAACCGCGTGATCGTCGCGTACGAGGACGCGCTCTCGTGGGGCTACGGCGCGGAGATCGCGGCGCGGATCGCGGATCAGTGCTTTCCGTGGCTCGACGCGCCCGTGAAGCGTGTCGCGTCGACCGACACGTTCGTCGGTTACGCGCCCGACCTCGAGGACTACATCCTGCCTCAAGTGGAGGATCTCGCGCAGGCCATGCGTGAGCTGCATGCGTTCTAGGCCCGCGCTCCTCTACACCTTCCTCTTCTTTCTGTCGGGCGCCACCGGGCTCGTGTACGAGCTCCTCTGGGTCCGCGTCCTCTACCAGTCGTTCGGCTCGACGATTCAATCGGTCACGACCGTCGTGGCGGCCTACATGGGCGGCCTCGGCCTCGGGGCGTGGCTGTTCGGGCGTGTCGCGGACCGCTCCCGCAATCCGGCGAAGCTGTACGGCTGGCTGGAAATCGCGATCGGCGTCTTTGGCATCATCTCGCCGCTGGTGCTCGCCCTGGCGCACGCGATCTACATCGGCACGGCCGGCGCCCTCGCGCTCGGCGGCGTGGCGAGCGTCGCCCTGCGCTTTGGCCTGGCCGCGCTGGTGCTGCTGATTCCCACCACGCTGATGGGCGGTACGCTGCCCATCCTGACCCGAGCATTGATGGGCGAGGACCGCGGCCTGCTGAAACCATCGCTCGGCCGGCTGTACGGGTTGAACACCCTGGGCGCCATGACGGGGACCGCCCTCGCGGGATTCTTCCTCATCGAGTTCGTGGGGGTGCGTGCCTCGCTCTGGACGACCGCCGCGCTCAATCTCGCGATCGGCGCCGCGGCCATTCGATTCGGGCGCGCGCAGGTTGTGGCCGATCCCATTCCCGAGCCGTCGCCGGAGCCTCCACCAACGCGCGATCCGCTGCACACGGTGGCCCTGATCCTGCTCGGACTCACGGCGTTTGCTTCACTCCTCAACGAGATCGCCTGGACCCGCGTGCTCGTAATGATCGTGGGCGGATCGACCTACGCCTTCACCCTCGTGCTCCTCGTGTTCCTGCTCGGCATCGGTCTGGGCAGCGTGATGGTGGCGCGGCGCAGCATGCCGCGCGCCGACACCGCCGCGAGTGCCGCGCTCGCCCAGGGGATCACGGGCGTGGGGGCCGCGGCGCTGTTCCTGTTCTTTGGAATCCTGCCCTCCTACATCATCGCCGTGTTCCAGATCCCCGACATGAGCGCCGCTGCGCGCCTTGTCCTCATGGGCGTCGCCGTCGGTGCGGTCGTCCTGATCCCCGCCATTGGCATGGGGATGAGCTTCCCGCTGCTCACCGATCTCACGGCGCGCAGTCGCCGCGCCCGGGGCGCCGACGTCGGGGCGGCGTACGCGCTCAATACCGCGGGCAGCATCCTGGGCGCCGTGCTCACCGGCTTCGTCTTCGTTGTGATCCTGGGAACCCAGGCGACGCTGCGCGTGGGACTCGCGATTAATGCGCTCGCGGCGCTGACCCTGGCGGGGCTCGCCGCGCGCGGGATCGCCGAGGCCAGCGCGGACGATCGGCGGCTGCGGGTGCGCGTGCTGGCGGGGGGCATCCTCGGCATGCTCGCCCTGGTCGCCGCCATTTCGGCGCCGGGATGGAGCACGCGGCTGATCGATCTGGGTCCCACGATCTATGCCCGTCAGCGCATGGACAAGGCGGAGCGGCAGCGCTTTCTCGAGCACCGCGGCGCCCGCCAGCTGGCGTTCCGCGAAGGTCCCAATGCCACCGTGAGCGTATGGGAAGGCGAGACGGGCCGCTCGCTGCGCGTGAACGGCAAGGTGGACGCGTCCGACCGCGGCGACATGGACACGCAGATCATGATCGGCCTCGCGCCGCTGGTGGCGCACCCCCGTGCCACGTCCGCGTTTCTCATCGGCCAGGGCACCGGCGTGACCACCCAGGTCCTCGCGCGCGCGCCGGGAATGCAGCGGGTGAAGGTCGTGGAGATCGAGCCCGCCGTCCTCGAGATGGACAGCCTGTTTTATTCCGTGAACGACACCGTGCTGGCGCGGCCGAACGTCTCGGCAGTGGTCGACGACGCGCGCAGCGCGCTGCAGCTCGATCGCACGCGCTACGACGTCATCGTGTCCGAGCCCTCGAACCCCTGGGTCGCGGGCATCGCGACCCTGTACACGCCGGAATTCTTTCGCATCGCCCGCTCGCGCCTCGCCGACGATGGAATCTTCTGTCAATGGATTCAGCTCTACCAGCTGCCATTGCCGATCGTCGCCGGCATCGTGCGCAGCCTCCGCGAGGTCTTTCCGCACGTCCATGTGTGGTTTGGCGGCACCTCCGATCTCGTCGTGCTCGCGTCCGGCCGGCCGATCTCCTACGACCGGCAATGGGTCGCCCAGCTGCTCGGACCGGGCGGTGAACTGCACGGGCTCGGGCGCGAATGGCTGAGCATCGATTCTCTCGATCAGTACTTCGGTCGGATGCTGCTGGGCGATTCGGGCGTGGCGCGCCTGATCACGCGGGCCACGTTCGATCACACCGACAACCGTCCGCGGCTCGAGTTCGTCGCCGCGCGGCGCTTCCTCGATCCCGGAGCGGCCGCACACGCGGTGTTCGATTCGCTCATGCAGATCGGGACGCGGGATGACGGGACGTCGCCCTTCGCGCTGCTGCGCATCCTTGCGCTGCGGCGCGGCGATCCCGGCGTGCTGCCCTACCTGGAAGGCGCGCGCCGCGCCCAACCCGACGTCGCGGAGTGGAGCGTGCGCATGGCCGGCATTCGCCTCGCGATGGGCGACACCGCCCGCGCCGATTCGCTGCTCGAGACCGTGCTCGCGCCGGGCCGCCACCCGCGTTCCGATGCCCTCGTGATGCGGGCGCTGCTCGCTGCGGTTCGCAGCAGGCCGCTCGCGACGGTGCGGCTCAGGGAAGCGCTGGCCGCGGGGGGAGACACGGCGCAACTGCGCGCGGCCCTCGCCCTGATTGCCGCCCGGAGCCAGCGCTGGGACGAAGCCGCGCGCGAGGCACGAGGCGCGTTGAGCGCCGCGCGCGGAACGTTCCGCCACCCATTCCCCGGCGAGTTTCTGAGCCAGGCGTTGGGGCAGATCGCCATCGACGCCCCGCCCGCCCTCGCCGACAGCGTGCTGCGGTACGCCGTGAGCCGCCGGCCCGGATCGGCGCGCTACCGCGAGCTGGCGGCCGTGGCGGCGTTACGGGCCGGCCGCTGCGAAGACGCGGCGGCGGGGTTTGTGGAGCTGCTGGATTTCGCGATGCAGCGGGCGAACGGCCCGGCCTTGGTGCGGGACTGCTGGGCCGGTCAGGGCTTTAGAGGGACGGGGGCCTCGAGCGCCGGGACTGCGGAACCACCGGAGAAGGGGGAGCCCCCCCCCCATTGAGCACGTCACGGATTTCGCCGGCCGCGGCGATGGCGTGATCGACGTCGCGTGACAGCGCGCGCGCCTGCTGCGTCGCCTGGGTCAAGTCGCTGAGCACGGCCGCCACTCCCGCCGAGCGCAGCCGCAGCAAGTCGAACCGCACATTCTGCATCGCCAACACGCATGACTCGATCTGCTCCTCGACGCGCTTGCGCCGTGTGAGGAGATCGCTCAACGCCTGCTGCTGCCGCTCGAGCAGGCTCAGCTGGCGCTCCCGCTCGGTTCCCTCTTCGTGATTCTTGACCGCCTCGATGCGGGCTTCAATCCGGGCCAGCGCCCCGTCATCGACGTCGGCGCTCATCCCGTGCAGCATGCGCGCGAGGTCTTCGGCGCGCTTCATCAGCGCGTCCACCGTGACGATGACGTCCGGAAGCAGTTTCCGCTCCGACGGCGGAACGCGTTCCATGATCTTGAGAATCGCCTCACGGTCGTTGCGCGCGAGCCGAATCGTGTCGACATGCCGGCCGAACTCATCGAGCTGCGGCGCGGGCAGGTTGCGTCGCGCGCCGGCGAGCGCAGGCGCCAGCTGCGCGTCCGGCGCGGCGGGCCGGTTCATGACGTCGCGCCAGGAGTAACCGGTTTGCCACAGCTTCATGTACTGCGGCAGCAGCCCGAAGCCGGCCCAGGGAATCGCCACCCATTGGGCGAAGTTGATGCCGCCGCCCATGATCAGGTCGAGAACCGCGAGGCCGCCGCAGACCGACGCCCATGACACGAACGAGTCGCGGAACTTCGCCACCATCTTGGGCTCACCGCTCGGGGTGAGGTCAGATTTGGGATCCTTCCTTGCCGCCCGGGCCGCGCGGCGACGCTCCATCACGCGATCCTGGGGGCGCCCACCCCCGGACATCCGGGCCGGTGGCCCGCCGAATCGGGACTCGGCACGCGAACCTGCGCCGCCACTGGTCCGCCGCGCGGGGCGATAGGGCGGCGCGCTGCGCGACTCGAGGGCGCGCCGCAGCGCATCGGCGGTCGGCCAGCGCGCCTCTGGCTCCTTCTCGAGCGATCGCATCACACACGACGCGAGATCTTCGGGACAGCTCGGCGAGCGGTCGATCAGGTTCGGCGCCTGCTCGGTGATTTGCTTGAGGAGGATGCCCGGGACGGTGGGCGCCGAAAACGGGAGCTCCCCCGCGAGCATCTGATAGCCAACCACACCCAGACTGTAAATGTCGGAGCGGCCGTCGATCTCCCGATCACCCGCCGCTTGCTCCGGACTCATGTAATGCGGAGTGCCGATCGCGACGCCCGTGGCTGTCAACGTGCCGGGTCCGGTGGTCGACGTGAGCGCCTTGGCGATGCCGAAGTCCGTAAGGACCGTGCGGCCGCGGCTCCCTTCCAGCAGGATGTTGTCGGGCTTGACGTCGCGATGGATGATACCGAGGGCGTGTCCGGCGCCGAGCGCGTCGGCGGTCTCCATCATGATGCGGCGGGCTTCTTCAGGTGGCAGGCGCTCGCGGCGTTTCAGACGCGCCCCGAGCGATTCACCATCCACGTAGGCCATGACAAAATAGACGAGGCCATCCGGGCCCTCGCCGACGGAATGAATTGGTACGATGTGCGGGTGTGACAACCGCGCCGCCGTCTCCGCCTCGCGGAGAAACCGGATGCGGATTTCTTCGCGAAACGCGAGCTCGGGCGGAAGGACTTTGACCGCGACCTTGCGTTTGAGCCGCTCGTCCCGGGCGTGATAGACCACGCCCATGCCGCCGCGGCCGATCTCTCCTTCCAGCGTAAACGAGGAGCCAAGGGCCTGGCTAAGCCGCTGTGCCAACAGATCGCTCATGCGCCCCAAAAGATAGTCTTCAAGCGTCTACTTGGCAGCGGCGCGCCGCTTTGGCGGCGTTTTGTGGAACGGACCTGCCGCCAGCGACGTTTTTCTCTGGCATGGACGGTGCACTAATGCCCGCGATATGCCGTCCATGAATCCCAGGAATGGAGACCCCATGTCAGACCGGATGACCCTGCCCGTACTGCCGCTGCGTGACGCCGTGCTGTTCCCGGGCGTCGCGACGCCGATCGGTGCGGGCCGTCCCGCGACATTGCGCGCCATAGAAGCCGCTCTGAAGCATCCTGATCGCAAGGTTTTCGCCGTCGCTCAAAAGGAAAATGTCGACCAGGTATCGCCTGGTGTTCTCTACACCACCGGCACGATCGCGCGGATCAGTCAGGTCCAGCGCAACCTCGGCGGCGTCCAGCTGATCGTCCATGGCGAGGCCCGCGGGATCGCCGTCCACTATACGGAAACCGCCGGCTACCTCGAAGCGACCGTCCGCGAAGCGGCCGATTTGCCCCCTCTCAATGAGAGGGATCCAGCCTTCGTAGCGTTGCATCGCGAAGTACGCGAGCGGGCGGCTGAGCTCGGAAAGAAGTCGGGGCTTCCCGCCGAGGTCGTGCAGCAGGTCTTGGAGGGCGTGAGCGACCCCGGCGCGCTCGCGGACCTCGTGGCGGGTCATCTCGACATTCAGTCGGTCGAGCGCCAGCAGCTGCTCGAGACCCTTGCGGTCGAGGACCGGCTGCGGCGTGTGCTCGTGCACGTGCAGCGCCAGATCGCCGTGCTCGATGCTCAGGAGGACATCAAATCACAGGTCCAGGAGGAGCTGGGCGAGCGCCAGCGCGAGATGCTGCTGCGCGAGCAGATGAAGGCCATCCGCAAGGAGCTGGGTGAAGAGGAAGAGGCAGCCGAGGCCGATGATCTTAAGAAGCGCCTCGATGCCCTGGAGCTCCCGGAAGCGGCGCGCAAGGAAGTCGACCGCGAGCTGGCGCGGCTGGAGCGCGCGGGTCGCGAGTCGATGGAAGCGCAGGTGATTCGCACCTATCTCGAGACGGTCGCCGAGCTGCCGTGGAGCAAGCGAGCGGAGGAGTCGCTCGACTTGAAGCGCGCCGCTCAGATTCTGGAAGAGGACCATTACGGCCTGCAGGACGTGAAGGACCAGGTCCTCGAGTTCCTCGCCGTGCGGCAGCTGCGTCAGCGCCAGCCGAAGGAAGAGGCGCCCGGCAACGAAGATGACCGCGCGGCGCGCGCGCCGACGCTGCTGTTCGTCGGGCCGCCGGGTGTGGGTAAGACGTCGATCGCCAAGTCCATCGCGAGGGCGATGGGCCGGCCCTACGTCCGTATCTCATTGGGTGGCGCGCGGGATGAAGCAGATATCCGCGGTCACCGGCGCACCTACGTGGGCGCCATGCCCGGTCGCATCATTCAGGGAATGAAGCAAGCCGGCGCGAAGAATCCGATCTTCCTGCTCGACGAAGTCGACAAGCTCGGCGTGTCATTCCAGGGTGATCCGGCCGCGGCGCTGCTCGAGGTGCTGGACCCCGCGCAAAACGACTCCTTCACCGATCATTATCTCGGTGTGCCGTTCGATCTGTCCGAGGTCCTGTTCATCGCGACCGCGAACTTCATTCAGAACATTCCCGGGCCGCTGCTCGACCGGCTGGAAACGGTAAACTTCGCCGGCTACACGGAGCGGGAGAAACTCGAGATTGCCAAGCGCTATCTCGTCCCTCGCCAGCTGCGCGAGAACGGCCTCCTGGCCGAGCAGTTGTCGATCAACGATGGCGCGTTGAGCGAGATCATCGCGAGCTACACGCGCGAAGCGGGCGTCCGCCAGCTCGAGCGGGAAATCGGCAAGCTGGGCCGCAAAGTGGCTCGCAAGATCGCCGACGGCGCAGCCGAAAGGGTGAGCGTCGGCGCCAAGGACATGCCCGATCTCATCGGCCGTCCCAAGGTCCACCCCGAGCGCATGGCGGGCGAAGATCAGGTGGGCGTGGCCACGGGCATGTACTACACGCCCGTCGGCGGCGACATCATGTTCGTCGAGGCCAGCGTGATGCGCGGCAAGGGCGACCTGGTGCTCACCGGCCAGCTCGGTGACGTCATGAAGGAATCGGCCCGCGCGGCGTTGACCTACGCAAAGTCACATGCCGATCTGCTCGGCATTCCCGAAGGCGCGTTTCTGGACACGGACATTCACGTCCACGTCCCCGCGGGCGCCATTCCCAAAGACGGTCCCTCGGCCGGCGTCACGATGGCGACCGCGCTGGTCTCCGCCCTCTCGCGGCGCGCGGCGCGCCACGACATCGCCATGACCGGCGAGGTGACGCTGCGCGGCAGGGTGCTCCCGATCGGCGGCGTCAAGGAAAAAGTCCTCGGCGCTGTTCGGGCCGGCATCACCTCGGTGATCTTGCCGAAAGACAACGAGCGAGACCTCGAGGACCTGCCGGAGGAAGTCCGCAAGACACTGGAGGTGCACCTGGTGGAGGAACTGGGGGACGTGTTGAGTCTGGCGCTGCGCGGTGCCCGGTTTGAAGCGGGTCACCTGATCTTCGAAACTGAAGCGCCGGTGCTAGCTAGCGCGCACGCCGGCAACCACTAGGTCGACCGCCGCATCGCGCCAACGCTGGCGCAGCGCCGGTTCGTCGGCGCCCAGCGGGCGCGCGCTGGCGGCCACGACGGACTCCATGTTGAGATAACCGACCATCAGCATCAGGGCCTGGGCTGCGGTGAGGTGCGGATCGAGATCGTCCCGCACCTGACCCAGCCCTTGGCCTTCAGCGAGCAACACCACCAGCCGTTTGATCGCGGGGCCGAACGCCGTCCCGCCCCCCCCCCCGCCCCCGCCCCCGCTCCCGCTCCCCCCCCGTGATCCCTGGCCGAGGAGCACCACGATCTGCGGATGGAGCGAGAGGAATTCGAATTGTGCCTGGAGTGTGAGCCGCAGCCGCTCGAGCGGACCGCCAGGCGGGAGCGCCAATCCCGCGAGCGCGCCTTCGAGCTCATTCGCCGATTGCTCGAGCACGGCTTGAAAGAGCCCGCGCTTGGAGTGGTAGTAGTAGAACAGCAGCTGTTTGTTGACGCCGGCGCGACGGACGATCTGCTCCACGCGCGCGCCCGCGAAGCCGCGTCGTGCGAACTCTTCGCGGGCAACCGCGATGATCCTTAATGCTCTGTCGTTACTAAGCTTAGGTGGCAATGGGCCTTTTCGTCAACCATTTGGTTGATGAATCTAAGGCCCCTCGTCTGGCGCCGCCACTGGCCGCGTGCTCGGCTTCAGTGTCGCCGGCCAGGCGACGTTCAGGTCATTCCAGTTCAGGATCGTGTTGAACACCAGCGCGAAGCTGCCCTGCGTCTCCCAGCGCCAGAACGGCCGGATCGCGAACAGGACCACGTGCCCCTGGCCCACGGGGGCATCGAGCACCGCCGGCCGCCCCGCTAGCTCCTCTCCATTAACCAGCAGGCCAGACAGCCGGAGCGAGTCGCGCTTCTGGTGGAAGCTCAGCACCACGCGCGGGCGCGCGCGGGCCTGGGCGGCCGTCAGCCCCGGATCCTGATCCTCTGGCACTTCCGTGCTGGTATCGATCTGGAAGAGCGGCGTCTGATTGAAGTAGACCGCCAGCGTATCGGGATATCCGTAGGCAATCGGGCTGCGGGCATCCTTCGTGACCGCGCGATAGATCCCGCCCGACGCCCGCAGCTGCCGGGCGGGTGCGATGTCTACGCCGCGGGTGACGCCGAAATCGGTGAAGACCGCGGACGTGCCACCCTCGGTGACGAGGACGCCGCCAGCGTCGAGCCACTGACTGAGCGCCGTCATACCGTCGAGGCCGATCCCCGGGCGGACGTCATCCGTGGAATCGAGGCCGCCGAGGTTCGGCGTTTCGGCCGTGCGGCGCCAGGGAATCGGTGGGCCGTTCATCGGCAAGCCGTTCACGATCGACTGCGCGTTGTTCGAGACGAAGGGGAACATGATCACGTTGAAGCGTTTCAGCAGGTCGCGATCCTTGAGCTGCTGCACGCTGATGTACGTGTACGGAATCCGCAGCACGTCGAACGCGTACCGCACCCAGCCCTCGTTTTGCGTATTCAGCCAGGAGTGCACGAGCGCGATCTTCGGCAGGTCGAGCTCGTGGCGTGCGACGCGCGGCATGGCGCGCGCACCGGCAACGCTCAGACCGAGCGACTCAGCCGCCTGCGTGAGGCCGCTGAGATCGCGCACCCCTTCCGCCGGGATGATCGTCGTCCCCCGTCCCCACTGCCGCCCGTCCAGGTTGAACGTGTCCTCGCTCGCCCACATCCGAACGTCGCTCAGCGCGAGCCGGAACTGGATGAGACCGGTCTCGGTGGTGGGCGCAATCAGGTACGCGGCCGCTCCGCCACGCGATCCCGTGACCTGTCCGCGCACGCGAGCGTCGGCGGTCATCAGCGTCGCCTGCGCGCGCAGCACCGTCGTGTCCTTGATCGGATTGAGCGCGACGTTGCGCACGTACTGCAGTGTCCACCCCGTGTCGTCGTAGGGACGTGGATCGTCTGGCCCGTAGTCCTGCTTGCTGAAATAACTCTTGGCGAGCGGCCCGTACGGCTGATCGAGCAGCACCAGGTAGTCCCCAGCGGCGACGTCGATCCCGCCCGCTTTGAACGCGCGGTCCGCGCGCCGCACTTCCAGCCCGTGGAAGCGGAGCAGATTCACGAGATTCGCTGCCTCCACCGGCCGAGCCTGATTCGCGGGAATGTGGAATGCGTTGGGGCCGTCCTTAGCGCGTCCGCGCTCGACTGCCCGCACGCCCTTGCGATAGAACTGGTCGAGGTAGCGATGGCCGTTGCGCGCCATGTAGTTCAGCGCGACGAGCAGCGCCGACTGCTGATAGTTGATGTTATTCCGAATGCACCAGCGCACGCCGTTGATCGGCGGATTGGGACGGAACCACTCCACCGACGTGCGCGACGTGGGGAGCTGCACGGTGTGGCAGTCCGCGCCCCGTGACGTGTAGGTCTCGTAAAACCGGCCGATCGAGTTGTGGCCGTTCGCCACCCAGAACATGTAGTTGGGCGTCCAGCCGTCGTAGAAGTCGTGGGTCCACACGCCCGGCAACCCGCGCGTGGTCAGCTCGGTGATCTCCTGGAACGCGAGCTCGTGCCACTCGGTGATGACGATGGGATCGAGCTCGCGGTTGTAGGGTCCGGTCCCGGTCGAGGTATAGAGGAACGGCACCGACTCGTGCAGATCGTGCAGCACGGTGGGGTGCCAGTCGAAGAACGCCTTCATCATGGTCCGGGTCAGCACCTGCGACATCACGATCCCGTCCCGGTTGTTGTCGTGGGCCGTGTACTTGCCCCAGTAGATCAGATTGGGGCCGATGTTCTTGTTCGCCTTCCGGTACCGGTAGACGTCGACCTGTCGATCCCGGCCGTCTACCTCGGTCACTGGCGTGATCAGTGTAACGATGCTGTCGCGAATCTGCCTGATGAATGGCGTCTCCTCGACCGCCAGCCGATAGGCCAATTCCATCAGCATCTCGGGAGACCCCGTCTCCGGCGAGTGGATCGATCCGGACGCGTAGTAGATCGCCTTCCCTGCCGCAATCAGCCGCTGGGCCGAGTCTGCCGAAAGCCGGCGCGGATCAGCCAGTGCCGCCGTGATGGCGCGATACTGTTCGAGGCGCTCGATCGTGGCAGAATCGGCGATCGCAGCCACGATCATCGGGCGGCCCTCGTCGCTCGTGCCCAGGTCGAACACCTTCACCCGCGGCGACGCCTCGTCGAGCGCGCGGAAGTAGCGCGTGACGTCGGCGACGTAGGAGAGCCGCCCGACGGTTCCCGGAACGTAGCCGAGAACCTTCAGCGGCGACGGAACCCGCGCGTCAGCCGGCAAGTGGTCGGTCAGCTCCGTGTTGAACCGGGGCTCGGTGGTCAGCTCACGAATCTTGGCGGTGTAAGCCGAATCTACGGACTGCTGAAGCGCGAGTACGGCGACGACGGCGAGGACCATGCGACATTCTCCGGAATGCGGGATAAACCTTCCTTGAGGAAATCGAGCAACAACCGGTTTACGCGCTCGGGCGATTCCTCCGCCACGTTGTGGCCCGACCGTTCGATGACGACGAACTCGCTGCGCGGCAGCTCGCGCGCGAACTGAGCGCCGTCACGCAGCGGGATCCAGCGATCGGCGTCCCCCCAGAGAATCAGCGTAGGGGTTTGCACCCGACCGAGCTGCCCGCCGAGACTGTCGAACCTGAACTCCCGGAGCACACCCCGCAAGGCGCGCCCGAACCCCCGCTGCGGCACCGGGGCATAGTACTGGTCGACGTCCCCCTCCGTGACCTTGTCGGGGTCAGCGAAGGTCGATCGCAGAATCCGCTTCGTGAACCACCGTCCCCGAAATGTGGTGGCAACCGCGCCGATGAACGGCCAGCGTGCGATCTTGAGCACGCCCGGCCAGCGCATGCCATAGCCCGCGGGCCCGATCAGCACCAAACCTCGCACGCGATCGGGGTGGGTCAGCGCCACTTCGGCCGCGATCTCTCCACCCATCGAATGTCCGACGAGAACGGCGCTCGCGATCCCGAGTGAATCGAGCAGCGCCAAGACGAGTCGCATGTAATCGGCATTGTGATAGCCGTGCGCCGGCTGCTCCGAGAACCCAAAACCGCGATTGTCGAACGCGATGACGCGGTACCCAGCGCTCAGGACCGGTGGTAGTTGGTGGCGCCAGCTGTACAGCGACCCGCCGATGCCGTGAATGAACACCACGGGTGTACCGTTCCCTGAATCGATCATCCGCAGACGGGTGCCGTCGATGGTGCGGTACTGCGCGCGCAACGGTGTGCCCGCGGGGTAGCGCTCGGTTTCGGGAATCGGTCGCGCCCGGCACGCACACGCGAACAGCGTAAGGGCGGCGAGCGCCAACGGCCGGTTCATGAAATCGTCTCAAGCGCGCGCCGGGCGAGCATCACGATGAGCGGATGCGAAGTCCACAGGCCGGCGATTGCTTCCCCTTCACCCGAAGTCACGATGAGCTGCGATTCATCGATCACCAGAATCGTTGCGCTCGGTGCCTCATCCGTTGCGGACGTCAGCCAGGAGGGAGCATCCGGCGGTGACGCGCCGCGCATGCGGACGCTCATGTCCGCGCGCTCGCCCGCGCGGCGCCAGGCGGGAAGGGTCGGGCGCCATAGCTCGAGAGCCACGATCCCTTCTACCCGGCGTTCCGCGCGGGCGACCAGCTGCATCACGAGGTTGGCGACCGCTCGGCTCCCGGCCACCTCCCTGGTGACGGGCTCGCCAGGGCGCGCCAGTCCTTTCAGCTCGCGGCCGAGCCGATCGAGTGCTTCGCCCTGAAGCGCGGCGAGCTGCGCCAGCAGTGCTTGCGGATCGATCGGGCGGTAGCGCGCGGGCCGCACGGACGGCGGAGTCCGGCTCGCCGCCCCGCGTGTGACGAGTCCCTCGAGCGCCCCGTAGGCGTTTGCGCGGGCAACCCGTGCTCCGCGGGCGACGGCGTACCCGGTGGAGGGCCCCAAGCGCAGCAACGTCGCGTAGACCAGCGATTCTGTGGGAGTGAACCCGAACGGCGTCAGATTGAGCGCCATTGTAGTAGCAGATACTACTACTTTAGACTGCGGCTCGCTATCTCAAACCACGTTCAGGGGGATCCCGAGCAGCCGCGCGATGAGCGCGAGCCGGAACGTCGCGTCGGTTTGACGCTGCGCGGGACTCTTGCCCGGGCCTTCGAGCGGGAAGTAGTGTGACACCACCGGGTTATCCGATTTTGGCATGGCCCGGAGACCGGAGGGCGTCCATATCCCTTGATCGTCGGTCTCGCTGAACAGGCGCGCGAGCACGCGTGTGGCGGGCGCCACCTGCCGGAGGATGCCCAGCCGTGCCAGGAGCTCGAGCCAGTACAGTGCGAACGGGACGTCGTCCACGCGTCCCTGCGCGTCGGCGTGCATCGGATCGCCCAGGATCTCAAACAGCGGGCGCACGAGCTTCTTCCCAGCAAGGATGTAGAACTCGCGCCGAGGCGTGGGGGTCGAGAAATAGGCGGCCAGGCGCTCGAGGAACCCCGCTCGCTCGCGCTGGACGGCGGGCATGAATGCCAGCATCTCGACCGAAAAGATCGTGGGCGGATATGTCAGGGGGTCGAGCACGGTCTTGCCCTGCGCCTTCTTGAACGGTTTCTGCGCCAGCTCGCTCCGCAGATACATCGAGATGTCGCTCGCCATCCGGTGCGCGGCGCCGCGCAGGCGCGGGTCGTCCTGGTGCGCACCGCGCGCCAGCGCAGCGGCCGCCCCCTGTGCCCCCATACTCCGTGCCCACAAGCCCAGCCCCGGATCAGCCTTCGCGGCGCGCTGAAACTCTACCAGCAGGGTGGGATCGTCATCCCGCGACAACAGCCGGAACAGAAACCGATCGGCGAAGCGGAACGGTCTGGCATCCGCGGGCCAACCGAGCTCCAGAAGCCGGCGGTACTGGAAAATCGTCCCGGTTTCTTTCCATCCCATCGCCTTCGAGGCATCCGGGGCGAGCAGATTGGCTCCCCACAGCCCCGTGTCCTTTTGCTTGCGGACGATCGCCAGCGCTTCCTTGTAATTCAGTATCTCTTCGCGCAGGGCGGTGACACGTTCCAGGTCGCGCGCCGGTTCGGGCACGACTTCCGTGAGCGTCCGATACTGGAGGGGGAGACTGGCGGCCTCGTACAACCACGACAGAGGCACTGTATGTGTGGAGGGAATCTCCAACCGCCGCTCCGTTCGTGGGAGGATCGTGCGGGCACAAAAAGCGGGGGCAAACTATCCGTCCCCCGCCCAATAGGCAATCGCCACTCATTAACCCGTTGTCAGCAAAGCTGTTCCGAATGTCCCTCCAGCGTGCAATTCACTGCATCAGGGCTGGGGCCGCTGGAATTCAGACGATGGCAGCCAGCGCGGCAGCGCCGGGTCATTCGCAATCGCGCGCGCGACGCGCACCGTCACGCGCACCTCCTGCGCCATCCCGGCATAGCGGAACGTGGACTGGTATTCGTCGCTCGGTTGATGGTAGCGCTGCTGATTGTAGATGTTTTCCTGGTCCTCGCCCCAACCCTTCGGGCGTCCGATGAAGTCGTCGCCGGCGTAGATCGACAGCGCGGGCACGCCTGCGCGCGCGAAGGGAAAGTGATCGGAGCGAAAGAACGAGCCACGCACGTCCGGTTCTGATTCCACGGTCAACGACTCGGCGCGGGCCGCGGCTTCGATCACCGGACCCAGCGTGGATCGATCCATGCCCACGAGCGCCGATGTCGCGTGTCGCGCCGCGCACGTTGGTGACGTCGAGGTTGAGCACCGCCGCTGTTTGCGCGAGCGGAACCAGGGGTTTCTGCACGTAGGCTTCACTGCCCAACAGTCCGCTTTCCTCGGCAGTCGTCGCAACGAAGAGGATCGAGCGCGCGGGTCGAGGCAACTGCACCAGCGCCTTGGCGGCGGCGAGCGTTGCCGCGATGCCGGTCGCGTTGTCCTCCGCGCCGTTGTAGATCGAATCGCCGCGGATCACGGGGCCGATGCCTTTGTGATCCCAGTGAGACGTGATCAAAACCGCCTCGGCCGCGCGTCTCGGATCGCGACCGGGCAATCGCGCCACCACATTCTCGGACTCGACGCGCCGAAGGGCGCTGCGCACGTGGACCGACGCCTGCACCCCGGTCGCGACCGGTCGGAATTCGCGCCGCGCGGCGGAACGGGTGAGGGAGTCGAGATTCAGTCCCGCCTTCGCCAAGGCTGCGCGCGCGTCGGCTTCGGTGACCCATCCAGCGAAGGCGAGACTTGGGTGTTGCGGCTGGTCGAGCTTGAATTGCTCCACCGACCACGAGCCCCGCACCACTTCCCATGGGTAGGTGGCGCTCTCGGTCGTATGGATCAGCAGAGCCCCCGCAGCTCCCTGGCGTGCCGCTTCCTCGAGCTTGTACGTCCACCGCCCGTAGTAGGTGAGGATCTTGCCGAGGAATACAGTCGTGTCGACGAGCCCCGGATCGTTGACGAGCATGAGCAATACCTTCCCGCGCAGATCCATGCCCTTGTAGTCGTCCCACTGCCACTCAGGTGCGCGGATCCCATAGCCGACGAACACGACCTCACCATCGGCCGCGATGTCGGCCTCGGGCCGCTCGGCCCAGGCGACGAACTGATCGCGGAACGAGAGAGTGTCGAGCTGACCCTGCTTGCCCCACGAGAATGCCGGTCGCGGTGTCATCCCCACCAGCGCGACCGGCTGGAAGTATGTCCCGTTCGCTCCGGCGGGCTGGAGACCCAGCGCCTGGAACTGCGCCGCGATGTACTCGGCGGCGAGCCGGCCTCCGCGCGTGGCGGGCGCGCGTCCCTCGAGCAGGTCATTCGCGAGAAACCGCAGGTGCGCATCCATCGCCACGGTGTCGACGGGGACTTGTTGCGTCACCGCGCTCGCCATCAGTGCCAGCATTGCGACAGTATTCAAGCAGCCTCCTCTAAGATCGGCATTTCACCGCGTTGATTGTGCCCTTCCGGCCACGGCTGGCTTCACTGGTCAGTACGAAGGTCGAATCACTCAGGAAGTCGATGGCTTCACCGCCCGTATCGATCCCGGCGATGCCGCAGGAGCGGTCCCGAGCCGGCGACAGACGGCCGCCCACACCGGGATAGAACAAGTAGATCTCGCCATACGTCCGCAGAGCCACGACGCGCCCATCTGGCCGTACAGCAGCTCCGGTGATCACGCGACCTGCTTCCCGGTTGGGCCGAATGTCGAGCTCCTGTACGAGCGTCGCCTCGGCAACCTTGCTGGTCGTGTCTTGTGGACTCCAGGCATCGCGAGCGACGCGGTATAACCGGATCGCGGTGCCGCGTTGGTAGCCCTTACTGACGAGGTAGAGCGCGGTATCCCGGGGCGAGACGTAGATGCCCTCGACATCGTGCGCGCCGTCCGGATAGCGGAGGTGGAGGACGGCGGCCGCTCTGGTGGTGCCGAGTGTGTCCCCGGCATTGGCCGGCGGCTCCGGCTCCGGGACCGCGTACACCGTCACAAACGGTCGGATCTCGAGGTTGTCCCCGGTATCGGCGAGATACACGCAGGACGTGGCGTACTGTCGCGACGGCCGAGTCTGAAGCAGGAACTGAATCGGGCAAGGACCGAGCGACATGTCTTCCCAGTCGATCGCGCCCGCACCGGCAACGAGCAACCGGCCGCGATCGGCGCCCTGCAGATCCGTCGCATAGAGGTACGGCCCGTCACCCGAGTCGTTGTGTGACCAGAGTACGTTGGGGTATGTACGGCTGACGGCCACACCCGAGCTTTCAATGAGGTGGGGACTCTGAATCGTTGCTTGCAGGAGGAGCAGCGCGGTTGCGAACATGAGTCTCCAGGAAGATACTTCGCCCATGCGTGATGCAAACGTGCGTTTGCACGGTCGGATTCTGTACCTGACGGAAGACCCCGCCCTGGTGCGCGCGCAGTTGGCCGGCGAAGACCTGAAATGGACGCCCGCGCACAAGCTGCGCGACGACATTTCGACAGACGAAATCACGCCCGCCTACATCTGCTACTACTACGACGAAACACTCGGTGAATTCCCCTACCTGGGCCTCAAATGCCGCGATGAGTTCCCCATCACGCGCGGGAGCGTCAAGGGGGGCGGATTCGTCGCTGCTGTGAGCGGCAAGCGGCGGGGGAAAGGCTCCTCGCGCGAGCAGTCACCTTACGCGGAGATGTGCGCCGGAATCAAGCTCGTCGTCGCGGAAAGCATCGAGCGGATTTATCGCGAGAATTGCCAGAATCTCGGTATGCTCGCCACCACCGACTTCTCGATTCTCGACAAGGTCCGGCGCGGCGAAGACATCCCGCTGTCGGCGTTCACGCAGGGCGAGGGCGAGATCACGCGCGGCATCATCGAGCACGGCGGGCTCTTCAATTACAATACGGCGCGACTCGAGGGCAAAGTCGTGCTGCACCCGCCGGCTAGACAGCGGCGACCGATGACGCTGGGCGAAAAAATACTGGCGCGGCGCTGGGTGGTGGATCCCGCCGGGGGGAAGATCGGCGTCCCGTCGGTACGGCCTGGCGACGAAGGGTTCGTGCTGACGGATATCCGCTTCAGTCACGAGTATGTGACGCCCATGGCTGCGATTTTTTTCGAGCAGCTCGTGGGCAAGGACGCGAAGGTCAACGATCCCGGCTCGATCCTCATGTTCCGCGATCACCTGACCTTCCTGCCCGAAGCGATGACGCCCGAGCGGGTGAAGGAAGGACTGCTCGACGTGGCGCTCCAGCTCGAGAAGAAACAGCGCGAGTTCGCGACCGCGCAGGGCATCAAGCTCTACGGCGAGCTGCGGCTGGGCCACCACGGCTCCGAGGCCATCTGTCATTCCAAGATTCTCGAGTCGCACGCGCTGCCCGGGCAGGTGATCATCGGATCCGACTCGCATACGCCGCACGCGGGGGCCGTCGGCTGCATCGCGTTCGGTGTCGGGACCACGGCGATCTTCAATTCCTGGATCACCAGAGACGTGCGGCTCCAGGTGCCGGAGACGGTGAAGGTGGTGATCCGCGGACAGAAGCCCGACAACGTCACGGCGAAGGACTTCATGCTCGAGGTCCTGCGCCATCCGTACGTGAAGACGGGCAAGGCGATCGGGAAGCTCGTGGAATACTGTGGAGACGCGGTCGAGGCCCTGTCGGTCGACGAGCGCGCCACCATGACCAACATGACGGCCGAGGTGGGTGGCTTCACCGGCTACGTGGCACCGGACGACAAGACAATCGAGTATCTGATGGACTATCGCAGGATGTCCCGCCAGGACGCGCAGCGGCTCTGCGACGGGTTGTTCAGCGATCCCGGTGCCGAGTATTGCGAAGTCATCGAGATCGACGCCGCGACCATTCGCCCGATGATCGCGCTGCCCGGCGACCCGGGGAACGGCGTGCACATCGACGACGTCGCCGGGCGGATCAAGGTCGACATCGCGTACGCAGGCTCCTGCACGGCGGGCAAGAAGGAGGACATGGACATGTACGCCCGTGTCCTCGCGGAAGCCGCCGGGCGCGGCGCGCGCGTGGCGCCGTGGGTCCGGTTCTTTATTCAGTGTGGCTCGCAGGATGTGAAACGCTACTGCGAAGAGCGGGGCTACCTCGACGTGTTCCGGCAGGTGGGGGCGACGTTTCTCGAGCCCTCCTGCGGCGCCTGCATCAATGCGGGCCCCGGGGTCTCCAAGACGCGCGAGGAGGTCACGATCAGCGCCATCAACCGCAATTTCCCCGGACGCTCAGGCCCGGGCCAGCTCTACCTCGCCAATCCCTATACCGTCGCTGCCTCCGCGATCACCGGGTACATCACCGCGTGGGAGCCGGGGATGGTTCTCGAATCCAGCCGCTAGGGGAGGCTGCCGCGGATCTGCACCTTGATCGCGTGCGAGCCACTCCCGAAATCAAGCGCTGAGGTGACCGTCGTACTCGAATCCGGCACCACCTTCGCGGTGATTGTGTATTCGCCGCTGAGTGTGCCGCGAAACACCGAGAACGTCGAATTCCCTTGAGGCGAGCCGTACTGGCTCGCCGTCGTGCGCAGGTGCCCGCCGCGCGATAACCACTTCCTGACGGTGAAATCCGGAAGCTGGTGAATCACGAAGCCCGTTCCCGTAGCTGCCGTGTCGAGCGTGAACCGCTCCCACAGTGAATCACTGACCGGTGCGCGCCCGGATCCCAACAGGAAATAGACCGAATCCACCGTCTCGGCCGTGGCGTCGAATCCCGTCCATGCAAGCACAGCGGACAGATTGCTCGTGACCTGGCTGTCCCCCAGCGTGGCGTTGATGTCGAACTCGATGCCGACGGTGCGCGTGGTATCGCCGCCCTGCACGATGCGGGAGGCGCGATCGATGAAGGGAAACACCAGCGCCGACATCAGCGCATAGAGTCCCGAGTCTCCCGTAAACGCCGGGTCGAGGATCGTATCGTGCAGGAAGGCCGAATCGAGTGCCGTGCGAACGGCGAGGATCTCGGCATCATCAATCGCGTCGGGATCAACCCCGCCGGCGTCGGAGCACGCGGCCAGTGCCCCGGCGAGCGCCAGCATCAAGAGCTTTTTCATGTCGCGAGAATATAGGGTCTACTGGGCGCCGCCCGTAATTGGGGGGACCTCCCGGTAGGGCTTGAGCGAATCCCGCTGATACACGCTGCGCGGATTCCACAGCACCCACGTTTCGATGCCGAGCTCTTCGGCAGCGCGAATCTGCTCGCGAATCTCATGCGGCGTGTAGCGCGGCTTGCGGCGGCCGAGCGTGAACGCCTGCAGGTACGGCCGGATCGTGGCCGCGTTCGCGACGGGCCGCGAGCGCTCGATCGCTTCCATTAGAGCATTTCGTACAACTCGGTATGGCTCCGCGTTGGGCACGGCGAGCCCGTAACTGCCGCGATAGTAGTGGCTCGGGTACACCATCGGGAGCACGACGTCGGCAACCGTGATGAAGTCCTCCCACACCTGGCCGATGCCCAGATCACCGGTGGCAGCCGCGGTGAGACCGAAAATATCGAAGGTGATCGGGACGCCCAATGGTTGAATGCGATTCGCCAGAATCGCGATGCCCGCTTGCACGCCGGAGCGTTGCGTCTCTCCCCGACCGCGCGACGAAAAAACCGCCTGCGCCATCATCTCCTTCGGCTCGTCCGGAAAGCGCACGTAGTCGAACTGGACCTCGGAAAAGCCCAGCCGCACCGCCTCCTCGGCCAGCTGCGCCGCGTAGATCCACACCGAATCATTGTACGCATCCACCCAGGCGCTGCCGATCCGGTCGCGCCACAACCCGCCGTCCCGATGTTGCACCGACCACTGCGGCCGATGCTCGGCGAGCAGCGGATCCTTGGCGACAACGATCCGCGCGATCGCGTAGATGTCGTGGGCGCGCAGCGTGTCGAGGCGGGACTTCACGTCCCGCGTGCGCACGCACCGCGTCGCGCCGATCTGTTGCGCCACGGTCACTTCCGACGGATACAGGAGGCAGCCCGTATCGTCCTTGACGTCGACGACGAAGGCGTTGATCTCGGTGGAATCGGCGAGTGTCACGAGCTGTTGGAGCTTCGAGGAGCCGAAGGCCCACGCATTCACATACAGCGCTTTGACGGGCTCAGCTTCGAACGCGTCTCCGAACAGCGGCTCGGGGAGGATGTAGCGCAGCTCGGCACCGCGCAGCAGCATGCTGTCGGCGGAGCCCGGCAGTTGCTGGGCAAAAAGGCCGCGACTCGTGATCGCGGCCCAGAGCATCACTGCGCTGGAAAGGCGAGCCAACTTCATAGGGGCCACCAACATAGGAAATCGACCCCTGCCGGGGCAAGGATCAGCCCCACACCTATCGGGTGGCTGGCCGCAAGCTATTGAATAGCAATGGGTAAGTAACGATGCTCTGGCCGCGATACTGCGGCCGAAGTCCGAACAGGATCACACGGCCGGTGCCCTGCTGCACTTCGAGGATCGCCGCCTTTCCCGCGACGCGCTCTGGATGCAGTACCCATCCCGACAACAGGACCTTCGCAGGATCCGCGGGCCACCTGCCGATCACGCGTGAGGCGGTCGAGTCGAGCGACTCGAACGCGGGGCTGCCCTCAAACCACCCGATCGTTTCCCGCGGCATGCCGCGGGCGACGGCGCTCGCGGTGTCGAGCTCGAGCCGAAAGATCGAACCGGGCGCGTAGAAGTCTTCATCCGGCATCGCTTCGAGCACGTTGCGGACCGGGAGCAGCAGTGCCTGAATTGCAAACCGGCTGGCCTCGTTCATCGCGATGAGGGTCCCGCCGGCGACGACGAATTCCCGCAGCGCGTCACTGCCGTCGGGCCCCAACCCGCCGGCGTACGGCGCGGGATAGCGGCGCGGCAAGCCTTCGAGGATCTCGCGGGGCGACTGATCCGGCAGGATGATCACGTCGAACTGCTCGTGCAGCTTGCCCGCGCGCACCACGGAATCGACGAGCGAGGCGTACGGGACTTTCCAATTGTCGAACACCCACCGCGTCCAGCCTTCGTCCATCGCCGCGTCGTAGGATTTGTAGAGACCGATCCGCGGCAGCGAGTCCGTTCGGAGCGGGGGAACAGGCGCTATGACGCGTGGCGTCACCGGCGACGACAACGACACGCGCAGCGAATCGTTCGCGACCACCGCGTTCACGCCCATCAGCAGCGGCAGTGTGTGTGCCGTGACGTCGTACGGCCGTTCCGGCGGGCCACCGGGATACTGCCGCCGGTCAGGATAGCGCTGGGGTTCGAGCAGTGTTTTCGCGAACGCGGCATACGGCTGGTTCAGCACGATCACGTACGTGCCTGCGTTGTAGCGCTGGCCTTGCAGGCTGAACGCCTGGAGGGCGCGCCGAATCTCGACGCCGCCGCGGCGCAGAATCTCGAGCATGGCGCTGAGCGCGACCGAGTCCTGGCGCGCGGGGATGACGTAAGCGTACGGCCATTCGCGCCATCCCCGGCTCGCGCGCGTCCCGATGGTGAAGAAGTTTGCGAGCCAGCGCTCGCGCGCGCGCGCCGCCTGCGTGAGCAGCGCGTAGGCGCCTTCGCTCTGGTACGACACGATGTCGCGCAACGTCCACCGGCCCCCGCGCCACGGGTTCGTGAAATTCCAGGAGCGCTCCCGGGGATTGAACCCGCGCTCGCGCGCTTCGAGGCGATCGAACGGCACGTCGATTGGCGTCGCGAGATCGGCGCTCGCCGTCTCCGAGAGAATGCGCACGCCGCCGTGGTAGTGCTGGTACGCCCGCGCCGGCGTCCACGCATCGTACGTGGAGTTGATCGAAATGCCGGTCTTCCCCTGCCCGGCCAGCTCCCAAGCCATCGCGGTGCCGAGCGCGTTCACGCCGTCGATCAGGAGCGGATCGACGTTGGGCTCGACCGGATCGAGATAGGGAGGGAGAAACAGGCGCGCGCCGTTCGAGCCCATCTGGTGAATGTCGTGCACGATCTGCGGATGCCACACGCTATAGAGCGAATCGACCGTGAGCCGCGTCTCGACCTGGGTGAAGGCGTACCAGTCCCGATTGTTGTCGTGACCCGTGTAGTGGTGGTACAGCTCGGGCGGCGATGTGCCCTCGGCGGGCGTCCCCAGGGTGCGGTTGTACCACTTCGCCACGATGGTCACGCCGTCGGGGTTCAGAGAAGGCACGAGCCACAGGATCACGTTGTCGAGGATCGCGCGCGTCGTGGCGCTGGTGTCGGTCGCGAGCCGGTACGCGAGCACGACCGGCGACAGATGGCCGCCGACCTCCGTCGAGTGAATGCTCGACGTGATCAGCACGATCGTCTTGCCGTTGGTCAGCGCGTCCCGCGCCGCCTTGGCCGTGCGGAACACGCGGGGATCCGCGAGCCCGGCGTTCACCTGTCGGAAGTAATCCAGACGCCGGAGGTTCTGCGGGCTCGAGATCGCCACGGCGATGAACGGCGCGCCCAGCGTCGTCTTGCCGAGCTCGCGGTAGTCGACGCGGTCGCTCGCCTTGGCCAGGGCTTCGAAGTAGCGGACCAGGACCGGCCACTCGACGAGTTTGCGATCCTCCCCGGGCTCGAAGCCGAGGATGGAGCGTGGCGTGGGGATAACCGGCGGCGCAGGGCGGCGAGGGGCGGCCGGGGGCGGCGCAGGCCGCGGGCGACGCTGCTGGGCGAGCATCGATCCAGCCAGCAGGGTGCCTGCCAGCGCCAGAAACAACGCCCGCCGCAGCATCAATGCTGGCTCGTCGTCGCCGCCGGAGCGGTGTCACCGGTGCCGAGCCAATGCGCGAACCAGGTGCGAATCCGCTCCAGCCGGTCGACGAGCAGCCACGGTGGTCCGGTCCGCGAGAGGCCGTGGAACGAGCGCGGATAGCGCACAAACTCCGCCGGCACGCCGCGCTTGCGTAGCGACATGAACAACTGCTCCCCATCGGTGATCGGCGTGCGCTTGTCATCCTCGGAGTGCACGATCAGCATCGGTGTCCGCATGTTGTTCGCGTACGTCATCGGCGAGAGCGCGCGGTAGAGCGAGTCGGCTTCCCAGGGCGTGCCGCTGAATTCGTACTCGGTCAATCCCTGTGCGTCCGACGATCCGTACCAGGAATACCAGTTGAAGATCGAACGGTCGGTCTGCGCTACGCGGAAGCGGTTCGTGTGGCCGACGATCCAGTTGGTCATGAATCCACCGTACGATCCACCGAGCACCGCCATGCGCGTCGTGTCGACGCCGCCTTTGGCGCGGGCGATCGCGACGTCCACCGCCTGCATCAGATCCTGGTAGTCCTCCATGCCCCAGCGCGCGCGCGTCGAAAACGTGAACGCGTGCCCGTAGCCGCTCGAGCCGCGCGGATTGGTGAACAGCATCCAGTAGCCCTGGCCCGCGAGCATCTGGAATTCGGGGAACAGTACGTTGCCGTAGTTGGAGTGCGGACCGCCGTGGATCGAGAGCACCAGCGGGTACGTCTTGCCCGGCTGATAGCCGGAGGGCTTCATGAGCCATCCCTGGACCTTCAATCCGCCGACGCCGGCGAACCAAAACGTGTCGGCGGGGATCAGCGTGACCTGCTTGAACAGCGAATCATTGAATGACGTGAGCCGCCGCTCCTGGCCACGGCCGATCGCCGTGACGTACAGCTCGGTACCGTGGGTGATGTCGCTCGAGGTGTACGCCAGGGACCGCGTGTCCGCGCTCACGGTGAACCCGCGCAGCTGCCGTTCCCCGCTCGTCACGGGGCGCACCGCGCCGCCGGCCGCGGGCACTGAAAAGAGATGCACGTTGCCGCTCGTCTCGGCGAAGAAATAGATGGTCTTGCCGTCGGCGGACCACGTGACCCCGTTCGGGTCGAGGCCCCAATCGGCCGTGAGCGTTCGAGCCGTTCCGCCGCTGACCGGAACGACACAGACGTCGTTTTCCATCCCACGGCCCTTCGAGCAGATGAACGCGATCGCGCGTCCGTCGGGTGACCACGCGGGATTGCTGCTCTGCGGATACCCGGTGGGCAGCGCGCGCGTCGAGCTGTCGGCGAGCGTGTACACAAAGAGCGCGGGCCAGCCGTCGTCGCGCACTTCGCGGTTCTCGCTCGTGTCCTGCTCGAACGCGATCATGCGCCCGTCCGGCGACCAGGCTGGTGACGTCTGGCTCAGCTCGCCACGGGTGAGCTGGCGCGGCGTGCCGCCGGCGAGAGGAACCAGGTAGAGATGGCTGGGGCGCCGCGTCTCCCTTGGCGGCAGGTACCCGCGCTCATCGCCCACGACCGGGATCGACGTGTAGACCCGCCCGTCAAAGCGTTTGGGGTCGGGACCGCGCGTGATCGCGGTGGGCGACACGCGGTTGCGCCACGGTTCCTTCTTGAGGCTGTCGGGCTCTTCCCCGCGCCAGGCGTAGAGCAGCCACTGACCATCGCGCGAAAAGGCGGGCATGGCGTGCACGCCTTTGATCTGAAACGCTTCACCCCCGGGCGCCGACGTCCTGAGAAACCAGACGTCGTCGTCGGAGCCTTCGCGCTTGCTCGAGAACCCGAGCAACGACCCATCCGGCGACCACGTGGGATTGCTGGCCTCGGTGGACGGGCTGGTATAGCGGAACGGCGCGGCGGAGCCATCGGTGGCCGCCATCCAGATCTCGTTGTGCCGCCGGTCTTTGTCTTCGACCACCGTGGTCACGACGAATGCGACGCGCCGGCCGTCGGGCGCCAGCTCCGGATCGCCGACGACCGTCAGCCGATAGTAGTCGGTCGATTGCCAGGGGCGAGCCTGGGCGGACAGTGGGACCGGCGGACAGACGGGCAGAATCAGAAAGCCTGCGACCAACGCATGACGCAAACGCATAGAAGACTCGGGTGACGGGGCGAGCCAAAATACAAGCAGGACCTGCAAAAACTAGCTGCACAGACGCACCGCGGTAAACAGTCAAAAGGGGTCGGGACAAGCGGTGTTGTCCCGACCCCTCACTCCTGCGAACCGCGGTGCGTCTACGCACCTAGCTTTTGCTTGTCCTAATTCAACTTGTGCAACTCGACCCGTCTATTCTGCGATCTGCCCTCAGGCGTCGCATTCGGCGCGATGTACCCCGATGCCCCAAATCCTCTCGCAGACATCCGCATCGGACTGACTCCGCGACGCGCGAGATATGCGCGCACCGCGCCCGCGCGTGCCATCGAAAGCTGCAGGTTCATCATGCGCGCGCCCGTGGAATCGGTATAGCCCGCGACCTCGATCCGGATCTCCGGATTCGCGATCAGCGACGCCGCCACCTGATCCAGCACGGCGTAGGATGCCACTGTGAGGACCGAACGACCGCTCTCGAACTGCACGCCCTTGAGAATGATGGTCGGGCGTGGCGCGCCGCGCACGACCGTCGTGCTGTCGAACAGCACCAGGCACCCGTACTGATCGATGGCCCTCCCCGTATTCAGCGGGGTGTTCGGGCACCGATCCTGCGGATCGATGACACCGTCGCCGTCGGTGTCTTTCGCCGGCGGGCAGCCATTCGCGTCGACCACCGTACCGGGCGGTGTGTTCGGGCACTTATCGAAGCCGTCGCCCACGCCGTCCTTGTCGCTGTCAGCGGGACAGCCGTACGCATCGACCGGGGTGCCGGCGGCCGTATCGGGGCAGCGATCGATGCCGTCAAACACCCGGTCACCATCGCTGTCCTTGGGACAGCCCGTCGGATCGACCAACGCGCCGATCGGCGTGTCGGGGCACTTGTCCAGGCCGTCCCACACCGCGTCGCGATCGGAATCGATCGGGCAGCCGTTGAAATCCACCGTCGCGCCGCTGGGTGTCGCGGGGCACTTGTCGAGTAGATCGTTCACGCCATCAGCGTCGCTGTCCCCCGGTGTGGGAGGACAACCGCGCGCATCCACGGTCGTTCCAGCCGGCGTATCCGGGCACTTGTCGATGCCGTCCCAAACCCGGTCGCCATCCTGGTCATGCGGGCAGCCGGTCGCATCGATCTCCGCGCCGCTCGGCGTACCGGGGCACTTGTCGATCCCGTTGAGAACGGTGTCGGTGTCTTCGTCGCCCGGGCAGCCGCGCTTGTCCACACTGGCGCCAAGCGGCGTGTTGGGGCAGGCGTCGCTCTTGTCCTCGACGCGGTCCTGGTCGGTGTCAACCGAGGGCGTGCCGCCGGCCTGGAAGAAGGACAGGCCGGCGGATCCCACGATGTGCGTGGCGCTCTGCGAGCCAGTGGCGAACGCGCTTTTGGTTTCTGCGGTGTAGATGCCGCGTCCCTCGATGCGCAGCGCCACCCGCGAGCTCAGGTAGAACTTCGCGCCCGCGGCTCCGTGGAAACCGCCGTCGGTGAAGTCGTACGGGCTCGTATTTCCGAAATCGAGTCGCGTGTAGCCGCCGAGCAGGTAAGCGCTCATCCGGCTCTTGTTGAGGGCGTTGAAGACCAGGCTCGCGCTGCCGATGAGCGGCTCCACGTGCACCGTGCTGACGTCCTGGGGCGACTGGAACAGTCCTTCGACTTCCACGGCAATGAGGGGAGTGAATGAATACGCGAACCGCACGCCGCCGCCGCTCTTGTTGGCGAGCTGGAATGCGTCGTCGTATTTGGTGAAGCCCCCGAAGAGTCCCACCTCGTATCGGCGGGCATACTGCGCCGACAGGCTTGCCGAGCCCAGGACGAGCGCTGCCACAGCCGCAGCGAACGCTCTCACGATGTGAACTCTCCTCCCCGTCGTCCTCAATTGGTCCTCCGCAGTTCGACGCGCCGGTTCTGCGCGCGGCCCGCCGGCGTCGTATTCGGCCCGACCGGCTGCTCCGGGCCGTAGCCCTTCGCGACCATTCTTTCCGGTGCCACGCCCTTGCTCGCCAGATACGCGCGCACGGCGTCGGCCCGGGCCTGTGACAGGCGCAGGTTCGTCGCGGCTGATCCCGTGGCATCGGTATGACCCGAGATCTCGACGTTGATATCCGGATTGTTCACCAGCGAAATCGCGACCATGTCGAGAATCGTGTAGGAATCGGGCCGCAGCGCCGAGCGCCCGGTTTCAAACGTCACGCCCCGCAAGACCACAGGCTGGCGCGCCTCTATGAACAGGATCGGGCAGCCCGCCGCGTCGACACGCGTGCCGGACGACGTACCGGGGCATTTGTCCTTTGTGTCGTCCACACCGTCGCCGTCGGAGTCTGATGCGCGCTGGCAACCGGCCGTGTCGACTTCGGTGCCGGCCGGAGTATTCGGACATTTGTCGATGCCGTCGGGCACGCTGTCGCGATCGCTGTCGATCGGGCAGCCGTTCGCATCCACGGTCGCGCCGGTTGGCGTGCCGGGGCACTGGTCGGGCCCGTCGAACACGCTGTCGCCGTCGGAGTCCGTGGGACATCCGGTCGCGTCGACGCGCGAGCCGGTCGCGCTCGCGGGGCACTTGTCGATGCCGTCGTACACGCCGTCGGCATCAGCGTCCTTGGGGCACCCCCGAGCGTCCACCTCGGCGCCCTCGACGGTGTTGGGGCAGGCGTCGAGACCGTTGAAGACCTTGTCACGATCGGCATCGCTCGGGCACCCTTGCGCGTCCACGACCGCGCCGCTGGGTGTCGCGGGGCACGTATCACCCTTGTCCGCGATGCCGTCCTGATCACTGTCCTTGAATGCGCTTGGCCCGGTGAATATGGAAAGACCGGCCGAGGCGACGATGTGTCCTGCCCACGTGCCGCTGGGATAGTTGGTGTTGGGCGAGTACAGCGCCCGACCCTCGATCCGCAGCGCGACGCGCTCGCCGAGGAAGATTCGGTCGCCAATCCCGCCGTGGACTGCGTTGTCGTCGAACGTGTATGAAGGGTTGTCGGTGAAGCTGAGCCTGGAGTACCCGCCCAGGATATAGAAGAGGTTCTTTTGGTTCCCGAAGTTGAACACGAGACTGCCGCCGCCCAGCGTCAGACCGACGGAGGCTCCGCCGCCCTTAGGAGACGGCTGCTGAACTCCGATGTCGAGCTCGACGCCCACAACGGGACTGAAGAAATAGCCCAGTCGTCCGCCGCCACCGATCTGTTTGTCGAGGTTGAATACCTGGTCGTAGCGCGTGTACGACCCGAACGCGCCCATCTCGAACTGATGTGAGTGTTGGGCGGCGCCAATGGTGGGAGCAAGCAGTAGACAGAGCACCAGCAGCGAGGTCTGAGCGCGCATGTCTTTCCCCGGGGTTAGCGGCACACCACTCTAATAATCGGCCTCTAAATCACCAACCCCAGGCGCAGTTTCGGCGCCCTTGCGAGGCCAAGTCGAGGCCCCCGACCAGCAGGCCACGACGCGTCCCATCCAGTTCCTGCCATGTGATTCCCGCCGGCCCGACCAGTGTCCCCGCGGGTTCTGTCAGGCACATCAAATCGGCGATCCGGTTCGTGCCGACCGGGCCGGCAAACGGGCCCACCGAGTCGTTGACCACCGTCGCCGCGAGCGCTTCGGCTGAGTTGCCGGCGGCACCCGCGTACATCCCGCCGACGACGAGCACGATGGAATCGAGGTCGAACAGCGCGAACTGCGACCGGCCCGCTGGCAGCAGCGCCGGTCCCGCCCCCCATCCGCCTGTGAAGAATCCCGAGAGAGTGCTCACCGCCGCCGTATCCCCCGTCACCACCCGCTGGGTACCCGCATCCAGGCCGCCGCCGGGAGGCACGCTGTCGGCCACGCCTCCGACGGTGAGCACACGGCCGGCGCGGGCGATGGCAGCGCCATACGCCCGCCCCTCTGCCAAGGGAGGCTGCGCGAACCAGCCGTCGATGTGTCCATCGGCGCCGATGCGACCCGTGTAGACCGTCGTCTGCGGGCGGCCGAGGCTGTCGGTCCCACCGAGCACGTAGATCCGGCCGTGGCGGATCACGGCGAGGGCACCGGCGCGGGGTGCCGGCAGCGGCTCGAGGGCGATGAAGGGCGTGGTCACGCTGTCCGACGTCACGTCGGCGGCGAATACGGATGATTGCGCGCGACCGAGCGAATCCAGTCCGCCGATGACGTAGAGCGCATTGCCGCGAAACCGGGAATTGAATGGCGTCCCGACCACGGCGGTCGCGAACGCGCGGGGTGCGGGCAACAGCCGCGAGGGATTCCAGGAGCCGATCGCACCCGCGCCACCTGTGGTCACGCGCGCGACGTAGACGCGTCGTCCGCTGATCGAGTCTGGCGTCGACGCGGGCGGCTCGGCACCGCCGGCTGCATAGAGTGAAGTCGGCAGCGTCCCCGTTCCTGGGAACTGAGCGGTCGCGAGCGCGATTCCCGAGGTCGCACCCGGGAAGGTCCCGCGCGAAACCCACGTGAGCGTCAATGGATTGATGGTCGTCCGCGGCAGGACGTTGATTGTCGCGGTGACGCTGATGCCGGTCGCGGTTTCGATGCCGAACCCGACGCGTCCCGCGGCCGCCGAATCTGGCACGGTGAACGCAATGACGAACGGCGTCCAGGCGGAGTCTGCCACCGGGCTCTCGATCGTGCCGCCACCGATGCGCGTGAACAGCACCACGCCAGGATCGTCGCCGAACCCGTACCCTTCGATCGCGAATCGCTCGCCCCGAGTGAGCACCGGTTCAATGGCGCCGGCGATGTAATCGATGCGGACGGACGCGGCGGGCGACGAGCTGTCGCTGCCACAGCTTCCCACGGTTGTCGCGAGCGCTACGGATACGGCGGCGGCGGCGAGCGATCTACGGATGACCATTGCCCCCGCGGATGAAGTGCAGTGCCTGCGATAGCTTCTCGGCGAGGGCGGACAGCTCGGTGGCTCCCTGGGCGAGATCCTCGATAGCGCGGAGCTGCTCGGCGGCGGCTGCCGCGACCGCCTCGGCTTCCTGGCTCGAGCTCTGCGCGGCCGCCCGCGCCTGACTGAGCGATTCCGTGATTTTGCTCGCCAGCTCCGCGCTGTGGCGGCCGAGCTCCGCGACCTGTTTGCCGGCGCGCGCCGTTTCGATCGCCGCTTCGCCGATCTGGTCGAGATCGGTCACCCAGGCGGCGGAATTCTGCACGACCTGGCTCAAGTCCCCGCGGATGCGCTCGATCAGTTGGGCGGCGCGATCCAGCGCCCGGCGGGTGTCCAGCACCGCCTTGCCAACGTTGCGGGCCTCGCGTCCGCTCGCCTCGGCCAGCTTGTGAACTTCGTCGGCGACGACCGCGAAGCCGCGCCCGTGAACCCCCGCGCGCGCGGCTTCGATCGTCGCGTTCAACGCGAGCAGGTTGGTCTGATTCGCGACGAAGCCAATCGTTTCGGAGAACTTCTCGACCTGCGTCGCGACGTCCCGCAGCCGCCCGACCTCCGCGGCGCTTTCCGATGTCGTGGTGCCGAGGTCGGTCAATTGGCGCACGGCGCTCTCCGTTCCGGTCCGGACTCGGTCCGCCGTCTTCTCCATCTGCGAACCCGCCTCGCGCGTGCGGTCGCCGGCCGCGGCGAGCTGCGTGGCGCTCTCCTTGAGCTGTCCCGCTTCGCCGGCAGCGGTCGCCACGAGCGTGGCGGCTTGTCCCGCGCCGTGGCTCGCGCGCTGCGCCGACGCGGATACTTCCTCACTGGACGCGTGAATCTCTTCGGTCGTTGCCGTCAGCGTCTGGACGTACTGCGTTGTCTGGTCGGACGCGCCGGTCACCGGGCGCAGCGAGCCGTCGATCGCGACCATGAGGGCGAGCTGCGGGGCGAGGAGCGCGAGCAGCTCGCCGTCGGACTCTCGGTACATCGCGGGATTGGAATGTCGCACGCTCCAGAGTCCGACGAGCTGCCCCGCGTGGTACAGGGGGACGAGCAGCTCCGAACCCGCCCTCTCCGCGCCCGGAACGACGACTTGATCCGGGGCCAATCCATGCGCAACCACGGGACGCCGCAGGCGCAACGCTTCCGCGGTGAGCCCCGCGTCCGAGTCGAAGCGAAACGACGCTCCCGGCTGTGCCGCGGTGTCGGCCACCAGCTCCATCTGGCGCGTCCGCGCATCGTAGCGGGCGAACCCCATCTGCTCCCACGGGACGAGCTGGCGCGTGAGCTCCTGGACGCGCGTGAAGCTTTTGCTGAGCGTCAGCTCCGCCGCGATCGCGTGCGCGAGCCGCTGAATCAACTGCAGCTCGTCGGCACGCACGCCGAGGCGCAGCACATGGAGACTGCCGAGCGTAGCGAGCCCGAGTGCCGCGAGCATCAGCAGCCGGGGACCGGTCGGGATGGCGGCATGCACCAGCGCGAGCCAGCTGAGCGCCAGCGCCGCCGACACGAGGTAGACGATGGACTCCCAGCGCAGCGTGAGCCGAGCGTCCACCCACGCGATCGTCTGTCCCAACGCGAGCTCCAGATAGAACGTCCCGTTCACGATCATGGGTAACACCGCGATCGTGACTGCCATCGGGCCGACGTTGTCGACCGACAGCGCGGCGGCGGCGCCGGTCGCGCCACCGATACGGGCGTACATGAGCCCGACGAACGTCGTACCCGCCGTGAGATGCGCCGCGTTGCCGAGCGCGGCGCGGACCGGGAGCCGGCGCATCAGCACGTCGCCGACGAGCATGGAGAACGGCGCGATGACGGCGGCGAAAGCCCAGCCCCGATCGAGGATCGCGAAGAGCAACACGCCGACGATGTAGGAAGAGAAGCCGTTGCCCGGAAGCGCGATGCCGTAGCGACGACTGAGCGCGGCGACGAGGACGAGCACGACGCCGGCGAGCGGCAGATTGCCGCCCGCGGGGGACGTTCCCCGCGCGAGGGCGATTAGCCCCGCGCCAAAACTGACGAGTGCGGCGACCGATACCACCGCACGGACCAGGAGTGCTCGCCGCATAGAAGGTTTCGCGCAAGGTCGGCGCCGTGGCGCGGTGTGTCAAGCGCGACTATCGTTCACGCCATGACCGTCACGATTGAATACTGCGTCATTTGAAACTACGAACCTCGGGCCACCGGTCTGGCGGCCGAGATCCGCGACGCCTACCCTCACGCCGAAGTGCGTCTGATCCAATCGTCCGGTGGCGTCTTTGAAGTGGAGGTCGACGGGCGCCGCATCTTCTCCAAGAAATCCTTGAAACGCCACGCCGAAGCAGGTGAAGTGGTGCGCCTGATTCGCGAAAGGACCGCCCCGCAGCGGTGAGGCTCGCCATCTCCACCGGCGGGGGTGACGCTCCCGGGTTGAATGCCGTCATCCGCGCCGCCGTCCTCGCTGCCGTGCATCGCGGCTGGGAATGCTTCGGGATCAGACGCGGATTCGGCAGTCTGCTCGGCGAGGAGCCGCCGATGCCGCTCGGCCCGCAGGAGGTCCGCGGCATCACCCATCTCGGCGGAACCATCCTGGGTGCGTCGAACCGCGGCAATCCCCTCAAGTGGCGGCGTCAGCGACCGGACGGCACCTGGGAGGAGCGCGACCGCACGCCGGAGCTGTTCGAGTCATTCCGAGCTTACCGGTTCGACGCCTTGATCGCCATCGGCGGCGAGGGAACGCTCGGGATCGCGTATGAGCTGTGGAGGAGAGGATTGCCGGTCGTCGGCGTTCCCAAGACGATCGACAATGACGTAGAAGGCACGGCTGCAACCTTCGGCTTCGATACCGCGGTCGCGACGGCCACCGACGCGATCGACAAGCTGCACTCCACGGCGGAGAGCCATGAGCGCGTCATGGTGGTCGAGGTCATGGGGCGCCACGCCGGCTTCATCGCACTGAACGCCGGCGTCGCCGGCTCGGCGGACGTCATCCTCATTCCCGAAATCCCGTTCGACATTGACAAGGTGTGCGACAAGATTCGGCGTCGGGAAGCCGAAGGCCGTCACTTCAGCATCGTCGTTGCCGCCGAGGGCGCCGTTCCTAAAGGTGGCACGGTGTCACTCATCGATCCCGAGCACGCGCGCCTCGGCGGCATTGCCGATAAGCTGGCGCACTCGATCGAGCAGATGACGGGGAAGGAATCGCGCTCGCTGGTGCTCGGACATCTCCAGCGCGGCGGCGGTCCGACAACGTTCGACCGGCTGCTCGCACTGCGGTTCGGGGCTGCGGCCGTGCGTCTCGTCGCCGAGGGCAAGTTCGGGATGATGGTTGCGCTGCAACCGCCGCGCATCGCTTCCGTCCTGCTGGCGGATGCCATCACCACGCCGAAGCGCGTGCCGCTCGACTCAGATACGATTGCGACCGCGCGCGATCTCGGAACCAGCTTCGGAGACTGAACGGACAGTTGTCGCTGTTGTAGGACAAGCAGACCTCGCCATTCCAAACTAACTCGTTACCCAGCAGCTACTTACGGATTCCAGTGTAGTGGCATGCTCCTTCCGTTAATGCGGCGGCAAAAGGAGGCAGCTATGAAACGGATCTTCGTCATTGTCGGATTGCTGCTGGGATTGGCGAGTGGTATTGCGCAGGCCCAAACGCGTGTTGGGGTCTCCGTCAGCTTCGGCGATCCCTACTTCAATGGCCACGTCGTGATCGGGCAGCCGTACTACCATCGATACGCGCGTCCTTACTACTACCAGTATCGTCCGTACTACCACCGCGCGCCGGTTGTCGTTGTCGCCCCGCGCTACTTTCCCGAACCGCGCGTCGTCGTCGTAACGCCGCATCGCAAATACCGCCGGTATCATCGCGGCCATTAGGCCCCACCCCAGGTCCCCCTCTCCGCGCTGCGGAGAGGGGGGCTTCTATATTCAGTAGTGCGCATCTCCCGCGATCATTCTCTTCCCCCCGATCCTCAGGCGTTCCTCGCTGCCGAGCCACCGACAGGCCGAGTCATTGTCATTGCCCCCACGCGGGCGGCGTGTGAGACGATCGAGCTAGCGCTGGGTCTCAAGCTGGAAACGTTGCTCGAGCGCGAGCACGGCAGTGATATCCGGCGCCTGGCGACGTCGGGTCAGGGGTTCGGGATCGTCGCGGGCACGGGCACTGGGAAGACGCTCGCCATCCGCAGCATGGCGGAGACAATTCTCAAGGCTCCGCTCAAGGTCGGCGTCGTCAATCGCGAGCGCGAAGCCACGCCCGAAACGCCGACCTGGAACGTCGTCATCATCACCACCGGGATCGCCCGCCGCTGGTTCCAGGACGGGCTCATCACGTCGCAAGACACCCTGGTGGTGGACGAAATCCACCAGACCTCTGCCGAGATGGAACTGTGCCTGGCGCTCGGCAAGCGTGCCAGCTGCCGGTTCATTTGGCTGTCGGCGACGGTCGATCCGAGCTTCTATTCGGAGTACCTCAAGTCAGCCGAAGTGCTGGAAACGCGGGCCTTCGATCCCGCCAAAGCGGCGCAGGTGAATGTCCTGGCCGAGCAACCGCTCGAGTTTCTCAATGACCGCGTCATCAAGCGGGTCATGCGCGAGCGCCGCGGCGTGGCAGTCTTCGTCCCCACACGTGCGGAGGTCGAGCAGATCGCCAAGGAGCTTGGCGATCGGTGGCCCAACCTGGCCACGGCCTTCTACCATGGGGGCGAGCCGATTCGTGTCATTCGGCCGTTTCTTGACGGTTTGGTCAAACGTCCGTTCCTGCTGGCGATGACCGCAGCCGGTCAATCGGCGCTCAATATCCGCGGCCTCGATACAGTGGTGATCTACGATGCCCGCTACACCAACGTGGTGGAGCGCGGCAAGAACGTCCTGACACGGGCGTACCTCGGTGCGAACGAGATCCTGCAGATGGCGGGGCGCGTGCATGGGAGGGTCCAGCAGGGCGAGGTCTATATCCTCAGCGACCGCGACCTGGCCTTCGAAGACCTGCGCCCCACGGCACCTGAGTTCCAGCTCGCGGGGGACGCCGAACGCGTGGCTATCACCTGCGCCGCCATCGGGGTGGACGCGACCGAGCTGGACCTTCCCGTGCCGCTCGACCGGCGAGCGTACAAGAGCAGCGTCGCGCTGCTCACGGAGCGTGGACTCATAGAGCACGGCCGCTTAACGACTTACGGCCGTGAAGTCGAGGCGATGCCGGTAGAGCGCCCCTGGGGTGAGCTGCTCTACCACGCTGACCCGGGGCTCGTGCCGATCGTCGCGGTCGCTTCCAACATCGAGTCCCTGCATCGCATGACACGCGAGGAGCGCCAGCTCGCCGGCCTGATCGTGCCAGGCTCCGATCACATCACGGCGTACAACGTCTACGCCGAGGCGGTGAACAAGAACGGCTATCTGGGCGAGGTGTACGGTCTCCCCCGCCACCTGTTCCGCGAAGAGGAAATCGAGCGCTGGGCTGAGGAACGCGGCGTCCTTGTGAAGGCCATTGAGGACATCGCTTTGGGTACCGCGTCGGTCTACCGCCAGCTCGAGCAGCCCCTGCCGGCGAAACTCCCGTATGGAGATCGCAAAGCGCTGGAGCTTTTTGCTGACCTTTTGGCCAAAATCATGCCGTTCGATCTTGTCATCGACGAACAGACGCCAGACGGTAGAGAGGCGCGTGTGAGTCGCAGCTCCGTCTGCGGCAGTTGGGGTGCGATCGCCGGGACCCTGCGTTACTTCGCCGATCGCTTCGGCGTCCCCCGAGCCAGCATCGAAGGAACGCAGATCCCGGAGCGCGCGATTCGCAGGTACGCGCGGCGCGGCCGGCCTAACGTCGTGTTCGAGCGCCAGCGCCGTCGCGAAGGCCTGATGCTGGAGCGCACGGTGGAGTACTTCGGGTTCACGCTCGAGCGGGAAGTGGAGCCCCTCCACTCGCCGTTCTCGGCTGACCTGGCTGACGCTGCTCGTGGAGCGCTGGCGGACGCATTCGTGGCGGGTGAGACGCCTCATCCCGATCAGGGCAAAGTCCGCCGCGCCTTGGAGCGGTTTGGGTTCTACTGGCGGCGCTCGGGGGGGCGGCTCGCGCAGGCTGAAAGTGGGCAGATCAAGAGCCAAATCGCGGCCCAACTGATCGCCGTCACTTCGTGGGATTCGTTCATCGCCGCACGCGTCGCGCTCGATCCGGAGCAGGCGATCGCCGAGAGCGAACGCCATCGCCTCGATGCCCTGCCCTCGTCGGTCTTCCTTTACGGGGACCGCGTGCCTGTGGACTACGATGTCGAGCCGGGCGTCGGAGGAGTGGTGCGGCTGCGGCTGAAGGAAGGGCAGGCGCGGCGGCTCCATCCAGGGGATTTGCCGCCGTTCGACCGGCCGCTGCGCTTCACCGTCACGCGCGGAAAGCACGACGCGGTCCGGGCGAGTTCGCTCGACGAGCTCCGGTCCGGCCTCCGCAGTTTGGGGAGCGGGCACCGGGCTCGAGTGGCGCGGGGCGGCCGGCGTCCGCGGCGACACTAGGCGTCCTCGGTCACCTCCAATAGGGCAAGCCACAGAGCATTGTAGGCGTCGCGTGCGTCGTTGAGTGGCACGCCGGACGCGAGCGTCAGCGCGCAGCCGTCCACCACGACCCAGCGAGCAGCTTCTTCCAGCTCGTCATTCCTGGCCGATCGGTCAATCAGCCCGGCCGCGCACAGGCTCAACCACGCGCGTGCGGTGCCGTCTTCGGCTTGTCGGCGAAGCTCCTCCCAGCACGCGTCGACGCCCGCCATTCCCGATCCGGTGGCGAGGGCCCGCATCAGTGCGGTATCGCGGCTGTCGGCTACCTGGGATGCGGCGGTGCGCAGCAACCGTGCGCGTGATCCGTAATGGTAGAGGACGAGGCCTTTGACGACGCCGGCTCGCCGCGCGACCGCGTCCAGCGTGAATCCTTCGACGCCGGCGCGTTGCAGCGTCTGCACAGCCGCTGCAAGGATCCCGGTGCGGGTTGAGGATGCGTCTTTTGGCACGTTGTTGTCCTGTCGGTCAATAATGGGAATCTGCTCGGAAAGGCGCAAGTCGAAACAAACCAGCAACCTTTTGTCCGGCCACCGAGTCTCATCTTGACACGACCCTAACACCGGTTCTGTACGGAATGAAACCTTGGACCCCTGAGATTTGTATGAGGATGACCAATGATTGACAAACCTCTCGCTCCTACGAGCACCGTCCCCGCCGCTTTCTCGCCGCTCGCTCGCGCGGTCATCGACTCCGTCAGCGAAGGGGTCGTCATCTTCGATCAGCAAGGTCGCATGCTCTACGCCAACGCCGCGGCGCGCCGGGCGATCGACGGGCAGAACGGCGACGTGCGCAACCGGCTGCAAAGTCTCGGGGCTCGCTTCGCGCCGCTAAGAAGCGGCGCCCAGAGTCTCGGCGAAGCAGCGATTCTTCCTCAGGCCGGTCCTCTCACCCTCGCCGAACGCGAACGCCAGGCCATCACCGACACACTCCAGGACACGAGCGGCAAGCTCGCGGAGACCGCGCGCCGTCTCGGCATCAGCCGAACCACGTTGTGGCGGCGGCTCAAGTCCTATGGCGTGGACGGCTTTCGCGCCTCTCCGTAGGGTCCTAGCTTCCCCGGGGGATGCCATCCCCCGACCCCGCAGCACCGGCTCCGTTCGTCATTGAAGAGTACGTCCGCTGGTCGGACGTAGACTTCGCGGGAATCATTTTTTACGGGTCCTACGTGCGGCTGTTTGAGATCGCCGAGACGGAGCTGTTCCGGCACTGCGGACTGGCGTACGCCAGCATGTTCGACGAGTACGATATTTTCCTGCCTCGCAAAGCTGTGCACAGCGAATTCTACTGGCCCGCCCGCTTGGACGATCGGCTCCGCATCGCCGCGTACGTTGGGAAGGTCGGCACGAAGTCGCTGACCCTGCACTTCGACGTGATGCGCGCGGATCGCCACGCGCTCGACGCCGCGGGATGGATGGTGCTGGTGTGTGTCGATCGGAAGCGGCTCAAGCCAACCCCGTTGCCACGCGGACTGATCGGGGCGTTGGCCCCGCACACCCTTACTCCAGAAGCGGCCCGTCAGTCTCTGGGGGTTACCGTATCTCCGCGCTGAAGATCTTCACTCCCGTCCCCCTTCTTCTCTCCTTAGCCTGCGGCGCTGATGAACCGGAGCAAGCGCCGCGGCGGCTCGACGCGATGATCGCGTTTCCACCCAATGACACGATTCGCCTGTCGCTGCCCGCGACCGCCACGTGGTGCAGTGACGGTCGTTCATTGTTGCTCGAATCGTTGAGCCCGGAAGGCAGCGGTGTGCTCGTGCGACTGCGCTACCGAGACAGTCTCAGCTCCGATTCTGTACCGATCGTCATTCCCAACGATACGGCCGCCGTCCCCGCTGCGGTGGTGGCCATCCGGTTTTTCGTTCACGACACTCCGCACGGTTATTCGCTCGACAGCGGCAGCGTCCTGGTTCAACGCGACGGCGCCACGATCCGGATCACGAGCACGGGTATCGGCGTCGAGAATGCAATCCGGATTCACGCGCAGATCGAATCTCGCGATGTTCCGATTGGAACCGACACGCTGCCCTGCACGCACGCGCCATGACGCGCGGCGATGTGCGCGTGGGGCTCGTCGGATCGGGATTCGCGCGCCGCGTGCAGCTGCCCGGGCTCGCGCTCGTCCCGGGAGCGAAACCTGTCGCGATCGCGAGCGGCCATCGCGCCAACGCCGACGCGGTCGCGCGCGACTTTGGATTGCCGCTCGTGTTCAGCGATGGCATCGAGCTGGCGCGATCGCCGGACGTAGATCTCGTCATCGTCTCATCGACGCCTGATTCGCACGCCCGCTACGCCATCGCCGCCCTCGAAGCGGGAAAACACGTTCTGTGCGAAAAACCCATGGCGATCGACGCTTTCGAGGCCGCTCAGATGGTGGCAGCATCTGCACAGCATCCCGACAGTATCGCGTGGATTGACCACGAACTGCGGTATGAGCCGAACCGCCGGCGCGCCCGCGAGCTGATTCGCTCGAATGCGCTGGGGGAGCTGCGCCACATCGAGCTGTCGCTCAAGCCGTACCTGCGCGGCGACGGGAGACCACAAGCGTTCGACGCGCCCTGGACCTGGTGGTTCGACGCGGCACGAGGCGGCGGGATCCTCGGCGCGGTAGGGTCGCATCTCATCGATCTCTGCCGATTCTGGTGCGGCAGCGAAATCCGTTATGTGGCGGGTCTCGCGGAGACGTTCGTCAGGCAACGCACCGATGAAGCGGGCCATCCGCGACCGGTGACCGCGGATGATTTTTCGAGCTGCGTGCTGCAGACGGCGAGCGGAGTCGTCGCGTCGATCACGCTCAGCACCGTCGCGCATCATGGACCGGGGCACCTGGGGCAGGTGACTGGGAGCAAAGGCACGCTGCTCCTGAGCGGGGAGACCAAGCTCGAGTTCGGAACCAGCGGCGGTCCGCTCGAAGACGTGTCCGCGCCCGACGATCTCTGGGAGCAGACCAAGCCGAACAACATGTGGGCACGCTCGTTCGTGCGGCTGATGCGTGAGATGATTCACGTGATTCGCGGCGGCACTCCGCACGGTGAGCCCGCGACATTCCGCGATGGCTGGCAAGTGCAGCGCGTCCTCGATGCCGTCCGCAGCGCTCGAGGCGTGCGGTTAGATTGAGGGCCGTGGAACAGACCTATTTCCGCAAAGGCTTTGGTCTCAAAGGCGCCATCGAAGGCGCCCTGACCGCCGACTACCACAGCCGCGTGGTGGACGCGATCCGCGCCTCCGGCTATACGCTGGAAGTCGGCGATCTGACGTTCCGCCTGGCGGGCGAGTTCGGGTTCTGTTACGGCGTGGATCGCGCCGTGGAGTACGCCTACGAAACCCGCACCAAGTTTCCGGACAAGCGCACCTTTCTCGTTGGTGAGATCATTCACAACCCGCACGTCAACCACAAGCTCGAGGCAATGGGGGTGAAGTTCCTGCACCGTCCCGAGGACCGCGACGGCGAGTTCGACTTCAGCTCAGTGACCGCGGATGACGTGGTGATCCTTCCGGCGTTCGGTGTGACGGTCCGTGACTTCGAGCGGTTGCGGAAAACCGGCTGCGTACTGGTCGATACGACGTGCGGCTCGGTGTTGAACGTCTGGAAGCGGGTGGAATCGTACGCGCGCGACGGCTTCACGGCGCTGATCCACGGGAAGAACTACCACGAGGAGACGAAGGCCACCTCGAGCCAGGTGAACAAGTATCCGGGCGGCAGATACCTGGTCGTGCGTGATATGAGTGAAGCGCGCTTGGTCTGCGCTTACATCGAGGGAGCAGGGAGCAGGGAGCAGTTTCTGCAACAGTTCACGGGAAAGATGTCGCCCGGTTTCGATCCTGATCGGGATCTGCAGCGGGTCGGGGTCGCGAATCAGACCACGATGTTGTCGGGCGAGTCACTGGCGATCGCTGCCGAGGTGGGGAAAAGCATGGCCCGTCGCTGGGGCAACGGCTCGGTCCAGGAGCATTTCCGCACCTTCGACACGATCTGCTCAGCCACCCAGGAGCGGCAGGATGCCGTGCTCAAGCTGATCGCGGACCCGCTGGATCTGATGGTCGTGATCGGTGGGTACAATTCGAGCAACACGACTCATTTGGCCGCGATCTGCAACGAGAAGGTGCCGACGTACCACATCGAAGACGCGGCCTGTATCGACGTGGCGGACGGAAGCATTCGGTTTCGGCCGGTCGGTCTGCATTCCACCGAGCAGCGCCGGGACCACTGGTTGCCCGAGGGGCGGCTCACGATCGGCATTACCGCGGGGGCCTCGACCCCGAACAACAAGATCGGAGAAACCATCGAGCGCATCATGACGCGGCGCGGTTTGTCCCTGGTCCCAAGCTGACCTGACCATGAGTGGCATTCGCCACATCCCCTCTGCAAAGCCGATCGACCTCACCAGGCCGGACGAGCGACCCTCAGGGGTGTGGAAATACTCATCCCACCTCGCGCTGGTGCTGGGCGGCGGCGGCGCGCGGGGGGCGTACCAGGTCGGCGTGCTCGCGGGGCTCGCGGAGCGCCTTCCGGGTCTTGCATTCCCGATCATCTCCGGCACATCGGTGGGCGCGATCAACGCGATTTACCTCGCGTCGCACCTGGATGCGCTCAGGGAAGCGGTGGCTGGTCTGCGCGGGGCATGGGCACGCCTCACGACCGAAGGTGTCTATCAGGTCAGGCTTTTCAACCTGATCCTTTCCCTCGCGCGGATGGGGGTCAAAGGCGCAATCGGGATGGGTGGCGGTCCAGGAGGCATCCGCGGGTTGGCGGACACCAAGCCCCTTCGCGATTTCTTGAGCAGCAGCAGCGAGCTGCGGGGGATTACCGCAAATATCGCCAATCAGCGGCTGCGCGCGGTCGCGATCAACGCGACCTCATACACGACCGGACGTGCCGTGTCCTTCGTGCAGGCAGCGGCAGAAGTACCGATGTGGGAGCGCGCCCAGCGGTTAGCCGTGCGCACCCAGCTCACGCACGATCACGTGATGGCGTCCGCAGCGCTGCCGTTGATGTTTCCGGCGGTGCGGATTGGGGACGAGTTCTATGGGGATGGGAGTGTGCGTCAAATGGCGCCGCTCGCGCCCGCGCTCCACCTCGGTGCCCGGGCGATCCTGGCGATCGGCTTGAGCAGGACCCGGGTACCGCGCGTCGTCCCGCGCGAGATGGATGCCCCCGCGGCCGCGGAAGCAGTGGGATTGCTGTTCGATGCCATATTCCTCGATGCCCTCGAAGCCGATGCCGAGCGCCTGGATCGCATCAATCACCTGATCGCGGCCATTCCGGAAGGGAAATCGGCTCCTGAAAACCTCCGACCGGTGGAGCTGCTACTGCTCCATCCCTCGAAGGACTTGGGGAAACTGGCGGCGGGGCAGACACACCTGTTGCCGTCCAACGTTCGCCATGCGGTTCGGGCACTCGGCGGGCACCGCGCCGGCGCCTCGGAGATGCTGGGCTTCGTCCTGTTTCACCCGGCGTATACGTCGCTCCTTGTAGAAGCGGGCTACGAGGATGTCGGCTTGCAATGGCCCATTCTCGAGAAGTTCTTCGAAAAGCTCGAGCGGTCATCCGATAAGACGGTGGACCCGGGACCCCGGCAGGTTCACTAGGGCGCGGGTTTCGGGTATATTTCGGGCCTTATGTCGCTGTCTCTCTTTCATGCTGCCATCGAACGCTGGTTTGCCAACCGATTCGCGGAGCCAACGGAGCCTCAGCGGCGCGCCTGGCCGGTAATCCGGCAGGGCGGCGATGTATTGATCGCCGCGCCGACGGGGTCCGGCAAGACGTTCGCCGCTTTCCTGTCGGCGATCGACGGGTTGGTGCGCCAGGGTCTGAACGGCGAGTTACGCGACGAGACGCAGGTCGTCTACGTCTCCCCGCTCAAGGCACTCTCGAACGACGTTCAGAAGAACCTGTCGGAGCCGCTCGCCGAGATTCGCGCGCAGATGGCGGAGCAGGGGTTGCCCGACGTCGAAGTGCGGACGCTGGTCCGCACCGGCGACACACCGCAGTCCGAGCGGCAGGCGATGCTCAAGAAGCCGCCGCATATCCTCGTCACCACCCCTGAATCGCTCTACTTGATCCTCACGTCCGAGCGCGCCCGCGAGATGCTGCGGTCGGTGCGGGTGGTGATCGTGGACGAGATCCATGCCGTGGCCCGCGACAAGCGCGGCAGCCACCTGGCGCTGACACTCGCCCGGCTCGACGCCCTGATCGGCACGCGGCCGCAGCGCATCGGTCTGTCAGCGACACAACGGCCCATCGAGGAGATCGCGCAGTTCCTCGTCGGCACGGGACGCGCGCAGCCCACGATCGTGGACGCGGGGCACATTCGGACCCTGGACCTCGAGCTCGAGATTCCGTCGTCGCCGCTCGAGGCGGTGATGTCGGCCGAGGTGTGGGAAGAGGTCAATACCAGAATCGCCGAGCTCATCTCGCAGCATCGGACGACGCTCGTGTTCGTCAACACGCGGCGCCTGGCCGAGCGGCTCGCCATGCAGCTCTCGGAGCGGATTGGCGCCGAGCATGTCACCAGTCACCACGGCAGCCTGTCACGAGAAAAACGCTTCGAGGCCGAAGAGCGTCTCAAGAAGGGCGAGCTCAAAGCCCTCGTCGCCACCGCGTCGCTCGAGCTCGGCATCGACATCGGCAGCGTCGATCTCGTGATCCAGGTCGGGTCGACGCGATCGATCGCGACATTGCTGCAGCGCGTGGGACGGGCGGGGCACCGGCTCGGCGCGATTCCAAAGGGACGGGTGTTCGTCCTGTCGCGGGACGAGCTCATCGAGTGCGCCGCCATGTTGCGCGCCACCCGCGAGGGCCGGCTCGACCGGCTGATCATTCCCGACAAGCCGCTCGACATCCTTGCCCAGCAGATCGTCGCGGCCGCGGCCGGCGAAGAGTGGGAAGAGGACACGCTCTACGAGCGGGTCCGCTCGGCGTACCCGTATCGGGATCTGCTTCGCAAGGAATTCGACGACGTGGTGCAGATGCTGGCGGAGGGTTTCACGACCCGGCGCGGCCGGCGCAGCGCGCACATCCACTACGACGGGATCAACAAGAAGCTCAAGGGCCGTCGCGGCGCGCGCATCGCCGCCATCACCTCCGGTGGCGCCATTCCGGATCTCGGCGACTACCGCGTGATCCTCGAGCCAACCGAGACGTTCGTCGGCACGCTCAACGAAGACTTCGCGATCGAGAGCAACCCGGGCGACATCTTCCAGCTGGGCAACACGTCGTATCTCATCGTCAAAGTCGAGTCCGGTCAGGTTCGCGTTGCCGACGCCAAAGGGCAGCCACCGACGCTGCCGTTCTGGCTTGGCGAAGCCCCCGGACGCACGAATGAGCTGTCCGAGGAAGTGTCACGGCTTCGGCAGGATGTCGCGGACCGGCTCGATGATCTGCCGGCTGCCATCACGTGGCTGGTCGACACGGTCGGACTGACGGATGCCGGCGCGCGGCAGATCGTCGAGTACCTCGCGGCCACGCGGCAGATCCTCGGCACGATCCCCACGCAGCAATGTCTGGTGCTGGAGCGCTTCTTTGACGAAGCGGGCGGCATGCAGCTCGTCCTGCACGCGCCGTTCGGCAGCCGGATCAACCGGGCGTGGGGCCTCGCGCTGCGCAAGCGGTTCTGTCGCAGCTTCAACTTCGAGCTGCAGGCGGCCGCGACCGAGGACGCGATCGTGTTGTCGCTCGGGCCACAGCACAGCTTCCCGCTCGACGACGTCTTCCAGTACCTCAAGCCGGCAACGGCGGAGCATCTGCTCGTGCAGGCGATGCTCGATGCCCCGGTCTTTGGAACGCGGTGGCGCTGGAATGCGACTCGCGCGCTCGCGGTGCTGCGGTTCCGGGGCGGCCGGAAGGTGCCGACGCCGCTGCAGCGCATGGAGGCGGAGGACCTTGTGGCAGCGGTGTTCCCGGATCAGCTCGCGTGCCCCGAGAATCTCGTTGGCGACCGCGAGATCCCCGATCATCCGCTCGTCAACCAGACGATCGCCGACTGCCTGCTGGAGGCGATGGACTTCCCGGGCTTGAAAAAGGTGCTCGAAGGGATGGAGGCGGGGCAGTTCACGATGATCGCCCGCGACACGAGTGAGCCGTCGCCGCTGTCACACGAAGTCTTGAACGCGCGGCCCTATGCCTTCCTCGACGACGCGCCGCTCGAGGAGCGGCGGACGCGCGCGGTGATTACGCGTCGTGGCCTGGACGTCAAGAGCGCCGAAGAGTTCGGGAAGCTCGATCAGGCCGCCATCGACCTGGTCAGGGAGCAGGCGTGGCCGGATCCTGAGAATTCGGACGAGCTGCACGATGCTCTCCTCGTCATGGGCGCGGTGCCAAGTGTCGAGGGCGGAAAGACCAGGGATTGGAGCGGTGACTTCGCGACACTCGTCGCGGCCGGTCGCGCCACGGTGCTCGACGGCAAGCTCTGGGTCGCGACCGAGCGCGTGCCGCTGGTGCAAGCCGCATTCCCCGCTGCTCCGGTCGAGCCGGTGGTCACGCCTCCCGAACGCGAACGCGCCAAGACGTGGAGCAGGGAAGACGCGATTCGAGAACTGGTGCGCGGCCGGCTGGAGGTCGTGGGACCAACGACGACCGCCGATGTCGCCGCGGCGCTCGGCCTGCCGCCGAGCGACATCGAAATCGCATTGGCTGGGCTCGAGCATGAGGGGTTCGCGCTGCGCGGCCGGTTCTCGTCGGGAGTCGAGGGGATCGAGTGGTGCGAGCGCCGGCTGCTGGCTCGCATTCATCGCTATACGCTCGACCGCCTTCGCAAAGAGATCGAGCCGGTCGCAGCGGCCGATTTCCTGCGCTTCCTCTTCAAGTGGCAGCGTGTGGCCACGGGCTCGCGCGGCGAAGGTCCCGAAGGTCTAGCGGCGGTTCTCGATCTGCTGGACGGTTACGAAGTGGCCGCCGGCGCGTGGGAGTCCGAGGTTCTGCCGGCGCGGCTGACCGATTACGACCCGCTCTGGCTGGATGGCCTGTGCCTGTCCGGGGAAGTGGCGTGGGGGCGACTGACGGCAACGCGGAACGCGGAAGGCGGAACGCGGAACAGAAAGGTTGGGCCGGTTAAGAGCACGCCCATCGCGCTGTTCCGGCGAGACCGCGGCGAGATCTGGCGCGCCGGGCTTCCCGAGATCGATCCGGCTACGCTGCCGCTCTCGTCCACGGCCAAGGCGATGCTCGCCGCGTTCGACACGCGCGGGGCGCAGTTCTTCGGCGATCTCGTCAACGCGACGGGCTTGCTCCGAACCGAAGTCGAAAAGGGGCTGGCGGAGCTGGTGGCCTGGGGATTGGTGTCGTCGGACAGCTTTGCCGGACTGCGGGCGTTGCTTGTGCCCTCGGATCGACGGCGGCCGCTCGGTGGCGGGTACCGGCGGCGCGGGCACATTGCGCCGTTCGGCGTCGAGAACGCCGGCCGCTGGGCCCGCGCGCATTCACGGCCGGCCATTCCAGAAGAGCAAGTGGCGGAGACGATCGCCTGGCAGCTGCTGCGCCGCTACGGCGTCGTGTTCCGCCGGCTGGTGCAGCGGGAGACCTTGCTCGCTCCCTGGCGCGACATCCTGCGAGTGTTCCGCCGGCTGGAAGCACGCGGCGAGATCCGCGGCGGCCGGTTCGTCGGCGGGTTCTCGGGGGAGCAGTACGCGCTGCCCGAGGCCATCGGTCTGCTGCGCAGCACACGCAAGGAGCAGGGCGACGACGAGCTCATCGCCGTGAGTGGAGCGGATCCGCTCAACCTCGTGGGCATACTGACGCCCGATGAGGCCGTCCCTGCGATTACGACCAACAGAATCCTCTACCGTGACGGTGTGCCGATCGTCGTGAAAGAAGCAGAAGGAAAAGAGCGCTTCCTCGTCGACGTACCGGCAGAGGAGCGCGACATGCTGCGCGGCGCGCTGCTGCGGCGCCGGCCGGCGCCGCTCGTGCGCACCTACCTCGGCAAGAGCAAAGCGGCGGGCTAGGCCTTCAGTTTTTCGAGGTACTTGCTGCGCAGCTTCGCCACTTTCGGCGCGATCACAGCGCGGCAGTATGCCTGGTTGGGATTCCTGCTGTAGTACTCCCGGTGATACTCCTCGGCCGGATAGAACGCCTTGAGCGGCTCGATCTTAGTCACGATCGGATCGTCAAAGACGTGCTCGGCCTCGAGCTCACGGACGAGATCCTCCGCAACACGCCGCTGTTCGTCGTCATGATAGAAGACCGCCGAGCGGTACTGCGTGCCTACGTCGCCACCCTGGCGGTCGGGCGTCGTGGGATCGTGGATCGAGAAGAACACGCCGAGCAGATCGCGGAACGAGATCACGTCGGGAGCAAACGTGACCTGCGTGACCTCGGCGTGCCCCGTCGTGCCTGAGCACACCGCTTCATAGCTCGGGTTGGGGACGTGTCCACCCGAGTAGCCGGACTCGACCTTCTTCACACCTTTGAGCTGCTCGAAGACCGCTTCGAGACACCAGAAGCAGCCGCCGGCGAGCGTGGCGAGCTGGGTTGTCATGCTTTCATTCTCGCCGGGCTGTCAAGCGGATGGAGTCGGCCAGACTGCGCAGCAACGGCGCGAAGTCCACGCCCTGCATTCGGAGTTCCTCATAATGGGCGAGGGCCGCATCGAATGTATGGGCGGCCCGTTTTCGATCGCCCCTGGTGTGCCACGCCATCCCTTCCACGAGCTCCGCATAGATGCGAATCGCGGGCGTGGCTCGGTTGACCGAATCGAGCGCGGCCTCGAGGTGTGCAAGGGCGCCATCGACGCGGCCGGCTCGCAGCTCGGCCCGCGCGAGCTCGATGAGACGGATCGGGTCGCGCGGTGCGGGCGGAACGATGTTGACCCGGTAATACAGGAGGCTGCGCACCGGCTTTCCAGCAATACGCGCCGGCGTAAACACAACCTCGGTCATCAGCTGTCGCAACGGCTCGCTGAAGACTGAGTCGGGAATCGCGATGATTTCGATGTTACGGTCGTCGACGCGGCCCGCCGTATCGACGATTACCCGGACGATCGCCTCTCCCGCCGGCCGCCGGGGCGACAGCCCGCGGGGGTAAACGAACTCCGGCCGAGTCGTCCAGCGTGCGGGCTGATCAAGATCCCAGCTGCGAAACGTCCGCAGCGCGCGGAACTCGCGATCGTACAGATTCGCGAGACCGGTCGAGATCGTATCGAGTCCACGCACGCCCGGATCAGGGTGCAGTGCCAACGCGCGCCGGAAGCTGACGCGAGCGAGTTGCTGCCGGCCCTGCTGGAATTCGAGCACGCCGCGCCAGATGTAGGTCCAGGAGCTGTCCATGATGTACGGGGCGAGCTCGAGAGCCTCGGACAACTCGGCATCAGCGCTGTCCCATTGCTGCGCGGCAATGTGTGTGCGCGCGGCGGCGAGGAGCTCGGCGTTGCCGCTCTGCGCGGCGAGCGGAGCGGCAACAAAGAGAACGGCGGTCAACAACCAAAAGCGTCTCACAACAAAAGCATAACCGCCGACACGGACTAGTGGGATGCCAGGAAGCGAGCCACCATCTGGTTGAAGTAGGCCGCGTTGCCCACGTTGGGTGGATGGCCGGCGCCGGGGATCACGACGGTGGTGTCGCTCTGCAGGCAGCGCGCCAGCTCGTCAGTGATGAGCTGAAACAGCCGCGGGCTGCGCTCGCCCCTCACCAGCAGCACGGGCGTCGTCACTCGGCCCAGTTCGCCGCAGGAAATAGCCGGAAAGTACTGTTCGCGGTTCGTCAGCATCTCCTGTCGCATCTCGAATGCGTGCGCCAGCACATCAGCGCGCGTCGCCGGTGGGAGCTCGTCGAACCGCCCCCTCCCGTACACTCCGTCGTAATACACGCGCAACGCGGTGACCGAATCGCCGCGGGAGAACGCGCGGCGCGAAACATCGAGCACGTTGATGGAAAAGGCCCGACGCGCGGCGTCCCCAGCCTCGGACATGGTCAGCAAGTGCAGGATGGGTGGCTCGGCAAGCACCAGAGAGCGCACGAGGTTGGGGTGATCGCGCGCGAGTGCCAGCGCGGTGTACGCGCCGTACGAGGCACCCACGATGTGAGCCGGCGCGATGTCGAGCGAGAGCAGCATCGCCGCCAGGTCTTCGGCATGCACCTTGGGCGAGTACACCTGGTTGGTGTCGACGACCTGCGGATTGGGTGGATGGTAGCGACGGCTGTACACGAGCACGCGATAGGCTCGAGCGAACGCCGTTTCCTGACCGCTCCAGGAACGGTAATCGCCCAGCGTCCCGTGCACGAACACGATCGGCGCGGCGCCACTGTCGCCGATCAGGCGATACGTGAGCCGGGTGCCGTTGACGTCCAACGCGTACAGGGTGCGAGGGAAAACGGGAGCCGGCGCGGGAGGGGCGGCGGCCGGCGCCGTCTGCTCGGGTTCTGGCTGACCGCCGCAGGCGGCGATCAGGACCAGGCTCAGCCCCAGTCTTTGGAGCCGGGTGCGACGCGCCGCATCGCCCGTAAGAAGCTGAATGCGGCGGGGGATTCTCTGGGGACGGGATCCGGGGATTTGATGTCGCATTGTAAGCCTCGCACCTCCTCAGCCAGCACGTTTACCGTCCCATCGTCCTTGGCGAGCTTGCCGCGTACGAGCACGAACGGCTCACCGCGAATCGCCGCACGATAGCGATCGTAGACATCCGTCCGCACGATCACGTTCGTCATGCCGGTCTCATCTTCGACCAGCAGGAACACCGTTCCCTTGGCGGTCTGGGGCCGCTGACGGGCGACGACCAGGCCGGCCACCAGGCAGGGTGTTCCGGCCTTCAGTTTGTCCAAATCCTGGTTCAGTGTCAGGTCAGATGGTAAAGCCTTACGTACCAACGACAAAGGATGCCCGCTCGCCGAGAAGCCGAGGGTAGCGTACTCGGCGAGCAGGCGCTCGTGGTCGGCCAGTTCGCCGAAGTGGAGATGCTCGTGGGGGTGGTTCAAGGCCAATTCGAGCTGCCGCCTGCCCCGGCCGTCCCCGGAGCGTGACGCTTTGGGTGGCAGCCACAGCCCGACCTGCCAGAGCAGCTCGCGCCGGGTGAGACCGAAGCGGTCACACCCGCCGACCCACATCAGCGCCTCGATGGCGGTGCGTTTGAGCTTGGCCGGCGCGCGGCGGATGAAGTCCCCCACGCTTTTGAATGGACCGTGTTTCTCCCGCTCTGCGACTGTCGCGGTCGCGGTTTCTTCGCTCCAGTGACGCACGAATCCCAAACCAACTCTTAGGGCCCCCACGTCACCCTGGTTGGCTTCGACGGTGCACCAGACATCGCTCCGATTGATATCAGGCAGTCGCATCTGGATGCCGTTGCGCATCGCATCGCGGCCGAGCGCATCGATCGAGTAGAAGCCCATCGGCTGGTTATTGAAGAGCGCGACGTAGTACTCGATCGGGTGGTAGTGCCTGAGCCAGGCAGATTGATAGGCGAGCAGGCCGAACGCAGCGGCGTGCGACTTGGGAAACCCGAACTCGCTGAATGCGGTCACATGGCCGAACACCTTCTCGGCGGTCGCTTCGGGAACACCCCGCGCCAGCGCGCCCTGGCGGAATTCCTCCCAGAAGCCCGCGATCAAGTCGTGCGAACGGCGCCGGCTCATTGCCCGGCGCAGCGCTTCCGACTGTCCGGTCGTGAATCCTGCGAGCGCCTGGCACACCTGCAGCACCTGATCCTGGTAGAGAATGACGCCGAGCGTTTCGGTGAGACATTCGCGGAGCAGCGGATGGTCGACGGGCGGCTCGTACGGCAGGCCGGCGGCGTGCGCGCGCCGTTGCTCCTCGCGCCGGCGCACGTACGGGTTCACGGCTCCGCCGACGATCGGTCCGGGTCGGACGATCGCGACTTCGACCGCGAGGTCTTCGAGATTGCGCGGCCTGCTGCGACGAATCATCTGGATCTGCGCGCGGCTCTCGATTTGAAACAGGCCGATCGTATCGCCGGCGCAGATGCGGTCGTAGATGACGGGGTCCTCGAAATCGATGCGCGAGAGATCCGGCGGCGTTCCGGTGTGGCGCGCGATCAGCTCGACGCATTCCTCGACGAGCGACAGCATGCCGAGCGCGAGGAAGTCGATCTTGATGAAGCGCGCGTCGTCGCACGAGTCCTTGTCCCACTGGCACACGACGCGGTCTTCCATCGCGGCGCGCTCGAGCGGCACCAGCTCGACCAGCGGGCGCGATGAGATGATCATCCCGCCGGGGTGCTGCGACACGTGACGCGGCAGTCCGCGAATCTCCGCCGCCAGCTCACACAGCTCTTTCCACAGAGGCGCATCCTTGCGTCCCTCGAAGCCGGGAAGATGTTGCAGCTCGTCCGACAGTCCGTCGGTCCGACTGTCCGACAGCTTTGCCACGAGCTCGATCTCACCCAAAGGCAAGTCGAGCGCTTTCCCGATTTCGCGCACCGCCGATCGCAGGCGGTACGTCGGGAACGTGCACACGAGTCCGACGTGCTCAGCGCCGTAGCGCGTATAGACACGCCGAATCAGCTCCTCGCGGATCTCGCGAGGAAAATCGAGGTCGATGTCGGGGACGGACGCGAGCGTTTCGTTCAAAAAACGGCCGAGGAAGAGCTTGTTGGCGATCGGATCGATATGGGAGAGGCCGAGCAGATAGCAGACGATGGAGGACACCGAGGAGCCGCGGCCCCGGCCGGGGAGCAGATTGCCGCTGGCGCGCCGGGAACCGCGGCGCACGTCGACCGCGACCTCGCGCGCGAGATCGAACAGATCGTGATAGACGAGAAAGAACCCGCTGAGCTTGTGATGCTCGATGAGTTTCAGCTCTTCGTCGAGCCGGCGCACCGCCTGGGCGTGATAAATGGAGCCAGGAGGGTAGCGCTCGAGCAGGCGTCCGTCGCACAACTCGGCCAACGCCTCCGGTGCGGGCGCGCGCTCTGCCCCGCGAAAGTCGGGGAAGGTGTAGCCGAGGTCGCGGGTGATGTCGAAGCCCTTGCAGCGCTCGGCAATGGCCAAGGAAGTGGCGACAGCATCAGGACAGTCATCGAACAGCGAAACGACTTCGTCCAGTGGCCGCAAGTAAAATTCGCTGTTCGGGTTTCTGACCCGGTGGGAGCCGTCCAGCGTCGTCCGGTGGCGGATGGCGACCATCACGTCGTGTAAGCGGTGACGGTTCCGGGCGTGATAATGGATGTTTCCAGTTGCTAAGACGCCAAGTTGCAAGCCTCCCGCCACGTCGATTAACGCGCGACTGAGCGCCAGGTCCCCCCGAACACGATTCCTCTGGATTTCAACGAAAAAACGACCGCGTCCGAACATCTCATTGCATTGATCCGCGAGCTTGCGGGCGGCGCTGAGCCCCTCGGATTCGAGCGTCCGCGGCAGCAATCCGTCGCGTCGGGATCCCGACAGGATGATCAAGCCTTCATGACGTGCTTCGATCGCGCTGAGCGGCAGCCGGGGATCGAGCCGCTCGGCGCCCAGATGTGCCTGGGTGAGCAGTCGACACAAGTTCGCGTAGCCCTCCGCCGATTCGGCGAGCAGAATGAGCTCCGCACCGTCGGTCAGCGTGACTGCAGCGCCGGTGATCGCCTGCATGCCGAGCGGTTGCGCGGCGTGCGCGAACGCGAGCGAGCCGTAGACTCCGTTGCGGTCGGTGAGCGCGAGGGCGGGGTAGCCCAGCCGGTGCGCTTCGGCGAGGAGCTCGTCAGGCGGCGAGGCCCCATCGAGGAACGAGTAGGCGGAGTGGCAGTGGAGCTCGGCGTACATGAAAGGCGGCGGTCAAAAAGAAAAGGCGGCAGTCAAGGCGGTCAAAAGGCAAAGGCGGCGGTCAAAAGGCAAAGGCGGCGGTCAGGCGGTCTGCATGTACCATTGGCCGCTCACTAGATCTTCGAAGAGCACCACTCGCGTTCCTCCTTCGAGCAACACGGCGAAATACCGACGTGAGATGAGCTGCCTCCACCATTCGTCATCGACGCGCCATGATTCGAGGACTACCTCGACGACCGCCGCAGTCGTTTCTTGACCGCCGCCGTCGTCTTTTGACCGCCGCAGTACAACCGGCACACCGTCCGCATCAACCTCCACCGCAACTCGGCGGGGCTCGTTTACGGCTCGTAGTCGATCAGTGCGTAGCGGCGCTCGGGCAGGCGCGACCATGGCTGCACCTCGATGATGTGATACAGCACTGTGCGCTTGACGCGCATCCGGATTTCGCGTGCCGCGCTGCGCAGCGCGCGCTGCTGTCCCGCGCGCGCGGCCGCCTGCGCATCGCGCGCGAACAACTGCAGCTCCGTCGTCCCCGGAGCGAAGCCGGTGAACTCGAGGACCAGCCGCTCGACGGCGCCGGTGGGAGGTGACTGCTCGAGTCGCATCCGGAGCGGCGCGGCGATGCGGCCCGCGTCGGCGGTCGGATCCTTGAACAGATGCGCGGTGAGCCAGGAGCCGCCGCCCTCGATCTCCGCGCGCACGCGCAATGCGTACACGCGCCAGCCGATGCGGCGCGGATGTTTGAGCGCGCGCGCGATCAGCTGGTCGAGGGCGTGAACGAGCAGCTCGCGTTCGCCGACCGGTGAGAAGAATGAGAGTGCGGCTGCGATCGGCTCCGGCGCGACGCGTCCCTGAACGGGCTCGATGACTCGGCCCGCGGCCAGCTGCCACAGCCGTTTTCCCGTCGCGCCGAACTGGGCCGTGATCGCCGCCTCGGGCAATGCGGCGAGCGCGCCGAGCGTGCGAATGCCGAGCCGGCGCAGGCGATGGTGCGTGTCCGCATCGAGCGGAAGAACGGCGATGGGTTGGGAAGCGAGAAAACTCCGTTCGTGTCCCAGCGGGACCACGACCGCTTCGCTCGGCTTGGCGCGGCTTGCGGCCACCCAAGCTGTGAATTTTCCAACTCCCCAACCCAGTCTGACGGTCGGACGGTCTGACGGACGGACGTTCTGCCGAATCGCTTCGATGATCTTATCCGGAGAACCGAAAATGCCCTGCAACCCATCGACGCCCACGTACGCGAGCCCCAGCTCGGCCGCCTCCACGATGGGGCTCACTTCACTCAGTGCGGCCAGCAGCTGCGCGAACTGCTCGTCGTAGTGGACCGGATCGGGCTCGATGAGGTGCAGCGTGGGACAGAGACCGATCGCCTGGCTGACCGTCATTCCCGGCTTCACCCCGGTGTGCCGGGCCGGCGAGGAGACCTGCCAGAGTTTGCGCGTGGTATCGGGGGCGAGCAGGGCGGTGGGAAAACCGGCTAGCTCACCGTGACGCGCCTCTTCACAGCGCAGCGGGAAGAGGGGGATCCAAACGCAGGCAGCGAGCGAGCTCGTAGGACGTCGAGACATTGCCAAGTCACCAAAGGGACCCGAATATATCCCGAAACCAGTAGATGTCGCAAGCTCACCACCAAGGAGTTAATCGATTGGTATATTTGGACTTCGATGAGCCAACCTGACCTGTTCGGGCCCGAGACCCTTCCAGCACCAAGCCGCGAAGTCGTCGAACTGGCTGAGCGGATCCCGCTGAGCATCCGGTTTGGGACGTCCACTTGGACCTACGATGGCTGGTTCGGCGACATCTACCATCGCCGCTATCGTGGTCCGCAACCGGCGCGACGGCTCGAGGAGTACACGCGCTACCCGCTGTTTCGCACCGTAGGGATCGACAGCGCGTTTTACGATCCGCCGTCAGAAGAAGAGCTGGCCGCCTATGCGCATGCGTTGCCGCCCGGCTTCCCCTGCGTCAGTAAGGTCTGGGATCGCATCACCGCGAAGCGACTGGGGCAGGATGCGCCGCAGCCGGGGCTCGCGGGGATGCGCAATCCCGATTTCCTGAACGCCACGCTGTTCAAGGACGGCGTGCTAGGTCCGTACGGTCGGGTGTTTCGCGATCATGCGGGGCCCTTCGTGTTCGAATTCCAGGCGATGCGGGGGAAGGATCTTCCCGATCCACTACAGTGGGCCGATCAGCTGGACGACTTTCTCGGTCAACTGCCGACCGACTTTCGCTACGCCGTCGAGCTGCGAAATCCGGAGCTCATGACCGACCTCCACGGCGAGGTCCTGAAACGCAACCGCGTCGCGCACGTGTTCAACTCCTGGACGGAGATGCCATCGATCGGCGAGCAGCTCGACCTGAAGTGGACTTTCCCGACCGGCTTCACGGTCGCGCGCGCGCTCTTGAAGCCGGGCCGGCGGTACGCCGACGCCGTGAAGCAGTTCCAGCCGTACGATCGAGTTCAGGAGCCACTGCCGAGTCTGCGCCAGGATCTCGTGCGTCTGGTGACGCAAGCGCACCGGCGGCGAGTCGAGGCATTCATTCTTGCGAACAACCGCGCGGAGGGGAACGCACCAGGAACGATCAGAGCGGTCGTGAAGATGTGGGAGGAAAGTGACGCGGGGGAGCCTCGCTAGGGTAGGTATTTGGGGAACCCACCATTCACGAGGATTGCCATGCGCCCTGTGCTGTTGGCTTCGGTTTGCGCTCTCATCGCCGCATGCGGATCGGACCTCACGGTCGCGTCATCGACGGTCGAATGGATGGAATGGCCGGCCGAGGTGCCCGTAGCGACGCCGTTCATGGTGCGGATGCTCGTGTCGAGGCCCGGTTGCTCTCAGGGCGTCTACAACCCCGGCGCCAGCGCCGATCAATCGGCGGTCACATTCGCGCCCTACTTTCTCGTGAAGGACAAGCCACAGATCTGCCCGTTGGAGGCACTGCAGCTCGACATTTACTATGTGGATCTCGATACTGTCGGCACTGCGCCTGGGCTCACGGCGAATTACATGCGCACGTTCGAGATGCGCGCCTCTTCGAGCGTGTACGGGCCAGAACGGCTCACCGCGGCCGATCTTCCTGTTCGGACCTACGGCGAGGTGACGGTTCGCCTCAACAATACGGACGGTCCGGAGAGCACCACGCGCAACGCAGGTGGATTCGCCAGCAAGTTCGTGGACAACGGGTGCGTGCGGCTGCAGCCGGTGGGCGGATTGAGTTGGAGCTATGTCCTCGAGGACCAGGCCGATACCACGGGCCTCGCGTACGCGTTTGTGCGCGGCTATGTGCACGACGTCGTGACTCCCGTTTGCGGTCAGACCCGCGTGTTCGAGCTGGTGTCGCGCAACTAGGGCAGGCTGCCGCGCAGCTCCAGCTCGCCCTGCACCGGAATCTGGCTGCGGTACCGATCGTACATCGCGCTTTCATTCCTGAACCCGTGCTTACGCCGCAGCCGCTCGACGCGGCGCGACAGCGCCTTCGCATAGTCGCGTGGCGCATAGCCGTGTCCGGCATAAGCGCGCTGGTACTTGGGCACCAGTTCGGGGAAATGCTCCCCGAGCACGGGTAGGAAACGATCGCGGATGGCGGGATAGAGCCGGAGCGGGCCCGCGTGCACGAATCGAGCACCGGCGTCCTTCGCGGCGGCAAACAGGGCGTCGAGCTGCGCGACGGCGTCGGTGATGCCGGGCAGCACGGGCGCGACAATCAATCCCGCGTTGACCCCGGCGTCGACGAGCTTGCGCAGACCGCGCAGCCGCGCCGCGGGGACGGGCGAGCGCGCTTCGAGCCGGCGCGCGAGTGACGCATCGGCGGTGATGAGCGAGACGTGCACCTGAAGCTCGTTGCGCTCCTGGAGCCGAACCAGCAGGTCTGCATCGCGTGCGATCAGTGGACTTTTGGTGATGATGCCGAACGACAGTCCTTCACAGCGCGCCAGGCGCTGCAGCACCGCGCGCGTCACCCGAAAGCGGCGCTCGGCGGGTTGATACGGATCTGTTGCCGTCCCGATCACGATCGTTTCGCCGAGCGGCACTCGCTTGAGATCGGCGTCGAGCGCGCCGACGACCTGCTCCTTCACGAAGATCCGCTTCTCGAACGCCTCCCATCCGTGTGCTCCACGGTAATCCGCAAATTCGGCATCGGTCAGTTTGCCGGCGTCATGCGCGCGCTCGACGACGTAGCGATGCGTGTAGCGCGCGTAGCAGTAACTGCAGCCGAATTCGCAGCCGACGTACGGATTGAGCGACCAGTAAGCCATGCCGGTCGCGCTTGGCGGGTTGAGGACGCGTTGGGGAGTTAGTGAGACGAACCTCGTGCCGCGGAGGCGTTGGTCGAGAACTTGGACGGTTAGACGGTTAGACGGTTGAGCGGTTGGGCCGAGAGGCAGTTCGATGGTAGCACTAACCGTCGAACCGTCTGACCGCCTAACCGCTCTCTTAGCCACAGCGCGCCCAGCCGCACTGAGGGCACACCAGGCAGCCGGACTGCGGGGTGGTCTTGGCGCCGCAGTCGGGGCATGGCGGAGCTTGAGGCGGTTTTCTCGGGGGTTTGGTGCGTACGACCATACACCCGAATATAACCCGAAGCCTACGAGTCAGCCATCCGCCTCCAGCCGTAGTACACGGGCACGCCGAGCAGCACCAGGATCAGCCCCAACATCGCGTATGTGCGGGTCGCGTCCTGCACCAGCAGGTCGATGGCGATCAGGCTGGTGAGGACGATGTACAACGCGGGGAGCCCAGGATACCCGGGCGCACGCACCGGGCGCGGCAAATCGGGTCGCCTCTGACGCAGCCGGAACAACCCGATCGCCGTCACCGCGTAGAACGCGACCGCCGCGAAGATCACGAAGTTCAGGAGCTGGCCGTACGTGCCCGAGAGACACAGCACGCACGTCCAGATCGCCTGCACGATCAAGGCAAGGGCCGGCGTCCTGTACGTGGGATGCAGGTTGGCGGCGGACTTGAAGAACAGGTTGTCCTGTGCCATCGCGTAATAGACGCGCGCGCCCGACAGGATCAGCCCGTTGTTGCACCCGAACGTCGAGATCATGATCGCGATCGCCATCATGTAGAGCCCGGCGGGGCCGAACATCGCCTGCATCGCGGCGGTCCCGACGCGGTCCTGGGGCGCGTTGGCGATGGCGTCGGCGGGCAGGACGTTGAGGTACGCGACGTTCGCGAGCACGTACAGCGTCGTCACCGTGAGCACACCCACCGCCATGGCGAACGGCAAGTCTTTCTCCGGGTTCTTCAGCTCACCGGATGCGAATCCCACGTTGTTCCAGGCATCCATGGAAAAGAGCGACCCCACCATCGCGGCGCCCACCACCGGCAGGACCGCGAGCGTCAGCGCGCCGCCGGCCCAGAAACTCGATCCGAAATTGGCTGCGATCGCCGCGGCGTTTCGTCCGATGGCGAGGCCCAGCAGAATCAGCGCCGCCAGCGCGGCGGTCTTGATCAACGTCAGCGACGTCTGGATGAACGCGGCGGTGCGTACTCCGCGCACGTTGATCCACGTGAGCAGCGCGATCGACGCAATCGCGAAGATCCGCTGGGGCGAGAGGCCCACGTTGATCGACCCGATCGGGTCGGGGAACGTGATCGTCGTGCCCAGGAACACGTCGGGTGAGAGTCCGGGCCACAGGACCGAGGTGAAACGCGCGAACGCCACAGCGACCGCCGCGATCGTCCCGGTCTGGATGACGACGAACAGGGTCCACCCGTAGAGGTAGCCGAACAGCGGCGAAATCCCTTCGCGCAGGTAGATGTAGTTGCCGCCGGCCTTCGGGAACATCGCCGCGAGCTCGCCGTAGGTGAGCGCGCCCAGCAGCGTCACCACCCCCGAGACCAGCCAAACCGTGAGCAGCAGGCCCGGGGAGTGGACCTGACGCAGGATATCGGCAGATACGATGAAGATGCCGGACCCGATCATGGATCCGACCACGAGGGCGGTGGCGTCGAGTCGCGAAATCGCCTTGACGAACTCGACGCGTTGCGGGGCGGCTGGGATAGAGGTCATCCGATAACCTAGTGACCGTTCTCCAGGGCCGCTATCTTTTCGCCACCTTTTGTCCGCGAGGAACCGTGCGCCTCCTGCCGCGAGAAGAGGAATTTTTTACCCTCTTCATCGAAGTCGCCAACCGCAACAAAGAAGCCGTCGAGCATCTGCGACAGTTGTTCCAGGCGGCGCCCGATCGCCGCACTCCCCACGTCGAAGCCCTCAAACGGCTGGAGCACGAAGCGGATCAGGTCACGCACGAAGTCGTGAACCGCCTCGATCGCACATTCATCACCCCGCTCGATCGGGAGGACATTCATCAGCTCGCCTCCGACCTGGACGACGTGATGGACGCGATGGACGGTACCGCGCGGCGGGCGCAAATCTTCCGCCTCGGAGTTTCGCCGCCGGGCGTGCTGCGCATTACCGAAGTGATGCAACGCATGATGGGCGTGCTGGCCGAGGCCGTGAGGCGCCTCAAGAAGGGCGACGACGTGATGCGTTACTGCATCGAAGCCAAGCAGCTCGAGGAGGAAGGCGACGCGATCTACCATGAATCCCTCGGGCAGCTGTTCGACAAGGAACGCGATGCCATCGAGCTCATCAAGTGGAAGGAGATCTACGACAATCTGGAGCGCACGCTCGACGAGGCCGAGGACGTGGCCAACGTAGTCGAGTCCATCACGATCAAACACGCCTGATGCAGCTCTCCGTCTGGTTCGTGCTGACGATTCTCCTCGTCGCACTCACGTTTGACTTCATCAACGGCTTTCACGACGCGGCGAACTCCATCGCCACCGTCGTCTCGACGCGCGTGCTGTCGCCCAGCGCCGCCGTGGTGTGGGCGGCATTCTGGAATTTCGTAGCGGCGTTCGTGTTCGGAACGGCGATTGCCAGGACCGTTGGCAAGGGGCTCATCGATCTCAACGTCGTGGATTCCACGGTCGTGCTCGGCGGACTCCTGGGCGCGATCATCTGGGACCTCGCGACGTGGTGGCTCGGCTTGCCGACCTCGTCCTCGCACGCGCTCATCGGCGGCTATGCGGGTGCAGCGGTCGCCAAGGCGGGATTCTCCGCGATCATCGCGAGCGGGTGGACCAAGACGCTGATCTTCATCGTGGTCGCACCGGTCATGGGCTTCCTGCTGGCATTAATGCTGACCGTCGCGCTCTCCTGGTGGCTGCGACGATCGCTGCCGCGACGCGTCGACAAGAGGTTCCGGGTACTGCAGCTCGTTTCGGCGGCGGCCTATTCGCTCGGCCATGGCACGAACGACGCGCAGAAGACGATGGGCATCATCGTGGCGCTACTCGTGTCTCGAGCCAGGCGCTGTTCGTCAACTTTCCGATTCGGGCATTTCACCTCACCGACGCGAACCATATCCCCACCTGGGTCATCCTCTCGGCGCATGCCGCCATCGGGCTCGGCACCATGGCGGGCGGGTGGCGGATCGTGAGAACGATGGGCCAGCGCATCACCAAGCTCACGCCGTTCGGGGGGTTCTGCGCCGAGACCGCTGGCGCGATCACGCTGTTCGTCTCCTCCCACTACGGCATCCCGGTGAGCACCACGCACACGATTACCGGCGCCATCACCGGCGTCGGGGCGGTGCAGCGGTTCTCGGCGGTGCGCTGGGGGGTGGCAGGACGAATTGTGTGGGCGTGGATCGCGACGATCCCGGCGGCGGCCGGAATCGGCGGCCTCAGCTACCTGCTATTGCGCGCGATCGTCTAGCGCTCAGTCGAGCTTCAGCGTCAATACGCGCCGCTCGGTCATTTCCTCGATCGCATACCGCACGCCTTCACGGCCAAGGCCCGAGGCCTTGGCGCCGCCGTAGGGCAGGCGGTCCACGCGGAAACCGGGGATGTCATTGCCGTTGACGGCCCCGACGTCGAGCTCGGCGTGGAGCCGGAACATCGTCTGCAGGTTCGTCGTGAACACGCCCGCCTGAAGTCCGTAGGGTGACGCGTTCGCCCACGCGATCGCATCCGCGACGTTCTTGTACGGCGTCACGGTCACCAGCGGCGCGAAGACTTCCTCGCAGTTCACCTTCATCTCCGCCGTCGTATGCAGCAGCACCGTCGGCGCGAGGAACACGCCGTTGCGCGTGCCGCCCAGCGCAACCTCGGCACCCCCGGCGACCGCCTCCTGAATCCAGCGCTCCACCCGCTCGGCCGCGTCCAGCCCGATCATCGGACCGACGTCGGTCTGGTCATCCAGCACGTTGCCGACTTTGAGCTGCTTCACCTTGTCGAGGAACAGATCGAGGAACGCCTGAGACACCTGCTCGTGCACGTAAATCCGTTGTGTCGAGATACAGGATTGACCGGCGTACGTGAACCCGCCGACGGCGCAGCGCGACGCGGCCCAGGCGAGGTCGGCGTCGGGCTCGATGATCACGGCGGCGTTGCCGCCCAGCTCCAACGACACGCGCTTGCTCCCCGCCTTGGCGCGGATCGCCCAGCCGGCTTTGGCGCTGCCCGTGAACGTGATCACGCGGACGCGCGGGTCCTCGATCAGGATCTGGGCGACTTCGACGTGACAGGGCGTGATGTTGACGGCGCCATCCGGATAGCCTGACGCTTTGACGAAATCGCCGAGGCGCAGCGTGGTCAGCGGATCCTGCGGCGGCGGCTTGAGCGTGATCGTCGCGCCGCACGCCATCGCGGGGGCGATTTTGTGGGCGGCGAGCAGCACCGGGAAATTGAACGGCGTGATGCCGACGACCGGAGATAGCGGAAAGCGCCGCGTGATGGCGATGCGCCCAGTCCCCGCGGGAACGACGTCCGCCGGCAGGACTTCGCCGCCGATGCGCGTCGCTTCCTCGGCCGCATCGCGGAACACGGAAATGGCGCGATCGAGCTCGGTCCGAGCCTGCGAGATCGGCTTGCCGGCTTCGAGAGCCAAGGTGCGGGCGAGCTCGGCGCGAGCCGCTTCCAGGTCGTCGGCGACTTTGCGCAGCGCCGCGGCGCGCGCGTAGGACGGCATCTCCCGGGCGGCGCGCGCGGCCGCGACGTTCGCGTCGAGCGCCACGCGCACCTCTGCCGGACCCGCCAGCGCTACGACGCCGACTTCGCTGCCATCGTGGGGGGCGCGTATGACCGCCGTTTCGCGCTCATGCTGCCGCTGTTTCGTCGTCATCGTCCGTTCACTCAGTCGCTGAACAAGCGACGCAGCCCGCGCTCGGTTTCCGCCAGTGCTTCCTGGAGGTGCGCCAGCTCGCCGCCGTAGCCGAAGCGCAGGAACCCCGGCGTGCCGAAATGGTCGCCGGGGCAGAGCAGCACGCCGTTTTGCGCGCGCAGCTTCTCCACGATCTCGGGAGCGGGGATCGCGCCGCGGTAGCGCGCCCAGCAGATCGCGCCGGCCTGCGGAGGATGCCAACTGAACGTGTCTCCGAAATTCTTGAGCCACGCTTCGATCACCGGGTAGTTGGCGTGGAGGATCCGGCGCGTGCGGTCGATCAGCTTCTCGCGCACGTGCGGCTCGAGCGCGACCGCGGCGAGATGATCGCTGGCGCCCGACGGACCGATCGTGGTGTAATCGTGACGCGCCCACACCTCCTGGATGAACGCGGGCTGCGACACGATCCAGCCGATCCGCAGCCCCGGCAGGCCGTACGCTTTCGACAGGCCGTTCACGATCACGACCCTGTCGTAGCCGCTGCTCCAGAACGACGGCGTGGTCTTGCCATCACGCTCTGCGCCCTGATAGACCTCGTCGGCCAGGATCCACGCGCCGACTTCGGCGGCGCGCTCGAGGATCACCTTGCGGGCGGCGTCGCCGAGCACGTGGCCCGTCGGGTTATGCGGATTTGTGACAACGACGAGCTTCGTGCCCGGCGCGATCGCGGTGCGGATCTCCTCGGTGTACGGCTCCCACCCTTCCTTCTCTTGTAGCTGGAACGGCCGCACCTGCGCCCCGAAGTTTTGGGTGAGCCCGTGCGTCTGCATGTAATTCGGCATCATCACGGCGACCTTGTCGCCGGGCTCGATCAGCCGCCAGCAGGTGACGAAGTTCGCTTCGGAGCTGCCGGTCGTGACCAGGACCTGATCGGGCGAGGCGCCGGGGTAGAGCGCGGCGATGCGCTCGCGCAGCAGGTCCGAGCCGTTCGACTGTGCGTAGCCGAGGCGTACCTCGAGCAGCGGCAGGGAGGACGCCCCGGCCAGGCCGAGCAGCTCGTGGATCGTGAGTGGATGGACTCCAGATTCGGAGAGATTGAACCGCACCCGGTTTTCCCAGGTGCTTTGCCAGCGTTCCAGCTCGAAGGGGACGAATTTGGGGCTCATGGCTGGTAAAGCTGCCGCAGATCCTCGGGTTTCTCCAGCCAGTAGTCGGGCGACAAGTCCTCGAGGTGCGCGCGGTCGAACGGCCCCCACAGCACCGCCGCCGTTTGCACCCGCGCGGCCCGGCCCGATTCCATGTCGTGACGCGAGTCGCCCACGAACACGGTTTCGGCCGCGTTCACGCCGAGCCCTTCGACGGCTCTGAGCACCGGTTCGGGGTGCGGCTTGGAGTTGGTGACGTCGTCGCAGCCGATGACGATGTCGAACACGTCGTCGAGCCCCGAGACGCGCAGGCCGCGCATCGCGCCGTCGCGCAGCTTGCTCGTGACGACGCCCAGCTTCTTGCCGTGTTTCTTGAGCCGGCGGATCTCTTCGACGACCCCTTCATACGGTCTGACGAGCGCGTCGTGGTGGGAGAGGTTGTAGGTGCGGTAGGTCTGCACCATCGCCTCGATCTCTTCTTTGTCTTCGGTGATTTGGCCGAACTGCGCCCACAACGGCGTCCCCAGGCCCTTGATCCACAGGTCGTCGGGCGGCATCGGCTCGTTGCCGCGATGGAGGTCCATGGTGTGGCGGTAGGAGCGCAGGATCAGCTCGATCGAATCGATGATCGTGCCGTCGAGGTCGAAGAGAAATGTCGAGAGGGAAGACGCCATCACTGACAAGCTAGCGCCCCGGCGTCACGCTTGCAGTGCGACCCAAACCGGTCTGCTACCGCGACCGAATCTGCAGCGCCGCGACGAGCGCTACGCCCGAAGCCGATTCGGAGATGGCAGCGGCAGGCAAACGCTGATGCCATGAAAGGAGATCGTTGACGAGCAGCGGTTCCCGCCGCGACAGCAGATCGTCGAGCAGCAGCTCCTCCCCCGCCGTCATTCCCGCAGCCAGCCTCGAGACGAGCTCGTCGAGTGCGCCGAGCTGGGGGCCGTCTCCACGACGAGCGGCGCGTCGGGCGGCCGACAGCACCCACGGGATCAGACGTCGCGCGAGCCGGTCGCGATCGCTGGCGCGCCAGCGCGCCTCCTGAACCGCGGCGAGGCGCGACCGGATCAACGGCATCGCGGCACCAATCGCGCATCGCAGGAGCCCGCTGTCGAGCGGGGCGGGTTGGGCCGCGCGCGCGGCGACGAGCAGCCGGGTCGCGGCCGCAGGACTCGTGCGAGCGACACCACCTGCAACGACGATGGCGTCGACCAGGTTGGCGATGCGCACGATGAGCACCGTGGCCGGCGGTTCATCCAGCACGACGGCACAGGCACCAGTCGCGGCGCGCCCGGGGTTGAGACTCGTCAGCTGATCGCACCAATCCAGTCGACCGTCCGTTCCCGCCAGCGCTTGCGCATGAGTCTTTGCCGCAAGCCGCTCCTCGATCGCGAGCGCTCGAGCGAGGAGCGGCGGGGGCAGGAACGTTATGGTGCTGATCGCGGTGTGCGACGAGCCGAGTCGATCGATGCGGCCCACGCGTTGCGCGAGCCGGGCTGGACTCCACGGAAGGTCGTAGTGCACCACGCGCTCCGCGTCCTGGAGATTGAGTCCTTCGCTCAATAGATCGGTCGCGATCAGAATATCGGTTTCCAGCGATGCACACGGTGCCGAGGCCCGTTGCGCCCGGGGGGCGAACGCCCCGAGCACCTCCCGTCGCGTCGCGGCCCCGCTGGCGAACCGGCCCACGTGCCCGAAGACTGCCGCGACCCGGCGGTGGCGCAGTCGCTGCAACAGGTACCGGGCCGTCGGTTGCGCGTCGGTAAAGACGATCGTCTTCCCGCGCCGTGTCGTGAGCAATTGGTCCAGCGCGTCGGCTTTGGGATCAGCCGCGGGCGCGCACGCCAGCAGATCCCGCAGCTGCGCGATGATGCGGCGATCTACGTCGATCGGCTCCGGGCCGGCGGCCGGAGCGTCGAGGAGGAGCGGGAACAGCACCAGCTGCACGTCGGATTCCGCGGCGCGTGGGAAGCAGCGCTGGAACTCGCGCGGCGTGAGCGCCCGCCCTTCGCCCGCTGCCCGGCCGGCGAGATCGAGGTACGCCTCGTGTCGCAGCAACGCCGCGCGAAACGCCGGCAGACTGGAGCAGAGCCGGCGCAACAGCATCAGCCGCAGGAGTGGCGCCGCACTGCCTCCGGTTCGCAATGCCGCCACGCCCGCCGTCAGGTCTCCGAGCACGGCATCGGACACCGGCCCGGCGCGCGCAGCTTCCGTGGTGGATCGCGGAAACACCATCGCCACCGGGCCGCCGTTATATCCGCTCTGCACCTGCTCGCGCGAGCGCGCCACGATCACGCGCGCGACCGCCTCATGCGCGAGTGAAGCATCCGTGTCCCGCCGCGCCGCCGTGCGCAGCGATGGAACGCCCAGCGCCGCCAGCGCGTGATCACGCAGGAAGAGACGGAGCAGGTGCAGCAGATCGCTGACGCGGTTGTGGATCGGCGTAGCGGTGACGAGCAGAACCTGGCTGCCGACCACCAGGCGCGCGAGGGCGCGGTAGCGGTTGGTCTCCGGGTTGCGAAAGCGGTGGGCCTCGTCGACAACAACAAGGCGGCGTAGGGCGGCGGAGGGCGGCGCATGGCGGCCCGAAGTCATGCTCAACGATTCGTGTGTAATGATCGGGGTCGCGTGCTGACCGAAGCGATCGAGCAACTCTCGCCACTGCGAAACGAGTACCGCGGGAACGACGAGCGTAAACGGCTCTCCACGAGCCAGTGCCACGGCGAGCGCGACGTACGACTTCCCGAGTCCCACGGCATCGGCGAGCAGCGCTCCGCCGTGGCGCGCCATGATCATGCGTCAGCCGCTCCGCGGCGGGGATCTGGTGCGGCGCGAGCCATGCCGGCCACGAGGTTGGCGTGAGAGGGGTGTCCCCGCCCCCGCCGTCGAGCAGCGCCCGCGCTGCGCTGCTGGCGAGGTCGCGCGGCGACGCTTCCGCCGCCGGCGCGAGCGCGACGGCGAGAGGTTCCGGCACCGGGACCAGCTGCTCAGAAAGAATCCGCGGCCAGCGCGCGGCGGTCGGCGCCATCGAGCTCCAAGACATCGGCAATGAGATCGTCGGCCGGCTCGCAGCGCGCTCCATGGCGCGCGAGCTCGGACCAGACCGGAGAGTCCTGCGGCGGGAGTGGGAGACCGCCTACCACGCGGGCGTTGAAGCGGCGGAATCCACCGCGGGCGGGATCGGCGACGAGCCGGGCGAGCGCGGACAGCCAGCGGCAGTTGAACAGCGCCGCCAACGCCGCCGCATCGGCAGCCGTGCGGGTCGCGATGCCGTACACGGTGTTGAGCGGCACGACTTCCGGCGGCGGGACCACCGCCCCCAGGCGGCGTCCCAGGTCCGGCCACACGACGCGATTGACCGCGTAGCCGAGTGCGGTGCGAAACAGTTGCCAGGGCGGACCGCCCTTGTAGTCGGCGCGCAGACGAAGTCGTTCTTCATGGGTGGCGAGGTGCCGTGCGGCCTCGATGGGAAGCCGGGCGAGTGGCGATCCATCGAGCCCGTGCGTCCACAGCACATAGCGACGCGGGCGGCAGCGCCAGGCTCCAACATCGCGTCCGCGAACGGCGGGCCGGGCGCCGGGCTGTTCGTGATCGACGAGGAACAGATCGTCGGCCCCGGTTTTCACGCCAAGCTGCGGTGCCCAGCGATCGCGGACCCTCGGGAATCGGTCACGCAGCCGTTGCAGCAGGCGTTGGGAGCCGGGAGTCAGGATCCAGGGACCTGCGTTCTGGAGCTCTCGCTGCGGCAGAGCCGGAGCGTCCGGCTTCGGGCCAAGCGCCATTGCGAGCATCTCGGGTCCCGCTGGATCCGCCCTGGCAGCGACCAGGGCCATCGGATAGACCGCTGCGCCAAAAGCCTGTGCGGTGGACTCAGGAACCGGAGCCACGCGCTCTATCCGCGCCCCGTGTGCCAAGTGCTGGCGCAACGGCTCCGCGTACCCACTGCTCAAGAGCTTGGCCGGAACGAGCAATGAGATCACGCCGCTCGGACGAGCCAGTTCCAATGCCCGCTCGGTAAAGGCGACAGCGAGGTCCGGCAGATGCGCGAAGCCGCGAGTCGCGGACGGACGCCAGCAGGAATAGCGAACCGCCAGCGTCTCGCGCACCCGAGGGGGCAGGCGCTCGGCGCGGACCCAGGGCGGATTGCCCACGACGAGATCGAACCCGCCGCGCCCCAAGACGTCGGCGAAGTGCGACTCGAAGGAAAAGAATGGAGCCGCTGCTTCACGTCGCAGCCGGCGCTGCGCGGCGCGCACGTCACGCAAGCCTTGCCGGAGACGCGTCAAGCGCGCGCGCTGCTCGAGGGTGAGGCCGTGACGGTGCCCGAACAGGTCGCGTGCGCGTCCCAGCGCCAGCAGCTCCCTGACGGCCGCTTCCAATGTCTCCCGTCCGTCCTCCAGCAGCGTGCGCGCGAGCATGGCTTCCGCGCGCGTGAGATCCTGCTGCGCCGCGCGCTTCTCGGGGCCGGCCAGCTGAAAGAACGAGCGTCGTGCAGCCTCGAGCCGCCGCGCTTCGTTGAGTCCACCTCTGAGCGCTTTGCCGCCGAGCGAGGCCGCGAGCATCAGGGGATCGAGCAGCGCGTCGCCCTGGTGGATGTGCCCGTCGAGATTGGGGAGTGGCGCGACGCTGCGGACATCAGCTGCGTCTTCGTCGGCGACGAGGGCGAGCCAGAGCCGTAATTCCGTGAGCCGCACGGCCGTCGGAGTCAGATCGACTCCGAACAGCGAGTGCGCCAGCACATCGCGCTTGATGGCGAGCGGCGGCCCTTCGCCGGCGGCCGTGCGCAGCGCCACCAACTCGTCGAGCACGCCGAGGAGAAACGCTCCGGACCCGGCGGCTGGATCGAGCACGGTGAGACCGCGCAGATCTGGCGCCGGATGCGGCGACTCTCCGGCGTGCACCCATTTCGCGGCCGCACTCGGCGACAGCCCGAGTCGATGGGTGAGCGCCGCCTCGAGTCCGGCGCGTACGATCTCACGCACGAGTGACGCCGGTGTGTAATAACTGCCGCTGGTGCGTCGCTCGTCCGGATCCATCACGCCCTCAAAAACCCGGCCCAGCATGTCCGGTGCGACGAACTCGCCCGTGTCCTGCTCGCGCACGGAGAAATGAAAGCGCTCGAACAGATCGTCGAACGCGAGACGCCAATCGGCGTTGCTCCAAATGGCGGGGCCGTGGCGGCGTTCCAGGGGGGACGGCTCGAACAAGCCCCCGTTCAGGAACGGCATGCGCCCCAGTGCGCGGGCAGCCGTGTTCCTGCGTGCGAGCGGCCGATTCAGTGCGCCAAAGCAGAGGGCGTGGAGGTAGGAGCGGTGAAAGTGGCGGCGCGCGGAGAGTGCGCGCTCGAGGAGCCGCACGACGTAGCGGGTGTCGCCGTCGAGCCAGCCCTTGGACTGAATGAAATAGAGGAAGAGCACGCGCGTCAGCGCGGTCAGCGCGAGCGCGTGCCGGTCGACGCGCGAGCGTGGCGCCGGCAGCCGGTCGGTCAATCGCTCCAACGTCCCACGGAATGCGCGAAAGAAGCGCGGTGTGACGCCTTCGCTGGCGAGGACCTCGCCGATCCTCAGGGACAGGGCAAGGGCGGATTCACTCTTCGCAGGCGCGAGCCGCTCCAGAATCGCGAGCGCGGAGCCAGGCGGGTGCTGGAGCGGAATCGTCGCCAGGCGCACGACCATGGGGCCCGCCGCAAGCACCAGCCGCAGGGGTTGGCCCCCCAGCGCGCACGTCAGACCGCGCTCCGCCCCGGCGGACAGGCGACGGGCCGACGCCCGGGCGGCTGCTTCGGGGTCCGTGGCTTCGAGGGCGAACACGCGGAATGCGCCGTGGCGCGCGACGAGGGCCGCCCGCGTGACCCCGGCCGCGTCGACAACACCCTCTCCCAGCCATGCACCCGGCGGGACGGCGTCGAACAAGACCTCGTACGCGAGTGCGCTGAACAGCTCACGCAGATTCTCGAGCGTCGTGGTTCGGGTGAGGATGTCGCGCAGCAACAAAAACCCCCTCGGAACGCGAGGGGGTAAAGCTTGGGGGACTGGGGTTAGGGACTAGGGTACCGAAAAACGCGGCTGAATCGATTACGTGCCCTTTCTTCAACCGATCTCGCCATTCACCGTGCTCAGGTTCAGCGACCGGCCGCCGGCACCGATCGTGCCGCGCACGCGCCGGGGGCCGAACTTGCCCGAAATCGTGAGCGGATAGTCAGACTCGATTTCGCCGTTCACGGTGTTGGCCCGTACTTCGGTGTCGAGCTTGCCCGGCATGATCAGGGTAATGCCGCCGTTCACGGTGCTGAACTCGAGGTCGTTGGCCCAATTGGCCCGGCCCATTTCCACGTAGACCGATCCATTTACGGTGGAGGCTTCCGCGAGCTCCGTGGTGCTGACCCGCACGCTGCCGTTCACGGTGCTGGCGTGCACGTCTGCCTTGAGACCCTCGGCCGACATTTCGCCGTTCACGGTGCGGCCGTCGAACTCGACACCTGCCGGCACCCGCACCTCGAAGTCGACCGTGACGTCGTTGTCTTCGGTGCTCGAATGCCAGCTGTCGCCGGGCTCGCAGGTGTTCTCGCTACGGGCGTGGCGCGGCGTAGGATAGACGGCGCAGATCGTGATACCGTCTTCGGACTCGACCACCTTGATCTCGACTTCATCGGGATCGGAGCGGCGCGAATGCTTGGTCGCGTTCACCGACGCTTCCGCTCCGCTCGCGAGCACCGCCCGGACGTCGCCGTTCACACCCTTCACTTCGAGCCGCTTGCCCTGCGCGATGCGGCCGTGCCAGTTGAAATCCTGAGCGGCCGCCGTCGTGGCCGCCGCGAGGCACAGCGCCGTCGCGATCGATAGGATGCGCATCAGTGGGTCCTCCAGGCGTTTTTGTAGTCGCGACTGTAGATGCGTGCGTACTTCTTCGCGTACTTGGGGGCATACTCCCGCGCGTACTGCGTGGCGTACTGACTGGCGTAGTGCGCGATGTTCTTGGTGTCGATGTTGAAGTCGAAGTCGAAATCGAAATTGAAATCGTTGTCGTGATCCCAACCGCCGTGCCCGTTCTTGTCGTGCTCGGGCATGTCGATCTCCACTTCGCCCGGACGCCGCAGTTTGATGTCGCCGTCGAACGTCTCGAGCTCCATCCGCGCGGGATTGCTGCCGCGGCCGACCGTGAACGTGTGGCGATGGCGACCGGCGCGCACCGTGTCGAGCGCGAAGCTGGCGTCGAACTCGCCGTCGAACGTCGAGACCGATCCCGAGACGTAGGCGGTCGGCGGGATCACGACGGTGATGTCGCCGTCGTGCGTCGCGAACCGGTAGCTGCCGCCGTTCTTGATGGTGCCGTCTTGCGTGATGTCGCCGTCCACGGTGTTCACTTCGACGTTGGCGGCATCGACCTTGGACAGGATGATGTCGCCGTCCACGGTTTCGACCGTGATGTCACCGACCGCATCGGTAATGACGATGTCGCCTTCAACGGAGTTTACCTCGATACGGCCCCGGGTCTTCGAGAGTGTCACGCCGCCCTCGACCGACTTGAGGTTGATGTTGCCGGTTCCCCCCGAGACCTCGATATCGCCCTGCACGGACTCGGCCGTCACCGCTCCGCCGGCGTTCTCCACGCTGATATCGGTGTACGTGCCGCTGAGGCTCATCCCCATCCACGTGGGCACGGTGATGTCCAGATCGACGATCGACGGCGGGCCGCGGCGGCCCTGGCTCTTCACCATGACGGTGCTGGGGGAGCTCGAAACCTCCACGCGACTGCGGCTGGAATGGCTGGCGCGCACCCGGACGTTGTTCTGATTCCACGTCCGCACCACGATCTCGCCGCCGAAGTTATTGACGTCGAGCCGGGCACCTTGTTGCACGGCAACCGTCGTGTCGCTGTTCCCCTGCCCGCGGCCGGCCCCAGATCCTTCGCCGCCGCCCTGCTGCAGGGTGAGTGAGACGGCTACCAGTGTCGCGAGTGTGGTCAGCATTGCGCGTGTGTCCTCTCTCTAGCTTTCGCCGGCGAGCGCGTTGGCGCGCCGCAGCAGCTCGATCTTTTGCCGCATCGTGTTGGCAAGGTGAAGGTTCAGGTACGTGTTGCCTGGATCCTGCCGCAGCGCGTGCTGCGCCTGCGAGATGGCGCGATCGATGACGGCGAGGTTCTCACGGACGATGCGCACGGTCGCTGTGTCGAGCTTGGCTTCGTTCAGTGTGAGGGCGTCCTGCAATTCCACGATCGCCATGTCGGACTGGACCTTCCAACGGGCCACGTTCTGGTCACGCATGCCGGGCCTCGGGGGCTCCGGCCGCACGATCGGTGTGGATCCGGACTCGGGACGCAGGGCCATCCACATCCCGCCGGTGGACATCAGCACCAGCGCAATGCTCGCGGCAAGCAGCTGCGGTACTGAGAAGCTGAACCGCCGAGCGATTGGCTTCGCAGCGGGGCGTGCCCCGGCGCCACGCGCCGGGGTCAGGCCCGCGCGGATTCCAGCCCAGAGATCCTTCGCCGGCTCGCGATCCTCGAGCGCCTTCGCGCGCGCCACGACCTGGCGCAGGTCCGCGAGCGTCGCGTAGCAGTGCCCACAGGTCGCGAGGTGCGCTTCGAGCGCCGCGCGCTCCGTGTGGTCGAGCTCGCCGTCGATGTACTCCGACAGCCGATTGGTCCAGAGATCGTTCATCGTTCCAAGTGCCTCCGCAGCGCCATCCGCGCATGATGCAGCTGCGATTTTGATGTGCCCGGCACGACGCCGAGCATGCGCGCGATTTCTTCGTGGCGATACCCCTCCACGTCGTGCAACACGAACACCTGCCGTGCACCTTCTGGTAACTGCGCCAGGGCTTCTTCAAAATCGAGTGACAGCTCCAGCGTTTCCCGTTTGCCCGTTGCCCGGTCAAGCGGCCCGTCATCTGCGATGAATCGGCCTCGCTCGATCCCGACGGTCTTGCGTCGGGCCAGCACCACGTTCACCGCCAGCCGGTGCAGCCAGGTCCCGAACGCCGACTCGCCGCGGAACGTCGACAGCTTCTGCCAGGCGCGGATGAAGACGTCCTGCGTCACGTCGTCCGCTTCATCGGCGTCGAGCATGCGGCGCACCAGCGTATGGACCCTGGCAACATGGGTCCGGTACAGGCGCTCAAACGCACTGGCATCTCCGCTTGCCGCGAGAGCCGTGTCGGCCGCTATGGAGTCAGCAGTCAGAGTGTCCTCGAGCACCTGTCGGGGCATGCACGGTGTTGGATAGTCAGGCGGCGCAAAGGGTTGTATTCATGCTCCCTTCATAAAGAATAGGGTAGATTCCCTTCCTTCATGAGCCCCAACTTGCTGCCAATCATAGGGATCAGCCTGCTCCTGGGCGTCCGGCACGCCTTCGAGCCGGATCACCTCGCGGCAGTATCGACGCTCGCCTCCCGGCCGGGGGTGCGCTTTTGGTCCGCCGGCCGACTCGGGCTCATCTGGGGCCTCGGGCACACCGTGACGATCGGCGCGGTGGCATTGCTCGTGATCGCGCTGGGGCTCGAGCTGCCGGCCGCTCTCTGGCCTGCGGCGGAGTTGCTGGTGGCCACGCTATTGATCCTGCTCGGCGTGCTGGTCATCTGGCGCTACGTGCGCGGCCGCTGGCACATCCACGCGCACGGGCATACGGGCGCGCCTCCGCATTTCCATCTCCACAGTCATGCCAGTGATTCCACACATGGCCACGCGCACGCCACTGTCGACGCGCGCCGGTCACTCGGCTTCGGCGTGGCGCACGGGCTGGCGGGCAGCGGCGCGATCGCCGCGCTGCTCGTCGCGGCGGCGCCCGACGCGAGCTCGCGGCTCGCCTACTTCGCCGCGTTCGCTGCGGGTACGATCATCGGTATGCTCGGAGTTTCCATGACGTTGGCGCTGCTCGTGCGGTTCGCCGCCGAGCGAGGCGCGCGGTGGGCAACGATTCTGCATGTGGGTGCAGCGGTTGGTAGCGTCGCGGCCGGTGTGGTCCTCGCGCAACAGGTGATCATGCGCTCGTAGAGATTATGACTTTTGGGGCGGCGTGTCGTGAAATCGCCGCGCCGATGAGGTCAACGTGTCCCCGTCGATGGACACACCCCCCTGTTCTTCCAAATACAAATCACCAGCAGACTCAAGCCTCTTCCAAGAAAAAAGACGTGGCACTCTTCTTCCAATCCGGGCTGGCGAAGCGCGTGTCGTTCCGCGACCACAATCTCATCGGAGGTCGGTCATGCCCTCGCTCAAAGCCTTCGTTCTCGCAGTGTCACTGCTCCCCGGCTACGTCGCCGCGCAAGAGACTGCCACCGATACCACCGGATTTCACGCCGGTCAGTGGGCGGTGCAATTCGGCGCCGGCGGCAGCTTCGGCGTGGCCAATGTCGGCATCCTGCGGTTTTCCAGCCCGCGGTCGGCCCTGATGCTTCGCCTGGACTTCAGGGGAGAATATCTGAACGGAACGCGGACGGCGGTCGGTGTGTCGGAAGACCAGAATGATCGATCAGTATTCTTCGCCGCCGGCTTGGGAAAACGGTTCTATCAGGCATCCCGGCACAAAGTGCGCTCATTTCAGTCAATTGGCGTTATCGGATCCTATGAGGACCTTAAGCAGACCTTTTCCGGCAATGTGTTCCGAACGAGCTCGTGGAGTGCAGGTCTCCTCGGCGAGTTGGGAGCCGGATACTGGATTACGCCGAACTTGAGTCTTGGCGGCACCGCGAGCGTATCGGCAGGACGCTTGCACCGGCGCACGGAAAACGGCACTGATGAGGTCAAAGAAAACGGCTGGTTTCTGTCGGGCGTCAACGTGTCACTGATTGTCGGACTCTACTTCTAAGCTCATTTTCTGTTTTCGAGCGCGGTGACGACGACGGCGCTGGTGAGGTGGCCTGTGACGTTCGTCATCGTCCGAAACATGTCGGGGATGCGGTCGAGGCCCAGCAGGATGCTGAGACCGGCGATGGGTAGCCCGGTGGACTGAAAAGCCGGGAACAGACTGATGACGCTGGCCGACGGTACCGACGCGACGGTCAGCGAGGAGAAAAACACGGCTGCCCCCGCGGCAAACATCTCGCCGAACCCGAAGGGGATTCCGTAGAGGCGCGCGATAAAGACCACCGCGATCGCCTGAAACACCGCGCTGCCGCCGCGGTTGATCGTGGCCGCAAGTGGCAGGACAAAGCCGGACACGGGACGTGGGATCCGCAGCTCCGTATCGGCGGCCTCGAGCATCATCGGGAGCGCCGCCATGGATGATGTCGCCGAGAATCCCATCAGCATGGAGGGGTACGCCGCGCGCAGGAAGCGGAGCGGCGCCAGCCGGGCGATCACGGTAACGCAGGGCAAATAGACGGCGGCGATGAACACGAACAAACCGACGATCACGGCGATGATGAATCGGCCCATCGCGAGCAGGAGCGGCCCGCCGAATTGCGCCACCAGCGGCGCCACCAGCGCGAAGATCCCGACGGGCGCGAACCACAGCACCCAGTGGATGATGCGGATCAGCGTCTCGGTGACCGAGTCGGCGATCGTGGTGAGGGGGGCGCGTTTCTCGACCGGCAACGCGGCGGCCGCAACGCCGAAAATCGTGACGAACACGATGACCGGGAGCAGATTGCCGTCGGCGGCGGCCTTGAACGGGTTCGCCGGCACGAGCTGGACGATGAACTGAAGCCCTGTCGGGATGGTCTCGGCGGTTCGCTGAATGACGCTGATGTCGCTGCCGGCCGCGGCGCGCAACGCGGTTTGCTGCTCGGGACTCATGAACGATCCCGGGAGGAGGGCCGAGCCCGCGAGGAAGCCGATGACGATCGCCGCGAGTGCCGTGGCCCAGAAGAACGCCAGCGAGCGCCCGACCAGACGGCCGACGGTCCGCAGATCGCCGAGCTTCGCGATGCCCGCGAACAGCGCCGCGGCGACGAGGGGGATGACGACCATCGAGAGCAGATTGATGAAGAGCGTGCCCAGCGGACGGAGGCCAACGACGAAATCGGCGAGCCCGGAGTAGCCGGAGCGCGCGAGGGTCCAAGCCGCGAGGCCGACCAAAAGGCCAAGAAACAGGCCGATTCCCATCCACACGTGGCTTCTCATTGTAGGTGGGCTATTATATCGCCATGTCAGACAACGCACACGCACAGCTGCAGACGCCCAAATGGGCGCTCATTCTCGGGGCTTCGAGCGGATTCGGTGAAGGCGCGGCCCGCGCGCTGGCGCAGGCCGGCTACGACATCGTCGGCGTACACCTGGACCGCAAAGCCGGTCTCGAGCACGTCGCCGAGATTCGTCGCGACATCGAGAAGCTCGGCCGCAAGACGCAATACTTCAACATCAACGCGGCCGACGAAGAAAAGCGCAACGAAGTCCTCGCCGAGCTCACCAAACAGAAGCTGAACGTTGCCGTGCTGCTGCACTCGCTCGCGTTTGGGACCCTGAAGCCCTACATCGGCGATGACGTGTTGAACAAGGCGAACATCGACATGACGCTCGATGTGATGGCGCACTCGCTGGTGTACTGGTCGCAGGGCGTCGTGAAGCATGGCCTGATGGGGAAGGGCGGCCGGATCTTTTCGATGACCTCCTCCGGCTCGACCCGCGTGTTCGCGACGTACGGCGCGGTCTCGGCGGCCAAAGCGGCGCTCGAGTCGCATACGCGCCAGCTCGCGCTCGAGCTCGCGCCCCGCGAGATCACGGTCAACGCGCTGCGCGGCGGCGTCACCGACACGCCGGCACTCCGGAAGATCCCGGGGAACGAGAAACTCGTTGAGATCGCCACTCAGCGAAACCCGCATCACCGGCTCACGACGCCGCGGGACCTGGGCGGCGCTATCGTGGCGCTGTCGCATCCCGGAGCGGACTGGATCACGGGCAATGTGATTAATGTCGATGGAGGCGAGGAGGTCTCTGCTTAGGGGCTAGGGGTGGGGACTAGGGACTCTTGGCTACCGTGAACGACGCGCGGCGCACGCTGCGCGATTACCGAGCTGTCGAAATCCCGTTTGAAACTGGGATGATTGCCGCGGCCGTCGCGGTAATCCTACACGACGGCGACGAAGGGCTGGAGGCGCTGTTCATCCATCGCGCCGTGCGCGCCGGCGATACGTGGTCGGGACAGATCGCCTTTCCCGGCGGACGTCGCGAACCCACCGATCCCGACCTGCTGACCACCGCGACTCGTGAGACGCTCGAGGAAATCGGCGTCGACTTATCAGCTGCCGAGCGTCTCGGCGTCCTCGATGACCTCTACCCGCGCACGCCCGTCCTCCCACCCGTCCGGGTTCGACCATTTGTATTCTCGTTGACAGCCCAGCCGAGGATTGTCCCCAGCCCGGAGGTCCAAGCCGCCTTCTGGGTGCCTTTTCGCGCGCTGCAAGCGCCGGGGGGGCGTGGGACGATCACGGTCGATCATCCTGGCATCCCCCGACAGGTACTACCCGCATATACCATCGGAAAACACACTATCTGGGGGATGAGCGAGCGCATTCTCACACCGCTAATTAGCCTAGTTTCTTAGTCTTACAAAATCCACAACTTCGCTTGACAGTATCTGCGATTTAGGATAGCCTAATGCCCTGTCTCGTTGACAGTGTATTGCACTGGAGGACTCGTGAACGCAGGGACGCGGGCGCCCCAACCGCCGCTCACGCGATCGGTCGAAGACTATCTCAAGTCTGTTTTTCACCTCACCAGTCAGGGCGGGTTCGCCACGACGAGCGGCATTGCAGAAATGCTCGAAGTCGCGCCGCCGTCGGTGAGTGGCATGATGAAGCGCCTCTCCGAAACCGGGCTCATCGAGCACGTACCCTATCGCGGCGTGCAACTGACGCCGCAGGGTCGCCGCGCGGCGCTCCAGATGATTCGTCGTCATCGCATTCTGGAATCGTATCTCACGAGCAAGCTCGGGTTCGACTGGGGTGACGTGCACGTCGAGGCCGAGCGGTTGGAGCACGCCGCCTCCGAGAAGCTGATCGAGCGGATGGCGGACGCGCTCGGCGAGCCGCGTTACGATCCCCACGGCGCCCCGATTCCAACGGCCGCCGGTGAAATCGAAGAAGCGGAGCTCGTCACGCTCGCTCAGGCGGAGGTGGGTACCTCCGTGGTGCTGCAGGAAGTGGGCGACGAAGATCCGGAGCGATTGCACTATCTCGCCGAGCAGGGCCTCACGCCGGGCGTGCATCTCACGCCCGTCGATCGGCAGCCGTTCAACGGCCCGACGATCGTGCGGCTCAGTGACGGCACGACACGCGTCGTCGGCCAGGAGCTGGGGTTGCTGCTCTTCTGCCGCCCGGAGGGGACCGATGGCGAATAGCGTCATCGACGGTGGGTGGCGCCGTCCCCGGTTCGCGCCGAGCCTTGCCGAAGTCTACCGCACGGTTCCGGTCAACAAGGTAGGCTGGTGGAGAAAAGCGCTCGCGTTCGCGGGCCCCGGCTATCTCGTTGCCGTCGGCTACATGGACCCCGGCAACTGGGCCACTGATCTCGCGGGTGGCGCGCGCTTCGGATACACGCTCCTCACCGTCATTCTACTGTCCAACCTGATGGCGATTCTACTGCAAGGCCTCGCGGCGAAGCTCGGCATCGTGACCGGCCGCGACCTCGCACAGGCGTGCCGCGATCACTACTCGAAGCCGGTGTCGTTCTTCCTCTGGGTGATCTGCGAAATCGCTATCGCCGCGTGCGACCTCGCGGAGGTCATCGGCTCGGCGATCGCCCTGAATCTGCTGTTTGGCATTCCGTTGCCCTGGGGCATCGCGATCACCGCGCTCGACGTGTTGATCGTGCTGTACATGCAGCAGAGGGGCTTCCGTTTGCTCGAGGCGCTCGTCGTTGTGCTGATCGCGACGATCGCCGGCTGCTTCCTGTTCGAGATTCTCATCTCGAAGCCCGATGCGGGCGACGTGCTCTCCGGCTTCCTGCCGCGGCTGACCATTCTAAAGGACCCCGACAAACTGTATATCGCGATCGGTATCCTGGGTGCGACCGTGATGCCGCACAACCTGTATCTCCATTCCTCCGTGGTGCAGACGCGCAGCTACGACGAGACGCCGGCGGGCAAACGGGAAGCGGTGAAATTCGCTTTTGTCGACTCGACCGTCGCACTCTCGTTCGCGCTATTCATCAACGCGGCGATCCTCATCGTTGCGGCGGCGACGTTCCATCGCGCCGGCGAAACGGGCGTCGCGGAGATTCAGGATGCCTATCGCCTGCTGACGCCGCTGCTCGGCGTTACCGGGGCCAGCGCCGTGTTCGCGTTCGCGCTGCTCGCCTCGGGGCAGAACTCCACCCTCACCGGCACTCTGGCCGGCCAGATCGTGATGGAAGGCTTCCTCAATATCCGGATCCGGCCGTGGCTGCGGCGGCTGATCACCCGGTTGATCGCGATTGTGCCCGCCGCGCTGACGGCTATTTTCTTCGGCGAGCACGGCACCGCCCAACTCCTGATCCTCAGCCAGGTGATCTTGAGCTTGCAGCTCTCGTTTGCGGTCTTCCCCCTGGTGATGTTTACGTCGGACCGCCTGAAGATGGGCGAGTTCGTGAACACCAGCTGGCTGAAGGTCCTCGCGTACTTTGTTGCGGTTTTCATCGCGACGTTGAACGTCTGGCTCCTGGTGCAGACGTTCAAGGGCTGGGTCACCTGATGTACAAGCGGATCCTGGTGCCGCTCGAGAACGGCCCCGCCGACGAGGCGATTCTGAAGCACGTCACCGGCCTCGCGAAGCTGCTGGGTTCTGAAGTGTTGCTGCTCCACGTCGCCGACGGGTGGGCGGCGCGCAACATGGAGCAGCTCAACCTGCGCGAATCGCAGGAAATGAAGGAAGACCGTGCCTACCTGGAGCGCGTCTCCCGGCAGCTGCGGCAGGCGGGCGTCGAGGTCGATGCGGTGCTGGCGGCGGGGGATCCGGCCAAGGAAATCGCGGCGGCGGCGGAGCGGGAGAAGGTGGATCTGATCGCCATGGCGACTCACGGACACTCGCTATTGGGCGATGTGGTTCATGGCACCACCGCGACAGCATTACGACACGTCAGCCGGATTCCGATTCTGATGGTGCGCGCGACTGCTCCAACGCCTTGAGAATGGCGTTGAGACGCCTGTCTCGCGCTTCACGCAGGAACTCGACCTTTCCTTTATACGCCCGCTCGATGCCCTGAATCAAGGTTCGCTGCTGTTCAGGGTCGAGCTGGGCCCAGTGAGCGAGCTGCTGCCACCAACTCTCGAAGCTCGCAAGCAGGTGCTGGGTGAAACCGCGGATCCCGCCCTCGCCCGCGGCGAGGTGATACGTGAGGTGCGGCCCGGCCGCCGCCCACCCGATGCCCGGCCCCAGCGAGACGGCCCGGTCGAGATCGTCCACCGAAATCACCCCGCGCAACACGAGATCGATGCACTCGCGCCACACCGCGGCGGCGACTCGCCCGACCACGTACCCGGGAATCGCCTTCTTCAGCACGATGGGGTGCCGCCCCAGGGCGCGCAGATAATCCGCGGCGCGCGCGATGGTCGCGGGCGAAGTACGCCCTTCGGGAACGACTTCGACGATGGGGATGAGCTCCGTTGGACTGAGCGGATGCGTGACGAGACAACGGTCCAGCCGCCGGCAGCGGCCAAAGATCTCCGTGGGCGCGAGGCCGCTCGACGATGAGCTGATGAGCACGTCGCCGCCCACGGACTGCTCGAGCGCCGCGTGCAGTTTTTGCTTCGCGAGCACGTCCTCATGAATCGCCTCGATCACCCAGTCCGCATCCTGGACCGCTTCGCTCAGAAATTTCGCGCGTACCAGCTCGCGCAGGCCACGCTCCACGATCCCCGCGGGCGCGCGATCGAGCGCTACGAGTGCCCGCGTCCGCCGCTCGATCTCTTCCGACGCGCGCTCCAGCGTGTTCGGGTTCAAGTCGAAGATCGCCACCGACCATCCTGCCGAGGCGCACAGCGCGGCCCAGCCGATGCCGATGTCGCCGGCACCGATGACCGCCACTTTCCGGGGAATCGTCATGCCAGCGCCTCCTCGACGGGCGCACCGGCCGGGAGGACGCGCTCGAACAGCATGCGCCGCACGGGCGCTGGATGCACATCCATCGCCACGCGCGCGAACGAGCCCTTGGGATCGAGCCTGGTGCGGCCGCGACGCTGGCCGTCGTCCAGGTCCACCGAGATCCGCAGGTCGCTGAACGTCAGCACGTCGGGCTGCATGAGGTAGGCAATGGCGAGCACGTCATTGATCACGGCCCCGTCGAGTCCCTCCTGCTGCTTGTGGAATTCGACGTAGAACCGCAGCGCCTCGTACAGCCAGGGCGCGTGCTGCGCGAGCCGCTCCACCTCGTTCCCTTTCATGATCACTTTGCGCGTGACGTCCAGCCCGATCATTTCCGTCGGGATCTCGGCGGCGAGCACGGTCGCGAGCGCTTCGGGGTCGCACCAGGCGTTGAATTCGGAGAAGCGCGTCTGGTTTCCGGCCGCTTCGATGTTGCCGATCATCGCAACGTGGCGCGCGACCTTCTCGTGGACCAGGTTCGGATTCGCGCGCAACACCAGCGCGAGACTCGTCACGGGGCCGAGCGTGACGAGCGTGACCGGCTCGGGCTGCGCCTCGAGCAGTCGCTCCAACGGCCGCACATAGTCGAGAATCACGCCGGCCGGCGGCAGATCGGCATAGCCGAGGCCCGACGGGCCGTGCGTGTCATCCGCGACCTGGAGCTGCCGTTTGAGCGGACGGCGGGCGCCGATGCCAATCGGCACGCGCGCCCCCTCCCCGTGTTTGGCTCTGCGGATGATCTCGACCGCGTTGCGGAACGCGTGCTCGACGACGGTGTTGCCGTACGAGATCGAGATGGCGCGCACGTCGAGCTCGGGGGAGTTGAGCGCCAGGAGCAGGGCCAGGCAATCGTCGATGCCGGGGTCGGTATCGATGACTACGGGAAGCGGGGCTTGGAAAGTGGGACCGGTCGCGTCAGACACCCTCTAGGTTAGGGAATTCAATTCGGAAGTGCAAACGCGATGATGGCGTCGCCCGCCCCGAACGGGCCGCCCCCGCCTGCCGCGATCACGACGAACTGCCGGCCGCCCGCCTCATACGTCATCGGTGTGGCGCGCGCGCCGGCGGGGAGCGGGGCGTTCCACAGCTCCCGGCCGGTCTCGATATCGAACGCATGGAGCTGGCGATCGAGCGTCGCGCCGATGAAGACCACGCCCCCTGCCGTCGCGATCGGCCCACCAAGATTCGGTGATCCCGGGACGCCGCCCATCGAGCCGAGGGGCACGTTCCAGGCGATGCCGCCGGTGGCCAGGTTCACCGCGACGAGCGCGCCCCACGGCGGCGGCGTGCAGGGCAGGCCGCTCGGGCCGAGAATGATCCGCCGGCGCATGACGTAGGGTGTGCCGCGCATGCGGGTGTACTCGAAGTCGGTGATGCCGCGTGCCGCATCCTCGCGCCGAATACTGTCGCCGTTGAACCCCTCGGCCGGAAACAGCTGCACCATCGTTGCGACCCGGTTCACCGGGACGACGGCGAGTCCGCGCCCTCGATCTATGGCGACTCCGCCCCAGTGGGCGCCGCCGATGTTCGACGGGACGGAGAGTGTCCCCTGGAGCGAGGGGGGCGTAAACGGCCCCTCCGTCCAGAGCGGGGCCAGGATGCTGCGGCAGGCGTCCCGTGCCTCCGGCGTCGGCCCCCAGGCACTGTCCGCCGTGTAACTGAGGGGCACGAGCGATGGCGTAACTGCCGTAAACGGTTGTGTTTGAGACGCTGTCTCCCCCGCCACGCGGCTGGCCGGGACAGCTCGCTCCTCGACGGGAAACAGCGGTTTCCCGGTCAGCCGGTCGAGCACGAACATCATCCCCGACTTGGTGGTCTGAACGACGGCGGGCACGGCGGCACCGTTCTGCGTTACCGTGGTCAACGCCGGCGGCGACGCGTTGTCGTAGTCCCACAAATCGTGGTGCACGGTCTGGAAGTGCCACACCACGCGGCCGGTGGAGGCGCGCAGCGCCACGATCGAATTGGCGTAGCGGTTCTCTCCCAGCCGCAGCCCGCCGAAATAATCGGGCGCGGGGCTCGACGTCGGCAGAAACACGAGATCGCGCTCGGGATCCGCCACCATGATCGACCAGACGTTGGCGGCGCCGGTACGCGCGGCACTGCCGCTCTCCCACGTCTTGAAGGCGGCGTCGCCCGAATCCTGGGGCACGGGGTCGAACGTCCACTTGAGCACGCCGGTGCGCGCATCGAACGCCCGGACCTCGCCGCTCGCCGGCGCCGGCGAGCTGTTGTCGGCAACCGCCGAGCCGGTGATGACCAGATCGCCCACGACGACGGGGGGCGACGTCACTTCATAGGCCTGGAACTCCGAGGGGGGCACGCGCAGACCAACGCGGAGATCAATCGCCCCCGATGCTCCAAAGCCGGCGCACGGCTTGCCGGTCACCGCGTCGAGCGCGAGCAACCGGCTGTCGATCGTCGTGGCGAAGATGCGGCGCGCGCAGACGGCGCTGGGAATTCCGCGGTTATCGCGCCAGAACGCGACACCGCGGCTCGCAAAGTCGCCGTACCCGCGATGCGGGTCGACGCCGGCGTCGTAATGCCAGCGCTCGACACCGGTCGCGGGGTCGAGCGCCGCGATCACACCCACCGGCGTGCTGAGATACATCAGTCCGTCCACGACGAGCGGCGTGACCTCGAGCTGCGGTGGCCGGTGCCGCATGCCGGCCATATCGGGCATGCCGGTGTGATACGTCCAGGCGACCCGCAGTTGCGCGACGTTGGCGCGCGTGATCTGGGTGAGCGGCGAAAACCGCGCGCCGCCCGGATCGCGGCCGTACACCGGCCAGTCGCCCTGCGCCTGGAGACTAGCGACGAGCAGCAGCAGAGTCAGCATCGATCTCCCTCGAGATGATTTCCCGCAGGTGACGAAACTCCTGTTCTCCACCGAACCCAAAGATGCGCTCGATCACGCGACCTTGCCGGTCGAGCAGAACGGAATAGGGCAAACCACGGAAGTGATACGCGCCCTTCATGCGGCCTCGACCCACGAGAATCGGGAACGGCGGCTTGAATTCGCGCACAAACGCGCGCATCTGACTGTCGCTCACGTCATCGGAGATCGCCGCGATGTCGAAGTCGCTACGACTCGTCTCGCGATACAGTGCCGCCATGTGCGGAAACTCCGCGCGACACGGCTCACACCAGGACGCCCAGAAGTTCACGAGGGTCACTTTCCCCCGGTAATCCTCGAGCCGGACGGCTCTGCCCGCGAGGTCGCGCAACGCGAACGCCGGCGTAAACAGCTCTCGTCCCCTGGTCGGCGTCTGCGCCAGCAGCGCCTCGGGGTCCAGGATGCGGATGCGGCCGCGGCGATTCACCGCGATCGCGGTGGCGGGCGTGCCCAAAATGCGACTCTCCAGTATTGCGCCTGTCCCGGTGTCCAGGACATCGAGCCGCAGCCGGGTTGCGGCGGAGTCCTGCCCGCCGAGCACGTACAGGCGGCCATCGGGGCCGACGGTCATCGCGATGTTGATGAGCGCGTGCTCGACACGCCGTTCGTTTCCCGCGGCAAAGCGCGGATCGCGCTCGATTGGGATCAAGCCGCGCGCGCTGCGCCACACGGGAGAGCCCGCTGCGTCGAGGCGCAGGATCTCGTCGCGCACGAGCGGCGCGAAATAGACGACGCGATCGTAGGCCGCGACCGGCCCCGCGTTCACCAGCTGAGCCAGATACTTGATGTCGGGGACGTGGATGGTGCCGAGTCCCACACGGGGAATGCCGAGCGTATCGAGCTCCCACACCAACGGTGCGCTCCCGTCCTCGCCCACGAGCTGCACGAAGAACGGCGAGCGCGACGCGTAGACGAGAGGGCCGTCGGTCGCGTAGAGGGCGGCAACGAAGGGGCTTTCCCATTCGCGGATGGGAGTGCCGGCGGTATCGAATACCACGCCTTCGCCCGTGCGTTCGGTGATTAGGAGTCGGGAGTTGGGATATGGGGCGACCGCGACAGGGCTCGAGATTCGCGGGTTCGCGATCGTGCGGACGACGTGCAGGTCTCCGTCGAAGGCAACGAGCCGGCTGCGGGGGGCGTCGGCAGCCCAGGAGATCCGGCCTACGCGGGCGGCTGAGGAGCGGCCCAGAAACAGCAGTGTGAGGCCGTCATCGGCCGCGGGGCGGCAGGCCATTGCGGCTACGCCAATCAGCAACGCGGTCCGGCGCATGCGGCGAGTATATTTGCGCGCATGACTGAGAGCTATCGGGCGCTGATCGACAACTTCGGCAAGGGGTGGGAGCGGGGCGACGTCGAGGCGATCGCGTCGATCTTCACCGACGACGCGGTGTTTCTCGAGACGCCGTTCAGCCAGCCGGACCGCGGTCTCGTCGCGATCCGCGCGTACTGGAAAGACATCCCGCTGCATCAGGCGGAAACCAAATTCAGCTCGGGTGAGATCTACGTCGCCGGCCCGTGGTTTGCGACGGAGTTTCGCTGCACGTTCCGGCGCCGCCGAACGGGCGAACAGGTGGACGCGCGCGGGGCGATCTTTTGTGAGACGAAAGACGGCAAGATCTCTGAAATGCGGATGTACTGGCACCGGTATGCGGGCGGACGAGAAGAACCCAAGGCTTAGGACAGGCAAAAGCTAGGCAGACAGACGCACAGCGGGTCGCAGTGAACAGTAGTCCGGAAAACACTCACTCGTCAGGGTTGCTTGCGTATTGCAGCGCCAATTCCATCAACTCAGCGCTTCTGAGCCCTCCTCGCATCGCGAGATCCACGGCATCGTCTTGTTCCATTTTCGCATCGACCATCAAGTACGGAATCAACGCGGCGGAGGTTCGATTCCCGCTGGAGCAGTGTAGCAGCGCTTTCCGCCCTACGAGCCGGCGGAGCATCTCGTGCATTCCCTTCATCGTACCCACCGTCACTGCCCCGTGGACGATTGGCAGGCTTTGATACTCGAGCCCCGCGCCGCGCACCACTGTCGGCTCATCAAACGGGCGCGGTTCCATCGGATCACGGTTGTCGAGCACGACCTCACCGCCGGCCGCCTTGAACGCTTTGATCTGCTGCTCGGTCGGCTGACCGCCCGTCACCCATCCCGGGACGGGTTCGGCGGCATTGGGTAGTCCGGCGAATGCCGAGAGGAGTGCGGACACTATGGCAGCCAGCCGCCGCTGAAGCCGGCGCGCTGCAGACCCCTGATGATGTGCGGATTGGTCTTCATGACGTTCCAGACGAATCCGGTACGGTGGTTTTCGATCATGATGAGTATGGGGCCCTGGTCGATCCCAAGGTAGTCCACGTCGAACCAGCCGAGTGACGGATCGACCGTTCCCACTGCTTGCTGGCCCTGCGCGGTAAACGTCGGATTGAAGGCGTCGAGGAAGCCGTAGGTCTGGTACAGCTTGTCGCCGTACGTCGTGCGCATCGCGAGCAGCGCCGGGATCGTGATCTCAGGAGCGAAGGGAAGCGAGCCGCCGACGGCGGTTGGACAGAGCGTGCCGTCATCCCGCTCGTCGTTCAGTCCGGCGCCGCGCGCGGCGTAGGTGTGGAACTGCCGGCTGCGGCCCGCCAGAGTGAGGGTCTTGTCGGCCGGGCCGTCGCACGCGGTGAGTCCCCACACGTCGGCGCTGTAGCCGCGCCAGGCGCCGGGATTGGCGATCGCGTAGGCGCGCTGCGATAGCGTGGCGCGGCGCGAGTTCTCGAAATAGTCGATCCCGCGCCCCTGCATGTAGGCGTCTTTGATGTTGCGGAAATCGATCCAGACGTGTGAGTACTGATGGCCGAACAGCGGCGCGAACTGGACGAAGCTCTGGCCGTGGTAGGTACCCCACTGGTAGCCGCTCACCCACGCGCCCCACGTGGTCGAATCGACCGGATGCGTCGGCGAGCCGAGGGCGAGGATGTTGAGGATCATGGCCTCGTTGTAGCCGATCCAGTCGGCGTTGATGAAGCCCGTTTCGGGATGCCAGCCCATGCTCACGGCCGGCGGGCGCGCGCGCGCCCATGCCCAGTCGACGCGGAAGTAGATCGAGTCGGCGAGCGCGCGGATCTCTCTTTCCGTGGTATCGCTGCCGGTGAAGTACGATTGCGCGAACAGCACGCCGCCGAGCAGGAGCGAAGTGTCGATGGTCGACAGCTCGACCGTCTGGAAGCGGCGGCCGGTCTGCATGTCGAGGAAATGATAGAAGAAGCCGCGATAGCCGGTTGTGTTGGGGCCGGCCGAGTCCTGCGGCGCGGTCCAGAAGAAGCGCAGCGTCGCCAGCGTGCGGTCGGCGGCCTGCGCGCGCGTGACCCAGCCGCGCTCGACGCCGATCGGATAGGCGGTGAGCGCGAAGCCGACGGCGGCGATGCTGGAGAATGACGGCGTGGGCCAGCGGTCCGGCGTGAGGCCGTTGGAGGCCGGCGTCAGGTCCCAGAAAAAGTTGAACGTGCGGTGCTGCAGGGTGTCGAGGAATGCCACCGTGTCGGGTGAAACGCCCGGGCCCCCGGAGTTGCCGGAGCAGCCTCCGAGGGCCAGGGCAACAACTATGGCGCTAAACCGGGTCGGGAGTCTCAGAAGGCTACTTCCGCTCCCAACTGCACGCGCCGCGCGTCGCTCACCACTTGCTGGGGCAGCCCCACCGACCATGTGTGCTGCGGGTTCGGATTCGGAACGTTAGTCTGATAGCCGCCGTAGTTTTGGTAGTTGAACACGTTGAACATGTCGAGCGTCACGGCGAGCGTCGTCCCTCCCATCCTTGGGAAGTCCTTGCGGAGCTTGAGATCGACTCGGCGGTACGCCCAGCCGCCGAACACAAAGAAGTTCTGCTTCGGCGGCTGGAATGCCCCCGGGAAGTAGGTGGAGTCCTCGACGCCACCGAACCGCGGAGGCGTGCCGACGTCCTGCCGCGCGCCGCTTCCGAGCGTGATCAGCCCGCTGAACTGGATCCCCGCGAGCTGGGGAACGTTCATGATCCAGTTCGCCACGACGCGATGGCGCTCGTCATTGCCGCCGCCATCGACTCGCTTGGCAATACTGCGGGCGTTGGGGAATCCACCGGGGAACGACCCGCCGATGTCGTTCAGATTATCGACCCCGGCGACGTAACGCTGCGCGTACGTATAGACGAGACCGCCACCCCAGCCGAAGCCGCTGGCCGACGCGCGATACGAGCGGTCGAGTTGCAGCGACACGGCGTCGTACCACGTCTTCCCGTCGTTCGTCGAGTAGATGAAGTTGTTGTACCCGTGAGCTCCGATGTTGAAGCTGACGCAGCAAAGCCCGGTCGTGGGATTGATCCCGATGTTCGCCCAGTTGTATGTGAATAAATCGGTGCCACGCTGACCCTGGTATGAGACCGCTGCCACCCACGATCCGAACACACGCCGAACGCCCAGACTCCACTGGGTCGACCTGGGCAGCTTCATGTCGTTATCGAGCAGGAACGCTTCCGGCTGGCCGGAGGAGCGGGCGAGGCCGCTGATGACGCTCGTGTCGGCCGTCAGGTAGCTGTCGTTCCACTGGACGAGCCCTGGGGTAGCGACAGTATCGTCGTCGAACCGGACGAAGTACGTCGGACGTTCGATCTTCTGGATCTCATCGATCGAAAAATCGAACAGCGACCGGTCGTAATAGATCCCCACGCCCCCGAAGAGGACGGTCTTGTTGGCGTCGTCCAGGGCGTACGAGAGTCCTACGCGCGGCTGGAACGCCCCCTTGAACGGCTGGCGGTTATTGCCGTTGCTGATGTACCGGTTCAAATCGAGCGGCGTCGGGAGCGAGTCGTTGTAGCGCGTGAGCGTGTCGACGACCGCTTGTGGCGTTACGTAGTCGGTGTTCAGCATGCCCGACTCCATGTCCCACCGAATCCCCAGGTTTAGCGTCAGGCGCGGCGTGGGTGTCCAGTCGTCCTGCAGGTACACCCCAAGCTGCGTGTTCTTCTTGTTGACGATCCCCGCGCCGGTGGCGTAGATCAGCCGGTACGGGTGAGTGAAGTTGAAGGGACGGCCTGTGGGATTAGTCGTGAAGTCGTGCGAGCCCGAATCGACGTACTGGGCGTAATCGAACTCCGGCGTCCCGTTGTTCAACTTGCTGATGTCGTATGTCAGAAGGTCTACACTCACGCCGGCCTTGATCACGTGCTGCTGCTTGCCGCTGTACGTGAGGTCGTTGCGGAGCCCAACTCGATCCTGGATGAAGTCCTGCTCGCTGACGTCGCTGCCGACCCACGCGGTCTGCGTGTTGGTGGTGGCGGGAATCTGATAGATGTACTTGCGTGCCGGGACCCCCGGATTGTTGGGGGACGGATTACGGCGGAAATGTGAATAGTCGACCTTGAATTCATTGAACCATCCTCCCCAAGTGCGATTGTACCGCGCCTGGGCGACCGACACGTCCTGACGAAAATTGACGGCAGCTGGGTACGTTCGCCCGGCGTCTCCGCCGCCGAAATCTCGAATGTCCGTCTCGTGGCGATCGTTGAAGCTGAGCTCCGCTGACGAATTCTCATTGATGGCGTAGCTCAGCTTGCCGAAGAGCAGGGTTTCGCGGAACGGCGACGTGAAGTTCCCGTTGTATTGCACGAGGTTCACCGTGTCGATTCCCGGGAATCCCGTCTGCGGCGTGATGTTCACGAAGTTTGAGCGGTCTTGGTAGTTCCCCTCGTACGAACCAAAGAAGAACAGCCGGTTACGCACGAGCGGGCCGCCGACGCTCAGTCCTCCCAGGTAGCGTGTGAAGTCCGGCTCGCTGAAGCTGGGGTTCCTGTCCTGCTGCACGAGCTGGAACGTGTCGAGCGCCACCAGATCCTTGCCCGAATACGTGAAGAACGCGTTCCCCGTCCATGTATTCCCTCCCGAGCGCGTATTAGCTGTGATGATCGCGCTCGCGGACTTCTGATACTCCGCCTTGAAGTTCTGGGTGATGACTCGGTACTCCTGGATCGCGTTCCGCGGGAACGGATTCCCGCGGCTCGCGTCCTGACCGGCGACGCCCCCCCCCGTCAGATCGTTCTTCAGGCTCGAGCCGTCTACGAAAATGTTCGACTGGTTCGGGCTGGCCCCACCGGCGCTGAACGTCCGGGTCCCGGTTGCGTTAATGCGATCCTCCGACACTGTAACGCCAGGAGCCAGCACGGCCAGGTCGAGAAAGTTTCGGCTCACGGTGGGCAGCTGCTCGATCTGCTGCGGTGTGATGTTCGTGGCGAGTTCCGAGGTACGCATCTCGATCGTCGGGGCTGCTTCGACGGTGACCGCCTGCAGCTCGAGAGCACCGGCTTGCAGCGTGAAATCGACGACTTGCGTGGCGCCGATCTGAACGACCACCTGACGCTGCACCGGCGAAAATCCAACCTGCCGGATGGCTAAGTCATAGGTCGCGGGCGCCAACCCCGGCATGACGTAGGATCCGTCCGAACGCGTGGTGGTCGAGCGTTCCACCCCCGTTGTGGTTTGACGCGCCCGGACTTGGGCGCCGTCCACCCCCGCGCCATTCTGGTCTTTGACGTAGCCGCGAATCGTGCCGGTCGTTGTCTGTGCGCTGAGCGTAAGAGGAAGGAGAAACAGGCTGACGGAAGCGAACCACAGAAGATGGCGACGCCACATAGAACGATCCCCGTAGGAGTCAGTGGCCGTAAGTTGCCCAGCCTGTCCCGGGCCCCGCTAGGGCTTCACGCCGTCTCGTTTTGCGCCGTAGCTTTCCAGTCTCCCGATCCCTGGATACCGGAGACTCCGTCCTATGTTGCATCGCTACACCACGGTCCTGGCTGCCCTCTTCATCTATTCAGGCGCGGCAGCCGCACAGAATCTCGACTCCCTCCTGCGGCAAATGACGCTCGAAGAAAAGCTCGGCCAGCTCAATCTCCTGTCGGCGGACGGGCGCGCCTCGCCGCCGCAGCTGCAGCTGGTGCGGGCCGGAAAACTGGGCGGCCTATTCAACGTGATCGGGGCGGAAAACACCACCCCGGTGCAGCGCATCGCCGTCACGGAGTCGCGGCTCAAGATCCCGCTGCTGTTCGGTCTCGACGTGATCCATGGGTATCGCACGATCTTTCCGATTCCCCTCGGCGAAGCCAGCGCGTTCGACCCCGAAGCCGCCGAAGCGACCGCCCGCGCCGCAGGGCTGGAAGCAGCGGCCGCGGGGCTCAGCTGGACCTACGCGCCCATGGTCGACATCGCGCGCGATCCGCGCTGGGGACGAATCGCTGAAGGGGCAGGTGAGGATCCGTATCTGGGATCGCTCATGGCCGCCGCGCGCGTGCGGGGCTTTCAGCAGACGATCTTTGCCACCGTAAAACATTTCGCCGGCTATGGCGCCTCGGAGGCGGGGAGGGAATACAACGAAACCGAGATTTCCGAGCGCACGATGCGCGAGCTGTACCTCCCGCCGTTCAAGGCGGCCGTGGATGCCGGTGTCGCGAGTGTCATGTCGGCATTCAACGACATCTCCGGCGTTCCTGCTTCGGGCAACGCCTGGCTCACCGATACGGTGCTGCGGCGCGAGTGGAGATTCCCCGGCTTCGTCGTGAGCGACTGGACATCCGTCGCCGAGCTGATTTCCCACGGCGTCGCGGGATCGCCGGCCGAAGCGGGACGGCGCGCGCTGACGGCGGGCGTGGACATGGACATGATGAGCAGCATCTACGCGAGCGACTCGATGGCGGCGCTCGTTCGCTCGGGCCGGATTCCGATGGCGGTCGTGGATTCGGCAGTGATGCGGATCCTGCGCGCCAAGATGCGGCTCGGCCTGTTCCGCGATCCGTATCGCGCGCGCACCGCGCCGGCCGCTGCGGAGCTGCGCGCCTTGGCCCGTCGTGTTTCCGGTGAATCGATCGTCCTACTGAAGAACGAGCGCTCGCTGCTGCCGCTCGCCAAGTCGACTGCGATCGCCGTCATCGGCCCTCTTGCTGACAATAAGGAAGAGCCGCTCGGCCCCTGGCACACGCAGGGCCGAGCCGAGGACGTCGTAACCGTGCTGCAGGGGATCAAGGCAAAGCTGCCGGCCGGCACGCAGGTGTCGTACGCGCAGGGAGCGGGTATCGAGGACACGTCGACGGCCGGGTTTGCGGCAGCTGTCGCTGCCGCGAAGCAGGCGAAAGTGGCGATCCTCGTCCTCGGCGAGCGCGCCGAGATGAGTGGCGAAGCCGCGAGCCGTGCCTCGATCGGATTGCCGGGTGTGCAGCAGCAGCTCCTCGAAGCGGTCGCCGCCACCGGCACGCCGGTCGTCCTCGTGCTCATGAACGGCCGGCCCCTGATCTTCGAATGGGCGGCCGAACACGTGCCGGCGATCGTCGAGACATGGTTCCTGGGAGTCGAGGCGGGGAATGCGACCGCCGATGTGCTGTTCGGCGACTACAACCCGAGCGGCCGGTTGCCGGTGACGTTCCCGCGCGCGCTCGGCCAGGTGCCGCTGTACTACAACCATCGCAACACCGGCCGGCCGATGCAGCCTCAGAACAAGTACTCGTCCAAATACCTCGACGTTTCCAACGACCCGCGGTATCCGTTTGGATTCGGTCTCTCGTACACGACGTTTGCCTATCGCGACCTGCGGCTCAGCACCGCGCGCGCGCGCGTGAGCGACACCGTGACCGCGACGGTCACGGTCGCGAACACGGGCTCGCGTGAGGGCACGGAGGTCGTGCAGCTCTACGTGCGCGACGAAGTGGCGAGCGTGAGTAGGCCGGTGCGCGAGCTCAAAGCGTTCCAGCGGGTCACGCTCAAGCCGAACGAGTCGCGGACAGTCACCTTGCGCGTGGCGGTCAAGGACCTGTGGTTCATTGGCCTGGACATGAAGCCGGTCGTGGAGCCTGGGATGTTCCGTGTTTACGTCGGTCCAAACTCTGCCGAAGGACTCGAGGCGAGCTTCGAATGCATACCTTGATCCTGGTCGCGGCGCTGATGCAGGCGCCGCCAACGCTCTGCTACGAAGTGTTCGTGCGCTCGTTCTACGACAGCGATGGCGACGGGATCGGCGACCTGCGCGGTCTCACGCAGAAGCTCGACTACATCAAGGGCCTTGGCGCCGATTGCATCTGGCTGATGCCCGTGGCCGAGTCGCCGAGCTATCACGGGTACGACGTCACGAATTACAACAAGATCGAGCCCGACTACGGCACGAACGACGATTTCAAGGCGTTCATGGCAGCCGCCCACGAGCGCGGCATCAAGGTGCTGGTCGATCTCGTGCTGAATCACGTGTCGAACGAGCATCCATACTTCCAGGAAGCGTTGCGCGACACGCTGGCGCCGCACCGGAACTGGTTCCTGTGGTCGAAGACGGGCGGCAACAACTGGCACAAATCACCCGTGCGCGACGAGTACTACTACGGCTTGTTCTGGAGCGGGATGCCGGATCTGAACTTCGCACATCCCGCGGTGATGGGTGAGGCGAAGTGGGTGGCCCGCTACTGGCTCGATTCACTGGGCGTGGACGGGTTCCGGCTCGATGCCATTCGACACTTGATCGAAGTGGGTGACTCGAACGCCAACACGGGTGCGACCCACAAGGCGTTGCGCGAGTATGGCCAGTACATCCGCAGCGTGGCGCCGAAGTCCTACACGATCGGCGAGGTCTGGGACAACGCAGAAAACATTCTCACGTACTATCCCGACCAGCTCGACGCGTACTTCGCATTCCCTGTTTCCGATGCGCTCATGGACGCGGTACGCGAGGGGAAGGGGGGGGGCCGGCTGATTTCGACGGTGCTGCAGTTCCAGGCGGCACAGCCCGCGTGGCGCTGGGCGCCGTTTCAACGCAATCACGATCAGACGCGCACGATGACGTTCCTCGGCAACGACGTCGCAGGCGCGAAGCTCGCCGCGATCATTCTGATGACGCTTCCGGGCGTCCCCTTCATTTATTACGGTGAAGAGGTCGGCATGACGGGTGACAAGCCCGATGAGCGCCTGCGCACGCCGATGCACTGGTCGACAGGCGCAGCGGCAGGCTTCACCAGCGGCAAACCGTGGGAAGCGCTGCAGCCCGATTCACTCACCGCCAATGTCGCGGCCCAGGATCGCGATCCCAATTCATTGCTGCGTCTGTACCGCCGCCTGGGCGCGCAACGCACGGCCAACAGCGCGCTGCGGTCCGGTCAACTGATCCCGGTCGAATCGGGAAACGAGTCTGTCCTGGCGTACATCCGCGCTGACAGTACACGCGCGGTGTTGGTGGTCGCGAATCTCGGGAAAACGAACGTGACCAACGTGTCGCTGCCGGCGCAGTACACGTCACGCACGCCGCTCGCTCGGACGCTCGCGCCGCGTCGAGCCTACATCTACGAGCTGAGCAAACGACCGTAGCCGACGTTTTTACCATCAGCAACGCGCACGGGATCGCGGCGCGGATCACCAATTACGGCGGCATCATCATGTCGCTGCTGGTGCCGGATCGCGGCGGCCGCCGCGCCAATGTCGTGCTGGGGTTCGAAACGCCGGAAGAATACGCGGCGAATCCGCGTTACCTCGGCGCGATCGTGGGCCGATACGCCAATCGCATCGCGAACGCCCAATTCACGCTCGACGGGAAGACGTATCGGCTGGCCGCGAACAACGGCCCAAACCATCTGCACGGGGGTGTTATCGGATTCGATAAGCGCGTGTGGCGTGCGACGTGCGGCGCAGCGAACGTCGAGCTGCGGTACCTGAGCCCGGATGGCGAAGAGGGTTACCCCGGGAATCTGGATGCGCGGGTCACGTATACGCTCACCGATAACAACGAGCTCATCGCTGAATACTTCGCGACGACGGACAAGGCCACGCCGGTCAATCTGACCCAGCACAGCTACTTCAACCTCGCGGGCGAGGGAGAGGTCAGGGATCACTTACTGCAGATCGATGCCGACGCGATCACGGCTGTGGATGACCATTTGATTCCAACGGGAGTCCGCGCGCCGGTTGCCGGAACGCCGTACGATTTTCGTGCGCTCACGCCCATCGGATCGCGGCGCGGGGGGAGCTACGATCACAACTTCGTGTTGAAGGGAGGCGTACGGGTCGTCGAGCCACGCTCAGGTCGGACGCTCGACGTCCAGACAACGGAGCCGGGGATGCAGCTCTACACCGGCTACAGCCGAGGTTTATGCCTCGAGACGCAGCACTTTCCCGATTCGCCCAACCAGCCGTCGTTTCCGTCCACGATTCTCCGGCCCGGGACGGAGTACCGGTCGCGCACCGTGTTCACATTCGGCATATTGAGGTGACCAGGGGGGGGCCTATGAAAACTGTGGCCATCGTCTCCATCGTGCTGCTCGCGTGCTCCCGTTCCGGGAACAAGAGCGAGCCTGAGCCACGGCCGGCACCGCCCCTGCCGGCCCCGAACGTAGTGACGGCGGATGAACCGGCGCGGCAGGGCGCGCAGTCGCTCGATCAGATGCTGGCGGGCCGGATTTCCGGAGTCACCGTTTATTCCACACCCGGTGGCGGCATCGTCGTGCGCTTTGCGGGCCCGACGTCTTTCATGTCGGGCCAGGACCCGCTGTTTGTCATCGACGGCGTTCCCACGGAAGTGCAGCGGGGCACGTTGACGTGGCTCAGCCCGAACGATGTCGAGTCGATCCGGGCGCTCAAGGGCGCCGACGCCTCGATCTACGGCGTGCGCGGCTCCAATGGCGTGATTGAAATCAAGACGAAGGGATCGCACTAACTGCGACAAATCAGCCTTGGCGGGATCGATTACGCCATCCTGATCACTTATTTCGTCTTCGTGCTCGGCATCGGCTGGGCACTGAGACGCTTCGTTCGTAGCAGCGAAGACTTCTTCCTCTCGGGCCGGTCGATTCCAGCGTGGATCGCCGGCCTCGCGTTCATCTCGGCCAACCTGGGCGCCCAGGAAGTCATCGGCATGGCGGCGTCGGGCGCCAAGTATGGCATCATGACGAGCCACTTTTATTGGGTCGGCGCGATGCCCGCGATGGTGTTCGTCGGGCTGTTCATGATGCCGTTCTACTACGGGTCGCGCGCGCGCTCGGTCCCCGAATACCTGAAGCTGCGCTTCGACGAAAAGACCCGCGGTCTCAACGCGATCACGTTCGCGATCATGACGGTCTTCTCGTCCGGCATCTCGATGTACGCGCTCGCCAAACTGCTCGAGCTGGTGCTGGGCTGGAACTTTCACGCGAGCATCGTGGTGACGGGCGTGATCGTGCTGGTGTACATTTTTCTCGGCGGCCTCAGGTCGGCGATCTACAATGAAGTGCTGCAGTTCTTCCTCATCGTGCTTGGTTTCCTCCCGCTCGTGCTGCTCGGCCTCAAGGACGTGGGCGGGTGGAGCGGGCTGACCGCCAAGCTCGCGACGGTCGCAACGAACGCGGGATTCGAGCCGGGCGCGTGGACGCACTCGTGGAAGTACATGGACTCGCCCGCTCACAATCCGATGGGGATGGAATGGTTCGGCCTCGTGATGGGGCTGGGGTTCGCGCTGTCGTTTGGCTACTGGTGCACGGACTTTCTCGTCGTGCAGCGTGCGATGGCCGCGGGGTCGATGACCGCGGCGCGGCGCACGCCGCTCATCGCCGCGATCCCGAAGATGCTCATGCCGGCGCTCGTGATTCTGCCGGGCATGCTGGCGATCGGCATGCACGCGACGCGCGGTGGATTCCTGCCCATCGGCAACGACGGCGAGCCAAACTACAACATGGCCATCCCGATGCTGCTCAGTCATTACCTACCGTCCGGACTGCTGGGGCTCGGCCTCACGGCCTTGATGGCGTCGTTCATGTCGGGGATGGCGGGCAACGTCACGGCGTTCAATACCGTGTGGACGTACGACATCTATCAGACGTATATCCGCCCGGGGCAGACGGACCGGCATTATCTGCGCGTCGGCCATACCGCGACGGTGTTCGGCATTCTCGCCAGCGTCGTCGCCGCGTACGCGGCGACGCGGTTCAACAACATTCTGGACATGCTGCAGCTGGTGTTCTCGTTTGTGAACGGACCGCTGTTTGCGACGTTCCTGCTGGGGATGTTCTGGAAGCGCTCGACGGGGCACGGGGCGTTTTACGGGTTGCTCACCGGGACGATCACTGCTGCGCTGCACTACGGATTGACGATGCCGCAGGGCGCGACTCCAGGCATCAAAGGCGGCTTCCTGGGCGCGGCGCTGCACATCTACCCCAGCGAAATGGCGCTGAACTTCTGGACCGCGCTGTTTGCGTGGACCGGCTGTTTCATCGCGACGATCGTCGTTTCGCTAATGACCAAGCGCACCAAGTCCGACGAGGAACTGCGGGGGCTCGTGTACTCGCTCACCCCGCGCGTGCAGGAGGGCCACATGGCGTGGTATAAGCGGCCCGTGACGCTGGGGGTGGCGATTCTGGTGGTCTCGACCATTCTCAACGTGATCTTCTGGTAATGGACCAGCTCGACGTGCGGCTGCCGATCGGCGGAATGTTCGCGATCGTCGGAGCGATTCTGATCGTCTACGGGTTTTTCTCCGATGAGGCGATCTATCAGCGCTCGCTGGGCATCAACGTGAACCTGTGGTGGGGGTTCGTGTTGCTCGCGTTCGGGCTCGTGATGTTATGGCTTGCCTACCGCGCCTATCAGAAGGCCAAGAGAACAAATTCAACTTCGACGCCGTAGTCGCCAGGTTTAGGCCGCACGCCCTCCTCGCGCCGCACCGAAATCTGCAGCCTCTCGAGATGATCCAGCCGTGGTTTGTCGGCCGCGCCTCCCCGCCCCTCGGCGGGCCCCACCCAGTAGTTCCATTCTCCAGGGAACCCCTGAGGCAGCAGTACGCCGCGTCCCGGCCGGAAACTGGCGAGCGGCATGGCCTGTTCGGTCCAGGTGCTGTCCAGGGTCAGGGGCGCGGTCCAGCTGGTGCCGTCGTCTTCCATCAGCGTGACGTGGAGCGTCTGGCGCGCGCCGAGGCCCCGCACCCGTAGGCGAAGCTCCTTGGCGCCAGTGATGGTCTCACGCCGTGAGCCGATCCGGTCCTTGACCACCAGCGAAGCGGTGTAGTCAGGCGGGCTCCAGCCACTCGTGTCGACGGGCAGCTCGAGATGGAAGACCGGCTGCCCCGTCGCGGGAGACATGCCGACCCGGAACAGCCCACGCCGTCCCGCGTCTCCGATGCGGGTAAATGCGAGGCGCGAAGCATCGCTCCCTGGATCGAATAAACGCAGTGCTGTCGCAGGACTCACGACGTCGAATGGCCAGGACGCCCGATCGTTGTAGTTCCAGTCGGTTGGTTGGCCGGGGGAGGCAGCCGGAAACGTCGTAGCCGCAGCACCTTGGAAGACGGTGATCACGAATTGGTATGGTCCTTCCCGCAGCGCTGCGGCGGGAATCCTGGCGGCGTACTCATACCCCGCCACATGACGTATCCAAGTTTGTTGATATCTCCCCCCCCCGCCGGGGGCCCTGCGGAACGAAAGCCGCGCTGAATCGGGAAGTGTCAGATCCACGATGCGCGCGCGCAGCTCGGCATCTCGCCCAGCCAGATATTGCGGTGCCGCAAACGAAATGACCGTGAGCGGGACCGTATCACGTGGCGGAGCGTGGTACTCCTTGAAACCGATTTGACCCACGCGTGAGGGCATGGTCGCGAGGTCTACCGCGCCGCTCGCGCTCAGCACATACACACCCGGCGTAAGCACAAAGCGGCCGTCCACCGCGCGCGAGGTTTCTCCATTACCGGCGGTGACGGGCTGGACGGTGAACGTCGCGCCCAAATCCGGAAGTGAGATCGTCATCGGCCAGGATCTCGGAATTGCCCGCGTCGCGATCTTGTCTACGCTCGGCAACTCGAATGGATCGCGGACCGGCACAGCGTCGGGGTAGACCTCGAGCCGCCACACTCCGGGGCGGATCCTGTCGAGAAAGTAGATCCCGGTTCCGCCATAGGTGACGGTCGATGAGGAGCCGTGTCCGTACACGCGTCGCAACGACGCGGGCTCGGGCGGTTTGGCGGGCGTGTTGCTCGTGTACATGAGCGCGTCGCGCGCTACGAGCTCGCCCAGATCGCCGTCGTACGAGATATGGAAGTCGCCAAACCGTGTATTCGCCGGATACGCTCCGTAGTCGCGCATGCGGGGCAGGCGCCGCATCGCTTCGGCGGCGATCACCGCGCTCATCGATTTGCGCGCCGTGTACACCATGTTGAGCGCGTGCGTCTGCCAGCCGAGGTTGCGCGATGCCGTGCCCAGCATGTCGTAGGAGAACATGGCGGCGAACTGCGCGCCCACCGCGCGGAACGTACGCGTCATAGCGGGATACATCGTGCCGGTGCGCAGGTCTGGGCTGTCGAACTCGTACACGATGCGCGGCAGCTTGGCCAGCTCGGGGCGCAGCATGTCGGGGAACACATCGGTACCGCGCAGATAGTTGCCCTGGAGCTCACGGCCCGCGTTCAGCCCCGTGGGATACCAGCCGAATGTGATGCCCTGCGCCTTCGAACGGCGGATCGCTTCTGAAATCCGGAAGTCCTGGCTGACGTTGTAGAACACGAGTTTCTGGCAGCCCGTACCGCGCACCGCATCGGTGAGCGTGTTGATGTAGCGGATCGAGCCGGCCAGATCTTCGGGATGATGCCACGGCTCGTTCACCAGCTCGATGAAGAGAATGTTGGGCTCGTCCTTCAATGCGAGCCGCGTGTACGGATTCACGTGGTTCAGGATCTGGCGCAGGTAGTTCACCTGCGCTTTGATCGCGAGTGAATCGGTGCCCATGCGACCTTTGCCGAAGCGCCGTCCAAACCCGGGTGGGGTCGTATCCTCCAGGGCGTCGGGCCAGGTCGAGCTGTAGAGCTGGATCGGGCTGAGCAGCATGTAGATGCCGCGCTCGCGCGCGCGGGCGATCAAATAGTCCAGCAAATCCAGATACTCGTTCGCGAGCAGATTGCCCGCGCTGTCCGACGCTTCCCAGTCGCCCCAGAACGTGAGCCGCAGGCCGTCCCACCCCATGCGCGCGAACTGCGCCATGTCCTCATCGACCATGCGTTTGCGGTCGGCGTGCACGTAGCCGCCCGCGCGGTAGTCCGATGCGCCGATGACGTAGTTCGCGCCGAACAGCGCCACCTCCTGTTTGGTCTCGCGCCAGCGCACCACGCCGCTCGCGTCGAGAACGACGAGCTGCTGTTGGGCATACGCGCGCGTCGCTACACCAGCGAGCGCGATGCAGAGCAGCGCGGACCTAACGCTCGCCAGGGTGATACTCCCGTTCCGTGTGACCGACGAGCTGGGAGCGGTAGAAGTAGACATCGCGCAGGTTGCCGGACGCGTAGCGTTGGGCCTGGTCGTTGAAATGCGGTGAGCGCGGAGAGCCACTCTCGCCGCCCGCTGTGACCGCCTTCGCCCGCACGCTGTCGCCGAACTCCACCACCGCCACGAAGCTGTTGCCGCTGGTCCCGTACCACTTTTTGGTATTGGGGTACGGACGCGCCCCGAACGCGGCCAGCGAACCCCACCCGCTCGCCGTGAACGGAACTGGAATACTCGGCTGCGCATCATCGAAGCGGGGAGCGATTTCGGCACTGATGCGCTGGAATCGATTGATCGTGCCCCACGGCGTTTTCCACGTCCCGAAATTCGCCGTCAGAGTGTCGACGGCGTCGCCCAACGCGCCGAGGAGGTCGGTGGGCTGGGCGCGCGCCGTCGCGACGTATTGCATGAATGAGATGCCGGCGGTACGGGCATCGCGCGCGACGCGCCGAGCGATGAATCCGCCCCAGTATACCGCGACCGATGTCGGTACCGATTCGGCGCCCCAGCGATAGTCCCACCCGCGCAGGGTGGCGATCGGCTCGGCGAGCTTGCGCCTGAGACTGTCGTCTGCCTGGTCGTATGCGGCGAACAGCGGCGGGAGCATGCGCTCGAACGCAGGGAGGTAGCTGTCGAACGCCGCGTCGCGCACCGAATTCATCGTCCAGTCCGACTTCCCGGCGAGCACGCGCAAGGCGTGGTAGCCCCGTGCGGTCTCCTCGGTACCTGTCTCGACGTACCGCGGATATTGCGCGCGACTCGGACTCCCTTCCACTCCCGCCGCCGACCACGGCCAGTTGTTCGCGTTGTAGACCCAGCCGCTGGTTGGGTTCACGACATTCGGCGTCTGATCGAACGAGAGCACCCCGCTGTATGCCGTGCGAGGATTGCTGCCATCCACCGGCTGTGTCCAATCGAAGCTCGTATCGCGGCGCGGGATATAGTTCGAGTGGAAATAGGCGATGTTGCCTTCGGCGTCCGCGAAGACCGTATTGTTGGACGAATTGGTGTGCAGATCCATGACCTTGCGGAACGCGGTATAATTGCGTGCCTTGGTGCGCGAATACGACTGGATCAATGCGTTGATCGGCTGCCACATCAGGCTCACGCTGACCAGCCGATCGCCTTGCTTGCGGACGATGGGTCCGCGCTGGGTGTATCCCACCGTAAACGTTCGCTGCGCCGTTCCACTGCCGCTCTTAAACGGCACGGTGATCTTGCGGGAGTACTGGGGCCGGGTCTCCACGAACTCGTCGATATTGTCCACGCCGCTCGACGTGTGCATCCAACCCGCCCTGGCATTGAATCCCTGGTAGACGAAGAACTGTCCCCACGTCACGGCGCCGTACGCGTTGAGCCCTTCCTCGCTGACCATCTGCAGCTCGGACCGGAAATAGAACGACGTGTGGGGGTTGATCCAGAGCAGCGCGTGGTGACTGGCGGCGAGTCGCGGCGCAATGGCAATCCCGTTTGAGCCCCCCCCCGACGGATCGGTCTCGAAACCGCCATCATCGCTCCGTGGTCCCGCGGCCGCCGAGTCGCCGTAGAGCGCCGCGAGGCCGCGCACGTCGATGCGCTCGATGTCTCCGCCGATGCTGCCTTCGGTGAACGACAATGCCATCCACGGCTCGAAGCGCGTGATGACGCGGGGCTTCACCTCGGGGTGCTTATAGAGGAAATAGTTCAACCCATCGGCGAATGCGTTCATGAGCCGCCGCAGCCATTCCGGGCTGCGCGCGTATTGAGCGCGCAAGGAATCGGGATCGACGAACAGCTTCTGCCGCAGATCCTGAAAGACGGCCGCCGTGCCTTCAGCCTCAGCGAGGCGGCCGAGCGAGTTCAGATAGTTGGTCTCGATTCGATTGAAGTCGTCCTCGGCCTGGGCGTACTCCATCCCGAACACTGCATCGGCGTCGGTCTTGCCGTAGACGTGGGCGATCCCCCAATCGTCGCGGATGATCGTGACGCTCTGGGCCTGGCGCTCCCAGCGGGCGATGTCCGCCGGGGTCTGCGTGAACGCCGCAAATACGAAAAGCAGAGTGTTCATCGTCCAACGATAGTGAGGGTGGCGTCTCTCAGACCATTCGCGGTGGCCGTCACGCGCATCGTTCCTTTGCCCGCCGGCCGGATGATAGCGAGGCCCTGTCCGTTAAAAGCGCGGCGATTGGTGGATTGATACGGTTCGTGCTCCTGCAGGTTCCCGTTGTCGAGGGCGACGATGCTGCCGCCGGCCACACTGAAGCGCACCACGCTGTCGGCTCCGGGCACGAGCGTGCCGCTCGAATCGACGATCGAGAAACGAATCAGCGCCAGGTCGTCAGGCGTGACGGCCACGGTATCCCGATCAGTGGACAACCGCAACGCGACAGCAGGACCAGCAGTGCGCACTTCCGCCGTCTGACAGCTTGATCCATCGCGCTGCTTCCCGACGGCGCGCAGGACGCCTGGTTGATAGGGGACGTCCCAGCTCATATGGAGATCGTTGGTGGTCGCGGCGACGCGCGGCAGCGCGTACGTATTCCATCCGCCCGATGTCCCCTGCGCGGGAAACTCGAGGCGCTTCTCACCGAGCGAGCGGCCATTGAGAAACAACTCGACGGCGCTGCAATTCGTGTAGGCCAACACCGGAATCGTTTGCCCCTCGCGACCCGGCCAGTTCCAGTGGGGAAAGAGATGCAACACGGGTCGGTCGGTCCACAGGCTCTGATAAAGGAAATAGGAGTCCTTGGGACGTCCGGTGAGGTCGAGCACTCCCGATGGGAAGCCCTTGAATGGCCAGCTGCTCTCGCCCAAGTAGTCGACCCCCGTCCACATGAAGTCGCCAGCGAAATAGTCGCGCAGGGTGATCCACTTCCACAACCGCTCCACCTGCAGCATGCCGGTCGTATAGTTGGGCCGCGGCACCGCGGAATCGTTTCCGAGTGAGTAGCGCTCGTCGAAGCTCTGAAAGATCGATCCGCTCTCGGTGCCCACCAGCTTCCAGTCCGGATGATCGTGCCGGTCCTGCTCGGCAAAAATCTCGCGCCGTTCGTGCCAGCGGTCGACGTAGTTGTAGCCGACCACATCCAGGCCTGAGAGAAACGCCGCCAACGCCGGGTGGCCGTCGGCATAGATCTGATCGTTGCCGGTCGTGACGGGTCGAGTGGGATCTTCGCGGTGGAAGACGTCCAGGAGCCGCCGCAGGACCTTCACCCCCGAATCGGACGTTTGCTCGCCGATCTCGTTCCCTGCGCTCCACAGCACGATCGACGGATGATTGCGGTCGCGCCGCACGAAGTCGGTCACATCGCGCTCGCCCCACTCGGCGTAGTAGCGGTGATATCCTTCCGGCACCTTGCCGAACGTCCACTCGTCAAACGCCTCGGCCATGACGAGAAAACCCATGGTATCGCACAGGTCGAGGAATTCCGGCGCCGGCGGATTGTGCGACGTGCGGATGGCGTTCACGCCCATCGCCTTGAGCGTCCGCAACCGGTTTTCCCAGATGCGCAGTGGTACCGCGGCGCCCACCGCGCCCCCATCGTGGTGCAGGTTCACCCCGCGCAGCTTCACGGGACGGCCGTTCAGCAGAAATCCGCGGTCTGCGTCAAACGCAATCGTGCGAATGCCGAACGTCGTCGTCAGCGTGTCGAGCGGGCGGTTGCCGTCCAGCACGGTGGAGCGGAGCCGGTAGAGATTCGGGCTGTCAACCGACCAGAGACGCGGTGAGCGCAGCTCCACACGTTGCTGCAGCTCGAGCCGCTGACCGGTGCTCAGCGTGAAGGCCGAATCGACTCGAGCCACTTCGCGAGCGCCGTCCAGAACAACGGTACGCAACACCACGCGGCGCGGCGCCTTGCGGTCGTTTTCCAGCCGGGTGCGCACGGCGATCTCGGCGGCGGCGGAGTCTGCGCGTGGCGTGGTGACAGCGACCCCCCAGTGACCTATATGCAGCGAATCGACCAGGGTCAGCCATACATGGCGGTAGATGCCGCTCCCCGTGTACCAGCGCGAGTTGGGCTGGGCGGAGTTGTCGACCCGCACCGCGATCACATTGTCGCCAGGCACGAGATAGCGCGTAATGTCGTACGCGAAACTGGTGTAGCCGTAGGGCCGCCGTCCGGTGCTGACGCCGTTGATCCACACCTCACTGTTCATGTAGACGCCATCGAATTCGAGCCACGCCTGCTGGCGGCGCGCGGCTTGCGGAATGCGAAAGCTCCGGCGATACCACCCGATGCCGGTGGGGAAGTAGCCGACGCGACCGCCCCCCGGCGCATCCTGACGCGGCGTTCCTGCGATGCTCCAATCGTGGGGCAGGTCGAGCAGGCGCCAGGCGTGATCAGCGAAGCCCGGTTTCTCGGCGCCGCTCGGATCGCCGACTGTGAAGCGCCAGCCCGGATCGATGGACAAGCGCTGTCGTTGCGCGGCAGCGGAGAGCGGCGCCGCCCCCCGGGTTACCAGCAGCAGCAGCGCTCCGTTACTGACGAGTCGCCGTATCAATCGCAATGGCGGACTTCGATGAGAGGGTGAGATGAACGGCCCCGGTCGCGTCGATGACGATGGATGAGCCCGTAAGCAGATCGAGATAGGTGCCGGCCGCGATACCCGTCGGGATCGTCGTATCGACCGTCGCCGTGCCGTTGTTGATCGCGACGAACCCCCTGGTGCCGCGGGAAAAGGCGATCGCGTCGCCGCCGTTGTCCCACCAGTGATTGATGTCGCTCCCCGCCACGATGCGACGGAAGCTCACCATGTTCTTGATGGAGGGATCGCGGTGCTCGCACACCCATTGACCGACGCTCGCGGTTTCGAGGCTCGCGGCACAGCTCACGGCGGTCGTCCAGCCGTTCGCGTCGGACGGCGGACCCATCGAGTTGCCCGCCGGGCAATCGAAGGCGTAACTCGACAGGATTGACGGATAGCCGTACGGCTCCGCCAGCATCCACACATTGGCGAGGCGGAAGGTGGAGCCGTGCCGATAGCTGAGCGCGCACTGATGCTGGGTGTCGTGGTTTTGCAGGAAGACGACGGCCTTGTTGGACGGCAGCAACCCCCACGCGGCTTCCGAGAATTGGTTGCCCTGCGTGCCGTTGGGGTTGAGCTGCGAGATGTGCTCGCCGTTGAGGTTCCGGAACTTGTTGCCGACGCCGGTGAAGGTGAACTCGGTGATATCGGCGGCGCCGCCGGAGCCGTAGCCTTCGCCGAAGTAATCGCGAGGGCCGAGCGCCTCGCCCACGCCGTTGCCAACCACCTCGAGATAGATGTAGGGAATCGGTCTGCTTTCAGCCGTCAGCGAGTCGTTGACGAGCTTCAGGATCTCGTTCAGGTCGACCTGCTGAATGTGCTTGGCTGCGTCGACGCGAAATCCCGCGACCCCCAGGCGCGCGAGCGTGATCAGATAGTTCGCGATCTTGCGGCGCACCGACGCCGATTCGGTCCTCAGGTCGGGCAGCGAGAACAGCTCGCAGTCCTGCACGTTCGCGGCGCTGTTGTAGTTGTTCAGCGCGCAGGGCGTGTGGAAGTCGCCGGCCGTGTAGAGACCGGGGTACTCGTATTTCGTGTACGTGGTGCCGTTACTGCCGGTGCCGGGGCTGGGAAAGTTCGTCATGTGGTTGATCACGGCATCGGCGATGATGTCCACGCCAGCGCTCCGGCAACGCGTCACCATGTTGGCGAACTCCGCGCCGGTGCCCGAGCGGCTCCGCTCCACACTGTAACTCACGGGCTGGTAGCGCTCGCTCCAATCGTAGCTTGGCGTGATGCTGTGCTCCTGCGGCGGCGAGATCTGCACCGCTTTCACACCAGCGGGGCCGAGCACGTTTTCGCACTCGGCGGCGATATCGACCCAGCGCCATTCGAAGAGGTGCACGGCGACGTCGCCCGCCGCCATGTGCCCCGTGGGGCGATACGTCTGCGGCAGCGTGGGCCGAGGCGGAGGTGGTGGAGGTGGCGGTCCTGGAGGCGCGGGCGTCAGCTCTTTGCCGCAACCCAGCGCCAGAAACACAAGCCCCGCCGTGAAGAAATGTCTCGACACGGCGGGGCTACAAAACACTGCGCACTCCCGAATCAGTAGCCCGGGTTCTGCTGCAAATTCGGGTTGGCGATGAGCTCGTTCCCCGGGAGCGGATAGAGATCGCGCCCGGTTGGCAGAGCCTGTCCACCCACAACGCCGCCCTTCCATGCCCAGAGATACGTGCCGCTCGAGAACAGGCCAAACCTCACGAGGTCCGTCCGGCGGCTGGCCTCGAACATCAGCTCACGGCCCCGCTCCGCCAAAACCGTGTCCACCGGAGGCAGTGTCGCGAAATTCGCTGATGTGTTCCCGTAGGCGCGCGCACGAATCGCGTTCAGGTACGTGAGTGCGTTCGCGCCACCGCCACCTCGGATGCTGGCCTCCGCATAAATCAGATAGGCGTCAGCGAGACGGAAGATCGGGAAGTCGGTATCGACCATGGTCGTCTGCTGACCATTCCCGCCCCCGGAAGTCTTGTTGGTGAACTTCGGCGCGGCAATGCCGTTGGAGTAGTCACCGATATTATCGACATTGACTTGCTGTCCCGCCGTATGGAAAAACGCCGACCGTGTATCATTACCCGTCGTATCGAACAGGGCGTACAGCTGCTGCTTCATGCGGTAGCCGCCCCAGCAGTAATCGATGCCGTATGTCGCAGCGGACATACTCCCACCGCAGCCCGCGTGAATCAGGAACGTCATACCGCCCCACGTCTGCGTACTGCCGCCGTCCTGGGCAGCCACGAAGACGAGCTCATTGGACGTGTTGTTGTCGGACGAGAAGTTATGCCTGAAGTTGGGCTCCAGGGTGTAGCCTGCCGAGATCACGGCCTGCGCTTCGGTGACTGCGCCGGTGTAGTTCGCGGTCCCCGTGTACACGCCGGCGTTCAAGTACAGTTTGGCGAGCAGCATGTGCGCCGCCGCCTTCGTCGCGCGGGCGTACGTTGCCGCGTCGGCTGGACCGCCGGTCGGCAAATCCGGGATGATCGCGTTCAGCTCGCTGACCGCGTAGGCGTAGATGTCGGCGCGTTGTGCCTGCTGCGGCGGCGTCGCGCCCAAGGCATCGTTCTCGGTCACCAGCGGGATGTTTGCAAAGAGATCGATGCCGTGCCAGTAGCTCAACGCACGGAGGAAGCGAGCCTCGGCGCGATACTGGTGCACGTTGTTGATGAGCGTCGGATCGTTCTGGCCACGCTCCGCCAGCTTCGCATCCGTGCTCTGACGCAGGAACTCGTTCACCAGCATGACCTGGTAGAACACGCGATAGTACATCGCGTTCACCATGCTGTTGCCCGCGTCCCAGGTCCCGGTGTTCAGGGTGGGCAGACCGGGATCGTTCCAGCCGATCACGGCTTCATCGGTCGGCATCTCCTGCAGATACCAGTATAGACGCAGGTACTCGCCGAACCCTTCGTCGATGCCCTGGATATCGGGGTTGCCATCCGGTCCCCGCTGGCCGGTGACGATCAGTCCACCATAGATCTTCGCGAGGAAGGCCAGATAGGAGTTCGGGTCGTTGAAGATGTTGGCGCTCGTGACGGTGCTCTTCGGTGCGACCGTAGGATCGGTGCAGGCGACCGCGGCCACAGACAGGAGAGCCGTAAGACTCAGGATTGGGATTGTGCGGTTCATGTCTGGCATCTCCTTAGAACCGGGCGCTCAGGCCGGTGGTGATGGTGCGCGCGCGGGGATAGATATTGTTGTCGATCCCGTTGAGGCCCGCAGTCGGATCAACACCGCTATAACCGGCGATCGTGAACGCGTTCTGAACCGTGCCGTAGAGGCGCAGCGGCTGGTTCTTGAGGTTGAATGAGTAGCCGAGCGTGATGTTGTCCATCCGCAGGAACGACCCATCCTCAACATAATAGTCAGAATAGTACTGCGGGACGATGAACCCCGTCGTGAGCACCGACGCCTGCAGGTTCGCCGGCATTGCCGATCCGCTCAGGTTCTGATAGGCGCCGAGGGTGGACGCCACGTTGTTGTAGACCCAGTTGCCCAGGTACGCACGCAGCGTGAAGCCGCCGTCGAACTTCCCGTAGGTCAAATACGACGTGTGGCCGAAGATCCACTTCGGTGACGGGTCGTGGAAGGGCCGGCGATCGCCATCATTGATCAGGCCGTCGCCATTCTGATCTACGTACATGTTCGTCGGGGTGGCGGGATCGTAGACCGGCTTCCCTTGCGCGTCGTAGCGCTGCTCAAAGACGAAGAACGAGTTGATCGGGGCGCCGGGCTGCAACACCTGGACGAGGTTGCCCACACCGCCCGAGATGTTGCCGGTGAGGATCCGGGCCACGCTCTTCGACGGATTGATGGCGACCAGCTCGTTGCTGTTGTGGCTCGCGGTGAAAGAGGCGTCCCAATTCATCCTGCCGGGCCGCGGCTCGAACACCTTCATGCTCAGCGCGAACTCCAGGCCCGTGTTCTTCATCTCGCCGATGTTGGTCGTGACGAAGTTGCCGAGGTTCGTCCCGGCGGCGACGGGCACATTGAAGAGGAGATCGCTGGTGTTCTTCTGATACCAGTCGATCGATCCGCTGAAGCGTTGATTGCTGAAGCCGTAATCGAGCCCCACGTCGTACGCCGTGGTCTTCTCCCAATGGATGCCCTCGTCGACAGCGCTCGGCCGGATCGTGGTGATGAATTGACCGCCGATCTGCACCTTGGTGAGCGCATCGCTGTACGTGTACGTGGGATAGTACAGATAATCACCAAAGGCTTGGTTGCCGGTCTGGGCCCAGGAAGCGCGCAGCTTCAGATCGGACAAACCGCCGACGCCCTGCATGAAGGGCTCCTGCGAAATCCGCCAGCCGAGCGATACCGCGGGGAACGTCCCCCATTGATTTGATGGCCCGAAGCGCGACGAGCCGTCCTGGCGAATACTGATGCCCGCCAGGTAGCGATCGTTGATGTTGTAATTGGCCCGGCCGAAGAACGAAATGAGCTTGTAGTCGGTGACGGTCTTCGTCGGCGTGACGTTGAGGGCCGGAGGCACGCCGTTGTCGCCCAGCAGATTGCTCGTGAGACCGCGCTCGACGAGCTGGGGGTATTCGGCGTGCGACTGCTGGTACGAGTAGCCGCCGACCAGGTTCAGCATGCCGGGGCCGAAGGTCTGCCGCGGAGTGTAATCGAGATACATGTCGAGGACAGAATTCCCCTGGCTGTTGTTTCTGAGCTCCAGGTATCCCTGCCCCTGCCGGACCTGCGCGGCCAGATTGTTGGGATAGAAGATCTGGCGATCGGCCTTCGTGAGATCGTAGCCGAGGTTGAGGTTCGCCGTCAGGCCCTCGACAAACGACGTGTGATACGCCGTCTGGATGTTGCCAACGCTGCGCCACGTCGTGCCCTGATCGGACGCGAGCGCGAGGCTCGCGACCGGATTGCTGGGCGATGCGTTCGTGGTGTTCCAATCCCAGTAGCCGGTCGGGCTCCCCGGATTGAGCACGGGCTGCGTCGGCGCCATCGCGGCGGCATTACCCAGCACATCGCCGGGCGTGAACTTGTCGACCGAGCGCGCGCCCCGCACGTTCGTGCTGATGTGCAGCCGGTCATTGAAGACCGACTGCTCGTAGTTGATGCCGAGCGAGAGCCGGTCGACCGAGCTTGCGCTAATGATGCCGTTCTGCTTTTGATAGCCGAGCGAGAGGCGATAGCCCATGTCGCCGGTGCCGTTGCTGAGCGACACGTCGTACTGCTGGCCGTACCCGGTGCGGTCGATCTGATCGAACCAGTTCGTGTTCTGACCGAGCAGCGAATCCACGCGGGTCGGCGCGTACGTCGCGACGGCGTCGGCGAACTGCGCCGCCGTGAGCATGTCCGGGACTCTGGTCACCTGCGACGCCGACGCGTTGGTGTTGAACTCGACGTGCGCCCCGGAATGCCCCTTACCCGATTTGGTCGTGATGATGACAACCCCGTTCGCCGCGTTCGAGCCATAAATGGCGGCGGAAGAAGCATCGCGTAACACGGTGATGTTCTCGATGTCTCCAGGATTGAGATAATTGAGCGGATCGCGTCCCGCGGAGAGACCACCACCGGCGCCGGTACCGAGCGGCACGCCGTCGACGACGTAGAGCGGCTCGTTGCTCGCGGTGGCGGACGTGGCGCCACGGATTCGAATCGAGAGGCCGCCGCCCGGATCGTTGTTATCGACCACCTGCACGCCGGGAACTTTGTTCTGAATCAGCATCTGCGGGCTGAGCACGCGGCCGGGGTTGAACTGCGAATCCGCGACCGACGACACCGCGCCGGTGATGTTCCCTGCGCGCTGCTCGCCGTACCCCGTCACCACGATCTCCGAGAGGTTGATGGCCTGGGGAACCAGCGCGAGATCGACGGTGAGGGGCTCGCCCTCGGTGATGTTGACCGGCTGCGTCGCCGGGGCGTAGCCGACCATGCGCGCGGTCACCGTCGCGGGCCCGATCGGAACGCCGCTGATCGAGAACCGGCCATCGGCCTGCGAGAGCGCGGTCCGGCCGGCGACGGCGACGCTCGCGCCGCTGATCGGCTGTTGCGTGCTCTGGTCGGTAATTCGTCCGCGAACGGTGGTAGTGGGTTGTTGTGCTGCGAGGGCGAGGGGTGCGGTCCAGGACAAAGCGAGGAGCGCACACATAAAATGATGGAAACGTCGCATACGACCTCTCAGGCTGTGACGTGAAAACAGGTTTGAGTTGTCGCCGTTCAAGAGGCGGCAGGGAACGGAAAGTGTCAAGACTCGCGCGGCCACGGCCCAGCAGTAAGTTTCCGTGAATGCGCTATGAAGCTTTCCGCCGGCGACTGGTCGAGGCGGTCTTGAGCACGCCCGGGGACACGCCGGCCGAGCAGCGCCGTGCTGCCCTGGAGCGCGCTACCGCCCCGGGTCCGCTGGGGCCGTACGTGTCGAAGGTCGCCTGCCACGCCTACAAGATCACCGATACCGATGTCGCCCAGCTGCGGCAGGCGGGTCATTCTGACGACAGCCTGTTCGAGATCACGGTGGCCGCGGCCGTGGGGGCCGCGGTCTATCGGCTCGATCGCGGCATGGCGGCGCTGCGCGGCGAGGAGCCCGACTGATGCGCGTCCCCGCCGTGGAACATGGTCACCGGCTTCCGGAGAAGCTCAAGCTTATCCTGATCCGGCTGGTGAGCCGGCGCCGCGTTCCCGACGTCGTGAAAACGCTCATGTACCGCCCCGAGCTGTGGGGCGGGCCCATGTGCGCCTGGACGCAGGCGGTGATGCGCGGGCCGTCGGAGTGGAGTGTGGGCGAGCGCGAGCTGTTCGCGGCGTTCACGTCACGCCTGAACCAATGCGTCTTCTGAACGGATTCCCACGGCGCGGTCGCGTCGCTGGCCCTGAAAGACGAGAAGGTCGTGAAGGCGGTGCTGGACGATTGGCGTAGCGCGCCGATCAACGAGAAGCTGCGCGCGCAGCTGGGATTCCTCGAGAAGCTGACGCTCCGGCCCGATGACGTGCGGCCGCGCGACATCGAGCCGCTGCGTGCCGCCGGGCTGTCCGATCACGCGATCGAGGACGCGATTCAGGTCTGCGCCCTGTTCAGCATCTACGACCGGATGGCCGACTCGCTGGGCTGGTATCTACCGGACCACGCCGGCTACGCCGCGTCGGCGCACAGCCTGATGAAGCGGGGCTATCTGATCTAGTCGCAGGACCTGCAGGCGATCGTTGTTGCGCGCGACGACGATCACCCGGTCGCCGTTCGCTCTCGTCAGCAACGCCATGTGACGAACCTGCCCCTCGATGTCGAGCCCGCTGCGTTCCATGTCCAGCGGCGCGAAGCTTCCGCTCCCATCGCCCTTGAGCAACAGGCCATAACTCGCATCATAGCGGCCGCGCACCGGCGTGACGCCGTAGAAGTTGCCGGCGACGATCACATCGGTCGCGCTGTCTCCGTCGAAGTCTCCCGCGAGCGAGGCGTACACCGGCGCGAATTGCGCTTCGACCGCCAGAGGCCGGATCTCGAACGCGCCAGCGCCGCGATTCAGTCCGATCGCGCTCGCGAAGGTCTCGGCCCGCAGCACAGGTACCTGCCGCAATGTCTTGCCGGGGACGATGTCTTCGATCCGGCTCGCGCCGAACGACCGGTAGGTGGGATAGCGCGATCGCAGCTGCGGCACCGCTTCAATCAGCTCGTCGCGTCCCATGAGCGGATAGCTCACGCCATGCCGGTACGATGTCAGGATCGCCGGCGTCGTCAGGTACAAACGAACCGGCTCGCGCGACGAGGCGCGGAGGAATGAGTTCAGGCCAAGGTTGCCGAGGATGAGGTCAGGCCGGCCGTCACGGTTCAAGTCGGCGGTCTGGATGCTGTTCCACCATCCCGTGGTGGCTGGCAATGAGTCCGCTACCCAGCCCCCGTTTTGCTGGTGGAAGATCTTCACCGGCATCCATTCGCCTACGACGATCAGATTGCCGTCCACCCAGGCGGCGCCGCTCACCATCCCGGCATTGGCGATCAAGTCGGGTGTGACGTCGCGAAAGTGTCCCGTCCCATCGCCCTGCAGCAGATAGCTGCGCGGCGTCGCGCCGTACGTTCGCGTAACCACGCGGCTCCCGACGAACAGATCGACGTGCCCGTCGCGATTGAAATCGCCCGGGACCACACACGAGCCGTTGTGAGCGAAGTCGGGGAGCTCGCCGCGACGGAACGTGCCCCGGTCATTCAGATACAGCCGGTCGCGGAGCGGCTCGCCCTCCGAGAATTCGTTCCCGCCGCTCACGACGTAGAGATCGCGGTCGCCGTCCCCGTCGACATCGACGAACGCCGCATCGATGTCTTCATGCAGGCTGTCGGCGGCGAAGGCGGGTTGCGCGCTGGCGCGGAAGCGGCCGTCGGCACGCTGCAGCCACAACTCACCGGCCTGCCACTTCGCGCCGCCCACGTAGATGTCGTCGAGCCCGTCGCCATTGGCGTCCGCAACGGCTAGCGCCGGCCCTTCGGTCGAGAGCAAATGCGGCATCAGCGGCTCGCGACCAAAGTCGAAGAACGTGTTCTCGCGGTGTCTATAGGTGATATCGAACTGTGCGGTGATATCGGAAAACAGGGGTTGGACGGTTAGACGGTTGGACGGTTGGACGGTCGCGTCGGCCTGCGACAACGTGATCGTTGTGTCGACACCAAGAACTGGTGAGCGTCTGCTGGCGGCGATCGGGCCACGTCACCGTGAGCGAATCGACCGTTGTGGACGTCCCCAGCCCAACGTGCAGCACCGGATCTACTGACGATTGGAAGCCGCGGGTTGGGCTCTGCTCGAGCAACTGCGTACGGCCTTGCGTTGTGACCGTGACTTTCGCGCCGATGCCGGCCGTGTTCGCCCCGCTGCCGCGCAAGACAATGCGCAGGTGGTGCCCGCTTGCACCGAGGTTACGGTAGATGGACGCCGAGGCATTCAGGTTGTTCACCACGAGATCGAGGTTGCCATCGTTATCGAGATCAGCGTACGCGGCGCCGTTCGAGAATCCTGCATCTCCTAGTCCCCAGTCCCCAGCCCTATTCCCAAATGTGAGATCACCATTGTTGCGGAACGCGTACTTGGCCAACGGTACACTCGGCATCCTGCCTAGCATCGGCGGACCGCCGCTGTCGAGGGACGCGATGTAGTCGAGATCGTTGGGACGCCGATAGATCCCGTTGGTGACAAACAGGTCCTTGAAGCCATCGTTATCGAAGTCGGCGAACACCGGCGCCCAGCTCCAATCGGTGGCCTCGATACCGGCAAGCTGGCCGATCTCGCTGAAGCGCAGCTTCCCGCGGGCCACGCCGCGGTTCAGTTGCAGCGTGTTGCGCGCGTACTGCGGGTGATAGCCGGCCGCGAGCTTCAGGTTGAACAGCGTGTAGCTCTCCGCGCTCGCCGCGGTCTTGAGGATCGGCTCCGAGTCGGGGAGCATGTCCACGACGGCGATGTCGGGACGACCGTCGTTGTTGAAGTCGGCAACGTCTACGCCCATCGAGAAGCGGCTGGTGTGGCCGGTGGTTTCGGTAATCGCTTCGTGGAACGTGCCGTCGCAGTTGTTCAGATACAGGAAGTCATTCTCGGGAAAGTCATTCGCGACGTAGATGTCTGGGCAGCCATCGACATTCAGATCGCTGACCCCAATCCCTAGCCCAAATCCCTCGACCCCACCATAGATGCCGGCCTGCTCGCTCACGTCGACGAAGCGTCCGTCGTCATTGCGGTACAACCGATCTCCGGCCGCGGCGTCGCGCGCGGTGCGGCTTGTGCTCTGCGCACGCGCGACGCGTTGCAGCGTCGAGCTGTTCAGCAGGTACATGTCCAGATCGCCGTCGCCGTCGTAATCGAAGAACGCGGCCTGGGTGCCGTATCCGGCGAAGCCCAGGCCGAACTCGTCTGTCCGATCGCTGAACGTGCCGTCGCCGTTGTTGATGTAGAGCACGTTGCGGCCGCGCATCTCATCGTCCACGCCCGACACGTAGATGTCGAGACGCCCGTCGCCGTTCACGTCGGCCATGGTCACGCCGCTTTTCCAGCCGCCGGAGTCCGCGACGCCGGCGCGATCCGTGACATCTTCAAATCGAAACTGACCGAGGTTGCGGTAGAGGCGGTTCCTGCCCAGGTTCGACGTGAAATACAGATCGACCAGACCGTCACCATCCACGTCGCCCGCCGCGACGCCGCCGCCGTTGTAGTAGTACAGGTAGTTCACGATGTTCACCGCCGCCGCCGCCCCCCCGACCCGGAATCCCGGGGCAGCGTGTTCGCGAAGTGCACGCCGCTCGCTTCCGGCGCGACGCGCTCGAACAGCGGCGGCGGCGCGCCGCCACGGCAGCTCGCAAGAACGAAGAGGAGAAAGAGAAGAGTGCTACGCAAGCGCAGGCATTATACGGGCGCGTTCCTGCTCCTCGCAATCGTTGCCTGTCAGGAGAAGCCGATCGATCAGGGCGCGCTGTTGACGGCGCGCACCGTCGGGCTCGCCGAGCTGGAGCGCGGCCGTTTGAGCGAAGCGGAGCAGGAGTTCAAGCAGGTCATCGCGCTCGCGCCCAAGGATGCGTCGGGGTACGCCAACCTCGGCCTCACCTATCTGCGCAGCGGCCCCACCCGCTTCGCCGACGCGGAGGAGCAGCTCGAGCGCGCTCGCCGGCTCGACCCGCGCAGTCCGGAGATCGCGCTCATCCTGGCCCGGCTGTACGCGCTGACCGGGCGGCCCGAGGAGGCACGGCGCGTGCTCGCCGATATCGAGCCCGATGCGCGGGTGCTGTACACACTCGCGCAGCTCGACCGCCAGACGGGTGGTGATACCGCCTACGCCGGGCGCCTGCGGCAGCTGCTGGCGAAAGTGCCGTCGAATCTCGCCGTGCGCATCGAGCTGGCCGACGTGCTGCTGCGCCTCGGGGAGAGCGACAGCACGCTGCGCCACCTGGAGGACATCCGCCGGCTGCGTCCGGAGGCTCCACGCGACGCTCAGCCGCATCTCGACGCCGCGATCCGGGCACTGCGCGCGAGCCGCCACCCCGAAGCGCGCATGGCCTTCGACCGCTTCCGCCGTGCCATCGAGGTCACCGCGCCCTACCAGGCGTCGCTCGCGCTGGTCAACTGGACCGAAGGGCCGATCGCCGGCAATCAGACGTTCTCGTTCAGCCCGCAGACGCTGATCACGATGCGCGGCATTCGCCCGCCACCGGCCGCCGCGCCAGTGCAATTCACCGACGTGACCAACGAGAGCGGACTGCCGGAGCGGTCGGAAGCGCCAACCGCACTCGCGCTGGGCGACTACGACGGTGACGGCATCGACAATCTGCTGCTCGCCGTGGGGCAACAGGTGCAGCTGTATGCGATGCAGCAGGGGTTCCTCACGGATGTCACGGCGCGCATGCCGGTCCCGCTGCCGCGCGGAGCGCTCGTCGCGACGTTCGTCGACTACGACAATGACGGCTGGCTGGATCTGTTCGCCATCGGCACCGACCACCTCGGCTATCTCGTGCGCAATCGTGAAGGGCAGCAGTTCGAGGATGTGACCGAGCGCGCGGGTGTTCGAGAGGTCGGGAGCGCGACTCGCATCCTGTTCGTCGATTTGGACCACGATGGCGACCTGGATCTGCTCCTCGTCGGGAACGAATCGCGCGTGGTGTACCGCAACAACGCGGACGGCACCTTCGCGCTACTTCCCAATGCCGCCGGCATCCTGCAGGGCGGCAGCGACGCTGGCGTAGCGGACGTCAACGACGACGGGCGCGTGGACGTCGTGATCGCGAGCGCGACCGGAACGCAGGGCCTGTTCCTCAATGATGCGGTGCAAGGGTTCGTCCGAGCCGCGGACATGATCCACGGACCCGGTCCCGTGGCGGTGGGCGATTACGATAATGACGGCGCGCTCGATTTCTACCTCGCCGGTACGGGCCTGTGGCACAATAGCGGCACGGGGACATTCACGAGAGACACGCGCGCGGGCGTCACGGCGCGCTCCGGCGGGGAAGCCCGCTTTTTCGACTACGACAACGACGGGTGGCTGGATCTGTTCACGGCGGGCGCGAGTGGTGCGTCTCTCTTCCATAATAGGCGCGGCGGCCGGTTCGAGGATCGCACGGCACTGCTGCCGCCGGACATCAGACGTGCCGGCATTGGGCCGGTCCTCGCGAGCGACCTGGACGGCGACGGCGACCAGGACCTGTTGCTGGGCACCCGAAGCGGTGCGCATTTCCTCCGCAACGACGGCGGCAACGCGCACCTCGGCATGCGCATCCAGCTCACCGCGCTGCGCACGGGCAGCAGCAAGAACAACACCTTCGGCATCGGCGCCAGGCTCGAGGTTCGGGCCGGCGAGCTCTATCAAACACGCGTCGTGACCGACCGCCTCACCCAGATCGGGCTTGGCACTCACCTCAAAGCCGACGTGCTGCGCGTGCAATGGACCAACGGCGTGCCGCAGACGGTCTACTTCCCCGGAACCGACGCCGACGTGCTCGAGCTGCAGCAGCTCAAGGGCTCGTGCGCTTTCCTCTATACATGGGATGGCGAACAGTTCCGATTCGTCACCGACATCATGTGGCAAAGCGCGCTCGGGATGCCGGTGGGAATCATGGGGGCTAGGGATTCGGGGCTAGGGACTCGGGCGATGTCGTATGCACCGGCAGGCGCTTCGCTCGAATACGTACGAATCCCCGGGGAAGCGCTCAGGCCGCGGAACGGGCGCTACGTCATTCAGGTGACCGAAGAGCTGTGGGAGACCGCGTATCTCGACCAGCTGCGACTACTCGCGGTGGACCATCCGGATTCCGTGGCGGTATTCGTCGACGAGCGTTTCCCCCCCATGCGAGGAACCGACCTGAGGCTGTTTCAGGTTGTCCGCCGCCGGGCACCGCTATCCGCCGTGGATGAACGCGGCACGGACGTGCTCGCCGATCTCACCGATCACGATTTCCGCTACGTCTCGAACTTGACGCCCCGCCGGTATCAAGGCCTGACCGAGCCGCACGCGCTGGTGCTCGAGCTGGACGAGCACGCTGGCGAGCCGGGGACGCATTTGTTGCTACGCGGTTGGATCTTCCCGAGCGATGCGAGCATCAACGTCGCCCTCTCGCAACAGCAGGTGCTGAAATCCGAGATGCCGGTGATCGAAGTGCGCGACGCCCGCGACCGGTGGATTCCCCGCGGGATGATTGGCTTCCCGGCGGGGAAGGACAAGACGATGGTGATCGATCTCGCCGGAATTTTCCCGACGAAGGATCGCCACGTGCGCGTGCGGACGTCTATGCAGATCTATTGGGATCAAGCTTTTGTGGCGGACGACGCAAACGGCGGCGGTCGGGGCGGTCCAGAATCAACTGCGGCGGTCACGCGGGTCACGACCCTCACGCCGCTGTCCGGGGATCTACACTACCGCGGCTTCTCGCGGATGTACCGGCGCGGTGGGCGTTACGGTCCCCACTGGTTCGACTACAGCGACGTGACACGCGAATCGCCCTGGCGTCCCATCACCGGCGCGGCGACGCGCTTCGGAAGCGTGCGGCCGCTGCTCGAGCACAGCGACGACCAGTACATCGTGATGGTCCCGGGGGACGAGGCGACCGTCGCGTTCGACGCCGCGGGCCTGAAGGAGCCGGCCCCCGGCTGGAAACGCACCTTCTTCTTATATAGCGACGGCTGGATCAAGGATTCCGACTTGAACACGGCCTACGGCACGACGGTCGAGCCGCTCCCGTATCACGCGATCACGTCGTACCCATACGGCCCGAGCGACGGCTACCCGGCGGACTCCGCGCGGCAGCGCTATCTGCGCGAGTACAACACCCGGATCATCAGGCAGGGTGCGTCAAACGATCACTGATGCCGTGAGGTGGCCTGCTTGATCCGGCGGTCGAGGTCCGCGTAGGGCTCCAATTGATCGCCGAATAACCGGCACCGCGTCGATTGCGTGACCATCGGCGCGGCTCCGCTTGCACCCTGCTTGGTATCGCCTTCCGATGGCGCCTGCGGTACAGGTTGCGGCGCGTTCGCGAGTGCCTCCGCTTGGCGCAGCTCGGTGGCAGCGAGCGCCTGCTGGCCGCGTTTCCAAGCGACGTAGCCCTTGAGGAAATGCGCCTCCACGCTCTTGGGGTGCGTGACGATCACGGCGTCGAACTGGCGCAGCGCGCCGCTCCAGTCGCCGCGGAGCAGCGCGACCTCGCCGAGGCGAAGGAGCGGGCCCGTTTCTTCACGATTGAGCTCGGCGGCGCGCGCGAGTTCGGTCCTCGCGCGCCCGAGATCCCACGGTGCTCCCGTGTCGGGGCACGCGTAGAGGTCGCCGAGCCGCGAGTGCGCGCGCGCGCTCGAGGGGTTGACCTCCACGAGGCGGCGCCAGGCGGTCTCCGCGTCAGCGAAATTGCCGAGCTCGAGCTCCATGTTGCCGAGGTAGTAGAGCACGTCCTCGTGGCGTGGATTCAGCTCACGCGCCGCGCGGTAGCCGTCACGCGCGTCCACGCTCCTGCCCTCGACGCGCGCGGCCGTGGCCGCGCGGTACAACGACCAGAAGTCGCGCACCGCCTGGCGGCTCACCGCTGTATCGGTCACCGCGACGGCGTCACGTCCTTCGACGATCCGCACGGTCTGGCCGGCGGCGACGTTCGTGACTGCCTGGCGGGCGCCGCTCGGCCAGACGACCGCGATGCTGTCGACCTGCGTGAGCGCGCCGAGGCCGAAGTGCTCGGTGAGGTCGTTCTGCGAGAGATAGGAGGCCTGCGCGCCGATCTCGCGGATGAACACCTGCGTCCCCGCCACCACCCGCAGCTTTGCGCCCGCGGCGGTGCGGTTGCTGCGGCGGCCCCCCCCACCCCCCTCGAGCCTGACGTTGAGCCAGTGGTTGCGGTTGCCGCCCTCGTTGCGCAGCAGCGCGGCGGCGCCGCTGTGGTTTACGACGACCACGTCGAGATCGCCGTCGTTGTCGTAGTCGGCGAACGCCGCCCCGCGGCCGACGTGGGGCACGCGGAAGTACGGCCCGCTCGCGGCCGAGACGTTGTAGAAGCCGTCCTCGGGCCCGCGGTTCCAGAAGAGCTGCGGCGTCTCGGGCGCCAGGAGCTGCGGGGCGTCGCGGCGCTGAAAGGTGTGGCCGTTGGAGACGAACAGGTCGAGCTTGCCGTCGTTGTCGTAATCGAAGAAGAACGTCCCCCAGCCGACGAAGTCGAGCGCGATCTGACCGACTCCAAAGCGATCGGCGACGTCCTCGAATTCGAGCGGCTTGTTGCTGACGTGATTGTAGAGCGCGTTCTCCTGCGCGATCCAGTGCGTGATGAAAATGTCGAGGTCCTGATCGCCGTCCCAGTCGCCGATGGCGAGGCCCATGGCGCTGCGGTAGTCGGCCACGCGCGCCTCGTGACTGACGTCGGCGAACCTGCCGTTGTGCAGGTTGCGGAACAGTTGGTTGTCGGTGACATCGTTCGCCACGTAGATGTCGGGCCAGCCGTCGTCATCGAAGTCCACCCACGCCGCTTCCAGGCTCTTGCCGCGATCCCCCAACACTCCCGCCGCCACCGCAACCTCCGTGAACGTCCCGTTGCGGTTGTTGTGGTACAGCAGATTGCGCTCGGGCGGAAAGGCGTTGGGGTTGATACTGACGGGATTCTCGACGTCGTAGTGTGAGGCGGCGAAGCTCTCCGAGGGACGGGCGTACCGCACGTACCCGGCGACGTACAGGTCGAGAAAGCCGTCGCGGTCGTAGTCAGCCCAGGCGACGCCGGACCAGAATCCACGCTTGCCGCCGATGCCCGATTCCCGCGTGCGATTGCTGAACGTCCCATCGCCGTTGTTACGGAAGAGGACGTTCTCGCCGTAGGCCGAGACGACGAGATCGAGGTGGCCGTCGTTGTCGTAGTCGCCCCACTCCGCGCCCATCCCCCAGATGCGCAGGTCCACGCCCGCCTGGGCGCTGACGTCCGTGAACGTGCCGTCATGGTTGTTATGGTAGAGCGCGCAATGCGCCGGCGAGCGGCGCAGCGAATCGGGGCTCAACGTGATCGGTCCCGCGAGATTGACGAGGAAGAGGTCGGGCCAGCCGTCGTTGTCGTAATCCCCCCACGCCGCCCCGGAGCCCATGTCCTCAGGGATCTGCGAGGTCCGCTCCCCCCAGAAATGCTGGAACTGGATCCCCGCCTGGCTCGTGACGTCGACGAACGTGACGCGCGGGTAGTCCGCGGGCAGGTCGCGCGACAGGTCCGACGTCAGGCCTTCGACCTTCTGGCCGGGCTGGTAGCCGGCGCGCGGCCGCAGCGCCACGAAGGCGATGATCCCGGCGACAGCGAGAAACACGCCGGCGAACGTCGCCGTGAGCGCGAGGCGGCGTGAGCGGCGGGGCAGCGAATCGAACACGGGACTACTGCCCGCGCTGGGGCACGACCTCGATGCTCCGGGTGTCCTCCGAGACCACCGTCACAGGAGCTGTGATGCCGGACGACTCACCGAACAGGAAGTTCAAGAGGAACTGGTCCACCTTGCGGTACAGCAGCTTGGCGGAGACGTCGAGCCGCGTAACGCGCCCGGCGGGCGAGCGAAATGCGTAGCGCTGATCGCCGATCTCCCCCCCCCCGGTCGCCGACGCTGGGGTTGGCCGGGCCGAGGTCGCGGGACAATTGAACGTGAACTCGGCGCGGTCCGACTGTCCGGGGAACATCGAGCGGCGGTAGCGCACGCCCACCATTTCCCAGAGGTTGTGGCGATCGATCAGCTTGCCGTACTGGTCCACCGGCTCGGCCTTGAAGATGAACGAGCCCGGGCGGATGAAGTGCTTCGCGTCGCGCTGGCCGGTCTCGTAGACCACGTTGCCGTTCTGATCACGTACCACGATCTCGACCCACGACTGGATGATGTCGAGCGGCCCCGTCGGGAAATCGTGGCCGACTTTGTTGTTCGTGATCAGCACCTGCAGATCGACCGGTTCTCCCGGCTGCACGCGCGCCGGCGCCACCAACTCGATCGGCACGGCCGGTCCGGTACGCCATTTGTCGGCGATCTCGGGCACGTCGATCCGCCCCTGGAGCCAGCGCGCGGTGAGCTCGGCGTGCTCCGCCGCGCCGGGCAGCTTGAGCGCGACGGGCATGAACTGATTCGCGGCGAGGAAGCGATGGCTGCGATGCGCGCCGTCGCCCGCCGAGCGGTTGTAGTCGCGGTCGTCGCCGCGCGCCGGATCCTCGGAGGGCACGAGCCGCATGTGGCACTCGCGGCACTCGACGGTGCGCCGCGGGTTGAGGGTGTCGTTCCAGCGGCTCTTGCGCCAATTGTCGTACTGATTCTGCAGCTGCACCCAGCCGACCTGGTTGATTTCCTTGTCGATAAACTGTTTGTGACAGGCGGCGCAGAACTCGGGACTCTTGAAGAGGCCGTGCTGCAGCGAGCGCACGTGCTGGCGCGGGTAGGCGCGGATCAGGAAGTTGCGCAGCTGCCGAGCGCCTTCACCCTCGCGCAGCTCGAACATGTAGCGCGCCGGCTGCGCGATCACATAACTGGCGTTGCCCTTGACGTCGGTTTCGCGAATCGCGTGACACGTGATGCAGGAGACGCCCTCATCCCGGCCGATGGGGTTGGTCAGCTCGTCGCGGTACAGGTTCTTCGTTCCGGCGAACAGCGAAATCGGATCGTGACAGCCGGCGCAGTAGCGCGTCGATTCCGGCCCGTTCTGCTGGCCCATCGTCGTCTGGATGGCGCGGAAGCCGAGGTCCATCGCCGAGTAGCGATGGGCGCTCACCGACCACTCTTCGTAGATCTGCTCGTGACAGCCGGCCTCGCCGCACGACTTGGAGCCGCCCAGCGACCGCGCGTCGAATGCCTGCGCTGTGTTCGTGCGCGCGAGACTCGGCGCGAACGGCCGGTCGTGCCCGTACACGTAGCTGTAGTCGGCCGGCAGCTGGTTGTTCAGGCGCACGGGCCGATAGGCGATGGCCACCAGGGCGACGAGCAACCCCAGCGCGAACGTGCCGTACAGCGTCCTGCGCCCAAACTGCCGCTGGGCACGCCGCAGCTCCAGCGCGGTCTCCGTGCTCCCATGGCGTGCGTAATAGACGAGACTGAGAACGTGCGGCAGCACAGACGCGAGCAGCGCGAACGTTGAGACGATGTGGACCAGATCCCAGCCGTAGCCGATGCGGGCGGCGAACAGCGCCTGATACGACAACACGACTCCCGAGACGCAGGCCGCGATCGCGGCGACCATCGAGAAGTAGCCGGTGAGCTTGACGTGGGTGAGCTGGCGCTCGCGATACAGGCGCCAGTGGCGCAGCTGGTACCAGGCGTAGGGAAGGATGCAGATCAGGCCGATCGCGGTATGCAGGACGACCGCGACCTGATTCGGAATGCTGAATGGCAACAGCCAGATCGAGAGACCTGAGAGCGTCTCGAAGATCAGCAGAGCGGCTACCGCTACGAGCAAGCGGCGCTGCCACTCCGCGGTTTTGGATCGCATTTCCGCGGGATTGATCATGGCGCGCAAAGTTACGGCGGCATGCGGCACCGTCCAGAAAGAACCATGAAGAAACCCGAAATTCTGTTGGATGAAATCATTAAGGTTGTGCTGGTCGAATCCGGATCGCCTGCCCGCCGCCCTTGGCAAGCGCGATGTGGAGCCGCGTGGCGCGAGTCACCGTGCGGTGCGTGATCCGCACCGGCGTCGGGTTCGTGAGCCAGTCGGCGCCCGGCCCGTCGGCATAGATGTCCGCGGTGTAGCTCTTGCCGGGATCGAGGAACGTCAGCGGCACGTCGAACGTGCGCGCTTCTTCATCGGTGATCGCGCCGAGGAACCACTGCGGGCTGTCCTTCTGCTTGCGCGCCACGATGACGTAGTCGCCGATCCTGCCGTCGATCACTCGGCTGGTGTCCCAATCGACCGCGACGTCCTTGATCCACTTGAAAGCCGGCTGGCCCTCGTAATTCTCCGGCAGATCCGACGCCATTTGCAGCGGCGAGTACAGCACGACGTACAGCGCGAGCTGTTTGGCGAGCGTGGTGCGCACGCGCGAGTCTTCATTGCGCCGCGCGGGGCCGGTCTTGGTGCGCAGGATATCGAAGATCCCGGGCGTGAAGTCCATCGGCCCGGTGAGCATCCGCGTGAAGAACAGGATCGTCTCGTGCTCGGGCGGATTGCCGCCCTCGCCGCCCCAGGCGTTGTACTCCTGCCCGCGCGCCCCTTCGCGGGCCATCATGTTGGGATAGGTGCGGCGCTCGCCGGTGTCGTGAATCGGCTCGTGCGCGTCCAGCATGATGTGATGCTCCGCGGCCTTCTCGATCACGTGCCGGTAATGATTGACCATGAACTGGCCCCAGTGCGAATGGCCTTCACTGGTCAGGTCGGTCACGTAGCCGGACTTGATCGCATCGAGGCCGAGCCGCTCGTACATGGAGAATGCGCTGTCGATCTGGCGCTCGTAGTTCTGGATGCCGCCCGACGTCTCGTTGTGCACGATCAAGTGGACGCCCTTGGACTTCGCGTACCGTGCCAGCTCGACGATGTCGTAGTCGGGATAGGCTCTCGTAAACGAGAACGCGTTGCGGTTCTGGATCCAGTCGCCGTCCCAGCCGATGTTCCAGCCTTCCACCAGCACTCCTCCGAACCCGTTGGCGGCCGCGAAGTCGATGTAGCGTTTCGTATTCGCGGTCGTGGCGCCGTGCTTGGGCCCCGAGTTCCACGTCATCGTGTTGATGTGCATCCCCCACCAGATGCCCACGTACTTCATCGGCTTGATCCAGTCCGTGTTCGCGATGACGCTCGGCGGATTGAGGTTCAGGCCGAGCACCGACGGAGCCAGGTCGCCGGCGCGATCCGCGATCTGAATCGTGCGCCAGGGTGTGGTGAACGGCGTACGGCCGCGCACCTTCACGCCGTCCGCGTAGGGCGCGAGATCGACGCGCAGCGTGCGGTTCTCCATGCGCGGACCCCTGATGTTCATGCGCGCGTAGTCGACGAGATTCGCCTCGTGCAGCACCATGAACGTCTTGCCGTCGCGGGTCTCCATCGTGATCGGCGTCTGCACGCTGTCGAGCGTGCTGACGGGCTGGGAGGAGTAGAGCTGCTCGGAGCGGTCGAGCCGCGGCCGGTTGGACGGGATCGACCAGGCGCGCGCGTTGTCGGCGAACGCAAACTCGGTCAGCTCGTCCATGATTTCGAACTCACCCAAATTCGGTTGCGCTGGGGAACTCGTAGCGGAACGCCACGCCGTCGTTGAACGCGCGCACCGCCAGCACGAACTGACGCCGCGGCGCCGTCGTTCTCCTGAACCGAGACCTTCAGCTCGTTGTAATGATTGCGGACGCGCCGCACTTCGCCCCACGGCTGGGTCCAGGTCTCGTCAAACGTGCTGCGGCTGGAATCGACGATGCTCAGCGAGTCGCGCAGTGGCGGGGCGCCGCGGAACACGAACCCCAGCCGCGACGGCGTGAGCAGGGGGGTGCCGTCGCGCTGCACGACGTAGTAGAGCCCGCCCTCGTGAATGCCGACCTGCACCTCGTTGCGCTTGTCGGGTGAGGTAACGCGTGTTTGGGCGACGACGGGGGCCGCCGATACCGCCAGCACGAGCAACAGCGATTGCATTCGCATGAGTCACTCCGAAGTCGAACGGCGTGGTATATTGTGCGTGTCAGCGCATTCCCTTAAAGGGGCTGTTTATGAAGACCATTCCGCGCGCTGCTTGGGTATCCTGCTTGCTGCTCGTCTCGTGCTCGCACCGCCAGGCCGTGCCTGACTCTCCAGCAGAGGCCCGCCCGCCAGGAACGGTCCTCACGGCCGAGGACATCCGTCGCAACCCGGGCCAGTCCCTGGAGCAATTGCTGATTGCACGCGTGCCCGGTCTCACCATCGAGAGAGCCGCGGACGGTCATACCAAGCTGATCCTTCGCGGAAAGAACACGCTCGTCGGCGATGATGAGCCGCTGTTTGTTGTGAACGGCATCCCACTCGGTCCTGGGGTGGGCGGCAATCTCAGCGCCATCAACATCCATGATATCGAGACCGTCCAGGTGCTGCGCGATGCCGCGGCAACGTCCGAGTACGGGGTCCGCGGTTCGAACGGCGTGATAGTCATTCGTACCAAAAGCTAGCGCAGCGGCCTGAAGAACAGCGGCCGGTCGTTGTTGCGGGCGACGATGTAGAGGTCGCCCCGGCGCGTGCGCAGGCGCTGAATGTCCCGCGTTTGTCCTGGCACGTTGAACCCGCTTTCGGTCGCGGGGACCACCTCGAATTCGCCGCGGCCATTCCCACGCAACAGCAGTCCATAGCTTCCCATCATCGGGCCGAATGCCGGCTGCACGCCGGCCAGATTCCCGGCGAGCAACAGGTCGAGGTTGCCGTCGCGGTCGAAATCCCGTGCCAGCAGCCCATAGATGGGAGCAATCTGTGCCTCGCGCGGCAGCGGGACCAGTGTAAACGAGCCGTCGCCGTTGTTGCGTGCCAGTACCGACGCGAAGGTGTCGACGCGCTTGACGAGCGCGCTGTCCAGCGCGCTGCCAAAAACGTCGCGCACACTCTGGCGCGCGTAATCGACGTACGTTGGATATCGCGGTTGCAGAAAGGGCAGCACGGCGGTCAGCTCATCCCGCAGCGCGACCGGCACCTCGCTTCCCCGCTCGATCGTCGTGAGCACCTGCTCTGGAAATCCGTTGTGGTCGAAGTCCCGGATATACATGCGCGCGGGCTCATCGACAGTGGCGTGCAGCCGAAAGTTGAGTCCTGCGTTTCCGATGACGAAGTCGACGCGGCCGTCGCCGGTGAAATCGCCCGCCACGATCCTGTTCCACCATCCGGCGCTCTGCTCGAGCCCGCGTGTCTTGACGCGCTCGAGTTTGGTTCCCGTGTTGTGAAAGACCGTGATAGGCATCCACTCGCCCACGACCACGAGATCGTCCCGGCCATCCCCATCGACGTCGGCCCAGAGCGCGTCGCTGACCATGCCGATATGCGCGAGCTCCGGAGCGGCTTGCGCGGTGACATCCGTGAACCGGCCGGCGGAGTCTCGCTTGAGCAGAGTACTGTTCGGATCGACGCCGTAGCGCCCCGGCACCGCCCGCCCCGCGACGAATACGAAATCACCCGACACCGCCACGCGCGAATTGCTGTTGAACAGCGGCGGCAGATCAACGGCTTTCGTGAACGCGCCCCGCCCGTTCCCCAGGTAGAGGTGGTCCTCGAGCGCTGGAGCGAGCGCGGAGAATTCCGTCCCGCCTGTCGCGACGTAGAGATCGAGTGTGCCATTCCCGTCGGCGTCGAGGAACGCCGCCCCCAGATCTTCGGCGATCTGATCTTGAGCGAACAACGCCTGATTTGTGGACGTGAACGTGCCGTTGGGCCGCTGCACGTACAGGGCGCTCGGCTGCTCCTTGGCGCCACCGATGAAGAAGTCGTCCAGCCCGTCCCGATTGACGTCGCCCACCGTCACGATCGGCCCCTCGGTCGAAACCATACGGGGCATGAGGGGTTCACGATCGAAATCGACGAATGCGTTCTCCCGGTGGACAAAATCGAGGCCCACTTCGGCCGTGACGTCATGCAGCAGCTCGGTGCGGTCGCGCCGCAACGCCCCCCGCGTTCGCTGGGTGTTCTCCTCGCGGAGCGTGAGCAGCCGATTGGCGACGACCGGTGACACGATCGTCGATTTTCCGTCGGGCCAGTCCACGATCACCGATTCGAGCGTGTCCACCTGACCGACGCCGAACGTCAGTGTGTAGTCAACGCTCGACTGAAAGCCGCGCGTCGGCTGGAGCTCCTGAGCGAATTCGGTACCGCCGGCGCGCACCGTGACGTGCGCGCCGACCGCGAACGGATTGCTCCCGCTCCCGACCAGGCGCACCTGAAGAAACCGGTTCCCGACACGCTGCGAGCGGGCATTGTTGCGGTAGACGAACGCTTCGTCGTTCACGTTGTTCACCACGAGATCGAGCGCGCCGTCGCCATCCAGGTCCCCGTACGCGGCACCATTCGAGAAACTCGGCTGATCGAGTCCCCACTCCGCGCTCACGTTGCTGAACGCCAGGTCTCCGCGATTGCGGAACGCAACGTTGGAAAGCTTGGTCGAGCTCATGGCCGCGATCAGGCTCTCGAAATCGACCCGCTGCTTCCCACCGCGCGTCGCCGCAAGCAGGGTTTGATCGTTCGACAGAAATGCGATGTAATCCTGTGACGTCACGTCCCTGGACAGACCATTGGCGACGAAGATGTCCTTGTTGCCGTCGAGGTCGAAGTCGGCGAGCAGCGCGGCCCAGCTCCAGTCGGTGCGCGCGACCCCTGCCTGCCAGGCGATGTCGCTGAACGTGCCGTTTCCGTTGTTGCGCTGCAGCATGTTGCGCATGAGCTGGTGGTCGAATCCGTCGCGTGTCTTGGCATCATAGACCGTCCACGGCTCGAACGCTTGCGTCGTCTTGAGGCGGTAGTCGTCTTCGGGGAGCATGTCGCTCGTGTAGATATCGGGCCAGCCATCGTTGTCGATGTCGGCGATGTCGACGCCCATCGAGAAATAACTCGAGACCGGCAGCGCGTCCTCAAGGACCTCCCGAAACGTCCCGCTCCCGTTGTTCAGATAGAGGTAGTCGCGCTCGAAGAAGTCGTTCGCGATGTAGACGTCGGGGCGGCCGTCGCGATTCACGTCTCCGACCGCGATTCCCAATCCAAACCCGATCGTGGGCCCGTAGATCCCCGCCCGCTCGCTGACGTCGACGAAGTGACCGTGGTCGTTCCGGTAGAGCTCGTGGCCGCCTAACGGGTCGCGCTGGGTGCGCTGGTTCTTGACGGCGATGCTCGCGACGGGCCGCGGGGAGTTGCGAATCAGGAACATGTCGAGGTCGCCGTCGCCGTCGTAGTCGAAGAAGGCGGCCTGGGTCGAGTACCCGGTATCGGCCAGGCCGTACTGCGCTGCCATCTCCGTGAAATGCGGGACGCCGTCGGTCATGCCCTGATTGATGTAGAGCGTATTCGCGCGCGCCGAGCCGGGCTTCACGCCGGCGTGGCACACGTAGATGTCGAGCTTCCCGTCGCCATTCACGTCGGCGAGCGTGACACCCGTCGTCCAGCGGTCCCGCTCCACGACGCGCGCCGCTTCGGTCACGTCTCGAAACTGAAACCGGCCAAGGTTCAGATAGACTTTCGGACCGTCCTGATTCGAGGTGAGGACGATTTCGGGGAGGCCGTCCCCGGTCAGGTCACCGAGCGCGACGCCGCCGCCGTTATAGAAATTGCGGTAGGTGAAGACATTGAAGTCGTGCGTTTCGCTCAGACGATTGGCAAACGTGACGCCCGTGTAGCCGGAGGGCATGCGCGTAAAGAGTTCTCTGCCCGGCTGCGGTGGAGCGGTGTCGTGTGGTTTCTCGGAGCAGGCGGCGCTCAGCGACAGGAGAAACAGAAGGAGGGGCGCATATGGCTGCGCCCCTCCTTGGTACGCCTTCAGCAATTAGAACCCTGGGTTCTGCGTCAACAGGGGATTCGCGTTGATCTGCGTCTGCGGGATCGGCATCAACACGTAGTAATCCGGTCTGGGACCCTTGCCCCCGACCAGGCCCGATGCGGCGTCCGTCCGGCCGGTATACGCGCCGAACCGGATCAGATCTTGCCGCCGCTTGCTCTCGCCGAACAGCTCGAACAGCCGCTCCCTGAGGATCGTGGGGCGGTCGATCGCTGCGAGCGGTGTGTTGACGGCCTCTCCTGGCGCGCGAGCGCGCAGGGTGTTCAACGCGGTGAGTGCCGCGGCGCTACCTGCCGCCTGTTCGTTCAGGGCTTCGGCTTTGATCAGGTAGATCTCCCCGAGGCGGAACCAGGCGAAGTCGTTGCCGCTGTTCTGCGCCACGTGGGACGGGTCGGCCGGCCACTTATACGGCCGACCACCCTCGCTTTCGCTCGCCGAGGTGATGTTGTGGATTGTGTCGGTGAAAACCAACGCATTCGCCGGCGTATAGGCGGGACACGCGCCGGAGACGCGTACGGTCACCAGTGCACCGGTGAGCACGTCCTTCTGTGGCCCCATCAGGATCGCATTCCGGCGCTTGTCCGTCGGGTCGAACGCGCCGTACGTCTCCGCCAGGGTGGAGAAGCCGTTCCAGGGCGTGAGCGGCGCATACTGGCAATAGTGCAGCGACGACATCGTGACACCAATTCCCACACCGTCCGAGGCGATGAACTTGACGACGAAGATGTTCTCCTTCGAGGTGCCGTTGTCGTACCGGAAGGCCTTGGGGAACGAGTCGGCCAGCTGATAGTGGCCGGAATTCAGAATGCGATCCGACGCGGCGATCGCGGCCGCGCACGCATCTTGGCCCCCGCTCACCGTCACGCCCAAGCATGTGTTGTAGGCGGCGGCAAGGATGCCACCCGCGGCACCGTCTTTCGTGAACACACCGGCGTTGATGTACATGTTGGCGAGGATAGCATCCGCGGCGCCCTTGGTGAACCGCCCGTTGTTCGCGGCGTCCCAGGTGTCCGGCAGCCCTCCGTCGCGCGCCGCAATCAGCTCACTTTCGATGAAATCGAACGTTTCACGACGCGTGTTGCGGGCGGCCGGGTCGATTTCAGTGGTTGTGTCGATCGGCACGCCGCCGAACTGGTCCATCAGGATGTAGTAATAGAACGCGCGCAGCGCCCGGCCCTCGGCGATGTAGGTTGCCTTGTTCGGAACGGTCACGTTCTGTAGCGCGGAAATGAACAGCGTGGCGCGCGCGACGCCTGTGTACGCGCTATTCCAGGCCCCATTGAAGAAATTCGCGGTCGCGATGCTCGTCGGCGACCAGGTCTGGTTGTGCAGATCGATCCACTGGCCGTTGTCGTTCCAGTCCTGGCCGCGGATCGGCACAACGATCTCGTCCGTGGTGACCTCATTCGCGTCGTAGATGGCGCCTTCGGGAGCTGTGCTCCGCAGCTGCGCGTATACGCCGGCGAGACCAGCCTTCACTTCCGCCTCGTTGGAGAAGAAACTCCCCGTCGAGATGACGCTGAGCGGCGTCTCATCGAGGTTGGTGCATCCCTGCCCGGGCAGAACAAGCAAGCCCAGGAGCACCCCCGCTCCGAGCGCTTTCGTCACAAAGAGTCGATTCATGGCCAGCTCTCCCTAAAAGACGAGACGGAGACCCCCCGTAATCGTACGGGGGCGGGGATAGACGAGATAATCGACACCACGCACTGCCAATCCGGTGCCGGAATAGACTTCGGGATCGAGTCCCGAGTAACCCGTGAACAGAAGGAGATTGTCCGCCGCCATGTAGAGCCTCGCGCTCCGCGCGGTGCGCATCAAGAACGGCAGGTTGAGGTCATACCCGATCGTGATGTTCTGCAGGCGCACGAAGGACGCGTCCTCGATCCAGCGGGATGAGTAGATCGCGGGTTCGTGAATCCCGATCGGGTCGCTGAGCGCGTCCTTCAGAAACCCCTTGTCCTGGAGGGCGTTGCTCTTGGTGGAGTAGACCAGCGCCGTGTTGTTGAATACATCCTGTCCGATCGCGGCGTGGATCAGGAAACTGACGTCGAACCGCTTCCACGTGATATTGCTGGTGAATCCCAGGGTGAAGTCCGGATTGGCGTTGCCGATCACGCGGTAGTCGCGGGCGTCCGGGTTGCCCCTGATTGTCGTCTTCCCACCCACGCATCCCGTAGTGGCCGCCGTGCAGAAGAACTGTTGCTGGCCGTTCGCGTCGACGCCGACGAACACGGGGCCGTAGAACGTTCCCAAGGCATACCCGGGGCAACTGCCCGGACTGCTGGGGTCGCAGACCATGACGCGCTCGGCCCGTACACCGCTCTGCCCCTGTCCGCTCACGTCTCCGGACTCGTAGAACGGGCACGTCTTGACGCCCGTCGAATCCGCCCCACACCCGAGATCCGTAACCTTGTTCTTGTCCGCCGCGAAGACGAGGCCGGCACGCCAGGTCAAACCCGGCTTCGACACGGCCAACGCATCGAGGGAAAGCTCGAGACCGTGGCCGCTCAGCCGGCCCACGTTTCTGAGCTGCGTGGACGCAAGTGCCGGCTGCGACACGTCGACGGTGAGCAGCAGGTCCTTGGTGTCTTTGTGATAGTACTCGATGGTTCCCGAGAGCCGGTTGCCCCACAGCCCGAAATCGACTGCGGCGTCGTACTGTGACGTCTGCTCCCACTTGAGATCCGGGTTCCCGTTGCTGCTCCCGATAACTCCGCCTTGCGACTGGTCGCCCCACGGGTAGCTCGCATCACTGCCGCTCCTCAGCGTGATCAACGAGGTGTACGGATCAACGCTGGGATTGCCCTGGAGGCCCCAGCCGGCGCGCACGCGGAACTCCGAGAAAGCGCCACCCTGCATGAACCCTTCTTGCTTCAGATTCCACGAGCCAGACAGCGCCGGGAAGAGGGCCCACTTGTGTCCCTCCGCAAATCTGGACGAGCCGTCATAGCGGAGTACGCCCGTGAGGAAAAAGCGCTCGTTGAAGCCAACGTTGGCGCGGCCAAAGAACGACGCGAGGCGTGCTTCCGACGCGCTCGACTGCGTCGTTTTCGTCACAGCCGCGTCGAGGGCGTGGAAGGTATATGCGTCGGTGAAGAATCCGATGCCCCTTCCCATCACCCAGTTCGTTTTGAATTTGCTGTATTCGTAGCCACCCACGACGTTGAGGGTGTTGCTCTGGCCGACGTGGCCGTCGTACGTGAGGAGTGTCTGCAGCGTCTGGGTATTGTTCTCGAGATCCTGTTGCTGGGCGAGTCCGTTACCCAACGCCCGGCCCAGCGGGCTCGCGATGGGATAGTACTCCTGCCGTGCGCCGTTGGAGTTGTCGAGCCCGACGTTGATCTTCGCCGTCAGACCACGCGCCACGTCGAACTCAGCCTCGGCGTTGCCGAGCGTCCTGGTCGTCGAACCGATGTTCGAGATCTGATTCGCCAACGCCACCGGGTTGCGGATCGTCGTCCCGCCGACCTCGTAGTAGCGCGTGCCCGTGGAGTCGGTGACGGTGACCGGCTGCGTGGGATTGAAGGTGGCGACATTCTCGAATACACCGCCCTCGAAGCCACCCTGGTTTTCGTAGGTGAGGTACGTGTTGTTGACGCGCGAGCTCGTCACGTTGAGGCCGAGCCGCAGGCGGCCGTCGATATCCGAATGGGTCGCGCTGAGCCGCCCCTGAATCCGTTCCAGATCGCTCGAGAGCGTCACGCCCTGCTCCTTCGCGTAGTTCACTGACCCGCGATAGTGCGTGTTTTCGGTCCCGCCGGAGAACGAGAGATTCTGATTATACGTGAGGGACTGGCGCGTCACGCTTTTCTCCCAATTCGTGTTCGCCGCCCCCATGGTCGCGAGGTGAGACGGATCGAGCGCGTTGAATTGCGCCGCAGAATCTGCGAAGCCCGCCGCGCAGGCCGGCCGCCCGACGCACGCCGTTGAGTCGGTCCGCCACTGCGCAACCGAGCCCTCGACGAAGCTCCGGTACTCGGCACCGTCGAGCACGCCGAGGCTGCGAGCCGGACTCGAGGTCGACACGTAGCCGTCGTACTCGAACGTCGGTCCGCCGCCCGACGAGCCTCGCTTCGTTTCGACCAGAACCACGCCATTCGAGGCGCGGCTGCCGTAAATCGCCGTGGCGCTCGCGTCTTTCAGGATCGTGATGGATGCGATATCGGAGGGATTGATCAAGTTGAGGGGGTTGCGTGGCAGCGACGGATTGCCGGTCCATCCGTTGGCGTCCGGCTCCGTCGCCACGTTGGCGATTGGCACCCCGTCGATGACGTAGAGCGGATCGTTCCTCGCGCTCACCGAGCTGCCGCCTCTAATCCGGATCTGCGCCCCCGCGCCCGGCTCGCCGTTGTTCAGACTGACTTCGACGCCTGCGGCGCGGCCCTGAATCATCTGGGTGACGTTGGTTTTCACGCCAACGTTCGCGGCCGCGGCATCGACGCTCGCCACTGAGCCGGTGATGGCTTCACGCCGGGTCGTTCCGTAGCCGGTGACGACGACGGGCTCGAGTAGGTTTGCCTGCGGCGCCAGCTCGAACCGCGCTTCGACGGTGCCCCCGGCGGTGATGGCGACGACCTGCTGTTGCGGTCCAAACCCGATTCGGGTCGCTCGCACGACCACGCTGCCCTCGGGGACGTCGCCGAGCGAGTAGGTGCCATCGTTTCCCGTGACTGTGGTACGCTGTGTGCCTTGAATCTGGACTGTGACGCCGACCAGACCCTGCCGTGTCACGCTATCGACGACTTGTCCACGAACTGTGCCGGTGCCCTGCGCGGCCAATGGCAGCGCGGTGCAGGCGAGGAGCGCCAAAATGAGACCAACGAGTCTTACTCGAACGCATCGACGTTACCTCCGCGGGCAGGATTCGCCTGAACGGACTGACGATTATCGTATCTTGAAATGCGCCCGCGTCCAGCCCTTGTCAAGGCTCGGGAGGGGGCGGAGTATGTAGGCCCATGCTGATGGCCTTGCTGCTGATGATTCAAGCTGCTCCCACGCAGAATAGCGCGCCGGTGCTTGAGTTTCCCACCCCCGGCCTGGATGACTCCGCTGCATACGAAGGCTACCACGCGCGCGTGTTCAGAGACTCGCGCGGCAATTCGGTAGAGATCTACATCGACGGCAAGACCGGCCGCGTGGTGCACCTGTGGGCCGATGCGCTGAACGAGAGCATTGGGTTCACGGTGAGAGATAGGCGGTCAAGGCGGTCAAGAAGCAAATGCGGCGGTCGCGGCGGTCGCGGCGGTCGCGTTCGATGCAGGGCCGGCGTCCGCTTGGAGTGCGAGCGGTCGACGCAGCTTGCGCTACGCGCTTACGGTGCCGGGCGGGCGGTCAATCCAGATCGGGCAGTTCCTCCTGGGCTCGATGCGCATCGAGCGCGACTTCGGGTACGCGGGGCGTGTCAAGGATCGGATCGATGCGCCCACCTTCGTCGTCCCTGAAATGGCGCAGCTCGCCAAGCGCCTGGGCCTGGCGTACACCGAGCGACTCACGCCGGGCGTGCGCCTGACGAGCACGGAGAGAGATTGGGCACTGCGAGTCTCGCAGCCCAGTCTCGACGGAAAGAATCACCTGTGGCTCACCGTGCGCGGCGACGCGCGGACCACACGCGCGAGCCTCACCAATGCCGTCCTGACGATCCGGACGCTCGGCGCGCGGCCGGTCACCGTCAGCGTGGAAATCGCCACTGATGGAGCCGCACTACAACCGCTGAACCGCAAAGCGATCTTCAACACGTCGTTCCACCGCTTCGCCGATTCCGTGAAGTCACAGCGCTTGGAGCGCGAAATCCGCGGCTTCGAGCTGCTCAGCTCCAAGCAGAAGCTGATGGCGGGGCTCCCGACGTACGCGACCTACTTCGGCCGCGACATGCTCATGACCGCGCTGCTGATGGAGCCGGTGTGGTCCGACACGATGGCGGAGTTCGTGATGGGCGCGGCGCTCGCCAAGCTCGGTCCGGACGGCGAGGTCAGTCATGAAGAAGCCCTCGGCGGCCAGGCGATTCGTGAGAATGGCGCCGAGTTCCTGCGCACCGGCGACACGACGTTGCTGCGCCATCTCCAGCAGACGCGCGAGAACTACTGGATGGTCGACGACGACTTCCAGCTGCCCGTCGTCGCCGGGCGCTACTTCGCCGACGCGCGCGTGCCCGCCGCGCGCAAGCGCGCATTCGTGCGCCGCTGGGGAACGCCGCTGCGCAAGAGCATCTCGTACGTGATGCACCAGGCAGCGCCGTATGCGCACGATCCGGTCGCCACGAATCTCGTGAGCTTCAAGCGCGATCCCGACGGCTACTGCCATCCGGGAAGCTGGCGCGACAGTCGCGTGGGCTACGCCGGTGGCTGCTTCGCGTTCGACGTGAACGTGGTCTGGGTCCCGCAAGCGCTGCGCGCGATCGTCGCGATCGACAGCGCGCTGCGCGCGCTCGGCGAGCCCGGGATCGAACATGCCGATCTGATCGCGGCGGGTGCGCGCACCTGGCAAGGGGCGTCGCGGCATTTCATGGTGACGCTCGCACCGGACGAGGTGCGAGCCCGAGTCCGCGCGAAGCTCGGCGTCGCTCCCAGAGCCGGAGCAGCGGTACTGGGACGGCGTGCTCACGCGTTCAGGATACGAGCCCGACACGCTGCGCTTTCCCGCCGTCGCGCTCGACAGTGCGGGTCTGCCGATCCCCGTCATGAGCACCGATCCGGCGATGTGGCTGCTGCTCGAGCGGCAGGACCCTGCGCGTGAGGCTGAGCTGCTCAAGCCGTTCCTGCTGCCCTATCCGGTCGGCCTGTTCATCGACGGCGTGGGACTCGCCGTCGCGAACGACGCCTACGCGGCGCCCGCCGTGTGGCAGATGTTCGAGCGCGATCTGTACCACTCGCCGCGCGTCGTGTGGGGCCGGGAAGTGAATATGCTGTTAGTCGCGCTCGCAAACCGTGACCGGCCGAGTGCAGTCGACTCGATACGCGCGGCAGTGGCGCGCTCCGGGTTGCAGTATGCCGAGCTGTGGAGCTACAAGTTCGAGAACGGGACGCTGCGTCCCGTGCGCTACGGTTCCGCTTCGGATGTTCAGCTGTGGACGCTCACGGATCTCGCGGTTCAATATCTCCTCAACACGCGAAGGCAGGCCCCCACCCAATGAGCAATCTCCACTTCTTCGATCTGCTGTTCATCGCCGCCTACTTCCTCATCCTGTTCGGCATTGCGTGGTGGGCAGCGCGCAGAGAGAAGGCCGTCAGCTCCGACTACTTCCTCGCGAGCCGCGACGTCGCGTGGTTCGCGGTCGGCGCAAGCCTGTTCGCGTCCAACATCGGGAGCGAGCACCTCGTGGGGCTGGCGGGCACGGGCGCCGGCAGCGGTCTCGCCGTCGGGCACTTCGAGTGGCTCGCCTGTCTCATCCTGCTGCTGCTCGGCTGGCTCTTCGTTCCTTTTTACCTGAAGAGCGGCGTCTACACGATGCCGGAGTTCCTGGAAAAGCGGTACAACTCGGCGTCGCGGACTTATTTCACCTGGGTGTCAGTCATTGGCTACGTCCTGACGAAGATCAGCGTTACGCTGTATGCCGGCGGGGTCGTGATTCGCGCGGTGACGGGGTGGAATTTCTACACGGCGGCCATTGTCCTCATCGTCATCACCGGGCTGTATACGATCTTCGGCGGACTGCGCGCCGTGGTCTACACCGAGGTGCTGCAGGCCATCGTGCTGATTCTCGGCTCCATCACCCTGATGGCAATCGGGCTGTCGCGGGTCGGCGGCATCGCCGGGCTCGAGGCCAAAGTCCCTGCGGGCTTCTTCTCGATGTGGAAACCGTCGAGTCATCCGGACTTTCCATGGACCGGAATCATCTTTGGAGCTCCGATTCTCGGAATTTGGTATTGGTGTACCGATCAACACATCGTGCAACGCGTGCTCGCTGCCAAGAACATCAAACAGGCGCGCACCGGAACCATCTTCGCGGGTTACCTGAAGATTCTCCCCGTTTTCATCTTCGTGCTGCCGGGCATCGTCGCGATGGCGCTGTTCTCCGATGTCAGCAACAACCCTGACTCCGCGTATCCCACGCTGGTGACGCGACTGCTCCCGGACGGCATCAAGGGCCTGGTGCTCGCGGGCATGCTCGCGGCGCTGATGAGCTCCCTGGCCTCCGCGTTCAACGCGTGTTCGACGCTCCTGACCTGGGATGTCTACAAGAAGATGCGTCCCGGCGCGAGCGAGCAGCAGCTCGTGCGCGTGGGCCGCATTTCCGCCGGGGTCATGGTGTTCCTTGGGCTGGCCTGGATTCCGCTGATGAAGTTCGTCTCGTCGCAGATCTACATCTACTTGCAGAGCGTGCAGGCGTACATCGCGCCGCCCATCGCCGCCTGCTTCCTCCTCGGCCTGTTCTTCCGCCGCCTTAACGGCACCGGGGCGATGGCATCGCTCATCACCGGGCTCGTTCTCGGCGTGCTGCGGCTCGTCCTCGAGCTGACGAACAAGGCGACCGGCGGCCTCGAGTCGGGGACGCTCTGGCACTGGATCGCGACGATCAATTTCCTCCACTACGCCGTGTTGCTGTTCGTGATCTGCACCGCCGTGCTGTTCGTCGTGAGCATGGCGACGCCGCCGCCCAGTGCTGACAAGACAGAGGGACTCACGTACGTCCGTGCCGGACCAGGGGGCGCCGCTCTGCTGGAAGGCGAGACCGCGGCCGATCGGAAGTTCCAGATCGGGCTGTCGGTGCTACTCGTGGCCATCATTGGCGTGCTGTGGATCGTGTTTGCCTGACAAAGGCGGGGACATGCAAAGGCTAGGTGCACAGACGCAGCGGCGGACGCACAGTCATCGGTCAACGGGACCATCCCGTAACCTCAGGACCGTGGACCGCGGTGCGTCTGCTGCGTCTAGTCTTTGCATTTCCGCGCTTTGCTTTGTCCTTGCCTGCACGCCGGCAGACCGTCCATCGGCCAGGCCAGCAGCCTATGATCCTGCGCACGACATCGGCGCGCTGTTCTCGGACGTGCAGTTGTCGGGGATCTTTTCCGATTCGAAAGAGTTCGTCGACGCGCGGCCCCGCGCGCTGCCGGGCGCGATTCAGGCGCGCTACGATTCCGCGCGTCGCGCGCCCGGATTTGTGTTGCGCACGTTCGTCGAGCAGAACTTCGTGTTGCCCCAACCAGCGGGCGACGGGTATCGCACCGTCGCCTCGCAGGGGATGGTAGCGCACGTCAACGCGCTCTGGCCGGTGTTGACGAGACCACCCGACACGACCGACCTGCAATCGTCCCTCATCCCTCTCCCTAGTCCCTATGTCGTCCCGGGCGGCCGATTCCGCGAGATCTATTACTGGGACAGTTATTTCACGATGCAGGGTCTGGTGAAGAGCGGTCACACCGACCTCGTGAAGCATATGCTGGACAACTTCGCGCATCTGATCCGGACGCTCGGCCACATTCCCAACGGCAACCGAACGTACTACCTGACGCGCAGCCAGCCGCCCTACTTCGCCGCGATGGTGGCGCTGTACGCGAGCGCGACCGACACGGCGCGGGCGCTCCCGTATCTCGACGCGTTGGAGAAGGAGTATGCCTTCTGGATGGATGGAGGGGACCAACTGAAGCCGGGTCAGTTCTATCGCCGAGCAGTGCGGATGCCGGAGGGTGTGGTACTCAATCGCTACTGGGACGATTCGGACGAGCCGCGGCCCGAATCGTACCGGCCCGACGTGGAAATCGGGATGACGCTGCCCGATTCGCTGCGCGCGAGCTTCTACCGCAACGTGCGGGCGAGCGCCGAGAGCGGCTGGGACTTTTCGAGCCGCTGGATGCGCGACCCCAAGGACCTGCGCACGCTCGAGACCACGGATCTTCTTCCCGTTGACCTCAACTCCCTCCTTTATAATGCGGAGCGCGTGATCGCGGCGTTGCGGGCATTCCGAGAAGGAGCGGGGGACGAGGAAGTCGCGCGCCGCTTCACCCGCTGGCGGACGAGCGCCGAGCAGGCGATCCAAAACCTGATGTACGAGCCCGACGCGCGGGTTCTTCTACGATGTCCGCTGGCGCTCGGGCGAGCGCGTGCTCGATCGGCCGTCGCTCGCCGCCGCGGCGCCACTCTACTTCGGCATCGCGACCCCGGACCAGGGCGTGCGCACCGCGGCCAGGCTCGAAGCGGAGTTCCTGAAGCCCGGCGGTTTCGTCACGACCAACTTCAACTCCGGGCAGCAGTGGGATGCGCCCAACGGCTGGCCGCCGCTCGAGTGGCTCACGATCGAAGGGGTCCGGCGGTATCGGCGCGATGATCTCGCCGACACGGCCGCCACGCGCTGGCTCAATCTCATTCAGCGGACCTATCGCGCGACCGGGCGCATGATGGAGAAGTACGACGTCGTCAATCCGAACCGGAAGGCGGGCGGAGGAGAGTACCCGACGCAGGATGGGTTCGGGTGGACCAACGGAGTCGTACTTGCACTCTGCGCCATGCCAGTGCAGGCGCGGACGTGCAAAAACTAGGCAGGCAGACGCACAGCGGTGAACAGGCTCTGGTTAACGGGACTGCTGCTCCTGTCGTGCGCTGCGCCATCCCGGCGCCAGGACGTTCTTCTCGCCACTACAACGTCCACGCGCGACACCGGCCTTCTGGACTCGCTGCTCCCCCTGTTTGAGCAGCGAACCGGCTACAAGGTCAAAGTCGTCGCGGTCGGAACCGGGCAGGCGATCGCGATGGCGCGGCGCGGCGACGCAGAGATCGTGCTCGTGCACGCGCCCGAGATCGAACGTGCCCAGGTCGATTCGGGCAATTTCGTGCGCCGGCGGATCGTCATGCACAATGATTTCTTGTTTGTCGGCCCTGCGAATGATCCGGCAAGACTACGGGGGCTGCACGATCCCGTGACGGCGCTGCGCATGGTGGCGGACGCCCACGCGCCCTTCGTTTCGCGCGGCGATCGCTCGGGGACCCACATCTTCGAGCAGAAGCTTTGGAGACTCGCCGGGCTCGAGCCGCCGCCGCCCGGTGGGTGGTACGTCGAGGCGGGGCAGGGCATGGCGGCCACACTGCAGATGGCCGACGAGAAGCACGCGTACACGATCAGCGATCGCGGGACGTTTCTCGTCTGGCAAGCGAAGCTCGAGCTGGTGCCGCTGGTGGAAGGGGACACGCTGTTCCACAACGTCTACCACATCATGGAAGTCCCGGACGCCGGACCGGCGGCGCGGGCGCTCGCCGATTTCTTTGTATCGCCGGAAGCTCAGGAGCTCATGGGCAGATTCGGCACGACCAGATTCGGTCAACCACTATTCATCCCGGATGCTGGAAAGGTCGATCGATGGTAGGAAAGCGCGGACATGCAAAGACTAGTCTACGTCAACGGGACAATCGTTGCGGGGCTAGTCCCGTTTACTGATGACTGGGGCCCGCGGTGCGTCTGTGGCCTAGCCGTTGCATTGCCCCGCTTTTAGAAAGCCTGGTCCCACCTCTGTGACAGTCGTATCGCCGAGCTGACCAGTCCCACCATGCTGTACGTCTGCACGAAGTTTCCCCACTGCTCGCGCGTCTTCGGATCGATGTGCTCAGCCAGCAAGCCGTGCCGGTTGCGGCATGCCAGGAGGTACTCGAAGATCCTGCGGGCTTCATCTCGATCACCGATCGCGGCAAGCGCGTTGATGTACCAGAACGAGCAGACCAGAAACGCGTTCGACGGAGTGCCGAAATCGTCCGGCGTGGTATACCGAAACACGAAGTCCCCCCGCCTGAGCTGCTTGCCGATAGCGCGCACGGTCGCGACGAAGCGCGGGTCGCCGTCCGCGACGAAGAACAGCTCGTTCAGCTGCAGCAGGCTGGCGTCGAGGGTGTCGCCGTCGAACGTGGCGACGAAGGTGCCCAGCTTTTCATTCCAGGCCCGGCGGGAAATCACCTCGTGCATCTCGGTGGCGCGCTGGCACCAGTGCGTGGCGCGGTCGGTGAGGCCGAGGTGTGTGGCGATGCGACCCAGGCGCTCGCACCCCACCCAGCACATCACGGCCGAGAAGGTATGGACGTGCGTGCTGCCGCGCAGCTCCCACAAACCGGCGTCGGGCTTGTCGTACAACTGGTAGGCACGCTCCCCCAGCGGCTCGAGGCGCCGGAACAGCGCTTCGTCGCCCTGCCGGATCAGCCGGCGGTCGTAAAAGACATGGGTCGCGGCGAGGATAGACGAGCCGTACACGTCGTGCTGCGACTGCTCGGAGGCCTGATTGCCCACGCGCACGGGGCCGATGCCGCGATAGCCGGGCAGCGACTCCACGACGCGCTCGGGCGGCAGCCGGTGTCCTGTGACGGTGTACACGGGATCGAGTGGCCGGTCGGTGCCGTCGGCGACGACGTTGCGAATGAAGCCCAGGTAGCGCTCCATCGTCTGCGTCGCGCCGAGCCGGTTCAGGGCGTTCACCACGAAATACGCGTCGCGCAGCCAGCAATAGCGGTAATCCCAGTTCCGACTGGTGTCCGCCGATTCGGGAATGGAGGTCGTGACGGCCGCAATGATCGCGCCGGTGTCCTCGAACACGTTCAGCTTCAACGTGATGGCCGCGCGGATCACGGCATCCTGCCACTCGAACGGAATGGCGAGCGAGCGGACCCAGTTCGCGCCAGTACGCCATGGTCTCGGACAGGAAGCGCTGGCCGACGTCGTCGGCGCGATCCTGGAGCGTTTCGTCCGGACCCAGGACGAGGGTCACGGCGTCGTCGACGAAGAACGGATTCTCCTCGAGGACCGCGGTGATGGGTGCGTCGCTGGTGAGCCGGAGCACGAGGCCGTTCCCGATGTAGCGAATGTGGTTGCTGCCGGAGGTCGTGCCGGTCAGCGGCTGGCCGTAGTTCTGCGCCGGCCGCGCGCGCACGCGAATGCGGGGGTGTCCCGCGATGCGCTGCACGCGCCGCACCAGCATCATCGGACAGAAGATCCGGCCGTGGTGCTCGAAGCGCGGTGCGAAATCAGTGATTTCGACAGCGCCGCCGGCGGCGTCGGTCAGGCGCGTGACCACCACTGGTGTGTTTTGCAGGTAGCGCTGCTCGGTCGTGGCACAGTCGAGCAGCTCGACGGCGAAGAATCCGATGTCGTCCGGCCCCCCGCGCGGGGGGCGGGGGGGCTTGAGCAGGGAGCAGAACATGGGATCGCCATCGAAGCGCGGGAAACAGGCCCACGTGATCTCGCCCGCGGGATCGATGAGCGCGCCGATCGTCCCGTTCCCGATGAGTGCTAGATCGAGCGAAGCCACTGGCGTACCGCCTCCACGTCGGGCAGGCGCCACCGCGCCGCGGTCACACCCGCGCCGACCTTGATCGAGTACCCGCCGACGCGGTTGACCACGTGAAAACCATATTCATCGGTCTCATCGTCTCCCACGAACACGGGCGTGCGGCCGGCGAATGGCGGCTCCTCCAGAAACTCGAGCACGGCGAGTCCCTTGTCCTTCCCCGCAGGCTTCATCTCGACGACGCTTTTGCCGAGCTGCAGGCTGTATTGGCCGTCGAACTGCGGCAGGACCTCCCGCATCGTCCGCTGCACGAAGTCGGCCAGCTCGGGAACGCGACGGTAATGCAGCGCGAGCGAGACGCCCTTGTCCTCGAGCAGCAGCCCGGGCTTGCCGGCGATCGCGGCATGGAGGTGCTGGCGCGCCTGCTCGAAGCGCTCGGTCGGCGGCGCGTGCCGGCTGTACACGCCGGCGGCGTTGCGCCGTTCCACGCCGTGCTGGCCCGCGACCGGCATGCGCACGGTCGGGAAACAGGCGATCGACCTCGCTGATCGCCCGGCCGCTCATCAACGCCACCGCGCCGCCGGCGCACTCGTAGAGGTGTTCCAGCAGGCGGCGCACGTCGTCGCTCACGTGCACGGCGGTGGGCGTGTCGGCGAAATCGACGAGCGTGCCGTCGATGTCGAAGAAATACGCCCAGTCGCACTGCGGCGCCGGGGGGGGCGGCGCGCCTCGCTCACCGTCGTCCCATTAGCCTGGCGAACAATCCCAGCTTCCGCTCCGTCCCGCGCACGGTGACGACGTCGGGCAGGCGGCCGCGGCGGCGCATCGCCGGCCGCATCCATCAACATGCGTCCGGCCCAGCGGAACACGTTGAAGTCCTGGAGCAGGCCGCGCATCAGGCGCATGCGCGTGCGCTGCTCGGCGCTGCGCATCGTCAGCCCCAGCTGCAGCGCGCCCGCGCACTGGTCGGTGTCGTACGGGTTCACGATCAGCGCTTCGGGCAACTCGCGTGCCGCGCCCGTGAACAGGCTGAGAATCAGGACGCCGCGCTCGTCATCGCGCGCCGACACGAACTCCTTGGCGACGAGGTTCATGCCGTCGTGCAAGCTCGTCACCATGCAGATGTCGGCGGCCCGATAGTACTCGAAGATCTCATCGGGCTGGTGGTGCTCCACCTTCAGGATGATCGGCGGATGCAGCGCCTCGGGGAAGCGCTGGTTGATCCGGGTCGCCAACGCGCGCACCCTTTCTTCATACGCGCGATACTCCTCGATGCGACTGCGTGAAGGCGCCGCGATTTGAATGAACGTGAACTTCCCGATCCAGCGCGGCTCGAGCTCCATGAGTCGCTCCACCGCGCGGAACCGTTCCTCGATGCCCTTCGTGTAGTCGAGCCGCTCGACGCCGACGCCGAGCGCATGCTCAGGCGGGAGGTTGTTGCGCTGGCGCACCTCGGTGCGGCACTGCTCGACCGGCTTTGCCAGCACCTCGGCCGGTGGCGGCCATTCGACGCTGATCGGGTAGCGCCGCACCGTCGTCGGTTTCCCGCGATAGGTCACCGCGAAGATCTCCCGGTCCACGCGGGCCTCGAGCAGCCGGTCCACGGTGTCCACGAAGTTGTTCACGTGGAATTGCGTGTGAAAGCCGAGGATGTTACTGCCGAGCAGGCCGTCCAGCAGCTCCTCGCGCCAGGGGCAGATGGCGAACGCTTCGGGGTTCGGCCAGGGAATGTGCCAGAACGAGATGATCGTCGCGTCCGGCAGCAATTCTTTGATCATGCGCGGTAGCAACGCGAGGTGATAATCCTGTACGAGCACGATCGGATCGTCCGACTGCGCTTCCTGCTTCACGGTGCTCGCGAACTTGCGGTTGACCTTGACGTACTGCTCCCAGTCGCTGGTGCGGAAGATCGGGCGCACATGGGCGATGTGGCACAGCGGCCAGAGGCCCTCGTTGGCAAAACCGTAGTAGTAGCCCGCTTCTTCTTCGGGCGTCAGCCAGACTCGGCGCAGCTGATAGGCGGGCGTCTCGGGTGGCGGCGGCACGGCGATGCGATCGTGCCGGTCCACGACGTCGCGGTCCGCGCTGCCACCGCCGTGCGCGATCCAGGTACCCGAGCAGGCGCGCATGATTGGCTCGAGCGCGGTGACCAGACCGCTCGCGGGGCGGCGCACCTCGATCTCGTGGCCCGGCCGTACGTGAATGTAGGGTTCTCGGTTGGAGACGACGATCACCTCCTGGCCGCGCAGCTCGCGATCCAGAATCTGGCGCAGCGTGTCCGGCGTCCACACGAGCTGATCTTCGTCGCGAGAGCGATGGTTGGCCTCGAGATCGTCGATCAGGGCGCGTAGATCCTTCGCGATCGGACGCAGCTCGGCCGGAGCGCTCGCAAACCCGCGCACACCCGGCCGTCCAGGCGGGACAATCAGCCCCTTCGCCGCGCAGCAGCGCCTGCAGGCCCTGCACCCAACCGCGCCAGGAAAGCTGCGCGATGAATACGGTGATCAGGGCGACGACCAGCCCGAGACCCACGAAGAAGAGGAAGAGGTACTCGCGCGTTTCGCGGCTGCGCCGGGCGATGAAGCTCATGTCGTGGACGAGCACAAGGCGGCCGAGATTCGCGACCGGCGCGGTAGGCTCGGCGGCGATCCGCCGCACCGACACTTTGACTGGCCCCTGCTGGGGCTGTAGCAGCCCGCCGCTGGCATTCGCGAACCGGTCCAGCGTGGCGCACGTCACCTCTTTGGGGAATGTGGGGGTCGCGATCGGCTCGCTGCCGTCCGCCGGGCAGAATCCCACGGCCAGCAGCCGCTCGTCCTGTGTGATCCGCGTGAAGAACTGTAGGATGCGCCGCCGGTTTCCTGCCCGCAGCAGATCCTGGAGCGGCTCCTCGACCGCATGAGCGACGAAGTTGGCGCGGATGTCGAGATCGCGGCTGAACCAGCGCAGCATCAGCCCGTCCGCGAGGGGCAGCGCCGCATAGGCGAAGATGCCGAGGGCAACGAGGAGCGGGACGACGAATCGGAGTGAAAGACGCATGGATTCCAACATACCCATGCATCTCAACGAGTTCCATGATTCGCTGGCATCCAGCGAGCAAATCTCAAATATTGTGGCCGGTCTCCTACCCTCGGGGGAACTAATGCGGTACATCTCGCGCGGCATTGCGATGGCGACCGTCCTGCTGCTGCTCGGCACGTCGGCGGCGTCGGCGCAAAAGCCACAAACACGAAAAGGGTTCTGGATCGGCTTCGGCTTTGGCTACGGTACGTATTCCTGCACCGACTGCGATAACACATCCTCTTACACCGGTTACATCAAGCTGGGCGGAACGGTGAGTCCTCACCTGCTGCTCGGCGGTGAAACAGTCGCGTGGAGCAAGTCAGAAAGCGGCGAGACGCTGACCGCTGGGAACCTCACCTTCAACGCGTATTACTATCCCAAGCCGGCCGGCGGGTTATTCCTCAATGGCGGTGTGGGGTTGTCGCGCGTCGAGATTAGCGGCAGCGGCCTCAGTGCTGGCGAGACGGGTCCAGGATTTACGCTCGGTGCCGGATATGACCTGCGCGTGGGCACGAACATCTCCATCGTGCCGAACCTGCAGTGGGTCTACGGTCACCCCACGGACGGCTTCAGCCAGAACTTCTATCATTTCGCGCTTGGTGTGACGTTCCATTGATCACCTAGCACAACCCGCCTTTCGAAGCGACCGTTTCGGCCCGTGAGCACTGAGCTGAAACGGTCGCTTCGTGTTTTCGACGGTCTCGCGATGATCGTCGGGATCATGATCGGCTCCGGAATCTTCCGGACGCCGGGGCTCGTGGCGCGGGAGCTGGGCCGGCCGTGGCTCACGTTCGTCGCCTGGCTGCTCGGCGGTGTACTCGCGCTACTGGGCGCGCTCGTCTTCGCCGAGCTGGCCACGCGCCATCCGCGCGCGGGGGGCAAGTACGTGTACGCGCGCGAGGCGTTTGGCCGGCGCGCTGGGTTTGTCGTCGGTTGGGTCGAGGGGCTGGCGATCTATACTGTCGCGATCGCGGCGATCGGCGTGGCCGGCGCCGAGTTCATCGCGCGTATCGCGGGCTGGCCGGCCGGGAGCGTTCGCTGGATTGCCGTCGCGCTCGTCGGCGGGTTCACCGGCATCAACCTCCTGGGCGTGAGCTCCGGGCGGTGGGCGCAAAATGTCATCACCGCCGCCAAGGTGCTCGCACTCGCCGCGGTTGTCGTGCTTGCGTTCGCCGCCGGAACCGGAGCCGGGTGGCACGGGACGTTGCCGGGCGCGCCGACGGGCGGCGCGCTGTTCGCGGCGCTCGCCGTCGCGGCGCAGTCGGTCATCTGGTCCTACTACGGCTCGGTGGATGCCGCGAAGATCGCCGAGGAGGTCGTGGATCCCGGCCGCACGCTGCCGCGCGTGTTCCTGCTCGGGATCGCCATCGTGACGGCGCTGTATCTCCTGTTGAACGCGGCGTTCCTGCACGTGCTGCCGTTCGCGCAGATCGCCGCGTCGAATCTCGTGGCGGGCGACGTGGCGACGGCTGTGTTCGGCGCCCGCGGTGGCGTGATCATGGCGGTGCTGGCGCTGCTCGTCGTGCTGGCGTCGCTCAACGGGAATATCTTCGTGACGCCCCGCGTGATCTTTGGCCTGGCGCGCGACGGGCTCGGCCCCGCTGTGTTGACGCGGGTGAACGCCGGTGCCACGCCGTGGACGGCCACGGCGCTGATCGGCGCCGTGTCGATGGCGTTGGCGGCGAGCGGCACGTTCACGCAGTTGCTCGCGCTAGCGATCGCCCTGATTCTGCTGATCGACGGGGCGACCGCGGCATCGTTGTTCGTGCTTCGCGCGCGCCAACCGGACGCGCCGTTTCGGGTGCCGCTGTATCCGTTTGTGCCGGCGCTCTTCATTGCGGTCTATGTCGCGCTGCTCGCAGGCACGGCGATCAACCAACACGGCCTCGTGCTGATCGCGGTGGGAGTGCTGGTCGCGGCGTGGGGCCTCAGCTGGATCCCGGCCGGTACAGAATCACGTTCGCCTTCTCGAGAGTGATCAGGCCTCCACCGATCATCTCGCTCAGGTCCGGGAGTATGCCCTGAATCACCTCGTCGGTTTCGACTACCTCGATGATGATGGGTAGATCGATCGAGAGACGCAGCACCTTGTCGGTGTGCAGCTTGCTCGACGCGCCGAAGCCTGCCACGCCGCGCAGCACCGTCGCGCCGGCGAGTCCCTTGCTGCGAAAGCGTTCGAGCAGCGCCTCGTAAAGCGGTTTGCCGTGGTACTTATCGCTCTCCCCGATGAACACGCGCATCAGCGTGCGCTCACCGCGAAATTTCTCAGTCATGGCAGGACCTCAGAGGAGTCTGTCGGCCAGCGCGGTGCCGGCAACCACAGCGACCACGCAGCCTCCAATGGTGGCAGTCATGTACCCGGCCGCCCGCAGATAATCGCCGCCATGGAGCAGCGTGACACTCTCGTAGCTGAACGTACTCATCGTGGTAAAGGCGCCGCAGAACCCGATTGTGAGTCCCGCGCGCAGATCGGGCGTGATCAGCGTGGCGCCGGTCGCGAGACGCAGGATGAAGCCGAGGAGGAGCGATCCGGCGAGGTTCACGATCAGCGTGCCCAGCGGGAAGCCGCTCGTGGTTCGGCTCTGAATCCAGCCTTCGAGCCCGTAGCGCGACAACGTGCCGGCGATGCCGCCCAGGGCGATGTAGAGGATGGTCAGACAAAAACTCCTGCCGTAAGTGGTTCAGGTAGGAGTCATTAGCCCGTGAACAGGGCGGTTGAAGGCGAACTCCATCGCCTGCTGGAAGCTAATATCTTTCCAGCATGGCGCACATCCGCATCGCGCTGGCACAGTTCCGTCCTACCAAGGGTGAGTACGCCCAGAACGTCGCGCGCATCGGCGCGGTCGTGAGCCAGGCGGCGCAGCTCGATCCCAAGCCCGACCTGGTCGTCTTTCCCGAGACGGCCACGTCGGGCTACTTCGTCGAAGGCGGCGTGCAGGAGCTGGCGGTCACGGCCGGCACACTGGCTCGCGATCTCGCGGCCGCTTACAACGGTCCCCCGATCGACGTAGTGGTCGGATTCTACGAGCGATTCCAGAACCACATCTACAATTCCGGACTGTACGTGACGCTGGGGGAGAGCGGGAAGCAGCCGGAGGTGCGTCACGTCCATCGCAAGGTGTTCCTGCCGACCTACGGGGTCTTCGATGAAGAGCGGTTCGTCGATCGCGGGCAGGACGGTGTGCGCTCGTTCGAGACCGGCTGGGGGGGGAAGGCAGCGATTCTGATTTGCGAAGATGCGTGGCACTCGCTGGCCGCGACCGTCGCCGCTCTCGAGGGAGCGCAGCTTTTGATTGTGCCGAGCGCGTCGCCGGCACGCGGGCTGGGTGAGGAGGCCGACTGCAAGGACGAGACGCTGCCCGCATCGGTCGTGCGCTGGGAGCGGATCGTGCGCGGCATCGCCGAGGAACACGGCGTGTTCGTCGCCCTGGCCAATCTCGTGGGGTTCGAGGGCGGCAAGGGCTTCCCGGGAGCGTCAGCCGTCATCGATCCGACCGGCAGGGTCATCGCGCGCGGGCCGCTGTTCGAGGAAGCGCTGGTCACGGCCGAGATCGATCTCGACTCGCTCACGACCGCGCGCTCCGACTCGCCGTTGCTGTCCGATCTGCAGAGTGCGTTGCCCGTGCTGACCAAGAGCCTGAGCGGCGACAAGCATTCGCAGAAAGTGAAATTCGACCCCGCCACGAACGGCAGCCCCACTCCCCACACCGCTTCACGCAGTTCCACGCCCTTGCACGCCTCAAGACTCAATGAGGCAGATGCGCTCCGAATCGACCCGGAGCTGACCAGGCGTTGGTTAGTGAGTTTTCTCAAGGACGAAGTGCTCCGCCGCCGCGGCTTCACGAAGGGATTGGTCGGGCTGTCGGGCGGTGTCGATTCGGCGCTCACCGCGTTCCTCGCCGCGGAGGCCCTGGGTCCTGAAAACGTGATCGGGGTGCGCATGCCGTACCGCACCTCGAGTCCCGACAGTCTCGGCCACGCGCAACTCGTCATCGACAAGCTCGGTATCCAATCCGTCACGATCGACATCTCCGGCGCAGTCGACGGCTACATCAAGCAGATCGGCGGCGCGGATCCGCACCGCCTCGGCAACATCATGGCGCGCGAGCGCATGATCGTCCTGTTCGATCTCTCCGCCCTGCACAAAGCGCTGCCGCTCGGCACCAGCAACAAATCGGAGCGCTTGCTCGGCTACTTCACCTGGCACGGCGACGATGCGCCGCCGGTGAATCCTCTGGGCGATCTGTTCAAGACGCAGGTGTGGGAACTGGCGCGACACGTGGGGGTGCCGGAAGCAATCGTCGACAAGCCCGCGACGGCCGATCTCATCAAAGGCCAGACGGACGAAGGCGACCTGGGCGTGTCGTACGCGATCGCGGACCGCGTCCTCTACCATTTGATCCGCGGCGAGGAGCCGAAGGGCTTCGGCAAGGAGGCCGTCGACATCGTGCGTAAGCGCCTCGATTCCACCCATTGGAAGCGGCGCTTGCCCACGGTCGCGGTCGTGTCACAGACGGCGATTGGGGAGTTCTATCTGAGACCGGTGGACTACTGATGGCGCCCCCCCCCAAGGGCCGTCACCCGCGCGAATCCGAGGCCACGCTCACCGAGCTCATGATGCCGCATCACGCAAACGTCATGGGCAATGTGTTCGGCGGTCACATTCTGGCGCTGGTGGATCGTGTGGCCGCGGTCGCGGCGATCCGCCACTCGCATCGCTCCTGTGTCACGGTCTCGGTGGACAAGGTCGACTTCCGCGAGCCGATCCACGTCGGCGAGCTGGTGACCGCGCTGGCGCGCGTGAACTTCGCGGGCAAGACCTCAATGGAAGTCGGGGTGAAAGTGCTGGCCGAGAACGTGCTGTCGGGCGACCGGCGCCACACCAATTCGTGCTATGTCACATATGTCGCGCTCGATGAGAACGGCCGGCCGACGGAGGTCCCGCCGATCGTACCCGAGACGCCTGATGAAAAGCGCCGCTACGAGCGGGCCGCGAAACGGCGCGCCAATCGCGTGATGGAACGCCGCTTCGACCAGGGCAAGGGTGAGTAAAGTCGTTCTGGTCTTGTCGGGCGGCGGAGCGAAAGCGCTTGCTCACGCCGGTGCGTTTCGAGCCCTCGAGCAGGCCAATCTTGTTCCCAGTCGCATCGTCGCGACGTCGATGGGCTCTGTCGTCGGCGCGGCGCTTGCATCCGGGATGCCGTTCGATCAGGTTCGGCGCCGCGCCATGGGGCTGCGTCGCGAGGACATCGCGCCGTTCGATCCCAGAGTGCTCATCATGGGCCTGTTTTCCCGCAGCCTGTTTCCGGCGTCCGGGCTCAGACGGGCCATCGCTCGCATCGTGCCGAAGACGCGCTTCGAGTACCTGCGCATCCCGCTCACCGTAACGGCGGTCGACGTCGACACCGGAGAGCTGCTGCTGCTCGGCGGGCCGGAGCGGCGTGACATCGAGCTGAGTGATGCCTTGTACGCTTCCTGCGCTCTGCCGCTGTACTTCCCGCCGCTCGAAACAGACGGCCGGCGTCTCGCTGACGGCGGACTGCGCGCCGTGCTGCCACTGGAGGCGGCGCGCGCACTCGAGCCCGACGCGGACCTATTCGTTGCGGTCGACGTCGGTCCCGGATTCGATGAGCGCCCGGTGGACGGACCCAGGCCGCGGATCCCCAATGTCGTACGCAGGCACGGCGAGGCGCTGCGGATCATGATGGCGGACCAGACGCAACGCGCGCTCGCGGAGTGGCCGAAGCAGGGGGGGGGCCCGCGGCTGGTGTACGTGCGCGCGGTCGCGGAAGCCGAAGCGACGTTTGCCGTCGACCGCGTGCAGGAGCATGTGGAGATGGGCTACCAGGCAACCAAAAAGGCTTTAGGATAGGCAAAGGCTAGGCCACAGACGCACCGCGGTCCACAGTCATCCGTCAACGGGATAACCTGATGCGTGCATCGGAAGTAATGATTGCGGATCCTGTAGTCGCTGCGGCGGGCGCGACATCGTCCGAAGTGGCGGCGCTCATGCGCGTCAAGAACATTTCCGTGGTGCCGGTGGTCGATAACCCCAAAGATCGTCGTTACATGGGCACCATCTCCGACCGTGACATCGTGGCCCGATGTGTGGGCGCAGGCCACGACCCGACCGATTGCTCCGCGGCTGATCACGTTCGCACCGATACGCCCGTTGTGAAACCGGATACTGAGATGAAGGGCTTTAAGGTCGCAAAGCAGCTTGATCCCAGCGACCATCATGTGCGGTCCACGATTGTCGTTTTGGATGGAGAAAAGAGGGTCGTGGGATTCATTCCCCATCCTGAGGAGGTGCAGGGAATCGTTGTCAGGTAGGGTTGTCCCGTTGACGGTGGCCCGATGACCGCGGTGCGTCTGTCGCCTAGTTTTTGCATGTCCGCGCCTTAGCTTTGCTCCCGTGGCTCACAGATCCTTCACTCTCGCCGAAGCCAACCGCACTCTTCCCCTCGTTAAGCGGGTCGTGCAGGACATCATGTCCGTCTATCCCCAGTGGAAGGATCTCGTCGCTCAGTACGAGCTCGTGGCGTCCAAGGCCCGTCCCGAGTGGGGCGAGTCGCAGGAACAGCTCAACCTGAAGGCCCAGATCGACACCGCCGCCGCGAAGATCAACGGCTTCCTTGGCGAGCTGGAGCAGGTCGGCTGCGAGTTCAAGGGCTTTGACGAGGGGCTCGTCGATTTTCACGGCCGCTTGGACGAGCGCGAAATCCTGTGGTGCTGGAAGTCTGGCGAGGATCGCATCACGCACTGGCACGAGCTCGACGCCGGCTTTGCCGGCCGCCAGCCGCTCCCCGACGTGCTCAGCCGCACATGAGAGGCTTCTGGCTGTTTCTGCACGACATGGGATTCGTCGCCTGGCTGGGAGGCGGGCTCGCCGTCATGCTCAGCGGCATCACCGCGAAGTACTTCCCGCCCGAGCAACGGCTCGCAGTCTACCGGATCATGGCGGTCATCACGCGCAACCTCGTCGGGACGGGCGCGGTGCTCGTGGTGGTGAGCGGGTTCGTCCTGTCGGGGCCGTACTTCAGAGCGGCGACGGTGCCGTCGTGGCTGCTGGCGATGCAGGCACTGGGTTTGCTCGGCGCGCTCGTCGCGATCGGTATCGTGATGCCGACCGCCGCGCGACTGGGGAGGCTCGAGGTGGACGCGCGCGGAGAGCTGCCCGAGTCGTTTACCGGCCTGCGCAAACGCCAAGCGATCTTCGCGACGGTCGCAGGAGTGTTTGCCCTTCTAGCGTTGGTGGCCGCGACGGTGATGCGGTAGTGGCGCGGCTCTTCGCCGCGGCACTCGCCGGCACGGTGCTCGGGCTCCTGCCGCCGCTCCCCCCCCCGACGGTCCATCCCAACGACAACCGCGCTCCCGCCGGCGAGCTGCGCCACGGCGTGCTCACGATCCGCCTCGTCGTGCGCATGGCGCGCTGGTACCCCGAGGCGAAAGACGGTCCCTTCACCGACGTCACGGCCTTCGCCGAGGAGGGCCACGCACCCCAGGTTCCCGGTCCTCTGATCCGCGTCCCGACCGGCACGACGATTGTCGCGACGGTTCGCAACGCCCTCGCCGACTCGACCATCTACGTGCACGGTCTCACCACGAAGCCCGCCGCCACCAACGACAGCGTCGCCGTGCCGCCGGGCGAGACTCGCACGGTGCGATTCGCGGCGGGCTCAGCGGGGACCTATCTGTACTGGGCGACCCTCGGCACGATCGACTACGACATTCGCGAGCGCGAGCAGCTCACCGGCGCATTCGTGATCGACGCCGTGGGAGCGCGCACCGACGATCGCATCTTCGTGATGGACATCTGGGGGGAGCCGCGGGACTCCGTCACCTACCCCAATGCGCTGGCCATCAACGGGAAGTCGTGGCCCTACACGGAACGGATCACGGCCACGGTGGGCGACAGTCTGCGCTGGCGCATCATTAACGGCACGTCGCGGAACCACCCGATGCACCTGCACGGGTTCTACTTCCGCGTCGAGTCCCACGGCACCTTCCTGCGCGACAGCGTGTTGCCGGCCGAAGAGCCCCGGGTCGTCGTAACGGAAGACATGAGCCCCGGCGAGACGATGCGCATGGCGTGGCAGGCAAGCCGGCCGGGGAACTGGTTGTTCCACTGTCACATCACGTTCCACGTGGTTTCTCCGGACGCCCGGCTCGAGCCTCACGCCCGGCAGGACGACATGCACGCGCTGGATCCCGGCAAGCACATGGCGGGCCTGGTCCTCGGCATCACGGTGCGGCCGGGGCGGGGATGGGTCGAGCCGGCGCGGGCAAACCCGCGCCGCCTGCATCTGTTCGTGAATGAGGCGCCGAGTCGCAGCTATGCCCCTCGCAGATTGGGGTTCGTGCTGCAAAGCGGCGACACGCCGCCGGCGGCGGACTCGGTGGAGATCCCGGGATCGACGCTGATCCTGACGCAGAACGAGCCGACCGACGTCACGGTCGTGAACCGCCTGGCTGAAGCGACGGCAATCCATTGGCACGGGATCGAGCTCGAGAGCTTTTCGGATGGCGTGGCGGGTTGGAGCGGTCTGAGTGCGCGACTCGCGCCCATCATTGCGGCGCGTGATTCGTTCACCGCGCGGCTCACACTGCCGCGGGCGGGCACGTTCATGTATCACACGCACCTCAACGATGTCGAGCAGATGACGTCGGGGCTCTATGGGGCGATCGTGGTGCTAGAGCCGGGCCGCCGGTTCGATCCAAACACCGATCACGTGTTCGTGGTCGGATGGGACGGACCGCAGACTCCGGCGCGGCTCGTCGTGAACGGCGACAGCACCGCGCCACCGCTCGAGCTGGCCGCCGGCGTACCGCACCGGCTGCGGTTCGTGAACATCGGCCCCGCGCAGCGGGTCGTGTTTGCGGCGCGTCGCGACTCGACGGTGCTGACCTGGCGGCCGTTGGCCAAGGACGGCGAGAATCTGCCGGCGTCGCTCGCCGTGGTGGGTCCCGCCCGCAAGCGGATCGCGGTGGGAGAGACCTACGACGTCGAGTTCACGCCTCCGGCGCCGGGCGAGTACCTGCTGACGATGGGGCCGCCGGACAAGCAAATGGGGTACATGCGACGCCTCATTGTACGCTGAGGCACTCGCGCCGCACGGGGCACTCCGGGCATTTCGGTTTTCGCGCCACGCACACCAACGCGCCAAGCTCCATCAGCGCCTGATTGAACCTCCACGCCGTCTTGCCGTTCCTCGGCACGATGGCGGTGGCGAGTCCCCACACATCCTTTTTCCGGAACACCCGGCCGAGCACGCGTTTGACGTTCGTGTCGACGGCGGGGACGGGCTGCTCGTACGCAAAACACGCGACGGCCCCGGCTGTGTAGCGTCCAACTCCCGGGAGTTCAGTCAACGCCGCGGGGTCTGCAGGTACCTGATAGCCGGTAGCCGATAGCTGCTTTGCCAGCTTGTGAAGGTTCCGCGCCCGCGCGTAATAGCCGAGGCCGTCCCACTGTTCCATGACCGCTTTGGGTCGGGCGCGTGCGAGCGCGGCGATGGTCGGGAATCGCTTCAGAAACCGCGGATAGAAGTCCACCACCCGGCTGACCTGCGTCTGCTGGAGCATGAACTCCGACACGAGAATGGCATAGGGATTGCGCGTAGCACGCCACGGTAAGTCGCGGGCCGCCCGGCGGTACCAGGCCAATAGCTTGCGAACAAAGAGCTTTCGCCTTTCAGGGGTAGACGTGGTGGCCATGCGTACACAAGATACAGGCCCATGAGAGCATTCACTGCCGCCCTCGACCTGCGGCGATACGTGGGGCGGTGGTCGCTGCGCAGCGCCAGCCACGCCGGGCGCTTCTCTTTCATGATCCTCGACCTGGTGCGCGGCATCCTCGAATGGCGCGTCTGGGTCCCACGTACCATCGAGCAGACCATCTCCGTCGGCTACGGCAGTCTCTTTATCGTGTTGCTGGTAGCCGGCTTCGCGGGCGCCGTGACCAGTCTTCAAGCCGGGTATCAGTTTACCGGCCAGTTGCCCCTCTACGTGGCGGGCGGCGTAATCTCCGAATCGATGATTCTCGAGCTGGGCCCCGTTCTAACGGGGCTCATCCTGGCCGGGCGGATCGGGGCGCGCTACGCCGCCGAGCTGGGGAGCATGCGGGTGACGGAGCAGATCGACGCGCTCGAGAGCCTGGGCCGTTCGCCGGTCACGCACCTGCTGCTGCCGCGCATCCTCGCCGGCATCATCGCCATTCCCGCTCTGGTGATGCTGGCGAACGCCTTCGGGGTCGTGGTGGGTTACTTCACAGCGCGGTCGTCGCTCGGCCTGACGTATGCCGACTTCGAGTTCGGCGCGCGCTACTTCTTCCGGCCGCTGGATCTGTGGTACTCGCTGATCAAGTCGTACGCCTTCGCGGGCGCCGTCACCATCATCCCCTGCTACATCGGCTTCAACACCCAGCAAGGGGCCGAGGGGGTGGGACGGGCGACGACGCAAGCGGTGGTGGCGTCGTCCGTTTCGGTGCTGTTGCTGGATACGATTCTCACCAAGCTCATCCTCGGGACCGCGCATTGAGCATCGAGCTGAAGAAAGTCTCGAAGCGGTTCGTGGACAACGTCGTGCTCGACGGCGTGGACTTCAACGTTGCCGAAGGTGAGACGGTGGCGCTGCTGGGACCGTCGGGCGTCGGGAAGTCCGTACTCTTGAAGCACATCATCGGGCTCATCAAACCCGATTCGGGCGAAGTGTGGGTGGACGGTCAGCAGGTGCCGCTGCTCGGCCGCAAGGAGCTGGCCGCGCTGCGCAGCCGTATCGGCTACGTCTTTCAAAACGGCGCGCTGTTCGACTCGATGGACGTGTCCGAAAACATCCGTCTCGGCATCACCGATGAGAAGCTGTACAACGACAAGGAGTACTGCATCGACCGCGTCAAAGAATGCCTGCGGCTCGTCAACCTGGCGGAGGACGTGGCCCGCAAGTACCCCTCCGAGCTGTCCGGCGGCATGCGCAAGCGCGTCGGCATCGCGCGGGCGATCGCCGGAAAGCCGGTATACTTGCTGTACGACGAGCCGACGTCCGGGCTCGATCCGGTAAACGCCGACGTCATCGATTCACTGATCGAACGGCTACAGCAGGAGATCGGCGTGACGAGCGTGGTGGTGACGCATGACGTGCGCGGGGCTTTTCGGGTGGCCGACCGGATCGCGCTGCTGGCGCAGGCGAAGATCCGGGCGGTCGGGACCGCCGAAGAGATCATTGCGTCCAAGGACCCCATCGTGCAGCAGTTCCTGGAGCGCGATCTCGAGATGGCGGTGATTCAAGCTGGTCGCTTGGTATTCGAGACTCCGGCGAGGAGACGCTCCGGAGAATTTCCGGTCGGAGGGGCTCGCTAGTGGACCTCTCGTACAAGCAGGAAGTCGGTGTGGGCGCATTCGTGCTCGTCGGCGTCGCGGTGTTCCTGGTGGGCATGTTTTGGCTCACGGGGAAATCGCTGGGCACGAGCGGCATCAGGGTGGACGTGATGTTCGAGAGCGTCGCGGGGCTGAAGCAGGGGGATCCCGTGCTGGTGTCGGGCGTCAAGAAGGGCCGGGTGGCGCGCGTGAATCTCGAGCGGGTGAAGAGCGTGCGCGTCACGCTCGAGCTGTCCCGGGACATCGCACCGCGCATCGACGCCAGCGCCGTGGTTGCAGCGATGGATCTGTTCGGTGCCAAGTTTGTCGATTACAACCCCGGGTCGCGCGAAGAGCTGCTCGCGGACGGGCGCGTCATCACCGGGTCGAACTCGCCGGATATCGCCGATGTGGCGCAGGGCGTCGCCACCCGCGCCAACGAGCTGATGGAAAACGCGGCTAACATCGTGTCCGACCGGCTGGGCGAGGACATCCACAACACGCTGGTCGTCACGCAGCGCGCCATGACCACGCTGTCGAACATGCCGGAGGGGCCGTTCATCCGGCAGACGACCCGCACGCTGCAGGCGACCGAGCGCGTGATGCAGCGCGTAGACTCGATGCTGGGCTCCGGGACGGGCGCGAACATCGACTCCATTTCCAAGAATCTGGCGACGCTGACGGATCACCTCACCCATACCACTGCGCAGCTGGACACGCTGCTGAGCCGGATCAATCGGGGTGAAGGGACGCTGGGGAGAATGGCCGCCGATACGGCCATGTACGCGAACTTGCGCGACTTGTCGGTGGCGCTGACCGCGCTCCTTACGGACCTCAAGGAGCATCCCGACAAGTACATGAAACCCGGCTTGATCAGGGTGAAACTGTTCTAACCGTCACCTTTCTCGGCACGTCCGCCGCCCGGCCAACAGTCGAACGCAACGTCTCCGGCCTCGCGATTCACCGCGAAGGCGAGACGCTGCTGTTCGAATGCGGCGAAGGCACGCAGCGCCAGATGATGCGCTACGGCGTGAGCTTCGCGCTCTCCGAAATCTTCTTCACGCACTTTCACGCCGACCATTTCCTTGGCGTCATCGGTCTGATTCGCACGCTTGGCTTGCAGGGGCGTCCGGAGCCGCTGTTTCTGTACGGCCCCAAAGGCGCGAAGAAAGTCCTGAGCACGGCGCTGCAGCTCGGTGTCGAGCGCGCACCGTTTCCCGTCGAGATCGTCGAGGTGAAAGCGGGCGACACGGTTGGGGGGGAAGGGGGAAAGGGGAAGCGGGACGGGTACGACGTCTACGCGTTTCCCACCGAGCACGGCGGCGGGCCATCGATCGGTTACGTGCTGAAAGAGCAGTGCGCCGCGGGCGATTTGACGTCGAGAAAGCGAAGGCCGCGGGAATTCCTGAGGGACCGCTTTGGGGGAAACTCGCGAAGGGCGAGCGCATCGACGCTGGCTGACGGTCAGACCGTCTGACGGCAGATCGGCTTCGTGGGCGCAACGAGACCCGGTCGATTGGTCGCATTCACCGGCGACACGCGGCCCTGCGCGGCGACCGTGGATGCGGCACAGGGGGCCGATCTGCTGATCCACGAAGCGACCTTCGGCGAAGAAGAACGCGAGCGCGCGCGCGACACCGGCCACGCCACCGCGAAGGAGGCCGCACAGGTGGCCCTCGCGGCCAAGGCCAAGCGCCTCGTGCTCTCCCACGTCTCCGCGCGCTACTCGATCAGCGCGGACGAGCTGGTGCGCGAAGCGCGCGAGGTCTTTCCCAATGTGAGCGTTGCCAAGGACGGACTGGAGGTGGACGTGCCGTTTGCCGAGTGAGTTATATTCCCCGCCCCATGGGACCGGTTTCGTTCACGTACTCCGCCAGCGTGCCCTCGCCAATCGACAAAGTCTTCGCCCTCATCTCCGATCCAGGTCGGATGCCGGAGTGGCTGCCGCGCTGCATCGCGGTCAAGGCCACGACCAGCGCACGCGCCGGTAAAGGGGCGCGCTACAAGCTCACCTTCCAGCGCGACGCCAACCAGCACGAGTCGGTCATCGAGATCATCGATTTCCAGCCGCCCCACACGTTCGGGTGGGTGGAGATCTACCATCGCGCGGGATCGAAAACCTTCTTCGGCCTGACTTTCGCCGGGGGATCGACCAAGGTCACGCTCAAGCACGTGTGGGTGCCGACGGGATTCCGCTCGTGGCTCAACGGGCAGTTCTACCGCCGCCGCAACTCACGCCGGATGTTCGACGGGCTCGTCAACAATCTGCGGAAGGCGCTCGGGCGCTAGCGCGCGCCGATGTTGTCCTTGAATCCGACCCCCCCGCGGGTTTAGTTTGAACGCCCTCACGGGGCTGTAGCTCAGCTGGGAGAGCGCCTGGATCGCACCCAGGAGGTCAGGGGTTCGAGCCCCCTCAGCTCCATTCGCTGCCCCTTGGTGTAACTGGCAACACGCCTGACTCTGGATCAGGAGAGTCCTGGTTCGATCCCAGGAGGGGCAATCAAAACGGCGGCCGATGGCCGCCGTTTCTCTTGCTCCTGCCCCAAAGTCTAGTAACCGAATCCTCCCGCTCCTCCTACGCTCTTCATCGGTAAGCGATGGTCGCTTCGAACAAGGTGAAGGAGGGTCAGATGCGAGTGCTCGTTTTCGTACCAATGCTGGCGATCGCCACCTCGATCGCGTTGTCACAGACGCCTGCGCCTGCAAGAAGCAGCGGTCCTGCCCTCCCCACTATCGTGGTGCTCGCGACCGGCGGGACCATTGCTGGCGCGGCCGCGAGTGACGTGCAGGCCGGCTACACCAGCGGCCAGGTCGGCGTCGAACAGCTGCTCGCGGCTGTGCCACAGGCGAAGAAACTGGCCAATCTGCGCGGCGAGCAGATTGCCAACATCGGCTCGCAGGATATGAATGACTCGGTCTGGATCAAGCTGGCGACGCGGATCAACGCGCTGCTGGCGCAGCCCGACGTCGCCGGCGTCGTCATCACGCACGGGACGGATACCATCGAGGAGACGGCATACTTCCTCAACCTCGTCGTGAAATCGGCCAAGCCGGTCGTGCTGACGGGCTCCATGCGCCCGTCCACCGCACTCTCGGCTGACGGTCCGCTCAACTTCTATAACGCGGTCGGAGTCGCGGCCAGCCCGCAGGCCGCCGGTCGTGGCGTGCTCGTGGTCGTCAATGACTGGATTCACGGCGCGGGCTCACTCACCAAGACCAGCACGACCGCAGTGCAGACCTTTCTCTCCCCGATCTCGGGCCTGATCGGCACCGTCTCGTATGGGCAGCCCGAGTTCTACCGGGGCCCGGTGGGGAAGAACACGACCACATCCGAGTTCTCCGTCGACAACACCACCGTGTTGCCCCGAGTCGACATCATCATGGCATCGGAGAACATGGACGGCGCGATGATCAACGCGGCCGTCGCGGCCGGTGCCAAGGGGATCGTGATCGCCGGTGTCGGCAACGGCAACATGACCGCCACAGCGGTCACCGCGCTCGCGGCGCAGGCGAAAAAGGGCATCGTGTGCGTGCGTTCGTCGCGGGTCACCACAGGGAATGTCGGGCGGAACGTCGAGATCGACGATGACAAGTACGGCTTTGTTGCATCGCTGGGACTCAACCCGCAAAAAGCGCGCGTGTTGCTGCGCCTGGCGTTGACCAAGACGAGCGATCCGAAGGTGATCCAGCGCTATTTCGACGAGTATTGAGGCGGCCATGAGCCCGTCACAGCCTCCCGCAAGAGATCGTCAAGAGCGAGGGTTTTCGCGAGCGATTCGACAAGACCGGGAAAGTGAAGTAGAGTGCTCCATTCTCTCACCGAGGTGGAGGTGTTATGGGTCTGATAGCTACTCTGGTGATCGGACTGATCATCGGCGCCATCGCCAAGCTGCTGGTGCCGGGGCGCGATCCCGGCGGGTGGATCGTGACGATCCTGCTGGGTATTGCGGGAGCCTTGTTGGGTACATGGCTGGGCCGGGTGCTGGGTATCTACTCGGCCGGCGAGAGCGCCGGCTGGATCGCTTCGATTATTGGCGCCGTGCTGCTGCTCCTCGCGTACCGCGCAATTGTTGGACGGAGGCGTCCGTAACGCCCCGGTAACAGCCAGCGTTATCTTCGGGGCTCATGCTCGCCGTCATCCTCTTGGTCTCTGCCGCGCAGGGCCCAACAGCGACCTCGCGCGCTGTCTCCACACCACCCGTGATCGACGGTCGCCTGACCGACGCCGCGTGGCTGGACGCGAGTCCAGTGAGTGGGTTCATCCAGCGCGAGCTGCACGAAGGGCAGCCGGTCACCGAGCGGACCGAAGTCCGCATCATTACCGACGGCGAGGCGGTGTACGTGGGCGCCTGGCTCTACGACACGGACCCCACTTCCATCGTCCCCGGCGCGCAGGTGCGCGACGGCGACATCTCCAAGAGCGACTACTTCGGCATTCTCTTTGATACCTATCACGACCGGCAGAATGGGTTCGTGTTCACGACCACACCGGCCGCGATCGAGTACGACGCACAGGTCGTTAACGAGGGCGAAGGTGGTGGAGTCCAGCTCCCCGGCCAGACGTCGGCCACGGCCGGCGCGCTGGGCGGGTTCAACATCAACTGGGACGGGACCTGGACCGTCGCCACCTCGGTCGACTCCGCCGGGTGGTACGCCGAGTTTCGGATTCCCTTTACCACGCTGCGCTTTGGCCCGGGCGAGACGCAAACCTGGGGACTCAATCTCGTCCGCAGCATCCGGCGCAAAAGTGAAGAAGCGTTCTGGTCGTTCATCCCGCGCCAGTTCACTCTCAATAAGATCTCGCATGCGGGGACGCTCCAAGGCGTGCAGGTGCCCTCGCGGCGCGTCTGGTACGTCACGCCGTACGCGCTCACCGGGAGGGAACGCAACTATCTGATCGAGCCCGAGGCACACAGTCGCAGCGAGGTGGGCGGCGACCTGAAAGTCGGGCTCACACAGAGTCTCACGCTCGACCTCACCTACAATACCGACTTCGCGCAGGTCGAGGTCGACGAGCAGCGCACTAACCTCACCCGCTTCCCGCTGTTCTTTCCGGAGAAGCGTCCGTTCTTTCTCGAGAATGCCGGAATCTTCTCCGCTGGTACGCCGCAAGCCGTCGATCTATTCTTTACCCGCCGCATCGGCATCGACGCGCTCGGCCAGCCGGTGCCCATCGTGGGCGGTGGCCGCGTGACGGGCCGCCTGAGCGGGCTGACCGTGGGCGGCCTGCAGATCTTTACCGAGGATCAGGGCTATTCCGTATTCAAGGTGGGGCGCGAGCTCGCGACCAGATCGCGCATCGGCGTCATCGGCGTGCAGCGCATGGCGACCGACGTGGCCGGAGGCTGGAATCGCGTCTTCGGCGTGGACGGGCGCATCGGCATGGGCGACGCGTGGACCGTGGATTGGTGGGGCGCGGGATCTGCGAAGCCCGGTCCCAATGACGACATCGCGTACAGCGCGCGGCTAGGGCTTGAAACGCAGCGGTGGAGCAACGTCGCGCGTTACATCCAGGTCGGAAGCGAGTTCGATCCGCAGGTGGGATTCCTCAATCGGACCGGCGGCTATCGCTACTACGAGGCCGGCCTGATGTGGAAGCAACGTTTCCCCGGCATCCCGTGGCTCAAGGAGTGGCTCCCGCACGCCAGCTATCGCGGCTACTACCGGCTCAACGGTTTCTGGCAGGAAGGACGGCTTCACCTCGATCTCACCGAGTTCGATCTCGCCAACGGCGGCCGGTTCGGTCCCGAGGCGAACGTCGAGCATCAAGGCCTGGAGCAGCCGTTCGAGATCTCCCCGGGGGTGACGCTCCCCGCCGGCTCGTACGACTACACATCACTCGGCTTTGATCTCGCCACCAACCCGAGCGCGCCGTTCTGGCTGACGTTGCGCGCGGACATCGGCGGATTTTACGATGGGACTCGGGCCGGTGGCGTGGTCTCCGTGGGGGCGCGCAGCGGAAGCTTCTTCAACACATCCCTCACCACAGAGTACAACGACGTGCGCCTGGTCGAGGGAGACTTCATCCGCAAGCTGATCAATGCCCGGGTCGCGTTCTTCTTCACGCCACGCATCATGTTCCAGACCCTCGTGCAGTACAGCAACCAGGTGCAGGCGTGGTCCGCAAACGCGCGCTTCAGTTGGCTCAGCACCGCTGGCAACGGGCTGTTCGTCGTGTTCAACGAGGGACGCTCCGCCGACAGCTTTTTTAGCTTGAACGAGCCATACGCTCGCTCGTTCATCGTGAAATACTCGCGCCAGTTTGGAAGCGGCGGCCAATGATCGGGACCCTGCAGCTCCTAGCGTTCATCGCGATCCAACAGCCGTCGCTTGGCGTGACCGGGCTGCGCGTCGAGTATCTGGCCAACCCCCTCGGCATCGATGCCGTACGACCGCGGTTGAGTTGGCGCATCACGAGCGCCGAGCACAACACCGTCCAGTCCGCCTACGAGATCGAGGTGACGCGGAGCGGGCGGCTCATCTGGGCCACGGGACGCACGTCGGGCGACGCTTCCGTGTTTGTCGCTTATGGTGGTCCTGATCCTGAATCTCGGCGGCGCTACGAATGGCGCGTGCGTGTCTGGGACGGCAAGGGTCGCGTATCGCCATGGAGCGAGCTCGGGTTCTGGGAAATGGGACTGCTCGAGCCGTCCCAATGGACCGCTGCTTGGATCGGCACGGCGCCTGGTCCAACCGACAGCGTGGGAGGTCCCTCGCCGCTGTTCCGTCGCGCATTTCGCGTGAGCGGGGTTGTGGCGAGAGCGCGACTGTACGCCACGAGCCTCGGATTGTACGAAGCGTACTTGAACGGCACGCGCGTGGGCGATCAGCTGTTCACCCCGGGTTGGACGTCCTACTCTCGCCGCCTCCAGTATCAGACCTACGACGTCACGAAGCTGCTCAAACCCGGCGACAACGCGCTCGGTGCGGTGCTGGGTGACGGTTGGTATCGCGGCCAACTCGGCTTCGAGGGACGGCGCAATGTGTATGGCCAGCGGATCGGCGTCCGCCTGCAGCTCGAGATCATTTATCAGAATGGAAAGATCGAGCGCGTCGTCTCCGACTCGCAGTGGCGGACGGCCACGGGCCCGATTCAGGCGTCCGACATCTACGGCGGCGAAACGTACGACGCGCGCCGTGAGCGGTCGGGGTGGGATCGCGCCGCATACGACGATCAGGAGTGGGCGCGAGTTGTCGTGCTCGATCCGCCGAGCACGAAACTGATCGCACCAGAAGCACCGCCCGTCCGCCGGGTGCGGGAGCTCAAGCCCATCAGCATGCGCCGCAGCGCCTCGGGCGAAACCATCTTCGACCTCGGTCAGAACTTCACGGGGTGGGCACGGCTCAAGGTGCGAGGCGCCGCGGGTACGGTCGTCACCCTGCGGTTCGCCGAGGTGTTGGATCGCGACGGCAATCTCTACACCGCCAATTTGCGCCGCGCGGCTCAGACCGACCGCTACACGCTGAAGGGCGGCGGCGAAGAGATCTACGAGCCGCATTTCACCTTCCATGGTTTCCGTTACGTCGGCGCGACGGGACTTCCCGCCGCCGGCGATACGGCAACGATCACCGGAGTCGCCGTGTCGTCCGATCTCGCCCAAACGGGATCGTTCGAGACGTCGGATTCGCTGCTCAACCGGCTGCAGCAGAACATCGTGTGGGGGCAGCGCAGCAACTTCCTCGACGTTCCAACCGACTGCCCGCAGCGAGACGAGCGCCTTGGCTGGACGGGGGACGCGCAGGTGTTTGCGAGTACCGCGGCCTTCAACATGGACGTGGCCGGCTTCTTCGCGAAGTGGCTCGGCGATGTCGCCGCCGATCAGCACGCGAGCGGGAGTGTGCCGTGGGTGATTCCGAACGTCCTCGGCGGCGATTCGGTCGAAGGGGCGGGGACCGCCGGCTGGAGTGACGCGGCGGTGATCGTGCCGTGGACGATGTACGTCGCGTACGGCGACCGCGGCCTGCTCGAGCGCCAGTATCCGAGCATGCGCGCCTGGGTCGAATTCGAGCGGCGCCGCGCCGGCGCGGATCTGATTTGGCAGCCGGGGTGGCAGTTCGGTGACTGGCTCGCGCTGCATAGCGACGACCCCTCGTATCCCGGCGCGACCACCAACACCGACTACATCGCGACCGCCTATCTCGCCCACTCGGCCAATCTGGTCGCGCGCGCGGCCCGGGCGTTGGGGAAAGCCGGCGATGCCGCGCGCTATGACAGCCTGTTTCGCGACGTACGCACGGCGTTCAATCGCGAATTCGTCTCCGCCGGCGGCCGAGTGGGGGAGAATACGCAGACGGCGTATGCGTTAGCGCTCGCGTTCGACCTCTTGCCCGACAGTCTCGTGCCGGCGGCCGCGGCACGCCTGGCGGCCGGGGTTCGCGCTCGCGGCATGCATCTCACCACGGGCTTCCTTGGCACGCCGCAGCTGCTGCCGGTGCTGAGCGCGACCGGTCACCTCGATGTGGCCTACGGACTGTTGATGCAGCGGACGTACCCGTCGTGGCTCTATCCAATCACGCGCGGCGCCACCACGATGTGGGAGCGGTGGGATGGCATTCGCCCCGACAGCTCGTTCCAGGATGTCGGGATGAACTCCTTCAATCATTACGCGTTCGGCGCGGTCGGCGACTGGATGTACCGCACGATCGGCGGGATCAACCTCGATCCGGGCGCACCCGGCGGGAAGCGAGTCCGGATCGCGCCGCGACTCGGTGCCGGCCTCACGCATGCTCGCGTGACGCTCGAGACATCCTACGGCACCGTGATGTCGTCGTGGCGGCTCGATGGGGGGGGCCAGCGGTTCGTGCTGAATGTCACCGTGCCGCCCAACACCGCCGCCGAGGTGACGCTGTGGGACACGACCGTCGACCATGTGCGGATGACAGCCGGGATGCGCGACGCACGGCAGGCCGGCGAGGACGTGATCGTCACCGTGGGATCCGGGAGCTACGAGTTTACCGTCGCTAAGTGAGAGGGCCGTCATGAAACAACGGATGCTGGGAGCGACCGGCTACAAGGTTTCGGAGATCGGTTTCGGCGGCTGGGGTATCGGCGGCGAGATGTGGCGCGGCGTGGACGACGCCGAAGGCCGCAAAGCGCTGCGCGAAGCCGTCGATCAGGGGATCACCTTCTTCGACACCGCGCTCGCGTACGGGAACGGGCATAGCGAGCGCGTGATCGGCGAGACGCTCAAGGACGACATTCGCGCCGAGCGCGTCATCGTGGCGACGAAGATCCCGCCCATGAATCGCCAATGGCCGGGGCGCGCCGACTACAGGCTCGGCGACGTCTTCCCCGCCAAGTACATCCGGTCCAGTACCGAGAACTCGCTTAAGAACCTGCGCGTCGACGCGCTGTCCGTGCAGCAGCTGCACGTGTGGAACGACGTCTGGCTCGCGGATCCCGACTGGCCGGCCTCGTTTGAGCAGATCAAGCGTCTTAAAGATGAAGGGAAGGTCCTGCACTGGGGCATCTCGATCAACGATCACGCGCCCGAGACCGCGCTGCGCGTACTCACCGATCCGATCTTCGAAACCGCGCAGGTGATTTACAATATCTACGACCGCTCGCCCGAGAAGGCGCTGTTCGACCTCGCGAGGAAAAAGCCGCTCGGCATCATCGGGCGCGTGCCGTTCGACGAGGGCGCGCTCACCGGGCAGATCAAGGCCGACACGGTGTTTCCGCCGGGCGACTGGCGCTCGGAGTACTTCGCGGGCGATCGCAAAGCCGAGGCGGAGCGCCGCGGGAAAGCGCTCGCGGGAGTGCTGGACGAACAGGTGCAGACGCTGCCCGAGTTGGCGCTCCGGTTCTGCCTTTCGGCGCCCGAAGTCTCGACGGTGATTCCGGGCATGCGCCGGCCGGCGCACGTGCGGCAGAACGCGATGGCGGCGACCAGGGGCGCGCTGCCGCCGGCACTGTTGACGAAGCTACGCCCGCACGCGTGGGAGAAGAATTGGTACTAGCGCGGTGGGCCCTGAGCAATCAGGGAGCTCTTCGCGGATGCAGCTCCCACAGCACGTTGACGATTACCCAGCGGCCGTTCCACTTGGCGAGATGCAGGTAATCGACCCACCCTGACGCGTAGATCTTGGCGCTCGCGGCATTCTGGTAGATGTCGAGAATGGTGACCTCCTTGCGCCGCTCGGCAACAGGCGTGTCTTTGCCGCCTCCGGCGCGCGTGATCTCCACGAGTGTCATCGCGCTCATCTGGCCAAGCCGGTATCGGCCGCGCTCGTCGACGTTCACGATGCGCTTGGCCAGCTCGGGGTGCAGGGCGCGCTGCATCCGCTCGGCGTTTCCTTCGTAATACCCTTCGATGTAGTCGAGCGCGGCCTGGCGGATCCCGGTCGAGTCAGCGGAGCTCTGCGCTTGAAGCCTGCTCACTGGCAAGAGTGCCAGGGCGAGGATCACGAATCGTGGTGACATGGGTGTCCTTGGTAAGAGGGCTATCGGCTATCAGGTGTTAGAGCTCGCGCAGCCGTCGCTCCAGGAACCGCCGCGCCGGTTCTTCGACCGCCAATGCGAGCGCGCGCTCGTAAGCGGGGCGGGCCTCGGACGATCGTTTCAGCCGGCGCAGCAGATCGGCGCGTGCCGCGTGCGCGAGAGAGTACTCTATTAGATCGCCGCGCACGAGAATCGCGTCGATGAGCGCGAGGCCGTGCTCGGGTCCGTCGCGCATCGCGATCGCCGCTGCCCGATTCAGCTCGATCACGGGTGAGGGATCGATCCTCAGCAGCACGTCGTACAGCCCCACGATCTCGCTCCAGTCGGTCTGGTCCGACGATGGCGCCTCGGCGTGCACCGCGGCGATCGCGGCCTGGAGCTGATACGGGCCCCACCCGCCGCACAGCGAACGCTTGCTCGACCAGCTCCACTCCTTCCTTTATCTGCGCGCGATTCCACCGCGTGCGATCCTGCTCCTCGAGCGGAATCAGCTCGCCCGCCGGCGTCGTCCGAGTCATGCGGCGGGCATCGTGCAGCAGCATCAGCGCCAGCAGGCCGAGCGCTTCGGGCTCCGGGAGCAGCTCCACCAGCAGCCGCCCGAGCCGAATCGCTTCGACCGCCAGATCGGCTCGCGTGAAGTAGCCCTGATTGAACACGAGGTAGATCACGTGCAGTACTGTGGCGAGACGCTCGGGCAGGTCGGCGCGCGCTGGTACTTCGTACGGAATCCGCGCGTCCCGGATCTTGGCCTTCGCGCGCACAATGCGCTGCGCCAGCGTCGGGGCGGTCGTGAGGAACGCGGCGGCGACCTGCTCGGTCGTCAGACCGCACACCTCGCGCAACGTCATCCCCACCTGTGCGTCAGGATTGATGCTCGGGTGGCAGCAGGTGAAGATCAGACGCAGCCGGTCGTCGGCGACGTCGTAGTCCTCGGTTTCGATCATGTCCTGCGCGACATCGAGCTCGCCGGGAGTCTCGCGCCTGGTCTTCCGAAGGCGATCGATGGCCTTGAACCGGCCGGTCGAGATCAGCCACGAGCGGGGGTTCGCGGGTGTCCCCTCGATCGGCCAGCGCTCCACCGCCGCCGCGAACGCATCCTGAAGCGCCTCCTCGGCGAGATCGAAGTCGCCGAGCAGGCGGATCAGGGTCGCGAGGACGCGGCGGGACTCCGCGCGATAAACCGACTCGATCGTGTCTACGGCTGGTCGAACTCCATGACCGGTCGGACTTCCACCGTCCCATGCTGCGCGCCCGGAATCCGGGACGCGACCTGGACCGCCTCGTTCAGGTCCTTCGCGTTGATCAGGTAGTAGCCGCCGAGCTGCTCCTTCGTCTCGACGTAGGGGCCGTCTGTGGTCGAGACTTTCCCGTTGCGGACCGTTACGGACGTCGCGGTCTTCGTCGGCTGCAGCGCTTCGCCGCCGATGTAGTTGCCCTTCTTCTTGATGCTTTCCGTGAACGCGTTGTAATCGGCCATGCCCTTCTCCATGTCGGCCGGCGTGGCCTTGTCCCACCACTTCTCGTCCTCGTAAATCAGGCACAGATAACGCATAGCTCCTCCGAGACATGTCTGTGGACTGTGAAATCTGGACATCCGGTAGTCGTTTGGGATGTCCGTATTTCGACAGGCCCTAGTCCCCAACCCTAGGCCCTAGCCCCAAACCGGCCGGACCTCGACCGATCCCCACTTGGCTGACGGAATGCGCGCCGCTACCTGGATGGCGTCGTTCAGGTCTTTGGCCTCAATGAGGAAGTAGCCGCCGAGCTGCTCCTTGGTCTCGGCAAAAGGCCCATCGGTGGTCGAGAGCTTGCCGTTGCGGACACGAACGGTCGTCGCGGCATCGGTGTGCTGCAGCCCGTTACTGCCGACATAGTGCCCACTCTTCTTGATGTCTTCGGTGAACGCCCAGTAGTCCCGCTTGGCTTGCTCGATCGTCTCCTTGGGGACGTTCACTTCCTGCTTTTCTTCCTGGTAGACCAGGCACAGGTATTTCATGGCTCCTCCGTAAGGTCGGAAATATGCTCGGACACCCGGTAGTCGTTGAGAGGGAGGGGAAATCGACAGTAGGTTTAGACGTGCCCGATCTTCCCGATCTTCCAGCCGCCGCGCGGGACCGCGTGATCGATGTATTGACGCGCTCCTTCGCCAACGATCAGCTCACCGAAGCCCAGCTCGATGCCCGGTTCCAGGCTGTGTACGAAGCGAAGTCTCTGCAGGAGCTCGACGCCATCATCGCCGATCTGCCCGCGCTCGGAGACCACGAGTCCACCGATATTCGGGCGACGTTCGCGGGACAAGAGCGCAAATTGGCGGGTGTGATGCCGCGCCATCTCACGCTGCGGGCGCGCCTCGGCTACGTAGAGCTCGATCTGACTCAGGCGCGCTTCGAGCCCGGTGTGACTACCATCGACGTTGGCGTGTTTTCGGGGTATGTGCAGATCCGGTTCCCTGCCGGCGTGCGGGTCGAGACGAGCGGGCGGGCATTCCTCGGATACTTCGCCATCAAGGGATCGGTGAGCGACGCGCCGGCCATCGTTCGTATTGCGGGGCGCGCCAACCTGGGCTTTGTGGAAGCGTTCCTCCCCACATAACCATGCCGCGCTACGCTGCCTTCCTGAGAGGGGTGATGCCGACGAACGCCAAAATGCCGCAGCTCAAAGCGGCGTTCGAGGCCGCCGGTTTCACCGACGTGAAGACGCTGCTCGCGAGCGGGAACGTCGTCTTCAGCGCGCCGGTGGCGCCGGTCGCGTCGCTCGAGCGCCGGGCCGAAAGGGCCATGCACGACAAGCTGGGCCAGGCGTTTCTCACGATCGTCCGCCCCGTGAACGGGCTCCGCAAGATCCTCGCGTCCGATCCCTACAAGGGGTTTCGCCTGGCGCCCGAGTCCAAACGGATCATCACATTCCTGCGCGAGCGGCCGTCCAAGACGTTGAAGCTGCCGATCGAATTCGAAGGGGCGCGCATTTTGGTGATGCAGGGCGGCGCAATCTTCAGCGTGTACGTGCCGAATCCCAAGGGCCCGGTTTTCATGACGCTGATCGACAAAACGTTCGGCAAGGAAGTCACAACCCGGACGTGGGACACGGTGGCAAAAGCAGCGCGGTAACGGGAGGTTCCGGTGCAACAACGAAAACTGGGTACTCAGGGGCTCGTCGTCTCGGCGTTGGGACTCGGGTGCATGGGGATGTCCGATTTCTACGGCGTCCGCGACAACGAGCAGGAATCGATCGCAACGATTCACCGCGCGCTCGAGCTAGGCAGCAACTTCCTCGATACGGCGGACGTGTATGGACCCCACACCAACGAGGTCCTCGTCGGCAGAGCGGTCAAGGGGAAGCGAAACCGTTTTGTGCTCGCCACCAAATTCGGCAACGTCCGCGGTCCCGACGGAAAGTGGCAGGGCCAGAACGGCCGTCCCGAGTACGTGCGCGCGGCGTGCGATGCGTCCCTGCAGCGGCTCAACACCGACTTCATCGATCTGTACTACCAGCATCGGGTCGACCGCGCCGTACCGATCGAGGAGACCGTAGGTGCAATGGCGGATCTGGTGCAGGCCGGCAAGGTTCGCTACCTCGGCCTTTCCGAAGCCGCCGCTCAGACCATTCGCCGAGCGCAGCGCGTCCATCCGATCACGGCGCTGCAGTCGGAGTACTCGCTGTGGAGTCGCGACGTCGAAGACGAGATCCTGCCTGCGGTTCGAGAGCTCGGCATCGGATTCGTGGCGTACAGTCCTGTCGGTCGGGGTTTCCTGACGGGACAGCTGAGGCGCTTCGAGGACCTGCCCGAGGGAGACTGGCGGCGGAACCATCCGCGTTTCCAAGGAGAGAACTTTCAGAAGAATCTGGAGCTCGTGGCGGGCGCGGAGCGGATCGCGCGCGAGCGCAAATGCACGCCGGCGCAGATCGCGCTTGCGTGGCTGCTAGCGCAGGGGGACGACATCGTCCCGATTCCAGGTACCAAGCGCCGGAAGTATCTTGAGGAGAATGCCGCGGCCGTGAACATCCGGCTCACGCCGGACGATTTGGGCCGGCTCGACGAGGTCATCCCGCGGGGCGCGGCGGCAGGCGCGCGCTATCCCGAAGGGGGCATGAAGACGGTGAACGCGTGAACAAGGAGGAGTAGATGGCAACGGCATCACGCAGCGACACGAAGCTGCACACGACCAAGAACGATCTTCCCGAATCGACGCGCACGGAAGTCGTGTCGCTGCTCAATCAGCGGCTCGCCGACGCGATCGATCTCCAGACGCAGTGCAAGCAGGCGCATTGGAACGTGAAGGGCCCCGCTTTCATCGCGCTGCACAAGCTGTTCGACGAGATCAACGACGCCGTGGTGGAGTACGTCGATCTCATCGCCGAACGCATCATGCAGCTCGGCGGGATCGCCGAGGGCACGGTGGGTGTGGTCACGGAGCGGTCCGCGCTCCCGGACTACCCGATCGGCCTGAGCACGGGACCCGAGCACGTGGCCGCGCTGTCGGACGCGCTGAGCGCATTCGCGCGCGGTGCCCGCATCTGCATCGAGGAGATGAACGAGCTGGAGGATGCGGTCAGCGCCGATATGCTGACGGAGATTGCGCGGGGCACGGACAAGTGGCTGTGGTTTGTTGAAGCCCATCAACAGTAGGCGCATTATTGGAGCATGCTCGCCGTCCTCCTGCTGCTTCAGGCGATGCCCCAGGCACCGCCACAGCCTAAACGAAGCGTCCCCGATTCTGGCGTAATCGCCACCGCCGCACAGGTCACTCCCGCCGGCGTGCAGAGCGTGTTCGGCGCGCGGGTGACCGGCGTGCGCTTCGGCAAGCGTCCCGGCGAAATCTGGGTCTCTGTGAACCGGGCCGCATATCTGCTCGATTGGCGCGACAATGCGATGCTCGCGAGTGCGCGGCTCGAGGATCGTGCCGGCGTGCAGGGTGTCGCGGTGGATCCCGTTACCGGGCGCGCGATCGTGTCCGGCGTCGGCAAAACATTCTCCTTCGACTCAAGTGGTGCGGCTCGCTTCACATGGTCGCTCGGCTCGAGCATGGCTGGGGGCGTCGCGGTCGCGTCGCGCGCCAACGCCTCCGGCCGGCGTGTCGCTGTCGTGCCGCTGCCGGCGAACGACTCCCTGGCGGTGATCGATGCCGACCGCGGCTCGCTGATCAGGATGATCCCGCTCGGCGTGTTGCCCGTCGCGGCCGCGATCAACGCGGATGGTTCCAGAGCGTGGGTCACGAACCTCGGCGGCCGGAAGCCGACAGCCCGTTCACGCGCCGCCAAACAGTGCTGCGATGCGTTCGCGGAGCTCGTGCGGGTCGATGCACGCGGCATCGCTCAAGCGGGCGATGTCTCCGAAGTCGATCTGGTCGCCGGGGCCGTCCGCACCGTGATCACGGTGGGCCGGCATCCGACCGGAGTCGCGTGGGATGAGAAGAACGGGCGGTTGTACGTAGCGAACGGCAACTCCGACACCGTGAGCGTCATCGACACACGAGCCCGCACGCGGCTGCGGTCTATTGCCATCGCGCCGTTCCGCGAGCGCAAGATCGGATTCGCGCCGACAGATGTGGAAGTCTCGCCCGACGGCGCGACGCTGTACGTGACACTGGGTGGCCTCAATGCCGTGGGCGTGTATGCGCTGCCGAGCGGCCAATTTCGCGGCCTGATTCCCACTGGCTGGTATCCGTCGAGCATCGACGTGAGTGCCGATGGAAAGACGATTGCGGTTGGGGCGCTGTTCGGTGTGGGGTCGGGGACGGGGCGCACATCGGGGATGGAGGGCAAGTATGTCCATTCCTATCGCGGCTCGGTCAACGTCATCGCCGTCCCTTCGGAGGCGGAGCTTGCCGCGTATACCACGTCCGTTGCGCGCAACAATCGTCTGACACTCGGAGCCGCCGAGGCCGCGCCGGCGCCTCGCAAGGTCGTTGCTCGGGCGGTCCCCGAGCGGCCGGGCGAGCCGTCGTTGATCGAGCACGTCGTGTACATCATTCGCGAAAACCGCACCTACGATCAGGTGTTCGGCGATATGGGGCGCGGCGCGAGCGACTCGACGCTGGTGCAGTACGGGCGCGACGTGACACCCAACGCGCACGCGCTCGCCGACCAGTTCGTGCTGCTCGATCACTTCTTCGCGTCCGGCGGCAACTCCGCCGATGGCCACAACTGGCTCACGCAGGCCAACGAGACCGAATACCCGATGTGGCCGCTGTACGAGGGCCGCAGTTATCCCTCGGAAGGCCAGGATCCGCTGGCGTACTCGTCGGGCGGCTTCCTGTGGGAAGTGGCGCAACAGAAGGGCAAGACCGTGAGCGTGTTCGGCGAGTATGCGCCCGCCCCGCAGAGCGACAGCGCCTCGGTGCGCGCTTCGCTGCTCGCGCAGTACCGCGACTCGCAGCCGCACAATCCGGCCGACTTCCGCGCGTACATGGCCAAGCGCTACAACACGCGCTCCGACATTCCCTCGCTCGACCGGGTGCTGGTGCGCGACTATCCGGGTTGGACGCAAGAGAACCCGGACGTCGTGAAAGCCGACGTGTTTCTCGAGCATCTGCGGGAATGGGAAACGGCGGGGAAGATGCCGAACCTGGTGATGGTGATTCTTCCCAGCGACCACACGCAGGGCACGAGCCCTGGCTGGTGCACGCCCAAGGCCTGCGTAGCGGACAACGATCTCGCGACGGGCCGCATGGTCGAAGGACTGTCGCGCAGCTCGTTCTGGAAGAGGATGGCGATTCTGATTGTCGAGGATGACGCGCAAAATGGCGTCGATCACATCGACGGGCATCGCACCGTCGCGATGGTGGCGAGCCCGTATGCCAAGCGGGGCGCGCTCGATCAGACGTTCTATGCCCAGCCGAGTATGGTAAAGACGATCGAGCTGATGCTGGGCCTGCCGGCGCTGAGCCTGTTTGATCTTGTGGCGACCGACATGCGGGCGAGCTTCATTGGTCCCGACGAGTCACCCGATTTCACGCCATATACGGCGCTGATTCCCACGCAGTCGCTGCACGAGGTCAATCAGCGCGTGGGTTCGATCACGGGGCCGCACGCCGAGGAGCGCCGGCGGGCCGCGCTCGCGTCGGCGCGGATGAAATTCAATACTCCCGACGCCGCGCCCTCGGATCTGCTCAACCGGATTCTGTGGCATGACGCGCGTGGGTGGGACAAGCCGTTCCCCGGTGTGAAGCGCTCGGTCTTTTTCCCGATGGCCGTCGATATCGCCGACGAAGACCGCGATGACCGTTAGCCGGCGTGAGTTCATGCTGGCCTCGCTCGCGCTCGCGGGCGTGCGGTTTAGCGATGCTCCAGCGCCGTTTGGTCCCGTTCCATCAGCGCGCCAGCTTGCCTGGCACGAGCTGGAATTCTACGGCTTCCTCCATTTCACGATCAACACGTTTACGAACCGCGAGTGGGGCTATGGCGACGAATCGCCGGCCTTGTTCAATCCGACCGACTTCGACGCCGATCAGATCGTGGAAGCCGCGAAGGGCGGCGGGATGAAGGGGCTCATCCTCACGTGCAAGCACCACGACGGGTTCTGTCTTTGGCCGTCTCGCTATACTGAGCACTGCGTCACCAATCGCGACTATGTGAAGGAAATCTCGGACGCCTGCGCGCGAGCGGGCGTGAAGTTCGGCGTCTATCTCTCGCCGTGGGACCGCAATCACAAGGACTACGGGCGGCCCGAGTACCTCACATATTACCGAAATCAGCTCCGCGAGCTGCTGACCCAATATGGCCCGGTGTTCGAGATCTTTTTCGACGGCGCCAATGGCGGCGACGGCTATTACGGTGGAGCCTATGAGCGGCGCGAGATCGACAACCGCACCTACTACGATTGGCCGGCCACGTGGCAGCTGGTGCGCGAGCTCCAGCCCGACGCGGTGTTGTTCAGCGACGCGGGGCCTGACCTCCGCTGGGTTGGGAATGAAAACGGGATTGCGGGCGAAACGTGTTGGGCGACGCAGAACAGCGCCGACTTTGCGCCCGGGCGGGCCGACGCGGCTCGGCTGAACCGGGGCGATCGCCCCGGGACGCATTGGGTGCCGGCGGAGTGCGATGTGTCGATCAGGCCTGGCTGGTTCTATCACAAGCATGAGGATGGCCAGGTCAAAACGTCCGAGCAGCTCGTCGACCTCTACTACAAGTCAGTAGGGCGGGGCGCGTCGTTCCTGCTGAACCTGCCGCCGGATCGGCGTGGGCGGATTCACGACAACGATGTCGCGTCGTTACGCGGGTTCAAACGATACGTCGACGCGACATTTGGTACCGACCTGGCGGCCCAAGGGGGGGCGCGGGTGAGTGCGAGCAACACGCGCGCCGGTTTTCCTGCGGCGAATGTGATCGACGGTAAGCGTGACACCTACTGGGCGAGCGACGACGCCGTAAAGACGCCGAGCCTGACACTCGAATTCGATCGAGAAGTGACCTTCAACGTGGTCCGGCTGCGCGAGTACCTCCCCCTCGGTCAGCGCGTCATATCCATAAACGTTGATATGTGGCGTAGCGGGGGCTGGAAGGTGTTCGGCCGAGCGACGAGCATCGGGAATTGCCGTCTCATCCGCGGGCCCGGGGTCGCCACAAACCGCGTTCGCGTCCGAATAACCGGCGCATCAGTCTGTCCTGCCATCTCCGAAGTCTCTCTCTTCTCAGAGCTTAGCCGAAAGGTCTGAATCCCGAGTCCCCAGCCCTAGTCCCACCGTTGACATATTCCTATATGGGAATATATTAACGGACATGGCCAGAGCAGCCACCACCACGGACGCGTTCAACGCGGTCGCCGAGCCTCGGCGCCGGGAGATCCTCGATCTCCTCGCAAAGGGCGAACGGCCGGTGAACGACCTGGTGCGGCAGCTCAGGCTGGGCCAACCACAGGTGTCCAAGCACCTGCGCGTCCTGCGGGAAGTCGGCCTCGTGCACGTCCGCGAAGACGGGCGTCACCGGCTGTACCGCCTCAACGGCCGGCCGCTCAAGTCGATCCACGAGTGGGTAAAGAACTACGAACAGGCGTGGAACGAGCGGTTCGACCGAATGGACGACGTGCTGGACGAACTCAAACGGGAGGAAGACTCCGATGGTGGACGTCATGAGTAAAAACCGCGCCGTGGTGAGCTTGCCCACGGATACGCAGATCCTGATCGAACGGGACTTCGCCGCCCCCAAGCACCTCGTCTACAAGACGTTCACGACGCCCGAGCTCGTGAGCAAGTGGTGGGTGGGTAAGCGTGGCGAGATGAAGCTGGCGGAGATCGATCTGCGCGTCGGCGGAAAGTGGCGCTTTCTCATGATTGCGCACGGCAAGTTCGAAGTCGGCTTCCACGGCGAGTACCGCGAGATCGTCCCCAAGGAGCGCGTGGTCTGGACTGAGTGCTACGAGGGCATACCAGATCCCGACGCGCATCCGACGGTGAATACGATGACGCTCAGGCAGGTTGGCGACATCACTAAGCTCCGGGTGCTCGTGCAGTGCGAGAGCAAGGAACAACGGGATGCAATTATCAACTCGGGTATGGAGGGTGGCATGCAGGAAGCGTACGACCTGCTCGAGGAAATCGCGATCTCTCTTGGGGCCTAGGGATTCGGGTTGGGGACTCGGGATTGCCGAACCCCGAGTCCCTAACCCTAGTCCCTAATGACGGCGGCCGCCTCCCATGGAGCGGCCGCTGCTTCCGCCGCGGAAGCCACCGCTCCCGCCGAAACTCCTGCCTCCACCGGACGGTCTCGAGATGCTCCTGCCGCCTGACGACGGCGCGCGGAACCGCGGGCCGACCGATGGGCGCCCCCCCGACTGCGTTCCGCGAGGCGCGACCGCACGACCGCGTGGCGCGACGCTCCGCGGCTCGACGCGGCGAGGCTGGACGCCGCGATTCTGGATGCCGCGATTCTGCATGTTGTCCCGGCGATCGCCAAAGCCACTCATGCTCGCTGGTCGCACGCGAGGCTGCGTGGGCTCGAAGCGCGGGAGGTTGGGCTCCTTGCGGTTGAACCCGCCGAAGCTCGCCGTGTGATAACCGTAACCCCCGCGATACGGATAGTAGGGATAGCCGTAGGCGAAGCCGCCGTACCAGAAGGGGTCATAGCAGAACGCCCCGCAGAACGGGTATCCGTACGCGAAGCCGACGCCAAACGGATAGTATCCAAACCCGAAGTGGATCCCGACGTGCGTGTGGCCATAGCCGTGGCCGTGATAGTCATAATCCGACGCGTAAGCCGCCGAGCCCACGACATAGGTTGCGACGTCGTAATCGAACTGATGGTCGCGCGCCATGTTGTTCACAATCTCGAGCAACCCGGCGAGCGGATCGTTCTTCACCTGCTCGTCGGGCCCGCCCAGCGCCAGAAAGTCCCAGTGCCCGTTGCGGGTGAGCTCGTCAAACTGAAATGCATCGACGGAGAACGCGGCGAGCACAGTCCCCGTGCCCTCGGCGTCGATCTGCAGCGCCTCCCGATCGGACCGGCTCCGCAGCTCCAACTCCCTGCCGCCGCGCACGAAGTTGTCCGCGTCCGGGTCGATGGGGAACAACACGCGCACCCGCCCTTGGGGGTCCGCATGGAGAATGACCAAAAAGCCATCGCGCGCGGTCTTGATGTAGACCCGCGCGCGATCGCCGACTTCGAGCTGCTCGTGGTTCAGCCGGACTCGGACCGGGACATCATCGATCCGGGGGGGGGCAACAAGCGCAACAGACAGCAACAGCGGAACCATCATACGGACAATATACCCGCTTGCTACGACTTCTGTTGCACTTCCCGCCTGATCAGGGCATACCCGAGGCTGTTGAAATTGTAAACGGCCAGCTCCTTGAACATCGTCTTGGCCTTGTCTGCCTGTCCCGAGCCCTCGAGCGCCACGGCGTAGTTGTACTTAATGAAGGGATCCTGGAGGTTGCCCTGTGCAAAATGCGACGCCGCCTCCGCTGCATTCCCCTGGTAGGCTGCGATGAAGCCCTTGAGCTGGTGCACCGGCTCCATCTTCCGGGGATTCGCATCCGGCGCCACAACGGCCGCCATGCGGTCTGCCTCCCGGCTTGCCGCACCATAATCGCCCTTGCGCGCCGCCAGCCAGGCACGGAAGTACGCGTTGTTGGCGTCCTGGTTGCGACGGAAGCCCGCACTCGCCGCTTGGGCCGATTGCTGCTCCATCAACGGCAGCCGCTGCTGCAGCGCCGCCTCAGCCGCCGCGAAATCCTTCGTCTCGATCGCGATCAGCGCGACGTTGGTGAGCGCGTTGACCTTCACCGCCAGCGGATCGGGCAATCCCATGCCATCGGCCTGCGCCACCAGCTGATTCAGCTCTTTGATCGCGCCGGTGGGATCTCCGGCGTACACGCTCACATACGCGCGGAACGGGGCGAAGAAGCCCTTCTCATTGCCGCGGCCCAGCGCCAGCGACGTGTCGTAGTCGGCGCGCGCCGCCGCGTAGTCGCCCGCGAACGAATTGACGTGGCCGCGTTGCTGCACGAGCCCCGCGTCGCGCGGATTGAGCTCGTGGCCACGGGTGTACTCGCGCCGCGCCGCCGGCATGTCGTTCAACGCCCGGTACGCGTCGCCCAGGAAGTCGTGCGTGCTCGGCTCGTTCGGAGCCAACGCCTCGGCGGCCTGGAAATGGACCAGCGCCTGCTGGAAATCGCGCGGCTCGTTGAACAGGTAGGTCGTCCCTACCGCGATATGCGCGGTCAACAGCCGGGGCGCGAGGCCGATCGCCTTGCCGTAGGAGGCGCGTGCATCCGTCGTGCGATTCAGGCCGGCCTGCACGCCGGCGAGCACGAGATACGCCCGCGGACTCTCGGGAAACTTCGCGACCAGCTCCTGCGCCAGCGCGAGCTGCCCGTTGACGTCGTTCTCCAACCCCCGGCGCGCGATCCGGATCTGGATCTGCTCGGCCTCGGATGCGCGGCTCGCGAGCTGCTCGGCGCGGTCGAGGTTCTTCTTGAAATCGGCCAGCGAATTCGACGTGTTGGCGACGCTCAGGTAGCCGAACGCGAACGTGGAATCTGCCGCGACCGCACGCTGGTAATGATCGAGCGCGTCGAAATTGCGGCCGAGATCCTGCTCGCGCTGCCCGGCGAGAAAGTGCGTGCGCGCATCGGCCGAAGTCGTCGTGATGGGATGACCGATGATCGAGCTGGTGACGCCGTCGAGCGCGGCGAGATCGCGAGTGGGAGGAGGAGGTGCTGCAGCGGCGCAGCCTACTAACAGACCAACACCTGCTACTGCAAGCAGTCTATGCATCGAGTGCCCCTGGGAAGGATGACCTGAGCCTGTTGCCAGGTACCACCCTTCACAAGAGCGAAGACTCTCCGGAGCGTGTCAGCGAGTTGTGCGGAGATCCCCAGCCCGAAACTTCAGCCCCACCGTCCCGCGCGTTCCATCGACGTTGGCCCCCAGGTCTTTGAACGTCGCCGCCCTGCCGGTGCCCGGGTCTTCCGCGCGGACAGTCGAATTCTGAAACAGCTGGTAGTAGCCGATCGGCATCCGCACCGCCCCGGCAGGAACGGTACAGTTACACGACACCGCGCCGGCCAGTCCAGCGTTGATCGTAATCGTAATCGGGCGGCCCGTTTCATTAGTAATGAGAGGCTCGAAGTAAGCCTGACTGCCCGGTCGCGGCGTCGCCCGGATCGTGCCGCGCTGCATCGTGACTTGCTGACCGAGCGGCAGGCCCAGCTCGCGCTCGCCCGCGCGCGGCCGAATCACCCGCCACGTCACACTCCCCGGAGTGGGAATCTTGATCTTGCCCTCTGGTGGAACCCGCCACGTGACGGACCCCGCTTGCACCGTCACACTGTCGGCGAGCGGGTTCTCGAACTCGAGTTTCGGCTGCTTGAGGAACAGTGCGCCGGCCCCGATTCCCAACGCCGCCACCGCGATCACCGGCACGACCCAGGCCGGCCATCTTTTCCCGGCCGACTGACCGTCTAGCCGTCTAGCCGTCTGCTGTTTCGTTGCCCCACTCACCAAGAGCTCCGTCGCTGCCTGCGCCGCCGTCGTTCTCGAGCGCATCGTCCCTGGTTGCTTCTCCAAGGCACTGATCACCTCTGCCGCAGAGAGATAGCGATCCTTGGGCTGCTTTGCGAGACAGCGTAAAATCACGTCGGACATCTCGCGCGGCACCTTGGGATTCACCACATGCGCGGCGGGCGGCGGATCGGCGATGTGCTTGCCAACGACCTGTTGCGACGATTCGCCGTCGAACGGCGGGTTGCCGGTCACCATCTGGAAAAGCACGCAGCCGAGCGAGTAGAGATCCGAGCCCGGACCGAGGTTGGGGTCGCCGAGCGCTTGCTCCGGACTCATGTAGTGCGGCGTCCCGATCACGAGACCCGTCTGCGTCAGGCCCGCGCCCGCTTTGCTGTCGAGCCGGCGCGCGATGCCGAAGTCGACCAGCAGCGGCCGCCCGCGCGCGACGTCGAGCATGATGTTGTCGGGCTTGATGTCGCGGTGCAGCAGGCCGGCTTCGTGCGCGTGACCGAGAGCGTCGAGAATCGGGATGATGATGGCGAGCGCGCGCTCGGGAGGCAGCGCCCCGGAGCGTTTCAGCAATTCGCCCAGCGACATCCCATCCACGAACGGCATCGCGTAGTAGACGAGCCCCTCGCCGCCACCCACGAAGTGAATCGGCAGGATGTTGGGGTGCTCGAGCCGCGCGGCAGCCCGGGTCTCACGCTGGAATCGCTCGATCATCCCCGAGGTCCAGGCCACGTCGGGACGCAGCACCTTCACCGCCAGCCGGCGCTCCAGGTCCTTGTCCCACACTTCGTAGACCTCGGCGAAGCCACCCGAGCCGACCAGCCGTTTGACCTCGTACTTGGCGCCCAGGGCGAGCGCGAGGCTGGAGAAGGTGGCAGAAACCTGGTCAGGCATCGGGGCCAACTATAACATCGTCGCCAAAGGGGACCAAAACGGTCCCAAAAACCCTAGTTTGTGACATTTCTCACGGTATTGACCCGGGAATGGTCCCATGTTGTAGCCCGGAAAAGTCCCCAGCAGCGTCGAACCTCCAGTAGGAGATGTGGGCACATGAAGGCCGTTCGCGCTCTAGCGGTCCTAATCGTCATTTGTTTGTTCGCGCCATCCTGCGGCGAACCGCCTTCATCTCCAGGAGCTCCGGCAGCGCCACCTGCTGCGATGCCGGGGCTGCAAGCCCATCACGACCGCACGAGGCGGCCCGCAGGGCTGCTGAGGTGCGAGGATCTCCCGTACGCCACGAGCACGCGCACGATCGGGCGGGACGGTGGCAGCATCAGAGTTGGTCCGCATGTCTTGACGATCCCGGCGGGGGCGCTCGACGCCCCGACGCGGATCACGATGACCGCACCCAGGGGCCGCGGCGTGAACGAGGTCAGCTTCGAGCCCGAAGGTCTGCGGTTCGATCGCCCCGCCTCGCTGACGATGAGCTACGCGAACTGCAACTCGCGGCGCAGGGACGTGCCCAAGCGGATCGCGTACACGGATGACGACCTCGACATCCGCTATTACCTGGCGTCGTCCGACAACAGCTATTCGAAGAAGGTGACAGCTAAGCTCGACCACTTCTCACGCTACGTCATAGCCTTCTCAGACTACGTGATAGCGTGGTAGAGCGGCGCATCCCCGGCGCCCAAGCGCGCCGGGCCGGTGATCTGTTGTACGAAGCACGCGCGCGCGAACGGGCCGCGTGCATTCCCGAGGCAATCCAGCTGTACGAAGCCGCGATCTCCACGGCCGAAGGCCACGGCGAGAACGCCGTACTCGCCGAGGCACTGAGGCGCCTGGCGGTCGTCTACCACCACCGCAATGACTCGGCGCGCGCCCGCCAGCTGTGCAATCAGAGCTACCACATTGCGAGCGAGCTCAAGAATGATGTCCTCGCCGCCGAAGCGCTCAACACGATGGGTGGCCTGGCGCTGCGCACCGGGTCGATGGCGGAAGCGCGCGCACATTTTGTTCAGGCCCTCGATCTCGGCGGCCAGGCGCGCGAGCTACTGGCGCGCGTCGAGCAGAACCTGGGCATTCTGGCCAACATTCACGGCGACCTGGCGACGGCCGTCGCGCACTACGAGGCCTCCGTCGACGCGCATCGCGCGACCAACAACGAGCATGGCTTGGCGACCGCGTACGTCAACCTCGGTATCGCCCACGTCGACCTGAAGCAGTACGACAAGGCGGACGAGTACTTCACCAAGAGCTCCGAAATCGCCAAGCGTGCCGGCGACGCGCATTTGCAGGGGATGTGCCTCGTGAATCACGCCGAAGCGTATTTTGCGCGCGCACGCTACGAGGACGCGCGGCGGAACGCCGAGGCGGCGCTGGCGATCTTCGACCAGATCGACTCGCGCGCCGACAAGGCCGAAGCGTACAAGATGATCGGGATGGTGTATCGCGACACCGGCCGGCCGGCGCTGGCCGAGTCGCGGTTGCGCACGGCGATCGAGCTGGCGGTGAGCGCCGGCTCGGTGCTGAACGAAGCCGAAGCGTCGCGCGAGCTGGCGCTGCTGATGCAGGGCATGGGTCGGAACCAGGATGCGCTCTCCCTACTGAACACCGCGCACCGCCTGTTTCTCCGGCTCGATGCCCGCGTCGACCTGGTGCACGTCGGCGGCAAGATGTCGGAGCTCGAGACGACGTACTTCGAGCTGGTGCGCGAGTGGGGGCAGTCGATCGAATCTGCGGACAGCTACACGTTCGGTCACTGCGAACGTGTGGCGCAGCGCGCCGTGGCCGTCGCGCGCGCGCTCGAGCTCGATGAGACGAATCAGACGACGATCCGCCTCGGCGCCTACCTGCACGACCTCGGCAAGGTCCGCGTCCCGCACGAAATCCTCAACAAGCCGGGCCCGCTGACGCGCGAAGAATTCGAAATCGTGCAGATGCACCCGATCTGGGGACTGGAGCTGCTCGCCGCCGTCGAGTTCCCGTGGGATCTGAAGCCGATCATCCGCTGGCACCACGAGCGCTACGACGGCACCGGCTACCCGGATCGCCTGCGCGGGGAGGAGATTCCGGTGTCGGCGCAGATCGTCGGCATCGTGGACGTGTACGATGCGCTCACCACGACGCGCTCATACCGCGGGCCGATGACGCACGAGGCGGCGATGACCGAAATCGAACGCTGCCGGAGCCGGTGGTCGGAGCGGGTGTACGACGCGTTTATAGCAGCAGAGCTTCAACCCGATATGCAAGCACGGCCTGTGCTCGAGGAGACCACCCGAAGACCGTAAAGCGCCCGTCCTGCGAGGCGACCAGCGCGAGCGAGTCGCGCTGCTCGAACACGAACTGCGCGGCCGACAGATGCCGCGTCCCCCCCAGCTCTGATGGATCGACCTTCACCGGCACGTTGCCCACGATCGGCTCACGCACCAGCACCTCGGTGAGCAGCGCTCCCGACTCGGTGCGCACGATCTTCGCGCCGAACGCGAGGACGTCATACGTATCGCTGAGCACCACCGCGCCGTCCACCGCCGTTAACCCGGCTATTGCATCCACCGCATCCTTGAATGCTCCGTCCCGCACGCCGCTCTGGACGAGCTGGCCGAGCTTGGAAAACGGCGGCGCGACGGTGTAGGGAACCGGCTTGAGAATCGACTTCCGCCATTCGTCCGTGCCGTTGGGCACGACGAGCAGCGAGCCGCCGTGCCGGTGCGCGCGCATCGACAGCGCGAGCGCGAGCAGGACGTTGTCCGTGTTGTCGACCTCCTGATCGAACCCGAGCAACGTGAGCACGATGTCCGGGCAGTCGAAAGACGCTTTGGTTCCCGGGACGTCGATGATCTTCACGTCGTCGCCATGCAGCACCGCGACGTTGGCGAATTTCCCGCCCGGACCCGAGCGCCGGTGCTTGATCACGAGCAGCCCCGGCTCGATCACTTCGACCACGAACGTGTATGCCGGGATGTTGCGCGTGGCGCCCCAGACGACGAGATCGTTGCCGTTCGGCCACACGCCGAGGTGGATGCCGGGCCGCTCCACGGCCGGCGCCAGCTTCGTCAGGGTATTGGGATCGAGCGGCAGCGGACGCTCCACGAACAACGCCGTGCCGACATCTTCGCGTGGGACGTAGGCGAGCGAGATCGTCGGCTCGCGGCCCTCCTCCCGCCGCAAGGATGCCCAGAACGCCGCATTGATCAGCCGCTCGATCGTGCCGGCATCGGGCGCCCGCCCCGCGGAATGGTGCCGAAAATGCTCGGCGAGCGTCCTGGCGACCGAGGCGGCGGGTGGGTAGGAGGCGCGATTCATGACATGGAAACTACTCGCCCTGTCGATTCGCAGCAGCCAAATTCGACCACTCCTAAACCCCTTTGGGAGCTCTCTCGTGCTGACGATCGTGCTGCGATTTGCCCACGTGGTTCTTGGCGCGCTGTGGGTGGGGATGATGACGTTCCAGGTCTTCTTTCTCACGCCCACACTGACTGAGATGGGGCCGGACGCGGGAAAGGTGATGGCCGGGATGATGAAACGCCGCCTCCCCGTCATCATGCCGATCTTCGCCCTGATCGCGATCATCTCGGGGATGTGGCTGTTTCAGCGCATGTCGGGCGGCAACATGGGCGCATTGATGGCCACACCGATGGGGCAGGGATTCGCGTGGGGTGGGGCGATCGCGCTGGTCGCGTTTCTCATTGGAGTAGTCGTCATGCGCCCGGCAATGTTGAAAGCGATGAAGCTGATGGAGGAAATCACCAGCGCGCCGCCTCCACAGCGCTCGGGGATGCAGGCCGAGATTCAGAAGCTTCGGGCTCGGGCGACCGTGTTGGGGAATGTCGTAACTGTGATGCTGTTGTTAACACTCGGATTGATGGCGGTGGCGCGCTACCTCTGAAGATTTCGCAGTCCGATTGCGGCGCGCACAGCGCGTGAGCCTCCGGTATGGTGAGAGAAACAACTCCATCCCGGAGGCTTTATGCGTTCAGCGTTGTGCGCCGTTCTCGTTCTCGCCGTGAGCGGTTGCGACTATGACCCGTCCAACTCGCTCGACCCACGCGTCTCGCGCGAGTCGCTCGAGGGGGGGGCGGCGGGGGCGGGGGGGGCGCGTTACACGATCTCGTATCTCCCCACGCTCGACGGCTCGCGCAACCGGCCCAGCGGCATCAGCAACGGCGGCTGGATCGCGGGGTTCGTGAACCGGCCCGGCAACGCGACGCGCGTCGCGGCGCTGTGGCGTCGCAGCGCGCTCGATACCCTCGGCACACTGGGCGGGCCGAACAGCGTCGTGCAGTGGCCCGGCATCAGCAACAACGGCATGGTCGCCGGCATCGCCGAGACCGCTGAGCTGGGCACGCTGGGCGAGGCGTGGAGCTGCAGCGCGTTCTTCCCCAGTGTCACCGGGCACCTCTGTCGCGGCTTCCTGTGGCAGGACGGCGTGATGACCGCGCTGCCCACGCTGGGCGGCGACAACGGATTCGCCACCGGCGTCAACAGTCGTGGACAAGTGGTGGGCTGGGCCGAGACACTGGTGCACGATCCGACGTGCAACGCTCCCCAGGTGCTGCAATTCCGCGCGGTGCTGTGGGAGCCCGGGAGGGGCCGGATGCGCCAGCTGCCGCCGCTGCCCGGCGACTCGACGTCCGCCGCGACGGCAATCAACGATCGCGGACAGGTCGTCGGCATCTCGGGCGAGTGCGACATCGCAGTCGGGCAGCGCAGCGCGCAGCACTCGGTGCTGTGGGAGAACGGCAGGGTCATCGAGATCGGCGACCTGGGCGGCGACGCCTGGCACACGCCGATGGATATCAACGCGCGCGGTGCCGTAGTCGGGTTCTCGAATCCGACCGGTGTGCTGGGCATCAATTTCGCTCCACACGCATTCCTGTGGACCCGCAGGGGCGGCATTCGCGATCTCGGCACGTTGCCCGGGGACGCGGTCAGCCAGGCCGTCGGGATCAACGCGCGCGGGCAGATCGTGGGAGTGTCGAGCGGCGCGATCAACCGCGCGTTCCTGTATGAGAACGGCGTCATGCAGAATCTCAATGACCTGGTCGGCCCTGGGTTCCCAGACCTGCTCATCGTCGCGCAGCACATCAACGATGCCGGCGTGATTGTGGGACGGGCCGTGCGGAGCGGCACGACCGTGCAGGTGCCGTTTGTGGCCACGCCGGTGCACTCGCACTAGGTTTGCGTGATGGTCGTCAGCACCACCCAACCGAGCCACCGCGATGCCTACCAGCTCGCGGTGGACGCCCGGGACTCGCGCTTCGACGGCGTGTTTTTCGTCGGCATCACCACCACCCACGTCTATTGCCGTCCGTGTTGCCCGTCGCGGCTCGCGTACGACCGCCACCGCCGCTTCTTCAATTCGGCGGCGGCGGCCGAGCGGGCGGGATTCCGGCCCTGTTTGCGCTGCCGTCCCGAATTAGCGCCGGGGCGGGGGGACGGGGGGGGGCACACGTCGCTCGCGGCCGTGTCGCGCCTCGCGCGCGCCGCGGCGGAACGGATCGCGGCGGGTGCCCTGAACGGCCGCAGCGTGGCCGATCTCGCCGCCGATCTGGGCGTGAGCGAACGCCATCTGCGGCGCGCGCTCGAGCGCGAGGTGAGCGTGTCGCCGCTCGAGCTGGCGCAGACCCATCGACTGCTGCTCGCCAAGCGGTTGCTTGTCGATACCGATCTGCCGGTGACGCGCGTCGCGTACGCGAGCGGGTTCCAGAGCTTGCGCCGCTTCAACGTGGTGTTTCGCCAGCAGTATCGGATGCCACCCAGCGCGCTGCGGCGCGGGCGGCGGGGAACGGCGCAGGACGCGGGGGTTCTCACGCTGACCCTTTCGTATCGCCCGCCACTCGATTGGGAAGCGCTGGTGGCCGCGGTGGGTTGCGAAGCCACCATCACGATCGATAGGCACCGTGGGCGTATTTGCGTCGAGCATTCGCCGGCTGACGCCCATCTGGTCGTGAAGATCTCGGAGTCGTTGCTGCCCGTGCTCATGCCGTTGATCGCGGGTCTGCGCCGAGTTTTCGATCTCGATGCGGAGCCCGCGATCATCGACGCCCATCTCGCCGCGAACGGGCTGGCCTCCCTGGTAGCCCGGCACCCAGGCGTGCGGCTGCCGGGTGTGCTCGAGCGTCTGGAGGGTGCGCTGCCCGATGCGTTCCCGGCGGCGGACCGCGCCTTGCTTGCGCGCGCGGAGCGGTGGCGGCCGTGGCGCGGCTATGCCGCCCAGCTGCTCCGGTTAGGGGCGCCACTCGGCTTGGCTTAGGCTTCTTCGCGTGAACCCGGAGGTGATGGTCAACGTTCAGTAGCCCATGAAATGGCTCCTGCTCGCCTGCCTCGTTCTCGTCCCAGCCTGTAGCGACAAGAATGCTACCGCCCCGCCCGAAGAACCGGTGGTCGATCCCGGGAAGGTGTTCGTTCACATCACCGGCGCCGTTCAGCTCACGCGGGAATGGAACGGCTATGGCGAGTTCCACGACTTGCTCGCGAGCGATACGAATGAGCTGTCGCTGCTGGGCGGCCAAAACGTGAATCCCGTCGGCGGTGACTCGAACTTCACGGTGGTCTTCCCCGGAAGGCTCGACGCGGGGCAGTTCGCGATCGGCCGCTACACGCTGGGTGTCGTTCCGTCCACGCCCGCCGCGTTTGTGATTTTCGATTCGACGTTCTACGCGAGTCTCCCGGGTGGGACGCTGAAGGTGACGAGCGCCGAGTATCCCACTCGACCTGGTCTCACGCCGGGCCTCGTGCGCGGGACGTTCGACTTCAAAGCGGTGCGCCTGGCGGATAGTCCCGGTGGGCCGGTGGCAACGAGCGACACGATCACGGTGCACGCGGTGTTCGCGAGCACCTGGTACCACTACCTCTTTCCCAACGTCTCCGTCACGCTCGGCGGCGCCGGCCCGGTGACCGGGACGTCGACGCACTCGTTCGCGCAGTCGCTCGACGACGACCATGGCGGGCGCTTCGTCGAATTGTCGGCCGATTTCGGGCCCAGTCACTTGTTCCCGCACGACATCTCGCAGGAGCTGCGCGTGCTGGCGCCTGGTGTCGGCACGTTCACGTTGACCCCGATCACGCCCACCCAATTCGCCAATCCCAGCGCGTGGCCGGCGGTCTATACGGCGCTGTTTTACCGCGATGACCCGCGGCTGGGCCTATCGACCGGTGGGACGCTCACGATCACGAAGTTTCTCACGCCGACCGAAGAGTTCTACGGGGAGATCCAGGGCACGTTGACGGCGCCGATGGCGCTGTGGACGAACAACACGACCGTCAGTGCCGACACCGTGAACGCCGCGATCACATTCGCGGTGCAGCTGTGGCCGCTGGGCGGCATTCCGCAATCCGCTCGGCCGTAGGCTGCGAGACTTTGGCTACGCACTAACACGGCGACGAAATCGCTCGATCGCAATGCTGAGTGCCTCGAGCTCCCGGGACGCCTCCTCCAGCTCGCTGCCCGGCGCGCCGCCGGCGTCGATCCAGCCGCGGGCGAGCGTCGAAAGGCGGGCGGCGTGGGGCACCAGCTCGTGAGCCTCGTATGACCCGGCCGTGCCCTGCAGCGCATGAGCCGGGATGTGGAAGGCCCGCAGATCCTCTGCCGTAATGCCCTGCCTGAGGCGGTTCAAGGCTGCACGGAGGGCGTCCAACCGAGCCGGGAGCGTGTCCGCAAACTCACGCCGCAGCGAGGCTAGGCCTGCTCCTGGTCGTCCCCTTGTCCGGCGTCCATACGAAGGAAAGATTCGCTCGATGCCGCCCAAAGTCTACATCCTGGACGATGATCTCTCGTTTGCGAAGCTGCTCGCAGCGAACCTGCGAGGCGCGGGCACGTTCCGCATCGAGGTGTTCGATCAGGCGGAGAAGCTGTTCGCGCGCCGGGCCGAGGAACCGCCCGACGCTGTGGTGACCGACCTCGTGATGCCGGGCGTGGACGGCATCACCGTGACGCGGCGCCTGCGCGAGAACGACCCGCTCCTCCCGGTCTTCGTGCTGACGGCACACGGCGAGATCAACACGGCCATCGAGGCGCTCAAAGCCGGCGCCACCGAGTACCTCACCAAGCCGGTCAACTTGGACGAGCTGACGACGCTGCTCAAGCGGGCCCTCGCGGAGCGTCCGCTGAAAGAGGCAGCGGCGTCCCTGGAGCAGACGCGCAAGCAGACTTTCGCCCCGGGTGCCATTCTCGGTGCACATCCCAAGGTCGAGGCGGTGCGCGCGTTCGTTCGGCGCGTGGCCGACGCCCCTGGCGCGACGGTACTGCTCCTGGGTGAAAGCGGTACGGGCAAGAACCTGGTCGCTCACGCAATTCACTACTCCGGTACCGGCGCCGGCCGGTTCGTGGAAATCAATTGTGGGGCGCTGCCGGCGCAGCTTCTCGAGGCGGAGCTGTTCGGCTACCAAAAGGGGGCGTTTACCGACGCGCGTGAGTCGAAGCGCGGACTGATCGAGGTAGCCGAAGACGGCACGATCCTGCTCGACGAGATCGGCGAGCTGTCGCCGGAATTGCAGGTGAAGCTGCTCAACGTCCTCGAGTCGCGGCGGTTCCGTCGCGTGGGCGGAACGGAGGAGCTGGAAGTCCGGGCCCGGTTCGTCACCGCCACGAACCGGAACCTCGAGCAGGCGGTCACGGACGGACGGTTTCGCACCGACCTCTACTATCGTATCAAGGTCGCCACGATCACCCTCCCGCCGCTGCGAGAAGTCGCCGCTGTGATTCCCGTTCTGGCCGAACATTTTCGCGGGTACTTCAGCGGCGAGTTCAAGAAGGACATCCGGACGATCGCGTCGCAGGCATTGGCACGGCTGCGAGAGTGGCGCTGGCCGGGGAACGTGCGCGAGCTTCGGAACGTGATCGAGCGCGCCATGATCTTCGCCGACGGAACGGAGCTCAAGCTCGAGCATTTGCCGGCGCTGGAGGCGCTGGGCGCGCCGGCGGGCACCGAACCGGGAAGAGACGCGTCGCCCCCGGGCACACTGGAGCAGGCCGAGAAGGCACATATCGAGCGCACGCTCGCCGCGTATGATGGCAACATTCAGCGCGCCGCCGAAGCGTTGGGTATCTCGCGCAAGAGTCTCTGGGAAAAGAGGAAGAAATACGGGTTGCTTAAGGACTGACGTCACTTTTTACGTTACCAAAACGACACATCCCCGCAGCACCTGGCTTGGCAATCTGGCGTAAACCCACCTGAAATGCAGAGTTGTGGCCCCGGCTTATTGGGGCACGCCGGTTGCCCCTAACAGGCCCGAGATGATCGACCCAAGGAATCGTAGGCGTCTCCCCCCGCTCCGCGGTGGGGCTCTGCCTACGCGGGGGTGAATTGATGACCCACGGACGTGTGACGAGACGCTGGGTGCCGGTGGTGATGCTCGCCATCGGCGGGTTGGTCCTGTCCGCGCCCGCCGCCGAGGCGCAGGCGTTTCGCGCGTCCGCGCAGGGGCAGGCGGACTCCTTCGTCGTTTCGCTGATCGTGAACCGGCCGGCCGGCACGCAGGTGGGCGACGTGATGATCGCCGCCATCGGCGTGCGACCATCCGGCGCGACCATCACCGCGCCCGCGGGCTGGACCCTCATTCGCCGCACCAACCAGGGCGCGACCAATTCGCTCGCGCAGGCCACCTATTGGAAGGTCGTGGCCGCGGGCGAGCCCGCGAGCTACACGTGGACCCTGCCCAATACACACACCGGCGCCGCAGGCGGCATCATGGCGTTCTACGGTGTGAACGCCGCCGCGCCTGTCGACGTCGAGAACGGGCAGATCAACGCCACTGGACTGAACGTCACTGCCCCGTCCGTGACCACCACGCGGCAGTACGACATGATCGTCTCGACCCACACCATCAGCTCGTCGACCACGTTCACGCCGCCGGGTGGCATGACGGAGACGGTGGACATACGGTCCGAAGCGGGCGGCGCGCTGGGCATCACGCTCGAGATGAACTACGTAGGCCAGCCGGCCATCGGCGCCACGGGGGCAAAGACGGCGACCGGAGCGGCCGACGCGGACGTCAGCGTCGGGCACACGCTGGCGCTGGCCCGGGCCACGACGGCCACCTGGACCGGGGCCGTGAACAATCAGTGGACCAACGGCGGCAACTGGGTCGGGCTCGGCGGCACGCCGCTCGTGGGCGGTGAGAATCTGATCTTCCCGGGCGGCGCCGCGAACCTGTCCAACACGAACGCCTACGCCGCGGCCACAACCTTCAATTCAATCAAGCTCACCGGCAGCGGCTATACGCTCGCCGGCAACCAGATCACCCTCGGCGCGGGTAACCTGGCCGACTCGAGTGTTGCCGGCACGAATACCATCAGCCTCGCGATGGCCTTCGCAGCCACGCGCACCGTCACGGTCAGCGATGCGGGCACGACCCTCCTCGTGAGCGGTGTCATTAGCGGAGCGGGCGGCCTCACCAAAGCCGGTGCGGGCACGCTCGCGCTGAGCGGCGCCAACACCTACACCGGCGTGACGACCATCGGGGCAGGCTCAGTCGAGGCCCGGAGCAACGCCGCGCTGGGCACGGTGGCGGGCAACACGATCGTCTCGGCCGGCGCGACGCTGCGGATCAACGGCGCCGGCCTCGCGATCGCGGAGCCGCTCACGCTGAACGGCACGGGCGTCTCGAACGGCGGCGCGCTGCGCAATCTCGCCAACAACAACACGATCTCGGGCGCGATCACGCTCGCGAGCGCCGCGCGCATCAACTCCGACGCCGGGCTGCTCACCGTGTCGAATACGATCAGCGGCGCCACCATGGGGCTGACGGTGGGCGGGGCGGGCAACACGACGATCAGCGGAGTGATCGGCACGACCACGGGATCGCTGACCAAGGACAGCACCGGGATCTTGCTCCTCTCCGCCGTCAACACTTACACGGGCGCGACCACCGTCAGCGGCGGTACGCTGAGGATCGGTATCGCCAATGCGGTCAGCGCGAGCAGCGCCGTCACGATCGCCGCCGGCGCCACGTTCGACTTGAACGGTTTCAGCGACACGATCGGGTCGCTCGCCGGAGCCGGCACGGTCACGAGCGGCGTTGCGGGCGCGGTCACGCTGAACGCGGGTGGGAACAACACCTCCACGGCCTTTTCGGGCGTGCTCCAGAACGGCGCGGGAACGCTCACCGTGACCAAGACGGGGACCGGCACGTGGACGCTGTCCGGCGCGAGCACGTACACCGGTTTGACGACGATCAGCGCGGGCGTGATCGACGCGCAGAGCAACACCGCACTCGGCGCTGTGGCAGGTGCCACGACGGTCGCGACTGGAGCTGCCCTCCAGGTGGACGGCACCGGCCTCGCGATCGCGGAGCCGCTGACCCTGAACGGCACGGGAATCGCGAACGGCGGTGCGCTGCGCAACCTGGCGAACGCCAATACCGTCTCCGGCGCGATCACGCTGGCGAGCGCTACGCGCATCGCCTCCGACGGCGGCACGCTGACGATCTCGAACAACATCGGCGGCGCCACGCAGGCGCTGACGGTGGCCGGCGCCGGTAACACGACGATCGGCGGAGTAATCGGCACGACTACCGGCACGCTGACGAAAATCGGCGCCGGCACGCTGACGCTCTCCGGCAACAACACGTACACGGGACTCACGACTGTGAGCGCGGGGACGCTGCTCGTGAACGGCGCGCAGGGCTCGAGCGCCGTCAGCGTTGCCGGCGGCACGCTCGGAGGCTCGGGCACCGTCGGGGCAGTCACGTCGACCGCGGCGGGCGGGAGCGTGGCACCGGGCCCGATCGCGGGCACGGGCATTCTGAACAGCGGCAACCTCAACCTGTCGGCCGGTGCTCCGGCGTTCAGCGTCGAGCTGAACGGCACGACCGCGGGGACCAACTACGATCGGGTCAACGTCACGGGCACCGTGAACCTGACCGGCTCGGTACTGAGCGGCTCCGTGGGGTTCGCTGCCACAGACGGGATGGCGTTCACGATCATCACGAACGATGGCGGCGACGCGATCACCGGCACGTTCGCGGGACTCGCCGAGGGCGCGACGACGACCATCAGTGGTCAGGCCTTCAGGGTCAGCTACATCGGCGGCACGGGCAACGACGTCGTGCTGACGCGGACGGCGCCGAATCTCGTGATCGTCAACAGTGTGGTGCCGCCGGGGGCGGCGGCTCCCGGGACCGACCTGACGTACAGCGTGGCGTTCACCAATAACGGCGCGAGCCCGGCGCAGTCGCTCGTGCTCACCGACACGGTTTCGGGCAACGCGGATTTCCAGGTTGGGTCCGTCACGAACAACCTCGGCACGACGGGGCTGTCGGTGGTGGTGGCGTATTCGAACAACGGCGGCGGCACGTGGGCCTACATACCGGCGAGCGGCGGGGGCGGCGCGCCTGCGGGCTACGATCGCCTGGTCACCAACGTGCGCTGGACCTTCACCGGCAACCTCAGCGCGACGGCACCCAACAACGCCGGCTCGGTGGGGTTCATCGCGCGCGTGCGCTAGGGCGGGCGATTCGGCAGGGTGCGGTAGAAGCTGGAGTTACGCAGCGCGTTACCAAAGCGTAACGCTCGGTCCAAGTGATTCTGGTCACAGGTCGGACGGTCGTGATAAGTGAGTATTTAGCAATCGGTTACGATGGTGCGTCAGCACGAGACCACGGCATGACGGCTGCACTAGGCACGGGCAATCGAGAGGGCGGGCAACCGCCAACTACACGAAGAGGGGAAACGACGACATGCGGCATGCAAGCGACGTAAGCAGCACCTGTCATCACTGCGGGACGGTCGGGGCGGCGGCGAGCGGCATCATCGTCGGAGCCTGGGTGATTTGCATCGACTGCGGACGCCCGCGTCGGCGACCCGAGTCTGTGAAATCGCGTCGCGGCGGATGGTGGGGGGCACTCCGTTGGCTCGCGCCCTTCATGGCGCTCGTGCTGACGACCTCACTCGTCGCACAGGCAGAGCCGCCGCGGGCCCTCGTTGTCACAGCGCAGAACCTGATGTCGGGTGACGCCCGCCATCAGGCGCTTGTCGCGCAGGGCAGCGACGCCGCGACGGCACTGCCGGGGGACGTCCTGCTGTACCGCCTGCGGTTCACGAATGTCACGCAAGGCGAGGTCCGGGGCGTGGTCTTCAACAATCCCGTGCCCAAGGGCATGCGGTACGTGGGCGGATCGGCCGGCGCCGACCGCAACGATGTGGTCACGGAGTACTCGATCGATGGCGGGCGGACGTATGCGGTCCGTCCGATGGTGGCAAAAGTGGTCAACGGCGCACGGGTGCAGGAGCCCGCGCCGGCCGAGCAGTACTCGCACGTCCGTTGGACCGTGCGTGGTTCGATCTCTCCCGGTGCCAGTGTCACGGCGGAGTTTCGCGCGGAATTGCCGGCGCCGCCGGCCGCTGAACACAGGGATTCATCGGTTCATAACGAGTCCACGCGCCACTAACGGCGTGCGGAACTAACAAGGAGAAGGACGATGGTCACTCGGAGCTTGACCAGGATCGGGATGTCGCTCGGGATCGCCGTGCTGCTTGCGGTGACGGCGACGGCCCCGGCGCATGGCCAGACCCCTGAGGGAACGGTCATTCGGAACATCGCGACGGTGACGTTCACCGACGCCAACAGCAACGCGTACGCCCCCGTGTCCGACACGGTGGACGTGACCGTCGGATTTGTCGCGGGCATGGATGTGATCGCCGCGGCGGCTACGGTCGGTCCAGCGTCGCCGAGCACCGCCGATACGATCGCGTTTCAGCTGTCGAACATCGGCAACGGCACGGATAGTATGACCGTGTCGCAGAACATCTCGGTGGGCGGCATCATCGCCGTAACCGGCTATCGCTACAACGGCACCACGTACGCCAGTCTCGCGGCGCTGAACGCTGCGCTTGCGGGAGTCGCGGTCGCGCAAGGTGCGTCGATCACCGTCCAGGTGATCTACAACGTTGCGGCCGGAACGGGCGGCTTGACCACGGTTTACACGATGACCGGGACGTCGCGGCGCAGCGGGGGCGTGTCGGATAGCGACGCGACCACGATTACGCCGAGCCTCGTGGCTGCGGTGGCAGTCACGCCCGACGGCGCACAGAATCTGCTGCGCCTGCCGAGCAACGGCACGAACTACACGTTCACCTTCACCGTGACGAACAACGCGACCGGGCCGGATGGGTTCGACCTGCTCAGCTCGCATCCCGGTGTGGCGATCACGATTGTCTCGGTGAACGGCGTGGCGGGGGACAGCACCCGCATCACCGGCCTCGCCGCCGGCGCGTCGCAGACTATCGACGTCGTCTATTCCATCGCGAACGTGGCGGCTGGGACAGTCGATACGCTCGTCCTGATGGCTCGCTCGCTGGCGAGTCCCGCCACGAGCGACAACGGCTTCGCGGATCTGACGGTGATCAGGCCGTCGCTCACGATCGCGAAAGTGGCGTTCCGTGACGATCAGGTCACGCCCATCGGTGCCGGCACTGTCGCGCCGGGCGAGTTCATTCGCTACCGCATCACCGTGACGAACACCGGTTCGGCCGCGGCGAGCACCGTGCACATCGACGACCTGCTCCCCGCCGAGCTCACATTCGCCTCAGTGGCGGGTGACGCGGCCGGCTGGACATTCTCCAACACCGGTAACGACCTCGATGCGGATCTCGCTCCACCGCTCGCGGTCGGCGCGAGCCGATTCATTTGGGTCCGCGCAAGCGTGAATTAGTAGGACCCGCAGCCCTTTCTTCCACCAGGCCCCGCCGGTTTTCCGGCGGGGCCCTGCGTGCTTTAGGTATGTCACCGGTTACCAGGGACGTTCCCAAATGGTAACCGGCCAGAAGGTCTTTGAAACGCTCCAAACTAGCCATTGGAAGTCGTTCAAGCGCAATGGCTTACGCATGGTCTGCGGACTCATTCGCGGCACGGCTCGTGCCTTTCCGCAGGGCATGAAACGTGGGTGCGAGCGGAACACGACGCGGACGAGCCAGACCGGCAGCTTGCCGGTACTGGTGTCGTTGGTGTTGCTCGTCTTGAGCGCGTCGCAACTGCAGAGTCAGTCCGTTCCGGGCACGGTGATTCGCAACCTGGCGACTGTGAATTATCAAGCCGCCACCGGCGCCAGCTTCGCTCCCGTGACCGATTCCGCGTTGGTGACCGTGGGCTCAGCCTCAGGCATCGCGGTGCTGCTGGCGAAGAACGTGGATCGCGCGAGCGGCACGCTGGGCGACATCGTGACGTACACGATCACCTACCAGGGGCTCGGCTCGGCGGTCGCCACGAACCTCGTGATCGGCGACCTCTTGCCCGCCGGCGCCACGTACGTTGCGGCCAGCATGTCGCTCGATGGCGCGCCGCTGAGCGACGCTACCGGCGACGACGCGGGTGAGTTCGCAGCGGGTCGCGTGGCCGTCACGATCCCGGCTGTGACCGGCGGCGCCACTGGTACCGTCGTGTTCCAGGCGCGGCTGGACGGCACAGCGTCGCCCTCGAACATCGCGCGCGCCGACTACCTCACGCCACTCGGCGCGGATTCGGCGCAGTCGAATGCGGTGCAGACCACGCTCCTGTTCGCCAGCGTCTCCGTCACCAAGCTGCTCGATAGCCCGGTTGCTCCGGCGATCGCCCGCGTCGGCGATGTCGTGTCGTACCGCATCCGCTACAGCACGGCGGCGGGCGTAATCGCACGCAACGTCATCGTGACCGACACGCTGCCGGCCGGCTTACAGTACGTGAGCGCGACTCCGGCGGCGACGGTCTCGGGATCAGTCCTCACCTGGGCATTGGGCGACGTCGCGGCAGGGACGACCACGGACATCACGCTCCAAACCACCGTGCCGGCGACGCTGCCGGATTCGATCACGGTGATCAACACCGCCGCACTCGCCGCGGACAACGCGCCGGGTGCCGCCGCGGCCGCCCCCGCGGTTCTGCTGCAGCTCGCGGTCCCGGGGCAGCTGGCACTCGGGAAGACAGTCGACGTGTTGGAGGTGAGCCTCGGCGAGACGGCGCCCTATACGCTGACGCTTCAGAATACCGGCGGCAGCGCGCTGAACGACCTGCGAGTCTCCGATCGTCTGCCCGAAGGCAGCCGCTACGCGGTGGGCAGCGCTGCTGGGCGCCGATTCCGTGACGGCCAACGGTCGTGATCTGATCTTCTATATCGCGGGCCCGCTTGCACCGGGAGCGACACAGACCGTGCGCTATCGCGTCGCGGTGGTGTCGGCCGATCAGGATGTGCTCGAGAACAGGGCCCTGGCGAGCGCCGAGGCTGGAACGATCCAGTCCGCCGAATCCCGCGCGTGGGTGCGCGTGCGCCGGTCGTGGCCGCTGGAAACCCGCGCCGTCATCGGCAAGGTGTTCGTGGACGAGAACCGGAACGGGCGCCAGGACAGCGGCGAGCTCGGGATCAGCGGCGTGGACGTGTGGACGGACGACGGCGAGATCACGACGACGGATTCCGAAGGCCGGTTCTCGTTCCAGAACCTGCGTCCTGGGCAGCACGCCTACCACATCGACGCCGTGACGCTGCCGTCCGCGTTCGACGCCGGCGCGACGCCTATCGTGATGCGTGATGGCAGCGGCTGGACCACGCCCCGGGTGAACTTCGCGGTTGTTCCTGCGGCGGCAGGTACTACGGCGGCAGGTACTACGGCGGCAGGTACTACGGCGGCAGGTACTACGGCGGCAGGTACTACGGCGGCAGGTACTACGGCGGCAGGTACTGCGGCGGCAGGTACTACGGCGGCAGGTACTACGGCGGCAGGTACTACGGCGGCAGGTACTACGGCGGCAGGTACTACGGCGGCAGGTACTACGGCGGCAGCTCGGCGGCAGGTACCACGGCGGCAGCGTCGCTGCCGCCCTCCGCCGCCGCCTCACCAGCCGCCGCTGTATCAGGCGCCGCCCCCGTTGGGTGCGAGTTCGACGACGTGGTGCCCGGCAGTCGTGGCGACCGGGCCATCATTGCCTATTTCCAGAAGAACAATGCTCGGCCCCATTACGTCATCGACGTCGACGAGATCGGCCGGCGCGTGCAGGCGCAGCTGCAGGGCCGTTCCGATTGTGCCGTGCAAATCATCGGCTACACAGACAGCAACGACGTGCATGGCGGGCCGTTCTGGAGCAATGAACGCCTGTCAGTGGAACGGGCGCGCTGGGTCGCGTATCAACTGCATTTCACCGCCATGAAGGACGCGCTGGTGGAGGTGCTCGGCCGCGGTGAGTCGGATCCGCTCGCCGGCTTCAGCGACGATCTGCTCCGCCGCAACCGTCGCGTGGAGTTGCGGTTCGTCAGGCGCGGCGATGCACCGTTCGCTGCCACATCGCAGCCGGTCGCCGAATCACCGCGAGGTCCGTCGGCAGACGTGGCGCAGGGTGCTGGTCCGTCCACACCCCCTGTCCCCCTCCCCTGCCCCTGCGCGGCGCCCAGAGCCTGCTGTTTCGGAGAGGAATGCGGTGGCGGTGCCGGCGTTGCGCAGCGCGTCCGAGCGTGTCGCCGATGCGCGCAATACCCTCACCAGCGGCCCGGCCGTGACGGTGTTCGCGCCGGCCGACGGCGCGGTGCTGGCGAGCGACCGCGTGTTCGTGGGTGTGCGCGGCGAACCGGGTGCGGCGGTCGAGCTGTTCGACGGCGCGACGCTGATCGCGCCCGCGCACATGCGTGGCGACGGCGTCGTCGACTTCATCGCCGTGCCGCTCGCGCGCGGACCGCATCGCCTGCGCGTGCGCATGAAGAATTCCTGGGGCCAGGAGCGGTGGGACAGCCTGGACGTGCACGTGTCGGGGCGGCCCGCGCGCTTTGCCTCGGAGTACGCGCCGGTCGTGCTCGTCGCCGGCGGCCAGCCCACCGACACGCTGCGCGTCCGCGTGCTCGATCAGTGGAACGTGCCGGTCGTCGGCGGCGCATTCGTCACCGCCCTCGCGAACGGCGCGGCGATCGTGAGTGCCGACCAGGACCACTCGTCGGTCGGCGTGCAGGTGAAGGCCGACTCGAGCGGCTGGCTCACGATCGAGCTCAGCGGTGGCCGGGATGTGCGCGTGGGTTCGCTCGCGCTGCGCGCCGGCGACGCCGTGGGCGAAGTGCCGCTCCAGATCCTGCCCGCGATGCGGCCGTTGATGATGACCGCCGTGGGCCGGATCGGCGTGGGCGCGAGCCCCGACGCGTTTGGGGCGGCCACCGCCCGCGGCCGGCTCGATTACCGCACGTCGGTGGTGGTGAGCGTCGATTCCCGCCAGCTCGACGCCGGCCGCGAGGAGTTTGGGCGCGCGGTCGATCCATTGTCCGAAGCCCAGTATCCGATTCTCGGTGATGCGAGCAGCGCGCACACGCGCAGCGCGTCGCGCTATGCCGTCGCGGCACGGCTCGAGCGCGGCATGGACTGGCTCGCGTTCGGCGATCTGTCGACCGGCTCATTCGCCAGCGGCTTGGCGCTGTCGGGCTACGACCGGGCGCTCGCGGGCGTCGCCGGCCACATCACCACCGGCGCGGTCGTGTGGCAGGGATTCGGCGCCACGAGCAGCGAGCGGCTCGCCCAGATGCAGATCCGAGGCCGCGGCATGTCGGGTCCGTACGACATCGGTCGCCAGCTGCGTCCCGGCACCGAGCGCGTCGTGATCGAGACGCGCGCGCTGGAGAACGCGCAGCGCTACCTGGCACGCCAGGAGATGGTCCGCTACGTCGATTACCAGATCGATTACGAGAACGGCCTGCTGCTCTTCAAGCAGCCGGTGCCGGCCATGGACCTGTCGGGCAATCCGGTGTTCATCGTCGTGACCTACGGAGCGGACGACGGCGGCGCGCCTTCTACTGTATGGGGGCTGCGGGCGTCGGCGGATGCACGCGGTCTCCGGACGCGCTACCAGCTGGACTCGGTGCGCATTGGGTCCACGTTCATTCGCGACGGCAGGCCGGGAGCGGACCGCGAGCTGGCGGGCGTCGACTTCGGGTTCATCAAGGCGGGCTTTGGATCGCTGCGCGCCGAGCTGGCCCGTTCGGCGACGCCGGATTCGGTGGGCCTGGCGGCGAGTATCGAAGGCTCGGTGACGTTCGCGAACGGCCTGGTGTCACTCTCGGCTGGTTGGCTGCACTCCGATCCGGAATTCCACAATCCGGCCAATGTGGCGTTGACCGGCGGCGCGGCCGACCTGCGGCTGGGCGCGCGGTTCGCACAGGGCGGCACCGAGTTCCGGCTGGACCATTCCGCCCAGCGCTTCGACGTCCAGAGCACGAACCGGTCGCGCTCGATCGCCAGCTTCGCGCAACAGTTCGGCGGCGCGTGGCGCGCAGAAGCGCGGGTTGCCGCGGACCACTTCGCCACCGGAACCACGCCCGAGGCTACGTCGCAGGCGAGCGAGCTGAAGCTCACCTGGACGCCCTTGTCCAAGCTGAGCGTCTGGGCCGAAGGACGCCGGCACTTCGGGGGCAGCGACGCCGTGAGCGCCGTGCAACCCGATTACGTCGGTGGCGGGGCGCGGCTGCGCGTGAGCCCGGGCGCCTCGTTCGAGCTGAATCACCGGCACGTGCTGATCCCGAACGGCGCGGGGTATAGCGTCACGACGATCGGCGGCCGTTCGGAGCTGGGGTTTGGCACCGAGGCGTGGGGATCCTACGAGATCGCCGGCGCCGGCGCCGCCCATGGCGCGGCCCTCGTCGGCCTGAACAATCGCCTGCGCCTCTCCACGGCGTGGACGGTCAACGCCATGTTCGAGCGTCGCGTGGGACTGAGCCGGGCGCCGGCCGCCGATCCGCTGCGCGCGCTGCCGTTCCTGCAAGTCGAGGAGGACTACTGGTCGGCGGCGCTGGGGAGCGAGTGGTTGCCGGCTGGCAAGCCCTACCGCGCCAGCCTGCGCGGCGAGCTGCGTGACGGGACGGAGCGCTCGAGCCGGCTGGTCACGCTGGCCGGTGAGGCGTCGCTGAGCCCGGCCTTCGCCGTGCTCACGCGCCAGGAATTGATCGCGCAGGACGACCATCTCGCGACGGGAGTGAGCGACCACCGCCGGTTCTCGTGGCTCACCGGTCTCGCGTTCCGTCCCGTGTGGTCGGACGAGCTCAACTTCCTGGCCAAGGTCGAGCTGATCGACGCGAACAACCCGCTCGGCGGCGGCGTGCTGACGATGCAGACGGGGCACGAATCGCGCCGGATTCTCACGGCCGAAGCCATCTGGTCGCCGCGCAGCGCGCTCGAGCTGGCGACGCGCTACGCCGTGCGCTACACCGATGCGACGGTCACGCACACGGACGGCGTCGTGCAGCCGCTCGGGTCGTCAGCGGAATATGCGGGCGCGAGTCTCGACATCAGGATGGCGCCGTGGGTGGGGCTGCGCGGTGAGGGCCGGTTACTGCACGAGGGCACCAGCGCCAGCACGCGCTGGGACGCCGCGCCGCAGCTCGTCTTGATCCCGATGCGCGGCATCGAGGTAGCCGGCGGTTACCGCGCGGGCGATCTGCGCGATCCCGATTTCGCCGTGCGGGGCGGGCCGGGCTGGTTCGTGACGCTGGGAGCAGCGATCACCGAGCAGTCGATCCACAACGTCGCCGGATACTGGCGCGAGCGGTGGAGCCGATGACTCAAGACCGGCGCACGATCCTGCTGGTGGAGGACGACGATTCGCTGCGGCACCTGGTGCAGCTGTCGCTCGAGCACCTCGGCTATCACGTCATCGCGGCCGCCGACGGCCACCAGGCGTTGATCCTGTTTGGGGTGCACGAGCACGAGATCGATCTGATTCTGTCGGACATGGAGATGCCGATCACGAGCGGCGGGGAGCTGTATCGCGCGGTGCGCGCGCTGAATGAGCGCGTGAAGTTCGTGCTGGCGAGCGCCTGTGCCCTGGACGAGCTGCGGAAACGCGACGATCCGGCACCGGAGGTGCCGTTCATTCAGAAGCCGTGGACGGTGACGCAACTCGCGGGCGTGCTGCGGGAGGCGCTGGCGGCGTAAGGCTAGTCTGGGGCCACCACAATACTGAGCATTTGATTGAGCGTCTGCCGCCAGCGCCGCCGCAGGTTGTTGCTGGTCCAGATGATCACCACGCGATCGGCCGGATAATAGAGGAGCTGGCTCGCGAAGTCGGCCGAGCCGCCGCCCTTGTCGATGCGGGCGGGCGAGACGTGCCACCCGAACGCTTCCAGCGACGGCGGCGTGGGTGGGGAGAAGAGCAGGCTGCGTTGCGAGGCGGGGAGGACGACGCCGTCCTCGACCGCGACGACCCAGCGGTACATGTCGCCCACCGTCATCCAGGCGCCGCCCGCGCCGCGCGTGCCCCAGACATAAGGATTGGGTGTGCCGCCGTAGCCGTGCGCGAACAGCGTATCGCCCGGTGGGATCTCGTCGCGAAAGCGCGCGCTGCGCATTCCGGCCGGCTCGAAGGCATGCGCGCGCAGATACGCTTCGTAGCGCTCCCCGCTCGTCACCTCGATGATCGCGGCGAGCAGCGAGTAGCCGGCGTTGGTGTAGCGGTACTGGGTGCCGGCCGGCGCTTCGCGCGGCGTCTGTTGCACATCGCGCACGAAGGCGGCGCGCGACTCGCCGGCGAGAGTGCTCCCCTCCACGATCAGCCCCGATGTGTGACTCGCGAGCTGCGCGATCGTCGCGTCGCGCTTGTCCGCGGCGAAGCCGGGGAGGTGGCGTTCGACGGGATCGTCCACCCGTAGCCGTCCCGCGGCGGCGAGCTGCAAGATGGCGACGCCGGTGAACATCTTGGTCATCGAGTTCATCTCGAAGCGCGTCGCGGCGGTGTTGCGGATGTGGCGCGTCGAATCGGCCAGGCCGTAGCCCTTGAGCAACAAGATCCGGCGGTCTTTCACCACCAACACCGTGCCCCAGAAACCTGAATCCGCGTATGCGGAGAGCTGCGCGTCGAGCCGGGCACCGAGCGGGCCGGCGACGCGCTCGGTGGCAAGGGAGTCGAGCGTGAGGGCTTGGAGGAGGGCGAGGGCCGCGAGCATTCCTCAAGCTACAGGGTTACCATTCGCTGAATGACCTCTCCCATACTCCGTTTGCCCGCACGCGGGCGCCGCCCGCTCGCCTTCTGGTTGATGCTCGGGCTCATCATCCTGTTCTTCTTCATCTCCCCACTCATCCGGCTGCTCGCCGAGTGGCCGTGGTTCGGCGCGCTGGGCTACGAGCGCGTGTTCGGCACACGCCTGCTCGCCTCGCTGCTGCTCGGCATCGTGACCGGTGGCAGCGCGTTCGTCTTCCTGTACGGCAACCTGCGGTTCGCGCAGCGTGGCGTGGTGCCGAACCCGGTCGTCATGCAGATGAACGCGCAGACGCCCGCGCTCGACGTGACGCGGCTCGTGCGCCGCCTCGCGCTCCCGGTGGCGCTTGGCCTCGCGCTGCTGTTCGCGCTCGGCGTCGCGGCGGCGTGGATGCCGGTGCTCCAGTTCCTGCACCAGACGCCGTTCGGGGTCACCGATCCGGTGTTCGGCCGCGACCTGGCCTATTACGTCTTTACGCTGCCGGTCGTCACCGGCGTCCTCGGGATACTGACGACGCTCGGCGTCATGGCGTTGCTCGGGTGCGGCGGGCTGTACGTGCTGCGCGGCGACGTCGTGCTGTACCGCAAGAGCCTCACGATCGAGCCGTCGGCGCGCGTGCACCTCGCGCTGCTGCTCGCCTTCCTCTTTGTGCTGACGGCGCTGCGCGTGTACTTCGTGCGCCTCCCCGGGACGCTGTACTCGAGCACCGGGCCGCTCGTCGGGGCCAGTTACGCCGATCTCCACGGCACGCTGTTCGGGCTGCGGCTCGCGGGGCTGGCCGCGCTCGCCGGCGCGGTGCTCGTGCTCGTCGGGGCGCGCAGCAAGCAGCTGGGCCGCAACGCGCTGCTCGCGATCGCGATCTATTTCGGGGTCTCGCTGCTGGCCGTCTTCGCCTATCCCGCCATCGTCCAGAAGCTCGTGGTTGCGCCCAACGAGCTCGTCGAAAGAGACGCCGCAGCTGCGCCGCCACATCGACGCCACGCGGCGCGGCCTGGGGCCTCGACAGCGTGCTGGTGCGCGATCTCTCGGGCGAGGCGCGGCTCACCGGGCGCGACATCCAGGCGAATCGCCCCACGATCGACAACGTGCGGCTGTGGGACCGCGACCCGCTGCTGCAGACGTTCGGGCAGCTCCAGGAGATCCGCACCTACTACGACTTCGTGTCGGTGGACGACGACCGCTACGTCGTCGACGGGCGCTACCGCCAGGTGATGCTGTCGCCGCGCGAGCTCAATTCGGCGTCGCTGCCGACGCGCACCTTCATCAACGAGCGGCTCACCTTTACCCACGGCATGGGACTGACGCTGGGACCCGGTCAATGAGGTGACCGAGGAGGGACTGCCGGTTCTGTTCATCAAGGATCTGCCGCCCGCCTCCAGCGTGTCGCTCGCGGTCACGCGGCCGGAGATCTACTTCGGCGAGCTGACGGACAACTGGGTGTTCGCCAACACGGGACAGCAGGAGTTCGACTATCCCTCGGGCGATGAGAACATCTTCGGGGCCTACAAGGGCAACGGCGGGGTCGTGGTCGGCGGGCTGCTGCGCCGCCTCGTGCTCGCCGCGTATTTCCGCTCGCTCAAGGTGCTGCTGTCGAGCGACATCACGAGCGCGAGCCGGGCGATGTATATCCGCGACATCCGCGAGCGGGCGCATACGGCGCTGCCGTTTTTGCGCTTCGACGCCGACCCGTACATGGTGATCGATGGCGGCGGGCGGCTGCGCTGGATCCTCGATGCCTACACCGCGACGACTCGCTATCCGTATTCGCAGCCGCTGAGCAACGGCATCAACTACATGCGCAACAGCGTGAAGGTCGTGATCGACGCGTACGACGGCTCCGTCACCGCCTATCAGGCCGACGCCGCCGATCCGCTGGTGCGCACCTTGGCCAAGATCTTTCCGGGGATCTTCCACCCGCTCGATTCGATGCCGGCCGATCTGCGCGCGCATCTGCGCTATCCCGAGGATCTGTTTCACCTCCAGAGCGAGCTGTACGGCACCTATCACATGGCGGAGCCGGACATTTTCTATCATCGCGAGGACCAGTGGCAGAAGCCGGTGCTCTCGATCGCGCCGGAGCGGCCCGATCCGTTCCTGCGCCACATGGTGATGCGGCTGCCGGAGGAGAAGCAGGCGGAGTTCATTCTCATGGTGCCGTTCACGCCGCGCGGCAAGGACAACCTGGCGTCGTGGATGGTGGCGCGGAACGACGGCGCGCATTACGGCGAGCTGGTCGTGTATCGCTTCCCCAAGCAGAGCCTCGTGTTCGGGCCCACGCAGATCGTGAACCGGATCAATCAGGACACGGAGATCGCGCGCCAGCTGGCGTTGTGGGATCAGGGCGGCTCGCAGGTGATCCGCGGCAATCTGCTGGTGATTCCGATCGAGGAGTCGCTGATCTACGTGATGCCGCTGTATCTGCGGGCGCAGGGGGGCCGGATCCCCGAGCTCAAGCGCGTGGTGGTGGCGTATCAGAATCGGGTCGTGATGGAGGAGACGCTGGACGCGGGGTTGACGCAGCTGTTCGGCGGTGCCGGCGCGGCGACGCGCGAGCCCGCGGGGGCCGCGGGCGCGGCGGGCGCCGCGACTACCGCTCCGGCCATGAATGCCCGCGCTGCCGATCTCGCGCGCCGCGCCAACGAGTCGTTGCGCCGGGCGGTGGAAGCGCAGCGCGCGGGGGATTGGGCGCGGTATGGGCAGGAGCTGCGCCAGCTCGAGGACGTGCTGCGGCAGCTGCAGGCCGCGGTGGAGGAGAGGAAACCTTAGCGATCAGGGACGCCCCTACGACATCTGTGCGACGTGAGCTGCGCGCGCGCGCGAACCCGCGCCGGGCCGTGTTCGTGAGCCGCTTCTTCAAGACCGGTGCTGGGGAGTATGGCGCGGGGGACCGGTTCCTCGGGCTCACCGTACCGGCGCTGCGAGGGCTCGCCGCCAAATACCAGGCGCTTGCGTTGCGCGACATTACCGTCCTCCTCAAGTCGCGCTGGCACGAGGAGCGGACGCTCGCGTTGTTTCTCCTCGTGCGGCAGTACACGAAAGGCACAGCGGAACGCCGGGCAGCAATCTACCGGCTCTATTTGCGCCATACCGCGCACATCAACAACTGGGACCTCGTCGACTGCTCGGCCCCGTACATCGTGGGACCGCACCTGGGCACCGGCAAGCGCGGTGTGTTGCGACGGCTCGCCAAGTCGAAGCTCTTATGGGAACGGCGGATCGCCATCATCGCGACATTTGCCTACATCAAGCGCGGGGACTTTGCCGAGACGCTCCGCCTCGCCCGCCTGCTACGCGACGACCCGCACGATCTGATTCACAAGGCGGTGGGCTGGATGCTGCGGGAGGTGGGGAAGCGCGATCGCGCGGCGGAAGAGCGCTTCCTGCGCGTGCATGCTCGGCAGATGCCGAGGACGATGTTGCGGTATGCGATCGAGCGTTTCCCGCCGGCGCTACGACGCCGTTATCTCTCGGCTTAGAGTGCGAGAGCGTACGAGTGTCGATTTGTCCGTGCGCGGTTTCCGTTGCTTCGTCCTGATGGCGCAGCGATCTTAAGGTCATGGCCGAGCGCCGCTACAATGACAAGGAAATCGCCGCGATCTTCCGCGCGGCCGCGGAGACGCCGCCGAGTCCCCAGCGTGAGGTCCCGCAGGACGAAGGGCTGACGCTCGCCGATCTCCAGGCGATCGGCCGTGAAGTCGGCATCGCTCCCGATGCGATCGCGCACGCGGCGCGCGGCGTCGATGTGCGACCGGGGGGGCAGCCGCGCGGATGTTTCTCGGACTGCCGATCGGCGTGTCGCGCACCGTCCAGCTCAATCGCCGGCTGAGCGATGAGGAGTGGGAGCGCTTCGTCGTGCAGCTGCGCGAGGTGTTCAACGCGCGCGGCCGCACGCGCTCCGATGGCGCGCTGCGGCAGTGGACGAACGGCAACCTGCAGGTCCTGCTCGAGCCAGCCGACACCGGTCATCGGCTGCGCTTCGGGACGGTGCATGGCGCGGCGAGTGCGTCGATCGCGGCCGGGATCGCCACGCTCGGCGTCGCCGCCGTGACCGCGGCGGTGACGGCGTTCAGCGGCACGCTGGGCGAAGCGCTGTACGGGATCGGGTTTATGGCCCTGATGGGGACCGGCATGATCGCGAGCGGGGCGTTGCGGCTGCCGCGCTGGGCGCGGCTGCGCAGCCGGCAGATGGAAGCTCTGGCCGCGCAGGCCGCGACGCCGCCTGCGATTCCTCCCGCTGGGGATCGCGGCGTTAGCTAGGGCGGTAAGGGCTGTTTTCCGCGCGCTCTTAAGAACCGGTCAGTGGCGCAGCAACAGCGCGACAACGGCGATGGCGGTTCCGACGATCCCGAGGGCCGTCGGCGCCCAAAACGTGAACATCCATCGCAGCGTGGCTTGCTGCGCGCGCGCAATCTCGATCGTCAGGTCACGGCGCAGCTCCGCCAATCGCTGCTCGAGCTTTGCATCAAATCGTGCGAAGTTCAGCTCATTGAGCTCGCGGAGGTCGGCGCGGTACGTAGCGTCCACGCTATTGAACCAATCCACGAGCTCGTTCGCGAAAACGTTGCATGGCCCACTCTACGCTCGGCCCTGGGGCCGAGTCAACCCAAAGCATAGGATCTCCTCCGTGAAGCAGCTTGTCATTCCGCGCTACGGGCCTCCGGAGGTGCTCACGGTGCGCGAGGTGCCGGATCCGCCCGCCACGCCGGGCGGCGTGCGGATTCGCGTCCGAGCCGCGGGGGTCAACTTCTCCGATCTGCTCGCGCGCCAGGGACTCTATCCCGATGCGCCGAAGCCGCCGTGTGTGGTTGGATATGAGGTCTCCGGGACCGTCGAGGGCAGCGACGAGCGCGTGATTGCCGCGACCAAGTTCGGTGGCCAGAGCGAGATCGTGGTCGTGCCTCGAAGCTCCGTCCTGCCGCTGCCCGAGTCGTGGAGCTTCGAAGAAGGCGCCGCGTTCCCGGTCGTGTATCTCACCGCCCACCATATGCTGGTGCGCGTCGCGGCGGCGCGAGCGGGCGAGACGGTGCTCGTCCATGCCGCCGCGGGTGGCGTGGGACTCGCGGTGGCAGAGCTGGCGCGCATCCTCGAGCTGCGGGTGATCGGGCTAGCGTCGCCCGCCAAGCACGAGGTGCTGCGGAGCTACAAGGTCGAGCCGCTGGACAGCCGCGATCCTGGTTGGCCCGATGCGGTGCGCCGCCTGGCTCCGCGGGGCGTGGACATCGTGCTCGATCCCATTGGGGGAGAATCGTGGCGGCATGGGTACGCGTTACTCGCGCCGGCGGGGCGACTGGTCTGTTTCGGCGCGGCCGAGTTGTCGACTGGACGACGACGCAATCTGCTGCGGGTCGCGTGGAAGGCACTGCGCTGGCCGCGGTTTGGGCCGCTCAAGCTGATGAGCGACAACCGCGCGGTCGCGGGCGTGAATCTCGGGCATCTGTGGGATGCCGAGCACATTGTGCGGCCGCAGTACGAGGCGCTGCTGCGCTATGCGCGTGAGGGCTTGCTGCGCCCGCGGGTGGATCGCGCGTTTCCGTTCAGCGAAGCGGCGGCAGCGCATCGCTACATCCATGAACGGCGGAATGTGGGGAAGGTAGTCCTCATACCGTAATGCACACGCGTTGCACGATCACCACAGAGTTGTTACATGCGCCAGGCATCCTTCGCAGCCCAAAGTCGAGAGGGTCTTCATGAGCACTATGGCGGTATGGGACGACTGTGAATCGTGCACGGAAACGCTGGGCGCCGTTGCCGCAAGCGGCGTGCGCATCGGAGCGCGCGCACCGGATTTCGCGCTGCCCGTTCACACGGGAGGGTGGCTGCGGCTCTGGGACATGATCGGCAGGAAGGCTGTGGTCCTCTACTTCTATCCCAGCGACGGCACGCCGGGCTGCATTCGCGAGGCGCGGGCGTTTCGCGACCGCTATGACCAGTTTGTCGGCACTCGAAAGCGAGATCGTCGGCGTCAGTAGCGATTCCCTACAGTCGCACCGGCGGTTCGCCGACCGGATGCAGCTGCCGTTTCCGCTGCTGACGGATGAAGCAGGGACCGCGCGCCGTATGTATGGGGTCGAGAAGACGCTGGGCTTCATTCCGGGCCGGGCCACGTTTGTCATCGATAAGACGGGGATCGTGCGGCACATCTATGTGTCGCAGTTCGCGCCCGCGCGCCACGTGGACGAGGCGCTGGACGCGCTACGCAAGCTGTAGGAGCCGGCCCAAAGCAGGTCCTTCGCTACGCGCGCGTTCCGCGCGCTCCGCTCAGGATGACATGCTCGCTCGCGTCTTTGAATAAAGGAGAAATGAGGAACAGCGCGCTCTGAAGAGCGCGCTGTTATCATATCGCCCCATGCTCCATGTGCTGAGTTTCGTGCTCGCGCTGGTGCAGGCGGGCGATTCGGTGCCCGCCGAGCGTGCCGCGGCGCGCGCGTGGTATCGCGACGCCAAGTTCGGGATGTTCATCCACTGGGGCGTGTACAGCCAGCTCGGCCAGGGCGAGTGGGTGATGCAGAATCGGTCGATTGCGGTGGCCGACTACGAGTGGCTCGCCGGGACGTTCAATCCCCAAAAGTTCGACGCGCGTGCGTGGGTCGCGCTCGCCAAGAGTGCGGGCATGAAATACATCACGATCACGGCGCGGCATCACGACGGGTTCTCGATGTTCGCGACGAGGCGACGCGCTACAACATCGTGGACTGGACGCCGTTCCGGCGCGATCCGCTGCGCGAGCTGGCGGAGGAGTGCCGGCGGCAGGGCATCAAGCTCTTCTTCTATTACTCCCAGCTCGACTGGCATCATCCGGACTACTGGCCGCGCGGATCGACAGGCCGGAATACTGGGAGACTGGAGTCGGGAGATTGGAGTCAGTATCTCGATTTCATGGATGCACAGCTCACGGAGCTGCTTACGAACTACGGACAGCTAGGCGGGATCTGGTTCGACGGGATGTGGGATAAGCCCGAGGCCGATTGGCGGCTCGGCGCAGACGTACGGGCTGATTCACCGGTTGCAGCCGGCGGCGCTGATCATTCCCAATCATCACAAGGCGCCGCTGCCGGGCGAGGATGTGCAGACGTTCGAGCAGGATTTGCCGGGGGCGAACACGGCGGGGTTCAACACGCGAGAGGTGGGCGGGCTGCCGCTCGAGACCTCGCTGACGATGAATGAGTCGTGGGGGTTCAACCTCACCGATCACAAGTACAAGTCGCCGCGGGAGCTGATTCATTATCTCGTTCGCGCGGCGGGCTATGGGGCGAATCTGCTGCTCAACATCGGCCCGCGCCCCGACGGGACGATTCCGCCCGAGGCGGAGGAGCGGCTGCGCGCGATCGGCAGCTGGCTGGCGACGTATGGCGGGTCGATCTACGGCACGCGCGCGGGGCCGATTGCGCCGCGGAGCTGGGGGGTGACGACGCAGCGGCCTCACCGGGATAGCGTGTTTTCGTGCACGTGCTCGATTGGAAGGACCCCACGCTCGCGCTGCCGTCACTCGGCGCGGGGCGGTGGACGGCGCGGAGTTGGCCGGAGGGGAAGGCTCTCGAGCTGGTGCAGACGGCGGGAGGGATGATGCTCACGCTACCGCCGATGACGGATCAGCCAGATAGAGTCGTCGTCCTCACGCGTCGGTAACCGTGCGCTGAAGCGCCGGCTCGGCGACTGCGCGAGCCCTGAAGGGCGCTAGTTCTCACGAGCGCTCGCTGCGCAGGCGGCGAATTTCCTCGAGCGCCTCGATATCCGCCGCGTCTCGCAACCGACCGGTGCGCTTCGTTTCGATCAAGTCATCGAGCGAGATGAGCGGTATCTTCACGGTCGTTACCGTCACCGTGGCGGACCGAGGCGCGGCTTGCTCATACTTGAGCCTACCCGCAACGGTGAATACATCGATTCGAGGGTCATCACCGATAATGGTGATGGGCCGGGCCAGCAGCTCGGCCGCCGTCCATTCGCGAGCGAAGCCATAGCCCAGCGTGCTGAGCGCCCGAAGTGTGCGATCCGCGTTGGCTTCGGTGCGCTCGATCAAGATGTCGAGATCGTCCGTAGCGCGGCCGAAGCCATGAAGGATGCACGCGACGCCGCCGATCACGAGGTACTTGACCTTCGCCCGATTGAGCGTGGCACAGACGTGCGTTACACGCGATTGGCTTTCTTCCACTCGTAGAAATCCTCATAGCTGTCGAAGCCAATGATCTGATGACGCTGGCCGCGCCGCGGGCGCCGGCTGCGGGCCAGGCGGGCGACCTCTTCCGAGTGGCGCAATCGCTCCGCTGGGGTTTTGGCAAGGTCTCGTTCGAGCTGCTTGCGGCTTGCAAGACCGAAGTCGTCGGATCCGTAGGTTGGGGTGGCCCCTTCCCGGACCGCGGAGGGGGAGGAGGGGGGGGCATTGGCGAGGTATGCACGCAACGCGTCCACGATCACCCGGCTCCGAGAGCGGTCCAGGTCTCTGGCGCGCCTATCCAGGCTGGTTAGAACGTCCTTCGGGAGTGTGATAGCAATGCGAGCGTAGGCCATGGCATACTCAGTATTACTGGGTATTACCAATATAAGAAGAGCCAGAGCCTAGAGAAAGGGGTGGTGTCCAGTCCAAGACCGCGATTGTAACACCCACGCTGCGGAACGAATCCATCGCTGCGAGCTCGGGGCCGACCTGCGACAGGGTGATCGTTTTTCCTAACAGTTTCTCAGGATGCAGGTGTCCCTTGGTTATCAAATCCAGCATCCCCACGTATTCCCTCGCCTGCAGTCCGTGCGTCCCTCTGATTTCGAGCTCCCGCGCGATCACCTGACTCATCGGCACGGGAGGATCGCTCTGATCGGCGAGTAGCAGCCCGACCTGGATATGCCGTCCCCGCTTCCTGAGGGAGAGGATGGAATTGCGGCAGGTGACGGGACTGCCGAGCGCATCGATCGAGACGTGGGCGCCGCCTTCCGTCACCTCCCGGATCGCACCTGGCACATCGGCCACCTCCCGCGCATTGAGGACGATTTCGGCGCCACAATTCCGGGCCAGCGCGAGTTTCTCCGCGGTGATGTCGACGGCGATCACGCGTGCATCGAGCGCCCGCGCGATCATCGTGGCCGAGAGGCCAACGCCGCCCGCAGCCGTGCACGGCCACCCATTCGCCGGGCCGGGTTTGGCCCTGTCCGACGACGGCGCGGTACGCGGTCGCGAACCGGCACCCCAAGCAATGCGGCGGTGGTGAAGGTCATGGCATCGGGGAGCCGCACCAGGTTCACGTCGGCGTAGGGGAGGGCGACGTACTCGGCGAAGCTGCCCCAGCCGGTGAAGCCCGGCTGGTAGTAGCGATCGCAGATCTGCTCGTCGCCCGCGCGGCAGCGCTCGCACGAGCCGCATCCCATCGAGAAGGGGACGGTGATGCGGTCGCCCTGCTTCCATTTGCGTACGGCGTTGCCCGTTGCGACCACGGTGCCGGCGAACTCGTGTCCAGGGACGTGCGGCACTTTGACGTCGGCGTCGTGGCCCTTCCATCCGTGCCAATCGGAGCGGCAGAGCCCCGAGGCGCCGACCTTTACAACGACGCCGTCGGGGGTCGGCGTGGGATCGGGGACGTCGACTAGACGAAGCGGGACCTTCGAATTGATCGTAGCGAACGGCTTTCATGTCGGGTGAATCTTACGTAAAAGCAGATCCCTCGCTGATCGCGCTCACGCGCGCACCGACAATTTGCTCCAGTAGCCGTAGATTCCCCAGCTGGACGCTATGTCTCTTCCTTCTGCCCAAGCGCAGCTTGAGCAATGGCGCGCCGTTCGCGCTGTCGTTCTCGCTCGCGACTCGCACGTTTGCAGAGCTTGCGGCGAAACATGCTCCCAGGGCGAAGCCGACGTTCATCATCTGATTCCCCGTGCCGCCGGTGGGGTCGATGACCCTGCCAACCTGATCACACTGTGCGATGGCTGTCACGCTGCGCACCATCCGAACCTTCAAGGTACGCTTGCTCGCCGGATGATAGAGCGGTGGGGATTGAGGCTGGCTAGGGCACTGGATTACCGGCACGAGTTGGCTGGCGTTGACGAATCGCTCGGCGCGGCGATGCGGCTGCTTGGAGTCACCCATCTCCGCACTCCCCAGCTGGATGTGATCCTCGCGGCCCTTCGAGGCGAGTCACTTCTTCTCGTCAGCGCGACCGGCTCTGGAAAGTCGCTCTGTTTTCAGGTGCCAATCCTGTTGAAGCGCGGGTGCGGGTTCGTGATCTCCCCGTTGAAGGCGCTCATGAGCCAGCAGGTCGCCGACCTTACGATGAAGAAGATCCCGGGCACCTTCATCAACGGTGACCTTGGCCCGCAGGAAAAGGAGATCCGGTACCAACTGCTTAAGGGATGGCGCCATCAAGTTCCTGTATTGCACGCCGGAGCGCTTCGATCCGAGAATGGTTCGCCAGGCTGAAGTGAACGAGATCACCCGCACCCGGCCGGCCTACTTGGTGATCGACGAAGCGCACTGCATCGATCGTTGGGGAAATGACTTCCGCCCGAACTACGGCAAGTTGGGTGCAATTCGCCAGGCGCTTGGCAGCCCACCGGTGTTGGCGTTCACCGCCACGGCCGGAACGCAGGGCCAGCGCCGCATCCTGGAATCGCTCGGAATACCAGACGCTCGCGTAGTGGTGACGGGGGTGAACCGACCGAACATCAAGTTCGTCCGTCTGCCGAACATGAAGGACAAGGTGCGGTATTCCCTGATCATGAACCTCCTCAGGGTCATGCCGCATGGTCGTGCCATGTTGTTCGTGCCCACGGTCAACACCGGAAAGCAGCTCCAGGAGGGCCTTCGCTCGGTGGGATTGGACCTTCCCTTCTTCCACTCCAAACTCGGTACGGCTAACGACCGCGACATGCTGCTGGGCCAGTTCACGGGCCGCGTCGACCCGCCCGTGAGAGTCGTCATCTGTACCAATGCTTTCGGCATGGGACTCGATTTGCCCGACGTTCGACTCGTGGTTCACTGGCAGCATCCCGCGTCACCGGAAGACTACCTTCAGGAATTCGGACGCGCTGGTCGGGATGGCAAGCCTTCGGTCGCTGTCATGTTCACCGGAGAGAAGCGACGAAGGATTGCTCAGGTTCATGGCCGAGAAGACATCCGAGATGGCAGTCGACGACGCGTCCAAGGCCTCGGTGCTCGAAGCCAAGCTCGAAGCAATCAAGGAAATGCGGCGCATTGCGACGTCGAGAGGCGTCTGCGTTCGCAACAATATCGTTAAGTACTTTGGGGAAATGCCTTCGCCTCGGCATAGAAGCATCGCCGTACGAATTGCGGAATGGGTGCTCTCACGGTCCGTCCGTCTCCGACGAACCCGATTCTGCTGTGACCGGTGCGATCAGCGTGAATGTCGACGATGTCGACGACGTCATTGATTGGGCCGTTGGGGTCTTTGCACAGGAGCGGTAGCGGGATCGCTACCGTGCGCTAAAGCGCCAGTTCGGCGACTCCGCGAGCCCTAAAGGCCTAGGGTACCGAGAGAATCAGTTCTTTCTCGCCACCGTACCTAGCGCTTGTCTTAATCTGGCAAGGAGCGCAAGGGTTATTGCTATTGACGTCTCGAAATCCTCGCGTTGGATGCTGTCCTTCAAGTCCTCGAGTACGGGGAAGCTTTGTCGAAAAATGGGGGACTGAGCGCCGAACGCGTCGACAAACTGCATCAGAAGAACCGTGACCGCTTCAAAGCTCTTAGTGCGATCCTTCCCTATCACCGCCTGCTTGAGGATCTCGAGGGTGTCGATGAGGTCTGTTAAAGTAGGAGATTGGTCATTCATCTGGAAAACCCACTAGCGAGCATGGGGAGTCAGCGCAGGTTCCAAGTCTCGCGCATAGTTCCGGAGTCGACAGTACAGATTGAACAACTCCATCTCTTCAACGCTGTTCGGCCTCGTCCGCACAAGCTTCGATGACGCTACGACAATCGCGAGGCAGCGCGCCCGTGACAGCGCCACGTTGAGCCGGTTGGGGTTTAACAGGGAATGCCCGGCCCTCGGGCGGTTTCCTCGAGTGATGACGCGCACATCGAGACAATCACGACGGTCGCTTCTTGGCCCTGGAACTTGTCCACGGACGCGATGCGGATTTGTGGATCGCCCAGGCGCTCCTTAAGCAGCCGGACCTGCGCGTTGTAGGGCGCAACCACGAGCAGGTCCCTCGCGATGTCGAAGTCTCGTTCTTTGCCATCCTCACGAACCTTCGACCGCCGCAATTCCGCCACGTATTCCGCTATGCGATCCGCTTCCTCTTCACTCGATTGCGTTTTGCCCTCGTGCGCGATTTCGTCGAGCACGATGCCCGTGCCGCGGGGCAGCGTCTTCGCATCGCGCGGCAGCACCAGGCAGCGCCGAGCGGTCTTCTCGTCGGCATGGAGTCGCCCCTCGTATGCGGTGTCAGAAGATGAAGCGGCAGATCTCCGGGTGCAGGCGCCATGTGATTGGGAGCAAGACGCCCAGCTCGGGCGGGACGGTGTCGTGACCTTCCAGGTAGTACTGGAGGCATGACCAACCGCTCTTGCCCGGGTGCACCGCCTGCGCCGGCTGCGAGAGCTGCATCTGATCGCCAATCAGCACAATTGTCTTGGCCGCGAGCCCCATCGCGACGGCGTTAGCGAGGCAAACCTGGCCAGCTTCGTCGATGAAGAGGTAGTCGAAGCACTGATCCAAGTCCTCTCGAGCAAAGGCCCACGCCGTTCCCCCCACGACGACACCGTCGGCGAGGTGGCCCAGGATTTCCTTGGAGTCGCACTGCGTGATGCGCCGTTCCGAGTCGTCGGCGGCGTCGTCTGCGCCGCCGGCTTTGTAGATCGCGAGCGGCTTTGCCAGGCCACGCGATGCGGTGCAGACGTCGGTCAGGAGATTGTTGATCGCTTTGTGGCTGTTCGACGCCACGGCAACCCGCTTCCCAGCGCTGGCCAGCGCGACAATAACCGCCGCAGCGTTATGCGTCTTGCCCGCTCCCGGTGGCCCTTGGATGCAGAGAGTCGTGCGAT
>CAWHMT010000003.1:0-307887 GCA_963830455.1 uncultured Gemmatimonadales bacterium | reverse complement strand
GCGCTTGTAGCGTCTGAAGTTCCTGTTCAAGCGTTTGCTCATCCTCTGAGAATTGCCGAGCGAGCGGCTCCGAACCGCGCTTCCTGAAGACTCGCAGCGCTTCCCGTGTCTCCGCTAGGTCCTTAGCCAGGAACCTCTGCAACGCTTCCGCGGAGGAGAGTTCGGTTTTGGCAAGGTCGCGTAAGCGGTTCAGCTGCCGATCATGCTCGGCCATTTCGCGTTGAACATCAGCAATCACTTCTGCATCGGAGCGCGGGAGAGTATCGCTGGGCATGCCGCTTCGCATCACGCGAGCTCCCATCCACAAGCCCAGTGCCCCCGCAACGAGGCCGGCGAAGCCAGCTACGGGATCACTCGGTGCTGTACGGACGCCCGACCAATAGGCGAAGAGGCCACTACCGCCCCAATAGAGGAACACGGCGCCGAGCCCTAGCAGTGCTACACCGAAGAGCCGGCCGATCCACTGGAATAGGACTATGACGAGATCCAAAGGGGGCTGCCTAACGGAATGCGCCTAAGCTGCGGCGCGATGCTTTCACGTTCACAAACGGATCCCTCCAGAGGAACGGCGCCGCCAGCTTCAGGCGCATGTTAGGCAGCCCGCTCAAAGAGCAATCGGGGAAGACCAACCAAGCGACTGAGCTAGCAAAATCAATCAACGCCGGAAAAGCGACAAACGATCTACAGACCACTCCGAACGGCAACGCCTTGCGGTGGGGGCTGTGGGTGTCCCGCTTGAATGCCAGAAAAACCCGGGAGCGCAATGAACTCGTTGCTCGTTCGATAGCCCGTGTAGAGATAGACGGCGGCGTTCACGCCTAGCGGTGCCATTACCACTGCCGTGTTGCATGGCGGGACCAAAACGTGCGCTGCCTAACGAAATGCGCCTAAGCTGCGGCGCGGTGCTTTCATTATCACAAACGGATGGCCTCCACAGCAAGACGGCGCCGTCAGCTTCAGGCGCGTGTTAGGCCGTTGCCTCTGGGAACTCACCCTGGATCACCCATCTCAAAGAATCTCGCCATCCACGTTGGAATGTTGCCCGTGTAGGCCGCCCAGCCAAATCGAATCGCGATTGTGACACCCGCGATCAACGCGAGCAGCGGAGCGATCTGGCCGGCGAACGGAGTTGGACTAAGAAGGGCCAGCGCAGCCATGATGGACAGGCCAAGCCCTACCATTGTGAAGAAAGTCGCGGACCGGCGGTGCATGCGGTCCATTAGAACCTTGGCAAACGGCCTAACGAAATGCGCTTAAGCTGCGGCGCGAGCTGGACGATTTCACAAATTGAAGGCCTCCACAGCAAGACGGCGCCGCCAGCTTCAAGCGCGTGTTAGGCGCGCGGCGTCACGTACGCTACCTGGCTTTGAGCTGTCGGGACGACGCCGGATCGTCGATCCAATACTCCACTCGCACATCCGCATCTATCGTGACGGGCATCACTCCCCGGTCGAGACGATCAGCACCGTCTCGTCGCGAGTGCCGGAAATCCCGAAACTGCTGCCGGTCTCGACGTCTGAAAGTTCGCTTGAAGCCCCTGCCACCCGCCAGGATGCGGAATGTTCGGACGCGAGAGCTAACATGGTCTTGCCGAGCTTGGTCACGCAACGCGGCACGATTCTCCGGGGCGCGGACAGACGCTGAGGACTTCGCCTCGATATACTGATGCGGGTTGTCATGGCCGCGTCAGCCTGCCTGAACCCGCCGCCTAACGAAATGCGCTTAAGCTGCGGCGCGACACTAACGATTTCACAAACAGATGGCCTCCTCAGCAGAACGGCGCCGCCAGCTTCAAGCGCGTGTTAGGCAGCCCGCTCACTGAGCCTTACGATACCACGTGGGCATCGCGTCGACAGGCCCTACCCATTCCCAATCACGCAGCGCATCAATGAAGACCGCCCGGTCGTACCGCCCGTAGTGCAGCGGGTTGAGCGCCGACACATAGTATTCCGTGCCCCGCGAGGCATCGAATAGCTCGTCGAAGGCCTCGTTGGCTGTGGCGATGACGGTGCCAGCTGCAGCGCCGAACCCATGAACGAGCGCGATGCACTCGAACTGCTCCCCTAGAGGCCCGACGAATGTAAATGGGCTCGTGACCTCGATGCCGAGGTCGGCTGAGGCGGTCACCCATGCGTCAGCGATTGCTTGATCTTCGGCGAGCATTTGTATGTTCGGGGCTGCCTAACGAAATGCGCTTAAGCTGCGGCGCGACACCGACGATTTCACAAACCGATGGCCTCCACAGAAAGACGGCGCCGCCAGCTTCAAGCGCGTGTTAGGCAGCCCCCGCTTCGAGTCGTAGGTGTTCGATCGTGCCTTCCAAGCTCTTGAGCTCGGCAACCAGACTTGCCTCATTTTCACTGAATTGGGCGACTAGCTCGGGTGACGGCTTTCGAAAAAGGCTCCCGCGACAGTATGCCAGAGCTTCCTGCGTGCGCACAAGATCCTCGCCCAGCAATTGAAGGAGTGTTCGAGCTGCAGCGAGGTCTGTTCCCGCACGCTCCCGTAGCGTTTGTCGCGACTCTTCCTGCTTTATTACGTCAGCGATCTCCTCCTCGTCCGACTTCCTGGGCTTCTCGAACCGCTTGCTGTAACTCCAGGCCCACACGAGTGTCGGGGCGATCACAAGGATGAACAAAAGGATGTCGCGATCCATCAGGGGCTGCCTAACGAAATGCGCTTAAGCTGCGGCGCGATGCTAGAACGATTTCACAAACAGATGGCCTCCACAGCAAGACGGCGCCGTCAGCTTCAAGCGCGTGTTAGGCAGCGGCCGACCCGAGCCGATTACGCAAGATTGTCACAATGCTCCCTTCAGTAACCTAGACCCGCGCCAGGGCCACAAGCGGCCAAAGCAATAACTGACCAAACAACCAGAAGTCGGGATTCCCCGGCGCGTTGAACTACAAGTAGTGCTAGGAGTAGCACCGCACACAACGAGGGGGAGTACATCTCGAGTGATCCAGCGAATCTGAACTCCAGCGGTGCGCCAGGCGCTGAACGACGAAGGGCGTCGCCGCATAGACGATCACTCCAGCAAAAACCGCGGGGCGCAACGGTTGAGCACCCATCCTGCAAACTGAGGACTCACTGGGTAAGTAGCCACGGTTCGCGAGCTCGATCGCGCCAGCCTCGGAAAGCACCGCCAGCCCAACCGCGATGGGAGCCGCGACGGCATTCACAGACCGCGACCAACACTGGCGTCAGAAACCATTATGGTCTCCGTGACCTCTGCCGCTGCCTAACGAGAATTAGACATACCTGTCTAACATACATGCACCATGCCTCTCCTGCAGTATAACAACGTCTTTCTAGCACGGCCGACCACGTTATGCTGGTCAGCCTAAAATGCTTATTACAGCGAATCAGCCGGACTCTTTACACCCATCCCGCCACGGTTCAGCACGTGCGTGTAGATCATCGTCGTCTCCACGTTCCGGTGACCCAGCAGCTCCTGCACCGTCCGAATGTCGTAACCCGAATCGAGCAAATGCGTCGCGAACGAGTGGCGCAGCGTGTGGCAGCTCGCCGGCTTGGCGATCCGCGCGGCACGCACGGCTTCCTTGAACGCCCGCTGCATCGCCGACTCGTGCAGATGATGACGACGCCGCTGGCCGGTCCGCGGCTCGACATACCCCCGCCCCGCCGGAAACACCCACTGCCAGCCCCACTCTCGGCCCGCCTGCGGATACTTGACTCCCAACGCGCCCGGCAGCTCCACCCAGCCGGCACCCGCCTCGAGATCGCGCTCGTGCTGCGTCCGCACCTCGGCGAGATGTTGGAGCAACGGCCCCTTCAAACGCTCGGGCAACATCGTCCGGCGGTCGCGATCGCCCTTGCCTTCCCGCACGGTGATCTGGTTCGCCCCGAAATCGACGTCCTTGACACGCAGCTGCAACGCTTCGAGCAGACGCATCCCGGTCCCATACAGCAGGCCGGCAATCAGCGCCGGTGAACCGCGACCCTTGAGACGCGCCAGCACCCGCCGCACCTCCTCACGCGTCAATACGACCGGAATCCGCGCGGGACGCTTGGCATGCACCACCGCGTGCAGCCAGCCCACAGGCGCTTGCAGCACCTCGCGATACAGAAACAGCAGCGCGGCCAGCGCCTGGTTCTGCGTCGATGCGCTCACCTGACCCTCCACCGCCAAACTCGACAGAAAACTCGAGACCTCGGCCGCACCCAGCTGCCGCGGATGGCGCATGCCGCAATGCGTGATGAAGCGACGCACCCATTGCACGTACACCTCCTCGGTCCGGCGACTGTAATGCCGCAGCCGAATGGCGTCACGAACTTGGGTCAGCAGCGACGGAGACGGTGCAGTCGCGGTCATCATGTCATGTTAGGTGGGAGACGGCTGGGGCGCGGTTCCAAAAAACGCGCCGTGATACCTTCCTGATACAACAAGGCGCGGTAGTTGATCGGGCTACCGCGCCTTGCCGGGGTGTGAGGTCATCACGCCGCCTTAGGCGTTCCACTACCGCCCGCACCGGATTCCGGGCCGTTCTTGGTCTGCAACGGTCCAGCCACGTTGCGGGCGCTGTGCCACGCGCCCATCAGCTCGACATCATCGCCGAACCGATACTGCACGACGCCGTCGAGCAACTTCACCTGCTCGGCAATCTCGGCGCCGATCGCGTCGAGATCCGCGCTCGCACCGACATGCTCGCGCCGGCCCGCCCGCGTCGCCTCGAGCGTCTTGTCGAACTCGCCCAACGCCAGCGCGAGATCGTCGAGCACCTTCTGCGTCATGCCGAGGCTCACGAGCACCTCCTTCTGCGCGGTCGCCTTCTCCAGCGTCGCTCGACCTGCCGTGAGCAGTGCTTCGTGGCTCTCGCCCGCGGCCGGCAGCGGGAATTGATTCGCCAACTCCCCGTTCTGCTTCGCCGCGACTTTGCCCACCACCCGCAAGTACCTCAGCACCTTCGCCTGCAGCGTCCGCCGGACTTGGCGCCGCTGCCTGGTGGCCGAACCTATCCACGCTGCTTGGTGTGCTCCAGATTTCTCTTTTGCAAAGCGGCGCCCGGTTGTCATCCCGAGCGAGCGCGCCACAGGCGCGCGAAGCGAGGGACCTGCTTCTGGGTTATGCCGCAAACAGCAGGTCCTTCGCGCCACAGGCGCGCGAAGCGAGGGACCTGCTTCTAGACATGGCGCCGCGCGCGAAGCGAAGGACCTGCTAGGAGAACGGGAACAAGGATGCGCATGCTACGACACATCGCCTCGCTCGCCCTCATCGCCTCGATCGCGGTCGCCGCGCACGCCCAGCAACCACGCGTACTCGTCTTCTCGAAGACTGCCGGCTACCGCCACAGCTCTATCCCCAACGGCATCGCCGCTATCCAGAAGCTGGGACAAGAAAACGGGTTCGCGGTCGACGCGACCGAAGACGCCGGCGCGTTCACGCAGAAGAACCTGCGGCGCTACAGCGCCGTCGTGTTCCTGAACACGACGGGCGACGTCCTGGATGCGGCACAGCAAGACGACTTCGAGCGCTACCTCCAGGCCGGCGGCGGCTACGTCGGCATTCACTCGGCCACCGACACGGAGTACGACTGGCCGTGGTACGGCCGGCTGGCCGGCGCCTACTTCACGAGCCATCCCAACAATCCCAACGTGCGCAAAGGCACCTACCGCACACTCGATAGCACCCATGTATCGACGAGAGGCTTCCCCGCCCGCTTCGAGCGCGAGGACGAGTTCTACAACTTCAAGTCGATCGATCCGACTATCCACGTGCTCGTCGAGATCGACGAAACGAGCTACGAAGGCGGGACGAACGGCGAGCACCACCCGATGAGCTGGTACCACGATTTCGACGGCGGGCGCGCGTGGTACACCAACATGGGGCACACCGAAGCGACCTACACCGAGCCGCAGTTCCTGCAACACCTGCTCGGCGGACTGCGCTACGCGATGGGAACGGGAACAATCGATTTCAGTCGCGCGCGGCCCGAAGAGAATCGCTTCACGCGGGTCGTGCTCGCGGAGAAGCTCAATGAGCCGATCGAGCTCGCGGTGCTGCCGGGCGAACGCGTGCTGTTCATCGAGCGCCACGGCTACGTGAACCTGTACACGCCGTCAGATCGTACCGTGCATCGCATCGCGACGATTCCGGTCAGCACCAAATACGCTGACTCGAGCCAGGCGGAAGACGGCCTGCTCGGCCTCGCCACCGATCCGAACTTCGCGGCCAATGGCTGGATCTACATGTACTTCTCCCCGGCGGGAGCAGACGCGAAGAACGTGCTCGCGCGCTTCACCATGAGAGGCGACTCGCTCGATCTCGCCTCGCAGAAGGTGATCCTCGAGATCCCCGTGCAGCGCCGCGCCTGTTGCCACACCGGCGGGTCGATCACGTTCGACCGCGCGGGCAATCTCTACCTGTCCACCGGCGACAACTCGAATCCGTTCGCCTCGGGCTACGCCCCGATCGACGAGCGCCCGGGCCGCGAGCCGTGGGACGCGCAGAAGTCGTCCGGGAACACGAATGACCTGCGCGGCAAGATCATTCGGCATCCACCCGGAGCCGGACGGCACGTACACGATCCCCACCGGGAACCTGTTTCCGCCCGGCACCGAGAAAACCCGGCCCGAGATCTACACGATGGGCCACCGCAATCCCTACCGGATTTCGGTCGACAAGCACACGGGCTTCCTCTACTGGGGCGATGTCGGTCCCGACGCCGACGTGGACTCGACGGGTCGCGGACCGCGCGGCTACGATGAGATCGGTCAGGCGCGCAGCCCAGGCAACTACGGGTGGCCGTACTTCGTCGGAAACAACCGGGCCTATTTCAAAACGAGAGTCATCGATTCCCTGCACACCGAAGGCGGCCCGCAATTCAATCCGGCGTATGTGGTCAACAAGTCGCCCAATAACACCGGCCTCACCACGCTGCCGCCGGCGCGCGACCCGTTCATCTGGTATCCCTACGGGCAGTCCCCCGAGTTCCCCATCGTCGGCACCGGCGGCCGCACCGCCGAGGCCGGGCCTGTCTTTTATCGCGCGGACTTTGCGAACGCGGTGAGACCGTTCCCTGCGTACTACGACGGCAAGCTGTTCATCTACGAATTCATGCGGCATTGGATCATGGCCGTCACCATGAATCCCCGTGGCGACCTGGTGTCGATCGAGCGCTTCATGCCGAGTGCGAACTTCGCCGCGCCGATCGAAATGGAATTCGGGCCGACTGGCGACCTGTACGTCCTCGAGTACGGCACGATCTGGTTCCAGGGCAACGACGACGCGCGGCTCGTGCGCATCGAGTACAACGCCGGCAATCGCGCGCCCGTCGTGGCGGCGAAGGTCGATACCCCCAAGGGGGCGCTCCCGCTGCGCGTCGCGTTCTCTTCTGAGGGCACGCTGGATTTCGACGAGGATTCACTGCGCTACGATTGGACGATCACCCGGGCTGGCACGGTGCTGCGGCGGCTGACCCAGCCGAACCCGTCGTTCACATTCACGCGCGCCGGGACGTACACGGCGACGCTGACGGTGACCGACGCGAAAGGTGCCTCGACTCGAGCGGCACCGATCGAGATCGTCGCCGGCAATCAGCCGCCGACCGTGGAGGTCGCCGTCACCGGCGGCAACACCTCGTTCTTCTTCCCCGATGTGGCCGTGCCTTACGCGGTGCGCGTGAGCGATCGCGAAGACGGCACGCTGGAGAGCGGCCGCATCCCGGCCGCGCGCGTGACGGTGCACGCGCAGTATCTGAAGGATGGAGTGCCATCGACAACCGCGTCCCGAAGCCCAACCCCTAGTCCCGTCGCCGAGGGGCGCCAATTCGTCGAAGCGGGCGACTGTCTCGCGTGTCATCAGGTGAATCGCCAATCAATCGGACCGATGTACAACGCGGTCGCGCTCAAATACCGGGGTGATACCACGGCCATGGCGCGTCTCGCCAGGAAGATTCGCGAGGGTGGATCGGGCGTGTGGGGCCCCGTGGCGATGCCGGCGCATCCTGCGCTCACGGGCGAGCAGGCGTCGGCGATGGTCGCCTACATCATGAGTCTCGGCGACACGACGCCGCCCGCGCCGTCGCTGCCGCCGAGTGGATCCTACACGCCGCCCGCGGGCTCGGCCGATGCGCCGCAAGGTGTCGTGGTCCTGCGCGCCGAGTACACCGACCGCGGCGCGAACGGCATGCCGGCGATCTCGTCCGACAAGACGCTCGTACTGCGCTCGCCCACCGTCGTCGTGGCGGAGGGTGAGATGTCGGCAGGCGTGTCGCAGCAGCGCGCCGAGGGCCTCCCGGTTCCGATCACGGTCGTGAGTCGAGCCGGCGCGTCGGTGGCGGTGAAGCAGATCGATCTGAGTGGTATCGCCGCGGCGACCTTTATGGTGGTCGCGCCCGCGCAGTATCAGGCGAAGGGCGGGAAGATCGAAGTGCGTGCCGATTCGCTCACGGGCGCCTTGCTCGGAGCAAGCGAGTCGATCCTGCCCAGCGACAATCAGATGCCGCTCCAAGTCCGCGTGCCGCTCGGCGCGACGTCCGGGGTGCGTGACGTCTATTTCGTGTTCACGAATCCGGACGCGAAGGGGGATGGCTTCATGTTTGGCGTGTTGACCGCGACGTTCGAGGCCGCGCGCTAGGCCCTGGGGTGATAGCTCTTGTGCACCGATCGCAGATAATCGCGATCGACGTGCGTGTAGAGCTGCGTCGTCGAGAGATCGGCATGCCCCAGCATCTCCTGCACCGCGCGCAGGTCCGCGCCGCCCTCGAGCAGATGCGTCGCGAACGTGTGCCGCAGCGTGTGCGGCGTGACGCGCTTGGTGAGCCCGGCGCGGCGCGCCGTCGCCTTGATCACGCCCCATGCGCCGACGCGCGATAGCGGCGTACCGCGCGCATTGAGGAACAGGACGCCGCGCGCGTGGCCACGGTCCAGCGCCGGGCGGATCTCGCGCGCGTACGTCGACAGTGCCCCCAGCGCCTGCCGGCCGAATGGAATCAACCGCTCCTTCCCGCCCTTCCCGAACACGCGCACCACGCGCTCGCCAAACGAGATGTCCTGCATCTTCAGCCCGACCAGCTCCGACACGCGCACGCCGGTCGCGTAGGCGAACTCGAGCAGCGCACGATCGCGGATCGCGAGCGGCGCATCGGTGTTGGGAGCGGCCAGCAGCTTGTTGATTTCATCGACCGACAGCACCGCGGGCAGCGTGCGCCAGCGCTTGGGCGACTCGATCCGCTCGCTCGGATCGCGCGTGGCGAGCCCCTCTCCGACCAGAAACTTGAAGTAGGTCCGGATCGCGGAGATCTGCCGGCGGATCGTCGTAGGAGCGAGGCCGAGGTCTTTGAGGAAATAGATGAAGTCGCGCAGCTGCGCCGCGGACAACTGCTGCGGCTGCGTGATGCCCTTCCCCGCCGCGTACTCGGCGAGGCGCGTGATGTCGCGGAGATAGTTGTCGACGGTGTGGCGGCTGTTGCCCGCTTCGAGCGCGAGGTAGTCCCGGAAGCGCTCGAGCTGAAAACTCGCTGCTAGCGTGGGTTCCTGCGGCGGCGGCGGCGTACGATCCATAGGACAATAATTAGAGCCGCGATCCCCGCCACAATAGCCAGTCCGGCGTTGACCCCCTTGATGGCGCCGATCACGGCATCGAAGTCGGTGCCCAGCCGCATCACGAGATAGGTCAGCGCGCCATAATACAGGGCGGACGCGAGCGCCATCGGCGGCAGCGCCTTCCACGCCGGCACCTTCGCGATTCCGGCGAACGGCATCACCACCGCGCGCCACAGCGGCAACAGCCGCGACAGGAAAATCCCGTACGTGCCGTGCCGCCGGTACTGCTCCTCGATGTGCCTGACCGTGTTCGGCGTGAAGATGTGGCGGCCCAGAAAGCCGCGCGTGACCACGGCGCCGTGGCGCCGGGCCAGCGCGTACACGCCGGCGGCCGAGGCCACATTCATGCTCCAGGTTAATCCGAAGACGATCCACGGGTTCATGACGCCGCGGCCCGACAGGAAGGCGCCGAGCGCCACGCCGAGATCGGCGGGCACGGGCGGGAAGATGTTTTCGACGCCGGCGAGCACCGCGATGCTGACGTAGACAGGCCCGGGCGGGAGCTGCTCGAGAAACGCGACGAGATCCGTCAGGGGACTTGGTCGCCTCCGCTCAATGTCGCCACGGCAAACACCGCAATTCCCTCCCCGCGCCCGATCCATCCCATGCCTTCGTTCGTCTTCGCCTTGACCGACACGTGCGCCGCCCCCGACAGCAGCGCCTCGGCGAGCTTCCCTTTCATCGCGTCGAGATGCGGAGCCAGCTTCGGCTGCTCCAGAATCACGGTGACGTCGGCATGCACGAACTGGAATCCGGCCTCGGCCACTTTCAGGAAGGCTTTGTTCAGCAGGTCGATCGAGTTGGCGCCTTTCCACTGCGGATCGGTATCGGGAAACATGCGGCCGATGTCGCCGAGCCCGGCCGCGCCCAGGATCGCGTCGGTGAGCGCGTGGGCCACGGCGTCGGCGTCGGAGTGGCCGGCGAGTCCTTGATGATGAGGGATCTCGACGCCGCCCAGGACGAGCTTTCGCCCTTTGGCGAACGGGTGGGAATCGTATCCGATGCCGACGCGCACTCAGCCCTGCAGAATGCGGATCGCGAGATGGGCCGCGTTCTTGGCGTTGTCGATCCCGACCGTGGCCACGGGAACGCCGGGCGGCACCTGCACCGTCGCCAGCAGCGCGTCCAGGCCGTTGAGCGGCCCCACGGCGAACGGCACACCGATCACGGGCAAGTCGGTGAGCGACGCCGCGAATCCCGGCAACGCCGCCGAGAGACCGGCGCCAGCGATCACGACCTTGAAGCCTTTCTTGCGAGCATTCTTGACGAGCTCGCCGGTCTGTTCGGGTTGGCGATGCGCGGATGACGCGTGGAACTCGTACGAGAAACCAGCCTTCGTCAGTATTTCGAACGCCGGTTCAATACGCGGCTTGTCGGATTCGGATCCGACGAGGATGAGGACATCAGGCACTATGCAGCATCCTCGAGGACCGTGTAGTCCTGCCTACGCTTCTTCGGCGTGTAGCCTGCGTCGGCGATCAGCCGCTGCATTTCACTCAATGTGGTTCGATTGGTGGTATTCGCTGCGGAGACGACGTTCTCTTCCATCATGAGCGAGCCGAAGTCGTTCGCGCCGAAGCGCAGCGCCACCTGCCCCACCTTCATTCCCATCGTCACCCAGGAAGCCTGGATGTTGGGCACGTCGGCAAGCACGATGCGCGCGATCGCCTGCGTCTTGAGGTAGGTGACCGCGTCGGTCTTGGGCAGATGCGCCAGCTCCGAGTTCTCGGGCTGCAGCGGCCAGCAGATGAACGCCGTGAACCCGCGGGTCCGGCGCTGCACCTCGCGCACGCGGAACAGATGCTCGATCCGGTCGGCGAGCGATTCGCCCAGTCCGTACATCATCGTCACCGAAGTGCGGAGGCCAAGGCTGTGTGCGACTTCCATGACCTCGAGCCAGCGATCGGCACCGGCCTTCTTGCGGGCGACCTGATCGCGGATCTCCTGCACGAGGATCTCACCGCCGCCGCCCGGAATCGAGTCGAGCCCCGCCGCCATCAGCGCCTTGATGACCTCTTCGATCGTCATGCCGAAGCGGCCGGCGAAGAAGTCGACCTCCGACGGCGAGAAGCCGTGAATGTGAATTGGGTGATGGCGCTTGATGTAGCGCAGCAGGTCCAGATACCACTCGAACGGGATGTAGGGATTGTGCCCGCCCTGCATCAGGATTTGGACGCCGCCGATCGCCTTCAGCTCGTCGATCTTCCGGCCGATCTCTTCGTACGAGAGGAGATACCCTTCCGGATGCTTGGGACGGCGATAGAACGCGCAGAACTTGCAGTCGGCCACGCACACGTTGGTGTAGTTGATGTTCCGGTCGATGATGTACGTGACGACGTTCTCGGGGTGCAGTTTCCACCGGACCTCGTCGGCGAGGCGCCCCAGCTCGAGCAGCGGCGCGCGCTCGTACAGCTCGAGGTATCCGCGGAACTCGGCACTCGTGCGATCGACCATCAGGCCACCTGGATGTATTGCGGCGCGCCGGCGCGGCGGAGAAAGTCGCTCAACGCGCTGCGATGTCTTTCGGTGAACGCGTAATCCAATCCGCTGAGATACTCGCGGCAGGCAGTCATCGGCAGCTGCGTGGTTCGGGCCGCCTCTTCAGCCAGGTCATCCAGGTGCTCCAGGCCCCAAGCCCGTGACGCGAGCAACGCCTCATGAGCTGGTTTTACAAAGCCTGTGTGGGCTGCCCGTTGGGCTGCCCACACAGCAAAGACAAATGGCTGGCCCGTCCAGCGTTTCCATTCTTCGCCAAGATCGTAGCGGTGCGGATACGTGCCGGCGGCGGCGAGCTTCAAGGCCGCATCGCCGATGACCAGCACCGCCTCGTGCGGCAGCGTTGCCAGCGCCTCGAGATCCTGCGCCTCGGCCCGCGCCTCGGCGAACTTGGGCTTGATCTTCCACACGTCGCGGCACAGCAGCTCGAGCAGCGCCACCGACGTCCGCGACGATGCGGAGAGCAGTACCGTCCGAGCGTCTAGCCGTCTAACCGTCTGCCGACTAAACAAGGCGACACTGCGCACCGGTCCATCACACGAAATCGCCATCTCCGGGAGCAGCACGAGGTCCTTCGCGTGCCGAGCGTACTCGATGGCGCTGATCACGCTCACATCCAGCTCGCCCGCCACGAGCAGATCGTTCAGCTCGGCCGGCGTGCCGGTGACCAGCTCGCCGCCGGGCGGCAGCGTCACGATGCCGCGGTCGATGGCTCCGTAGACCGGCGCGCAATTGATGTAACCGATGCGGCCGATTCTCATTCGTATTCACACGCTAAAGCGTGCGCTCGGCACGGCACTGCCCTTAAGGGCGGTGATTGCCGAGCACACCCTTCAGGGTGTCCAGTCATTCTGCACCATCCACTGCTGTTACAGCCACTCTCGGTTTCCGGTGAGCGATCTGGAACAGCGCGCCCTGCGGTGCCGGACCCTCGGGGCGCACCGGTGCTGCGTCGAGCTTCGGCTCGTAGCCCTCGAACGTCCTGCACGGTCTGATACAGCGAATCGCGCTCGACCGGCTCCTTCCCCGCCCCGCGAATCAGCGTCACGATCTCGTCGTACGACAGCCACATCGGTGTCGGGGCGCCGGCCTCGTGGTAGACGCGCTCGAACACGACGGTGCCCTCGAGATCGTCGCACCCGAACGTGAGCGCCACCTGGGAGATGAACGGCGTGACCATCGGCCAGTGCGTCTTCACGTGCGGAATGTTGTCGAGCAGGAGGCGGCCGACCGCGATGTTCTTGAGATCGTCGAAGCCCGTTGTGGCCGTGCCGGTGCGCCCCAGTGTCTCGCCCAGCTCGTTGTGGTCGGGGTGATAGGCGAGCGGGATATAGGTGAGGAAGCCGCCGGTCTCGTCCTGGAGCGCGCGCAGCGCCAGCAGGTGATCGACGCGATCCTCGAGCGTTTCGACATGCCCGTACAGCATCGTGCAGTTGGACGGTATGCCGAGCTGGTGCGCTTCGCGGTGCACGGCCAGCCATTCTGCGCCGGTCAATTTGCGGTCGGCGATCGTGGCGCGCGCCGCTGGTGAGAAGACTTCCGCGCCGCCGCCGGGCAGCGTGCTGACCCCGGCTTCTTTCATCGCGAGCAGCACGTCGCGCGTGCTCATGCCCTCGATGCGCGCCAGATGCGCGACTTCGACGGCCGTGAGCGCTTTGATCATCACCTGCGGGTGACGCTGCTTGAGGCCACGAAACATGTCCGTGTAGTACGACAGCTTCAGCTTGGGATGCAACCCGCCGACGATGTGGAATTCGCGCGTCGGGTTGGTGGTCGCCGCAGCGGCTTCGGCGAATACCTCTTCCAGGCTGCGCGTATACGCGCCGTCTTCCTTGGGCATGCGCGCAAACGAGCAGAACACGCAGGTGTTGCGCAGGATGCAGACGTTGGTCGGGTTGATGTGCTGGTTGGCGGCGAAGTAGACACGATTGCCGTTGCGCCGCTGATTCGCGAGGTCGGCGAGTTTGCCGAGCGTGAGCAGGTCGCTAGATGCAAAAAGCGCGAGGCCGTCCTCGCGCGTGAGCCGGTCGCCCCGTTCGACTTTGCCCGCGATAGTTCGCAGGGTCACGTCACTCTCCGCACCGCCAGTGTCACATTGTGGCCGCCGAACCCGAACGAGTTGGACAGCGCCACGTCGAACTGCCGCTCGACCGCCTTGTTCGGCGCCGAATCGAGATCGCAGGCGGGATCGGGATTGAACTGATTGATCGTGGGCGGGATTACGCCGTGCTTCAGCGCCAGCGCGCAGATCGCGAACTCGAACGCGCCGGCCGCGCCCAGCAGGTGTCCGGTCATCGACTTGGTCGAGCCGAAGATCAGCTTGCGCGCCTGCTCGCCGAACACGGCTTTCACCGCGTTGGTCTCGGCGGCGTCGCCGTGCGGCGTCGACGTGCCGTGCGCGTTGATATAGCCGACATCTTGGGGACGGATGTTGCCCGACTTCATCGCGAGCCGCATCGCCTCCTGCGCGCCGGAGCCGTCGGGCGCGGGCGCGGTGATGTGATGCGCGTCGGCCGTCGCGCCATAGCCCACGATCTCGGCCACGATCTTCGCGCCGCGCGCCGTGGCGCGCTCCCACTCCTCGAGGATCACGACCGCGGCGCCGTCGCCCATCACGAAGCCGTCGCGGTCCTTGTCGAACGGCCGGCTCGCCGTCTTGGGATCGTCGTTGCGCTCCGACAGCGCCTTCATGTTGGCGAAGCTCGCGAGCGCGAGCGGCGTGATCGCCGCTTCCGAGCCGCCCGCGACCATGACGTCGGCCTTGTTCTCACGAATGAGGTCGAACGCATCGCCGAGCGCATGCGCGGACGAGGCGCAGGCCGAAACGGTGCAGTAGTTCGGTCCCTGGAATCCGTAGCGCATCGACACGATCGCCGACGCGACATTCGCCATGAACATCGGCACGAAGAACGGCGACACGCGGCTCGGCCCCTTCTCGATGAACGTCCGCATGTTCTCTTCGAACGTCGCGATCCCGCCCGTGCCGGTGCCGATGATGACACCGATGCGTTTGGGATCGAGCGGGCTTGTTTCGATGCAGGAGTCGCGCACCGCCTGCACCGCCGCCCCCATCGCGAACTGGGAGAACAGGTCGTAGCGGCGCGCTTCCTTCTTATCGATGTACTGCAGGGGGTCGTACCCCTTCACTTCGCAGGCGAAATGCACGGGCAGTTTTTCGGAATCGAACCGGGTGATCGGCCCGGCCCCCGACTCACCGGCGACGAGGGCGGCCCAGGTGCTCGCGACGTCGTTTCCAACCGGCGTCACGAGCCCCATCCCCGTGACCGCCACCCGGCGGGTCACTACTTGCCTTTCCCCATCTTGTCATGGAGATAGCTCATCGCGGCCCCGACGGTGCGGAGCTTCTCCGCTTCCTCGTCCGGGATGTCGATGTCGAATTCCTTCTCGAAGGCCATGACCAGCTCGACCGTGTCGAGACTGTCGGCGCCCAGGTCTTCCATGAAGCTCGCGTCGTTGGTGAGCTTGTCGCGCTCCACCCCAAGCTCTTCGACGATAATGTCTTTGACCTTCTCCTCGAGCTGCTTCATGTCCATTGCCATGGGTAACCCTCAGCGAAGGGAAAGGGGGATCACATCACCATCCCGCCATCGACGACCAGAACCTGTCCCGTAATGTAGCTGGCCAAGTCGGAGGCGAGAAAGAGGACGGCGGACGCGATGTCGGACCCCAGCCCCAGCCGTCCCAGCGGAATGTTGTCCAGGAAGTACTTCTTGGCTTCCGGGGAGATGCCCTGCGTCAGCTCCGTCTCGACGTAGCCGGGGGCGATGGCGTTCACCAACACGTTGCGCGAGGCCAGCTCCTTGGCCACGGACTTGGTGAACCCGATGATCCCGGCCTTGGACGCGGCGTAATTCGATTGCCCCTTGTTGCCGTTCAGCCCCACGACGCTCGTGATGTTGATGACGCGGCCCCAGCGCCGCTTGATCATCCCGCGTGCCGCGTACTTGGTCATCAGGAACGCGCCCTTCAGGTTCGTATCGATCACCGAGTCCCAGTCGGCCTCGCTCAGCAGAAACAGCAGGTTGTCCTTGGTGAAGCCGGCGTTGTTGACCAGCACGTCGATCTGGCCGAAGTCCTTGTCGACCGCCTTGGCGAACGCTTCCACCTGGCTGCTCACGCCGACGTCGCAGGCGTAGCCGCGCGTGCCGTCGCCAAAGGCGTTCGCCGTCTGTTCCGCCGCGGCGGCGTCGCGGGAGCACAGCGCGACCTTCGCGCCGGCGTCGAGGAACGCGCGGCAGATATCGTGTCCAATCCCGCGCGTCCCGCCGGTGACGAGCGCAACCTTTCCCGTCAGATCGATCTGCATGCGATTCGCGCTCTGCGCCGCGGGGTCTATTACCGCCCGTCGAACTGTCGTCATATGGTTTAGGCTGCTTCCATGAACTTGGTCACCTCATCAGCAGTTCCAAGACTGACCACGTTCGCCTCAGGTACGGTTCGCTTCAAGAGGCCCGCGAGCACGGCGCCGGGGCCGATTTCAATGAATAGCGCGCCGTTGCCCCCCACGCGCGCCGCGTGCTGCATGCATTCTACCCAACGGACCGGGGCGGTGAGCTGATCGGCCAGCAGCCGCCGGGCCCGGCTGGCGTCTTTCACGGTTTCGGCGGTGGCGTTGGCGATGATCGGGAAGGCGGGATCGGCGAATTCGGCGCGCTCGAGCGCGAGCTGCAGATGATTGCGGGCCGGTCCCATCAGCGGCGAATGAAACGCGCCGCTCACCTTGAGCGCGATCACGCGCTTGGCGCCGCGCTTCTTGCACGCCTCGCCCGCGCGCGTGACGGCGTCGGGATCGCCCGAGATCACCGTCTGATCGGGTGCGTTGATGTTCGCCGCCACCGCGACGCTCGCCTGCTGCGACGCTTCCGCGCACGCGGCCTCGACGTCCTTGGTGGGGAGGCCGAGCACCGCGGCCATCGTCCCCGGCCGCTCCTCGCCCGCCTTCTGCATCAGCTCGCCCCGGCGGCGCACCAGCTTGGCGCCGTCCGCGGGCTTGAGCGCGCCGGCGGTGATGTACGCGGAATACTCGCCGAGCGAATGGCCGGCGGCGGCGACGGGCGTGCCCGCGACTTTCTCCCGCACGATGGCGAACACAGCCGCACTGTGCGCGAGAATCGCCGGCTGGGCGTTCTGCGTCGCGGTCAGCTCTTCTTCAGGACCTTGAAACATGATTTGCGAGAGTGCGACGCCGAGGGCCTCATCGATCGCGGCGAAGGTCGCGCGCGCCGCGGGGAAGCGGTCCGCGAGATCTTCTCCCATGCCGACTCTTTGGGCGCCCTGGCCGGGGCACAGCCAGATCGTGGGCGCAGCGTGCTGCGCCCCTACCACCGCACGACCAGGCTGCCCCACGTGAAGCCGGCGCCGAACGCGCACAGCATCACCGTCATGCCCGGCTTCAGCCGGCCGGTCTTGACGGCTTCGTCGAGCGCGATCGCGATGGAGGCCGCCGACGTGTTGCCGAAGCGGTCGACGTTCACGTACACCTTGTCCATCGGCATGCCGGCGTGCTTCGCGGTGGCCTCGATGATGCGGATGTTGGCCTGGTGGGGGATGAGCAGATCGATGTGGTCGGCCGTCATTCCGGCGCGCTCGAGTGCGTGGTCGCAGGCGTCCGCCATGGACAGCACGGCGGCCTTGAAGACTTCGCGGCCCGCCATCTTGATGTAATAGCTGTGGTCCTTCAACAGCTCTTCGCTCGGCGGATGGGTGGCGCCGCCGCCGGGTCGGTACAGCAGCTCGGCCAGGGTGCCGTCCGATTTCAGGTAGGTGGACAGAATGCCCCGGCCATTGGTGCTCTTGCGTACGATCGTCGCGCCGGCGCCGTCCCCGAACAACACCGCGGTCGTGCGGTCGGTCCAATCCATGATGCTGGTGAGCTTTTCGGCCGCGATCACCAGCACATGTTCGGCCTGCTCGGCGGCGATGATCCCTTCGGCGGTCGTGAGCGCGTAGATGAAGCCCGAACAGGCTGCCCCGACGTCGAACGCGGCGGCGTTTTTCGCGCCCAGGATGGCCTGGAGGTCACAGGCCTGGGACGGCAGCAGCCGGTCGGGCGAGGCCGTCGCATAGATGATCGCGTCGATGTCGAGCGGCGTCAGCCCGGTTTCCGCGAGCACCTGCAGCGCCGCCGCCTTCCCCATGCAGGCGTTCGTTTCCTCTTTGGTGGAGACGCGGCGCTCGCGGATGCCGGTGCGCTCCTGGATCCACTGGTCGGAGGTATCGAGGATCTTCGAGAATTCGTCGTTCGTCATGACGCGCTTCGGCGCGTAACTGCCCGTGCCCCACAGCTCCGCGAACGGACGCTTCATGCGGGCACCTTGCCCACGGCGAACTCGGCGGCGATGTCGTCGGAGAGATGGCTGCGGACCGATTGGACGGCGACGCGGATGGCGTTCTTGATCGCCTTCACCGGGGATGCGCCGTGACAGATGATCACGACGCCCTTCACGCCGAGCAGCGGCGCCCCGCCATACGTGGCGTAGTCGAGCACGTTCAGTACGTTCGTCATTTCCGGCCGCTGCAGCACGTCGGGCGCTTCGCGCTTGATGAGCGCGACGAACACGCGGCCCGCCGACTCGTAGAACTTCAGCACGACGTTGCCGACGAACCCGTCGCACGCCACCACGTCGAGCCGTTTCCCGCGCGCTTCGCCCACGGGGATGTCGCGCCCTTCGATGTTGCCGATGTAATTGATGCCGGTCGTCTGCTTGAGCAGCTGATGCGCTTCCTTGACGACCGCGTTTCCCTTCTCGTCTTCTTCGCCAATGTTGAGCAGCCCGACGGTGGGATTCTGGCGGCCGAGCACGTCGCGCGCGTAGACGGAGCCGAGGTGCGCGAAGCCGACGATCTCACGGGCGTCGACGTCCACGTTGGCGCCGCCGTCGACCACGAGCACCGGCTGCCCGGCGCTCGGGAACAACGCGCCGATCGCCGCGCGCTGCACGCCCGGGTGCAGGCGCAGCAGCAGCGTGCTGGCCGCCATGACGGCGCCGGTATTGCCCGCCGAGATGAACGCGTCGGATTTGTGCTTCTTTTGCAGGTCGAGCCCCACGGCGATCGACGAGCGCGGCTTGCCGCGGATCGCCGCGAGCGGCTTGTCGCCCATGCCTACGACCTCCGGGGCATCGACGATCTCGATGCGCTTGGGATCGACCCCCGGCACGCGCGCCAGCGCCGCTTCGATGTCGGCTTTGCGCCCGACGAGCTGGACGACGAAGTCCGGGGGCAGCTCCTTGATGGCCTGCGCGGCCCCCTCGACTTCGACCTGGGGGGCCTCGTCACTTCCCATCGCGTCCAACGCGATGCGGAACATCAATCCTCGACGGTAATCCGCTGCTCGCCGTTGTAATAGCCGCAGGTCGGGCAGACGCGGTGGGGCTGCTTCTGGTCACCGCAGCGCGGACAGGGCTGCAGCGTGGGACGGACCGCCTTGTAGTGCGTGCGGCGCGCGCGCTTCTTGCGTTTGGAGGTTCTGCGCTTGGGTACGGCCATGACACCAGTCCTTAGTTCTTAGTTGTTAGAGCCTAGCATGTCTTTCAGAGCCTTCAGCGGCTGCCAACGTGCCTCTGTGGCGGGCGCGCATCCGCACGGGCCGGCGTTCAAATCCTTCCCGCACTGCGGGCACAAGCCTCTACAATCTTCACGGCACAGCGCGAACCGCGGCGCCTCGAGCAACAGCTCCTCGCGCACGGCCTGGGTGACATCGATGTCCGTTGCATCCGGAGCGACGGCGTACGAATCGGGGTCGTCGAGGGCTTCGGCGTCCTGGGTGAACAGGGCGCCGATCTCCAGGCTGAGCGGGACCGAGACTGGAGTGAGGCACCGCCGGCATTCACCCTGAATGGCGGTGGTTGCCTTGCCCTGCCAGTAAAACCGCCCCGTGCTGATGGATTGCAACCGCCCGCTCACCAGGACCGGTTCCCGCAGGGTGACGTCCAATCCTTCCAAGGCCGGGTCGTCCTGCCTCAGCTCGCCCCTCGTTTCGACTGGACCCCGGGCCAGCTCGCGCAGATCGACTCGCAACATGGTCAGCGAAGCTAAACCGTTGTGGCGCTTGCGTCAACGGGATCGCGCCGGGAAGAAAAACGCTACTTCGCGCGCCGCATTCTCCGGTGAATCGGAGGCATGAATCGCGTTCTTCTCCTTGGACTGCGCATAGAGCTTCCGAATCGTCCCCGGCTCCGCCTGGGCCGGATCGGTCGCTCCAATGACTTTGCGCAGGTGCGCGACGGCGTCGTTCCGCTCCAGGGCGAGCGCCAGCGCCGGGCCCGATGTCATGAAGGCGACGAGCGGCCGAAAGAACGGGCGCTCGCGATGCACTTCATAGAACGACTCGGCCCGGGCGGGCGTGAGCTGCACCAGCTGCGCCTCCCGGATCTGAAATCCCTCGGCTTCGAGGTGAGCGAGGATCTTGCCGGTATGTCTCGCTGCCACGGCATCCGGTTTGATGATGGCCAGGGTCAACATCGCTACAGTTTCTCCTTCAGTAACGGGACGACATCGGCCGGCCGCTTCATGACGGCGATGCCGGCCTGCTCGAAGGCCGCCATCTTCTCCGCCGCCGTCCCCGACGAGCCGGAAATGATCGCGCCCGCGTGGCCCATGCGCCGGCCGGGCGGTGCCGTCTGACCGGCGATGAACCCCACCACCGGCTTCTTCACGTTCTCCTTCGCGAACTCCGCCGCCTCCTGCTCGTCGGTGCCGCCGATCTCGCCGACCATGACGATGGCATCCGTCTCGGCGTCGGCCTCGAACGCCGCGAGGCAGTGAATGAAGTTCGTCCCGATCAGCGGATCGCCACCGATGCCGACGCACGTGGACTGCCCGAACCCGTGCGTCGAGAGCTGGTGGATGATCTCGTAGGTGAGTGTCCCGCTGCGCGACACGATGCCGATCCGTCCCGGCTTGCAGATGTTGCCGGGGATGATGCCGACCTTGCTCTTGCCGGGCGAGATCAAGCCGGGGCAATTGGGCCCTACGAGACGGGCACCGCGCTCGCGCACGTACGGCAGCACTTTCGTCATGTCGAGGACGGGAATCCCCTCGGTGATGCAGACGATCATCGCGATGCTGGCGTCGGCGGCCTCGAAGATCGCCGACGCGGCGACGGCAGCGGGCACGTAGATCACGGCGGTATTTGCTTCCGTCGCCCGTACCGCCTCGGCGACGGTATTGAACACTGGGACGCTGCCTTCGAACTGCTGGCCGCCCTTCCCCGGCGTGACCCCCGCGACCACCTGCGTCCCGTACGCGATCATCTGCTTGGCGTGGAACGAGCCGTCGCGGCCGGTGATTCCCTGGACGACGAGCCGCGTGGACTGATCGATGAAAATGCTCACGCGGCCTTCCCTTTCGCGGCGGCCACGGCCTGTTTCACCGCTTCGTCCATGTCGCTCAAGGCCGAGAAGCCCGCGCGCTTGAGGATCTCGATCCCCTCCCGCTCGTTCGTGCCCGTCAGACGGATCACGATCGGGACCTTGAGCGGAAACTCGCGCGTCGCCTGGACGATGCCGTTCGCGACGTCGTCCCCGCGGGTGATGCCGCCGAAAATATTGAACAGGATCGATTTCACTCCGGGGTCGCCGGTGATGATGCGCAGCGCCGCGACCACTTTCTGCGGATTCGAGCTCCCGCCGATGTCGAGGAAATTTGCGGGCTCGCCGCCGTAATACTTCACGAGGTCCATCGTGGCCATCGCGAGCCCGGCCCCATTCACGCAACAGCCCACGAAGCCGTCCAGCTTGATGAACGTGAGCCCCGCTGCGCGCGCGGCGACTTCTTCCGGCGCTTCGGCCGACAGGTCGCGCAAGGCCGAGATGTCGGGCCGGCGCTCGAGCTCGTTGTCGTCGATCGAGAGCTTGGCGTCGAGCGCCTGGACGCTGCCATCGGGGGTGGTGACGAGTGGGTTGATCTCGACCAGAGACGCGCCCACGTCGTACACGGTCGCATACAGCTTCTGCATGATGTCGGCGGCCGCGCGCGCCTGCTTCAAGTCGCGGTACAGGAAAAACCCCAGCGACAGCGCCTGGTGCGGCAACAGGCCGTAGCGCGGGTCGACCGGCAGCCGTTGAATCTTCTCCGGGGTCGTGGCCGCGACTTCTTCGATATCGATGCCGCCCGCGGGACTCACCATCAGCACCGGCCGCTGCGACGCGCGATCCACGATGATGCCGACATAACTCTCCGACGCGATCTCGGCCGTGGGGGCGATCAGTACCTTCTGGACCGTGAGCCCCTTGATCTTCATGCCGATGATGGCGCGGGCATGCGTCTCCGCTTCGGCGGCGGTCTTCGCGAGCTTCACACCGCCCGCCTTGCCGCGCCCGCCGGCGTGCACCTGCGCTTTGACCACCACTTTGCCCCCAAGGCGCTCCGCGATCGCGCGCGCCTCGGCGGGGTTGGTTGCCACCTCGCCCGGCGGAACGGGAATCCCGTGCCGCCGCAAAATGTCCCGTGCCTGGTACTCGTGCAGATTCACGCGTGCTCCTTCGAAATCGTCGTGCCGGCCTCGCCGCGGAGTGCCGCGAGTCCGTCCGCCAGCTCGGCAATGATCGCCCGCTCGCCACCAGTGCGCACGAAATCGGCTGCCGCCTCGACCTTGGGGCGCATGCTGCCGGTACCGAGTTCTTTCCCGGCGAGCAGGTGATCGGCCTGCGCCAGCGTCAAGCGGCGAATCGCTTCCTGCCGAGGGGTGCCGTACGCGCGGTACACTGCGCTCACATTCGTCAGAATCAATAGCACTTCCGCCTGGATCTCCCGGCCGAGGATGGCGGCGACCCGGTCCTTATCGGCGACCGCGTCGATCCCCTCGAGCCCCCGTTTCGGGTCGCGGTACACCGGGGGGCCTCCGCCTCCGCCCGCGATCACGATGTATCCGGCGACCGCCAGATCGTGCACCATCTGGCTCTCCACGATGCCGATCGGGCGCGGGCTCGGGGCGAGGCGCCGGCCGTCACGCACGGGGATGCCGCGCGCCACGAGCCGGGCCTCGCGCGCGGCATCGAGCTTGTGCCCCACCGGTTTGGACGGCGTGCGCAGGTCGGGATCATCCGCGTGGCAGAGCGTCTGCGTGATCATCGTGACGACCGACCGCTGCATGCCGGCGCGCTCCAACGCGTTGTGCAGCGATTGCTGAATCATGTATCCCATCCACCCCGCGGTACCGGCGACCAGCACGCCCAGCGGCAGCGGCTCCACCTGGTCGGCCGCGATCTCGTTGCGCGCCAGCTCATCGCCGACCTGCGGTCCATTGCCGTGGACGAGGACAATGTTCCAGCCCGCGGCCGCGAGATCCACGATGGGTGCAAGACTCGCGCGTGTGTAGCGGAATTGATTGCTGATCGTGGGGCGCTCATTGGGGGGCGCGACCGCGTTTCCTCCAAGCGCGATGACGATGGTTCCCGGCGGGGGGGCGGGGGGGGACACGGCGGCGCAACCTAGCGGGGCCGCGGAGTCGGAGCAAGCTCGCTCATGAGCGAACGCCACAACCGGCCGAACAGCTCGAGGTCGCCGACACCGAGCGCCGAGTCGGCGCGCGCGGCCAGCCGGCGCGCGCGTTCCCACCGCGCCGCCAGCGTCGTATCCGTGACGATCTGTTCGCCGCCGCGCAGCGCGGCGCGCGCGGTGAGCCCGCGCCCGCTCCGGCTGTCCAGCGTCACGTACACTTCGGCGATGCGCGCCGGGGGGGTGGGGGCGCCTGCCGGCGTGCGGGCATCGGCGGGATCCAGCAGCTGCGCCTGGACGGTGATCAGGGAATTCCCGACCGGCCAGATGCGCAGCTGACCCGGCCGGAGCGTCGACGAACCGACGAGCTCACCCGGGAGGCGCTCCGGGCCGGACGGGAGGAGGCGGGCACGCCAGAGATGCACGGCAGGGCCGCGCGGCGTGATCGCCGCGGCGAACAGCCCAACGAGCTGCTTGGGGACGGACACCCCCGATTCCAGTGCCACACCCGTCCATACCGCGCCAGCGGGCGGCGCGGTGTGGAGGGGACCGCCGAGCTGATACGGCTCGCGCGGGCGCATGAACCAGCCGCTGTCCGCGCCAGCTCCGGCGGAGTCGGGGGGGGCGCTGGCGCGGACCAATTGCTGCGCGGCGATGCGAAACATGTCGGGCGGATAAACGAGCTGCGCGCGCAGATCGGGCGGCAGCCGCTCCGGCGGCTCGATCAAGGGGTCGAAGCGGCGCGCCCACGAGGCGGTCAGCGAGTCATAGCCCGGCGCGAGCCACAGGTGCGTCTCGCCCGTCGCCGCCCGCACCGCGCCGAGCACGCCGGCGCGCAGATACCGCACGTCCTCGCCCTGCCACTCGAGCGAGCGCACGAGCGGAAATGCGCGATGCGACACGTAGCCCCAACTGGTCCACCAGAGGGCCCCGTCCCGCATCACGGGCGCGGGAACGCCGAAGCGCGCGAACGGCGCCAGCCGCTCGAGCCGATCCGTCACATCGCGGCGCCACAACAGCGTGCGGCCGTTCGAATCCCCGCGCACCAGCCCCCACGCTTGAATGGTCCACGCGATGGCGAAACGCCGCCACCAGCCCGTGAGCGGCACGCCCGCGATGCTGTCCGCGGTGATGATCGGTGTGTCCTCGCCCCCGGTGGCGGTGGGCGTCGGGGAGGGGCCGAACAGCACCCGTCCGTCCTTCGTGGGCAACGCGGTGATCGCGAGGCCACTATCGACCTCCAGCGCGAGTCGAACGGGACCGCTCGTGGCGGTGCCGGTGATGGGGAGCAGCGGCGCGATCAGCCACGCCGCGCCCGTGTCGTCCGGGCGGGGGGGGGGCGGTCGCAGCGCAACGGCGTGCGGCAGCGTTTGGGCCGCTGCGGCGACATGAGCGGGATCCCACAGCGGAATGGCGCGCACAGCTGCTTCGCCCGAGGGGAATCCGGGCGGCATCCGGTCGTCGAGCCCTGTCAGACCGAACGCGAGCCGCTCGAGGTTCGCGCGACGCCGCGCCAGCTCGGCGCTTGCGGCGCCGGCTTGCGTGGAGGTACGGACCACGCCCGGAATGACGAAGTATCCGGCTGTCAGCGAAATCAGCAGTGCCGCCCAGCCGGCGATAATGAGCGTGGGCCGGTCGCGGAACGCCCACGCGATCGAGATGATGGCGGTTACCACGGCCACGGCGACGACCACGCGTGATCCGGGAATACGAACCGCGAGCGCCGCCTCGTCTACGGCACCGTGGAATCCGCCGATGACCTCCGCGGGATCGAGCGCCGCACCCCACGCGATCGCGATCGCGAGACACGCGAGCAGGAAGCCCACGTGCGTCCGAGCGTGATCACTCGCGCGGATCCGCCCGCGGCGGATGCGGAATGAGCCGATCACCGCGTACAACAGCGTGATGATGCCCAGCGCGCCGACCACCAGGACCAGCGCGCGGTTCTGCAGCACGGCCAGCCACGGCAGCACGCTGACGTAATAGCCGACGTCCCGTGCCAGTTTGGTGCCGTCCGGAATGCCGAAGTGCGGCGGAGACGCGGCCAACACCGCGTGGTGCCACCAGTCGCCGGCGCCGAGCGAGAACAGGGTCCCGAGGATGACGCCGAGCAGGACGGTGGCGCCCAGCAGGGTTTTTTGGGGAACCGCCTCGACGATTTCGAGGTCACCCAGGCGACGAGGCATTTGGACGGACCCGATCGCCCGATAAACGATCAGCAGATTGCCGGTGATCCAGGTGACGGCGACGACGAAGACCAGGGCTTGGAGCATGCGCGCCAGGTAACGGGCCTGAATCACCGCCGCACCGCCCGCGAACGTCCGATCCCAGGCCCGCTCCGCGGTTTCCACGGCCAGCCAGCGGCCGCCGACGAGCGCGGCGACCAACACCCCGGCGCCGATCAGGTAGAGTCTGCGCCGGCCCTGGCGTGTCACGCCTTCACGCCGTGCGCCGCCAGCCAACCCTCCACCTCGGCGCGATACGCATCGAGGGCCTTGGGGCTCGTCGCCTCAAAGCGCATGACGAGCACGGGCTGGGTGTTGGAGGCGCGCAGCAAACCCCACCCTTCCGGGAAGGTGATGCGGACGCCGTCGAGCGTGAACACGGGATACTTCTTCTTGAAGTCAGCAGCGGCGCGCTCGACGATGGCGAACTTCTTCTCGTCGTCGCAATCGACCCGCAGCTCGGGCGTGGCGTACGTCTTCGGCAAGTCGGCGAGCAGGCGCGAGAGCGGGCCGCCTTCCTTCGCGATGTACGCCAGCAGCCGCGCGGCGGCGAACAGGGCGTCGTCGAAGCCATACCAGTCGCCGCCGAAAAACATGTGGCCGCTCATCTCGCCGGCCAGCGGCGCGCCGATCTCCTTCATCTTCATCTTGATGAACGAGTGGCCCGTCTTCCACATGACCGGCTCGAGACCCGCCTTCTTGAGCATCTGCGGCAGGATCTCCGAGCACTTCACGTCGAAGATGACCGGATGTCCGGTTCCCATTCGCTTGACCAGGTCGCGGCCGAACAGCACGAGCAGCTGATCGCCCAGGATCGGCTCGCCCGTCTCATCCACCGCGCCGATGCGATCCCCGTCCCCGTCGAACGCGATCCCCAGCTCGGCCTTTTCCTTCTTTACCGCCTGCTGGAGATCGTGGAGGTTCTCGATCACGGTCGGGTCGGGATGGTGATGCGGGAACGTGCCGTCGGACTCGGCAAACAGCGGCACGACGTCGGCACCCAGCTGCCGCAGGGTCTCGATCGCGATGAGACTGGTCACGCCGTTGCCGCAGTCCACCACCACCTTGAGCCGGCGGGCGAGCGGCGCGTTGCGTGTGACGATCGCGTCTTTGTACGCGACGAGCAGATCGCGGTGCGTCGTGCTGTTCCCACCGGGTTTGGTCACCAGCTTGCCGTCCGCGATCAACCGGTACAGAACCTGAATGTCGTCGCCGAACACGGCGTCGTGCGCGAGCACCATCTTGAAGCCGTTGAACTCGGGCGGATTGTGCGAGCCGGTGACCTGGATGCCGCCGTCCACCGGCAGCGTCTTGGTCGCGAAGTACAGCGCGGGCGTGGGCAGCTCGCCCACATCCACGGCGGAACCGCCCGCGGCGACGATCCCTTCACGGATTCCCCGCGACAGCTCGGCGCCCGATGGGCGGTTGTCGCGTCCCACCGCGACGCGCGGCGCCTTCTTCAGCCGCTCCCACGCGAACGTGGCGTAGGCCTGGCCGACGAGCCGCGCGGTCTCGAGGGTGAGCTGCTGACCCACGAGGCCGCGGATGTCGTACTGGCGAAAGATGGTGGCGGGCAGTTTCATGCTGGGTTAGGGGCTAGGGATTAGGGTTAGGGACTAGGGGACTGCTACTGACCGGAGGTCGTGGTCGTCACCGTCGGACGCACGCTCTCGCCCGCGGAGCGCGCGAGGTCGAGCAGGCGGTTGGGCCACACGCCGAACAACAGCAGGCCGGCGACCGCGGCGGCCACCGCGGCGCGCCCCCAGCGATCGAGGACGACGTCGACGTGCGCGGCTTCGATCGGCTCGGGCTTCATGTACATCGCCATGATGACGGGAAGATAGTACCCGGCCGACACCACGCTGGTCAGGACGAGAATCGTGGCGAGCACGGTCTGTCCGGCGCTCGTCGCGGCGATGAGGATGTACCACTTCCCGATGAATCCGGCGGTGCCCGGGAAGCCGAGCAACGACAGCATGCACACGGCCAGCGCAAACGCGAGCCAGGGGCGGCGCGCGGCGAGGCCGCCGAGATCGTCGATCGTCACGTCGCTCTCGCCGTTGCGGCCCTTGGCGCTGAGCACGGCGAACGCGCCGACCGACATCAAGGTGTACGCCACGACATAGACGAGGAACGCGCTCGTCCCCGCCGGCGTCCCGGTGCTGACCGCGACGAGCAGATACCCGGCGTGCGCGACCGAGGAGTAGGCGAGCATGCGCTTGAGCGAGCGCTGGGCGAGCGCGAACAGATTGCCGCCGACCATCGTGATGACCGCGAGCCACCAGATCATGTCGTGCCAGGCCGGCGTCGCGGCGAAGCCCTGGATCATGACGCGGAACAGGGCGGCAAACGCGGCCGCCTTGACGCCGGTCGCCATGAACGCGGTCACGGGCGTCGGGGCGCCGTCGTACACGTCGGGCGCCCACATATGGAACGGCACGGCCGCGATCTTGAATCCGAATCCGACGATCAGCAGCGCCAGCCCGACGAGCAACATCACACTGGGCGAGCCCATCATGCCGGCCTGCGCGCCGATCAGCCCGACATTGGTCGTCCCCGTGGCCCCGTAGATCAGCGCGATGCCGTAGAGCAGGAATCCGGACGCGAACGCGCCGAGCAGGAAATACTTGAGTGCTGCCTCGGCGGAGCGGGCGCGCCGGCGGTCGAAGCCCGCGAGCACGTAGACCGCGACCGACATCAGCTCGAGCCCGAGGAAGATCACCATCAGATCGGCCCCGGCCGTCATCACCATCATGCCGAGCGTCCCGAACAGCAGCAGGACGTAGTACTCCGGCGCGAGCAGCTGCTCCCGCTCCAGGTACGCGAACGAGATCAGCACGGTCAGCCCAGCGGCGCCGAGGAAGATCCAGTCGGTCACCCAGCGGAAATCGTCCGCGGCGACCATGCCGGCGATGCCCGCCACCCTGGCGCTGTGCCACCACAGCCACCAGACCACGCCCGCGGTCGAGACGAGCGCCGCGATCGTGAGCCCGCCGGCGATCCGCAAATCCCGAACCGTGTGGTGCCGCCACGCGACGAACAGCAGCAGCACGAGCGTCCAGCCCGTGAGCACCAGCTCGGGCAGGAGCGACAGCATCAGATCTCGATAGGATGACAGGTCGAGACTCATGGCTGCCCGCCCGCGGGGGTGACCGGCTGATTCTGAGTCGCGCCCGGCCGCACCAGCTCGATGAACTGGCGCGCCGACGGCTCCATGCGGCGCAGGAACGGCTTCGGGTAGATGCCGATCCACAGAATGCAGACCAGCAACGGCACGAGCACGATCAGCTCGCGCGGCGTGAGGTCCGGGAGCCGCTTGTTCTCCTCCTGCGTGAGCGGGTTGAAGATCATGCGTTGCAGCGCGGGGAGCAGGTACGCCGCCGCGACGATCACTCCCGTCGTGGCGAGGGCGGTCGCGATCGGATAGGTCCGGAACGAGCCGAGCAGCACGAGGAACTCGCCCACGAACCCGTTCGTCCCCGGCAGCGCGATGGACGAGAGCGAGACGATCGTCAGGATCGCGGCGAACAGCGGCACCACGCGCGCAATGCCGCCGTACGCCTCGATCAGCCGGCTGTGCCGCCGCTCGTAGATCATGCCGGCGAGAAAGAACAGTGCGCCCGTCGAGATCCCGTGGTTGATCATGATCAGCAGCGCGCCCTGCACGCTCTGCAGCGTCAGCGCCCAGATGCCGAGCATCACGAAGCCCAGGTGCGCCACGGACGAATAGGCGATCAGCTTCTTGAAGTCCGGCTGCACCATGGCGACCAGCCCGCCGTAGATGATGCCGACCAGCGCCAGCACGACGATCACGAGCTGGACGGTCGGGTCCAGCGCGACGGACGGGAAGAACGGCAGCGCGAAGCGCAGGAATCCGTACGTCCCCATCTTCAGCAGAATGCCGGCGAGGATCACGGAGCCGGCCGTCGGGGCTTCGACGTGTGCGTCCGGCAGCCAGGTGTGCAGCGGGAACATCGGCACCTTGATCGCGAACGCGAGGAAGAAGGCGCCGAACAGCCACCACGCACTGGATCCGAGCAGGCCGGCCTGGCCCAGCAGGTGCAGGTAACTGAACGAGTACGTCCCCGTCACCCGGCCCGCGTGCAGATACAGCATGATGATCGCCACGAGCATCAGCAGCGAGCCGAGGAATGTATAGATGAAGAATTTGATCGCCGCATACAGCCGGTTCTCTCCGCCCCAGACCCCGATGATGAAGTACATCGGGATCAGCATCACTTCCCACATCACGTAGAACAGGAAGAGATCGAGCGCGACGAACACGCCGATCATCCCGGTCGTGAGGACGAGCAGCAGCGCGTAGAACCCGCCCTCGCGCTTGGTGATGTAGCTCCAGCTTCCCAGAATCGAGAGCGGCATCAAGAACGTCGTGAGCAGGACCATGAACAACGAGATGCCGTCGACCCCGACCATGTACTGAATGCCCCAGGCCGCGATCCACCGGTGGCTGACGATGAACTGCATCCCCGTCGACGGCTCGAACGTCCACCACAGCGGCACCGACAGCGCGAACTCGACGAGGCTGGCCGCCAGCGCCACGTACTTCGCGAGCCTGGCCGGCACGAACAGCACCAGCAGCGCGGCGATCAGCGGCCATGCGAGCAGCGCGGTCAGGCCCCAGCGGGCGTACATCAGGAGCCTCCTCGACCGATGGCCCGCCACAGCAGCAGCAGCACGCCGACGACGAAAACAACTACGTACATGCCCACTTGCCCCGTCTGCAGCCAGCGATTGGCCCAGCCGAGTGCGCGGGCGCCGCGCGCGGCGCCGTTGACCACGCCGCCGTCGATCACGCGTTGATCGATCCGCTTCCACAGCACCTCGCGCGACAACCACACCAGCGGCCGCACGATCAGGGCGTCGTAGATCTCGTCCACGTACCACTTGTGGCGCAGCACGCGCGCAAACCCGCGTTCTTCCGAGGACGTGGCGGCAGGAACCAGGGCCTCGGGCTTGAGCAGTCGCCACGCGCCCGCGATGCCGAGTACCGCAACAGCAACCGCGATGCCGACGAGCACCCATTCGGTGGTGTGCGACAGATGCGTCGCCGGCAGCAGCGCCGCGCCCTGCTCCGTCACCGGCTCGAGCCAGTGGTGCAGCCACGCGTTTCCGTGATAGAGCTCGGGAATGTTGATCAGCCCGCCGGCCAGCCGACAGCACACCGAGCAGCAGCAACGGACCAGTCATGATCCAGGGCGCTTCGTGCAGATGCGCGCGCGCCGTGTCTCCGGTCCGGTTCGGGCCGTGGAACGTGTAGAGCATCATGCGTGTCATGTAAAACGCGGTGAGGAGTGCAGTCCCTAGTCCCAAGCCCCAAATCCCTAACCAAAGCGGCTGCGCGCTGCCGCGCGCGAATGCCGCCGCGAGGATTTCATCTTTGGAGAAGAACCCGGACAGCGGCGGAATCCCGGCGATGGCGAGCGTCGCGATCCACATCAGCGTGCAGGTCCACGGCAGCTGGTGGCGCAGGCCGCCCATATTGCGCATGTCCTGCGCGTCCTCGTGCGAGTGGGTCGCGTGATACGCGTGATGCATCGCGTAGATCACGCTACCCGATCCGAGGAACAGCAGCGCTTTGAAGAACGCATGCGTCGCGAGATGGAAGACGCCGGCGGTGATCGCGCCGGTGCCGACGCCCACGAACATGTAGCCGAGCTGCGAGATCGTGGAGTACGCCAGCACTTTCTTGATGTCCCACTGCTTCAGCGCGATCGTCGCGGCGAACAGCGCCGTCAGCGCGCCCACGCCCGCCACGACCGCTGCCGAGATCGGCGCCATCGCGAACAGCAGATTGCAGCGCGCCACGAGATAGACCCCGGCCGTCACCATCGTCGCCGCGTGGATCAGCGCGGACACGGGCGTGGGGCCGGCCATCGCGTCCGGGAGCCAGGTGTACAGGGGGATTTGCGCGGACTTGCCCGTGCAGCCGAGGAACAGGAACAGCGTGATCGCCGTGACCGTGGTCCCGCCCGCGACCAATGCCCTCGGCGCGTGCGAGAACACCGTCTCGAAATCGAGCGAGCCGGTAGACCAGAAAATGACGAACATCGCGACCATGAAGCCGAAGTCGCCGATGCGGTTCATGATGAACGCCTTCCGACCGGCATTGGCATTTAGTTCTTCAGTAAACCAAAAACCAATCAACAAATAGCTGCAAAGGCCCACTCCTTCCCAGCCCACGAACATCACGGGGAAGTTCGCGCCCAGCACGAGCACCAGCATGAAAAAGACGAACAGATTGAGATACGCGAAGTAGCGGGCGTATCCTGGATCCTCTTTCATGTAGCCGATGCTGAACAGATGGATCAGCGATCCGACGCCGGTCACGACGAGGAGCATGACGAGCGCGAGCTGATCGACCTGCAAGGCAAAGTCGACTTGGAGCGTCCCCACCGGGATCCACGACCAGTAGCGGAACACGAGCGGCGCATCCGGGTGCAGCGCGGCGAACGCGCGGAAGATCGCTACGGAGACGGCGAACGCCGCCAGCAGCACGCCGGCACCGATGATCGAGACCAGCGTCTTCGCCGTCGGCCGCACGAACACCAGCGTGCCGTTGAGGACGAAGCCCAGCAACGCGAGCGCCGGCGGCAGCCAGATCAGCGCGACGGTCCGCTCCACCGGCTAGCCGTCCTTCAGCAGGTTCATGTTCTGGAGGCTCACCGACTGCTTATGGCGGTACACGGCGAGAATGATCGCGAGACCGACCGCGGCTTCCGCGGCGGCGACGGCCATGACGAAGAAGACGAACACCTGCCCGCCGACGCCGAGCTCCTGGGCCAGCGCCACGAACGTCAGATTCACCGCGTTGAGCATCAGCTCGACGCACATGAAGATCACGATGGCGTTGCGCCGGAACAGCACGCCGGCGACGCCGAGCGTGAACAGTACCGCGGAGATGGCCAGCGCCGGACTGAGGAGCATCTAGAGCTTCCGTTTCGCCAGGACCACGGCGCCCACGATGGCGGCGAGCAGCAGGACGCTCGCGATCTCGAACGGCACGAGGTACGCCTCGAACAGCGGGCCGGCGACCGAGCCCACCATCCCCTGCTGTTGTTGCAGCGCGGCGAGCGTGCCCGGCGGCAGCCGCACCGCCTCCGGGAGCTTCGCGTCGCTGAGCGGGCGCAGCTGGAGCAGCATGGCCCCCGCGAGCACCACGGCGATGAGCAGCCCCACCGGTCCCTTGATGTCGGACGGGCCCGGCCGTCCCAGGTTCAGCAGCATGATCACGAACAGGAACAGCACCATGATCGCGCCCGCGTACACCAGGACCTGCAGCACCGCAATGAACTGGGCGTCGAGCAGCACGAACATCGCGGCCAGCGCGAACAGGGTGACGACGAGCCAGAGCGCGCTCGCGACGGGGTTCTTGCGCGTGATGCACAGCAGCGCGCTTACCATCGCGATGACGCCGAAGATCCAGAAAAATGTGAGGATCATGTTGGGGACTAGGGCTGGGGACTAGGGATAGGGCTATTCACCTTTTGGATCTGACGGGTCCCACAGGGTCGAAACCGGGTGGGTTTGCGCCGTCAGGCGCTCGAGGTCGTAGACGAAGCGGTCGCGGGAGTATTCGGAGTTCTCGTAGTGCACGCCCACGTGGATCGCTTCCTCGGGGCACACCTCCTGGCAATAGCCGCAGAAGATGCAGCGGAACTCGTCGATCTCGTAGATCAGCGGATAGCGATGGCCCGCTTCGTCTTCACCCGGGACGAGCTTGATGCAGTTGGCGGGGCAGATCTGCGGGCACAGCCCGCACGCCACGCACTTCGCCCGCCCCTGCTCGTCGGTGAGCATCCGGTGCGTGCCGCGCCAGCGTGAGGAGAGCGTCCAGTCCTTGGACGACTTCTCCTCCGGGTACTGCATCGTGACCTTGGGGCGCAGCAGGTGGCTGAACGTGAGCGCCATGCCCTTGAGCGTGGCGCGCAGGTACGAGGTCTGCTGCGTGGGGCGCTTCATGACCTTTACGCCGATCGCCATTACGCGGCCTCCTGAGAAACCGAACCCGAGACGATGCGGCCGCGGTCGAGCCACAGCACCAGCACGAGCAGCAGCACGAAGTTGAGGCCGCCCAGCGCCCACGCCATGCCAGGACCATAGGCCCAGCCCAGCTGCGCCCGGAAGAACCAGATCGCCACGGCGAGGATCGTGATATAGATGAGGGCCAGCGGCAGCAGCACCTTCCAGCCCAGCGCCATCAGCTGGTCGTAGCGGAACCGCGGCAGCGTCCAGCGCACCCAGACGAAGGTGAACAGGAAGACGAACGTCTTGACGCTGAAGAGGGCCAGGGTGGCCAGCGTCTTGATCACGCTCGGATCTCCGGTCGAATCCCAGGTGGTGAACGGAATGTCCCACCCGCCAAAGAACAGCGTCGCCATCAGCGCCGAGGCCGTCACCATGTTCGAATACTCGGCGATGTAAAACATCGAGAACTTCATGGCGCTGTACTCGGTGTGGTAACCGGCGATCAGCTCCCCTTCGGCTTCCGGCAAATCGAACGGCAGCCGGTTCGTTTCCGCAAACGCGCTGATGAAGAAAATCAGGAACGCCAGCGTCAGGGGGACGATGAACCAGGCGTGGGCGGCCTGCTGTTGCGCGATGATCTGCGACAGCGTGACGTTGCCGGCGAGCAGCAGCACGGCGACGGTGCTCATCCCCAACGCGATCTCGTACGAGATCATCTGCGCCGAGGCGCGCAGGCCCCCGAGCAGCGCATACTTGTTGTTCGACGCCCAACCCGCCAGCACGATGCCGTACACGCCGAGTGAGCTGATCGCGAGGATATAGAGGAAGCCGACGGGCAAATCGGCGACGACCATCGGGACCGGACCCCACTTGGTCGGCAGCGGCGACGCGAACGGGATCACCCCGAACGTCAGCATCGCGGGAATGAACGACACGATCGGCGCGAGCGTGAACAGCGCCTTGTCCGCCATCGCCGGCGCCGTCTCTTCCTTCAGGAAGTTCTTGAGTCCGTCCGCCGCCGGCTGCAACAGGCCCTGCGGTCCCACGCGGTTCGGCCCGAGCCGGTCCTGCATCCAGGCGCACACGCGGCGTTCGAACAGCGTGAGCAGCGCGACTCCGACCAGGATCAGGTTGAGGACGAGGACGACCTTGATGGCCGAGGCCACGAGGAAGAACGTCATGAGACTCTCGCCATACCCATGGCCTTCACCATCTGCTCCAACACCCAGGCTGCCGGCTGCGCCATCCCCGGCGCGGGCTTCGCCTGGAAGTAGCGTTGCTCGCGCCCGTCGCGATTGGTGAACGTGCCTTCTTCTTCGGCGACATTGGCGATCGGCAAGACCACGTCGGCACGCCGGCACGGTGCATCAGCGCCGAGCACGGTGCCGAGATAGATCAAGGCGCCATTGGTTTCGACCGAACAGTCGGGATCGTCGAGCACCAGCACGACAGCCGCGCCCTTGGCCGCCTCGAGTGCCTGCGCATAGTCCCGGGTGTAGCCAAGATTCTCCGCGCCTTTCGCGTTGGGCGCCCGCTCGGCGCGCAGCGCGAGATTGGGGACGCCCGGCAGCGGCGCCTCTTCACCCATCACGACCTGGAACGCGCCGGTCCACTGGAAGCCCCCCCCGGCGAGCAGCTGTTTGGCGGCGGCGAGCGCCTCGTTGGAGGCGCGCGGGGACACGAGCGCGACCGCCTTGCCGGACGCGCCGCGCAGGGTCGAGAGCACGCGCGCGAACGCCTCGTCCCAAGCAGTCGCGTGGAGCGCCCCATCCTTCTTGACGAGCGGAGCCTCGATGCGGTCGCCGCGGTTCATCCAGCGATAGTGACTGCGGCCGTGATCGCAGATGAAGTAGCGGTTGACGTCGAGGTTGGGTCGCGGCCGCACGCGCACGACGACTTCATCGCGCGTATCGAGCGTGATGTTGCACCCCTGCGAACAGCCGGTGCAGATGGAGGCGGTTTTGTCGAGCTCCCAGGCGCGCGCCTTGTGGAGGAAGTCCTTGGAGAGCAGCGAGCCCACGGGGCAGAGATCGACCACGTTGCCGGCCCAGGGATGGTCGAGCCGCGCGTCGGGGTGAATGCCGATGAATGCCCGGTCGCCGCGCTCGGAGACGTTCAGGACCGGCTCCTGAGCCACGTCTTCCATGTAGCGCACGCAGCGCGTGCAGAGAATGCAGCGATTGGGCACGTATAAGACGTCGGGTCCGAAGTCTTCGACCGGATTGAAGCGCTTGGCGAACTCGGCGTACCGTGTCGCTGCCTGCCCTTCCTGGAACACGAAGTCCTGGAGCTCGCACTCGCCCGCCTGATCGCAGATCGGGCAATCGAGCGGGTGGTTGATGAGCAGGAATTCGAGCACGCCCTGGCGCGCGTCTTTGGCCGGCGCCGTCTGCGTCTTGACGACCATGCCTTCCGTGACCGTCGTCGCGCAGGCGATCGCGAGCTTGGGCGCCTTCTCGATTTCCACGAGGCACATGCGGCACACGCCGGCAACGGGCAGGCCGGGATGGTAGCAGTAGTGCGGGACCAGGACGCCGGCTTGTTTGGCGGCTTCGATGACGAGCGTGCCCGGAGGCACGCTGACCGGCGCGCCGTCGATGGTGAGATTGATCATGCCGTCAGCCATTAACCCACCATCACGGGTTGCCGTGTGCCCGCCAAATAGGCTTCGAATTCGCCGCGGAATTTCTTGATGCCGCTCACGATCGGGGCCGCGCACGAGTCTGAGAGCACGCAGATCGTTTTGCCCGTCATGTTCTCCGAGAGATCGAGCAGCAGATCCAGGTCCTTGGTCTTGCCCTGCCCCGCGAGGATCCGCTCCATGATCTTCGTCGTCCAGGCGGTGCCCTCGCGGCACTGCGTGCACTGGGCGCACGACTCGTGCGCGTAGAAGCGCGCGAGCCGCATGATCTGATAGACCATGTCCGCCGTGTCGTCGAACACGATCACGCCGCCCGAGCCGAGCATCGTGCCCGTCGCGACGCAGCCTTCGTAGTCGAGCAGGCACGCTTCGGTCTCTTCGCGTGTCAGGATCGGCACCGACGAGCCGCCGGGGATGCACGCCTTGAGGGTGCGGCCCGCCGGCGGGCCCCCGCACATGTCGTAGATCAGGCTCCTTGAGCGGGAAGCCCATCGTGACTTCGTAGTTGCCGGGGCGCTGCACGTTGCCGCACACCGAGAACAGCTTGGTGCCGGTGCTCTTGGGATTCGACAGGCACAGCCCTTTGTACCACGCGGCGCCGCGGTTGAGGATGTGCGGGACCGCGGCCAGGGTCTCGACGTTGTTGATCGTTGTGGGCAGGCCGAACAAGCCCGCGGCGGCCGGAAACGGCGGCTTGATGCGCGGATTGCCGCGCTTGCCTTCGATCGAGTTCATCAGCGCGGTCTCTTCGCCGCAGATGTAGGCGCCCGCGCCGCGGTGCAAATAGACCTTGATGCTGCCGAACACGCCCGCCGCGTTGGCTTCCTCGAGCGCGCGCATCATGATCGTCCACGGCTCTGTGAACTCGCCGCGGATATAGATGTAGGCGACCTCGGCGCGGATCGCGTGCGCGGCGATCGCGGTGCCTTCGAGCAGCGCGTGCGGCGTCCACCGCATGATCTCGCGGTCCTTGAACGTCCCCGGCTCTGATTCGTCGGCGTTCACGCACAGGTAGTGCGCCTTTTTCTTTTCCTTGGGCATGAACGACCACTTGAGCCCGGTGGGGAACCCCGCTCCGCCCCGGCCGCGCAGTCCCGATTCCTTGACGACCTCGGTGACCTGGGCCGGATCCATCTTCAAGGCCTGCGCGAGCGCCGCATACCCACCGCGCTTGGTCCAGCCCTTGAGGGTGCGCGCGTCGGCGTCGCCGAAGTACTGCGAGAGGACGACGGTCTCTTGAGCGTGCGGTTTATGGGGAAAGCCCATTAGGAATGTCCAATGATCAATGATGAATGATCAATGATCATTGTGCGTTGAACATTGATCATTCGGCTCACCGATACTTCCTCACGAGATCGGGAACTTTGTCCGCGGTCACGTTCTCCAGGAAGTCGTCGTTGACGAGCACCGGCGTTGGAAAGCCGCACGCGCCGAGGCACTCGACTTCGATGATCGTCCACTTGCCGTCGGGGCTGGTGGCACCGGCATCGCCCGCGCCCGTATGCTCGAGGAACGCCTTCACGACGCCCTCCGCCCCGCAGACGTTGCAGGGTGACGTCGTGCAGACCTGCACGAAGTTTTTCCCTACTGGGTGCTGGTGATACATCGTGTAGAACGTCACGACGCCCTTCACGTAGGCCGGGGTGAGCCCGAGCAGCTCCGCGACCTCGGCCATGCTGCGGTCGGAGATCCAGCCGTGCTCGCGCTGTGCGATCCACAGCGTCGGCAACAGCGCCGCCTGCTTGTTGGGATAGCGCTGGAGTACCATCTCGAGCTCTTCCAGCACCTTGCCCACGAACACCGGCTGATAGTCCCCGCCGTGGCTGCTCCCGGGCGTAGCCCCCTCCCCCGCCACCGCCGTGGCGTCGCGCGGCGTGCTCATCGATCCACTTCACCCATGACGATGTCCACCGACGCGTTGATGGCGATCAAGTCGGAGAGCAGATGTCCCTCGGCCATCTTCGGCAGCGCGGACAGGTTGATGAACGAGGGCGGCCGGATGCGCCAGCGCACCGGCTTGGCCGTCCCGTCCGACACGAGGTAGGTGCCGAGCTCCCCTTTGGGGTTCTCGATGCCCACGTACGCCTCGCCCACGGGCGCCTTCACGCCTTCCATGACCTGCTTGAAGTGGAAGATCATCGCTTCCATGTCGCTCATCGCCCGGGTCTTGGACGGCAGGATCACGCGCGGGTCGTCGACGTTGATGGGGCCGTCGGGCAGCCGTTCGAGCGCCTGCTCGAGAATGCGGTTGGACTGGTGGCACTCCTCGAGCCGCACCAGATAGCGGTCGAATACGTCGCCGTGCTCCCCCACGATCACGTCGAAATCGTAGGTCTCGTAGCCGAGGTATGGCTTGTCTTTGCGCAGGTCGTAGGGGACGCCGCTCGCCCGCAGCATTGGTCCCGAGAGCGACTGGTTGATGGCCTCGGCGGCGGTGAGCGTGCCGACTCCCTGCGTGCGGCCGGCCCAGACGGCGTTGCGCGTCAGCACGCGATCGATTTCCGACAAGGTCTTCGGGAACGTCTTCGTGAACTCACGCAGCCTGTCGACGAATCCGTCCGGGATGTCGGCCAACAGCCCACCGACGCGCGTGAGACTCGTCGTCAGGCGCGCGCCGGTCCACATCTCCTGGAGATCGTAGATCTTCTCGCGCTGCTGGAACGCCCAGAGGAACGGTGTGAACGCGCCGAGATCGATCGACGTCGTCCCGAGCCACACCATGTGCGAGATGATGCGGCTCATCTCGCACGCGATCACCCGCAGCACGGTGCAGCGCGGCGTGATCTCGATCCCCATCAGCCGCTCGGCCGCCAGCGCGAAGCCGACGTTGTTCGCCATCGGCGACAGGTAGTCGGTGCGGTCCGTCAGCGGGATGATCTGGTTGTAATGCCGGTACTCGCCCAGCTTCTCAAAGCCTGAGTGCAGATAGCCGAGGTGCGGGATGCAGCGCACCACCGTCTCGCCGTCCAATTCCACGACCAGGCGCAGCACTCCGTGCGTCGCCGGGTGCTGTGGACCCATGTTGACGAGCATGTGCTCTTCGCCCAGATCGGGCTCCCCCTCCCCCCCGGCCGCGGCCGTCAGCGGCACGCGGGCGGGGCGCCCCTCGGCATCCACGCCGGGCGTGGCCAGCTCGAGCTCGAGTGTCCGTTTACTCATGGGGTGGGTGCGGGGGCTCGGGGATTACGCCGCGCTCACCCCGGCGCAGGCGCTCGCGCATGTCGTCCGGCACGTCGCCCGCGGCCTCGGCGATCGACAGCTCTTCCATCGAGTAGTGCGCTTCGGGATTGGCGTTCAAGGCCTGGCGCACCTGCTCGGCGCGCGAGAAGCGGCCGCGCAGCGGGAAGCTCTTGCGGAGCGGATAGCCTTCCGCGTAGGTCTCCCACATCAGGATCCGGCGCAGATCGGGATGCCCGCGGAACGTGATCCCGAACATGTCGAAGACTTCGCGCTCCAGCCAATCGGCGCCGTGCCACAGGTGGTAGACCGAATCCACGACCAGCTCGTCGGCCGGGTTCAGCTCGACCTTGATGCGGATGTCGGCGCGGCGTTCGAGCGAGCGGAGGAAGTAGACGACTTCGAGCGGCCGTTCGCGGTCACGATATTCGACCGCGGTCACGTCCACCAGATAGTTGAAATCCTGGCCGGGGGTGGTTTTCAGCCACGTCATGGCGTCGAGCAGGTGCTCCCGGGCGACGTACACGATCGTGTCGCCGTCGCGCGCGACTACCGTGCGCAGCGCTCCCGGAATGGGGGGCAGGCCCGTCACGACGAGCGGAACTGGTGGACGGAGTTGCCGAACGGCTCGGAGATCTCGTCGATCGTCTCGGGCGGCAGGCGCAGCCCCTTCTCGTCGAGCGGCTGCTCGTCGCGGCGCCGCACGGCGTCGAACAGCGATTCGCCCTTGATCTTCTTATGGAGGAGGAGAATGCCGTACAGCAGCCCTTCCGGACGCGGCGGGCAGCCCGGTACGTAGACGTCGACGGGGACGATCGTGTCGATTCCCTGCACCATCGCATAGTTGTCGAAGATGCCGCCGGTGGAGGCGCACGCGCCCATCGAGATCACCCATTTGGGCTGCGGCATTTGATCGTAGATGCGGCGAATGACGGGCGCGAGCTTGAACGGCAGCCGCCCGGCACAGATCAGCACATCGGCCTGGCGCGGCGAAAACGCCTGGCGCTCCATCCCGAAGCGGGCGAAGTCGTAGCGACTCGCGGCCGTGGCCATGAACTCGATGGCGCAGCACGCCGTCCCGAACGGCATGGGCCACAGGGAGTTGGCGCGCGAGGAGTTCACCGCCCAGTCCACGAGGTTCTGGAACTTGGCGAGCAGATAATTCGAGCTTTGGACTTCGCCGACTCGCTTCATGCGCTCAATCCCACTGAAAGGCCCCTCGTTTCCAGACGTAGATGTAACCCACGAACAGGATCACGAGGAATACCAGCATCTCTACCAATAAGAAGCCGGTCGTGAGCGTGCCATTGCCCATAAAGATGACGGCCCACGGGATCAGAAAGACCGTCTCGATATCGAAGAGGATGAACAGCACGGCGACGAGGTAGAACTTGACCGAGAACCGTTCGTGCGCGCTGCCCAGCGGCGGCATCCCGCTCTCGTACGGCCGTTCTTTGACGTCGGTGGGTCGCCGGGGCCCCAAAAAATGCGACCCCACGATCATCGAGGCCGCCACGACGCTTGCCAGACCGAGCAACATCAGGAACGGGATGTAGGGCTGCATCCTGGCTCGTGAAAAAATTCACTAAGGGTGCATGGGAAGCTATCGGCGGTGTGGCGTAAGTCAAGTTGGCGCCATTACATTGCGCCCCCATGTCCATCAAATCCGATCGCTGGATTACGCGGATGTCCAAAGAGTTTGCCATGATCGAGCCGTTCGCGGACCGGCAGGTGCGCGACGGCGTGATCTCCTACGGCGTCTCGTCGTACGGCTACGACATGCGCGTGGCACCCGAGTTCAAGATTTTCACCAACGTGCTGTCGGCCGTGGTCGATCCCAAGCGCTTCGACCCGAAATCATTCGTCGAATTCAAGGGCGACGTCTGCATCGTCCCGCCCAACTCGTTCGCGCTCGCCAGCTCGGTCGAGTATTTCCGTATCCCGCGCAACGTGCTGACGATCTGCGTAGGGAAGAGCACGTACGCGCGCTGCGGGATCATCGTGAACGTGACGCCGTTCGAGCCGGAGTGGGAAGGGTTTGTCACGCTCGAGATCAGCAATACCACGCCTCTGCCCGCCCGCATCTATGCGAACGAGGGAATCGCGCAGGTGCTGTTTTTTACGGCGGATGAGGGTGACGAGTGCGAAGTGAGTTACAAGGACAAGAAGGGCAAGTATCAGGCGCAGCGCGGTATCACGCTGCCGAAACTCTAGCCTTGCGGTTGTACGCGTAGGCGACCGCCAGCGCGATGATGGCCAGTGCAAAGAATGAGCCCACCCGATACAACGCACTCAGGTTCGACAGGTCGTAGAACACGATCTTGAAGCCGGCGAGCGCCGCGACGGCCAAGCCCGCCGAGCGAACCGGCTTCCGGTCGGCGCGGAAGCCCAAAAAGACGAGCGCGCCGGCGTACAGCAGCCACCACACGCTGAGCGCGAGATCCCCCGCCAAGGGCGCGACGGTCCCGAAGTGGCGGTTGAACTCGATCGACCCACCGAGGAAAACGGCGGACCCGCACAGGATCCACATCCACTCGGCATCGCCACGCTTCCACAGCGGACGCCGCATTTCAGTGCCCCCCCCCCACCACCGCGCCGCGGCCCAAGTGCCGGCGACGAACACATACAACGCCAGCGCCCAGGGGTCGGTGAAGGCCGGGTCGCTGGAGCGCCGGTCCAGGAGCGCTGCGGTGAAAAGGCAGAGTCCCGCCATCGTCGCGAGCCCGGTGGCCGCGTGGCGGCCACCCGGTCGAGCGGACTCGCGCTCGGCGGCGAGCGCGAGCAGCGCGAGGATGGTCCACGAGATCGCCACGGGGACGCCGTCCCACGCGGCCGCGGTGGCGAGCGCGGCGAGCGCAAATCCCATGATGAGGAGCGACGCGCGGCGACGCTCCCATCCGGTCGCGAGGTACACACCCGCGAGCACGCCGGGAACGATCGCCGGCGACTGGCTCAGTACCGGGATCGGCAGCGCGTCGGCGAGGATCAGCAATGCGATCGGGTTTGCAATGAACAGGAAGCGCTCGAGCGCAGCCTCTGAGGTCGCGGGGGGGGGGGCGAGCACGAACGGATCGCGGGACAGCTGCTGCACCCACATGAGCCCGAACACCGTCGTCATGGCGCCGAGCGCGAGCCAGTGCGCAACCGACCCGTCCCCGGCATTCACGGCCCCGACTCCGAACGCCGCCCACGTCAGCAACAGCACGCCGAGCCGGGCTTCGGGCCATGGGCGCTGGTAGGTGACGTGCAGGGCGAGCACAGCTCCAGCCGCGATCAGCCAGGCGCCACTGGCCGTCCTGAGCGCCTCGCCCGCGCCACCGATCGCGAGCAGCAGATAGCCGAACAGCGCGAGATTGAAGGTCCGGCGCCACGAGATGCTGTACGCGAGGATCCCGAATCCCAACCCGATCACTTCGAGGTAGGCGAGAAACCCTTGAGGATTGGGGGCGGTCGCGAGAATGATCGGCGCGAGGTAGGCGCCGCCGAGCGCCCAGATCGCCAGCCCTTCGACTTCATGGTGCCGCGCGAGAATCGTCACCGCGATGGTCGTGGCGGCCAGCAGCAGGATGCCGAGTCTGGGGTCGAGCATCGCGTACGGGCCGGCAGCCGCCCACAGACCGAGATAGGCCAGCCCGCCCCCTGCTCCGATCAGGGCTGCCCCGTAACTCCGCATGCCGCGGAGGATCCGCTCATGCCCCCAGGCGGCCACGGCGATGCCGGCGACGATTGCGCCGAGCACGCGAAACAGCGGAGAGATCCAGTCGCGGTCGAACGCGTACTTCAAGAAGAAGGCGGACGCCGTGAGCAGGGCGAGCACACCGACGGCCAGGAGGCCGCGCTGGCCGACCCATTGCTCGAGATCGGGTCTGGTGCGCGCCGCTGGGGGGATGGTCGGTAGGGTCGCGCGGACAACCGGCGGAGCCGCCGGCGCGCGCGCCTCACGCGCAGGCGGCGCTGGAAGCTGCGACTGGTCGGTGGAATTGGCGACGAATGTGAGGCGGCGGACGATGTTTTCGAGCGTCGCGACTCGGCGCTCGAGCGCTTCGATGGTTTCCTTCTGCTCGTCGCTCACACGGTCGCGGCTGCCCGACGAGAGCCGGCGACCGTGATCGCGATCGTGACCCCGAGGATGATGGCGACATCGGGGACCCAGCCCAGCTCGGTGACGGGCACCACCATCTGGACGAAATACATCACGAAATCGAACACGCCGATCAGCAACCCCAGCAGGACCGTGTACTGGAGGTGACGCCCCAGCCGCGAGAGCAGGCTGCCGGTCACGAGCGCCACCGCGCCCTGGGCCGCGGCAATGGCGACGGCCGCGACACTGCCACTGAAGAGCGTCTCGATCACCGCCGAGCGGCCGGGATTGAAGCTGAAGAAGGCGGTATGAATCAGCGCGACCGCGAGGCCGGCCACCGCGGCGCAAATGGTGGCCCAAATCGCGTACGCAATGGCGATGCGAATGCGGCTTTCGGGCATGGACCCTCCTTTCCCATCATAGGAATTCCCCCGCGCTACCGCAACGCTGCCGCCGCTTCCACGAGGGCCGCGCGCGCCTGATCCACGCGCGCGACGAGATCGGCCAGCTCCTTGTTCGCCGTCGCCTGGTCGGCATAGCGAACCGCCTCATTCACGGTCGGAAATGCCATCGTGGCATACCCGTTGTCGATGTCGGAGGCGAACTGGAGGCTTTTGAACCACGGGCGGCTCGCCAACCCTTCGGGCCGGGTCAGCCGTCGCTCGACCTGCATCAGCGCGCGGTTGACTCGCTGCGCCCGCTCGTCGTTGACGCGCGCCGTGTCACGGGCGGTGTTGAATGCGCGCGCCACCGCGGTGAAGCGCTCTAACGCGTCCTTCAGGGCCTGTGTGCTCACGCCCGTCCATTTCTTGTTCGCGATCCCCGAATCGAGCTGCGCCACCAACGCATTCATCTCTGTTCCGAACACGGCGTAATCGAGCGGCAGGATGTCGCTGTTGGCGAGCCGGCCGAGGATCACCGCGACGAGCTGTGCCCCGGCGCGATGCGCTTTGTATGCGGGATCCCCGAAGCGCGTCATCCAGTCGTACGAGTCGTACATCGAGTGATAGATCCCGTCGGGTCCGTCGAACCCGATGCCGCCCGAGGGAATGCCGAGGTGGTGATAGAAGCCGGCGAAGTCCGAGCCGCCACCAAGATTCCCGAACGTCAGCTTGGTCGTATCCCCACGCTGTTCCTTGAGCCAGACGTCGTAGACCGTGCCGGGGCCGGTCGGGTCCGGGACCGCGCGGGTGGCGGAACGGAACAGCGGTTTGAGGGAGGGCGATCCGGCGCCACCGAAGTTCGGGCCCGAGAACGTCCCGTCTTCGTTGATGTACGCGACCGCGTTTGCCCGCAGCGAATCCTCGAGTTCCTCCACCCATTCCGTGGAGCCGATCAGGCCCCATTCTTCGGCATCCCACGTCGTGAACACCACCGTGCGCGCCGGCCGTTGCCCCTCGCGTGCCAGCGTGGCAAACGCCCGCGCGGCTTCGAGGACGGAAACCGTGCCGCTGACGTTGTCGCGCGCGCCGGGACTCCAGGCGTCGCGATGGCCCCCGACTACGACCCACTCATCCGGCCACTTGTCGCCCCGGATCATGCCGACGGTGTTCCAGATCTTGTGAAATGCGCGCGCGCCACGCTCGGTCTTCACGTGCAAGCGCGCCCGCACGGGTCCCGGACCGACGTGGTAGCGGAACGACAGCGCCCCCTGCCAGCTCTGCGGCACGGACGGACCGGTGAGCGGCTCGAGCAGGCGCCGCGCGTTGCCGTAGCTCATCGGGATGATTGGAATCTTCGGGATATCGAGTGAATCCTCGGGCACGCGGCGTGCCCCCTCGATCGACGGCCAGCTGGGCGTGGTAGGATCGCCGTTGCCGTTCATCATGCTGCCGCGCTGAATGCCGTCGGCATTGCGCATCGGCCCCTTGGGATACACGTCGCCCTGGAAGTAGCCGTCCTGCTGCGGATCGGAGTACACGATCAGTCCGAGCGCGCCGCGTTTCTGCGCCTCGCGCGCCTTGATCCCGCGAAACGAGCGGCCGTAGCGCGCGATCGCGATCTTGCCGCGCACACTGACGCCGAGCGAATCGAGGGTGGTGTAGTCCTCGATGAGTCCGAAATTGACGTACACGACCTCGGCGGTGACGTTGCCGTCGCCGCTGTAGCCGTTGAAGGGCGGGACCTGAGGCCCGGTACCGGGCTCGGCCAACGACAGCCGCTCCACGCGCTGGCCGTTGAGGACCCAGGCGGCCACGGTGTCGGGCTGCGGCAGGTAGATCGTGTATTCCTTGCTCCAGGCGTCGATGCCCCACGCTTTCATCTTGTCGAGCACGTAATCGCGGGTCGCCGCTTGGGCCGGCGTCCCCGCCATGTGGGGCACGGCGGAGAGATCGCGAGACATTTGCCTAACACTCGCAGTATCGGGGATCGAGATAAGTCGTTGCTCGAACGTCTGGCTGCTTAGACGGTTGGACGGATAGACGGTTAGAAGCACCGTACTAACAACAACTAGCCGTCTAACCGTCGAACCGTCTAACACGATCACACGTCCCTCCCCGCAAGTAATAGAGGCCTCGGCGCCCGAAGCCTCCGTATAAGAGCCGTGAGCACCATACACATTAACGCCCCCAGCGCCGCGAGGCCCATGTCTTTCTGCGGGTCCCAGACATCGCCTTGTGTGCCGAGCCACGCGTCTCCCGTTCCCGGGGCGACCATGGTGGCGACTACCATCTCCATGATCTCGTACAGCGCGCTGAACGCGAGCGTCACGTCGAGCGGGAGATAGTACGCCCAGACGCCGCGCGCATTCGCGACGCGCAGGAAGACCTCGCGGATCGGATAGGCCATGAGCAGGCCGAACGAGCAATGCACGATCCGGTCGAAGTGATTCCGCGACAATCCGAATGCGTTTTGGATCCAGTAGCCGAGCGGCACCTGGGAGTAGGTGTAGTGCGCGCCCACCGCATGCAGCGTCATGAATGCGGTGATCAACAGATAGGAAAGATCCGAGAGCGGGAACGCGCGATACGTGCCTACCAGAATCGCGACCAACGCGACGACCAGCAGGTTCTCCAGGAACCAGTCTTTGCGGTCTAATGGTCGAAGGGCGGTGATAATCCAAATGAGGGCGTACGATGCCACGAGCACCTGTAGCATCAGGTGGTCTCGGAAGCGCGTGCGCTTACGCGTTGTGGACGTAGAGATCATAGCCGATAGCTGCTGTTGGTCCCTCACCGCGGGTTTAAGATCTGGCCAATCCGCGCCTGAAGATCGACGATGTGCGCGCGCGTGGTCCGATCCGCCGCTCGCGCGAGGGCGACCCGCAACGTGCTCTGCAGGTCCACGAGCTCGAGCCGCGCCTGCGCGCGCGCATCGGCGGGCCGCGGCGGCGGCGCGTTGAAGCCTGGGAACGGCGTGAAGCCGGGCGGCAGCGGCGTCACCAGCGGCGTGCTGATCAGCCGCTCCATCTGATCGACGAAGGCGCGCTGCAGATTGCGCCGGTACGCGTCCACGCGCGCGGGGCCGCTCGCGAATTCGGAGAACGCCCCGCGGCGCACGTCGCCGAACAGATCGGCGATCGAGTACGCGGCGCCGGCCGGCTGGGTCTGCGCCTGCTCGGCAAGCCGCGACAACCGCCCATCCTGGAACAGGAGGGTGAGCACGCTGGTCTGGCGCACGCGCACGCGCTCCACGAACCCGGTCGGCTCGATGCGCCGCAGGATCTCGGGATCGAAGAAGAACGCCGGCGTCGTGAAGACGTTGTCGTTCAGGAACCGCACCGCCTCGGCCTGCTTGACGCGCGGCACCGGCTGGTACACCCTGCCCGACTGGCCCGCGTACTTGGTGAACTGGTACACACCGCCGACGACCACGGCGACGTGGTTCATCTCGCGCGCCCACTGCCCGATCAGCTCGCCGTACATGTCGCTGAGCCGGTCGTAGTTATCGAGCCGTTCCTCGGTGGTCGCCGGAATCAGCATCGGGACGAGCCGCTTGATGTTGCGCACCCCATAGCCGCTGGCGCGCACGGGATCGTCGCCCAGCGCTTCGGTGATGATGCGAGGATCGACCGGATCGCCATCGCCGATCCAGCGATTGAACGGGTTCGCGTCCTGCGACCGGGCCAGCGAATCGAGCACCGAGCGCTCGGCATCGGGAGACGGCGCCGTCGCAATGCGCCGGTAGCCCCAATCGATCGCGAAATAGTCGTACGGGCCGATGCCCTGCATCAGGCACGCGTTGTCTTCAGGCTGCGCGACGTAATTGTAGCGCGCGTAGTCCATGATCGATGGGCTCGTCCCCTGCACCCGGCAGGTGAATGAGCGGCTGCGCAGCGAGTCGACCGGATAGTAGCTCGATGCGACCATGTTGTGGCGCAGGCCCAGGCTGTGCCCCACTTCGTGCGTCGCGACGTAGGCCACCATCAACCCCATCAACGAATCGGGGAACGGCAGGTGGCGGGCGCGGGCATCGGCGGCCCCCGCCTGCGTCCAGTACCACGCCTCCACCAGGCTCGTGATGTTGTGATAGAAGCCGATGTTGGCGTTCATGATCTCCCCCGAGCGGGGATCACTGAGCCGTGGCCCGTACGCGTTCTCGATGACGGACGGCAACCAGCGGATCGTGGAGTTCTGCGCGTCGTCCAGGTCAAAGTCGGGATCGTCGGCCGGCGCGACCTTGGCCACGATGGCATTGCTGAATCCGGCGGCGCGGAACACCGGCTCCCACATCTCGACACCCTTGATCAACCAGGGCACCCACTTGGCCGGCGTGGCCGGATCGATCCACCAGGTGATGGGCTTCACCGGGTCGGACACGGCGGCAGTCGGGTCCTTGGGCTCGAGCCGGTAGCGCTGGATGAAGCAGCGGCGCGGCCCGCTCACGCGGTCGTCGTTGTAGTTCTCGAATGACAAGTTGAAGTAGCCCACGCGATCATCGCACAGTCGCGCCATCATCGGCTGGTCCGGCAACAGGACCATCGAATAGTTCATCAGCATCGTGAGCGAGTTGAGCGAGCGCTGGGTCTGCGCGCCGGGCGCGCCCGGCAGCGAATCGACCTCGAACGTCTGGAGCGCGCTGACTTCGATGTTGCGGGGGAAGGAGCGCGCCCGCTCGACCACCGAGCGCGCCGGATCCATGCGGCGCACCCGCACGCCCGACTGCCGAATGTTCAACTCCTGCACGTCCGTCGTGAACAGACGGGTCGTTTCGATCACGGCGTTGCTGTCGGGCGTGTGCCACGCGGCGACGTCGAAGCTCAGGATGATCGGCGCGATGTTGGACAGCCGGACCGCGCGGGCGACCGGCTGCGTGCTGTCGGCGCGCATCGCGTACGACACGATGCGCAAGAATACTTTGTTGCCCATGCGTTCCCACACCACGATCCGGTTGCTGATCTCTTCCCCGGCGTACCGGATGCCGCGCATCGTCCCGCGCTGGTCGGCGACGAGCAGGAACTGCCGGCCGAACATGGCGGTCGGGATTTCGTAGAACAGCTTCTCGCCGATCCGGTGCACGATGAACACGCCCGAATCGGTCACCGCCCCCTGGGTAATGACCTGGTTGTAGGGCTTCGGGCCTTCAGCCGGCGTCTGCCGATTACCCCCGCTCGCGGCGCGTGAACTATCTTGACGGGCAGGTGCGGGCGGGGGGGGCTGCTGGCGAGCGGCGGACGTGGCGGAGGAGCAGGCGAGGACGCCGAAGCCCAGTAGGACGCTGAATACACGCATCGTGGTTGCCTTGGTGTGGAGTCGGGAACGGGGAGATTAGACCGCGCGGAGTGCTTCGTCAATGAAGAGTTTGCGGGCATTGATCATCGTCGTCGCGCTGGCGGCCATGGTGTTCGGCGCCGCCGTGACCCTCGCCGTGACGGGGGGGGACAACCTCGGGTTCGTCACGGCGATCGTGTTGATCGTCGGCGCGGTCCTGCTCCCGGTGATGTGGCTGCTGGTGCGGCGCCGGATGTGGGAGCCGCTCACCGCCCTGCGCCGCGGGATCCAACGGATCGCCGAGGGCGACCTCACCACGCAGGTCGACGTACGGCGCGACGACGAGCTGGGGAACGTCACCGACCATTTCAATCACATGACGCGCGTGCTGCGCGATCGCGCCGAGGAGCAGGGACGCTTCGCAGCCGCGGGCGAGCTGCTGGGCGGCGTGGCGCATGAGGTCAACAATCCCCTGATGGCGATCGCCAGCCACGCCGAGCTGCGGCTGGGCGACGTCGGGCTGCCGGCCGAGCAGCGCAACGAGATGCAGAGCATCCTGCGCCAGGCGCAGCGCGCGGCCAAGCTGCTGCGCGGCCTGCTGCGCTTCGTGCGCGCCGGAGAAAAGCGCACCGCCGCGGTGAACCTGAACGAGGTGGTGCGCAGCGCGATCGACCTCGTGTCCTACCGCTTCCTGATCGACGAGATCACGATCGAAGGCAGGCTCGATCCCGAGCTGCCGACGGTGATCGGAGACGCGAACCGCCTGGAACAGGTGCTCGTCAATCTGCTGAGCAACGCGTTGGACGCGTTGCGCGGCGTGCAGCCGCCGCGGCGCCTGAGCGTCGATTCCTTCATCGATGATACGGGGGGCCGGGTCTGCGTGAGCGTGACCGACAATGGTCCGGGCGTCTCGCCCGACATTGCGCCGCGCCTGTTCCGGCCGTTTGCGAGCACCAAAGGGCCCCGCGGCACGGGCCTGGGCCTCTACATCTCCCGCCAGATCGTGCGCGAAGCCGAGGGCGAGCTCGACCTCGGCAAGCGTGCGGGGGGGGGGCCCGGGACGCAATTCCTGATGTGGCTCCCCACGGCCCGCAAGGGAGTTCCGTCGGCGCCCGCGGTCGTCCCGCAACCGGCTACCCCGAGCAGCCGCACGACGAGTCTCGAGGGGATCCGGGTGTTGCTGGTCGACGATGAAGCGCTGATCCGCAGTCCCATGGGCCGCTTCCTCAGAAAGCTCGGCGCCGAGATCAGCGAGGCGGGTGACGGTGAGGAGGCGCTCGCGCGGCTCGAGCAGGGCTTCGACCCTCATGTCATTCTCGCCGATCTGCGTATGCCACGGGTCGACGGGGTCGAGTTTTATCTGCGCCTGCAGCGGGAGCGCCCCAACCTTGCTGAGCGTGTGATCTTTCTCTCGGGCGACATCACCCAGCTCGCCGGGCGCGGGCTCGCGGAGGTGCCGCGCGAGCGCGTTTTGGTGAAACCCGTGGAGTTGGCCGAGCTGGAGCGGCGGATTGTGACCTTCGTACGCGAGAAAGCGGCCTGATGCTCATCGTGGTCGTGCTGTTTGCGACCGTGCTGCTGCGCGCCGGCATTGTGCTGTTCGTCGTCTACCTCATCCTCCCCGCCACCCGTACCTGTCCCCGGTGTGCCGCCGATCTCGAGATGATCCGGCATCCGGTGCTGCGGCGGCTGCTGCCGCAGGTGCAGCACCGCTGGTGTCTGACGTGTGGATGGAGCGGTGTGGTGCGACGCGCGCCCCGGGGGGAGGGGGAGCGAACGCAGACTCAGTCGCGCGTGATCAACCGCGCGGCGCGCTCGTAAAAGAAGTAGTCCCACGCCCAGTTCAACAGCACGAACAGTTTGTTGCGGAACCCGATGAGCTGGACGATGTGAATCCCGAGCCACATCACCCACGCCGGGAACCCGCGCGCCTGCACCCCGTAGACGTTGCACACGGCGGCATTGCGGCCGATCGTCGCCAGCGTCCCCTGGTCGCGATAGCGGAACGGCACCAGCGGCTTCCCCCGCACCGCATTGCGGATATTGAGCGCGGCGTGCTTTCCCATCTGAATCGCGACCGGCGCCACCATCGGCAGCGGCTCCCCCCCGTTTTCCTCGAGGTACGCCGCATCGCCGATGATGTAGACCTCGGGGTGGCCCTGGACCTGGAGCGTCGGCTCGACGGGGATGCGACCCTGGCGCCGCGCGGGCAAGCCGAGCCGGCCGTTGAGCGGTGCAGCCTTCACGCCGGCCGCCCAGATCGCCGTGCGCGCGGGAATGACCTCCCCGCTCTTGAGCCGCACCCGCTCGCCGTCGAAGTCAGCGACGACCGCGCTGAAGCGCACCTCGATCCACTTGCGCCACAGCGTCTTCACGGCCGCCTCCCGCAGCCGCTCGGGGAGGGCCGCCAGGATCTTGTCGGTGGCCTCGAGCAGCAGGATGCGCACGTCTTTGATGTTGAGGCGCGGATAGTCTTTGACGAGGACGAGCCGAATCAGCTCGGACAGCGCGCCCGCCATCTCGACGCCCGTCGGTCCGCCGCCCACCACCACGAAGGTGAGGAGCTGGCGACGCCGTTCGGGGTCGGGCTCGATCATCGCCTGCTCGAAGCAGGTCAGGACGTGGTTGCGGATCCGCACCGCGTCCGGGATGTCCTTCAGTCCCAGCCCGTTTTTCATCATCGAGTCGAGACCAAAGAAGTTCGTCTCGCCTCCGTGCGACAAGACGAGAAAGTCGTAGCCGATTGGCCCCGCGCTGGTCTCGAGACGGCGTTGCGCGAAGTCCACCCCCGCGACCGCGACCATCCGAAAGTCGAAGTTCTTTTGACCACGCAGAATGGCGCGCACCGGTTTGGCGATCTGCTCGGGCTCGAGGCCCGCCGTGGCAACCTGGTAGAGGAGTGGTTGAAAGAGGTGGTAATTGTTGCGATCGAGCAGAATCACGTTGACCGGGGCGCGCCGCAGTGCCCGCGCGGCATTGAGGCCGCCGAAGCCGCCGCCGACGATGACGACTACTTTGTCAGCTTGCGCCACAGCGCGGCCAGAGGATCGTAATTCGCATCCACGACGCGCTCCTTCAGCGGGATGATGGCGTTATCCGTGATCGTAATCGATTCGGGACAGACTTCGGTGCAGCATTTCGTGATGTTGCAGTAGCCGATCCCGCCCTCGTGACGCAGGTGATCGCGCCGGTCCGCTTGGTCGAGCGGGTGCATTTCGTACACGGCCGCCCGCACCAGCATCGCCGGCCCCATGAACGCGTCGTGCTTCTCGTGCGTGCGCAGCACGTGGCACACGTCCTGACACAGGAAGCACTCGATGCATTTGCGGAACTCCTGCGGGCGCTCGACCTCGTACTGGTACATCCGCCACGTGCCATCCGGGGCGTCCGGCTTGCGGGGCTGGAACGCCGGGATGCGCTTGTTCACCTCGTAGTTCCACGACACGTCCGTCACGAGGTCCTTGATCACGGGGAACGCCTTCATCGGCGTGACGGTGATGGTCTCGTCGGGCGCGTAGTCCGACATTCGGGTCATGCACATCAGCTTGGGCTTGCCGTTGATCTCCGCCGAGCACGATCCGCATTTCCCGGCCTTGCAGTTCCAGCGCACCGCGAGATCGGGCGCCTGCTCGGCCTGAATGGCGTGCACCGCGTCCAGGACGACCATGCCCTCGCCGGCAGCGACCTGATACTCCTTCAGCTCGCCGCGCTCGCGGGTGCCGCGGAACAGCCGAAATTTCCGCTGCGCAGCCACGGTTACTTCCCTTCCTTAATGAGGGTCATCAAATCGGCTGGGATCGGCGGCTGCGTCTCCCGCCGCACCACCATCCGATCGCCTTCTTTCTTGATCACGATCTGCTCGCGCGCCTGCTTCTCGTCTGAATCGGGGTAGTCGCTGCGCGTATGGCCGCCGCGGCTTTCGGTACGCTCGAGCGCGGCGCGGGCCGTGGCCTCCGACACGATCAGCAATGAGCGCAGGTCGATCGCGGTATGCCAGCCGGGATTGTACTCGCGGCTGCCGGTCACGCCGACGGTCCGCGCGCGTGCCTTCAGCTTGTCGAGCTCGGCGAGCGCGGTCTCGAGACCGGCCTTGGCGCGGATGATCCCGGCGTTGCGCTGCATGACGGCCTGAAGGGCCGATTGCACGGCGAACGGGTTCTCGCCGTCGCGCTCGAACGGCACCAGCGCTTCCCGCATGGCGCTTTCGACATCCGCGTCCGGAATCGGGGGCGGTGTGCCCCGCTTGGACGCGGCGTGCTGCCCGGCCCTCCGACCGAATACCAGCAGGTCACTCAGCGAGTTACCGCCCAGCCGGTTGGCACCGTGCATCCCGCCGCCGACTTCCCCCGCCGCGTAGAGACCGGGGACCGTCGACTCCTGCGTTTCGGCGTCGACCTTGACCCCGCCCATCACGTAGTGCGTGGTCGGGCCGATCTCCATCGGATCCTTCGTGATGTCGACCTGCGCCAGCTCTTTGAACTGATGGTACATGCTGGGCAGTTTCTTCTTGATGTAGTCGGGGCTCTGCTTGGATGCGATGTCGAGGTAGACCCCGCCGTGCGGTGAGCCGCGGCCTTCCGCGATCTCCTTCGTGATCGCCTTGGCGACCACGTCACGCGTCAACAGCTCGGGCGGCCGGCGGTTCTTCTTGCGCTCGCCGTTCACCCACGCGTCGGATTCGGCCTCGGTCTCGGCGAAATCGCCTTTGAACATGTCGGGCATGTAGCGGAACATGAACCGCTCGCCCTTCGAGTTCTTGAGGACGCCGCCTTCCCCGCGCACACCCTCCGTCACGAGGATCCCGCGCACGCTCGGGGGCCAGACCATCCCGGTCGGGTGGAACTGCATGAACTCCATGTCGATCAGCTCGGCGCCAGCCTCGTAGGCGAGGGCGTGGCCGTCGCCCGTGTATTCCCACGAATTACTTGTGATCTGCCAGGCTTTGCCGATGCCGCCGGTCGCGAGCACGATCGCGCTGGTTTTGAACAGCACGAACCGGCCGGTCTCGCGAAAGTAGCCGAGCGCGCCGGCGACTTTGCCGCCGACGACAAACAGCTGGACGATCGTGCACTCCATGTGCACGTCGATCCCGGAGTGCACGCCCTTGTCCTGGAGGACGCGGATCATCTCGAGGCCGGTGCGGTCGCCCACGTGCGCCAGGCGGCTGTAGGTGTGGCCGCCGAACGGGCGCTGATTGATGCGGCCGTCGGGGGTGCGGTCGAACAGCGCGCCCCAGGCTTCGAGCTCGTTGATCCGATCGGGCGACTCCTGGGCGTGGATCTGCGCCATGCGCCAGTTGTTGTGCATCTTGCCGCCGCGCATCGTGTCGCGGAAATGGACGCGCCAGTTGTCTTCGCTCATCACGTTGCCGAGTGCCGCGGCGGCGCCGCCCTCGGCCATTACGGTGTGGGCTTTGCCGAGGAGCGATTTGCACACGAGCGCGACCTTGGCTTTCTGGGCGCTCGCTTCGATCGCGGCGCGCAGACCCGCGCCGCCCGCGCCGATCACCACGACGTCGTAGTCCAGACTACGGATATCAGTCATGAGGCGGTTGCCCGAGTTTCGAGTATCCGTGCCCTAAAGGGCCGGCGCTTCAGCGCACGGGTAACGAAGCCGGTCATGGTCACAGGATCCTGATGTCGTGGATGACGCCCATCGCACAGAGCCGTATGTAAACGTCAGTGAGCGAGACGGAGAACAGCGAGCACCAGGCCCACAGTTGATGATTGCGGTTCAGCGTGCTCACGCCCTGCCACAGCTTGAAGCGGGCTTTGCCGCCGCGCGCGCACGAGAAGCAGTCCACGCTGCCGCCGATGAGATGTCTGAGCGAGTGGCAGCCGAACGTGTAGCTCGCGAGCAGGATCACGTTGAGGGCCATGATGAGCGTGCCGATCCCCACGCCGAACTGTAGGCGCCCCGCCGCCATCGTGCCGTCCGCCAGCACGCCATTGACGGGCCAGCGCATGGCGACGATCACATCATAGCCGAGAATGAAGATGATGATCACCGCGGCATACATGAAAAAGCGGTGCACGTTCTGGAGGACGAAGGGAAACTTCGTCTCGCCCTTATAACCGTGCCGCGGTTCGCCAACCGCACAAGCGACGGGATCGAGGAAAAAGGCGCGGTAATAGGCTTTGCGGTAGTAGTAGCAGGTGGCGCGGAACCCCAGCGGGAAAATCAGGATCAGGAATGCGGGTGACAACGGCCACCACGACGTCTGAATCAGCGGTGAGTAGAACGGCGACAGGTAGGGTCCCCACTCGAAGTGCGTGCCGACCCAGGCGACCCACGTCGCGTAGATGCTGAAGCTGCCGAGGACGAGCGCGGTGAGCGCGGGCGCGATCCACCAGGCATCGCGGCGCAGCGTGGCGCCGAGCCCGCGCTCTTGGAGATCTCGCAGCGATGTAGTCACCCTTCCCCCGTCCCCCTTCCCTCTTCTCGTTAGAGTGTCACCGTGGCCATCGTCTGTTTCACCGCGTCGGCCGATTTCTTCAGCGCGGCTTTCTCATCGGCGGTCAGCTGAACCTCCACGATCTGCTCGAGCCCGTTCTTCCCGAGCTTGCACGGCACGCCGCAGTACATCCCCGAGAGTCCGTACTCGCCCTCGAGCCAGGCGGCGCAGGGCAGCAGCCGCTTTTGGTCGAGCACGATCGATTCGACCATCTGCACGGTTGCCGCGGACGGCGCGTAGTAGGCCGAGCCCGTCTTGAGGAACGCCACGATCTCCGCGCCACCATTGCGTGTGCGGTCCACGATCTTGTCGAGCTTCGCTTTGTCGAGCAGCTGGGTGATGGGGATACCGGAGACGGTGGTGTAGGAGACGAGGGGGACCATTGTGTCGCCGTGACCGCCGAGCACCATCGCCTGAATGTCCTGCACGGAGACGTCGAGCGCTTCGGAGAGGAAGGTGCGGTAGCGGGCGGTGTCGAGGACCCCCGCCATCCCGAGGACCCGCTCGCGCGGAAATCCGGTGACCTGCTTCGCGACCCAGCACATCACGTCGAGCGGATTCGAGACCACCACGACGATCGCCTTGGGACAATGCTGCTTGATCTGCTGCGAGACCTGCTTGACGATGTCGGCGTTGGTACGCACGAGATCGTCACGGCTCATCCCCGGTTTACGGGCGATGCCCGCCGTGACCACGACCAGCTCCGATCCCGCGGCCGGCCCGTAGTCGTTCGCACCGACCACGCGCGTGTCGAAGCCCTCGATCGGTGCGGATTCGTACTGATCGAGCGCCTTGCCTTGCGGGACGCCTTCGATCACGTCAACGAGGACGACGGTGCGGGCGAGTTCTTTTTCAGCGAGACGTTGGGCGGTGGTGGCGCCGACGTTGCCGGCGCCGACGACGGTGATTTTGTTGAGCATGGTGCGGGGAAGTTAACGGACCTGGTTGCGCAGGCAAACCACGCGGGAACGGGTTCATGGTTGGGGCGCAGCATGCTGCGCCCCTACTGGGCTCCTATCCGCCGCGCGTATGCATCTCGCGATGCGGATCCTGGCGCAAACCATCGACTTGATACAGTGGCGCACGCGCGGCCAATCCGAGCCGCTGCTCCGCCCCACGATCGCTCCGTCCTTGCCACGTCGCGGTAATCAGCTGGGTCAACTCGGCATCGCTCGCGCCGCCGCGGAGCGGCTCGCGGAGATCAACGCCGCGCTCGGCGTACAGGCACAGGAACCAGGTGCCGTCAGCCGTCAGGCGACTGCGATCACAGGAGCGGCAAAATGGCGCCGTGGTGGACGCGATGATGCCAAACGTTGCGCCGTCGGGTGTCCGGAAACGCTCGGCGGGGGCACTGCCCGCCGGGATTGGGGAAATCGGGCCGTAATGCTGCGTCAGGATGTCGAGCATTTCCCGCTGCGATACCACCTGCTCCGCGGACCAACCCGTCGCCCCGCCGACATCCATGTACTCGATGAACCGGACCTCGGCGTCATGCGCACGGCCGAACTCGATGAGATCGACCAGCTCATCGTCGTTCACGCCGCGCATGAGGACGGTATTGATCTTGAGTGGCCGAAAACCGGCCGCGCGGGCCGCCGCAATCCCTGCCAGCACATCGGCGTGACGGTCAGTACGGGCGAGATCACGCATCCGCGCGGGTCGGAGCGTGTCCAGGCTGACGGTTACCCGGCCCAGGCCGGCCTGGTGCAGCGCCACCGCGTGCTTGGCGAGCAGCAACGCGTTCGTGGTCATCGCGAGGTCGCGAACACCTGGGACCCGCGAGATCATGGCCGTCAGCATCGGCAAATCGTGGCGCAGCAGCGGCTCGCCACCCGTCAGCCGAACCTTCTCGACCCCCAAAGACGCGAACACCCGGACGAGGCGCGTGATCTCTTCGAACGTGAGAATCGACTGCTTCGGGAGCCAGACGTACTCCTGCTCCGGCATGCAGTAGCGGCACCGCAGGTTGCAGCGATCGGTGACCGAGACTCGGAGGCTCCCGAGAGGCCTGCGGAGCTTATCGCTGATCATTGCCACCCACCCATGTCGCGCTGCCGTCCCCGCGAAGCTCCTTTTTCCAGATCGGCAACCGTTTCTTCACTTCATCGATGACGTGGCGGCACACGGTGAAGGCTCCTTCGCGGTGTGGTGCCGCCGCGGCGATCGCGATACTCGCTTCGCCCGCCGGAATCACGCCGAGCCGATGCTGCAGTATGACGCGCGCGTCGGGCCAGCGGGTCTCTGCCTCGGCGAGAATCCGCTCGATCTCCTCGACGGCCATCGGTTCGTACGCCGAGTAGTCGATGCCGGTCACGTCGCCGTCATTCCGCACCGTTCCCAGAAACACGCAGGTGCCCCCCCGCTCCGGGCTCTGCACTTCCGCCAGGAGGTCGTCCACTTCGAGCCGGTGACGCGTGAGATGGATCATTAGCCGCCCGACAGTGGCGGGAGCAGCGCCACTTCGTCGCCCTCCGTGACGGGCGCGTCGAGGGTTACCTGACGCAGGTTCAACGCGGCGAGTGGCCTTGCGGGCATCGCCTGCGTGCCGGGAAAGACCTCGCGGACGCGCGCGATGACGTCGCCGACCGTCGCCGGCGTGTCCAGATTCACGTGCGACCACGTACAGCCCGCCAACTCGGCGTAGCGCGCGAAGAACCGCACCGAAACCCTGCCCATGGTCCGATTATAGTCCCGTGGCGATGCCCTGCCAGATCCTGGACTGCTTGGGACTGGGGTTCGGGGCTCGGGACAACGTGACGCGAGAGTTCGTGCGCTCCCGCACCGTCGTATTCAGGGTCAGGTCTCGGCCGCCGCGCCGTACCGTGATCGTCATCGGCTGGCCGGCCTTCCCGCGATAGCGCGTCCGAAACGTCGCGCCCCAATCCTCATCCGCCGTCACCTTCACGTCCCCAATGCTCACGAGCAAATCCCCGGGCTCCACGCCCGCCTGGTCGGCGGAGCTGCCCGGCGTGATCGACTGGACGAGCAGCTCGCCACCCGGCGTCGCCCCGCTCGACACGCCGACGAACGGCACGGTGACGACCTGGCGCGTGAACGCGAGTCCCGCCTTGGCAAACACCGGCCCATAGGGCAGCGAATCGCGTCCATCGATGTAGCGGCTGTAGAACGCATCGACATCGGGCATGCCCGCGGTGCGCAGCTCGCGCAGCAGGTCGGCGGTCGTGACCCCTTTGTTCTGCCGATAGTAGCGCGTGTACAGCGCCCGCATGACCTCGTCCAGGCTGTGCGCGTTGTCGGTGGCATCGCGGATCGAGAGGTCGAGCAGAAACCCCAGTAACGAGCCCTTGGGATAGTAGAGCTGCGAGCTGTTGATGTTGACTTCGTGGATCCACGTCGCCTCGCTGCCGTCTTCAGCGCTCCAGGGCTCGGGAATCTGCTCGATCTGGTCGATGTTGGACTTCGCGCTCTCGAGGAACTGGTCTGCCGACCGGAGCCCGGCGCGCAGGTTGGTGATGTCGCCGTAATAGTCCGTCACGCCCTCCGACCACCACAGGAACGGCGTGTACTGCTCGGCGCGATAATCGTAGGGCCACAGTTCCGCGGGCCGGATCCGTTTCACGTTCCACAGATGAAAGAACTCGTGCGACAGCAGCGGATACATGAAATCGCCCAGCGTTCCCGACGGGTCCGCGAATGCCAGCGCGGGCAGGATGTCGTACTGCGAATAGCTGTGCTCGAGTCCGCCGCCGAAATCGATGGGGTCGTGAATGACGTTATAGAACACGGTGTACACGTCGTACGGCGCCTCGCCCATAATCCGGTTCTGGACCGGAGCCATCTTGGCAATGCCGTTGCGGATGTTGCGGGCGACGGCCGGCGTATAATCGGCCGCGGGCCAGACCGCGACGCGAATCCAGTTTCCATCGGCCTGCAGTGAGTCGAGGCTGTAGCGGCCCAGGAACGTCATGGCGTCGGCCAGCTCGTGATAATCGGCGGCGCGATACACGCCGTTCACCGGTCCTGTGAGCGCCGTGGTGATCTGCCAGCCGGTGGGCACGCGGAACCGCACCTCCGCGGATCGGCTCAGCTGCCCTTCCTCAAAGAGGAACAGGTTCGTGCCGAGGAACTGCGCGAAGTTCTCGACGCTGCGCGCAATCGAGAGATCGATCGTGTCGGCGGCGAAGTTGAATTCGGCGATGACGCGGTCGGCGCCGCCGGTCACGATCCTCCACGTGTCCTTGTCGCCGCGATCCCAACGCAGCGCCTGCCCGGCGGCGTTCTTGGCGCCGAACCCAAACACGTAGCGCGCGTAGTTCTGGATTTCGTAACTCCCGGGACTCCATGCGGGCAACGAGACGAACAACGTGTCCTTCCCCGCCGTCGGGAATTCGGCAGACACGTGGAACTGCCGGGCTGCGGCGGTCAATGAGACTTCGTAGCGAACTGTCTGCGCGCGCAGGGCAACGGGGACCAGCAGCGCGAGCAGGCAAGAGCCGAAAATCGGACGCATCCTCACTCCAGACAGAGAGTTGGAGAGATACCTAAACTCAAACGGCCCCGGCAGTGCCGGGGCCGTAGGCCCTGTCGTTCCAAGTCATCGTCTCGCAGTATCTTACGACGAAACGCGCGCGCTCGCGTCCGCGACCATCGCACGCAACTCCTTGCTGGGCTTGAAGACAGGCACCGGACGCGCCGCGACTTCGACCGGATCACCGGTGCGCGGGTTACGCGCCATGCGCGTCTTGCGTTGGCGGATCTTGAAGGTCCCAAACCCGCGTATCTCAATGTTATGCTGCTCGGCCAGAGCTGCCTTAACCGCGTCGAGGAACGAATCCACAACGCGCGCGCAGTCCTTTTTTGAAATGAGGGGACCAGCGGTGCGAGCGATTTGCGCGGTGACCTTCTCGACCAGATCGGCCTTCGTCATGTGGCCCCCCGTAACTGCTGGTACGTCGCCGGGTTGCAAAAGTCGGGGGCTATGATAGGGGCTTACTTATTTGGCGTCAAGAGCTTGTAGGAATTGTTGGAAGTGTCCTTGAGCGTCATGAGGGCCCGGAGAGGCTTCCGGGTGGTATTGGACAGCGAAAATCGGGTATTCGCGGTGCTTGATGCCCTCGACGGTCTGGTCGTTGAGGTTGACGTGGGTCACCTCAAGTGACTTCGCGCCAGGTACGCCGCCTGTCTCCCCCCGCACCGCGAATCCGTGGTTCTGGGACGTGATAAGTACTTGTCCCGTCGCAAGATCCCGTACAGGATGGTTCCCGCCGCGGTGCCCATACGGGAGCTTGATCGTCTCGCCCCCCATTGCCAGGCCGAGCAGCTGGTGGCCCAGGCAGATCCCAAAGATCGGCACCGATCCGTCGGCGAGGTCCCGGATCGTGTCGATCGCGTACCCAACGGCGGCGGGGTCCCCCGGACCGTTGGACAGGAACACGCCGTCGGGCTTCAGCGCGCGGACCTCGCCGGCCGTCGTTGCGGCCGGCACCACCGTGACCCGGCAGCCATGCTGGACGAACAGCCGGAGGATGTTGCGCTTCATGCCGAAATCGAATGCCACCACGTGGTGCTTCGAGCCGGCCGGTCCCTCCGTGTACGCGTTGGGAATCGTCGCGACACTCGCCAGGTCCAGCCCATTCATCGAGGGCGAAGCCCCGAGAGCCGCCTTGATCGCGTCGGTGGGTTTGTCACCCAGGGCGAGCACGCCGCGCATCGCGCCGCGCGAGCGGATGTGGCGGGTGACCTGGCGCGTGTCGACCTCCGAAACGAGTGGGACCTTGGCGCTCGCGAGCCATTCGAGGAGCGGCCCGGTCGCGCGCCAGTTCGACGGCGTGCGCGACAGTTCGCGCACCACCACCCCGACGACGCGCGGGCGATCGGATTCGACGTCCTCAGGATTGATCCCGTAGTTGCCGATCATCGGCGCCGTCATCACCACGATCTGACCGAGGTAGGAGGGATCGGTGAAGACCTCCTGGTACCCGCTCAGATTCGTGGTGAAGACGACTTCTGCGTACGCCGGCTCGAACGGAAGTGGTGCGGTTCCGGGGAACCAGGCGCCGTCCTCGAGGAGGACGTAGGCGGACTGGGGCCTAGGGTCGGGGATTGGGGTTTGGAGGAGGCGCCGGCGGCGGAGTCGGCTGTGTTTCGATGGGCAGCGGCGTTTGCTGGACGGGCGCCGGCTGCTGTCCCTGACCCTCGAGGACCGAGCGCACCTGCGCGCCGGACTGCGACATGAACGTCAGCACCAGCGCGACGAACAGGAAGATGCCCGCGGTCCACCAGGTGGCTTTGGTGAGGAGCGTGGTCGCCTGCCTGCCGCCCATCACGGTGTCGGTGCCGGCACCGCCACCCAGCGTGGCGAGCCCGCCGCCCTGCCCCGCCTGCAGCAGCACGGCGGCGCCGAGGATCAGCGAGTCGAGAACCAGGATGACGACGAGGATCGTGTACATGCGGGGCGCAAGATACCTAGGCTACGCCGATGCGCACAAGCTGCGCCCAGTCGCGCGGAATGAGTGACGCGCCGCCGACGAGCACGCCATCCAACTCGTGCTCCGCCAGCAGCTCGGCGACGTTCTTCAGATTGACACTGCCGCCATAAAGAATCAGAAATCGCGGCGTGGCCGGGATGTGCTCTTGGAGCCAGGTACGGATGGCCCTGTGTACCTCGGCGGCATCCTTGGGAGTGGCGTTGCGACCAGTTCCGATCGCCCACACCGGCTCGTACGCAATCGTCACACGGCCCATGCCGTCGCGTCCGGCGAGCGCTGCCTCGAGCTGCCGGGTGATCACCGTCATGGTCTCGCCTGCCTCACGCTGGGCGAGCGTCTCGCCAACGCACAGCACTGGCTTGAGATCTGCGGCGAGCGCGGCAGACATCTTCTTGCCCGTCTGCTCGTCCGTCTCACCGAATACGTGACGGCGTTCCGAATGGCCTATGAGCGTAAGTCTCGCGCCCGCCTGAGCAGCCAACGGCCCCGACGTTGCTCCGGTGAACGCTCCTTTGGGCTCCCAGTAGATGTCCTGCGCGCCGACCATGACGTTGCGATGGCCGGAAATACCCTGTGAAACCGCTTCGATCGAAACGGCAGGAGGAAAGAACCAGACGGATCGCTCGAGCGGAATATCGCCCGCGGCAAAAAATGCACGCAGGTACTCGCGGGCCTCGAGCGGACCGACATTCATCTTCCAGTTGCCCGCAAAGACCAGCGGTCTCACGCGTCCTCCAGTGCGGCCACGCCCGGTAATTCTTTCCCCTCCAGGAACTCGAGCGACGCGCCCCCACCGGTCGAGACGTGGGTGAGCTTGTCTTCCATGCCGGCGACGGCGGCCACCGAGTCCCCGCCCCCGACGACGGTCACGGCGCCCTTCTTTCCGGCATCAACGAGGGCATTCGCAATCGCGCGCGTGCCGGCGTCGAACGGTGGCGTCTCGAACACGCCCATGGGCCCGTTCCAGAAGATCGTCTTGGCGCGCAGGAGGCGAGCGCGGAAATCATGCTGCGTCGCTTCATCGATGTCGAACACCGCCCAGCCCTTGGGAATCGCATCCGCCGGAACCGACTTGCTCTCCCTGGCTTGCTCGAGCGAAGGCGCAATCACCGCGCCACGCGGCAGAATCAGCTTCTTGCCGCTCGTCGCCAGAAGCTCCTTCGCCAGCGTGAGACGATCGGGTTCAACGAGCGATGAACCAACCTCGAGTCCCATCGCGGCGAAGAACGTGCATGCCATCGCGCCGCCGATGAGCAGCTCATCCACTTTCGGAAGCAGGGACCGGATCACGTCGATCTTTCCCGAAATCTTCGCGCCGCCCAGCACGGCGATGAATGGACGCTTGGGATTCTCGAGCAGCTGGCCGAGGTACGTGAGCTCTTTCTCCATCAGGAATCCGGCGACCGCCGGCTTGAGCAGGTGCGCCACCGCTTCGGTCGACGCGTGGGCCCGGTGCGCCGACCCGAACGCGTCGTTCACGTACAGGTCGCCGAGCGCGGCGAATGTCTTGGCGAGCGCGGGATCGTTCTTCTCCTCCCCGGGCCAGAAGCGCGTGTTCTCGACGAGCGCGACGCCGCCGCGGGGCAGCCGCCGGGTCGTCGTGGCACCGTTTGCCGGATCGGGGATGAACTCGATGGGCGCGCCAAGCAGGTTCTCGAGCGCGGGCACGATCTGTTGCAGCGAGTACTGTGGATCGGGCCCGCCCTTGGGACGGCCCAGATGCGAGAGCAACACGACGCGCGCGCCCTTGTCGCGCAGGTACTTGATCGTCGGCAGCGACGCGCGCAGCCGCGTGTCGTCCGTGACCTTCCCGCTCTTGAGCGGAACGTTGAAGTCGACCCGGGTGAGCGCGCGCTTCCCGTCCAACGCCTGCGGGGGAAGATCCCGCAGGCTTCTCTTGTTCAACGGCGCTTCCCGAGGTACGCCAGCAGGTCCACGCAGCGTGACGAGTAGCCCATCTCGTTGTCGTACCACGACGAGACGTGCACGAGCGTGCCGTCGATGACGGCCGTGGACATGCTGTCGATCACGCTGGAGAACAGACTGCCGATGTAGTCCACCGACACCAGCGGCTCGTCACTCACGTCGAGGATGCCCTGCAGCGGACCCGAGGCGGCAGCCTTCTTGAACGCGGCATTCACCGCGTCGACCGTTGTGGGACGCTCGACCTCCACCGTGAGATCGACGATCGACACGTCGGGGGTGGGCACGCGCAAGGAGACGCCGTCGATCTTCCCCTTCACTTCAGGAATGACGAGACCGGTCGCCTTGGCGGCGCCGGTCGTCGTCGGAATGATGCTCAGCGCCGCGGCGCGGGCGCGACGCAGGTCTTTGTGCGGCAGGTCGAGGATCTGCTGGTCGTTTGTGTAGCTGTGCACGGTGGTCATGAAGCCGTGCTTGAAGCCGAAATTGTCGATGATGACCTTCACGACGGGCACGAGGCAGTTGGTTGTGCACGAAGCATTTGAGATCACGTGATGCCTGGCCGGGTCGTACTTCTCGTGATTCACGCCCATGCAGATGGTGATGTCTTCACCTTTGGCGGGCGCCGAAATCACGACCTTCTTGGCACCGGCGGTCAAATGCTTGGCGGCGTTCTCCTTGTCGGTGAAGCGGCCCGTGCTTTCGAGCACGAACTCCACGCCGAGCTCCTTCCACGGGAGCTTCTCGGGTTCCTTGATGGCAGAGACCTTGATGGTTTTGCCGTTGACGACCAGCGCGTCGCCTTTGGCCTCGACGGTCCCGGGGAAGCGGCCATGGACCGAGTCGTACTTGAGCAGGTGCGCCAGCGTCTTGGTGTCGGTGATGTCGTTGACGCCCACGAATTCCACATCGGTCTGCTTGGCCATCGTCGCCGCACGGAGCACGTTCCGCCCGATGCGGCCGAACCCGTTGATCCCTACCCGAACCGCCATGACTCTCCCCTTAGGTGAAGTCCGGAATTGCCGCGCGAGCGAAGGTGACGCCGTGAATCGTCGTCGCGCCGGCCTGCGTGAGCGCCCGTGCTGCTTCCGCCAAGGTCGCACCGGTGGTGAAAACGTCGTCGACCAGAATCAACGCGGAACTCGGAAGTTGGAACGCGGAACCGTTCCGCGTTCCGAGTTCGGCGTTCCGCGTTGCAAAGGCCCCAGCGACGTTCGCCAGACGGGTCCCCGGTGTCAACGCCGTTTGCGTCGGTGTCTCGCGTGTGCGGATCAGCAGATCGGGAAGCACGGGAATCCGCCACGTGCGGGCGAGGGCGCGCGCCAGCAGCTCGCTCTGGTTGTAACCACGCTCTTGCATCCGCTTCCGCGCCAGCGGGATGGGGATTAGGGCTAGGGCCGTCGCTGCGTCGGACAACGGGTGCAAATGCGCCATCACGAGTGCCAAATCGTCGGCGATGCGGGGCAAGCCGCCGTACTTCAGCGCGTGGACGGCCTGTTGCGCCCCCTCCGCGAGCCACACGGCCGACCGCACCGTCTGCAGCGGCGCCGGCCAGTCGACGCACAGCCGGCACGGACCGAAATGGGGCTCCGGCTGCCCGCAGCGCTCGCACCATGGCGGCCGTACCCGCCGAAAGCGGTGCCGGCAGAGGGCGCAGGTGAGATGGGAAGCCTCCTGCTCCCCGAGCAGCTGATGACACAGCGCGCACTCGGCGGGAAGGAGGAGTTGCTCGAGCGCGCTAAACACGCAGCGCGCGCTGCACGGCGGCGCGCATGACTTCCGTGGGCGCCGCGGTGTTCGGGAAGAATCGCGCGAATGCCGCGGCCCCTTGCTGCACCAGCATCTCCCGGCCATCGGTGGCGTCGATGCCGCGCTCGCGCAGCACGTGCACCCACCGCGTCTCGCCCGGCGCGTACACCAGGTCGAGCGCTTTCCGCACCCCGGGCATGTGATTGATGTCGATCGGGAGCGGATCGTGGCCCGCGAGACCCAGCGGCGTGGCGTTAATCGCGAGGTCCACCTCGACCGGACCGGTGGCGACGTGCGTGGCAACGCCAAGGCCGCTGGACCACGCGGCGAATTTCCTGGCGCGGCCGTTGTCGCGCGAGCGCACGAACAGTGTGGCGCCGGCGTCCGCCGCTGCCACCGCGACCGCGCGCGCAGATCCGCCCGTTCCCACGACCAGCCATCGTGTCTCTTTGCCCCTCCCCGCCCCCAGCTTGGTGAGTGCGGCAGTCACGCCGACCACGTCGGTGTTGTCGCCGACGAGCGCTGCGTCCTCGATCCAGAACGTATTGCATGCACCGGCGCGCCCGCACGCCTCCGTTTTACGCGTGACGGATCGTTCGACCGCTTCTTTGTGGGGGACGGTGACGTTGCCCGCGCCGTGCGTGGCGACTTGCATGGCCAGCACCTGCGCCAGCGACCCGGCGGGGACGCGCAGCGCGACGTAGACGGCATCCAGACCGAGCGCGCGAAACGCCGCGTTGTACATCGCCGGAGAGAGCGAGTGGGCCACCGGGTCGCCGATGACCGTGAGCACGCGCGTGTTAGCGCTGATCTCCACTTTTGCTCTCAGCGGCAAGGCGCTCTGCGACTGCCGCCGCGAGTGCTTCGAGCTCCTGCGCCGTGTCGCGATAGACCGCGAGATCGCCACCGAAGGGATCGCTGACTTCGTCACTGCCCTTGCCGGCATAGTCGCCCAGGACGAACACCTTCCCTTCGCCGCCCAGCTCGTCCACGCGCGCGCGATGGTGCCGGGCCATCGTCAGAATCAGATCGGCGGCCTCCACCAATTCGCGCGTGAGCAGCCGCGCACGATGCCCCGACAGATCGAGGCCCCGTTCGAGGCCGACCAGATACGCCCCCTCTGATGCGGGAGCGCCATCCCACGCGCCCGTGCCGGCGGACGTGACCTGGACTTCGAGGCTGCGGTCTTTCAGCGCGCGCTCGAGCAGGGACGCGGCCAACGGGCTGCGGCAGATATTGCCGGTGCAGACGAACAGGACGTGTTGAATCATGGCGCGAGGCGCCCGACCGCGCGGCGCAGCTCGGCCACGCTGAGCGTCCCTTCACGGACGATCTGCGCCTGGGGGCGCGTGCAGTCAACCACGGTGGACGGAGGCCGGTTGCCGAGCACACCACCATCGAGCACGAGCAGCCGACCCGCGTCCACGGCGGGCGCAAAGTCCCGCGCGATGGCGGCGGCGCCGGGACCGGGAGGCTGGCCCGGGAGATTGGCCGAGGTGGATGTCAGCGGGACGCCGAGCGCGGCCACGAGTTGCGCAATCGACTGATGCGACGTCCACCGCACCGCGATCCCGCCATCGGGACCGCGCAACAAATCCGGAAGCCGGCCCGAGCCGCCCGGCAGCACGAGCGTCAGTGGACCCGGCCAAAACGCCCGGGCCAGCGCGTCGGCGGAGGCGTTGAAGGCGAGGCCGTGCGCCTCGGCCATGGAGCGGTCGCTGATCAGGAGCAGAAACGGCTTCGCGGCGGTGCGGCCCTTCAGGGCGGCGAGCGCGGCGACGTCGGCCTGCACCGCGCGCGAGCCGAGACCGTACACCGTCTCGGTGGGATACGCGAGCAAGCCACCGCCCTGGAGATGCGTCACCACGCGCGGGATGGCGGCCGCAATCTCGGCGGCGGTCTGGAACGGGACCGGCGTCACCGCAGCTCACGAGCGAGAGCCTCGGCGATCCGGAAGTCGTCGGCCGTGGTGACCTTGAAGTTGTACGGCGAATCGGGAATCAACTCCACCGGATACCCTGCCCGCTCGCAGACCTCGGCATCGTCATTGGGGATGCCCCCCCCGCCCCCCCGCCCCCCCCGCTCCCCCCACCCTCCCCACTGCCGTTCTCCGCCGCGCGCAGCTGGGCGTAGGCGGACACCAGCATCGGCCGGGGAAATCCCTGCGGGGTTTGCGCGCGCCAGATGCGGTCGCGATCGACGGTGCGCGCGACCCGCGGCGTGAGCTGGTTGGACGTGCCGATCTCCTTCAGCGTGTCCGACGACGGGACCGCGGCGACCGCGCCCACCCCGGCGCGCGCGCGCGCGATCACGGCGTCGATCGTGCCGCGGCTCACGAACGGCCGCGCCGCATCGTGCACCAGGATCACCGTGGCGTCCGCCGGCAGCGCGGTGACGCCGGCGCGCACCGAGTCCGCGCGCTGGGCGCCACCGGGCACGAACTCGAGTCGCTCACCGCGCAGCTTCGCGAGCCACTCGGGCGGCCGCTCGGCGTAGCCCGGCGGCAGGACTACCACGACCTGACGCACCTCCGGATGCCCGATGAACGCGCGCAGCGCCCGCAACAGCATCGGCACGCCGAGGATCGGGCGGAACTGCTTCGGCTCGCCGGGCCCCGCGCGCACACCGGCGCCGGCGGCGACGACGACGACGCCGACGTCAAGCTGCGAGGCGTCGCGCGAGCTCACCGATTCCCTCGAGACCGATCACCTCGAGCTCCTTGCTCCCTTTCGAGCGATTCGACAGGAACACGCGCCGGAATCCCTGGCGCGCGGCCTCGGCGAGACGCCGCTCCACACCCGCGACGGGGCGGATCTCGCCACCAAGGCCGACCTCGCCGAGGAACAAAACGTCCGCGGGGACCGGGCGGTCGTGGACGGTGGAGACGAGGGCGGCAAGGACGGCAAGATCGGTCGAGGGCTCTATCAGGCGCACACCACCGGTGACGTTCACGAAGACGTCCAGGTTCCCGAACGGCAGGCCGCCGCGCCGCTCCAGCACGGCGAGCAGCAGGGCGAGCCGGCGGTGATCGAGTCCCGTCGCGACGCGCTGCGGCGTCCCGAAGCCGGCCTTCGAGGCGAGCGCCTGGATTTCGACGAGCATCGGCCGCGTGCCTTCCATCAGCGCGGTCACCGCGGAGCCGGACGCACCGGTGCTGCGGCCGGCGAGGAACGCCGCCGCCGGATTGGCGACCGGCTCGAGTCCGGCACCCGTCATCCGAAACACCCCGATCTCATCGACCGATCCGAACCGGTTCTTCACGGCGCGCAGGATGCGGTGATCGAGCGTCGCCTCCCCTTCGAAGTAGAGCACGGTATCCACGATGTGCTCCAGCGTTTTCGGACCTGCGATTCCACCGCCCTTGGTGACGTGCCCGACGAGCACCACAGCGGGACCGGACTCCTTGGCGAAGCGCATCAACCGGGCAGCGCACTCACGGACCTGGCCGACGTTGCCGGGCGCGCCTTCCAGCTCGTCGGTGTAGGTCGTCTGCACCGAGTCGAGCAGCACCACGCGTGATTGCAGCTGGGCAGCATGATGCAGGATGGACTCGAGGCGCGTTTCGCCGAGCACGTGAATGTTGCCGGCGTCTTCCTGCAGCCGGTCGGCGCGGAGGCGCAATTGATCGGGTGACTCTTCGCCCGAGACGTATAGCGTCGACACGCCCTGGCTCTCGAGCCGCGCCGCGCACTGCATGAGCAGCGTGGACTTGCCGATGCCGGGCTCGCCGCCGACGAGCGTGACCGAGCCGGGAACGATGCCCCCGCCGAGCACGAAATCGAATTCGGCGAGGCCGGTTTTCCACCGAGCCACCGCTGCTCCGTCCACTTCGGAGAGCCGGATCGGCGGATGGTTGGATGGATCGTTCCGCCGATCCGGCGATCCGCCCATCCGCCGCTTGGCGATCGGCTCTTCAATCAGCGAGTTCCACGCCCCGCACGCGTCGCACTTCCCGCCCCACTTCGGCTGATCCGCGCCGCATTCGGTACAGCGGAACACGGACTTCCCCTTAGACACCGGCCGGCGCCTCGCGCGCGCTGTAGTTGTCGAAGCGCGTGTATTCCTTCTTGAAGTGCAGCTTCACGATCCCGGTCGGTCCGTTGCGCTGCTTGCCGACGCTGACTTCCGCCAGCCCTTCGATGCTCTCGTTCGTCTTGGGATCGACCGGCCCGTCGTAGAACTCCTGCCGGTAGATGAAGCAGACGACGTCGGCGTCCTGCTCGATCGCGCCCGATTCGCGCAGGTCGGAGAGCTGCGGGCGGCGGTGTTCGCCGCCGCGTTGTTCGGGCGCGCGCGAGAGCTGCGACAGGGCCACCACCGGCACATCCAGCTCCTTGGCGAGCGCCTTGAGCGAGCGGGAGATGTAGGAAATCTCCTGCTGGCGGTTTTCGGCGTCGCCCGGACCCTGCATGAGCTGGAGATAGTCCACGATCACGAGCGCAATATCGTGCTCGGCCTTCAACCGGCGTGCCTTGGAGCGCATGGCCAACGGCGTCAGCGCCGCGGAGTCGTCGATCCAGATCGGCGCCGTGCCGAGCAGTCCCGCGGCGCGCGCCAGCTTGGGATAGTCGTCATCGCGGAGCTGGCCGCGGCGCAGGCGCTGCGCATCCACGAGTCCCTCCGAGCAGAGCAGCCGCTGCACCAGCTGATCCTTCGACATTTCGAGTGAGAAGATCGCAATCGCGGTGTTGTGCTCGATCGCCGCATGCTGGACGATGTTGAGCGCCAGGGCCGTCTTCCCCATCGAGGGTCGCGCGGCGATGATCACGAGATCGGACCGCTGGAACCCGGCGGTGAGGCGATCGAGATCGACGAACCCGCTCGGGACCCCGGTGACCGAGCCGGCGCCGGACTGGAGCTGTTCGATGCGCTCCATCGTCGGCCAGATCAGCTCCTTGATGCGGATGAATTCTTCAGCGCGCCGGAACTGCGCGACCTGGAAGATGCGGTGCTCGGCGTTGTCGAGGACCTCGCCCGCGGTTCCGTGTCCCTCGTAGATGTCTTGAATGATGCCCGTCGACGCCTCGACCAGCCGGCGCAGCACGGCTTTGTCCCGCACGATCCTCGCGTGGTAGTCGATGTTGGCGGCCGTGGGCACGACGTCGATGAGCGCCGCGATGTACTCCATGCCCCCGGCGCGATCCAGATCGGCACGCCGGCTCAGCTCGTCGCGCAGGGTGACCGGATCGATGACGTCGCCGCGCTCGGTCAGGGACAGCATCGACCGGAACAGCAGCCGATGGCTTTCCTTGTAGAACATCGTGTCGTCCAGGATCTCGGCCGCCTTGAGCGCGGCGTCCTGGTCGAGCAGCATCGCGCCTAAGACCGCCTGCTCCGCCTCGTTACTCCACGGCGCCTGGCGACCGGCGTATTCTGACGAACGCTCAGCCTTCGAGGAGGCGAGCTGCGATACGGACGTCATCCCAGGTTGGTCTTTTCCAGTTGGGGTTACGCAGCAGCGCGGCCGGGTGATACGTCACGACCAGCGGAATGCCACGGAAGCGATGGATGTGATTGCGCAGCGCGCCCAGCGACTGCTTGGTGTCGAGCAGCGTCTGGGCCGCGGTGCCGCCCATCGCGAGAATCACTTTGGGTTTCACCAATTCGATCTGCCGATACAGAAACGGCAGGCACGCGGCGATTTCGTCGAATTGCGGCTGGCGGTTCTCGGGCGGCCGGCACTTCACCACGTTGCAGATGAACACCTGCCCGCGCGGCAGATCGATCGCGGCGAGAATCTTGGTGAGCAGCTCCCCCGCGCGGCCCACGAATGGCCGCCCCGTCTCGTCCTCGGTGCGCCCGGGCCCTTCCCCGACGACCACCAGTCGTGCCGTCGCCAATCCTTCTCCGGGCACCGTGTTGGTCCGCGTATCGCACAGCCCGCACTTGCGGCAGGCGGCGATCAGGGTGGCGACGTCGGCAAGCGAACCCGCCCGCTGTATGGGATCGGTGGCGAAGAGGTCCGCGCTGGGGGGATCGAAGGAAACGCCAGGAGCAGGGAGCGGGAGGCGGGGGGCAGCCTGCTCGGCAGCCGCCGGATCCGAAGCTGGGGTCACTGCTCCCTGCTCCCGGCTCCCGGCGCCCATGGATTCGGTGAGGATCACCGAGTCTCCACCGAGCAACCGCTGCTGTTTTAGGTATGCGACTGCCAGAGCCCGCGAATCAGTCAAAGCGCCTCTTCGACGACGTCGAGAATCCGTTCGGCCACGTCGCGCTTGGGCAGCACCGGCAAGTCGACTTGCGTACCGTTGCGTCCCAGGATCGTCACGCGATTGGTTGTGACCTCGAATCCGGCGCCGGGCTCAGTGGCGTCATTCAGGATCACATAATCAAGCGCCTTATTCTGCATCTTGGACCGCGCGTTCGCCAATCCGTTTCCCGTCTCGAGTGCGAACCCGACGACGACCAGCCCCTTGCGCCGTTTGAGCGAGCCGAGTATGTCGGGCGTCGCTTCGAGCTCGACGGTCAGCGGTCCGTTGGCGCGCGCGCGCTTCTTCGCGGCCGGCGTCTTGGGCCGGTAGTCAGCGGGAGCGGCGCTCATGATGAGGGCATCGGCGTTGGGAACGAGGGCCTCGAGGGCGCGCTGCATGTCCTCGGTCGTCTCGACCCGCGTGGTTGCGAGTCCGGTGGGCGGCGTGAGCGCCGTCGGACCGCTCACGAGTACGACATCGGCGCCACGCGCGCGCGCCGCTTCAGCAAGCGCGTATCCCATGCGGCCGCTCGACGGGTTGGTGATTACACGCACGGGATCGAGATGCTCGCGCGTCGGCCCGGCCGTCACGATGACTTTCTTACCAGACCATCTACTTTTTTTTTGAGCCCCGCCGCCCTGGAGGAGGCGCTCAGCCGCCGCGAAGATCGCCTCCGGCTCGCTCATCCGGCCCGGCCGCTCACTCGGTCCCTCCGCGAGCGCGCCGACCTCGGGTCCGATGAAGTGCCAGCCGCGCTGCGTCAGCGTCTCGATGTTGGCGGTCGTCGCGGGGTTCGCATACATGTCGTCATTCATCGCCGGCGCGGCGAGCACGGGGCGGCTCGCGCGCGCGAGCAACAGCGCCGTCAACACGTCGTCGGCCATCCCCATCGCGGCGCGCGCCAGCACATTCGCCGTGGCGGGCGCGACAATGACCAGATCGGGATCTTTCGCGAGCGCGATGTGCGCGAGCGTGCGGCCCGGGGTCCACAGCGATGTCAGCACGGGACGGCCGGTGAGCGCTTCGAACGTCACGGGACGGATGAATTCGGCGGCTGCGGCGGTCAGGACCACATCCACCGTCACATTCGCTTCCGTCAGTCGGCGTGCCAGGGTGCAACTTTTGTAACAGGCGATTCCGCCCGACACCCCGAGCACAACGTGCATCAGGCTTCCTGCTGGCGCTTCCGCCGCACGAGGCGGTACTTGAGGCTGCCGCGCACGAGCTCGTCGAACGCACGCGTGGTGAGCTTCTCCTCCCAGTCGACGGAGCGGTCGCGCGGGAAATCGTTCACGTAGCGCGCGAACTTGGCGGCCACGAGGACCCCCAGGTACTTGTTCTGTGTCTGTCCCGCGACTTCAGCCGGCGTTATGATCCGCATGGTCAGCCTTTCTGGTGATGCAGTTGATCATACAGACGCTGAGCCTCTTCCTGAAGCCCACGCCCGTAATCGGTGATCCAGTCGTAATCCTGCTTGTCCCTGGTGCGCACGGATCCCGCGCGCGCATCGTCCGCGATTTGCACCACTTCGCGAACCGCGGTCTGCAATTCGTCGTTGCGCACCCAGCGGTCGAAGTTCGGCGCCTGGTTCAGCTCGTATTCCGCCCGCTCCAACCGCCACTTGAGCTGGTCGAGCGATTCGCTGTGGCGCGAGTGCAGCCGCTCGAGCAGCACGCGCGGGTCGCTGGGCAGAATGAAGATCGACACCGACCGGGGTGGCGCATACTGCTCCCGCACCTGCCGCGCACCCTCCACCTCGATATCGAGGAGCACGTGCTTCCCCGACTGCACCACCTTCGCCACTTCCGATTTCAGCGTGCCGTACAGCTCCCCGCCGTACTCGGCATACTCGAGGAACCGTCCTGCGGCGACGCCGTCTGTGAACTGCGGGCGCGTTTGAAAATAGTAGTCCACGCCCTCACGCTCGCCGGGGCGTGGCTTCCGGGTCGTCACCGACACCGAAAACCCGAACCGCTCGGGGTGCTGCTCCCGTGCCGCCTTCGCGATCGTCGTCTTGCCGCCGCCCGAAGGGGCCGACAGGACGACAATGCGCGGGACCGGCGTCACTCCAGGTTCTCCAGCTGCTCCCGGAACTTCTCCAGATCGCCCTTCATCGCGATCACCGTCTGCGTGATGCGCGCGTCGTTCGCCTTGGACCCCATCGTGTTGGTCTCGCGCAGCAGCTCCTGCGCCAGAAACCCGAGCTGCTTGCCGACGGCCTGATCCCCCGTCAGCGCGGCACGGGCCGCCGCGATGTGCGCCCGGAACCGGACCAGCTCCTCGGTGATATCGACCCGATCCGCCAGCAGCGCGATCTCCAGCGCCAGCCGTTGCTCGTCCACCGTCGTGCTCGCGGTCAGCTCCCGCACCGCCTGCTTGAGCCGCTCGTGCTCCGCCTTGAGCCGCGCCGGCGCCCGTTCCTCGATCACCCGCGCCCCGGACTCGAGCGCGTCGAGCCGCGCGTTCAGCTCGACCGCGAGCGCCTCACCTTCTTTCTTGCGCATCGCCACGACATCGCGCGCCGCGCGCTCGACGATCGGTTCCACGTCCGACCATTGCACCGGCGCGGCGGCGGCGTCGCCGTTCGCGGCCGTCAGCACCTCGGGGTGGCGGGCGACGAATGCCAGGTCCACGCTGCCCTTCAGTTTCAGCTTCTTCTTGAGCTGCTGCGCGGCCGCCAGCACCTGTCTGGCACGCGCCAGATCGACCGTGACCTCGCGCCCCGTCGCGGGCCCATCGACCCAGCGAGCAGTGACGGACACGTGGCCCCGCTCCAGGAGCTGGCGCAGCCGCTCGCGGATCTCGATTTCCACGCCCGCGAGCTCCACCGGCAGCTTCAGCTGTGGATTGAAATAGCGGTGATTGACGGTGCGGATCTCGACGCGCAACCGCCCCCGCTCGCGTCCCTCCCCCCCCGCTCGCCCTTCGCTCGCGACCCGATCTTCGGCTGAGCCGAAGCCCGTCATACTGCGCGGCACAGGGTGCTAAATGTAGTCGCGACCGGGCTAATTAGTGAAATACCAGCGGGCGCCCCACGACTGGACGGCCTTGGGATAGGACAGACCCTCGACGTAGCTGCCCCGCATGATGTTCATGTTGCGCATCATCCAGAACAGCGTCACCCCCGCGAGCTGCATCTGGATGTTCGTGTCCACGAAGCTCGCCCCGTTCATCGCCAGGCCCGCGCCCGTGCTGTCGATTCCGCCCAGCCCCCAGCGCGTCCATGACTCCATCGCCACCTCACCCCGCAAGTTGAAGATGCCGCTCTTGAACACGCGCCAGAACTTCGACTGGAACGTGGCGGAGATGCGGGCGTGATGCGGCGGCTCGAAGTCGCCCCCGCCCACAATCGGGTCGAAGTACCACCCCGAGAGTCGCAGGCTGGGCGCGACCTGAACATTGGCGCGCACGGCGATGAACTCCGTGAGCGGGCTGACATGAAGTGAATCGACGGTGATGATGCCATCCGAGAATCCGAGCGGGGCAAACGGATCGCGGCGGCCGCGCCCGACCTCGACCGAGAGCCGTGCATGATCGAAGCCGAGCCAGCCGGCCATGTCGAGCGCCTCCTGGAGGTCGTCGGTGGTGACGAACGCCGACTGCACGTCTTTCTGCCAGCTGGCTTCGGCGCGCGCCGAGAAGCCCAGCGGCAGCCGCAGCCCCGCCGTGCCGTAGGAGCGTACTCCCTGCCGTCCGTCGGCGTACAGCGATTGCCGGAACCATCCAGCCACCGTGAGCGGCACAACCGCAGCCGTCCATCCCGCGCGTGCCTCGAACTGGCTCGGCATGCCGCCCGCACCGCCGCGCGCCATGGCGACCACGCTCGCGCGGCGCCCGGTGAGGCTGGCTTCCAGCGTGCCGCTGGACACGGAGCGGTTCCCCACCAGCGTGTCGTGGCTCAGGCCACTCGACGACAGGGTCGTGGTGACGCGCCATCCGAGACCGTCGCCGCGCTGTGCGATGAAGAAGCGCAGCACCCGGTCGACGCGATCCTGCCGCCAGCCCACCACGCGATTGTCCGTAGGGCTTATCGCGCTGCGCTTCCAACTCGAGGTGAACACCTCGAAGGAAGCGCCCACGCGTCCGCCGGGTGGCACGTACTCCGCCTTCAGCAGAAAGTCGCTCGTGCCGAAGCTCGTCGTCGTGCTGGAGAGGGGCCCGGGCCCCATGGAGTTCCAGTCCGCGACGAGTGCCACGCCGAACCCCGAGCGCGAGCGCCTCGAGTATCCCGCGCGGTAGCCGGCGATGTTCTGCCGCCCCGTCATGATGCCGATCTGCGTGCGTGGATTGGTGGATCGGTGCGTGAGGCTGGCGAGATAGATCTGCAACGTTCCGGGAAGCACGAGCACGTCTACGCGCTCGTATGCCGCCAGCGAAATCCGGGCCGGGTCGATGTAGATCGAGTCGCGACCGAGCGGCAGGTACGGCAAGCCGTCGACAAAGATCTCGAAGCTGGCGGATCCGCGGCCTCCATACAGCGCGATCTCGGCCTGCCCGTACCAGCCGCCGCGCACCACGTACACGCCCGGAATGTGCGTGAGCAGATCGCTCAGGGTTTGCGAGCTCAGGAGCAACAGCGAGTCGGCGGTGAACGTGTAGCGCGCGCCGCGCGGCAGCGGTCCCGGGGCGATGACGGGCGGGAAGGTGGGGAGCAACTGTTCGGCCGTGTCGGCCGGAGCCGTCGTCGTGTCGCTGGCGTTCTGTCCCGCGGTCGTGGTGTCGCGCTGCGTGGTGTCGGCCTGCGCGACGAGGCCCCTCGCCCCGCCCGTCGTCCAGGCGGCGAGCGCCAGCGCGAGGAGAACTGCCCGGATCAAGCGCCCGCGCGTTTGAGCAAGAACTCTGTGAACAGCCGCACGCCGATCGCGGTCGGTCCCTTGGCGTGGCTCGCGCCTTCGGTCTCGAGATACGCCGTGCCGGCGATGTCGAGATGCACCCACGGGAAGCCGTCCACGAATTCGCGCAGGAACCAGGCGCCCGCGATCGTGCCGGCGCCGCGCCCCCCCGAGTTCTTCACGTCGGCGACATCCGACTTGAGGAGATCGCGATAGTCATCCCACAACGGCAGCGGCCAGCAGCGCTCGCCCGCGCGCTCGCCCGCATCGCGGACCTCCGCGAGCAGTGCTTCGTCGTTGCCGAGCATGCCGATCGCATGATGGCCGAGGGCGATGACCACGGCGCCGGTGAGTGTTGCGGCGTCGATCACCGCGGCCGGCTTGAAGCGGCGCGCGTACGACAGCGCGTCGCTCAGGATCAGACGGCCTTCGGCGTCGGTGTTGATGATCTCGATGGTCTTGCCGTAGTGACTCTTCACGACGTCGCCCGGTTTGAGCGCGGTCCCCGACGGCAGGTTCTCCGTGGCGGGGATCAGCCCGACGACATTGATCTTCGGCTTGAGCCGGCCGATGACCTCGAACGTGCCCAGCACCGCACTGGCGCCGGACTTGTCGAACTTCATGTCTTCCATGTTCGCGGCGGGTTTGATCGAGATGCCCCCCGAATCGAACGTGACGCCTTTCCCCACGAGCACCACGGGCGGTCCCCCCCCCGGTCCGCTCTGATACTCGAGCACGATGAACCGGGGTTCCTCCGCACTGCCCTGCGCGACGGCCAGCAGCGCGCCCATCCCTTCCTTCTTTATCTGCGCCTTGTCCAGCACGGTCACCTTGAAGCCGTAGGCCGTGCCGAGCTTGCGTGCCAGCTCACCGAGGTAGCTGGGCGTGGCGATGTTGCCCGGCTGCATCTGGAGATTGCGGGTGTAGAGATACCCCGCCGCGATCGCGTCCCCAATGCGGCGCCCCGCTTCGGCTTCGTCCCGGTCCGAGGCGTCGACCACGAGCTCGACCGCCTCGAGCTCGGGCTTGGGATCCTCGGGCTGCTTCTTCAGCTCCAGGAATTGCCAGCTTCCCTGCGCGACCCCTTCGATCGCGACCTGCGCCAGCTCCGCAGCTCCCAGGCCCCCGCGCGCCTCTTTGGCGATGCCGATGGCGAACGTTTTCGTCCCGATGCTGCGCGCGCGCCTGGCGGCGATGGCCGCGGCGCGGCGCACCGCGCTGCGCGTGATGTCGGCGGCCTTGCCGACGCCCACGAGCAAGACGCGCTGCGCCTTGCCGCCGCCGTACACCAGCAGCGTCTCGTCCTTCTTTCCGGTGTAGTCGCCGCTCGCGACGGCGCGCTCGAGCGTGGCATCGAGCGAAGGGCTGGAGCCCTGGGCGACGATCAGCGCCAGGAGTGGGGTCTCAATGCTGTTGAGCGCCTTGGCCGAGATCGAGGACTTCATGGCAGGTGCTCGATGATCGCGTCCGCGAACGCGGACGTGGAGACCTCGGTCGCGCCGGGGAGCTGCCGCGCGAGATCGTACGTAACGCGCTGCGCCGCGATGGCTCCTTCGAGCCCCCGTACGATCGCGCGCGCCACGTCGTCCCACCCCAGCTCTTCGAACATCATCACCCCCGACAGGATCACGCTGCCCGGATTCACCTTGTCCTGGCCCGCGTATTTGGGCGCGGTGCCGTGCGTTGCCTCATACACCGCATACCCGTCCCCGACGTTCCCGCCGGGCGCGAGCCCCAGGCCGCCGACCTGCGCGGCGGCGGCGTCGGACAAGTAGTCGCCGTTGAGGTTGGGCGTGGCGATCACCGAGTATTCGTCGGGGCGCAGTAGGAGCTGCTGGAACATCGCGTCGGCGATGCGGTCCTTGATCACGATCTTGCCGCTGTCTTCCTTCCGCTTTCCGGCTTCCGCCTCGGTCACCGTCTGCTCGCTGAAGCGCTCCTTCGCGGCCTCGTAGCCCCAGTCGCGGAAGCCGCCCTCAGTGAACTTCATGATGTTGCCCTTGTGCACCAGCGTCACCGACGGGCGCTTGCGCCGAATCGCGTACTGAATCGCCTTTACAACGAGGCGCTGCGACCCAAACCTCGACATCGGCTTCACGCCGATCGCGCTGCCCGGGCGGATCTTGGCGTTGAAGCGCGTGGTCAGAAACTCGATCACGGCGTCGGCTTCGGCGCTGCCCGCCTTGTATTCGATCCCGGCGTAGACGTCTTCGATGTTCTCGCGGAAGATCACGACGTCGAGCTTGCCCGGCGCTTTGACCGGCGAGGGCACGCCGGCGAAGTAGCGCACGGGGCGAATGCAGGCGTACAGGTCGAGAATCTGGCGCAGGGCGACGTTGAGCGAGCGAATCCCGCCGCCGACCGGGGTGGTGAGCGGGCCCTTGATCGCCACGCGATGCTCGCGAATGACCGCCAGCGTTTCCTCTGGGAGCCAGTTGCCGGATTGATTGAACGCCTTTTCTCCCGCGAGCACTTCGCGCCACACGATGCTGCGCTTGCCGCTGGAGGTTTTCTGGACGGCGGCATCGAAGACTTTGGCGGAGGCGCGCCAGATGTCCGGCCCGGTGCCGTCGCCTTCGATGAAGGGGATGATGGGATGATCGGGGACGATCCAGTGTCCGTCCCGGAAGTCGATTTTGGCGCCGACGGCACCGCCGCGGCGGCCTTCAAGCTGTGTTGGCATGGCCCCCAGTTTACAACAAAAAGGCCCGCCTTTGGAGGCTTAGAGTCGATAGCCGACCAACGTCCCCGAGATTGTCTGGAGGAACAACATTCCGGCGATGTCATCTACCGCATAAACGGGCTCGCGTTCCTTGCCGAGGTTGACGCGCGCCCGCGGCTGCGCGGAGTCCTTGTCGATCTGCAGCAGCACGTTGCCGTTGCCTTCCGGCGCGCGCGTGAGCATGAACACAGAACTCGGCGCTGTGAGCGACGCCTTGAACCGCTTGCTGGCCAGTGCCGATGCCTGGCTCGAATACCCTTGGAGCTGTGCCCCACCCTGCGTGTACGCCGTCGCCAGCTGGTTGTACACGTACTTTGCCGTCGTATCGCTCGACTGCCGCGCGGCCTGCGCGAAGGCGTCCCCGTAGGCGGATGCGGCAGCGCCGTACAGTCCGGCGCGCACCGACTGAATGCGATACAGCGCGCGCAGCAGTCCCGGCAGCTGGGGCGCGGGATGATAGGTCTGTTGCTTGATCTGCCCGTCGCGGCCCAGCACGACGAGATTCTGCGGCGATACCAGCACGATCCCGGCTGGCCGCAGCTCCATCGCGGTCGGATCCTCGTTGCCCTGCAGCCTGATCTCGGGGCCGAGCGCGCGGTATGCGCCATCCTGGCGATTCACCGCGTAGAGATGCCGGTCCTTGTTGGCGTAGACGTAGAGCGTGCCGCCGTCGATTGCGTGGAGCACAACCGAGTTCTTGCCGCCCTCGATCGCGTCTTTGTACTTGGGCTCGCCGCTCGTCAGGTCGATGACGTTCACTTCCCCATTGGTCGACGCATCCGAGCGCGAGATGTACAGCAGACCCGCCGGCGTCAGCTCGGCATAGTCGAGCAGTCCCTTGATCTTCACGTCTTTCTGCAGGCGCAACGTCGCCGTGGCGACATTCAGCACGTTGACGTACGTCTTCGAATCGGCGTCGACCGCCAGCACCACCGCGTCGCCCGCGATCAGTGCGTCGACGACGTCGCCGCGCATCTTGAGCGGCTTGGGCGCGATCGTCGTGCCGTCTTCGTAGCGCGCGACGTTGAGGCCGGTCTGTACCACGCCGTTGACGATGCGCACGTTGCCGGTCGCCTGACCGGCCGGCGGCCCCTCGGTCAGCATGATAATCCCTGCGGGATGCTGGACGATGTCCCTGATCCAGCCGTCCACGGTCGCGGGCTTCGCCCAGAGGGGCTGCCCGTCGCTGAGCCGATAGGCCATCAATCGTTCGTCGTAGCTCACGTAAATGCGATCCGGCTTCGCCACCGACTGATAGAGCAGCACCTTGTGCGGGAACGTCCCCGAGCGGGCCATCTGCAGCGACGCAGTCCAGCGGATCGCTCCGCTCTTTGCATCCAGCGCCCGCAATCCCATGAGCGTGTACACGACGATCACGTCTGGGCCCGCCTGCAAGACCTCGAGATTGGTGGCGCTTGCCGCGGCGCGCACGACGCTCTGCATCAGGCCGCCCAAGCCGCCCTTTTTCGGCCCGGTCTGCTGGAACAGCGACTCACTGACCCAGCGCTGCGTGCCGGTGCTGAGATCATAGAGCGCGACGAGCGGCGGGCCCGATGCGCGCTGGCCGTGCACGAGCAGCGTGCCGCTCTGCGGCAGCACGCGTCGCGTCACGACCTTCGTGAGCGTCAGCTTGCGCGAGTCGAACAGCACGGTTCCCGTGACTGGATCGAAGATCAGGGAGAGGCCCGGCTTCGCGGCCTCCATGAGTAGCGAGCCCGCGATCATGTGGACACTGTCGACGGGGAGGCCACCGAGCTCCGGTTTCTGCCAGACGATCTGCCCGCGTTCGATGTCGACGCCCGCGAGCGCAGCATCAGTGGAGACGAGCAGCGCGCCGGCAGGCGTGATCTGCTGCCAGCGGAGGTCGCCGGTGAAATGCAGCGTCCACGACGGCACCGACCCGGCGGAGGGGGGGGGCGCGGGACGGGTCGCCGACGCAACCGGGGATGCGGTCTGAAGGAGCGCGAGTAGGAGCGGCAAAGCCATGGGTGGCCTCCAGAGAGGCCCCCATATCCCCCAACCAGGTCCCCCCGCGCAAGGGGGCGGGTCACCGTGCGGGTTACTGAGGCGGCGGGCGCCGAAACCGCACGCCGAGCAGTCGCTGCGTCTCGACGCGGGTGAGGCGCGAGCTTGAGCGGTAGAGCCAGACTGCCCGCACATAGTCCTGCAGCGCGATTCCGGGTGCGATATCGCGGAAACGGGTGCGCGCGACCACCGAACGGACCTCGCTCAGCTGCGAGCGCTCGGGGCGCGTCAGGCGTGTCTCGGTGAACTTGAGCCCGTAGGTCACAGAATCGAGATACGCTGAACCGGCGATGTCGGCCGACCCGAGATTATCGATCGGTTCAAAATCGATCCGCACCAGTGATTCTCCCTCGATCGTATCCCGCCCGGCGAGTCGGAAGCAGTGGTTGCGGTGGAACGCGCTGTCCCCCAGCTCGTGCAGTGACGCGAGCGTCACGACGGTGTAGCCGCTGAACGGTCCCGTGCCGGCGGTCACGACGAGGCCGGGCCGGTAGCGCCGCCGGGTTTCGTTTTGGTCGAACTCCATCGTATCGATGCGCGCGCGCAGGCTGTCGCCGCCGCGGCTGACCTCGCGTTGCGAGCGCTCGAGCCGGTAGCGGAACGGGTAGGAGTCGGCGAGCAGCTCGAGCCGCCGCGCGTTTTCGATGAGCTGGTCGAACACCGCGGCGAGCGCGGGGGTGACCTCGCGATCCGGTGGACCCGGTTTGGTGCAGCGCGTGTGACCCACCACGGTGATGGCGGGCAGCTCGACCGCGAGCCGGCGCAGGACGACGAGCAGGATTGCCGGCACATCGGCGCGCAGCACGATCTGTGTGTCGAGCGGCACGTACCCGATTTGCCTGACGCTGAGCAGGTAGGTCCCCGCCCCGACACCCGCGAACGAGAACAGGCCGGCGGCATCGGTGAACTGCGTGCCGAGGCCGGGGTGGAGCGTGACGATGGTGAGGCCGAGGGGTTCGCGCGTTTCCGCGCTGACGACGGACCCGCGAAGCTGCGCTCCGGCAATCGCGGGAGCGCACAGCAAGGTGATCCAGAGGGAGCGTCGAATGTCCAATGTCGAACTCCGAATTTCGAAAGTCTACATTCGATACTCGGTATTCGATATTCGTCGTGATAGTGCCCGAGGAGCTTACCCCTGTGGCACTTAGCATTTGTGATGTAGGACACTCTGCAGAGACGCGCGCGCCCTAGCTTACACGCCCATGTCGCTCTTGGCGATTCGCGTCGGGGCGGCCGTCCTCGCCCTCCTCGCCCTCTTCGCCCTGCGCGGCAAACGCTGGGCGTATCTGGCGTTCGTTGTGCTCGGTCTCCTCTCCTACCCCGCCCAAGCCCACTGGCGGGTGCACGCTCCGAAGTGCCAGCTGGTGATTCCCACGATGCAGATGGTCGTCCTCGGGGTGCAGAACTACGTGCTCGTCGCGGTGTTCGCGGTCTTCTGCTGGATGTCGTGGGTCCAGTTCCGGTGGAGCAAGCCGCGCGCCTTCTGGGCCCTCCTCGCGACGGTGTTCGCCGGCGCACTCGTTGAAATCGCCGAGGGCATGACGGCGCGCGGATCGTGCCGCGTGCGGGATCTGGTGCCGGCCGCCGCCGCCGGGTTGGGCGTGGCGCTGGTGCTCGCAATCTGGGGGCGACTGACCCGCAAACCGGGGTACGTCAGAATCGGCCGGCCACGTTCAGCGGCTGCGACGCGCCAGGCTGTGCCTCCGCCGAAGCCCGTGCGCCACTGCGCGGAATTCCAACGCTGCCTGTTGCGACGCGGTATACCGTGCCGCCACCGCAAGACTTTTCACCGACTGCTCCCACGCCGGCCGGCGCTGCTCCAGAGGCCGACGTCGCTCCGACCGAGGAGGTCGAGCCGCGCGAGCCGGCCGTTGTAGCACGCGAGATCGCTCAACGCGTCCTCGCGATTCTGCAGCGTTTGCCCGCGATGCTGATGGTGGCGCTCCAGCGAATCTGGGCAATCATTCGCGGACGCACCCGTGCGATCGCGATCACGATGGTCGTTCTGGTGTTGCTCGCAGGCGCCGCGGTGGTGGTGGTCTTGTTCCTCCCGGCGCCGGCCCCGACGGTCGTCGCGCAACCCAAGGCGCCACCGCCGCCCCCGCCACGGCCCCTGCAGTCTGAGGCCGGGGGCTACTATGAGCCGGGGTACCAGTTCACCGTCGCCGACCGGCGGTTCACTCGGCTCACGCTGCGACCGGAGACCTTCCTTACGTTCGCGCGTCCCGGGACACGAGAGGAGGCGGGGTGCGCTGATGCGCGCATTGGACGCGATGCCGTGTATCTGCGCTGCGAGCTCTATCGGGTCGGGATGGTTACGATCGACGGGCGGTTTAACTCACGCGTGGTTACGGGCAGACTCGATATGCCGGCCTTGAGCGCCCTTATCACGGTCACGAACACGCGCGGTGAAGTTCTCTACCGGGCGCGCGACTCGTTCCGGTGGCACGGGCCGGAGTGATCTCGTCTTCGTCCTGAATCGCAGAATGCCCGAGGAGAGAGTCGAACTCTCATGGGGTTGCCCCCGACGGATTTTGAGTCCGTTGCGTCTGCCATTCCGCCACTCGGGCTAAGGCGCGGAAATATAACGGCCGCCACCCGTGAACGGATGGCGGCCGCTGAGTAAGAAAGTCGGTCGCTAAATCCCGCGCCGCCTGTACATGCTTCGGGCGCCCATCCCCACGCCCCGTCCCCGTCCCCCTCCCATCCCCCGGCGTTCGCGCCGCATCTGGCCCACGCGATTGAGCAAGCGCTCACGCATCATGTTGTAGCGCGCCTGCTGGACCGGCGTCAAGAATCCGCCCAGTTCGCGATTCTCGTCCTGCTGGATTCGCACCATGTCCATGCGCCCCGCCGTGAGCGCATCCATCAGCTTGCGAACGCTATCTTGGTTGGCCGCGACCCCAGGCTGCATCTGGTTCTCGAGAGCCCGGCGCCGCTCCATCTGCTGCTGCATCACCGCGCGGCGCCGCGGACCAAACCGCTCCTGCGTGTTCCGGAGCTTCGCCGTCTGCTCATTGGTCAGCTTCAGCTCCTGCTGCACGCGCTGGCTGAAGCGTTGCTCGATCATCGTGCGCAACTCCGCGGCCTCGGCCGTATCGCGGCCTTGGCGCACGCTGTCGCGTTGCTGGGCCGCGAGGCCCGGCGCAAAGATGACGGCGAAACCCAGAACCAGAAGTGCTTTCACTCATCCCTCCCGCAAGAGTTCGCGCAGCTGCTGCGCATCGAGTTCCTGAAGATCGGACGTGCTGTCGGGCACCACGCTTTCGGCGATGATCTGATCGAACGAGGTGAGCAGCGTGCGGAGCTCGTCCGTCGAGAGATCACGCAGATCGTCGGCGACGAAGTGCGTGACGTGATCGTCAGGCGTTGCGCCGGGCCAGATCTGGCGCAGGGTGAACGCCCCCCCGACCAGGATCACCACGGCGGCGGCGATCCGCAGCCACGTCGCCCCGACCCAGATCGGCCGGCGCACCCGCTGCTCGCGCAAGCGCTCGACCACGCGGCGCGCGGTCACCTCGACATCGACGCGCTCCGCGGCCCGCGTCCCCAGCTTCCGGGCCAGCTCGTTCAACCGCTCTTCCGTCATTGCACGATCTCCTTCAACCGCCGCACGGCATGGTGGTAGTGCACTCGCGCCGCCCCAGGCGTCGTCGCTAACGCGGCCGCGATTTCTTCGTATTCAAGCCCCTGCTGTGCCCTCAGCAAGAACACTTCGCGTTGCAGGCGCGACAGCAGCTTGAGGCCTTCGGCGAGCAACGACTCGGCTTCACTCGCCACCGCATGGTCGTGCGGATCGCCCGCCCCGTCGCGAACACCTTCATCGAGCGGCATCACCCTGCTGCGCGCGCTGCGCCGCCCGAAATCCTTCAGCACGTTGCCGCCGATCGTCAGCAACCAGGTGCGGAACTGACAGTGTCCGCGAAACCGGTCCACGCCGCGAAACGCGCGAATGAACGTCTCCTGCACCAGATCGTCCAACTCCGCCTCCGGCGCGCCGGCGCCCGCCAAATAGCGCGCCAGGGGCCGGGCGTGCCGCCGGACTAGCTCGGCCGCCGCCTGCTCATCGCCGTCCCGCCACGCCGCAATGAGCGCAGAGTCCGGTACTGGAAGCGGCTGAGGTAGCCCCATGGATTCGGTGTTGGACGCGGGATCGTGGTCGATATTAAGAAGCTATCGGCTATCAGCTACCGGCTATCGGGTACATGCTCCACCCGATAGCTGGTCGCCGATAGCCGATAGCTCCCATCCAGGCACCTTGTCTCGCCCTGGATCCGACGCTACGTTGACTATTCGAACGATCGTTCGAAATCTCATGCGACCCTACGACGAGCGCCTCGACCACCTCCTCGCCCGCGCGGCCCGGGTGTTTGCCGATAAGGGCTACCATCCCGCCACGATGCGTGACCTGTCTGCCGCGAGCGGGATGTCCCTCGCGGGGATGTACTACTACGTGCGGGGCAAGGAGGACCTGCTGGCGCTGATTCAGGAGCGCTGCTTCACGCGCGTGCTGGAAGGCGCCCGCCAGGCCGTGGCCAAAGCGACCGATCCGCACGAGCGTTTGCAGGCATTCATCCGGCATCATGTGACGTACTTCGCCCAGCACATGGCGGAGATGAAGGTGCTGTCGCACGAGGCCTCCCCCCGTGCCGTGAGCGCGATCAAGCGGCGCTACGTGGACCTGCTCGAGACGATTCTCAAGGAGGCCGCGCCCGAGCAGAGCACGGTGGACCGGAGCGCCGCGACCTACATCCTGTTCGGCATGATGAATTGGATCTACAACTGGTACGACCCCGCCGGCCACATCGATCCGGACCGGCTGGCCGATCTCATGGCGAGCATCTTCCTCGGCGGCTTCGTCGAGACTCATTCGGAGGCTAAGTAATCCATGGCGACCATGACTGAACCGCAGGTGAAGGCCCTCGTGCAATACCGCGCCGAGGACGGGCTCGCGATCCTCGAGCTCGACGATCCCCCGGCGAATACGTACACGTATGACATGATGCGCCAGCTCGACGACGCGATTCTCAAGGCGCGCTTCGACGACAGCGTGCACGTCATCGTGATGCGCGGCCGCGGCGACAAGTTCTTCTCCGCCGGCGCGAACATCGGCATGCTGAACACGGTCACGCCCCGCTTCAAATACTTCTTCTGTCTGCACGCCAACGAGACGTTGAACCGGTTGGAGCAGACGCCGAAGCTGACGATCGCGGCGCTCAATGGACACACGGTCGGCGGTGGCCTCGAAATCGCGATGGCGTGCGACATCCGCCTCGCGAAGGAAAACGCCGGCAAGATCGGACTGCCCGAAGTCAACCTCGGCGTGCTCCCGGGAACCGGCGGCACGCAGCGGCTCGCCCGCCTCGTCGGCAAGTCACTCGCCATCGAGTTGATGGTGAAGGGAGAGCTGTTCTCGTTCGACCGGGCGAAGGAGATCGGACTGGTGAACGAGATCTTCGAGGCCAAGACCTTCTGGGACCAGGTATTGCTCTACGCCAAACAGTTCTGCCCGCCGCATAAAGCGTCCAAGGCGGTCGGTCTGATCAAGCGCTCCGTGCAGTCAGGCGCCGAGGTGCCGTTCGAGTCCGCCCTGGCCATCGAGCGGGAGCTGCAGCAGCAGCTGTTCCAGAGCGAGGACGCCAAGGAAGGAATCGCGGCGAATCAAGAGAAGCGGGTGGCGGAGTTCAAGGGGAAGTGAAGACCGACCTCTTCATTAATAACGAATGGCGGCCGGCCGCCTCCGGGAAGCGCTTCCCGGTGGAGAACCCCGCCACCGAAGAGAACCTGGCCGACGTTGCCGCAGGCGACGCCGCCGATGTCGACAACGCCGTACGCGCCGCGAAGATCTGTTTTGAGTCGCCGGCATGGAAGGAGATGTCAGCTCGGAAGCGTGGCAAACTGCTCTTCAAGGCCGCGGATCTGTTGGAAGCGCGGCTCGACGAAGTCGCTCGGCTCGAAACGGCGCAGAACGGCAAGACGCTGTTCGAATCGAAGATCGAGATCGGGATGACGATCAACACCCTGCGCTACTACGCAGGGTGGGCCGACAAGATCGTGGGCGACACGCTGCCCGTCGAGGGTCCGTTCTTCACGTACACGCTGCGCGAGCCGATCGGCGTCGTCGGCGCGATCGTGCCATGGAATTTCCCGCTCAACATCGCCAGCTGGAAGTTCGCCCCTGCCCTCGCCGCCGGCTGCACCGTCGTGCTGAAACCCGCCTCCGAAACCCCGCTCACGGCCCTGCTCTTCGCCGAGGTCGCGCTGGAGGCCGGGTTGCCGGCGGGGGCGTTCAACGTGGTGCCGGGCGGTGGCTCGACCGCGGGCGCGGCCCTCGTGCGCCATCCCGACGTGGACAAGATCTCGTTCACCGGATCGACGGAGATCGGCCGCCAGGTGATGAAAATGGCGGCGGAGACGAACAAGCGCGTGACGATGGAGCTGGGCGGCAAGAGTCCCAACATCATTTTCGCCGATGCCGACCTGAAGGCGGCCGTGCGCGGCGCGCAGACAGGCATCTTCTACGGCAAGGGCGAAGTGTGCGCCGCGGGATCTCGCCTGCTCGTGGAGAAAGCGGTGCACCAGCAGGTCATCGAGCAGCTGGCGGAAGGCGCGAAGAAGCTGACGCCGGGAGATCCGCTCGATAAGAACACGCGGCTGGGCGCGCTGGTCTCGAAGAAGCAACAGGAGACCGTGCTCTCCTACATCAAGAAGGGTGTGGACGAAGGCGCCCGGCTCGTCGCCGGCGGCAAGGCGGCGAAGCCCAACGGCAAGGGCTACTACGTCGAAGCAACCGTGTTCGACGGCGTGCAGCCCGAGATGACGATCGCGCGCGAAGAGATCTTCGGTCCCGTCCTGGCGGTCCTGACGTTCGATGACTTTGAGCAGGGGGTGAAGCTCGCGAACAACACGATCTACGGCCTGGCGGCGGGCATCTGGACCAAGGACATCCAGAAGGCGCATCGCGCGGCGAAGGCTATCCGCGCCGGCACCGTGTGGATCAACTCGTACAACTCGTACGATTCGGGCGCGCCGTTCGGCGGATTCAAGGCTTCGGGCTTTGGGCGTGATCTCGGTCGTGAAGCACTCGACGGCTATCTCGAAACGAAGACGGTCTGGGTCGGACTGTGAGCGAAGCCTTCATCTCGGTCGCGCTGCGCACGCCCGTCGGCAAGCATGGCGGCGCGTTGGCAGGCGTGCGGCCTGATGATCTTGCGGCGATTCCGATCAGAGCCGTGATGGAGCGATCTGGAATCGATCCAGCGACCATCGACGATGTGATTCTGGGCTGCGCCAATCAGGCCGGGGAGGACAACCGCAACGTCGCGCGCATGGCGTTGTTGCTCGCGGGACTGCCCGTCGAGGTGCCCGGCCAGACCGTGAACCGGCTGTGCGGCTCGGGCCTCCAGGCGGTCGCCAGCGCCGCGCAGGCGATCAAGGCGGGCGAAGGCGTAACGTTCATCGCCGGCGGCGTGGAGAGCATGACGCGCGCTCCCTATGTGATGCTCAAGCCAAACGAGCCGTTCAGCCGCAAGACGCCGGAGGTTGCGGACACGACCGTCGGGTGGCGGTTCATCAATCCCAAGATGAAGAAGGAATGGACGATCTCGCTCGGCGAAACGGCCGAGGTGGTCGCGGAGCGGTACAAAATCAGCCGTGCCGAGCAGGATGCGTTTGCGGTGGAGAGCCAGCGGCGGGCGGAGAAGGCGCTCAAGGACTGTGTGTTTACCGAAGAGCTTGTGCCCGTGACTTTGCCGGATGGCTCGACGTTCGCCAAAGATGAGTATCCGCGTGCTGGAACGACCGTCGAGGCCGTCGCGAAGCTGAGGCCCGCTTTCAAGAAGGACGGCACCGTCACCGCCGCCAGCTCGAGTGGAATAAACGACGGCGCGGCAGCCTTGCTCGTGTCGAGCGACAAGAAGAACGCGATCGCGAGGATTGTTGCGACGGCTGTCGCGGGGGTGGACCCCAGTTGTATGGGGCTTGGCCCGATTCCCGCGACCAGAAAGGCACTCAAGCGCGCCGGCCTCACGATCGATCAGATAGGCCTGGTTGAGCTTAACGAGGCATTCGCGGCCCAAGCGATCGCGTGCATGCACGAACTCAGGCTCGACCCCGAAAAGGTCAACATCTACGGCGGCGGCATCTCGCTGGGTCACCCGCTGGGCTGCACCGGCGCCAAGCTCTTAACCACGCTTGTACACGCCTTATCACGCCGTAACACGCAGTTCGGTTTGGTCACCATGTGCATCGGGGTCGGCCAGGGGATCGCGATGATCGTGGAGCGCGTCTGATGGCCGCCTACGATCGCATCATCGTCGAAATCAGCGATCACATCGGGAACGTCACGCTGAATCGGCCCGACAAGGCCAACGCCTTCGATCCCGAAATGTGCGAGGACTTGGTCGAGGCGCTGCGCATGCTCGCCGGCGCGGATCAAGTGCGGGTCATCGTGATCACGGGGGCCGGGAAAGCCTTCTGTGCGGGCGCGGACCTCGGCGTGCTCGGCACGCAGGGGGAGCAGCTCGTGAAGGCTGGGAAGGACATCGCCCTCACGATTCGCAATGCGCCCAAACCGGTGCTGGCGGCCGTGAACGGTGCGGCGGCGGGCGGTGGCGCTAACCTCGCCCTCGCCTGCGACTACCGCCTGGCCTCGGATCACGCGTCGATCGGTCAAGTATTTCACAAGCTGGGCCTCGGCCCGGATTGGGGCGGGAGCTACTTCCTGCCCCGTCTCACGAGCATCTCCAAGGCGCTCGAGCTGGTGTGGAGCGCCCGCATGGTGCCGGCTGCCGAAGCACTCGCGCTCGGCTTGTTCGATCGCCTGGTGGGAGGGGGAGCAGATGCATTGCGTTCGGAGGCCACCACGCTTGCGAAACACTGGGCGGGAATGGCTCCGCTCGCGGTCCGCAAAGCCAAGGAGGCGCTGTATCGCTCGCTGCACAGTACGCTGGACGAGATGCTCGACGTCGAGATCACCGACCAACAAGTCCTGTTTGCCACTCCAGAGGCACGCCAACTCATGAGGAATCGCTGATGGTCCGCAAACTGCACAACTTCGACGACTGGATCGACTACTTCAAATACTGGCAGGATTCGATCGGCCTGCCGCCGGGCGCGCTGCGCACGTTCAGTTTCGACGCCAAGTTCGGCGACCCCGAAGTGCCGCACATCGAGTTCGGGCATTACATAGGCCAGCGCAAATGGCCCACGGTGATGCACATCCCCGATCAGCGCATCCGCGACGCGCTGCTCAACCTGATCGTCTATCAAGGCGACACCGAATTCGCGTCCGTCGAGCAGCAGCGCAACCTGCTGCACCATGCGCCGTCGGACTACGACCTGCTGTCGCTCCAGCGGGTGATGACCGAGGAGATGCGGCACGGCTGGCAGATGTCATACCTGTTGTGCACGTATTTCGGGGACGAGGGCAAGCGCGAGGCGGCCAAGCTGCTGGAGCGTCGCGCCGACGAAGGCGAGCGTCTGCTCGGCTCGTTCAACGAGATCGTGGACAACTGGCTCGACTTTTTCACCTACACGCAGTTCATCGACCGCGACGGCAAGTTCCAGCTGAAGATGCTATCGGTCTCCGCCTTCGATCCCCTGTCGCGTTCAATGGGGCCCATGCTGAAGGAGGAGTCCTATCATCTGGGAACTGGCAACAATGGACTGCTTCGTATCGTGAAGGCCGGGAAGATGCCGCCCGAAGTGATTCAGCGCTTCTTCTATAAGTGGATCCCCACGGCGTTCGACCTGTTCGGCACCGACAACTCCTCGTCGGCCCACTGGGCCTACGTGTGGGGTCTGAAGGGTCGCTACGACGAGCGTGAGAATCCGACGAACGGGGAGGGGGGCGCCGAGCCCGACAAGAGCAAGCTCAACGAGATGGCGCGCAATCTGTATCGCCAGGAGATCGTGAAGCTGGTCGAGCGGCTCAACATGTTCATCCCCGAGCGCGAGCGGCAGATCAAGGTGCCCGATCTCAAGTTCAACCGCCGGATCGGGATGTATGCGCACCAGAAGTTTACGGTCGATGGACAACCGATCGACGCGTCGAAGTATCCGGCGTACCTGGAATCGATGCTGCCGCGCCCCGAAGACATCGCGACTGTGCACGACATCGAAAAAGAGCCGGACTGGATCGAGCCGAAGAAAGCCGACAGCCTGCAGCAGTGACGAAGCCGCTCGTCATCGCCCACCGGGGCGCCTCCAGCATCGAGCTGGAGAACTCTCTGGCCGCGTTTCGGGCCGCCCCCGGCCAGGGTGCCGACGGCGTCGAGCTCGACGTGCATGCCACGCTCGATGGCGAAATCGTCGTCTTTCACGATCCCTCGATCATGGGATTGCCGATCGCCCAAGCCCGGATGCGCGATCTCTCCGAGCTGCGACTCCAGAACGGTGAGCCACTCCCCACGCTTGCCCAGGCCCTCCAAGTGCTCGGCACGCTCCGGGTGTTCGTCGAGGTGAAAGTGCTCGATCCGCGCTGGGACGAGCGGCTCCTCGATACGCTCGACGGCGGCCCGAACCCGTCGGGGTACGCGGTGCACAGCTTCGCCTTTCACGTCGTGCGGCGGCTGCGTGACCAGCGGCCCGACCTCCCGACCGGCGTGCTTTCCGAGGTCACCACCCGCAATCCCAAGCAGACGCTCGACGACGCCACGGCGCAGACCCTATGGCAGGAGCGCAGTACGCTCGATGAGAACCTGCTACGGACCGTCCACGAGCTCGGCGCGAGCATCATCGCCTGGACCGTGGACAATCCCACGGACATGGAGCGTTTGGTGCACTGGGGTGTGGACGGGATCTGCACCAATCATCCCGAGCGCGCACGTCGCGTCGTGGACGCTCACCGGCCCGCGTGAAGCCTACGCGCGTTGCGGTGATCGGCTCCGGCACCATGGGTCACGGGATCGCCTACGTCGCGGCGCTCGCCGGATGCGAAGTGCGACTCACCGACTCCCGAGCCGACGCCCTGCCCCAGGCGCTGGCCAAGGTCGAGAGCCTCCTCGCCGGCGGGCTCAAGCGCGGCAAATTGTCAGCCGCAGATCACGCAGATCTTGTGAAGCGATTACACACCGATCCAGACCTTCGTTCAACTGTCCGCGACGCCGACGTCGTCATCGAGGCGGTTGTCGAAGATCTGGCTGTCAAGCAGCGGCTGTTTACCGACGTCGAGCGCGCGGCCCTGCCGGAAGCGCTGCTCGCCTCGAATACGTCATCGCTATCGATCGCCCAGATCGCGTCGGCGTTGAAGCGGCCGGAGCGCCTGGTGGGAATGCACTTTTTCAACCCGGTGCACGTGATGAAGCTGGTGGAGGTCGTGACGCACGGGCGTGACAGCGGCGCGGCGGCCGAGCGCGCCGTGGCGTTTGCCCGTCAGCTCGGCAAAGAACCGATCGTCGTGCGCGATTCGCCCGGCTTCGCCTCCAGCCGGCTCGGCGTCGTGCTCGGCCTCGAGGCCATGCGCATGCTCGAGCAGGGCGTGGCGAGCGTGGAGGACATCGACAAGGCGATGGAGCTGGGCTACAACCATCCGATGGGCCCGCTCAAACTCACCGACCTGGTGGGCCTCGATGTGCGCCTCGCGATCGCGGAATACCTGCACGCCACGCTGGGCGATGCGCACTACGCGCCGCCGAAGATCCTGCGCGAGAAGGTCCGGAAGGGCGAACTGGGGCGGAAATCGGGAAAGGGGTTCTACACCTGGAGCGACTGAGTCGCATCACCGACGTCCACATCCACATCCAGCCGTGGCGCGACCTCAAGCCCAAGGTTCAGGAGGCCATGCGCAAGGGCAAGGAGGACCACTGGGATTTCCTCATCGCCCTCATGGACGACCCCAACGCGCTGCTCGAGGTCATGGACCAGTCCGGCGTCTGGCGCGTCGGTCTGGTCAACTATCCCAGTCCCGACATCATGGGATTCGACGATTCGACCAACGCGTTCGCCGCCAAGTACGCCCGGGCCAATCCCGAGCGGCTGCTGCCCTACGGCGGCGTGCATGCGCGCTACACGCGCGATCCGGCCGGTGACGTCGACCGGCTCGTCGACCAGGGCATCCGGCTCCTCAAGATCCATCCGCCCCACCAGAACTTCCCTGCCAACGCCTACGTGGACGGCCTCGACGCGCTCGGGAAGATCTACCGGCGCTGCGAGGAGCGCGGCCTGCCGGTGATGGTCCACACCGGCACATCGATCTTTCCCGGCGCGCGCTCCAAGTACGGCAATCCGATGGAGCTCGACGACGTCGCGATCGACTTTCCGGCCCTGAAACTGGTGATGGCGCACGGCGGCAGGCCGTTGTACATGGACGAGGCATTTTTCATCCTGCGACGTCACGGCCACGTCCGGCTCGACGTCTCGGGCATTCCGCCGGCCAAATTGCTGGAGTACTTTCCCCGCCTGACGGAGATTGTCGATCGCGTCCTGTGGGGGACCGACTGGCCCAGTCCGGGTGTGAAGGATCTGCGACAGAACATCGATCAATTCCGGGCCCTGCGGCTGTCTGAAGCGCAGCAACGGGCCATCCTCGAAACCAATGCGCTTGCGCTTTTCCCCGTGGGGTCCTGAACTCATGCGAACACTGCTGGTGTTGCTGCTCCTCCTTCCCGCAACGGCGCTGGCTCAGGCCGGGGCGGGGGCCGGGTCCGGACGTATCGCGTTCGAGCAGTTCACGCTGCCGAACGGACTGCGGGTCATTTATTCGGAGGATCGTTCCACGCCGATCGTGACGGTCAACCTCTGGTACGAGGTTGGCTCGCGCAACGAACGGGCCGGGCGCTCGGGATTCGCGCACCTGTTCGAGCACATGATGTTTCAGGGATCGGCGCACGTGAAAAAGGCCGAACACAACCAACTGCTCGAGCGGGCGGGGGCGGACTTCAACGGCAGCACGGCCGAAGACCGGACCAACTACTACGAAACGGTGCCGTCGAACCGGCTCAACCTCGCCTTGTGGCTCGAAGCCGATCGCATGCGCTCCCTGGCGATCACGGAAGACAATTTCGAAAACCAGCGCCAGGCCGTGAAGGAAGAGCGGCGCCTGCGCGTGGACAACCAGCCCTACCAGGGGGCGTTCACCGACGGCCTCACCTGGCCGTTCGACAGCACGAGCTGCTTCCCCTACGCGCACACGGTCATTGGGTCGATGGCCGATCTGGACGCGGCGAAGCTGCCCGACGTGCAAGCGTTCTTCGATACGTATTACGCCCCCAACAACGCGACCCTCGTGGTGGTGGGCGACTTCAATCCGGCTGAGCTGCGCGGGCTCGTCAATCAGTACTTCGCGGGCATCCCGAGTCACGCCGCGCCGGAAGCACCGCGCTGCGACGCGACGGGGGGGGCCGGCAAAGGTCCGCAGCGGCGCGAGGTCCACGACCCCAAGGCCAACCTCGATGCGGTGCTGCGGATCTACCGGGTGCCCGAGCATCGCAACCCAGACACGGGCGCGCTCGAGTTGCTCGACCTTATCCTCGGCCAGGGCGAGAGCTCGCGCCTCAATGTATCGGTGGTGCGGCGCGACAAGGCCGCCGTGGCCACGGGCTCACTGCTCAACCCGTTCGGGTCGCGCAACGGTCCGGGCGTCTGGGTGACGTACGGGATCGTCAATCAGGGCGTGTCCGCGGATCGGATGGACAGCCTCATCGCCGCGCAGCTCGACACGATCCGGACCAATGGCGTCACAGCGGCCGAGCTGGAGAAGGCGAAGAATCTGCTGCGCTCGGGGTTCATCGCCAATCGCGAAACGACGATCGGCAAGGCCGAGGAGCTGCACCACTATCTCACCTTTCATGATTCGATTGATGAGATCAACACCGATTTGGAGCGCGTCCTCGCAGTCACGAGTGACGACCTGAAACGGGTGGCGACCAGGTACCTCGATCCCAACAACCTCACGGTCGTGATCGTGCGAGCGGCCCCGGCGGCGAGTGGGGGTGGACAATGAAGGCGGTTCGACGGCTAGACGGTTGGACGGTTAGCGTGGGCGCCGTCCTGCTTCTAACCGCCCAACCGTCTAACCGTCTAACCGCCCAAGAACCGTTTCCAACCCGTCCACCGACGGCCAGTCCTCTGCGTCCGGTGCAATTCCCGCCGTTCCAGGACGTCGCCCTTCCCAACGGTATGACGCTGCTCCTCGTCGAAAACCACGAGCAGCCGACGTTGTCGGTGAGTCTGAGTTTTCGCGCCGGCAATGCCTTCGATCCCGCCGGCAAAGAGGGGGTCGCGGCCCTCGTGGCGGAGTTGGTGACCAAGGGGACGCCGACCCGCACGGCGGAGCAGATCGCGGCGGCCATCGAGGGAGTCGGTGGCGGCATCGCGGCCAGCACGGGGGATGACTTCCTCACCGTCTCCGCCGACGTGCTCAGCGATTATGCGCAGCTCGCCTTCACGCTGCTGGCCGACGTCACGCGGCGCCCGACCCTCCCGGCGGAGGAGCTGGAGCTCGCGCGCCAGCGATTCCTTTCGGCGCTCGAGGTCGAGCTGTCGCAGCCGAACAGCGTGGCCGGCCGGGCCTTTCAGAAGGAGATCTACGGCACGCACCCGTACGGCCGGAATACGAGTGTCGCCGCATATCGCGCGATTACTCGAGACGACGTCGTGTCGTTTGCGGCGCGGCGCATCCGACCGACCGGAGCCCTGCTGGTCGTGGCCGGCGATATCACGCTGGCGCGCGCGCGCCAGCTCGCCACCGCCGCGTTCGGCAGCTGGCAGGGCGCGGCCCCTGCTCCACTGGCGGCGGCCACCGTACCGACCAAGCGCGCTACCGACATCCTGCTGGTGAACCGGCCGGGCTCCGTCCAATCGAATATCGTGATCGGCAACACGACGTTCCTCCCGACCGACACGGGGTACTACGCCGCCCGGATCGCCGCGCACGTGCTGGGGGGTGGGTCCGATTCCCGGCTGTTCCTGATCTTGCGCGAGCGGAAGGGCTGGACCTACGGATCCTACGCGGCGCTGCGGCGCACGCGCGGCCTGGGCTACTGGGAAGCGACGTTCGAGGGCCGCACGGAGGTGACCGATAGCGCGCTCGTCGAGCTGCTGCATCAGATCGACCGCGTTCGGACCGAGGTGATTCCGGACAGCGAGCTGACCGCGGCCAGAGGATTCCTCATTGGGTCGTTCCCGCTGACGATCGAAACGCCGCGACAAATCGCGTCTGTGGTGACGAATGCGCGGTTGCTCGGGCTCGGGCCGACGTATATCCAGCGTTACCGCGAGCGTCTCGCTGCCGTGACCGGCCCGCGGGCACGGGCGGCCGCGCAGCGCACGTTTCACAGGACTGCGCTCACGATCGTCGTCGTGGGCGATGCCAAGACCCTGTACGACAAGCTGAAGCCGATCGCCGCGGTGCGGCTGGTGGACATCGAGGGGAACGCCATGAATCCGGCCGACCTGAACCCCACCGGCGGTCCGGTCGCGTTCGACGCCACCCAGATCGTAGCGCGCAGCGACAGCTTCCAGGCGCTGGTGCAAGGCAACGTGCTCGGCGGCCAGGCGACCAACGTGGCGCTGAGCGGCGATTCGATCGTCTACACGGAAAACACCGCGATCGGCGGCTTCCAGCAGCGCTCGACCGTGGTCCTCAATCGTGATCTGACCATGCGGCGCACCGAGCAGACCGGCATGGTGCAGAATCAGCAGACGAGCATCCAGCTCGCCTACAGCGGTGGGCGGGTGAAAGGAACGGCGATGTCACCGTCGCCGACCGGAACACCGCGGTCGGTGGCCGTGGACACGACCGTTCCAACCGGTACGCTCGACGACAACGCCCTCACGCTGCTGCTCACGGCCCTGCCGCTCGAGCAGGGCAAGACGTTCCACCTGAACGTGTTCTCATCGGGCGACGGTATCACCAGAGTGGTCAGCGTGAAAGTCGGCGCCGTCGAGCAGGTCGTCGTGCCAGCCGGCACGATCCCCGCGTACCGGCTGGAGCTGGCCGGCATGCAGCTGCCCCTCGTCGTCCACGTGAGCCGGGACAAACCGCGGAGAATCGTGCGCATCGCCCCGACGGGCGCACCGCTCGTGTTTGAACTCGTCAAATAGGAGGAACCGATAATGCGGCGGTCGGGCGGTCAAACTGAAGAAGCGGCGGTCCAACTGACAAGGCGGCGGTCGGCCGCATTTGTGTTCGCGGTCCTCCTCGCCGTGGGCTGTGCGTCCGGCGGCTCGCGGACGACGTCACCCACTACCGCGCCCCAGAGCGCGGCGCCGGCGTCGAGCGCGCAGGACAGCTCTGGAGGAATCGGTCCTCAGTACGCCTCCACCTACCAGCGGCACCAGAATTCCCCGGTGTTGATTCGCAACGCGACGATCATGACCGCGACCGGCCAGGAGATTCAGGGCGGGTCGATCCTGCTCCGCGACGGCAAGATCGTGGCGGTGGGAACGACGGTCGAATCGCCAAGTGACGCGACTGTCGTCGACGGCACCGGCAAGTGGGTCACGCCGGGCGTGATCGATACCCACTCGCACCTGGGCGTCTATGCGGCCCCCGGCACGTTCGCGGAGTCCGACGGCAACGAGGCGACCCGCCCGGTCACCGCGGAGGTCTGGGCCGAGCATTCGTTCTGGCCGCAGGACCCACAGATTCCGCTCGCCATCGCCGGCGGCGTTACGACAATTCAGGCGCTGCCCGGCTCTGCCAATCTGATCGGCGGCCGCAGCGCCGTTCTGAAGCTGATTCCGGGACGCTCGGTCCAGGAGATGAAGTTCCCCGGCGCGCACTACGGCCTGAAGATGGCCTGCGGCGAGAATCCCAAGCGTGTGTACGGCCAGCGCGGCGGTCCATCGACCCGCATGGGCAACATGGCCGGCTATCGTGAAGCGTTCATCGGTGCCCAGAGCTACCGACGCCGCTGGGACAAGTGGAACAAGGACCACCAGGGCGACCCGCCCGATCGCAACCTGCGCAACGAGACGCTCGCGGAAGTGCTGCGGGGCAACATCTACGTCCAGAACCACTGCTATCGCGCCGACGAGATGATGCAGATGCTCGATCTCGCGCGCGAGTTCGGATTCAAGATCCGCTCGTTCCACCACGCCGTCGAAGCGTACAAGATCGCCGACGTGCTGGCCCGCGAGGGGGTCGCGGCGTCCGTCTGGGCCGACTGGTGGGGGTTCAAGGAAGAGGCGATGGATGGGATCAACGAAAACGCGGCGCTGCTGCAGCAGGCCGGCGCGCGCGCCGTGATCCACTCCGACGACGCCGGAGGCATCCAGCGCCTCAACCAGGAAGCGGGCAAGGCGATGTATCACGGCCGCCGCGCCGGCATTCCGGTCACCCGCGATCAGGCGCTGCGCTGGTTTACGGCGAACCCGGCATGGGCGCTCGGACTCGATTCGATCGTGGGAACGCTCGAGCCCGGCAAGATGGCGGACGTCGTCCTGTGGTCCGCTGATCCGCTCTCGGTATATGCGCAGGCCGTGCAGGTCTACAACGACGGGTGGCTCGTGTACGACCGCACCGATCCCGCACGTCAGCCCAAAACCGATTTCCTGCTGGGGCATCCATGATTGCCTTCCTGCTTGCACAGACGATCGCGATTACGGGCGGCACGGTGTATCCCGTGTCCGGTCCGAAGATCGAGAATGCCACGGTGCTGATCCGCGACGGCCGCATCGCCGCGGTCGGAACGAATGTCGCGGTTCCTGCCGGCGCGACGCGCATCGATGCGGCCGGCAAGTGGATCACGCCGGGCCTGATCGACGGCGCGGGGCAGATGGGCCTGCGGGAAATCAGCGCGGTGCAGAACACGAACGAGTCCCAGCTGCGCGGCAACGAAGTCGCCGCAGCGTTCAATGTGCTCGAGGGAATCAACCCCGCTTCCACGCTGATCCCGGTCAATCGAATCGAGGGCGTCACCACGACCCTGGCCGTTCCGAACGGGAGCCTGATTTGGGGGCAGGCGGCGTTGATCGATCTCGACGGTGCCACGATCGAGGCGATGCGGGTCAAATCGCCGGTCGCGATGGTGGCGGATCTGAGTGAAGGGTCCAAGGACGCCGGCGGCGGTTCGCGGGCCGGCGTCGCGCAGCGGCTGCGGCGCGTGTTCGACGATGCGCTCGAGTACGCGCGGCGTGGTCCGAATTATCAGCGGGCGCAGAATGAAGAGCTCGCCGCCCGCTCGGCGGACCTGCAGGCGCTCCTGCCGGTGCTGCGCGGCCAGCTGCCGTTGATCGCGATTGCGAACCGGCGCAGTGACATCGAGACCGCGCTCCGGATCGCGCGGGAGTACAAGCTGCGCCTGATTCTCGCGGGAGCGGCCGAAGCGTGGATGATTCCCGGCCAGATCGCGGCCGCCGGTGTGCCCGTGCTCGTCGAGCCGCTGCAGAATCTTCCGTCCTACGACGCGCTCGGCATCCGCTACGAGAATGCGCCGCTGCTGGCCAAGGGGGGCGTGAAGCTCGCGCTCATGGAGACGGCGACGGAGAATACGCGGAACCTGCGGCAGCAAGCCGGCAATGCCGTGGCGAACGGAATGACGTGGGACCAGGCGCTCCGGGCCGTGACGCTGACGCCCGCCGAGATTTTCGGGGTGTCGGATCGCTACGGTTCGATCGAACCGGGGAAAGTGGCAAACGTCGTCGTTTGGAGCGGAGACCCGTTCGAATTTTCGACCGGAGTCGAGCACGTGTTTATTCGAGGTAGAGACATTCCGCTGCGAAGTCGACAAACCGAGCTGTTGGAGAGATACAAGACACTGCCACCGAAGTACTGAAAACATCGAGGCCGCCTAGTTCTTGGCGGCCTCGGTCGTTGCGGGGTAGACGCTCACCTTAAAGCGCTGCTTGTTCTTATGCTCGAACTTCACGTGACCGTCGATGGTCGTGAACAGCGTGTCGTTCGCGGCGCGCCGCACGTTCCTTCCCGGATGGAACTTGGTGCCGCGCTGAATCACGATGATGGTGCCGGCCCTGACGAATTCCCCGCCGAAGCGCTTTACGCCGAGGTACTTCGGATTCGAGTCGCGCCCGTTGCGCGAAGAGCCGACGCCTTTCTTATGAGCCATGCTGTCCTCAGCCGACCTTCACGTCGGCGATCTTGATCTCGGTGAAGTCCTGGCGGTGCCCACCATGGCGCCGATAACCATTACGGCGTGCAAACCGGAAGATCCGGACCTTCTTGCCCTTGCCGTGGCGCACGACCTCGGCGGTGACCTTGGCGCCCTTCAGCTTCGGGGCGCCGGTCTGAATGTTCTTGCCGTCGCTTGCGACGAGGATGTTGTCGAACGACACCTCGTCGCCCGGCTTCGCATCGAGCAGCGGGACCCTGATCGTGACTCCCGGCTCGGCGCGGAATTGAGCACCACCGGTCTTAAATATCGCGTAGCTCATAGGCGCGGAACTCTAATCGGGATGGGCACTTCCGTCAAGTAACCGTGCGTCGTGCGTGATTCGCACCGTCGTAAACGACGTACGACGCACGACGCACGTTCTCTCAGGCCACTGCGTATTGCTCTGTCACATCGCGTCCTGCCGGGCGGGCCATCATTCTAAACTCGTCGAGTCTCATCATCGGGTCGTCTCGTACCTCGAGTTCCAAGCCTGTCTGCTTCTCGAGCTGGCGCAGGAAGTTAGGCTCCTGTTCCACCAGATACAGCGCCACCTCGGGGTGCAGGCGCACCGACAGCTGCCGTTCCTTATGATCGGCTCCTGCCCGCTTGAGGGACCGTTCCATGCGCCGCACCACGACCTCGGGCCGGAACACGCGGCCCGTCCCGGTGCAGGTCGGGCACTCCGTCGTCATCGACTGCCACAGCGACGGCCGGACCCGCTGGCGCGTCATCTCGATCAGCCCGAGCTCGGAAACCGCGAACGCGCGCGTGCGTGCCCGGTCGCGGCCGAGGTGCGTGCGCAGTTCCTGGAGCACCTTGTCGCGGTTCGACTTCGTTTCCATGTCGATGAAGTCCACCACGATGATCCCGCCGATGTCCCGCAGTCGGATCTGGCGCGCGACTTCCCGCGACGCCTCCAGATTGGTCCGGAGGATCGTGCTCTCCGGGTCGCGCTTTCCCGTATAGCGGCCCGTATTCACGTCGATCGAAATCAACGCCTCCGTCGGCTGAATGATCAGATAGCCGCCGGTGGGCAGGTCCACTCGCTGCTTGAAGAGATTGCGGATTTCCGTCTCGACGTCGTACTCATCAAACAACGGCGTTTCGGCCGTGTAGACCTTGACCTTGGGCAGCAGCTCGGGATCGATCTGCTTCAAGTACTGCTCGATCTCGTTATAGAGCAGCTTGGAATCGACGAGCAACAGGTCAACCTTGTCCGACAGGAGATCGCGGACGATGCCCCGGGTCAGGCTGGTCTCCCGCTGCAACAGCGCGGGCGCCCGTCCGGAGGATTGCTTCCGCTTGATCTTCTTCCAGAGGCCGATGAGGTGGTCGATCTCGCGCTTGCAGCTCGCCTCGGTCAGATCGTCCGCCACGGTACGGATGATCCAGCCACCGGCGTCGGGGGGCACGAGCTTGGACACCATCTCACGCAGCTTGGCGCGCTGCTCGCGCGCTTCGATCTTGCGGGAGACGCCGACCTTGGACGCGAACGGCATATAGACGAGGAACCGGCCGGCGAGCGAAACCTGCGCCGTGACGCGCGGGCCCTTGGTCCCGATGGCTTCCTTGATGACCTGGACGAGCTTGGTCTGACCGCGCTTCAGCTCGTCGGCGATGTTGGGCGCTTGGCGCCTGCGCGAGCGGTCGCGGGGAGCGGGGACGGCGGGGCCACGCCGATTCGCAACGGCCTGACCACCGCTCTTCCCGTTTCCTTCGCCCCCGCCATTCCCGTTCGAGCCTTCTTCATCCGCGTCGTCCGGCTCGCGTTCGTCGGGATCCTCGTCCTCGTCCGCCTCGATTAGATCGGAGGCGTGGAGGAAGGCGCTCTTTTCGGCACCGATGTCGACGAAGGCGGCCTGGATGCCCGGCAGGACAGCTTCGACCTTGCCAACGTAGATGTCGCCGACCGAACGGCGGGAGTCGGGACGATCGACCAGGAGCTCAACAAGGCGGTCGTCCTCGAGAATGGCCACGCGGGTTTCCCGCGGGCTTCCTGAGATGAGTATCTCGCGCTTCAAAGCAGTGACCCTCGCGCCCCGGCGGGAAACACCCGCCTCCGGGGAGCCTGTGGTTGTCCCAGCAATAGTCCAACGCCCCCGGTGTCAGGGGCGGTGTGATGAGTCGATTGGAGAGGCGGCTGAGAGACGCCAAAGCCCAATGCATGAGGGCAAAGCTAGGGAGAGGCAAGACTTAGGTCAATCTATCAAGCCGCCTAACAACTGCCTGGCAATGACAATTCGCTGGATTTCGCTTGTTCCTTCCCCAATCTCGCAGATCTTGGCGTCCCGCATCATCCGCTCGACCGGGTACTCGGTCGTGTAACCGTAGCCCCCGTGGAGCTGGACGGCCTTCGTTGTCGCCCGCATGCACAGCTCGGAGGCGTACAGCTTGGCCATGGCTGCTTCCCTTTTGAACGGATGCCCCTCGCTGCTTGAGCCAGGCGGCGTGGTAGACGAGCTGTTTCGCGGCTTCGATCTCGGTCGCCATGTCCGCCAACGCGAAATGCACTCCCTGGAAACTCGCGATGGGCCGGCCGAACTGCTTCCGGGTCGACGTATAGGCCAGGCATTCCTCGAGCGCGCCTTCGGCCAGGCCCAGCGAGAGCGCGGCGATTCCGATGCGGCCACCGTCCAGAGTATGGAGGAACTGGCGGAAGCCGTTGTTGACCGGCCCGAGCACGTTCTCCTTGGGGACGATCGCGTCCTGGAAGATCAACTCTCGCGTGTCGGATGCGCGCCAGCCCAGCTTGTCCTCTTTCTTGCCGGAGAGCACACCGCGGTTCTTGGGCAGCTCGCTCGCGGGGAGATGTCCGATCCCGACGCGCTTGGTCTCCTCGAGGTCGCACGTATCCTTGGCCACGATGAACGCCGTGATGCCGTGCGTCCGTTTGGCGTTGGGGTCCGTGCGCGCTGTGACGCAGAAGATCTCCCCGACGCCGGCATGGGTGATGAAGATCTTGGAGCCGTTCAGGACGTAGTGATCGCCCTTATCCACCGCGCTGGTTTTGGTTCCGCCCGCATCCGATCCGGCGCCGGGCTCGGTCAGTCCAAAGCCGCCGAGCACCTTCCCCGTCGCGAGCAGCGGCACGAACCGCTTCTTCTGTTCGTCCGTGCCGAAGTCCACGATCGGTGACGTGCCGAGCGTGGTGTGGGCGCTGACCGTGATCGCGTGGCTCGCGTCGACCTTGGCCAGCTCGTGAATGACGGTGATGTATGAGAGGTAATCCATCCCCGAGCCACCCAACTCCTCCGGCCACGGAATCCCGAACAACCCCAGCTCGGCCATCTGTTTGACGTTGTCCCAAGGGAATCGACTTTCGAGGTCGTATTGGCGGGCTGATGGTTTGACCACCGTGCGCGCGAAGTCGCGCACCATCTCGCGGACCTGGAGATGATGCTCGGAAAAGTAGAGCGAGTCGTGCATGACAAAATATAGTTGCGCAGTTGCGCAGACGGCGCAGTTGCAGTCACGGTTCGCCGAAGTACTCCAGTATCATGGCCCGGTGGTTTGTCCGAGACGCGAGATAGCGTTTCATGGCGGGACTGATGTTGCCCCACGCGAGATCCTGTGGGCGCCACAGCACCAGACATTCGGAAGCCTGGCCGTCCCTGCCGCCCCTGCCGGCTTCTTGATAGTAGGCCTCCAACGTTGGCGCCGGGCCCCAATGCAGCACGCGTCGAACATCAGGCTTGTCGATCCCCATCCCGAAGGCACTGGTCGCAACGATCACCGTGACCTGATTGGCGAGAAAAGCCCGCAGTACACGCCGGCGGACGTCGGCCGAGAGGCCGGCGTGGTACGGGGCGGCTCTCACGCTCGTGCGCAGCAGCGCGCGTGTGACCAGCTCGGTGAGCCGGCGTGTCGGTGTATAGACGATTGATGCGCCTTCCGCCCGGCGCACCCGCCCGCGGATCACTTGAAAGCGCTCCCGATCATCCCTCACCTGCTGCACCGAGAAGCTCAGGTTGGGCCGGTCGAACGACGTGACGACCACGTGCGCGTCCGGGAATGCGCAGGACGGCGCAGAATGTCCGCGATCGCGCAGCCGGCGTGGCGCTGCCGGTGAGCGCGACTGTCGGTGGTCTGCCGAGCAGCGATCGAAACTGACGCCGAGCCGCCGGTAAACCGGACGAAACTCATTGCCCCACTCGGTGATGCAGTGCGCTTCGTCGATCGCGAGCAGCGCGACCGGCGTACTGCGTGGCCACGAGCCGGCGCGTGAGCGATGCCAGGCGCTCGGGCGCGCAATACAGGAGCGTGAGTTGCCCACTCGTCGCGGCATCGAGCGCGGTTCGGCGCTGCTCGGCGTCGAGCTGGCTGTTCACGTACGCGGCGCTGATGCCGCGCCGCCGCAGAGCACCGACCTGGTCCTGCATGAGCGAGATCAACGGCGAAATGACGAGCGTGAGTCCTTGCCCCAGGAGCGCGGGGACTTGATAGCAGAGCGACTTCCCAGCCCCTGTCGGCAACACGGCGAGCACATCGCTGCCCGCGAGCAACGGGCCGAGTACCTTGAGCTGGTGCACGCGGAAACGGGCGTGTCCGAATCGCGACTCCAGCAGTGCGCGCGCGGCGTCGAGTCCGCCGGCGAACCTGGCGTGGGCCATGCGCGTACAAAGCCACGCCGACGGGCTTTCCCCCCTACCCCAAACGCGCCGGTCGGGGCACGTTTACGCGCTATGCGCACCATCAAAACTCTCCCCATCGTGGCCTTGCTGATGACTTCTATTCTCGACGCGCAATCCATCACCTATCCTCCGGCCCGCAAAGGCGACGTGATCGACGACTACCACGGCACGAAGGTCGCCGACCCGTACCGCTGGCTCGAGGACGTGGATTCGCCGGAGACTAGGGGATGGGTCGAGGCCGAAAACCGCGTCACGTTCGCCTACCTCGAGCAGATCCCCGAACGAGAGCGCATTCGGCGGCGGTTGACGGCCCTGTGGGACTATCCCAAGTACGGGGCGCCGTTCAAGAAGGGCGGCCGCTACTTCTTCTTCAAGAACTCCGGCCTGCAGAACCAGTCGGTGCTCTATACCCAGAGCGCGTTGACCGCCGAGCCCGAGATCCTGCTCGACCCCAACACGCTGTCCGCGGACGGCACGGTGGCGCTGTCGATTCTGGCATTCTCCGAAGACGGCCGCACCTTGGTGTACGGCACGTCGGGCAGCGGATCCGACTGGCAGGAATTCGGCGTCCGTGACGTGATGACCAAGCAGGACAAGCAGCGATCACTTGAAGTGGATCAAGTTCTCGAGTGCCGCGTGGACGCATGATGGCGCCGGGTTCTTCTACAGCCGCTATCCCGAACCCGCCCCGGGCGCCGATCCCCTGCTCGAGGTCAATCACAATCAAAAGGTCTACTATCACAAGCTCGGCACCGAGCAATCTGCCGATCGCCTGATTTACGAGCGGCCCGATCATCCCGACTGGGGCTTTGGGGTTGAGGTCAGCGCCGATGGCCGCTACGCGATCTACACGGTCTGGCTCGGCACCGATCGGCGCAATCGCATCTATTATCAGGACCTCGCCGATCCGAAGCAGCCCCGCCTCGACGCGCCGGTCGTCAGGCTGCTCGATGAGTTCGATGCGTCGTACGGCTTTGTGGGCAACAGCGGGCCGGTGTTCTTCTTTCAAACCGACAATGCCGCGCCGCGCAGCAGAATCGTCGCGGTGGACACCCGCACGCCGCAGCCGTCCGCCTGGCGCGAGCTGGTCCCGCAGGCATCCGATCCGATCGAAGGGTCGCAGATCGTGCACAACACGTTCGTGATCCGCTATCTCCACGACGCATCGTCGCAACTGCGGCTGTTCGCGCTCGACGGCAAGCCCGCCGGGGGGGGCGACGTGAAGCTGCCGACCCTCGGCTCGATCGTGCAGGTGACCGGTGAGCCGCGCGACGACGAGATGTTCTACGCATTCACGTCGTTCCTCTATCCCACGACGATCTTCCGGCACGATTTCAAGACCGGTACATCCACCGTCTTCAAGGCACCGGAGATCGCGTTCGATCCCTCGGGCTTCGAAACGGTGCTGGTGTTCTATCGCAGCAAAGACGGCACGCGCGCCCCGCTGTTTTTGACCTACAAGAAGGGACTCAAGAAAGACGGCTCAAACGCGACGTACCTGTACGGCTACGGCGGCTTCAACGTGAACATGACGCCTGCCTTCTCGATCGGGGTGCTGGCTTGGCTCGAGATGGGCGGCGTGTACGCGCAGGCGGTGCTGCGCGGCGGAGCTGAATACGGCGAAGAGTGGCACCAAGCCGGCATGTTGGATCGGAAGCAAAACGTGTTCGATGACTTTATCGCTGCAGCCGAGTATCTGATCGCGGAGGGGTACACCTCGCCGCCGAAACTGGCGATCGGCGGCGGTTCGAATGGCGGATTATTGGTCGGGGCGGTCTTGAATCAGCGTCCGGAGTTGTTCGGCGCCGCGATCCCTGCCGTCGGCGTGATGGACATGCTCCGATTCCACAAGTTCACCATCGGGTGGGCGTGGGTCACGGAGTACGGCTCGGCCGATAGCGTCGCCCAGTTCCCGGCCCTCTATCGGTACTCGCCGATCCACAACATGAAACCGGGGACGAAGTATCCGCCGACGCTCATCACGACCGCCGATCACGACGATCGTGTGGTGCCCGGACACTCGTTCAAGTACGCGGCGACGCTCCAGTCGACTCAGGCCGGGCCGGCGCCCGTCCTGATTCGCATCGAGACCAAGGCCGGCCATGGCGCCGGGAAGCCGACCGCAAAGATCATCGAGGAGCAAACCGATCGCTGGGCGTTCTTGGTCCATAATCTTCGGATGGAACTGCCGACGCTCCAACCTTGACGGTAAGGGACGGTAGATAAGACGACGGTAGACACAACGACGGTAGATCAAGCGACGGTAGGGGACGGTGGATTGCACGGGCGTTGACGGTCTCACGCTATGCTCGCGACGATGATGGCGCATGAGAGGCTTCAAGCTCTGGAAGCTCTGCCACGAGCTGGTTCTCGAGGTCTACAGGGTGACCACGACTTTTCCGAAACACGAACTGTATGGCCTGACCTCGCAGGCTCGCCGGGCGGCGTTCTCGGCCGCCGTGAACATTGTCGAAGGGTCCGCGAAGCGTGGTCCAGCGGAATACAGACGATTTCTCGACATCAGTGTGGGTTCGCTGGCAGAGCTGGCGTACACACTTCGCGTCGCGAAGGATCTGAAGCTGCTTGATGAAGCGGCATGGGCGGCGCTGGAGCGATTGCGGAGACAGGCGGGTCTTATGACGTGGAGACTTTACGCAGGTGTCGGGAGAGCAGTCAAGAAAACGTAGCAGGTGTTTGCCGTCGTCTCACCTACCGTCGTTTCACCTACCGTCGTTTCATTTACCGTCGCTTCATCCGGCGTCCTTCCAGTCGATCGGAAACGTCCGGCCGCATTCGCTGCACTTGGCGTTCTTCTGTCCCTCGGGGATCACGGCGCGGGCATGACAGCCGGGACAAACAAGATGCGGCTCGCGGACCACGCTCCAGGCATTGGGCCGCTCGGCGTGAATCTCGACATCACCTTTCGGAATCCGAATCTCGACGTGATGCACATCGAGAACCACGTAGTCCTTCTTTGGATCTTCCACCACGCGATACCAGGCGCCGCGCCGCAGGCCGTGCCCTTCCGCCCGGTTGCCGCGACTGCGTGCCCAGCCGATGTCAGCCATGCTTGCCTCGCACCAGGACGAGTATCGCAGCCTGCGGTACGACGAGATAGGTCGTCTGCTCGAAGGTGATTTCCACGGCGGCCTTTCGAAAAAACAGGGCGTAGTCCCCGGCCTGGGCCTGCATCGGCAGGTATTTCACATCAGAGCCGCCGTGGCTGAGCTTCCACGGCTCTTCATCCATGCTGGTCGGCTCGGCCATCGGCGTACCGGGGCCGGTGGCGACGATGCGGCCGCCCTGGACCTGCCGGCCCTCGATCGCCGACGGCGGTAGGAACAGACCGACGTTGGTGCGCTCCTCGCCCTCCTCGGGCGTGATCAGCACGCGGTCGCCGACGACGATCAAGCGTTTCGGGTCATCCGACACGCCAGATGATTAGCCTTTCATGGGCATTTTGCGCAAGTCGCAGGGCGCCCGTGATGCCCGTCACCCCGCCTTTGCTTGACTTGTCCGGTCCCGTTTATAACAATGTGCCGCCTCGATCCCAACGCCGTCCTATCCCCCGGGAGGGCTCTTCCGATGCAAGAGACCGTCACCAGCGCCGTGCAAAGCCAACAGCAGTGGGCCTTCATCATCTCGCAGCTGTTCGACTGGGTGATGGCCGGGCTGGCGTGGATCGTCCCATTTCAGACCAGGATATTCAGCTACGTGCTCGCGGGTGACTCGTTCTGGAGTCTTGCCGGCACTGCGATTCTCCTGTTGCTCCCAGCAGGCGCGTTCATCGCCGCGATTTGGGGCACGATGGTCTCGCTCTACACGATTCCGTTCCGGCTGGGCCGCTCGGTGACACTCATGCAATCGGTGGCGCTCGCGTGGTGGGACGCCGTGCGCATGGTGTGGTTCTATTGGGCCGGCCTCGTGAAGTTCCTGATCGTCATGGTCGGCTGGGTGTGGGGGCTGCTCAAGCTGGGTGCGCAGCTCATCTTCGGCACGCTGAAGGGCGCGATTACGTCCCCGCTGGCGATGCTCGACGCGACGTCGCGGCGGCCCGGCGTGCCTTGGGCGGCCTTCGTACTGCTGCTGATCTGGTCGGCCGTCGAGGCGACGATCTTCACGTTCACGCTGCGTCCCACCATGAGCGAGCTGCTCGCCGACCTCACCGGCTACGAAGTCAACGCCTTCGCGCTGGTCACCCTGCTGTGGATTTTCCTGTCGATCATCGTGGCGGGCAGCTTCGCGTGTATCCAGGTGTTGAACGATGCCATCAAGGAGAAACAGACCGGGAACATCGTGTTCATGATCCTGGTCGAGATCGCGGTGGCCATGTTCGAAGTGCTGTTCCTCTATCGCGAAATGGTCGATGCCATGACGCCGTGGCTGGCACAGCAGGGCGTCACACTCGGCGTCGTCGGGACACTGGGTCTCGCGTTCTTTGCGTGGGTCGGTGTGCGCGGCATGACGTGGTTCCTGTTCGGCCGCTTCGGCGCCCCCGCGTTGATCGCCGTGTTGAGCCGCCAACCGATGGGCGAAGGAGCTGCTCACGGCGGCGCGCAGGCGATGCCCGACTACTGGAAGGGTCCGATTGCCGCCCTCAAGGGCGAGCGTGAGTGGTTCCGGAAAGAGGCACGCGAGCTATTCGAGCTCGTGTCCCTGCCGGTCCTGCAGGTGGTGGCCGCGGGACTCAATTTTCTCTTCGTCGTCTTCACCGGCCGCGGGCACTTCACACTGCCGTTCAAGTCGATCGACGACGTGATGTCGGCCACGCACTTCCCCGCGCGCGTGAGCGGCGAGGTGGCCCGGTGAAACCCGCGCGCGCCGTAGTGGGGCTGCTTGCCCTCGGCTTGCTCGCCTGCAAGCCCCCGGCAGACGCGCCGCCGCCGCGCTCCACCCTGGTGATCGGGATGGACGTCAGCGGCTCGTTCCGGGCGACTCCGCACTTCGACCAGAGCATCGAGTTTGCGGCCCTGTACATCTACGGGCACCTGAACGGCCTCGGCGGACTGAAACAACCAACCGATGTGTTTATCGGCTCGCTTGGCGGCCAACAGGCCAACGTTCCGAAGGCGTTTCATCCCATTCAGGATCTGAGCGGCAAGTCGGTCGAAGAGATCGAACGCGATCTGCGTGCCTGGTTCCCGGAGAACGATCCGCTTACGGACTTCAATACGTTTTTCAGTCGCGTGGCGGTCCACGTCAAACGCCAAAACCTGGTGCTGTCGCCGCTCAGTATCGTGATGTTTTCGGACGGCGAGCCCGACTTCCCCGGCGCAGGTCGCATGTCAGCCGAGGAGCGGTACCGGAAGATCGACCTGACTCCGCTCGAGTACCTGTCGCGCAGCGTGACGGTGCGGTTGCTGTATGCCACCCCCAAAGTCGCGCAGCTGTGGGAGCAACAGGTGCCGCGCAAGCGCGTCCGCGTCTGGACACAGGACTGGCAGACGATGGCAGGATGGCCGCGCCATGTGAGCATGGGCGCTCCCCCGGAGCAGCAAGACTCATTGTGGAGCTGGATGTCTGAAATTGTCGACTTCCGAGTGAGACGCGGCAGAATCCTTTAGAGTCTCACCGCATCGATCCATTCAGCGGGGGTTGGTGCCTTATGTGGCACCAGCCCCCGTCTGAGCTTATAGCGCAGCTTCGCAAACCCCTTCGGCTCCCGTCCGTCGCGTACGAACGGAATCAACCGCGCGGCCTTGCGCGCGAGCGCGCGGCGCGCATCGCGCCAGCGGGCCCCCCTCCGCCGGGGCGGTACTGTGCCCAGCCAATCGATCCGCATACGCCGGCCGGCCCAAAGTCGTCCGAGGCCAGCAGCTCCTCGACGAATACGCGGATCGGCCCCTCGAACGAATGCAGGACGTCGTGCATCGCCACGATGGCGCCGGGCGTCAGATGCTTGCGAAAGAGATCGATGTCCTCTTTCGCGCCCCGGTAGGTGTGGTCGCCATCGATCCACAGAAACCGGATCGGTCGTGTCCACCCCGTGGCGAGATCGCGCGAGTATGCGCGATGGGCCTCGACACTTTGCTCCACGCCGGCCCGGCGCAGCGAAGCGCGAAAATCATCCCAGGACGACTGTTGTGAGCCGTGCCCGAAATCGGTGACGGCTGGAGCGGAGTGTGGATCCACGGCGACGACTGGGCCGAGTCCGTAGCGCTGCGCGATCGAGGCCAGGCCGACGGTCGACTTGCCCTTGTAGCTGCCGATTTCGAGGATGGTACCCTGCGCGGGCGCGCAGGCCGCGACGAGCGCCAGGAACCGGCCTTCGCGCTCGGTGAGAAAACCGGGGGCCATCTGAATGCGCGCCCAGGCCTCGTCAATGGCAGCGTGAAGATCAGATGGCTGACGGCTGATGGCTGATGGCCCCCCGCCCGTCAGCAATACTGCTCGAAGGCCGCCGTGAGATCGGCCGCGATGTCGCGCGCGTTGCGCCCCTCGATGTTGCGACGCTCCAGCATGAACACGAGCTTGCCGTCCTTGAACAGGGCGATCTGCGGCGACGAGGGTTGGTAGCCGGTGAAGTAGCTGCGCGCCCGCGCGGTGGCATCGGCGTCCTGGCCGGCGAACACGGTGAGCAGGCGCGCCGGCCGGCGCTCATGCTGAATCGCGAGCGCCGCGGCGGGACGCGCGTAGCGCGCCGCGCAGCCGCACACCGAATTCACCACGACCAGCGTGGGCGCGCGCTCGCTCGCGAGCGCCGCGTCCACGTCCGCCGGCGTCCGCAGCTCTTCGAACCCCAGGCGCGTCAGCTCTTCGCGCATCGGGCGGACCATTTCGGGATCGTACATCGGGACATTCAGATTCCGCATCTGCTCCTCATTTCTTCAGGAATGCCGTCAGCGCCGCCCGAAAGTCGGGAGTGCTGCGGCTGACGGCGTTGACGTCGGCGCCGAGCCGCAGTCCCTCGTCGAAGGCGAGGCCATCGAGTTGATAGAATTGCTGCTTGGTGAAGGCGAGCGCCGAAGCGCTCGACTCGGCGAGTACCCGCAGGACCTCGGCCGGCCTGCTCCTCGAAATCCGCGTCTTCGTAGACGCGCGAGACCAGCCCGACCGCCGCCGCTTCGTTCCCGTCCAACACGCGACCGGTCGCTGCGAGGTCGAAGGCGATCTTCTCGCCTACCGTGCGGCGCAGCATCGTCATGACGATCGCCGGCACAAAGCCTCGCTGCACCTCGGGGTAGCCGAACTGCGCCGACTCCGCGGCCAGAATGAGGTCGCAGGCTGTTGCCAACCCGCACCCGCCGGCGAGCGCGCGTCCCCGCACCAGCGCCACCACCGGCTTGGGCAGGCGCCGCATGCGCACGAAGATTTCGGCGAAGTGCAAGGCGGCCTGGCGGTTTTGCTCGGGCGTGTGGTCGGCGGAGGCGAGCAGCTCGTTCAGGTCCATCCCCGCGCAGAAATCGCGGCCGGCGCCCGTGATCGCCACCGCGCGCACGGCCGCATCGAGATCCGCGCGCTCGAGCACGGCGAGCAGCGCGTCGATCATGGCGGCATCGATGGCGTTGCGCTTGTCGGGACGATTGAGCGTCGCCGTGAGCACGCCGCCGGCGACCTGCACCAGGACCCGATCGCTCACCGTTGCACCTCGATCTCCATCCGCAGCAGCGCCGTCGAGAACACCTTCCCCTGCGCGTCGGTCTTCAGGGAGATCGTGCCGCCGCCGTCGAGCGCGCCGTGCAACAGGAAGTTCAGGGCCTGGAGGTTGGGGAGCTCGAAGCGCTCCACCGGTCCCTTGATCATGCCCTTAAAATGGCGTGCGACGCGGGCCGCCGTCACCTGCTTCACCAGCAGCGGATAGTACTTGGGATGGTTCGCGATGAGCCCGACGTTGGCCGTGTCGCCCTTGTCGCCGGAGCGCGCGTGAGCCAGATCCAAGAGTTGGACCCGACGTGCCTTTGACCGCCCGACCGCCGCCTTTGCTTTTTGACCGCCCGTCCGTCGCTTCATACGTCGATTATCTCCACCGCCGGCTTCACCAGCGCTTTGTCGATCAGCGCGGGCCAGTAGGCCACGATCTCTTCCGGTTTGGGCCGGCCGCCCGCAAAGCCGGTGACACTCGGTGGTCCGTTGAGAATCAGCGGCGCAATCTCACGCGTGAAACGATCGACTCGGGCTTTGTCGAGCGAGCGCACGCCGATGCGCAGCTGCACTTCGGGCAGGTCCGCGGCGTCGAGCGCCTTCAGCGCGAGCGGCCCGTGTGTCGCGTTCGCGCCGACGAACTCGGTGAGAATCGCGTCGAACTCGAGCTTCAGGTCCTGCAAGCGTTGGCGCAGGATGCGATCCGCCGCTCGCGCTTTCTCGAGCGCATCGGGCCAGGCGTAGACAAGCGTGCCCACCGCCTTGTAGCCGTAGAAATACGCAATCGAGACTTTGAGCTTGTCGGTCGCGGGCTTGCCCCGGACACCGGAGACCCGAACCCGGTCCTTTCCCGCCTGCTGCAGTTGGATGGTGGTAAAGTCCGCCACGCCGTCGGGCGTGATGTAGGAGCGCGGATCCCCCATCTCGTAGACGAGCTGCTCGGTCACGCCCGGGACGTCGATTCTCCCCCCGTTCCGGGGTGCTTGACGATGTCGAACGTGCCGTCGGCCCGCGCTTCCACGATGGGATACCCGACGTTCGCGAGATCGGGTATGCGCTTCCAGTCGTTGAGGCAGTTGCCGCCGCTCGCCTGCGCCCCGCATTCGATGATGTGACCCGCCACGGTCCCGGCCGCGATCCGGTCCCAGGCGTCGGCCGGCCAGCCGAAGGCGTGCATCAACGGGCCGAGCGTCAATCCGGTGTCGGTGACCCGGCCGGTAATGACGACCTGGGCGCCGCGCTGCAGCGCCTCGACGACCGGCGCCGCCCCCAGATACGCATTGGCCGAGAGGACATGCTCGCGCACGTCGCGCAGCGGGCGGCCGGTGTCGAGGTTCGCGAGCTGGTGCCCGCGGGCCATGAGGCCGTCGAGCCGGCCAAGCAAATCGTCGCCGGTGACGATCCCGATCTTGAGCTTGCCCGCGAGGCCCTGCTTACGCGCGACCTCGGCCAGGGCCAGCGCGCAGCCCCGTGGATTCACGCCGCCGGCGTTGGCGGTGACTTTGATGTCCCGCTCCACGAGCGCCGGAAGGATCCGTTCCATCTGCGAGATGAAATCGGTCGCGTATCCGCGCGACGGATCGCGGGATTTCTGCTTCTGCAGGATGGACATGGTGACTTCGGCGAGATAGTCCATCATCAAGTAGTCGATGGGGCCGCCCGACACCTGTCGATACGGTGCCTCGATCCAGTCTCCCCAGAATCCCTGACCTCCCGCGACGCGCACCGTCGCTGGGCGGGGGGCCGCCGTCACCGTAGGCCGCTCGCTCCGCGCGCGCCTGACGCGACGGGCGTGCGGCGCACCGCCACCGCTCCGGTCGGCGTCGTTACGCGCGTCTCGATCAGCGTGCTGAATCCATCCGGGAGCTGCAGCTGTGGCGGGTTCGGAAGCCGCACCATGCTCCTTCCGCCGGCGACCACCGACAGCGAGCCACCTTCTCCTGCCGGCTCGTCCGGTCCCAGGAATCGAACGCGCACCGTGCCCTGCCACGCATGTCCGGGCAACCGCGCGAACGCGGGAAACAGCTCGATCGTGAGTGGTTTCCCGGTGATCAAATCGGTGAGGGCCACGCTCATTCGTCCGAACGCGTAGTTCACGGGTTGATTGCCGCCGGGAATCTGTTGACCGCTCGAGTCGTATACCGTGAGCGAAAGGTCCGTCAACTCATCCCAGAGGTCGGCCGGCAGCTGCAGATCCACTTCCATGCGCTTGGCCCAGCGTGGCGGGCGCACCTGCAGGGACTCGGCGGGCAGGCCCCGCCCCGTGATCCCGAAGCTTCGCTCGGCTCCGACCAGGCGGTACGAGACCTCACCGGTGACGCTGTTGCCCACCGCACTGGCCTCGAGACCCTGCTCGGTGGCGGCGAGCGCCACCGGGCCGAGGTCGGCACGCACCGTCGCGGTGACGGCGTTGAGCGGGGGCGCGATCACGTCCAGCTCGTACACGCCGGCAACCAGATCTTCCGCGCGCACCGTGATCACCGCGCTCCCGGGATCTTCCTGGCCGATCAGGATGTCCTCGGGTGCCGAGCGCGCGGGCTGGCCGTTGGGCTCATACAGCCGGACGGTGGCCTGCTGCGCCTGAGAATCGGGCACCGTGACCGTGACGCGCAGCGTCGCGTCGGGCTGGGGCACACGCACGAAGTAGCGCTGGACCGCCGCCGGGCCGATTCCGCGTCGCTCGTCGAACATCACCTTGGTGGTGAGATCGGTCGGGACGATGACCGTATTCACCAGCCTGAACAGCGGACCGGCGACCGGGTCACGCGGATTGAGCGCGGTCACCGTGCCGACGTAGATCCCTGGGTTTGTGAGCGCGCTGCGGCGATAGGTGACCGGGATCTCGGTCGCGCGCGGGGCCGCCTCGATCGTGTCGTCGACGACGAGCCACGGCACGTCGGCGTGGAGCACGAATTGGGCCGCCCGCAAGCCGCCGCGATGGCGCACGGTAAAGGTCTCGACGCTGTCCGACCCGAGAGCGCCGGCGAAGCCACCGCGCCGGTATGCCGCGGAGACGCCCGTTGCAGCCTGCACTTCATAAACCGATCCCTGATGCCCCCCAACCAGCCAGGCGTACGCGGTCTCGAGGACGGGCATCCCGGCGCCCTCATCGATGACGCGCGCGCCGGCGAACGGGCGCGCCGCGACGCGCAACGCCTGCACGATCTCGACGGCGCTGGCCCGGCGTCCTTCCTGCACGAGCGCCGAGGCGAGTGTCGCGGCCAGACCAGCGGCGTACGGCGTCGCCATGCTCGTGCCGACCTTCACTTCGTTCCCGGTATCCCAGCGCGGCACCGTCGAGAACGCGATCCCCGGCGCCACGATATCGGGCTTGGCCACCTCGCCGCCACGGGAGCTGAACCAGCCGAGCACGTCGCGCGCGGGCGGAACCCCCGGTTGAGGAGGCCGGGCAAAGACGCCTGGGAACGTCGCTCCGACCGACAGCGCCAGATCGGCCGATCCGGGAAAGCCCAGGGTCGAGAGACCCGGTCCGTCGTTGCCCGCGGCGATCGCGAACACCGCGTCCGGGTGGCCCAGGAGAAATGCATCCACGATCGAATCGATGACGGCGCGTCCTTCGTGCTCGTTGCCGACGCCAAAGCTCATGTTCAAAACCAGCGGCAGGTTGCGCTGCGCGGCGTAGCGGGCGGCGTAGTCGATCGCGCGCATCATGCTGGCGTGGACGGTCACGCCGCCGCGCGCGTTGTTCGCGATCTTGAGGCCGATGAGCTGCGCGCCCGGGGCGACGCCGTGGAATCCCGCGACGTCGTAGAGGTTGTATCCGGCCGCGATCCCCGCGACGTGCGTGCCGTGCCCCGAGTTATCGAAGAACAGGTCGAGGACGGGCGTGTCGTCCGGCGGAGCTTCACTGAAGTTTGAGACGATTGTGATCGGCCTGGTGCCGAACGAAATCGTTTCGCGGCCCTGGCGGTAGTCGTGCAGCGGCATTTCGTCCTCGAACGAGCCGTCGAGGTTCGTGTCGAGGAACGCGACCCAGCCGTCGGATGCCTTCACGACGATGACCGGAAACTCGTCGGTGTTGCGCCCGTTGCCGTTGACGTCGGACGCCGGCGGGCGGCCCAACGGCAGCTCCCGGAACACGCCGCGATACCACGTCGTCGCCGTGGTGAGGCGTCCAATGCGCGCGGCACCTTTCAGCTCGGCGCTCGTGGGAGCCGGGAACGCGGCCAGCGCCACCCGTCCCTCCCCGGAGAAGTCGCGCAGCTCGATGATCTTGGGCGCTCCCGTACTGGTCGCGATGAGGCCCGGGACTCCCGGATCGATTCCGCTGTCCAGAATGGCAATGAGCACGCCGCGACCGTCGTAGGTCGGGTGCGCCGCCCGAAACACGTCCACGCCGGCGCTCTTGAGCGGCATCAGGCCGAGCATGTACGCGACGGCTGGATCGACGAGCGGCTGTGGGCCCCCCGTTTCGCGTGTGCGACTGGCGTCGGGCATCGCCGGTGCCTGCGCCGCGGGCTTCGGCTGCGCCGGCTTCGTCACAGCCTTGGTGGAGGCGCACGCTGCACCGAGCGTGATGAGACCGAGGGCGAATAGCTTCGTCATGAGGCGGAACCCGGCAGCGCAAAGGTCCCGAGATGAGGACCGGTGAATTCGGTGGACACCTCGAGGAGAAAGGCGAGCGTGTCGCGCGTTTCTTCGGGTGTCAGAATCGCATCAACAAAACCGCGGGCGCCGGCGAACGTGGCATCGAGCTGATGCTCGTAATCGGCGCGCATCGCGTCCACCGCGGCCGCGTTGTCCGGTTTGGCGGCGTCGGCGCCATAGACCGCCTGGACGGCAGACTCGCCCTCCATTACACCCATCCGGCCGGTGGGCCAGGAGACGATGAAGTCAGGGTCGAACCCCTGCCCCGCCATCGCGTAGTATCCGGCACCCGATGCGTGATTGACGGTGAGGACGAGCTTGGGGACGGTCGCCGTCGCCATGGCTTCCACGAACCTGGCGCCCGCGCGAATGATCCCCGTATGCTCGGCCTCCGTCCCGACCATGAACCCCGACACGTCCTGAATGAACAGGAGCGGCATGCGCTCGCGATCGGCGTTCTCGATGAAATACGCGACCTTCTCGGCGCTCTCCGTGTAGATGATCCCCCCGATCCGGGGGGGGGGCGCGTCGGTCTTCTTCTTTCCTTTGATCACGCCCCGAGAATTCGCGATCACCGCCACGGCTCGCCCTTCAATCGCGGCGTGACCGCAGATCATTTCCGGCGCTACGTCGGGCTGGAATTCATCCACGCGACCGGCGTCGAACAGGCACTCGAACATCGCGCGTACATCGTAGCTCATGCGATGGTCGATTGGAATCAGCTCGTACAGCTGCTTGAGGTCACGTTTGGGTGCGGGATAGGTTCTGCGCGCCAGCGGCGCATGCGGCAACCGGCCCAGGTACTCGCGGATGCGCGCGAGGCATGCTGCGTCGTCTTTGGCCCGGTAATGCGCGACCGCGCTGATGCTGGTGTGCGTGGCGGCGCCACCCAGGGATTCGGCGTCGACGACCTGGCCCGTCGCGCCTTTGACCAGATTGGGGCCGCCCAATCCCATGAATGAGGTGCCGTCCACCATGAAGATGACGTCGGAGAGCGCGGGCAGGTACGCGCCGCCCGCGATGCACGGCCCCATGACCGCGGCGATCTGGGGCACCTTGAGATAGCGCCGCATGATCGAGTTGTAATAGAAGATCCGCGCCGCGCCGTACTGGCCGGGGAACACGCCTCCCTGATACGGCAGGTTCACGCCGGCCGAATCGACCAGGTAGATGATCGGAATGCGCTGCCGCATCGCGATCTCCTGCGCGCGCAGGATCTTTTTGATCGTCTCGGGCCACCACGACCCCGCCTTCACCGTCGCGTCATTCGCGACGACGACCACCGGCCGGCCGCCGACGCGGCCGAGTCCCGTCACGACGCCGGCAGCCGGAGCTTGCCCGTCGTACTGGTCATGCGCGACCAGGAGGCCGATCTCCACCCACGGCGCGTCTTTGTCGAGCAGCGCGGCGACCCGCTCGCGCGCGGTGAGCTTTCCCTGGTCGTGCTGGCGCTTGATCCGCTCCGCGCCCCCGCCCTGCTCGAGGCGGGTGCGCAGCTTCGTGTATTCGTCGCCGAGGGTCTTGAGGCGACTCACGCGGCGACGTGCTCCGCCGCCCACTCCTGGATGTACTTGATGAGATCCGATGTCGGCGTGCCCGGCCCAAACAGCTTGCCCGTACCCTGCGACACCAGCGCATTCATGTCTTCCGGAGGGATGATGCCACCACCGGTGAGCAGCACGTCGTGGCGGCCCGCGGCGTCGAGCAGTTTCCGCACGCGCGGGAACAGCGTCATGTGCGCGCCCGACAGGATCGAGAGGCCCACCACGTCGACGTCTTCCTGGATCGCGGCCTGCGCGATCATCTCGGGTGTTTGGTGCAGGCCCGTGTAGATCACTTCCATCCCGGCATCGCGCAGGGCCGCGGCGACCACCTTGGCGCCGCGATCGTGCCCGTCCAGACCGGGTTTGGCGACCAGAATGCGGATGGGGCGCTTCGATTTCCTGGCCATCACGAGCGGAAGCGCAGCAGCGCCGCGAGGCCATCCACGACACGCCGTGCCGTATCGTCGTAGAGGACATCGACCTGCGCGCGTTGACCGAACGCCTCTTCGATCGCCTCATCGATGCGAGGGTCGTCGTCATGGCCGTCGGCCAGCAGGGTGCGCACCTGGCCCCGGCTCAGCGCTTTGAGCGTCACCTCCGGCCCGTTCACGGCCCACCCCAGCGGCACGCTCTCTTTCACCGCGTCGGCGTGCGCGCGCTCCCAGGCGCGTTCGCGATCTTCGCGCAGCGCCAGCGCCGCCTCGCGGACGTCCGGAGCCGTGGATTGCTTCGGACCGAGCTTCACCACGCCGAGTACCAGATCGTGGACATAACTGTGAAGGTGTGGAATCACCGCGCCGGCGTCCGCACCGACGCTCCCCAGCACGAGCCCCGCGAGCGGCTTCCCCTGGTTGACCTGGAAGATGCGGTCGGCGATCTGGGCATAGAGACGCTGCTTCTCCGTGCGGATGCGCTGATGATAGTTGTGCTCACCGGCGCTGCCCGAGGGCCTGGCGCCGCGCGCCATCACCTGACGCTGGGAGGCGCCGTGAAACTTGCCGGCACGCGAGGCGTCGGTGGCGGCGAGCCCGGGGAGCTCGACGGTGTCGTACGCCGTGATCTCGAAGAACCGCGCGGCGGTGCGGTCGTACACGACGGCCAGGATCGTGCCGAATTCCTCTTCGAGCACCAGCGCCTCGCGAATCAGCGGCTCGCGCGCGACCGCCAGGCGGGAGCGATGCACGTGCGGCAGCGGCAGCACCTCGAACAGCCCCAGCTCACGAGACGCGAAGATCGCGATCGCCCGCGAGCGCGGCAGATGATTCGGCTCTTCCAGGAAATCGAGGACCTGGCGCAGCGCATGCGCGATGTGCTCGCGGTCCTGGTGGGAGAGCGGTTGCCGCGCCAGCGCCGCTTCTTGCTCCTTCACACGATTCTTCATCTTGATCAGGTACTTGCCGCGGGTGCGGTCTCGCGGCTCGAGCTTCAGATAACAGCTCACCACCCAGTGATTGCCGGGCTGGACCCGGGCGAGACGCTGGAGCGCGTCCTGGGCATCGCGTTCGGTAATGGCAGCGGGGAGGGCGCTCATGACCTAAAAGAATACCGGTTCGCGATACGCGCCCCACACGCGCTCGAGCGCGTGGCGAATCTCGTACAGGGTGCAGTAGGCGCGCGCACAATCCAGCATCGGCCCGATCACGTTGCGGTCAGATTCGGCCGCCTGCCGCAGCTCCTCGAGGCGCCGCTCGACCAGCTCGTGGTCGCGCTCGGCGCGCACGCGCGCCAGACGGCTGCGCTGCTCGTCTTCCGCGTCATTGGACACCTTCAGGATCTCGACGGGGTGGTCGTCATCGGACAGGAACTCGTTGACGCCGACGATCACTTGCTCCGCCATCTCCACCTGACGCTGGAAGGCGGCGGCCGACTGGGCGATCTGCCGCTGGAACCAGCCGGTCTCGATCCCGCGGACGACCCCCCCAATCGACGCGATCTCGGCGAACAGGGCTTCCGCTTCGCGCTCGAGCTGGTCGGTCAGCGCCTCGATGAAGTACGAGCCACCGAGCGGGTCGATCACCTCCGCCACGCCGGTCTCGTGTGCCAGGATCTGCTGCGTGCGCAGCGCGACCTGCACCGATTGCTCGGTGGGCAGCGCCAGCGTCTCGTCGAGCGAATTGGTGTGCAGCGACTGGGTGCCGCCGAGGACCGCGGCGAGGGCCTGATACGCCACCCGTACGATGTTGTTGAGCGGTTGCTGAGCGGTGAGGGTGACGCCGGCCGTCTGGCTGTGGAAGCGCATCATCCAGGAGCGCGCGTGGCGCGCGTGGTAGCGCTCGCGCATGTGCCGTGCCCAGATGCGGCGCGCCGCGCGCAGCTTCGCGATCTCTTCGAAGAAGTCGTTGTGGATGTCCCAGAAGAACGAGAGCCGCGCCGCGAAGCTGTCGATGTCGAGCCCGCGCGCGAGCCCGCGCTCAACGTAGGTGAATCCATTGGCGAGCGTGAACGCGAGCTCCTGGGCCGCCGTCGCCCCGGCTTCGCGGATGTGGTAGCCCGAGATCGAGATCGTATTCCAGAGCGGCGTGTGCTGCGCGCCCCACTCGAACATGTCCACGATCACCTTGAGGGCGGGCTCGACCGGATAGACCCAGGCGTGCTGGGCCATGTACTCCTTGAGAATGTCGTTCTGCACGGTGCCACGCAGCTTCGCGATCGGCACGCCCTGTTTTTCGGCCGCCGCCACGTAGAAGCAAAACAGAATGGCCGCGGGGCCATTGATCGTCATCGAGGTGGAGACCTGATCGAGCGGGATGCCGTCGAACAACGTCTCCATGTCGGCGAGCGACGCAATCGCCACGCCGCACTTCCCGACTTCTCCCTCGGAACGGGGATGGTCGGAATCGTAGCCCATCAAGGTCGGGAAATCGAAGGCGACCGACAGACCGGTCTGGCCGTGCTCGAGCAGGAACTTGTAGCGGCGGTTGGTATCGGCGGCGCTGCCGAAGCCGGCAAACTGGCGCATCGTCCACAGCTTGCCCCGGTACATCGTGGGATGGATGCCGCGCGTGAACGGGAATTCGCCCGGACGTCCGAGCTGCTTGTCGATGTCGAAGCCGTTGAGATCGGCGGCGGTGTAGACCGGTTTCTTGTCGATCGTCATTTGCCATTCCTCACCTGCTTGAGTACCTCGGCAGCGACATCGTAGGGGCTGCGCGTGCCGGCGGCCACATCATCCAGCCGCTTGCTGATCACGTCTTCGGCCTTCGTCTCCTCCCATACCCACTGCCGGATCGCCCGGTTCACGACGGCCCGCGTGCGCGCCGCGAGACGGCGTTTGCGGCGCTCATCGCGTTTGCCGCTGCTCACGAGGTAATCGTGATGCCGGTCGAGCGCGGCGACGAGCTCGGCGATTCCCTCGCCCTTGGAGGCGACGGTCGTGAGGACCGGCGCGTCCCACTCATCAGTCGCCGCCGCCTTACCTCGCCGCCCTTCGCCGCCCTTCGCCGCCCTGGGGTTATGATGCGGCGTGATATGCGCGAACGCATGGCCCCTGCGGATACCAAGCATGATTGCGACTTCGCTTCTCAGCTTGTCCGCCCCGGGACGATCGCTCTTGTTGATCACGTACAGCTCGGCGATCTCCATCACCCCGGCCTTCAACGTCTGGATGCCGTCGCCCGACTCGGGGACCAGGACCAGCACGGTCGTATCCGCGGTGGCCGCCACGTCGAGCTCGGTTTGGCCGACGCCGACCGTCTCGATCACGATGCGGTCGAAGCCAAACGCCTCCAGCACGTCCGCCACCTCTTCGGTCGTCGTGGCGAGTCCGCCCCGCGCGCCGCGCGTCGCCATCGATCGAATGAACACCCCCGGATCGAGACTGACCGATTCCATGCGGATCCGGTCCCCCAGCAGCGCGCCGCCCGTGAACGGACTGGTCGGATCGACCGCGATGACCGCGACCTTGAGCCCACGACCGCGATAGGCCCGGACCAGCTGTTCGGTGAGCGTGCTCTTCCCCGCTCCCGGCGGTCCGGTGATCCCGATGCGATGCGCCTTCCGGTTCCCGATCTTGCGGTACAGCGCCGACAGCAGCTGCTCGAACCCGTCGCGCTGATTCTCCACCAGGCTGATGGCGCGCGCCAGCGCGGCGGTGTCGCCGCGCTCGAGCCCCGCGAGCACTCCATCGAGCTGCATATCTAAGGATAACGGCGGCGTGGCCGTCACAGGAGGGTTCCGCGCAGGATGATGCTTGCCACCGTGAAGTAGATGACTAACCCGGTGACGTCCACCAGTGTAGCGACGAACGGCGCGGAGGCGCTGGCCGGGTCGAATCCGAGCTTGCGCAGGATGAACGGCAGCAGCGAGCCGGTTATCGTGCCGAATGTCACGACCCCGATGAGGCTGGCGAAGACCGTGAATGCGACGAGCAGATAGTGCACCCCGTAAATCCCGGTGATGGCGTGCCACAACGTGATGCGCAGGAAGCCAATGGTCCCCAACACGGTGCCGAGTACCAGACCCGTAGCCAGCTCGCGCCGGATGACGCGCCACCAGTCGCGCAGCTGCACCTCGCCGAGCGCCATCGCGCGGATCACCAGGGTCGAGGCCTGTGAGCCGGAGTTGCCGCCGCTCGAAATGATGAGCGGCACGAACAGCGCGAGGATGACCGCCTTGGCGATCTCTTCCTCGAAGAATGCCATCGCGGTGGCGGTGAGCATTTCACCCAGGAACAGCGCCGCCAGCCAGCCGGCACGTTTCCGGACCATGCGGCTGAACGCCACGGTCAGATATGGCGCGTCCAACGCCTCCATGCCGCCGAACTTCAAAATGTCCTCGGTCGTCTCGGCCTCCACGACGTCCACCACGTCGTCGAACGTGATGCGGCCCAGCAAGTGGCCCCGCGCGTCCACGACCGGCACCGCGGCTACATTGTAGCGTGCCATGAGTCGGGCGACCGCTTCCTGGTCTTCCTGGGGCTGGACTTGGACGAGCGGTTGTTCCATCACGTCGCGCACCAGGCGCGCCGGCGACGACACGATCAGGCGCGCGACCGGAACGATGCCGTGCAGGTCGCCGTCCGCATCCACCGCGTACACCTGATAGAGCTGACTTTCATCGTCCTCACTCTGGCGCCGGATGGCGTCGATCGCGTCGGCCACGCTCGCGTCTTCCCGAACCGTGACCACCTCCGTGGTCATGAGCCGGCCGGCGCTGTCCTCCGGATACTCGAGCAGGCGGTCGACCTCACCCCGATCGCTGACTTCCGCGAGCACCGCTTCGCGGTCGCCCGCGGACAACTCCCCGACCAGTTCGGCCGCGTCGTCGCTCGGCAGCTCATCGACCAGCTCGGCGGCGTACTCCGGCCCGACCGCGAGCAGCATCTGCTCGGGGTGCTCGGCTGCTTCCATTTCGGCGAGCGCGCTCGACGCCAGCTCGGTGGGGAGCTCCGCGATGACGCGCGCGCGCGTGGACGCGTCGAGTGCCGCCAGCACATCGGCGAGATCGGAAGGGTGGACGTTGCGGGCGCGCTGCAGGAAGGGATGGAGATCGTCGTGCTCGGCAAGCTCCTTCAGCTCATCCAGCCTCAAGTCCGGCGCGGTCACGCCGTCCCTCCGAGCGCGATCGACCGCACTGGACCGGCGCGGACGGCAATGCGCTCGACGCGCGTCGCGCCGGCCGCGAGCACGTCGAATTCGAGCCCCTGGAACGTGAAGCGCTCGCCGGTTCTCGGGATCCGTCCGAGCGCCTGAATGAGCAGGCCGGCCACGGTCTGCGCGTTGCCCCCGCTCCTCAACGTTACGCCGAGCTTCTCCGCCAGCTCGGCGGCGGGCGCGCTGCCTTCGACTTCAATTACGCGCGCAGCCGTGGGCTGCGTCGCGGATGGCTCGAACAGCTCGCTCACCAGATCGTTCAGCAGGTCCTCGAACGTGACGAGCCCCGCGGTCCCGCCGAACTCGTCGAGCACGACGGCGAGGTGCAGTCCGCCCCGCTGCATTTCGAGCATCAGGTCCGCCGCGCGCATCGTGCCCGGGACCGTGAGCGGGGGCCGCACCAGCACGGGATCCTCCGGCTGACGGCCCAGCAGATCGAGCGTGTGCGCAACGCCGACGACTTCATCGAGTGAACCCCGGTACACCGGGTAGCGGCTGTACCCCGACTGGTGCAGGACGTGGGCCGCTTCGCCCGCCGGCATCCCCTCGGGAAACGCCACGATCGCGGTGCGCGGCGTCATCAGCTCGCGCACGGGACGGTCTGAGAACGCGAGCACCCCGGACACGACGGCCATTTCATCGGTTCCGGCGAGCGATTGGGTATCGCTGGACAGCAAGGCGGCGAGCGTCGTGCGCGTGGACCGCTCACGCCGGGGAATGAACGGCGCGAGCACCGCCCCGAACCGCTCCATCCAGGGAACGGCCCGAGCCACGAGCGACTCCGCCCAGCGACGTCCGAGCACCCGCGGCACGAGGTACGCGGCGCTGATGAACAGCGGGACCCCGACGGCAATCGTAAAGACACCGAGGAACGTCGGGGTCGTCGCGGCGAGCAACGCGGGGATGCCCCCCGCGGCGAGCAGCACGCCCAGCGTCGTCAGCGTGTTCGCCGTCGCCAGCGTGCGCTGGGGATTCTGCAGCAGCCCGACCGTCGCCGCGGATCCCCGCAGCTTGTACGCCACCCAACGCGTCAGCTCATGCTGGCTCACGGTCGCGGCGGCGACGCCGACGGCCGCCGACACTCCGGCGAGGACCAATCCGAGCAACAGGACGGCGAGGGCGGCGCTCATCGTTTTTCGAACGAGACCTGCGTGACGCGCCGCTGTTCCACGCGCTCGACCACGACGCGATAGCCGTCGAGCGTCAGCTCATCGCCGGCCCGCGGCACGCGCCCCAGGACCGAGTAGACGAGCCCCCCGACGGTGGACACTTCGGCGTGCGCGATGGTGGTGCCGAGCGCCGCCGACAGCTCGTCGAGACTCACCCGGCCGTCGACCCAGACACGCGCTCCGTCGCGGCGAATCGCCGGTGCCTGCTCGGTATCGTGCTCATCGCGGATCTCCCCGACGATTTCCTCGAGGATGTCTTCCCGGGTGATCAGCCCCGATGTGCCGCCGAACTCGTCCACGACCAGGGCGATGTGCGCGGGCGTGCTCTGGAAATCGCGCAGCTGGTTATCCAGGGTCTTCGTCTCGGGGACGAACGCCGCCGGCCGCACCAGCGTCTGCCAGCGTGTGCCGGGCTCGGCGAGCCCCATCGCCATCGGCACGACGTCTTTCGCGAACAGCACGCCCCCAACGTTATCCGGGGAGCCGTCGAGCACCGGCAGCCGTGTGTGCTGACTCTGCTTGAAGGCATCGAGGACTTCTTCGGTTGTTGCGGAGATGTCCACGCTCGTCATGTCGAGGCGCGGCGTCATCACCTCGTCGACCGTCGTATCGGCCGTTGTGAAGACGCCGAGCAGCATGTCGCGCTGCGCGATGCCGAGATCGGGCTGCAGCGGGCGCGGCGTCTCGACGAGTGTGTGCAGTCCGCGATCAGCCCACGCCAGCCCCCAGAGCAGCGGACCGAACAGCGCCAACGTGCGCCGAGCCAGCGGGAGCGCCGCCTCCGACAGCTCGGGTGCGATTCCCGCCACGCTGCGCGGGAGCGCGTCGCCGACGATGAACAGCAGCAGCGTGCCGATGAGCAGCGTGCCGAGTGCCTCGACCCAGGAGCGCGTCCACCACGCGACGGCGTTCGACGTCGCCACGGCGCCGAGGATGAGCAGGGCGAGCCGCGTCACGTGCAGGGCCCGATGCAACGGGACGCGCCGCTCGGCGGCGATGGGTGGTGCGTCGCCCAGCGTATGCAGCGCTTCCCCCACGGCCGCTTCTTCGGCCAGCGCGAGTAACGCGGCCCACACGCCGGCCCCCACGGCGACGACGAGCCCGATGATCCGCAACGCGGCTTCGGTCAGCATCAGCGCACAGTCTTCTTCACGTAGCGTTCCTGGAGCCGCCACATGCGCGATCGCGTCCGCCCCGGACCTTCGGGGTGATCGTATCCCAGCACGTGCAAGGCGCCGTGTACGGCGAGCCGGATGAGCTCTTCCCGCAGCGCCGCGCGCTGGGCGGGAGGGGGGGGGGCCACGCGCGCGGCTGCCGCCGGGCAGATGTACACATCCCCGAACAGACGGCCATCGGGTTGTGGGAGTGCGTACGCGATCACGTCCGTGAGACCCCGCCGCCCCGTCGCGCGGCGGTTCAGGCGCCGCATCGCCGGTGCGGAAAGCAGCGTGATGTCGATGTGGGATCCTGCGGGCGCGCGCTCCCAGGCCAGGACTCGCCGTGCGACACGCATCAGCTGATCAGCGCGCGGTTGCCGGGGGCTGCCAGGCCGCACTAATGCCGCCACTGGACTCCGGATAGTCGATGCGGTTGTGGTACATCCCGCTCAACACGATCATGAACGCGGCCTTGACCTGCTCGATCTGCTGCAGCGTGAGCGGCGCCTCGTCGAGCTGGCCGGCGTTCACCTTGGTCCGCACAATATGTTCGATGGCTTCCTCGATCTTCTGCGGCGTGAGGTCCTCCAGCACACGCAGGGCGGCCTCCACGGAATCGGCGATCATCGAGATCGCCGTCTCCATGGACCGGGGCTTGGGACCTGGATAGGTGAAGTCTTCGGGATTCCGCGCTTGCCCCCCATCGGTCTTTCTGGCCTTGTCGAGGAAGTAGGTGATCTCGGTCGTCCCGTGGTGTTCGGGAATGAACGCCGCCACCGCGTCGGGGAGATCGGCGTCCGCGGCCAGCGCGAGACCGTCGGTGACGTGCGCTTTGATGATCTGCGCCGATTGCAGCGCCTTCAGCCGGTCGTGCGGATTATTGCCCGGAATCTGATTCTCCACGAAATACATCGGATTCTTCACTTTCCCGATGTCGTGGTAATAACACCCCACGCGGCCCAGTAGCCCGTTGGCGCCGATGCGATTGCACGCCGCTTCGACGAGGTTGGCCATCGCCACGCTGTGCGCGTACGTCCCCGGGGCCTCGAGCGACAGGCGCCGCAACAGCGGTCGGCTGGGATCGGAGAGCTCGAGCAGCGTGAGGTCGGTCGTGATGTGCGTAACCGACTCTGCGACCGGGAGCAGGAAGAACGTGAGGCCCGCCGACACCAGGCCGTTCAAGGCGCCCAGCAAACCGCGCAGTCCGATTTCCTCGATCGGCCAGCCGCTCGCGAGCCCCAGCGCGAGCGCGCCCAGGAGATAGCCGCCGGCGATGATCAGCACCGGCGCGTAGAAGTTGCTGCGGCTGCGCAGCGTCTTCACCGACAGCGCGGCGGTCACCCCACCGACGACACACAAGAACGTCGCTGGGAAGTCATGGAAGACCGGCTGCAGTCCGACGACGACCGCGAGGATCATCGCGGCGATCATCGAGACCCGCCCGTTGAACAGCACCGTCATCATCATGGCGAGGAACGGCATGAAGATGACTTCGGGATGCGGCGCATAGAACCGGGCGACGACGCCCGCCTGGGCGAGCAGCAATGCGAACAGCCCGCCGATCAACGCCACCTGCTTGATGTCGCGGTAGGTCTCGCGCCGATAGAACGCCAGCAGCACCCAGAAAATCGCGATGATCAGTGAGTCGCGCAGCAGCGGTCCGAGCACGCCGCGGATCGAGTAGGTCGTGGCCGCGCCGCGCCGCAGCAGCTCCTGGTGCAACGCGACGAGCCGCTCGTGGGCTTCGTTGGTCACGACCTCATGCGGCGCCACGATGCGGTCGCCCGCGCGCACGATGTACTTGCTGGGATCGACGCTGCCGCGCAGCTCGTTGCGGCGCCGCTCGGTCTCGAGCTGCTTCGGAATCAAGGTGGGCCGGAAGAACTGGCGCACCAGCTTCAGGTACAGCACGTCACCCACGCTCGAGCCCGCGTCGGGGTGCAGCTGCTTCGCGCGACTCAGGTATTGGGCGAACGTGAGCACCTGATCGCGCTGCACCGACGACTCCGTCGAGCCGCGCCGCACGATCAGCTCGCGGGACTGCTCCACTTGCAAGACGCCGGGACCCGTGACGCCCTGCGCCAGCGTCCGATCGAACAAGCGGTCGAGGGCCTGCTGCAACGCGCGGCGCTTCCCGCCCTTCGCCAGATACCCCGCCTCCTGCAGGGAGAGGGGCACGCCGAATTCGGCGGCAGCCCGGATGACGGCCTGCGGACCCTGATCGGCGGCCGCATCGACCGCGGCGACAAACGCCGCCATCGTCGTGGCGGCGCTGTCGTAGGCGCGCTGGCGAAATTCGTAGATCGGTTTCGCCGACGCCGCGAGCTCCTCGGCTTCCCGCTGCAACTCGTCCTCCGACTTGTTCACCACGAAATTGAACGGCGCGATGACTTCCTTGTCGGCGCGGGCGCCCGGCTCGAGCAGCGGCGCCACATCGGCGGCGCTCGACGGGAACGCGATGTGCGCGACCAGCGCCAGCGCCGGCACCCAAATCCAGCGCGCGACGTGATAGCGGACCTGCTCTCGAGTCGGGAGGTTCATCTAACCCTGCGCATCCTCGGCGTACGCGCGGATGATGTCGCGCACCAGGCGGTGGCGCACCACATCCGCGTCGCCGAGATAGAGGAACCCGATGCCTTCGATGCCCGGGAGGATCCGCTCAACCTGCAGCAGCCCCGAGTCCTCGCGGTTGGGCAGGTCGATCTGCGTCTTGTCGCCGGTGATCACGGCTCGCGAGTTCACGCCCAGACGGGTGAGAAACATCTTCATCTGCATACCCGTGGCGTTCTGCGCTTCGTCCAGAATCACGAACGCATCACTCAAGGTGCGGCCCCGCATGTAGGCGAGGGGCGCGATCTCGATCGTGCGGGTCTCGAGCGCTTTCTCCACTCGCTCGCGCGGCATCATGTCTTCGAGCGCGTCATACAGCGGTCGCAGGTACGGATCGACTTTCTGCTGCAAGTCCCCGGGCAGGAAGCCGAGGTTCTCGCCCGCTTCGACGGCGGGGCGCGCGAGGACGATGCGCCGCACGCGCTTGCGCGCCAGCGCATCGACGGCCGCCGCCACCGCCAGATAGGTCTTGCCGGTCCCCGCGGGGCCGATGCCGATCACGATGTCATGCTCGGCGATCGAGCGCAGATAGTCGCGTTGCCCGGTGGTCTTGGGCTGAATCACCCGCCGCAGACCCGGCAGGATGATCTTCACCGGGTCGGGAGCTCCGCCCCCTCCCGCCCCCGCTCGTCCCAGCTCCCCGTGCGCCTCGTCGGAGATCAGCCGCTCGACGTCGTGCACGTCCAGGGTCTCGCCCATGCGCGCGAGATCGATGAGCGCCTGCGCCACCGCACCGGCGCGCTCGATCGCGGCGGCGGGGCCGGCCAGCGACAGGTTGTCGCCACGCAGCGAGACGCGCACGCCCAGGCGCCGCGCCAGCTCGAGCAGGTTCGCGTCGTTCACGCCGGCCAACGCCAGCGGATCCACGCCTTCCACGGACAGCCGGTGGACGACGTCGTCACTCATGGGGGGGCACCACCTTGATGTGAAGTGCGGCGAGATCCTCCGGCCGGGCCGGCGCCGGGGCGCCCTCGAACAGGGCGCGCGCCGCGGTTGTCTTGGGGAACGCGATCACATCCCGCAACGAGCCCGCGCCGGCGAGCAGCATCGTAACGCGGTCGAACCCGACGGCGAAGCCGCCGTGCGGAGGCGCGCCGGCGGCGAGCGCGTTCACCAGGAAGCCGAACCGCGCGTCGATCTCCGAGTTCGAAAGTCCCAGATGGCGGAACACGGTCCGCTGCACCGCCGGGTCCGTGATGCGGATGGAGCCCGAGCCCAGCTCGTTGCCGTTGTAGACCGCGTCGTAGTGCAGCGCGCGGCAGGCGAAGGGCTCGCTGTCGAGCTTCGCGATGTCGTCCGGATGCGGCGACGTGAACGGATGGTGCGCGAACACCGGCGTGCCGGTCTCGGGATCGGGCTCGAACAACGGAAAGTCCACCACCCAGCAGAACGCGTGCGCCAGCTTGGGCGCCGGACCGAGCCGTTTGATGACCTCCTGTCGCACTTTGTCGAGCGCGGGAGACGTGACCCGATCAGGGCCGACCGTCATCAATGCGACGTCGCCATCGCCGACCCCGATTCGGCCCAGCGCTTCCGCGGTGAAGTGCTTGCCCACCGAGCCGGACACCTGCTCGCCCTGGCGCTTCACCCAGGCGAGCCCGGGCGCGCCGTGCGTCTTGGCAGCCTCGGTGAGCTGATCGACGTCCTTGCGCGACAGAGTGCCGCCACCGCGCACCGCGATCCCGCGCACCCGCGACCCATTGGTCGCGCTCTGGAAGAACGGAACCGCGAGCGGCTGGACCTGGGCGGTCCAGTCGGCGATGGCGAAGTCGTAGCGCAGATCGGGCTTGTCGGTCCCGTAGCGCTCCATCGCCTCACGCCAGGTGAGCCGGGGGAACGGACGCGGGATCGTGTGCCCCGCCTCCGCCCACAGCGCGACCAGCACCGTTTCGACGTAGCCGATCACGTCGTCCTGGCCGACAAACGACGCCTCGATGTCGATCTGCGAGAACTCGGGCTGCCGGTCGAACCGCAGATCCTCATCGCGGAAGCAACGCGCGATCTGGAAATAGCGATCGAACCCCGAGATCATGAGCAGCTGCTTGTAGATCTGCGGCGACTGCGGCAGCGCGTAGAACTCGCCCGGGTGCACGCGCGACGGAACGAGATAGTCGCGCGCCCCTTCCGGCGTCGGCTTGGTGAGATTCGGCGTTTCGATTTCGAGAAAGTCGAGCTCACTCATGGCGCGGCGCGCCCGCTGCAACAGCCGGTGACGCAGGATGAGGTTGGCCTGAAGCTCGGGCCGCCGCAGATCGAGGTGACGGTACTTGAGCCGCAGCTCTTCGGCCGCCAGCTCCTCGCCCTTGCCGCGCGCGACGGGAATCGCGGGCGTCTCGGCGGGTCCGAGCACCTGCAATGACGTGGCGTGGACCTCGACATCGCCGCTCGCGAGCTCGCTGTTCCGCATGTTGGGCGGACGGGCGACGACTTCCCCCTCCACCGTCACGACCGCTTCCGTTCCGACCGTCTGGGCGCGGGTGACGACGTCGGGTGCGGCCCAGCCCGGGCCCACGGCAACCTGAACGAGGCCGGCGCGGTCGCGCAGATCGAGAAAGACGATCCCGCCCAGGTCGCGGCGCCGGTGGACCCAGCCCCCCAATTTCACCGGCTGCCCGACGTGCTCCTTGCGAAGCTCGCCGCAGCGATGGGTACGTTGGGTTGTCCGCGTCACGCCTTCGCGAGCGTCTATGCTCCTCCCCTCTCTGCATCGCACAGAATGCGGTAAAACTCGGCGGAGTCCCCGGCCGCCAGCAGGCTGGCGCGGACCGGCTCGCGCCGCACGAGTCGCGCGATGCGACTCAGCGCCTTCACGTGCGCGCCGGCCTGCGATTCCGGACCCGCCAGCAGGAAAAACAGCCGCACGGGCTGCCCGTCCACCGTTTCATAAGGGACGGGCGCCGGGGCGGTCCCGGCAACTACGACAAGGTTCGCGAGCGCGGGCGTCTTCCCGTGCGGGACTGCCACGCCATAACCGATCCCGGTCGGAAACTGCCGTTCACGTTCCAGAATCGCCTGAAGCACTTCCGGCGCCGCTCCATTTCCTCCGACCAGCAAATCCACCAATTCCCGCAATACGCCCTCCTTACTTTGGGCCCTAAGAGGCACCCGAATCCGGTCAGGCGTTAGCAGTTCGGAGAGTCGCAATGGAGTGTGTCCAAGTGCCGTAACCGGTTGAAGATAGTTGACTTGAGTTGACGGCGCCACAGCCGTGAGTAAACGTTCGGCATGCAACGCATTGGGATGCTGCTGGTTGGACTGTCGACACTGGGTGCGGCGCGCGGCAGCGCGCAGCAGGCCACCGGGACGACGTTGTGGCGTGTCGCCGCCACGACCCTGGCCACTCCCCCGGCGCTCGCGCAGGGGGCCGCCGCGGCACTGTGGAATCCGGCGCAGACAGAGGACAGCGCCCGCGTGCAACTTGCATTCGAGGCGATTCAGACGCCCTCGGCGATCGACGCCACCGGAGTGATCGCGACGATGCGCCTGCCCGCGGGAAAGATCGGCCGCGTCGGCATCATCTACGGGCGCGTCGGACTGAGCGACATCACGCAGACGATCGACAGTCCCGATCCAACCGGGAGCGGCGTTCCGGTTTACACGTTCGCCTTCGGCGCGAACTGGTCGCGGCAGCTGGGCGGGACGAATGTGGGCGCGACGCTCGCGTTTCACGAGACACGGCTCGACGTGAGCAGCAGCAGCCGCTGGACGCTGGACCTGGGCGCGAGTCGGGCGCTCGGTGGCGACCGATTTCGCATCGCCGCGGCGACGCACTTCTTCTCATCACTCACGGTCAACGATCCGGCGCAGGATATCTATGCGGGCCTCGAGGCTCGGCTCTGGAATGGCCCGGCCTCGGACCGGGGTGACCGCGTGGTCGTTCGGGGCCGATATGGCATTTCCTTCGCCCATGGGTTCGCCGCGGACCATCAACTTGGCATCGGTGCGGAGTTCTCCAAGACCGTTACGTTCGACCTCCTGTTCGCCCGGGAGGGGGGCTACAGCGGGGGCTCATGGCGACCGGTCGCCGGACTGGGGCTGGCGATTGGCAAGTACCGAGTCGCGATCGCCCGGGACGCGGGAGTCAACGATCTCGGCTCTGCCTATCGCGTGGGCGTGGAAGTCCGGTTCAAATGAGCATCGATCTTCTGAGTCTCACGCCCGAGGCGGCGCGCGCGACGTTGCAGGAATGGCTTGCGGCGCGCGGTGAACCCGCGTACCGGGTGAGGCAGGTGCTACCGCGGCTGTGGCAGCGGCCCGTGGCCGCCTGGAGTGATGCCACCGATCTTCCCGAGCCGCTCCGGCGCGCACTCGCCGAGGCATTGCCGCTGCGCCGGTTGACGCTTCGGACCCATCAGGCCTCGAGCGATGGCACCGAGAAGTTCCTGTGGGGCCTGGACGACGGCGAGGCCATCGAATCCGTCCTGATTCCTGAGGGCAAGCGCCGCACGTTGTGCATCTCCTCGCAGGCGGGTTGCGCGCTGGGCTGCGTGTTCTGCGCCACGGGGCGCATGGGGTTTCGGCGCAATCTGTCGGCCGGGGAGATCGCCGCCCAGGTGCGAGAGCTGGTGCTGCGCGACCCCGCGCTCAAACCGACGAACGTCGTGTTCATGGGCATGGGTGAGCCGCTGCTCAATTGGGATGCCGTCGACACGACACTCACGGTCCTGAACAAGCCGGACGGGTTCGGCATCGGCGCGCGGCACATCACGCTGTCGACGGTGGGGATTCTGCCGAGCCTGGCCAAGTTCGCGCGGCGCCCCGAGCAGTTCCGGCTCGCGGTGTCCCTGCATGCCCCCGCGCCGGCGTTGCGGCGGGAGTTGATGCCGATCGAGAAGAAGTACACGTTGCCGGAGCTCATGGAGGCGTTGAAACAATTCCGGCGCCGGGTCACACTCGAGTACGTGCTGATCGGCGGGAAGAACGATTCGTTGGATACGGCGGATCAGCTGGCGAAGCTGGCGCAACCGCTCGAGGCGCTCGTCAATCTGCTGCCGCTGCATCCCGGCGGCGCACCCGATCTGACGCCGAGCCCGCGTGCGCAGATGCTCGCGTTCGAACGGCGGCTGAAGCAGCGTGGCGTGGAGGCGGTGCTGCGGCGCAGCCGCGGCCTCGACATCAGCGCGGCGTGCGGGCAGTTACGGGTGGAAGTCGAGGCTCGCACGCGGCGAAACGAAGTCCGCGCCGAGGAGCACGCTCACATCGAGTAGTTTGCTGCTGTCGAGCGCGATCTCGACCCGCCCCAGCCCCAACGCGGCCCGCACTCGTTCCCCCACCTGTGCCGAGCCACGCCGCACGATGATCCGCGTCGAATCGATCGTGCCTTCCGCGGCGGGCGCATTCCCGAAATAGACGACGTCGATCCCCTCGCGCCGCAGCACGCGCGTGCCGACGCGCGCGTCGCCGGCGCGGCCGTTGGCGTTCAGCACTTCGACGGTGATCGCGGGCGCTCGGTCGCCGGGGATGGGATGTGCCTGACTCCGGTCGTCACCGCAGGCAACGATTGGCAGCAGCAGCAGGGGCCAGGCCTTCACACCAGGTGATTCCAGAATGTCACGGTTTCGTCGGGGAGCATCCACCCGGAGCGCAGGAGCCATTCGATCCGCCGTCGCGCGACCTCGCGCAGGATGGCGTCACGCTCCGTCGGGACGCGCCGCGCCAGCTCCTCTCGATCGGCACCACCGCGACCGGGCTCGAGAAAGTCGGCCAGATAGAGCATTCTCCCGGCATCGTCCCAGCCGGCGAAGCCGGTGGTGTGATACCGGACGGCATCGAGCACGCCCTGGTCCCGTTCGCCTTGCGCGGCTGCATGAGCGGCCGTGACCGGCCCGTGTCCCAGCGGATCTCCGAGGGGTGCATCGCGCAGCGCGTCGTGCAGCCAGCCGGCGCGGAGCCAACGCTCGCGCTCGTGGGCGGGCACGCGCATCGCATGCGCCCAGCTCTCGAGGAGTGCAACCACGCGCTCGATGTGGGCCCGCCGCACCGGCGTCACCTGCGCCCAATCCGGCAGGCTCACGGCGTGACCCGTGGATCTGCGCCGACCCCTTCGCCGAGCACGACATTGTCGAGCAGCCGGGTCTTCCCGACGCGAGCCGCGACCACCGCTACCGTGCGCGCGGTTACGCGCGTGACTGGCTGGAGGTCGTCATCGACGAGCGCGCAGTACTCGGGAATCACCCCCGGTGCGTGCAATGCCTCGAGACCGGCGCGCTGGAGCTTCAACGGATCGGCCTCGCCGGCGCGCCACGTCTGCTCGAGCGTGCGCAGCGCGCGCGACAGCCCCAGGGCCGAGCGGCGCTCGTCAGGGTTCAGGTAGCTGTTGCGAGAAGAGAGCGCCAGCCCGTCGAGCTCCCGGACCGTCGGCGCGACGTCGATGGTCGAGGGAAAGTCCAAATCCTTCACGAGCCGCTTGACGAGCATCGCCTGCTGAAAATCCTTCCGGCCAAACACCGCAACGTCGGGCTCGACGATGTGAAACAGTTTCGCGACGACGGTCAGCACTCCCGTGAAGTGGCCGGGTCGCGCCATGCCCTCGAGGGTGTCGGCCACAGGGCCGGGCACCACCCGCACCAGCAGCTCGGGGGGGGGTACATGGCGGCGGCGTCGGGCACGAACAGACAGTCCACGCCGCGCGCGTCGGCCCGCGTCCGGTCGCGCGGCAGGTCGCGGGGATAGCGCCCGAGGTCCTCATGTGGCCCGAATTGCAGGGGATTGACGAAGATGCTGACGACGACGCGGTCTGCGAGCTCACGCGCCCGATCCACGAGGCGCAAGTGGCCTTCGTGGAGAAATCCCATGGTGGGAACGAAGCCGATGGTGTGACGGCGAGAGCGCTCGGCGCGAGACCAGGAGCGCATCTCGGAGATGGTGGTGAGCTCGCGCAACTAGAACTCGCGCTTCTTCATCTCCGAAAAGAAGTCGCGGCGCTCGATGTCGTCGTCGGACGATTCCGGCGGCAACGTCGGGTCGTAGCGCTTGCGCGCTTTGGGCTTGGCCTTGGCGGCCTTGGCGATGTTCTTCTTGATCAGCTTCGCCAGCCTTTCATCCTCGGTTTTCGACATTTGGCCTCCTTTCGGTCGGAATTATCAATAATCAATGACCAATTATCAATGATCCACGATCATTCGACATTCATCATTGATCATTGATCATTCGCCTCTCACTTGCCAAACGAATGTTCGGGGCCTGGATAGCGCCCCTCCCGCACCTCGGCCGCGAACACGCGCGCGGCCTCCCGCACGTCCTCCGCCAGCGCCGCGTACTTCTTGACGAACTTGGCGGAGAACTGGTCGTTGAGACCGAGCATGTCGTGCAGCACGAGCACCTGCCCGTCGCACGCCGGCCCCGCGCCGATGCCGATCGTGGGGATCGCCAGCGCCTTCGTGATCTGCGAGGCGAGCGGCGCGGGGACCAGCTCGAGCACCACGGCGAACGCGCCGGCGTCCTGCAGCGCGGTGGCATCGGCCTTGAGTCGTCCCGCGGCCGCCTCGTCGCGGCCCTGCACGCGATAGCCGCCCAGCGCGTGCACGGACTGCGGCGTCAGACCGAGGTGGCCCATCACCGGGATGCCGACATCCACCAGACGGCGCACGGTCGCGGCGATCGGCTGCCCGCCTTCGAGCTTCACGGCGTGACAGCCCGTCTCCTTCATCACCCGGCCGCAGTTTCTGAGCGCCTCCTCGGGTGAGACCTGATAGCTCAGGAACGGCATGTCGCACACCACGAGCGCCCGCTCGGTCCCGCGCCGGACCATCGTGGTGTGGTAGATCATTTGCTCGAGCGTCGCCGACAGCGTCGAGGACGCCCCGGCGAGCACCTGATTCAGCGAATCGCCGACGAGCAGCACATCCACGCCGGTCGCGTCGAGCAGCCGCGCGAACAGCGCGTCGTAGCACGTGAGCGCGACGATCCGCTCGCCCTTCTCCTTCATCTCGAGCAGCGTTCGCGTCGTGACGTTAGCCATGCTCACCTTCCAGCTCGGCGATCTCGCGTTGCCAGAAATCGCGGTTGGGCAGCTCGGGGTGTGGAATGGTCAGATCCGCCTCGCGCACGATGCGCGCGCCGTAGCGTACGATGTCCAGATCGAGCGTCCGCGGCCCCCAGCGCTCGCGGCGCTGTCCTGCCCCGCTCGGCTTCAATGGCCCGGCAATGGGCGAGCAAGTCGGCCGCGGTCAGGGTGGTTGCCAGCAGCACCATTTGGTTCAAATATGGCGGCTGCGCAACCGGCCCGAGGGGGGCGGTCTCCTCGATGCTCGACACGCCGATGAGGCGGGTCTTGGGGAGGGCGGCGAGCCGCGCTCGCGCATGCGCGAGATGCGCGCCTCGGTCACCCACGTTGGATCCCAGCGCGATGTACGCTCGCTCATCCGTCACGCGACGTTCGCGAAGCCGCGCGTCAGATCGCGCAGCATCGTGGCGACCTGCTCGAGGTCGCGGGTCGCCCGCTCGAGGTCCGTCAGACCCTCCGCGGCCTGCACCGCGCGCGTCGCCACGTCGTCGGCCTCGACGCGGTTCTGTCCCGCGATGCTCGCCACCGCGTGGATGCGCTCGCGCAAACGCGCGAACGCCTGATGCTGCTCGCCCGCGGCGGCCGTAATCCGGCCGGCGTGCGCGGTCGCTTCGGCGGTGGCCGCGACGATCGCGTCCAGAGCTTCGAGCGCGGCCGCCGAGAGCTCCTCGACGTCGCCCACGTTCACCTGCCCCCGGCGCATCTGCTCCACCACCTCGCCGACCTGTGTGTGAATGTCCTGGACCAGCTCGCCCGCTTCCGCCGCCGCGGTTGAGCTCTGCTCCGCGAGGTGGCGGACTTCGTCCGCCACGACGCCGAAGCCCTTGCCGTGTTTGCCGGCGCGCGCGGCTTCGATCGCGGCGTTCAAGGCGAGCAGGTTGGTCATGTCGGCCAGCTCGCGGATCGAGGCGATGAACCCGGTGATGCGCCGGCTCATCTGGCCGAGCTGCTGGACTTTGGTGGAGCTCTCCCCGACGAAGGCCTTGAGCGCCACCAGCCGCTCGATGGCCTCGCGGATCTGGGTGCGGTTCCGGCTCGCCACGTCGCTGGCGGCGCTGGACGCGCGCGCCGCCCCCGCGCCGTCGTCGGAGACGCGGCGCGAGACCTGCGCCAGACTCTCCGTCGCTTCGAGTCCCCCGGACACTTCGCCTTCTTCCCGCCGCACGCCCTCGCGAATCACGCCAGTCGACGCGGCCACGGCGGCCGCCGCCCCCTTGAGGGCCTCAGCGGTCTGGGCGATGGTCGCGAGCTGGCGCGTCATGCGCTCCACCGTCTCGACGAGCGGGCGACGCAGATCGGTGATGTGCACGGCCGTCGCCAGCTGGGTCGCAAAGGTACTGATGGTGAGAATGTCCTGGCGGCGGTAGCAGTGTTTTTTGTGGTGCTCGAGCTCCAGGGTGCCGATCACGTGATCGCCGAACTTGAGCGGCACGATCACCAGGCTTTGCACCTCGACCGGCGCATCGGCGACGCGCTCGTCGCGGGTGACGTCATCGATCGCCACCGTCTCGCCGGTCGCCGTCACCGTGCGCCGCAGCGCGGCGATGTCCTCCGACGGCTCTCCTCGTCCTTCGCGCCCGCGCTCGGAGCGATGCACGAGCGCCATGACGTCCTCGCGCAGGCGGTAAATGCGGAAGTCGCCCCAATCGACCAGCCGGTGCGCCAGCCGCTCGATGCGCTGAAACGAATCGGCGAGGCTGATGTTGGAGGTGATCACCGCCTCCATCGCGTGGATCTTGTTCAGCTCTTCCGCGGAGATCGCCTCCTCGAGCATCTGCTTGAGCAGCAGGCCGAGGAAAGTGAGGACCAGGCCGACGATGATCCAGGCGCCGAACGACCAGGCCACGACCGCGCCGACGAAGATGACGGCGGCCAGCAGCGTGGCCGCGTAGCCGATCACCTCGTAGCGCACGATCATCAGGCGCTCCGCGGGCTCGAGCTTGGCCCGGATGAGCAGGCTGAAGTAGAACAGCACGCGCCCGAACAGGAAATAGGCGAGCGCGTAGCCGGCGAGCGCCGGGAGCAGCTCGATCGTGATGGCGGGTGCGCCATGCATGTCGAGCCAGGAGAGGATCGTCGCGTACACGCCGTACGCCGCGGCGAGCGTGATGACCTCGCGACCCAGATTGATCCACCCGACGCGGAGCGGTTTGCGCTGCCACAGCGAATCGGTCACCAGGGTCGCGCCCGCGATCGCCAGCGCCGTCGCGGGAAGGCCCACCAGCAGACTGCCGGCAAGCCCCGCGAGCGCCGTCTGCGTGAGATACGAATACTTGCTGAGCGGCACGGCGAGGCCGCGCAACGCAACCGCGCAGCCGAGCAAGACGGCGATCAGCGGGAGCTGGCCGATCCAGCGCGGGTCGGCGATGAGGACCGCCGCGAGGATCGCGGTGCCGATATAGGCCAGCGCCTGACTATAGATCGTGACGAAGCGCGAGACGTTCATCCGTGCACCGCCGCCGCCAGGTCCCGGGCGAGCCCTTCCATCGGCCCGGGGCCGCCCTGCGCCAGCGCGTCCATCAATGCACTGCCGACGACCACGCCATCAGCAACCTGCGCGGCCGCCGCCGCTTGCTCCGGCGTGCCGATGCCGAACCCCACCACCACGGGCAGGCGCGTCACCGCTCGAATCCGCCGCACGTGCGCCGGGAGATCCGGGGGAACCGTCGCGCGCGCGCCGGTCACGCCGAGGCGCGAGATCAGATAGACGAATCCGGTTGTGCCGCTCAGGGCGGCCGTCAGTCGTCGGTCATCGGTGGTCGGTGCGACAAGTCGAATCACGTCGAGCCCGCCGCTCGTCACCGTTTGTTCCAGCGCGGGGTCGGCCCCCGCCGGGAGATCGGTGAGCAGCACGCCCGCCGCCCCGGCGGCGCGCGCTTCCTTTGCGAAGCGATCGACACCGTATGCCAGGACCGGATTCAGGTACGTCATAATGATCACCGGCACGGTCAGGGCGGCATCCCGGATCAGCGCCAGCACGCGCGGGACAGTCATCCCCTGCTCCAGCGCTGCTTGCGTGGTTCGCTGAATGGTGGGGCCGTCGGCGAGCGGATCGGAGAACGGCACGCCGACCTCCACGAAATCGGCGCCTGCAGCGGCGACGCGGCGCAGGGCGTCCAGCGAGGTGGCGTAGGTCGGAAACCCGGCGGTGAGATACGGAATCAGCGCGCGCCTCGTGCCGAGCGCGCGCCACCGCTGAGCGATGGCCCCCTCCCCGCCCTGCCCGGGGGTCCGGTCAGACAAAGTAGTCGCTGACGTTGATGCCGTATTTGACCGGGTCGGTGACCTTGACGATGGTGCGCGGGTAATTGCCGTTCGCGTCTTTCTGCGATAGATCGACGACCGTCCCGGGCGTGAGCAGCGCGCCGTCCGGCGTCGTGACGAGCCGCACGACGGGGCGATGCACGTGGGCCACGTCGGGGTTGGCGTTATGGACCAGCGCCACTTCGTACGTGTCGAGGATGACGCACGTCCCGACGGGATAGATCCCGATCAGATTGATGAATGCCTTGACGACCACCGGGTCGTAGCCGCGGCGCGGGTTCTCCCACATTTCCTTGAGCACGGCGTCGGGCTGAATCGGCACGGTTTGGTAGACGCGGCGGCTGGTCGCGGCATCGAACCCGTCCGCGACAGCGATCAGCTTGGAGTAGATCGACAACTGCCGGTTCCGGATCGACTTGGGGTAGCCCGTGAGATCGATCTTCATATGGTGCTCGTACGCGACCACCATGCCGCGGTAGGGGATTTCGCCGTAGCCGCGCAGTCCGAACAGGGTCAGCACGCCGAGCCAGGGGTGCGCCTGCATGATGCGCCACTCCTCTTCGGTGAGTCCACCTTCCTTATTGAGCACCTCCAGCGGCACGCGGGACTTGCCGACGTCGTGGAACAGCGCCGCCATGCCGACGTCGTAGAGCTGGAGTTTGGTGAGCCCGAGCTTGCGTCCCAGCGCCACCGAGAAGATGCACACGTTGACCGAGTGGGTGAACGTGTATTCGTCGTAGTCGCGCAGCGTGGTCAGGCCCACGAGCGATGATTCGTTGTTGAGCACTTGATCGACGATCGCCTGCACCGCGCGCTTCACCTTCTTCACGTTCGCGGTGCGGCCCATGCGGATCGAATTGATGACTTCTTTCGTGACGGCGACTGAACGGGCGTAGGTCCGCTTCGCGGCTTCCTTCTGACGCTCCTCCTCCTCCACATCCTCTTCCTGCTCGAGCGGCGGCTCGACGGAGATGAACGACACGCCGCCGTCGACCAGTTTTTGGGACAGCTCGAACAGCTTGTTGGGGTTGGCCGCTTTGGCGGCGTACGACAGCAGGAGCGACACGAAGACCTGGAGTTGCTTGCGGTCCACCCCCTCGTCGATGCGGACCGTGCCGATGCCGCACTGCTGGAGCACGTTGAGGATGTGGGAGAACGAGGCGTAGTTGTCGAGATCGAGGCGCAGCCGGGTTGAGTTCACGAAGATGAACTCGCTCTGGAGCCGCACCTCGAGTTCCCGCTCCACGTCGAGCAGCTGCTTGGTGGTGGCCGCGAGGTCGTCGAGCGCCTTCTGCACCTGGGCGTTTTCGATCGGATAGAGCTTGAGCGAGCGGAACGCCGTATACAGCACGATCAGGAAATCGCGCCCGGCGTGGCGGAGGAAACCGTCCGTGGTCTGGACGGTCTCCATCATGGACGGGCGTTTCCCGCCGGGCGTGGTCACGCGGTGCCCCCTCCCCCTCCCCCTCCGCCGACCTCGCGCAGCGCGCGGCTCACGGCGTTGCGCACCAGCGCCACCTTGTCCTGCGTCACTTTCTGCAGCACGTCGCGCGCGGCCGGCGTCCGGATCTTGCCGAGCGCCATCGCCGCGCACGCGCGCGTCTCGGGATCTTCCTTGCGCGCGAGCAAGCCGCCTTTGGGCACGAGGATTTTTTCGAGCGCTGCAATTCCCGCGGCGCCCGCGAGCGACCCGTAGGCTTCGAAGAACGCCATCTTCTCGGTCAGGTCCGCGTCCTTGAGCTTGGTGCCCAGGACCGCCGCCTCGATGCGCGGAAACGCGTTGCGATGCCCGCGCGTGCCGAGGAACTTGACCGCGCTGATCCGCACGTCGCGCTCGGCGTCGTCGATCGCCTTCTCGAGCAGCCGAGTGGCGCCGGCACTGCCGATGGTGGTGAGCGCCTCGACGACCGCCAGCTTGAGGTCGCGCTCACCGCGCTCGAGCAGCGGCCCCATGCCATCGGGAGCGCCCGGCAGCTTGAGCCGTCCTGCCAGCCGGACCATCTCCAGCTGCACCACGGGGTCGCTGCTGGCGAGCGCCTTGAGCACCTCCCCGGCGTGCGCTTGCGCGAGCCGCTCGGCCGCGTTCTGCACAAGATTCTTGACGCGCTCGTTGCTCAGCTTCGGCAGCCACGACATCAGGGTACCGAGGGCGTCGGATCGCAGCTCACCGAAGAGATCGCTCAGCTCTTCTTCGGTCGGATGGCTCGTCGCTTCATCAAGGGATTGCAGCAGCTGCGACAACGCGTCGGGCTGCGACAGCCGGCCGGGCAGGCCTTCCAGCGTCTGGCGATGCTCGGGAATCAACTCGCGCGCGCGCTGCAGAATGGTCCTGCACTCGCGCAGGATGAAGGCGACCGACCGGAAGTCGCCGGCCCCGAGCAGATACGGAATGAAGTTCTCCATGATCGAGATGAGCTCGGCGCGCACGGTGCCGTACGTCTGCAGCTCGAGCAGGTCGAACAGCATCGAGAGCACATTGCCGCGCAGGTCCTGCGCGTATTCGCGCTCCACTTCCTGGTGGAGGTATTCGATCTCCTTGTCGTCGAGGAAGTACAGCGTCGTATCGAAGTCGTCGACCGAGACGAGCCCCTCACGCTTGGGAGGCGCCTCCTCTTCGACCTGCTGGCGGATCGTCGTGGCCTCGCCCGGCCCCGCAGCGCCGCCCGGGGTACCGCCGCCACCCATGGCGGCCGTACTGACGTCCGAACGCTCGATGGGGACCGCGGTCTCACTCGCCAGCTCGCGGAAGGTGTAACTGATGAACTGAAAGTCCTCCGCCCACAGCAGCGTGAGGAGATCGTCCGGCGCGTCGGCCTGCAGGTTCTTCGCTCGATGGAGCACGGCGAGGAACCGCACGATCTCCGCGTCTTCCACACCCGGCCTGAACGTGAGCGAGCGGACGCCGTCCTTGAACAGCGTCCACGCGATGCTCTCGTTGCGCTGGTCCTGGCTGTAGACGGACTTGTCTTCCCACCGCATCTCCGTCTCGCCGATATCGAGGATCAGATCGTCGGTCGCCTGCCAGATCTGCCGATACGCGGTCCGGATATTTTCAACGGCGCGCTGGTAAACGGGGTTGTTCGGCAGGTACAGCTGCGTCGCCCGCATCCCTTTGCTGATGACTTGCATCAGCTCTTCGACTTGCGACGGCGGGAGCGCGAGCTCCGGGACGGGCGACGTAGGGTTCGTCAGTGCGCTGCTCCCGTAAGCTCAGCGACCATCGCAACGTCCTTGTCGCCGCGGCCGCTCAGATTAATGAGGATCAGATCGTCCGGGGTCCACCGGCCTTTCATGACCCACGCAATGGCGTGAGCACTCTCCAGCGCCGGCAGAATACCTTCCAGGCGCGACAGGGCCGCGAACGCGTCGAGCGCGTCCCGGTCCGTGACAGCGTCATACAATACGCGACCCGTGTCTTTCAGGTAAGCGTGCTCAGGACCTACTCCCGGATAATCGAGACCCGCGGAGACGCTGTGCGCGGGTTGCACCTGGCCGTCCGAATCTTGTAGAAGGTAGCTCAAGCTTCCATGGAAGACGCCAGGTCGGCCCATCGCGAGTGTCGCCGCGTGTTTGTGACTTTTGACCCCTTCCCCCGCTGCTTCGACTCCCACCAGCTTCACGTCCGCATCGGCGAGGAATGCCGTAAACACGCCGAGCGCGTTCGAGCCGCCGCCCACGCACGCCACCACGACGCTCGGGAGGCGGCCGAATCGCTCCAGGGACTGCGCCCGCGCTTCGCGCCCAATCACTGATTGAAAGTCGCGCACCAGCCGCGGGAATGGGTCTGGTCCCACCACGGAGCCGATGATGTAATGCGTCGTCGTGACGTTCGTGACCCAGTCACGCAGCGCTTCGTTGGTGGCGTCCTTCAGCGTACGGGTGCCGGACGTGACCGGGACCACCGTGGCGCCCATCAGCTCCATGCGATACACGTTGAGTCGCTGGCGTCGCATGTCCTCTTCACCCATGTAAACCACGCACTCGAGCCCAAACCGCGCGCACACGGTGGCGGTCGCGACGCCGTGCTGTCCCGCTCCCGTTTCGGCGATGATGCGCCGCTTGTTCATGCGCCGTGCGAGCAGCACCTGTCCCAACGTGTTGTTGATCTTGTGCGCGCCGGTGTGATTCAGGTCTTCGCGCTTGAGCAGGACCTGTCCGCCGACCTGTGCCGACAACCTCGGGGCCGTTGTGATCGGCGTCGGGCGCCCCACGTAGTTGCGCAGCAGCTCATCCAGCTCGGCCCAGAACTGCGGGTCGTTGCGCGCGGCGTCGTACACGCCGGCCAGCTCGTCGAGCGCATGCACGAGCGTCTCGGGGACGTACCGGCCCCCGTAGGGGCCGAACCGGCCGGCTTCGGTCGCTGTCATGGGCGAGCCTGTCGGCGCACTCCAGTTAGTGATCGCACCGCGTTCTCGGGATCGTGCTGCCGAGCCACGCTGGTCCCCACCAGGATGAAATCCGCGCCAGCCGCGGCGAGCCGCTCGACATCCTTCCGCCCCGCGACGCCGCTTTCTGCCACCAGCGTGATATGCGACGGGACGCGGCGCATGATCTCCTCGGCCCCATCCGGGTTCATCTCCAGCGTGTCCAGGTCACGCGCGTTCACGCCGAGCACTTCGGGATGGGTCTTGAAAGCATCGTCGAGCTCACGAACGTCGTGCACCTCGACGAGGGGGGTCATCTTCCAATGCCGCACCAGGCGCGCGAGTTGGTCCAACTGGTTCGGCAAGACGATGCGGGCGATCAGCAAGACCGCACTCGCGCCGGCGACTCGAGCTTCCAGGACCTGCAGTTCATGGATGATGAAGTCCTTTCGCAACACCGGGATCGACACCGCCCCTGCCACGCGGCGCAGGTCGTCCACCGAGCCGCCAAAATGCTTTTCCTCAGTGAGGACGGAGACGGCGACGGCCCCGCCACGCTCGTACGCCCGCGCCAATTTCACCGGATCGAGGTCGGGACGAATAGCCCCTTGGGAGGGGGATCTCCGCTTCACCTCGGCGATGACGCCAACGGTCTCGCGGCGCCGCTCGACGAACGGCCTCGGCATGGCCGCCGTGGCTGCGCGCTCCGCCAGCTCGTCCGCCCTTCCTTCAAGAGTGGCGATCCGGGTCCGCGTTTCGGCCAGTATTGAGGCTAGTGCCGGCATCCTTGCATTCGGTCGTTCTTCGGGTAAATTAGAGCTTCGGTATATCTTCGGGAGCCAAAATGCCGGTTACGCGACGCCAGCGCGAGATCCTGGATTTCATCGCGAAACACATCGAGGAGAAGGGGTACGCCCCCTCCTTCGAGGAGATCGCCCGCCAGTTCGGGTTTCAGTCGCTGGCTACGGTTCACGAGCACCTCACCAATCTCGAGCGCAAAGGCTACATCCGGCGAACTCACAACGAGAGCCGCGCCATCGAAGTCGTCCCGCCCAAGGGCCAAACCGGGGCGACCGAGTTGCCGCTCCTCGGTCTCGTCGCCGCCGGCAGTCCCATCGAGGCGGTCACCGGCGACGAGACGATCGCGGTCCCCGACGAGCTCCTGCCGCGGCGCGGACGCAGCTATGTGCTCAAGGTCCGCGGCAACTCGATGATCGATGAGCACATCAAAGACGGCGACTACGTCGTCGTTCAAGAGCGCAATCAGGCCGACGCCGGGCAGACCGTCATCGCGCTCATCCACGGCGAAGGCGCCACGGTCAAGCGCTATTACCGCGAGCCTGGCGGCTGGATCAGGCTGCAGCCGGCCAATGAATCGATGCAGCCGCTCCGCATCAACGAGCGTGACGTCATCGTGCAGGGCATCGTCGTCGGCGTCATCCGGAAATACTAGCGGTCGCCTTGCGCAGCCGGTCGAGCGCGGCCCGCGCCGCGCCCGATGCCACCACTTCACGCGCCCGCCCGATCCCCTCGGCGAGCGAGGTCGCGATCCCCGCGACATAGATCGCGGCCCCGGCGTTCAGGAGCACCGCCGCCAGGCCCGGCGGGTCGGCGGAACCGTTGCCGAGAATTCGTTCGAGACGCTCCGCATTCGCCGCCGGTTCCCCACCCTGCAAGCTCGTCACATCGTCGATGCCAAGTCGGAACCGCGTCGGATCGATCTCCCATGTGCGCACGGCGCCGTCTTTCACTTCCCAGACATCCGTGATCCCGTGCGGCGAAATCTCGTCCATGCCGATGCGGCCGTTCACGACGAGCGCGTGCTCGGCGCCGAGCCTGACGAGCGCGTCCGCGACAATCGCGGCGCGATCCGATTCCGCGACGCCAATCACCTGGCGTCTCACCCCGGCGGGATTGGCGAGTGGGCCGACGAGATTCATCAGGGTCGGCGTTCCGAGCTCGCGACGCACGGGGCCGACGTGTTTCATGGCGGGGTGAAAGTTCGGCGCAAACAGGAAGACGACGCGCGCATCGTTGAGCACGCGGCCGGCGTTGCGCGCGTCCAGGACGATCCGGACGCCGAGCGCCTCCAGGACGTCGGCGGAGCCGCAGCGCGATGTGTAGGAGCGGTTGCCGTGCTTGGGGACCACCGCCCCCGCCCCGGCGGCGACGAACGCCGCAACGGTCGAGATGTTGAACGTGGACACGCTTCCGCCGCCGGTCCCGCACGTATCCACGAGGTGCGGTTGCGTCGCCTCGACCTGCACCATCGCTGCACGCAGCGCGCGCGCGGCGCCCGCGAGCTCGTCGGCGGTCTCGCCTTTTGCGCGCAGTCCCATGAGCAGCGCGCCGATCTGTCCGGGCGTTGCTTCCCCGCTCATCACAATGCCGAACACATCCGCCGTGTGGCTTTCCGACAGCGATTGGCGGCTGGCGAGCGCGCTCAGCGCGCGACGGAGCGGCGTGAGGTCCATGAAGGGTTAAGGCTATCACCCTTGTCAAATAGTGACAACGAGTTGCATCTTTCCTCCCGTGACAAGCCGCCCCCTTCTCGCGGTGGTTCAATACGACGGGGGTGGCTTCGCGGGGTGGCAACGGCAGCCCGCGGACCGCACCGTCCAGGCCGAATTCGAGGCGGTCCTCGAGCGCTTGATGGGGCAGCGCACCGCGGCAACCGGGGCTGGGCGAACCGACACGGGTGTTCACGCCCTCGGGCAGGCGGTCAGCTTTCAAGCCACCGAGCGCTGGGTGACGGGGGGAGGGGCGCAACTCGCGGACTTACGGCGGGCGTTGAATGCGCTGCTGCCGCGCGAGATTTGGGTGGAGCGGGTGCATCTCATGCGCCCCGGTTTCGACGCACGGCGCAGCGCGACGGCGCGGCGGTATCGGTACCTCATCGGCACCGACGAGGCGGCGGCGTCACCGTTCCGGCGGCCCTATGAATGGGCGCTCGGCACGGGTCAGCCCATCAACGTGCGCGCGTTGGAGAGTGCCGCGACCGCACTCGTTGGAGAACACAGTTTTCGCGGCCTGGCTGCGGCCGGCGCGAACACAACCCACTACCGATGCCGCGTGGCGCTGGCTCGCTGGGCGCCGCGAGCGGACGGAGCGGGATTGATGTTCACGGTCGAGGCCGATCGGTTTTTGCATCACATGGTGCGTTTCATCGTCGGCACCATGGTCGATATCGCCCTCGGCCGGCGCCCGCCGGACGATTTCCCCCGTCTGCTCGCTGCACACGACAATCTGGCGGCCAGCCCGCCCGCCCCGCCTCAAGGACTGTATTTGGAGGCGGTGCATTATCCACCGGACCTCTTCGCCGAGGAGTCGACGTCATGAAGTTTTTCCTCGACACCGCGAGTCTCAAAGACATCAGCTGGGCGGCGCAGGCCGGGCTGATCGACGGCATTACCACCAATCCCTCACTCTTGGCCAAACAAGCGGGTGACCTCGATCCGCGCGATGTCCTCAAAGAGATCTGTTCGCTGGTCGAGGGACCGGTATCGGCGGAAGTCGTCGCCGTGGATACGGATGGCATGCTCAAGGAGGGCAAAGAGCTTGCCCGGATCGCCGAGAACATCGTCGTGAAGATCCCGATGATCGAAGCGGGCATGGTGGCGGTGCGGCGGCTCGCCGCCGAGGGCATTCGGACCAACGTCACCCTGTGCTTCTCCAGCGTGCAATGCCTCATCGCCGCCAAGGCGGGCGCGTCGTACGTGAGCCCCTTCATCGGCCGGCTCGATGACGTCGGCCAGGAAGGGATGGACGTGATTCGCGAGGCGCGTGCCATCTTCGATAACTACAACATCGAGACGGAAATCCTCGCGGCCTCGATCCGCCATCCCCGCCACGTGGTGGAGGCAGCCATGATCGGGGCGGACGTCGCGACGCTTCCGCCGGACGTGTTGAAGAAGCTGCTGCTCCATCCGCTCACCGACCGCGGCCTCGAGCAGTTCCTCGCCGACTGGAACAAGCTCGTGGCGCGGGCGAAGGCAGCGGTGTGAACTGGGTCTCGCCGCTCTCCGCGCGCTACGCCTCGCCCGCGATGCAGGCGCTGTGGGGCGAGCGCCGCCGCATCGGGTTGTGGCGCCGGCTCTGGCTCGCGTTGATGGAAGGCGAGAAGGAGCTGGGGCTGTCCATCCCGGACGCGGCGCTGGCGCAGCTGCGCGCGCACCTCGACGATGCGGACCTCGACAAGGCCGCCGAGTACGAGCGCCGGCTCCGGCACGACGTGATGGCCCATATCCATCACCTCGGCGACCAGGCGCCGGCCGCCCGTCCCTTCATTCATCTGGGTGCCACCAGCGCGTACGTGACCGACAACGCGGACCTCGTGTTGATGCGCGAAGGGATGCAGCTGCTGCTCGGTCGTATCGGCGCGGTGCTCGTCGCCATGGGGAAGGTCGCGCGCCGCTATCGTGCCCTGCCCTGTCTCGCGTACACGCATTTCCAGCCGGCCCAGCTCACCACGGTCGGCAAGCGCATGGCGATGTGGATGCAGGATTTCGCGCTGGATGGCGAAGAGCTGCTGCACCGGATCGGCACGCTGCCGTTTCGCGGCGTGAAGGGCACGACCGGCACCCAGGCGAGCTTCCTCGAGCTGTTCGAGGGCGATCACGCAAAGGTCGCGGAGCTGGATGCGCGGGTCTCCCGCGCGATGGGCTTCGAGCAGGTGCTGCCCATCACGGGCCAGACCTACACGCGCAAGCTGGACGGCCAGGTGCTCGCCGTGCTCTCGGGGGTCGCGCAGTCCGCGGCGAAGTTCGCGACGGATCTGCGGCTGCTCCAGCACGAGGGTGAGCTGCTCGAGCCGTTCGAGAGCGAGCAGGTGGGCTCGTCCGCCATGCCGTACAAGCGCAATCCGATGCGCGCCGAACGGATGACCAGTCTCGCACGCTTTGTGATCGAGCTCGAAGGCAATGCCTGGCACACCGCGGCCGCGCAATGGCTCGAACGGACGCTCGATGACAGCGCCAATCGCCGCCTGGTGATCCCGGAAGCGTTCCTCGCGACCGACGCGATCCTGGTCCTCGCCACGAACGTGGCCGCCGGGCTCGAAGTCCGCGAGCAGACGATCGCCGCCCACGTGGCGCGGGCGATGCCGTTCCTCGCGACCGAGCGGTTGTTGATGCGCGGTGTAAAGGCCGGCGGCGACCGGCAGCAGCTGCATGAGGTGATTCGCGGTCAGAGCCTCGAGGGCTCGGAGGATCTGCTCGAGCGACTCGCCAAGACGCCGGAGTTCAAGCGGCTCGGCGTGCGTGCCACGGCGGAGGAGCTGGACCCGGTCGCCTACGTGGGCCGCGCTCCGCAGCAGGTCGACGAGTTCCTCGATCGGGTACTGCCCGATTTGATGCGTTCTATCCAGGCCGCCGCGCCCGCGGCCGCCGCAGCGGAGGTTCAGGTATGACCGGAGCGGTCCTCGTCCAAAGCAAGCTGCCCCTGCCGCTCCTGCGCCGCGGGAAGGTGCGGGAGGTGTACGAGGTCGATGAGCGCACGCTGTTGCTGGTGGCCAGCGACCGCGTCAGCGCCTTCGACGTCGTGATGCGCGAGCCGGTGCCTCACAAGGGCGCGGTGTTGACGCAGCTGAGCGCGTTCTGGTTCGCGCGGCTGGCCTCGGTCATGCCGCACCATTGTCTGACGGCCGACGTGGACGACATCGTCGCGCGGGTACCGGGGGGGGCGCTCGCCGCGCACCGCGACGAGCTGATCGGCCGCGCGATGCTCACCCGGCGCGCGACGCCAGTGCCGTTCGAGTGCGTAGTCCGCGGCTACATCTCCGGATCGGCGTGGGTCGAGTACAAACAATCCGGGACACTGGCGGGCGAGCCCCTGCCGAAGGGACTGACCGAGAGCGCGCGGCTCGACCCTCCGATCTTTTCCCCGGCCACCAAGGCCGAGCAGGGGCACGACGAGAACGTCACGTTCGATCATGTCGTCGCGGCGCTGGGACGCACGACCGCGGAGCGGCTGCGCGCCGCGAGCCTCGGCCTGTACGAAGCGGGGCGCGCGTTTGCCGCCGATCGCGGCATCATCATCGCAGACACGAAGTTCGAGTTTGGGACGACGCCCGCGGGCGAGCTGCTCGTGATCGACGAGATCCTCACGCCCGATTCGTCGCGCTTTTGGCCCGCCGATCGGTATCAGCCGGGCCGCGGACAGCCGAGCTTCGACAAGCAACCGCTGCGCGACTACCTCGCCGATCTCAAAAAGCAGGGTCAGTGGAATGGCGAGGCCCCGCCGCCGTCCCTGCCGGATGCCGTGGTGGCCGCCACGAGCGAGCGCTACCGCGATGCGTACCGGCGGATCACGGGAAAAGAGCTGGAGTGCAGGATTGCGCCCGAGGGCTGGCCGTTCATCGTCATCGCGTGGCTGCTGGTCACAGCCGCCGTCTATGTCGCGAACCGGTGGGGCGGCGGCGGTCTGTGGTGGATAGTCCCGAGCGTGCTCGCGGTGCTGGCGATCTGGGTCGTGGCGTTTTTTCGCGATCCGATTCGTCCCGGCCCGCGCGGCGATCGCTACGTGCTGGGGGCAGCGGAAGGTCATGTGGTGCACGTGACGGAGATCGACGAGCCGATGTTCCTGAAGGAACGGGCAGTCCGGATTTCGATCTTTCTCTCCGTGTTCGACGTACACGTGAACCGCTATCCCGTGAGCGGGACGGTCGAGCTGGTGCACTACAACAAGGGCAAGTTTCTGCACGCCGCCGATGAGAAGGCGAGTCTCGACAACGAACAGTCATCGATCGGCCTGCGCGGGCCGAACGGCCCCGTGCTGGTGCGGCAGATCGCCGGTCTGATCGCGCGCCGCATCGTGACCGATGCCAAGCCGGGCGACCGCGTCACCCAGGGTGCGCGCCTCGGCCTGATTCGCTTCGGCTCTCGCACCGACGTGTTTCTCCCCCTTTCCGCCCGGCCGGTCGTCAAGGTCAAACCTGGCGATCGCGTGCGCGTGGGCGGCACCGTGCTGGCGGAGTACCCGTGAGACCACCGCCTCTGCCGCTGCGGCGCGTCGTGATCGTCGTGCCGAGCCTGTTCACTCTGTTCAATCTGTTCTTCGGCATCTGGTCGATGGTGCTCGCGACGCGCGGTGACTTCTACCGCGCGGGCTGGTTCATCGTATTCGCGGGGATCCTCGACACGCTCGATGGCCGGGTTGCGCGCATCTCCGGTACGGGGACGCGCTTTGGCGCGGAGCTGGACAGTCTGGTCGACATCGTGAGCTTCGGAGTCGCGCCGGCCTTCCTTATGTATCAGATCGAGTTCGCGGGCGGCGGGCAGGCGGCGTGGATCTTTTGCTACTTCTACGTCATGGCGGCCGCGATCCGGCTGGCCCGCTTCAACGTCACGCAGGCGGGACGGCCGAAGGCGTACTTCATTGGATTGCCATCCCCTGCCGCGGGGATGACCCTCGCCACGTTCTACGCGTTCTCGCAGACGCCGCAGTTCGATGCTCTGGAGGGTCTGCCCTGGCATCTGCTGCTGACGTTTCTCATGATCGCCCTCAGCATCCTGATGGTCAGCAACGTGCATTACGCGACGCTCCCCCGCGCCGGCTTCCGCACCATCCGCGGGCTCTTGGGGCTCGCGTTGATTGTTGTTATCCTGGTATTCGGAATCTGGAAGCATGACGTCTTCCTGTTCCCGTTGGGGATTGCGTACATGACCTACGGCGTCGTGCGGGCGGTGCTGCTGGGGTTCTTCAGGGCCCCCGCCGAGGACGAGGAGGCGGAGATCGCCGGTCCCATTGTCATTGATGAAACCGATCAGAATCTCCGCGGCTCGCGCGGCGGTCGGGGGGGACCAGGAGCGGCATGAGCGCCTATACCGTTGAGATCCGCGTGATGCCCCGGGCGTCGCTGCTCGATCCCCAGGGACAGGCGGTGCAGCACGCGCTGCAGGCGCTCGGGTTCGGCGACGTCGGGAGCGTGCGGGCTGGCAAACATCTGGTGCTGCAGGTCCAGGCAGCGACGCGGGAAGAGGCAGCGGCCAAGGCCCGTAGCATGTGCGACCGGCTGCTGGCCAATCCGGTGACCGAGGATTACGAATGCAGCGTGTCGCAGTAGTCGTCTTCCCCGGCTCCAATTGCGATGCCGACACGCTCGACGCCGCGCGTGCCGCCGGATCGGACGCGTACTACGTCTGGCACCGCGACACCGAACTGAAGCAGGCCGACGCGGTCATTCTGCCGGGCGGGTTCAGCTACGGCGATTATCTACGCTCCGGTGCGATCGCGCGCTTCTCGCCCGTGTTGCGCGCCGTAACCGCGCACGCGCGTGCGGGAGGCGCGGTGCTCGGCATCTGCAACGGATTCCAGATCCTGTGCGAGGCCGGACTGCTGCCAGGTGCCCTCATGCGCAACGCGCGGCTCAAGTTTCTGTCGCGCCCCGTGCACGTGCGCGTCGAGGCGACGGACACCCCGTTCACGCGCGAATACGAGCGCGGCGAGGAGCTGGTGCTGCCGATCGCGCACGGAGACGGCCGTTACGTGGCGGATGCACAGACCGCCGCCGAGCTCGAGGTCAACGGGCAAATCGTGTTGCGGTACGTCACAGAGAATCCGAACGGGTCGATGCAGGATATAGCCGGCGTCTGCAACGCCGGTCGCAACGTGGTGGGGATCATGCCGCATCCGGAGCGCCGCAACGCGCCGGTTCTGGGTGGCCTGGACGGCGCCCGCGTCTTCCTCTCTCTGGAGGCTCGCAATGCGACGCAGCACGCTGGCGATATGCGCGCTGTTGATGGTCGCCACCTCAGGGTGTGAGCAGGTCGACACCGCCAAGGCGAAGCTGAAGCTGGCGTGGGACAAGCTGCGGGGTCGCTCGACCGCGTCGGCCCCTCCTGCGCCGGCGCGACCGTCACCCGATACGGCCGGCGGCCCCCGCTTTGACACCAATCAGGACAGGGGGACACGTCCTCCCCCGCCCTCGTCCCCGCAGGGCGAGCCGCTCACGCGCGACGTGCCGTACATCTCCGAGGACACCGGGACCGTGAATCCGGGCATGACCGAGCGCGAGGTGTACGAGATCTGGGCCGCTCCCGCCGCCGTACGCCGCGTGGGCGAGTACACGTACCTGTTCTTCCGCAACGGCTGCGAGTACACGTGCGGGACCATGGACGTCGTCACGCTCCAGAACGGCCGCGTCGTGGACGCGATCGTGCGCTGGGACGGACACCGCTACTCGGGTGAGTCCTCCTCCCCCCCTGGCAGGGTGCCGTTCGCGAATCCCAGCGGGGAGAATCTGCAGGTGGTGCCTCCGCCGCCTGCACCTCCACAACCTCCAGCACCTCCACCGTCCTCGACCCCGGGTGTTGCGTGAGCCACGAGAAGCCCAGCAAGAACGAAGACGAGTATTTCGCGCGGCGCGACGCCGAGCTGCTCCGCCAGCAGCGTGAGGCGGCGCGGAAGTCCGCCGTGGACGTCGAGCGGAAGACGCACTACATGAAGTGCCCCAAGTGTGGCTACGATCTCTTCACGGGCGACTGGGATGGCATTCAAATCGACCAGTGCACGAACTGTCACGGCATTTGGTGTGATGCCGGAGAGGTTGAGGACATCCTCAAGAGAAAGATCCAGCCGAACATTCTGGGGCGGATATTCCGGGCCGTCGCAAAGGGCGTGACGCGATCGTGACCGATCCGAAGATCACTCCAGAGCTGGTGCAGGAGCACAACCTCACAACCGCAGAATACGAACGCATCACCGCCATGCTCGGCCGGACCCCGACGTTCCCCGAGCTGGGCATCTTCTCCGCGCTGTGGAGCGAGCACTGCTCGTATAAGCATTCCCGCCCGATCCTGAAGACATTTCCCACGACCGGTGCTCAGGTGGTTCAGGGGCCCGGGGAAAATGCCGGCGTCCTGCGCCTGCCCGGTGGATGGGCGGTCGCGTTCAAGATCGAATCCCACAATCATCCGTCCGCCGTGGAGCCCTACCAGGGAGCCGCGACGGGCGCCGGCGGCATTCTGCGCGACGTGTTCACGATGGGCGCGCGACCCGTCGCCCTGCTCAACAGCTTGCGCTTCGGGCCCCTCGAGGAGGCGCGCAATCGGTACCTATTCGCCGGGGTGGTGCGCGGGATCGGCGACTACGGGAACTGTGTCGGCGTGCCGACGCTGGGCGGCGAAGTCGACTTTGCGCCGGGCTACTCGGGCAATCCGCTGGTGAATGCGATGTGCGTGGGCGTGCTCAAGGAGAAGGATCTCATCAAGGCGGCGGCGCACGGCGTGGGCAACGTGCTGCTGGCGGTCGGCTCGCGCACCGGCCGCGACGGCATTCACGGAGCGTCGTTCGCGTCCGAGGAGCTGACGCACGAAAGCGAGCAGCGCCGTCCCCAGGTCCAGGTCGGCGATCCGTTTACGGAAAAGCTGCTGCTCGAGGCGAGTCTCGAGTTGATCGCGTCCGGGCACATTGTGGCGATTCAGGACATGGGGGCGGCTGGGCTGACGTCCTCCTCGGCGGAGATGGCGGCGCGCGGTGGCGTGGGAGTCGAAATCGATCTCTCACAGGTGCCGACGCGCGAGCCTGGGATGACGCCGTACGAAATCCTGCTGTCCGAATCCCAGGAGCGGATGCTCGTCGTCGCCAAGACGGATCGTATCAAGGAAGTTCAGGCGATCGCCGCCAAGTGGGAGCTCGACGCGACACCCATCGGCAAGGTGACTGACGACGGGATGTATCGGTGTCTGTGGCAAGGCAAGGTGGTTGTCGAGATTCCAGGCCAGCGGCTCGTCGACGATTGCCCCGTCTACTATCCCGAAGCAAAGGAAGATCCGCGGATCGCAGCGCTGCGCGCCACATCTCCGACGCACGACGCACGACGCACGTCTCCGACCGACGCGCTGCTCCAGCTGTTGGATTCCCCGTCACTCGCCAGCAAGAGGTGGGTCTTCGAGCAATACGACTCCACCGTCCAGGCCAGCACCGTGATTGCGCCCGGTGGCGACGCCGGTGTCATCCGCGTGCGTCATGAAGAGTTCGGGATTGCGGTCAAGACGGACTGCAACAACCGCTACGTGCGGCTCGATCCCTACGAGGGCGGTAAGGCTGCCGTTGCGGAAGCGGCGCGCAATGTCGCGTGCACCGGAGCGCGGCCACTTGGCATCACAAACTGTCTGAACTTCGGGAGTCCCGAGCGTCCTGAAGTCTTCTATCAGTTCAAGAGGCTTGCCGCGGAATCGCCGATGCATGTAAGGCCCTGGGGACGCCGGTCACCGGTGGCAATGTGTCGTTCTACAATGAAAGCCCAACCGGCGCCGTCGATCCCACTCCGGTCATAGGCATGATCGGCCTGCTCACCCGTGCCGACCGGGCCGTGCCGAGTCACGCGCGCGCGGCCGGCGACGTCGTCTTCGTGCTGGGCGAAACGCGCAAAGAGCTGGGCGGCTCCGCCTACTGGGAGACCTGCCACGACTTCGTGGGTGGCCAACCACCGCGCGTCGATCTCGATACCGAGCGTCGCCTCATCGACCTGCTCGTCGCGGGCGCGGACGGGGATTGTTCCGGTCAGCGCACGATTGCTCGCACGGCGGGCTCGCCGTCGCGCTCGCGGAAGTCGCCATGGGTGGTCCATATCAGCAGCATGGATACGGTTTAGACGTTGATTTGACTCCGCACGCCGCACGTCTCGCGCCGCACGAGGTTCTATTCAGCGAATCGCACGGCCGCGCCGTAATCACCTGTGCGGCTGAGCGCGCGGCGGCGGTGCAGGCCCTGGCCGGCGAACTCGGTGTCCCCGCGCTGCGTTGTGGCAGCGTCGGCAGCTGGGACGGCACCGTCCGGATCACACTGCGAGGCGGTGCCATCGAAGAGTCTGTCGGACGGTTGCGCGACGTATATTTCAGCGCCATTCCTCGGCGCATGGGAGACTGATCGGGCGATGTGCGGCATCATCGGCGTAGCGGGCGTGAACGACGCGGCGCGCGTCACGTATCTCGGACTCTACAGCCTCCAGCATCGGGGCCAGGAGTCGGCGGGCATGGTCGCGGTGGATCAGGCGGGGCTCGCGCGCGTCCATCGGGGCATGGGACTCGTGTCGGACGTCTTCAACGAGTCCCTCCTGTCGAGCATCCCCGGCGATATCGCGATCGGTCACACCCGCTATTCGACCGCCGGATCGTCGGTGCTGGCCAACGCGCAGCCCATTCTCGCCGGGTATCGCGAAGGGCCGCTCGCGCTCGCGCACAACGGCACGCTCACCAACGCCGCGGCCCTGCGGGCCGATCTCGTCGCCAAGGGTTCGATCTTCCAGACCTCGTCGGACAGCGAGGTCCTGATCCACCTGATCGCCCGGTCCGAGGCCCGCGAGCCCGAGGATCAGCTGCTCGATGCGCTCGAGCGCGTGGAAGGCGCCTATTCGCTGGTCGTGACGATCGGCCGAACGCTCTACGCCATCGTCGATCCGCGCGGCTTCCGGCCCCTGTGGCTCGGCAAGCTCGGCGACGGGTACGTGCTGGCGTCCGAGACGTGCGCGCTCGACCTGATCGGCGCCACGGTGGAGCACGAGCTGCAGCCGGGCGAATTCCTGCGCATTCAGGGCTCGCCGCCGGAAGTCGACCGCCTGCCGTTCCTCCCGGCCAAGCCGCATCAGCGCTGCATCTTCGAGCTGGTCTACTTCTCCCGGCCCGACAGCACGATCTTCGGCCGCTCGGTTGACCGCGCGCGCCGCGCGCTCGGTCGCGAGCTGGCACGCGAGCATCCGGCCGAGGGGACCGACTGCGTCTTCTCGGTGCCCGATTCGTCGAACGCGATGGCGTTGGGATTCGCCGAGGAATCCGGGCTCAAGCTCGAGCACGCGCTGATTCGCAACCACTACGTCGGCCGGACGTTCATCAATCCGACGCAGGCCGCCCGCAACGCCAAGGTGAAGATCAAGTTCAACCCGGTCCGGGAAGTACTGGCGGGCAAGAAGGTCGTCGTGGTAGACGACTCGCTGGTACGCGGCACGACCAGCCGCGAGCTCGTGCAGATGATCCGGCAGGCCGGCGCCAAGGAGGTCCACTTCCGCGTCGCCTCGGCGCCGATCACCGGCCCATGCTATTACGGCATCGACACGCCGACCAAATCGGAGCTGATCGCCTCGAGCCATTCGCTCGAGGAGATTCGCCAGCACCTGGGCGTGGACTCGCTCGGCTACCTGTCACTAGACGGAATGAAACGCGCCGCTGGTGGCAACAGCGACGAGTTCTGCCATGCCTGCTTCTCGGGCCAGTACCCGACCGCGATCCCCGAGGATACGAAGCAGGCTCGAAATGCCGCGCCGTTACAGGTGACGATGGCCGTCTAGGTGCCCATCACGTTCCTCGAGCGAGTTATGCGAAGCGCATCACCCTGGCTGCTTGTGCTGATTGTCGGACTCGCGTTCCAACCCGCCACCGCGACGGCGCAAAACGTTCTCGGCAAACGCGCCGTCGTCTTTACGACCGCCGACAGCACGAACCTGCGGCTTTCGGCCACCGATACGCTGGTGTTTCAGCCTGGTGCGGTGACGTCGGAGGGTGAGGTCTACGTGTTCGTCGATCCCCGCCGCACGTTTCAGACGATGATCGGCATCGGTGGCGCGCTCACCGATGCGGCCGCTGAGACGTTTGCCAAGCTGCCCGCCGAGCGGCAGACGCAAGTGCTCGACGCGTACTACAGTCCCGACCGCGGCATCGGCTACACCCTCGGCCGAACGAACATCAACAGCTGCGACTTCTCGAGCGCGAGCTATACGTATGTGACCGAGGGCGACAAAGACTTGAGCAGCTTCACGATCGCCCCCGACCTCGAGTACAAGATCCCCCTGATAAAGCGCGCCATGGCCGCGAGCGGCAATCGGCTCAAGCTCTTTGCCAGCCCATGGAGTCCGCCGGCATACATGAAAGACAACGACGACATGCTGCACGGCGGCAAGCTGCGCCCCGAATACCGTGCGGCGTGGGCGCTCTACTACACGAAGTTCATCAAGAGCTACCGGCAGGCCGGCGTTCCGGTCTGGGGGATCACGATTCAAAACGAGCCGATGGCTCGGCAAATCTGGGAGTCGTGCATCTATCAGCCCGAAGAGGAGCGGGACTTTCTCCGCGACCATCTCGGCCCGACCATGGCGGCCCAAGGCCTGCGCGATGTCAACATCATCGTCTGGGACCACAACCGCGATCTGATGGTGCAGCGCGCGCTCGCGATCTTCAGCGACTCGGCAGCGGCGCGGTACGCCTGGGGCATCGGCTTCCACTGGTACGAGGACTGGTCGGGCGGCACCCAGATGTACGACAACGTCGCCATCGTAAGTCGGATGTTTCCGGGCAAGCACATCATCTTCACCGAAGGCACACCGGCCACCTTTGATTCCACCGCCTACGGACGCTGGAGCCTCGGCGAGGCGTACGGCCGCTCGATGATTCACGATTTCAATACGGGCACAGAGGGTTGGACCGACTGGAACATTCTGCTCGACGAGAAGGGCGGCCCGAACCACGTCGGCAACTATTGCTTTGCCCCGATCCACGCGGACACGAGAACGGGGCAGCTGATCTACACGAACTCCTACTACTACATCGGCCACTTCTCGAAATTCATCCGGCCGGGCGCCAAGCGCGTCGCCGTCGCGCCAAGTCGGAGCATGCTGCTCGCGACCGGATTCGTGAATCCGGATGGGAAGGTGGCGGTCGTAGTGATGAATCACACCGCCAAAGCCGGGGAGTACCACGTGCGCGTGGGAACGGCGGATGTGACCGTGAAGTCGCCGGCGCATTCGATCCAGACCATCGTGTTTTAGCCGCGCCGGGAGGTTGGAGGCCTGGCTCAGCGGTTGACGATCCGCGCGGGGATCGTCAGGACCAGTATGCTGCCGATGGCCATCACGCCCGCGAGCGCGTACACGCCGAAGTCTGTCGACCCCGTGCGATCGACGAGCCAGCCGATCAGCCATGGGCCGAGAAAACCGGCGAGATTGCCGATCGAGTTGATGAGCGCAATTCCAGTCGCAGCGGCCGCGCCGGCGAGAATGGCGGTGGGCAGGCTCCAGAACTGCGCGAGCGAGGTCGTCACGCCCGCCATCGCGAGACACATCCCTGACAGCGCGATGGCCGTGTTCCCGCCGTAGCGGACCGTCACGAGCCAGCCCGCGGCTCCAACCAATGCAGGAATGACGAGGTGCCACCGCCGCTCGCGCGTCCTGTCGGACCGGCGGCTGATCGTGACCATCGCGACCGCGGCGACGGCGTTGGGGAGAACCGTGAGCATGCCGATCGCCAGCGGGCTCGCGACGCCGGTCCGCTGGATCAGTGTCGGCAGCCAGAATCCGGCGCCGTAAAGCCCCGCGATCAGGCAGAAGTAGATGACGCCCAGGAACCAGACGCGGGGGTTCGTGAAGCCATCCCACAGTGAGTGGGCCGTGGCATGCTGTTGGTCCTCGGCGATGCGAGCCGCGAGGATCTCCTTCTCGTCGGCGGACAACCAGCGGGCCCTGGCGATCCCGTCATCGAGGTAGGCCAGCACCGCCACGCCGAGGACGAGCGAGGGGAGCGCCTCGAGCAGGAAGAGCCATTGCCAGCCCGCGAGCCCCTGCACTCCCGCCATCGCCTTCAGGATCCAGCCGGAGATCGGCCCACCGATCACCCCTGCGACCGGAATGCCGGTCATGAACAGCGCGATGATCGCGGCCCGCCGGTCGGACGGGTACCAGTACGTCAGATACAGGATCACACCTGGGAAGAAACCCGCCTCCGCGACACCCAGCAGAAAGCGCAGGATGTAGAATCCCGTCGCCGAAGTCACGAACAGCATCGCGGCCGAGACTACCGCCCACGTCAGCATCACGCGCGCGATCCACAGGCGCGCCCCGACGCGGTGCAGGATGATGTTGCTCGGGATTTCGAAGAGGAAGTATCCGATGAAAAAAATGCCGGCCCCCAGGCCGTAGACCGTCTCGCTGAACCGCAGATCGCTCAGCATCTGCAGTTTCGCGAAGCCGACGTTCACCCGATCGAGATAGGCCGCGACGTAGCAGGCGAACAGCAGCGGGATCAGGCGCCGGGTGACGCGGGCGTAGAGGCGTGCCTCCGTCACGTGCTACCGAACAATGCCGAGAATGCCGGAGCGCATCGTTGCCTCCTTGACCACGCGTTCGTGCTCGTTTCAACAAAGAAGGCAGGTATGCCTAGCCGCAATATCACAGCATGCGCTTGGCTACGCGCCAGATGCGGTCCCCCTATCGCCGAACCTCTTCGGGCTCCATAATCGCGGTATGTCCGTTGAACGCCACGTGTACTTCTTCGGTAACGGCCGCGCGGATGGCTCCGCCGCCATGCGGGACATTCTGGGCGGCAAGGGCGCGGGCCTCGCCGAAATGGCCAACCTCGGCCTGCCCGTTCCTCCCGGCTTCACGATCTCCGCCAGGCTGTGCATCGCGTACATCGCCGAGGGCACGTTCCCGCCCGCGCTGCGCGCCGAGGTCGACCGCCATCTCAAGCACCTCGAGCGCGTGACCAAGAAAGGCTTTGGTGACGCCAAGAACCCGCTGCTCGTGTCGGTGCGCTCGGGCGCCGCGGTGTCGATGCCGGGGATGATGGAGACGATCCTCAACCTGGGCCTCAACGATCAGACGGTCGAAGGGTTGATCGCCGGCTCCAAGAATTCCCGGTTCGCTTACGATTCCTATCGACGGTTCGTGCAGATGTACGGGGATGTCGTATTCGACCTCGGTAAAGAGCCTTTCGAGCATGAGCTCGACAAGGCGAAAGCGCGCCGCAAGGTCAAGCGCGATATCGATCTGCCCGCCGAGGATCTCCACGATCTCGTGCATGACTTCAAGACCATCGTCAAGAAAAAGACGGGGCATCCCTTCCCAGACGATCCCCAGGAGCAGCTGTGGGGTGCCATCGAAGCCGTGTTCAAGAGCTGGCACACGCGGCGCGCGAAGGACTATCGCGCCGTCCACGGCATTCCGGATAGCCTCGGCACGGCCGTGAACATCGTCGCGATGGTTTACGGCAACATGGGCGACGACTGCGGCACCGGCGTGGCATTCACGCGCGACTGCAGCACCGGTGAAAACGTGCTGAACGGCGACGTGCTGACCAACGCGCAAGGGGAAGACGTCGTGTCCGGCGCGCGCACGCCGGAGTCGATCGCCAAAATGAAAAAAGGGAAATTCGCCAAGATTTACCGCGAGCTGGAGAAGCTGGCGACGAAGCTCGAGACGCACTTCAAGGACGTGCAGGACGTCGAATTCACGTTCGAACACGGCCAGCTGTACATGCTGCAGACCCGGCGCGCGCAGCGGACCGGCATTGCCGCGGTGCGGGTCGCGGTCGAGATGGTGGATGAAGGCATGATCACCGAAGACGAGGCGATTCAGCGCGTCCCGCCACAGGACCTCGATCAGCTCTTCCACCCGATGGTCGATCCGCGGTCGAACGTCACGGTGCTCGCCAAGGGCCTGCCGGCGTCGCCCGGTGCGGCCACCGGCGAAGTCGTTTTCGATGCCGACGACGCCGACGCCCTGAAGAAGAAGGGCCACGACGTCATTCTGGTGCGGCCCGAGACCTCCCCCGAGGACTTCCACGGCATCGTCGCCGCGCGGGCCGTACTGACCGCCCGCGGGGGGATGACGAGCCATGCCGCCATCGTGGCGCGCGGGATGGGGAAGACCTGCGTGGTCGGCGCCAAGGAGCTCGAGGTGGAGCCCGCTGCCGGGCGCTTCCGCGCGAACGGCCGGGTAGTGAAACGTGGCCAGATCATCACGGTCGACGGCACCACCGGCCGTGTGATTCTGGGCGCCGCCAAGCTCGTCACGCCCAAGGCGGGGAAAGAGTTCGACCGGCTGATGGCGTGGGCCGACTCCCGCCGCCGGCTGCGCGTCCGGGCCAATGCCGACATCCCCGCCGATGCGCGGCGCGCGCGCGAATTCGGCGCCGAGGGGATCGGGCTCTGCCGGACCGAGCACATGTTCTTTGAAGGCAACCGCATCACGCTGATGCGGGAGATGATCGTCGCGACCGACGAAGCGGGTCGCCGCAAGGCACTCGCCAAACTCCTGCCGATTCAGCGGAAAGACTTCGAGGGCATTTTCGAAGTGATGGACGGGTTGCCGGTCACGATCCGGCTACTCGATCCGCCGCTGCATGAATTCCTGCCGCACACGCGCGAGGAGATCGCCGCGCTCGCCAAGCATGCGAAGGTTCCCGCGGCGCAGCTCGAGAAGCTGATCGAATCGCTCAGAGAAGCAAACCCGATGCTCGGGCACCGCGGGTGCCGGCTCGGGATCACCTATCCCGAGATCACCGAGATGCAGGCCCGCGCGATCTTCGAAGCGGCGGGGCACGTCGCCGGCAAGGGCAAGAAGGTCACCGTCGAGATCATGATTCCCCTGGTGGCTGATCTGCGGGAGCTCACGAATCAGACGGAGATCATCCGGCGCGTGGCGCAGGAGGTCTTTCATCGGGAGGGGCGTGCGGTCCCCTACCTCCTGGGGACGATGATCGAGCTGCCGCGGGCGGCGGTTACGGCCGATGAAATCGCCAAGGAAGCCGAGTTCTTCTCATTCGGCACGAACGATCTGACCCAGACGACGTTCGGTCTGTCACGCGACGACGCCGGCCGCTTCCTCCCCTTCTACGTCGAGCACGGGCTCCTGCCGGAGGATCCGTTCCAGGTTCTCGACCAGGGCGGCGTCGGCAAGCTCATCGAGATGGCCGTCAAGCTGGGGAGAAGAACGCGGCACGACCTCAAGATCGGCATTTGCGGCGAGCACGGCGGTGAGCCGAGCTCGGTGAAGTTCTGTCACCGGACGGGGATGAACTACGTGTCCTGCTCTCCGTTCCGGGTCCCGATCGCCCGCCTCGCCGCGGCCCAGGCGGCCCTCGAGGAGGCGGGCGTCGTCAGTCGGACGCGAGCGACGGTCTAGATCAGCCGCCGCGGCCTCCGAACATCGCTCCGAACGCTCCCGCAATCAGGACGCCGATCAAAAAACCAATCGTCGCGATAATGTAGCCCGTGTTCTTCGGCAGCCGGTGGGTCGTGGACACGCCGATGGCCGTCAACACCAATCCCCAGATCCCGAACGGATTGACCGCCTTGAGCGCGGCACCCATGAATCCCTTGGCGCCCGGCACGAGCAGGTCCAGTCCGAGGGCTGGTTGCATGTCCTGCGGAGACGTGATCTGCCCGACCCCCTTGAGGTGCAGCACGAGGGTTCCGACGACTGCGAGCAGGACCACGGACGGCACCGACGCGTAGGTGGACACGCTCAGCAGCGTGCCGAACTTCCCCTCACCGCCGAACACCGATACCAGCACCCAGAGGATGAGACCGCCCAGCAGCAGGGCGATCGCGATGCCGATCGGGATGAAAAACGCGCCGATGAACAGGAACTTCGACGGGTCCGGTCCACCGGCCGGGCGCGACGCCATCTGGGCGGCCATGCCCGCCTTCAGGAACGGCAGGTTCACGAAGTAGATCACGATCTGGAATGCGCAGATCACCAGGAACGGCAGGAGGAACCGCGGGCGCTCCCGAACGCGCTCGAACACCGCGGCCGGCTCGAACAACACCTTGAACACGTCGAGCAGCGAACTGCCGCCGCCGCCCTGTTCCACCGGCGCCTGCTGAATACCCTGGCCCATTCCGCCTCCCTGAGAGGTGTGCTATCTGGAGTCCTGAACGGCGCCCAATATATCGTCCGAAGGGGAAACGGGTGAGGCTGAACCGCGACCTGCCCCTTCCGGGAAAGGAGGGCCCGATGTAGGCTAGAGACAGACGGAGGTCGGGATGGTCCCAGCTCTCGCGGTAACCGTTGGACTCTTGCTACAGACGGGCAGCACTCCGCCGCCGGTTCGCATTTGGCGCGCCGACTCGATGCTCTACGTCGAGCTCAACAAACCAGGGCATCTGCTGCTCATGCACGTCGACGCCATCGGTCGCATCGACGTACTCTTCCCGCTCGTTCCCACCGAAGGCACCGGCATGCCCGCCGACTCGACGCTTGCCGTGTTCCTGCCGCCCGAGGCGGAAGGCAACCCCGCGACCTTCGTGGCAGTCCGGTCCCGCTGGCCGTTCAACTTCACCATCCTGCGGGCGGGATCCGACTGGAACTACTACGACGCCTGGCTGCTGCAACCGACCGCGGGCGACCCGATTGCCGCGCTGCTCGATATCGCCGACCGCGTCACCGACGGACGTCCGTACGACTACGGCGTCGCGGCCTACACCAGGGAGGGGACGGCGCTCGAACGTAGCCAGCCGCTGTCGCCGCAGGTCTGCTGGACCTGTGTCCGCCCACGGCCCGCGGTGGTGGCCGCCGCGGCGCCGGCAGCAACGAACTCCGTAGACTGCTCGAACGCAGCCCTCACGAATTCGTTCTGCGGCGTCGCCAGCGCGCCCGTCACGATTACGAGCGCGCCTCCACCGCAGCCGGCCGCTGCCGAGGCGGCTGCGGCGCCGGCAACGGTCTACTACGCCATGCCCTACTATTTCTGGTCCGTGCGCGATCTAGGCCTGCGGCCCCCTCCACCAGTCCGTCAGCGCTCCTCGGGGGCCGTGTACCCGATGGGCCCGCGCGTCGTCGTCCCCCGACATCCGCGGTAACCCTCGCGACGAGGAACGCAGAACGGGAAATGTGCCGAGGCACATTTCCCGTTTGTTCATGGAGGCGCGGGGAATTGAACCCCGGTCCGAGCATGACTCCGATACCGCTCCTACGTGCGTTGACCTGGCTTTGTGGTCTCGCTACCTCGGCGCCTGGTCAGCCCTGGTAGCAACAAGCCTCTGAAAACTCTTGCAGCACCCGTTGAGGCCCCAAGTGCCGCCAGCCCGACTTTGCGATACGTGAGCGCCGCCTCAGGCGGGCTGCCACTCACGCAGGTGCGTGAAGCCGAAGCTTACGCAGCCAGAGCCAGTTCAGAGTTGGCTTGTGTATAGTCCCAGTTGATTTACCAGGTGACTGAGAACCTGGGCACGCAACAGTACCCTCGCCAAACCCGTCGAAGCCTGTCGCCCCCAAACAACTGAGCGGAGTGAAGCTTAGTGACCTGACGTGGCCTTTTCAACCCGATTGCGCCCCGCCTGCTTGGCCCGATACAGCGCGGCGTCCGCCGCGGCCGGCAGGTTCGCGAGATCACCGATCGGCTCGGGGTAGGTCGCAATGCCGCACGATGCGGTCAGTGGGTGCACGGAGCCGCTCCAGGACAGCGCCTTCTCCGCGATCGAGCGCCGAATACGCTCTGCGACCTCGATTCCCTCCCGCAAACCGGTGCGCGGCAGCCAGACCGCGAATTCTTCCCCGCCGATGCGCGCCACCACATCACCGTCGCGCACCGCCGTCTCCAGCAAACGCGCAACATGCTGCAACGCTGCGTCGCCGCCGGGGTGGCCGAGCGTGTCGTTCAGCCGCTTGAAATAGTCGAGATCGATGTAGATGAGCGCTGCCGGGTGCGGCGACCGCGCTCCATACACCGTGAGTGCGCGCTCGAGCTCGCGGCGATTGCGCAGGCCGGTGAGCGGATCCACGACGGCGCGCCGCTCGGCGTCGTGCACGGCCCGCGCGGCTGCGAGCCGCGGACCAAGGTCCGTGAGCAGCGGAGTGAGATCCTCGAGCAGCGATGCATCGTCGAGCGGTGGGCCAAGCAGCACGAGCGCGCCCACGACGTTCGCGCCGTCCAACAGCGGGTACGCGATCCCCGCGCGCTCGTCGCGACGCCGCTCCGGCACGCCGGTTCCAAACACGTCCTCGCTGCCTCGCGTCGCGACCGGAATCCCGCCCGCCAGCGCCCGCACGACCGGAGAGTCCGCGGCGAGTTGCACGCCCGCCAAACGACGGTCCGCCGCGCCAGAGACCGCGACGATGCGGGCATGATCACCCGCGGCGATGACGAGGGCGACGCCGCGATGGGTGATTTGTTCGCCCAGCTCGACCGCGGCGCGCGCGATCCCCTCGAGCGTCTGTGCACCGGCCACCAGACGCGACACGCGTCCGGCCACGATCCGCGCCCGGGGCACCGCGTTCTGCTCCTCCGTCAACCGCATGCCGGCGACGAAACGCCGCAACGCGCCCGCGACGGCATCCGTGAACGCCTCCGGAAGGCCGGCGGCGCCGAGCGCCAGTCCTGCCGCATACGGAAAGTCGCCGACGGCCACATACGTGGTGTCGGCATCGCGCACGACATGGACGCGACCGTCCACCGACGCGAGCTCCACGAGTGCCGCACCGCGTCGCTCTTGTTCGTCCGGCACGGCGGTCGCGGTGGGCACCGCAATGGGGCCGTCCGCGCCGCCGACACCCCAGCCCGCGGTCGCGCCGTACGCCTGTCGCAGCAGGTCGAGCACTTCGCGTATCCCCAGCGGCGGCGGCCCACGGCGACGCAAGCGCCCCGGCCGCCAGCGAATCGTCCACCCCATGGCCAGGGCCATCCCGCCCGCGGCGGCGATTACGCCCCAGACGGACCCTTGCCAGGCGCCAAGTCCGACCGCGCCGAGCCCTACGATCTGCATCGCCAGCGCGACCCAGCGCCGCGCGTGCGCGCGCTTACGAATGATTGATGCGGCTCGCGGCCGCGGCGGCGCCGAACCCGTTGTCGATGTTGACGACGGTGACGCCAGAGGCGCAGGAGTTGAGCATGGCGAGCAGGGCAGCCAGCCCGCCGAAGGAGGCGCCGTACCCGACGCTCGTGGGGACGGCGATGACCGGCACTTTCACCAGCCCACCCACCACGCTCGGCAGCGCGCCTTCCATGCCGGCGACCACGATGATGACGCTCGCGGCGCGCAAGACATCGGTCTGGGTGAGCAGCCGGTGAATTCCCGCGACGCCGACGTCGGTGAGACGCTCCACGCGGTTCTTGAATGCGCGGGCGCTGACCGCTGCTTCCTCGGCGACGGCGAGATCGCTCGTGCCGGCGGTACAGACGAGTACCGTTCCCCGCCCTGTGGGCGCCGGCTCGGGATCGGGCGGCAGGTATACGATCCGTCCGATCTCGTTCAATTCGGCGCGGGGAAACCGCGCTGCCAGGGCGGCGGCCTGCGCGGCATCGACGCGCGTCGCGAGAAAGCTGCCGCCGGCGGCCTCGAGCCGTTCGGCGATCGCGACGACCTGGCCGACGGTCTTGCCCGGAGAAAAAACCACCTCCTGATGCCCCTGGGTGATGGGCCGGAGGTGATCGATCGTCGCGAACGGCAGCCGCTCGAACTTCATGCCGCAGATCGCACAGATCCGAACAGATAGTCGCTGAAAATCGCTTCCGCCTCCGCCATTGACTCAATGGCGAAGAGACGTTGCCGCAGCTCGGATCCGTCCCGCAGCCCCTTCGTGTACCACCCGAAGTGCTTGCGGAACTCGAGCGCCGTCTTGCGGGTGTCGCCTTGGAGCCGCAGCGCCAGGCGCGCGTGCTCGAGCGCGGTGGCGAAACGCTCCTCGGGCGTGGGATCTGGCCGCTTGAGGCGCCCCTCGAGCAGGTCGCGCGCCTGGGCGAAGAGCCACGGGTTCCCGAACGACCCGCGCGCGATCATGATGCCGGTGCAGCGCGTGTGGTTGCGCATCGCCACGACGTCTTCGGGCGTGCGGATATCCCCATTGCCGATTACCGGAATCGCCAGCGCGGCTACCACGCGGGCGATTTCGTCCCAGTCGGCGCTCCCTTGATACATCTGCGTTCGCGTGCGCGGATGGAGCGTGAGCGCCTGCGCACCGGCCTCCTGGCAGCGCAACGCGATGTCCACGGGGTCACGCTGCGCTTCGTCCCAGCCGCTGCGGATCTTCACGGTCACCGGCAGGTGTGTCGCCTCCCTCACCGCGCGGATGATCCCGTGCACCAGCCCCATATCCTTGAGGCAGCCGGATCCCCCGTTATTGCGCACGACTTTCTTCACGGGGCAGCCGAAATTGATGTCCACGAAGTCGGGCTCGAACAGCTCCGTGACCATCCCGGCGGCCTTGGCCATGATTCCCGCGTCGGCGCCGTAGATCTGAATCCCGATGGGGCGTTCGACCGGCTCGAACCGCATCTCCGCCAGCACGCGCTCGATACCGAGCGAGATGCCCACGGAGGAGATGAACTCCGAGACGACGACATCCGCGCCAAAGCGGCGGCAAAGCTGCCGGAACGGCGACTCCGACACGCCAGCCATGGGCGCCAGGAACAGCGGGACGTCATGCGCGACGGAATACGGGAAGTTCATGCGCTGGAACGTAATAGCGCGTTGCGCACCGAGCAACCAACATTTACCTTTGGCGCGCGAATGCGCCTGCGCGAGTTCTTTTCCGATGACGCTGTCCAGCTCGAGCTCGAGAGCACTACGAAGGATCACGTGCTCAAGGAGCTGGTGTCGCTATTGAAGCTGGATGAGAAGGCGCATGGAATGCTGTTCAAAATGCTCAAGCGGCGGGAGACCCTGGGGTCGACCGGGATCGGCCAGCGGATCGCGATCCCACACTGCCGCTCGCTCGTAGTCACGCGGCTGCGGTGCGCGTTTGGGCGGAGCCTCAACGGGATCGATTTCAAGGCCATCGACGATCAGCCGGTGAATTACTTCTTCCTGATCGTCGCGCCGCCGCTGGAAGTATCCAACCAGTACTTGCCGGTCTTGGGGAAGATTGCGCAGTTCGCCAAGGAGGGGGACGTGCCGCCGAGGCTCTCCAAGCTGACCACCCCAGCCGAGTTCCTAACGCTCCTCGAAGAGAAGAACATCTAGGTACAGCGGGGCTCGCCCTCCTTTGCGGCGGGCGCCAGCGCTGTCGATCCCGCGAAGACGGCGCACGTGCGGACGGTCGTCGTGTGCCCCACGGTGGCGGTCCATCCGTCGCCGGTCAGCGCGATCGTGGGACCCGTAACGCCGGTGCTGGTGCGGTACATTGTGCCGAGATTGGTCGTGTACTTGATCGAATCCGCAAAATAGGACTCCTCGGCCGTGACGAGGTTGCGCAGATCGGACTTCATCTGGGTGAGGTAGGCCTTTTCTTTCGTATTAGCAAACTTCGGGATCGCGATCGAGGCCAAGACGCCGATGATCACGACCACGATGAGCAGTTCGATGAGCGTGAAGCCCTGGCGGTTCATACTGACTCCCTTCCGTCCTGACGTCTAAGGGGGTGCGGCAGGGATTCTAACCTCGCTCGTGTCCCCCGGTAGAGGGAATCGCGCACGCATTTGCTGTGTCACCGCAGCCGCTCCAACCGTGTCTCCCGTCACGACCAGAGCTTGCCGCAACCCCTCCCACGCGGGCGCAAGCGTACTATCGATGGCAATGGCGGTCCGAAACTCCACAATGGCGGGCTGCCACAGCTTGGCCTGGAGGTAGAACCGTGCCAGCTCAACCCGCGGGCCGGTGAGATTCGGCGCGAACGCGATGGCTTGCCGCAGCAAGCGCTCCCCACTCCCCGGGCGACCTGCCACGAACTCGTCCCTTCCCACGAGCCAGAGCGTCCGGTAGGAGCGCGGCGCCTCGCGCGTGAGCGCCTGGAAATGAGTCTCATCGTCATGCCAGGCAGGGATCCGGACAATGCTCCGGGCTGCTCCGGCGACCACGGCGAGCCCCACCACGCCCGCCCGTAGCCGAGGTGACCGAATGGCCATCGCGGCACAGCCGAGCGCGAGCGCAATGCCGAAGGACGGCAGGTATAGTGTGCGCTCGGCGATCAAGAACTCGCTCGGCATCAGGATATTGGCGACCGGCGAAATCGTTATCACCATCCACGCGAGCCCGATCGCGAGGCACGGCATCGCCCGTCGCGTGCGCCAGGCGAGCACGAGCACGCCGGCCCAGACCAGGACGCCGAGCAGGTGCCACAGCGTCAGCCCGGTCGATACCGTGAGCTCACCAGGCGAATAGTCCGCGGAGAGATGCGCCGGGAACAGGAAGAGCCGCCACCACTGCAACGACAGCGGCACCATCGCCCACGTTCTCTCGAAGAGGGTCAGGTGCTCGAGTCCGACGGCGAGTCCACCCCCGTAGAACGTGCGAATGCCGACGAAACCGTGCACGACGAAGTACACGACGATGGGAAGCGTGGCAGCGACCACCGGCCGCACCGCGGTGCGGAAACCAGAGCCCCCCCCCCGAGCGGCATAGACGAGGAACACCGCTGCCGGCAACGTCACGGCGATCTCTTTCGACCCGATCGCCAATGCGGCGCCCAGTGCAACCCCGAGTAGATACCCACGCCGCCGTTCGGCACGGATAGCGCAGAGCAGCGCTGCCGCGTACCCCGCCGCTGCCATCAGCTCGGCCCGACCCACGACGTTCGCAACGGCCTCTACGTGGAGAGGATGCACGGCGAAGAGCAGACCCGCAATCACACCCACGCCGGGGCCGGCAAGGTCGCAGGCCAGGAGCGCGAACAACGCGGCGGCGACCACCGCCCACAGGACATTGATGGCGTGAAACCAGTGCGGGCTGTTCGAGATTTGATAATCCGCGGCGAACGACGAGATCACCACGGGTCGCCACATGACACCGCCGAATGAGGCGGGCCAGTACGGCTCCTTGAGGACGGCGGTGAGGGATGGCGGGTGCTCGAGCACCTGGCGGTTCGCGACCACCCAGTGGTCGTCGGCGACGAAATTGTTGCGGATTGATGGGAGCGCGACAGCGGCGGCTGCAAGCGCGGCAGTCAGAACAGCCTGGCGGGTCGTTACTCCCACTCGATCGTGGCCGGCGGCTTTGAGCTCACGTCGTACGTCACGCGATTCACACCCTTTACTTCATTGATGATTCGATTCGAAATCCGCCCCAGCACCTCGGGCGGGAACGGAAACCAGTCCGCCGTCATCCCGTCGCGACTGGTCACGGCTCGCAACGCCACCACGTAATCGTAGGTGCGCCCGTCACCCATGACGCCGACGGACTTGATCGGCAGCAGCACCGCAAACGCCTGCCAAATCTGATCGTAGAGTCCCGCCACCCGGATCTCGTCCAGGTAAATCGCATCGACGCGCCGCAACAGCTCGAGTCGCGACTCGCTGACCGGTCCCAGGACGCGGATCGCCAGGCCTGGCCCCGGAAATGGATGCCGGCCGATGATCTCTTCCGGCAGTCCCAGCTCGCGTCCTACCTGACGGACCTCGTCCTTGAACAGCTCGCGCAGCGGCTCGATCAGCTTCCACGGCAGATCGGGCCGCAATCCGCCGACGTTGTGATGCGTCTTGATCGTCGCTGAGGGGCCCCCTTTCGGCGACGTCGATTCGATGACGTCGGGATACAGCGTCCCCTGCACGAGAAATCCGACGTTGCCGGCTACGTGGCGGGCGGCGTCCTCGAACACATCGATGAAGGTGTGGCCGATGCGCCGGCGCTTCTCTTCGGGGTCCTCGATGTCTTTCAGCTCTTTGAGGAAGCGGTGCGTCGCATCCACGACGCGCAGGTCGATGCCCAGATGCGCGCGGAACGTGCGCTCCACCTGTTCCCGCTCGCCCGTGCGGAGCAAGCCGTGATCGACGAACACGCACGTCAACCGCTCGCCGATCGCGCGGTGCACGAGGGCCGCGGCCACCGACGAATCGACGCCGCCCGACAAGCCGCAGATCGCCTGCCCGCTCGCCCCGACCAGCGTCCGGATCTTCGCGATCTCCTGATCGATGAAATGCCCCGGCGTCCAGTCGGGCCGGCAACCGCAAATCGCGAACAGGAAATTGTTGAGGATCTCCCCGCCGCGGGGGGTGTGGGCGACCTCGGGATGGAACAGGACGCCGAAGATCGGCTTCGAGGCGTGCTGCATCGCAGCGACGGGCGCATTGGCGCTGGTCGCGGTGACGCGGAACTGTGGCGGTGGTTCGTCGATCCGGTCACCATGGCTGGCCCAGACCGTCGTCGTGGCGTTCGGCTCGAATCCCGCAAACAGTCCGGTGTTCTCGCGAATCGTAATCTCCGCTCGACCATACTCGCGCTCCGGTGACGGCACGGACCTGCCGCCGGCCAGCGTCGCGACGAGCTGCATGCCGTAGCAGATGCCCAAAACGGGAGGTCCGAGGTCCAGAATGCGTGGATCGGCCGTCGGCGCGCCGGGGTCGAAGACCGAGCTGGGACCGCCGGAGAGGATGATGCCCCGCGGGTCGAACGAGCGGATGAAATCCGGATCGGTGCCGCGCACGGCCGGATGGATCTCGCAGTACACGCTGGCCTCGCGGATGCGCCGCGCGATGAGCTGCGTGAACTGTGAGCCGTAGTCGAGAATGAGAATACGGTTCACGCTTTGTACCAGGTCGTGGGCTCGGCGGTCTCGCCGCGCACGAGATCGTCGAGTGTCTCGCGCTGGCGCGCGACATAGTAGCGATCGCCGTCGACAACCACCTCGGGAGCCCGCGGCCGCTGATTATAGGTGGAGCTCATCACGAAGCCGTAGGCACCGGCGCCGAGCACGGCCAGCACTTCACCCGGACCGACCGCCACCATCTTGCGATCGAGCGCCAGAAAATCGCCCGTCTCGCAGATCGGCCCGACGACATTCACGGTTTCCTCGGGACGCGTGCCGTCACGCAGCGGCATGATCTCATGGTGGGCATTGTAATGGCTGGGGCGGACAAAGTCGGACATTCCGGCATCGACGATGACGTATTCCTTGCCGCCCGCGTGTTTGCGGTAGAGCACGCGCGTCAGCAGCACGCCGGCGTTGGCCACCAGGTAGCGGCCCGGCTCGCACAGCAGTCCGAGTCCGGCGGCGCGCACGGCGGGCACGACCGCGTCGGCGAACGCCTTGGGACTCGGCGCCTTCTCATTGTGATAGCGCACCCCCAACCCGCCGCCGACGTCGAGCGCTTCGAGCGTATTGATCCCGGAGGCACGGATCGCGGTCACGAGCTCGATCAGCTTGATCGTGCCGCGATGGTACGGTGCGACATCGGTGATCTGCGAGCCGATGTGCATCGCCAGGCCGCGCAGCACGAGGCGGGGCTCGGCGGCGATGCGCCGGGCGACCGTCACGACTTCATCGAATGGAATGCCGAACTTGGCCGTCTTCTCGCCGGTCTTCATATACAGATGCGAATCGATCGCGACGTCGGGATTGACCCGAATCCCCAGCCGGGCCGGGATTTTGAGATCGTGCGCGACCGTGGTGAGCGCATCCAGCTCGCTGGTCGATTCGATATTGATGAAGCCGACGCCGGCGCGAATCGCCTCCGCGATTTCGGCCGCCGTCTTCCCCACCCCGGAGAACACGATCCCGTCGGGGTCGAACCGGGCCAACAGCACGCGTCGCAGCTCGCCCACCGAGACGATATCGGCGCCGGCACCAAGCTGCTTGAGCACCCGGAGGACACCGAGGTTGCCGTTGGCCTTGACGGAGTAACAAATGCGGTGTTTAACGCCGTGCAGCGCGTCGTCGAGCGCGTTGTACTGCGCGCGGATCAGGTTGGTGCTGTAGACGTATGCCGGCGTGCCGATCCGATCCGCGATTGCCTGAAGCAATCCCGGATCGAACCCTAGTACGCCTGCGCCCACACGGCCTCCGCGATGCTCGGCGCTCCGCACCACATGCAATTGCGTGGCACCTCCTTGCTCCGGAACTCGGGATCGGGGAGCACCCGCACGGTCGCCCCCGTCTGTTCCTTGATCTCGGCCTCGCACGAGGGACTGCCGCAGAACCCGCCGTACGCGAACCCACCGCCGCTCGCGAGCTGCATCAACTCGATGAACTGCGTCTTGGTCACGCCGCGGGTGGAGTTCTTCTCGCGCCGCTCCCGGGCGGCGTGCAACAGCCCCGCCTGGATCTCGTCGAGCGCTTTGGTGACGGCAGCCGTCAGATCCTGCAGCGGGACGGGCCCCTTGCCACCGGTGCGGCGGGCGAGCACCGCCTGTCCGGCCGCGAGGTCGCGCGGGCCAATCTCGAGGCGGACGGGCACGCCGAGCGCTTCCCACTCGAAGTACTTGGCGCCGGGCTTCATGTTCTCACGCACGTCGAACTCGACCCGCAAACCGGCCTTTTCGAGATCCGCCTTGATCTGATTACCGACAACCGACAACTGATTACGCTCGTCATCGGTCTTCCAGATGGGAACGATCGCGACTTGGACGGGCGCGAGCCTGGGCGGCGCCACCAGGCCGTTGTCGTCCGAGTGCGTCATGATCAGCCCGCCGATCAGCCGAGTCGTGACCCCCCACGACGTGTTCCAGACGTACTCGAGCCCACCGGCGGCGGTTTGGTACTGGACGGTGAACGCCTTCGCGAAGTTCTGGCCGAGGTTGTGGGACGTGCCCGCTTGCAGCGCCTTGTTGTCCTGCATCAACGCTTCGATCGCGTAGGTGCGCAGCGCGCCGGCGAATTTTTCACTCTCGGTCTTTACGCCGGTGATGACGGGCATCGCCATCCATTCTTCGGCGAACTTCCGATAGACGCCCTGGAGAATCATGCGAGCCTCGCGTTCGGCGCCGGCCTCGTCGGCGTGCGCGGTGTGGCCTTCCTGCCAGAGGAACTCCGTCGTGCGCAGGAACAGCCGCGTGCGCAGCTCCCAGCGCACGACGTTGGCCCACTGATTGAGCAGCAGCGGCAGATCGCGGTAGCTCTGGATCCATTTCGCGAACATCGCGTAGATGATCGTCTCGGACGTCGGCCGTACCACGAGGGGCTCCTCGAGCGCGGAGGTGGGATCGACCGCGATCGCCTCCTTGCCCTGCTTTCCCGTGGCGCGCAACCGCGTGTGGGTGACGACCGCAACTTCCTTCGCAAACCCCTCGACGTGCTCGGCCTCCTTGGCGAGGAAGCTCATCGGGATGAACAGCGGGAAGTACGCGTTCTTGTGCCCGGTCGCCTTGATCAGGTCGTCGAGCGCGCGCTGCATCAGCTCCCAGATGGCGTAGCCGTGCGGCCGGATGACCATGCAGCCGCGCACCGGTGAGTAATCCGCCAGCTGCGCCTGCATGATGACGTCGCCGTACCACTCGCTAAAGTCCTTAGCGCGTGGTGTGATCTTCTGCGCTTGTGCCATTAATCGAAGTATCCGTTGAGAAGCTGGCGAATGGGGACTTTCGCTTCGGTACTGGTTCGGAGGTCGCGCACGACGGCGAGCCCCTCGGCGCGCTCGTCGGGGCCGATGATCACCGCCCGCGCCGCGCCGCGCGCCGCCGCCAGCTCGAGCTGTTTGCGCACGGCGGCATGCCGCAGCCCGTATTCGACCGCGATGCCCCGTTCGCGCAGCGCGTGCGCGAGCTGCAGCACGATCGGAAGATCATCTCCGCCGACCGGTATCAAAAAGGCGCCGAGCTCGATCGACGCCTTGGGAACCAGGCCGCGCTCCTTCAGGAGCTCGCCCAGTACAACGTCGCCCATGCCAAACCCCAGCGCGGGCAGCTCGAGCAACCCGTCGTAGCGGCCGCCTCCGGCAATCGCGCGCAGCTCTTTCTGCGCGTCGAACAGCTCGAACACGATCCCGGTGTAGTAGGCCAGCCCGCGCACGATCGTCAGATCGACGGAGACGAAATCGCCCAATCCCATCTGGTTCAGCGCCTGGACAGCCTGGTTGAGGGGTTCAGCCGCTTCACCGCCAGCCGTGAGAGCATCCGGTCCCCTGAGCGCCGCAACATCGAATACGGCCCCTGACTCCCGGCTCCCAAATCCTGACTCCCGCAGCATCTCCTCGAGGACGGCTTTGGGGACCCGTTCACTCCGGTCGATCACCGCGAATGCCGTCGGCAGCTGGGGCTCGCTCACCCCGCGACCGAGCAACAGCGATCTGATCACCCGACGGTCAGAGATCCGGAGTTGGACGTCCCCAGGCCCCAACCCGAATGCCCTCATGATGTCCACCGCCGCAGCCATCAGCTCAGCGTCCGCCAGCGGCCCCGACTCGCCGATGATGTCCATGTTCAGCTGGAAATGCTCCCGCAGCCGGCCGCGCTGCTGGCGCTCATAGCGGAACAGCTGGGGGATCGAAAACCAGCGAATCGGCTTCTTGAGCGCCTGGGCGCGGGCCGCCACCATCCGGGCCAAGGTGGGGGTCATTTCCGGGCGCAACGCCACGTCGCGGTCGCCCTTGTCCCGAAACGTATACAGCTGCTGGACGATCTCATCGCCGCTCTTCTTCGTGTACAGCTCGAGCGACTCCAGGGGCGGACCGTCGTATTCCTCAAAGCCGTAGCGCCCGGCCACGGCGCGCCAGGTCGCGAAGATGTGGTTACGAAGGCTCAGGTCTTCAGGGTAAAAGTCGCGAAAGCCAGGTAGGGCTTTTCCTTGCATTGCAACAACTTAACCGACGGGCGCGAAGCCCGGCAAGCGAGCCATCGCGTCACCGACCGTGTGAAACGATCCGGTGACGAGCACGGTCCCCGCACCCTGTTGAATGTCCTCCAACGCATGCGCGAAGTCGGGATCGAAGTGCGACAGCGCGTCGAGGTCCTCGAGCGACCAGCGCTGCATGACCGGGATGGACGGCGGCACCGTGAGGATCAGTCGATCGACGACCGGACGCAGGATCTCGAGCATTGCTCGCCAGTCCTTGTCGTTGCGAATACCGACGAGCGCATGCAACGGTCGGCGGATCGGCGGGTCGGCGGATCGGATCGCCTCCACCACCACCTTCATCCCGTCGGGATTGTGGGCGACGTCAAACAGCCACTTGCCGCGCATCTCGAATCGGCCGGGGATGTAGGCGTGCGCGAAGCTGGCCGGTAGATTCCTGCCCACGGGCCCGAATGGCTTGGGCAGCGCCTTCAGAATCGCGTGTGCCACAAGCGCGTTTCCCACCTGATGCTGCCCGCGCAGGCCGAGCCGGGTGTCCTTCCGCGGCCGCAGCGTCGTATCAACCGCGATGATCGGGTCAGCGCCGCGGCGCTTGGCTTCCTTGACGATCTCCGCGCGCAGCTCAGGGTCCGATTCGCCCGTCACGAACGGCACCTTGGGTTTCGCGATGCCCGCTTTCTCACGCGCGATGCCCTTCAAGTCATGCCCGAGGTACTCGGTGTGTTCGAGGGCGATCTTCGTGACGGCGCTGACGAGAGGGGTGAGCACGTTCGTGGCGTCGAGCCGGCCGCCCAACCCCACTTCGATCACGGCGATATCGACGCCGCGCGCGGCGAGGTCCGCGAGGGCGATCGCCGTGGTGGCTTCGAAAAAGCTCGCGTCCAGCCGTTCAATGTGGGGCTTGAGCTGCTCCGTCCACTGGGTGAACGCGTCCTCACCGATGGCGACGCCGTCCACCGTGATTCGCTCTGTGGGAGAAACCAGGTGAGGCGACGTGTACAGGCCGACGCGCCAGCCCTGCGCGCGCAGCTCGTTGGCGACGAACGCACAGGTGGAACCTTTGCCGTTTGTGCCGCCGATATGGATCGTCGCAAAGTGCCGGTCAGGACGTCCGAGCACGTCCAGCAGCCCCTCGGTCGGGCCGAGACTCCATTTGATACGGGCCGCTTGTCGTGCGAACAGGTATTGGCAGGCGTCTTCGAAGGTCAGTCGGCAGCCTCAGCCGGCCAGGCGCCGGTCATGTGCCGCAGCAGCTGGGCGGCAGTGTCGCGCAGCTCGCCGCGCGGAACGACGGCGTCGAGCATCCCATGCTCGAGCAGAAACTCGGCGGTTTGGAACCCCTCCGGCAGGTCCTGCCCAATCGTCTGCTTGATCACCCGCGGTCCCGCGAAACCGATCACGGCGCCGGGCTCGGCGAGAATGACGTCGCCCTGCATGGCGTAGGATGCCGACACGCCGCCCGTCGTGGGATTGGTGAGGATCGAGATGAACGGCACGCCGGCCGTCTGCAGCTCCGCGATCACAACGGACGTCTTGGCCATCTGCATGAGCGAGAGCACTCCCTCCTGCATCCTGGCGCCGCCGGACGCCGAAACGATGATCAAGGGCGAGCGTTTGTCGATCGCGTGGCGCGTCAGCCGGGCGATTTTCTCTCCGACCACGGATCCCATCGATCCACCCATGAAGCTGAAATCCATGACACCGAGGCTGACCGCCATGCCGTGGAGCCGAGCGTATCCGGTCCGAATCGCGTCGAGCGGCCCCGCCTTCTTGATGGCGGCCTGCACGCGCTCGGGGTAGTTCTCGAACTTGAGGGGGTCGGCGGACTTCAGGGAAGCAAACAGCTCGTGCCAGGAACCCTCATCGACGAGCAGATCGATGTATTCCTGCGCCGTAATTCGGCGGTGATGGCCGCAATTCGGACAGACATTGAGAGCGCGCACGAAGCGCTCCCGGATGTCTACGTGTCCGCATTGATCGCACTTTTCCCAGGCGTCTGCCGGTATCTCGAGCTTGACTCGCTCGGAAGTGCGCGGCTTCCGTTCCTTTTTGAACCAGGCCATTCGAGCCATATAGTGACGAAGCGCACAATTTGAGCGCGCAGCCCGGCAGGCGCCAGTCCCGATCGGCTAAGTCATTGGCCTAATTCGCCGTAACCAGACTGCCGGGATTCCCATGCCACCCGCAGGGCAATTCCCACACCAATCGAGCACGCGAGGAAGAACGAGCCGCCATACGAAAAGAACGGCAGCGGAATGCCGGTAATCGGCATCAGGTTGATCGTCATTCCGATGTTCTCGACGATATGGATGAAGAAGAGACCGGCGATGCCGAACACGCACAAGCTCGAGAATGCATCGGTCGCCTTCCGGGCCACACGCAGCAGGCTGAAGAGCAGCCAGGCAAACAGGCAGAGGGCGACCAGGACGCCGATGAAGCCGAGCTCTTCACCCACGATCGAGAAAATGAAGTCCGTATGCTGCGCCGGCAGGAACGCCAGGCGTTTTTGCGTGCCCTCGGTAAAGCCCTTCCCGAGCAGCCCGCCTGACCCGACTGCGACCTTGGACTGGATGACGTGCCAGCCAGCGGCGCGCGGGTCCACGTCGGGATTCAAGAACGCGAGCAGGCGGTTCTGCTGATACGGCGCCAGGCGGTTCCACATTGGGAGCGCCAGCACGCCGCCCAGCACGTTCAGGATCATGACGGCGAGGCCTTCCCACAGGTACGGACGCCACCACAGCAGCAACCCCGCCAGCACCGCAATCCAGACGGCCCAGGTGACGGTCGAGAACGCCAGCACGAGCCCGATGACCGGCGACGCCGCGAGCAGGAGCAATGATGGCTTGGTCCCCGCCCAAAACAGCATGAGGAACAGAATCGCGACGAACACGATCGCGCTGCCCAGATCGGGCTGTTTCAGGACCAACAGGCACGGCAGTCCGGCGATCAGACCGGGGATGATGAGATCGCGCAGCGTCGAGGGGGGCTCGCGCAAGGTCGCCAGCCAGCGGGCCAGCATGAGGATCACCGCCAGCTTGGCGAGCTCCGCCGGCTGCCCGAACCTGCGGCCCGCGATCGCCAGCCACGATTTGCTTCCGGCGGCGGTCCCGGCGCCCGTGCCGATGATCAGCGTCAGCACGAGCAGGAACACGGCGATCGCGTAGACCCAGGGCGTGCCCCACTCCAGCATGCGCGGAGAGGTCCGGAATGTGACCCACGCGACGACGAGACCGAGGCCGAGCCAGACGAGCTGGCGCTGCCAGATCGTTGCCACGAACGTCGGCACGTCGGTCTGACCGGCGGAGTACAGCGTCGCCAGCCCAAACAGAGCCAGCAGCCCCACCGACGCGACCAGCGCCTTATCGAGTTGGCGGACGCGTGAGGGCACTATCGGTTGGTCGGGGTTGGACGGGGGGAGGGGGCGCGGTCGGCAGGGGCACCGGCCGGATCGCTGGCACTCGCAGCTGGAGCGGCGCGCTGTCCGCGGGTAACTCCGGGAGCTGGAATGGTTCTGGCGCGGAATCGGCCGGCATCGCGATGCGGATGGGCGCGCGCGTGTCCTCGATCCCGAGGTAATGAGCGATCGTCCGCGCCACGAGCGGTGCGACCCTGGTACCATGCTCGGCGAATTCTACGATCGCCCCAACGACAATCTCGGGCTTTTCGGCCGGACCGAACGCGATGAACCAGCCGTGGTCGGGACCGTGTGAGTTCTGGGCGGTGCCGGTTTTGCCCGCGATCTGCAAACTGGCGAGACGCCCAACGCGCCCCGTGCCCTGCTCCACCACCGCGATCATGGCGCGCCGCAGGATCGTCAGCTGGTCCGGGCTCAGATCGAGCGTCGCGTCCTCCGTGGTCGCCGTCGTGGTGGGCCGCACCACGAACGGCGTGCGCATCCGGCCGTCGCTCGCAAGCTGCTGATAGAGTCGCATCATCTGGACGAGCGTCTGGGCATTCTCGCCCTGCCCAATCGCGAGGTTCAGGGCCACGGCCGACGTCCAGCGCCGCGCGCCGTACAACCGGTCGTAGTACTCCGGGCCGGTGGGAAATTCGGACGGAATCTCACCGGGGAGATCGATCCCGGTGCGCCCGCGGAAGCCCCACGCGTTCGCGTCTTCCAGCAGTGACGACACCCCGAGCTTGATCCCGAGCTGGTAGAAGTAGACGTCGCAGCTCTGCGCGATCGCTTCGCTCAACGTCAGGTCGCCGTGCCCGTGGGCATTCCAGCAGCGGAAGAACCGGTTCCCGTACTGCAACCCGCCACGGCACGGAATCGGCATGTGGCTCCTCGGCCCCACGATCCCCCGCTTCAGCCCCATCGCCGCGACGGCGAGCTTCCAGGTGGAGCCGGGCGGATAGCGGGCTTGGATCGCGCGATCGAGCAGCGGGCGCGCGGCGTTTTCGTTGAGTGAGCGCCAATACGGCGCCGAGATCCCGCCCACGAAGGCATTCGGGTCGAACCCGGGGGCGCTGTAGAGTGCGAGCACCTCGCCGGTGTTCGGGTTGAGGGCCATGACGGCACCGCGCTGGCCCGCGGGGAAGATTTGCGCGATGTATTTCTGCAGGTCGAGATCGATCGTGGTGTGCAGATCGGTGCCGGGCACCGGCGCGAGATTGGCCGCCGCTTCGGCCTCGCGTACCATCTGGCCGCGGGCGCTGACTTCGACGAAGCGCACCCCTTCCGAGCCGCGCAGCGTGTCGTCGTACTCGCGCTCCAGTCCGTCCTTTCCGACCAGCCCGCCGAGCCGCACCTGGGCGAGACGTCTCGTCCCGCGCTCGCCTTCCGTCACCTCGCCCACATATCCGACGAGATGCGCGACAATCGCGGTATCGGGATACGAGCGCTTCGGCTCGGCTTGAATGAGCAGCCCTGGAATCGCGACGCGCCGTTCCTCGAGCGCCGAGACGACACTGAATGGCGCGTCGCCCAAGACGAGCGCGGGCTGATATGGCGCCTTGCGCGCGCGCTGCAGCACGCGCTCGATCTCGATGCTGTCGATATTCGCGATCGCGGCGATGCGCGCGAGGGTGGCGCGCAGGTTTGCTTGCGGTCCGGGCAGCAGCGAGACGGTGTAGCCCGGGACGTTCTCCGCGAGTACCCGGCCGTTGCGGTCATAGATGATCCCGCGCGGTGCCGGGAGCGGAATGGGCCGCAGCCGGTTCGTCTCCGACTGCAGTTGATACTTGCCATGGCCGAGGATCTGCGTGCGGAAGAACGAGAGGACCACGATGCCCAGCACGATCCACACGCCCGTGCGCGCCACGCCCAACCGGCGGTCGAGCAGGTGTGGATGGAACGCGCTCACGCGGAGACGCCGAGCGTGGGCGCTCCCGCACGCCGCGGGTACAGCCAGCCCCGGAAGAACCACAACACCGCTACCCCCACCAGTGCGGTGGTCAGGCCCTGTAGCGGTGACCACACGAGCAGCTCCCACGCGACCTGCGAGCTTTGCAGTTTTCCCGAGACGAGCAGCACGATCAGATTGCGGATCCAGGTGCCCGCGAAGAACAGGCATCCCCGCACGAAGACGTGCTCGGCAAAGAACACCGCTTTGGCCCACGAGGAGAAAAACCCGACGAGCGTGTGCGCCAGCGCGCCCGCGCCGAAGCTCGCCGGCGTCATCGCATCCCGCAGCAATCCGATGACGAAGCCGGCGGCCGCGCTTTTTCCCGGCTCCGCACGAATCGTGTAAATCAGCAGCGCGAGCAGCAGGAAGTCCGGGGCGATGCGATCGCCGCCCAGATGGCTTCGCACCGTGAAGTGCAGAACCACGAGCAGGGTCATGATGACCGGATAGCGATAGCGGTCGGTGCGTCTCATTCCCGCGGCACCTGGTCCGTTCCGGCGCTGTCCGGCGGGGTGGTGAATGCGTTGCGGAGATCGGCCCCCGCGGGACGCGTGCTCGTCAGGATCATCACGTGTGACAGCTCCGCGGGATGCACGGCGGGACGCACCAGATACGTCCGGCCCCACCCCTTCTCCTCGCCGGCGGGTCCTACCACCACGCCGATGGGAATGCCACGCGGGAAGACGCCTCCCAGACCGGACGTCACGACGACCGTCCCCGGGAGGACCTGCTGCCGGTACAGCACGCCCTGCAGCTCGAGCAGCCACACATTGGGCCCCTCGGCGCCATGCGGGGCGGCGATGCCGACGACGCTCCCATCCTGCGCGATCGCGCTCGCGCGGAACTCGGGATGCGCCCAGCTCAGGACGACGCTCGAGTGTTCTCCCACGAACGACACCAGTCCGACCAGCCCCTCCGGACTGACCACGGCCGACAACGGCCGCACGCCTTCGTGCCGGCCTGCCGAGACGACGAAGCTGAGCGGATTGGTGGGTTCGGGCTGGTGCAGGATCTCGGCGGAGACGTAGCCGGCGCCCAGGCGCGCGCTCAGTCCGAGCAGCCCGCGCAGCCTGGTGTTTTCGTTCCGGAGCTCGGGCAGGAACGCCGCGGCGAGCGCGGCGGAGTCGCGCTGCGCGACGACGTTGTCGTAGTTGGTGCGCGCCGCGGCGAGCAGCTCGGTCTGGCGCTGCAAAAAGATGAAGGGAGCCAGCACACTCTGTTGCAGCCCCTGCGCGAGCTGGTCCCGCCACTGCGGCGGCAAGCTCAGCGCCGCAATCGACAGCCCCACGCAGGCGATGAAGAGCAGCGTGTCCGCGCGCGAAGCGTAGCGATCTGTGCCGATCGCCATGCGGCTAGGTGGTCAGAACGTTGCGGTATTTCTCGGGCGAGTCGAGGATCCGCCCCGCCCCACGCACCACACACGTCATGGGGTCCTCGTCCAGGTGAATCGGCAGGCCGGTCTCCTGCTGGAGCAGCAAATCCAGTCCGCGAATCAGCGCGCCACCGCCGGTCATGACGATGCCGCGGTCCACGATGTCGGAGGCCAGCTCGGGCGGCGTAATCTCCAGGGCGCGCCGCACCGCATCCACGATCTGCTGAATCGGCTCCTGCACCGCCTCGCGAATCTCGCTCGAGTGCACCCGCACGATCTTGGGAATCCCAGAGACGAGGTCGCGGCCTTTCACTTCCATCTCGCGCTCTTCCCCGATCGGCGCCGCGGATCCGATCTGGATCTTGATCTGCTCCGCCGTGGGCTCGCCGATCAGCAGGTTGTAGTTCTTGCGCATGAACTGCACGATGGCCTGATCCAGCTCGTCACCGCCCGTGCGAATCGACGTATCGGAGACGATGCCGGAGAGCGCGATCACCGCGATCTCGGTTGTGCCCCCGCCGATGTCGATCACCATGTTCCCCGTCGGCGTCTCCACCGGGAGCCCGACGCCGATCGCCGCAGCCATCGGCTCGGCGACCATGTAGACTTCCTTGGCGCCCGCCGATTGCGCCGAGTCGCGCACTGCGCGCTTTTCGACTTCGGTGATACCGCTGGGCACGCAGACGATGACCTTGGGTCTGACGCGAAACAGATGGCGATCGATGATGGTCTTGAGGAAAAAGCGCAGCATCTTCTCGGTCACGTCGAAGTCGGCGATGACGCCGTCCTTCAATGGACGAACCGCGAGCACGCCGTCGGGCGTGCGCCCGAGCATGCGCTTGGCTTCGAGACCGATGCCTTTGACTTTGCCGGTAGCTTTTTCGATCGCGACGACGGAGGGCTCGTTCAACACGATCCCCTCGCCGCGCACGTAGACGAGTGTATTGGCGGTACCAAGATCAACGGCGATTTCGTTCGCCGGGCTCCAGGCACCCATTTTGAAATTCAGCCAGCGTGGCGGCACGTGATCGTCGGTAAAAGAGTGAGGCGGGTTGATGCGAACGCGCACAAGGTAATGAAATGCGTAACCTCAAGCAAGGATGAAGCTTGACAAGCCCGTTTCGGTGCCGCTAGGCTTTCGGCCATGCGTCGCGTGACCCCCGACACAATTGCCGTCGTAGACCTCGCGGTGTGCGACCGATGTGGCCTCTGTCTGCCGCTCTGCCCCCCAGAAGCGATCCATCTCGAACTGAACATTCTCACCGTGGACGATGCGACATGCACCGGATGTGAGAAGTGCATCGCTCCCTGCCCCGTCGGCGCGCTGGCAATGGCTCCTCTAGTCCCCAGTCCCCACCCCGAGTCCCTAGCACATGCCTGACGTCGACGTCCTGGTCGTGGGCGCGGGACCGGCCGGAGCCGTGGCGGCGTGGGAAGCCAAGCGGGCCGCCCCCGAGCTGGACGTGGTGTTGTTGGAGCGCGACCGCGCGGTCGGGTCGCCGGTCCGGTGCGCCGAAGGCGTGGGCGACGCGGGGCTCCGCGAATTCGCCCATCCCGACGGCGCCGATTGGGCCGCGCGCCGGATCACCCGCGTCATTTTCCAGGCGCCGGACGACACCGAAGTCCTCGTCGCCGAGCGTGACGTCGGCTGGGTGCTGGACCGTACACGCTTCGACGCCCATTTGGCGGCGGAGGCCGCCCGCGAGGGGGCTGAGGTCCGCGTGGGCGCCGAGGCCACGGCGATGACCCGCAACGGGGGGGGCGGGGGGGGGAGCGATGCACGCTGGCACGTGCAGGTCAAGGACCGCAACCGTGTGGAGACGTATCGCGCCCGGATCGTGATCGGCGCCGATGGCGTCGAGACCATGGTCGGCCGCTGGGCGGGGCTCGATACGCGCGTGCCCGCGCGCGACATGGAATCGTGCGCGCAGTACGTGCTGCAAGGAATCGACTTCGATCCCGACGCGATCTATCTCCAGTTTGGCGACGCCATCGCGCCGGGCGGCTATGCCTGGGTCTTCCCCAAGGCGGTGGGGGTCGCGAATGTGGGCCTGGGCCTCGTCGCGCTCAAGACCGACGGCCGCAACGCGCGCCAATACCTCGACGCGTGGATCGCCCGGCGATTTGCCAACGGCGCGCGGACCGGGTTCACCGTCGGCGGCGTCATCGTGCACACCACGATCAAGAAGACGTATACCGGCGGCGTCATGGTCGCGGGCGACGCGGCCCACATGATCAATCCGCTGTCGGGGGGTGGCATCATCAACGCCATGAAGGCGGGCCGGCTCGCCGGCTGCACCGCCGCGGCCGCGATTCGCGAGGGCGACACGAGCGAGCGGCGCCTGTCGGCCTACCACCGGGCCTGGATGGAGCTACTGGGCGAGGATCACCTCAAGTACTACCGCATCAAGCAGGCGCTCGAACACATGGACGACACATTTCTGAATTCGTTGGCGCGCACGGTGAACAAGATTCCGCAGGAAAAGCGGTCAATCGGCCGGATCTTCGCGCACGCGTTGATTAGACATCCGCAACTGATTCCGGTAGCGGCGCGGTTCTTTGTCTAGGGACTAGGGTTCGGGCCTAGGGCCTCGGGTCGTTCCCAGTCCCGAGTCCCAAGCCCAAGTCCCTGCATCACGGAAGTCCCCACGGCACACCGATTGGCCGCATGCGCGACCATTCTTCCAAGCACACCGATGCGATCATCCCGCAATCCTAGCGGGACACCCCAGAGATCCCACAGATAGACTGGGACCCGAGCCAGGTTGAGCGGCTCGCCAGTCGCCTTGACACCGCCAAAGCCAGACTCATACCCAGCCGCGGCGGCATGCTGCACGATGCGGGAATCCACCGCGCCGAATGGATACGCGATCGCGCGCCCAGCCTCGGCGCCAAGCCTGGCGCGCAGCACCTCCCGCGAGCGGCCGAGGTCTGACTGCACGGCGTCGTCAGCGAGCCACGTCAGTCGCCGGTGCGTCGCCCCGTGGGAACCGAAATCGAAGCCGCGCGCGCGCCAGTGCTCGATCTGCTCCCAGCCGAGGTGCGGCAAACGATCCCACGTGTACCGAACATCCCAGGTGTTGGTCCGGCCGACATAGTCGGTGATCAGAAACGTCGTGGCCGTGAAGCCCAAGTCGGCGAGGAGCGGATAGGCGTGCTCGGCGAGCGAAGCGTAGCCGTCGTCGAAAGTCATGAAGAACGTGCGTCGTGCGTCGTACGTCGTGCGTGTGGCAAAGTCAGCCAGCGTCAGAGTGCGCCAACCCGCCTTCGCGAGAGCCGTCATCTGCCGGACGAACACCGAGCGGCCCACCCGCGTCACCCCCAGCTCGAGCGGGCCGCCGATGCGGTGATAGCAGAGGACAGGCGGATACATCACTGCGGCCACAGCCACCCAAATACCGCGCACGTGACGGCGGCGAAGATGAGGCCGTCGAACGTGGACTTGAGCGTCATGCTCCAGGCGCGCCGGTACCAGATCGACATCTGCCACAGCGCGAGCGTATAGCCGATGAACGCGGTCGTCCCGGCGAAGCGGCAGATGGCGCTAAAGGTGGCCGTTCCTGCAGGCAACGCCGCTCCCGTGATGTAGGCCGCGAAGACGCTGACGACCAGACAATAGCCGAACCACTGCGCAAGGTTCGTCGTCATCGACCCGCTCCACGGCGGCAGCACCGTCATGACGATCGCCGGCCCGCGTTTCATCTTCTCCAGAAACTCGGGCGAGCGCATTTCGGCCGTGCTGGTGGCGCGCGGCATCATGTAGTCGCCCGGCGGGAGGCCGATCGGACGCAACGCGTCCAGCACGCGGTCCTGCCCGGGATAGAGCGGATAATCGGTCTTGTGCCACAGGGGCGTCATATGGATGATCGAGCTTACGACGAACACCGCCACTGACGAGACGAGGATCGGCAGCCACAACGCGGCGACGCTCATTCAGCCTCCGGGGTTATAGGGGGGCGTCTATCGTAGCACGGACGCGCGTTGCTGGCTAACCGTGAAATAGCCCGTAATTTTGCGCCATGACGGCCCCGGTCCTTGCCGTTCTGGCGATCCTGCAGTTCGACAGCGTGCCCCGACCGCGCCCCGTCTTGGCGGTCGCCGAAGCCGCCCTCATCAATGTCTTTGTGAATCGCGTCGACGCCTGGGCGTTTCAGCAGGATTGGGCGCGCTCCAGCCCGCGCGCCTGGTGGAAGAATCTGAAGCTCGGATGGGAGTGGGATGAGGATGCGTTCCCCACCAACATGTTCGCGCATCCCTACCACGGCGGCCTGTACTTCAACGCCGGTCGCTCGAACGGCCTGAACTACTTCGAATCAGTGCCGATCGCGTTCTTCGGCTCGTGGACGTGGGAGTATCTGGGCGAGACCTATCGGCCGTCGCTGAACGATTGGTTCATGACGAGCTTCGGCGGCATTACGCTGGGCGAGATGTTCCACCGCGTCGGCGCGACAATACGCGACAACCGCAGGACCGGGCTCAACCGCACGATCCGCGAGATCAGCGCGCTTCCCATAGACCCGATCGGTGGTTTCAACCGCATTCTCCGCGGCCAATGGAGGGGACTGGGACCAAACCCTCCCGAGCATGATCCCGGCGCGTATGTGCTGCGCCTCGGCGGCGGAATCCGCTTTGCCAAGCGACTGAACGCGGACAGCGGCTTTTGGAGCATGGGGACATTCCTGCTTGACCTGCTCTACGGCGACCAGGTTGGCCAGGAGTACAAGGCGCCATTCGACGTCTTCAACGTGCGGCTGCTCATCACCTCTCAGGGGATCAATGCCCTGCGGGCATCCGGACGTCTCTATGGCGCGAACCTGAACAGCCCCACGGGCCGCAACCGGCACATGCTGGCCATCAATCAGCGTTACGACTTCATCAAGAATCCCGCGCAAAGCGTCGGTGGTCAAAGCGTGGAGATCGGCATCAACTCACGCTGGTTGTTTGGATCGAAAGGATTCGGGATCCGCACCGCCATCTTTGGAGACGGCATCATCCTCGGCGCGATCGACGCACCGGGCACCGGATTCGGTGAGCGCAACTACGATTTCGGCCCGGGCGTGGGCGCTCGCTGGGAAGTTGGCCTGGAGCGCCATGGTGTGCGCTTCGTGCGCCTGTTCAGCCAGATCGAATACATCCATTCCGTCAGTGGCGCGAGCGCCGATCACACCGTGAACTTCGGCGGCATCGAGGCTGCTATCCCGATCACACGCCGGCTCGGCTTCGCCGCGAGCAGCACCATCTTTGGTCGAGTGAGTCACTACACCGACGGGCGAACCAGGGACGCACGCGACTATCCCGAAGCCCGCCTGTTACTGGTCTGGACCAAGGTGGGGTTCGCAGAGGGGCAGCGGTGACCCGTCTCGCGTGCCTCGTGGCGCTCGCGCTGCTGTGCGGTGCGGCGGCGGCGGCGGCGTACTCCCAGGAAGCGCCCAAACGTCATCGTCGTGGGCTGTGGGGCGAGCTCGGCTCGGGCCCGGGCTATGCGCGGATCGCGTGCACGGACTGCGAGGAAGTTGTTGGGGCGACGGGTACAACGGGCTATCTGCGCGTCGGGGGCGTCATCTCGAAAAAGGTGGTCATCGGCGTCGAATTCTTCTCGTTCCTGGACAAAGCGTTCGGATTTGCCCCGGAAGATTCCAACGCGGTTGCGGAGACCGCAACGGCCGCAATCGTGCTCCTGTGGTATCCGGGACGGCATGGTTTGTTCTTCAAGGGCGGCGTGGGCGCCGCCTTTGGCGAGTTCGCCGTTCCCTACGACAGCGGCGGCGTCGCCGTGGCCGACACGAGCAGCGGCGGTGGCATGGGCCTGACCTTCGGGGTGGGATGGGACTTCGCGATTTCACGCAAGTTTACAATTACCGCAAACGCCGCGACGTTTGTCACGGCTCTCGGTGACGTCGCTCTTCCTGGCCGGAAGGTGGACGATGTCATCGCCACGATCTATCACGCGTCGATCGGCTTCACGATTCGCTAGCCACAGATAACGCAGATCAGCAACGGATTCCCGCACATGGCCGCTAGCTATCTGTGAAGATCCGTTGTGGATCAGTGCGATCTGCGGCGTCCATTTGCCGCTTCACCATGTCGAAATAGGTCCCCCGCGCCCGCATCAGATCGTCATGGGTGCCCCGTTCGATCACGCGGCCCTCTTCCATTAAGAGGATCAGGTCCGCCCGATGGATCGTGGAGAGCCGGTGCGCGATCACGAACGTGGTGCGGTCGGCAAGCAGATCCGCCATCGCGGCCTGAATGAGCTGCTCGCTCTCCGTGTCGAGATTGGACGTCGCCTCATCGAGAATGAGGATCTGCGGTGAGGCGAGAATCGCGCGCGCGATCGCCAGGCGCTGCTGCTGTCCCCCCGACAACTTCACCCCACGCTCCCCGATGGTCGTCTCATAGCCCTGCGGCAGCCGCACGATGAACTCATGCGCGTTGGCGCGGCGCGCCGCGTCCAGGACCTCGGCTTCGGTGGCGTCATGCCGGCCGTAGGCGATGTTCTCACGCACCGACCCGTCGAACAGAAATACGTCCTGCTGCACAATCGCCAGCAGATCGCGATAGCTCCGCAGCCGGAAATCGCGAATGTCCGTGTCGTTCAGCAGCAGCCGCCCGTGGGTCGGATCGTGAAAGCGCGCGACGAGGTCCGTGACGGTCGTCTTCCCCGCGCCGCTGCGCCCCACCAGCGCGACCACCGAGCCGCCCGGGACGGCGACGTTGAAGTCGCGCACGACCGGCATGCCCGGACGGTACTCGAATGACACATCGTCGAACCGGATTTCGCGCACAGTGGTCGGTGCGTCGCGCGCCTCCGGCTTGTCGGGCTTGTCCTGCTCCATTCCCAGGACCTCGAACACGCGCTCCATGGCGGCCAGCGAGCGCTGCATCTCCGAGAACGAGTTGACGATGCTCCAGACGGGATTGAGCAGCAGGAACATGTACCACTGGAACGCCATGATATCGCCGACCGACGCGCGGCCCACGATGCTCAGGTAGCCGCCGAACCACACGATCACCACGCTGATCCCGGCCTCGAGCAGCCCCCAGGAGGTCCACAGCAGCAGCTCGCGGCGGTGGGCAAACAACTCTTTCCGCAGCACCGTGTGGCGGCCCAGCATGAAGCTGAGCAGCTCCTGGATCTCCTGCCGGAACGCCCGCACGATCCGGATTCCCGAGAACGTCTCACCGACTCGACCGTCGACCAGCTCCACGTCTTTGCGCACCGACCGGTAGATCGGCCGGATGCGGCGGGTGAAGATGAGGCTCAGCACCATCACGCCCGGGATGATGGCGAGCGCGGTCACCGCGAGCTGCCAGTTCAGGGCGAGGAGAATGCCGATCGCGATGATGAGCCGGATGACCGAGATCGCCGGCGAAATGACCGCCATCTGGAGCAGGCCGGTCGTCGTTTCCACGTCGCCGGTGAGACGCGACAGAATGCCGCCGGTCTTCATCTCCCAGAGCCGCGGCAGCGGCAGATGCAGCAGCCGCTCGTACAGCGCGCGACGCAGCGACAGGATGACCCGCACGTTCAGGATGCGCTGGCGGTAATCCTTGAATCCGCCCCCCACGTGCGAGAGGATGATCACCGAGAGGAAGACGAGCCCGGTCAGGTTGAGCCGCGTGAGCCGGGCCTGGAGATCGAGATCGCGATTCAGGATCACGCGGTCCACGATGTGGCGAATGAACAGCGGCTCGATCATCTGCAGCCCGGCCACCACGAGCGCCACCAGAAAAACGGCGGCGAGCTCTTTGCGGTGCGGCTTCAGCCAGCGCAGGTACTCGCGGAGATAGGCCCGGCGTGCGCCCGGTTGGCCGGGCGCCGGTGGCGGGCCGCCGTCCTCCGAGGTCGCATCGAGGCGGCGGTGCTTGTAGTCCTGGACGAACTCCTGATAGCGCTGCTTCGACGAGCGAGCGGGGCTCACGAGAGAACGTGAACCCCGCCGCTCATCGCCGTCAATGTCCTACTTGCCGAGATCGGTAACGACTCCAATCAGCAGTCTCACTTTCGGCTGATCGCTCGACGTCGCCAGACCGGCGTTCAGCTGAGTCGCGATCGGGGCCAGCGCATCCTTGCGCGCCTGGCCCGAGGCACGCTCGGCGGCCGTGAGCGCGTCGCGTGTGGCGTTGATGCGCGCCGCCGGCATGCCGCCGGAACGTGCGAGCTGATCGAGATATGCACGCGCCACCACGAAGTTCGCCGGCCAGACCAGCTTCTGCTGGTCCTGCGCGTTCAGGTACTCGAACCGCACCAGCTTCGCCGCGTCGATCTCGTTCTGGGAGAGCAGCGGACTCGCGGTGAGCTCGAAGATGTCGAGCCCGCGGGCGATCTCGGAGCTGACGATGTAGCCGTTGTACCAGTACGCCGACCACGAGCCGGCGCCGACCAGTTTGGTCGAATCCATCGGACCGCGGTCGAAGTAGGCGATCTCGAACGGCTTCGCCGGATTGGTCCAGTCGAATACCGACACCCCGCCCTGGTACCAGCCCTGCGCCATGATGTCGCGGCCGGGCACCGGAATCAGGGTGCCATTGTGGGCGACACAGTTCTCATTCTTGGTTTGGGGCACGGGCAGCTTGTAGTAGCTCTTGAACGCCATCGTATTGCCGGCCAGCGTGAAAATGGCGTTCGCGCCCCATTCGGGCTTGTCGCTCGGCCGGCAGCGGGCCTGGAGACCGCCGCCCCACTCATCCGTGAACAAGATCTTGGTCCCGTCGTTGCTGAACGTCGCCGAGTGCCAGAACGAGAAGTTCGAGTCGGCCGCGGCGCCGATTCGCTTCGGATTGGTGACGTCCTTGATGTCGAGCAGCAAGCCGTACCCGCCGCAGGCCCCGCCGGCCAGCCCGATCGCCGGATACACCGTGATGTCGTGGCACTGGGTCGGACCGGGCCGTGGACCGCTTCCCGGCGGCCCCTGGACGATCAGATCCACGATCGACTGCGCATTGGTCCGCAGCGTCTGCGAGTCGGCCGCGGTCGGCGTGCCAGTCCCGCCGCGCGCTTTCACGATACTGTCGAGCCGGTTCCGGACGAAGTTCGGGCCAAGGACGATGTCGGTACCCTCGATCGTGGCCGTGTAGCCGCCGGCGGCGCGCGCCGAATCTGCCTCGCGCTTGGCTTCGGCCCGATCTTCTTCGGTGTCGCCGTGGCTCTTGGGACGCACGAGGTCCTGGAAGATGCGCGGCGAGCTGACGATCCGGGCCTGCTCAGGATGCGCGAGCGGCACCTGAATCACTTCAATGCGGAACAACGCCGTATTGGGATTCGAATCCGGCTGGCCGAGCGAGCACCCCGCCAACTCGTTGGGCGAGCGGACCGGCGCCGAGCCGGAGACGTAGATGTAGACGTTCTCCGTGTCCGACGGTGACGTCACGACGGTATGGGTATGCGACCCGCGGCAGGTCTGGACGTTGGCGAGCGGTTTCGGATTGGCGAGGTCAGTGCCGTCGAAAACGCGGATCCCGCGCAGCCGGTGGTGATCGACGGTGTCCTGCACGCCCTGCGTGCCGCAGTCAACCCGTCCGTTCAGGGCCTCGCCCGACACGAACAGCAGGTTCTTGTACACCGAGACGTCGCTCTGCGACCCGGGACACACGAACGCCTTCAGCAGCTTGACCTGCTTCGGATTCGACATATCCCAGACCTGCACACCGGAGAAGTTCCCCTGAATGGCGTAGTTGCCCCGGAACGACAGATCGGAATTGATGAGCCGGAAGTCACCGGGCTCGTTGCGATTGATGAAGTCCGGCGAGGGCGGCGTGTTCGACACGAGCCGCATGTTCCAGCCGGCCTCACCCGCATTGAACCACCCGGCCCGCAGTCCGACGCGGGCGTCGGTACGCGGCGCGGTGGTCGTGGCGGGCGCGGTCGACGATCCCGTCTGGGATCGCGGACTGGCGCACGCCATGGCGATAAGAGGAAAGGCTACCAACAGTCTCGATTTCAAGGAGCGCTCCGTTTCAGGTCTGCCAACATGAGATTCATGCGATTGATTTCGGTGGTCTGATCGGCGAACACGTCGGTGGCAAAGCGATTGACCGGGCCGTTTTCCGCCGCGCCGGGCACCGCCAGGAGCTGCTGCACCATCGTGATCGCGCCCTGGTGATGCTGGATCATGAAAGTGAGAAACAGCCGATCGAACTCGGCGCCGCGTGCCGCGTCGAGCTGGGCCATCTGCTCGGGTGTGAGCATGCCCGGCATCAGCATCGGGTGATCCATCCCTTGCATGATGTGCCCGCGCGGATCGGCGGGCGGCACGTACTCACCGTGCTCGCGCAGCCAGCGTTGCGCGAACGCGATCTCGTCGTTCTGCGCGACGACGATGCGCTCACACAGCGCGCGCACGGATGGGCTTGCCCCGTGCGACGGCGCCCAACCGGCCATCTGAATTGCCTGGGCGTGATGCCCGATCATGCCGGCCAGGAAATGGACGTCCGCGGGGTTGTACGGCGCGGCGCCGCTCACCGGTGACGTCCCCCCCCCCGTCGAAGCGGGAGTCGGCGCGGGCGAGGCGGTGTTGGACGGCGGCGGCTGGTGTTTGGCGCAGGCTGTCAGGGTCGCGAGCGCCAGGACTAGGGAGACCCGTCTATTCATGCCCGGCTAAAGCTATCCTCCTCTTCCGGCCCGTCCACCCTGTTACGAATAGGAACTAGTTTACCGCCATGCCGCGCGCCAAGCCCCTGGTCCCGTTAGCCGTGCCGGCGCCAGTGGCGCCGATGCTGGCCAAAGTCGCGGAGGAATTGCCACGGGATGGCGACTTCCTGTTCGAGCCCAAATGGGACGGTTTTCGGGCGATCGTGTTCCGGGGACCCGGCAAGGACGAGGTCTTCATCCAAAGCCGCGATTTGCGGCCGCTCGACCGCTACTTCCCGGAGCTGCACGCCATGTTCGTGGAGCAGCTGCCCACCGGCGTCGTGGTGGACGGCGAGATCGTCATGCCCACCGAGCACGGCCTCGACTTCGGCGGCCTGCAAATGCGACTCCATCCGGCGGCGTCGCGCGTGGAGAAGCTCGCCAAGGCCTCTCCTGCGGCCTTCGTGGCCTTCGATTTGTTGGCAATCGATCGAAGCAGTCTCCTAGACTTACCGCAACGGGAGCGCCGCCTCCAACTCGAGAAGCTATTCAAGGGGATGCGGCGGCCCCTGCACCTCACCCCGATGACGCTCAAGCGCGACCTGGCCGTCGACTGGCTGCGGCGCTTCGAAGGCGCCGGTCTGGACGGCGTCATCGCCAAGCCCGCCGGCGCGCCGTATCAGCCCGGCAAGCGCGCAATGTTCAAGATCAAACATGTACGTAGCGCCGACTGCGTGGTCGCCGGGTTCCGTTGGCACAAGAGCGGGAAAGATGCCGTCGGCTCTCTGCTGCTCGGCCTCTACGATGATGGCGGTATGCTACAGCACGTCGGCGTGACGTCAGCGTTCACAATGGCCATGCGCAAGCACCTGGTGAAAGAGCTGGCGCCACTGCGCAAAGACGCGCTCACGCGCCATCCGTGGCGGAAGTGGGCGGAGGTCGAAGCCGAATCGGGCCGGATGCCAGGCGGCCAGAGCCGCTGGAGCGCCGGCAAGGACCTCTCATGGGAGCCGCTTAGGCCCTCGCGCGTGTGCGAAGTGAAGTACGATCATATGGAAGGGGACCGCTTCCGGCACCCACCCGTCTTTCTACGCTGGCGACCCGACAGGAAGCCTAAGGACTGCCGCTACGATCAGCTCGAGGTGACGCCCGCTTACGAGCTGGAGAAGGTGTTCGGGGCCTGAGTGCTTTCGGCACGTGTTGGAGGTTGATGCGTATCCGATACCAGGCCGATGAGCGTCCCCGCATCTGATCGACGAGCACGTCCGCCGGCTCCAGGTGCTGGGCGATCTTGGAATGACTCTTCTTCCATTTCGCCAACCCGGCCAGCGCTGCTTTCTTATTCTTGCCCTTGCTCACTTCGATCAGAGGGTACTTCTCGGCTCGCACGCGCGATTTTGACGGCTGCACGCGTGGCGGCTCGCCCGGCTGCTTGCGGTAGTGCGGCGGCCAGGGCGCGTCCCCCTGCCCTTCCCGCTCCTGCCGGGCCGATAGCTCGAGCAGCTTTTCGAGTGATCCGGCGTGACGATCCATGTCGGCATGGCGGTCGCCGACTTTCGCAAACCGCTTCGGCATCGTGCCGAGCGTGAAATCAGCTGGATCGACGGTGCCGACCTCGTCCCAATCGAGCGGCGCGGACACGCGCGCGTCCGGTACTGGCCGCACCGAGTAGGCCGACGCGATGGTCCGGTCCTTGGCGTTCTGATTGTAATCCACAAAGACACCCTGGCGTTCTTCCTTCCACCATCTGCTTGTGGCCAGATCGGGCGCGCGCCGCTCGACTTCCCGGGCGAGCGCCAGCGCCGAGCGCCGCACCTCGTCGAAGCCCCAGCGGTGCTCGATCCGCACGTAGATGTGCATGCCGCGGGAGCCGGATGTCTTCGGCCAGCCGACGAGCCCCATGTCCTGCAGCACCGCGCGCACCACGTGGGCCACCTGGCGCACTTGCGGCCACTTGATTCCCGGAACCGGATCGAGATCGACCCGCAGCTCGTCGGGATGATCCAGGTCTTCGGCGCGCACCGGATGCGGATGCAGCTCGAGACACGCGAGGTTGGCGAGCCAGGCAAGCGAAGCGGCATCGCGCGGCACGACTTCGTCGGCGGTGCGACCCGAGGGGAAGCGTAGCGTGACGACCTCGATCCACGGCGGGCGCGATTCGGGCGCGCGTTTTTGATAGAACGACTCGGCCCCGATGCCGTTTGGGAACCGCACCAGCATGTTAGGCCGGCCGCCTGCGCCGCGCAGCGCTCCGTCGGCGACGGCCAGGTAATAGTTCGCGAGATCGAGTTTGGTGTACTTCGGCTTGGGAAAGAGCACCTTGTCGGGGTTCGAGATCGTGACCTCGTGCCCCGCAATCATGCGTGTGACCGACTCGCCTTTGGCCATCGCCTGGAAGTTAAGGGTCTATCCATCAACGGTGCGTCCGGTGATCAGAATCGCAGCGCCACGCTCAGCCGCAGCGTGCGCGGCGGCACTCGCCCCAGCACACGGCCGTACTCGCTCGCTCCAAATGCCACGTTGTTCACCATGGTTTGTGTCGCCACCACGCCCTGCGCCCCGAGCACGTTGAATGCATCTGCCACGATGACGAGTTCGGTACGGGCGCGCGGGAAGCTCCGTTCGAGATGCAAATCGAGCGAACTGCGCGATTCGTAGCGGTACGTGCCGCGGGGCAGGACAAACATGCGGTGCCCGGCGGTGGTCCGGAACAGAAAGCGATTGAAGGGCAGCGTGTCGGCGCGCGTGGGATCCGAGTCGTCCGGCACCGACACGACATATTCGTTCAGCAGACTGGAGATCAACAGCGTCGGCGCGACGCGATCACCCGTGGCGAACGAGAAGAATCCGCCGCCGCGCAGTCCGGCCGGAAGAACCGCCCCTACGTACAGCTTCGCCTCGATCGCGCTCTGGTTATTCAAGGCACCGTAGAACCCAACCCGCTCGTTCAAGCGGACCCACGGACCCGGGCCGCCCGTCGTGTAGTCGTCCGGCCCCGAGACCACGTTGAAGTTGCCGTTGAGACTCGAGAATGTGGCGGACGCGCCGGCCCACCAGGTGGGGTACCGCGCATCGAGCCGCAGCTGGAGCTGCGCGAACCGGCGCGTTGCCTCTGGGACGTTGGTGAGCACCAGGTCGGGCTCGTACCGCAAGGCGGCGAGGTCCCCGAGACTCAGACTGGGTGGCCAAAGCAGCTCGTTTCCTCCCATGATCAGCCCTTGCCTCAGCAACTCCTGAACGTACAGGATGTCTTCGTTGGAGATCGCCAGCCGCTCGAGCACGAGCGGCTCGCCGTCGAAATACACGGGCCGGTCGAAGCGGTCGCGCACCATGACGTTCTCGACGACGGTGTAATTCGTCGCGATGTTGCGATCCACCAGCGCGATCATGTCCTTGTTGCGGCGCTGCACGTAGACCACCGCCGCCTTCCACTGCGTCCCGAGGTCCCGTTCGAGCGACAGAACCAACTGGTCCACATACGGCTGGTGGAGGTCTTCGACTCGGCCCACTTCGGCCAGGCGAACGATCTCATCGAGTCGAAACAGGCCGGCGGTCGCCAGGGAATCGCGCTGCTGCTCCGTAAAGGTCATTGTCGGGTCGCTCGGCGGAGCGCCGAGGTAGGACCAGATCTCTTCATCGTGATAGACGTCCGCGCCGGCCGCGCGGTCGAATAGCCCAGCGAACACCGGCTGGTGATAGCGGCCCCAGTGTGCCTTCAGGGCCAGGGCGTGTGCGCGATCCAGCTCCAGCGCAATGCCGAGGCGCGGTTCCACGCCCTGGTCACGCAACACGGCGATGTGACTGCCCGTGGGCGAGATGAGCGTGCCTGACCACGTCCCGAAGCGTAGCCCCGGGTTGATCGAGAGCCAGGACGCGACGCCCGCGTGGTCCTGGATGAACAGCGCGCCACTCGCGCTGCGCGAGTCGAGGCGCACGTCTCCACCCCACGCTGTCCCAATCGCACCGGCATACGCCCAGGTTGGCGGGGTTTCGGGATCGAAACCGGAAACGGGAAGCGGGCGCCACGTCATCCCGGCAGTCCGCTCGCTGCTGAAGTACCAGCTGCCGATCGCGTAGTCGCCGCCGAGCTTGAGGTCGTGCGTCATCCCGGCGGCTCGCAGGTTCCGCGACCACGTCGCAGCGATCTGATGGCTGGACGGCGCGCCAAGCGAGCGCAACGGCGCGTTCTGGTACCGTGGTGGATTCGTCTGCCTGAGGATCTCGATCCCTGGGACGCTGGATCCCGCATATGGGTCCCGCCGGTCACGGCTGGTGTAGCCGCCGGCGCGCACTGTGAGCGCGCTGGCTGCGGACCAGCTGCGATGCCAGGTCAGGTTGCCCGACAGACCCCACGTGCGCAGTTGCGTCGTCGCGGACGCGTCCTCATAGCCCGTCTGTCCGGTGTGCTCGCCAGACAGGTGGCGCCCCATCAATGCGCCCTCGAGCAGATCGCGACTGCCTGGTTTCCAGCTCAGCTTCGCCAGCCAGCGATAGTCCGTCGCGGACGGCGGTGTGGGGACAAAGCCGCCGCTCTGTGGCGGCAGGTAGTTCGGCACGATGTCCACCTGCTCGAGAAAATTTCCGAACAGCGCAAAATGCAGCCGGTCCCGCACCAAGGGTCCGCGGACCTGCCCGTCCAGCTCCCAGCGCTTGTCCAACTCTCGGCCAATCTCTCCCGGGATCAGATTCGAGCCGTTGATCTGATGCGACTCGAAAGACGTGCGTACCGCGCCCTCGAGCACGTTGCGCCCGCCGAGCGTGGTCATCTCGACCACGCCACCCTGCGCGCCGGGCACATCCGCATCCGCCCCGAGGCCTCGTACGGCCAGCGTCTCGATCCAGGTCGGACTCGGCAGGAGCAACGCGCCGCCCAGCCCGGAGTGCGTGATGCTGGTTCCATCGAGCGAATAGGCGTTGGCCTGATCGGACGCCCCGCCCCAGATCTGATTCGGCCGCGCGCCGGGCGTGAGGGCGATCAGTTGCCGGACATCGAGCGTCGTTGGCAGCAGCGCGATTTCGGCGGCGTCAAGCGATGTCCCGACGTCAGACGTCGGAACGGCAGCGGTGGGACTCTGGACGACGAGGGTGTCGAGCGTCAACGGGGATGGGTCAAGCAGTGAGAGCAACGTGGTAGTCTTGTCTGCCTCGACCAGTGCATCGACCTGCAGTGCTCGGTACCCCAGCCGGCGGATCGTTACACGGTACGAACCTGGAACGAGGCCGGTGATCGACCAAGAGCCGTTGACGTCCGTGGTCAGCAGTCCCGCGGCCGTGTCGCCGTGCTCCACGCGTACGCTCGCCTGAGCGACAGGCCGGCCCAGGCGCTCGATCACACGACCTCCCAAGGCGCCCCCCCCGAGACCTTGCGCCTGGAGGTGAGTGGAGAAAATGGAAAGGCATGCGACGCTGACGGCGGCACGCCCGTATGAAAGGCACCTCACGGACCGAACGTGCGTTATTTCGAAATCGGACGCAAATCGACGCCTAGGGCGCCCCGTCGAAGAACTCGACCGTGCCCGCTTCCACGTGGTACTCGGCGCCCACGATCACCAGCCCATCCCGCTCGATACGCCGCTCGAGCAACGCGGACCCATGTCGCAGTTGCTGCACGGATGCCTGCACGTTCGCGCGAACGGCGTGCTCGGCGAGCGCCTTCGGATCCTTCGCGATCGCAGTCGCGAGCAGCGGTTCCACGGCCGGCCGGATCCGACCGACGATCGCGCGGAGATTGGGAGACTGGTGGCTTTGCGGCTGGCGCAGCTCCTCAAGCGTGGCCGCGACCGCCCCGCACTGTGTGTGCCCAAGCACCACGGCCAGTCGTGTCCCAAACAGCTCCGCCGCAAACTCCACACTTCCTACCTGCGACGGGGCTACGATGTTGCCCGCGACCCGGATGACGAAGAGATCGCCGAAGCCCTGGCCGAACACGAGCTCGGCAGGAACGCGGGCATCGGAGCAGCCGAGTATGATCGCGAACGGTTCTTGTCCCGCGCTCGGCCGCCCGGCGGGACTCGGTACGCTGGCCACGAACCGCCGGTTGCCCTCGCGCAGGCGCGCGAGCGCTTCGCGGGCTGGAATCAGAGAGTCCTCGCCAAGGCGGTGATGACCGCCTCGCAGAATGCCCAGTCATCGACCACCTGCCCCTGCGTCGGATGGGGCCGCGCGCCCCATGCCACGATCACGACACCGGCAGCTGGATTCACGTACAAGTACTGGCCATGGATGCCCATGGCCATGAACGCACCCTTCGGTCCGGGCCACCAGAGATAGCCGTAGTCCAGCGCCGACCCATCGCGCAGCGTCTTGGGCGTGGTGGCCTGGCGCACCCAACCCGCCGGAAGCACTGAGTCTGTGCCGGCGACGCCATCGCCCAGGATGAACAGCCCGAATCGGCCATAGTCGCGCAGGGTGGCACTGAACCCGCTACCACCGATCTCGACGCCGTCGGGTGAATCGAGCCACCAGTTGGCATCGGCTTCCATGCCGAACCGGCTCCAGATACGCTCCGAGAGGTATGTCGCCAGCGGCCGCCTGACCGCGGCCCGCAGCACCTCGGCGACGATCTGCGTTTCGCCAGTGTTGTAGTTGTTTTTGGTTCCCGGCGGGGCCGCGCGCCGCAAGGCACGCATGAGCGCGAGCGCGGAGCCCGGCACCTGGGAGATCTGCGCGTCGAGCAACCGCCGCCGGTCCGACGACGGATCGCTGTAGGTTTCGTTCCAACGCACACCCGACGACATCATCAACAGGTCCTGCACCGTTGCGCCGTCATACGCGCTGCCGATCAGCGCTGGGACGTAGCGCGTGACCGAATCGGATAGACTCCGGATATACCCCTGTTTGACCGCGGCCCCGACGAGCGTCGACGTGATCGATTTCGCGATCGACATCGACATCCAGCGCGTCCGCTCGGTATTGCCGAAGCGATAGCGCTCCAGCACGACCCGACCGCGCTTCAGAATCAGCAGCCCGGCCACCCGGTTCAGCTCGACGTAGCGCTCGAGATCATAGCTCGCGCCACGGTCGCTGAACGTGAACGCCGGCAGTGACCGCTCCGCGGCCGGCAGGGGTAGGGGCTTGGTGGAGGCCGGCACGAGCCGCGTCGGAAACAACCGATCGATGTTGCGGAATGTGTTGACCGCCAACTCCGGCGTCAGCACGCCGTCGTAAATCTGCCGGACCGTGCCGATCGGCTCCCCCCGATGAGGATACGCGGCTGATGGAGCCTGCGCCGCGAGCAGTGCTGCGGTCAGAAGAAGGATCAGTCGAGGACCTAGCTGTTGCGGTACTTCACGTACACGGTCCGGCCTGGCTGCAGCGCGCACAACTCCTTCATGCCAATCTTGGTCGCGATGGAGCGCGCCCCTTCATTGTGATCGTCGATGCACGCGATCACGCGTTCGACCTTCGCGGTATCAAACGCCCATGTGAGGATCAATTCACAGGCGCGTTTGGCCAGCCCGCGGCGCTGGGCTTCCGAGCGCATTACGCACAACACTTCGACGTCTTTCCCGTCGAGCGCGTGGGACTTCACGAGGCCACCCACTCCCACCGCCACCGGACCCTCGACAACCGCAAACAGGCGGGATCGATCCCCCTCTTCATCCGGCAGCTGTCCCACGAATTCCCACACGTCGTCCTGCAGCTGCAGGGCGCGGACCAAACTATCATCCGAAGCGTTCAACGGGCGTAGTTCCATGCCATAAAGACTACTACAGAATCGGGGCTGCTGTCATGAGCGCTGCTCGACTTGTTCCGTCGCCAGCGTCCACCGCTCGAGCCCCGCCTCGAGATCGCGCTTGAGCGTCTCGAGCTGTGCGCCCAGCTTGTGAGCCGTCGCGGCACCGTCAGGACGCGTGTAGAGCGCCGGGTCCTCGAGCGCCGCGACGACGCGCGCGACCTCAGCCTCAAGTGTCGCGACCGTGGCTTCCGCCGCCTCGAGCTCCCGCTGCGCACGACGCAGCTCCTGGCGTGGGTCGCTCTTCGGGGTTGGGGGGGGCGCGACCCGCTGGCGCTCGTGCACCTGGCGCAACGCCTGCTCTTCGGCGGCGCTGACGGCGGCGGCATGGGCGCGCTCCGTGCTCACTTCCTCCCACTCGGCGAAACCGCCCGCGAACTCAGTCATGTGCCGCTCGTGCAGGATCCAAATCCGTGTGGTCAGGGCGCGCAGCAACGCCCGGTCGTGGCTCACCAGAATCACGGTGCCGTCGTATCCCTCGATCGCGTCTTCGAGCGCCTCGATCGATTCGACGTCGAGATGATTCGTCGGCTCGTCCAGGATGAGCAGGTTGGCGCCCGACAGCATCAGGATCGCGAGCGCGAGTCGCGCGCGCTCGCCGCCCGACAGCGAGTCGGCGCGGCGCAGCACCTCCTGGCCCGAAAAGCCGAAACGACCCAGGTGCCCCTGGATCGGACCGCGCTCCCATTTGGGTCGCAGCCCGGCGATCACGTCGTAGACCGTCTTGTCGAGCGGCACCTGCGACAGATCCTGCCGGTAGTAGCCGGTCCTGATTGACCCGCCGAGCCGGAACTCGCCGCCCTTCGTGGGATGCTCACCCAGCAGCGCACGGAGCAAGGTGGTCTTCCCCGACCCGTTACGCCCGATAATCCCTAGCACGCCGGTCCGCTCGAGCGTTCCGCTGAACCGCTCGACCAGCGTGCGGTCGCCGACCGCGATACTGAGGTTCTTTGCCATGACGACTTGATCGCCACCCCGATCGGCCACCTCGAACCGCAGCGCCATCGTCCCGTCGGCGCCGATGACCGGGCTGAGCCTCGGCAACCGCTCGAGACGTTTGCGCCTCCCCTTGGCCTGTTTGGTGTTCTGCCCGGCGATGTTGCGGGCGATGTAGTCGCTCTCTTTCGCGATGATCTTCTGCTGCTGTTCGAACGCGCGCTGCTGCGTCAGCCGGCGCTCGGCGCGCTGCGCGACAAAGTCGGTGTAGCCCGCCGAGTACGGCGTGGCGGTGCCGCCTTCGAGGTGCAGCACGTGATCCACCGTGGCAGCCAGAAACGCGCGGTCATGGCTCACGAGCAGCACCGTCCGCTCGCTCGCGGCCAGGTATTGCTCCAGCCAGCGCGTCGTCTCGAGATCCAGGTGGTTCGTCGGCTCGTCCAGCAGCAGGACCTCGGCGGTGGACATCAGCTGCCGAGCCAGGCCCAGTCGGCCGAGCTCGCCGCCACTCAGCGCGGACAGCGCCGTGACGCGGGCCTGGGCGGGATCGAACTCGAGGCCATGCAACACCGAGTCGATGCGCGCCGTGACGGCGTAGCCGCCTTCGCGCTCGAAGCGCTCCAGATCCTCGCCGTACTGAGCCAACGCTCGCGGCGACGAGTCATGGGCGAGATTGGCTGCTTGTTCCACGAGGGAGTGCTCGAGCGCCAGCAGCTCGGCCAGCTCGCCGGCCGCGGCTTCCCACACCGTCGTCGCGGCACCGTAGTCGCGGTGCTGCTCGAGCAGCGATACCCGTAGCCGGGGCGCCCGCGCAATGCTGCCGCGTGTGGGCTCGAGATCGCCCGTCAGCAGCCGGAACAGCGTCGTCTTGCCGGTACCGTTGCGGCCGACGATGCCCCAGCGTTCGCCGGGGGCGACGGTGAAGGTGACGTCGGAGAAGAGTTTGGTGGCGCCGAAGTCCACGCCGACGCCGGCAAAAGCTATTTGCGTCATGTGGAGACTCTATCCACCCCGCAGGCGTCGCGCGACCTCCCGGGTCCACGTGGCCTGCGGCGCGGCGCGCAGGCCGTGTCCGGTCTCGGCGTCGTAACGCTGCTGTTCCGCCTTCTCTTCCTGGAGCAGCCGCCGAGCGACCGCAGTCAGCTCCTGGTCTGTCTTCCGGCAGGCGTCCGGCAGCGCGTTGAAGTACTGCCGCATCTTCCGGGCGTGCATTTCGGTAAGATCGAAGTGCGTCTGCTCGTGGCCCAGGGCGCTCCGGCTCTGCGCGCTGTCGTTCACGATGACCGCCTTCACCCAGGACAGGCGGGGACGGAACGCCGCGATCACGCGGAACTCGAACGCCTCACCCCGGCACTTCCACGCGTAGAACAGCGCGTAGGCGGTCTTGGCGCCCTCCTCGCCCTGGCCGGGCGGCTGCCCCCGGAAGTCGTTCCACTCTGAGCCGCCGGGCGGCAGACCAGGGGAACGCAGAATCGGCCGTCAGGTCCTCGCGCAACAGCTCGTCGAGTGTCGCGGATCCGGCCTTGGGCGCGACTGGCGCCGAGGGACGTGACGACGCCCCCCCCCCATGACCACAGCCCGACAACGCCATCGTGATGAGCGGACCGAGGAGAAGGAGACGCTTCATGACCTCATTTGGTTTGCACCGCATGCCCGCCAAACTCGTGACGCAGGGCGGCAATCACCTTGGCGCCGAACGACTCCTGCTGGCGGGAGCGGAACCGCGCAATCAATGACATCGTGATGACCGGCGCCGGCACATCCAGCCGCATCGCCTCTTCCACCGTCCAGCGCCCTTCGCCCGAGTCCTCCACGTAGCCCCGGATGGAAGTCAGCTGGTCGTCACGAGAGAATGCCCGCTCCGCCAGCTCATTCAGCCAGGAGCGCACCACGCTCCCGTGGTTCCACAGCTTCGCGATCTGGCCCAGGTTCACTTTGAAGTCGCGCGAGGCGTGGAGGATTTCGTAGCCCTCGGCGTAGGCCTGGAGCATGCCGTACTCGATCCCGTTATGGATCATCTTGACGTAATGGCCGGCTCCAGGCGGACCCACGTGCGCGTAGCCGTCTTGCGGGGCGAGAGCCTGAAAGATCGGCTCACAATACCTGAAGGCGGATTCTGAAGCCCCGATCATGAGGCAGTACCCGTTCTTGAGGCCCCAGACCCCGCCGCTCGTTCCGGCGTCCACGAATTCGATGCCCCGTACTTTGAGCGTTTCCGCACGCCGCAGCGAGTCGCGAAAATTCGAGTTGCCACCCTCGATGACGATGTCGCCTCGGGTCAGATGCGGCATAAGCTGTTCGAGGGTGCTCTCGACCGGGTCGCCCGCCGGCACCATCACCCAGACGATGCGGCGTGGCGTCAGTTGTCGCGCTACGTCGGCGATGTCCTTCGCCGCCTTCGCCCCCGTTGCGGCACTCGCCTTGACCGCGGCGGCATTCTGGTCGAACACGACTACCTCGTGCCCTCCCTGAGCCAATCGCTGCACCATGTTGCCGCCCATACGTCCCAAGCCAATCATTGCCAGTTGCATTGTCCCCCCGACCCACGGACGACGCACGACGCACCACGCACGGAAGTTCGCGGTAAGCGTAGCACCGAATCCAGAAGCGGGGTAGGATTGGGCCCACACCGTGCAACCTGGACGCTACGTCATCATGGGTGTCGCCGGCTCCGGAAAGACGACGATCGGAGCCGCGCTTGCGCGCGCGCTCGCCACGCCGTTTCTCGAAGGGGACGAGCTGCATCCACCGGCAAATGTGGAGCGCATGGCGCAGGGGATTCCGCTCACGGACGACGATCGCCGTCCCTGGCTGCTCACGATCGCGCAACAGCTCCGTGACGCACAGCACGCCGGCCTCGGCCTCGTCGTCACCTGCTCGGCGCTCAAGCGGAGCTACAGGGATTTGCTTCGCTCAGCGGGCGGAGGAGCGCTGCAGTTTGTGTACCTCACCGGTGATCGCGACGTCATCGCTGAGCGGCTTGTGGGACGCCGAGGCCACTTCATGCCGGCCTCGCTGCTCGACAGCCAGCTCGCCACGCTCGAGGCACCCGCGCCGGACGAACGCGCCTGGGTGTGCGACATCCGCGAATCGCCTGAAGCCATCGTCGCCAATCTCGTGAAGCTGACCAGGTGAGCACCAACTCCCAACTGCTGCTCTACGCCGCGGTCGCGGTGATCGCGCTGATCGTCCTGATCGCGCGATTCAAGCTGCATCCCTTCATCGCCCTCATTACGGTCTCCCTGGTCCTCGGGATTGTCGCCGGCATGCCGCTCGGTGGCGTCGTGAAGGCATTTCAGGATGGCGTCGGCAGCGTGCTCGGGTTCATTGCGATCGTCGTGGCGCTGGGCACGATGCTCGGCAAGATGATGGCGGAATCGGGCGGCGCTACCCGCATCGCGACCACCCTCATCGGCCTGTTCGGCGAACGGCGCGTGCATTGGGCCATCATGTTCGTGGCGTTCATCGTCGGGATCCCGGTCTTCTTCCAGGTCGGGTTTGTGCTGTTGATCCCATTGGTGTTCACCATCGCGCGCCGCTCCGGACTCTCACTCGTGAAAATCGGGATTTCTCTAGTCGCGGGGCTATCGGTGGTGCACGGCATGGTGCCGCCCCATCCGGCTGCAATGCTGGCGGTCGGCGCGTATCAGGCCGATATCGGCCGCACCATCGCCTATGCGATTCTCGTCGGTCTCCCGACGGCCGCGCTCGCCGGTCCGATCTATGCCACCTGGATTGCTCCGCGCATTCACCTGCCGGCCCAGAACCCGATGGCCGATCAATTAGTGGGGAGCACCGAGGACAGCTCGCGCGAGCTCCCGAGCTTCGGCATTTCGCTCCTCACCGTGCTCCTGCCCGTCATTCTGATGCTGCTCGCGAGCGTGGCAGACGTCGCCTTCGACCCGGCCAATCCGGTTCGGCGGACCCTCGATTCCATCGGCAGCCCGATCGTGTCGCTCCTGCTCGCCTTACTCTTCTCCTTCTGGTCCCTGGGATTCCGGCAGCGCTTCACGCGCGATCAGATCCTCAAGTTCGCGGGGGACTGTCTCGCACCGACCGCCACCATCCTGCTCGTGATCGGTGCGGGCGGTGGATTCAATCGCGTGCTCTTGGAAAGCGGCGTCGGCAAAGCCATCGCCGACACGGCCGTCGGCTCACATGCATCGCCTTTGCTGCTCGCCTGGACCGTCGCGGCGCTGATTCGCGTGGCCACAGGCTCGGCCACTGTTGCCATGACCACGGCGGCGGGCATTGTCGCGCCCGTCGCAGCAGCCACGCCCGGCACCGCTCCCGAGCTGCTCGTGCTCGCGACCGGCGCCGGCTCGCTCGTGCTGTCCCACGTCAACGACTCGGGCTTCTGGCTCATCAAGGAGTTCTTCAACATGACCGTTCCACAGACGCTCAAGACCTGGACCGTCGCCGAGACCATCATCGGCGTAGCCGGGCTCGCCTTCACGCTGCTCCTCGGTCTGCTGGTCGGGTGCGCTCCCCGGAAACCCGATTCGGGGGAGCTGAGCGCACGCGGGTGGGTGGATGTGACGGCGACGCTCGATCCGTCCACGACGCCCGTCTATGAGGGCGATGCGCCGATGAAGTTTGATTTCCTCAAGAACATGCAGCGCGGCGACAACTTCACGTTGTCGGTGTACTCGATGGGTGCCCACAGCGGCACCCACATCGACGCGCCGATGCATTTCATCCGCACCGGTGCCCCGGTCGATCAGATTCCCCTGGCTCCGCTGATCGGATCCGCGCGCGTGGTCGACATCCCCGACAGCGTGCAGGCGATCGACGCCGCCGAGCTGAATCGCCACGAATGGAAAGGCTCCACACGCGTGCTGTTCCGGACGCGCAGCAGCGCGCGCGGCTGGATGGACTCGGCCACATTTCATCGCGACTTCGCGTATATCGCCCCGGACGCGGCGCAGCAGCTCGCCGATGCCGGTGTGGTGCTAGTCGGTGTCGATTACATCTCAGCGGAGCAGTTTGGCGCGCCCGCGCCCCGGACGCACCAGATTCTGCTCGGCCGCGGCATCCCGATTGTCGAAGGACTGGATTTGCGACCTGTGGAGGCGGGTGACTACGAGCTGATCGTGCTTCCGCTAAGGGTGCGCGGGCACGAGGGTGCTCCCGCGCGCGCAATTGTACGGAAGAAGGCCGGTTAGCCCCGTACCTGGCTCAGCATGCGGGGCAGTAACCGGCCCGTGCGTTGCATGTAGGTGCGGTATTGCTCGCCAAACTTCTTCACCAGCTCTTGCTCCTCGAGCGGGATCACGACCCAGCGCACCGAGGCTGCCACCAAGAGTGCGAACAGAAGCATGAACCAGTTGGCCGCCATCAGACCGATCGCCAAGAGGAGGGACGCGCCGGTCGTGTACAACGGATGGCGAATCCAGCGGTACGGACCGGTGGTGACGAGGGCGTGGTCGCTCTTGGTCAGCACGGTTTCGCTCACGTTGCGCCCGATCGATCTGAACACCCACCATGCCGCCGGCACAGCGAGCAGGCCGACGACAACACCGGCCCAGCGCACCCAGATCGGCAGCGGCAGCTCGGCCCACGCCATCCACCGTGGGTTCAGCAGATAGAGAAAGATCGAGCCGAAGAGTGGCAGTGCGAGCAGGGCCCGGCCGAGGATCAGGACAGGCGCCTCGCGGCGGCGCGCGATGGTCTCGCCCTGCAGCCGGGCGCGGCGCCGGTAGAATCCCGAAATCCCGAGGCATCCAACGAATGCCGCCAACGCGAACCATCGGAACATGGCGCCTAGCCGCTGCGTCCCGTCACCAGTTCCCCTGCTCGCGCATCCAGAACGCATACCCAAATGCCAGCGGTCCGGTATTACTCAGCAGTAACCCGCCCCAGAGCGCCATTTGGGCCACGTCACCGGTAAGCGCGAAACTCCCCCACGCGAGCATGCCGCCGGCGACATACGTCGTACCGCATCGCATCGCCAGCCAGAACACACGCCGGCGCCATGCCCGCAACCACCGCGCTTCCGCCGTCGCGATCTCCTCGGCGTGGCGGGTCTCGCGGGCGACGCGATCGGCGGGGAGGGCAAGGAGGGCGGGCATCAGTTTCTAATTTACCCCACCTGGCTTCGTAGGCTTCGTGGTTCGCTCACGACTCCTTCACGGTAGTACGGTTCGCCAAGATGCGGTGCAGCAGGGGGCGCGTGCGTTGCAACGCCTCCGTCCCGATGAGCGCAACGCCCTGCGACAACAGCCACTCGTAGATCGCCTCGTCAACGGGCGCATGATGAACGCGGATCGGCACAGACCTGGCAGACGCCATCTCACGCGCGGCAGCAAGCGTTTGCTGGGCCGCGGGAGGCACGACCCCGCGTCCCGACCACTTGACCATCTTCCCGTAGTCCAGGCTCACGAGGCCAACCGGTGCCCCATTCACCGGCGCTCGAGCGGGCTGACGGTCGATGGCCAGCTGAATGCGCAAGTAGTCCGGCCAGGAAACCGAGTCCGGGTTTGGCCACCACCCGACGAGCGTGACTTGCACGGCGGCACTCACGCCATCACCCGCTCGGAACAACTCCTCGAACTGGCGTAGCTGTGCGAGCAGGTGTTCGAAACCCAGGCGATCGGCTTCCTTGAGCTCGATATTGAGAAAAAACGGAGTGGTATCCGCGAGCACGTAGCCGCAGACACGCCGTCGGTCTCGGAGCGGTTCGAGATACAGGCGCGACAACGTGCGCGCGGGATGCAGCGTGCCCCGATCATGGCCGACGACGAGCTCTGTCCCTACGCGAAAAACGTCCGCCTCCACACCTCGGAATCCGAGCTCGAGGGCATCGAACAGGGGTCGGGGATTCTGGTAATCGTTGTGCGCATAGGCCGGCAAGAGGACCGGTCCGTTACACGAGTCCTGGGATGCCGGCGTCGGGAGATGACCGACCAATGCCACGAGAAGCAAAAAGACCATGGCCCTCAGCAGGTACAGGCGGACGCTGGACAATCTACGCGAGTCATCAGCACACGGCTGTCTCGCCCGTGAGACACCCGCCGGCGAGCGCATGACTGTTTTCGCGCGGCACGAGTCGTGCCCGACCGGACGTCATGCGCCTTCTCGCCACGCTCGTGTGGTGCCCGGCTCTGCTGGCCATCTCCCGCTCAGCCGAGTGCACCCAGATACCACGCCTCGATCCCGGCGCGCGCATCCGGTTCGACGCCATGAGCCTTGGGAGCCAGCTCACCGGTACGCTGGTGACGCGGGAGATCGACCGGCTCCTGGTGAGAGTGGATGGCGATGCCCCCGGGCTCCTGCTCATCGTCCCGGCCGACTCGGTCACACGGATCGACGTGCGACGCGAGCGACGGATGACAGCGGAAGGCGCGCTGCTCGGCATGCTGGGGGGTACGCTCCTGGCGGCCGTCGCTTCCCCCGATTGGGTCGACGAGAATGGAGACTGCACGACGCTGCCGTGCCTGGCCCACAAGGTGTCCCCGAATCTCGACACACGCATGGTGGTATTGGGCGCCGCGGGCCTCCTCCTGGGGACGATCATCGGATCGGAGACCAAGACCGCCGCGTGGGTGACGGTGCCGCTACACCAGCTGAACATTGGCGCGACGCCGGATGGCGGGCTCGCGCTGGGGTTCAGAATCTCTTTCTAAAGGCCGATCGGGTGTCTAGCGCGGCGGGTGGCCCAGGGTGGGCAGTGCCTGGTCGAGAAAATCCTCCACCGGTTGGCGCCCGTTCGACCCCATGCGGTGCTCGTCCATGAGATTGATCGCCCGCGCGTTCGCCAGGGCTGCCTCGATCGGGACGCCACGATCCTTGATCAGGTACGCGGCCCACAGGTGACTCGCCCGCCACGCTATCGTGCAGTGCAACAGCACCTTCCCGTTCGCAGTGCGCACCGCCTCGGCGAACTGCGCGAGCGTTGCGGGAGCGTACGGGTACTCGCTGGTCCCCCGCACGGGCAGAGACACGTACCGCATGCCGAGCTTCGCCACGAGCGCCGGCTCGTCGAACGGGACGTTCTTCGTCATTTCTTCCGGCGTCCGCAGGTTCACGACTGTCGTCACTCCTTGCGCCTGCAGCTCGCGGAGCCCGCGCTCCGTGGGCTGCCCGGTGACGAACATGTCTTCCCCCACCCGGGCGGCGCGCGCCAGGTACAACCCGGTCGTATCGAGGATGACCGGCGCGGGCACCGCGGTGATCGGCGCCGGCCGCGTGAACTGCTGGGCCAGAGCGACCTGGGGCGCGAGCGCAAGCGCACCCAGGATCATGGCAGTGATGACTGCTCGACGCTTGATCATTTTGAACTCCTCACAGGACAGTGTTCACACGTCCAGACGGCGCTCGTACGCCACGGTTTCCCCATGCTCGAGGTATCGGCGCAACACCCGGAGATACATGGCCCAGCAATGGCAAGAGATGCGGTAATGCTCGCTTTCCGCAGGCCAGCCTCGATGATGAAAGCGGACCTGCGTACGGCCGTCCACGTCTTCGAGTCGGAAGCCGACCGTTGTTCCGGTCCATTCCCTGTCGGCCCGGGTGAGCTCGAGCTCGAATTCCTCATTGGGTCTGCACCGGGTCACTACCGCCCGCCAATCGTACTCGGGACCAAACCAGAGCTCGTACTGCTCGCCCAAGCGGGGGTTGCCCGCCGATCGCGCGGTCCACCATTGAGCGAGCTCGCCGGGCGCGCTCACCGCATTGAACACCCGCTCCCTGCTGGCGCTGATTGGAAAGTCTTGGAGTATGTCTGGCATCCGCGAGCGATTACTCCTCGAGTCTCGCACTCACCCGAAACGTATGTCCATCCGGGTGCCTGATGTGGCACTCGTGCACGTTCCAGGGCATATCGGTTGGCGGCCATGGAGCCTCGAGACCGAGCTTGAGAGCGCGTGCGTACAGCGCATCGACCTCGGCGGGGGACGAAAGCCACCAACTCATCCACGTGCTGCCGGCCTGATTATCCCAGGGCTCGCGCGGCAGCGGGCCGCCACGAGCACCCTGGCCATTCTGGCAGAGAAAGATCTCCGTAATCCCGGAGACCACGGCGCCGAACGTCGGGGGATCTCCATGCTCCCAGTGCTTCTTCCATCCGAGCTGCTCGAACCAGTCGAAGCTCTGGGCGAGACTCGAGACGTTCAGAATGGGGGTCACGTCGTGGACAAGCATGATCGGCCTACAGAACGGTCTTTGGATCCGTGAGCGGCAGGTTGAACGCCTCGGCCACCCCCGGATACACGACTTTGCCCTCGACCACGTTCAATCCCAGCGCCAGGCTGGGATCCTTCCGGCACGCGTCCTTCCAGCCGAGCCTCGCGAGCTTCTTGCTGTAGGGGAACGTCGCGTTCGTGAGCGCCAGGGTGGACGTGCGTGGCACACCCCCGGGCATGTTCGCGACGGCGTAATGGATGATGCCATCGACCACGTACGTGGGATTCTCGTGCGTCGTCGGCTTCGTCGTCTCGATGCAGCCGCCCTGGTCCACCGCCACATCCACAATCACCGAACCGGGCTTCATCAGCTTCAAATCGCCCCGCTTGACCAGGCTCGGCGCCTTTGCGCCCGGCAGCAGCACCGCTCCGATCACGAGATCGGCCTTCTTGATTTGCTCGAGAATGTTGTGACGGTTGGAGTACAGCAGATCGACGTTGGCGGCGAGCACATCGGAGAGATAGCGCAGTCGGTCGAGCGACACATCGAGCAGCGTGACGTGCGCGCCCAGGCCCGCCGCCATCTTGGCCGCGTTGGTTCCGACCACACCCCCACCGATGATCACCACCTCGGCCGGCAGCACACCCGGAACGCCGCCCAGCAGAATGCCACTGCCGCCGAACACCTTCTCGAGGTACTTCGCACCCTCCTGCACCGCCATCCGCCCCGCGACCTCGCTCATCGGTGTGAGCAGCGGCAGCTCGCCGGGCGCCAGCTGGACCGTCTCGTACGCAATCGCGATGGCGCCGCTCTTGATGATCGCCTTGGTCAGCGGCTCGGAGGCGGCAAAATGGAAATAGGTGAACACCACCTGACCCTTGCGGATCTTCGGCCACTCGGGCTCGATCGGTTCCTTCACCTTCATGATCATCTCGGCCTTGGCCCACACGGCATCGGCATTCGGCGCAATCTCCGCGCCCACCGTGCGATACGCGTCGTCATTGAATCCCGAGCCGAGCCCGGCCCCCTGCTCCACGAGCACCGTGTGACCGTCGCCCGCGAGCGACTCCGCTCCCGCCGGCACCAGCGCAACCCGGTTCTCGTTGGTCTTGATTTCCTTCGGCACGCCGACGATCACGCTGCCCCCTCGTGGAACTTGGCGTCTTGGCGCCTGGTCATTTGGGTCCCAGCGACACCACTGTCTGGCGCTCGGGCGCGAAAAACTCGGCCGCGAGCGCGGAAACGTCGTCGGCGGTGAGCGCCTCGACCGCCTTCAACACGTCGTCGAGGCTGCGATACGGCTCGTTGTACACGGCCGTGCTCGCCAACCGATACATCCGGGACGTGGGGCTCTCCAGCGACAGCATGAGCTGCCCCAACGTTTGCTGCTTTGCATCGTCCAACGCCTCGCCGCGCAATCCTTCGCGCGCCAGCCGCGCAAACTCCTCGCGGATCGCAGCCTCGGCCTTCGCCGCGCGCGCCGGCTGGCTGCCGACGTACACGCCCGCCATCCCGACCGCGCGATAGAACGAGGTGAAACTGTAGATCGCGTACGCGAGCCCGAGCTCTTCGCGAATGCGCTGGAACAGCCGGCTCGACATCCCGCCGCCAAATACGTTCGACAGCACCAGCATGGCGTATTTGCGCCGGTCGGCAAATGGAATGGTGTCGGTCGCGAATACGATGTGCATCTGCGCGGTGTCCTTCTCGAACGCGCGCCGGACGCCCCGCACCGCCGGCGGGACCGGAGGAACGGGTGGGGGACTCGGGTGAGGGATTGGGGCCTCGCCTTTGAACCACTCTTGGCGGTCGCATTCCTCGAGCAGCGCCTCATGAGTGAGATTCCCCGCGGCCGCGATGATGCAGTTCCCGGGAAAGTATGCACGCGCATGCAGATGTCTGAGATCGTCCGCCGAGAGCGCGCTGACGGTCGCCTTGGTGCCGAGGATCTGAAAGCCGTAGGGGTGATCGGGCCAAAGCGTCTCGTACGCCAGGTCGAACACTTCGTCGTCCGGCGTGTCGTCGACGGTCGCGATTTCCTCGAGCACCACCTGGCGCTCGAGCGAGAGGTCGCTGTCGCGCAGCAGGGGCCGGCGCACGATGTCGGTCATGACGTCGAGCGCCCGCGCCAGATCGGTGTCGAGCACCCGCGCGTGATACGCGGTGGCATCGCGCGAGGTGTAGGCATCGAGCGAACCACCGCGCGACTCGAGCGCGAGCGCGATCTCTTGCGCCGTGCGCTTCGCGGTGCCCTTGAAGACCATATGCTCGAGCAGGTGCGACACGCCCATCTTGGGGCGCTGCTCGTGCGCGCTCGCGGTGCGCACCCACACGCCCACCGCCGCCGACCGCACGCTCGGCACGCGCTCGCTCAGCACGGTGATGCCGTTCGGCGCGGCGGTGCGGTGGATTTCCCGGTCCAGGCGGACCGTGTCCAGCGTGGTGACCACGCTAGTTCTTCTCGATGAGCGCTTTCCGGGAGAGCCGCATCCGGCCGCGTTCGTCCACCTCGAGCAGCTTCACCTTGAGATGGTCGCCCTTCTTCACCACGTCCTCGGTCTTCTCGGTGCGGCCGTGCTGCAGCTCGGAGATATGCAGCAGCCCCTCGACGCCGGGGATGATCTCGACGAAGGCGCCGAAAGCGGTCGTGCTCTTCACGACGCCCTCGTAGACCCTGCCGACTTCCGGCTCCTGCATGAGCCCCGATACCATATCTCGGGCCCGCTCCGCCGCCTCGCCGACGCCCGAAATCGTGACGACGCCCGTATCCTCCACGTTGATTTGGGCACCCGTCTGCTCCTGGATGCCGCGGATCGTCTTGCCCTTGGGACCGATGAGGTCGCCGATTTTGTCGGGCCGGATCTGAATCGTGAGGATGCGGGGGGCGTACTTGGACAGCTGCGAGCGCGGCTCGGGCATCGCCTGATGCATGATGTCCAGGATATGCAGGCGCGCCGTCTTGGCCTTTTCAAGCGCTTCGCTTATGACCTTCCAGTCGAGCTTCTCGACCTTGATGTCCATCTGGATCGACGTCACGCCGTCCTTCGTCCCAGCGACCTTGAAATCCATGTCGCCGAGGTGATCCTCGGTGCCCAGAATATCGGTGAGGATCGCGGTTCGTTTGCCGTCGGTAATCAGGCCCATCGCGATGCCTGCGCACGCCGACTTTACCGGCACGCCGGCGTCCATCAAGGCCAGCGACCCGCTGCAGACCGTCGCCATCGAAGAAGAGCCGTTAGACTCGAGGACTTCGGAGACGATGCGGATCGTGTAGGGGAAGCTCTCATAGGGCGGCAACACCGCCTGCAGCGCCCGCTCCGCCAGCGCGCCGTGGCCGATCTCGCGCCGCGACGTGCCGCGCACCGGCTTCACTTCACCGGTGGAAAACGGCGGGAAGTTGTAGTGCAGCATGAACGACTTCGTCGTCTCCTGCGCCACGTCGATCGAGTCGATGCGCTGCTCGTCGTCGGTCGTGCCCAGCGTGACCGATGCCAGCGCCTGTGTCTGCCCGCGCGTGAACAGCGCCGAGCCGTGGGTGCGCGGCAGCCAGCCCACCTCGCACGCGATCGGCCGTACCGTGTCGAGGTCGCGTCCATCCACGCGCTCACCGGCGTTCAGCACGCGGTCGCGCATCGTGTTGTACTCGATCCCTTCAATGACCTCGGCGATCTCGCGCAGCTTGTCGGGGAATTCCTCGGCGAGCTTTTCGACGATCGTTTGCCTGATGGCGCTCAGCGCCTGCGTCCGCTCCGCCTTCTCCGCCAGCGTCAGCGCCTCGCTGACCTTGTCCTCCGCCAGCGCCTTCACGCGCGCCACGAGCTCCGGAGGAGGCTCGGCCTTGGTCCACTCCATTTTCGGCTGCTGGACCGCCTCGACGACCTGATCGGCGACCTCGAGCAGCTCCTTGATCCCCTTATGCGCGACCTCGAGGCCCTTGATGATCTCCGCCTCGGTCAGCTCCAGCGCCCCGCCCTCGACCATGACGATCGAATCGCGCGAGCCGGAAACGGTCAGATCGACATCGGAGAACTCGAGCTGCTGAAAGGTCGGATTGAGAATCCAGGCGCCCTCGACACGGCCGACGCGCACGGCGGCGATCGGTCCGTTCCATGGCACCTTCGAGAGCGAGAGCGCGGTCGAAGCCGCCACGACGCCCAGCACATCGGCGTCGTTCTCCTGGTCGGCCGAGAGGACGTAGACGAAGACCTGCACTTCGTTCTTGAAGCCTTCGGGAAAGAGCGGCCGCACTCCGCGGTCGATGACGCGCGCCGAGGTAACCTCATCGTCGGAAGGCCGGCCTTCGCGCTTCAAAAAGCCGCCGGGGATCTTGCCGGCGGCGTAGGCCTTCTCGCGGTATTCGACGGTGAGGGGGAAGTACGGCAGGTTCGAGACGTTCTCGGACACGGTGATGGCGGCCAGGACGACCGTTTCACCGAACTGCACGAGACATGACCCCGCCGCCTGCTTGGCCAGCCGCCCCGATTCAATTTTGAGGGTACGGCCGGCGAAATTCGTCTCTACTCGCTTCACTGCCTTGCCTGTCTAGAGCACTGGAAATGTGCTGAGCGCCAAGCCCCGGGTGCTCTTCCCGGGGCGGCCCAGCACGACGCCTTACGCACTTAGTGTCGGAGACCGAGCTCGTCGATGAGCTGCCGGTACTTCGCGAGATCGGTGCGCTTCAAGTACTCCAGCAGGCGGCGGCGGCGGCTGACCATACGCAGCAGGCCGCGTTGCCCGTGGTAGTCCTTTGCGTGGACCCGGAAGTGCTCGGTGAGGCTGTTGATGCGCTCGGTGAGCAGCGCGACCTGGACCCGGCTTGATCCGGTGTCCTTCTCGTGCAGCCCGTGTTTCCTGACCGGCGTCGTCTTGTCGTACATCGTCCCTGTTCCCTAATCGTTGGAAGCGCCGTAGGTTAACCGGCTCGCATCCCTTTGTAAAGTGACTAACGCCGCGACCGACCTGGTCGGCCAAACCCTTGGCCTCTACACCCTCGAACGGCTGCTCGGCCAGGGGGGGTACGCTTTCGTGTTTGCCGCCCGCCAGCCCGACGGCACGCCCGTCGCCATCAAGGTCCTGAAGCCCCGCTACGCCGGCGACCCACAGTTCGAGTCCCGGTTCCGGAACGAGAGCGAGACCGCCGCCAAGCTCGAGCACCCGAACATCATTCGCATCCGCGCGGTCGCAAAGACGGGCGAGCACGTCTACTTCGCCATGGACCTGTGCGCGGACAGTCTCGGCGCCCGGATCGCCAGCGAGGGTCCCCTGCCGGAAGCGGTCATCCTGCGGCTCGCGCGCGACATCACCGCGGCGCTCGAGTTCGCGCACCAGCAGGGCGTGATCCATCGCGACCTGAAGCCCGACAACGTGCTGATTCGCTCGGACGGCGGGGCGGTCCTCACCGACTTCGGCATCGCACGCGCGGTGTCGGGATACACCGCCTCGACGGGCGTGAACATGACGATCGGCACGCCGCACTACCTCTCGCCCGAACAGGCCCAGGGGCGACCGCTCGACCCGCGCGTCGACTTCTACGCGCTCGGCGTGACCCTCTACAAGGCAGCCACCGGGGAGGTCCCGTTCAGCTCGAGCGACTGGTATGAGCTTGCCCGCATGCACGTGGAAGATCCGCCGCCTTCACTACGCAAGAAGCGGCCGGAGCTGTCGAAGCGGTTCGAACGTGTTGTACTGAAGTGCCTGGCGAAGCATCCCGACGACCGCTACGCGAATGCCGGCGCGCTGCGGGCGGATCTCGACGACGTCGGGAAGAAACGCTCGTGGTGGGACGTGTGGTCCGGGTGATTATGCCCCGAACAGGGTCCGGACTGCACGGAGGACTCTGGCAAGCAAGCTGGGACGGGAGACGGGGGACGGGGGAAGGGTACTTTCTCGATTCAGCACATTCGTGACCGCCTCACGCAATTCGGCTTCATACTTCTTGGGAAATGGTCGTTCCGCCAGGCGAACCGCAAATCCAGGCCGATCATTCGTACCTGAGAGTTCGACGATGCCTGGATGGGCCCGCTCGATGATGTCGATAACAGGAGCCAACCCTTCCCTCTTCCCCCGTCCCCCTTCCCCATAGTACGCCACTGCCACAGCACCGACCAGCTGCTGCGCAGTTACGCGGCCGGCCGCGTACCCCGCCAGGGCTTCGTTAACGGATGTTGCGGATGACATCGTTCGAGATCGCGAGGATCATGATCGCGAGGACGATCAGCATCCCGACCTGCGTCAGTCGCAGCCGGAGTTGCGGCGACAGCGGTTTGCGCCGGATGCCCTCGGCGATCAGGAACATCGCATGGCCGCCATCCAGCACGGGAATCGGCAGCAGATTGAGCACCGCCAGGCTGACCGAGAAGAACGCGAGGAACGTGCAGGAACCAGTCGAGGCCGAGGCGCGCCGCCTGGCCGGACATCTGCGCGATCGCGATCGGCCCGCCCAGCTCCTTGGCCGAGACCTGGCCCGTGACGAGCCGCTTTACCGACACCACTACGGTCGTGATCTGGACCCCGGTCTGGCGCACGCCGACCATCAGCGCTGTGCCGATCGACACTCGCTCCCGAACCATGGCGGATTGGCGTACGCGCCCATGATGCCGGAGCGCCGGCCCCCCGAGTCGACGACCTCGGGGGTGACCGGTATCTGAAGCACTTTGTCCTTGCGCAGCACTGTCAGGACCAGGGTCTCCCCGGACTCTCCCGAATGCGGCGCACCAGTCCGACCACGCGATCACCGTGTCCTCATCGACCTGAGCACGATGTCGCCTGCTCTTCAGGCCTGCCCGGTGCGCCGGCTGACCCAGATTGACCGGCCCGATACGTGGCGGAACACGGAGCGAGGGCGCGAAGCACGTCGTGACGGACCGCGCTGTCGGGCGGCAGGCGTAGCACGATCGGTTCACCGCGGCCTGCGACCCGAGCCGGCAGCTCCTCTGGCCCATCGATCACGCGCTGCGCCAGCTCTTCCCGACTCGTGAGGGAGTCGTCGTTGATACGCGTGATCAGGTCGCCGCGCCTGAGGCTGCCGAGTGCTTCAGTCCCGGGCGGCAGCTTCGCGACATCGACCGAATCCACGGGCGTGAGCGCGGGACGCGGCTCCCCCGCGATCGCGGCGAGTCCCGCATAGATCGCAAATGCGAGCAACAGGTTCATCGTGACCCCGGCGAGGATCACCGCCATCCGTGCCCACAACGGCTTGTGGTCGAAGGCGCGCGCCGGATCGATCGCGACGCTGGCTTTGCCGCCCTCCAGCTCGCCCACCATGCCTTCTTCCTCGAGCCCGGCCATCTTCACGTAGCCGCCGAGCGGGATCCACGAGATCCAGTACTCGGTCTCACCGCGTTGCCAGCCGATCAGCGGCCGGCCGAAGCCGAGCGAGAAGCGCAGGACCTGGATGCCGACCGCCTTCGCAACCAGAAAGTGTCCCAGCTCGTGCACGAAGATCAGCACGCCCAGCACGATGACGAGCGACAGCAGCGTCAGGAGCATGCGACCTCATGCGCCAGCCGGCGCGCCTCGGCGTCGGCCGCGAGCACGCCCTCGAGCGAGGCGCCATCGCCCGGCCCGCCGCGCGCCACCACGTGCTCGATGATCTCGGCAATGCGTCCGAACGTGATCTTCTCGTCCAAGAACAGCTGCACCGCGACCTCGTTGGCAGCGTTGAACATGGCGGGTGCCGTGCCGCCCGCCCGCGCGGCGTCGCGACCCACGACGTAGGCGGGGAACCGCTCGGGCTGGAGCGCTTCGAACGTCAGTGTTCCCGCCGCCACCGGATCGAACCGGCGCACGCCATGGTCGGGCACCCGGTCCGGGTAGGTCAGCGCATAGAGTATCGGCAGCTCCATCGTGGGAAATCCGACCTGCGCCAGCACCGAGCCGTCCACGAACTCGGCGAATCCATGCATGACGGACTGCGGATGAATGACCACCTCGATCTGGTCATACCGCACGTGGAACAGGAAATGCGCTTCAATCACCTCGAGCGCCTTGTTCACGAGCGTCGCCGAATCGACCGTGATCTTCTTTCCCATGGTCCAGGTGGGATGCTTGAGCGCCTCCGCGACGCTCGCGCGTGACACGCGCTCCGGACTCCAGGTGCGGAAGGGACCGCCCGAGGCGGTGAGGATCAGGCGCGCCAGCTCCGTGGACCGCCGGCCCGTCACGCACTGGAGCACGGCGCTGTGCTCGGAGTCCACGGGCACGATTTCGCCGCCGCCCTCGCGCGCGGCCCGCGCCACCAGCTCGCCCGCCATCACGAGCGTTTCCTTATTCGCGAGCGCCACCCGCTTCCCTGCCCGCAACGCGGCGAGCGTCGCCTCGAGACCGGCGGCACCGACGATGCCGTTGACGACGATTCTGGACATCGGGATGTGTGGCAGCTTCCACGAGACAGGACGAGCCATTCCGGCTCCCGGCTCCCGGCTCCCGGCTCCCGTTGACCAGACCGACGAATGCTGGCTTCCACTCCTGCGCCTGCTGATTCGAGCAGATCCTTATTGGAGTGACCAGTGATGGCGACGACACGGAATCTCTCCCGCTGTCTAGCCAGCACCTGGAGAGTTGAACGGCCGATCGAGCCGGTCGAACCGAGGATGGCGACGCCGACGCTCATATCACTCCGAACATGCGATACAGTCCTGCCGCCGCGGGGATCACGAAGTATAGAGAATCGAGCCGGTCGAGCACGCCCCCGTGGCCGGGAATGAGCGACGAGGAGTCTTTGAGCGCGACTTCCCGCTTGAGCAGGGACTCGGCCACGTCCCCGATTTGCCCCACCACCGACACGACCAGCCCGAACAACAGCAATTGCCCGTCGGTAAAGTGCCATCCCTGACGATTGAGCACGAACTTCCCGATGGCGAGCGCCGTGATGATCCCACCCAGCGTCCCGCCGATCGCGCCGGAATAGGTCTTCTTGGGCGAAAGGATCGGGGCCAGCTTGGGGCCACCGACCGCTGACCCCGTTCCCATCGCGGCGGTGTCGCAGATCCACGTGATCACGAGCGGAAACAGCGTCAGCATGAAGTAGGCACCCGGTCGTATCACGGCGACGCCGCCGTGGCGAATCCCGATCAGGAACGAGAGCAGCCCCGACGCATACACCGCGCCGAAGATCGTCACGGCGATCGCCGTGAGCGGGCGTCCGGTGGGCCCGCGCCGCCCCATCGCGATCGTCATGACCGCCATCAGCCAGACGGCCGCGAGATACAGCGCGGGCTCGGCCCAATGGATCTCCGATCCCTTCGCCCAGTAGGCGAGCACCGGAATCGCCGCGGCGGCGAGCCAGCCGGTGCGCTCGAGCGGCTCGATGCCCTGGCGGCGCGCGAAGTCGTAGACCTCGCGCGTGCCCAGCACGCCGAGCAGCGCCAGCACGCCGGCGAGCACCCACCCGCCCAGCCAGATGACGCCCGTGACCACTGGAATGGCGATCGCCGCCACCACAACGCGCTGCACCAGATTCTTAGAAGGCATCAGGACGCGGTGACTTTCCCGAAGCGCCGGTCGCGGCGCTGATAATCGAGGATCGCGTCGAGCAGCGTGCGCCGATTGAAATCCGGCCAGAGCACGGGCGTGATGTACAGCTCGGTGTAGGCGAGCTGCCAGAGCAGAAAGTTGGACACGCGCTGCTCGCCCGAGGTGCGGATCAGGAGATCGGGGTCGCCCCAGGGCGCCGTATAGAGCTTGCTGCGGATCGCTTCCTCGTCGATGTCCTCGAGTTTCTTCGTCCCCTTGAGCACCTCTTCGGCGAGCAACCGCGCCGCGCGCGCGATCTCGCCGCGCGACGAATACGAGATGCACAGGTTCAGATGCAGCTTCTCGCCCGAGGCCGTCTCGCCCTCCACCCGCTCGACCGCCGCGCGCCCACCCGGGGTGAGCCGGGCGCGATCGCCGAGCACGTGGACCTGCACGCCCTGGTCACGCAGCTCGGCGACTTCCTGCGCGATGTATTCCTCGAGCAGATCCATCAGCGCCGAGATCTCGGGCGCCGGCCGGTTCCAGTTCTCCTCCGAGAACGCGAACAGCGTCAGCACCTCGACGCCCGCCTCGATCGCGCCTTCGACGGCTTCGCGCACGGCCTTCATGCCCGCGCGATGGCCGAACGGCCGCGGCAGCCGGCGCTCGCTCGCCCAGCGGCCGTTGCCGTCCATGATGATCGCGACGTGGCGCGGAACCGGACCGGGGAGCATCAGACTTCCATGATCTCCGCTTCTTTGCCCTTCACGGCCGCATCCACCGACTTGAGGTGCTCGTCGTGCTGCTTCTGCACTTCCTTCTCGGCGTGCTTTTGATCGTCGGAAGAGACGTGCTCGGTCTTCTTGATTCTGTTCATCGTCTCGGTGCGCGCGTGCCGGATCGCCACGCGGCCTTCCTCGGCCAACTTGTGGATCACCTTCACCAGCTCTTTGCGGCGCTCTTCGGTCAGCGCCGGAATCGGAATACGAATGATGTTGCCGTCGTTGGAGGGCGTGAGCCCGAGATCCGACGCGAGAATGCCCTTCTCCACGGCCTTGAGCAGCCCTTTGTCCCACGGCTGCACCGTCAGCAGCTTCGGCTCCGGCGCCGCGACGCTCGCCACCTGGGTCAGCGGCATCTCGTTCCCGTACGCCTCGACGCGCACCAGGTCGAGCAGCGCCGTCGTCGCCTTGCCCGTGCGTACGGTCGTGAATTCGCGCTTGATTGCTTCGACCGCCTTGTCCATCAGCTGCTTGGCGTGTTTGACGTGATCGCTCAGCGTGGGAGTTGGGGCAGGAGTCATTGGACGATCGTGCCGACGCGCTCTCCGGCCAGAACCCTGGCCGTCGCGCCGGGCTGGTTGATGTTGAACACCACGATGGGGAGCTTGTTCTCTTTGCACAACCCGAAGGCGTTCGCATCCATCACGGCGTAGCCTTTGACGAGCGCTTCCTGGAACGTGAGCGTCGGCAGGAACTTGGCGGACGAGTCCTTCCTGGGATCGGCCGTGTAGATGCCGTCCACATTCGTCGCTTTCAAGATGACCTGGGCTTCGATCTCGAGCGCACGCAATACCGCGGCCGTGTCGGTCGAGAAGTAGGGATTGCCGGTGCCACCCGCGAAGATGACGACCCGGCCCTTGTCGAGGTGGCGCACGGCGCGCCGCCGAATGTAGGGCTCGGCCAGCTCTTCCATGCGAATCGCCGTCATCACGCGCGTGTCGACACCCTTCTTCTCCAGAATGTCCTGCAGCGCGAGCGCGTTGATGATCGTGGCGAGCATGCCCATGTAGTCGGCGGAGACGCGATCCATGCCCTGTGCGCTCGCGGTGGTGCCGCGCAGGATGTTGCCGCCGCCGATCACCAGGCCGAGCTGCACACCCGTCGCGGCAACCGCCTTCAGCTCATCGGACAGCCGCTCGATGACGCCGAAGTCGATGCCGGAAGCTCGCCCACCCGCGAACGCCTCTCCAGAGAGTTTGAGCAGCGCGCGCTTGTAGGCGAGCTTCGCCACTTAATTGCCTCCGAGCTCGAACCGGGCGAACCGGCGAACCTCCACCTTCTCGCCCGTCTTGCCGGACAGCGCCTTGACCAGGTCACCGACGGTCTGCTTGTCGTCCTTCACGAACGGCTGCTCGAGCAGCACGTTCTCCTGGAAGAACTTCTTCAGCTTCCCTTCGACGATCTTGTCTTTCACCGCGTCGGGCTTCTTCTCTTCGGCGACTTGCGCCCGATAGACGCGGCGTTCGCGCTCGACCACCTCGGCGGGCACGTCCTCGGTGCGCACGGCGATCGGCCTGGCCGACGCGACGTGCAGCGCGATGTCCTTCGCGAGCTGACGGAACTCGGCCGTGTTGGCGACGAAGTCGGTCTCCGAGTTGAGCTCGACCATGGTCGCCACCCTGCCGTTGAAGTGCAGATAGATCTCGATCACACCCTGGCCGGCGGCGCGGTCCGCGCGCTTCTCGGCGCGCGCGGCGTACTTCACGCGCAGCAGATCCTCGGCCTTCGCCATGTCGCCGCCCGATTCCTCGAGCGCCTTCTTGCAATCCATCATCCCGGCGCCCGTCTTGTTGCGCAGCGCGGCGACCATTTGCGCGGTGATGGCTGTCGTCTTCGTTGTCATTGCTTCGCGTGTCCTTTCACGTCCTCATAAAAACGCCGCCCTCGCCGTAGAGCCCGGGGGCGGCGGTCGGTGGTTCATCCTGCCGAGGTTGTTACGACTCGCCCCCGCTCACGGGTTCCGCCGGGGCCGGCGCTTCCTCTGTCTTCATGCGCGCCGCGATCGCTTCGGGCTTCGGCCGCCGCTTGCGGCGGGCCGGCCGCTTCTTGCGATCGCCCTCGGCGTCCGTCTCGCCCGTCTCGGTCGAGTACGTCGATCCTTCCCCTTCTTCGCCCGTGGCGGCGTCGCGCAGCGGCATCTGGCGCCGCGCTTCGGCGATCACGTCCGAGATCGCGTTCGTGATCAGCGAGACCGCGCGAATCGCGTCGTCGTTGCCGGGGATCGGCACGGTGATCAGGTCGGGATCGGCGTTTGTATCGACGATTGCCACGACCGGGATGCCGAGCTTGTTCGCTTCCGCGACCGCGATGCGCTCCTTCTTGGCGTCGACGATGAACAGCGCGCCCGGCAGCCGGCCCAGGTTCTTGATACCCGCGAGGTTCTTGTCGAGCTTCGAGCGCTCGCGGTCGAACAGGAGCTGTTCCTTCTTGGTGTAGTTCGTGAAATCGCCGTCCGCCGCGCCTTGCTCCAGGTCCTTGAGCCGCTTGATCTGCTTCTTGATCGTCTGGAAGTTGGTCAGCGTCCCGCCCAGCCAGCGCTCCGTGACGTAGAACGCGCTGCAGCGCTTCGCTTCCGCTTCCAGAATCCCCTTGAGCTGCTTCTTGGTGCAGACGAACAAGACGCCTTCACCCTTGAGCACGACGTTGCGCAGCAGCTCCTGAGCGACTTCGAGCTGACGCATGGTCTTCTGCAAGTCGATGATGTAGATGCCGGAGCGTTCGGCGAAGATGAAGCGCCGCATCTTCGGATTCCAGCGGCGCGTCTGATGGCCGAAATGGACACCTGCTTCCAACAATTCCTGCAACTGAGGCTGAGGCATTTACTCCCTTTCTTGGGTTATTCCGCCGCTGCTCTCACCTTCAGTGCCACCCCGGATCACCGGGGACCCAACACCGAATCAAGCAGCGTGAGGTTTTTTGTTGTCGGTCATCAGTTGTCGGTCGACGGTAACTGATAACCGACGACTGATAACCGTACTTACCGCTTGCTGAACTGGAACCGCTTCCGCGCACCCGCGCGGCCCGGCTTCTTCCGCTCCACGGCGCGCGGATCGCGCGTCAGGAGGCCCTGCTCTCTCAACTTTTTCCGGTGCCGGTCATCGGCCAACACCAGCGCGCGCGCGATGCCCAACCGCATCGCCCCCGCCTGACCCGTGAGCCCGCCGCCGACCACGCGCGCCTTCACGTCGAACGCGCCGAGCGTGTCGGTCGCGGTGAACGGCTGCTGAATGTGCGACACGAGCGAGGGCCGGGGGAAATAGTCACCCAGCGTCCGCCCGTTGACGCTCCACTTGCCGGATCCCGGCGTCAGATAGACGCGCGCGATGCCGAGCTTGCGGCGGCCGATCGCGTGCCAGCGCAGCTCCGGTGTGATCGCGCTGCTCATTTGGCCTCCACGGCGACCAACGGCGTCGGCTGTTGCGCGGCATGCGGGTGCTCAGGCCCCGCGTACACCTTCAGCATCTGCTTCACGTGCTGGCGCGACAACGTCGTCTTTGGCAACATCCCCCACACCGCTTTCTCGATCACCCGCTCGGGAAACTTGCTGATCACCTTGCTGACCGGGGTGAAGCGCTCATGCCCCATATAGCCGGTGTGCCGGAAGTAGCGCTTCTGCTCGACCTTGCGGCCCGTCAGCTGCACCTTTTCGGCGTTGATCACGATGACGAAATCGCCGCCATTGACGTGCGGCGTGAACGTCGGCTTGTGCTTGCCACGCAGGATTTGCGCGATGCGGCTCGCGAGCCGGCCGAGCGGCTGCTCGGCGGCATCGACCAGCCACCAGCGGCGCTCGATGTCCTGCGTCTTCAGCGTGTACGTCTTCATGCCCGACTTGTGTCCTGGTTTTGGCAGACGCGAACTCTAACCGGGCCGTAACCGGGTGTCAACTCTGAGGTTGGGCGAGCGTGACGAGCGGGGTCCCCTTCTCGACGCGATCGCCCGCCTTCACATGGACCTGCTCGACGACGCCACGCGTTCGCGCCCGGAGCTCATTCTCCATCTTCATCGCTTCCACGACGACCAGGCCCTGTCCGGCCTCGACGGCCTGCCCGCGGGTCACTTCCACCCGAACCACGAGCCCCGGCATCGGGGCCTTCACCACACCGCCGACCGCTTCCTTCCTCCCCCCACCCGTCAGCGCCTCGATCTGCTTCGCCCGATCGTCCTGCACCTCGATCTCGAACCGCTCACCGGCGGCGCCCAGGGCCCAGCGACGGTTGTCGAGCTGCTGGCAGGCGACGGTCCAGGATTGCTTGCCGAGCAGCAGATGAATGAGCGGCGTGCCGGGGATGGCGGCCCAATGCGACTCCAGCCGCTCGCCATCGATGGTCACAGCCCCACCCTCGACATCGATGACGTAGGTGCGCCCCCGCAACGTCACGTGGTATCTCATTCTCTTCCCGTCGGCTGAAGCCGCGGCTCGGCAAAGACACGCGTCCTTAAGGACGCACTGCAGTGGCCGAGCCGGCTCTTTAGAGCACGGTTCATGCGGCTTCCAACACTGCCACAGTTTCCACGTGGGCGGTCTGTGGGAATAGGTCGAAAGCCCGCACGGATTTGACGAGATAGTTCACGTTGAGCCGCGCTAGGTCGCGGGCCAGCGTCGCGGGATCGCACGAGATATAGACGAGCTTCGCCACGGGCTCGGACGTGAGCCGCAGTGAGACGTCCCAGTGCAACCCGCCGCGCGGCGGATTCACGACCACAGCATGCGGCGGCGGGAGGCTCGGCAACACGTCCTCGGCGCGCGCGGCGATGAAGCGCACGGCGGGGAGCCGAGTGCGCCCCCACGTGACCGCCTTCTCGTCCGCATCCACGCTCACCACGCTCGCGCCGCGCTCGACGAGCAGCGCCGCGGTGTCGCCGATCCCTCCATACAGATCCCACACCGTCTGTCCCTTCACGTCGCCGAGCTGTTCCACCGCCCACTGCCGCGTGAGCATTCCCATCCCGGGGTTGACCTGCTCGAACGCGGTCGCGGGAAAGCCGGTCTCCGGCCCCGCCACGACGCGTGCGGCGCCGTCCACCGGCTGCCACCAGCACACCACTGCTCCCTGGACGACGCTCGCGAGCGCGTGCTGCAGCTCCTGTGCGTCGAGCCACGGCTCGCCGGCCGATTCGGCGATGATGTGGCGCCGCTCCTCGCGATCGAGGCGCAGCGTGAGCCGCGTCAGCGGCTGCGGGAGCATCGCGAGCCGGCCCCGCAATTCCCGCCACAGAGCCATGAGCTTGAAGTCTGTGATGTGGCAGTCAGCCAGCGGGAAGACAAAGTTGGGCCGGTCGTAGGGGTGCAGGCCGACGGTCAGGCCGTTCGGCCGCCCATCCGTCGTCTTCGCCGCCATGGAGATTTTCGAGCGATAGCGCCACTCTTCGAGGGCTTCGACGATCTCGGGATCAGCGACGTCCAACTTCCCGATCCGCCGCAACGTGTCGCCCACGATCGCCCGCTTCGCGCTGAGCTGCGCGTCATAGGCGATATGCTGAAGCTGGCAGCCGCCGCAGTGATCGTGCGTGTAATGCGGGCACGGCGGCTCGACACGATTCGGACTGGCCTCGACGATCTCGCCGACTTCCGCGCGGGCAAAATTGCGATGCCGTTGGAGCGAGCCCTCGCGCAACCGAACGCGGTCGCCCGGTGCCGCGCGCGGCACGAACACCACGCGCCCGTCGCTGAGTCTGCCGACCCCATCGCCTCCCACCGCTATCCCGGTGATCGTCACGATGTCGCTCACTCGAGCCCGTCTCGCAGATTCATCCGCCGGCTTTCGGCCACCCATGTCGACGGCCCCGACTGTTCGGAGTCTCGGGCCGGCGGGCCGACCGGCCGTCCGGCCGTCCGCTCCTCATCGGCGACGAGCGCCGCCGCGACCGCGAGCGCGCGCTCGAGGCCGGGCCGCGGTGCCGCTGCCAGCACGCGCGCTCCCGCCCGCTCCAGATACGTGATGTCGATGTCGCCCTTGATGAATGCCGAGTCCTCCATCACGCGGAGGTGAAACGGCTGGCTGGTCGGCAGCCCGACGATCACGAGCTCGCTCAGCGCGCGCCGCATGCGCTGAATCGCGACCTCACGCGTCTCGCCCCAGGCGATCAGCTTCGCGAGCAGCGGGTCGTAGAACAGCGTGACGTCGTTGCCGGCCTCCACTCCGGAGTCCCAGCGAATGCCGGGCCCACTGGGCACGCGCAGGTACTGCAGCACGCCGGCCGCCGGCAGAAAGTCGTTGAACGGATCTTCCGCGGTGATCCGGCACTCGATGGCGTGCCCGCGCGGATGCAACTGGCCACCCGGGCCGGTCGCGCCGTGCACCCGCATCGCCTGGCCACCCGCGATGCGGAGCTGCTCGCGGACCAGGTCGACGCCGTACACCAGCTCGGTGACGGGGTGCTCGACCTGGATCCGCGTGTTCATTTCGAGAAAGTAGAACTCCCCGGAGGCGGCGAGCAGGAATTCGATCGTGCCGGCGCCGACGTACCCGACGGCGCCGGCGGCGCCCGTCGCCGCCTCGGCGAGGCGACGTCGCAAGGCCGGGGAGACGGCCACCGACGGGGCTTCTTCGATCAGCTTCTGATGGCGCCGCTGGATGCTGCACTCGCGCTCGCCCAGCGCGACCACGCGGCCGCGATGATCGGCGAGAATCTGGATCTCGATGTGGCGCGGCCGCGTGAGGTACTTCTCGAGGTAGACGCCGCCGTCGCCGAATGCCTTCTGTGCTTCACGCCGCGCCGCCTGGAATGCGCTCTCCATCTCCCCGTCGTTGGCGACCACCCGCATTCCCTTCCCTCCGCCGCCGGCCACCGCCTTGAGCAGCACCGGATAGCCCAGCCGCTTCGCCTCCCGCCGCGCCTCACCCGGTTCGCGCAGCGGCGTCGCCGTACCCGGCACGACCGGCACGCCGGCCGCCTGCATGCGGCGCCGAGCCTCGGTCTTGTCCCCCATGGCCCGAATCGCGCTCGCCGGCGGGCCGACGAAGATCAGCCCGTTCTGGACGCACGCGTCGGCGAACGCGGCCCGCTCGGAGAGAAAGCCGTAGCCGGGATGCACTGCCTGGCAGCCCGTGTCCTTAGCCGCCGCAATCAGCTTTCCGATGTCGAGATAGGACTCCGACGACGGCGCGGGACCCACTAGGACGGCGGCATCGGCGTCGCGGACGTGGGGGGCCAGCCGGTCAGGCTCGGAGTAGACCGCTACGGCGTCGAGACCTTCTTCGTGACACGCGCGAATCACGCGAACCGCGATTTCCCCGCGGTTCGCGACGAGGACGCGCCGAACGGAAGTCATCGGTTGTCAGTCATCGGTCATCGGTCGACTACCGACGACCGATGACCGCTAACCGATCGACAACGGTCACCGACACCCTACCTCATCACTGACCCCGAACGTCTCAAACGCCTCACACAGCTCACCGACGTTCTCCGCCGCCCGCCGATACAACGCCACCGTCGGCGCGGTCCACGTCTCGTGCTCGTCGATCGCCAGCCGCAGCGCCGCGAATACGAAGTCCCGCGCGGGCACGCGATCGGCTTTGGACTCCTTCCCCGTGACCCAGACGAGCGGGCGCTTGTTCCATTTCACCGCTGGCCGGACCTCGGGGGGGCGCTCGAAGCCCATGCTGGCGCACACGGCGCGCGTCTGCGCCAGCCCGCGCAGCGACGGGTCGCGAGCCTTGAGCTCGTGCAGCACGCGGTTGCGCAGCACGCTGTCGCCGCGCCAGCGGTCCATCGGCACCACGACGAGGTCGGGCCGCAGCCCGCGCCCGAACCGCAAATACCACGCGGCCTGCGTGTCGGTCTCGCCCGCGGTCAGCAACAGCCCCTGATGCGGGCATGCGCGCAGCAGGTTTTCCCCCAGCTCTTCGAGCACGGGCGGCAGCCGTAACTCTTCGGGCAGCGTATGCCAGGTCAGCGTCGCCGCCGCCGCGCCCGCGCTTTCCCAGTCGACATACGCGCGCTCGCCCACGGTGTGGACGCGAAACACGCGCGCCGAGTCGGCGGTGCGCGTGCCCGGGCCCCAGCGGAGGGCGCGATCGAACGCCAGCTGCGCCGTGTCGAGGGTGCCGTGCGCCGCCGCCGTGTCGATGGGCACTGGTCCGCGATGCGCGTGGTACTCGGCGCCGCGCTGGATATAGAACCGTCCCAGCGCGAGCCAGGCGGGGGCGTCGGTCGAGTCGGCCATGACGCGCGCCCACAGCGCCTCTCGCAGCGAGTCGGGAGGGCTGGGACTCTGAGCCAGCAGGACCGCCAGCGCGGCCTTATAGAGGAATGTTGCCATGCTTCTTGGGCGGATTCTTGCCGCGCTTGGTCTCGAGCGTGAGCAGCGCCTCGATCAACCGCGGCCGTGTGTCGCGCGGATCGATGATGTCGTCGAGATAGCCGCGCGCCGCCGCCCGATAGGGATGGGCGAACTTTTCCCGATATTCGTTGGTACGCTCTTCGCTCGCCTCTCCTTTATAAAGAATCTCCACCGCCCCTTTCGGTCCCATCACCGCGATCTCCGCCGTGGGCCAGGCGACGTTGTAATCCCCGCGGATGTGCTTGGAGCTCATGACGTCGTACGCGCCGCCGTACGCCTTGCGCGTGATCACCGTGAGCTTGGGAACGGTTGCCTCGCAGTACGCGTACAGCAGCTTCGCGCCGTGCTTGATGATGCCGCCGTGCTCCTGCGCGACGCCGGGCAAGAACCCGGGCACGTCTTCAAACGTCACGAGCGGAATGTTGAACGCATCGCAGAAGCGAATGAAGCGCGCGCCCTTGAGCGACGCGGCGATGTCGAGCACGCCGGCCAGCGCCGCGGGTTGATTGGCCACGATTCCCACCGGCCGCCCCGCCAACCGCGCGAATCCGACGATCAGATTGTTGCCGTAGTCGGGCTGGACCTCGAGAAACTTGCCGTTATCGATGATGTGCTTCAGCACATCGTGCATGTCGTAGGGCTTCGTCGGCTCATCCGGTACCACCTCGAGCAGGGCTTCCTCTCGGCGGTCGGAGGGATCGTCGGTCGTGCGCACCGGCGGGCTGTCGAGATTGTTGCCGGGGAGGAAACCGAGCAGCGTGCGAATCGCGGTGAGCGATTCGAGCTCGGAATCGTGCACGAAGTGTGCGATGCCGGACGTCGCGCCGTGGATGTCGGCGCCGCCGAGCTTCTCGAAGTCGACTTCTTCGTGCGTGACCGTTTTCACGACGCTCGGGCCCGTCACGAACATGTACGAGATGCCGCGCACCATGAAGATGAAGTCGGTGATCGCGGGACTGTACACCGCGCCGCCCGCGCACGGGCCGAGGATCGCGCTGATCTGCGGGATCACGCCCGAGGCCAGCGTGTTGCGGAGGAAGATGTCGGCGTACCCACCGAGCGACGCGACGCCCTCCTGAATGCGTGCGCCGCCGGAGTCGTTGAGCCCCACCACCGGCGCGCCGTTCTGCATCGCCAAATCCATCACCTTGCAGATCTTCTCGGCGTGCGCCTCCGACAGCGAGCCCCCGAAGACCGTGAAATCCTGCGAAAAGACGTAAACGAGCCGGCCCTCGACGCGGCCCCACCCCGTCACGACGCCGTCCCCCAGGTACTTCTGGTCCTCGAGGCCGAAGTCGGTGGCGCGATGGGTGACGAAGCGATCGAGCTCCACGAGCGTCCCTGGATCGAGGAGGACATCGAGGCGCTCGCGCGCCGTCATCTTCCCCTTCTTGTGCTGGGTCTCGATCCGTTCCGACCCGCCGCCCTGCTCGCTTTCAGAACGTTTTTGCTGGAGCAGCTCCAGCTTGTCTCGCATGGTCATGGTTCGGAGAATGTAGACCGGTAAATGAAAAGGGGACAGGATAACCTGTCCCCTCACCACTGTTCACCGCGGTGCGTCTACGCGTCTAGCTTTTGCAGGTCCTCGCCTGTCTCTGCCGGCGCCGGGACCGGCGGCTGCAGCGGCGGCGCGCCCACGTCATCCTTCGGGAATCCCGTCGCGGCGAGCACGATCCGATGATGAATCGGATCGACCTCGAGCACCTTCAGCTCTACCGCCTGTCCTTCCTTCACCGCATCACCGGGCTGCTGAATGTCCGGGATGCCGAGCTGCGACATCGGCACGAATCCCTCGATGTCGCTGCCGAGGTCCACGACGACCCCCTTGTCCATCAGCCGCATCACGCGGCCCCGGAGCTCGGTGCCGACGGGGTACGTCTCACCGATGCGGAGCCACGGATCTTCCTGCGCCTGCTTCAATCCGAGCGAGATCCGCTTGTTCTCGGCGTCGACGTTCAGAATCAGGACGTCGACCTCGTCGCCCTTCTTGACGACTTCCGACGGATGCTGGACCCGCTTGGTCCACGACATGTCGGAGATGTGAATCAGGCCGTCGATGCCCGGCTCGATTTCGACGAACGCGCCGAATGACGTCAGGTTGCGCACTTTGCCGCGCAGCCGCGTGCCGACCGGATACTTCTGCGGCAGCGCCATCCACGGATCCTGCTCCGTCTGCTTCATGCCGAGCGAGACCTTCTCTTCGGTCTCGTCGACCTTGAGCACGACCGCCTCGATCGACTCGCCGATCGAGACGAGCTTCGACGGATGCCGCACGTTGCGCGTCCAGCTCATCTCGGAGATGTGGACCAACCCCTCGATGCCCGGCTCGAGCTCGACGAACGCGCCGTAGTTCGTGATCGAAACGACCTTGCCCTGCACGCGCGTTCCAACCGGATACTTCGCCGCCACGTTTTGCCACGGATACGGCTGGAGCTGTTTCAAACCGAGCGAGATGCGCTCGCGCTCCCAGTCGATGTCGAGCACCTTGACCTCGAGCTCCTGGCCGATCTGCACCATTTCGGACGGATGCGACACGCGCCCGTAGCTCATGTCGGTGATGTGCAGCAGGCCGTCGACGCCGCCCAGGTCGATGAACGCCCCGAAGTCGGTGATGTTCTTGACGACGCCCTTCCGCACCTGATTGACCGACAGCTCTTTCATCAGGACGTCGCGCTTGGTCTTGCGCTCGGCCTCGAGCAGCACGCGGCGCGACACCACGATGTTGCGGCGCCGCTTGTTCAGCTTGATGATCTTGAACTCGAAGCTCTGGCCCAGCAGCTCGTCGATGTTCGGCACGCGCCGCAAGGCGATCTGGCTGCCTGGGAGAAATGCGTCCACGCCCATCAGGTCCACGACCACGCCGCCCTTGATCTTCTTCACCAGCGTCCCGGTGACGCCTTCGTCCTTTTCGTGCGCCTCGCGGATCCGCTCCCAGACGCGCATGAAGTCGGCCTTCTTCTTCGAAAGGACGACCGCACCTTCCTGGTCCTCGAGATGCTCGAGGAACACTTCGATCTCATCGCCTTCTTTGAGGCTCTTGGGATCCTTGAACTCGTCGATCGCCACCGCGCCTTCCGACTTGAACCCGACGTCGAGGATGACGGCGGTGTCGGTCACGCGCAGCACTTTCGACTTGACGATTTCGCCTTCCTGGATATTCGACAGCGTCCCCTCGTACAGCAGGGTCATTTTCTCGATCTCGTCGGACGAATATTCCTCGTCGAGACCGGAGCGGACGCGAAGTTGCGGGCGGGGAGGTTTGCGAGTAGGGATGTCTTCTTCGAACTCTTCTACGTCACGTGCTTCAACGAGCATGCGGAACACCGGTTCGGTTATGAGTTTGAGGTTACCTCGCCATTCAATGTCCTTCAGGACAGTGCTTGCCGAGCACACCCTTCAGGGTGTGAGATTACGGGCGGAAACCTACCCAGGGAAGCGTTGCCGCGCCAGTTCAACTACGTGCGTCACCTGCGCTTCCAGCGTCAGGGCCGTGGTATCGAGCAAGACCGCGTCCGGGGCCGGCTTGAGAGGCGCGATCCGGCGATTGGAGTCGGCAGCGTCCCGGGCCGCCAGCACCTCGCTTTCGCGCCGCACCAACTCGACGTCCACCGCCTGGCCGCGCTGAAACAGCCGGCGCCGGGCCCGTTCGTCGGGGGTCGCCGTCAGAAAAATCTTCAGTGGAGCCTCGGGAAACACGACGGTACCGATGTCACGGCCGTCCACCACGACACCTCCAGATCCTCCACCCACCTCCACCCCCGCCACCGCCCTTCTTTGCTGGGTATTCACCCAGGTTCGGACTTCCGGGATGGCGGCGACCACGGAGACGTAGCGGGTGACGCGCTCGCCCCGGATCGCCTCCTCGACGTCCGCGCCGGCCACCTCGGGCCGGAATTGCCTGCCGACGAGCACCAGCCGGACGGGCAACCGGTCCGCGAGATCGAGGATCCGCTGCGCGGGCCATGCGTCGCCCTTGCGGCGCCCGCCCTCCCCAAGCGTATCGACCGCGGCGAGCGTCAGCGCCCGATAGAGCGCCCCTGAATCGAGATGCGCCCACCCCAGACGCTGTGCGACGAGCCCGGCGGTCGAGCTCTTGCCGGACGCGGCCGGCCCGTCGATGGCGATGACTCGGATGGTCATCGTGCGTCGTGCGCCGTGCGTCGCGCGTGAATCCGGCGCAAATCCGCGAAGAACGCCGGATAGCTGATGCTCACGGATGTGCGCTCCGAGAGTTTCACGTCCGCCCCTGCGAGCGTGCCGAGGACCGCGAATGCCATTGCAAGGCGATGGTCGGATGCCGTTTCTACCCTTCCCCGCGGTGGTGCGTAGCTCCCCTCGACGTGCAGGTCGTTGCCGCGGGCCTCCGCCTGAGCCCCGACCGCGCGCAGATTGGCCGCCACCAGCTCGAGCCGGTTGCTCTCTTTCACGCGTAGCTCGCCCACCTCGCGAAACACGGTGGTGCCTCGGGCGCGACTCGCCAACACCGCAAGGATCGGGACCTCGTCGACCAGCGTCGGAATCTCGGCGGCAGTCACCTCGGTGCCCTGGAGACCGGCAGGGCGGACCAGGAGGTCCGCGACGGGCTCACCGCCTGCGTCACGCAGGTTGACGCGCTCGACATGTGCACCCATGCGCTCGAGCACGACCAGAAAACCGGTACGGGTTGGATTCACCCCGACATTCTCGATCGTGAGCTCGCCACCCTCCGCCAGAATCGCGGCGGCGACCATGAAGGCGGCGGAGGATGGATCGCCTGGTACGGAAAGTTGGAAAGTTGGAAGGTTGGAAGGTGACGACGGTTCGAAGACGATGGCGCCATCGCGCTCGTGAATGCCAAGGCCCAGATGGCGAGCAGGCGCTCCGTATGATCGCGCGAGCGGTACGGCTCGCGAATCGTCACCGGCACGTGGCCCGTCAGTCCCGCAAACAGGATCGCGCTCTTTACCTGGGCACTCGCGACCGGACTCGTGTAGGTGAGCCCGCGCAACTTCCCACCACGGACCGTGAGCGGGAGGCCGTCCCCACTTTCCTTTATGTCAGCCCCCATCGCCTTTAAGGGCTCGGTGACCCGTCGCATGGGACGGCGCCGCAGCGACGCATCACCCGTGAGCGTCGCGGAGAACTTTTGGCCCGCGAGGATTCCGAGCAAGAGCCGCGCAGTGGTTCCCGAGTTCCCGCAATTCAGCCGGGATGCGGGATGGGAGAAGCGGGAGGCGCGGACGGTGACTCGCTTGTCGTTGATCGCGGAGATCTCCGCGCCCAGCTGGCGCAGCACGCGTGCGGTGCTCTTCACGTCCGCTCCGGTGAGCAAGCCGCGCAGCTCGCTCGTGCCACGGGGAGAAGCCAGCGCGGCGAGCATCAGCACCCGATGCGAGATGCTCTTGTCCCCCGGCGGCCGGACGACGCCATGCACGCTCACGGCGCAATGCGGCGGCGCCACTCGGCGGCGCGCGTCAGCCAGGCCGTGAGCGCCGCGGCATCGCCGGCCTCGAGCGCGCGCTCCACGGTGCCGAGCGATTCCTCGAGCGCGCGCAGGGCCGGCAGGATTTCGTCGCGGTTCAGGAGCAGGATTTCAGTCCAGAGCGCGGGCTCACTCGCGGCGAGCCGCGTCGTGTCGGCCGCGCCGGTCCCGAACGACGATCCCGGCGGTGCATGGCGAGCCAGAAAATCGCCCAGGAGCGACGCGACCACCTGGGGTACGTGACTCGTCGCCGCGAGCTGCGCGTCGTGGCGCGCGGCCTCGAGCACCACCGGTACGGCGCCGAGCACATCTTCCCAGAAGTGCGCGATCTCTCGCGCCGCGCCGGCGCCGTCGCGGCACGGCGTCACGTACACGACCGAGCCCCGAAACAGATCGGCGCGCGACGCCTCGAAGCCGTGCCGGTGCGTGCCGGCCAGCGGATGGCTTCCCGCAAACCGCGATCCGATCCCCAGGTGCTCGGCGCAGGCGACGATGCCGCGCTTCACCGATCCGACGTCGGTGACGAGCGCGCCGGGCTTGAGGTGTGGAACGACGGCGGCGAGCTGAACAAGATTGGCGGCGGGCGGCGCGGCGAGGATGAGGAGATCGGCGGCGCGCGCGACATCCGTGGCGCGGGCGGGCGCGTCGTCCAGCGCGCCCTGTTGTGCCGCGAGCGCCCGTTCGGCCGGTTCGGGTGACCAACCGATGATGGTCGGCACGCCGGCGAGCTTGCCCTGGCGCGCCAGCGAGCCGCCGATGGCACCAAGGCCAATGATTCCGAGATGGGTAGGTCTCACGCTGCACAAACCTAGACGCCAGTTTCCTCTTGTGTAACCGTCGGGCGTCCTCATAGTTATTGCCGCTATGCCCATTCGGGCCCCGAGCATCACTCGCCTCTTCGCGGCCACGTTCGTCGCCGTCGCGCTGGTCGGCCTCGTGACCCAGGTCGCCACCTGGCGCAGCGCGCGCGCCACGCAGGCGGCGATGGTCGAGCTGGCGCAGCGGCTCGAGCGCATTCAGCAGCTGCAGCCCTCTCCCGTCGTCGCCGCGGAGGCGACCGCGGCCGCGGAGTTGGCCGCCGATGCCGGCGACGGCGCCGTCCAGGCGGCGCTCGCCGCCAGCGTGCTGTTTGTCGCCATGCTCACCGTGCTGGGACTCGGCGTCTGGTATAATCGCCGCCGCCTCGCGGAGCCGTTCTCACGAATCGCGCAGGCGCTGCAGCGGGTTGCGGAGGGACAGTTCCTCGAGCCGCTGGCGGAAGACCAGCCGGGGGAATTCGGAACGATCGCGCGCGGCGTGAATCGCATGGCGCGCACGCTGGCGTGGCGCGAGGAGCTTCAGGGATATCTCTCGCAGCTGCTCGCCGCGCTCAACACATCGGCCGACGAGGCGGCGACGGGCCTGAGCCAGGCCCTCGGCATCATCGGCGGCGCGACCCAGGCGACAGGGATCGTGCTCTATCAGCCGGCCTACGACTCCAATGAATGGGCGGTGACCACTGCGCGCGGCCTCGAGTCTCCTCCCGTCGCCCGGGCGACGATGCGCGATCTCATGGGGGACGCCACACAGTCCATTCACTACCGCGGCGAGGCCGTGCAAGCGGTGCGCCATCAGCTGCGCGTGAGCATTCCGATGCCACAGGGGCTGGTACTCGTTCCGCTGCGCTCCGGGTCGAGACTCATCGGGGTGCTTGGCGTCGTGCCCGGTGAAACATTCGGCGAGAATGAACGGACCGCACTCGACCAGGCGGCCCCGAACCTCGCGATCGCGTGCGAGCGCGCGTCGGCGCATCACAACACCCGGCGTCTCGCCGTCGAGGTCCGGCAAACTGCCAAGCGTCTGGAGCAGCTGAACACCGATCTCGACGCGGCCATGAAGTCAAAGGACCAGTTTCTCTCCAACGTCTCGCACGAGCTGCGCACCCCCCTGAACAGCATCATCGGGTTCACCGATCTCCTGCTCACCGAAGCGCTGGGTGCGCCCCTGTCGGCCCAGCAGCGCGACTTCCTCGAGACCGTCGCGCGCAACGGCAAGCAGTTGCTCGAGCTGATCAACGAGCTGCTCGATCTGCAGCGGATCGCGGCGGGCCGCATGGAGCTGAAGCCCGAGCCGGTGGAGCTGGCCGCGCTGCTCAGCGAAGCAGCGGGAAGCGTTCACGCGCAGGTGCAGAAGCACCGCCACGCGCTCGTGGTAACACCACCGCCCCAGGACCTCCGCGTGCACGCCGACCGCGGCCGGGTCCGTCAGATTCTGCTCAACCTGTTGTCCAACGCGATCAAGTTCACCCCCGACGGCGGGCGCATCACCCTGGTCGCGGGCGCGGTCAATGGCGACACCGAGGCCCGGATCGCGGTGAGCGACACCGGCATCGGCATCGCGGCCGAGGATCAGCCCAAGCTGTTCCAGGAGTTTTCGCAGCTGGACGCGTCGGCGAGCCGCAAGTACGAAGGGACCGGGCTCGGGCTCGCGTTGTCGCGGCGACTGGTGGAACTGCATGGCGGAGAAATCGGGGTCGAGAGTGAGATGGGCAAAGGCAGCACGTTCTGGTTCACGCTTCCACAGGTACGGTGACCGTGGCCACCATCGTGGTCGTCGAAGATCAACCGGACAGTCTCAAGCTGCTGACCACGCTGCTTACGATCAAAGGGCATCAGGTCATCGGGCTCGCGAGCGGCGACACGCTGGCCGACGTCGTGCGCGGGGAGCCGACGCCGGATCTGGTCCTGCTCGACATTCAGCTGCCCGGCCGGGACGGATACGAGTTGCTCGAGGAGCTCAACGCACTGCCGGCGCGCTCGTGGAAGGTGGTCGCGCTCACGGCACACGCGTTGCCGGAAGATCGGGCGCGCGCGCGCGCGGCCGGATTCGACGGCTACATCACGAAGCCGATCGATGTGCGAACGTTTCCCGCCGAGGTCGCAAAGTACCTCGGCGGGTAACGTTAGGGTTGGGGCTTAGGGATTAGGGTTTGGGTTCGGCTGTGCGTCGGGCGCCCGCGGGGCACGCGGGGCGCGGCGGGGCGTCAGCGTGCTGCAATGCTGTTGACCATTCACTTCCACGCAGATCGTCTGCCCGTCCCTGGACGGATGCTCGCCGCGCAAGCCCGCCTCGTGCAGACCGATCGAGCCGTTGACCGTCACGAGCTTCAAGGTCGAGCCACCGGTGCCGATCGTGCCGCGCAGATGCCGCGTGCTGATCTTGCCGCTGATCTTCACGTTGAAGTCGGTCTCGACGCGGCCATTCACCGTCTCCGCATCGATGTTGGCGTTGATAGACCGCGGCAGGCCGGCCGTCACCGAGCCGTTCACCGTCGTGAGTCGCACGTCCCCGCTGGTGAGCGACTCCATAATCGCTTCGATGCTGCCGTTCACCGTGGTCGCATTAACCGGACCGGTTGACGTGATCACGGCGATCTTGCCGTTGACCGTCGTCGCTTCGACCGGGGCACTCACGCCATTGATCTCGAGCCCGCCGTTCACCGTCGACGCGTCGACCGGGACGCCGTGCGGCAGCTCGACGACGATGCGCACGGCAACGTCGTTTTTCTTCACGCCATTGAGCCGGTAGTCGCCGCCTTCCTCGCAACGCATTTCACGCGCTTCCCACATCGCGCAGATCGTCACACCGCGCGCGGTGAGCACGGGAATAATCTGGACGCTCTGTGGATCGGAATGGCGCCAGCTCTTTTCCACCCGGACGACCAGCGAATCGGAGCGCCCCGGCACGACGTCGATCGGACCGTTGGTGTTGCGGATCCAGACATGCTGCGAGGGTGTGACATACGCCCGATATTCCCAGCCACCACCCACCGTGCGGCCGCGCCCCCCATCGAAGAGATCGCTCCCTTCACCGTCGCCCCAATTGAAGTCGCCGAACGCGCCCAACGCGCCGAGCGGCGAGGGGACGTGGATGTTGCGCTTGACGTTCCGGAAGAACAGGCCGGCGCCCAGGACCAGGCCGAACAGCACGCCGCCGCGAATGATCTCGCGGCGCCACGTGCGCCAGAAGCGTTTGGTCGGGTTTGGTTGATCCAAGAGTATGTCCATGGTTACGTGATGTTACGCTCCTTCAATCTTATTAGTTTCGCCCCGAAGCGCGACTGCCCGCCGGGTTACTCAAGCGGGCAGGAGGGGTGAGGGGTAATTCGGGTGTATCCGGTCACGTCAGCGGGCATTTGGGCTGCGCGGTGGCCTCGACGACGATGGGGGCCAGCATGCCACCGTACCAGATATGGTTCGCATCCTCCGTCGGGTCTGTGCTTTCGACCGTGCGGGCCACGCGGCGGAACGTCTCCGCGCGATCAGCGGTCATGGCGGCTTGGGCGGCGAAGCCATATCCGAAGGTCAGGGTCGTCGCGATCAACAGGGTCATGCCGCTCATTGCAACCTCCAGCAAGAGTCATCTATGGGTTCCACGCTTCAGTGGGTAAGACGCTGCAAGCGCGGGAAAGGTTGCATGGTTCGGTGACTTCACGGTTTTCGGACACGATCAGATGCACGAAGAAACGAAGGGGCACGCGTCAGAGCGTGCCCCTTCTCATTCACCTACGTGCTGCTAGGTCAGTAGCCCGGGTTTTGTACCAGGCCCGGGGCGACATCCAGCTCGTTGAGCGGAATTGGATACAGCGTCTGAAACGGCACGACAGCCGGCAATACGGTCTGGACGCGACCCGTCCGGACCAGGTCAGGCCAACGGTCGCCCTCCATCGCGAGCTCCAGGCGGCGCTCGTTCAAGATTGCACCGATCGCATTGGCCTGCGTCATCGTGTCCAGGCCTGCGGCCGGCAGCCCCGCGCGGGCGCGAATCAGTGTGAGCGTCGAGTCGGCCTCGGCCAGCTTGTTCTGGCGCGCCTCGGCCTCGGCCTGAATCAACAGCACTTCCGCGAAACGAATGACGTGAATGTCCTCGGCGCCGATTCCGGTCTGCCACTTCGACCCGTACACCGAGGTGCCGTCGGTCACGTCGTTGAACGCGACGTTCCACTGACCGCGCAGATCCGTGGGATTGTAGGACGTCGGCGAGCCATTGTAGGCCGGATCATACGCCGTGATCAGGCTGACGGATGGAGAAATCTCCCGCCGGCCCTGCGCTTCACTGTGCCGGTAGTAGTAGCCTTCCCAGCAGAAGTCGACCGCGTCGAATTGCAGCCGGAAAATATCTTCCGGCGTGCTGTTGCCGGCGGGCGTAAAGAGGTCCCCGTAAACGGGAGCGAGCGAGAATCCACCCGCCGCGACCGCCTCGGCTTCGGTCTCAGCGCCCGCCCAGTTCTTCTGGTACAAGAACACCCGGGCGCGCAGGGCACGGACCGCCATGAGGTTGGCGCGATGCGAATCAATCGACGATCCCGCCAGCAGCGTCTCGGCATCGCTCAGATCGTTGAGGATCTGCGTGTACACCTCTCCCGTCGTCGCGCGTGTTACGAGACCAGCCGAGGGAATGTCCGGCGGTGGAATGAGGACGAGCGGTACCCCCATGCCCGACGCCGCGGTATCGCCCCAGAGCTTCACGAGATTGTGGTAGCTCAAGGCGCGGATGAAATGCGCCTGGCCCAGCATCACATCCCGTTCTTCAGGATCCAGCCCGACGACGCCGGGAACCTTCTGGATCACGATATTGGCCCGGCCGATGGCCCTGTAGATGGCATCCCACAGGCCTTCGATATCGCTGTTATCGGATGTGATGTCGTTTTGGTCGATCTGGCGATACGTCGTAAAAGTCCCCGTGTGCTCCACATCGTCTGCCGACAAGTCGCCGAAAAACAGCATCTCACCGCCGTAGTACGACGCGACTAAATCCGCCCCCTGTAGGGCATCGTACATCCCCGCCACGGCCGCGCGGGCGCCGCCGGGAGTCGAGATGGCCTGACTCTCGTCGAACTCGTTGACCGGATGAACGTCGAGCACATTCTGGCAGCCCGCTGCGAGCAACACCATCAGCAGGGACTGCACCGTATACCACCGAGGCGCGGCGCGCATCAGAATGCCCCCGACAGGCCGATCATGAACGACCGGGCCGATGGATAGGCGTAGAATTCCGTGGACAGCTCCGTATTGGTACTCGATCCGGCGCTGTTCACGTCCGGCGAGTAGCCGGAGTACTTGGTCCAGGTGTGGAGATTGCGGCCGGAGACGTACAGGCTCGCATCCTTCATCCTGACCACATTGGAGATGGACGCCGGCAGATTGTACCGCAGCGTCACCTCCTGCAGACGCAGATACGAGCCGTCTTCGAAATAGCGGCTCGAGATCAAGTCGGCACCCGATGTGCCGTCGTAGCTCGCGCGCGGCTCGTCGGTGATGTCACCCGGCTGCCGCCAGCGCTGCAGCGCCCGCCTGAACTTGTTGTCCGTGTAGTAGCCGCCATCGTTGGCGAACACGCTGATGGCGTTGAAGATCTCCTGCCCCTGGACGAACTGGAGAAATGCCCGCAGATCGAACCGTCCCCAGGTGAGCTGGTTGGTGAAGCCGCCCCAGTAATCGGGATGGGGGCTGCCGACGTACACCCGGTCATCGTCGTTGATATTGCCGTCGTTATTGACGTCCTCGAAGATCGCGTCACCCGTTGCCGGATCCACGCCGGTGAAGTGGAGCACATAGAACGCGCCGAGGGGATGACCAACGTCGATGCGGCCGACGTCGTACCCGCCCACGGGAATCGGCTGGTTCTCGAACAGCTTCAACACCTTGTTGTGGTTCCACGCGATGTTGAAGTCCGCGTTCCAGCGCAATCCCTTGGCGCTCGGCTTAAGAATCGCGGCGCCGAGCTGCAGCTCGAAGCCCTTGTTCTCCATGTTGCCGATGTTCTGCAGCACCGTCGTCTGCCCGCTGGTCCCGCTGATCGGGCGATCGAGCAGGAGATCCTGTGTCTCCTTCCGGTACCAGTCGGCCAGGATGGTGACGCGCTCGTTCAGCAGGAGCATGTCGACGCCGAGGTTCATCTCGTGCGTCTGTTCCCAGCGCAAATCGCGGTTGCCGAAGTTGCGTTGCCCAATGCCGGGAGCGGCGCCGTAGTTCGCCTTGGAGAAGCGCGCGCGCGGCGCAAAGTTGTCCGCGATGTCCTGGTTGCCGGTCACGCCGTAGCTGGCGCGCAGCTTCACATCACCGTGGCGCGCGAGACCCTGCATGAAAGGCTCGCGAGTCAGCTGCCAGCCGAGCGACACTGCCGGGAACGCGCCGTAGCGGTTGTTCTCGCCGAAACGCGACGAGCCGTCGGCGCGCAGGCTGGCGGTGAGCAGATACTTGTCCTTCCACGTGGCGTTGGCGCGGCTGAAGAAGGACACGAGGTTGTGCCCCGTCCACCCGCCGTCGTACACGGTCACTGTGGCCGCGTTACCGGGATACTGGAACTGGTCGACGGCGAACCCGATACCGTCGAGATAGTCCAGCTCACTGCCGTTCCATTCGACGCTGGCGCCGCCGGTCAGACCGAGTACCCACGCCGGACTCATGTGCGGCTTCACATCGACGAAGCCCTCGAGGACGTAGCGGTTGGCGGTGGTGTTGCCAATGATCGACTCACCGTCCACGTTGGCCGAGTAGGTGCCCTTCACGAAGGGAGACAGCCAGCGCAGGTCGCGCAGGTTCAGCACGTCCATCCCCACGCGCCCGTTGAGCGTCACGACGCTGCTCGCCTGATACGCCGCCTCGACGTTGCCGAACGCCCGGAAGCTGCGCGACTCCGCCTGGTCGTACGTCGCGATGGCGAGCGGATTCGAGTAGGCGAGTCCATCGGCCTGGCTGGTGAAGCTGCCGTCGGGATTGCGCACCGGAACGTTCGGCGTGCCGGCGATCGCGTTGGTCACGACGCCGTCGATCGTGTCGTCGTTCTCGACGCGCTGATGTGACTCGCGGGCCAGACTCAGCGAGGTCTTGAAGCGCAGTCGAGCCGAGGCGTTCACGTCGACGTTGACGCGCGCGGCCTGGCGGTCGTACCCCGAGCCAAAGACGACGCCTTCCTGATTGAACTGCGACCCGGACACGAAGTACTGGACGCGATCGCTGCCGCCCTGAACGCTCAGATTGAGATTGCGGACCGGCGCGTCGTGGAACATGACAGACTGCCAATCCGTGTTGATCAGATTCGGATCGTTCGGATCGCCGAAATACTGCGCGCCGTAGCCGTCGTTCTCGGCCGCTTCGTTCATGTACTCGACGTATTCCCGGCCGGTCAGCAGGTCCCAGCGATTGCCGCTCGGCACGCTCTGCGAGCCGTAATACATGCCGAAGTTCACGAGCGCCGGACTGGCACGGCCGCGCTTGGTCGTGATCATCACGATGCCGTTGGACGCGCGGGACCCATAGATCGCCGCCGAGGCCGCGTCTTTCAGGATGTCGATGTTCTCGATTTCATCCGGATTGAGGCCGGTCACGCCGGTGATGTCCTGCCCGCCGAGGCCGAGCTGCGAGAACTCGTCGCGCAGCAGGGGCACGCCGTCGACCACGTACAACGGCTGGTTGGAGGCCGAGATCGACGCCGAACCGCGAATCCGCACGGTGATGCCGGCGCCGGGGTTGCCGGCGTTCTGGATCACTTGCACGCCTGCGGCGCGGCCTTGAATCGCGGCATCGACACCGGCGAGCGGCGTGTTCTTCAGATCCTCGCCACGCACCGACGCCACGGCGCCGCTGATCTCCTCACGCGTCGTGGTCCCGTACCCGGTCACCACCACTTCCGAGAGGACGGTCGCGACCGTCGGGAGTGTGAAGTCCTGCGTCACCGCGCCGCCGTCGACGAGTGTGACGTTCGCTTCGGCGGGGGCGAACCCAATGCGCTGCACGCGCACCGTGGCGGGGCCGGCCGCCAAGCCCTGCAGCAGGTAGCGCCCATCGCGATCAGTGAGCGTGCCGTTCGGGCGACCTGCGATCGTGACGCGCGCGCCCGCGATCGGCTGTGCCGCCAGCGAGTCGATGACACGACCCGTGACGCTTGCCGTGCCTTGCGCGCCGAGGGGCGGCGCCGTTGCCGCAAGAGCGAGTGTGAGAGGCAACCAACGAGGGTGTTTCATGCCGACCTCCGTGGAAAGGGATGCGGACTTTCTCACGTTGCGCGCGAGGGCGCGGGTCGGCAAAGGTTTTAACGGCTTCCGGACAGCTCCAGAACAGATCGACTAGGCGCGACGGGAAAGACGGATTCCAGCGCGAAACGTCAGCGTGCTGAGCTGCTCCTCACGCCTGGTGCCGTTGCTGGATGAAAAGGCGAATCGCTCGAGACCGTACACGAGCCTGAGCGCAACGCGATTCCGTTCGTAATCCATGCCGACGGCGCCGTCGAACGCGAGCGCAGACGACGAGAGCCCGCTGACGGAGATCACCGGAATCATGCCCAGCCGCCCGAGCGCGCGAAAGCGGTTACCGGTGAACGCGGGGCGCAGCTCGGCCCCGAGCTTGGCGAGCACCCAGTGCTGTCTTCCCGCATCGTTCGCCACGGCGCGCGCCGTCACGCCTCCATAGAACCCCCACCACGGCGCGATCGTAAGACCCGCGCTCAACTCCGCTTCACCGATGCGCCGGTCCAAGTCACCTTCCGCATCCGGCTGCATCGTGGCTCCCTGTCCGCGCAATCCGACCGTAAACCGAGACCCGAAGCGCCGCTCGACGTCCAACCCAAGTCCCACGCCGCTGAATCGCTCGAGTCCGAAGCCGGCATCCACGCGCTGCTCGACCAGCACGAGACGCCCGCTGACCATCCAAGGGGACTGCGTGAGCGCCGGCCGGGCCGCCATGAGTAGCAAGAAGAGCGTCACCGCAACGCGGGCCGCTCGAGTGGCGATCAATGGCCCCGGCCGGCGGCCGGCGAGATCAGCAACACGGTCTGCGCGAGGCGCTCGGCGTTGCGACTCCGGATCGCCGCGTTGGCGGCCACCCGCTCCGCCCGGCGCCGCTCGTTGGCAGCGATGTTGTCGGGACGAGCCCCCCGCCGCCGCGTCACGAAATTCGTGAACCCCACGGCGACGCCAACGGTCGCGACCGCCGTTGCCATCCCGTTCGCGCTACCGAGCTCCTCATTGCTCGCCACATTGGCGAGGAACAGCGCGCCTGCCGCGACGCCCAATCCTTTCAAGAGGTCGCCGGCCGCCGTCGAGGGGTGATACTGCTCGGGGAGCAGGTCGGCCGCGCCGAGGTCCGCGAGGGTATCCTCGAGCGCCGAATACTCCTGCTTGACATCGAAGTAGGCGGCGGTGGAATCCGTGGCTCGCGCAATCGCGCCGCGCGCCGCGATGCGGCTCCGAGCCAGCAACACGAATGCATAGCGTCCCGAGGGCGCGAGCTGGCCGCTCGGCAGCACGCCATCCCACTCGATTTCGCGCAGGCCCCCGTGCTGGATCTCTCCGACGAACACTGGAAACGCGGTCTCCGGATCGGCCAGGCGGATCTCGGAGCGCACCGTCGCAGCGTGTGTCGTGGCGATGGTGAACGTCATCCGGCCCGTGCGCGGATCGAGCCGAGTGGGAGTAACGGGCCGCACCGCGATGGCAAACACCGTTTGCCGCGCCGCCTGAAATGCCTCGAGCTGCGAGGGCGTGAACCGGGCCGGGTCGAGATCGGCGAACGGATCACGCTCGAGCGCCGTGCGGAAGTGCGCGAGCGCCGAATCGCGCTCGCCGAGCAGCAGCAGCGCGGCACCCAGATACAGCCGCGCTTCCGCGCGTTGCGCCTGCGTGACCTCGAACCGCCAACCTGGAGACAACACGGCGCGATACAGCGGGAGTGAGCGTTCCAGCTCGATGCGTTCATAGAGGTCGCGCGCCTGCTGCAAAACGACGGCGGTGCTGTCCTGCGCGCCAGCGCTCGCCGGCACTGCCCACAGCACCAGGGCCGTGACGACGATCCGTCTCATTCGCCGGGCGGTCGCAGGGTCACGCGACCGAGGGTGTGGGTCACGCCCGTTTGCACCACGATCGTCGTATCCCACGGCTCGTAACCCGCGGCTTGCACTCGGAGCCGGCGCGTACCCGCAGGCACGCGCAAATCCACCACACTGCCCACCCCCACGCGCCGTCCGTCCACGATGATCTCGGCACTCGGCGGACTGGTCAGGATGCGAAGCTTGCCCGTTGCGACCGTGGCAGGTCGCGCCACCGGCACGACCGCGGGGGAGGGGGCTGCTGGCGCGGGCGATGCCGAATCGCGGGGCGTTGCGGAGACGGCGGCAGCGGAAGACGCGCCGATGGCCCGACTCAGGAACCAGCCACCCGCCGCGAGCAGCACGGCCACCGCCGCCGCGTAGCCGATGGTCCGGCGCACCGGTCCCGCCGGCCGATGTTCGGCTGCGACCGCCAGCGTCGGCATGTCGGGCAACGCGGGCAGCGAGCCGGTGGTGATGCGCGGCGTCTCCTGCCCGCGCGCGAGATCGCGGAGCGCGCGTTGGCTGGCGCGCTGTTTCTCGTCCGAGAGCGGAATCGCTTCGAGCGCTGCCAGCATCTCGCTGGTCGACCCGAAGCGCTTCTGTGGATCCTTGTTCAATGCCCGGGTGATGATCTCGAAGAGTCCCGGCGGGATGTCCTGGCGCGCCAGGCGCAGATCGGGCGGTGGCGTGAAGAAGTGATGCTGGATGATTCCCGCCAACGTCTCGGACTGAAATGGCGTGGACCCGGCGAGCATTTGAAAGCCGACGACCGCGAGGGAGTACTGGTCGCTCTGCGGCCCGGCGCGCCGGCCCGAGCACTGCTCCGGACTCATGAAGGCGGGCGTACCGATCAATGTGCCCGCCGCGGTCAAGGTGACGTCGCTGGCTCGCAAAGCCACACCAAAGTCCGAGACCACGACGCGCCCGTCGGTGTCGATCAGAATGTTGCCGGGCTTCACATCGCGATGGACGATGCCGCGTTCGTTCGCGAAGGCGAGCCCGCGCGCCGCCTCGCGCAACACCGTCAGGGTGACGGGCACGGGCAGCGCCCCTTGTGTTTCCAGGATGACATCGAGCGATCGACCTTCCACGAACTTCATCGCGATGTGAAAAATCCCGCCGACCTGGCCGATCCGGTACACGGGGATGATGTTCGGGTGGTCGAGTGACGCGACGGTCTGTGCTTCGCGCTTGAACCGCTCGGCCGCGCCCTGGGTGAGCCCGATGTCGGGGCGCAGGACCTTCAGCGCGATCGGACGCCGCAGGGCGGTCTCGGTCGCCCGATACACGATCGCCATGCCGCCCCGGGCCAGCTCACGCTCGACCTCATACTCCCCGGCGAAGACGCGTCGGACCCGTGCGAGGAGCTCATCGGCTTCGTCGATCTCCAGCACCATCGTTCCCGCGTCGGGATCCACGATCTTGACCCCGCAGTGGCCACAGAAGCGGGTCCCTTCCGGAAGCCCGGAGCCGCATTGAAAACATTTCACGGTTGGACGCGAATCTGCTGCACGAGAGTCGGGAACGAGTCGGTGAAGATCGACGCGACGACGCGGATTGTCAGCGTGTCAAATCCGTGATCGCGGGCAAAGAGCGTGTCGCTACGCGGAGAAAGCGCGAGGATGCTGGTATCGGACGAACTGATCAACAGAAGGGCATTGGTCAAGGACATCCCGCCTGTCGTGACGGTCACGGAGACCGGAACCGTGTCGCCGACGTGGAGGAGGGTGGGCCCGGTGTAGGTAACTGTGACATCGCCGATCTTTTCGGAATTGAAAAGATCTGCAATTCCACAGGACACCAAGACAATGCCGGTGCCAATTGCCGCAATGGTCTGCCGGAACCGCATAGAGCACCCGCCGGCCTGGCGCAGGGGGCGCACCCCAGCCTATCCGGTATTCAGTGTGGACGGCCCCCAAGGTGTGAATCTTCGGTCCGGCAAGCAATAGGGCCTAGAGCGCGCCGGGCCTTGAACTTAGTAGTTGGTGCCTGATGCTCGGGGCAGGAATCGAACCTGCAAGGGGTTGCCCCCGAGGGATTTTAAGTCCCTTGCGTTTACCAGTTTCGCCACCCGAGCGGCCTGCGGAATGATCAATGAAGAATGACCAATGTTCAACTATAAGCGCTCGGTGTGTGCTCCCGCCGATGCCACGACCTCGGTGACCGGGGGCGTTCGGTCGTAGGCACGCTCGAACGCCCGCCGGATGGCTGGAATCGTCTTCCTATCGCTCTTGTTGAGGAGCACGATCGCGGTTCCGCCCCACCCCGCCCCGGTGAGCCGCGCGCCGAGTGCGCCGGCGCGCTTGGCGGCGGCAACCACCGTGTCGAGCTCGGGGGCGCTGCACTCGTACAGCCTGCGGCACGATTCGTGGGACTCATACAGCAGCTTCCCAAACTGCCTCAGCTTTCCCCGCTCGAGCAGCTGGGCGCCGAACCGGGTGCGCGCGGTTTCGCTCACGACGTGCACCGCCCGCGAGCGCAGCGGCTCGGGCAGCGCGCGCTTGAGTCGCGGCAACCACAGGGCGGGCCAGCTCGCGAGCCACACCAGCTCCGGAAGCTCGATCTTCAAGCGTTTCACGGCCTCCTCGCACTCCGCGCGACGTTGATTGAAGCTGCTCGCGGCGAGGTCGTGCCGGACGCCCGTATCGACGAGGACGAGCCGGGCCTTGAACGGAATCTGCCGCGCCTCGAGCGAAGCGCATTCGAACAGCAACGCGTGATCGCGCTTGCCTAGAGCGGCAATCGTCTGATCCATTACGCCACAGCGCACGCCGACATGGTCGTGCTCGGCGCGAAACGCGACGCCCGCGATCTGCCGCGGCGTGAGGTTCGGCGCCAAAGCCCGCGCCACCGAGACGGTGAGCGCGGCTGACGACGACAAGCCGGCGCCGATCGGCACGGTCGATGCCACCGCGACGCGAGTGGAGCCGTTGGGCGGCATCACATCGAGCGCCCACAGCTCGCGCAGCACGCCCGCGACGTACGCCGCCCAGCCGCTCGGCAACGCTTCCTGCCAGTTCACGCGCACGACTTGGCCGTCGCGCGTGGAAACCGCTTCGAGTACGCCTTCGTCACCATCGGCACCGGGGCCGACGGCGGCAGTGGTGCGCTCAGCGATGGCGATCGGCAGCACCGGACCGCCGTTGTAGTCGGTGTGCTCGCCGATCAGGTTGACTCGGGCCGGCGCCGACGCGGCAGCGCGCGGTGCGCAACCGAAGGCGGCGCGAAACAGGTCTATCGCAGGTCGTGGCATGGGTTTGACTTTGATTCCACGCAATGCTACCGTATCGCGGCCGGATTCACCATCTACCCAATTCGTGTCTGGAGACCACACGTATGCGGCGGTTTGCGCTGTTGCTGCTTGCAGGAGCCTCCTCGCTGCTCGCCGCGTCGCCCCGCACGCTGGGGGCACAGGGATTCGGCGTCTACGAGCACAACGCCTGCGCGATGGGCCGCGCCGGTGTCACGGCGGCCCGTCCCTGCGCCGATGGTTCGGCGATCTACTTCAACCCCGCCGGACTCGCTGGTCTCCCGGGCACGCGCTTCAGTGCCGGCGTCACGGCGATCGCCGCCGCCGGCGGGTTCACCGACGACTTCCTGAACCACCGCACCGACCTCGACAACCCTGTCATCCCCGTTCCCAACGCGTACTTCACGTACCAGGCCAACGAGAAGTTGACCCTCGGGCTTGGGGCGTACGCGCCGTACGGGCTCGAGACCAAGTGGCCGACCGCCGGGTTCGAGGGGCGGTTCATGGCGTACAACACCAAGATTCGCTCCATCTATGTCCAGCCAACGCTGGGCTATCAGGTGAGCCCTGCGCTGAAGATCGGTATCGGGGTGGCGTACATCACCAGCCACCTCGAGCTGCATCAGCGTCAGGATCTCTCTGTGCAGCCGGTCCCCGCTGCGCTCGCGGGCCCAGCCGGCCTCCCGCCGGGCGTGACGTTCGGTATGCTGGGCGTGCCTCGCTTGACGGACTTTGGCGATGCGACGCTCGAGGCGACCGGCACGGGATTCGCCGTCAACTTCGGCGCGATCATCAAGGTCAACGACCGGCTGAGCATCGGCGGACACTGGCTGACGCGGAAGCACATCACGTATGACGGCGACGCGGTGTTCGAGCAGGTCCCGACGGGCCTTGTCGTGCCCTCCACCATCGGCGTGTGCCCGGCCTGCGTTCCGGCGGGGACGCCGATCGACGCCGTGCTGGGCCCCCAATTCGGCGCGGGTGGCGCGCTGGAAAACGGCCCGGTCTCGACGACCATCGTCATGCCCCCGCAGGGCACGCTAGGGTTTGCCTACAAGATCACCGACAGCTGGAGTTTCATGGCCGACTGGCAGTACGTCGTGTGGGGTTGGTTCAGCGACATCGAGATCGACTTCGAGAACCCGGCAACACCTGACCTGGCGCTGCACCCCAGCAACAAGGACACGCACGGCTTCCGCTTCGGCACCGAGTACCAGTTCTCGCCCAAGGTCCAGCTGCGCGGTGGCTACCTGTATCACGGTGGCGCGTCACCCGACAATTTCGTGACGCCGCTCCTGCCCGAGGGTCCGCGCAACGAGTTCACGATCGGCGCCGGGATCGAGCTGAATCCCAAGCTGCGAGCCGACCTGGCCTATCAGTACATCAAACAGAACGACCGCCGCGGCACGGTGAATCCGGCCTTCGGCAATACCGGTCTCTATCAATTCTCGGCCAATCTGTTGGGGCTCGGGCTGTCCTACACCTTCTAAGGGTTCCGAGAGACTCATGATTCGTTCGCACCGATTCTCCGCAGCCGCCATCCTCGGACTCTTGCTGGCGGCCGCCGCTTGCGAGAACGACCAGGTGAACCGGCCGGCTCAATTCGTCGCAGTGGATCCACTGTTCGAACGTTACGTGTCGATGGGTAACTCGATCACCGCGGGGTTCCAGTCGGGCGGGATCAACGACAGCACGCAGCGGCAGTCTTATGCCGTGCTGCTCGCCCAGGCAATGCACTCCCCGGTGTTTGTCCCGTCGATGCAAAAGCCCGGTTGCCCTAATCCGATCGACAGCGTCTTTGTCATCGATACCGTCACTGGCTCCCCGACGCGCGGCAAGCCTCACAGGATCAACAACACCTATCGCGATGATCTGTGCTATCTGCGTGCGCTTTCCGCGACTCCGTCTGCGTACATCAGCAATGTGGCGGTCCCCGGAGCCAAGGTCAGAGACGCGTACGCAAATATTGGCGCAGGATCGAGTGCCAATCCGCTGACCCAGTTCATTCTTGGCGGGCAAACCCAGGTGCAGGCGATGCGCCGCGCACAGCCGACGTTCCTGAGCGTCTGGATCGGGAACAACGACGTCCTCGGGGCGGCGACGCGGGCGGACAGTGCCGGAGATACGCTCCGGATCACGCCGATCGCGACGTTCAACGCGCGCTACGATTCTCTGGCGGATTCGATTGCTACGGTCAATCCAACGGGAGTGGTGTTGCTCGGCGTCGCCAATGTCACGCTGGTCCCTTATTTCTCTCGCGGCTCGACGTACTGGGCGATCAAGAACGGTCTCGTGCCGGGCGCAGCGTTTCCGCCACTGTTTACTGTGGACAACAACTGCGCCCCGTCAGCGACTCTCATTCCGGGCGCGCGTGGGGATACGACCCTCGTGCCATTCGTTTACGGAATTCCTCTCTTACAAGCGGCTCGCGCCGGTGCTCCTCGCACGTTGAGTTGTGCGGACACAATTGCGCCGATCGTGGTTCCTTCGGAGCTCCGCGCGCTTGTGGGGGCGGTGACGGCATACAATACGAAGATCAGCGGTGTTGCCACCGCGAGGGGCTGGACGTACCTGGATCCGAACGCCAAGCTCGCGGCTCTCGCCGCCGACACCGCGCAGGTAAGGCCGTTCCCGATTCTGCCGACCAAGCTTCCTGGTGGACCGGCGGTGCCTGGTGACTCCGCCGCTGCCACACGCCCGTTTGGGCGAGCGTTCTCGAGGGACGGCGTGCATCCCAGCGCGTCGACACACCGCCGGATTGCGGACACGTTGCGCGTGTTGATCAACACCGATTACGGGACCCAAATCCCGCCGATCCCCTGAGAAAACAGGTCGCCAGAGGGCGGCAAGGGGCGGCAGCGGGGTATGCATCTCCGTTGCCGCCCTTCTTCTCGCGACTCCGGTTCCTCGCGCTTTGCGCTCTGCTAGTCCCCGGGCTGCCGCCCGGGGTTAGCTGGGCGCAGGCTGTGCCGCGCACGGACACGCCGCGCGCGGGCACGCTGCGCGTCACGTTCGAGCCCGTGATCACGACATGGGACCGTGAGTTCACCGACAGCGGCCAGCAGCGGATCGGCGCGACGCTGCCCACGACGGTGTACGTGCGCAAGGAGCAACGCATCACGCCGCTGGGATTCGATTTCGGCATCACGAATCGCATCTCGGTGGGCGCGCGCTTTCCGATCGTGCGCGTGCACACGCGCGAGAGCTATCCGATGGACTCGACCGGCGCGCCCCTCGACACCGCCGGTGCGCGTGCGCTCGATTCCCTACTCGCCGACACCACCTACGCGTTCGCACCGATCGGCAGCACGCCCCGCAACCTGCACTACTTCCCCGGCGACTTCGAGCTGGAAGCGAAATACCGCATGATCGAGTCGCACAACTTCGCGCTGAGCGGCGCGCTGATCGTGCGCCTGCCCACGGGCCATCAGGATTCGCCCAACTGGCTGTTCGATATCTCCACGGGCGATCATCAGACGGACCTCGAGCTCCGCGTCGCGCAGGAGCTGACGCTGTTCAATCGCCTGTGGCTGAACGGATCGCTGCGGCTCGTCCGGCAGCGCGCGGGCGAACGCGAACGCCGCGTCGGTCCGCAGTCCGTGCTGTTGATCCCGCACGCCGCGCTCGCGCGGCTCAACTGGGATCCGGGCGATTACGCCGCGATCGACGTCGCGCCCATGTATCGCTTCACGCGGACCTTTGGAGTCGGGTTCACGGTGGGATACTACACGCAGCAGCGCGATCGCTACACCTACCGCTCGGCGCAGGACTCCATCGACGTCGCGACACACATGGGCGCGCCGGTGTCGGCCTCAGTGCTCGACGCCGGGACGGCGTTTCGCTGGACGCGGCTCGGCGCCGCGATGACCTACGCGGCTCCGGGGCTCGAGGGGAGCGTGTCGATCGAGCAGACGGTCACCGGCGCGGGCGGGTTGGTGCCGGTGGCGACGGTGTTTCGGATTGTGATGCGGACGTCGCGCTGGCCGTTCTGAGCAGCTCGACGGCATGGCGCCGCGCGGTCGCCATGTCGGGATCGCCCAACATGCGCGCGATCTCTTTGACCCTCGACTCACCCGCCACCACCGCCACATCGCTCGTCGCAATGCCACCCTTCCTGCCCTTGGCCACCACGAGGTGCTGATCGGCATAGACGGCGATCTGCGGCAGATGCGTGATGACCAGGCCCTGGCGGCCTGCGCGGGAGACCTCCCGTAGCGCTTCCCCGATCCGCCCGCCGACCTCGCCGCCGATGCCCTGATCGACTTCGTCGAACACGAGCGTCGGGACGACATCGTGGGAAGCGAGCACGACCTTGAGCGCGAGCATGAGTCTCGAGAGCTCACCGCCCGATGCCACCCGAGCTAACGCCCTGCTTTCCAACCCCTCGTTGAGCTGGACATCGAAGGTGATGGACTCAGCCCCGAAGGCGTGGGGTGTGGGGAGTGGGGTGTGGGAAACCGAAAACCTGCCACCGGGCATGCCGAGAGCAGGCAGAAGCTTGTTCACGGCTCGCGCGAGCTTCTTGGCGCCGGCGGTGCGCTTTGCTGTCAGCGCCGCAGTCGCGCGCGTAAACTCCTCGGCCGCCTGGGCGCGCTCGGCCGCGATGTTGCGCAAGGTCGAGGTCGGCGGTGTCGAGCAGCTCCAGCTCGCGCGCCGAGCGGTCGCGGGTCGCGAGCACATCGGCGATGGTCGGGCCGTGCTTCTGCTGCAATCGGAACAGGAGGTCGCGCCGCTGCTCGACCGCGGTCAGCCGCTCGGGATCGGCCTCGATCTCGCTCGCGTAGTCGCGCGCGGCCTGCGCGAGCTCCGCCGCATTCGTCGTGGCCGCGTCGAGCAGCTCCTGCCAGCGCGCAGTCGATGGATCGAGTTTGGCGAGACTGCCCAGGATCTTGTGCGCCTTGCTCAGCCCGGCGGCATCCATCACCGACTCGAGCTCGCCGGCGAGCCGCCCCAGCTCCTCCGCATGGGCGAGGCGCTTGCCCTCGATCTCCAGGGATTCCTCTTCCCCGACTTTAGGTTTGGAACGCTCGATTTCCTGCAGCACGTGCCGCAGGTAATCGGCTTTCTTCCGCACATCCGCCTGGCGCTCGGTCAACGCGGTCTCTCGTTGCGCAAGCTCCTTGAGGCGCCCATGCGCGTCACGCACCGCCACACGCTCGACATCGGCATCGGCGTACGCGTCGAGCATGTCGCGCTGCGCGTCCGGGCGCAGCAAGGACTGCGTTTCGTGTTGGCCGTGCAGATCCACCAGCAGCGCGCCGAGCTCGGCGAGCACGCCGATCGTGGTCGGGGAGCCGTTCACCCAGGCGCGCGACTTTCCCTCGCGCAGGACTTCGCGCTTCAGGACGAGGCGACCGTCCTCGAGCTCGATGCCGAGGGCGGCGAAGGGTGGCAACAGATGGCGGTGCACGGCGGAGCCGAACTCGAAGGCGCCTTCGACGACGGTCTTCTCGGCACCCGGTCGCACGATATCCGCGGACGCGCGCTCACCGAGGAGAAGGGACAGCGCGTCGACGACCATGGATTTGCCGGCGCCGGTCTCCCCCGTGAGGACGTTGAGGCCAGGCCGAAATGGCAGGGTGACGTCGGCGATGACGGCGAGATCGCGGACGCGTAATTCAGTCAGCACCGTGCGCTCTCGCCGAGCCGGCGTTTCATCGCGCGGTAAAATGATGCGATCACGATTGTCCTGTCTCCCACCGACGACATATCCATGATCGTTGATATGTCACGTGGGAGGGTGCTGTGGTCCGGGGCGACTCACTTACGAGTTCGGTCGCTTAAGTCGCCCCAGTGCAGCTTCTTGCGCAACCGCTTGAAGAAGCTCTCGGGGCCGAGGCGGATCAGCAGGATCGGCCGCTCCGCGCGCCGGACCTCGAGCCGCTCGCCGGGCTGGATCGGTGTGCCGACCTGTCCGTCGAACGAGACGAGCACGTCGTCAACCCAGGGTGGAATCGGCTGGATCGTCACGACCGCCGTCGCCGCGAGCACCAGGGGCCGCACGGCGAGGGTGTGGGGGCAGATCGCAGTCACGACGATGGCGTCGACCGTGGGCACGACGATCGGCCCGCCGGCCGACATCGAGTACGCCGTGGAGCCCGTGGGCGTGCTGACGATGATCCCGTCGGCGGAATATTGCGCGACCTCGTCGCCATCGACGGAGACCTTGAGGCGCACGACGCGCGCGACGCCGCCCTTGTGGACGACGATGTCGTTGAGCACGAGCGGCTCCACCCTGCCGGTCTTGGCGCCCTTGCCGGTAATCGCCGACTGCAGCGCGAGTCGCGGCTCGGTCGTGTAGGCGCGGCGCACGATGGCGTCGAGCGCCCAGTCGAGCGAATCGGGCCCTGCGGTGGTGAGGAATCCGACGCGGCCCAGGTTGAGCCCGAGGATCGGCGTGTTGGCGCCGTTCAGGAGACGGGCGCCGCGCAGCAGGGTGCCGTCGCCACCGAGCGTAATCAGGCAGTCCAAATCACCCGGCGCCTGGCTCAGCGGGGCGGGCGGCTGCGGACCGCCGTTCGCGGCAGGCCACAGCGACTGGATCCGTTCCTCGGTGAACAGCGTGATCCCGACGCTCGCCGCCTTCAGCTGGAGCGTCGCGAGGAAAGCGCCGAGATCCGGATAGTTGGGGTTCCCGACGACCCCGACATTCATCGGGGGGTGAGCGATTCTTCCGCGGCGAAGGCGCGAATGCGGGCCGCGATGCCGTCACCCGTGAGGCCGACCTCCTCGAGCTGCTGGGCGCGGGGCGCGTGCTCATAGGTCCGATCGGGCACGCCGAGGGCCACGACGCGCACGTCGGGGGCCGTCGTCTGGACGAGCGCCGCCAGCGCCGCCCCGAAGCCGTTGACCACGGTGCCGTCCTCGACCGTCACGAGCAGGCGGTGGTCGCGCGCGAGCGCCTCGAGCATCTCGCGATCCATCGGCTTCACGAACCGCGCGTTCACCACCGTGGCGGCGAGACCATCGGCGGCGAGTGCATCGGCGGCATCCAGGGCCGGCTTGCACATCACCCCGACGGCGAGGATCGCGCAGTCCTTCCCTTTCCGCAGCACCTCCCACGTGCCGTAGGGGACCGGCGGCACCTCGGCGGCCGGCGGCGCTTCGGCGGGAGCCTTATCGCGTGGATAGCGGATCGAGAACGGCCCGTCCTTGTGCGCCAGCGCGCAGCGCAGCAAGCCGATCAGCTCCGCGGCGTCCTTGGGCGCGGTCACCGTCATGTGCGGCACGGCGAGCATATAGGCGATGTCATACAGACCCATGTGCGTCTGGCCGTCTTCGCCCACCATGCCGGCGCGGTCCATGCAGAAAATCACCGGCAGCTTCTGAATCGCGACGTCGTGGATGATGCTGTCGTAGGCGCGTTGCAGGAACGTCGAATAGATCGCGACCACGGGACGCACGCCCTGCGTCGCGAGGCCCGCCGCGAAGGTGGTCGCGTGCGCTTCCGCGATGCCGACGTCGAAGAAGCGCTCGGGCCACTTTTTCTGGAAGATGTTGGTCCCCGTCCCCGACGGCATCGCCGCGGTGATCGTGACGAAGTTCGGGTCTTCGGCTGCGAGCTGCGTCAGCGCATCACCGAGCACCTTGGTCCACTGGGGCGGTCCCGGATTCACGGGCCTGAGCTTGCCGGTGACGGGATCGTACGGCGCGCGGGCGTGGTATTTCTCGAGATCGGGCTCGGGCAGCGGGAAGCCCTTTCCCTTCTCCGTGATGACGTGCACGACGCGCGGGCCGTTGAGCGTTTTCACGATCTCGAAGGTGTGCAGCATCTGCGCGATGTTGTGTCCGTCGATCGGCCCGAAGTAGCGGAAGCCCAGCTCTTCGAACAGCATCCCCGGCGACCACAGATTCTTGATGCTCTCTTCGACGTTCTTCGCGAAATCCACGAGCTTCTTCCCGCCCACGACGTGCGACGCCCGCTCGATCAGGTGCTTGACCTTCTCGCGGATGCGCACGGTGATCGGCGCGGCGACGATGGAGCCGAGGTATTTGTTGAGCGCGCCGACGTTGGGCGCGATCGACATGCCGTTGTCGTTCAGGACGACGATGATGTTGCGGCCCGAGTCGCCCGCATTGTTCAGCGCCTCGTACGGCAGGCCGCACGTCATGGCGCCATCACCAACCACCGCGACGACCTGGAATGCTTCGCCCTTGAGATCCCGCGCCGTCGCCATGCCGAACGCCGCCGACAGCGCGGTGCCGGCGTGGCCGGCACCGAACTGATCGTGCGGACTCTCGCTGCGACGCAGGAAGCCGGAGAGGCCGCCCTTCTGGCGCAGGGTGGGCAGCCGGTCGTTGCGGCCGGTGAGGATCTTCCAAGGATAGCCCTGGTGGCCGACGTCCCACACGATCTTGTCGTGGGGCGAATCGAACGCGGCACACAGCGCCACGGTGAGCTCCACGACGCCGAGCCCCGCGCCGATGTGACCGCCGGTCTGCGAGACGACGTCGATGAGCCGCTGGCGGACCTCGTCCGCGAGCTGCTGCAGCTGCTCCGGCTTCAACGCCTGTACGTCCCGGGAATCGCGGATCGATTCGAGAATCAATTCGGCCTCGTCACGATGTAGTGGGCCAGCTCGACCAGTATTGGAGAAACTAACCCGGCATCCCGCAGATGGTCTACCGCCTTGGCGGCGAGCCGTTCGGCCTCGGCCCGCGCGGCCCCCACGCCGAGCAGGGTGACGAATGTCGCTTTGGCATGGGCCGCGTCCTTGCCGGCGGTTTTCCCGAGCTGATCGGACGTCGCCGTGGCATCAAGTACGTCGTCGGCGATCTGAAACGCCAGTCCAATCGCTTCGCCGTACGCGCGCAGCCCTGCGATCTGGCTTCCCACGCTGTCCGCCGCTAGCCCGCCGATCACACAAGACGCGGCAATCAGCGCGCCGGTCTTGCGGCGGTGCACCTCGGTGAGGGCATCGATTGGCAGCGCTTTCGCTTCCGCTTCGAGATCGAGCGCCTGGCCGCCGATCATTCCGCCGGCGCCCGCGGCGCGAAACAGCTCCAGCCGGATCTCGCGGTTGCGCCAATCGGACAGGCCGAGCGACGCCAGCCCGTGCTCGAGCACGCGCGCCGCCAGCGCGACCATCTCGTAGCCGGCGCGCGTCGCGCGCGGAACGTCGAACGCCCGGTGCGCCGTCGGCCGGCCGCGCCGGAGGTCGTCATCGTCCATGCATGGGAGATCGTCGTGCACCAGCGAATAGGCGTGCACCACTTCGACCGCCGCCGCCAGCTCGGCCACGCCCGCGGCGGACGAGCCGCGGAGTGCTTCGTGGGCGGCGAACACGAGGGTGGGACGGAGCCGCTTGCCTTCGCCCAGCAAGCTGTAGCGGACGACTTCGTCTTCACTGCTCACCGTCGCCAGCACCGCGTCGACACGGGCCCGGGCGTCGGCGAGATAACTAGCTAGGGCTTTCAATCTCGAGGACTTTTTTGACCTTCAGCTCGGCCTGGACCAGCTGCTCGCGCGCGACGCGCAGCCGCTCGACCCCCTCTTCGAACAGCTTCAGCGCTTCATCCAGATCGAGGTCTTCGGCTTCGAGCTTGCGCACGATGGCCTCGAGCCGCTCGAGCTGCTTACTGAACTCGGCCATTCACCTCTCCATCGCTGACCCGCAGCAGGAATTCCTTGCCGCTGGGCAGCTGAGCAACGCGCTTCAGAACTTTCCCATCGGCATCTCTTGCCACCGCATATCCGCGGCCCAGTACGCGCAACGGGCTGAGCGCGTCCAGCCGCGCGCTGTGCGCGGTGAGCAGGGCGCGGGACTGCTCCAGGCGATGGTCCATAGAGCGAGTCAGCCGATCGCCCGTTCGGTTGAGTCGTTCGACCACGTGACGCGAGGCGATCCGCAGCGCGCGCGCGAGTCGTTGGCCGAGCACGCCGCATTGCGCGAGCACTTCTGCTCGGTCAGGCGTCGCTGCCTCGGCAGCCGCTGAGGGAGTTGGAGCCCGGAAATCCGCGACCAGGTCGCAGAGCGTCACATCGGTCTCGTGACCGATCGCCGAGATCACCGGCATCGGCATCGCGGCCACGGCACGCGCGACACGCTCACTGTTGAAGGCCCAGAGATCTTCGACCGATCCCCCGCCCCGGCCGACAATCAGCACGTCGACCGGCAACCGACTGATGCGATTCAGCGCCGAGCACACCGATGCTTCGGCCTTGGCACCCTGCACCTGCGCGGGAACGACGATCAACTCGGCCAGCGGCCAGCGCCTGCCGACCACCGACTGGATATCGCGCAGCACTGCTCCATCGGGGCTGGTGACGACGGCAATGCGGCGCGGGAACGGGGGCAGCCGGCGTTTGCGCGCGGGATCGAGCAAACCGTCCTTGAGCAGCGCCGCCTTCGCCTTCTCGAACGCGAGCTTCCACAGCCCGCCCTCGGCCGTCGACAGCAGCTCCATCACCGTGAGCTGGAAATCGCCCTTCTCTTCGTAGACGGAGGGGCGCGCGAACACGAACACCTGCATCCCATCGACCGGCGTGGGGAGCATGTAGTTCTGCTTCGCAAACATCACGCAGCGGAGCTGCGCCGTTTTGTCGCGCAGGGAGAAATACCAGTGACCGCTGCGCCACGCCTTGAACCCGGTGATCTCGCCCCGCACCCAGAGCGGCGGCAGGCCGGCTTCGATGACGGCGCGGGCGCGCTTGGTGACCTCACCGACCGTCCACGCACCTTCTGCCGAGGCGGCCGCGAAGAGGTCCAGGCCAGCGCCGGGGCCATGCCCCGGCGTCAGGGGTTGGCCCACTGCCTGGCAGCCTGCACGGTGTTGAAGAGCAGCATGGTGATGGTCATCGGGCCCACGCCACCCGGGACCGGCGTGATGGCCGAGGCCACCTGCTTCGCTTCCTGAAACTTCACGTCGCCCACCAGGCGATACCCCTGTTTGCGCGACGGATCGTCCACGCGATTGACCCCGACATCGATCACGACGGCGCCGGGCTTCACCATCTCGCCGGTCACGAACTCGGGCTTGCCGATCGCCACGATCAGGATGTCGCCCTGGCGCGTGTGCTGCTCGATGTGCCGTGTGCGGGAATGGCACACGGTAACGGTTGCGTTCCCGCCCGGACCGTCCTGGAGCAGCAGCGCCGCCATCGGCCGACCGACGACGTTGGAGCGCCCGACGACCACGGCGTGCGCACCTTTGGTTTCGACCTCGGTCCGGATCAGGAGTTGCTGCACGCCGTAGGGCGTCGCCGGTCGAAATCCCGTCGGATCGCCCACGGCGACTTTGCCGACGTTCTCGGGATGAAACCCATCGACGTCCTTCCGGGGATCGATGCGGTGCAGCGCCCGGTTGGTATCGATGTGCTTGGGGAGCGGCAGCTGCACGAGAATGCCGTGAATCTTGGGATTGGCGTTCAGACGCTCGAGCAAGCTCATGAGCTCGGCCTCGCTCGTGTCCTTCGGCAGCTTGATCGTCTCGTGGTACAATCCCGCGTCATCGCAGGCCTTGCCCTTCATTCTCACATAGACCTGGGACGCCGGATTGTCGCCCACCAGGACGACCGCGAGCCCCGGTGTTACGCCCTGCTTCTTCAGGGCGGCGATGTCGGCGGCCAGCTCGGCACGCATCGTCGCGCCGATGGCATTGCCGTCGATGATCCTGGCGCCTTCAGAGGGCGGCGCGGCCGCAGGATCAGCGTGCAACGCCCACCGCCCGAGTCTCGCGAATCACGACCACCTTGATCTGCCCCGGGTACTGGAGCTCGCGCTCGATTTTGCGGGCGATCTCGTCGGTGAGCCGCGCCGCGGCCGCATCGTCGACGGTATCGGGCGTGACCACCACGCGCACTTCCCGTCCCGCCTGAATCGCGAACACCCGGTCCACGCCCTTGAACTCGGCCGCCAGGGTCTCGAGCTGCGTGAGCCGCTTGACGTAGGTCTCGAACGCTTCGCGCCGCGCTCCGGGGCGAGAGCCCGAGATCGCGTCGGCCGCCTGCACGATCACGCTCACCGGCGATTCGTGCGGCACGTCGTCATGGTGTGCCGCAATGCAGTTGATCACCACGGCGTGCTCGCCGTACTTGGTCGCCATCTCCACGCCGAGCTGCACGTGGGTCCCGTCGTGCTCATGCGTGAGCACTTTGCCGACGTCGTGCAGCAGCGCGCCGCGCTTCGTCAGGTGGACGTCGAGCTTCAGCTCGGCCGCCATCATGCCGGCGAGGTGGGCGACTTCCTTCGAATGCTCGAGGATGTTCTGGCCGTAGGACGTACGGTATTTCATCCGGCCGACGAGCTTCACCAGCTCGGCGTGCATGCCGCGGATGCCGAGGTCATACACGGCTTGCTCGCCCGATTCGACAATGCCTTTGTCGACGTCCGCTTTGGCCTTCTGGACGATCTCTTCGATGCGCCCGGGATGAATACGCCCGTCGGCGATCAGGCGCTCGAGCGCCAGACGGCCCACTTCGCGGCGCACCGGCTCGAAGCAGGACACGACGACGGTGTCGGGCGTGTCATCGATGATGACGTCAACGCCGGTGGCGGCTTCGAACGCGCGGATGTTGCGGCCTTCACGACCGATGATGCGGCCCTTCATTTCATCGGACGGCAACACCACCGCCGACACACTCGATTCGGCGGTCTGTTCGGCGGCGATCCGCTGGATGGCCAAGGCCACGATTTTCTTCGCCTCGCGGTCGGCATTCTTCTTGGCCTGCTCGGTGATGTTGCGGACCAGCGCCGCGGCCTCGTCCCGCGCCTCACTCTCGATGCGGCCGACCAGCTCGAGTTTCGCGTCCTGGGCCGTGAGGCCGGCGACCCGCTCGAGCTGCGTGCTGATCTCCTGCTCGCGCTTGTCGAGGGCCTTGGTGCGCTCCTGGAGCTCCCGATCGAACTTGTGCAGATCCTGATCGCGCCGGTCCACGGTCGCGAGCTTCTGGTCGAGGCTTTTGTGGAGAGTTTCGCGCACGGCCATGAGCTCTTCTTTGGCCGCCAGCACGAGGCGTTGGCTTTGCTCGGTCGCGCGTTTCTCGACGCGCCGGCCCCACACGTAGAAGACCAATGCCGCGACGAGCACGCCGCTGAGCACGGCCGCGATGATACCCGACAGCTCTGCCATGATCTATCTCCAACTCGTGCCCTCTTCGAAGGCACGGCGTTTGTCTACGCGAGAGCCTTCCGCTTTGCGGGCGGCAACATTTTCGCCAGGTCATCCGCTACCGCCGCCAGCCGCGCGGCAACTTCCCGCTCGGTTTGCTTCGCCTGAAACAGCTCGTTCGTGATATCGAGCGCCGCCAAAATCGCGGCTTTATGCGTTTCCACCAGCGGCCCCTGGCTCAATACCCGTTTCAGGGCCTGGTCCAGATAGGCCGCGACTTCGCGCGTGTACTCGGGCGATAGATCGGAGCGAACCGTGTACTCTTCCCCGCCGATCATCACCCGGACGGCGTGCTTTTTCGCCGTCACTTGTGCGCCCCGCCCCCTCCCCCTCCCCCTCCGTTGTCCCGCGCCTGCTCCTCCAGGAACGACAGCCGCTGCATCAGGTCGTGCACGCGCGTCCGCGCCCCCTCGACCCGCTGCCGGAGCGATTTGTTCTCGGACTCGAGATCGGTGTTCCGGACCGGGCCGCCGCGGGACTTCAGCTCAGATTCGGCCTTCTGCGCGCGCGTACGCCAGCCCGCCAGCTCCTCCGCCACATCGCGCAGGATCGCCTCGAGCTGATCGAGGGCATCGCGGACATCAGGCCTGTCGCCGACGTACGTCAAGTTCACCCTCCAGCGCTTTCAGCATGCGGCTGAGCAGCGCATCAATCTCCCGCTCCGTGAGCGTCCGGATTGGATCGCGGAACGCGCAGCGCCAGGTGACGCCACGCGTACCGGGAGGCAGGCCGGGGCCTCGGTACTCATCCAACACGTCGAGCCGCTCCAACAACGTGCCACCTTCGCGGCGCAACACGGCTTCGACTTGCGCGGCGGTCACACCGCCGGGAACGACCAGCGACAAATCGCGAACCACGCCCGGCTGGGTCGGAAGCGGCTGATACTGCGCCAGCTCCCGCGGTTGCAGCGCGATGCGCACCTCGAGCCCGTACAGCGGGGCCGCCCATTTCGGCGCGTCCGCCTCGAGTCGTGTCGCCTTGCCCACAGGCTCTCCACCCTCGCGCGGCACGGCGATCCAGCCCGACCCATTGGCAGCCGGTTGCACGTCGCTGGAGGCCGCGCCCCCCACAGCTAACTCAAAGTGCTGCTTTAGGTCCCATATGTCCATATCAGGTAGTTTCGCACCGTCGGTACTGTCGGCCCAATGGTACGGATGCCGGGCGCCCGTGAGCACGATGGCGAGATGGAGATCTTCTGACGGCCGGTCGGCCGGACGGCCAGATGGCCGTCTGAACACGGTGCCCACCTCGAACAGGCGGACGTCTCGCTGCCCCTGGCTCCAATTGTATTCGACGCGCCGGATGAGCCCCGGCAGCAGCTGGCTGCGCAGATGACTTTCGTCGGCGGAGAGCGGGTTCACGACCGGGACCGCCTCGGGCCCGTCGGCCGGGCCCAGCGGGAGCGTCCGTGCCTCGAGCAGCCCGCTGCCGCTCCGGACCAGCTGATCGCGAATGCGGCGCAGGATCAGCTCGGAGGGCGCATCGGGCACGGTCCCCGGACGGTACGGGCGCAGCTCGTCGGGGAAGGTGTCGTAGCCGCGCAGCCGAGCGACCTCTTCGATGAGGTCGACTTCGCGGGTGACGTCGGGCCGCCAACCGGGAATCTGGACCGCTAACCGGTCATCCTTAGGTGCGGCCACGAACCCGACGGCGGAGAGGAGCTGCTCGATTTCCTTGCGTGGCACGGGTACGCCGAGGAGCCGGCCGACGCGCGCTTCGCGCAGGAATACGGAGCGCGGCTGCTGGGGCTCGGGCCAGAGATCGAGCGGCGGCTCGCGAACTTCCCCGCCGGCGATGGCTGTGATGAGGTCGATCGCGCGCGCCAGCGCGTCCGGCAGGGCCAGCAGGTCGATGCCACGTTCGAAGCGGTAGCTCGATTCGCTCGAGATGCCGAGCGCTCGGCGCGTGCGGCGAATGCGGGTCGGCTGGAAGTAGGCGGCTTCGAGCACGACGTCGGTCGTGGTGACCGTGACCTCCGAATCCGCGCTGCCCATCACACCCGCGACGATCTGGGGCCGCTCCGCGTCGCAGATCGCGGTCATCTCGGCCGTCAGCCGTCTGCTCACTCCGTCCAGGGTCACGATCTGTTCGTTGGGCCGAGCCCGGCGCACCACCACGGCCGGACCGCGGAGTTTGGCGAGATCGAACGCGTGCAGCGGCTGATTGATCTCGAAGAGGATGTAGTTCGTCGCGTCCACGATGTTGTTGATCGGGCGCTGGCCCACGCTCTGGAGCCGTGCCGCCAGCCACGCGGGACTCGGTCCGACTTTGACGCCCCGGATCACCGCGATCATGTAGCGAGGGGCGCCTTCGGGATCTTCGAGGCGGACTTCGACACCATCAACGGCGGCGGTCAGGCGGTCAGGCGGTCGCGGCGGTCGTCTTTGACCGCCCTGACCGCCGACGATTTCGGGGAGCTTTACGGTTCCACCGTATGCGACCGCCAACTCTCGGGCAACACCCTTGTGACATAGCAGATCCGGCCTATTAGCGGATACATCGATCACGATCTGTTCATCCGCAACCGGAACCACATTCAAGAACGGCGTTCCTGGAGCCGCGTCGGTTTCGAGCTCAAGAATCCCTTGATGATCCACGCCCAGCCCCAGCTCCTTCGCCGAGCACAACATGCCGTTCGACTCGACGCCACGGATCTTACGGCGCTCGAGCTTCAGCCCGCCCGGCAGGGTCGCGCCCACGGGAGCGAACGGGTAGGTCTTCCCTGCCTGCACGTTGGGCGCGCCACAGACCACTTCGAGTGTCCCGTTGCCGGCGTCCACCTGGCAGAGCGAGAGGCGATCGGCGTTGGGGTGCTGCTTCACCTCGAGGACGCGCGCGATCAGTACGTCTCGCAGATCCTGATGAATCGGCACGACGCCATCGACCGGCGCGACCTGGCGGGCAAGCTGATCGGCGACGGCTTGACCGTCTAAGGGCCTGCCAAGCAAGGCTTCCAGCCAGCGACGCGAGACAATCACGAGAACTGTCCCAAAAAGCGCACGTCACTATCGAAGAACAACCGAATGTCCGGGATGCCGTGCCGCAGCATCGCGATCCGCTCAGGCCCCATGCCCCAGGCGAAACCCGTGTATTTCTCGCTGTCCACGTTGCAGTTCTCGAGCACGGCGGGATGCACCATCCCCGAGCCGAGGATTTCCATCCAGCCGGTGCCCTTGCACGCCGCGCAGCCCGCGCCGCGTCCCCCGCAGATCTGGCACTGCACGTCCATCTCGGCCGACGGCTCGGTGAACGGGAAGAACGACGGCCGGAACCGCACTTTGGTCGCGGGCGTGAAGATGCGCCGCGCGAACGTCGCCAGGGTCGCCTTGAAATCGACGAACGTGATGCCTTCATCGATTGCGAAGCCTTCGATTTGCTCGAACACGGGCGAGTGCGACGCGTCGAACGGGTCGCGGCGATAGCAGCGGCCCGGGACGACGATCCGGATCGGCGGCGGATAGCTCTCGAGCGTGCGGATCTGGACCGGTGAGGTGTGGGTACGCATCAGCACGTCGCCGCCCAGATAGAAGCTGTCCTGCGCGTCGAGCGCCGGATGGTCTTTGGGAAAGTTCAGCGCGTAGAAGTTGTAGCGCTCGGTCTCGGCTTCGGGGCCGACCACGCGCGTGAAGCCGAGCTCTTTGAAGATCTCGCAGATCTCATCGACGATTTGGGTGACGATGTGCAGCCCGCCGCGCCACTGCCGCCGGCCCGGCATGGTGAGATCGACGTCGGCGAGCGAGGCGGCGCTGGTCTTCAGGCCGAGCTCACGCGCTGCGATGGCGCGCTCAAGGTCCTGCTTGAGCGCATTGGCGGCTCCCCCCACCTGCTTGCGCGTGTCGGGGTCGAGCGCGGGGAGGGCTTTGAGGATTTCGGTGAGGGCGCCGGCCTTGCGGCCCAGGAGCTCGGTTTTGAGCTCCTGGAGCCGGCGTTCATCCGCCTGCGGAATCTCTTTCAGACGCTCCCGCAGCGAGTTCAGGGCTGCCAGGAGGTCGCTCATGTGCTAGAGAGCCTTCTTGGCGACCTCCGCCAGCTGTTCAAACGCGGCCGGATCCCGCACGGCGAGATCGGCGAGCACCTTGCGATTGACCTCGACGCCCGCCTTGCGCAGGCCATTCATGAACTTGTTGTAGGACAGCGCGTGCAGCCGCGCCGCGGCGTTGATCCGCGTGATCCACAGCCGGCGGAACTCGACCTTCTTGGAGCGGCGGTCGCGATAGGCATACCGCGCCGCGCGCTCGGTGGCTTCCTTCGCCGCTTTCCAGAGCTTGCTGCGCCCGCCCCAGTACCCCTTGGCGAGCTTCATCACCTTATTCTTGCGCTTCAGGCGCGCGACGTTGCTTTTGACGCGAGGCATCGAGTCTCCTTACGCCTGCAAAAGGCGCTTGAGGCGGCGGTCGGCATGCGACACCAGCGTCGCCTTGCGCAGGTGGCGCTTGCGCTTGGGATGCTTCGACGTCAGGATGTGGCGCTTGTAGGCGCGGTAGCGGCGCAGCTTCCCTGTACCGGTGAGCCGGATCCGCTTTCTCAGGGCGCGCTTCGATTTCATCTTCGGCATTGCTACTCCTGGCTATCGGCTATCAGGTATCGGCTATCGGGTTTTTCGCCCGATAGCCGGTAGCCGATAGCCTATTTGGGTGCAAGAACCATGGACATGTTGCGTCCTTCGAGTTTTGGCTCCTGCTCGATCTTTCCGATGTCCTTCAGCTCCAGCGCCACACGATCCAGCACTTCCCGGCCCAGTTCGATGTGCGCCATCTGCCGGCCGCGATACATCATCGTCACCTTCACCTTGTTGCCGTCCTCCAAGAATTCACGCGCGTGCCGGGTCTTGAAGTCGAAGTCATGGTCGTCGATCCCGGGGCGGTACTTCACTTCCTTCAGGTGAATCACATGCTGCTTTTTCTTGGCCGCGCGGGCCGCCTTCGCCTGCTCGAACTTGAACTTCCCATAGTCCATGATCTTGACGACCGGGGGCCGAGCGAGCGGCGCGACCTCGACCAGATCCAGGCCCCGTTCATGCGCGGCGGCCAGGGCTTCATCGATCGTCAACACCCCCAGCTGGTCGCCGTTGTCCGCGATCACGCGCACGGGACTGATGCGGATTTGCCGATTGACGCGCGTGCGCGGTGCTTTGCTGTTGTTGTCGAGAGGTGGCAGCTGTGCGATCTCCTGGCGAAGTAAAAAGCGGACCCGGGTTACCCCAAGATCCGCAACACCTCACCTAGCGGTGAAGTCTCGAGAACCCTGGAGCACTCTCAACGAGAGGCATACGGGTGGGGCACACGGCCCACTTACCATGTTGTCGCCACCAAGCTAGCCGAGCCCCTGCGGCTGGACAAGTCCAAATCCTTTCCCGTCGCGGCCGAGCCGGCCCGAGACGACCGTCGGGTCGTGCTCGAACACGAGCAGCCAACCCTCGGCCTCGGCCCGCTGGTAGATCCGGCGGCGCGTTTCGAGGGTGACGAGCGGCTCGAGGTCGTAGCCCATGATCCAGGGGAGCGGGAGGTGGGCGGAGGTGGGCACGAGGTCGGCGACAAAGCAGGCCTTCTCGCCGCCACTCTCGACCAGAATCGACTGGTGATACGGGACGTGGCCCGGTGTGGGGATGGCGCGGATCCCCGGGAGGATCTCCGTCTCTCCATCGATCAGCTGGAAGGGCACGCCCTGGAAGTTATGCGCCAGGTAGCTGGCCGCGGTGCGCTCGTTGGTGTGTCGAGCGAAGTCCAGCTCGCGCCGCTGCACGACATACTGCGCCCGGGGAAATGAGAGCCCGGAGAGCGAGGTATTCCCACCCGCGTGATCGAAATGCAGGTGGGTGTTGATGACCCATGTGATGTCTTCGGGATCGTGGCCCAGCGCGGCCAGCGCATCTTCGAGTTTGGTACGCCCGTTCGCCCCGGCGTTATCGACGCCGTAGATGTCGCGGAACTTGTCGTTTTCCTTGTTGCCGATGCCGGTGTCGATCAGGACGAGCCCGTCATCGTGCTCGACCAGGAGGCAACGGAGCGCCAGCGGGATGCGGTTGCGCTCGTCGGCGGGGATACGCCGCTCCCAGAGCGGCTTGGGCACCACGCCGAACATCGCCCCACCATCTAAGCGCTGGGTCCCACCTTCCAGGGCGTGGCAAGTCACGCGACCAACTCGGAATGTGGTGTGCATGAAAGAAGCTATCGGCTATCGGCTATCAGCTATCGGGTTTGCATTCCCGATAGCCGGTAGCCGATAGCCGATAGCCATGATGTCAGCCAGGCATGCCGCACCATTGGTTTGAGCGAGCTTCAACAGCTTCCCCAGACATTTCGCCGCCGCGACCGCGTCCGGGGTCGCGCGGTGACGTCCCTCGATCTCGATCCCGAAGTGATAGCTCACGGTGTCGAGATTTCGGCGCGGCAAGTCCGGCAGCAGCTTGCGCGCGAGGCGGATGGTGCACACGCGCGGGCCCTGCAGCAGCAGGCCGCGCGCGCGCTCGATTTCCGTGGACACGAAGGCCCAGTCGAAGCGCGCATTGTGCGCCACGAAGACGCAGCCCTCGAGTGCCGCGAGCAGGGTGTCGACGATGTCCTCGAACGGCGGCGCGCGCCGCACCATGTGCGCATCGATCCCGGTGAGGCCGGCGACGAACTGCGGGATCGGGATACCGGGATTCACGAGCGAGTGAAAGCGCACGGTGCCGTCGAGCGCGACCACGGCGATCTCCATGATGCGATCGCCACGGAAGGCGCGCACGCCGGTGGTTTCGACGTCGACCACGGCCCAGCGGCAGCTCTCGAGCGGCGGGCTCGCCTCGACCGGGACCGACGCCAGCGCCCAGCGCCCATCCTGGGTGCGGCTGAAGCGTTTGTCCGGGGCGAGCAGCGTGGCGGCGATGCGGTCGGCAGTGTGGCGATTCGCTTGCACGATTCCCAGCACGTCACGCACGATCGCCAGGCTGGCCGCGGGACCGTTCTGCAGAAACGACACGGCGCGCGACGTGAGCGAGGACGATGGGACGGCCGCGAGTCCGCTCACAGATCGTCTCGCCGCAACGGCAGCGTCATGCAACGCGGACCGCCGCCGCCGCGGACCAGTTCGCCGCCGTCGATGGAGATCACCGCGCGTTCGCCGTCCTGCAGCGTTTCGTCGCCGGTGAGGAACTTGACGGCGGAGATCAGCCGGAAGCCGGCGGTGACCAGCTCACCCAGCGTGGCGTCGTTGCGGTCGTAGCTCAGCACGACACCGGGGCGCACCGCGAACGAGTTACAGGCCGAGGCCCACTGCTCGCGCTCCTGCGTGGTGCGCTGGTTGCCGCCGCAGAAAATCGGCTCGAGGGGGTGATCCACCGCCTGCATCGCGGCAAAGAAGTTTGGCACCTCTTTCACACCCTTCGAGCGCTTTCGCCGGTGCAGGACAGCGAGGCGCTCCGGGCCCACAAAGTGTGGCGGGTACACGACGCACATGTCGCGATCGATTTGCGTGAAGATCATGTCCAGGTGGATCGCGGTGCGTTCGGCAGGCAACACGACAATGATCACGTCCGTGACGCCGCAGTGCTGGAAGACCAGGTCGCACAGCAGATCGAGCGCCGCCGGGCTCGAGCGTTCGCTGAAGCCGAGCAGCAGCAGGTCGGGGCGAAGCGGGTGCACGTCCCCGCCCTCGAGCGTGTAGTTGAGGCGCTTCTCCTCCGAGCCGTCGTAGAGGATCCCGGCGTTCTCGAATGCGGCGTCGTAGCTGAAGAGTGCCTTGATCAGCAGCTCTTCGGTCCAGCGCACGCCGTGGCGCATCGACCCGATGATCGAGTGCTCGCCGATCACGATCCCGATGTCGCGGGTGAAGAACAGATTGGGGAGCGGCGGGAGCGCGTAGGCGACCTCGTTCAGCGCGCGCGCGATGGGACCGCCGTCTTCGAGCGCCCCTTCGACCATCAGCGCCACAAAGTCCTCGGACGACAGCGCCGCCATCTGTTTGGCCAGCGCGTCGGAGGGGATGACCTCCAGCGCGCGCGTCGTGATGAATTCGCGGACTTCCGGCCGGCCCGCGATCTCGACGAGGGAATCGCGGACTTCGTGGACCTTGGCGAAGCGCTCGAGGACGGCGACCAGACGCCGGTGCTCGCGCTGCGCGATTTCGAGATCGATGATGTCGTCGTAGAGGTAGTCTTCGCGCGTCGAGGGAGTGACGGCGACGAGCTCTTTGCCCGGCGTATGGACCAGGACCGACCGAAGGGCGCCGATTTCGGAGGTGACGTGAACCCGGGGCATGGACGGTAAAGCTAACGGTTAGCCAGCGAGTAGCTCAGCGTCTCCAATTCCAGCGCCATGTTGACGGTCTTGACTTCGACATCGGACGGGACATTGAGGGGCACGGGCGCGAAGTTCAGAATCGCCTTGACGCCACTGCGCACCAGCCGATCCACCACCTGCTGGGCCGACTCGGCCGGCGTGGCGACAATGGCGATGTCGCTCGGGTCTCGTTTGAGATCGGTCTCGAGATGCTTCACGTCGCGGACGACGAGCCCATTCCAGCGCGAGCCGATTTTGCGCGCGTCGTGATCGTAGATCGCGGTGATGTGGAAGCCGCGCTGTTTGAAGCCCTGGTATTGCACCAAGGCCCCGCCCATGCGTCCCGCGCCGACCAGGACGACGCGGTAACCGCGCTCCAGGCCGAGAATGTCCCGGATGCGGCGCGCGAGCTCGGGGACGGAGTAGCCGAGGCCGCGCTTGCCGAAGGAGCCGAAGAACGAGAGGTCTTTGCGAACCTGTGCGGAGGTGGTGCCGCCGAGCCGGGCCAGCTCGCCCGAGGAGATCGTGGGGGTCTTGGCCTGCTCGAGGAATCGGAGGTAGACAGACAGCCGGCGGACGGTGCTGTCGGAGATCTTCCGCATTGTGAACTATTTCACAATTAGGGACTCCTGCGCAAGGAGGAGCTCGATGCGGCGGCGGATTTCCAGAAAACTCGCCCTGAAGGCGGCACGCTTGGTGGCATCGTCCCCCTCGACCTCGGCGGGATCGGGCAGGCTCCAGTGGGCGAGGTGCGGCTGGCCGGGGAAGATCGGACACGACTCCTTCGCCCGATCGCACACCGTGATGACATAGTCCCAGTGCTCATCCTGCAGGCCGTCGAGGCCGCGCGGTGGCTGGCCCGACCAGGGGATGCCGAACTCGCGCAGCGTGGCGAGCGCGTACGGGTTCACCTGCGCGGCGGGGCGGGAGCCGGCGCTCGCGGCCGCAAACCGCCCTTTGCCGTTGGCGTTGAGAATGGCCTCTGCCATCTGGCTGCGCGCCGAGTTCCCGGTGCAGACAAACAGCAGACGCCTGGTCATGCCGGTTTTTGCGCGCGGATGAACGCGCCCATGATGCGGCCGCTCACTTCGCGGGCCAGCGCGTCGGCGTCGAGTCCGGCTCCGGACAGTACCGTGCGCGCATCCTCGAAGGCGTAGATGCGGGTCGGCTCGATATCGATCTTCTCGAAGCCCGCGTCGGCGAGCAGCCGGCGGTATTCGTTCTCTTCCAGCGCGCCGGCGATGCAGCCGACCCACAGCTCCATGCTGCGACGCACCGCGTCAGGAATCTCTCCGCGACACACGACGTCCGAAACCGCGAACCGGCCGCCGGGCTTGAGCACGCGGAAGGCTTCCGCGAGAACCCTGCCCTTGTCGGCCGACAGGTTGATCACGCAGTTCGAGATGATGACATCAACGGCCTGCGCCGGCAGCGGAATATTCTCGATCTCGCCCTTGAGGAATTCGACATTCTGCGCGCCAGCCTTCGCCTGATTGTCACGAGCGAGCGCCAGCATTTCATCCGTCATGTCGAGCCCATAGGCTTTGCCGGTCGGACCGACGCGCTTGGCCGACAGCAGCACGTCGATGCCGCCGCCCGAGCCGAGGTCCAGCACCACGTCACCCTCGTGCAGGTCGGCAAGCGCGGTGGGGTTGCCGCAGCCCAGCGACGCAAGCACGGCGCCCTCCGGCAGGCCACTCGTTTGGGAAGCGTCGTACAGGTTCTCGGTGACGGGGTCACAGCCGCAGGCGCCGCTCGGGCCGCAGCTTCCCCGCTCCCCGTCCATCACTTTGAGTGCGGCTTCGGCGTACTTCTCTTTCACGGTTTCTTTGACGTCGCTCATCGTGCCTTCCTCTTTGGGGAACTCAGTCGCAGCACGCCACAGCACAACTGCCGGCATGCTGGCCCGGTTTCACGGACTTGGTGTACGCGGCGATCTGGTCGAGCGTCTCACGCTGGAGTCCGTAGAACATCCACCGCCCCTCTCGCCGATCGGCGATCAGGTCGGCTTCCTTCAGCACTTTCAAGTGGAACGAGAGCTTGGACTGGGCGATATCGAGCACCTGCTCGAGCTCGCAGACGCAGCGCTCCTTGTGCGAGAGCATCTCGACGATCTGCACGCGTGTCTCGTCCGAGAGCGCGTGAAACCAGCGGGCCACGAGCGCGGCGTGTGTCATGGACCATAACGTATCAAGTTTTCTTGATACGTCAAGGTCCTACCGACAGCAGGTCAACGGGCAGGTTCCCACGTGCTTGCCGGGGCCCACGACCTGCGAAAGCGTGCTCATGTGCTCCAGCGTATCGACCCGAATGCTGAAGTATTTCCATCGTCCGTCCCGGCGCTCGCGGACCAGACCCGATTCGCGCAGGATCCTCAAGTGATAGGAGACGCTGGATTGGGCGGCGCCGAGGACCTGTTGAAGGTCCGTAACACACCGTTCCCGCTGTGACAGGAATTCCAGGATGGCCAGGCGGGTCGTGTCCGAAATGGCATGAAACCATTGGCCCACGTGCGCGATCTGGACGGGCAAGGGATGCGGCCCGATGGGCCAACCAGGGCGGATGCGTGGGTAATTCTTGGCAAATCGAAGCAGTTCGCGGCGACTCATGCCCCCCACCATATCCCGCCATATCAACAAACATGGATATGTCGTTGGGGAGGGTCTACGCGAGCCTCCGTCAACTTGGATGCGTTTTTTAGCGCCGCCGGCGCAACAGGCGAACGAACATCTCGGGCGCCAGCCGTTCCGGCCGGATGGTGGGATCGAGGCCTAGCTCTCGGAGTTGTGCGACCGTCAGGTCCGGGACCGCGTTCTTGAGCTGCTTGCGCCGCTTGCTGAAGCACGCCGTCACAAACACCCGCAACGGCGCAATCTCCTCGGGCCTGACGAGCGGCTCGGCAAGCGGTGTCAGCCGCACCACGGCACTTCGGACCTTTGGCGGCGGCTTGAATGATCCGGGAGCGATCGTGAACAGCTTCTCGACGCGACACACCGCCTGCACTCCAACCGATAAAGCCCCGTAGGTCTTGCTCCCCGGTTTGGCCGCCAGCCGGTCGGCCACTTCTGCTTGCATCAGAAACACGACGCGCTCAGGCAGCGGCGGGCTCAGAGCCTTATCGATGAGCGGAGACGTGATGTAGTAAGGGATATTCCCCACGACCTTCGGCACGCGCGGCCACTCGAGACGCAACGCGTCGCCATCGATGACCGTGAGATTCTCGCGCGCTAACGCCCCGGCAAGTTCACGATCCTTTTCAATCGCTATGACCTTCAGCCCACGCCGGAGCAGTGCTTCGGTCAACGACCCCTTCCCCGCCCCGATCTCCAGCACCGTCTCGCCCGGAACCGGGTCGAGCGCGTCCACGATTCGCCCGAGAATCCCGACGTCATCGAGAAAATGCTGGCCCAGCCGTCTCAAAACTTGAGCAGAACCAGCGTGCGGTCGTCGCTGGCCGGCACGCCGCCGGTGAACGCGGCGATATCGGTAAAAACGGCCTCCAAAATGGGGCGCGCCGGCCGGCTTCGAAGATTCACGACGTGGCTCAGCACGCGCTGCTCGCCGAACCGCTCGCCGCCGGGTCCGCGCGCATCAGCCAAGCCATCGGTGAACAGGCAGAGAATCGCTTTCCCACGCTCGAACGGCACGACGCGCTCGTGTCCCCCCACGCCGAGTCCGAGCGGCGGGCGCGTCGCCTCGAGGCGCGTTATCTCGCCCGTTTCGGTGGAGACCAGAAACGCGTGGGGATGGCCGGCGTTCGCATACGTGAGCTTGCCGTTTGCGGGATCGGCCACGGCGTAGCAGAGCGTCAAGAACATCTCGGTCTCGGCCAGCTCTTCCGCCAGCGACGTTTCGAGCCGTCCTACCGCCTCGTGGGGCGACTCCGCGGTCTCGGCGTGGATACCGGACGCGGCCATCGCGAGCGCCATGATCAGCGCGGCCCCGAACCCGTGGCTCGACACATCGCCGATCATCACGCCGACCCGATCGTTATGCAGGGCCAACAGGTTGTAAAAGTCCCCCCCGACCGATTCCGCCGGGCGGCACCGCGCCGCCACATCGGCCCTGCCCGCGACCACGGCCGGCGACGGCAGCAGTTTGAGCTGCAGGTCGTGCGCCAGCTCCAGCTCGCGCCGCACGCGCTGCTGCTCGAGGTCCCGCTCGACCAGGCGCGCATTCTCGATCGCCGCGCCGATCTGATTCGCGATCGCGGCGACGAGCTTGCGATCACCGGCCGTGAACGCGTCCTGCCCGGTTCGATCCGTCAGGTTGATCACCCCGATCGGTGTCGGCACCCGTCCCGGCGACGCATACACGACGGGGACGGACAGAAATGCGAGCCCGCGGTATTGGCGCTCGATGGGGTTCGGCGGTTTCTGCGCGCGCTGGTCGGTGGGATCGTAGCTGATGATGCGCATCTCGCGGAACACCCGCGCCGCGACCGACCTGGGGTCATCCACTTCGACGGGGTCGACGTCACCGAGGTCCACGCCGCGCGCGGCGACCAGCCGCAAGACGTTGGCTCTGGCGTCGTGCACCATCAGCGTGCCGCGGCGCGCCCGCACGACCGCGCACACCTCGCGCAAGATGCGATTCGCCGCCTCGTCCAGTCGGATGGTGTGCCCGAGGATTTCACTGATCGTGTAGATCAGGTCGATTTCCTCGTAGCGCCCCGACAGCTCGGCCGCGACCTGCCCGGTCTCCTCTTCCGCGCCGAGCAACGCGCCGATCACGTCGGCGATCTCGACCGCCGCCTGCTGCTCCCCCCGCACCTCCAACCAGGTATCCGAGACCGTGGGGATCGCCTGAAACCAGGCGGGGCCATCCGGCGTCTCGAGCCGCCCGCCGCCGTTCGGCGTCGGCGTCCAAGTCGGCTCTTCGTGACCGACCGGCAGCAACCGCCCGCCCGGAGTCTTGGCACGCCACAAACGCAGGGTGGTACCGGAAAGCACCGCGAGCACCGAGAGGAGGCGCTCGAGTCGTGTCACCCCGCTCGGAGCGTCAGGCAGATGCCGTTGCCTTTCTCGTTGAAGGCGACGTCGTCGACCAGATGCCGCATGACGAACAGCCCGCGCCCATACTCGCGCTCCAGGTTGGGGGGCGACGTCGGGTCGTACAGGCGACTCGTGTCGAACCCGCGGCCATCGTCGATCACGTAGATGCGGACGTAGTCGCGGCCCAGCTCGACACGCACGCGCACCACGCGCGCGGGATCCTCCCCCGTGCCGTAGCGAATCGCGTTACCCAGGGCTTCCGCGAGGGCGGTGCGGAGATTGAAGCTGATCCGGCGGGGCGAGAGCGTGCCGGGCGGGAGGTGACTCGCCACCAGCTCGACCGCGTCGCCGACCATCCCGAGATCGCTCGGGACGTCGAGCCGCATCGAGTCGGGCGTGACATCCAGGCGCAGACTCAAAACGCGGCGAGCGCCTCCTCGGCGGTACGCGTGATGGCGAACAGGGTGTCCAGCTTGGTCAGCTCGAACAGCGTCTGGAGATCGGCGTTCAGGCCGGCGAGCCGCAGCTCCCCGCCCTGCTCGCGAATCTTCTTGGAGAGCGAGACCAGGACGCCCAGTCCGGAGGAATCGATATAGCCGGTCTTGCTGAAGTCGATCACGAACTTGCGCGAGCCTTCTTCGAGCGCGTCGAGGACCTTCTGCTTCAGCTCCTGACGGTTGCCGACGATGAGCTGGCCTTCGACACCGACGATGACGACGCCGCTCTTATCCTTCTTCAGGGTGAATCGCATCCCGATGACCCCCTAGGCTTTGCGCGTCTGGAGAATGGCGATCGCGGCCGTGTTCACAATATCATCGGCGGTGGCGCCGCGCGACAGGTCTGCAATCGGTTTGGCGAGTCCCTGCAGGATCGGACCGAGCGCGATCCACTCGCCGAGCCGCTGCACCAGCTTGTAGCTGATGTTGCCGGCATCCAGATCGGGAAAGACCAGCACGTTGGCCCGGCCCGCCACCCGTGACCCGGGCGCCTTCCGTGCCCCGACGTCCGCCACGAGCGCCGCATCGCTCTGGAGCTCGCCGTCAAATTCAAAATCGGGCACCGGCTGCCGGCCCCGCAGCTGGGTGATCGCGGCCTGGACGCGCTCCACGCGCGGCCCGTCGGCGCTGCCCCGGGTGCTATAAGAAAGAAAGGCGACCACCGGCTCGTCGCCGACGATGCGGCGCCGGTCGCGCGCCGACGCGATGGCGATGTCGGCCAGCTGGACGGAGGTCGGCTCGGGACACACGGCGCAGTCGGCGAACGTCAGGACCCGGTCGTCTTTGATCATGTAGAACGCGCCCGACACCGTCGCGATAGCGGGCGCCATTCCCACGGCCCACAGCGCCGCCCGGATCGTGTCCGCGCTCGGATAGACCGCCCCGCCCACCATGACGTCGGCCGCGCCGATCCCCACCAGGCACGCGCCGCGCGTGAGCGGATGCTCGAGCGCCTCGGCGGCGGACGCGTCGGTCGGAAAGCGATCGGGACGGCGCGATCGCAGATGCCGCGCCAGAAACGGCGTCCGCGAGTCGGGCGCGCGCTGCAACACCTCGACGATCGCGAGCCCCTCGCGCTCGACGCGTTTCGCCGCTTCCTGCACTCGCGGATCGCTGCCTTCGGGAAAGACAACGCGCTGCTTCGCTTCGCGCGCCCGCTGCTTGACGCGATCCAGGAACCTCATTTGGCGAACTTGCGCTTCAGCGCCTGCTGCACCTTCGGATGGACGAGCTGTGAGACATCGCCGCCGAAGCGCGCCACCTCGCGCACCAGGCTCGAGCTCAGATAGGTCAGATCGAACGCGGGCACGAGAAAGACGGTCTCGATTGCCGGCGCCAGATTGCGATTCATCAGCGCCATCTGGAACTCGTATTCGAAGTCCGACACCGCGCGCAGCCCGCGCACGATCACCGACGCCCCGACCTTTTTTGCGAACTCGGCGAGCAGCCCGTCGAACGACTGCACCTCGACTTTGCCGGACACCGTCTGCTTGATGAGCGCGACCCGCTCCTCGAGCGTGAAGAGCGGCTGCTTCGCCACGTTGACCGCGACCGCCACGATGAGCCGATCCACGAACTCGAGCGAGCGATGAATCAGGTCTTCATGACCCTTCGTGATGGGATCGAAGGACCCGGGGTACACGGCCACGCGCTTCATAGCGACGGCGGCGAAGGGCGGCGCAGGGCGGCGGAGGGCGGCAAAGGCGCGAACAAGAACGTTACGGCCGTGTCAGCATAGCGTCGGGTATCGTCACCCTCGATCGCCTGATCAGCCGAATGCTCAACGGAGAAAACTCGCGCGAATGGACTCTTGCGAAACAGGATCGCGAGATCCGCGGCCTCCTCCCCCGCATAGGGTGGGTCCGCGAATGCCAGGTCGTAGGCGCCCGGCTGCAACCGTGCGGCGAAGCGCATCGCATCACTCCGGTGAATGGTGACCCGAGCTTCGACGTTCAACGTTGCTGCGTTGTCACGAATTGCCGCTAGTGATGCCTTGTGGCTCTCAACGAAATCGACCGCCACCGCACCGCGCGACAGCGCTTCGAACCCCAGCGCCCCCGATCCCGCGAACAAATCCAGCACGCGCGCGTCCGGGATCGATTGCTGCAAAATGCTGAACCACGCCTCTTTGACCCGATCTGCCGTGGGTCGAACCGTCCGTCCAGCCGGGGCTTTGAGACGGCGCCCTTTGAACTCACCCGCGATGATGCGGAGCAAGACTCGCCACCCGAGCCTGGATCGTCGTCCTGCCCTGCCAGTCATCGCGCTCCAGCCGGAACGCGACGTCGAGCGGGTTCGTGAGCCAGTCCTGGGGCACCGCGTCCGCCCAGCGGAATCCGATCGCGGGCAACACGGCGGAGCCATCGTCGAGCGTGAAGCGCAGGTGGTTGGTGCCCACGCGCCGCGCACCAACCGCCCGCGCGTTGCGCACCCCGAACACCGGCGCCGGATTCCCGGCCCCGCACGGCTCCAGGTGACGAATCAACTTCTCGAGCTCCTGGTTCACCGAGGCGAGCGGCAACTCCAGGTCCACGCGCTGGCTGGGCGCGAGATCGTCGGGGGTGAGAAGCTCGCCCGCGACGCCCAGGAACGCAACGCGGAACGCATCAAAGCGGTCACGCTTGATCGTGAAACCGGCCGCCATGGTGTGGCCGCCGTACTTCTCGAGATGGGCGCCGACCCTGTGCAGCGCGCCGTGCAGGTCGAATCCCGCAATGCTCCGCCCCGAGCCGCGGCCAAACTCGCCCGCCTCATCCCAGCCGACGAGAAACGTGGGCCGGCCGTACCGCTCCACCAGCCGCGACGCGACGATGCCGATGACGCCGGGGTGCCACGTCTCGTTGGCGAGCACAATCGCGGCATCGGCGGGCTGCAGGGTCTTCTCGACCAGCTCGATCGCTTCGTCGAGAATGATCTGGTCCAGCTCCTGACGGCGCGAGTTTGTAGTCTCGAGCTCGCGCGCGAGCGCGGTCGCTTCCTGCGGGTTCTCGGTGAGGAGCAGGCGCAGCCCGTCGTTTGCATCGCCGATGCGGCCCACCGCGTTGAGGCGCGGCGCCAGGATGAAGCCGACGTGCGCGCCGCGCAGCGGCTTCCCCGCGAGACCGGCGGTCTCGATCAGCGCGCGCAGCCCGACCCAGCGCGAGTCGGCCATCTTCTTGAGGCCATAGCGCACCAAAATGCGGTTTTCGCCCACGAGCGGGACCACGTCGGCAATGGTCGCCAGCGCCACATAGTCGAGGAAGTGCAGCGGCAGATTCGGCGAGAGACCGAGAACCTGGACGAGCGCCTGCGCCAGCTTGAACGCGACACCAGTGCCGCAGAGGTTCTTGTCCTCCGACGGACAGTCGGGACGGCGCGGATCGAGCACCGCATTGGCGGGCGGGAGCTCGTCGCCGGGCAAGTGGTGGTCGGTGACGATGACATCAATACCGGCGGCACGGGCCGCGCGCACCGCATCCACCGCCGTGATCCCACAGTCACACGTGACGATCAGCCCTGCGCCAATCCGTTTTGCTTCTGCGAGACCCGCGGCGCCGAAGTCGTAGCCGTCGCGAATGCGGTGCGGCACGAACGGGTGCACGGTGCCGCCGGCGCTGCGCAGGATGCGCGTGAGCATCGCCGCGGCGCACTGCCCGTCCACGTCGTAGTCGCCGTGCACCAGGATCGGCGTCTTCTGCCGCACGGCACGCGCCAGCAGCTCGACCGCGACCGCCATGTCGGCCCAGGAATGCGCGTCGGTTAGTCGTTCGAGTTCAGGTTTTAGAAAAGCCTTGGCGAGATCTGGAGAAGCGAAACCACGCTGCACGAGCAGCGCCGCAAGCGCTTCGGGAATGCGGAGCTGCGACGCGATCATCTGTGTCGCGTGCGGGTCCGCGCTCGCCGTGACGATCCAGCGGGGAGGAATCATTCCTTGGCGTACAGTAACACGCCGCAGGCCTCACAACCCTCGATGGTGGCGCCCCGCTGAATCAGCGCCTTGCGCTGCGTCGGCACGGCCGTGAAGCAGTTGCCGCAGGAGCTGCCGTGCAGCGGGTACACGGCGAGCGGTGCCTTGCCGCGGCGGATGCGGTCGTACTTGGCCAGGAGTATCGCGTTGACCCCCTTGGTCGCCTGCGCGCGCTCGATCGCGATGCGCTCGCGCTCGGCGGCGATCTCCTGGCGCCGTCCCGCGAGCCCTTCGCGCTGCGCGGCCTGCGCCTCCCGAGCGTTCTGCAGCGCGTTCTCCGCCTCGGCTGTCTTGCGCTCCGCCTCGCCGACGGCGTCGCCCGAGCGCATGAACTCGGCTTCCTCCTTCGCGAGCACCGTGCGCGCGAGGTCGAGCTCGGCCATCAGCGTAGATGCTTCTTTGGCGCCGCGCACCCACTCGAGCCGCTGGCGGCGCTGCTCCTGCATCGTCCGGTAGCTCGCGATCTTCCCTTCCAACCCGTCGCGCCGGTCGAGCGCCGCCTGGATTCCCGCGCGCGCCTGGGCGACCACGCGTTCGGCCGCCGCGATTTGATCGTCCAGCGCCTGGAGCTCCGGCGCGAGCGCCTTCACCCGGGCGTCGCAACTGGCGAGTGCGACGTCCGCGTCTTGTAAAACCAACAACGGTTCAAGGTCCGGGTGCACCCTTCCTCCTGTCAGCGATTTTGTAGCGAGGTTGCTTGACTCGTAGTTCATTCCAGATTTGCCTCTTTCTTTCGACCAATTGTTCTTGCTCGAGACCGCTCGCCAGCGGAATCTTCCTGTCGAGGTCACGCAGCTCTGCTTTCAGCGGTTCACCATCAATCGTGCCAAAGACGTATTCGAAGACCTCATCAGGTGGGAATGGTCCCAATCCGGAGGCGCGAAGCGCCTCGTAGGTCCGTGCCGGTATCGGCTCTAGGTCGTCCACGGAATTAGAGCGAACCGCGGTGAACACCGCGCGATAGGGAGGAAACTGGAGATCGTCAGGCTTTATCCGTGCAAGGATCTGATCACGCCATGGATCTCCCTCTAGCAGCAGGAGCAGCAACCACCTTTCGATGTTCTGAGGTAGCTGGACGACGGCCGACAGTTCCGGCGAAAGATCATCCGTAGCCACACCTGGAAACGTCTCGATCTCCCGCTGCAATGCCTCGCGACCTATTTTGGCCGCTTCACACACTTGAGTGATGTAGAAGTCGCGCGTAACAGGATCACTCGTCGCCCGAATCGTGGGGAGCAGCCGATCGAGCGCGCGACGACGGCCCGGTAGTGTACCAAAGAATCCTCTCCGGTTCAGGATTTGGATCTTTCGCTCAAGCACATCCACCGAGTCTTTGAGCGCCTGCTCCAAGGCGGCCGCGCCTTGGCGCTGCACCAGCGTGTCGGGATCCTCGCCCTCGGGCAGCGTGGCGACGCTCACGCGCAGCTTGTGGCGCAGCAGCACGTCGCCGGCGCGGAACGTGGCGCGCAGCCCGGGATCGTCGGAGTCGTACAGCAGAATGACGTGCGGTGTATGGCGCTGCAGCAGCGCGGCCTGATCGTCGGTGAGGCCCGTGCCGAGCGGGGCGACCACCTCTTCGAACCCGGCGAGCGTCGCGCGCAGCACGTCGAATTGCCCTTCGACCAGGATCGCGCGCTCCGCCTTGCGCATCCCGTGCTTGGCGAGATGCAGGTTGTAGAGCAGCTGGCCCTTGTGAAAGATCGGCGTCTCGGGGGAGTTCAAGTATTTCGGCTCGCCCTCGCCGAGGATACGGCCGCTGAACGCGACGACGCGTGAGCGCAGATCGTGAATCGGGAAGAGCAACCGCCCGCGAAAGCGCGGGACCGTGGAGCCATCCTCCCGTTTAACCACGAGCCCGGCCTCGAGCAACACCTCTTCGCGCAGCCCCAATCCTTTCATCGCGTCAAGAAATCCCGAGCCCCTAGGCCCAAACCCGAGTCCCTGAATCGCCGCCTGCTCCATCGTGACCTGGCGGGACTCGAGGTATTTGCGCGCGTGCTCGCCTTCGGGACTCTCGCGCAGCTGGCGCGCGAACCAATCGGCCGCGGTCGCGACGGCGGCGAACAACGGCTCGCGCGGGTCGGGTCCGGTTGGGCCAGCGCGCTCGGGGATGGTGATGCCGACACGCCGCGCGACCTCGCGCACCGCGGTCGGGTAGTCCATGCCGAGCTTTTTCATGAAGAACGTGTACACGTCGCCCGCTTCGTGGCAGACGAAGCAGTAGAACATCCCCTTCTTGGGAATGACGGCGAAATTCCGATGGGTGCCGCCGTGAAACGGGCACGGCCCGCGATAATCCGCGCCGGTGCGCTTCAATTCGACATGCTCTCCGATGATTCCCACGAGGTCCGCCGCCTCGCGGACTTGCTCGATGATTTCGTCGGGGATCACGCGAACTCCGCCACGGTCACGCCGTGGCCGCCCTGGTTCGACGGCGCGAGCGCGAAGCGCTTCACCCGCGGATCGCGCTTGAGCGTGGCTTGCACGAAGTCGCGTAGCACGCCGGTGCCTTTGCCATGGATGATGCGCAGATATGGTAGATCAGCGAGAATCGCGTCGTCCATCGCACGCTGGAGCAACGGCTCGGCTTCTTCGACGGTGAGACCGCGAAGGGAAATCTCGTTCGCCGCGGCAGTTTCGGTATGCACCGGTTTCGACGCCATGGGAACGCTTTTGCGCCGCCGCAGCTCCTCGAGATTCACCCAGCCGGTCTTCCTTTCCTCGACAGGCTCTGTCTTCTCGATCGCTTCCTCAACAATTCGCCGCGCCTCTCTTGCCGTCGCTTCAGTAACCGCGGCGCGGGCCTGCGCCAGGGCCGACTCGACCGTTTTCCGGGCTTCGAGCAGGTACGCCCGCGCCCGCTCCCGGGCGTCCTTCTCGAGCGTTTTTTCGCGGGCGCGTATTTCCGTCTCGAGACTCTCGAGATCGGTCAGGTTCTGACGTTGTAGCTCGAGCTGCGCAGCGCGATTCTCCAGCTCCGCAGCGCGTGCATCGACCTCCCGCCCGCGCGCTTCGACCGACGCCAGCAGCCGGTCGAGCGTCCGCTCCGCGTCGGGCACGGCGCGCTCGGCCTCGGCCAGCACGTCCGGCGCGATCCCGAGGCGCTTGGCGATCGCGAGCCCGTACGAACGGCCCGGCACACCCTTGAGCAGCCGGTACGTGGGCGTGAGAGTCTCGGCATCGAACTGGAGCGACGCATTCACGATGCCGACCGTCTCCGCCGCGAGCTGCTTGAGCGCGCCGAGGTGGGTCGTGGCCAGCGTAATCGCACGCCGGCGTGTCAGGGTCTTGAGCGTCGCCGACGCCAACGCCCCGCCCTCAGCCGGATCGGTACCGCTGCCGATTTCGTCGAGCAGCACCAGCGAGCCCGCGCCGGCTCCGTCCAGAATCTCCCGCAACACGGCGACGTGGGCCGAAAACGTCGAGAGACTCGCCGCGATCGATTGGCGGTCCCCGATGTCGGCAAAGACCCTGGTGAAGACCGGCAGCGACGAATGCGGCCCGATTGGGCGGGACGATGCCGCTCTGGGTCATGAGGGCGAGCAGCCCGACGGCCTTGATCAGCACCGTCTTGCCGCCGGTGTTGGGACCGGAGACCAGAATCGTGAACTCGTCGGGCATGAGCTCGAGCGTGAACGGCACCGCATGATCGATCAGCGGATGCCGCCCATCGCGGATCTTCACGTGACCACCGATTTCTGGAACGAACCCGTTCAGCTCCACGGCGTAGCGCGCGCGCGCGCACAGGTCGTCGAACGCGATGCACATCTCCCACGCGGCGGCAATCGCGTGACGCTGCGGCCGGAGCAAGTCCGTCAGCTCGCGCAGGACGCGCAGGATCTCGCGCTGCTCGGCGACTTCGGCGGCGCGCAGCTCGTTGCCGAGCTCGATCACTTCCGGCGGCTCCACGAACACCGTCGAGCGCGTGGCGGATTCGTCGTGCACGATGCCGCCCACGCGCGAGCGGGCGGTGCTGCGCACGGGGATCACGTAGCGCCCACTGCGGACCGTCACCGCCGCGTCGGGCGCGCGCTCCGCGGGATCGAGCGCGCCGAGGATCGCGCCGAGGCGGTCCATCACGTGCTGGCGTGCCTCGCGCACGCGCTGGCGAGCCCGCGCCAGCTCCCTGGACGCGCCGTCGAGCACCTGGCCGTCTGGTGAGATGGACTGGACGAGCTTGGTTTCGAGTTCCTTGGGAGGTGGGTCGACGCGGAGAGCTATCGTGCGTCGTGCGTCGTGCGTCGTGCCGATCCGTTTCAGATCCGCGGCGACAACGCGCATCGCGGCGAGCGCGACGGTCAACTCGGCGAGCGCGGAGGCTTCGAGCGCGCTCCCGGCCACGCCGAGCAGCTCCAGGGTCGGCGCGATGTCGGGGACGGGCTCGGCCCGGATCGTTTCGTCGGTGATGAGCAGCGCGGCAAGCTCGGCCACCTGCGCGAGCGCGGCACGAATCGAGACGGCATCGGTGTCAGGAAGTCGGGCGGCGATGCGTGCGGCACCAAGGGGCCCTGCGGCATGAAGCGCCACACGCGCCAGGGCCTTGGGGAATTCGAGGGTCTCTAAGACTTGGTCGATGCTGCTAACTCCTCGCGGACGATCTGATTGATCAGCTTCCCGTCCGCCCGTCCTTTGAAGCGTGGCATGACCATGCCCATCACTTTGCCCAGATCCTGCGCGCCGCCGGCAATCGCTTCTCGCACCGCAGCGCGAATCTCCTCCGGCGGCACCGCTGGCGGCAAGAACCCCTCGAGGGTTTTGATTTCGGCGCTCTCGGTCGCAGCCATTTCGGTGCGCCCGACCTTCTCGTACACCTCGACGGACTCACGCCGCTTCTTGATCCCGCGCCGCAACACTTCCCCGGTCTCATCGTCCGACAGGGGGTGGTTGAGCTCGAGTTCGCGGTTTTTGACGTCGGAGATGATGGTGGAGAGGAGGAGGGTGCGCGCCTGATCGCGTTGTTTTCTCGCTTCATTCATCGCGGCGCGCAGCCGGTCTGCTAAGCTCGGAGCAGCCATTTACGCGTAGCGCGGCCTGCGATTCTTGCGGCGCGCCGCATTCATCTTCCGCTTCTTGCGCTCACTCGGCTTTTCGTAGTGACGGTGCTTGCGCAGATCGGCGAGAATCCCTGCCTTCTCACATTTCTTCTTGAACCGCTTGAGCGCACGCTCAAAGCTTTCGTCATCGTGAATGATGACTTCCGGCATAAGGCTCCGTTTTCCTAAGTGGGTAGAGACACACGAACTTAGCTATGGTGCGCGGGACCGGCAAGCCTAGCCCGGTGGCCAATGCATGAGCCGACCACCCAGAACATGCAAATGCAGGTGAAAGACCGTCTGGCCGCCGTCCAGGTTCGTGTTCACCACAACCCGATAGCCCTTGGTGGCAATGCCGGCATCTTTGGCAATCTCCCGGGCAAAGGACAGCAGGTCGCCGAGTATTTTACCGTCTTTGGTATCGTTCAAAGTGCTGACGTGCGTCGTCGGGATGACCAGCAGGTGAGTCGGGGCCTCCGGATTGAGGTCCTTGAAGGCAAGCGCGTCAGGCGTGCGCTTCACGATCGTCGCCGGGATCTCTCCCGCCACGATCTTGCAGAAGACACAGCCTCCGCTCATTCCTCCGCTCCCCGCCGGCGCCGGGGGGGGGCCTCCTCGAGCCCGAGCGCGCGCCGGATCGTATCCCAGAACTTGCTCCCGCCCTCCTCCAGCGGCGGCTGATCTTCGACCTCGCTCAGCTTTTCGAGCAGCTGCCGCTGTTCCGAGGTCAGTTTCGTCGGGGTCCAGACGTGGACCCGCACGTGCAGGTCCCCGTGACCACCTTCCCCGAGCCGCGGCAGGCCCTTGGCACGCAGGCGATAGGCCATGCCGGTCTGCGTCCCCGGCTCGATGCGCAGCATCGCCTGGCCGAACGGCGTAGGCACTTCGACTTCGGCGCCGAGCGCGGCCTGCGTGAACGTGATGCCGAGGTCATGGACCAGGTCGTCGCCGTGACGCTCGAAGCGAGGATCGTCCTTGATGTCGAGCACGGCAATCAAGTCGCCACGCGGGCCGTTGCGGGGCCCCGGCACCCCCTGACCGCGCAGCGTCAGGTAGTGGTGGTCCGCGACGCCGGCCGGAACGTCGATCTGCAGCGTCTTCTCGCCCTTCACGCGCCCGTCGCCGCCGCAGCGCGCGCAGGGACTGTGCACCACCGTGCCTTCCCCCGCGCACGTGGGACAGGGCGACACCGCGAGGAATTGTCCGAACAGCGACTGCGTCTGGCGCCGTACCTCGCCACCGCCGCCGCAGGTGCCGCATGGGACCGGGTGCGTGCCCGTGCGTGCCCCCGTGCCGACGCATTCGGGGCACGTCTCGAGGCTTTTGATGCGCACGGTCTTGGTGGTGCCGCTCGCGACCTCGGCGAGCGTGAGCTTCAGACCAACTTTGATGTCGTGCCCGCGTCGCCGGTCGCGGCGACTGCTCGTGCCGAACAGGGTTTCAAAACCTCCAAACCCTTCACCACCGCCAAGACCGAAGTCCCTCATGAACACCATCAGGGCCTCGGACAGATCGAAATGCATCGAGTTGAAGCCCATCCCCCCACCCTGCGCGCCACGGCCGACGCCGGCCATCCCATAGCGGTCGTACGCGGCCCGTTTCTCGGGATCGCGCAGCACTTCGTACGCTTCGGTGACGAGCTTGAATTTTTCCTCGGCCGCCTTGTCGCCATTGTTGCGGTCGGGGTGGCACTCCATCGCAAGCTTGCGGTAGGCTTTCTTGACCTGGGCCTCGGTGCAGTCGCGCGAGACGCCGAGGACGGCGTAGAAGTCCTGCTTCATGCTATTCGAGCAGCTCCCCCACGAGCCGCGACGTGTGATTGACGAGCGCGGCGATCTTGTCGTACGCCATGCGCGTGGGCCCCATCACGCCGATCACGCCCGTGAGCGGACCGAACCGATACGTCGAGGTCACCAGCGTGAACGTCGACAGCCGCGCGTCGGCGTGCTCCTGCCCGATGCTGATCGTGAGTCCTTCGCCGCCGCGCGCGCTGAGCGCCTCGCGCAGCAGGTCGCGGCGCTCGGTGACGTCGAGCAGCCCCTGAAGCTGGGCGCGGGTCGCGAACTCGGGTTGGCCCGCGAGCGGCTGCGTGCTGCCGAGGACGACTGGCGCCGGGGACGTCGGCACCTCAAACAGGTCTTCGGCTTCTTGAATGAAGATGTTCAGCAACTCCGATGAGCCGGGCGCCGACGGGCTCGCGTCCCGCAGCCGGTCGGCGAGCGTGGCGCGGATTTCCTTCAGCGTGAGCCCGGCGAGACGCTCGTTGAGCACGACGGTGACCTTTTGCACCGCTTCCGACGCCAGCTCCGAGGGCACTTCGACGAAAATCGTCCGCACCGCGCCGCTGCGCAGGGCCAGCACGAGCAGCAGGCGCTCGGTGGAAACCTGGAGCAGATCCAGCCGCTCGAGCACCGCTTCTTCAAGCGTGGGGCCGACGGCTACGCCCAGCTCATTGGTCAGGACGCCGAGCACCTGCGCCGCGCGCGACAGAATCGTCTCGACGGCGCTGCGCTGCCCCTCGAGCTCCCCGCGGAGATGCTGCGCCTGCGCGGGCGCGACGAGGGGTGGCCGCATCAGATAGTCGACGTAGACGCGATAGGCGAGGTCGGTCGGAATGCGCCCAGCGGAGGTGTGGGGGTGGTAGAGATACCCCTTCTCCTCCAGGTCGCTCATGGTGTTGCGAATCGTCGCCGGCGACAAGCCGAGCTGGTACCGCTTGGCAATCGTGCGGCTTCCCGCCGGCTCGGCGGTCTGCACGTAGGTCTCGATCACAGCCTCGAGCACCTGACGTTCGCGGTCGCTCAACGGAGCGGTCATCGGGTTTCGGTCTGCATCGTTAGTTCGCTCACCAGGGAATCTAATCTTAACCACCCTTCAGGTGTGCACTTAAGGCGTCCGCCCTCTTCGAAGACCCATCCCCGGGCGGCGAAAGGCGGCGCAGAGCGGCGCAGGGCGGCAACCGCTATTCCCTGTGCCGTCCTCAGCCCGAGGTATATCGCCTCGAGCTCCCGCTGCTCGGCCGTGAGCGTCTCCTCCGACTCGACCGGCGAGCGGCCTTCCGTGATCGCTCGGCGATAAGCCTCCCACGCGCGGAGGTTCCAGCGCCGGGTTCGCCCGTCGAATGAGTGCGCGGCGGGACCCAACCCGACGTACGCCTTGCCCGACCAGTAGGCTGAGTTGTGGCGGGAGCGATACGCGGGAAGCGAAGCGTTCGAGACTTCGTAGAACTGATAACCGGCAACCGACAACCGCTTGTGGGCGGTCAAATACTCGTCGGCATACCGCTCTTCGTCCGGCGGATGGGTCGCACCGCGCGAGATCCAGCGATCGAGCGGCGTGCGAGGCTCCACCGTGAGGCCATAGAGCGACAGGTGCGTCGGCCGGAGCGCGAGGGCCATGTCGAGGTCTCGTTCCCAGTCGCGTTTCAGCTCGTCCGGGAGGGCGAAGATCAAGTCGAGCGAGATGTTGTCGATCCCGGCACCGCGCAGGGCGTGCACGGCCGCGCCGATCCGGGCCGCGTCGTGAGAGCGGTGCATCCACTTGAGGACGGTGTCGTCGAATGACTGGGCGCCGAGGCTCACGCGGTTGATGCCGGCGGCTCGCCACGCCTTGGCGTGCTCTGGAGTCACGTCTTCGGGGTTGGCTTCGAGGGTCACTTCGATCGTGCGTCGTGCGTCGTGCGTCGTGCGTGGGAGGAACGCGTCGAGCAGCGACGCGATGGCGGGGGGCGGAAGCAGTGAGGGCGTGCCGCCGCCGAGGTAGATCGTTTCGAGGTTTGCGAAATCGACGCCGAGAGCTTCTTTCAAGATGACATCGACATACTCACGAGCGGGGATCTGCCTTCGTACGGCAATGGAGAAATCGCAATAGGAGCAACGGCGTTGGCAGAAGGGGACGTGGATGTAGAGATGCACATACGAATACTAAGGGACTCTTCAGGCTCCGTGTGACCCCGCGGCATGGCCGCGGGGATGGGCCCCGCGGCATGGCCGCGGGGATGGGCCCCGCGGCATGGCCGCGGGGATGGGCCGCGGCATGGCCGCGGGGATGGGCTACACTGGTGGGATAAGCTCCGGATGGTGACTGTACTGACGACCGATGTAGCGCCGGTGGGCGTCGAGCTCTCGCCAAGAGACCGTGCCGGCGTAGTAGCCACGGCCCCAGGTGATCGTCTCTGCACGACGCGATGACTCAGACTTCGCGTCCCGGACGAAGCCCATCAACGCACAGTCGGGACGAAAACTCACAAGCACATGCACGTGGTCGGCCAAAATTGCCTGCGACAGAACGTGGATGCGGTGACGTTCGGCTGCGTCTAGAATCGCTTTGGCGATGATTGCGACATGACGCCTGGCGATAGCCCGGACACGCAGGCGGGTTGCCCACGTGATGTGCGCATAGAGCTCGAACGCCTTGTGCCAGCGCTGTCCCTGCGCGCGAACCACTTGCGGCAACCCAACCCCGCCGCCATGCGGCGGGGTTCTGCCTTGCGGCGTCAACACAGCCCAAACACCATGCCAGGCCCCTGCCTCACCAGCCCTCGAAGCTCCAGCTCAGTCAACGCACCCAACACCTCAGCCGGAGGAGTCTTCGCCGCCCCCACCAGCGCATCGACGTGCTGCGGCTCGGTCGTCATCCGATTCCACAGGGTCAATTGCAGTCCCGTCAAATCGATCGGCGGCACGCGCGGCGCGGGGGTCGAGAGCGCGACTCCCAGCTCGCGCAAACCAGTGGCGAGGCCAAGCTCCTCCAGCACGTCGGCGGCACACAGCGCGGGCTTGGCGCCCTGCTGAATCAGGCGATTGGTCCCGACGGACGTGCGACTGGTGATCGGCCCCGGAACGGCGAGGACCGAGCGGCCCTGCTCGAGTCCTTCGTGCGCGGTCTTGAGCGCGCCCGACTTCTCGTCCGCCTCGACGACCACCACCGCGCGCGCGAGTCCCGAGATCAGGCGGTTGCGCTTCGGGAACGATCCGGTGTGCGGCTTCTCCCACGGCGGATGCTCCGTGACGAGACAGCCGTGCTTCACCATGCGGTCGTACAGGTCGCGATTCGCCGCGGGATAGATCACACCGAACCCGTTGCCGAGGACCCCGATCGACCGTCCGCCCGCATCGAGCGCGGCGCTGTGCGCGATCGCGTCGATGCCGCGCGCCATGCCGCTCACAATGACCGCTCGCGCCGCCATCGCGCTCGCGAGAATGCGCGCGGCCTCGGCGCCGTAGTGCGTGTGATCGCGACTTCCCACGATCGCCACGCTCGGCCGCTTCAATAATGAAAGGTCGCCCCAGACGTAGAGGATCGACGGCGGATCGCGGATCTCTTCGAGCTGCGGTGGGAACTCGGGATCGCCCGACAGCAGCACGCGCGCGCCGAACTCCGCGAGCTGCGCGAGCACCCGCTCGCCCGCGGTGGGCGACGCGTCCTTGATCGCGGCCGCGGCCGCGCGGCCGATCCCTTCCAGCGTCGCGAGCCTGGACGGCGGCGCCGCCAGCGCCGCCCGCGCGCTGCCGAACGTCGCAATGATGAGGCGCAGGCGCTGCGGACCGACGCCCGGAACGAGCGAGAGCGCGAGCGTCGCTACGACTTCACTGTTTTCCACAGCACTTCGAGGAGCTCGGGAATGCCCTGGCGCGCAACCGCGGAAATAGTCACCACCGGTGCGCTCGTTCGGATGGCTATCGGCTCTCGGCTATCGGCTATCAGGTCGGCCTTCGTCAGCACCACAACGTGAGGCTTCGAAGCAAGGTCTTTCGAATACGCCGCCGCTTCCCGACGCAGCAGGTCATACGTCGCCTGAGGGTCGGGGCTGTCCATGGGAATGAGGACTGCGAGGATGCGCGTGCGCTCGACGTGCTGCAGAAACCGCAGACCGAGGCCTTTGCCTTCGTGCGCCCCTTCGATGATGCCGGGGATGTCGGCGACGACGAACGAACGCTGGTCCGATAACCCCACCACGCCGAGGTGCGGCTCGAGCGTCGTGAACGGATAGTCGGCGATCTTGGGGCGCGCGGCCGAGATCACCGAGAGCAACGTGCTCTTGCCGGCGTTGGGCTCGCCCAGGAGGCCCACGTCGGCGATGAGCTTGAGGACCAGCTCGAGCTTGCGCTCTTCGCCGGCTTCGCCGGGCTCCCATTCGCGCGGAGATTGGTGCGTCGGCGTCGCGAAGTGCTGGTTGCCGCGCCCGCCGCGGCCGCCCTTGGCCACGAGCAGCGTCTGGTCGGGCTGCACCAACTCACCGAGGATCTCGCCGGTGTCGGCGTCGCGCACTTCGGTTCCCGCGGGGACCGGCAGGAACACGTCGTCGCGGGACTTGCCGGACATGTTCTTGCCCTTGCCATGCTCCCCTCGTTCGGCCACCCAGCGCGGGTGGTACCGATAATCGAGCAGCGTGCTGAGATTGGGATCGACTTTGAGATAGACACTCCCCCCTCGCCCGCCATCGCCACCGTCGGGCCCCCCCTTGGGGACGAATTTCTCGCGGCGGAAGGAGCGAGGCCCCGGAGCCTCCGGTCCCTGCAACGACCTGCACGACGACTCGATCTATGAACACGGGATTCTCACGCGAGACTCCGCTCCCGAACATCTGCCCACATTTCCCAGAGCTTGAGCGCTCGTTCTTTGGTGAGATCGTCTTCCACGATCGCGATCACTTCGTCCACCTCGTCTCGCTCGATCCGGTGTTCAAAGCGCCGCGGAAATGAGCGTGTAACTGCCGCGGGGTGTTTTGCATTGCGATCGCCGCCAGCGTGCACAGCTCCCGCCGCTTCGCATCGAGGCCGGGCCGACTCAGGATTTTCCCGTACGCATCCACGACCACGAGCGGCTCGATCGCCGGATGTAGCGCCCGCAGATTGAGCATCAGCTTGTGAAACGTCCGGCCATACACCTCTCCGCACGCCTCGACGCCGCGCTTGGTCCAGCGCTCCCACTCCGGATGCGCGATCGACTCGCCGGTCTCGCTCTCCAGCACCGGCCCCGCGACACTGCGCCAGACGCCGAACGCCACCAGCGCGAGCGGATAGCCCACGTTGAGGAAGCTCTGGAGCAGCAGCTCATCCACCCACGGCGGCGGCACGTGCAGCGCGCGGGCCGCGACCATGCGCTCGCGCAGCTTCGCTTCGTCGCCCGTGGCTGTGGCCACGGCGATCCGCACGAGCGCGACGGTTTGCGGGTCGAGGCTCCGCTCGCCACCGAACCCCATAGTACTTCTCCCTTCTCCCATCTCCCTCACCTTTTCACCGCTCCAACCCTCCCTTTACGCGCATCTCGCCCACCGTCTCGCCGCGCGAATTCGTGATCGGCTTCCTTAATAAGGACGACGGCTGCGGCTTGAGGCCGAGCTCGCTCAGCACCGCCGCGATCGCGAGTGCCGACGCGAGACTGTGGCCGTCCACGACCTTGAGCGTGACCCCCAGGGTCTCACGCATCAGGAGCGCGCTGTAGACACCTTCGGCGCCCACCTTCGTCACCACACGCCCGGGATGGCCCTGCATCATCTCGGTGCACGGACGCCCGTGACCCGCGATCAGCTCCGGATGCAGCACCATCGCTTCGAGGATCGGGCCCTCGAGGCGCGTGTAGGCCAGCGCCATGTTGCGGAGCGGCAGCGCGAAACAGGCCACGCCGCAGCCGTCGACCGCCACGCCGATCTCTCCGGGCGGGACCTCGGTGATTGCCGAGACCGCCTGCAGGCAGCGCTGCTGCACCGGGTGCTCCACGCGCGCATAGAACTCCGTGGGCCAGCCGTGGTGCTTCGCGAGCGCGAGCATGCCCGTGTGCTTTCCCGAGCAGTTCGAGTACACGGCCGTGAGCCGCACGCCGCGGGTTTCGTAATCCTTGGCGACCGCGTCCGACAGCGGGCGGTGCGGCCCGCACATCAGGTCGCGCTCCGAGCATCCGATCCGTTGCAGGAACTCGCGCACCAGCGTGACCTGTTCGGGCGCACTCGAGTGCGAGGCGCACGCGAGTGCCAGGTCCTCGCGTCGCAGTCCGAACCGGTCCACGACACCGTCGTCGATCAGTGGCTGCGCCTGGAACGGCTTGGCCGCCGAGCGCCAGAACGTGACGAAATCGGGATTGCCCGCACTGGCCACGAGCTTCCCCGCGGCATCCACGACGGCGACGTGGACCTGGTGCTGCGACTCAAGGATGGTGCCCCGGTAAGACTCTACGAACATCCCCCCCCCATAACGCGAAACGCGGACGTTGGAACGCGGAACAGGTTGCTTGGCAGGACAATGTAACCAGACCCCACTGTTCCGCGTTCCGCGTTCTCACTTCCGCGTTAAATTGCTCCCGCCATGCGTTCCGTACTTCTGACGCTGCTCCTCGTGCCCGCCAGCGCCGCGGCCCAGGAGGCGTCCCCATATCTCCCGCTCGCCCACTGGTCCATGCCGTTCGTCGAGCACCTCATCGCCGCGGGCCGGATGGCCGACCCGTCACCGCTGAGCCGGCCGTTCCGCGTCGATCAGATCATGCGGGCGCTCGCGGCGGTCGACAGCAACGCCGTCACCGGCGCCGAGTGGGCCGTCGTCCGCAAGATCCGCGCGGAGTTCACGCGCTCGATGCGCGGGCCGTCGGCGCGGATCGACCTCGACGCCGGCATCGCCGGCAGCTCGCATGCGCGGCGCGATCCGCTGCGCGCAGCGGGCGTGGGACACGCGACCTTCAACGGCGGCGCCGCGCTGACGCTCTACTTCGGGCCCGCCGTCGTCGTTACGCATCCGTACTTCGATACCCGATTGAAGTGGGATCCCGACTACCATGGCAAGCAGGACCGCGCCATCGCGGGACGCTTCGCCGAGGCGTACGTCAGCGCGCAATGGCGCTTCGGCGAGCTGTTCTTCGGCAGCCTCGATCGCAACTGGGGACCCCGCTTCACGGAAGGGCTGATCGTGTCGCCGAGTCCCTACAGCTACGATCAGCTCAACGTCCGGATCGGCACCGACGGCATCTACTTCGAAGGACTGCTCACACAGCTCGACGATATCGCCGACACGAGCGGCACCGCCAATCAGCGCCACTTCGTCGCGCATCGGCTCGTGATCCGGCCACCGTGGAATACCACGTTTGCGCTGTGGGAAGGCACGATCACCGCCGGCCCCGGCCGCGACCTGGAGCCGTGGTTCGCCAACATCTTCACCCTCGGCCTGATCCAGCAGTACGATCAGAATTCGCAGGCGAACAACATGCTCGGCTTCGACGTCACCACACGGGTCAAGCGCACCCAGCTGTTCGGCTCCGTGCTGATCGACGACATCCAGGTGGATAACAGCGCTGCCTCGGACCAGGAGCCGCCGCAATACGGGTTCACGCTGGGCGCACAGGGAGGCATCGGCCGGGTCGGCTGGACCGCCTTCTACACGCAGATCGCGAACCTGACCTATCGCACCAACAATCCCCCGGAAGTGGTGATGCGGCGCAATGTCGGACTGGCCCGTAACTTCTCCGACTACGATCAGCTCACGCTGCGGGCGAGCGTGATCGCGGGTCCCAGCGTGCTGCTCGAGCCGGAGATCACGGCGCTGCGGCAGGGAGAGGGCGACTTCCGGCTGCCCTATCCGACGGTCGCGCAGTTCGACTCGACGCCGACGCTGTTCGCGGGCGTCGTCGAGCGCACGCTGCGCCTCGCGGTCTCGGGGCGCGTCGCGCACGGCCGCTGGGTCGTGTCGGGCGACGGGGGCGTGCACCTGATCGACAACTACCAGCATGCGAGCGGTGCGTCGAAGACCAAGTGGGTGGGGCGCATCGAAGTCGGCTGGCGGACCAAGAAAGAAGGAAGGATTCCCTGACCGAGCGACTGACGCGGGACCGGCTCGAGGCGCTCCTCAAGAAAATGGCGAGCACCAAAGTCGTCGTCGTGGGCGACGCGATGCTCGACGTGTACCTCGTGGGCGAGGTCGATCGCGTGTCCCCCGAAGCGCCCGTCCCCGTCGTCACGGTGCACGCGAGCCATCACGGCCTGGGCGGCGCGGCCAACGTCGCCGCCAACGTCGCGGCGCTCGGCGCCGAATGCCGGCTCGTCGCGGTCGTCGGCGAGGACGCGCGCGCGGGCTCCGTGCGGGGCGAGCTGGAAGACCTGCGGCTCAGCTCCGAGTACCTCGTGGTCGACTCGGGGCGCCCCACCACGTCGAAGACCCGCGTCGTCGCGCGGGGGCAGCAGATGCTGCGCATCGACGAGGAGATCGAAGATCCGATCTCGGCGCGCGTCATGGAGCAGCTCGGCGGCGCGCTGGAGCGCGCGCTCAAGGACGCCGACGCGCTCCTGATCGAAGACTACAACAAGGGCGCGCTGGTGCCGCAGGTGATCGAGCGCGCCATGGCGATCGCGAAGAAGCGCAGCCTGCCGGTCGTGGTCGATCCCAAGTTCAAGAACTTCTTCGCGTATCGTGGGGCGACCGTGTTCAAGCCGAACCGCCGCGAGCTGGAGCTGGCCATGGGGGCGGCGCTCGATCTCGCGCACCCGGATGCCCTGCCGGACTCGCTCGAAAAGCTCAGCGTCGACAATCTGCTGCTCACGCTCGGCGCCGAGGGGATGCTGCTCGCGACCAAGGACGGCCAGATCACACGGATTCCCACGATGGCGCGCGAGGTTTATGACGTTTCGGGCGCGGGCGATACCGTCACGGCGTGGGTGGGGACGGCGCTCGCGGGCGGGGCCACGGTGCGCGAGGCGGCGCACATCGCGAACTTCGCCGCGGGGATCGAAGTGGGCAAAGCAGGTGTCGCCACGGTTTCGCCGCAGGAAGTCTTATCGGTGCATGAGGCGTACTACGATCAACTGGGTAAGCTGCGGCGCGAAGGGCTTTTATAAACCTGTTATAATGGGCGGCACAGGACTCGAACCTGTGACCTCCGGTATGTGAGACCGGCGCTCTAACCAGCTGAGCTAGCCACCCGCAGTGCTAGACGTCTCGACGTCTAGACGTCTAGGTGGGCCCTCCAGGATTTGAACCTGGGACCTACGGATTATGAGTCCGCTGCTCTAACCGCTGAGCTAAGGGCCCGCGAGGCGGGAATATATCAATGCGCAGAGTTCTCGTCATCTCCCACACTTACTTGCAGCCGACTCACCGCGGCAAGCTCCGCGCGTTGGCGGCGCGCGGTCTCGAAGTCACCGTCGCCATTCCGCAACGCTGGCGCGAGCCCTGGTTCGGCCGGCCGATCGACGTGGCGTGGGAGCGGCAGGGCGGCCTCGAGGTGTTTCCGCTCCCCGCGCGCGGGATGGGCGCCAAGGGGGAGTTGTCCAAGGCCAAATACGCCGGGGGCGCACTCAAGGCCCTGCTCCGCGACCGCCGCCCCGATCTCGTCCAGGTAGAGGAAGAGCCGACCACCGTCGCGGCAAAGCAGGTGCTCGGCGCCGCCCGGCGACTCGGCATCCCCGTCGTGCTCTTTACCCATCAGAACGTGGACCTGCAGCTCGATTGGTGGCTACGCTGGAAGCATCGACGCATGCTGCGCAAACTGACGGGACTCGTCGCCGGCAGCGATCTGGCCGGCACGCTGGTGCGCGGCGACGCCCCCAACCTGCCGATCGCCGTGATTCCACAGCTCGGCGCCCTCGCGCCGCACGAGCCGCAACACGTCCCGCACGAAGGGCTCGCGATCGGGTTCGTGGGCCGTTTGGTCCCCCAGAAGGGACTCGATAACTTGTTGCAGGCGCTGGCGATTCAGCGCAGCGCCAAGTGGCGGCTGACGATCGTCGGGGATGGGCCGGAGCGCGAACGGCTCGAGCAGCTCGCGACCGAGTTGCGCCTCGCGGCGCGCGTACGCTGGACCGGCGGCCTGCCCGCCGATCAGGTCGCGAATCTGTGGCCGGACCTCGACGTCCTGGTGACGCCGTCCCGATCCTCGGCGCAATGGCGCGAAGCCAACGGACAGGTTCTGATGGAAGCGATGGCGAATGAGGTGGCGGTGCTCGGTACCAACAGCGGCGTCATCCCGGAGCTGATCGGCGACGCGGGGCTCGTCGTGCCGGATGGAGATCTGCCCGGGCTGGCTGCCGCGCTGGAACGACTCGGTGATGTACCAACACGCAGAGCGCTGGCTCAAGCTGCAAGAGCAAGAGCGCTGCGGTTGTATTCTGATGATGCGATTGCGGAGCGAACTCTGGACTTCTGGAAGCAAGTGGTTAAGTGAAACAGTCAAGACGCCAAGACGCCAAGACGCCAAGTGGTCACAAGACTCAGGCTGCAAGTGCAAGTACTATCGGCTTGCGCTTGAGACTTGGAGCCACTTCGCAACTTGGCGTCTTGCACTGCTCTTGAGTCTTGTACTTATGCCTTGGAACTCATGCCCTCAGTCTTACTAGTCCCCGATCTCCCACTCGACCGTTGGGCCGCGATGGACAAGTACGCCCACCGGCTCCACGACTGGCTCGAAAGCAGCGACTTCGGCTTCCAGGTCCGGCTCGCCGCCCATATCGGCTCGCTGACGCGCGATTCGGACGAGCACCGCACCAGGAGAGAGCGGCGCCGCAGCGGCGCCTTCGTGCGCTGGTGGAACCAGCCGGTCGATCCGTCGCGCGTCATACTCCCCGGCCCGTTGCACGGCCCGCAGCAGTGGGCGGCCCGGTACTACTTCTATCCCTGGCGCGTGAAGCGCGAAGCCAAGCGCGTCGATCTCGTGCACGTGCTCGATCACAGCTACGCGCACATGATCGAGACCGCGGGCCGCCGCCCCGTCGTGGTGACGGTGCACGATCTGATGCCGGTCGTCGTGCTGCGCTCGCCGCAGGACGGCTGGCGCGAGGGAGTGCGCAATCGCTTTCTCAAGCAGGCGCTCAAGGCGCTGCGCCATGCCGATTCGTACATCGTCGGGACCGAGTGGCTCAAGCGCGAGCTGGCCACGTGGCTCGGCAACGACAAGAACATCCACGTCGTGCCGTTCGGCGTCGATCGCGCCTTTTTCGGCGAGTCGGCCGTGGCGCGCGAGCGCGGCCGGCGCGACTGGCGCATCCCCGAGGAGGCGTTCGTGGTGCTGCATGTCGGCAGCACCGTGGACCGCAAGAATGTCCCGCTCGTCATTCAGACCGTGGCGCGGCTGCGCCAGCAGACCGACGCGTATCTGCTCCAGGTGGGCGGCCGGTTCACGCCCGAGCAGGAGCAGCTGATCGACCGGCTCGACCTCCGCGGCGCCGTGCGCAGCATCTCGTCGGCGGATGAGACGGCGCTACGGCGCGCCTATCGCGCGGCCGACGTGCTGCTGTTCCCGTCGCTGTACGAAGGATTCGGATTTCCGGTGCTGGAAGCGTTCGCTTCCGGTTTGCCGGTGGTGACGTCCGGCGCGGGAGGGTTGAAGGAGGTGGCCGGCGGCGCCGCGGTGGTGGTCGAGGGGCGCGATCCGGGCGACTACGTGCACGCGCTGGAGCGACTCGACGATGCGGACGAGCGTGAGGAGCTGATCCAGCGAGGCTGGGCTCGCGCCCGGCAATTTACGTGGCAAAAGACGGCGGCGCTTACGGCCGAGGTCTATAAGCCGCTGTTTTAGGCGGCCATTCGCAGTGACACTAAAGCTGCAGCACCCGAATTCGGTCCAGCGCGCGTCGGAACGGGTCGAAAACGAGGCCAAGTTCCTCGAGGGTGACAACGCCAAGCAGCGCCTCGGGGTCCTGCGGATGGCCGAGGACAACGGGCGTGTGACAGCGACCCTGCGGCAGAGAAATCTCACATTCGGATACGGCACGCGTAATCGTACTTCCGTCAGCCAGACTGAATTGTTGCTCCCGTTCCGCACTGAGGCCGATCCTCCGCCATACTCGCTCCGGCAGCAGTGAATACTTGGCGCCGGAATCGATCAGCAGGGTCACGCGCTCCTCACCTTGGGGACCGCGCACGGTGCCTTCGATGTAGGTAATGCCCACCTCCGATTGCCTCCGACGCGAAATCTAGGCCTCAAATTGTTCTGATGCCATCATTTTCTCTTCAACATCTCTTTCATCACCTCCACATCCTGCCGGTCCTTCGGCCGGCCAGCCGCTTCTTTCGAGCGGATGATGTCCTCGAGGCGCGCGGCGAGGAGTGTCGACCCGTACACGTCGAAGCGCACGGCGTGAGTCGCCAGATCAGTGAACCCCGTCGTGCCGGAGGGCTGGAAGGCAAGGTCGAGGCGGCCGGCTTTCGTGATCAAATTCCAGATATCGGCGCGCGCGAGCATCTGCCGGCTGCAGTCGAAGGGCAAGCCCTCGGGCACCTGCTCGGTGTAAATACGGGCATCGAGCTCGCGCAGCGCAGCAGCCAGGCGCTCGAGGTTGGCGGCGTCGCGCGCCGGTGTGATGTCCGCATCTCGCGTATTCCGGGGGAATCCGTGCAGCGTGGCACCAAGGGCTCCGATCAGCACGAACTGCACGTTGTGCCGGGCGAGGGTCGTGAAGAGGAGCTTCAGGTCGAGCGGCGTCGTAGCGCCTGGAACGCCGCCTCCGTCAGAAACGCGCCGCGCGCGATACAGGAAGTCGCTGACGTTCTCGGCGCCCTGGAGTCGCTGCTCGGGCGTCATTCGCAGCATCCCCGGCACCTCGTAGAGCATGGATCCCTCCGCGATCGTCGGCCCGAGCTGCGCACTGACCCCTGGCCCCGCCGCCGCCAGGAGACGCTCCAACGTTTCCCACGTGGGGTTTGTCTGCCCGCGCTCGATCCGCGCGACCACGGACTGGGCCGTCCCCGCGCGGCGCGCGAGCGCGCGCTGGCTGAGACCGGCCAGAGCGCGGGCCTTCCGAAGGAGTTCAGCAGCCGTCGACATCCCAAACGATAGCTAATTAGCTATCACTGGCAACTGCTCTTTAACGACTTGACCTGCCGCTAGTTAGGGGCCAAGTTAGCGACCCTGACTTTCTTAAAGCCCTTGGGAGAAAGCCGGAGCACCAGATGAAAGCACTCTTGCTCGCCGTTGCGATCGCGACGGCACAGAATCCTACGCCCCAACAGGTCCAGCAGGCGTTACAGCAGCCTGGGACGGCCGACCAGGTGCGCCGCGCATCGCGCAGTCGGGGCTGACGCCCGAGCAGATTCGCGCGCGCCTCAGCGCGAGCGGCTATCCCTCGACCCTGCTCGATCAGTATCTGCGGCAGCACCAGCGCCGGTGGAGCCGGCGCCGGCGCCGCGCCGAGTGCCGCGGAGCTGGCGGCGATTCAGGCGCTCGGTTTGCCGCCGATCGAGAATCAAGTGTTGACGCTCGACACCGGGCTGGTGCGGGTGGCCCCCAGCGCGCCGAGCGACGTGTTCGGCGTCGATGTGTTCCGGCGCACGACCACGCAGTTCCTGCCGCTGCTCTCGGGTCCCGTGCCACCCGACTACCGGCTCGGTCCCGGCGACAATCTCGTCCTGATCCTCACGGGCGACGTCGAGCTGACGTATTCCCTGCCCATCACGCGTGAAGGGTTCATTCTGATCCCGCAGGTGGGTCAGGTGCACGTCGCGAACCTGACGCTCGAGCAGCTGCGCGACGTGCTGTACACGCGACTGGGTCGTGTGTACTCCGGCGTGCGTCGCGGCGGCGGTGCGACCACGCGGTTCGACGTCACGGTGGCGAACGTGCGCGCCAATCAGGTCTACGTCGTGGGTGAGGTGGCGCAGCCCGGCGCCTACCAGATCAGCTCGCTCGGCACGGTCTTTACGGCGCTGTATGCCGCCGGCGGCGTGACCGAGCTGGCGCGGCTGCGCGGCGTGGATGTGCAGCGCGCCGGCAAGACGATCGCGACGCTCGACCTCTACGACTATCTGTTGCGCGGCGACACGCGCAGCGACATCCGGCTCGAGACGGGCGACGTCATCTTCGTGCCAATACACGTCGCGCGCGTGCGCATCGATGGTGCAGTGCTGCGGCCGGCGATCTATGAGACGACCGAGGGCGAGACGCTGTACGACATGATCAAGGCCGCCGGCGGGTTCCTGCCCGATGCCGCGCTCGAGCGCGTGAAGGTCGATCGGGTCTTGCCGGCTGATGCGCGCAACACCCAGACCATGGCGCGCGTGACGATCGACGTGCCGCTCGCCAACGGCCTGGTCCCGCCATTTCGTCTCGAGAATGGCGACGTCGTGCGCATCGACTCGTTGGCCGCAGGCCGCCGAGCAGTATACCGTCGCGATTACCGGCATGGTGCAGCAGCCGGGGAATTATCCGTGGCGGCCGGGCATGACGTTGCGGGAGCTGATGACGCTCGCGCGCGGTCCCAAGGTTGGGGTGGACTTGCGCGAGGCGGAGATTGCGCGGTTGCCGGCGGACCGGTCCAAGGGCCAGCTCGCGACGACGATTCGCGTGCCGCTCGACTCGACCTATCTGTTCCAGCGCGACTCGACCGGCCAATACATCGGGCCGCCGGGCATCGCGTTCCCGGCTGGGAGCGGGGTCGATGAGGTCACGCTCGAGCTGTACGACAACGTGCTGATTTTCCGCCAGCCCGATTTCGAGCTGCAGCGGACCGTGACGATCACGGGTGAGGTGCGGTTCCCCGGAACGTACGCCTTGCGTGCGAAGGACGATCGCCTGGCGGATCTGGTGCAGCGCGCGGGCGGCCTGACGCCGCGGGCGTACTCGGAAGGGATTCGGTTCGTGCGCGCGGTCGATAACCGCGGGCCGGATCAACATCAATTTGCCCCAGGCCCTCAAGGATGCTCGCTCGCGGGACAACATCATCCTGCAGCCGGGTGACTCGGTCGGGATCCCCGAGTATCAGCCGAGTGTGCGGGTCTCGGGCGCGGTGAACTCACCGGGAAGTGTGTTGTATCGCCAGGGGGCGCAGCTCGACTATTACCTGAGTGCGGCGGGGGGCTTCACCCGACTCGCCGTGAAGGGTCAGGTCAGCGTACGGTACGCAAATGGCGAGGTTCGGACGCGGAACAGCGGCATCCTGTTCAGCAACAACCCGAAACCGGGGCCGGGCTCGGAGGTGGTGGTGCCATCCAAGGATCCGAACGAGCCCAAGACGGATATGGTCGCGTTGTTCGGGGCGATCGCGCAGATCCTGGCGAGCACGGTGGCGATCATTGTGGTGGTCACGCAATGAGCGCCGATACGCCGGACGTGGAACTCTTCCCGAGGAGTCTCCCTCAACCTGCGTTCTAGGGTGCGCGGCCAGTCTACCCGGTCGTGGACCGAGGACTGCCAGCACCAAATCCTAATAACCGTCCGATCGTAGCGAACGGATGTCGAACCTCTTCCCGAACCTCGGAGGCGAGGGCGTCGAACTCCGCCCGTAGTGAGTCGTACATCGCACGTGGTGGTTGCAGTGCTTCCCGCGCCATGCCTAGCCATACGCCGAGGACCACACCTAGGATGAGCGTCAAGATCACCTTCGTCACGATGCCTCGCGGGTCGGGCCGCACCGGCGCTTCCGGCATTTGCAGCACTGTAAGAACCGGCGTGTCTCGAACCTCCTCAATCTTCGCGCGATCATACGCCTGAAGCAGCGACGTGTACACTTGCTGCCGCATCAAGACATCGCGGTTGAGGCGATCTTCCTCAAGACGCGGCCGCCGGCGAGTTCCGCGTATCGCGATTGCGCTCCATGAATACAAGAAGGTGATCTTCTGCCTCGCGTAACTGCCGGCGTGCCTCATCCAGGCGTGCCTCGGTGAACTTGCGTTCGGCCGCAGCCTGCGATTGCCGCTTCTGGAGGTTGAAATCATTGAGCCAAGACAACATCTGCTCGCTGATGCGCTCGGAGAGCTCAGGATTCTTCGTTTTGACTCGGAGCGTGACGACACCCGTTCTGACGGACACCCCAACGTCCACGGCCTTTCGCAGTTTTCTTATTGTCATGTCGCGCTGTAGCGTGGCGCTACGACCCTGCACATCGAACCAGTCTGCCAATCGTGCTTCTCGGACAGCGCCCGACACCTGAAGTGCTATCGGACCATCCACCACCGCCCCCAGGATTTCGCGCGACTGTAGCAGCTCGGCGTAGAAAGCGGGAGATCGATCTTCGGCTCCCCCACGGGCAGTGAGAAACCGAACTGCGACGCCAAGCCGCTGATATTGCTCGGTATGCTGTTGCGGCTCTGCAGCATGAACGACGATTCCGTGGTGTACGTCCGAGGCAACAGCAGCAACACCAGGCCGACAAGCAGCCCCAAGACCAGCGCGGTAGCTGCCACCACATATCGGTTCCGGAGCAGCATGTTCATGATAGACAGCCCGGAGACGGCGTCCTGATCCTCGGAGGATAACGCGCTGAGTGGCCTCTGAGCCGATGCGGTCATAAAGGCGAATATACCCGAGCCACGCGGCGATACCATCTCACGGTGAGAGGCCCTGTTCGAGTACGTCGCACAGTCGCCCACAAAGCAACCGCTTGTTTAGGCGAGCGCTGATGAGCGCACGCGCCCGCCGACCTCGTTCCACCAATTCTTCGTTGGGCAACTCTAGAATCGATTTCAACACCCGCACAGCGCCGTCGACGTCTCCGTGCCGCACGGTCCAGCCAATCGCTCCGACTTCGAGTAGTTCGCCGACGTGCGACTGCTGTGGTCCGAGGAGGAGAATGGGGCGCGCGACGGCCATCGCTCCATAGACCTTGCACGGATGGACGATGCCCACAACGTCGTCCCCCATGGTGACGAGATGAACGTCGGCGGCCGATAGCGAGTAGCGCAGTTTCGCCAGCGGTTGATATGGCAATGAGCGAACGTTCGGAAGGGCCGCCGCCTCGACGTCGCGCTTCCCCGTGCCTCCCCCGACGAACATGAACAACAACCTTGGGTGATCGCGGAGTCGTTCAGCCGCTTGTAGTATCGTGGAGAAGGGATGGCTCGGGCCGTGGTTGCCGCTGTACATGACGACGAACTTGCCGTTCAAGCCATGCTCAGTCCGGAAGAGGTTTTCGCGGTGCGGAACGGGCGAAATCTGATCCTGGCAGCCAAGGCGAATGACCCGAAGCTTTTGTGTCACCTGATGCTTGGCGTTCACCCTCGCCGCCATGAAACGATCAAGCACGACGACGTCCGACGCGACTCTGAGAATCCATCGGTTCAGCCACTCCAGAAGGCGCACCGCGATTGCCGTCGAACGCAATTTGCCGAGAGCAACAGCCTGATCAGGGTTAAGATCCATCACCCAGTATTTGATGGGCGCCCCTCGCAAGCGGCCGATCGGAATGGCGGCCAACGACGCCATCGGTGGTGACGTGCTTACGGCGCCACCCCTGAATCGTCGCACCCGAAGCTTCTGCAGCACGGCCTGGAAGACGAAGCTGAGTCCCACCCAGTATCCGCAGCACGAGTGATCGCTTTCCGAAGGAACACCACGGCAAGCGACGAATCTCAACTCCGTCCCTGATTTCGCGCTTTAGGTATTGCGTCGATGGGTCGTCATAACCATTCCGTGATGTCAGCACGATGACGCGCCATCTCCGCTGGATCATCTCGACAGCTGCGTCGGCAATATGTTGGCCTACGCTTGCTGGGTCCGGCACGTAGACCTGCGTGAGAACCAGCAGTGTACGCTGTCTGTCAGTCATCGACTGGGAAATACGTCCAGACTCCTTGAGAAATCCTTGCGCGTATATGCACCTGCGTTGGAGTGCTCCAATGGATGGCCGTCGCGCTCATCCAGGGGCCCGATGTAGTACTCCCCCAACGGAAGCCCCCGTCCCCGCACCGATCAAACCTGGAGGAGTTCGTTGAAAGTAGGTCTGCCAGTACTGTTCCGAGTAGAACAAGGCGCAATAGTCAAGGCTGAGAAACTCGTCGATGAAAATGAATCCCTTGTCTACGAGATTGGGCCAGATGCATTGCACGCAGTTGTGTAGGCTCGCCTCGAGGTCAACATCAAGGTACGCCAGAAGCACCGGGTCCTTGAGCTGGGAAAGGGTGTCACGAAACCAACCCTTCACGAAAGAGCACCGCTCGATGACTCCATATTTGACAATGTTCGCCCGTACCTCCTCCAGCGCTCCATAATAATCACCGGGCTGGTAGTTCTTGCTTTGTCGGTCTCCGGCCGAACCGACTGGCAATCCTTCGAACGAGTCATACACCCGCAGTCTGCGATCAACGATGTCACAAATGAGGGAGAGATTGGCCGCAGTGCCGCCCTTCCACGTACCACACTCAAGGATGTCACCCTTCACCTCCGGCGGCGTTTCGAGGATTTTCAGCGCCATAGCCAGATGTGACTTGTAGGATGTCCCTGTCCTGATTCTTAGAGTGTTGTAAAACATGCGTAGGCCCAGCGCCAGCTTTCGGAATAGCGTCATGCGGTAGGCGGAGTGGATGCGCTTCGAGCTAAGAATAAACAGGATGGATATTGGCACCGTCAAAACGTAGTAAACTTTTAACAGTAGGCGTGCCAATTCCAACCTCTCATTCTCGAGGGGACCGTTGGTTGGGACGCGCCCGCCTCAATCTCCATACTTTCGGACGTATTAGTAGTCGATCCAACGATATGTCTTTTCCATGCCGTCACGAAGTCGAATGGATGGTTCCCAACCGAGCTCGCGTTTAATGCGGCTGTTGTCCGAGTTCCGGCCGTTGACGCCCTTCGGACCACCGCGATTGTAGGTTCGCTCCAGGCGAACGCCCGCGATGTCCTCCGCGATACCTACCAGCTGATTGATCGTAACCAGTTCGCTTGACCCGAGGTTTATCGGATCCACAATGTCGCTCGCAGCTATCGCGAGGGTACCCCTGACGCAGTCGTCGATATACATGAACGATCTAGTCTGACTGCCATCACCCCAGATCTCGATTGAATGGTTACCTGTAGCCTTTGCGGTGATTACCTTGCGACATATCGCCGCTGGCGCCTTTTTCCCGGCCCCCCTCCCAGGTGCCGTGTGGGCCATACACGTTATGGTATCGGGCCACGCCAGTCTCGAGGCGGAAGTCCTCCCGAAAGTGACGACACATTCTCTCCGAGAACAGTTTTTCCCACCCGTACCCGTCCTCCGGCATTGCCGGATAGGCGTCTTCCTCACGCAATGCCACAACGTCCGCCGACGCTTGCTTGTCCGCGTTGTACACGCAGGCTGAGGAGGAGTAGAAAAAGCGACGAACGCCTGCTTCGCGAGCGGCCTGCAGCATGTGCGTGTTCGTAAGCACCGACAGCATGCAGAGGCCCTTGTTGTTCTCAATGAACCCCATCCCCCCCATATCGGCGGCGAGTTGATACACATCGCGGACGCCACGACACACTCGCCTGCACTCGTCGATGAGTTTGAGATCGGTAACGATGTTTTCACTGTCGGGGGAAACCTGATACCAATCTGCGACCGGCTTGATATCGGCGCCGCGAACGGCAAGCCCGCGACGGCGAAGCTCCGCTACGATATGTCCCCCAATGAACCCACCCGCACCCGCCACCAGTACGACACCATCGAGTAGTCCGATCTTCCTTCAGACCACTCCCAGCGCCCCAGAGCGTCAGCAGCCAGCGAGACGTCTCGGCTACGCCATCCTTCATTGTGAAGGGCAGCTCCCCGCACACTTCCCGTGTCGAAGATAGGTCGGCCCGATAGGCGGTCAAGACATTGTTTAGTCGGAAACTGTTGAACGGAAAGCGTTTGAGTCCAAGAAAGTTGACGACGTCACCGAAGCGAGCAACGA
>CAWHMT010000002.1:0-1156739 GCA_963830455.1 uncultured Gemmatimonadales bacterium | reverse complement strand
GTACCCTTGCCACTAACTCGTTCAGGTTGGTCTTGCTACAAACCCGGAGCGATTTCCCTAATCGTCGGGCTATAGACGGATCCCTGCCATCCGTCAGGCATGTCGCGAGTCGTAAGCACCGGACCGACATAGGTCCACTCGATCTGATCCGACGACCGCCACTCAATGATCTGCCACTTGTTCTCGGCCGGTGGCGTCACGTGCTCGAACGACCCATGATCATGCGCCACTCACCTGGGCAGCCGATCGACGACCATTCCCTCACCCGACGGCCAAGGCGGCTGACCGTCGACTGCCGTCCCTCCGTTGTCAGACGAACGCCTGATTCCTTGGTCCAAGTCCGACCGTCGTCTGAGACGGCTGAGAACACCTGCCAGCCGTAGCATGCGTTGCTTCCAGCGGCGTAAAGCATGCGCCACCCGGCACCTTCGGCACGAGGAACGATCGCCATGTTCTCAATGCCCTGTCCCTGCGGGCTACAAATGTCGTCGTCATGCCGGAGCGCAACTCCTTCATACCGGAATTGATTTCCCCCTAGCCATACCAATCGATGCAGATCACCACGAGTATGACCGCTCGAATCGGGAATCGTTGAAAACGCCGCGTAATAGACAGCCAGCTCTCCGCCCGGTCCTTCGGCAACTGATGGCGCCCAAGGTCCGCTCGGCGCAAGAATCGAGTCCGCCTGAAGCAGCTCGCCAACAGGACTATCCGGGAGCGGCCGGACGGCAAGAATGAGTGAAACGCGCGCTTCCGCAGTACCCGACGTGAACACCAGCGTGTCGAACCCTGAACGAGCGACGCGTACGTCGCCGCAGACTGTCCCGGTCACTGTGTTCGCCGTCGTGCTAGTCAAGACGGAGGGCTCCGCAACAGAAAACCCATTTGCGTCGTAGCCCTGACAGACAACCGGCAGAGCTGCCCCGACCGGCAGCGTAATGATCGGCTTGTCGTAATCCAGAGAAGCCGTCAGCGAGCGCGCAATCTGGCGCACTTCCACTTGCACGGTGTCTGCTGGGCCGTCGGAGGACTGCGCGATAACCAATGCTGAACCGTTACCTGCGGAGTGAACAGCCCCATCGGCGGAGACCGCCGCGACACCAGGATTAGTCGAGAAGTAACTCGTGCGTGCAGGCGCATCATCGACGGCACTACCCAGCCTGTCCCGCCCTACCACGGACAACACGACTGTATCCAGCAGAGCGTCGAACGCGATCCTGTCGGCCGTCAAGGTCAACACCGCCACCCGCTGAGTCACCTGCACGTCCGCCGTCGCGACGATGCCTGTTTCGGGATCGCTTACGACCACCAGCGTCTGCCCGGGAGAGACCGATCGCAACCGTGAGCCCGACTCGAACGCCGCGACCTGCGCATCGCCGACCGAGAAGTCCAGCGCGGCATCGGGCACAACGACCCGAGCCGGTCCTCTCCAACCGCGTCCACGGTGAGCGTGTCACCCAACGCGTCGAACGCGATCACCGGCGGCGTCAGGTTGATCTTCGCGATCACTTGCCGCACCACGACTGGCGCGCTCGTGGAAATACCGGTCGCCGGATCCCGCACGGTCACCGTCGTCGCTCCCGGGCTGAGCGCCTGAAGCGTCCGCGTAGTCGCAAACTGCGCGACGTTTGCGTCGTGCACGTCGTACTCCAGAATCGGATCCGGAATCGGAGAGCCCAGACTGTCATGGACGATCGGGTTGACCGTTGTGGTGTCTCTCAGGGCGTCGAGCCGGATCGTGTCTCGCACGAGGCGGAGCGACCCGACGCGCTGCTGCACGCCCACGGGGATACTCGCCGCGGCCGGCGCGAGGACAAGACTGAGCGTCGTAAGCCCTGGAGCCACCGCCCGCACGTACTCACCGGTGAGCGTGCAACCGAGCTGTCCGCCACGGTAATCATCGCCGCCGTATCCTCAACCACCCGGCCGCGGTCATCTCGCACCACGTACCCGACAAGCCGCTGGGCACCCAACGCCGAGAACCGGAGCGTATCGGAGAGGGGAACGATTGCCGCGACGTATTGCGTCACGCTGCACCGCGACTGGCGCTGCGATCCCGTGACTCGTGACCAGAAGGCTGGTCCGGCCGCGCTTTGGGCCACCAATAAACGCCTGTCCGGCGACCGCGCCGATGGCCGAGTCGGTTACCGAGAGCGTGACGTCTGGCGCCGGGAATACATTGCCGTAGGGATCGACCGCATTGACCGCGACCGGTACCGTATCGCCCAGCCGCACCACTGCCGCGCTGTCCATCAGAACGCGAATCTGGGAAACGATGCGCGGGATTGCGCGCGCACGAATCACGACCTCGCTCTCATGGCGAGTGGTCCGCACTGCCACACGCAGTTGCTGCTCTTCGGCGGCGTCCGTTCCCAGCAGCCAACCCGCGGTCGCGAGCCCGGCCGCGTTGGTTTCGGCGCTGGGCGCCAGGACCTGGGCGTTGCGACCAACAGCCTCCCACGTCACCGCGGCTGCCGGCAGTGGCCTGCCCGCATCGTCGGTAATGCGCAGACGGATTTGGGATGGAAGAGCTTCCCCCGGCGCTCCCAGCCAGAGCGGTATCGACCCCCGCGCCCTCAGTGGCGATCGTGAGGATCCCCGGCCCGACCGGATCGCCGAGGCAGGCGACGAACGCGAGCGTGATCGACGCCGCGCCGAGCCGGATGCGGCGGGGCAGCATCACTGTGCGCGCAGCCATGTTTCGAGCACGTACAAACTCATGAACTGACGCTCGCGCGGCAGGCGATCGGCCTTCGTCGTCTCAAGCAGCTGCCGCAACCGCGGTCCCCGGGAGATAGTGCGGCGCGACGCGCCTCACGACCGAGCAGGAACTCCTGCGCTTCCTGATCCCGCCACTTGCCGAACCAGCTGTCGAGTGGCGTCGAGAACCCGAGCTTGCGACCGGTCCGACCCTCGCCAGCCGGTCAACGCCGGACGCAGCGGCGCCGGTAACAGTTGGTCGACGGCCTCGCCGATACAACCACTTCCGCTCGCCCAGCCGCGAGATCTTGTAGCGGCCGGGCATGTGCTCGATCAGCGCCAGAAACTCGAGATCGAGAAACGGCACGCGCAGCTCGACGCCCGAAGCCATCGACGTGTGATCCGCCACGATGAGCAGATCGTCGGCGAGCGAAAGACGAGCATCCACGATCAGCAGCCGGTTGACTGCATCGCCACCATTCCGGGTCGGCAACCATTTCCGCACCGGGTCGGCCAGCGCCGCGAGCTGCGATCGGTGGCCGGTGAGCGCGACCGCCTCGGCAGGGCTGAACACCGCCAATGTCTCGACAAACCGGCGCGCTTCCTCAGGTGTATCGGCAATCCGCCGGAGCCGAGCCACGCGATCCGACGACAGCCAGCGCTCCGGCAGAGCGTGCAGCAGTGGACCGAAGGCACGCGCCAAGGGGTAGAGGCGCGCGGCGACGTGACGTGGATATCCTCCGAGGGGCTCGTCCGCCCCCTGCCCCGTCAACACGACTTTGCGTTTGCCCTTTACCGCCCGGCACAACAAGCCCAGCATGAGCGCGCTCGAATTGGCGATCGGCTCGGCGAGCTCAGCCACCTGCCGCGGCCAGGCAGCAAGATACTCCGCTCCCAGTGATCGCCACCTCGGTGAGCGGGACTCCAAGCACGCTAGCCGCGCGTCGCGCCGGCGGCGAGCTCGTCCAGTGAGTCGTCACCCGAAAACCCGATCGCGAACGCAGACGGGGGCGCGTCGAGTGATTCCCGCATGAGCTGCGTGATGACGGTCGAGTCCACGCCACCCGACAGCAGCGAGCCCACCGGAACGTCGGACATGAGCTGGCGGCGAACTGCGGCGGCGAGGCCTACGCAACGCTTCCTTCCACCCGGCATGGGTTCGGGAGAGCCGCAGGAAACCGTTTCGAACGCCGGAAAGTCGGATGTTCCGGCAGTTCGTCGAGAGACAAGCGGCAGAAATGCCCGGGCGGCAGTTTCCACGCGTTGCGAAAGAACGTGCCCGGGCGATGGGACGAAGCGGTACACCAGATACTCGTCGAACGCCTCGCTGCGCAGCTCGCTGTCGAGCAAATCGCACGCGCGCGCGGCCGCCAGCTCGCTGGTGAACCACCACTCCCCGCGCGTGACGCCGAGATACAACGGTTTGACGCCGACGGGATCGCGGGCCAGCCACAGGTTGGGACTCTGACCGCGCAGGTCGAGCAGTCCAAACGCGTAGATGCCGTTCAGCCGCTCGAGTAATTCGCTGCCCCACTCCTCCCACCCGTGCACCAGGACCTCGGTGTCGGCATTCGCGTCTTGAACCGGTGGCCCCGCTTCCAGCTCGCGCCTTAGCTCGAGGTGATTGTAGAGTTCGCCATTCAACACTACCCAGACCGTGCCGTCCTCATTAGCCATCGGCTGCGCGCCACCCTCGACATCCACAATGCTCAGACGCCGGTGGCCAAGCCCGACGGAGCGGCCGCGGGCGTACTGAAAGCCCGAGCCATCCGGTCCGCGATGCGCGAGCGCCGTGGTCAGACGCTCGAGCAGCGGGCCGACGTCGCGGCCTTTTTCTTTGGCGATCACCCCGGCGATGCCGCACATGCTTACGCGCGACCCTCCGCCAGCTTTAATTGTTCCGCATGCCGCGCCCGATCGAAATCCTGCATGTCGTCTTCGGCCACTACCCGGCCGACACGCGTGTCAAACGGGAGCTCAGTGCATTGCGCGACACGGGCCGGCGCTGCGCCGTGATCGCCGTACGGGCACACGGCGAACGCGCGACTCGAGTCGCGTGGACAGCGTCGTAGCCATTCGAGTGCCGCGGGGCGCAAGTCGCGCGGCGGTTTTCTGTCTGTACCTCATGGAGTACGGCGACTTCGTGCTGCGCAGCCGACGTCTCATCGCTTCGCACCGCGCACTCGCGACAGGTACAGGTCGTTCACGTCCATACACTCCCGACTTCCTGCTGTGGGCGGCGCTGCCGGCCGCCACCGCGGCGCGCGCCTGGTCTTCGACATGCATGAGATCTTCCCCGAATTCGCGCGCGCGAAATTCCCCGGACCGATCGGGCGAGTGATCGCGGCGATCGCCGGACGCGTCGAACGCTGGGCGCGCCGCCGCGCCGATCTGACCATCACGGTGAATCGCCCCATCGACGAGCTGCTGAAGACGCGCGCCGCGTCCGCAACCGAACACCGGATCGTCGTGCACAACACCGCCGACCCGCGCGATTTCCGAATGCGCACTCAGGACGTCGCGGCGCTCCACGAGCCGATCCAGCTCGTCTACCACGGCACGCTCACCCACATGTACGGGCTGGACATCGCGATTCGCGGCGTGGCACTGGCGAACCGGGACGGGCGCGACGTGCGCTCTCACCATCATTGGCGACGGGCCCGAACGCGAGCATCTGGAGCGCATGGCCAGCACCGAGGCGAAGCCGGGGACCGTCGTCGTCGAAAAACCCATCACGCACGCGATGCTGGCGAGCCGCTTGCCGCGCTATCACGCCGGCGTCGTCCCCACGCGTCTGGACGGGATGACCCAAGTATTCGCTCTCGACCAAGCTGCTCGAGTACGTGCAGCTCGGCATGCCCGTCCTTGCCGCCGACCTGCCGAGCTACCGGCGGTACTTTGGCGACGACACGCTGTGGTTCTGGGCGACCGGCGACGCCGGCAGCCTCGCCGGCGCCATCCACGCCTTCGTCGGGAGCGATGCACGTGAGCGCGCGGATCGCGTCGCGCGCGCGCAGCGATTGATCGCGCCGCTCGCCTGGGAGACGCAGGCCAATGCCCTGCTCTCGGCGTACGCGCAGCTGCTTTCGGGGCGTGATCATGAGGCGGCGAGGATCTCCGCAACGCGTTCGGCGGCGGTGCCATCTCCATAGGCTCCGCGATCCCACGTCCGCGGTAACTCCATCGCTTCAGTCACGACGGCGCTGAGTGCGCCGACGCGCTCGGGCGCGACGAGCCGATTCGCGCCGAGCCCGACCGTTTCAACCCACTCCGATTCCGATCGCACCGTCACGCAGGGCACGCCGAGCCAATAGGCCTCGCGCTGAATACCACCCGAATCGGTGACCACGGCGGCGGCGCTCCGCAGCACGGCGAGACTCTCGAGGTAACCGAGCGGTGGGCGGATCGTCACCCGCCCGTTGATGCGCACATTCCCACGCTCGAGGGCGGCCGCCGTGCGCGGATGCGCGGCGAACAGCACCGGAAGGGGGAGCCGGTGCAATGCGGCAAACACCTGCTCGAGTTTCTGTGGATCGTCGACCAGCTCGGCGCGGTGCAGCGTGACATAGATGAAGTCAGAGCCCAGGCCGGGTCATAACCCACGACCTGCGACACGGGCATCACGCGCGGCAGCGCTTCGTTCATGACATCGAGCGCCACATCCCCGACGACGTGGATTCCGACCGCCTGACTGCTCATGCTGGAGAATCGAGGCTGCGCGAGCGCACGGTGCAAGGAGCACGGAAGCGATCGCGTCCACACAGCGACGATTGATCTCTTCGGCCATGAGGAAGTCCTGCGCGCGCAGGCCCGCTTCGACATGTGCCACGGGAATCCTGGCTTTCGCGGCGGCCAATGCGCACGCGAGGTGGAGTTCGTGTCGCCGATCACCACCGCCAACTCCGGCCGAATGGGCGTCGATCCACTCCTCGGCGGCCACAAGGATCGACGCCGTCTGTCGGCCGTGCGAAGCCGAACCCACCTCCAGGTAGGCATCCGGCGCTGTCACGCCCAGCTGATCGTAATGGACCTGGTGGAGGGAATAGTCGTAGCGCTGCCCGGTATCGATGGCAGCAACCTGCCCTACTCTCTGAAGAGCCTTCCTGAGCACGCTGGCCTTGATCACCTGGGGGCGGGTTCCGAAGAACAGCGCGATCATAGCCGCACTTCGGGACGTAGCACCGCCACCAACCGGCGGTACAAGGCGCGATGGCGCGAATCAGGACTCCGGGACAGCTGAATCAACGCCCCGGCGCCCTCATAGATCGCGATCGGCTTGTTTCGGATGTCGTCATTCTTCTCAAATGCCGCGAGATAGGGAATGAGCCGATCGCTGAACCTCGCGTCGCTGAACATCCGGCGGTCGAACTCGAGCTCGATGCCCATGCCGGCCGTGCGCGCGAACGCAAAGGCAGAGTCGAGGCGTGAGGGCGCGACTTCGGGATGGAAGAAGTAGTTGGGCTGCTGCCACACACCATCGGCATCGAAACCAAAGAACGCCCACTGCGCTGCGCGCGCCGCACCCCACGAAGGAATCCACTGCACTCGGTAGTCCAATGGAGAGGCGAAGTCTGCGATGCGATTGATGACGTTCTGGTCCGATACGGACATCGATTCGTTTAACCAGTAGAATCCGGCAAACGATACGTGCCGCAGTGGCAGCGACTTCACACGGTGAGCGAGCTGATGGATATGGCGATCCACAATCTCGGCCCGGTTCGAGTGGACACTGAGATCCCACGTTGAACCCTGATAACTGAAGGCCCGTTGCGTCGAATCGGGGTACGGAACCATCACGGTGAACGACACAGGGTTCACGCCCGCGCGGGCGGCGGCGGAGTCGAGCCGGGTGAGAATGCCGTCCGGAGCGCTGAGCGAATCGAGGTATTGATCCCAATCCGAGCCCTGCGATGGCCGCCCGTTGGTCCACGGCATGTAGTACCGGCCCGAGACGGCCAGGTACTCGGTGAGAATCACGCCGTCGCACAGCGGCCCGACCGAGCGGCCGGTGCTATCGACAACTGATATGAGGCGACGGAGATCGTCGATAGAATAGGCGGGCCGTTTCGGTCCGCCCGAATAGACGAGGACCCAGCGTGAAGGTGCCGCCCCGCTCCCGCCCGATCCTGCTCGCGTGCAAACAGCGGCGGCCAGGGTCGCCGCCACCAGGATCCTCAATGTGCGCCGCGCATCCACAGGACGACAACGATGGTGCGAAGCAGCATGACGATGTCGGTGAGCAGGGACCACTCACGGATGTACCGCGTTTCGAGCAGACACGATCTGCTCGAAGTCCGTGATCTGGTTTCTGCCGGCGACCTGCCACGGGCCGGTGATCCCCGGTTTCACGTCGAAGCGCGCGTAGTGATGCGCTTCGTACAGATCCACTTCGGACGGCACCGGGGGCCGAGGCCCGACGAGCGACATCTCACCCTTCAGGACGTTGAACAGCTGCGGCAGCTCGTCGAGACTCGTACGCCGCAGCCAGCTGCCCAGGCGCGTGATCCGCGGATCGCCGACAATCTTGAAGAGCCGGCGATCCGGATAAATGCTGTTCTGGATCAGCTCCTCCTGCCGATCCTCGGCGCCAACCGCCATCGTCCGGAACTTGAAGATCCGGAAGAGTCGCCCGCCGCGGCCAACACGATTCTGGCGGAAGAACACCGGCCCCGGCGAGTCGAACTTCACGAGCGCGGCGACGATGAGCAGAAGCGGTGTCGCGAGAACGAGACCGACCGTCGCGCCCAGCAGGTCCACCACCGCTTGATGATCAGCTGACCACCGCGCAGTGTCGGCGTCGTCAGCTCGACCAGCGGCTGGTCCCGGCGCCACACGAGCTGCGGCTCGACGCCGGCGATCGCGATGCTGCGCGGCACGGCGAGCACCTTGCAGCCGGCGGTCAGCGCCGCATCGACGACGTCGTGAAAACGGGCGTCGGTCAGGTAGCCGCAGATCACAACAGCCTCGACATTCGTCTCCTGAAGCACCGACGCGAAGTCGACGATGTGACCCAATGCCGCGGGCGCCGGCGGGATGTGGGTGTCGACGAAGCCAATCGGCCGGCATTCGGACTCGACGGCGAACGCCGGGCTCGCCTCGGTCTCACGACACGCCTCAGCGGGACCGACGAACAGCGTGCGCAGCGCCTCTCGCTGCCCTGGACGGACCCGGTTGATGATGGCATCCAGCAGGCGACGCTCCGTCAACAGACCAATCCAGACGAGGATGGTCGTGAGCGCATACTGCACAGCGACGGGTTGAATGCCGCGCGTCCAGACAGTCATCCACAGCGGTAGCGCCGTAGCAAGAGCGCACGCCCAGAACAGCCGCTTGGCGTCGCGTCGCATATCGCCGGGACCGTAGTTGCCCAGCACCAGGAGACCCATGAACAGCGCCGCCGCGTACTGCCAGCCGTTCAGGATGCCGGCCGGCAGCACCGCCCGCACGTCTCCCGCCGCGGTCTGGCCAAGCAGGGCGTTGTCCCGCACGGCGCGCACCAGTACGCGCATGACATAGAAGGAAGCGAGATCGGCGGTGACCAGGATGATGAAGCGCCGCAGCCCGCGCAGGAAATGGCGCCGGAAGTTGGACTGCGCACGCCGCTGGAGCCCTAACCGGGGAGGGGTCTTCCGCGACTCACGGGCGGGCGCGTGCGAAGCCCCGCTTCGAGACGCTACCGGCACCTCGGTCGGCGAGTTTTCAACATGCGGATTTGTGATGTGGAAAGATTCGGCTTCCACTGCCCGCGACGCTCCCGACAAAAAGGTACGCCTTGCCACTCCTCGAGTTATGAATTGGCCAAGGAAGGGCAATATGTTACGGCCCGAAACCGGACGCTAGGCCTCGCCGACCATTGACTCGGCCGCCACGCCGAGCGTACCATGGATCATGCGGCATTCCGGTCCAACCCGCGACCGTTCGATAACGCGTCCGGCATGTAAATACCTCACCTTCGAGGATGCCGGTCACCGCCAGACTCTCACGCAGGTTCTACGAGACGTTCGGGGAGGACGTCACCAACGAGCTCGTGGATTGGTTCAATAGCGTGGACGCGACCTATCGCGATGACCTCCGCGAAATCAACGAGCTGAACTACGTCCGGTTCGACGCGAAACTCGAGCAGCGGCTTGCACAGCTCGAGACCAAGCTGATCAGGTGGATGTTCGCGTTCTGGGTCCCGACGGCGTTGGGGATTGTTGGAACCGCGATCGCCGTTGGCTCTCTGTTGATTCGCAAGTAAATCGTTTCAGGATTCGACGCGCTTCAGCGCGCACGTAGTTGCCGAGCCGGCCCCTTCGCTGCGCTCAGGGCAGGCTTTCAGGGCACGGTTAACTTGTGGCTCGATGAATCCCCGAATCACCAAGCTCGCGTGCTGGCTCGTCGTGGCAACGTCCACGGCCGGCATCCTGCTGGCCACGCTCCACCCGGGCGGCAATAGCGCGTCGGGTGACTGGACCTTCAACCTGGCCAGCGGTGGAGCGGCCGTCGCCGAGCTGCTCCAGAACCTCATCCTCTTCATTCCGTTTGGTATCGGCCTGACCCTCTCCGGCGTCCCCGTGCGCCGGTCGGTCGCGCTCGGCGCGCTGCTCTCGTTCTCCGTCGAGTTCGCCCAGCAGTGGATCCCGGGCCGAGACCCCAGTGTGGGCGACATCGTGAGCAACACGATCAGCACCGCCATCGGCGCCGGCCTGATCCGGCTCGCGCCCCGCTGGCTCACCGTCGCACCCGCGCGCAGCGGCTGGCACGCACTCGGCGCCGCAAGCCTGGCGGTCCTCGTGTGGTTCGGCACCGCCGCAGCGCTCCGGCCGGAATTCGGACCGTCCCCCTATCGCGTCGAATCGAGACCGGACTTCGAATTTTGGGAGCTATACCGAGGAGAGGTCCGCGAAGCGATCCTGCAGAACGGCATGCTATACGTGAAGGCGACCTTTCCACCATCTCCGCCCAGCCGCCCGTCCCCACTCGCCGCCGTTTTCGATGCGCACGGTAGCCGAGCGACCATCCTGTCCGTCACGGGCCGCGATCTCACGATGCGCTACGACATGCCGGCGGTGATGCTCACGCTCGAGCAGCCGGACCTGCGCTGGGAACACGCGTTCGCCCACGTCGCGCCCGCCGATACCTTCACCGCCACCACCGGCCACGAGCGCGGCCGTCTGTGCCTTTCTCTGAACGGCGACTGGCGCTGCGACCTCGGCTACACGATCGGCGACGGCTGGAAACTGATCTTCTATCCGGAGCACTGGCCCGGCTGGCTCCTGGCGATCATCAACGCCTGCTGGGTGGCGGGCTGGACGATCGGCGTCGGATTCTGGGCGGGAAGAACGTCGGTCGGCGAGAAAAGCGGCGGCGAAAGAAGCGGCGGCGGAGGGCGGCGCGATAACAGCGGCGGCGAACAAGGCGGCGGAGGGCGGCGCGATAACAGCGGCGGCGAACAAGGCGGCGGAGGGCGGCGCAGGGCGGCAAAAATCGCGGTTGCGTCTCGTGCTACTCGCGATGATCGTCGTGCCGATGACGACACACCTGAAAGCGACTACGCTGCTTGAATGGGTCGGCGCGTTGCTGGGACTCGAGCTCGGGCTGGTCTTAGGGTCAAGGACCTGGAACGATCTTATACACCGGCCCGCCTAGCCGCACGATGTACAGCTCGCCTTTCGCATCCTGCCCGAACGCGCTGACGTTGCCGCCGCTGAGCTGCGGCCAGTCCACCGTCGCCGCGTTCGGATAGACAACACTGGTGACGTCACCGGTGCAGTAGTCGGCGTAGAAGTAGTGACCCACGATGGCCGGCAGCGCGCTGCCGCGATACACGTAGCCGCCGCTGACCGAGCAGGCTCCGCCCGAGTGCGGGTATTCGACGAACGGCAGCACGCCGGGGTTCGTGCACGGACCGCTCGGGTAGCAGTGCGTCCCTTCCATAATATCCCAGCCGTAGTTCGCGCCCCTGCCCCGCTGCGATCCCCACGGGGGCGACGTTCACCTCTTCCCAGGCGTTCTGCCCCACGTCGGCGATGTAGAGATCCCCGGTCTGGCGATCGAACGAAAACCGCCACGGATTGCGCAGCCCGTACGCCCAGATCTCGGGACGCGCGCTCGTATCGGTGGCATACGGATTGTCGGGCGGAATCGTGTAGCCGCTCGCGCCGCTCACGTCGAGCCGCAGCAGCTTGCCGAGCAGCGCGTGCTTGTTTTGACCATTGCCGTCCGGATCACCACCACCGCCCCCGTCCCCCGTCGCGAGCCACAACATCCCGTCAGGGCCGAACTGGAGCTGTCCGCCGTTGTGATTGGCTCTGTCCTGGATGGGCGACCTTGAGCACCGTATCGGCCGTCGCCTCGATCGGCGCTGTCGGGATCGCTCGACACGTTGTAGCGCACGACGCGGAGGTCGCCGCTCGAGCTCGTGAAGTACACGAAAAAGCGGCCGTTCGCGGCGTATTGCGGATCAAACGCGACACTGAGCAGTCCCCGTTCGCCACCCGCACTGATCTTGCCGCGAACGTCGAAGAACGGGCGCGCCAGCGTCGTGTCGTTGCGCCGGATGACGATGCGCCCAGCCTGCTCGACGATGAACAGGCGCGCCGTGTCTCCGGGCGGCGCGGTGAGGAAGACGGGACTCACGAACGTACCGACGAGCGCGAGCGCGGGTGGGCCCGGCGGTGGCGGCGGCGGCGGCGGCGGCGGGGGCGGCGGCGGCGGCGGCGGCGGCGGCGGCGGCGGTGGTGGCGGCGGTGGGGGCGGCGCCGGTACTGGCGGCGGCGGCGGCGGTTGAGCCGGTTGGTTGCAGGCCGCGCACAGCAGCAGCGCGCCGATCAGGACGATCTGCAAGCGAGGGCTCATGGACTTGGAACGATCCTGTGCACCGGGCCGCCCAACTGCAGGATGTACAGCTCGCCGCGCGCATCCTGGCCGAACGCGCTCACACCATCACCGGGGCTCAGCTGGGACGACGCGTCGACGATCGTTGGATCGGGATACGCGATGCTCCAGACCTCGCCAGTGCAGTAATCGGCGTACAGATAGTTGCCGGCCAGGCCCGGGATCGCGCTGCCGCGATACACGTAGCCGCCGCTGATCGAGCACGCCCCACCGCTGTGCGGGTATTCGACGAACGGCAACTGGCCGGGGTTGGTGCACGGACCGCTCGGATAGCAGTGCTTCCCTTCCATAATATTCCAGCCGTAGTTCAAGCCCCTGCCCCGCTGGACCGCCGCCGGCGCGACGTTCACCTCTTCCCAGGCGCCCTGCCCGACGTCGGCGATGTAGAGATCCCCGGTCTGCCGATCGAATGAAAACCGCCACGGATTGCGCAGCCCGTAGGACCAGATCTCGGGCCGCGCGCTCGTGTCGGAGGCAAACGGATTGTCCGACGGAATCGTGTACCCGCTCGCCGCCGCTCACGTCGAGCCGCAGCAGCTTGCCGAGCAGCGCATGCTTGTTCTGCCCGTTTTCGTCCGGATCGCCGCCCCCGCCCCCGTCCCCCGTCGCGATCCAGAGCATGCCGTCGGGCCCGAACTGGAGCTGGCCGCCGTTGTGATTGTCGTTCGTCGGATGCGCGACTTTCAAGACCGTGTCGGCCGTCGCCTCATCAGCGCTGTCGGGGTCGCTCGCCGCCGCCGTGTAACGCACGATGCGGAGATTGCCGCCCCTGACGAAGTACACGTAGAAGCGCCGGGTGGTGGCGAACTCCGGATCGAACGCGACACTCAGCAGGCCCTGTTCGCCCCCGAATGTGATCCGGCCGCTGATGTCCAGGAACGGGCGCGCCAGCGTGGTGTCGTTGCGGCGGACGATGATGCGGCCAGGCTGCTCGACGATGAAGATCCGCGCGCTGTCGCCGGGGGGCGACGTGAGATAGACGGGATTGTCGAAATCGCCGACGAGCTGCGAGCATGCCCGGCGGCGGCCCATTCGAGTCGCTGCAGGCGATCAGCAGGACCGCGAGCAGCGCTGCCCCCGTGCTAGGGCGCCGGCACGATGCGATACACCCCTCCGCCGTAGACCACGATGTACAACTCCCCACGCGCATCCTCGCCGAACGAGACGATGCCGCTGCCGGGCGACAGCTGCGACGTCCAATTGGTAGACAGCGTCGCCGTTCCGCCCGACAGCAGGAACGAGCCCACGAACCCGCTACATAAGTCGGCGTACACGTAATGGCCTGTGAGCACCGTCACCCGAGTGCCGCGGTACACGTAACCACCGGTGACGGAGCAGGCTGGTGAGTGCGGGTACTCGACCACGGGCATCGTGATCCCGCTTGGGTTACAGCTGGGTCTGAAGCAGTGCGTCCCCTCGTAGATGCTCCAGCCAAAGTTGATTCCCTTCCCCGCGTTCGGCGCGGCGACGGCATCGACTTCTTCCCACGCCGCGTCCCCGATGTCGCCGATATACAGATCGCCGGTCTGCCGGTCGAACGAGAACCGCCATGGATTGCGGAAGCCCCAGGACCAGATCTCGGGGGAATAGGCGGTGTCGCTCACGTACGGATTGTCCGCCGGTACGGTGTACCCGGTCGCCCCGCTCACGTCGATCCGGAGCAGTTTGCCGTTGAGTGTCTTCTTCTTCTGAGCATTGAGCTGCGGATCGCCGCAGCAACCGCCGTCGCCCACCGAGACGTACAGCTTGCCGTCGAGCGGGCCAAACTGGAGCTGGCCGCCGTGATGGTTGCCGAACGGCAGGGAGAACCCGGCGATCGGATGCGGGATCGCGAGAATCGTGTCGGCCTGCGACTCATCGGCGCTGTCGGGATCGGTCACCGGGACGACATAGCGGACGATGCGAATGTCGCGGTTCAGGTTCGTGTAGAACGCGTAGAAGCGGCGATTGGTCGCGTACTGCGGATCGAACGCGACACTGTAGAGGCCGTCTTCATCGGCCGCGCTGATCTTCCCGCGCAGGTCGAGGAACGGCCCAGTCTGCCGCACACCGCTCCGCAGCACCACCACGCGCCCCGCCCGCTCGGTCACCAGAATGCGCGAGGTATCGCCCGGCGGTGCGGTGAGAAACGTGGGCTCGGTGAAGCTCCCAAGGGATTGAATGGTGGCGACGGGTGGCGGCGGCGGGGGCGGCGGCGGTGGTGGCGGTGGCGGTCCGGTGCTGTCGTCGAACCAGCTGGCACAGCCGGCGCCGGCGAGTAGCAACAGCAGCGGGAGGTATCTCATCCGAGTACCACCTCGACCCCCTGTTGTCTGAGGCGACCGAGCAGTCGCGCTTCGATGCGCGCGCGCAACGTCACGACCCCGTTGGTCTGCTCTTGGTGCAGGATTTCGGCATCACGATGTAACGTCGCGAGCAGCTTGCCGTCGGAAACCGGCACGCGGATTTCCGCAATCGGTCTAAGTGCCTGCGCGGATGTGCGCAATGCCCGCCGCAAGTCTTCGACGCCACCCTCGCGTACTGTCGATGTGAGCACCGCGTGCGGATAGCGCTCGCGCACCATGCCGAGAAAAGCCTCGCGATCGGGCAGCAAGTCAGCCTTATTGAATACGTGAATCACGCGTTTCGGCGCGACACTCGTCGTTTCCTTCTCGACCACGTCCACCTGGTCTTCCCACCCGGGATGACTGGCGTCGATCACATGCAGCAGCAGATCGGCGTCTTCCGCTTCTTCCAGCGTCGCCCGAAATGACGCGACCAGATGGTGCGGCAGCTTGCGAATGAATCCCACGGTATCGGTCAGCCGGTAGCGATAGCCTTCGCCCACGTCCACTTCGCGCGCCAGCGTGTCCACGGTCGCGAACAGGCGGTCCTCGGTGAATACGTCCTGACCGGAGAGCGCCTTGAGCAAGCTCGATTTCCCCGTGTTGGTGTATCCGACGAGAGCCGCGGTCGGCAAATCGCGCCGGCCCTGGCGCTGGTTGGCGCGATGCTCGGCGACGTCCTTGAGCCGCCTGCGGAGCGTCGAGATCTTGTGGCGGATCACGCGGCGGTCGGTTTCGAGCTGCGTTTCGCCGGGTCCCCGGAGCCCGATGCCGCCGCGGATACGTGACAAGTGCGTCCACATGCGGGTGAGGCGCGGCAGGAGGTATTCGAGCTGCGCCAGCTCCACCTGCAGCTTGGCCTCGTGGCTGCGCGCGCGCGTCGCGAAGATGTCGAGAATCACCTCGGTGCGGTCCATGACGCGCACGCCGAGGCTTTTTTCGAGCTTCACGCCCTGGAGGGGGGTGAGCGACTCGTCGAACAGCATCAGCGTCGCGCCGGCCAAGGCCATCTCGTCCTTGAGCGTTTCAACTTTGCCCTGGCCGATATAGAAGTTTGGGGTGGGCGCTTCGATGCGCTGGATGGTTCTGCCGATCACCTCTGCACCAGCGGTATCCGCCAGGCGCTCGAGCTCCTCCAAGTGCTCTTCTACGTGCACGGCCTCATCCGAACCCTTGCGCGGCGCTCCAACGAGATAGGCACGCTCGATTGGGGCTTGGATGTCTATAAGCTTGCGGATAGGTCCTCTCCCTCAGACTCAAGAACAGTGTAAGACGCCAAGTTGCGAAGTGGCTTCAAGCTGTCAGCTGCAAGCTTGAGACCACTTTGCAACTTGGCGTCTTGCAACTTTTCTTGCAGCTCTGTCACGGAATCAATTTCCTCAGCGGCACAGTGCCTTTACTTGAGAGTTGCACTCGCCGTTCACCGATCGGGGTATCGAGCAGCACAGCTCCCGTCAAACCGTAAGGTAGTTCTTGCGACTCCAGCAATGACCTGGCTGCGGCTCCAACGCCAGACCATGCAAACCGAACCGGCATCAGCACCCTGCTATGGTTCTCCGGGGATAGATCCAGGGGTTTGTCGATAAGGGCTTTCCCGAAGTCCGTGCCCGCCAATTCGAGATCAACTTCGAGCCGCGTGCTGCGCAGCCGGTAGTCATTGGGATTGTACACATCGAACACGAGGTCGAGCGTGCCGCCGCTCAATCCCAGGCCTGTGACGTTGATCTCCCGGAGCTCGACTTGCGGGTTCTCGAACGTGATCGCATTACGTAATGTCGCGCACGCCAAAAGTGTGACGGTGAGCAAGGTCACGGTCCTTGCGGTCTTTAACATAGTCCGTAACATAACCCGCACATGGCGTCTATGGCCGTAAAGCCGCTGGTGCTGTTGGCAAATGCCGATACGTGGCTCACCGAGTCGCTCGAGAGTGTGCTCACGCAGGGCGGGTACCGGGTCATCACCACCGCCAAGCGCCAGCAGGTGCTCGAGCTGGCGCGGCGCCAGCTCCCCGACGCGATCCTGCTCGACCTGGGACTCGACCAGCGCGCCAGCGACAATCTCACGCTGTGTCGCGCGCTGCGCGCCGACGGCATGATCTCGCGCGCCACTCCGATCATTGTGATGACCGCCGGGCCGGCGCTGCGCCAGCAGCAGCTCGACGCGCTACGCGCCGGCGCGTGGGAGCTGCGCGGCGATCCGCTCGACATGGAAGAGCTGGTGCTGCGCCTCAGCGTGTACGTGCAAGGCAAGCTCGAGCTGGATCGTCTCAACACCGAAGGCCTCCTCGACCAGGTGAGCGGGCTGTACAACCAGGCCGGCGTCACCAAACGCTCGACCGAGCTGGCCGCGTTCACCGCGCGGGAAGGCTTACCGCTCGCTTGCGCGGTATTCGAGCCAACCGCCGGCGCGATCACGGGAGGCGCCGCGGACCGGCTGGCGATCGCGTTCAAGCACGCGGGCCGCGTGTCCGACGCCATCGGCCGGACGGGACCCACCGAGTTCACCGTGTTTGCGCCGGCGACCGACGAGCAGGGGGCGGAGGGGATGGTGCAGCGGATAACGGACGCGGTGTCGAGCAGCGTCGGCGTGCGGTTACGGTCGGGCATCAGTACCGACGCCGGCGGCCCGAAGCCGGCGCGCCGGTCCGCCGCCTACTCCGATCCGAAGCGCCTGACGCCGCCCGATCTGCTCGCCCGCGCGCGCGCGGCGCTCCACTAGGGACTCGGGTTGGGGACTCGGGCCTCGCAGTTCCGAATCCCGAATCCTACGGGGTGATGAAACCCTCCCGTATGGCATAGCGAACCAGGTTGGCGGTGTCGTGCACATTCAACTTTTTCATCAAGCGTCCACGGTGAAACTCGGCCGTTTTGACGCTGATGCGCAGGGATTCGGCGATCTGCTTGGTCGATTTCCCCTCGCCAACGAGCTGGAGCACCTGGCGCTCCCGGGGGGTGAGCTGCGACCCACGCTCGCCATCCTTCGGTGTCGCCCACGCGTCCAGGATTGCCTGAGACGCCCCCGGGCTCACATACAGGCGACCGGCTCGCACTTCCTCGATAGCGTGTACGAGGTCTTCCGAGCCTTGGCTTTTCTGGACGAAGCCGCGCACCCCCGCCTTGAGCGCTTCCTTTACAAAGCGGCCGTCCTCGACACCGGACAGCAGGATAACGGGACATTCGGGTTTGAGTCGCGCGATCTCGTGCGCGGCGTCCACGCCATTCAGCACGGGCATGGCGACGTCCAGGATTGCGACGTCGGGCGCGAGTCGCCGCACGGCGTCGACCGCGGCTCTCCCGTCCGCCTCATCCGCCACGACTTCGAGGCCACGTTTCTCCAGGAGTGCCTTCAAAGCCTGCCGGAGAACTAGATGATCATCCGCCAGCACCAACCGAACCGGCATGCCACGCTCCAAGCTCGCGAGGTCTCAAAATGGGGCTACAGGCTGCGCTCGGCCAGTATGACACCGTGGCTTGAGCAGGGTTTCCCCGACCTTCCTTGTCAGGGTTTCCCCCGACCTTCCTTAATAGAGCGTCACTTGTGAACCCCCATGCGCGGGCTAGGTTTACGGACCCCCCGCCCCGTGTCGCCCCGGCTGTCGCGGGGGGCGTGGGGCCCTTATGACCGCCCGTGCCAGTCAACCAACTTCGCCGCCGCTCATCCTTGTCGCGGTTCCCGACGAGACGTTTCGGCGTGCACTCCAGAGCGTGCTCGTCGCCGGTGGGTTCCGGGTGGCCACGGCCAAGGATGCTGACAGCACGCTGGCACAGGTCCAGCGGGAAGCACCCGACGGCGTGTTGCTCGACGCCGCCATCGCCGAGCCGCCCCAGTTTGCGTTCTGCCGCACGTTGCGCGCCGATCCGGCGTTCTCCCCGGCCATCCCGATCGTCCTGACGAGCGCCGCACGCCCGACTCATACCGAGCAGCTCGACGCGTTGCGCGCCGGCGCCTGGGAGCTGCGCAGTGATCCGCTCGACGCCGAAGAAATGCTGCTGCGCCTGGGCGTGTACGTGCAGGCGAAACGCGCGATGGATCGCGTCAGCGCGGACGGCCTGGTCGACCGCGGCACCGGTCTGTACAACGCCGCGGGACTGGCGCGGCGCTCTGAGGAGCTGGCCGCGTTCAGTGTGCGTCACGGTCTGCCGCTCAGTTGCGCGGTATTTCGCGCTGCCCCCGCGCCGGCTCAGGACGCGCCGAACGGCGGCGGCGGCGATCAGCTTGCGGGCGCGTTCAAGCAGGAGGGCCGGGTTTCCGACGCCATTGGCCGCATTGGCCCGGATGAGTTCGCGGTGTTCGCGCCGGCGACGGACGCGACCGCGGTGGCGCGGCTGGTTGAGCGATTGGGTGAGAAGGTAGGGGTGCGGGCCCGGTTGCCGCGCCCACTGCAGGCGGGCGTCAGCAGCGCGCCTGCCGGTACTCGCCCCGATCCGCAACAGCTGCTGGCGCGCGCCCGTGGCGCGCTCGAGGCCCGCTAGCGCTACAGCGGCGTTTGCGTCGGGCTGTCGCGCCGGGCGCGGTGGTCCAGCGTGCGCCGTTCGGTGCCGCCGCCGCGACGCGCAGTGCGGTGTGTCGGCGTGGCGGGCAGCTCCAGTATGAAGTAGAAGCGAGTCCCCCACCCCACGCGGGATTCCACCTGCAGCTCGGAGCCCATCGTCGCGACGAGCTTGCGGCAAATCGTGAGACCCAGACCGGTTTGCGAGAACAACTTGGCCACATAGTCCCGGTGCTCGCCGCTGCGGCGCGCGCGGCGCACGGGATCGAACAGCGTGGGCATGGTCGACAAATCGATCCCTTTGCCGGTGTCCACCACCGAGAACTCGACGCGCTCCGGTCCCACGTCCTCCGCGCGGATTTCGACCGATCCCTGGCTGGTGAACTTGAGGGCATTCGTGGTCAGGTTGAGCAGCACGCGACTCAGCGCGACCGGATGACCGAGCCGCTCATCGATGGCCGGCGGCGTGAGCCGCAGGGCCAGCTGTTTCTCCTCCGCGATGGGCCGCACGATGTCCTGCACCGCCTCGAGCACGCCTCCCACCGAGAACGGCACCGGCTTCTGTTCAACCAGCAGCTCGCTGCGGGTGAGATCGATGATATCGCTCGCCACGGAGCTGAGGCCCATGGCCGCCGTGTAGATGAGACCGAGCTGGCGGCGCTGGACGTCATTGACCGGGCCACTCTGCCCGCGCTGCATCGTTTCGGCGAGAAATAGAATGGATGTGAGCGGGGAGCGCAGATCGTGCGCGACGTCGATCAGCAGCCGCAGTCCGTCGGCGCCGGCCAGCTGCACGGCGAGCGATTGCGCCGCATCGGGGGCGATCGCCTCGCGCACCCGCTCGAACGCCGCCAGCAGCGGCGCCAGGTCCGTCTCCGGCACGCCCGCGTCTTTCCAGGAACGCAGCAGCTCCGAGCGGAGCGCGTTGAGCAGGCCGCGACCCAGCGGCGAATGCGCCCGCGTGTCAATGACCGCGGAATCTGTGACCTGCATCTCCAAAACGGCGCCCAGGAGGATGGCCATGACCTGACCCACCTCGGCGGGGCTCGGGATCGGGCCGAGGTCGGCGGGCCAGAGAGCGATCAGCTGCTGCGTGGCGGAAAGCTGGATCTGCGCCGGCAACTCGGCGGGCCCCGCGCGCAACGCACGCGTCGCGGGTGCAGACCTGCTGTGTTCCGCATTGGCCGACTGTGAGGGCATCCAGACCGTGTGGGTTCCCAGGGCGCAGGAAAGCTACACCCCGTGTGGAACCTCGCCATGGCCCTGGAACCCCAGACGTGGCGCGGAAAAAGCGGGCCTGGGGGAATCCCCTAACGCAAATCCAGGGGAAAGCGCGGTACTGATCCTTCTGGGCTACGACGATCGACGCAGGAGTGCGCCCGACCGACAGGACGGACGCTCGCGGGTGATTAGTGATTCGACATGGCCATGAACATCAAGGAAATACTGGCGATCAGGTACAGCGCGGTCAGCCCGCGCAACCCGTCGCGGTGAGCGGGAACGAAGAGGCGATCGCCCGCGCGCAAACTGAGCTGGTCAATCGAATGCCCATCCCCCAGCGCGTCGCTCAGCGCTTTGCCACTCCAGATCACTTGCGCCCCGCGCTCGATGCGCATCTCACGCGCATTGGCCTTTGTCGTAAAGCCGCCCGCCTGCCCAATGACGTCGACGAGGGGTTGTTGCGGGGCGGCCCCGTAGTAGCCGGGTCGTACGACGTCGCCATCCACGAGCAGGCGGATCAGTGCCCGGGCGTGGACGACCGGCTCGCGAAGGTACTGCGCCAGGTGCGACTTGAGCCGTCCCTCGAGCTCTGCGCGCAGCACGCCGTGCAGCGGCACCGTGCCGACCTGCGGCAGCTCGAGCTGAGGCCCCGCCATGACGACGAAGGTATCGGTGAGCGTGGCCTCGCCTTCGACCTGAATGAAAATGCGATCGCCTGCTTGAAAGTCCCCATTCTCGAGTCGAGCGCGGATCAACGCAGCGCCCGCACGTCCGTTGTCCCCCGTGCCTTCGAGCCGCGCCAGCTCCTGGCTCAGCGCGTCGCGGGTGGCGAGAATGCCCACTCCTTCGGACTGCGCGCAGGTCGGCGGCGCACTGACCATGGTCAACGCGAGCGCGGCGGCGAGCGGACTCCAGCGGATTGGTGCCATTGTGAGCCTCATCTTATTCGACCGTCACGCTTTTCGCGAGGTTCCGGGGCCGGTCTACGTCACAACCCCGCAGGACGGCGACGTGGTAGGCAAGCAGCTGCAAGGGAATCACGCTCAGGATGGACGATAGCAAAGGCGCCGTGGCAGGGATCCGGAGCTGGTGGTCGGCGAGCGTGCCGAGGTCGCCGTTGCCTTCGGTCGTAATCGCGACGATCCGGCCGCCGCGTGCACGCACCTCCTGCATGTTGGAGACCACCTTGGAGTATACCTCATCGGCGGGTGCGACGAAGACGACCGGCATGTTCGCGTCGATGAGCGCGATCGGGCCGTGCTTCATTTCCGCCGCGGGATAGCCCTCCGCGTGGATGTAACTGATCTCTTTGAGCTTCAGGGCGCCCTCCAGCGCGACCGGAAAGTTCACGCCACGTCCCAGATACAGCGCGTTGGGCGCCTGGGCGAAGTGTTCCGCCAGCACTCTGACCTGCGGCTCGAGCTCGAGCGTGCGGGCCACGAGCCCGGGCAGCTGCGACAGGCGACACGCCAGCTCCTGCCGCTGCTCCAGCGGCAACCCGTGGTGGGTGCCCAAGTAGAGCCCGAGCAGCGCGAGCGCCACAATCTGTGAAGTGAAGGCCTTGGTCGAAGCGACGCCAATCTCGGGGCCAGCGTGCAGGTAGATGCCGCCGTCCGCTTCGCGCGCAATGGTGCTGCCGACGACGTTCACGAGTCCGACGACCCGTGACCCCGCGGCGCGCGCGGCCCGCATCGCCTCCAGCGTGTCGGCCGTCTCGCCCGACTGCGAGATCGCGACGACGAGCGTCCCGGGGCGCGTGACCTGCCGGCGGTAGCGGTACTCGGAGGCGTACTCGACGCTCACCGGGATCTGGGCGAGCGCCTCGATGATGTGCCGTCCCACGAGACCAGCGTGCCAGGACGTCCCGCAGGCCACGATCGTGATGCTCTGAATGGCTGCGCAGTCGGCCGGGCTCAGGTTCAGGCCGTTGAGCCTGGCGAGCCCTTCCTCGAACACGAGCCGGCCGCGCAGGGTGCTGCGCACGGTTTCGGGTTGCTCGGCGATTTCCTTCTGCATGAAGTGGGCGTAGCCGTTCAGCTCGATTGCCTCGAGGTCCCACGTCACGTCGTTGACTTCGCGCAGCTGCACGTGCGACTCGCGATCGATCACGTGGTAGCCCTCGGGTGTGAGCACCGCGATGTCGCCGTCGTCCAGATGCACCACCGAGCGGGTGTGCTCGAGGATCGCCGACGCGTCGGACGCGACGAAGTATTCATCGTCGCCGATGCCGAGCAATACCGGCGAGCCCTGGCGCGCCACCACAATTTTCCCGGGCTCGTCCGCCGACATCACCGCGATGCCATACGTCCCCACCACATGCTCGAGTGCACTGATGACCCGGACTTCCAGCGTGTCGCCCGGAGAGTCCTCGATCAGGTGCACGAGCGTCTCGGTGTCGGTTTCGGTCCGGAAGGTGTGGCCGGCGCGCTCGAGCGCCGCACGCAGCGCGTCGGCATTCTCGATGATGCCGTTGTGGACGAGGGCGAAGCGCTCGTCGCAATCGACGTGGGGGTGCGCATTGCACGTCGTCGGCGCGCCGTGCGTCGCCCACCGCGTGTGCGCGATGCCGCAGGCGCCGGGCAGCGGCAGGCGCTCGACTGAGCTGCGCAGTCCCCCGACGCGGCCCGCGAGTTTGCGCGTGACGAGACCACGATCGGTCTGAATGGCGAGCCCGGCCGAGTCGTAGCCGCGATACTCGAGGCGTTCCAGGCCGCGGAGCAGAATCGGTGCCGCCTGGCGCCGGCCGTCGCCGGTATAACCGATGATCCCGCACATGTCAGTCTTTCTCGAGCCGGAAGTTGCGGTGGACGGCGACCGACGCCTGTGGCTCCGGACCGTCCGCGTGTCTGGAGATCGGCACGACCGCCGCGGAGGGAGGTGTCAGCAATCCGAAGCGCTCGAGCTGCGACTGCTTCTCCAAGAGCAGCTTCGCGATGTCGTCGGCGTCGAGGAGCGTGCCGCACGCCGAGCAGCGCAGGCCGCTGATGCGGTCCGCACCCCAGACCGTGCGGGAACGCGCCCGCTCCCGCGGACCCGCACCTGGCGCTCTGCCCTCACAGCGTCGACATTTCATGCCGGCACACAGTACAATTTTCGGGCCGTAGCGACCCCCTGCAGAATCCCCGCCGTTGCTTGATCGCCCGGAACGATCGGGGCCGGGGCTGGAGAGCGCGCGCACGGATTGTCACGCCGCTGTGGTCGCGGTGCATCAGTTCCGTAACAGTCCGGGTGTAACGGGCGGTCGTAACCTGTTGGCGCATCACTGCTCTGTGGCGATACGCCGCGCACGAGTCCTGCAGACGCATTCCCAGAACCCGAGGCCGGTTGTACCACATCGCGAGTCCGAGGCGCCCTCGCCCGGAGAGGAACCGCATGAGCAGGAGGACGCCGTCGGCGCGCCCTGTCGACGTGCTGATCGCGAGCAAGCAGGAGTGGAGCAGCCGGTCGCTCGCCAGCATTCTTGCTCCACAGGGATACCGCGTCGTCAAGACCTACACGCGTGTGCAGGCCATCACACACATTCGACGCAATCCACCCGATGCGATCCTCGTCGACGAGGAGCTGCCGGACGGCGATGGTCACGCCCTCTGCCGGGACCTCTACGACCAGGGCCTGATCTCCCCCAGCACGCCCGTGTTCCTGGCCCTGTCGCGTCCTCCCACGCGGCGCGACCGGCTGGCGGCGTTGCGCGCCGGCGCGTGGGCGTGTTTGGGAGAGCCGCTCGATGCCGAAGAGCTGCTTGCGATGCTGGACGTGTTCGTGCTCGCCAAGCTCGACGCCGACAACGCACGCACCACCGGCCTCGTCGACGAAATGACTGGCGTCTACAACTCTCGAGGGCTCGCGCGTCGCGCCGAGGAACTCGGTGCACACGCCGCGCGCTTGCACACGGGCCTCGGCTGCGTGCTGCTCGCGGCCGATACCGAGCCGCCGGACGGGGACGTGACACCGACCGACGCCCCGCTCGCGCTGTTGCGGCGCATCGCCGCCGTGCTGCGCGCGGTCGCCCGCCACTCGGACGCGATCGGCCGACTCAGCCCCAACGCCTTCGCCGTGGTTGCGGTCGACACCGATGCCACGCAAGCGCGTCGGCTTGCCGAACGGCTGGTGAGCGCCATTCTCGGCGAGCCGCTCCCCGCCGTCGCGTCGCTGCCGCGGTTCCGTCTCCGGGCGGGATATCATGGCGTGAGCGACTTCCATGTCGCGGCCATCGATTCGTCGGAGTTGATGCTGCGGGCGAGCGCCGCGCTCCAGAAGGCGCGGACGGATCAACCAGACGCCTGGCTGCAACCGTACAACGATTAACCGGACGACCTGAGCACCTACAACACTCCGCGCGCCTGCCGGCCCGCCACGGCGAATCCCTCTCGCTCATCTGCCGTGCCGTACCCAGACAAGTAGCTATAGTAGCGGTACATGCCGCCTGGCTGGACGTCATTCAACACGACGCCGAGCAGCCGGATCGGCAGGTGGTCCAGAACCGTGAGCTTGGTGCGCGCCAACGTGAGGTTCGTCGTGCCGGTGCGCAGCACCAGCAACATGTTCCCCGTGAGCGTCCCGAGCGTGTAAGGGTCCACGCCCGACCCCAGGGGTGGGCTGTCCACCAGCACGACTCGGTACTGCGAGCGCACGCGGTCGAGGAGCTGCACCATGGCGGGCGATCCGAGCAACTCGGGTGAGTCGCGAAAGCGTGAGCCCGCCCCGATGAAGTCCAGCAAGGGATACATCGTGGTCTGCGTGACCCTCTCGAGTGGCACCGCGCCCGCCAAATAATCCGTCAAGCCGGGCTTGCGCGGTCGGTGCAGCACGCGGTGCAGCGCGCCGCGCCGAGCGTCGCCGTCGATGAGCAGCGTCGGTTGACCCGCTTCGGCGCACGCCAATGCGAGATTCGCGGTGAGGAAGGATTTGCCGTCGCCGACCCCGGGGCTCGTCACGGTGACGACGACCGGGCCGTTCCCACCGTAGAAATGCACCAAGCTCAGACGTACGCTACGCATCGCCTCGATCACCTGAGCGACGTGGTCGTCGTCCGGCCCTGCTTTGCGGTCCTTCACATGCGGTAACACGCCCAGGATCGGCAGCCCCATCTGGCGCGTCACCTGATCGGGGTAGCGCATCCGCGGGTCGAGCCGGTCAGCCAGCACCGCGCCTACGAGTCCCAAACCGAGGCCAGCGGCAATGCCCAAAAGGATGAATCGTCCACTCGAGGTCTTGAGGTGCTCCTGCGGGGCCACCGCCGCGTCCAGAATCCGCACGTCGGCGACGCTGCTCGCCTCGGCCAGGCGCGCCTCATCGTAGCGCTGTTGCACGCCCGTGTAGAGGGTAGTCGCCAACTCAACATCGCGGCGCCGGCGCGCTTCCTCGATGGCGCGCTGCGGCATCCCCTTCAACTCCCGGTCTCCCGCGGCGATTTGTGGCGCCAGCACCCGCTCACGCGCCGTCAACTCGTCCCGCAGCGATCCCGCCAACGTGGGAATGGTTTTCCGGGTGAGGACCTCGATCTCGGACTTGAGGCGCTGGACCGCTGGGTGATCGGCCGTATAGCGGGTGTTGAGCGCACGCAGTTCGGCCTGCTTCGTCGACAGATCGCGCAATGCCTGGCTCACAGCCGGCGAGCGCTGCACCGCCCCGATGAACGCGAGGCCGTCGGGGGAACCAGCGGAGTCACTCATCCGGACCAACACCTGCTCGATCGCAAACCGATCCCGCTGCAGCTGCTCCTGCTCGAGCTTGGGTCCAAGCAGGGTGTTGAGCGACGCGTTTCCCGCGGGCGTCGCCGTCGCAACCCCCACATCCGGGGGAAGCGTGGCGGTGCGGACCCGGAACTCCTCGAGCGCGCTTTCCGCCCGCTGCAGATTGTCACGCGCTGCCTGGAGCTGCTCATCGAGGAGCGTGCCGAGCGTATGCAGCTTTGCCCGCTTCAGGTCCGCACTCACTTCGACGAAGCGTTCCGCGACGGCGTTCACCATCAGCGCGGCACCCGCTGGGTTCGCCCCCGTCAGCCCGATCCGCAAGAAGTTCCCGTTCTGGTCCATCGACACCGCTAGCGCGTTCCCCAGCCCCCTGGCGGCGTCGCGCAACGGCCTGACGACAAAACCAAAGTCGCTCCCTTTCGGGAGCTCGGTGGCAGTTGGACGCCACCGCATGCCAAGTGCTGAGCCCACGGAGTCACCGATCACGCCCTGCTGCAGTTGTTCGCCTTCCGCCCCGAGCAGCTGGAACGTGCGTCCAGTGCCGTCCACCACGATTCGATACCGACCCGGCCGGTAAGTGTCGCTCACCGTGAATCCGGCAAACGCGCCAGCCGCGCCGCGCTCGGGGGCGAGATACAACCGCAGGTCGCGCGCGACGGCATCGAGCACGACGTAAGACCTGAGCAAATCGACCCAGGCGTACGACTCGAACAACTGGTTGGCACCGATGGGGCCCCGACTGGTGCTGCCGCGGGTCTCGCTCGACTGGATCCAGATCGTCGCTTGTGCTTGGTAGGAAGGCGGGACGTAGCGCGCGGCGCCGATGCCGCCCAATGCCCCCACCACCACGAGCCCGACGATCCACCAGCGGTATCGCAGCACTGCGGACACGTGGCGGGGCCAGTCGATCGGTTCATCCTGAGGAGCACCGAACGCGTCCGGCGTCGTCCGGTACGGGGCACTCATTGGCAGAGGCATGGGCCCGGGGCCACGGAACTCCCCGTTATTGGCCGGAGGATGGGCGATCACGGTAAGCCGCACCGCAAGGGTGATACCGCGCGCGTCGGCTGGCGTGCGAGAGCTGGATCACAGCGCGACCCGTTGCGGCCTTGTATGGTGTGGCAGCGCAGCAACACCCAGGCCGTGCGCGATGTGGCGAGATTGCCACAAGATTCTTGACAGATGTCCGAACCGCTTGTAAATGAAGCACTTCTTAAGCACAGTCCACGCCGCATCCACAGGCCCGATCCGTGCCATGGAGTGCGAATCTGAAGGTTTCCGTTACCCCGGCGGCACGGAGGTCTCGAGAAGCTCATGTCGGCACCCGTACCCGAGCAGCGCACTCCGCGAGGGGGGCAGAGCCAGTCCGGTCCCGCCCGCCAGGTTATCAGCCTTCCCCAGCTGACCCCGGAGCTCAAGTCGAGCATCCGCGTGCTCATCGTGGACGACGACCGCACGCTCCGGGAGAGTTGCGCCACCGTGCTGCAGTACGAAGGCTACCAGGTGACGGTGGCGAGCCGCGGTGAGGAAGCTCGCGAGATGCTGCGCCGCACCAGATTCGACATCGTACTCCTCGATCTCTACATGGTAGAGGTCCCGGGGATGCGGCTGCTCCGTACCTGTCTCGAGGCGCACCCCGACACGCTCGTGCTCATGATCACGGGCAACCCGACCGTAGAGTCGAATATCGAAGCGCTGCGCGCGGGCGCCTGGGACTATCTGCCCAAGCCGTTCTCGGGCACGCACCTCCAAATCCTGCTCGGGCGTGCGTCGCACGCGGTGCTCGTGGCGCGAGAGTCCCACGCTGTGCAGGCCGAGTTTGCTCGCGAGCACGGCAACAGCGAGCGGGTGACGGTGCTTGGCGCGGCTCCCTCGTTTCGGCGAGCCGTGGATCTGGCTCGCCGGGTCGCCCCCACGGACGCGTCCGTGTTCATTACCGGCGAGAGCGGCTCCGGAAAGGAACTGATCGCCCAGTTCATCCACCATCACAGTCGCCGGAGCAGCCGGCCACTGGTCGCGGTGAATTGCGCCGCACTTCCCGAGGCACTCCTGGAATCGGAGATGTTTGGCCACTGCAAGGGGGCCTTCACCGGCGCCGTGCGTGATAAACCCGGGCTGCTCGAGGCTGCGAACGGTGGCACGCTGCTGCTCGACGAGCTCGCGGACATGCCGAAACCGATCCAGGCAAAACTGCTGCGGGTGATCCAGGACGGCGTGGTGCGCCGGGTCGGGAGCGAGACCACGGACGCGATCGTGAACGTCCGCTTCATTGCGTGTACCAACCGCAACCCCGAAGAGGCCGTCGCCGCGGGTACGCTGCGCGAGGACCTGTATTATCGCCTGCGCGTGGTTCCGATCCCCGTCCCGCCCCTGCGGGACCGGCCGAGCGACATCCTGCTGCTCGCGGATCATTTCCTCGCGCACTATTGGGCGCGTCATCGCGGATCAGGCGCGGCGCGGCCCCAGTTCACCGACGCCGCGGTGCGGTCGCTGCGCGCCCGCACCTGGAAGGGGAACGTGCGCGAACTCGAAAATGTGATCGAGCACATGGTCGTGCTGCTCGAGCCCGGTTCCCAGATCCGACCTGAGGACATTCCCGCACTGGGCGAAACGGCCCCCTCGGGAGGTACGCTTACGCCCTCCGAGGTGACGACCGAGGAGCCGTATTACGCGGCGCGCGATCGGCTCGTGGCGGCGTTCGAGTTGCAGTATCTCACGCAACTCGTCACGGAAGCGCGCGGGAACATGTCGCGCGCCGCGCGAGTGGCGGGCGTGGACCGTACCACGTTGTACCGTCTGATGGAGCGCCACGGACTGCATCGCAAGCCGACACCGTCAGAGGAGTGACCCACCGGCGTTTGTAGCACCCCCCCCACAGGCGCCGTGACGCGGCGCTACATCGATCCGCGCCGCACTTGTAATCGATTGATTTGACGGCGTTTCCGATGTTGGTCGCGGGGCACGGCACCTGCACTACGCGCCGTCAACCCAGCGACGAGCGCATAGCGTGACTAGCATCAGAATCAGCCAAGCCCTTCCACGCACAACGACAGCGGCGCCACCGTCCGAGAGCCTGCGGCGTGCCCTCAACGTCGCCGTCGCCGCCTTCGGAATCCTGGTGACGGCCCCGCTGATGATCGGGATTGCACTTGTCGTCAAGCTGACCTCGCGGGGACCGATCTTTTTTGTCCAGACGCGCATCGGAATTGACCGCCGGGCACCCGGGGAGCCGGCGGGAAACAACCGGCGCAGCAGCGATTGCGGTGGCAAACCATTCACGATCTACAAGTTCCGCACGATGGCAACCAGCCGGACGTCGAACGGAAACGACCAGGTATGGGCTCAGCCTGACGACCCCCGGGTTACACGCATCGGCCGGTTCCTGCGCCTGTACCGCCTGGACGAGTTGCCCCAGCTCATCAACGTGCTGCGTGGGGACATGGACGTGGTCGGTCCCCGCCCCGAGCAGCCCACCATCTTTGCGCAGCTACGCGTGCAGATCGACCGCTACCAGGAGCGCCAGCGCGTCCGGCCCGGAATCACGGGGCTGGCGCAAATCAGTCAGACGTACGACACATGCCTTGACGACGTGCGGAGCAAGCTCAAGTACGATCTGGAATACATCTCGCGCCAATCCACGCTCGAGGATCTGCGGATCATGGTTGGCACGCTGCCGGTGATGATCGGCAAGCGGGGAGCCTGGTAGCGGAATCAGCCCGCCAGCATCGCCAGCGCCCGACGGGCGATATGGCGACCGATACTGATGGATGCCGTCGCTGCCGGGGATGGCGCATTGAGAACATGGAGCGAGCGCCGCCCCTCGACGATCCGAAAATCAGCGACTAACGCCCCGGAGCGATCGACGGCCTGAGCCCGCACCCCGCTCCCCCCAGGCACCAGGTCCTCCGCACGCAGATTCGGCACCAGCCGCTGTAACGCCCGTACAAAGGCGCTCTTGCTCACCGACCGCCCCATCTCGGCGAGTCCCGTCTTCCAATACCGGGTGGCCATTCGCCAAAAGCCCACGAACGACAGCATTTCCGCAACATCCCGGGCCGAGACGTCGGTGCGGCGATAGCCCTCTCGCTTGAGCGCGAGAACAGCGTTCGGCCCGGCGTGCACGCGGTCATCGATCGTGCGCGTAAAGTGCACGCCGAGGAAAGGGAAACGCGGATCAGGCACGGGGTAGATCGGGTGACGCACCAGGTCACGCCTCGCAGGCAGGAGCTCGTAGTACTCACCGCGAAACGGAATGATCATTACCCCCGGGTCCACGCCGCAGGCCCGGGCCAGGCGGTCCGCCTGCAGGCCGGCGCACGTCACCAGCAGCGAGGCGTGCACGTCGCCAGCGGTCGTTTCGACGACGAGCGCGGACCCGTCCTCACGCGCCGCCACCACACGAGCCCCCGTACGAATCTCCGCGCCGCGCGCCTGCACGCGCCGGGCAAAGGCAGCGGCCACTTTGGCAAAGTCGACCACCCCAGTCTCTGGAACCCACAAGCCGGCGAGGCCAGTGACCTCAGGCTCGAGCTCGCGCAACTCCTCCTGTCCGAGCTGCCGGATGCCGGCGAGCCCGTTTGCACGCCCCCGCGCCTCCAGCTGCGCCAAAGCCGCGAGCTCCTCGGGCCGCGTGGCGACGACGAGCTTGCCATCCTGCCGGTAGGGGATGCCCTCGTCGGCGCAGAATCGGTACATCGCCTCGCGCCCCTCACGGCAGGTCTGCGCTTTGAGTGAGTCGGGGAGGTAGTAGAGGCCGGAATGAATGACGCCGCTATTGTGGCTACTCTGGTGGCCCGCGAGACGCTCCTCGGCCTCGAGCAGCACGACCGACAGCTGGCCACTCTCGACCAGCGCCAGGGCGGTCGCCAGACCGACGATGCCGCCACCGGCCACCGCGACGTCGTAGCGCATTCCGAGCCTCCTTTCGCCCCCGGGCTACACGCAAGACGCGGACTACGACTAGACCCAAGGCCCCGTTTAACAACGATCTCCCTGTTGCACGCATGCGGCACGAAACCTAGGGTCCTGTGTTGCACCCCTGCCACAGTTCCCAACTTCGCCAGCCCATCGGGAGGCTGGCATCAGAACGCGTTGGTGGCGCGAACCTTGCCCCCCCCTTGGATGTCCCTAACAGAAGGCGTACCACATGCTACGGAGCCGACTGACGTCCTTATCGGTCGCCTTGGGGTTCCTGGCGGTGTTGGTGTCGTGCGCCGAACGGAGCACGGTCGGCCCGCCTGGCGACGACGCGACGTTCGTCATCACCGCCAACCTCTCCGGCACCATGGCCGCAACCATCGTTGCGAACGTGACGGCGCCGGACATCCCGACGATGCTCGTGTTCAACATCCCCATCGTCAATGGCACCGCTAACGGCACCATCACGATCCCGGCAGGGTCGAATCGTACCATCACTCTTCGTGCCTACGACACCGGGGGTGTCGAGACGCACAATGGATCGGTGACCGTCACGATTCTACCGGGCACCAATTCCAACATAGCGATCCTCCTGACTCCTCTCACGGGTGACTTGCCGATCACCGTGACACTTGGAACGGTCAGCGTCACCGTCACACCCCCGTCTGCCACGCTGTCAGTCGCGGGAACGACACCGCTGTCCGCGGCGATCCTGGATGCCCAAGGGCATCCGATCACAGGGGTCGTCACATGGGCCACGCAACACCCCGGGATTGCCACCGTTGACGCAACTGGGCTGGTGACCGCCACCGGCGTCGGCACGACGTCGATCTCGGCTGTCTTCCGAGGAGTGACGGGTACCGCCACCATCACCGTAACTCCGTAACGAGGCGTTCGGATGCGCCTGCGGATCGCCGCGACACTCGTCTCCCTGGTCGCGCTAGGATCGTGCCTGCCGCGCGAGCCCGCGGGACCGGAAAGTCACGCCGGCCAAGCCAGCCTCTTGGTCAGAGCGGATCTCTCTGGAACGGTGATCGCCATGGTGGTGGTGGAAGTCACCGCACCCGACATCGCGACGCCACTGGTGTTCAACATTCCCAGAGTCGATAGCGTCGCAGCGGGCACCATTACGATCTCCGCGGGCTCGGATCGCACTATCGCGCTGCGCGCGTACGACGCCGGCGGCGTGGAGACGCACAGCGGATCGGTCATGCGGAGTATTGCACCCGGGACAAACCCCGCGATCTCGATCATCCTGGCGCCGCTCACGGGTGACGTGCCAGTCACCGTGACCCTGGGAAGCTTCAGCGTGATCGTGAGTCCGGCAGCGGTCAGTTTGATGCCCGGTGACACCGCGCGCCTGACGGCGACAATCCTCGATGTGAACGGCACTCCGGTCACGGACCAGGTTACCTGGGCCACCATGAAGAGCACCGTGGCCACGGTGGTGACCACGGGCCAGCAGACGGCGCAAGTCACAGCGGTCGGCGGCGGCGAGGCCACCGTGGTAGCAGTGTACGGTGGGGTTGCCGGGTCGACGACAATCACGGTGGCAGGGCCGCCGGTGGCAGTGCCGACGCTCGTGCAACATGTCAGCACACCGTTCACGAGAGACACCATCCCGGGCCTGAACATCTTCCTTCCGAACAAGAGTCTGCCGCACAACTGCTTGATCGTGGCCGTCCAATACGGTTCAGAGGCCGGTGTCACGGCCTCAGTCAGCGACGACCAGGGCAACACCTATCGCGTCGGCGACGAAGTTGCCAGCCCCTACAGCCGCGGCGCGGTCCCCAGCCGGGCACGCCACCTCGCGGTGTTCTATGCCTTGAACGCGCGGGCGGGAGTCGTGCACATCACCGTGTCGTTTACGGGCGGATCGGCCGATCTCGTTTCCGCGGTCGCGAGTGAGTGGTACAACATCGCGCTGACGAATGCCCTCGACGGCAGTAGTGACTCCGCGACCACGGACCACGCTACCTCCACATGGGCCGCCGGGAGCATCACGACCAGTGCGGGCGGCGACCTCGTGTACCAGGTGGCCGTCGATGAAGATCTCGCACGACTCGGGTCCTTTACCGCAGGAGACAGCTTTAAGCTCACGTCCGCGGACTTGTTGGCGGGGTCGGTCACGCAGTACACCGTCCAAGGTGCCCCCGGAGTCATCAGCCCAACCGTCTTCGTCGGCGGGTCTGACGCCTACGAGACGGTGGCAATCGCTCTCAAGGCTGCCGCTGCAGGCACGGCGCCGGGTCCCGGCATCCGTATCGTGCACATGTATGTCGGCAATAGCGGGCAGGGTGCCACCACCGTACCGCTGCAGGCGCCGTCCTCGGGCAACCTGCTCGTCTTCACGCTGACGCGAGACTTCGACGCGCTGCTCACCGGCATCGCCGACGGGAACGGCAACACGTACACGGAGGTCCCCGGGAGTCCGATCACGAATGGCTTTGGGGGCATCGAGTGGATGTTCTATGCGGCGAACGCGGTGACCAGTAGCTCGCTGACGCTGACGTTGACGTTCGACTCGCCGCTCCCCCTGGGGTCAGGCTTCATCGTGTATGACATTGCCGGCGCCGCCGCGAGCCCCTTCGATACGTCCAACACGGCGATGGGAAACCAGACGAGCGACGGATTCAACGGCGAGTTGCCCTCGGTATCCATTACGCCGGCCGGCGCGGGCGAGATCGTCATCGCCCGCGGAGACGAGGACGCCGGCACGATCACGGGCCTCGTGGGCCAGGGCTACATGTTCGACAACCCGACGTGGCCTGGTCAAGATGAGCAGGGAGATGGAGGAGCCGCAGCCGAGTTCACCCTCGACTCCCAGGCGGGCCACTACTACACCCTGGATGCGAGCCCGGTGACGTTTGTCTGGATCACGACACGCCCGGTTGCCCAATGGGAGACGATCGCCGCCGCCTTCAAAGGCGCGGTAACGGGCGGCCCCCCGCCATCGAGTCCCAACCCGCACGAACCGGCCGGCTTTACACCGATCTTTGAGAAAGACTTCACTACGCTGCCCGGCGTCGGCACCGATTTGTATGGCGTATCTAACATCGCTTACGACCCGCAAAATTTCGCGATCGTGCAGGATGCGTCGGCCCCGCTAACTCCGTCGGGTACATTGCTGACGAGGTGGCCGAGTGGCGAAGTCGGGGGAGATGGTCCTGGCAGGTGGGACTTCTGGGACGCCTTGCCCGAGCGGAATGGGACCCCCTATCGGGAGGTATACGTCTCCTTCCGGGCCAAGATACCCACGGCAAACTTCGAGAACCAAGCCGTCGGTACCAAGCTGTTCTATCTCTCCCACGGGGGGGACGGCACTTATGCTACCAATGACGAATTCCTGGTCCTGGAGAACGGGGACCAACAGAAACTGATGTCAAGCATGCAGCTGGCCTACTACACCGCCGAGGCCGATGACCGTGATACTGCCGAGGTCAATGGAGGTTCGGGCGTCCCGCGCTATCAGAATGTGAATACCACGAAGCAGTTTACGTGCGGAGTTTGGAATCACATCGAACTGTACGTAAACGTCGGAACGCCGAACAACCATGACGGCATTGTCCGAGTTTGGATCGATACTGTCCTGGTGACGGAATACACCAACATCAAGTTCCTCGACACAGACTACGACTACACGCATGGGGTCTACAGTGGTCAGTGGACTCCCATCTGGGGTGGTTTTGGGGGAATGAAGACCCGGGTCGACTTCATGCTGCTTGACCACTTCTATGTCTCGGGGCGTCACTAGGTGCCAGCGGTGACTTCTGCCCTGAAGCGCCTCGTGCTAGCCACCTTGACCGCAAAGCCCTTCTCCGGTATCTGGGCGCCGTTCAAGCTGGGCCGTGGCACGATCTTCATGCTGCACCGGTTCACGGACGGCGACCTCGGCTCGACGGGCCACGATCCCTCCTTGCTGCGCTCGGCCCTCGCCTACCTGCGGCGCGAGCGCTACGAGCTTGTCAGCCTGACGGAGTTGTTTCGTCGGCTCGGTGAGGGCGCGCCGACCCTCGATCGAGCAGTTGCCTTCACCATTGACGACGGCTACCTGGAGCAGGCGACAGTGGCAGGTCCGATCTTCGCCGACTTCGACTGCCCGGTGACAACGTTCGTGACCAGCGGGTTTCTGGACGGGACCCTTTGGTTCTGGTGGGACCAGATCGAGTACGTGCTCCACCACACCACGCGCCCGTCGCTCGACGTCGAGTTAGGCGCAAAGACACTGCACTACTCCCGTGGCCCCATCACGGGGTATAGCGAGGCTCAGGCTGACTTCACTGAACGCTGCAAGGAAGTGCCGGACGCCGAGAAGCTCGCGGCGATCCGGCGGCTCGCCACGGCCGCTGAAGTGGAGGTGCCGGAGCGTCCGCCGCTCCGCTACGCGCCCATGTCGTGGGACCAGGTGCGATCGCTCGAGCCACGCGGCATGAGCTTCGGCCCGCATACCGTCACCCATCCCATCCTCGCCCGCGCGACTTCCGATCAGAGCCGGCGGGAGCTCGAGCAATCGTGGGAGCGCCTCAAGGCCGAAGCGTCGCACCCTGTGCCCGTTTTCTGCTATCCCAACGGTCGGTCCCAGGACTACGGTGAGCGCGAAATCAACGTCTTACGGACGCTCGGTTTTGCTGGCGCGGTCGTGGGAACCCCGGGTTACGCCGGGCTGCAGGATTTCGCGAGCCCGGAGGGGCCGTTCCGGGTACACCGCTTCGCGTACGCCGACGACATCCAAGACCTAACGCGATACGCGAGCGGGCTCGACCGGGTCAGTCAGCTGGTCCGGGGACATGCATGAGCGTGCTGGGTGCGATCATCGACGCGGCAGCCGCACTGAAGTCCCGCGTCGAGGCAATCCGTCTGGAACGCCGCTGGGCGAAGCTGCGCCAGATGGGCATGAGGATCGGCCGAGGTGTCCTTCTTCCTGACTCGACATCGATTGACACGAGCCATTGTTTTCTGATCACTATAGAGGACTGGTGCTTTTTCGGGCCTGAATGCTTGATCCTCGCGCATGACGCGCAAATGGACGAGTTCTTGGACGCGGGGCGGATCGGCCGGGTGGTCATCCGTTCACACAGCCACATCGGAGCGCGGACCGTGATCCTCCCCGGGGTGGAGATCGGACCGCGGACGATCGTCGGTGCCAATTCCGTCGTGACGCAGAGCTTGCCGCCGGACACAGTGTGCGCCGGGAATCCCGCGCGCGTGATTCGCCCGCTCAATGAGTATCTCGAATGGCATCGCGCACGCCTGAAGACCTCCCCGACCTTCGACTTCACGTCGTACGACGACCGGTTTTTGACACCGGAGCGGCGCGCGGAGCTGGTGGCGGCGGTGGCCACTGGTGATGCCTATGTCGTGGGCGGGCGTTCGGCAGAGCTGCGCGGCGAGAGCTCGATGAAAGTGACAGATTCTGGCGACGCGAAACCCCTCGACGCGTTGTCAGGCTGACTCGACCTACTGCACGGCCACCCCATCGCGCCGCGTCGGCTCCCAGGCGGCATGATGCGCACCTCGCAGAGCCCCGATCGAGGCCAGCAGCGCCGCAACGTTGCCGCTAACCAAGTACGCGGGGATGGCCAGCACCCTGGCCGCCACGCGTCCCAGCGGCCAGGTCCAACCCGCGGCCGCAACAAGACCGACCGCCGCGACACCCCCGAGGAGCCAGCGCGCCCACGGCGCGGTGGAGCTCAGTACAACCAGCGCTGCCAGCGCAGCGAGCGCGGCCCACGGAGCCAGCCAGCGGCACACCTTATGACTGAAGAGCATCCACGCGAACAACCCAAAGCGCGCCGGATTGAGCAGGTGACGCTTGTACATCAGCGTCTGCATCCCTTGCGTCATCGTTCGCACTTTGCGCCGGAACTCGTTGCGCACCGAGGCCGTGCGCGGAACGAAGCAGATAGCGTGCGGAACTGAGGCCGACCGATAACCGCTTTCGCGCGCGATCAGCGCCGCCGCAAAGTCGCGACTCAGGCCGTCCGGCACGTTGACCTGATGCAGGTCCGCCCGGATGGCGTAGAAACACCCCGACGCACCGACGATCCCGTCGACGCGCGTCTCCAACTCCCGGAGCCACATTTCGTACTCGACGTAACCCGACTCCCCCTGGTTGCTGTGATCGCCGAGGCGGGTGACGCTCACGTCCCGGCCAGACGCCACGCCGACGGCAGGATCCGTGAAAGCCGCGATCAGCGGGCGGAGCGCGTCCGGGGGGACGTAGATGGAGGCGTCCGTGTTCACAATGATCTCGCCGCGCAACAGGGGCAGCGCTGCGTTCTCGGCACCGGTCTTCCCGCGCCGTACGGGCACGCGAAACAATTCAACCCCCCGATCGGCGAAACCTTGAACGATGATATCGGTGTCGTCTGTCGAGGCGTCCGACACCACGACGATCTGTAGGCGCTCGGCTGGATAGTCGATCTCCAGAGTCCGGCGCAGCTTCGCCGCGATCGTTGCCGCTTCGTTGTACACCGGGATCGTGATGCTCACGAATGGCCAGGAGGTCGGTGCATCCTTCGGGCGGCGCCCTGGGCGCAGCAGGCTCACAAGCTTGAGCAGGCACGGGTATCCGATGTACGCGTATCCGACAAACGCGACGGCGCCCGCGAGTATCGCCACGGCGAGCGGGTCCATCGGCCCGCCAGCCAGCTCCGGGCCGACGAGATCCAGGTTCTCGCCCACGGCGGTGACGGCGGCTGGCAGGTCGCAGGACATCTTCTCAACCAGGTTGATGGACGTGTCCTCGCTCCAAGAGCTTTTCACAACGCAGGCTGACTCGACTGGCGCACGGGGATTGCATCGCGCCGCGTCGGCTCCCAGGTGGCGTGCCGCTGCCCGCGCATCGCCCCGATCGACGCCAGCAGCGCGGCCACGTTGCCGCTGACCAAGTACGCGGGGATCGCCAACAGCCTGGGTGTCACGCGTCCAACCGGCCAGGTCCAGCCCGCGGCGGCAGCGATAATGATCGCGCTGAAACCCCCGAGCAGCCAGCGTGCCCAGGGCGCGGTAACGCTTAGCACGCCGAGCGCTGCCAGTGCAACGAGCCCGGCCCAGGGTGCCAGCCAGCGGCACACCTTGTGACTGAAGAGCATCCACGCGAATAACCCGAAATGGGCGGGATTCAGCAAGCGGCGCTTGTAGAGCAGCGTCTGCATCCCACGCGTCATCGTCCGCACCTTGCGGCGAAACTCGTTGTGCAGCGCCGCCGTGCGTGGAACGAAACAGATCGCGTGCCGGACGGAGACGGCCCGATAGCCACGCTCCCGCGCGACCAACGCGGCGGCAAAGTCACGACTCAGGCCGTCGGGCACGCGAACCTGGTGCAGGTCCGCCCGAATGGCATAGAAACACCCCGACGCACCGACGATCCCGTCGACGCGCGTTTCGAGATCGCGGAGCCACATCTCGTATCCCACGTATCCCGACTCACCCTGGTTGCTCTCGGCGCCGAGCTTGGTGATGCTGACGTCCCGGCCGGAGGCCACGCCGACGGTAGGATCCGTGAACGCAGCGATCAGCGGTCGGAGCGCCTGCGGTGGGACCTGGATGGACGCATCGGTGTTCACGACGATGTCGCCGCGCAACAGGGGCAGCGCCGCGTTCTCGGCGGCGGACTTACCGCCCCGTACGGGCACGCGCAGCAATTCAACCCCGCGATCGGCGAACCCTTGAACGATGGTATCAGTGTCATCTGTCGAGGCGTCGGACACCACGACGATCTGTCGGCGCTCCGCTGGATAGTCGATCTCCAACGTCCGGCGCAGCGTCGTCGCAATCGTTGCCGCTTCGTTGTAGACCGGGATCGTGATGCTCACGAACGGCCAGGAGGTCAGCGCATTCGGCAGCGACCGCCCTGGGCGAAACAGGCTCACAAGCTTGAGCAGGCACGGGTATCCGACGTACGCGTATCCGACCAACGCGACAGCGCTGCCGAGCACTACCAGAGCCAGCGACCTCATCGGCCCGCCAGCGCTGCACCGCGCTGCACTAGGGTGTGGTACAACATGTCGTAGCGCTCGAGCCACGGCTGCACGGCGAACTCTCGCTCCAACCGGCGCCGCGCGGCGCGCGCCCGCTCACGAGCGGCTGCGGGATCGCGCAGCGTCTCGCCAATGGCAGCCGCGAGGCTCGCGGGATCGTCCGCGGGCACGAGGATGGCCTCGGCTGGAGAAACAACCTCCGGCACGCCTCCCACCGCTGTCGCCACGACTGGCACACCGGCGGCCATCGCCTCAAACAGCGCGATCGGCGTGCCCTCGGTGCGGGAGCTCAGCACGAATACGTCGAAAGCGCGGAACAGCGATGCAGCCTCGGCAACTGTGCCGTGCCACGTCACGCGAGCCGCAACTCCAAGCGCTTCCCCACGCCTTTGCAAGCGGTCGCGCTCCTGTCCGTCACCAAGCATCGACAGTCGCACCGTCGGATCGCTGAGGAGCGCGAGCGCCTCTAACATCACATCGGGGCCCTTTTCATTGCTGACCCGGCCCACCCAGCCGAGCCGGAACCCATCGCTCGGGACGCCGAGCATGCGACATGCCGCCGAGCGGTCCAGAAACGTGACGGCGTCATCCCACGCGTTCCGAATCTCGTGGACGCGACCGAGCGGCACACCCTCGCGTACCAACGCGTCCGCGAGCGGCCGCGAGACCGCGACGACCGCATCAAACTGCCGAAACGCGTACCGCTGGAGGCGTTCGTACACGCGGTTTTTCCAGCCTCCACCGGTGAAACCGTGGACGGTCGTGACGGTCGGAATCCTCAGGCTTCGCGCAATTCCGGCGTCAACCACGTCGGCGCGATAGCCGTGGGTGTGAACAACGTCCGGCCGCAATGTCCCGCACAGTTCCGCGATCATCGCCCGCTCGGTGAGATAGGCGCGTGGAGCAACACGAATTGGGAAGACGTCGATGCCCGACTCGGAGAGTGCACGTACGAACGGATGGTCAGTCTCGCCGAGCTCATGGATCACGGCTACGCACACTCGATGCCCCAGGGCGCGATGGCCTGCGGCCAGGGAGCGGACGACGCGCTCGAGCCCGCCGACCGCGCCGGGCGCCAGGACGTGGAGGATCAACATATTACGTTAGCCGTGGCCTGAGTCACGGCCCCAGCCGGGCGCGCGCGCTGCGCAACGGAGAAGTAGATCTCAGCATATCGCTCCGCAGTCCGCGACAGATCGTAACTGGCGAGGATGCGAGCCCGTGCCACGGCGCCCAGGTGCCGCCGCCGCTCCGTCGAACGCGCCATTGCCGCCATCTTCGCCACCAGATCGGCCGGGTCACCGGGGCGCACTAACCATTCCCGCAGATCTTTGCCGAGCACGTCGCCGTTCCCTCCGACGTCCGTGGCGACGGGTGGGCGGCCGGCCGCCATCGCCTCGAGCAAACTGATAGACGTTCCTTCGCTGCGCGACGAGAGCACAAAGGCGTCCAGCAACTGGTAGAAGCGCTCTGGTTCCTCGACCCAGCCGACGAACCGCACTCGATCGCCGAGATCCATGCGCCGCGCGAGGGCTTCGAGCGTGCTGCGCTCGGACCCATCGCCGGCGATGAGCATGGTCGCTCGAGGAGCGTCCGCCGGCCACTGCGCCAGCGCAGCCAGCAACACATCGTACCCCTTCACGCGCTCGATCCGGCCCACGGTGCCGAACACGATCCGATCGTCTTCGCGGGCTGGCAAGCCCACGGCCGCCAGCCGCGCATCCAGCTGTCGAACATCGATGCCGTTGGGGACGACCTCGATCTTTTCCGGCGCCACTCCCAGATGCGCGACTAGGTAGTCGCCGAGCACACGCGACACCGCTACGACTCGATCGGTGATGCGCGCCGCGCGCCGGTCCAGAAAGCGATTGCGCCAGGGGTCGGGGAAGTGTCGCCCGTGTTCGGTGTAGACGACCGGGACACCCGCAAGTCGACTCGCACGGGCTGTCTTGTACCAAGTCCCGCTGTGCGCGTGGACGACGTTGGGCGCGATCCGCCGCACCGCTGCCGCCAACGCCGCCGGGCGGACCAGGGAGAGCTTGGTCATTTGCGGGGGCCGATGCAGCGTTGTGTACGGACCGGCCTCGCGCGCAAACCGGCCGAACTGCCCCAGCGTCAACACGTGCACATCGAACACGCCAGGATCGGCGGTTCGAGCAAGATCCGCCACGACGCGCTCCATCCCGCCGTCGTTCAGGTTCCGCACGATATGGAGCACCCGGATGCGCCGCGTCAGGTCCGCCTCCCGCCGAAGTTTCCTGCGGCAAGCAGGCCAGACCCAAGCTCCCGGGCCAGTGGCCCCATGCGCCACTTGGCGAGCCTAATGAGGTATGCGCCCACCCGCAGCTTCTCCGTGGCGGGGATGGGGGCACGCATCATCGAAATAGTCAGCTCTCGCAGCTGACGCCATTCATTGCTGGTATCTGTCCCGCTGGCACCTGGCGTGAACAGGCTCTGCTTTGCCGCGCCTTTGAGTGCGCTCGAGGCCTGTGGGTGGAATCGACGATAGAAGAGCCGCTCCGGAACCTCGATAAAGCGGCCATAGAGGGCGAGCTCGGCGAGCAGGGCGACATCCGATGGGACGTAGGACTGCATGCCGCGAGTCTGCCGCAGCACGGCGGTCCGCATGAGCCCGAACACTGCATTGCACAAGGCGAGGCGCGACAGCACCAGTCGGAACCGCACGCTGGGCCGGGCATCGGGCAGGTCGAGGTTATCCTCGTAGTCCCGGAGCACCTGGCCCGTCTCATCGATCAAGGTCGTCTTCGGGTACGCCAGGATCGCGAGCGGGTCACGGTCCAGAGCCGCCACACACGCCTGGACGGCCTCGGGTGCAGAGAGATCGTCCGCGGCCGCCCAGCGGAACAACTCCCCGCGCGCGAGCTCGAGCAGGTGCATGTAGTTGCGGGCCAGCCCCAGATTGTGCTCGTGCCGGACGTAGCGTACCCGCGGGTCCTTCGCGGCGTACGTCCGGCCGATCTCCTCGGTACGGTCGATCGACGCGTTGTCGCCGATGATGATCTCGAAATCCCGGTAGGTCTGCGCCAGAAGGGAGTCCAGAGTGAGCGCGAGGAACCGCTCTCCGTTGTACACCGGCACGCCGATGCTCACACGCGGCGTTGGCGTCATGGAGTCTCGACACGACGGAGCCAGATCTCCCGCCAATACGAGGGAATCGCGCGGGGACAGAAATAGCGCTTGGGGCTGTAGTCACCCGAGCACACGACCCCGTCGAGCATCAGGCACGAGTTGCCCAGCTCGACCATCTGGCCGGTCCGCTCGTCGATGATGCGCTCGACCCGCTTGAGCACCCGATAGGTGCCTCCGCAATAGGGCGTCTGCTCGGCGCGGTCGTACAGCATGCCACGGTTGCGCTCGTCGACATTGAGTGTGGCCGAGATCTCTTGGGGGCTCTTGATCTGCACCAACTCACCCGGCTGGACGTCCAGCCGCTCCGCGGGGGTCTTGTGCGGCAGCGTTGGCTGCGGGAACCGCGGATAGCTCCAGCCGCCGCGCAGCCGCTGCAGGGCATTGAAGGTCGCAATGGCGAAGACCCGCACCATTCGACCGAACGAGACATTGCCGGACCACAGGTCGCGCCAGTACTGCCGGGGATCCCACATCGACAGCGGGCTCGAGGCCTTGAGGAGGTCGGTGGCCTGGCAGCGGTAACGCACCACCGGGCTGCCACCAGTCGTGTCGGTCCGGCTGGCGACCGCGCTGATCCGCCGGCTCAGTTCCTCGGACGGCGCCGCTGACTCGGACACTGCCTGCGGGCCGTTCACGCGACGCAGCCACTCCTCCTTCCAGAACAGCAGGCAGGAGGCGTGGCAACCACCGTGGCCGCCGCCGTCACAACGGGTCGTTAAATGAACGGTCCGGCGCATCCGGCGCCCACCGGTCTTGGTGACGGTATCGCACGTCTTGTCCGCGCGGCTCTGGACCCGGAAGCGCTTGCCGCAGTACTGCCGCATCTCCGGCATGAACAGGAGCCCCTCCACCGCCCCCTCTGCGTCGAGGGTGCGCAGGATCTCCGGTTCCGACTTGACCTCGACCCAGTCGCCCGCCTTGAGGCCCACGGTCAGGACAGCTCCAGCACGGACTTCCGGCTGTGGAAGGCCTCCGCCCAGCCCGCCTTCGCCCGGCACTCAATACTGCGCAATCGCATCAGACCGAAGAACGTCTCCTCAGTGAACCAGTCCTTGGCCCGCTGGCTCGCGAATACCTCCATCAAGATGCGTACCTTTTTCCGCGCCTCGGCGGCGCTCAGGGGGACGTACAGATTCGGGCGCCCCACGTCACCGTCCCACTTGGGGATCTCGTACTCCAGCACCACGTGGCGCCGGAAGGTGTTCCAGGCCAGGTCCGACAAGACCCGGTGGTCCTGGTGGCGGTCGTCCCGGTAGTGCGTGAGCACTACGTCCGGGCGCACTCGCTCAGCAGCGGCCTCGCACGCCTCCTTCACCTCACCGAATTGTGCCGGAAAGAAGCCGTCCCGAAAGGAGTGCAGCGTCAGCCGCTGTTCCGCGCCACGCCCCAGAAAGCGCTGGGCACTGCGGCGGGCCTCCTCCGCCCGCGCTGGCGTCCCGCTGAAGACGGTCCAGTGGATCTCGGCTCCCCCGGCCGCCAGCTGCAACACCGTACCGCCACAACCGATCTCGATGTCGTCCGAGTGAGCCCCGAGACATAGCACCCGCACCCGGCGGCCGGCCGGGGCCTTCAACGTCAGGGGCAGCATGTCGCCTCGGCGACCTTAGTCGGGGGTATGGCCATTCCGGGTCCAGACATACCAAGGGGGCATGCCCGAGCACTGGAGCTCGTCCAGTTTGGCCTTGTCCTTGGCTGTGTCCATGGGCACCCAGAAGCCGTCGTACTCATAGGCCATCAGCTTGTTCTCGCTGACCAGGCGGCTGAAGGGCTGTTCGACCAGTTCTTCGCCCTCCCGCATGTAGTCGAAGATCTCGTTGCGGAAGACAAAGAATCCACCGTTGACGCGCAGGCCCGACTGGTAGATGTCCCGGAAGCCCTGCACCCGACCCGTGGCGTCGGTCGCCACGAAGTGATAGCTCAGGTTGGGCCGGACCGAGAGGAAGCTTCCCACGGCGCCGCTGCGCTTGAAGACCTCGATCTGGGTGGGAAGGTCGAGGTCGGTCAGCCCGTCGCTGTAGTTCGCCAGGAAGACTTCTTCTGTCGCGAGGTGCTTCTTCACCGCCATGAGGCGCTGCCCGATGTTGCTGCTCAAGCCCGTCTCCACGAAGGTGATCCGCCAGTCGCTGATGTCGCTGGTCAGAAGTTCGCGCTTGCGCCCGCCCTCGGAGAGAATGAAGTCGTTCGAGATCCCTTCCTCGTAGTTGAGGAAGAAGTTCTTGATGATGTCACCGCGATACCCCAGGCAGAGGATGAAGTCCCGGTGACCGTAGTGGGCGTAGTACTTCATCAAATGCCACAGGATCGGACGATATCCCAGCGGCACCATCGGCTTGGGCACGTTGTCCGCATAGTCTCGGAGCCGCATCCCCAGGCCCCCGCAGAATAGCACGACCTTCATTGCTTGATCCTCAGCATCATGGCCTCAGACGCCCACGGTTGCAGGCGTCGCCTGCTTCCAGCGGAGGTCGCCGTCCAGCCGGCCGGCGGTCTGCAGGCGGTTGATCTGCTTCAGCCGGAGATAGCGGTGCCCCTGGAACTGCTCCGCGGTCATCCCCGCCGCCCGGTAGGCGGCGTAGAGCTGCTCAACACCCCGCTGCACCGTCCACTGCGGACGGAACGCCGGCAGGGTACGGGCGATCTTGCTGCAATCCACCCGGTAGCAGCGCGGGTCGGGCCCACCACCTTCGGCGTAGCGGATGGTACAGCCGGGCACCACCGCCTTAACCATGTCGGCGATCTGGCGGACTCGCAGGTTGTCCTCGTTGCGACCGACGTTGAACGCCTGATTGTGGACTAGCTCACGCGGCGCCTCGAGCACGGCGAGGAACGCACGTGCGATGTCCTCTGCGTGCACCAGCGGCCGCCAGGGCGTGCCGTCGCTCTGGATCAGCACGTCCCCTTGGCGTCATTGCGTATCCGACCAGGTTGTTCACCACGATGTCGCACCGCAGCCTGGGTGACGCGCCGTAGGCGGTCGCGTTCCGGAGGTAGACCGGACTGAAGTGCTCGTCCGCCAGCGGGCGGACGTCCTGCTCGGTCAGGATCTTGGACTCACCGTAGGCGGTGATTGGGTTGAAGGCCGCTTCTTCGGTCAGCAGCTCGTCGCCTGCCAGGCCGTAGAGGCTGCAGGACGAGGCGAAGAGCCAGCGCTTCACGCCGGCGGCCTTGGCTGCCTTGGCGAGAGTCACCGAGGCGTGGTGGTTGATATCGTAGGTGACCCTCGGGTTCTGGTTGCCCAGCGGGTCGTTGCACAGCGCTGCGAGGTGGATGACGGCATCGAAGCCCGCCAGGTCTCCGGGCGTGACATCCCGGAGGTCCATTCGCAGCGACGGCACATCCGGGACGTCGGGGCCGAAGGTGCAGTCCTCGTACAGGTAGGTGTCGAGGCCGACGATGTCGTGCCCCGCCTGCTTGAGAAACGGCACCATTACCGACCCGATGTACCCGTTATGACCCGTCACCAGTACCCGCATGCACGCTCCTCGAAAATGAACTCGTGAAACCTCAGACGACGGCGCTTCCGCTCATCAGGAGTTCCTCCAGCCAGGTTTCCCCCCGGAAGTGAGCGTACTGCTCCGCCCTGAGCCGGTCAGCCAGCCGGTCCGGCGGCAGAACCACGTCCTCATAGGTCAGCACGGCGTCCTTGGGGACGTCGCGCCTGAGCCGGCATCCCTCGACCAGGCCCTCCGGGAGGTAACGGCCTTGGCTCATCTCGTCGGCGTTCACGGCCTCGCCGTACGTCATGTACATCCCGTAGTCATCCAGCGTCTCGCCCACCTTGAGATCCCGTTTCGCCACGGCGCAGACCTCCACCACGGGACCGCCCAGCGGCTTCGCCACAGAGTCGCGGAAGATCACCGCCCGCGTGATGGCGTTCGGCACCTCGAAGTGCACCAGATGGTATGGGATGAAGAACGAGTAGAGTGGGCCGTCGCCCATCTTGTACAGGTTCAGGTAGTGCTGCTGCTTCGGATCGGGGTGCTCGGCCAGACAGTAGACCTTGGTCAGCGGGGTCCCGACCACGTAGTCGATGATCCCGCCGAGTCGGCGCACCTCGTCGATGTCGTATAGCGACCCGATTTTCATTACATCATCGCGGTACTCGAGCCCGCGCGACATTCCCCGGCTCCGCACCACGAAACCTGTGGCATTTGCCACGATCGCCTGCTCGAAGCTGATCTTCGACCCGTCGGCGAAGCTGGTAACCATGGCCGGGTTCTGTCCCCACTTCTCGGCGAAGCCCTTCTGGGTTGTGGGATTGCGATACGGGTCCTGCAGGCCCTTCACGTTGCCCATGACCCGCGGCGTGAGCCCCAGCCCTTTCACCCACCGGTACAGGTTGAGTTGCACACCTGGCTCGTCACCCTCGCACGCGGAGAGCACCACTCCGTGCTTTTCCGCATAGACCTGCAGGATCGGACCGATGGTCGCGTCGATCTCCGCGTTCATCAGGACGACGTCCTTCTTGTGCTTGAACGCCTCGAGCAGGACCCGGGCGCCGAACTCCACTGAGCCCGTGGTGTCCACCAGGACATCGATCTGTTCCGAGCGGGCGAGGAGGAAGGCGTCCTCGGTCACCGCGGGCTTCCCGCGGCGGATGGCATCCTCCAGTTGCGCCTGAGTCGTGACGGTTACGGTCTCGGCCAGCCCGGAGTAGTTGTAGACCTGCTGGGCCCGCTGGAGGTGGCGGTTGTACACCGCGACCATGCGCATACCGGGCACGCGGTTGACGATCATGTTGGTCAGGCCCTGTCCCATGAAGCCCGCGCCGAGCATTCCGACCCGAATGGGGCGCCCTTCAGCTGCCCGGGCTTGCAGTGCCGTATCGAGGAGGATCATACAGCGCCCATCGTATGGGAAAGGGTATTCAGTGTCATGCGGCGTTTGACTTCCGACTCGATCTCGGCGAGCGGCCGGAAGGCCCGGTCTTTGTCCGAGACGATCGAGATCGGCAGCGGCCAGCTGAGGCCGAGCCGAGGGTCATCGTGCAACAACCCGCCTTCCGCTTCGGGGGTATAGAATTCCCCCACTTGGTAGCTCGTTTCGGTGTTGTCGCGCAGGGCCTGGTACCCGTGGGCGAATCGCTCGGGGACGTACAGTGCGCGGAAGTTGTCTTCCGACAGCTCGACGCTCACGTGCTGGAGGTAGGTCGGGCTCTCCGGCCGCAGATCCACAATGATGTCCAGGATGGCCCCCCGGGTGCAGCGCACCAGCTTGGTCTCGGCCGCGGGCGGATACTGGAAATGCATCCCCCGCACCGTTCCCTTCCGGAGGTTCAGGGCGACATTGGCCTGGGCGATGACGGGTTTGAGCCCATGGGCGGTGAACTCCCTCTGACAGAAGGCGCGGGCGAAGAATCCACGCGTGTCCTCCCGCTTCTCAATGTCCAGAATGAACGCGCCCTGGAGCTTGGTTGCCGTGAAGATCATGACGTCCCATTAGAGGATGGAGACAGATTCAGTTCCCTGCCGAGCGCCACTCTGCAATTCAGGGGCCGATTCGCAGGCTCGCGGCGGAGGGGCTGGACAGCGAATTCCACTGGAGCGGCACCCACGTAGCTCCATCTGCCGCAAGCGGTTAGCACCGAAACTACTGGATGGTTGTTGGAGGGCACGACGCGGCGAGGCCTGCTGACATCGCTCGTGCAAGCTACTGTGGTACCGCCGCCACACTTTCCGGGAAGGAAAGCGTCGCACATGCGCACGGCGGAGGACTCCGAACGGCCTATCTACGCCCTGGAGGCTTCCGGCATGCCCTGCCGCGCGCGGCGGACCCATCTGATGATGTCCCGCATCCGGTCTCGGTGAAGAATCCAGGTCGTTAGCCCGAAGACCGTGGCACCGAGCACGATAGAGAACAGCAGGCGCATCGGCGCGGGCCAGGAGGCGGCGACGAACCACTGGAACGGAAGCAGGATCAGGCTCATCGTGACGGCGCCGTCGACCCCGAGGCGGAGAGCCTGAAGGTATGCACGCGTGCTCAGGTCGAGCACGCGCCCGATCCGGCGAAACACGTACACCGACATGGACGGATGGATCACCAGCCAGGCCGCCGCGATTCCCTGCGGACCCCAGAAGCTGCCGACGATGAAACCGCTCAGCAGCAGAACCGCGAGGACCACGGAAGTCCACATGGCGAAGCGGGTTTCCCGCGTGGCGCTGAAGACGTGACTGTAGAGACTGCTGACTGATCGCGCCCCGGCGTAGAGCGCGATCAGGGCCAGGGGCCCTTCGGTTCCTTCCCATTTCGGACCGAGCAGCACCGAGACGACGTCCCGGCTCACCAGCGCAAGGCCGACCGACGCGGGGAGGATTGCGAGACAGAGCACCTGGGAGAAATTGAGGAAGTACCGCCGGAGTGCCGCTCGGTCATGCTGTATCGCACTGAACACACTCGGCGTCACGTCGCCGAGCAGGGTCGTGACTTTTTCGATCGGGGTGTTGGCGATCGTCCAGGCCATGCTGTAAGAGCCCAGCGCCGCCTGGCCCAGCCGCCGCCCGGCCACGGCGAAGTCACCGTTCTGGTACGTGATCCATGCCACACGGGCGACGAGCAGATCGCGACCGAAGCTCAGGACGCCTCTCAGCTCAGAAAGCCTGGGCGTGCGGAACGCCTCACGACGGAAGTAGAGCGTCAGCACGGTGGTGACGAGGGCACCGACCACGCTTCCCAGCGCGAGGGCCCAATAGCGCAGGCCCAGCAGCGCACCTACCAGCGTGACCGCCGGCACCACGACACCGCGACAGATGTCGATCAGGGCGAGTGTCCGGAACTGGAGTTCCCGACGCAGCATGGCGCCGGGGACCGCCTGCAGGGACGCGATCGCGAAGGTCAATCCCACGACCGCTAGCACCGGCGGCAGGTTGGGGGCGCGGAAGAACAGCCCGAGCGGATACGCCGCCAGCATCGTCACCAGCGTCCCGGCCAGCCCCAGAAATAGCGAGAAAGTGTTCAGCTGCTGGAGTGCTTCGGCCGGCAACTCGCGCAGCGTCACAACGGACGTGCCCACGCCGAATTCACTCAGCATCATCACGATGCCGAGGAAGACAGTGGCCATGCTCAGCAGGCCGTAGTCGGAGGGCGTCAGAATGCGGGCGATGAGGATCGTGCTCGCCCACGCGATCAGCTGCGTCGACCACTTGGCCGCGCCAGACCAGGCCACGCCGGAAAAGGCGGAGCGGTCGAGACGGTCGCGATCGAGGCTGGGGGTCAACGCCCCGATGCTCGAACCCGTTTTCGCAACGTGAAGAAGGCGGCCATGGCATGTCCTCCGTCGCCGGGGTGAACGCGCCGTAGGAACATGGCCGAGAGCATCGCCTCAAAGGGTGAAATCGGCAGCCGAACCGGGCCAAGATTGCTGAGGATCCCTTCCACACGAACCGAGCCTTCGCCCCACAGCTGCAGATCGAGGAGGTCCGCCCCACTCGGGGTCAACAAGCGTTCCTGCAATGTGACCTCATCGTAGTGGCGCTCGAAAAACACGGGCTCTCTGGCTTCTTGCTGCCGCTCGTAGACGGAACCGTCAACGAACGTCTCTCGATAGCGGAGATCGTACGGCGTCGTCACGACAACCAGGCCACCGGGCTTCACGACGCGGACCAACTCTCGGATGGCTAGGGTGTCTCCGTCCTGTGGTATGTGTTCCAATACGGAGACTGAGAAGGCGGCGTCAAATGAGTTATCGCTGTACGACAGGGCCCGACCATCCTGGATCTCCGACACCACTCTGCCGGCGCCGGCGCCATCGAGGCCTTGGGCTGTGCTGTAGCGACGACTCAATGCAATCGCGGCCGGTAGGATGTCGCTGGCAACCACTTCAAAACCGCGTTCGCGGGCGAAGATCGCCGCGAGATCTTTCGGACTCCCCACATCAAGCACCCGGGCACCGTGCGGGATCGTGAGTTGACGCGACACGTATGCGAACTCCGCCGCGCGCCAGTAGCTGACAGGCAACGCCAGCCGTTTCAGGCCCAGCACCGGTTCCTTGCGAAGGACGCGGGCACCAATGCCAAACCCCGCTCTCCACACTGCTAACGCTCCGTTGGGCCGATCGCTGACTTCAGACATGGCGTTGCCTAGCGGCAGATTCCGTGCCGTCGACCGGCCTGTGAAGGCCGACCAACTTGACCCGGTCGTCGGGAGCCTGTAGCACTTCTGCCACACACATGACGGAGATGGGGCATGCAAGGGGGGAACATACTCTAAGACAACAACTTACGCTGATCCCACTCGAGCCACGCGGGCCCGGGTCTTGCACGCTCGGCCTCCGTGACCACGATTCCTCATCCATCCCTCCCAGTCGCGAGTGTTCGTCCATCGGCGCCACCCGTAGCACTGGGCCAAGCCCTTCGCCTTCGGCTCGACGGCTACACTCTCTGTCTGATCGGTCTGTCCATCATCTCGATCAGCCGGATCCACATGCGTTTCCCGCTGCTCGCGGCGCTCCGCCCGGGACTCTTGCTGGTCGCTTTGGCCGTGTTCTTCGCGATCCTCAGCCCCCAGCGACTCGCCGGGGGTGCCATTTTCAAGACGTGGCCGGCGCGGGTGACGATGGCGTTCCTGGTCCTGGCTTGTGTGTCGGCGCCATTCGGGATTTCTCTCGGCGGGTCCGCCAGCTTCATCCTGAGCGACTACTCCAAGAGCATCCTGTTCGCCATCCTCCTGATGCTGGCCATCCGGAGCGCGAGGGATCTGTACACCCTGGCGTGGGCCTATGTGATCGGCACCGGCGTTCTGATCTGGATGTCCGTCTTCCTGTTCCACCTGTCAACCAAGGGTAGCAAGGCCGCCCGGCTCGGCCGGCTCTATGCTTGGGACGGGAACGATGTCGGCGTCCTGATCCTCGTGGGCTTTGCGCTGACGCTGCTGACATTCCAGACCTCGCGCAGGTGGGGTCGGTGGCTCAGCGCCGTCATGCTCGTGGGAATCGGCGTAACCGTGGCTCGCACCGGCTCACGCGGCGCCTTCCTCGGGTTCGTCGCTATGGTCCTCGCGCTGCTGTTCATGATGAAGAGCATTTCAGTCGCGAAGCGGATCGGCATCGTTGCGTTTGCGTCCCTGGCGGTGGTGCTCTTTGCTCCCAAAGGCTACTGGGATCAAATGGCGACACTCACGGCGCCCAGAGAAGACTACAACTGGAGCGAGCCGGACGGGCGGAAACAGGTGGCGCTCCGGGGACTGCAATACATGCTGAGCCACCCTTTCTTCGGGCTTGGGATCAACAACTTTCCGAAGGCCGAATGCCTCGACCCAGAATCTGAGAAAGTCCGCCAACATGTTTTTGGGACGAGACTGTGGTGCACTGCCCCCCACAACTCCTACGTGGAGGCGGGCGCGGAGCTCGGGATTCCAGGACTGATACTTTGGCTGGCCCTGGTTTTTGGCAGCATCCCGGCGATGTTCAGACTTCGACGCCGGCTTCCCGCCGCCTGGGCTCGGGGAACCCCGGAGGAACGCTTACTCCACTTGGCTCCGCTCTACCTGGGCGTGGCGATGGTAGGGTTTGCCGTTTCCGCGACGTTCGTTGGGTTCGCGTGGCTCGACACAGTCTACTACCTGGCGGCGATGATGGCCGGAGTCTATGCCGTGACAGCGCGTCATCGCGCGGCGGCAACGCGGCCTCTCGTGCCGGCAGAGAATCGTTGGAGAAGGTGAGGATCGCTCTGTTCGGTGCGGGCCGACATGCCCAGCACCATGCCCGCGCCGTTCTCCGATGCCCCGGCGCAGCGGTCGTGGCGGTGGCCGATCCTTCGGCGGCCGCTCGCACAGCGATGCAACGGATCATTCCGGACATCGCCAGCTTCGAGACCCCCGAGGAACTGCTGCGGACCGCACAGCCGGACGTAGTGCACATCTGCACGCCCCCAGCATCACATGCACGATTGGCCAGGCTGGCGCTCGACGCGGGGTGCCACATCTACGTCGAGAAGCCGTTCACGGAACGAGCCGCGGAAGCTCAGGAGATCCTGGCCCGGGCAGAAGCGCGGGGCCTGAGAGTTTGTGCCGGGCACCAACTGCTGTACGAGGCGCCAACGCTGGGACTGGGACGCTACCTCTCCGCCGTGGGACGAGTTGCCCACGTGGAGAGCTACTTCTCGTTCAGAACGGTCCGACACGCCCCGGAAGGCCGAAAAGTGCTTCGGGCCGATCAGCAGTTGCTCGATATCCTCCCCCACCCCGTTTACCTGTTGCTGTCCGTTTTCGAGCGGGCCGGTGCAGGCCCGGTTGAGCTCGCTTCGCTGGAGGTGAGTCCCAGGGGGACGGTCCATGCGCTGGTGCGGCGCGGCGGTGTGACCGGCACGCTGGTGGTGACACTGGAAGGGAGACCGGTGGAGAGCTATCTCCGCGTGGTCGGGACCAATGGTTCCCTCCTCGCGGACTACGTGCGGGGCACGGTGCAACGCGCCATCGGACCCGGTTCTTCAGGCATCGACAAGCTGCTCGCACCCTATCGTCAAGCGTGGCAGCTACTGGCAGGCAGCACGGTGGCGTTTGCGCGCCGATTCCTGAATCGGCAGACCAGCTATCCCGGCCTGGCCGAGCTTTTCGGCGCGTTCTATCACTCAATTCACACCGGGACCGCGTCACCGCTCTCGCCCGAAAGCCTCCTCGAGACGGTACGGATCTGCGAGCGGGTGGCAGACGCGCTGCAGGTCGCCGAAACCGTGGCGCTGAGTGCGGCGGAGCCGCGCCCGATGAACGGGCACGGAGTGCTAGTAACCGGCGGCACCGGTTTCCTCGGCAAGGAAGTGGTGCGGGCAATCCTGGAGCGTGGCCGCCCCGTACGCGTCCTGGCCCGGCGGGAGCCACCAGGATGGGAACGGGTGGCGGGAGCCGAGTATTTCGCCACGGACCTGGTGGCCGGGCTCGATTCAGCCTGGTTCAAGGGGATCGACACGGTCATTCACGCGGCCGCCGAGACGGCGGGTGGCTGGGAGGAGCACCAGCGAAACTCGCTCGACGCAACCGAGGCAGTGTTGCGCGGCGCGGCGGCGGCAGGCATCAGCCGGTTCCTGCACGTGAGCAGCCTGGCAGTGCTCGCGAGGACCTCGGGCCGCCCCATCAGTGACAATGACCCACTGGAACCGGATAGCAGGGGATCCGGACCTTACGTCTGGGGGAAGCTCGAATCCGAGCGACTGGCAGTGACACTGGGCGAGCAGCTCGGCGTGGATGTCAAAGTCGTGCGCCCGGGCGCCTTGGTTGACTACGCTGCCTTCGATCCGCCGGGACGCCTGGGCAAGCGGCTGGGCAACCTCTTCGTGGCGGTCGGCGCGCCAGGGCAGCGCCTGGGCGTGATCGACGTAGCACTCGCGGGTCGCGCGCTCGCCTGGATGGTCGACCATTGGCCCGAGGCCCCAAGTCCGCTCAACCTGATCGACCACGCGCTTCCTTCGAAACGAGACTTGATCCGCCGGCTGCGGGCAGACAATCCGGATCTCAACGTGGTGTGGCTGCCGACGGTCCTGCTCACGCCGCTGTCCTGGCTGGCTATTGCCGCGCAGTGGGTGCTGCGCCCGGGACGCCGCCCGATAAACGTCGCGAAAGTCTTCGCGGTGCAGGCCTACGACGCGCACCGAGCCGCCGCGGTCGTGGAGCGGATGCAGGAAACCAATACACGAGTGCAGCGACAGTCTTTGGGCAACCCGGCACCCGTTCAGCCGACGTGACCTTCCTTCACCGCCGACTGATTTACCCTGGCGTCGCGCGCGCGCTTGGCGAGGGTGCCATGTTTCGGCGCCTGGGCGAACTGTCACAGCTGCAGTACAAACCCAGGGAGCAGCTCGAGAGCTATCAGGCCCAGCGACTGGGGCGGATCCTCTCGCGAGCTACACGAACCCCCTTCTATCGAGACTGGCTGGACGAGCGACAGGTGTCTCGCACGTCGGACCCCCTCGCCCTGCTCCAATCGCTGCCGGTGTTGTCCAAGCGGGACTTGCAGGGCTCATTTGCACAGCTTCAAGCAGTACCACGTCCCTCGCGGGTGAGCGTCAAGGTAACCGGCGGCTCGACAGGGCAAGCCGTTACCATCATGAAGGACCGCGCTGCGACAGCGTATGAACGGGCGGCGATGTGGCTCGGGTATGGTTGGCACGGGGTGGCCATTGGCGACCGAGCCGCCCGATTCTGGGGTCAGCCCTTCGGGCAGCGTGCGCGATTCCTTACGGGTCTCACAGACCTCGCGATGAACCGCATCCGCTTTTCGGCTTTCGCATTCGACGACGAATCACTCGAGAAGTACTGGAGTGCATGTCAACGATTTCGACCGCAGTACTTCCACGGCTACGTGTCCATGCTCGCAGAGTTCGCGCAATTCGTTTTGGCCACCGGCAAGGACGGCTTGGGATTGCGCCTGAAGAGCATCATTGCCACATCAGAAGTGTTGATGCCGGCACAGCGCAAACTCCTGGAATCTGTGTTCGGGTGCCCGGTGCAGGTGGAGTATGGCTGCGGCGAGCTGGGGCCGATCGCGTACGGGTGCGAGAAAGGAACGCTCCACCTGCTCACACCTGATGTGTACGTGGAGTTCCTGCGAGACGACAATACCCCGGCCGGAATTGGTGAAACGGCACGCCTCGTTCTCACCGACCTGAACAATCAGGCCATGCACCTGCTCCGCTACGACATCGGAGACTATGGTATTGCCGGAACGCCGTGCGAATGCGGGCGCGGCTTACCGACTCTCGAGAAGATTTGGGGACGCGCTTACGACGTAGTCGTGGGACCCGATGGCAAGAAATTCCACGGCGAGTTCTTCATGTACATTCTCGAGGACATCAGGCGCGATGACTTGGGCGTTTCACAGTTTCAGGTTGTGCAGGTCACCCCACAATCACTCGTGTTTCGAGTGATCGCGAATCCGCAGGTGCATCCGCAGATCGCGCAACGGCTCCACAGGGTTATCGAAGAACACATGCCTGGTATGGCAATACAACTGGAATGGGTGGGAAACATCCCTCGCCTCCCATCCGGGAAGATCCAGATCATCGAAAACCGCTGGATCCGCAGTGCCGCTCAGGCGTCCTCCTTAAGCTGAAATCAGACGGAGTCCTTGGTGCGGCATCTGTCCCCTCCATCCGGGCGTCCGAGACTGCTGTTCCTCTCCCAGACGCTTCCGTATCCGCCGGATGGCGGAGTCAAGATTCGCACGTTCAACATCCTGCGCCTCCTTGCTCGGACATTCGACATCAAGGCCCTCTGCTTCTATCGGAGCAAGGGCGGTCTGCTCAAGACCGACGTCCGCGAAGCGGTCCGTGGGCTCAGCGATCTCGCCGATGTGGAAACATTCCCGATCCCCCAGGAGCACTCGCGTATCAGGCTTCTTTGGGACCACGCTCGCAGCCTCGTTCAGCGGCGGGCCTATACGGTTTTCAGCTATCAATCGCGGGAATTCGAGCGCCGCCTGCGAGATCTCTTCGAAGGAGAACGGTTCGACCTGGTGCACGCAGACAGCTTGGACATGTCCTACTATTTCCCGATGTTGCGCGGATTGCCTCTGGCCTGCACGCATCATGATGCTCAATCCATCCTCCTGGCCCGGCGGGCCGGCGTCGAGGCTTCGGCCTTTCGGCGAAGGTACCTGGCCCACCAGGCCTCCTTGATGAAGCAGGAGGAGCAGCGGTGGTGTCCACGCGTCACTCTCAATGTCGCGGTATCGGAGGTGGACGCCGAGAAGCTTACAAACATCGCTCCAGGAGCGCGGTTCACCGTGGTGCCGAACGGCGTTGACACGGACTACTTCAGCCCCCCAGAGACAGCGGGCCAGGGTGACATTGTCTTCGTCGGTGGCACGACCTGGTATCCAAACAAGGATGCCCTGGATTATTTCACGAGCACGATCCTGCCCATCCTGAGGAAGAAAGCGGCGACGCGACGAGTGGCGTGGGTCGGGCGCGCGACGCCAGAGGAAATAGAGCGTTATCAGCGAGAGTTTGGGATCACGCTCACCGGATACGTAGAGGACATCCGGCCGTTTGTGCACGCAGCGTCGTGCTACATCGTGCCAATACGGATAGGCGGCGGTACGCGCGTCAAGATTCTCGATGCTTGGGCGATGGGCTGCGCGATCGTCAGCACCACGGTCGGGTGCGAGGGCCTGTCGGCCCGCGACGGTCAGAACATTCTCATCCGCGACGACCCAGAGGAGTTCGCGGTCGCCGTGGCAGATCTCCTGGCGGACCCGGCGTTACGTGATCGGCTCGGTCAAGCAGGTCGGAGAACCGCCATGGAAGAGTACAGCTGGGAAGCTTTGGAGCCCAAGTTGAGAGGCGCGTACTTGGCACTTCTCCAAGACAGGCGGGCCTTAGGGACGTCCTGAGACATAGAAGTGGTCAAGCAACATGAAGTCGTCCCGGGTCTTTGTTCCCCCCACGCCACCCCAGATCGGAGTCCACTGACCACTGTAGACCCCACGCGTGTAGTTGTAGTCTGTGTCGAGGAACTTGATGTCGGTGTACTCCGTCACCAGGACAGTATCGATCCATACTCGGACAATGCCGTTATGGTTGTTCGGTGTTCCGACGTTTACGTACAGTTCGACCAGATTCCAGACTCCGCACGTAAACCGCTTCGTCGTATTCACATTCTGATAGCGCGGCACGCCCGAGCCTCCGTTGGGCTCGGTGGTATCACGGTCATCGGCCTCGGCCGTGTAGTAGGCCAGCTCCATGCTCGACATCAGCTTCTGTACGTCCCCGTTGTGCAGGACCATGAACTCGTCGTTCGTAGCACCAGTGCCGTTACCCCCGTGGGAGAGATAGAACAGCTTGGTACCGACGGCTTGGTTCTCGAAGTTTGCGGTGGGTATCCTGGCCCGGAAGGAGACGTATACCTCCCGATAGGGGGTCCCGTTCGCCTCGGGCAAGGAATCCCAGAAGCTCCATCTGCCGGGCCCGTTTCCCCCGACTTCGCCATCCGGCCACGTAGTCCGCAATGTCATCGGCGGAGTTTCCGGGGCCGACGCATCCTGCACGACGGCGAAATTCTGCGGGTCGTAATCGATGATAGATACGCCATGCAAATCGGTGCCGACGCCGGGCAGCGTAGTGAAGTCTTTCTCAAAGATCGGTGTAAAGCCGGCCGGTTCGTGCGGGTTGGGACCGCCTGGCGGCGGTGGAGGGGGGGCGATTGTAGAGCTGCCGCCCGAGCAACTGATGGTCGAGAGGACGACAGCGACGAAGAGCTGATGGATTCGCTTCACGTTCCCACCGTCCAAGCGCCGGCTGCCGTGGTTTTCCTCTCGATCGGATAACCTACGCGTTGACCGGGAGTTGTGCCATCGCTCGACCGATCGCCACTGTGCATTCTTGCCACACCGGCCCGCGGACCGGCTTCGATGATCTCAGATGTGCTTGCGAACGAACCAATTACGCCAATGGCACTCGCAACAAGAGCAAAAGAATACCGGCCAGGCCGTTGTCGACGGCCTGGCCGGTTGTCCTATCCGCGCGCGAGCTAGATCAGCTATCTGCCAGAAACGTAGAAGTAGTTCAAGTACATGATGTCACTGCGCGTGCGCGCGGGGCCGGAGCCACCCCACACCGGCGTCCACTCTCCATGATAGAAGCCATGCGTGTAGTTGAAGTCCGTATCCAAGTACTTGATGTTCGTGTACTCGGTCACCTTGATGCCGTCAATCCACACCCGGAGGACGCCGTTGCGATTATTGGGTGTGCCGAGGTTCATATAGACTTCAATGTGATTCCAGTTGCCACCACAGGTGAATTTCTTCCCGCCACCCATGTTCTCGTAGCGCGGCTGGGCTGACCCTTGGGTCGGATCGCTCGTCTCCCGATCGTCCACCTCTGCCGAATGGTAATCCATCGACATGCTGCTCATGGGAGCGCTGGGTATCTGATATTTGCCCAAGAGCATGAATGAATCGTTGAGATTGAACGACCCATCGCCGCCATAGGACATGTACCAGAGCTTGGTCCCCACCTGATTGTTCAAGAAGTCGGCGCTGGGACACTTCAGATACGACTCGATGTACACCTCATTGAATTTCGGAGTGTACGCATAAGGTCCCGCCGCGCCCCAGAAGTCCCAGCGAGACGGGGAGTCTCCACCCGACAGACCGCTCGGCCATGTCATCTGAAGGCTGTTGCCGCCCTTGGGACCGGTCGGATCGGCAATGATGCTGAGATTGCTCGCACTCTCCCTGACCGACGAGCCGACGAGATCGCTGCCCGCTGTCCCCGGCAGGCTGTTGAACAACCGCTCGAAGATCGGCGTAAACCCGGCCGGCTGATTGGCATGACCACTCTGACCACCCGGCGGCGTCGCCGCGACCGTTATGGCCGCGGTTCCGCTCTTTCCTTCGCTCGTCGCCGTGATCGTGGCCGACCCGACGACCAGCGCGGTTACCAGCCCGTTCACGCTCACCGTCGCCACGCTCGTCGCATTGGACGACCACGTGACGACGCGTCCCGACAGCACGTTGCCGCTCGCATCGCGTAAAGTTACTGCCAGCTGCGCCGTACCGCCGACGGCAACGCTGGTCGACGCTGGAGACACGCTCACGGTCGCAACCGGTGCGACCGGTGCGACCGTCACGGTGATGGCCGACGTGCCGCTCTTCCCCTCGCTCGTCGCGGTGATCGTCGCCGAGCCAGCTGCGACACCGGTGACACGGCCGCTGGTGTTCACGGTCGCAACTGCCGTGGTGTTGCTGCTCCACGTCACCACCCGCCCGGTCAAGGCGTTGCCGCCCGCATCCCGCGGCGTCGACGTCAGCTGCACCGTCTGCGCTGTCGTTACGCTCGCCGACGCTGGAGCCACCGTCACCGACGCGACTGGCGCCAGCGCTGCGGCGGCCGTCGCCCCGGTCACTACGTTGGACAGCGGCCCAAATACCGCCTTCACATTGAGCGTCCCCCGGAACGCCACAAGCTGAAACTGATAGGTCGTGGACGGCGTGAGCCCGAGGACCGTGCAGCTGCGCGTTGTCCCGATCACTGTGCCGGTCAGGGGAACCTGGCACGTGCCCTGCGCAACCGATGCCGCCGACCACCAGGTGATCGTCCCGCTCGCCCACCGGATGTCATAGCTCGCGGGTTGTCCCGAGCCGTCGTTTACCTCGGCGAACGACAGGGTGATGGAGTTGCTCGTCGTGCCGACGACTGACAGGTTGGTGACCGCCCCAGGGTTGGTTGTCCCCCCCGTGACAGTAACCGTCGCCGTGCCGCCCTTCCCCTCGCTCGTTGCCGTAATCGTCGCCGTCCCGGCCGCAACTGCCGTCTCAAGGCCGGAGGCGTTGACTGTGGCGACGGCAGGGGCGCTGGAGGTCCACACAACCGTGCGCCCGGTGAGCACATTGCCGCTACCGTCCCGGAGCGTCGCGACAAGTTGCTGCGTCGCACCGGCGTTCTGGCTCATGGCACTTGGTGTCACGACCACCGAAGCGACGGGTGCCGTGACCGACGTGACCGTAGCCGTCGCCGTCCCGCTCTTCCCCTCGCTCGTTGCCGTAATCGTCGCCGTCCCGGCCGCAACTGCCGTCTCAAGGCCCGAGGCGTTGACTGTGGCGACGGCAGGGGCGCTGGAGGTCCACACAACCGTGCGCCCGGTGAGCACATTGCCACTGCCGTCCCGGAGCGTCGCGACAAGTTGCTGGGTCGCACCGGCATTCTGGCTCACGGCACTTGGTGTCACGACCACAGACGCGACGGGTGCCGTGACCGACAACGTCGCCGTGCCGGTCGCACCCCCGCTCGTGGCGCTGATCGTGGCCGCACCCGCTGCGACGGCAGTAGCGAGCCCGCTTTGATTGACGGTCGCTACGGCGGGATCGGTCGACGCCCACGTGACAAGTTGTCCGGTCAGGATGTTGCCCGACGCATCCCGCAGCGTTGCCGTGTACTGAGCCGTGCCGCCGACCGCCACACCCGCTGCGGAGGGGGCAATGACGACCGAGGCCACGCCCGAAGGTCCCGAGGGCCTACCTGCGGCCAGCGTCAGATCGTCCACCCACATGTACTGATCGGCTGGTGAGCCATCGCCGATGTAGGGATTGATCAGGAACTGATGGAACCGGAGATCCGGGTGCGCACCAGTGCGGAACAGTATGTCACGCCGATCGAGCACCAGCACTCCATTGAACCAGTACTGCATCACGCCGTCATGCTGACCCACTCCGCCCACGATCGAGTTCATGGCGAAGTAGACTTCGACGTGATTCCACTGGTTCTGGTAGCCGGGCCCGGCCGATGGCTGGAACCGTACGAGGGAGTCAGTCAACCACTTGTCATTGTAGTACACGCCCGTACTGAAGGCGAAGTTCTCCCAGTAGAGCCCATCCTCAATGCCGCCGTTCGCCCCACCGATCGAGCGCGCTTCCGTGTTGGCCACGGGATCGGTCCCGTGAATGGTCGCGCCGCCCGTACGGAACAGGCTGGCAGCGGTGTTGATGTTCTTCGCGTCCTGCAGGGCGAGCCTGGGAATCCCCCCGTTGCGATAGTTATGCTCGATATAGGCCGTCAAGTACGTGTCCGACGGCCCGGCCCAATCACCATCGAGGTCACTCCGAATCTGGAACTCGTGCGGGTGATAGTTCTGGCCCGATCCCACCCAGTTCGCGCTGTACTTCACCCAATAGCTCACATACAGCGTGGGGGTCGCTGGAAACAAGTGCCGCGCCGCGCCGCCCCACGTGGGGGTCGTTGCCCCGAGCGCGAAATGAGCTTCCAGCGCCCGAGTACTCCCTGTCACATGTTGTGCTGTTGTGGTTGCGATACCGGTGTTGTCGTACCAGCCCCGCGAGGCGAACGCGTTGTCCTCAAAACCTTCCTGGACCAAGATCCCGGCGTCGCTCGCACTTGCCATTTGCGGTCCCGCGGTGCGCGGGTCATTCGAGGTGATGGGCCGGTCTCCCATCGTGCAGGCTGTGAACAAGATCAAACCGGCAAGTGCCACCTCGTGCCATCTGGCTGCTAAACGCATAATCCCCTCCAGCAACACAAAGAGTGAGGTTCGGCGGCTCGACTGGCATGGCACGCGCGAAGCGTGTGGTAGCCTCGGAGCTTTGCGTCGCCGGCTTTCACCGGGTCTGCCTTTGTCGCACTCCCTCTTGGAGGGGGCGATTCTACCGAACTACGTGGTTGTCACTTCCCTGCAAAAACAACGGCCGCCAGAGATTCGGGTGCTTCCCCGAAACGCTGGCGGCCGGGCTGACCTAGCGACGTACACTCGTCGCCGTAGTCCCCTAGCTCTGCGTCACCGTCTTTCGGCGGCTATGCTCTGAGCAGCGATGATTGTCCTTCGGACCACATAAACGAGACGGCCGCCAGCAGCTCGGGGCCTTCTCGAGGCGCTGGCGGCCGGGCTGACCTAGCGACGTATGCTCGTCGCCGTAGTCCCCTAGCTCTGCGTCACCGTCTTTCGGCGGCTATGCTCTGATCAGCGATGATCCATTTTTGCAACCAACTGCGTCGTCTCTACTGCTCGACTCTCCCAGCTATCTGCCCGAGACGTAGAAGTAGTTGAGGTACAGGACGTCACTGCGCGTGCGCGCGGGGCCGGAGCCACCCCACACCGGCGTCCACTCGCCATGATAGAAGCCGTGCGTGTAATTGAAGTCCGTGTCCAGGTACTTCAGGTTCGTGTATTCCGTCACCTTGGTCCCGTCAATCCAGACCCGGAGGATGCCGTTGTGATTGTTGGGTGTGCCGAGGTTCATATAGACCTCGATGCGATGCCACCCGTCGCCGCAGGTGAACTTCTTGCCGCCACCCATGTTCTCGTAGCGTGGCTGGGCCGACCCTTGGGTCGGATCGCTCGTCTCCCGATCGTCCACCTCCGCCGAGTGGTAATCCATCGACATACTGCTCATCGGCGCGCTGGGAGTCGCGTACTTGCCCAAGAGCATGAACGAGTCGTTAAGGTTGTACGACCCATCGCCGCCATAGGACATGTACCAGAGCTTGGTACCGACCTGATTGTTCAAGAAGTCGGCGCTGGGACACTTCAGATACGACTCGATGTAGACCTCATTGTATTTCGGCGTGTACGCATACGGGCCCGCCGCGCCCCAGAAATCCCACCGAGACGGCGAGTCTCCACCCGACAGGCCGGTCGGAAACGTCATCTGAAGGCTGTTGCCACCCTTGGGACCGCTCGGATCGGCAATGATGCTGAGATTGCTCGAGCTCTCTCTGACCGACGAGCCGACCAGGTCGCTGCCGGCTGTCCCCGGCAGGCTGTTGAACAACCGCTCGAAGATCGGCGTAAACCCGGCCGGCTGATTGGGATGACCCGGTGCCGTCGCCACGACCGATATGGCTGCGGTTCCGCTCTGTCCTTCGCTCGTCGCCGTAACCGTGGCCGACCCGATGACCAGCGCGGTCACCAGCCCGTTCACGCTCACCGTGGCCACGCTCGTCGCGTTGGACGACCACGTGACGACGCGTCCCGACAGCACGTTGCCGCTCGCATCGCGTAAGGTTACGGCCAGCTGCACCGTACCGCCGACGGCAACGCTGGTCGACGCTGGAGAAACGCTCACGGTCGCTACTGGTGGGACCGTCACGGTGATGGCCGACGTGCCGTTCCGCCCCTCGCTCGTCGCGGTGATCGTTGCCGAGCCGGCTGCCACAGCGGTGACACGGCCGGTGCTGTTCACGGTCGCAATCGATGTGTTGTTGCTGCTCCACGTCACCACCCGCCCGGTCAAGGCGTTGCCGCCCGCGTCGCGCGGAGTCGCCGTCAGCTGCACCGTCTGCCCAGTCGTCAGGCTCGCCGACGCTGGCGTCACGCTCACCGACGCCACTGGCGCCGCGACGCTGACCGTCGACGAGCCACTCTGGCCTTCGCTCGTGGCGGTAATCGTCGCAGAGCCCGCGCCCACGCCCGTGACCAGCCCACTGCCGTTCACCGTGGCAACGGCCGTGTTGCTACTGCCCCACGTCACCACGCGTCCCGACAGCGCGTTGCCGCTCGCATCGCGCGGCGTCGCCGTGAGCTGAACCGTCTGTCCCACCCCGACACTCGCCGACGCGGGGCTCACACCCACCGACGCCACCGGCACGGGCGTGACGCTGACCGCAGCCGTCCCGCTCTGGCCTTCGCTCGTCGCGGTGATCGTCGCTGAGCCGGCTGCCACAGCGGTGACACGGCCGGTGCTGTTCACGGTCGCCACCGATGTGTTGTTGCTGCTCCACGTCACTACCCGCCCGGTCAAGGCGTTGCCGCCCGCGTCGCGCGGAGTCGCCGTCAGCTGCACCGTCTGCCCAGTCGTCAGGCTCGCCGACGCTGGCGTCACGCTCACCGACGCCACTGGCGCCGCGACGCTGACCGTCGACGAGCCACTCTGGCCTTCGCTCGTGGCGGTAATCGTCGCAGAGCCCGCGCCCACGCCCGTGACCAGCCCACTGCCGTTCACCGTGGCAACGGCCGTGTTGCTGCTGCCCCACGTCACCACGCGTCCCGACAGCGCGTTGCCGCCCGCATCGCGCGGCGTCGCCGTGAGCTGAACCGTCTGTCCCACCCCGACACTCGCCGACGCGGGGCTCACATCTACCGACGCCACCGGCACGGGCGTGACGCTGACCGCAGCCGACCCGCTCTGGCCTTCGCTCGTCGCGGTGATCGCCGCCGAGCCGGCTGCCACAGCGGTGACCAGGCCGCCGGGGTTCACCGTCGCAATCGCCGTGTTGCTACTCCCCCACGTCACGACGCGCCCAGACAGTGCGTTGCCGCTCGCATCGCGCGGCATCGCGCTCAGTTGAACCGTCTGTCCGGTCGTCAGATTTGCGGATACTGGGCTCACGGTCACGGACGACACCGTCACCGTGCTGACGTCGACCATCGACGAGTCCTCGGCGTCGGCTGCGCTGACCCGGGCCAGGACTCTGTACCTGCCTGGCTGCGATGGCGCCCTGTAACGCGCGCGCTTGACCTGGCCGACGTCGCTCATGGGGGCGACGCTGCCGCCGGTCGTCGTCCAACTCACTAGAGCGTCAACCGTGTCGTCGTCGGCTGTCAGCGCGACGACGGCGAGGTCTGTCATCCGATCGGGTTGAACGGACAGGTTCGAGGGTGAGACTACCAACTTGGCCACCGCGCCTGGCGGCGCAGTCGACCGCGCGGATGGAAGCTCGCACGATGGCATCAGGAGAAGGCTGATGACCAGGGACACCCAAAGCCGCGCCAAGCGCTGTGCCAGCTTGTGGAGGAAGGTCATGACCAGAATCGCTCTCTCCTCTCGAGCAAGTCCTGTGAAACCAACGCGGGCGTGACGGTTTTGCTCTGGGCGGCGTACTTCGAGTGCTCGTCAGGTGACCACAAAAAAAGCCGGGCCACCGCATCGACTCGTGGGTCGATCGCTGGCGGCCCGGCGGACGTGGCGAGTTGGACTCGCGGTAGTCCCGTAGCTCTGCGTCACCGCCTTTCGGCGGCTTTGCTCTGAGCAGCGTCTAAAAGAACTAGCGGAAGATGTCTACCGGGGCTTCGCACGGTCGGTGACCCGCCGCACGGTCGCTGTGGTAACGTGCAAGTGCTTTTGCGTACGTTGCATTGTGGTTCAGCGCAGCCCTCCCTCCTGGAGCTCAGGGCTTCGCGGTCATGATCACCAGGTCATCGATCCAGATGTACTGGTCAGCCGGCGATCCATCACCGATGAAGGGCGCCAGCTTGAATGTGCGAAACTGCATCGACGGGTGCGCGTTGGTGCGGACGTAAATGTCGTGACGATCCACCAACAAAACGCCGTCGAACCAATACTGAATCACCCCATTCGGCTGGCCACGGCCGCCGCTGATGGTGTTCATTTGCCAATAGTTCTCGACATGGTGCCAACTGCACTTCGTGGCATCGGTCATGACCAGCGTGCCGCTCGCCGGTTGAATGAACTTGTAGTTGGTGTATTGCCCACCGCCGTAGTCGAACGCATCCCACGAGATACTGCCCCCGGCGTTGCTCACCTCGGGCCGGCCGTTGTAGCCACCAATGGATCGCTGTTCGGTCACGTTGGTCAGATCAACCATCAGGTTGTTCGGATCGATATTGAGAGCATCCTGCAATGCCAGATTCACGATGCTCCCACCTCGCCCAGGCTGATAGACCATTTCATCATAGGTTGTCAGGTGGGTACGGGACGGTCCAATCCAGGGATCATCCTCCGTGGTCAGGAACCCGGACATGTGGGGGTGGTGGGGTTGTCCTGAGCCGACCCAATTGCAGCTCATCTTGATCCAATACGACACATACACGGAGTTGCTGGGGGTGAAGGTGATCCGCGACGTCCCCTGGGGGGCCGTGGATCCGACCGTCCAGTGCCACTGCAGGGCGTGCGTGCCGCTACTCCCCGGCCTCGCGTCGGTCGCCGTGGCCACGGTCGTGGCATCGAACCAACCACGGCTACCCAGATTGCCGTTTTCGAAGCCCTCCGAGACCAGTACCGTCCCACCACTGCCGGAGGTGATGGTGACATCGGACGTGTCCTTGAGGGTGCCCCCCACGTGACTGGCGATGACGCGGTAGCTCCCCGGGGTCGTGCCCGCGGTGTACAGACCTCCGGTGGTGATACTGCCGCCGGTCGCCGCATAGGTCACGGCCGGCGTGGTGTGGCTGCCGTCGCTCCACGTGCCGGAAACCGTGAATTGCTGGGTCGCCCCGGCCGCGAGTGAGGTGCTGCCCGGCGCCAGGACAAGCTGCGTGAGGACCGGCGGCGGCGGCGGCGGTGGTGGTGGCGGCGGAGCGGTGATGGTGACAGCGGACGTATCCTTGAGGGTGCCCCCCACGTGACTGGCGATGACGCGGTAGCTCCCGGGGGTCGCGCCCGCGGTGTACAGACCTCCGGTGGAGATACTGCCGCCGGTCGCCGCATAGGTCACCGCCGGCGTGGTGTTGCTGCCGTCGCTCCATGTGCCGGAAACCGTGAATTGCTGGGTCGCCCCGGCCGAGAGTGATGTGCTGGCCGGAGCCAGGACAAGCTGCGTGAGGACCGGCGGCGGCGGCGGCGGCGGTGGTGGTGGCGGCGGCGGTGGTGGGGGCGGCGGCGGTGGCGGGGGCGGCGGCGGGCCGGCCGTCACAGTGATCGTGGCGGTCCCGCTCTTCCCCTCGCTCGTCGCCGTGATGGTCGCCGAACCCGCAACAACGCCGCTCACGAGCCCGCTGCCGTTCACCGTCGCAACCGCAGTGCTACTGCTCGCCCACCCGACCACACGCCCAGATAGCGCCCGGCCGTTCGCAGCCTGCGGCGTCGCCGTCAACTGAACCGTTTGCCCCACTGACACGCTCGGCGAGGCCGGAGTCACGCTCACCGACGCCACCGGCCAGGGGCGAATGTGCACGCGCGACGTAGCGGACAGCTGCAGCGTTGGACTCGCGCCGGTCACGACGAAGTCGCCGGGGAGCGTGTCAGCCGTGAACATCCCGGCGGACGTGATGCTCCCCCCAGTCGCGCTCCAGTTCACCGTAACACCAGCGCTGTCACCGGCCGCGGTGCGGCCAAAGGCGGCGAACTGCATGTACTGCTCTTGATCGAGACTGAGACTGTCGGGGACGACGATCACCTGAACGACCGGCGGAACCCGCTCGCGCGCGGTCGGGATTTCGCACGACAAAAGCGCCGCGGGCGCGAGTAGCCGCAACGCGTTTCTAATCAGTGCCACGCGACAGGATTGCCTGAAGGTGAACGTCATTCTCGCGCTCCACCTCGGTTCGCCCTAAGAAAAAAGGGCCGCCACGTCGACTCATGGGTCGATCGCTGGCGGCCCGGCGGACGTGGCGAGTTGACTCGCGGTAGTCCCGTAGCTCTGCGTCACCGCCTTTCAGCGGCTTTGCTCTGAGCAGCGTCTAAAAGAACTGGGGGCCAAGATGGCTACGCTGGTATCTGCGGTCCGTGACCCGCCGCACGGTCGTCGTGGCAACGCGCAAGGTTCGTTGTGTAACGTGGTTGGCTCGGCTCGCGGGCGGGCTGTTGTCCTCTGAGCTCAGGGCTTCGCAGTCGTGATCACCAGGTCATCGATCCAGATGTACTGGTCGGCCGGCGATCCATCGCCGATGAAGGGCGCCAGCTTGAATGTGCGAAACTGCATCGACGGGTGCGCGTTGGTACGGACGTAAATGTCGTGACGATCCACCAACAAAACGCCGTCGAACCAATACTGAATGACGCCATTCGGCTGGCCTTTGCCGCCGCTGATAGTGTTCATTTGCCAATAGTTCTCGACGTGGTGCCAACTGCTCTTGGTGGCATCCGTCATGACCAGCGTGCCGCTCGCCGGTTGAATGAACTTGTAGTTGGTGTATTGCCCACCGCCGTAGTCGAACGCATCCCACGTGATACTGCCCCCGGCGTTGCTCACTTCGGGCCGGCCGTTGTAGCCACCAATGGATCGCTGTTCGGTCACGTTGGTCAGATCCACCATCAGGTTGTTCGGATCGATATTGAGGGCATCCTGCAATGCCAGATTCACGATGCTCCCCCCTCGCCCAGGCTGATAGACCATTTCATCATAGGTTGTCAGGTGGGTACGGGACGGTCCAATCCAGGGATCGTCCTCCGTGGTCAGGAACCCAGACATATGGGGGTGGTGGGGTTGACCTGATCCGACCCAGTTCGAGCTCATCTTGATCCAATACGACACATACACGGAGCTGCTGGGCGTGAAGGTGATCCGCGACGTCCCCTGAGGAGCCGTGGATCCGACCGTCCAGTGCCACTGCAGGACGCGGGTGCCGGTACTCCCCGGCCTGGTGTCGGCCGCCGTTGCCACGGTCGTGGCGTCGAACCAACCTCGGCTGCCCAGATTGCCGTCTTCGAAACCCTCCGAGGCCAGAACTGTCCCCGGGGGCGGCGGCGGTGGCGGCGGGCCGGCCGTCCCATTGACCTTACATGACAGAATCGCTGCGGCGGCCGTGATGACCGACAGCGAGTATCTCATGAGTGCAAAGCGTCGCGACAGCTTGTGCTTGAAGAGCATCGTCAGGCTCCGCCGTTGTCCAAAGAAAACCGGGCCTCCGCATCGACTGGTTCGTCGATCGCTGGCGGCCCGGCGGACGTGGCGAGTTTGACTCGCAGTAGCCCCGTAGCTCTGCGTCGCCGCCTTTCAGCGGCTTTGCTCTGAGCAGCGCTCTCTTAGAGAACCAGGGCGCAAGATGGCTACGGTGCTATCGCGCGGTCCGTGACCCGCAGCACGGTCGCCGTAGTAACGTCCAAGGTGCTCTGACGTAAGGTGCTCCCCGGGCCATCATCCACCAGCCCTCGCCTGGCGCACCGCTTCGCGCAGCACGCCCTCAATGGCCCTCGCGCTGCTCTCCCACGAGTATCGGTCTCCCACGAAGGCCCGCCCGCTGGTCGCCAGCCGCTGAGCCTTGACCGGATCCTCGATCAACTGCACGACCTTCTCAGCGAACTCCACCGGCTCATCGCCGACCAGGAGATCCTCATTCTCCCGCAATTCAAGTCCGTCCAGGCTCCGCCGGGTGGCGACAACCGGCTTCTGCATGGCCAGCGCCGCCAGGAGTTTGTTCTTGACGCCGGTGCCGTAGCGGAGGGGACAGACGAAGATGCCCGCCTGCTCCAGGTACGGGCGCACATCGGGCACCCCGCCGGTCACGTGCACACCGGGCCGTTCGCTCAGTCGCGACACTCGTTCGGTGGGATCCTTACCCACCACCCAGAATTCCACGTCCGGTCGGCGCTGCCGAATCAGGGGAAGGATGTTCTCGACAAAATGTATCGCGGCGTCCTCGTTGGGCGGGTAGTCCATCACCCCAGTGAAGATCAGCCGGCGCATGTCCCCGTCGGTCCGCGTCGGACGAAAGAAGTCCGTGTCCACACCATTGCTAATGGTGAGTGTATGGGCCTCGGGAGCAACGGACTTGAGGTACTCCTCGTCCACCGGTGAATTGGTGATGACGGCGCTGAACACTCGGCTCAAGGACCGCTCCCACGCGGCCATGCTCCGGGTCCCGAGATACAGCGCCAGCTTGCGCAGCCAGTTCCGCTCGATTCGCATGGCGCGGTCAAACAGGAGGGTGAGGCAATCGTGGAGATCGATGATCGCCGGGCAGTCGAGCCCCGCGTCCATCATGTATTGCGCGACCGGCAACGTATCCACGAAGAACACATCGAACCCGCCCTCGAGGTAGACCTCGCGAACCTGCCGGCACTGCTCGGCGTGGTAGCGCGCGTTGCGATAACGCGTGGAAAAATGGACTTCCTGCCGCAGACGATGCACTTGCGAGCCCCACCAGCCCGCTGCCGGTGGTTCCGGCAAGACGATGATCCGCTCGAATACGCCGGCAGCGGCAGGATCATCGCGCAAGGCGAGGTACCGCTCCTGACTCCGGCACGGGGTCAACAGCGTGATGCGATGCTGGCGGGAAAGACTTCGGCACAGATTGAACAGCCGGGGAGACCCCGGCATGTTGTTCGTCGCCGGGACGTCCAGCGTCAAGACCAGGATTTTCATGCTATCGCACGCAGGGCTGGGCACGGGTGCACCCAGCGTTTACCAACAAATGCCCTCGTAACGAGCAGCGGTCGGTACCTGTTTGCCAAGTCGAGCCAGGTCGATGACCACCTGATCGGCCCGTAACGCCTGCACCGCCTGAGCAAACTCGGGAGACTGGTAGCCCACCACGATGACGTCCGCTCCGCTGGCAAGATCTTCGATATCCTCCACGAGCAGGCATGACAGGTGGGGGATGTGTTCATCGATGAAGCGGCGGTTGGCGCCGATCAGGCGACTCACGGAGACGTTGCGGTCATAGATCCGGACGTGGTATCCCTTGCCCAACAGGGTTTCGATCAGGCTCACCAGCGGGCTTTCTCGCAGATCGTCGGTATCGGGCTTGAAGGCCATGCCCAGGAATCCAATGCGCTTCTTTCCCAGGCTCGTGATCATCTGGAGCCCCATCTGGATCTGGACGGCATTGCTCTGGAGGATCGCGTTGAGCACGGGGCTGTCGAGGTCCAGCCGCTTTCCTTGATATGCCAACGCCCTGAGATCCTTTGGGAGACAGGATCCGCCAAATGCAAAACCCGGCTTGAGATAGGCGGCTGACAAATTGAGCTTCTTGTCCTGGCAGAATACGTCCATCACTTCGTGGCTGTCCACGCCCAGCCGTTTGGACAGATTGCCGATCTCATTCGCGAAACTCACCTTGAGGGCATGGAAGGCGTTGTCACAGTACTTGACCATTTCCGCCACGCGAATCGACGTACGAATGACGGGGGCGCTGATGCCTGAGTACAGTTTCAGCAGATCCTCGCCACTGCCGGGACGATGTTCCCCGACCACGATCTTGGGAGGATTGTAGAAGTCGTGCACGGAGCTTCCCTCCCGCAGAAACTCCGGGTTGTAGCATACGTCGAAGCCACGGCCGAGCTGCTTGCCGGAATGGGACTCGAGGATTGGAATCAGCAAGTCCTCAGTGGTCCCAGGAAGCATCGTGCTGCGAAGCACCACGAGGTGATGCGAGGGCTTGTCGCGCAACGCCGACCCGATCTCCTCACACACCCGCTTCATGTAGGTGAGATCCAGGTTGCCATTGACCTGACTCGGCGTCCCCACACAAACAAAAGAGACCGAGGTCGCCCGAATGGCGTCGGCCGCTGAGGTGGTGGCCGACAGCCGCTGCTTCGTGTGCCCCTCGGCAAAGAGCTCCGGGAGTCTCGCCTCGATGATCGGTGGAGTCCCACCATTCACGGCGTCGACCTTATCGGGATTGATGTCCACACCCACGACGGTGTGCCCCTCGGCTGCAAGGCACCCCGCACATACAGTCCCCACGTATCCCAGGCCTAAGACGCTTATTTCCATTGTGCCCTTCTCATCGGGTGGAGCAGTGGCGGTCGCAACCGTAGCCGTGTCCATTGCGTGCTCGCACCGCAAGGTTGAAGCCACCTGCGAGCTATCGTAAAACTGCTGTTTGCATAGAGTTACTGTGCTGATTCGACCGGCACAGACCGAAATCTCGCTGGGCTGTAGCAGTTGTGCCACAGACTCGGAGTGATGAGTGTCGCAACTATGACCCACGCCGCTCGTACGCCTCGAGCAGGCTGATCAGCTTGGCCTGCTCCCGCCTTGTGACCAACGAATGCGTCGGTGCGGTGAAGAGCGTGCGCGTGAGTTCTTCAGCACCGGGCCAGTCCGACGTCGCGTCATCGACCCATGGACGCACCCCCGGGAGCGCCGGGAGCACGGACGGGTAGCTCGGCGCGAGCCCAAGTCGGATCGCCTCCATCGGCCGCTCAAACCCCCCGAGGCCGTCTGCGAGGCGCAGCGGCAACCGCAGGTACCCGGGCGTAGCGCCCGGGATGGGCCGGACCGCTCTGACCCGAGAACCCGAACCGACCGCGTCGAGGATTGTGGCTGCGGCGATGCGTCGAGTCCCGCCCTCGCGCTCGGCCGCGTCTCGGCTCGCCGCAATGCAGGCCGCGGCGGTTCCCGTCATGGGCCGTGGCGGCGTTGGATCTCTGTATACGGTCTCGCCGAGCCTGAGCCACGGGAGGGCGCGCGGTATCCCGTACCACGCTGGGCGACCCAACACCCATTGCGCGACCAGGAGCCCCCGCACACGGAGGTCGGGTACCGAGCTTCCATCTCCAGCGGACAACTCCGCCAGCGCCCCTTGCAGACCGCCCCAGGGTGACTGGTCTCGGAAGAGCAGAGCGCCACCACTGCCCCCGGTCCACCCCTTCCCCCTGCCGAAACTCAGCACGCTCACCGGTCCGAGACTTCCCAACGGCCGCCCCTTCCAACTCGCGTGGGCTCCCTGGGCAGCATCCTCGACAGGAATGGCACCATGTCGGGCGAGCAAGTTCGAAATGGCGTCCCAGTCGACCGGAAAGCCGTACAGCGGACTGATGAGGACAATCCGGGTGCCACGCGCCAATACGCGTTCCAGCGATCCCATGTCCGGAGCGAGCGTGCTCGGGTCAACGTCGTAGAACCTGAGCCGACCACGCGTGGCAACGGCGGCCGTCGCGACGTCAAAGCAGCTGAACGCCGGCAGAGCAATGGCGGTGTCTCCCACGGTGCGCATCGCCACGTGAAGCGCGACCTGCAGTGCGTCCGTCCCACTGCCATAGAGGACTGCTCGTTCGGATCCGAACTGGTGCTCCAACAGCCGAGTCAGCGCGACGATGTCGGCGGCACCTCCTCCAGGTCCACGCAGGATTGCACGCCGCAACACCGAGAGGCTGATTGGCGAATATGCCGGGAGCTGCCACCGCACGGTCACGCGCTCTTTAGAAAGGAGAGCAGGAGCCAGCAGCCGACGCCAATCCACCCCCCGAGGTTGATCATGCGCAGGCTCAGATAGTAGGCGGGACGCTTTCTCGCCAAAAACCAAAAGAACAGCTCTTGACCGAGGAACACGACGAGCAGCAGGTACGTCACTTTGGTGCGACGGCGGAGTTGATCGTCAAATCGAGGGTACGCTTGCCCCACCGTTGCGAAGGCTGCATTGATCGTGGCGACCTGCCGAGCCACGTCTGGGGCGGGCGCGAGATCAAGTGTTTCTGCCACTCTGTGCCGCCCATCGCCCAACTCGATCCGGTTCCGGTCACGTACGAGCTCGTAAGTCCCGGTTCGCGTCGGAACCTCAACTCGCCAGTCATCCGCTCCATTCCAGGACGCGCGCGGAACGGCGATAGCCTCCAGCGACCAGACGACAATCGACCAGGCATCTCTGGCAGGCTGCTCAATGACGAAGGCCGGGGCCGGCTTCGGGAGTCCGTCGACGACGTGCCATCCAGCAAAGGGTGACATACTCCCCTGAAATTCCCGAATCGTTGCACCCGGCGAGCTCAAGACGAAGGTCTGCAATCGGAGCGACCGCTGCTGGTTTTCCAGTATGTAGGAACCAGGCATCGTGTCTTTTCGCAGGTTCACGTCCGAAGCCGTGGTCCACGCTGTCATGGTCTTGAGGGTGTCGCCGCCGGTCACGTGATCGACAACGAGCCACACATCGGGTTTGATGTGCACCACCTGACGGCGCGCGCGATAGTTCCCAGGTCCACTCCGCTCCAAGTCAACTACTCCCAGGCGCTGCGACCAGCCGGACGAGCGGAGAACCGTGCCTCTGGAACTCTCGGTACTTTCACCGCTCAGATGGGGTGCGCTCGCACCGGCCCAGGATTCGGCATCCGATCGCCCAGCCATGGTGTACGGCCAGTAGCCTACGTTCGTCCACCAGGGCTGCCCGCCGGCCCACATCACAACGCTCATCTCATCCGCGTTCTTGTGTGCGTGTCCCGGGAAGTACGACCAGGTCACGACAGTTTGACGCAAGTTTCCGGGGTCGGGCCAATGTCCCAGGCCGTCCCACCAGATGGCGTACCCAGCAACGGGATAGAGATTGCGTGCGTGCCCGGGAATCGAGCGCGGCGCATGCTGCAGCGCTCCGATCCGATCTCCAGCGAGGACGCCGACCAGCGGACCAAGGTCGTCCGTCGCTCCGTCGGTGTCGCCGAAACTGGGCATGGACCCGTCAGGACGGCGCAATACAGCAAGCACGCTCTGCGCTCGCTCGTATTTTCGCCGCCACTCCTCCGGGATGGGCTGCTGTAGCAACGTCAGATATCGGCAGGCCATCGCGATCAGCTCCACGCCGAGCCTCTGGTAGCCCGCCGAGTGTTCCAGCACGACCCCATCTTCATCTATATAGAAGGGCACCTGATCGCGCAGTCGTTGGAGCGCCAGTTCACGGTAGCGCCGGGCGTCGGGAAGCATGGGAAAAGCAACGGCAACATGAAGCAGCGCCAGGTTCTGCATGACGCCGTGGTTTGTGGCAAACGTGAACAGGCTCGGCTTGGCGAGCAACTCGGCATGGCGCTCCACCTGCTGCAGGATTGCCTTCCCGATCGCCGGCTCATAGCTGGCGTGGTGCCGATACAGCCGCCACAGCTCGGTCAGAACGCCGACACGGGCAGCGATGGCATGGTCGTTCCAGAGTAGATCTTTGGGTAGCCAGGTGCGGCGTTCGGATTCTCCCCAGTTCAAAACCCAGTCCCGCGCGGCAGCGAGGAATTCGTCGCGTCCAGTGACATCGTAAGCATCGAGCAACGCTCGCGGGAGCGCAAAACCCGCCACCGGCAGCCTCCACGCGGGAGGAGCGTTTTCCAAGTCTCGGGAATCGAAAGGCAGGCCGATTCGTGTCCCTCTGACCAAACCTTCCGCGACCCGCACCACTTCCTGCGTGTCGCTCGGGCCGACGTTCATGTACACGGTGCGTGAGGACACGGGCTGGACGAAGCGGAACTCTTTCAATTCGCTCAGCACTGAATCGGCCGGCGCCTGGCGGGCTTCCCGCACGACCTCGGGCGTAATGTCCGCAGCGCGAACATGGTAACGGAGCACGACGGGAGCCCAGACGGACAGAACGACTATTGCCGGAATGCCAACAGATGCCGTGACCGCAATCCACGCCCGATGTCCGGGCTTAAGCATCGCTCATGACCACCGGTGGACCGCTGTCGGCACTCCCGTGCCGATCACGGGATCAGCCGTACGACGCGCGGCCCGATCACGTTGGCGATCGGAAGCGGGAGGCGCTTCCACACCCGCGGGCCCCACGAGAACGCCTTGTCGTGTGGCGAAGGCGTCGCCGCCCGTTGCGCCGCTGCGTGTTGATACCACCACAGGGGCACATCGCGTCCGCCCCACTGCTGTTTGAAGCGATGCGTGCCGCTACCCGGCGTGCACCGACCGAAGTTGAACGCCGCGACGCCTTGCTCGGCTGCCCGCTCCATGAACGCCCAGTAGAGCAGCATGTTCGGCGCGATGGCGTTGTACTCCGCAAGCGAGGCCGCCCAGGTCATCTCGAACTCACCGTTCCAGCGAAACCCGCATCCAGCGGCGACGGGGTAGGCGCCGGCGTACGCGCATCCAAACCACACCTGAGTCGGGAAGGTCTCGACCAATGCTTCGAACAGCCGGCGGGACTGGGTCGGGGTGCCGAGGTCACGCATATGGCGTGAAAACACCGTGAAGAATGGGCCGACCTGATCGGGGCCGAACCGCACCACGATCCCTTCCTTCTGCGGCCGCCGGACCTGGCTGCGGACTTTGGCCCGGAGCGTGTCCCACACCTGGCCAGGGTTACCGGGCGTGAGATCGCGCACCACGGTGATCTTGCGCTGTGACACCGGCAACTCCACCGGCAATGGCGTGCGGCTGCGCATCTCCAGCAGCTCGATGCCGCCGCTCCGGGTGATCTCGACGGCGCGCGCCACCAGCGCCTGGACTGCCCGGTCACTGCCGATCGCACCACCGTAGTTCAAGAACGGCATCGAGACGAGGTAGGAGCCAAACAGCCGGCTCGACACCCGCACGAGTGGCAGGACGCCCTCGACTCTGCCGTCGGGAGCCCGCGCGGCCAGATAGATGCACTCGTGGCCGAGCACGCGCTCGATGACCGTCTTCCAGCCCCAGAGGTGGCACTGGGTCCCCGTGTCGGCGAACCGGACGAACGTGTCCCACTCCGCCGGTGAATCCACCAAGCGCTCGACGGTGAGAGTCGGAGATGTCATGCGGGCACTTCCGCCGCACGCGGCAGGAATCGACTCAGGGTACCTGCCCCGCGCACCGAATTGAATCGAAACTCGGCGAGCAGGCGCTCGAGCCGCGGGACAGTGCGCGTCAGTCCACCGTAGTGGCGCGTGCGGGTAGACCACGACACGTCGATGCGTGGCTGCGTTGGATCTACCTCCCAAGGATGCACATAAAACGTCCCAGGTACATCGCGCTGTGCGCAGTCACGGAACGCGGCGCGCGTGAGCCCGTACGGCAGCAGTCGGAAGTACGCACCGCCAGCCGCCGGCACGTTGATCCCCGCGCGGCGGAGCGTCGCCGGCGGGACTTCCAGCAACGTTCCCGCCCGGGACTTGAGCACGTGTGGGTCGCGCGCGCCGCCGGCGTAACCGTAGCCCGGGCGCGTGATGGGAAACAGGCTCGAGTCGTACCGATAGCCTTCTTCGATCAGGACGTCCCACGCCCATTCACGACCCCGGACGATCGAGAAGCTCGGGGCCCGGAACCCGACCACCGGCTCACCGATGATGCCCTCCAGCACACACTTGGTCCGCCGCACCGATTGGCGGAACTGCTCCGGGCTCTGCTCGGTGACGCGGCGATGATCCCACCCGTGGGACGCCACCTCATGATCGGCGGCGGCGATGGCCTTGATGAGGGTCGGGTATCGCTCCGCAATCCACCCCAGGACAAAAAACGTCCCCCGTGCGCCATGGCGTTCGAGCAGTGCGAGCAGACAATCAAGCCCTCGAGCCACTCTGCTCTCGAAGCGGTCCCAATCGGCTCGAGACACATAAGGCTCAAACGCCGATACCTGGAAGTACTCTTCGACGTCGACCGTGAAGTGGTGTTCGATGTGAGCCTTCACGTCGTGAGCTCCGGTTGAGTCAGCGGCGCCGCGCTGTGAGAGGACCGTGTGCGCTCCGCGCGACCGGCTATCGCCTGAACGAGCTCGCGGACGCAGCGATCGATCCGCGCATAGCACCGCTCGAACACTTCTTTCGACTGCTCCATAGGATCCTGAATCGTCCTGGTCTCGATCCGTTCCGGATCGAGGTCCCCGAGGATGAGCACATCGCGATCGGCACGGCCGAATAGGTCACGCAGTACCTGCGCCTGGGGATTGTCCATGACAACAATGAGGTCGGCGGCAGATACGCGGGACGGCACCAGCATCGTCGCGAGATGGCTTGAGAGATCGACACCGTGCGCCGCCGCCACCTCCACGGCCACCGGCGGACACGGTCGACCCCACCCCACAAAGCCGGCGGACTCGATGCGGATCGCGCCACGCGCGGGCCGCGTGAGCTCCTGTTCCAGCCGCGCCGCAACATATGGGCTCCGGCACATGTTGCCGTGGCACACGACCAGCACGAACTGCGGGGGCGAACCGCCGCGCAGGCGGCCCAAAGCCTTGCGCCGCTGGAGCGGGTGCAGCAGCCGCTCGGGCAGGCGCCGGAGCGCTCGGGCGAAGCTCACCAATCCCCAGCTCGCGGTCACGGACAGTTCCTCGACCTGCTAGCCAGCAACCTTCGCCGCACGAATCCCTGGGGAGGGAACGAGCTCCCGGCCATGGTGGTGACTGTGACCAGCCGACTGGCCCGCAGGCGCGGCGGACGCCGCCGCGAGCCAATGCCAGGTTCGTCCCAGCCCTTCCTCCAATGTGATGCGCGATCGGAACCCGAGCAGTCGTTCAGCACGCTCGAGATCGGCTACGGAGTCGCGGACGTCGCCTGAGCGGGCCGGGGCCGACACATGCATCAACGCTCGGCCGCTGATGTGTCGGATCATGTTGAGCAACTCGAGGAGGGAGGTGCGTCTCCCAGCGCCGACGTTGAATACGCAACCATTGACCGTCTCTCGAGGGGCCGCCGCTGCCAGGATGTTTGCATCGACGACGTTCTCCACGTAGACGAAATCGCGGGTCTGCCGGCCATCTCCGTACAGCGTGGCAGTCCCGTTGTGCAGTGCCGCCTCGAAGAACTTTGGGATCACTGCCGCGTACGCCGAGCGGGGACTCTGCCGGGGACCAAACACGTTGAAGTACCGTAGCGCGACGCCCTCAGTTACGCCGGCCCGCGCGAACGCCAGTACGTACTGCTCGCCGGCTAGTTTGGACACGGCGTACGGCGAGCGCGGCAGCAGTTCCGTGGCTTCGGCTCGGGGTGTGTCATCGGTGTCGCCATAGACCGCGCTGGAGCTCGAATAGACGATGCGCCCGACATCGGCCGCCGCGCACGCCTCTAGCAAGCGCACGGTGGCGTTCACATTCGCTGCATTCGCGGCCCATGGATCGAGAAGCGACTGCGGTACGCTGACGAAGGCGGCGAGATGAAACACCACGTCAATGCCGGCAACTGCCTGGCGACAGATGTCTGGATCGCACAGATCGCCCGGCAGGAACTCGACGGCTCCGTTCAAAGCGGCGAGGTTGGCGACGCTTCCGGTGCTGAGATTGTCAACGACGCGCACCGAGTGACCAAGTGCGACCAGCTTCTCAGTGAGATGCGACCCGATGAACCCGGCGCCGCCGGTCACCAGACACTTCGAGCGCTGCAGTGTGAGCATGCTTTGGGGCGGTTGCAAGGCTGGAGCCGCCGCGGCCAAGCTCTATACGCTCGTGCCGACTGTTAAGTCCCACTAGAGCAATGACATAGTTTGAGGCATCGCATCGCTCGGATTCTGCGACGATCGTTCGAGTGTGGCAGCATTTCCACACTAGGATGTCGTCGTCGTGGACGAGCCTCGGCATCTGCTCTTCGTTCCCGTACGCCTGTCCCGACACGGATCCCGACCCAACTCTTTCATTGGTAGGACCGGGCGCCACGTTGTCTGTGGTACTCCCGAGACACCTGGCCTTTCATTCTGCCACCGCCCGCCGAGCTAAAGTGTTGTGGCGATTGCCATTATGCGAACATGGCATGGTATCGGTCTTGCACGTTCGACCCGCGGCTCGGCTTCCCTAACCCAGGATGGCCGCGCCATCGCACACCCTGGAGACGCGGACATGCAGCTCCCGAAGCCGAAACCCGAAGTGATCTACAGAGGCGTGGACGACGGCGCCGTGCTCCTGTCATCCAAAGACGAAGTCTATTTCGGTCTAAACCCAGTGGGTCGGTACATCTGGGAACACCTGCCTCCGGTTCTCCAAACGCCGGAGGAATTGTTCGTGTCTCTCAGCGCGGCCTATCCGGACGTCCCCATCGAAACCATCCGAGCAGACGCGCGCGAGCTGCTCGCCGAGTTGCAGGCCAACGGATTGGTCTCCCCGCCGGCCGGGACGGCTTATGCCACGAGTCAATCGGACGCTGCTCAAGAAACTGATCGGGTTGCCGCTCAGCGACTGGGCTGACTTGCTCGCGGCCCAGGCCGGGCTGCTGCGCGCCCAGCTCCTGGTGTGGACCCGACCGCGGGGTTGGCTGCTCGCCCCGGCGCGGCCTGTTGCGGTCGAGACAGCCGGCCGTGACGTCGCACCGACCGTGCGCCGGCTCGCGCTGGCCGTGGAGCGCGCGGCCGAGCACGGGCTATTTCGGCCGAGCTGCCTGGTTCGTGCGGTGGCCGTGCACCGCATGCTCGAATCGCACGGATTTACGGGGAGTGGGATCCGCGTCGGCGTCCGCCAAGAGAGTGGACGGTTCCTGGCGCACGCATGGGTGGACTACCAAGGCCATGTGCTCGCCGACCGGGAATGGCGCGTCAAGAAGTTCGCTGACTTGGCACGGATGGGAGTGACACTGGTTTCATGAGCGGTATTCTCGGCGTCTTCAACAAGCGCGATCAACCTCTCGACGAGAGTCTGATGCGGCGCATACTCGGCCACATGAGCGCGCGCGGTGACGACCGCTCTCAGATGTGGCGCGGGGACGGCGCGGCACTCGCCGTCGCCCGGAATGGGTGGGAGCTGGAGGACGGGTTCAGCGGCGACGTCCTGGTCGTCGCGGACGGTGACCTCGTCATCGCAGCGGACGCTTCGCTCTACTATCGTCGGGAGCTCCGAGACAAACTCACGACCCAGGGTCAGCGCCTCGGCGGCACCACGCCCAGCCACCTGATCCTCGCCGCCTACCGGGCCTGGGGCGAGCAATGCCTGCACCACCTCGAAGGCGACTTCTCCTTCATCCTGTGGGATCGCTCCCAGCACCGGGTGTTCTGCGCGCGCGACTTCGCGGGCTCCCGGCCGCTCTTCTATGCTGACCTCGAGCACTGCATTGTCATCGCGTCGACGCTCTCGGCCGTCGTCGCCCACCCCGGTTGCCCGGACGACCTCAACCTCGAGTTCCTCGCCGAGACGGCTGCGGCACTTTGGCCCTCGCCTCACGAAACGGTCTATCGAGCCGTAAACCTCGTCCCCGCCGGTTCTCGGCTGTCCCAATCGAACGGGCTCGCAGCCCAGGTACGGCAGTATTGGTACGCACCAGAAATCGAGTCTGCATCGGGACCGCCGTTCGATGAAGCAGCGGTCGAGCTGAGCGAGCTCCTGCGTCGAGCCGTGGACGAACGGTTGGCGCCACGCGGAGTGACGTCCGTCTGGATGAGTGGCGGATTGGACTCGACGGCGGTGTTCGGAGCGGGGCAGAAAGTTCTCCAAGGTGGGCATTCCTCCCGCGCGCTGCGTCCGGTGTCAGTCAGCTTTCCCGCGGGGGACCCGGGGCGCGAAGACGAGCTGATTACGGCCATTGGGCGCCACTGGAACACTCCGGTGCATTGGTTGGACATCCAGCAGATTCCGTTCTTCGACCGGCGGGCCGGGGTTGCCAGGCGTGACGAGCCGTTCGAGCACTTCTTCGAGATGTTCAACCGCGCCCTGGCGCGGGGCAGTCGCGCGACTGGCGCGCGAGTGGCGTTGGGTGGAGGGGGCGGGGACCAGTTGTTCGCGGCAGATCTCAGCTATCTCGTGGATCTGCTGCGCACGGGACGGTGGGTGACCCTCGCCCGCGACTGGCGTGCCCTGGCACGGGGGGGAGGCGCTCAGGAGTTTTTCCGACGGGTGATCAAGCCCACGCTGCCGCCGTTCGCGCTTCGTGCGGCCGCCCTGTTGCGCGGCGGGAGACGCGTGCACGGCTATCTGGAGCAGTGGACGCCTGTCTGGATGGACCGCCGCTGGGTGGGACCCCTCGCCGAGCGGCAGACCCTTCACACCCCACGCCGCCGGGGCGAGAGCTACTCCGCCTACCAAATGCGCTTTGGGTTGACCTGCGCTTTCTTCCCGCGCGTGAGCAGCCGGCTCGCGGCGCTGGGTCTCGAAGAAGGCGTCGAAGCGCGATCACCCCTGTTAGATCAACGGCTGATTCGTTTTGCGGCGCAGCGTCCGCAATGGGAAAGACGTTCGGGCCGCGAGACGAAGCTGCTGCTGCGACGGGCGATGCGCGGCTTGCTACCCGACGAGGTCCTGGCTTCGCGTCCCTTCAAGACCGGGGTCATCGTCAACGCCGTCGTCACGGCGATGCGCGAGCGCTACCCCGACCTCATGAGATACTTGATCGACTCGCCGGTGTTGGGGGAGCTCGGGCTGATCCAGCCGGGCGCGCTGCAACGCGCGTATCGCGGATATCTGAGCCATCGGGATCCTGACGTTGCACTGGCGCTCTTTTCGACCGCGCAGGTGGAATTGTGGCTGCGAGCACGGCCGCGAACCTCCAATCCTGCCCCGCCCCGCCTGACAACCGACACCGCCGCCTCGTTGGGGCCGTGCACTGAGTCAGCGGAGCGTACCGACGATGGCCGATGTCAGGCCGTCCTTTCGCCGGGCAAGCTGCCCGGTTTAACCCGTGCCTGAGGGGGTGAGATAATGTACGCCAAACCGAAGCTTGAGCGCTTCGGAACCTTCCGTGAGCTGACCCTTGGAAATCTGGGAGGCTTCGGAGACGGTAGGGACATCGTCAGTGGAATTGATCCCCTGCCGCCGCCGACGACGGGTTCACGGTAGCTCGAGCCACGCTGGGGGGTCGCGGCAGCGGCCTCCCCAGCCGTCTCTCACGAGGGTCTGATGCCCCACTACTCGGTGTTCGGCAGGTGCCTCAGTTCCGCGATCGGGTTTCCCGAGCTCCGTGCGAGTCGGGATCCTGAGCCGCGCTGGACCCTGCGCGCCACCGACACTCCGGCTGTCTTAGGTAGCGCCGAACTACTCGGCGCGGACGCCGCGATTCCCAGTGCCGCAGTCTCGCTCTACAAGTTCGCGGGGGGGAGGGGCTACCGGCTGCAATACACGGATACCGGGAGCTTTGACATCTCCCCCGACGGCTGCTTCATCGACTGGTCGTCTCCGGCGACGTGTTCGCTGCCGGCGGTGCGCCTCGACGTCATCTCCCAGGTCCTGCCGCTTGCCTTGTATGCATCGGGGATGCTCTGCTTGCACGGCAGCGCGGTCACGCTCGAGGGGGAGAGGGGGGGCGGCGCGATCGGTTTTCTCGCCCCATCGTTTCACGGCAAGTCTACCCTGGCGATGGCGATGGCCGGGGTGGGAGCGCGCATCCTGACCGACGACGCGTTGGCCGTCGAGCCCAACGTCCCCGTGACCGCATGGCCGGGCGTGCACAGCGTGCGGTTATGGGATGACGCGGCCCGACGGATTGTCGGCGATCACACCGGCCTCCAGTCCGTCGGGGCCTACCAGCTGCAGCGGCGCGATGGCAAAGCCTGGCCGACAGAGCCGTTCCAGGGCACGAGTGTGACGAGCAAGCAGATCCTGAGCCGACTGCCCGAGGACAAGCTCATGCTCGAACCGACGACGCTCAAGGCGATTTACTTACTGGCACCGGCCCAGGCCGGCCCGAATTCCCCCGCGGCTCGCCGCACGCTACTGCCTGCCGTTCGCGCGGCCCTGTCGCTCGTGCAGCATGCCAAGCTCGGCGCGCTGCTGGGGAAGTCAGAGGCGCCGGTGCTCTTCGACCGCGCCGTGCGCGTGGCCGCAGCCGTCCCGGTCTATGAGCTCGCGATCGTTCGCGACCTCGATCGGATCCCGGAAGTGGTCGCGCAGCTGACGGATTGGCACGAGGTACACACTCCAGCCAACGCCGTAGAAGTCGAGTCCCGGTGAGTACGTCGCTCGTCGCAGCGCCCGCGCCGTCGTCCGGAACCCGTGCCATGGCCAACGTAGCTGTCCGCATCCAACGACTGACTAAGGCCTTTCCGACCCATCGCACATGGGGCGAGATGATTCGCCACCCCTGGACGGTTGGCCATACTCCCGCGCTGCGGGAGGTGACGTGCGATATTCGTCGCGGCGAGTTCTTCGGATTGCTCGGGCCCAACGGCGCGGGCAAGACCACGCTCTTCAAAATCCTCGCGACGCTGATCGAGCCGGACGAGGGCACGGCCATCGTCGGCGGCTTCGATATCCGGCGGGACGCACCGAGTGTTCGCCGTATCCTCACGCCCGTGATCGGCGACGAGCGCAGTCTGCAGTGGCGTCTCTCCGCCCGAGAGAACCTCAGACTATTCGCAGTCCTGTACGACGTGCCCGCAGACATCGCGCGCGAGCGCATCAACGAGCTGCTCGACCTCGTCGGGCTGGCCGACGCCGGGGAGAAATTGGTCGGTGCGTTCTCTTCGGGAATGAAGCAGCGGCTCCTCATTGCCCGCGCGCTCATCTCGGAGCCAGCCGTGCTCCTCCTCGACGAGCCCACGCGCAGTCTCGATCCACTGTCGGCGCGCAGCTTGCGAACGTTCTTGCGAGAAGAGATCTGCGAGCGCCGGAGTTGTACGGTGCTGCTCGCGACACACAGCACCGAAGAGGCGTTCGAGCTGTGTGACCGCGTGGCGATTCTCGACCGCGGCAGGCTGCTCGCCGTCGGGCCGACTGCCGAGCTCGTCCGAAGCTTCGGTGATATGCGTTACCGGGTCTGGACGAGAACCCCGGAGCATCGGGTGTTCGGTGCGCTCGCCGCGGACGTCGCCTGTGGCCCGCTGGTCCAGACACCCGGTGAGGACGGATGGACGCAGATCGAGTTTGAGCTGGCGGAAGGCATGCAGCGCGCCGCTCAAGTCCTCGATCTCCTGGTCAGCCAGGGCGCGGTCATCGCCCGCTTCGAGTTGGCACCGCTGTCATTGGCGGACCTGATTCGGCGCGTCGTGGAACGCACGGCGGTGGCGCACCGTGCGTAAGGTCCTGGCCCTGATCCGGGCGGGTTGGCTGACCCGCCTCAGCTACCGGCTTCAGGTAGTGTTCTCAGTCGCCGGCCTCCTGTTCATCATCGTGCCGCTCTACTTTATCGCCCAAGCGCTGCAGCCGGTGATGGCTGCAGCGATCGAGCACGAAGGGCGGAATTACTTCGGGTTCTTGGTCGTGGGCATGATCACTCTCTTCCTCGTCACGGCTGCGGTGACTGTCTTCGCCGAGACGCTGCAGTCGGGGATCGAGCGCGGCACGCTGGAGACGCTGCTGATGACGCCGACCCGGCTCCCGTTGCTGCTGGCCGGGATGGTCGGGTACAACTTCAGTTGGACCGGTCTCCGGAGCCTGCTCGTGCTGCTAACCGCCTGGATCCTGGGTGTGCAGCTGGCCTGGGGTCACGGCGTTCTGGCGCTGGCGATCCTCGCCCTCATCATCCTGGCGTACATTCCGTTTGGCCTCATGATTGCCGCATTCGTCCTCGCATTCAGGACGACGGGCCCGTGGCCGCAATTGCTGCTGACCGGCTCAGTGTTCCTGGGCGGCGTCTACTACCCCACCCATGTCATGCCGTCCTGGCTGGAGGGCGTGTCGACGGTCATTCCGTTGACCTACGGCCTGCGTGCGCTCCGGCGGACGCTCCTCGACGGGGCGGGTTGGAATATCGTGGCCTCCGACGTTGCAATTCTCGGCGGTTTCGTGGTCGTGCTGCTGGCGGCGAGTGTAGCGGCATTCTCATTCGCGCTCCGCTACGCGCGGCGCGCCGGGACGCTGGCGCAGTACTGAGCAACGCCGACCCATGGCACCCCGATGCCTGCTCTCGCGCGAAGGCCAGCTGTTGGTGCTCACGGCCGGCGGCCCCGCCAACGATCCCGAAGTGCGCCGACTGTGCAACGGCGAGCTCGACTGGCACAGGCTCTTCGGCCTGGCGCAGACGGAAAATGCCACGCTGATCGTGTGGCAGTCGCTCCGGCGCGTCGGGATCAGCACCATCCCTCCAGATGTCGAGACGGCATGGCGGCAACTCGCCATGGTATCGGAGTTTCAATCCCTCCGACTCGAGCGGCTCCTGCACCAAGCCTTGCAGGCCCTCGCGACACGGGCGATCGATGTGATGCTCCTGAAAGGCAGCGCGCTCGCGTACACGACATACGCCTCGTTCCAGGATCGGCCGATGGGAGACGTCGACCTCCTGGTCCCGCCGGAGCGAGCAGCGGAAGCCTGGTCGCTGCTTCAGGGAGCGGACTGGAAGTGGTCGTCTGACCACTTCCCTGCTGACTGGTATCGCACCCATCATCATCTGCCTCCGCTGTACGACGCCACGGGCGCGAATGTGGGTCTGGAGCTTCATCGCGCCCCGTTGCCGCCGGGACATCCGTTTCGACTCGAGCCGCAGATGCTGTGGCTCGGCGCAAAGCGGATTCAGGTGAACGGACAAGCCGTTTGGGTCCCCAATCCCCTGTACCGGCTGCTACACCTCTCCGTTCACTTTGCGTGGTCGCACGGAATGCGGGGAGGTGTATGGCGGGCCTTGCGGGACGTGGCGACCATCAGTGGGAGGCCACAAAGCAAGAGACGGAGCAACCGTCGACTGGCGGGCGTTTGTCGTCTTGGCGCGAGAGACCCGCGCAGCGACGTGTTGTTACTGGATGCTCAGGCTGGCTCGCGGTCTGGCTGGCGCGCAGGTTCCCGACGACGTGCTGCATGCGCTGCGCCCCGCGGCCCCGACATTCGTGATGAACCGCCTCGAGCGCCACTATATCTTCGATCTCTTCCCCACCGAGCGCCGCTGCCCGTCAGAGTGGTTGCGCCGCCGCCTGTGGGAGCTCGGTATCGCGCCACGACGGAGCGAGCACGGCGCGGCTCGCCCTTGGACGAGTCCCTGGGCCGATCCCGCGGGCGGGCGCTCGGCGACGGACACTTGGCTGAGTCGATTCCTGGCCAAGGCTGGGCGCGCTCGCGCCGCGATAGGCTACCTGGGGAGAATCACCGCGATGCCCAGCACGCCGTGACGCGTGACTAGGCGCCCCGCGCTTCCCGCTTGAACCGCTCCCAAACCGCCATCCGCTCCGCAATCGTCTTCTCGTACCCGAATTCAGTCGGCGCGTACCACTTCGCCGCTTTGAGCGACTCGGGAAGGTAGTCCTGCGGTATGTAGGCGCGCGGGTCGTCGTGCGCGTACTGGTACCCGGCCCCGTAGCCCAATCCCTTCATCAGCGGCGTGGGCGCATTGCGAATGTGGAGCGGGACCGCTTCCGCCGGGTGCTCCTGGGCGGCCGCCTGGGCGCGTCCAAACGCAGCGTACACACGATTCGACTTCGGGGCCGTCGCGAGATACACCGTCGCTTCGGCCAAGGCGAGCTCGCCCTCGGGGCTGCCGAGAAAATGATAGGCCTCCTTCGCCGCGAGCGCGATCGACAACGCGCGCGGATCGGCGAGGCCCACGTCCTCCGATGCGATGCGCACGAGCCGGCGGGCGAGGTAGAGCGGATCCTCACCACCCGCGAGCATGCGCGCCAGCCAGTACAGCGCGCCGTCGACATCGGACCCGCGCACCGCCTTGTGCAACGCCGAGATCAGGTTGAAATGCTGCTCGCCGGCTTTGTCGTAGACAGGCAGCGGCTTCTCCAAGACCTGACGAATGACATCGGGGGACGCGGGACGGGGGATGGGGGACGGGGACCCCTGGATATGCTTGAGGACCGCCTCCAAAGTATTGAGCGCACGTCGCGCATCACCCTGCGCGTGTGTTACCAGCAGGTCAATCGCGGCGTCGCTCAGTACCCGTCCCTCGTCCCCCATCCCCGGTCCCCCGAGTGCCCGCTCGATCACCGTCCGTATGTGCTCATCCTTTAACGGCTCGAGTACAAATACCCGGCAGCGTGACAACAACGCGCCGGTCAGCTCGAAGCTCGGATTCTCGGTCGTGGCGCCGATCAGGGTGATGACGCCGTTCTCCACCCAGGGCAGGAACGCGTCCTGCTGGCCCTTATTGAAGCGATGGATTTCGTCGCAGAAAAGGATCGTGCCCTGCCCCTGATACTTCAGCCGCTCCTCTGCTTCCTTAATAATCTCCCGGACGCGTGCCACGCCCTCGGTCACGGCCGAGAACGGCTCGAAGTGCCGCTCGGTGTAATTGGCGATGATCTTGGCGAGCGTGGTTTTGCCGGAGCCGGGCGGGCCCCAGAAGATGCACGAGCCGACGTCGCCGCGGCGGATCAAGTCGCCGAGCGCCTTGCCCGGGCCGAGCAGATGCTCCTGACCCAGGAATTGCTCGAGCGTTTTTGGCCGCATGCGGGCCGCGAGCGGCTCGGTCGATCCCTGAAAGAGCGTAGGCTCGGTCACGATACGCCATCCAGCAGCATCTTGGTGAAATAGAACACCGCGGCGCCCGCGAAGAAGGCCGCGGGCAGGGTCCATCCCTTTTTCCCCTGAAACTCGGGCACGAGGTTCGAGGCGGCCACGTAAATCGTCACGCCGGCCGAGAGCGCCAGCCCGTGTTGAACCAGGAAACCGAGCTGATCGGTGACGACGACGCCGATGAGCGTGGCGATGCCCAGGAGCGCCGCTGCTCCAACCGCTCGCCGCTGCGAGCGTCCCGCGGCCACCATCAGGCTCGAGATCGTCACGCCTTCCGGCAGCTTGTGCAGGAAAATCGCCACGAAAACCATGATACCCAGCGCCGGCCGCACCAGAAATGCGCTGGCGATCGCCACACCGTCGAAAAACGTGTGCAGTAACAGGCCGACCAGCGCCGACGTCCCTGCGACCGCGGTCACCGGGTGGGTCTCTTCGCCAAAATGGAAATGCGGCGTGACCGTATGCTGCGTGAGATGCACGGCGAGGTAGCCGACCAGCACCAGCGCCGGCGCGAGCGAGCCGCTGCGCGACAATGCCGCCGGGAGCAGCTCGACGATCGCCACGGAGAGCATGAACCCGGCGCCGAATGCGACGAGCAGCTCGATAACACGCAGCTCCCGCGCCGCTCGGCGCGTGACGGCCAGCGCGCCCAGCACGTTGCCGGCGGCTGCGACGAGCGCGAACAGCAGCGCCTTAGACACGGGAGAGTAAGTACTCCTTGGTGTTGCGCGTGGGGTCCTCGAGCACCTCGTCCAGCAAGCGGGCCAGCGCCTCCCCGACGTCCGGCCCCGGTCGCACGCCGGCCGCGATCAGATCGTCTCCTTTGACGGCGAGGTCCTTGAGGACCAGCGGAGGGTTGGTCGCGCGAATCTTCTCGACTACAGGGAGCAAGGAGCGGGGAGCAGGGAGCAACGCCAAGAGATCATCCGCGTACGGACCAACAGCCGCCAACCACCGCCGAATCGCCACGGCATCCTTCGCCTCCGGATACTTGTCGCGCCATTGCCCGATCGCGCGTCCCCGTTCGATGTCCTTCGTAGAGCACTTGAGCCGAGTGAGCACTGAGGCCGGGTCCTTCGCCAGAAAGGCCGTGATGAGCACCGGATCCCGGGGCAATTTGTCCACTGCTCCCCGCTCCCCGCTCCCGGCTCCGAGTTCCGGGAGCCAGATCCGCGTCGCCCCCACATCGCGCCAGAGCGCGACGAGCTTCGACACTTTTTTGGCCGTCAGCATCCCCTTGAACCACTCATCCCGCACCCGCTCGGCGGAGAGTTGCGCGAGCCCCTGCGCGTTCGCCTTCGCGGCCTCGAGCGTGCGCGCGTGGATGCGGAACTCGAAGCGCGCGCTGAACCGCAACGCGCGCAGGATCCGCAGGTAATCCTCCTGAAAGCGCCAATTGGGATCGCCGACCGAGCGAATCAGCTTCTTCGCGAGGTCCTGCTCGCCCTGAAAGGGATCGCGCCACTCGTGCCGGACCGGGTGGTACGCGATCGCGTTGATCGTGAAGTCGCGCCGGGCCAAGTCGTCCATCAGCGAGACGCCGAACTCGACCACCGCATGGCGCCCGTCCGTGCGGATGTCCTTGCGAAAGGTCGTGACTTCGTGCGGCTGGTTGTGCGCGTCGAGCACGGCAACGGTGCCGTGGTCGATGCCGACGGGCACGGTACGCTTGAACACCTTCTGCACGTCTTGCGGCGGCGCCGAGGTGGTGAGGTCGAAGTCGTGATTCTCGACGCCGAGCAGGTTATCGCGAATCGCGCCGCCGACACACCAGGTCTCGAAGCCGGCATCTTCGAGCTTCTGCGCGATCTTGAGGACTTCCGGTGGGATGGGAAGCTGCGCCGGAAAAGTCATCCGCAGAGCACGGAGCCACCGTTCACATTCAGAATCTCGCCCGTGATGTGTCGCGCCAGCGGCGAGCACAGGAACACGATCGGACCGGCGATGTCATCCGCGCTCGCCACGCGGCCCAGCGGGATCGTCCGTTCGATCTTCGCGCGCCCGTCGCCGGCGTAGGGCTTCGCGGCCATCTCCGTATCGACCCATCCCGGTGCCACGCAGTTCACGGTGATCCCAGGCGCGAGCTCGACCGCCAGCGATTTTGTGAACGCGATCACCGCGCCCTTGGTCGCGGCGTAATCGGCGTGAAACGCCTCACCCCGCTGGCCCGCCGTGGACGCGACCAGCACGATCGTGCCGCCGACCGGTAGGCTCGGAATCGCGGCTCGACACACGTAGATCACGGCGTCGAGATTCGCGCGGCGCGTCGATTCCCACTGCTCGTCGGAGAGATTCGCCACCGGCACGTCGTCGGCCGGCCACACGCCGTGATTGACGACCAGGATGTCGAGCGTCCCGCCCAGCGCGCGCAGCGCTTCGGCGACCGCCTTTTGCGCGCCGGCCGGCGTGCCGAGGTCGCCGCGCACGGCGGCGACGATGTGCGGTTCCGCGGCGGGTTTACGGCTGCGATAGCCGACCGCAACCTTCGCGCCTGCCCGCGCCAGCAACATCGCCGTCGCGCGCCCGATGCCGCGGCCTCCACCCGTTACGAACGCGCGCTTCCCGGTGAGATCGATCAACGCCGCACCACGCACGACGCACGACGCACGTCTAACCTTTCAACCGATCTTCGACGAGATCACAAATCACGTGCTCGATCGCGAGGTGCAGCTCCTGGATCCGCGCGGTGTCGTCGGAGGGAATGATCAGCGCGACGTCGGCGAGGTCCTTCAGGTCGCCCCCGGTCCGTCCCAGCAGCGCCACGACCCCGACCCCGCGGGCCCGCGCCGCCTGCGCGGCCCTGATCACGTTGGGGCTCTCGCCCGACGTCGAATGCAGCACCAGCAGATCGCCCGGGTCCGCCAGGGCTTCGACCTGGCGCGCGAAGACCTCGTCGAACCCCATGTCGTTGGCGCAGGCGGTGAGCAGGGACGTGTCGGTCGTGAGCGCAACGGCACGCATCGCCGGACGGTTGGTCTGGTAGCGCACCACATACTCGGTCGCGATGTGCTGTGCATCGGCCGCGCTGCCCCCGTTCCCGGCGAAAAACAGCGTGCCCCCACCGCGGAGCGTGGTCTCGTAGCGATCGACGATCGCGGCGATCGCGTCCGCGTGCTCGGACGCCACCCGGCCCGCCAGCGTTGCTAGGCCGCCCAGACTTTCGCGAATTCTCTCGACGCTCACCGAGCAGCCTCGACGAACGCCCCCAGGCCTCCGAGTCCGCCCCGCTTGCCCAGCTCGCCTTGCGGCCCTTCCTCGACGACCGTACCGATGACGACGAAGTCGGCGCCGGCCTGTCGCGCCGCCCGCACCTGCGCCGGCGTGCGGATCCCGCCCCCGACGAACAGCGGTCGCGCCGGGACGGCGGCGCGGCACGCGCGGATGATCTCGAGCGACACGGGGCGATCGGCGCCGCTCCCGGCATCGAGATAGACCGCCTGCATGCCGATGAGCGTGGCAGCCGTCGCATGCGCGGCGGCCAGCTCCGGCTTGTCCGCCGGCAGCGGCCGCGTCTGGCTCACCGACTCGACACTCGTCACCCGCCCGCCGTCGATCAGGATGTACGCCGTCGAGAGCGTTTCGACCGGATGCTGCTTAAGGAACGGCACCGCTCGGACGTGCTCCTCGATCAGGTACTGCGAATTGCGCCCCGACACGAGCGAGAGGAACAGCACGAGGTCGACCTGATCGGTGAGCTGCATCGCCGATCCGGGAAACAGCGCGACCGGAATCCCCGGGGCGCTGTGGCGCAGGGCGCGCGCGACCTCATGCGTCTGCGCGGCACCGTCGAAGGAGGATCCGATCAACAGGCCACGGACTCCCGCCGCCTTCGCTTCCCGGCCGATGCGCGCCGCATCCTCGGCGCTGGTGCGCACCGGATCCACGAGCACGAGCAAACCCCCACCATCAAGTTTCATAGACGGCTCCCTTCCCCCTCTTCGGCCTGGGCCTCGAAGGCATAGGTGGCGAATGCGTCGGCCGCGAGCAGATCGAGCGCCAATTCGCGGCCGCCGTTCGGCTGGGAGGTGACCCCATCGAGCAGACCGCGACCCAGCTCCGCCAAATACGCAGGCAGCGGCGAGCCGGCGGCGGGGCCCAGCTCATCCACGGCGCGGTTCAGGCGCTCGCGCAACGTACCCGGCGGGGCCGGTCGGCGGGAATCCAACCAGGCCACAACCTGTGCGCGAGTCATCGCGCCCTCCCCCCGCCCCCACTCCCCGCCACAATGCCGCGCACGATGTCGCGAGTCTGGGCGCGCGCGTCACTCAGCCTGGACGGGTCGCCCACGCCCGCGGACGCGAAATGCGGACGTCCCCCACCCTTCCCACCGGTGGTGGAAGCGATCGCGTTGGCGATCTCCCCTGCTTTGACGCCCTTGGAAACCAGATCGTCGGTGACGGCCACGTGGATCCCCGCCCGCTCACCCGTGGTGAACAGCACCGAAATAGCCTGCTTATGCTTCGCGCGGAAGCCGTCCATCACTGCGGCGATCTGATTGCGATCGTCCAGTGAAGATTCGCTGACATGGAGCTCGACGTCGCCAATTTTCTCGACGGCTCCCTGCGCCCCGCTCCCCGCGCCCTTGAGCAGCTCGGCCAGGCGCTTCTCGAGTTTCTTCTGCTCCTCCAGCATCGCCTCGATCCGTTTGGCGAGATGCTCCGGCTGTGTTTTGAGCAACGCCGCGGCGTCGGTGAGACGCTGCTGCAGCTCGAGCGCGTACCGGTAGGCTCCGGGGCCGGTGAGCGCTTCAATGCGTCGCACCCCGGCGGCGGCACCGGTCTCGTGGGTAAAGCGAAACAGCGCGATCTCCCCCGTCGCGGCGACGTGCGTCCCGCCGCACAGCTCGAGCGACACGCCGGGTACATCGACGACTCGCACGACGTCGCCGTATTTCTCGCCGAACAGCGCCATCGCGCCGGCGGCCACGGCGTCCTTATACGCCATCTGTCGTGTCTCGATCGGCAGATTCTCCCAGACGTTCGCGTTCACCTCGGCCTCGATCGCGGCGAGCTGATCACCCTTGATCGGACCATGGTGGCTGAAATCGAACCGCAGCCGCTCGGGCGCGACCACGGATCCCGCCTGATGCACGTGCGTCCCAAGGATCTTGCGAAGCGCGGCGTGGACGAGGTGCGTCGCCGTGTGGTTGCGCTCGATATTCCTGCGGCGTGATTCGTTCACCTGAGCGAGTGCGGGCGTGGGTTCAAAGGTCTCGCCGAACGTACCGACGACCGCGCTCTTGCCATCCACCTTCTCGACATCTTCGACCGTCAGCTCCCACCCATCGCCCTTGACGACGCCGGTGTCGCTTACTTGTCCACCGGATTCGGCGTAGAACGGATTCTCTTCGAGGATCAGTTCGAGCTGATCACCGGTCTGGCGGAAAGCGATCGCCTCCGTTTCGGCCCTGGTGGTCTCATACCCAATCCATTTTTGCCGACTCTTCTTCTTTACCTCCACCCAATCGCCCGCCCCCCCCCTCGACCGCCCTCCACCGCCCTCGCCCGCCGCCTTTCTTGCCGCCCGTGATTTCCGCCGCTGCTGACCCAGCGCGCTCTCGAATCCTTCGACGTCGACCGTGTGGCCGTGCTCGGCGGCGATCATCTGCGTGAGATCAATGGGGAATCCGTACGTGTCGTACAGTTTGAACGCGTCCTCTCCCGAGATGATCGGCTGATGGCGCAGCTCCTCCATGCGCGTGAGTCCGCCGGCGATCGTCTCGAGGAAGCGCTCCTCTTCGGCGCGCGTGACGCGCTCGATGTGCTGCTCCTTTGACGCGAGCTCCGGGTACACGTCACCCATCACCGCGCGCACGGCGCGCGTGAGCGGCGCAAGGGTCGGCTCGCGCCGGCCGAGCAGCCAGGCGTGACGCACCGCCCGACGCAGGATGCGTCGCAGCACGTAGCCGCGCCCTTCGTTCGAGGGATAGACGCCGTCGGCGAGGAGAAACGCCACGGCACGGGCGTGGTCGGCGAGGACGCGATAGGACGCGCCCGCGGGCCCGCGGTCGTACGGCCGCCCGACGACTTCGACCGCCTGCGCGATGATCGGCTGAAACAGATCGGTATCGAAGTTGGAGGGGACGTTCTGCAGCACCGAGGCGATGCGCTCGAGGCCGGCCCCCGTGTCGACAGAGGGCTTCGGGAGGTTCTTGCGCGTGCCGTCCGGCTGTTGGTCGAACTGCATGAACACGAGATTCCAGATCTCGAGCAGCTTCCCTTCCTCGCTCAGCTCGACGAACTGGTCGAGGCCGAGGTCCCTGCTCCGTGCTCCGTGCTCCGTGGTCCGGATATCGACCAGGAGCTCCGAGCACGGACCGCAGGGTCCGGTATCGCCCATCTGCCAGAAGTTGTCCTTGTCGCTGAGCCCAAAGATCCGGGAGTCGGAGATGCCGGTCACCTGACGCCACAGTTTCCGGGCTTCGTCATCGGAGTGGTGCACGGTGACGTACAGGCGGTCGGGATCGATGCCCAACCACTTGCTGCTGGTCACCCATTCCCAGGCGTACTCGATCGCTTCCTTCTTGAAGTAGTCGCCAAAGGAGAAGTTGCCGAGCATCTCGAAGAAGGTGTGATGGCGTGCGGTATGGCCGACCTGCTCGAGGTCATTGTGTTTGCCGCCCGCGCGCACGCACTTCTGACACGTGACCGCGCGCGCATAGTCGCGACGTTCCAGACCCTGAAACACGCGCTTGAACTGTACCATCCCGGCGTTTGTGAACAGCAGGGTCGGATCGTCGGCGGGGACCAGCGGACCGCTGGGCACTTCCGTGTGCCCGCGTGCCTTGAAATAATCGAGGAACTTGTGTCGCAGTTCGGACGACTTCATGGCGGGGAATATAGCGCGAGGAGGTGCAACTGAAAGGCAGGCTATGAGTTAAGAAGGTGCCCCGTGACGGGGTCGGGTGACCTGTCGACGAGGTTCCTAGGGTCGGTTGGTTTGGACCCCGGGGCACCGCCCCGGGGTCAACCCACCCTGGTTATACCGGCACCAAGTCAGGGTGGCGGTGAAACTGCCGTGCAATGTAGGATCGCGTCGCAAAGACATGATCGCGAGAAAGTGAGCCCATGAAGTAACCTCGGGCCCACTGCAAACGTTGAGCATCCTTGCGAGCGGAATTCACGCGGCGAGCCGATTCCGACTTTGCCTGACGCATGAAGCTGGACAGTCTGGCCGTTGGTAAGTAGCTGATCAGCACGTGAACGTGATCCTGCAGCACTGCCTGCGCGTGCACGCGAACATCATTGGCCCCTGCAGCCTGCAGAACAGACTCGACAATGGCCGGCACATCGTACTTCCGAATCATCCGGATACGCCGGTAAGTGTGCCACGTGACGTGAGCGTAGAGTCCACAAGCCTTGTGCACCGCAACTCCGACTGTTCACCGAGTCTCTCGCGGGTGGGTTGACCCCGGGCCGATGGCCCGGGGTTCAAGAGGAGGTTGACCCCGGGCCGGCGCCCCGGGGTCAAGACTAGGACGCTAGCCCTTCTACTACCTCCCTCACTTCCGCCCCCCCAAACCCCCGCCTCACCAGAAACGCCACCAGGCGACGTTTCCTGACCAGCGGCGGCAGGCCCGCGAGCTGTTGGGCCCGTTTTTCCGCTAACGCGCGCACCGCGTCCCCAGGATCGACACCCTCGGCCGCGAGCGAGGTACGCACGGCCTCTTCGGCGACCCGGCGATCCACGCCCTGCGCCTGAAGGTCGCGTGCCAATCGCGCGGGACCGCGGCCGCGGCGAGCCTTCGCGGCTGCGTAGTCGACCGCAAAGCGCGCGTCGTCGAGCAGCCCGGCCGCGCTGAGACGCTCGAGCGCGGCATCCACGGCATCGGGGGGATGCTGTTTCTGGAGCAGGCGACGCCGCAGATCGAAGCGCGCATGGGCGCGACGGGCGATCGCCCGCTGCGCCGCTCGGTGGGCTGCCTCCACGTCCGCCAGCTGCTGTAGTCGCTCCAGCACCAGGGGCCCGATTTCCCGGCCGACGACCAGGTCGAGTCCGAGGAGCGCCTCGGCCGGGAGCGACGCAAAACGCCCCCGATCCACTTCGACCAGCCTGTAGTCTGGCCGGCGTGGATCGGGGGCGAGTCCAGTGAGAATCACTCTTCGCTCGCGGCGCTCTCCTCATCGCCGGCCGCCCCGCCCGCTTCTCCTGGCCCGCCTGCCGCCTTGATGCCGAGGTGCTCCTTCACGCGTACCTCGACTTCGGCTGACATGTCGGGGTGGTCCTTCAGGTACAGCTTGGCGTTCTCACGCCCCTGCCCGATTCGCTCTTTGCCGTACGAGTACCAGGCGCCTGACTTCTCGATGATGCCGGCCTCAGCCGCGATATCCACCAGCAACGATTCGTGGCTGATACCTTCGTCGAACATGATGTCGAACTCCGCCTGGCGGAACGGCGGCGCCACCTTGTTCTTGACGACCTTCACGCGCACGTGGTTGCCGATGACCACCTCGCGCTCTTTCACCGGCCCGATGCGCCGCATGTCGAGCCGCACCGAGGCGTAGAACTTGAGCGCCCGGCCGCCGCTCGTCGTCTCGGGATTGCCGAACATGACCCCGATTTTCTCCCGTAGCTGATTGATGAAGATCACCGAGGTACGCGAGCGGTTGATCGCGCCGGCCAGCTTGCGCAGGGCCTGACTCATCAACCGCGCCTGCAGCCCGGGCAGCGAATCGCCCATCTCCCCTTCGATTTCCATCTTGGGGACGAGCGCCGCAACGGAATCGATGACCACCACATCCACTGCCCCCGAGCGCACCAGGATCTCGCAGATCTCGAGGCCCTGCTCTCCCGTGTCGGGCTGGGAAACGAGCAGGTTCTCGATGTCCACGCCCAGCTTCTTGGCGTACTCGACGTCGAGCGCGTGCTCGGCATCGATGTACGCGGCGGCCCCGCCCTCACGCTGGGCGTGCGCCACCACATGCAGCGCCAGCGTCGTCTTGCCGCTCGATTCCGGCCCGAAGATTTCCGTCACCCGGCCGCGCGGAATGCCGCCGATGCCGATTGCCGCATCGAGATTGATCGCGCCGGTCGAAATCCCCGCCACGCGCACCTGCGGCGTATCGGCGCCCATCCGCATGATGGACCCTTTGCCGCACGTCTTCTCGATTTGTGTAATCGCGAGATTGAGCGCCTTGCGGCGATCGTCGGTCAGTGACTTGGTGGGCTGCGGTTCAGCCATGATAGACCTCGACATAGGTTGCGGGCCCCTTTCCAGAGCCGGGGCCACGCCCCGGCGAAGGCCCGAATATATACCCGAATAGATACCGAAACAAGATTACCGCCATCCAGGACGAAACGCGTCCTCCAGATGCTCTAACTTATTGTCTACTATCGCGATACAGTCGAAACGATAGACGTCGCTCGGCGCCCCGTACCGGACCATCCAGGCCCTGGCGGCTTTGACGATTTCCCGCCGCTTGGCACCCGTCACGGCTTCGAACGGACTGCCGAATGCCATCCCCCGGCGCGCCTTCACTTCTATGAACGAAACGAGGTGCCCACGCCGCGCGACGATATCGAGCTCGATGCGTCCCACGCGAAACCGGTGCGCGACGACATCCCAGCCACGGCTTTGGAGGTATCGGATCGCCTGCTCTTCGGACGCGAGTCCAAGACGATGGCGTGGATCACTCCATTGCTCCGGATCGCTGTGGATACCGCTCGACATGTGCGAACCTACAACTGAGCACTGGGCGGACGCTAATCGGTTTTCTGCGGTCCGGTGCTTTTTGTCGCGAGGCTGGTCTTAGCTGCTCGAGTTTGCACCTTCCGGACCCACAAGCTCGTCCAGTTCTTCCAGTCCGATCAACACATCTCGTGGTTTCGATCCATTGGCGGGTCCGAGAACGCCCGCGAGCTCGAGTTGATCAATGATCCGCGCTGCCCGCCCGTATCCGATGCTCATGCGACGCTGCAAGAGGGAGGTCGATCCGAGCTGATTCTGGATGCAGACCTCCGCCGCGTGCCTGAAGAGTGGATCCCGCTCGGCAGACTCCCCGTCCCCCGTCCCCCGTCCCTCGTCTCCTTCTTTTTCTGCTTTCTCCAGCGCCGCCACCTGCTCGTCAATGGACGTTCCGGGCGCGGCGGCGGCGGCGATCGCATGCGCCTTGTACCACTCCATGAGGCGCTCGGTCTCGTCCGTCGAAATGAACGCGCCTTGCACGCGCATCGGCTCGCTCTTCCCCGGTGGCAGAAACAGCATGTCGCCATTGCCGAGCAGCGTCTCCGCGCCGTTCTGATCGAGAATCGTGCGGCTGTCGACTTTCGCCGAGACGCGGAACGCGATGCGGCACGGGAAGTTTGCCTTGATCAATCCGGTGATGACATTCACCGACGGCCGCTGTGTGGCGAGAATCAGATGAATGCCGATCGCGCGTGCTTTTTGCGCGAGCACCGCGAGCGGCGTCTCGATCTCCCCCTGGACCGTGAGCATCAAGTCGGCGAGCTCGTCGACGATTAACACGATGTACGGGAGAATGCCGTCGGTGTAGGCCGCATCGAACGGCAGCTCCTTCTGAATCCCCGCCTGAGTCGCCAGCGTCTCGCGCGGTCCCTTCAACGGGGTTTTGGCCTCCACCTTCTTGTTGAAATCCATGATGTTGCGCGCGTGATTGGCGTGCAGCAGCCGGTAGCGGCGCTCCATCTCCCACACGGCCCACTTGAGCACGTTGGCGGCCTTGTGGTGACTGGTCACGACCGGCAGGCCGAGATGCGGCAGCGCGCTGTACATCGACAGCTCGACCATTTTCGGATCGATCATCAAAAGCTTGAGCTTGTCGGGACCGTGCGCGTACACGAGGCTCGTGATGATGGCGTTGATGCACACCGACTTGCCGGAACCCGTCGCGCCCGCGATGAGCAGGTGCGGCATCTTCGTGAGATCGTCGACGACTTCGTCTCCTTCGATGTTGCGGCCCAGCACCACGGGCAACACGCGCGTGGCGCGGCGGAATTCCGCCGTATCGATCAGATCGCGCCCGTGCACGAGGCGCGGTGTCGGATTCGGCACCTCGATGCCGATCGCCGCCTTGCCGGGGATCGGCGCCACGATGCGCAGCGATTGCGCGCGCATCGCCAGCGCGAGATCGTCGGCGAGCGACGACACGCGCCCCACCTTCACGCCGCGTCCCGGCTCGAGCTCGAAGCGGGTGACGACCGGCCCGACGGTTTTGTTCGTGATCTGCGCGCCCACGCGGAACGTCTCGAGCGTGCTGACGAGCCGGCGCCCCATATCTTCGATTTGCGCCGCGTCGGCGTCCTCCACCGCGCCAGGTCCCTCCGTCAACAGCTCGATGGGTGGAATCAGCGAGCCGGGAGGTGGCGGCGGGGCGGGCGGCGCGGGGGGCGCGGCCTTCCGCACTTTCGGGACGGGGGACGAAGGACGGGCGACGGGTACGGCGGATGCGGCTGGTTCGCGAGGCACGACCTTCGTCTTCGCGGGTTTTTCCCCGTCCCCGGTCCCCCGTCCCTGCTCCCGCTGTCGCAGCAGGGTCAACGGATGCCACCCAATCGTCAGCACTCCGAGGGCCGACAGCGCAAAGAGTCCCGCCAGCACTGCGCCCGCCGTTCCAATCACGCCCTGGACGCCGTTGGCGAGAAAGCCCGGAAACAACCCCACCAGCCGCTCGGTGCGGGTCCACTGCGCGTAATCCGCTGGAAACGCGGGGCCGATCGCGAGCGCGATGCCGTAGGGCACGAGCAGAATGAGCCCGGCACCGAGCGACGCCGCGCGGCCCCACGACAGCGCACCGAGTCGCTCGAACGCGGCCAGCGCCCAGCCCACGCCGAGGAACGGCAGCACGACGGCCCCGAGGCCGAACATCTGCCACAGCGCGCCGCCGATCGTGCGGCCCCAACTGCCGGTGAGCGCCACGGGCAGCAGTGTGAGACCGAGGAACAGGCCCACCAGCAGGGCCGCGATCCCGATGAGCTCCTGCCGCGCTTTGGGATTCATGCGGCGATACGGCGATCCGCGTACACCGGGACGATCGCGAGACGGTCGGGATTGGCACAGAACTTCACGTCGTCCCCAAGCCCCGCCTCGGCCAGCAGGCGGGCGGCGTCACTCGCGCCGAACGCGTCCAGCCAGCCACCCTGCTGCGCGGCGAGATCGAGCGAGACCTGCGCGGCATCGTTGAGCGTGAGCTTCTTGGGGGGCACGCCCTTCTTCACTGCCTTGATCAACCGGCCGGCGGTGTACGCATCCTCGAGCGCGAACTGCTTCTCGCGGCCGGCGCAGATGATCACGATGTCGCCGCGCTCCATGAACAGGTGGTGCGCGCGCTCGGCGACGGCGCTGAAGTTGAGCGCCGCCGCGACCAGCACGGGGTCGCCGCCCTGGGCGGCCAGCAGCGCCGGCGTGCCGTTGGTGGTCGCCAGAAACACGGTCTTCCCGCCCACCGACTCCTTCGTCATCTCGCGCGGTGAGTTGCCGAGATTGAAGCCCTCGATCTTGACGAGCCGACGCTCCCCGGCGAGCACGATCCCGTTCTTCTCGAGATTGGTGGTGAGCCGGACGACTTCTTCCGAGCTGGCAGCCGGAACAATCGCCTTCGCGCCCGCGGCGAGCGCACTCACGATCGTACTGGTAGCGCGGAGCACATCAATGACGACCACCGCTCGGCCGGCGAGATCCCCCGCGTTCAGGCCGAGTGGTGTGTAGTAGACGTCAATCTTCATGCTGGATCTTTGAGTAATTGCGGCTCGCGCTCGAGGAATTTCGTGTCCACCTTGCCCGCGACGAAATCCGGGTGGCGCATGACCCGGCCCAGGAATGGGATCGTCGTGGTCACGCCTTCAATGATAAAGGAATCGAGGGCCTGGCGCATACGGGAGAGCGCTTCCGTGCGGGTGTTGCCGTGCACGATCACCTTGGCCAGCAGCGAGTCGTAGTAGGGCGGCACCGTGTAGCCGGCATAGATGTGCGTGTCGACCCGCACCCCGGGGCCGCCCGGCGGATGATACGCGGTAATCAGGCCGGGCGACGGCTGGAAGTTCCGGCTGGGGTCCTCGGCATTCACCCGGCACTCGATCGCGTGGCCCCGCAGCCGGTTGCCGTTCATCACGAACGACAGCGGCGCGCCGGCGGCGACCGAAATCTGTTCTTTGACCAGATCGAAATTGGTGCACATCTCCGTCACGGGGTGCTCGACCTGAATGCGGGTGTTCATCTCCATAAAGTAGAACGACCCGTCCGCATCGAGCAGGAATTCGATCGTCCCCGCCCCTACGTAGCCGATCGCTTCGGCGAGTTTCACCGCGGCGTCGCCGATGTCCTCCCGCAGCGTCTGATCGACCGCGGGCGACGGCGCTTCCTCGACCAGCTTCTGGTGGCGGCGCTGCACGGAGCAGTCCCGCTCGCACAGGTGCATGACTCTCCCGTGCGTGTCCCCCATGATCTGAATCTCGATGTGCCGAGGGCGCGCCAGGTACTTCTCGATGTACACCTCGTCCGAGTTGAACGCGGCGAGGGCTTCCTGCTTGGCCAGGGTGAACGACTGGGCGAACTGGTCGGCATCGGTCGCGACCCGCATCCCCTTCCCGCCCCCGCCCGCGGCCGCCTTGATGATCACGGGAAAGCCGATCTCGCCGGCGATCTCCTGCCCGGCTTCCAGCGAGTCGACGGGCCCGGGCGAGCCGGGCACCGTGGCCACGCCCTGCGCCTTGGCGAGCTTGCGCGCCGCCGCCTTGTCGCCCATCTGGCGAATCTGCTCCGGGCTCGGCCCGATGAACGCGATGTTGGACGCGCTGACCTTCTCGGCGAATTCGGCGTTCTCGGCGAGGAATCCGTACCCGGGGTGGATCGCGTCGGCGCCCGTGATTTCGGCGGCGGCGATCAGGCGGGGAATGTTGAGATAACTGTCGCGGCTCGGCGCGCGCCCGATGCAGACGTCGTCGTCGGCAAAGCGCACGTGCAGTGATTCCCGGTCGGCCTCCGAGTAGACGGCGACCGTCGCGACGCCCAGCTCCTTGCACGCGCGGATCACCCGCAGGGCGATCTCCCCGCGGTTCGCGATCAGCACTTTCTTGAACATTAGGGCGTCAGCTCGATCGCCCCGGCCTGGTCGGACCCACCGAGCCGATTCCCCGACGAATCGACGCCCGACACCTTGAGGGCGAACTCGCTCGGGTTCGTCGCGTAGAAGATCGCGCTCTCGTAACTGATGACGCCCTGCTGGTACCAGTGGAAGAGCGACTGGTCGAAGCTCTGCATCCCGTATTGCACCGAGCCCTCGGCGATGAGATCGGGGATGCTGAGCTGCTTGGAGAGGTCGCGGATGTTGTCGGCGACGGCCGCGGTGTTGATCAGGACTTCGGCCGCGGGCACGCGGCCCCGGCCGTCCTTGCGCGGCACCAGGCGCAGCGAGACGATCGCTTGCAGCGCGGTGGACAGGAGGTGCCGAATTTCGTCGTGCTGGTGCGGCGGGAAAAACGAGATCACGCGGCTGACCGTCTGGGTGGCATCGGTCGTGTGCAGCGTCGAGAACACCATGTGCCCCGTGTCGGCGGCCTTGAGCGCGGTGTCCAGCGTCTCCATGTCGCGGATCTCGCCGATCAGAATGAGATCGGGATCCTGGCGCAGCACGTGCCGCAGCGCGGAGTTGAACGTCAGCGTGTCGTTCCCCACCTCGCGCTGCGAGATATTCGCGTGCTGGTCGCGATGCAGGAACTCGATCGGGTCTTCAATGGTGATGATGTTGACGCGGCGGTTGGTGTTGACGTGGTTGATCATCGCGGCCAGCGCCGTCGATTTGCCCGACCCCGTCACGCCGGTGACGAGGACCAGCCCGCGCGGCTTGAGCGCGATCTCCTCGAGCACGGACGGCAGGTTCAGCTCGCGGATCTGCTTGACCTCGTAGGGAATCGCGCGGAACGCGAACGCCACGGTGCCGCGCTGCTGGTAGACGTTGGTCCGAAACCGGCCCACGCCCGGGACGCCGATCGCGAAGTCCGCCTCCTTGTGCTCGGCGAACTCTTTCACCTGCCGCGGCGTCATGATCTGCTCCGCGAGCGACTTCAGCTCCTCCGGCTTGAGCGGAGCGGTCTCGAGGCCCACGAGATCCCCGTTGACGCGAATGGTCGCCGGCCGGCCCACCTTCAGCAACAGGTCGGAGCCGTTGCGCTGCACCATTTGCGTTATCGCGAGTTTGAAGTTGAAGGCCGGCAGATTGCTCTGTGTTGCCTCACCCATGCGGATCCACCCGGAAAAGGACCTGGCCGAATTCCACCGGCTGCGCGTTCTGCGCGACCACTTCGCGAATCACACCCGAGACCTCGGATTCGATCTCGTTCATGATCTTCATGGCTTCGATGATGCAGACCACCTGGCCGACGGTCACCCGGCTCCCGCCCTTCACGTACGGCTGCGCCGCGGGCTCGGGCGACTGATAGAAGGTGCCGACCATCGGGGACTTGATCTCTAACAGCTGGGGACCCACGGCTGGCGCCGGCGCGGCGCCCCCCCCCTCCCCCGTCCCGCGTCCCCCTTCGGGACGGGTGACGAGGGACGCGGGACCGGTGCCCTGGGTGACCACGACGTGCCCGGCAGTGGCGTTATGACCGGCCTTGGACACGCGCACGGACGACCAGGCCCCGAACAGGCCGCGCCGGATCTCGATCGCCCCCACCTCGGGGGCATCCTTCAAGATCTGCACGATCTGGGCGATGATGTCGAGCTTCATACCGTGAAGATACCCCCCCCGAGGCCCTACACCAGTTCCACGAGATCCGTGCAGCCGTCGGTCAGCAGCACCGGACCATGCGCCGACAAATGCACGTCGTCTTCGATGCGCACGCCGCCGCGGCCGGTGACGTACACGCCCGGCTCGATCGTGACCACGGCATCTTCGGGCAGCGGGTCCGCCGCGGTGCGCGCCAGCCGCGGCGCTTCATGAACCTCGAGCCCCACGCCGTGTCCGGTCGAGTGCCCGAACGCCGCGCCGAAGCCGCGGGCTTCGATGGGGTCGCGCGCGAGCGCGTCCGCGTCGCGGCCGCTCATGCCGGCCCGGACGCCTTCGCGCGCACGCCGCTGCGCATCCTGCACCAGGCCGTACAGCGCGCGTTGCGTTTCATCGGCGCGCCGGCCGACGACCACGGTGCGCGTCACGTCGGCACAGTATCCGTCGACGACGGCGCCGAAGTCCAGCAGCAGCCACTCGCCGGCCGCCACCGGCCGCGCGCTCGTGTGCGCATGGGGCAGCGCGCTGCGTGGCCCGCTCGCCACGATCGTCGGAAACGGATGGGCTTCGCTGCCGTGGCGTCGCAGCGCGCCTTCCAGCACCCCGGCGATCTCGAGCTCCGTCTGTCCGGGGCGCACCGTGGCGAGCGTCTCGCGCAGCGCGCTGGTCGCCACCTGCCCGGCCGCGCGAATCGCGCCGACTTCGCCGGCGTCCTTACGCGCGCGCAACCGCTCCACCAGCTCGCCGCCCGCTTTCCAGCGCCAGGCGGCGCCCGGGCCGGTCGAGAACCGCTCCGCCTCCTTGACGGTCACGGCGTGCGCTTCGAAGCCGATCAGACCCAGCGTGCCGAGCGTCGGCAGCTCTTTGAACAGCCGATCCCACACGCTCGTCCCCTCGATCTCCACGCGCGCGACGGCCCCGCTCTGCTGGCGCGCCTGCTCGTCGTAACGGAAATCCGTCACCAGCAGCTGTCCGCTCCTCGTAGCGACGGCGACGCCCGCCGAGCCGCTGAAACCCGTCAGGTACCGGATGTTGGGGCGCGACGTCACGAGCAGCGCATCGAGGCCCTCGGCCTCCATGAGCGCCGCCAGCGCCGCGTGCCGGTCCGGACGCTTATCGGCGCCCGAGGTAGGAAACAAGGCCCTCGAGCCCCAGGCGATAGCTCTCGGCACCGAACCCCGTCACCACACCGACCGCCAGGTCGGCGAGCAACGACTTTCTGCGCTCCGGCTCGCGCCCGAAAATGTTGGAGAGATGCACTTCGACGAACGGCACACGCACCGCGAGGAGTGCGTCTCGCACGGCCAGGCTCGTGTGCGTAAAGGCCGCGGCGTTGATGACCGCGCCGTCCGCGCGTGGGGGGCCTGTGAGCCCCTGAATCGCCTCCACCAGCTCGCCCTCGTGATTGGTCTGAATCCAGGTGCACTCGACACCGAGCGCCCGCGCGCGCTCGCGCGTGGCACGCTCGATGTCCGCCAGACTGGTGCGGCCGTACACCTCAGGCTCGCGCTCACCCAACAGATTCAGATTGGGGCCGTTCAGCACGGCGATATGGGGGGACACTAGGACTTCAGCTTTTTCAGCCACTGCTGGAACTGATCGGCCTCCGCCTCGTCCTCGGGCGGTCGCTGTGTCCGGCCGGACGCGCGACTTCCCCCCGGCGTTTTCGCCGACCCGGCGTCACGACCACCGAGGGGGGGGCTCGCCGCCGGATCCGGTTTGCCGCCGGCGAAGAACTCGTCGAAAGAGAAGCCACCCGTTTTGGATCCGTCTGGCGGGGAAGGCGCCGCGGGTGTTGCGCTGGCGGCCGCAGGAGCCGACTCGGACGCACGCCGCGCCCCTTCGTCCCCGAACACCTTGTCGAGCGAGATGTGATCCTGGGCCGGGCGCGATGGCTCGCCAAAGGGCTGTGACGCCGCCGGCTCGGCGCCGTCGAACGCCGCGTCCAACGTGCTCTGTGGTGCCTCCCCGGACGGCGGCGCCGGCGTGGCCGCTCGCCCCGACCAGATGTTCTTGAGGAACGCCTGCGCCGAAATTCCCGAGCGTTTCTTCCTCGAGCTCCCGCCTGAGAGCTGCTCGACTTTCGCCTTCAGCTTGGCGTCGTTGGGACGCTGTGCCAGCAACGCCTGATAGACGCGCAGCGCATCCTGGTGATGACCCTGTTTCAAGTACAAGTCGGCCATCGTCTCCGTGACCACCGGCGCGGCCTTGGAGAGCGTCGCCGTGTCGGCCGCGCCGTCGTCGTCGGACAGCGCGACGGCCGCGGGTACACGCGAAGCGCGAGGGGGAGCCGGGGGAAGCCGGCGGAACGGGCGGGGTGGGAGGCGCTTTCGCCGCTGGCGCCGAGACATCGTCCGGCATGATCAGCGGGAGATCCACGGCGGGAAGTCCTTCGTCCAGGTCGGGCGGGAGCGCCGTCTCCGACGGTCCCGGCGCGTCCAACTTGAACATCCCGCTGCCCTCGTACTGCGTCCGCGCCAGCCCCTCAATGTCCACCTGCTCGATCTGTTGCGCATTGAGCTCGACGTCTTCCTGAACCTCCAAACCCTCCGCTCGAGCCGCCGCATGTGCGTTGGGGTTGAAGCTGATGGGGCTTTCGTAGTTCTCAATGTCCCCGGACGGCGCTGATGACTTGTCCGCGGGCGTCAGCGTTATCGGCTCCGGGGTCTCGTGGTCGACCGCAAAGTCGGGCTTCGCCATGTTCGCGGTGGGTCCGTCCGCGATCCCGGCCGACGCCGGCGCGGGGGACGAGCCAGACTTAGACCGAGAGGGCGACGGCGGCGTGGGAGCGGGAGCGGGAGCGGGGGCGGGGGGGGGGAGCAGGAGCAGGAGCCGGGGGGGCTGCCGCGGCCGCTTTGCCTTTGGCGCGGGCGAGCGCTTCGACGGCATCGCCATTCATCGGATCGGCGTTGATCAGCCGCGTCAGCCACTCGACTTCTTCCTCGTACTTGCCATTGCGCTCGGCAAGCTCCGCGAGCCCGCGCAGCGCGATGATGTTCTCGCCGTCGAGATCGAGCACCTTCTTGAAGACGCCCAACGCCGCGGGATCGTCTTTCTTGTCGACGAGGCACCGCGCGTAGACGATGTAGGCGCTGACGTAGTCGGGGTGGAGCGTGAGTCCGTTCTGGCAGAGATCGATCGCGTTATCTATAAGCCCTGCTTTACGATACGCGTCCGCCAAGGGTGCGAAATTCCGGCCCTTGGGGTTCTGCTGGAACCGTGCCTCGAGCTTATCGATCTCGCTGGTGTAGGCCACGCCCTAAGTCGTTGTCGGAATTGGAGGAAGATAGTGTTCGGCCCGCGTTGCTGTCAAATGACCGCCGACTCTGTGCGCTTGAGTTTGTCCGTTGTTGTTTCTAGACTTATGCCCCTTCACCCCTCCCTTTTGATCGGAGTTCGAAGTCGATGCTGCGCCTGATGCGCGCCCAGTCCAAATGGGTCTTCTACATCCTCGCGATCGCATTCGTCGGCTGGCTTGCCGTTGGCCAGGTGATGGAGATCCTTGGACCCAGCGGCAATGTCGTCCTCAAAGTCAACCGCAAAGAATTCCCGGTCACCGACTATCAGCGACGCCTCCAGCTCGCGAATGAGCAATACCGGCAGCAGAACGGCAACGTTCCGCTGACGCGCGAAGACGAGCAGCAAATCGGCGATCAGGTGATCAATCAGATGGTGCAGGAAGCGCTGCTCCAGCAGGAGTACAAGCGGCTCGGGATCCGAGTCAGCGACGCGGAGATCATCGAGGCGGCGCGGACTTCACCACCGCCTGAAGTCATGCGCGATCCGCAGTTCCAGACCGACGGGCAGTTCGACACCCGCAAGTGGAACCAGTTCCTCGCCACGGCCGACCAGCAGTTGCTCGCGCAGATCGAGGCGATTTACCGAGAGGAGATTCCGCGCATCAAGCTGGCGCAGTATCTCACCAGCGACGTCTACGTGTCCGACGGAAAGCTCTGGCGGATCTACAAGGACCAGCACGACTCCGTGCGCATCGCATCACTCGCGGTCTGGCCCTACACGGTGCCGGACACGACGCCGATCGGCGACGGCGAGCTGCGGGCCTATATCGCGAAGCACGAGGACGAGCTCAAGCGTCCGGGGGTCGCGTACGTGCGCTTCGTCGCGCTGCCGCGCCTGCCCAATGCTGCGGACAGCGCGGCTGCCAAGACCCGCGTCGCGCGAGTGCGGAGCGAGCTGGCACGCGGCGCCAAGTTCGAGGACGTGGCGCGCCGCGAGTCCGCCGATTCGGTCAGCGGCAAACGCGGCGGCGATCTCGGCTGGATCAAGCGCGACGAAACCGGCTTCGATCAACAGTTCCTGCAGGGCGTGCGCGCGTTGAAACCCGGGCAGACCTCAGGTCCGGTCGCAACACAGTTCGGCTACCACATCATTCGCGTCGATCAGACAAAGGGCGACTCGGTCAAGGCGCGCCATATCCTGATCCCCGTTGAACTGCAGGGCACCCACCTGGACGAAGTCGAATCGCGGGCCGACTCCCTGGAGCGCCAGGCCTCCGAGCGCACCGGTCCATTCGTGCTCGACAGCGCGGCGCGGCGCCTCGGCCTGGTGGTCTCCCCGACCTACCAGGTGACGCAGGGCGATCGCTTCACCATCGGCCGCTATGCCATTCCCGACGTCAGCGTCTGGGCGTTTGAAGCGCCGGTGGGCGAGACCAGCCCCGTCATCGAAGCATTGCCGGCGTTCTACGTCTTCCAGCTCGACTCGGTGATCGCAGGCGGCGTGCCGCCGCTCGATCAGATCCGCGGCCGCGTGACGAGTCTGGTACGGTTGGAGAAACAGAACGTGTTGGCGCGCCGCCGCGCGGACTCGCTGCTCGCGTCGCTGAAGGATGTGCCGGAGCTCACCACCGCCAGCGCGCGCGGCCTGCCGGTGGAGCGCTTCGGCCCGTTCACGCGGCTCCGGCCGCCGAGCTATCTCGGCGGGCAGCCGTCCGTCATCGGCACGGCGTTCGGGCTCCGTGTCGGCGAGCGCAGTGGCGTCGTCGAGGGCGAGAACGGCTACTTCATCATCGAGTCCACGGGCCGCAAGCTCGCGGATTCGAGCGCGTGGCTCGCGCAGCGGGACGCGCAGCGTACGCAGCTGCGGCAGGCGGTGCAGCAGGCACGAATTCAGCAGTACATGGAGGGAGTGCGCGCGAAGGCGAAGATCGTCGACCGGCGCAAAGACCTCTTCCGCGCCCAGGCCGCGGACACGACGGGCTTCTAGCCTACTCGACGAGACGCTTCGGCGTCGCGTCGCGCGGCGGCAGATCGCTGGCCGGCGGCACGGTGGGGCTTTCGATGCTGCTCTGCGCGTCGGAAAGCGCGCGCTTGAACTCCCGCAGACCCTTGCCGACCGCCTTGCCCGCCTCCGGCAACCGATTCGCGCCGAACACGAGCAACACGATCAGCATCAGGATCAGGATTTCGCTGCCGCTGAGATTCCCTAACCCCATACCCGCCTCTTACTGATTCAGACGCTTCGGCGCACCGCCGACGCTCGCGCTGCCGGCCGACGGCGGGAGCGCGGCATCGGACGGCGGCGGCTCCTGCGGCTCGTCGGATTTCAGGCCGCGTTTGAATTCCTTGATGCCCTTCCCGATGGACGCGCCGATCTCCGGAATGCGCTTGGCGCCGAAGAACAGGACCAGGATGAGCAGCAGGATCGCGATTTCCGTGAAGCCGAGATTCGGAAGCATTGGTTCGCCTTTCTAAAAGAGCGAGCGGGCGACGAGATACGCGACCACCACGCCGACCACCGCGAGGAGCGACACGTCCAGCCCGATCGGCCCGAGCGTCAGCGACATCACCAGCAGATCCATGTGGATCGGCCCGATCGTGGGCGTGACCGACCACGTAAACAGTTCTTTCGCCGGTCCCTGCGGCAGGAAGCGCCGCAGAAACGCGTGCAGCAGGCCGCCCAGCACGAAACCTACGGCCAGGACACTAAGATAGAAGAGGGGGCGTCGCGGACCGGGAGGCACGCGGGTTAGCTCCTCCGCTCCACCGCATACGCGATGCTCCCCTGGAGCGCGTCGCGCGCCGGCGAGGGCGGCAGCACGTCCAGCTCCGCCTCCGCCTGCTGGGCGAGGTCGAGCGCGCGTTGCCGCGCCGTTTCGAGCCCGCCCGCCCCTTCTACTAATCGGATCACGTCAGCGACCAAATCGTCACTCGGCTCCGCGGCCTCCATCAGCTCGGCTACGACGCGGCGGCCGTCGGCCGGCATCCGCGCCAGCGCCGCGATCAACGGCAGCGTCACCTTGTGCTCGCGCAGGTCGAGCCCCGACGGCTTCCCGGTCACCGCCTCCAGCTCCGTGTAGTCGAGGAGGTCATCCGTGATCTGAAAGGCCATCCCCAGCAACATGCCGAACCGCGCCAGCGCCTGGCGGTAGGGCGCGTCCGCGACCAGCGCCCCCACTTCGCAGGCGCCCGACAGCAGCGACGCCGTCTTCGCCCGGATCAACTGATCGTACGCGCCTTCGCCGTACGCCAGCTTGTCGTGCGCCTCGAGCTGGCGCATCTCCCCAACCGTCATCTCGTTCGTCACGCGCGCCAGCACGCGCAGCGCGTCGTGATCGTCCAGCCGCACGAGCTCGATGATCGCACGCGAGTACAGGTAGTCGCCCATGATCACCGCGATCTGATGCGAGAACAGCGCGTTGATCGTCGGCAGGCCGCGGCGCAGCACCGAATGATCGACGGAATCATCGTGCACGAGCGTGGCGAGGTGAATCAACTCGACCACCGCGGCCAGCGTGACCGCACGCGGATCGCGCGCGCCCGACGCCTGATGGCTCAACAACAGCAGCGTCGGCCGGAACAACTTGCCTTTCATCTGGAGCAGATGCTCGTTGACGTCGCTGACGATCGGAAAGTCCGCGGCGATCAGGCGCCGCAGCTCTCCCACGACGTGCTCCAATTCCGCGGCGACCGGCCGCTGGACGTCGCGGAGCGTGACCCGCGCGACCTGTTGACTCACGCTACTTCGCCTTGGCGAGCGCTTTCACGCGCTGCTCGGCATCGAGGAACCGGATGTCGACGGCGAAGACCCGGCCGTACAGTTCCCGCGCGTCGGCTTTCTTTCCCTGCTGCTCGAGCGCGCGACCCAGCCAATACAGGATCCCGAGCCGTTCCTGATCGCCGGACGCGGGGAGATCCAGCCCGCGGCGCAGGATCGACTCCGCCACGACGTACGCGCCTTTCTCGAAGAAGCAGACCCCGAGCATCTCGGACGTGCGGAGCTTGCCCTCGGGCGCGCGCAGCGCTTTTTGCAGCTCGGCGATCGCCTCATCGAGCAGCCCCATCTCCTTGAACGCGACGCCGAGATCGTAATGCGACTGGAAGTCGGCCTCGTCGATGTTCTCGTCGATGCCCTGCTTGAAGCGCGCGAGCATGTCATGGAAGTCCTGCTCTTCGTCGCCCGTCGGCTCTTCGTCTTCCACACGCAGCCGCGTGTCCTTCTGCGGCGCTTCATCTTCGTCGTCGGTCAGCATCGAGCCCAGATCGATGAAGTCCCCATCCAGGGCGGTCTCGTCGCGCACTTTCATTTTCGCGTCTTTGGCTTTGACCTTGCCTTCAGGCTTTCCGGGCGCCGGGGCCGGCGCGACCGCGGGCGCGAGCATCGAGAGCGCGGCCTTGGCGCGCTCGTTTCTGGGGTCGTGGTCGGCGACGCGCGCGTACACCGCGCGCGCCTTGTCCGGGAGATCGGAGCGCAGCAGGGCGTCCGCCAGCTCGAGATAGGCGTCGACCAGGCGCGGCTTGTCACCCGCCTTGAACGCGAATTCCACCGCTTTCTGGCGATGCCGGACGCTGTTCGGATCGAGCCGCAGCACTTCGTCCACCAGATCGCGCGCCTCATCGAGATTGCCATTGTTCTCGAAGCCGGCAGTCGCGAGGTCCAGCTCTTCGATGCCGCGCGCGCGCTCGCCCTGTTCGATCAGCGCCTCGCCCAACGCCTGGTGCGCCTCCGGATCGTCCGGATTGTCCGCCACACGCGATTCGAGCTCTTCGATATCCGGTGCCTCCGGCGTCTGCTCGATGTTCGAGAATACCAGCGAGCCCGCCTGCTCCCCGGCGCTGCTGATCTCATCGATGCCCAGGTCGATGAATCCGGAGCGCGGGCCGCCCTCGGAGATCGAGGTGTCGTCCTCGGTCTGGATGAAGCTCGGGTGCGCACTCTTGCCCCCACTGTGGGGCACTTCATCGATCTCGAGTGGCTGGTCATCGACGTCATGCCCCGCATCGGTGGTCGCCGTTTCAAAGTCAGGCTCCAGCTCGAGCGGTGGGACCTCGACGACCGCCTTGCGCTTGCCGGTACTGGTGGACGGAGCCGGCTCAGGCGGTCGCTTCGGCACGACCGGCTTGACACGCGGTGGCTCGGGCGGCGGCGGCGCAGCGGGTTTCTTGAACGTCGGAGGTTTTTTCGCGTCCGGCTTCTTCGGCTCGGTAATCGCTCCCTCGAACACGAGGTCGGCATCGTCGAGCCCGGGCACGTCGTCCGGTTCCACGCTTGGCTCGGGCGTGGTCGGCTCGAGCTCCGGGAGCGGCTCCAGCTCGACGAGATCGGACGGCCCTACGTCCTGGCGAATGGAGGGAGTCTTCGGGCTCGCTGCGGCCACTTGTCCGAAGTCGGCGTGCGTCGTCTCCAACCCTTCCAGCATGCCGCCGCTGCTCTCCCCCGGCGTCTCATCGACGAGGCTGGTCGTCTCGATTTCCAGTGACTCATCCGGCTCTGGCACGACCTCCTGAATCAACGTCTCGGCCGCCGGCGCAGCCGGAGGCTGGGGAGGGGGGGGAGCAGGGGTAGGGGGAGCGGCTGGAGCCGCGGGCGCCGCCGCGGGCTTCGCCCCTTTCACCCCGCGCGGCTCGTCCAGATCGAGGAAGACGAGGCTGGACGATTTCTGCTTCCCGGACTTCGACACGTCGTCGCGCTCCTCGCCGCTCGGCTTTGGCGGCGGTGGAGCCACCCGACCTGACGAGGCGCGCTTGCCCGGATCGCCCCCGTACATCTTGAGCTGCTCCGTCAGCATCTCGCGCAGGTTCGCGCTCTCGGGCGAGATATCGGTGAATTCTTTGAGGGCCGAGAAGGCATGGTCGATTTTCCCAGCCTTGTGCATCCGTTCGGCGTAATCCACGAAGTTCTGCTTGGCTTCCGCGATGAACCCCTTCGAGGCGTAGAGCTTGGCGAGCTTCAGGTACGTCGTCTGTCGCGCCGGCGCGTTGCGCAGCACCTTGTTGCACATCGCGATCGCGTTGTTGTGGAATCCCAACTCGGCGTACTTATCCACGGCCTTGTCGTAGTAATCAGCCGCCTGGGCGGGGTCTCTCAGCTTGATGTACAGATCGCCGATGCGGTTGTATATCGAGAGGTCGACATGGGACTCGCCGTCAGATTCCTGGGTGTCGAGCGCCTCAATCCAGACCTCGACGGCCCGCTTCGGGTCTTTCGATTCGAGACCCTTCGCCTTCTCGACGAGCTGTTTCAGTTTCGACATGGAAGCACAAAGATATCGGAGCCTAGAGGGCCGGACAAGCCGAACCTGCTGTCCAGACGGCGCTTACGACCTCTCGGCCCATCCAGTACGCCACCTCGCGCCAGTCATCGACCGCCGCCACCACGAGGTCCGCGACATGCCCCAGCACGATCTGGCCCCGGTCCTGTGCCAGGCCGAGTGCCGCCGCGGCGTTGATGGTCACCGCGGTCACAGCTTCCGCGTGACGGAGGCCGAGTTGTGACACGCCGAGCGCCATCACGAGCGGCAGGCTCATGGTCGGCGACGTCCCAGGGTTGTAATCTGTCGCCAACGCGACCGCCGCACCCGCATCGATGAGCCGGCGCGCCGGTGCCTGCCCGCGCTTGCCCAGAAAGATCATGGTCGCTGGCAGGAGCACCGCGACGGTCGGACTCGCCGCGAGCGCCTGAATCCCCCGGTCCGAAATCGCGGCGAGGTGATCGGCGGAGAGTGCTCCCAGCTCGGCCGCCAGCTCAGCACCCCCCGAGCCTTCCAGCTCATCCGCATGCAGCTTGATTGCCAATCCATGTCGCGCGGCGGCGGTGAGAATCTGGCGGGTCTCGCCGGTGCTGAACACGCCGGGCTCGCAAAACACGTCGCAGCAGCGTGCCAGCGTTTCCTTCGCGACCGCGGGGATCATTTCTTCGGCCACGAGCCGGACGTAGGCGTCGCGTTTGCCACGATACTCGGGCGGCACTTCGTGCGCGCCCAGAAATGTCGGCACGAGCGTGACGGGCAGCTCGCTCGCGAGCGTGCGGATGACGCGCAACTGCTTGAGCTCGGCTTCGAGCTCGAGCCCGTAGCCCGATTTCACCTCGATGGTCGTGGCGCCGTGCGCGATCAGCATGCGCAGCCGCGCGCGGGTCAGGACCTCCAGATCGGACTCGGAGCGGCTGCGTACGTCGCGCACCGACTGAAGGATGCCGCCACCGGCGGCGGCGATCGCCTTGTAGTCGACGCCCAATGCGCGACGTTCGTGGTCATCGAGCCGCGGCGCCCCGAACACGCCGTGTGTGTGGCAATCGATGAATCCGGGGAAAATGACGCCGTTCACTTCGACGACGTGATCGGCCTTTGGGGCGTCCTGACGCGGCCCGACCCAGCCGATCCGCTTGCCGTCGATCAAGACCGCGGCGTCCCGCAGCACCTCGATCTCTGCCATCTCGCGCCCGTGCCGTGCGCGTGCCGGTCCACGGCATGTCACGACCTGCCGGGCGCCGGTGAGCAGCGTTTTCAGTCGAGGTCCTCGTTCATCGGCAGGTGAATGTGCTCGCGGCGCGCGGTCGCGATCGCGCTGGGATAGCCGGCGTCCGCGTGACGCGCGACGCCGATGCCGGGATCGTTGGTGAGGACGCGTTCCAGCCGGCGGCCCGCCGCCGGCGTGCCGTCGGCGACGATCACCTGCCCCGCGTGCAGCGAGTTTCCGATGCCGACACCGCCGCCGTGATGGAAAGAGACCCACGACGCGCCGGACGCGGTGTTCAGCAGCGCGTTGAGAATCGGCCAGTCCGCGATCGCGTCCGAGCCGTCGCGCATCGCCTCGGTTTCGCGGAACGGCGACGCCACCGAGCCTGTGTCCAGATGATCGCGCCCAATCACGATGGGGGCCGACAGCTCGCCGCGGGCCACGAGGTCGTTCAAGGCCACCCCGAAGCGCGCCCGCTCGCCTTGCCCCAGCCAACAAATCCGGGCCGGCAGGCCCTGGAACGCCACGCGCTCGGCGGCCAGCGTGATCCACCGCCGCAGATGCTCGTTCCCGGGGAACAGCTCGAGCACGAGCCGATCCGTCCGGTGCAGGTCCTTCGGGTCGCCGGAAAGCGCGACCCAGCGAAACGGCCCCTTCCCTTCGCAGAACAGCGGCCGGATGTACTCGGGCACGAACCCGGGAATCTCGAACGCGTCGCTGACGCCGGCGTCGCGCGCTTCGGTCCGAATGTTGTTCCCGTAGTCGAACGTCACGGCGCCGTGCTTCTGAAAGTCGAGCATCGCGCGGACGTGCCGCGCGATACTCGCGCGCGCGCGTTGCACGTAGTCGTCGGGAGACGTGCGTCGCAGCTCGGCGGCCTCGGCGACGCTCAGCCCCTCGGGGATGTAGCCGTTGAGCGGATCGTGCGCCGAGGTCTGGTCGGTCACGATATCCGGGCGGAATCCACGCCCTCCCAGGGCGGGCAGAACCTCCGCGCAGTTCCCCACCAGTCCGATCGACACCGCGCTGCCGCGACGTTTGGCATCCTCACACCACGCGAGCGCTTCGTCGATCGAGGTCGTGGCCTTGTCGAGATAGCGCGTCTCGAGCCGGCGCTGGACCCGGGCCGGGTCCACTTCCACGGCCAGGCAGACGGCGTCGTTCATCGTGGCCGCCAGGGGTTGGGCGCCTCCCATCCCGCCTAGGCCGCCAGTGAGGACGACGCGGCCGCGCAGCGAGCCTTGAAACCGGGTGCGCGCGACGGCGCCGAACGTTTCATAGGTGCCCTGCAGAATCCCCTGCGTCCCGATATAGATCCACGATCCCGCCGTCATCTGGCCGTACATGATCAACCCACGGCGCTCGAGATCGCGAAACACGTCCCAGGTCGCGTACCGGGGCACGAGATTGGCGTTGGCGATCAGCACGCGCGGCGCATCGGCATGCGTCGTAAACACGCCGACGGGCTTCCCCGACTGCACCAGCAGCGTTTCCTCGTCGCCCAACGTCCGCAGCACGCGACAGATCGCGTCGAAGGCGGCCCAGTTCCGCGCCGCCTTGCCGGTGCCGCCGTACACGACGAGATCCTGCGGCCGCTCCGCCACGTCGGGATCGAGGTTGTTCATCAGCATGCGCAGGGCGGCCTCCTGCACCCAGCCTTTGCACGACCTGGTCGAGCCGCGTGGCGCCCGGATCGTCACACGAACATCCCGGCGCGAATCCCTCGCGCGATGCGCTCGATGTCCGTGGTCAGCGGACGGTCACCCGTCAGTGCCGCGGACACGTTGCGCACGGCGGCATGCAGCCGCGACACCACTTTGGCCGGCCGCAACGGCTTCAGGTATTCGAGTCCCTGCGCCGCCGCCAGCAGCTCGATGGCGACGATCCGTTCGGCATTGGCGAGAATCCGGCCCGCCTTCCACGCGGCGCTCATGCCCATCGGCACGACGTCCTCCTGATTCCCTTCGGTGGGAACCGACTGGACGCTGGCCGGCGTCGCGAGGACGCGGCAGTCCGCGACCAGTGCCGCGGCGGCGATTTGCGCCGTCATGAATCCGGATTCGAGGCCTGGGTCCCGCGCCAGGAAAGCGGGCAGCCCTGACGAGAGATCGGGGTTCACCACCCGTTCGAGCCGTCGCTCCGAGAGTCCCGCCAGCGTGGTGAGCGCGATCCCCACGACATCGAGCGCCAGCGCGATCGGCTGGCCGTGAAAATTGCCGCCGGAGAGGATGTCGTCTCCGAATACGAGCGGATTGTCGGTTGCCGCATTCAGCTCCGTCGTCACGATCCGCTCGGCGAACGCGAGCCCCTCGCCGACCGCGCCCAGCACCTGCGGCGTGCAGCGCAAAGAGTAGGCATCCTGCACTCTGGGGTCGTTATCCCGATGGGATTCCCGGATCTCACTCTCGGCGAGCAGATCGCGCAACAGCGCCGCCGAGCGCTGCTGCCAGGGATGCGGGCGTGCGTCGTGGATGCGGGCATCGAAGGGATCGGGCGTGCCCCGCACCGCCTCCAGGCTCATGGCGGCGGCTCCGTGCGCGGTGCGCCACAGCGTCCAGGCGTCGGTGACCAACAGTGCGGCGAGACCAGTCTGCGCCTGCGTCCCGTTGACGAACGCCAGGCCTTCCTTCGCCTCGAGCGTGATCGGGTTCGGCACGCGCACGTCCCCTTCGCCGACCATGGCGAGCGCGAGGTGCGACAGTGGCGCGAGATCACCCGATGCCCCGACGCTGCCCTGCGAGGGGACGGTCGGGTGAATCTTGCGATTCAGCATGTCGACGAGCAGCTCCGGGAGCACCGGTCGCACGCCGCTCGTTCCCCGCGCCAGCACGTTCGCGCGCAACAGCATCATGGCCCGAACCGCGTCTTGCTCCAACGGCTCGCCGACGCCGGAGGCGTGGCTGCGGATCAGATTGAGCTGCAGTTGGCGCGCCTGGTCCGGCGGAATCCGCACGTGGGCAAGTTTCCCAAAGCCGGTGTTCACGCCATAGATCGTTTCGCCGCGCTCCACCGCGGCTTCGACCGCGCGTCGTGACTGCCGCACGGCGTCGAGGGCTTTGGGATCCAGCGCGACCGGAGCGTTGCCACGGGCAACGGCGACGACGTCGGCGAGAGAAAGGGACTGACCATCCAACGTGACGGGCGTGAGCGTCATGGGCACCAAAGCTAAGGCGCCGGAGTGGCTGTTGACCACTCCGGCGTCTTGGCTGATGCGGACAGCCCTAGTGGGAGCTTGAAACCCCGGTGCCAGTCGCCATCGCGGTCGACTGCCCGGCGCGGATCTGCAGCTCAGGGTTACCCACATCAGTCTGGAAGCTCCAGTCGAAGATCACATAGTCCCGGCCGACGTGCGTGACCCGCAGCGCGCCATAGCGCAGCGTCGTGCCTTCCACGATCTCGAACACGTACGCATAGCCGGCCTGCGCCTGAATCATGGTCCGCGCATAACCGGTGGCCGGCGCGAAGTCGATCGACGTAAGATCCGCCACAGGCGACGTGCTGTAGAGCCGCATCTGCGTCCCGGCGAACTCGGGCACGAGCCAGAGCGTCGAATCGATCGCATCACGGTGCACCCAGAAGTCGATGTTCGTCAGATTGCCGTCGAGTACGCGCCCCAGCTCCGAGGATTGCCCCCGGCCGTCGGCGTTGAGATCCTGCCAGAACCGGAACCCCGACTGCGCCTGGTTCACCTCATAGGCAAAGGCCAGTGTGTTCCGGGCGTCGGGCCGAGGCGTATCCTGGCGCAGCGGCGACCAGAGACTCTCGTAGCCTTCGCGACTCACGGCCGACACGCCAAAGCAGCGCGGCACGCCGTTCGACATCGCGCTCGCGAGGAACTCCGGGCCGATGGTCGTCCCTTCCAGGAGCCAGTTCGCGCTGCACACGCCGGTATCGAGGTTGTAGGCGGAGCTGTAGACGCGATACCACTTGAACCGCGTCGGGTCGTCCGCATAGCTGGTGTCGTCCCACTGGAGGTGAATCGCGCCGTTCAGGGAAATCGACGTGAGCCACGACGGATCGACGAGCTGCAGGCGCTCGTCCACAGTGATCACGTTGCTGTTTCCGCTCTCCACGCCCTGGTCGTTCACCGCGGTCACGAGGTACTCGAGATGGGGGACGCCGTTGTCGTGGAACGTGTTCGAGCTGGTCTCGCCGCGCAGGCCGAAGTCTTCGCCGCTCGAGCCGCGCGAGTAGATGCGATAGCTCGACAGGTTGGCGTCCGGGATGTCATCCCAGAACAGCAGGATACCCATGGGACGATCGGGGTCGCCGCTGGGCTCGAGCTCATAGGACAGGTTGGACGGCGTGGAGGGCGCGGTGCCAGGATCCACGAGGTATTCGTGGCAGGCGACCGTAGCCACTAGCAGCAAGCACAGGAGCGAACGCATACAGGCCTCGGGAGACGGGGATCGCCCGAGGAGTAAGCACGGGTCATGCCGAAACCGAAGTTCCTGATTTCCAGCGAGTTACAGCGAGACGACGCGCGCCGTTGTCACCCGCAGAGGACAACGCAGTCTACTGCGAGTAGGTCCGCTGATCGTAGTCCATCTTGATGTCGGGTTGGTCGGTCAGCGTGATGTTGAAGCTGAACGCCATGTTCCCGGCTCCCGTCTTGTAGAAGGAGAAGCTGGCCCGCCAGCGCCGCAGGTCGCGCTGGAACGTGAGCGAATGATCGGGAAACTGTCGGGTCACGAGGTCGAACGACGTTTGCCAGCTCGCGGTCCAGTTCCGGGTCGGGCTGAACGCCAGGTTCAGTCCCACGGTCTGGCGTCCGGCCCGCTCGCGCTCTGCGGCGTCGTCGCGCCGGTTGCGCGAGCTCGTGTACTGCACGCCTAACGAGAACCGCCCTCCGTATGCCCCCCCCCTTCCTCCGTAGGGTCCCGCGCCCGTTTGGTAGGGATCGCGTGTCGCTCCCTGGTATTGGCGATAGTTGGGCGAGTTCTGCTGGGGTCCTTGCGTGGTATCCGGTGCGGGTGGCGGCACCGGGCGCGGCCGCAGTCCCAGCAGCCGGCTTAACCCCGCGATCGTCGCCGGTGTGACCTGAAACGACGCGTTCACGCTTTGCAGGAACGGGTCGAACTTGGCGGTGTCGATGCCGACCTGCCCGCGCCAGAGATCGTGCACAATGCTGAGCTGGAAACCGGCAAGCAGATCCGAGGCGAAGGTGTTGCTCAGGGTCTGCGTCTGCCAGCCGACCAGACCATCGATCTTCGCCTGCTCGAAGTTATAGCTGATCCCGCTCGTATTGATGCTCAGCAGTCTCATCTTGCGTGGCTCGCGCTCGGCGGCGGTGTCTCCGGCAGCGGGCTTCACCTTGGCTTCAAAGTTCTGCGACAGCCCGATGCTGATGGTTTGCTGGGGATCGCTGCGCGCATTGAGCGTCCGGCCGGTGGGGTCGAGCGCGCGGGCAAACTCCTCGGACACGGTCGCGCCGGGAGCGTACTGATAGCTGAGGAGCGGCGAGAACGAATGCCGGATGCGGGACAACGGCCCGAATCCCGGGAAGAAGCCGAAGAATGTCGGTGACGCGCTGAGCGTAAACGCGAGGCGCTTGCCCTGCTGGATGAATTCGCCGCGCGTAAACGGATTGCGTAGCATGAACGGACCGGCACTCGTCTTGTTCACGATCGAAACGCCCGGCTGCACCTTCCACGTGCCGGAGAACAGTGTCGGCAAGTTGATGCCCGTTTCCCAGTTCGCGCGCGTCTCGTAGAAATTGTAGAACACCACCTTCCGAATGGAGCCGGTGCTGTCGGTAAGCACGATCTCCCGGCGCTCGTTCGATGCCACATCCTGGATGCTGATGCTGTTCGACCAGTTCCAGCGGCCCATGCGGAACGGGGTCTGCAACGAGATGTTCGTGGTGCGGTCGCCGAAGTGCAGTCGCAACGTATCCGGGGTCGCGGTCGTGTCCCCAGGCGCCGGAGGTATCACCAGAGTCCCGATATTGTTGAAGCTCTGCGAGTTCGTGAAGGAGAAACCCGGTGACCAGGTCAGCCACGGCGCGAGCGTGACTGTCGTGGGCGTCAACGTAATGACGGGGAATGACTGGTCGATGTGGTTCGACGACAGGTCCAGGCGTCGGCTGAACCCGAGGTTCAGCGAGGCCCACGAGAATCGCTTGCTGAACGACGCCGTCGAGCCCACGGTCGCGGTCACCTCGTAGGGGTTGATCGAATTGCGCTGGATCACCCGTCCGTTCGACACGTAGTCGATGGCGGCGTTGAAATCGGTGCTCGCATTGAACCGCTGCGCGTGGCTCCACCCGATGCGGGTGTTGTTCGCCGGCTGATCGAGCTGGTTCGTGCGCGTGTAGCTCAGCCGGCCGGTCATGAACCGATCGATCCAGCGGTATTCGGCCTGCGCGTGAAACGACGCGCTGCGCCCGGCGAACCAGTCGCCGCTCACCAGCGCGTCGATGTAATCGTTGATGACGAAGTAGTAGCCAAGGTCGGTGATGTGCCGCGAGTAGTCGCGCGTCGGCCGCACCAGATCATTCAGCCCGAACCGCGGAAACAGGATGCCGCTGCGGCGCCCGCCTCGAATGTCCTGAAAAATGAACGGTAGCCACATGACCGGAACGTCACGCACGTAGAGCACCGCCGGACGGGCCACCATGGTGCTCTTGTTGATCCATTTGGCCTGGCCCGCGGCAAAGTGGTAGTCGGGCACCGGCTGCGGATCGGAGGTGAAGTTGCCGTCGGCGATGAAGACGCGGCGGTTGCCCGAATCGGCCGCGATGTTCCCGCGCACGTACCACTTTTTTCCTCCTTCCTGGAACTCCGTCAGCGCATCCCGGACCGTTCCCCGGCGAAGGCAGGTGTCGTAGCGCATCCCTTCCCCGACCAGCACGGTGCCCTGATCGAAGAGATGGGGCTCACCGGACGCATCGAGCCGGCAGCTCGCTTCGCGGTATCGAATCGAATCGGCCTCGAGCTGGGTGCCATCGCGATCGACGAACGCCTCTCGGCGCAGGAAGATCGTCTGGCTGTCGCCCTCGACCACCAGCGTTTCCGCGACATAACGCGTGACCCGAAAGCGCTCGAGCTTGAGGAGCGAGTCGATGACGCGATCCGCCGCCGGAAACGTACGGGTCGGCGCCGTCGGCAGACCCAGCCTGCGCGCCGTCGCCGTATCGACGCTTTGCCCGCTCCGCCCCGTGTCGCCGGGCGCCCGCGGGGGGACCCGCGTCGTGTCCTGCGTCACCGGCTGCTGCGGCGCTGGGGGAGGCGGGGGAGCCGGTGGCGGATTCTGCGCTGCGAGCGATCCGGACCCAAGCACGAGGAGCACGAGCGTGGCCGCGGCAACCCGCCGCGCGCGACGCCGGCTCGCCACCCAGGCGCACCAGATGCTCACTTCGTACAAAAGCAGCAACGGCCCGAGCATCAGCAGCATCGAGACGGCATCCGGCGGCGTCAGCAGCGCGGCGAGGAACGCCGCAATCACGATCGCATAGCGCCGCTGGCGGCCGAGAAACTGCGGCGTGACGATCCCCAGCGATGCCAGGATCGTCACGAGCAGGGGCAGCTCGGCGACGAGCCCGCAGCCGATCACGAACGGGATCGCCATGCCGAAGTAGCGATCGATCGTGATCATCGCGGTGAGATCGGTGCGCTGGAAGTTCAGCAAGACCTTGAGCGCGGCGGGCAACAGCCACTCGTAGCACGCGATCGCGCCGCCCAGGAACAGCACAACCCCCACCGCCAGCGACGGCACGATCAGCTTTTTCTCGCGCGCGTACAGCGCCGGTGCGAGAAACGCCCAGATCTGATAGATCACGACCGGTGAGGCAAGCAGACAGCCGAGCGCGAACGCGACCTTCAGCGTGAGCATGAACGGTTCGGCGGGACTGGTGAAGATGAGGCGGCCACCGGGCAGGTAGGGCGCGATCGGCCGCTTCAGCAGCTCGATGATGTCGACGCGATCGAGCAGCAGCCAGCCGGCAATCGTGCCGATAACGACCGCCAGCAGACTCCACAGGATGCGCCAGCGCAGCTCCTCGAGATGTTCGAGGAACGGCATCTCACCGCGTGGTGTCATCGGCGGGCTACGGCCGGATCCCCCCGGCTAAGGCCGGAGTCGTTGCTGGTTTTGCCGCGCGAGATCGGCTTCGGGAGAGCGCGGATAGCCGGCGATCACCCGAGAGTAAAAGTTCCGTGCTGTCGTGCGGTCGCCCCGCTGTTCGGCGAGGCGGCCCAGCTTGTACAGCGCGGAAGGGGCGCGCGAGGAATTGGGATAGGCCTTCACGAGTTGATCGTACACCGCAGCCGCCGAATCGGGGGCGGACTGCTCGAAGCTCTCCCCCACATAGTACAGCGCATCCGGTGCCCGTTCGTTGGTGGGGTACACCCGCAGGAACTCGCGGAACCCGATCCGCGCCGTGGCGTTGCTGCCGCGCCGGTACTGCTGTAACGAGGCATCGTACATCTGATCGGGCCCAGGGCCTGCGGGATTCCCGGAGGGACCGACCGGCACCGCATTGGGGTCCGGCGCCTGTGACCGCGTTTCCAATCGTGACCGCAATTCGGTCAGACGCTGCTGGCTTTGTCCCGTGAGCTCCTGTATCGCGACCAGTTGCTGCTCGACCACGATCAGCTCGGTGCGGAGATCGCCGCGCATCTGCACCAGATAGGCTTGTTGCGTGGCGAGGGCTTGCTGCAGCAGCCGGACGGCGGCCAGGACGGTGTCCTGTTCCGCCGCCCGCGCCGTGTCACTCTTGGCGAGCTGGCCCTGCAACGCTTGAACCTGAAGCTCGACCTTCCGGACATCGCCTTTCAAGGCGCAGCCGGCGGTGAGCCCCAGGCTCAGGAGGAGCGCGTTACGACGGGCGGCGGAGATTGTCACCACCGCTCGTGACTTCGAACTCGGCCCGGCGGTTCTGCGACCAGGCGCTCTCATCGTGGCCGTCCACCATCGGCCGCTCCTCGCCCCACGACTGCGACTCGATGCGGCTGGCATCGATGCCGTGGCTCACGAGGTACTGCTTGGCGGCCTGGGCCCGGCGGTTGCCGAGGGCCAGGTTGTACTCGTCCGAGCCGCGCTCGTCGCAGTGCCCGCCGACGCGGATCCGCAGATCGGGATTGGCCTGCAGGATCGCGACCTTCTGATCCAGCGCGCCCATGTCGTCGGGGCGGATGTTCGACTTGTCGTAGTCGAAGTGGATCATCGTCGCCAGCATGTTGCGGACTTCTTCGGCGGAACGGCTCAGCGCCGCGAGGGAATCCGCCTCGCGCTGCCGCGCAATGCGCTCCGCTTCCTCGCGCGCCAGGCGGTCCGCTTCAGCCTGTGCCGCGGCGATCGAGTCCGCCCGTGCACGATCGGCGGCTGCCGCCGAATCCGCGTTGGGCGTCGGATTCTCCGGGGCCGCTTTCTTGCCGCAGGAGCTGACCACGGTGGCAGCGCTCAAGCCGAGCATGAGGAGCAACGATACCGATTTCATCCTGTCTCTCCGATCAGGGGGTGGTTGAAGTAGCCTCCGAAAGCCGTGGAGACCAAGCCGGCAGACGCGCGCCGCTCTGCTGTAGCAGCGGCCGGATCCGGCCGGTGTCGAGATCGATAATCCACAACTGGCGGTAGCCCGACCGGTCGGAAACGAAGGCGAGATGGCGGCTATCGGGGGCCCAGGTCGGATCTTCGTTACGCCCCACCGAGGTGAGCTGCCGGACCGTGCGCGTCCGCACGTCCAGCACGAACACCTGCAATGTCCCCGCCACGTCCCGGTGAAACGCCACCGACTGCCCGTCGGGAGACCACTCCGGCGCATTGGACGACCCGGTGACGCCGTAATCGAATGGGGCGAACAACTGCTGGTCCGTTCCATCCGCCGCCATCACGTAAATCTGCGGCAGACCCGGGCGCGTCGAGACAAACGCAATGCGCTGCCCGTCAGGGCTGAACGTCGGGGACAAGTTGTCTGAAAAACGTCCCACGGTCAAGCGGCGTAAGCAACAGTTGCTCTTGACGTTGATCGTGTACAGATCAGTGCCTTCCTCCGTGGCGCGACTGAACGCCATCGTCTGCTGATCCGGCGAAAACGCGGGGGTGAAGTCGAGAGCCGTTCCAGTCGTCGAGACCGGGATGCGCTTGCCTGTCGCCATATCCTGCAGATAGAGCCAACCTTTTCCCGCTTGGAATTCCATGTACGCAAAGTGCCGGCCGTCGGCGGCCCATGCCGGGGACATGGCCTGTCGATCGGTGGACGACACGAGCTTCTGATCCGCGCCGTCCTGGTCGATCTGATACACCTTGCCTTCCCGTACGAACAGCACCCGGGTCGCGCCGATGCCCGGGACGCCGAGGGCCGCCTGGACGACTTGATCGCCGAGTCGATGCACCGCCTGACGAAAGTCGGGACTGGTGGGCGGCGGCAGTGTGGCGCGGACCGCGCGCCGGATATCCGCCGCCGCAACGTCGTGCAGTGCCGCAAGCGTGGTGTCGCCGGCGCGCGTGATGTCGAGCGCGAAATCGGCGCCGAGCGCCTGATACAGGGGATAGTTGAGGGATCCGGTGCGCGCGGCTGCGCCCCCCCGACTCGACGTACCCGCCGAGGACGAGCGCCGTGACGTCGAGCTCCGTGGTGGCGTTCCTCCGGACGACGATGCCAGGCGGATGGAGTCGCCGCCCGGCAGCGTGATGATTTCGAACCGGTCGCTGTAGTCGAGATCGCGCGCGAGGATCGCCCGGACCGAATCGAGTCCCGCGCCGCCGCCGGTCCGCGGCAGCATCACCAAACCGGGCCGCACGCCCGGACGGTAGATGATCCCGATGCGGACGCCGCGGTCGATTGCCGACGTGTCCTGCGCCGCTAGACGGTTTGACGGATAGATGGTTAGCAACAATGACGCAACGCATCCGCTAACCGTCCAACCGGCTAACCGGCTAACGGCGTTCATTGCCGCTGCCCCGAGAAGTAGAACCGCACGAACAACACATCGGCGGTCCAACCGTCAGGTAACATGCCGAACGCCTTGAACCGCCCGGCTTCCTCGACGGCGCCCTGGGCCTCGAGATCGAACGCGAAGTTGCCCGAGCGCCGGATGAACTGCAGGTCGGTGACCGAGCCGTCGCGATGCACGAAGAACGATACCTCGGCCTCGAGCGGCGTGCTTTGACCGGGTCGCTGCCAGCGCCGCAACACCTGCCCCACGATGTTCTGCAAATACTCGGGGAACGGGAACGCGATCCCTTCGGTGCTCACCGTCGCGACGTCGTTCCCCGTCGAGGGCCGTTCTCCCGGCAGGGGCTGCGTGGTGGGCGTGGTGCGCGGCGCAGCTTCCCGCTTGGTTTGATCCCGCGTCGGTGGCGGCGTCGCGCGGGAGACGGTACTGCGCGGCGTCTTCGCGGCGGGCGCGGGTGCCGGCTTTTCCTCCGCGGGGCGTTCGAACGCCTCGGGCGCTTTGCGCGCCTCGAGATCGGCGGTCGGGGCGGCGATCAACCGCACCGTGTAGGTCGGCGGCAGCGTCCGATGGGCCGACGGCGACGAGAACAACAGCATGCCGACGACGCCGTGCACGAACAGCGTCCCGGTCATTGCCATTCCCACGGGGGCCGGATTGCGGCCGCGTCGTCTCATCGGTCGATCGCCTCGGGTTCGGCCACGAGCCCCACATCCTGCACGCCGGACGCCCGGATCACGGCCAGCACTTGAACCACGCGGGCATAGGGGACGCGGCCATCGGCCCGCAGATACACCCCCGTAGGCCGTTTCGTTCGCACGAAAGCGGGGAACGTGGCCTGGAAATCGTCATAGGAGAGCGCCGCCTGATCAAGATAGATCCGGCCGTCGCTGTCGACGGTCACTACGAGCCCCTCCTTCGGCTCGATGGCGCGCACCTGGGCCCGCGGCAGACGCACGTCCACCCCGCCCTGCATGATGGGCGCCGTGATCATGAAAATGATGAGGAGCACGAAGGCGACGTCCACCAGCGAGGTGACGTTGATGTCGGCGTTGAGGGGCAGTTCGCCGTGGCCTCGCAATCCTCCGCCGCTCCCACCCACGAGACCGGCCATCAGATCCGTCCTTCCCGAGCGAGGGTCCCGATGATTTCCTGGGCAAACCCCTCGAGCTCACCGGCGAAGAGGCCGAGCCGGTTGACGTAGAGGTTGTAGGCCATCACCGCGGGCACGGCGACCGCGAGCCCAGCGACCGTCGTCACGAGCGCTTCGGCGACGCCGGGAGCGACCGCCGCGATGTTGCCCGAGCCGCCGACGGCGATCCCAATGAACGCGTCCATGACGCCCAGCACGGTGCCGAGCAATCCCAGCAGGGGACTCACCGAGCCGAACGTGGCCAGCCACGGAAGGAAGCGCGCGGCCAGGTCGCGCTCGGCAGCGACTTCCTTGGCGAGGACCATGCGCATCGCTTCGAGCTGAGTGGTCGTCAACGTCGACGACGTGGCCGAGGCGATGGGCGTGGGATTCGCCACCGCAGTGCCCCCCCCCTTCAGCGCGCCGGGTTTGAGCTCGGTAAAGAAATGGACGGCTTCGCGTAGCAGGCGATTGTACGGCGACGGGGGCAAGCGCATCGCGGCGTGATACGCATCCTCGAGACGTGGCGCCTTTTCGACCTCCGCCATGAAGCGGTCGGCGAGCTGGCGCATGCGCCGGAACTGCCACCATTTGAGCACGATCAGGTACCAGGACACCACCGAGAAGATGACGAGCACCACCAGCACGAATTGCGTCTCGCGACTGGACGTGAGTACCAGCTCCCACGGCGTGGTGGGAATCGCGCCTCGGACCTGCAGCAACGCGGTGGGATCCACTCAGCTTTTCCTTTCGTCGTCCCGGTAACCGTTCGGATGCGCCTGGTGCCAGCGCCACGCGCTTTCCAGGATCTCATCCAGACTCGAATGCTTTGCTCGCCAGCGCAGGACCTCCGCTGCGCGCTCGACGGCCGCCACGAGGACCGGCGGGTCACCAGCACGTCGCGGCTGTTCCACTGCCGGGATCGCTTTGCCAGTGACCCGGCGTGCGGCACTCACCACATCGCGGACGGAATGACCGGTACCTGTGCCGAGATTCACAGCGACCGGCACAACGCCGTCGAGCTCCACATCCAGCGCCGCAACGTGCGCTGCGGCGATATCGGTCACGTGCACGAAATCTCGCACCGCGCTGCCGTCCGGCGTGGGGTAGTCGGTGCCGAAGATCTCGAACGCAGGCCGCCTGCCCAGCGCGGTCGCGAGCACGTTAGGAATCAGATGCGTCTCCGGATCATGGTGTTCCCCGCGCCGATCCGTGGCTCCGGACGCGTTGAAATAGCGCAGACTCACGACGTTCATGCCGTGCTTCGGCCCGACATCCCCCAGTAATCGCTCGAAATCCCGCTTGGTCTCCCCGTACGGATTCACCGGCATCTGCGGCGTGTCCTCCGTGATCGGGACCTTGGCCGGGTGGCCGTAGACGGCGCACGACGACGAAAAGACGAACCGGCGCACCCCCGCGCGTCCGGCCGCCTCCAACAGTACACGGGCGGCCGTGACATTGTTGGTCACATACTTCTGAGGCTGGGCAACTGATTCCGGGACAAGGGCAAAGGCCGCCATGTGGATAATCGCCTCGATGGCCTCGCGCTCGAGAATCGCATCGACCAGCTCGCGGTTTCCAACTCCGCCCTGGATGAGGCCGGCGCCCCGAGCCACCGCGGCCCGATGTCCGGTGCTCAAGTCGTCGAGCACCACGACTCGCACGCCGAGCTCCAGCAGCTGGTCGACGATGACACTACCGATGTAGCCTGCGCCCCCCGTGACGAGGACTCGAGCCGTCACGCGGGTGGCTCCATGCCGAACAGCCGTCGCAGCGCCTCGAGCAGGCCGTACCCGTGTCCTTCCTCGGCCGCCGCCTTCAGCGCGAGCGTGGGCTCGTGCAGGAACTTGTTCATGAGGGATTGACTGAACTGCTCCACGCGGGCGCGATCTTCCGGACTCAGCGCACTCAGCTGGCGCAGCGCCCGCTCGAGCTCGGCGGTGCGGAGCTGATCCATCCGGCTGCGCAGCTCCTTGATGGTGGGAACGACGCCCAAGCCGCCGTACCATGCCCAGAAGAGATCGGTTTCCTCTTCGACGATGCGTTCGGCAGCCGGGATTTCGTCGCGGCGCCGCGCAGTGGCCTGCGCCGCGACGGTCTGGAGGTCGTCGACATCGTACAGGAACACATTCTCGATCTGCGCGATCGCGGGATCGACGTCGCGCGGCACGGCGAGATCGAGCACACACAACGGGCGCCCGCGACGCCGCGCAATCACCGGCCCGACGCGTTCCCAGGTCACCACGGCGTGGGGCGCGGCGGTCGAGCAGAGCGCGATGTCGATCGTCGCAAAGTGTGGCCAGGCCTCCTCCAGCGACACCGCCCGTCCGCCCAGCCGCTCGGCGATCGCGCGTGCGCGCTCCTGGGTGCGATTCGCGACCAGCGTGATCTGCACACCCTGATCGGCCAGGCAGGTGGCCGCGAGCTCCGCCATGTCTCCCGCGCCGAGAATCAGCGCGTGACGGCCGGCGAGATCGCCGAAGATTTTTCCCGCGACCTGGGTGGCGGCCGACGCTGCGGACGCCGTTCCCATCCCCAACGCGGTCTCCGTACGCACGCGCGAGCCGACGTGCAGAGCCGTTTGAAACAGGCGGTGCAGCACGGGACCGGCCTGCGCGCGCGACGCTTCCCAGGCGTCGCGCACCTGTCCCTGGATTTGGGATTCGCCGAGGATCATCGAGTCGAGCCCGGCGGAAACCCGGTACAGATGCCGCACCGCATCGCGGTCGTGCACGATGTAGCCGAATTCGCGTGCCCCGCCGGAAGGGGCTGCCGCGAGCCGTTCGCCGAGCAGCGACCAGACGGTGTCGAGGGGGGGGGCTCGTCGTCGGTCACCAGGTAGAATTCGGTGCGGTTGCAGGTGGAAAGCAGCACCCCGCCGCTCGCGCCCGCGGCCAGCACGCGCGCGAGCGCGCCCGGCACTTCGTGCGCGCCGTGCGTGAAACGCTCCCGCACCTCGAGTGGTGCGGTTCGGTGGTTGACGCCCAGGACCTTGATACCCATCGCCGCTAGCTCCGTCACAGGAACCGTGCGGCGCCGGGCTGCACAAGCTTCAGCGCGACGTACACCAGCAACACCGCGGAGAAGCCGGCGATACTCGCCAGGGCCGCGCGCCTGCCGTCCCAGCGGCGCACGACGCGAACCCAGACGGCCCAGCCCAGCACGACCCAGGTGAAGAGACCCCAAACCAGCTGCGCCTTTGCAACCTGCAGCCCGGCACCTCCCGAGAATCGCGCTCCGTAGCCCACGGCGAGCAGCAGGCCGACCGTCAGCGCCGGGAATCCGGCGACCAGGGCAAAGCGGTTGAGCCGGTCGAGCCGCTCGAGCGGTGGGAACAACTGGTACACCTGGCCAAAGCGTCGCGCCTTGAGCTCACGAAACTGCAGCAGATAGAGCGCGGCGGCGATGAAGGCAAGCGCCATGAGCGCGAGCCCCAGGACACTCAGCGCGACGTGCAGCGCCAACCACGTAGTACGACTGGCGGCGATCTCGGTTCCGGGGGTGAGTCCACTCAAGACAGAGAGCCCGACGAGTCCCGTCGCCAGGGGAGCAGCGAAGAACGATACCGCGGAGCCCCGCAACAGGCGCTCGCTCGCGAGCTGGAGCAGCACAAGACAGAGCGCCAACATCGACAGCGCCGGACCGAGGCCTACGAGCGTGAGCTGGGAAAGGGCGACGACCTGCGCGGCCGCACCGGCACAGGGGAACGCGATGGCGAGGGCGCGCGGCGGGCTCCGAAGCCCCATGAACGGAGCCAATGCGAGCACCGTCGCAAGCGCATAGAGCGCCAGAGCAACGAGATGGAGCGTAACGATCACGGCAGATACCGGGCCGGCCTGCCCACGCAGGTCCGGCCGCCTTCTAGGAAGGCATTTTCCGAATCAAGCGTACCGGCAGGTCTCGGTCGAGTCCAGGGTGCATGATCTGAATCAACAGGCCGGTGGCGGACCGCTCGCGGGTGTGCACGACCATCAGGACCGCCCGCACTTCCTCGGACGCCGTTCCGATGCCGACTTCCGCAGGCTTGTACACCTCGAATACGTCGCCGGGCGCGACGCCGTCCCGGCGGCCCTTATCGATAAAGAAGTATTGCTGCGCGCCGGCGATCACGCGAGCATCGCGGGGCGCGATCACCTTGCCCCGGAGGCCTTCCGCCACGGGGACCGGACGGACCTGACCGGGATCGCGGAATGGCTCGAGCGGCATGGCGAGCTCGCCGTCATGGATCCGCCCGAATTGGGAGACCACCTCCGCGAGCACCTGCTGCTCCTCAATCGACGTCACGCGCGCGATGCCGGTTGGGACCACGACCTCGCCCCATTGGCCGAACTCGATCCCGCGATCGATGCGCACGAGCAGCAGCGAATCACCCACGTGATAGGAGGCGTTGTGCGGCGGCCGGACGGAGATCTCCTGGTACAAGGTCGCGGAGGTGTGCTCCGACAGCCGGTGAATGGCGGAGGTCGCGGTCGAGCCGAGGACCTGGCCCCACGGCAGTCGCTCACTCTCGGTCAGGAATCCGGCGGCGTAGAATTCCCCGGGGCGCAGCGGGCGATACGGCTGGTTGGTGTAGGCCCGCAGCACATCCTGGACGATCTGCCGATTCGTGCGGCGCCGGTCGAACATCGTCTCGTTCGATTCGGAAATCGGCGGCGGCGGCGCCTCGACGACGAACATTGCCGTATCGGCCGCAATCGTGTCGATCGGCGCGATCGCGGTGTCGAGCGGCACGACGGCGACGACGGTGTCGCCCACCGCCCGCACGGTGTCGGCGGCCAACGCCGTGGTGTCCGACGCGACCGCAACGACCGTGTCACCACCCTGCGCGACGACGTACATCGCCGCGAGATTCAGCACCTCGCCCGGATAAATCCAGTGCGGGTCCTCGACGATGCTCGTATTGAGACGGTAGATCTCCGGCCACAGCAGCGGGTCGTTGAAATACATCTGCGCGATGGACCACAGGGTCTCACCGCGCGAGACGGTATGCGTCGTGGGAACTTGCCCCTGAAAAGCGGCGACGGCCTGCGTATCCTGAGGAAGCTGCGTCGTGTCTTGCGCGACCTGCGTGGTGTCCTGCGCCGGCAGAACACGCCACGACAGCATCGCCGCCAGGGCGAGAACTGCAACGCGGCTAGAACGGGAGATCGTCGTCCTCCTCATCCAGCGCCTCCGGGAACGCGTCGAGCGATTCGGGGGCCCCCTTCCCGCCGGCTTCTGCAACTGCCCCGGCTGCCGCGGCCCCTCGTGCTGCCCCCGCTCCAACCGGAGCGGCTGCGCCTCTCGAGCCCAGCATGATCAGCTCGCGCGCAATGATCTCGGTGACGTAGCGTGTCTGCTTGTTATTGTCTTCCCAGGTCCGGTACTCGATCCGGCCCTCGACATAGACCTTGTCGCCCTTCTTCAGGTACTTTTCGCACACGTCGGCCAGGCCCGATCCGCCCTTGTTATTCCAGCAGATAACTCGATGCCAGTCCGTCTTTTCCTGCTTTTCGCCACCGGTCCCCGTCCACTGCCGGCTCGTCGCCACCGAGAGGGTGGCCACTCGGGAACCGTTGTTCGTGCTGCGCACCTCGGGATCGGCACCCAGGTTCCCGATCAGAGTGACCTTATTGAGACTGCGGCTCACACAACCTCCAGCATTTATGCGGTTTGGGTCCAAGGGTGCCCAACACTATATAAATCGCAAGTCGTTCTGTCAATCAAAGATACGCCACTTGTACCGAAGTTATGCATCAAGTCTGAGCACGATGGCGTCTTCCACCGGCCTGCGGTAGTACGCCTTGCGACGGCCGGCTTCCTTGAATCCGAACGCCGCGTAGAGTGCCCGCGCCGCGGCGTTCGACTCCCGGACTTCCAGGTAGACCTGCCGAACGCCCCGCTCCGCCAGGGCATCCACGATCGCCTGCACCAGCGCCCGTCCCAATCCGCGACGCCGCCCTCCCTCCGCGACAGCGAGGTTGAGAATCTCCCCTTCATCCGCAGCGTCGATCGCCACCACGTAGCCGGCGATCTCGGCGTCCGCTTCGGCGACCAGAAACACCGCGAACGAGACGCAGTCGCGGAAATCCTGTGTGGTCCACGGATCGGCGAATACGCGCTGCTCGATCGCGTGAACCGCGGGAACGTCAGTCAGCTCAGCGGGGCGAATTCGGAAGCGGTCGACCATGGCGCGCCTCCCATTTCGCCTGAGCTTCGGCCGGCCGGCCATACACCGGCTCGGCCAGGGGATCGTCGAGGGGCCGGCGTACCGCCTCGTCGTCCGCCAGCACCAGCAGCGATCGGGCGATCGCCGGCACAGCGTCCAGGGGAACTGGCGGCCTTCCGGTCCAGGTCTCGACCTCGGCCCGGTAGCGCTCCGCGCCATCGCCCACGGCCAGCGCGGGTCTTAGGGGACTCAGCCGCGCCAGCTCGGCGATCGTGAACAGATCGGGCGCGACGACGATCTCGATCCGGTCGCGATGAATCGTATAGATCGCGCCGAACACCTGGCCGCGCAGGGCATCGTAGCACGCGGCGATCGGCCCGGAGTCCCGCTCGAGCTCGGACGCCGCATGGGCGGCACCGAGCAACGAGGGGACCGCGACCAGCGGAAGCTCGCGCTCATGTGCGAGCCCCTTCGCCGCGGCCCAGCCAATCCGCAGTCCGGTGAAACTTCCGGGCCCGTCGCCGACGACGATCTCGGTCACGTCTTGGAGTTTTGCGCCCGAGTCGGCGAGGACCTGTTGAATCAATCCGAGGAGCTTGGCCGCGTGCTGGCGCGCGCCGCGAATTGACCGCGCCGCTTGTGGGGAATGCCCGAGCTTACCGATCGCAACGCTGGCGATGTCTGTCGCCGTGTCGATCGCGAGCCTCATACGCGGGCGGTTTCGTCGATGATGCGGTGCGCTGGATCATCGTCGTACGAGAGCTGGAAATGTCGATCGAGCGGCGGTGCCCATGGGCCCGCGCGCTCCGGCCACTCGATCAGGATGATCGCCCGCTCGCGAACCATGTCGTCGAAGCCGAGGTCACGGGCTTCGTCGGCATGACGCAGCCGATAGCAATCGACGTGATACACGGGCGTCCGACCGGCGTCGTAGCGATGGACGAGCGCGTAGGTGGGACTCGTGGCGCGCGCCTGGGCACCGAAGCCTCGGCAGATCGCCTGGACCAGGGTGGTTTTCCCGGTCCCCAGCTCTCCCGACAGCCCGATTACCGTAGGGGCGCGGAGCTCGGCGCCGAGCGCCTCACCGAACCGGCTGAGCTCGCTCGCGGAGAGGCGCATCGGCCTTGAGCTCGAGGAGCTGATCGCGCAGCACGGCCGCGAGCTCAAAATCGAGCTCTTCGGCAGCGGCCTGCATCTGCTGTTCCAACATGCGGATGAGGGTTTCCCGCTCGCCGGCATCGGCGGGGCGGCGCACCGCCGCCGCGCCCGGCTTGGGGAGGCGGGCGTCGGCCACGCGCGTGACGAACCGGATGTCACCGACCGATTTCACGATCGAGCGCGGCGTAATGCCGTGCTCCTGATTGTGGGCGAGCTGCGCGACGCGGCGACGGTTCATCTCGTTCAGTGCCCGCTCCATCGAGCCCGTCACCCGATCCGCGTACAGAATGGCCTTCCCGCTCAAGTGGCGGGCGGCCCGCCCCACCGTCTGGATGAGCGAGCGGTCGGAGCGCAGGAATCCCTCCTGGTCGGCGTCCAGAACGGCCACCAGCGACACCTCGGGCAGGTCGAGACCTTCGCGCAGCAGATTGATTCCCACCAGCACGTCGAACTCGCCGAGGCGTAACCCGCGGATGATCTCGACGCGCTCGATCGCGTCGATCTCCGAGTGCAGATAGCGCACGCGGACCCCGTGCTGCTGGAGGTAGTCGGTGAGATCTTCCGCCATGCGCTTGGTCAGCGTGGTGACGAGGACGCGCTCGTTCTTCGTTTCGCGCAGGCGAATCTCGTTCAGCAGATCGTCCACCTGCCCCGCCACCGGCCGGATGTCGACGGGAGGATCGACGAGGCCGGTCGGCCGAATGATCTGCTCGACGATGACACCGCCCGAGAGCTGCAACTCGTCTTGCCCCGGCGTCGCCGAGACGAAAACCATGCGCGGCACCAGCCCCATGAACTCATCGAAGCGCAGCGGCCGGTTGTCGAGCGCCGAGGGCAGCCGGAAGCCGTAGTCCACCAGCGTTTGCTTGCGCGAACGGTCGCCCTCATACATCGCGCCCAGCTGCGGGAGCGTCTGGTGCGACTCGTCGATGAAGCAGAGATAGTCGTCCGGGAAGTAATCGAGCAGGCACGCCGGTCGCTCACCCGGCTGGCGACCGCTGAACAAGCGCGAGTAGTTCTCGATGCCGGCGCACCGGCCCACTTCCATCAGCATGTCGATATCGAAATGCGTGCGCGATTCGAGTCGCTGGGCTTCCAGCAGCTTGTTCTGCGCCCGCAGCTCGGCCAACCGCTCCGCCAGCTCGGCGCGAATGCGCGACACCGCGCGCTCGATCGTGGCGCGCTGCGTGACGAAGTGCGTCGCCGGATAGATCGCGGACTTGTCCATCTGCTTGATGACGTTGCCGGTGAGCGGATCGATCTTGGCGATGCGCTCGATGTCATCGCCCCAGAATTCGACGCGGACGGCCTGCTCGTCATAGGCCGGGAAGACTTCGACCGTATCTCCACGGACGCGGAACGTGCCCCGCTCGAACCCGATGTCATTGCGCTGGTATTGCACCGCGACGAGGTCCGCGAGGAACGCGTCGCGGCCGCGGTTTTCCCCTTTTTCCGCCGTGACCAGCAGCTCGCGATAGAGCTCCGGATCGCCGAGGCCGTAGATCGCCGAGACGCTCGCGACGATGATGACGTCATCGCGCTCCATCAGGCTCGACGTGGCGCGCAGCCGCAGCCGCTCGATGTCGTCGTTGATCGAGGAGTCCTTGGCGATGTACGTGTCCGTCGAGGGGACGTACGCCTCGGGCTGGTAGTAGTCGTAGTACGAGATGAAGAACTCGACCGCGCTGGAGGGGAAAAACGTCTTGAGCTCACCGTAGAGCTGCGCCGCCAGCGTCTTGTTGTGGGACAGGACGAGCGTGGGCTTTCCGAGGTCGGCGATGACGTGTGCCATCGTCATCGTCTTTCCAGATCCCGTGACGCCGAGCAGCGTCTGGTATTTGTCGCCGCGCCGGAGCCCGGCGGTCAGCTCGCGAATCGCGCGTGGCTGATCACCCGCCGGCGGCGGTGCGTTGCCAATCTCAAAGGGCATACCGGGGAAAGCTAACCGACGACGACTTCAGCGGGACCGCTCGAGTCCCGCCGGGCGATCTCGGTCACGCCCTTCACCTTCCGGACCGCCTTCAAGACCTTGTGCAGATGGGTGTGGTTCTCGACCTCGACCAGCACCGAGCCAAACACCACGCCGTCCTTGGACGCGAGCTCGGCGCTGCGGATGTTGGTGCCGGTGCCGCTGATCGCCTCGCAAATATCGGCATACAGGCCGCGCCGGTCTTCCCCGCTGACCGCGAGGCGCACGACGAACGTTTCACCTTCCACTTCGCGCCAGTCGATCTCGACGCGACGCTCTTCATCGCCCGAGAGCGTGAGCAGGTTGGGGCAGTCGTTGCGGTGGATCGAGATCCCTCGGCCCTGCGTCACGTAGCCCACGACGGGGTCGCCGGGCACGGGCTGGCAGCACTGCGCATAGCGTACCATCAAGCCTTCGACGCCGTGAATCTTGATGCCGCGTCCCAGGCGCAGCCGCTCGATGACCCGCCCGAACGCGGTCGGCTTGGGCGACTGCTGTTCGTCCGCCGGGACGTCGGGGTACAGGGCGTTGATCATCTGGCCGATCTGCACATCGCCGCGGCCGATGGCCGTCTCCACCTGGTCGGCGGCGCCGAGTCCCAGCTTCTGCGCGGCCTGGGCCAGCTGCTCCGGGGTGGGCGGATCGAGGCGGCGGCGGCGCACTTCGCGCGCCAGGATCTCGCGGCCCAGCGTGATGCTCCGCTCCTGCTCTTCCTGCTTGATCCACTGGCGAATCTTCTGGCGTGCCCGTCCGGTCTGCACGTGCGCCAGCCAGTCCCGCGAGGGCTTGGCCTGCGGGCTGGTGAGCACCTCGACCGTATCCCCGTTGCGCAGGGAGCGATGCAGTGGCGCGATGCGGCCGTTGACGCGGGCCCCGTTGCAGTGCTGCCCGACTTCGGTGTGGACGAGGAAGGCGAAATCGAGCGGCGTCGCGCCTTTGGGCAGCCGCTTCACGTCACCGCGCGGCGTGAACACGAAGATCTCGTCCTGATACAGGTCGATCTTCAGGAACTCGAGGAACTCCTCCGGGCTGTGCGCGTCCTGCTGCAACTCGATCAGCTGGCGGAACCACGAGAGATGGTGGTCGAGCTCGTCGCTCTTGCCGTTTTCCTTGTAGAGCCAGTGCGCCGCGATACCGTACTCGGCCGTGCGATGCATATCGCGCGTGCGGATCTGGATCTCGTACAGCTGCCCGCCCGGCCCGAACACCGTTGTGTGCAGCGACTGGTACCCGTTGGATTTGGGGCTCGCGATGTAGTCCTTGATCCGCTCCTGTAACGGCGTCCACGTGTGGTGGATGATGCCGAGGACGTGATAGCAGTCGGTGATGCTGTTCACCAGCACGCGCACCGCGAGCAGATCGTAGATCTCCTCGAACGGCTTGCCGCGCTTGCGCATCTTCTTGAAGATCGACCACAGGTTCTTGGGCCGGCCCACGATCTCCCAGCCCACGATTCCGGCGCGGCGCAGCTCGTCGGCAAGCGGGGCGCGCATCCGCTCGATCGTGCGGTCGCGCTCCACCCGGCGTGCCTTGACCTGGCGCGTCAGCTGCTTGTAGTCGTCGGGCTCGAGATACTTGAACGCCAGATCTTCGAGCTCGGCCTTGACGCCCGCCATGCCGAAGCGGTGCGCCAGCGGGGCATAGAGCTCGCGGGTCTCCTGGGCGATCCGGCGCCGCTTCTCGGCCGGCAGCGGATCCAGCGTGCGCATGTTGTGAAGACGGTCGGCGAGCTTGATGATGATCACGCGCGCGTCACGCGCCACCGACATCAGCAGCTTGCGGTAGTTCTCGGCCTGCTCCTCGGCGGTCGAGCGGAACGTCAGGGCCTTGATCTTGGTGAGCCCGTCGACGAGGTCGGCGACTTCATTCCCGAAATCGCGCCGGAGCGTTTCCAGGGTGACATTGGAATCTTCGACGACGTCGTGGAGCAGCGCGGCCGCGATGGTCGTGGTGTCCATCTGCTGTTCGGCGAGAATCGTGGCCACGGCGACGCTATGAGACACGAAATCGTCGCCAGACAGTCGCTTCTGGCCGTGATGCGCCTGGGCGCTGATCCGGTAGGCGCGCGACAACACCTCGAGATCGAGGCGGTCGCGCTGCGCGGCGACGGCCTTGGCCAGCTCGGGCGCCAGAATCGGCGCCGTACTCGTCACAACAACCCCGCTTCCGCGAAACTCACGTACCGCTCTCCTCCGCCTCCAATGATCACATGGTCGTACACCGGGACGTCGAGCAGTCGTCCCGCGTCCACCAGCTGCCGGGTTACCGCCCGATCGTCCGCCGACGGCGTGGGGTCGCCGCTCGGGTGGTTATGTACGACGATGATGCCTGCCGCGGCTTCCGCAATGGCCGCCCGAAACACCTCACGGGGATGCACCAGCGAGCTGTTCAGTATGCCCCGCGTGATGAGCAAGTCCGCCAGGATCTGACTCTGGCTTCCCAGCGCGAGGACATGAAACTCCTCGACGGCTAAGTCGCGCAGCCGCAACGCGTAATACCGCTGCACGTCGCCCGGCCCGCGGATCCGCTCCGGCGGTGGCTCGAGCTCCGCCCCCACGCGCCGACCCAGTTCGATCGCCGCAGCCAGCCGTGCCGCCTTGGCTCTGCCCACGCCCGGGAATGCGCGCCAGCTCGGCCCAGGGCCTGGTGGCAATGCGGCGCAGCGAGCCATCGCGCCTGGCGAGGATCTCGCCGGCGACCGCGAGGGCGTCCTGACCACGGGTCCCCGTTCCTAGGAGAATGGCCAGGAGCTCCTGCCCCGTCAACGCGGCCGGGCCGACGGCCCAGAAACGCTCGCGCGGACGGTCGCGTTCGAGGTGCTCGGAGAGACGAAGCGGCATGGGCCAACCTAACCCATGCCGCTGGTCACACTCGTACCTTCCGAACGCGTTACAGAGCCGCTCCGTGGCATTTCTTGAACTTCTTGCCACTCCCACACGGGCACGGGTCGTTGCGACCCACGCCCGTGTAGGGGTTCGCCGCAAACGCGGGCTCGGCCACGCCCCCCGCGGCGCCTCGCTGAACTGACGGGGGAGGCGGGTCACCGCTCGTCACGAGACCATCGGCGGCGGCTTTGGACGCGACCATCGGCGCCTGCCGGCGACTGCCGCCTGGCAGCCCACCAGCGGGACCCGTGACTGGGCGACTCGGCGGCCGCTGGCTCTGACCCGGCGGAGGGCCTACATCGACCTGCAGCTTGAGCCAGCGCTCGGCAAACGTGATGCGCAGGTCGTCCATCAGGCCCTTGAACATCTCGAACGCTTCCTGCTTGTACTCGACCAGCGGGTCCTTCTGTCCCCAGGCGCGGTAATAGATGCCTTCGCGGAGCTGATCGAGATCGTAGAGGTGATCGCGCCACTTGTCGTCCACCACACCGATCGTGATCTGCGCGAGTGCCTGTTCGCCGAGGTTGGAGATTCCGGTCCTGGACGCGATGTCGCGGAGGTAGTCCACCTTTTTCTGGAACGCCTCCCGGCCGGCGAGCTGTACGGCCCGCACCAGCTCGTCGCGGCTCCGGACCTTGTGCGGATCGGTCAGGTCCGGCACCGAAATCAGGAACTTCTGGAGAAACTCCGTCTCGATCAGCGCGCGATCCCATTGGCCGGCATCGTCATGTTCCGCGATCAGCCCGTCGGCATGGCTTTCGAGCGCGCCGTCGATCATGCGCAGCGCTTCGGCCTTGAGCTCTTCCCCGCCCTCGAGCGCGTACAGCCGCTGTGAGTAGATGACCTCGCGCTGCTGGTTCATCACGTCGTCGAACTGGAGCAGCCGCTTGCGGGCCTGGAAGTTCTGGAGCTCGACGCGCTTTTGCGCTTGCCCGATCGCGGCGGTCACCCACGGATGCGTGATGACTTCGCCTTCTTCCGACCCCGTGCGGTCCATGATGCGGGCGATCCGGTCCGAGCCGAACAGCCGCATCAGATCGTCTTCGAGCGACAGGTAGAAGATGCTCTGACCCGGGTCGCCCTGGCGCCCGGAGCGTCCGCGCAGCTGGCGGTCGATGCGCCGCGCCTCGTGGCGCTCGGTTCCGATGATGACCAGCCCGCACGGCGGATCTTCGTTGCACTTGTGTTCTTTCAGCTGCGCGTCGGTGAAGTCGGGCCGCTCGAGCAACTGGCCGAACGGCGCTTCGCGCGACTTGATCCCGCAGATCTGACACTTTTTGACGCCGGGGCCGAGCTTGATGTCCGTGCCGCGCCCGGCCATGTTCGTCGCGATCGTGATGGAGCCCGGCTGACCGGCCTGCGCCACGATCTCGGCTTCGCGCTCGTGATACTTGGCGTTCAGCACTTCGTGCTTCAGCCCGCGCCGTTTCATCAGGCGCGACAGCGTCTCCGACACCTCGACGTTGGTCGTGCCCACGAGAATCGGCAGACCGCGCTTGTGCTGGCGCTCGACCTCTTCCATGATCGCGTCGTACTTCTCTTTGCGCGTCTTGTAGACGAGGTCGTGCTTGTCGACACGCCGCACCGGCCGGTTGGTCGGAATGACGGAGACGTCCAGCTTGTAGATCTGGTGGAATTCGGTCTCTTCCGTCTCGGCGGTGCCCGTCATGCCGGCGATCTTTTCGTACATGCGGAAGTAGTTCTGGATCGTGATGGTCGCGAGCGTCTGCGTCTCCTCGCGCACCGCCACGCCTTCCTTCGCTTCCACCGCCTGGTGCAGGCCGTCCGACCAGCGCCGCCCCGGCATCAAGCGGCCCGTGAACTCGTCCACGATGAAGACCTGGCTGTTCTGAACGACGTATTCGACGTCCTTCTCGTACAGCGCGTGCGCCTGGAGCAGTTTGTGAATGATGTGCAGCGTCTCGCTCTTGGTGGCGTACTCCGCTTCCACCACGCGGCGGCGCTCGATCTTCTGCGCCGGCGTCAGCTCGGGGTCGTGCTCCAGCTCGTGCACCGCATGCGAGATATCGGGCACGACGAACAGCGTCGGATCCTGCGGCGACATCGCTTCGACACCCTTGTCCGTGAGGTGCACCGAGCGGCCGCGCTCGTCCATCACGAAGTACAGATCGTCCTCGATGTCCCGCATCTTCTGGTCGCGGGCCGGCAGCTTGCGGTCGGCCAGCCGGTCCAGCTCAACGCGCTGCACCAGCTGCTTCACGCCCTGCTCGTTCAACAGCTTGAGCAGTTTCTTGTTCTTGGGCATGCCCAGCTGCGCCTTGTACAGCAGCTTGGCACCTTCATAGTTGTTATCCGGGCCGGCGAGCAGCGGCTCGCCCTTCGCGATCAGATCGTTGGCGATGGCGGTCTGCTTGCGCACGAGCTGCACCACCTGCGCGTTGTACAGCGCGTACTTCTCGTCGGATTCCGCGCCCACCGCGCCCGAGATGATCAGCGGGGTGCGCGCCTCATCGATCAGAATCGAGTCGACCTCGTCGATGATCGCGTAGACGTGGCCGCGCTGGACGCGATGCTCCATGCTGCCGACCATGTTGTCGCGCAGGTAGTCGAACCCGAATTCGTTGTTCGTGCCGTAGGTGATGTCGCACTGGTAGGCCGCCCGGCGTTCCGGACTGCCGGGCTGAGAATCGTCGATGCAGCCGACCGTCAAGCCGAGCCACTTGAAGAGATGACCCATCCACTGCGAGTCGCGCCGCGCGAGATAATTGTTGACCGTCACGAGATGCGCCCCGCGGCCGGCCAGCGCGTTGAGATACAGCGGCAGCGTGGCGACCAGGGTCTTGCCTTCGCCGGTCGCCATTTCGGCGATGCGCCCCTGATGCAGGACGACGCCGCCGATGAGCTGCACGTCGTAGGGCACCATGTCCCACTTGAGGGTGTGCGCGGTGACCACGACGTCGCCGCCCATGAGCCGGCGCGCCGCCTCGCGCACCGTGGCAAACGCTTCCGGCAGCAGATCGTCGAGCGTGTGCTGCAGCTCTGTCACGAACGCCTGCTCCGCGCGGCGCAGCTGATCGCTGAGATTGGCGCGCTCGTCGGGGTCGGGACAATCGTGCTTCGCCTTCTTCAAGCGCTCGACTTCGGCGTGCAGCGCGCCGGTGCGCTCGGCTATGCCAGCGCGGAATTTCGCCGTCTGCGCCTGGAGGTCGCCGTCGGTGCAGTCCTTGAGGCGCGTCTCGTGCTCGAGAATCGCATCCACGACCGGCTGGATGCGTTTGAGCTCGCGGTCGAACCGCGTCCCGAAGATCTTGGTGAACCAGCGTAGCGCCATTACCCCTCTAGCGGTACAGCCCGTGGGCGGCGATGTATTCGCGCACCGCGTCGGGCACTAAATATCGAATGGAACGCCCCTGCTTGACGCGCTCGCGCACTTCCGTTGCGGACAGGTCAATCGACGGCACCGGAATCACCCGGCTGATCAGGGGATGCCGCGGCACAGAGGCGCCCGGCCGCGCAAAGATGACGACGTCGGCAAGTCCCGGAAGCGCTTCAACTTCCCACCACGCCGCCAGGTCCCGCGCGGCGTCCGCCCCTAACAATAACTGGGGCCGGTTCCCGGGCTCCCGTTCCGCGAGCGCGCGCAGGGTCCGCACCGTGTAGGAGGGGGTCGGCAGACCGAGCTCGATCCGTTCCACGCGCAAACGGGGATTTCCGTGCACGGCGAGGTCCAGCATCGCTGCCCGCTGCTCGGCGCTCGCCTGATGCGCGGCACGTTTGAACGGCTGCTCGCGCGCGGGGAGGAAGCGCACGGTGGCCCCAAGCTCGTCGGCTGCCGCCTCCGCCACCATCATGTGCGCTACGTGCACGGGGTCGAATGAGCCCCCGAACAGCGCGTCCCGAGTCACGAACGCTCAGGTAGGACTGGCTGGGGGCGCGGGACAGCTCGTGTCGAGCCGCGTCGCCTTCGGGTAAAAGCGGCGCAGATGCTCGCAGGTCTCCTGCACCTCCTGCGTGTAGCCGATCGCGCGATAGCTGTCGACCAGGCGCAGCAGGGCGTCGGGCGCGCGCTCCGCGCTGGGGTAATTCGCGATCACGTCTTTGAAGTAGATGATCGCCGAGTCGAACGCCTTGCGGCGCAGATAAAACATCCCGGTCTTGTATGTCTTTTCCGCAAACTGACTCTCCAACCGGCGCACGTGCAGCCGCGCGCGGCCCGCGGCGTCGCTCTCGGGATAGCGGCCGGCCAGCTCCTGATAAATCGCCAGCGCGGCTTCGCCGTAGCTCGGGTCGAGCTCGGGACGATGCCACAACCGCAGATTCGAGTCGCCCGCGCGGAGTAACGCCGTGGGGGCGTATGGGGTGGTCGAGAACTCGTCTGCCACTTTGCGGAAATCGGAGGCGGCCTGGACGTAGTCGCCGAGCTGGAAGTTGCACTCCGCCACGTAGTAGCGCGCCTGGGCCATCTCTTCCTGGGTCACGCTGAACTCGAATGTCAGCCGCTGGAAGATGAGCTGCGCCTTGCGGAAGTCCCCGCGCCGAAACAGCTCCATGGCGCGCGCGATCTCGACCTCCGGTTGCACCACCGGCGCTGCGCTCCCCTGTTTCGGGCCACCGCACGCGACGGCGCCACTCCCGATTGCGCACACCACCAGCATGCCGACGATTTGCCGCCTCATCATTACGGTTCAGCCTTTCCCAATGCGTTGAGCTTTTCCTGCGCCCGCTGTGAAATCGTGTCGCCCGGCGTCCCGCCGAGCAGCGCCTGCTGATAGCTCTCCATCGCTCCGGCGAGGTCGCCCTCCGCCAGGCGCACGTCGCCCAGACCGAGGAACGCGGCCCGCACCACGTCCGTGGAAGCGCCCGGAGCGGTCGCGCGCCGGAACCAACCCTCCGCGTCGGCGGGGTGTCCCTGCTCCAGCGCGATCTGCCCGGCCACGAGCGCGCACAGGCCGAGTCCCTCCCGGGCCTGTTCGACCACCGACGGCGCCCGCTGGCGGCGGATCACGCCCTCAAAGACGCGCACCGCCGTGCTACAGTCGCGGACCCGGACGAGCGCCCGGCCATACACGAACAGTAACGAGTCGGCGCGCGCGGCGTCGGGAGCCGACGCTGCCGCGACCGGCAGCAGGGCCGCCGCTTCGGCCGTATCGCCACGATCCACCGCGTCGAGCGCGGCCAGGACGACATAGCGCCCCAGCGGGCGGCGCGGCGCGACTTCCCGGATGCCGGTGAGCGCGCTGGCCAGGGCCGTCCGGTCGTTCGCCGCGAGCGCCGCGCGCGCGACGCGATCGAGCCCGTCGGCCGCTTCCTCGGCGCGTGAACGATCGCGTCGCGCCAGGGTGCGATAGGCTTCGGCCGCCAGCTCGAAATCCTCGGCATGCATGGCCGCGGCGCCCACCTTGGCGAGCAGCGTGCCACTCCCCGGACTGGCCCGGCGACCGAGCTGATACTCGGCCAACGCGTCCGCGTATTGCCCGGCCGCGTAGGAGCGGTCGCCGAGCTCCTCGTGGTTGGCGGCGGAGCGAGTGCAAGACAGCCCGACCACAAGCAGCGCCGGCATGAGACGTTTCACTTCTGCTTCTTGCTCTTTCCCGCGGGCGGGACGGTTTCGACGTCGGAGCGCGACAGCAGGGCGAGATACGCTTCGACGCGCGGGTCTTCGGGCCGACGGGCCCGCAGCTCCTCCCATACCGCCCGCGCCGCGAGTCCGTCTCCCGCCAGGTAGCTCGCGAGTCCCAACATCGCGGCGGCGTCGAGGAACGACGGCCGATCCCGCACGATGAGCTGGAACTGCTCGTGGGCCTCGAGCGCGCGCCCTGTCTCGAGCAGCATGCGGCCGAGCTTGTACCGCAAATCGTGAAAGGCCGGGCCGAGTTTGAGCGCCGCCTCGTACTGCGCGATCGCTTCGTTCAACCCGCCCGCTTCGTAATACGCGTTGCCCAGTGCCGCGTGCTGGTTGGCGAGCTTGGCGGCAACGTGCCCGTGGAATCCCCCGCGGCGCTCGGAGCTGACCTTGCGCGCGCGGCGCAGCATCGCGTTGGCTTCCTCCTCGCGCCCCATCTCGTTCAGGACGAGCGCGCGATGGATCAGCGCCTCGATGTAGTTCGCATTCAGCTCGAGCGCACGATCGAGCTGTGCGAGCGCCTTCTCGGGCTGTCCGGCGAGCGAGTACGAGAGGCCGAGCAGATGATGGGCATCCGCAAACGCGCGGCCCGTCGCGATCACCTCCTCGAGGAGATGAATCGCGCCGTAATAATCCTGGAGCTGAAACCGTTCGTTAGCCTGTTCGACCAGGTGCTCGGGACTGACGTCCATGAACCTCCTCGTACCAGGCGATGAATTTCCGGATGCCCGCTTCGATGCCGACGCGCGGCTTGAAGCCGAGCACGCGGCCGGCGTGCGCGAGGTCGGCATCCGTCAGTCGCACGTCGCCGGGCTGATCAGGGTGGCGCTCGATGCGCGCTTCGCGGCCCAGCGCCGAAGCGATCAGCGCGATGATTCGATCGAGACGCACGCGCTCGCCGCCACCCAGGTTGACCGTCTCCACCGTTCCCGCTCGGGCCGTGGCCGTCCACTCGAGCGCCGCGAGAACGCCGTCCAGACAGTCGGTAATATAGGTATAGTCGCGTTCGCTCGACCCGTCCCCGTGCATCCGCACCGGATGCCCGCGGGCAATGAGATCGGCGAACTTGTGGATCGCGAGATCGGGACGCTGGCGCGGGCCGTACACCGTGAACAGGCGCAGGCAGATGATCCGCAGCGGATACAGATGACCGAACGCGTGCGCGAGCAGCTCGCCGGCCCGCTTGCTGGCGGCGTAGGGGGAGATCGGCGAGACGGCCGGCGCGTCTTCGGCGAACGGGGCCGGCGTCGCGTTGCCGTAGACCGAAGACGACGAGCCAAAGACGATGCGCGTGATGCCCACGCGCCGGGCCGCGTCGATGAGCCGTGCGGTGGCGGTGACGTTCGCCTCCATGTACGCGCCGGGGTCCTCGATCGACGGCCGCACGCCCGGTTTCGCGGCCAGGTGAATCACGGCTTCGATCCCCTCGAGCGGCAGCGGGTCGCGGGCGATGTCCGCCTCGACAAACTGGAAGTCGGCGAGCGTGCGCAGCCCCGACAGATTCCGCTCTTTCACCGCACGGGCGTAAAACGCGTCGAAGTTGTCGACGCCCGTGACGACATGCCCACGCTTGATCAGCGCCTCGCTCAGGTGCGATCCGATGAATCCGGCGGCACCCGTGACGAGATAGTGGTGCTTCGGGCTCACCGCGCCGCCGCCCTCCCCCCTGCGCGACCACGCCGCGGAAGTACTCGATCGTGCGCCGCAATCCGTCGTCCAGGCCGACCTGCGGCTCCCAGTCGAGCGTCGTGCGCGCGTAGGTGATGTCGGGTTGGCGCACCTGGGGATCGTCGACGGGCAGCGGGCGCTCGACGACGGCGCTCCGGCTGCCGGTGAGGGCGAGCACCCGCTCGGCGAGCTGGCGCACGGTAAACTCATGCGGGTTGCCGAGGTTGGTCGGCTCGGCCGTTCCCCGCTCGAACAGCCGGACAATCCCCTCGATCAGGTCGTCGACGTAGCAGAAGGAGCGGGTCTGGGATCCGTCGCCGTAGATGGTGAGGGGTTCGCCCCGCAGCGCCTGCACGATGAAGTTCGACACGACCCGTCCGTCACTGGGACGCATGCGCGGGCCGTAGGTATTGAAGATCCGGACGATGCGGGTGTCGAGATGGTGAAAGCGGTGGTAGGCCATCGTGAGCGCTTCGGCGAACCGCTTGGCTTCGTCGTACACGCCCCGCGGGCCGACCGGGTTCACGTTCCCCCAGTACGACTCCGGCTGCGGATGCACGAGGGGGTCCCCGTAGACCTCCGACGTTGAGGCGAGCAGGAAGCGCGCCCGCTTTGCCATCGACAGGCCGAGGGCCTTGTGCGTGCCGAGCGCGCCCACTTTGAGCGTCTGGATCGGCAGCTCGAGATAGTCCACGGGACTCGCCGGACTTGCGAAGTGGAGCACGCCGTCCAGCGGGCCTGCGACATCGATGTAGTGGGTGACGTCCTGATTGGTGAAGTGGAATCGGGGGTTCGCGCCGAGGTGCTCGAGGTTCGCCGGATTACCGGTGATGTGATTGTCCATTCCCAGCACCTCGTAGCCGAGCGCCAGGAATTTGTCGACGAGATGTGAACCGAGAAATCCGGCCGCGCCCGTTACGAGGACGCGCATCCGAGCGGCCGGCCGATACTGTCGTAGGTGAACCCGAGACGCCCGAGCTTGTTTGGATCGTACAGATTGCGCCCATCAACGATCAGGGGAGGCGACCGCTTCATCATCTGCTTCATCCTGGCAAAATCGGGGTTGCGGTATTCGAGCCATTCGGTGACGATCGCGAGCGCGTCCGCGCCGGCAAGGGCGTCGAAGCCGTGGCGGGCGTACGTCACGCGCTTCCCGAGGTGGCGCGCCGCCGTCTCCATGGCGGCCGGGTCGTGCGCCTGGACCCTCGCGCCGGCGGCGAGCAGCTCCTCGATGAGCACGAGGGCCGGGCTTTCGCGTACGTCGTCGGTCTCGGCCTTGAAGGCCAGCCCCCAGACGGCGATGACTTTGCCCTGCAGCGATCCGAGATGGCGCGCGAGCTTCTCGAACAGGAGACGCTTCTGGCGGTCGTTCGCCGCGTCGACGGCGCTCAGAATGTCGAGCGGCACCTTCGTTTCGGCGCCGGTGCGGATCAACGCCTTGACGTCCTTGGGGAAGCACGCTCCGCCGTAGCCGGGTCCAGGGAACAGGAAGGCCTGGCCGATGCGCCGGTCGGAGCCGATGCCGCGCCGCACCTGCGTCACGTCCGCGCCGACCGCCTCGCACAAGTGGGCGATCTGGTTCATGAAGGAGATCCGCGTCGCGAGCATGGCGTTCGCCGCGTACTTGGTCACCTCGGCGGACGGGATGTCCATGAAGATCAGCGGGTTGCCCGTGCGGACGAACGGCGAGTACAGCTCCTCGATGACCTTGGCGGCCTCGGGAGAGTCCACTCCGACGACGACGCGGTCGGGCTTCATGAAATCCTCGACCGCCGCGCCTTCCTTCAGGAATTCGGGATTCGAGCAGACGTGGAACGGCGTCGTGGTTTCGCGGGCGATCTGCGCGCGCACTTTGTCCGCCGTGCCCACCGGCACGGTGCTCTTGGTGACGACGACCTTGGGGGCATTCATGTGCCGGCCGATCGTCGTGGCGACCGCGAGCACGTGTTGGAGATCGGCAGAGCCGTCCTCGTCGGGAGGGGTGCCGACCGCGATGAAGACGACTTCGGAGCGCTCGACGGCGTTGCCCACATCGGTCGTGAACGTGAGCCGTCCCTCACGCTGGTTGCGGACGACGATCGGCTCGAGACCGGGCTCGTAGATCGGGAGCTTGTTGGCCTTGAGGCTCGTGATCTTCTCGGCGTCCACGTCGGCGCACACGACGTCGTTTCCCGTTTCAGCGAGACAGGCGCCTACGACCAGACCAACGTATCCGGTGCCGACGACGGCGACCTTCACGCGCGGGGCGCACCCTTGGGCAAGACATGCCGCGTGTCAACGGTCGCGCGCGCATTCCGGGCGATCAGCTGGTAATCCACGGCCGCGTGATCGGTCACGATGATGACGCAATCGGTTTTCTTGAGCGTCTCCGCGGTGAGCGGCACGGACGACATCGTGATTGCGTCTTCCTTGATGGTCGCCACGTGCGGATCGTGATACGACACCTTGGCGCCGCGCTGGTGCAGCAGCCGGATCACGTCGAGCGCCGGGCTTTCCCTGATGTCGTCGATGTTCTTCTTGTAGGCGACGCCGATGAGCATGACGTTGCTGCCGCGCACCGCCTTCGCCTGCTCGTTCAACGCATCCACGACTTTGCCGACCCAGAACTCGGGCATTTCGGCGTTCAGCTCTCCCGCCAGCTCGATGAAGCGGGTCTTGTAGTTCAGGGTCCGCATTTTCCAGGCGAGATAATGCGGGTCGAGCGGAATGCAGTGCCCGCCCACGCCGGGGCCCGGCGTGAACTTCATGAACCCGAACGGCTTGGTCGACGCCGCCTCGATGACCTCCCAGACGTCCACGCCGAGCTTGTCGCACACGATCGCCATCTCGTTGACGAGCCCGATGTTCACGCTGCGGAACGTGTTCTCGAGGATCTTGACGAGCTCCGCCGCTTCGGTCGAGGAGACCGGGACCAGCGTGTCGATGGCCGGCTGGTACAGCGCCAGCGCCACCTTGAGACAGTTCGGGGTGATGCCGCCCACCACTTTGGGCGTGTTCCGCGTATTGAACCGATCGTTGCCTGGATCCACGCGTTCGGGGGAGAACGCCAGGAAGAAGTCTTCGCCCACCTTGAGCCCGGTGGACACGAGCGATGGCAGCATCAGCTCGCGCGTCGTGCCGGGATACGTCGTGGATTCGAGGACGACGAGCTGCCCCTTGCGCAACGCGCGCTTGACCGACTCCGTCGCCGCGAGCACATAGCTCACGTCCGGGTCCTTGGTCTTGGAAAGCGGCGTCGGAACGCTGATGGAAATGACGTCCGGCTCCTTGAGCCGGGACAGGTCGGCGGTCGCGGAGAACTTCTTGGCCTGCACCGCGTCGGCCACCGTCGCCCCCGGCACGTCCTGGATATGTGAGCGGCCACCGTTCAGCAGATCGACCACACGCGGGTTCACGTCGAAGCCGATCACGCGGTAGCCGGCGCGCACGATCTCCATCGCGAGCGGCAGTCCGACGTAGCCGAGCCCGACCACGCCAAAGACCGCGGTGCGGTCCTTGGCCTTGGCGAGCAGCGCGTCGACGATCGTGGGGGCAGCAGCAGTTGCAGTCATGGAGCCTCCGGAGCGCCGCCGCGCGCCAGCGAGCGCGAGGCAGCTTCCAACACGCGGACGACGCGCACGCCGTCCTCGGCGCTCGCGCGCGGTGTCTCCCGACCCTGCGCGGCGCGGACAAAGTGCGTCAGCTCGGCCGCCAGCGGTTCCACGGCCGGGATACGGGGGATGAAGATGTCGCCTTCGCGAATCGCCAGACTCTCGCCGAACGAGCCGTACTCGGGGGGGCGATCCACGCCTTTATCGTAGATCCGCAGCTTCTCGCGCGGCTCCATGTCGTCAAACACCACCATTTTCTTGGCGCCTACTACGGTGAGTTTCCGTCCTTTATGGGGATCGAGCCAGGACATCTGGACGTGCGCAAGCACGCCGCTCGCGAACTCCATCGTCAGAAACACGACGTCCTCGATCGCGGGCTGCAGATAGCTCTTGCCTTGTGCAGCGACCCGTACGGGGGGCTCACCAAGCAAGTAGAGTGCCACTGACACGTCATGCGGCCCAAAGCTCCACAGCGCGTTTTCGTCTTTGCGCACCTGTCCCAGATTCACGCGCAAGCTGTACAAATAGAATACTTTGCCCAGGTCACCCTTCTGCACCATATCCCGCAGCTTTTCGACAGCGGGATGATACACCAGCAGGTGACCCGCCAAGACCGGGACGCCCCGCTCAGCGCCCGCCCGAGCCACCTGCTCGGCATCCCGGGCGGTTAGGGCGAAGGGCTTTTCGACCAGCACCGGCTTCCCGGCTTCGATCGCCTGGCACGCTACGGCGGCGTGGGTCGCCGCCGGGGATGCGACGATCACGGCATCCACCGCCCCCAGCAGCGCCGCGATATCCGCGGTGACCAGCACGCCCGGATACTGGCGTGCGACCCGCTCGCGCACGGTGGCGTCGGTATCGCAGACCGCCGCGAGCTCGGCTTCGGGCAGTCCGGCGACGGTCCGGACGTGGTTACGGCCCCAGACACCGGCCCCGACCACGCCGACCTTCAGGCGCTTCACTGATAGAATCCGCGGATCGTATCGATGACGCGGTCGAGCTGGGCGCGGGTCAGCTCCGGATAGATCGGCAGCGATATTGCCTCGCGGGAGGCGTGCTCCGCCTGCGGCAGGGACCCGTCCTTGTAGCCGAGGTGTGCAAAGCACGGCTGGCGGTGCAGCGGGATCGGGTAGTACACGGCATGGCCGATCCCTTCCTTCTTGAGGCGCGCCTGGAGCTCATCGCGCCGTTCGGCCCGCAGCGTGTACTGATGAAAGATGTGCTCGTTCGAGGGGTCCACGTAGGGCGGCTTGACCTGGGGAATGTCCGCGAACGCTTTCGTGTAGTACGCGGCGTGCTCGCGCCGCAGCGCCGACCACCGCGCGAGGTACGGCAGTTTGGCGAGCAGCACAGCCGCCTGCAGCGTATCGAGCCGCGAGTTGGTGCCGACCTCGTCGTGATGGTATTGCCGGGCACCGCCGTGGAGCCGCAGCTTGCGCAGCCGCTCGGCCCCCGCGTCGTCGGATGTGACCATCATCCCGCCGTCGCCCCAGGCGCCCAGGTTCTTGCTTGGGAAGAACGAGTAGCCGGTCACCCATCCGAGCTCGCCCGCGACGCGCCACTCCCCGTCGATTTTCCGGCGCGCCCCGATCGCCTGCGCCGCGTCCTCGATGAGCTTGATTCCCCGCGACTTCGCGATCGCCATCAGCTCCAGCATGTCGGCCATCTGACCGTACAGATGGACCGGCATGATCGCGCGCGTGCGCGCCGTGATCGCCCGCTTCACCGCGGCCGGATCGATGTTGAACGTGTCGGGCTGAATGTCGACGAAGACGGGCGTGCCGCCGGCATTGTGAATCGTCCCGGCCGTCGCGAAAAACGTGAACGGCGTCGTAATGACTTCGTCGCCCGGCGTGAGATTCAGCGCCTTGAGCGGCAGCAGCAGCGCGTCGGTGCCGCTCGCGCAGCCGATGCCGTGCTTCGCGTGGGACAGCCGCGCGATCTCGACCTCGAGTTGCGGCACCGCCGGCCCCATGATGAATTGTTGTGTCTCGACGACCTTCATCATCGCGGGCAGCACGTCGTCTTTGATCGCGCTGTACTGCGCGACGAGGTCGAGCATGGGAACGTTCATGATGCCCCTGCGCGCGCGCGCGCAGCCGTCGTCTGACGCAGTGTCCCACCTGATTCTTCGTAGGTGGCACCACACACGCCGCACGCCGCACGCCCCGCGCTGGTGCGCAGCCGCTCGCCGCACTGGCACATCCATCCCACGCGTCGCGCGGGCACGCCGACCATGAGCCCGTAGGCGGGGACGTCGGCGGTGACCACCGCCCCCGCGCCGATAAAGGCGTACTCGCCCAGCGTTACGCCACACACGATGGTCGCATTCGCGCCGATCGAGCCGCCGCGCTTCACCAGCGTGCGCCGATACTCGTTCTTGCGGGACACGTGGCTGCGCGGATTCATCACGTTGGTGAACACGCACGAGGGCCCGCAGAACACGTCGTCTTCGAGCTCGACGCCCTCGTAGATCGAGACGTTGTTCTGGATTTTCACGTTGCTGCCGATTTTCGTGCCGGGCATGACGACGACGTTCTGACCGAGGTTGCAGCGCTCGCCGATGACGGCCCCGGGCATCACATGCGAAAAATGCCAGATCTTGGTGCCGTTGCCGATGACCGCGCCCTCGTCGATGTAACTGGACTCGTGTGCAAAGTAGGTCACACCCCGATGATCTTGCACTCGAGCTCCAAAGTGATGCTGGTCTTTTTGGCGACGGTCTTGCGGATGTGATCGATGACCTTCAGCACGTCGCTCGCGGTCGCCGTGCCCGTGTTGATGATGTAGTTGGCGTGCATATTCGAGACCTGCGCGCCCCCGATCGTGAAGCCCTTGAGGCCGCACTCGTCGATCAGCATGCCCGCGGTCTTTGGGCTGCCGCTGGGGTTGGTAAACGTCGAGCCGCAGCAGGGCTGGTCGAACGGCGTGCCCGCCTTGCGCCAACGGAACAGCTTGGCCTGCAGCTCCTTCAGCTTGGCGGGAGACTCCTCGCCCAACCCCAGCTTCGCTTCGAGGACGATGCCCTCGATGTTGCTCGAGCGATACTTGAACGAGATCTGTTTGCGGGACAGCGGTTTGACCTTGCCCCGCGGATCCATCACGGTCACCTCCGTGACGATCTCGGCGAATTCCGCGCCGTGGCAGCCCGCGTTCATGAAAATGCCGCCGCCGACGGTGCCGGGAATCCCCACGAACCGCTCGACACCGACAAAGCCGGCTTCGGCGGTGCGACGCGCCAGAATCGGTGTCGGCATCCCCGCGCCCACGATCGCGGTCGCGCCCTTCATTTCGAAGCGGTCCATCCCCTTCCCCATCCGGATCACGACGCCCGGGAACCCGCCGTCCTTGACCAGCACGTTCGAGCCCAGGCCGAGCACCACCCACGGGAGCCCGCGGGTCTGCGCCAGCTCCAGCGCGCGCACCACGTCCTCGGTGTCGGCCGGCATCGCGAGGTAGCGCGCCGGCCCGCCGAGCCGCCACGTCGTGTACCGCGCCAGCGGCTCGTTCTCGAGCAGCTTGCCGCGGAACTTGATTTTGGGCTGGGGCGGCGGCTCGGGCGCCTTGGCGACCTTGGGCGCCTTGGCGGCCGGCTTCGCTACGCGTTTGCCGCCGCGATCTGCGGCCCGCCGGTCGCCGACTTTTCGCCGTTCGTTCTTTCGTGCCATTCCTGTAGGCTCCTGACGCTCCCGGTGCGGCTGCGGAGCGCAATGATCGCGTCACACGCGGCACTCGCCGCGGACATCGTCGTCGTGTACGGCACCCGGTGCACCAGCGCGGCGCGCCGGATGGCGTAGTCATCCACCTGCGTGAACTTGCCGAGCGGCGTGTTGATCAGCAGGTGTACTTCGCCCGACACGATCAGGTCGATCGCGTTCGGCCGCCCCTCGTGCACCTTCAGCACTCGCTCCGCCGGCACTCCGCGGCCCCGCAGGTATCGCGCGGTGCCTTCGGTCGCCAGAATGCGGAACCCCAGCTCGTGGAAGCGGCGCGCGATCGGCAGCACGGTCGGCTTATCGTGATCGTTGACGGTCACGAAGATCGTGCCCTCGAGGGGCAAGCTTCCGTCCGCCGCGATCTGCGCCTTGGCGAACGCCATCCCGAAACTGTCCGCCAACCCCATCGCTTCCCCAGTGGACCGCATTTCCGGACCCAACACTGTATCTACGCCGGGCAGTTTGGTGAAGGGGAACACCGCCTCCTTCACGGCTACCCCGGCGACGGGAAGCTCATCGGGAAGGCCCAAATCGTCCAGTGTCCTTCCGACTATGACCGCCGCCGCCAGCTTGGCCAGGGGGACGCCTGTGGCCTTGCTCACAAACGGCACGGTCCGGGACGCCCGCGGATTGACCTCCAGGACGTAGACCACGCCGTTCTTGATCGCGAACTGCACGTTGAGCAGACCGACGACCCCCAGGGCCTTGGCGAAAGCCTGGGTATGCCGGCGCATCTCTTCCACCTGGCGGTCGCCGATCAGGTACGGCGGCAGCACGCAGGCCGAGTCGCCCGAGTGCACGCCCGCGTCCTCGATGTGCTGCATGACCCCGCCGATCACGCAACGCGTCCCGTCGGAGATCGCGTCGACATCCGCCTCGAACGCGTCTTCCAAAAAGTGATCGATCAGGACCGGATGCTCCGGCGCCACGAGGGCGGCTTTGACGAAGTACTCCCGGAGCGAGCCGTCGTCGTACACGATCTCCATCGCGCGCCCGCCGAGCACGTACGAGGGCCGGACCAGGACCGGATAGCCGATCCGATGGGCGACGGCCACGGCCTCGTCCACCGATCGGGCAATGCCGTTGGGCGGCTGCGCCACGCCGAGTTTGTCGGCGAGCTCCTCGAACCGCTCCCGGTCTTCAGCGATATCGATCGCGTCGGGCGATGTTCCGAGAATCGGCACGCCGGCGGCTTCGAGAGGCTTGGTCAGCTGCAGCGGCGTCTGGCCGCCGAACTGCACGACGACGCCCTTCGGACGCTCCCAGCGGACGATCTCCAGCACGTCTTCGAACGTGAGCGGCTCGAAGTACAGCTTGTCGGAGATGTCGAAATCGGTCGACACCGTCTCCGGGTTCGAGTTGATCATGATGGTCTTGAACCCGAGCTCGCGGAACGCGAGTCCCGCGCGCACGCAGCAGTAATCGAACTCGACGCCTTGGCCGATCCGGTTGGGTCCGCTCCCCAGGATGACGATGCCCTGATCGCCGAGTGGCTCGGACTCGTTTTCGGTGTCGTAGGACGAATAGAGATAGGGCGTGGACGACGGGAACTCGCCGGCGCAGGTGTCGACCGTCTTGTACGCGGGATGGATCCCGAAGCCCCAGCGCTGCTCGCGCATCGCCGTCTCCGTGGTGTGGCGCAGCATCGCGAGCTGGCGGTCGGAGAATCCCAGGCGTTTCATCCGCCGGAGCTCGGGCGCGGTCACGGTCTTCAGCGCGGTGAACGCGCGCTCGGCGTCGACCAGCTCCCGGAGCTGGTAGAGGAACCAGGGGTCGATGCCCGACGCCTGGGCGATCTCCTCGACGCTGAGCTCGGCGAGCAGCGCGTGCTTGACCTGGAAGATCCGCTCCGGCGTCGGCGTACGCAGCGCGACGCGCAGGTCTTCAGGCGAGGCGCTGGTGAGGCGGTCGTCAGCGAGCGTCGCACCGGTCAACCATCCGGGCCGGCCGATCTCGAGCGCGCGCAGCCCCTTCTGGAACGCTTCCTTGAACGTGCGCCCGATCGCCATCGTCTCGCCGACCGACTTCATCTGCGTGGTGAGCCGGAAGTCGGCCCGCGGGAATTTCTCGAACGCAAAGCGCGGCACTTTGACGACGACATAGTCGAGCACGGGCTCGAACGAGGCCGGGGTGGTCTTCGTGATGTCGTTGGGCAGCTCATCCAGCGTGTAGCCGACCGCGAGCTTGGTCCCGATGCGCGCGATCGGGAAGCCGGTGGCCTTCGAGGCCAGCGCCGACGAGCGCGAGACGCGCGGGTTCATCTCGATCACCAGCATTTCGCCGTCGGCCGGGTTCACGGCGAACTGGATATTACAGCCACCCGCCTCCACGCCGATCTCGCGGATGATGGCGATCGCCGCGTTGCGCATCCGCTGATACTCGCGGTCGGTGAGCGTCATGGCGGGCGCGACGGTGATCGAATCACCGGTATGCACCCCCATCGGATCGAGGTTCTCGATCGAGCACACGATCACGACGTTGTCGCGCCGGTCGCGCATCACCTCGAGCTCGAATTCCTTCCAGCCGAGCACGCTGCGCTCGATCAGGGTCGAGTGCACGGGTGACAGCGCGAGCGCCCGCTCGACCATCTCCTCGAACTCGGCCCGGTTGTACGCGACGCCGCCACCGGTGCCGCCGAGCGTGAACGAGGGGCGGATGATGGCCGGGTAGCCGGAGTCCTGGACCACCTCGAGCGCTTCCTGCACCGAGCTCACCGTGTGGCCCGCCGGGGTGGCGAGCCCGATGCGTCGCATGGCGGCGCTGAATTCGGCCCGGTCCTCGGCCATCTTGATCGCGCGCGCGTTCGCACCGATCAGCTCGACGTTGTACTTCTTGAGGGTCCCATCGTTGGCGAGCGCCATCGCGACGTTCAGGGCGGTCTGACCGCCCATCGTGGGCAGCAGCGCGTCCGGCCTTTCGCGCTCGATGACCTTGCGCACCCAATCGGGCGTGACCGGCTCGATGTACGTGCGATCGGCCAGCTCGGGGTCGGTCATGATCGTCGCGGGATTCGAGTTCACCAGGATGACCGTGTACCCTTCTTCCTTCAGGGCTTTCACGGCCTGCGTCCCCGAGTAGTCGAACTCCGCCGCCTGGCCGATGACGATCGGCCCCGACCCCAGCAGCAGAATGCGATGCAGGTCAGTTCTTTTGGGCATCGATCACGTCCCGCAGCATGTCGTCGAGCGACCTGCGCGGCTCCCAGCCGGTCGCCGTCCGCAGTTTCGTGGCATCACCGACTAGATAGGGTCGCGCGTCGCGGCGAATCTGGCTGCCATCGATCTCACGCTTGGGTACAAAGCCGAGCAGGCTCTCGAGGCGCGTGTGAATCTCATCCAGCGTGACCTCCCGGCCGGTGGCGATGTTGTACACCTCGCCCGGCGTTCCGCGCTTCAAGAGCAGCGCGTACGCCTCCGCCACATCGTCCACATGCAGGTAGTCACGCACTGCCGTCAAGTCACCCACGGGGACCGCCACACCCCCACTGTGTTTGACATGCTTCAAGAGCCTGCCCCGCGCGGGGATCCAGAAGTTCTCGTCCTGCCCACCACCAGAGTGCGGAAACGGTCTGGCAATGATCACCTTGAGTTCCGTGCAGCGCGCGACTTGCTGCGCCGCGAGCTCGGCGCCCAGCTTGCTCCAGCCGTAGACCGTAGTCGGCTCGACGTCGTCCTCTTCCTTAATAGGCCGTTTTTGCCAGGCATAGACGTCCGCCGTCGAGGCCAGCACGAAGCGCGGCTGCGTGCCCCAGCGTGCGGCCGCATTCGCGACCGTCGCCGCAAGCTTCCCCGTTCCTTCGGCGTTCACTTTCCAGGCCAGGGCCGGATCGCGATCGGCGGCGCGGCTCAGGGCGACCGCCGCGAGATGAATGACCGCGTCGATCGGTGTCGCCACGCTCGCGCGCAGCGACACGTCGTTCGCCACGTCCAGCGACACGGTCTGCACGTTGCCGGTTGCGGGACCCACGGGCGCCCCCGGACCCACCGCGGCGATCACGGAGTCACCATCGGCCAGCAAGCGCTTCACCACGCTGCGGCCCACGAACCCGTTGGCGCCCGTGACCAGCACCTTCACGACAAGCGCTCCAGGTCGGCGTCGACCATCATCTGCACGAGCTGCTCGAAGTTGACCGTGGGCGCCCAGCCCAGCTCGTTGCGCGCTCGGGTCGCGTCGGCGAGCAAGACGTCCACTTCGGCGGGGCGCACGAAGCGCGGATCGACCTTCACGTACTTCTTCCAATCGAGTCCCACGCGACTGAACGCGGCCGCGCAGAGATCGCGGACGGTGTGCATCTCTCCCGTGCCCACGACGTAGTCCGTCGGCTCTTTCTGCTGCAGCATGCGCCACATCGCATCGACGTAGTCGCCCGCGAAGCCCCAGTCGCGCCCCGACTCGAGATTGCCCAGGCGCAGCTCGTTTGCTTTGCCGAGCTTGATGCGCGCCACCGCGTCGCTGACCTTGCGCGTGACGAACTCGAGGCCGCGGCGCGGCGACTCGTGATTGAACAGAATCCCGCTGACCGCGTACATCCCGTACGATTCCCGGTAATTCACCGTGATCCAGTGACCGTAGGCCTTGGCGACGCCGTAGGGGGAGCGCGGGTAGAACGGTGTGGTCTCGCGCTGCGGGGTCTCCACGGCCTTGCCGAACATCTCCGACGAGCTGGCCTGGTAGAAGCGTGCCTCAGGGTGCGCGAGCCGGATCGCTTCGAGCAGGCGGGTCACGCCGAGCGCGGTGAACTCGCCGGTGAGAACCGGCTGGTTCCACGACGTCGGGACGAAGCTCTGCGCCGCGAGATTGTACACTTCGTCGGGTTTCGCGTCGCGAATGACGGTCGTCAGCGAGTGCTGGTCGAGCAGGTCGGCCGCGACGACGTGCACCCGATCCAGCAGGTGCCCGATGCGCTCGTAGGAGTCGTGCGAGGTGCGTCGCACGACGCCGATCACCTCGTAGCCCTTCTCGAGCAGCAGCTCGGCGAGGTACGACCCGTCCTGCCCCGTGACGCCGGTAATCACGGCGGTTTTCCGGGGTTGTCGAGTCTGGGCGGCCTGTTTAGGTTTAGGCCTCTTTGCGGCGCCTTTAGAACTCATTCGTCGTCGGATCGAACTATGGCTCGAGTGTGTGAGATTTGTGGCAAGCGTCCCATCACGGGACATAACATCAGCCACGCCAACAACAAGACCCCCCGGCGCTGGTACCCCAACCTACAGCGCGCCCGCGTTGTCGTGAACGGCGTCGTGCGCCGGATCCGGGTGTGTACGCAGTGCCTCAAGTCCAACAAGGTCGCGAAAGCTTCGTAAAAAAGGGGACCCGTCGGGTCCCCCTTTCGCAGTGTCGCCACAGCTCTCGGGCTCTCACTCACTCAATAATTCGATCCGGGCCACGTCGGCGCCGTCGCCCACGCGATGGCCGAGCTTGACGATACGCGTGTAGCCGCCCGGCCGCGCCGCGAAGCGCTTGCCGATCTCGGCGAACAGCTTGGTGGTCACGGCCTTGTCCTTGAGCCGCCGCTCGACGAGCCGGCGCGCGTGCAGATCACCGCGGCGCGCGAGCGTGATCAGCCGCTCGGCGAACGGACGCAGCTCCTTGGCTTTCGCCTCGGTGGTCCGGATGCCGCCGTGCATGAAGAGGCTCGTCGCCATGTTATTCAGCGTCGCCTTCTTGTGACTCGACGTCCGCGACAGCTGCCGTCCCTTGGCGCGGTGGCGCATTACTCGTCCTCGCCAACGGTCAACTGGGCCTGCGGCGCGACGCCCTCATCGATGATCCGGACGTCACCGCCGGGTGTCTCCTCGAGCTGCATCCCGAAATTCAGCCCCTCGCGGCGCAGGAGCTCGGCGATTTCACCCAGCGCCTTCTCGCCGACGTTCTTCACCTTGAGGAGATCGTCTTCCTTGTACCGCACCAAATCGCCGAGGGTGCGGATATTGGAGTTCTTCAGCGAATTCACCGACCGCACCGACAAGCCCGCATCGTCGATGGCGCGGCCCAGGACGTCACGCAGGCGGCCGCCTTCGGACCCACCGTTGCCGGGCCCGCCGGGTTCGCCGGACACGATCGGCACCTTGCCGAAGTCGACGAAGAAGCGGAAGTGCTCTTGGGCGAGCGCCGCGGCGTACGCGACGGCGTCCTCGGGCGAGATCGTCCCGTTGGTCTCCACGGTCAGCGTGAGCCGATCGTAGTCGGTGCGCTGGCCGACGCGGGTCTCCGCCACGGTGAAGTTCGCGCGGCGGACCGGATTGTAGATCGAGTCGATGCGGACGACGTCGACGGCCAGGGTCCGATCGACGGGATGCTGCTCCGCTTCGACATAGCCACGGCCCTTGTTCACGTACAGCTCGCCCGAGATGTCCCGGTCGTCCTGTACGGTGAAGAGCAGCTGCTCGGGGTTGACGATCTGCACCGACCCGTGCTGCTCGAGATCGCGCGCGTACACCGGACCGGCTTTCTCCACCTTGAACCGCAGCACGGCCTCATCGACTTCGGGCGCGAGCACCAGCGTCAGCTGCTTGAGACGCTGGATGATCTGGTGCACGTCTTCCACGACGCCCGAGATCGTCTGATGCTCGTGGACCACGCCGTCGATCCGGAACGCCCACACCGCCGCGCCGCGCAGCGACGACAACAGCAGCCGGCGGAGTGAATTGCCCAACGTGTAGCCGTAGCCCCGCTCCAGCGGCTGGAGCCGGAACTCGGCGGCATTCGGGTTGTCCTCGCGCTTGGTCATCTCGACCAGGTGCGGCCGGACCAACCCCGTCAAATCAAGAGTCGTAATCACTTGGAATAGAGCTCGACGATTAACTGTTCTTGTGCGGCGATGGGGATGGCATCGCGGGTTGGCCGCTCGGTCATCCTGCCCAGCGCCTTGTCGGTGTCCACCTGAATCCACGAAACCGGCTGCCCGCGCGTGAACTGCTCGAGGGCAACCTTGACCTGCACGAGCTCCTTGCTCGCGTCGGCGACTTTCACCTCATCACCCGGGCGCACGACGTAGGACGGAATGTCCACGATGCGTCCGTTGACCTGAATGTGGCGATGCCGTACGAGCTGGCGCGCCTGCTTCCGCGAGGTCGAGAAGCCCATCCGGTACACCAGATTGTCCAGCCGGCTCTCGAGTGCGACGAGCAGCGCTTCACCCGTAACGCCCGGCTCCTTCAGCGCGCGCTCGAAGATGTTGCGGAACTGGCGCTCGGAGAGCCCGTAGATCCGCTTCACCTTCTGCTTTTCGCGCAGCTGCTTCGCGTACTCCGACGCCTTGCGGCGCCGGCCGGTCGATTGGCCGTGCTGGCCCGGCGCGTACGCGCGCCGCTCGACTGCGCACTTCTCCGTCAGGCAGCGCGTGCCCTTCAGAAACAGCTTGGTGCCCTCGCGGCGGCACAGCCTGCAGACGGGGCCCGTGTAGCGTCCCATCGCTCAGACCCGCCGTTTCTTGGGCGGCCGGCACCCGTTGTGCGGAATCGGCGTCACATCGCGGATCGAGCGGATCTGCAGCCCGGCGCTGGCGAGCGCCTGAATCGCGGACTCACGACCCGAGCCGGGACCCTGTACGCGCACGTGGACGCGCTTCACGCCGAGGTTCAGCGCCTCACGCGCCGCCTGCTCGGCGGCTACGGTGGCGGCGAACGGCGTGGACTTCTTGGAGCCCTTGAACCCGGCCTTGCCGGACGAGCCCCACGTGATCGCGTTGCCCTGCAGATCGGCGATCGTGATGAGCGTGTTGTTGAACGTCGCCGTGATGTGCGCAACGCCCTCGGCCTCGACGACTTTCTTGGCGCGCTTCGCGCCGGCTGCCCGAACCGGCTTCGGCTTCTCCTGCGGCTTTTCCTGCGGCTTCTCTTCGGCCATGTGCCTCTACTTTTTAAGGACGGGCTTCTTTTTGCCCGCGATGGCGCGCCGCGGTCCCTTCTTGGTGCGCGCGTTGGTGTGCGTGCGCTGGCCGCGCACCGGCAGATTCTTGCGATGGCGCTGGCCCCGGTACGTGCCGATGTCCATCAACCGCTTGATGTTCATCGCGACTTCCGTGCGGAGCGCGCCTTCCACTTTGTAGTCCCGCTCGATCACCTGGCGCAGCCGGGCCACTTCGGCGTCCCGCAGGTCGCGCACGCGCGCATCGGGGCTGATGCCCGTCTCCGCGAGGATGCGAATGGAATTGCTGGGACCGATGCCGAAGATGTACGGAAGCGCGAACTGGATTTTCTTGTCGCGTGGCAAATCCACGCCTGCGATACGTGCCATGCCTTAACCCTGCCGCTGTTTATGCTTGGGGTTGCGTTTGCAAATGACGCGAATCACGCCCCGGCGCGTCACGACTTTGCAGTGCTCGCAGATGGGGCGCACACTCGAACGTACCTTCAACAGGCTGCTCCGGAAAAGTGAAATTTTCTGGCTGAGTCTTGAACAATAGAGGGGGTCGTAACTTCACGCAAGGGGCGCGATTAGGGGGCGCTTCGGAGTTCCACGAGACGCCATTCGCCGTCCAATAATCGATAGCCCAAATAGAGAGTTTCGTGGCGCAGCTCGGACGTCCCGGAGACCACATAGCGACGGGTCAGCTCGATGAATCCTTTCCCCGGCTCGACCTCCCGGATCGCCGTCACGTCGAGCCCCCGCTCCTCGGCCGGCCGCAGGTACCGGCGGAGCAGCTCGATCGCCTGGGACCTGCCCAGGGGGGATGAGGCGTCAGCACCGGGGATCTGGAGTACGACGTTCGAGCTCTTCCCCACCAGAGCCGGTGCGTCATGGACCGACACAGCCTGTTTGGCGCGTGCTGCGGCCTCGCTGAGCGTGCTTTGGCCCGCGGCTGCCCCCACGGGCGTGAGCACCCCCATGAAACACCACACGAGCCACCGGGCGGACACGCGCATAGGTCCACGTAATACCCTCAATCGAGTGCCTCGACCAGTCGCCGATAGGCAGCGACGGGATCGCGTGCCGCGGTAATCGGGCGTCCGACCACCAGATGCGTGGCACCGCGCCGCACGGCTTCCGTCGGCTCGATCGTGCGCACCTGATCGCCGGCTGCTTCTCCAGGAGCCCGGATGCCCGGGACGACGATCCATGGCTCGGGTCCCAGCGCCGCGCGCAGCAAGCCGAGCTCCTGCCCCGACGCGACCACGCCGCGGAGCCCGGCCTGCAATGCGGCCCGCCCCAGCCGCTCGGCCTCGAAGCCGACGTCCGGCACGCCGCGTCCCAATACACTCTCCAGCTCGCCGGCATCGTGCGAGGTCAACACGGTGACCCCGACCACCGCCAGGTCGGCACCTGCGGCCTGCGCGGCGGCCGCGAGCATGTTGCGGCCTCCGAGCGCATGTACCGTCGTCATCGACACGCCGAGCTCGCGCGCCGCGGTCACGGCGCTCGCGACGATATGCGGGATGTCGTGCCATTTGAGATCGAGAAACACGCGCACGCCCCGTCCGGTGAATTCCCGGATCAGCGACGGCCCCTCACGACCGAACAACACCGGGCCGATCTTGACCCACTTGAGGCCTGCGAGCCGTCCCGCGAGCGCCACCGCGTCGCGGCCGCTCGGCAGATCGAGGGCGACGATCAGCTCAGCCACGCATCAACTCCCGCGCGATCCGCACCGGGACCCGTGGATCGGCGAGCGCCGCGGTCCCGATGGCGACCAGCGATGCGCCGGCGGTGAGGTATTCGCGGGCATCGGCGGTGCTGCGCACTCCGCCGACGCCGATGACCGGCATGTTCACGCGCTCGCGCACGCGGCGCGTCGCGAGCACGCCGATCGGCAACAGTGCGGGACCGCTCAGCCCGCCGCTGCCGTTGCCGAGTCGCTTGTCGAGCAAGCCAGGCATGGTATTCACCAACGTTACCGCGTCCGCTCCTTCATCGCGCGCGACCTGCGCCATCGCCGGAATATCGGGCAGGACGGGCGAGAGCTTCACGGTGAGGGGGCGCGTCGACGCGCGGCGACAGGCCCGCACCAGCTCCGCGAGGCCACGTGGCTCCGCGCCGAACTCGAGGCCACCCGCGCTGGTGTTCGGACATGACGCATTGATCTCGAACGCCGTGATCGCGTCGAGCGGCGTGAGTCGTTCGATCACCTGGACGTAATCCGCGACCGTCGCACCCGCGACATTCACCAGGACGCGGGCGCGCCGCAGGCGTTGCGCCAGCCAGGGCAGCTCATGCTCGGCCACACGCTCGACCCCCGGATTCGCCAGCCCGACCGCGTTGAGCATCCCGCCGCGGAATTCGGCGACGCGGAGCGGCGCGTGGCCGCGCCGGGGCTCGGGTGTGACAGCCTTGGTGACGATGCCCCCGAGCAGATCCAGATCGATGACGTGATCGAGCTCCCGGCCAAACCCGGCGGTCCCAGCGGCAAGCAAGATCGGATTTTGGAAGGAGGTGCCGAACAGCTGCACCGCGCTCACGGGCGGTCGGGCCCGGGCGGGGGAGGAGGAGGCGGCGGCCGGTCCCGACCGGCTGCGGGAGCCGCGCGGTTGGATGGACGCGCACGCCCCTGCGCGCGCGCCACGTCGGCGTCCTCCAGGTGTGGACCCCGAGGACCGGGTACCGGCAGATCGACGCGACTCCCCCCCCCCGCGCCGGCCGGGCCCACAACACTGCGCGCGATTTGCACACCCAGCGCCCGGGCCAGCGAGTCTTCGGCTGCTGCGTACGCGACGCTGGGCTCGCCATGAAACGCGCGCGTGTACGGCGAGGTTGCATACCTCGCGTCGAGCTCGGCGACAATCGAATCGTGCCGCTCCGGCAGCATCGCGATCGCGGCGACCAGCGCCTTCGGCGCATACAGAGACGCGGTATCACGGGCCGCCAGCTCCAGGAATAGCGAGCCGGCTAACGCCGGTGCGCCCAGCGAATCGCGCGCAAACTCGGCCGCGCGAAAGCCCGCCGCCGGCGTCTCAGGGATGATCGCGGTCTGTCTGACGAGATCGAGCATGCGCTTCGCGGCGACCGCCCCGGGCTCCAGGCTGAGGCGCGCGAGCTCGGCCTCGATGGGCTTGAGCTCGCTGCGGTCCCTCGTCCCGGCAATCAGCACCCGTTGGATGCCGAGCGCCGCCATCCCGGCCTCGGGGGTCGCGGCCGGTGCCAGGGCCGCCGCACGGCGGTATTGTGCCGCAGCGGCGTCGTAGTGGCCGTGCGCGAGCCGCCGGTCGGCGTCGGCAATCAGGAGCCGGGCCTGTTCGTGAAACGGGATGCGCTTGCCGCGCGCCAGCAGACGGTCGAGCGTCGCGGATGCCGAGTCGGGCCCTCCGTCAGGGGCCGTTGCCAATCGTGCCAGCAGATCGGCGCGGTCGGTCTCGAACTCCGGCCCCGTCAGCGATTCAATCACGCGGGCCGCCTCGGGCGTCCGCTCCGCCGCGATCAGCGCGCGCGCACGCGCGGGCCCCGCGGCCGTTTCGCGTGAGCGCTCAAAGTGCGTGACGGCTACGTCGTAATCGAGACGCAGAGCGGCGATCTGCCCCGCGATGAGCTCCGCCCGCGAGCGACGCGAGTCATCTCGGGACGCGAGCACCGGCGCGACGGCGGCCTCGGCCTGCATCAGCTGACGCGCGCTCAACGCGCACTCCGCGGCGACCAACGCCACGCGCTCGACCAGTGACTGATCCGTGACGCTCGCGCGGACGCGCGTGACGACGTCGGCCGCCTCGTCACATGCTCCCGAGCGCGCGAGTCCTTCGGCCTGGAGGGTGAGCGCGTCGTCGGCCCAGCGGCTCCGCGGATGCCGAATGGCGACGCGTTCAGCCTTGACCGCCGCCTGGGCCCACTGTGAGCGGGCCTCCGACAGTTGACCGCGGCGCTCAGCCTTGCGCGCATCCTTCGCGTACCGCTCCGCGCTCCACATGGCATTGTAGTACGCGCACCCCGCACTCGTGAGCGCCAGGAGGAACGGCAGGACGCGTTTCATCGCGCCGGTCCTCCTCCCGAGCCGATCGCGAGCTTGCGCTCGAATTCGAGCAGGTAGGCGACGATCCCGTCGGCGATCGCGGTCGCGATTCTCTGTTGACCCGGCGCGGACGCGAGAAACGCGCCGTCTTCGCGGTTGGTCGCGAACCCCGCCTCGACGAGAATCGCGGGCCGCCGCGCAGCAGCGAGCACCAGGAACGGACCCTGCTGCACACCGCGATCCTCACCGGGGTGCACCGCCGCGACTCTGCCCTGCACCAGCTCCGCGAGCCGGGCCGATTCGCGCAGGTATTCGTTGAGCTGCAGGTCGTTCAGAATGAAGCCCAGCGGCCCGGTTTGGACCGTGCCCGCGGTCTCGAAGCGGAGCGCGTCGTTTTCCATCTCCGCCACCCGTTGCTGATCTTCGGTCTTCGCGTCCGACACGAAATACGTCTCGACGCCGTTCACCTGGGTCTGTCGCCGGCCGGCGGGCATCGAGTTGATGTGGATGCTCACGAACAGATCGCAGTCCGCCCGGCAAAATGTCGGCCGGCTCGCGAGATCGATGAGCGTGTCGGTCGAGCGCGTGAGCACGACGCTCAAGCCGCGACGCTGTAGCTCCGCGCGCAGCAACCGGCCGATGCCCAGCGTGATGTCTTTTTCCGTGAGTCCGCGAGGAAAGTGCAATCCGGGATTCCCGGGATCGATGCCCCCATGGCCCGGATCCACGACGACCGTGTGCGCCAGTCGCAGGCCTGTGAGGGGATTCGGCGCCGCGACGAGCGGAGGCGCCGGCGCGCTCGGAGGCACTGCTGGCCGCGTAGCCACGGCAGGAGTCGGGAGGAGGGGGGCCGGCACGACTTCATCGAGCCGCGCGAGCCGGGGGTCCCAGTGATAGCGGCTCGCCAGCAGGCGAGGAACGTGTCCAGTCAACCACTGCAGCGGGAGGAATACCGTGTCCCGCGCGACGTATGGGGCGCCCACCAGCGGATAGGCCACACCGGCGTGGCGCACGAACGGTGATTGGAGATCGAACTCGAAGGTTTGCTCGCCCAAGGTCACGCGCAGTGCTGACCCGTCGAGCGACATCGTCAAACCCAGCGGCTGCCCGAGCAGCACGCCGGCCACGGCCGCGGCGCCTCGCTCGGTCGTCACCGGAATGCTGACCTGTCCACGAGGCGTCGCGATCAGCACCTGCTGGGGGATCAGAGCGGCCAGGAGCAGGAGCACCATCATGACCGCCTACCCTTCACAACGCGTGCCATCTCGCGCTCGGCGACGCGCCGTTTCAGATCCTCGCGCTTGTCATGGGCCTTCTTCGCTTTTGCCAAAGCGATGGCGACCTTGGCCAGGCCGTCCTTGAAGTAGACCTCGAGCGGCACGACGGTGAGACCCTTTTGCGTCGTGGCGCCGAGCAGCTTGCGGATTTCGCGCTTGTGCAGCAGCAGCTTGCGGGAACGGGCCGGCGGGGGATTGTTGTAGCTCCCCGGCCCGTAGTGCGAGATCGTCATACCCTCCAGCCACACTTCACCGTTGCGCACGTGGGCGTACGCCTCACTCAAGCTCGCTTTGCGGTCACGCAGCGACTTGACCTCCGTACCGGTGAGCACGAGACCCGCCTCCCAGGTTTCGAGGAGGTGGTAGTCGTGACGGGCGCGCGGGTTCCGGGCAATCGAGACTTTTTCCACGATGACGTGGGCAAGATACGCATTGACTTGGGGTTATACAACGCTCTAGATTGCCGTTCCTTCAAAAGCCCACGCCGAAGTGGTGGAACTGGTAGACGCGCTGGCTTCAGGAGCCAGTGGGCGCAAGCCCGTGGGGGTTCGAGTCCCCCCTTCGGCATACACCTAGACGTCCAGACGTTTCGACGTCTAGTATCGCGGCACTTCAGCGTCAACCTCCCTCGACCAGGCGTCGATCCCACCCGCCAGGCTGCGAACGTTCGCAAATCCGGCGCCCATGAGCAGCTCGCGTGCCTTGAGCGAGCGCGGACCGTGATGACAGAACGTCACGATTTCCGCATGGGCCGGCAGATGCGGAATCGCGCGCGGCAGCTCACGCAGCGGAATCAGCTGCGATCCCTCGATCCGGGCGATCTCGGCCTCGCGCGGCTCGCGCACATCGAGCAGGATCAGACTCGGCTTGCGACCGCGCTCACGACGGAGTTCCTGCGCACTGATCTCAGCCCCCCCCCCTCCCCCGTCCCCAGCTCCGCAAAAGGCTTCGTAATCGATGAGCGAGGTCACGGTCGGTCGGGCGCCGCACACGGGACAGTTCGGGTCCTTTTCGAGCGTGAGCTCCCGGAACTGCATGCGGCGGCCGTCGAACAGCAGGAGTCGCCCAATCAGCGTCTCGCCGACTCCGACGATGAGCTTGATCACTTCGAGGGCCTGCAGCGAGCCGATGATGCCGGGCAACACGCCCAGCACGCCGCCCTCGGCGCACGAGGGCACGAGGTCAGGCGGGGGCGGCTCGGCATACAGGCAGCGGTAGCAGGGACCGTCCTGCGCGGAAAAGACGGAGACCTGCCCGTCAAACCGGAACACCGCGCCATACACATCCGGCTTGCCCAGAAGCACGCACGCGTCGTTGATGAGATAGCGCGTCGGAAAGTTGTCCGACCCGTCGATGATCACGTCGAACCGCTTCAGCATCTCGAGCGCGTTGGCCGACGAGAGCCGCTCGGGGAACTTCTCGACGACGACATGCGGATTCACATCGTGCAGCCGCGTCTGTGCCGAGTCGGTTTTGGCGGTGCCGATATCGGAAGTGCCGTGAAGGATCTGGCGCTGCAGGTTGCTGCGATCGACAAGATCGAAATCGACGATGCCGAGCGTGCCGACGCCCGCGGCGGCGAGGTACAGCGCGGCGGGAGAGCCCAGGCCGCCGGCGCCCACGAGCAGCACGCGCGCGTGCTTGAGTTTGGACTGGCCGGCGAGACCGACTTCGGGAAGCGTGAGGTGCCGTGAGTAGCGCAGCAGCTCCTCATGCGACAGCGACGTCAATGGACCGACGCTACCCCGGCGATCTGATAGACCTGTGGCTCGTCATGCAGGAGGTCGGCGAGACTCACGCCCGCGAGCACCTCATTGATGCGGCGCTCGAGCAGGCGCCAGACGGGACGAATGCTGCAGGCGGTCGCCGGATCGCAGCGGTCTTCGTCCACCCTGTGGAGGTCGCAATTCACCTCGAACGTCACGTGCTCGGATGCCTCGATGACATCCTTCACGCTCACCTGTTGCGCCGGGCGGGCGAGCAGGTAGCCCCCGCGCGCTCCCCGGACTGATTCGACCAGTCCTGCGCGCCGCATACGCAGCAGGATTTGTTCGACGTAATCGTGCGGGAGTCGTTCCTGATCGGAGAGCTCGCGCGCGGCGACGGGACCCTGCCCCGAACGCCTGGCGAGATGGATCGAAACGATTAAGCCGTACTCCGCCCAGGTCGTCACGCGCATGGGAGGAATATGCGACTCAAGCTATCGGGATTCAATGGCCGGGCTGAGGCTGACCCGGCCGTGCGGCCCTGCGGTCACCGCATGAGCCAACCCACCACGAGTCCCGCCGCATTGACGCGCACCAGCCACGCCCACATGGTCGCGCGATGCAGCGCGCGCACCCGCGTCCACCAGATGCTGCCGCCCAGCGAGGCGAAGAGAATCGGCAGCCACAACACTGTGCCGAACTCCATCCCCGCAAGCGGCCCGCCGCCTGCGACCCAGAGCGCGGTCCGGAGCCGGCCGTACACGTACGCGAAGACAAGACCGAACAGCAGGGAAAGGACCGCGGACTTTACGAGTGCCGGACCCATGAACGCTTTCATCTGCTCAGGCGACAGCTGATCCGCGAACGATTCCATCCCCTTGGTGAACACCTTGCCCCACATCACGTAGTCGACGACGTACACCACGACACCTGCGATCAGACCAGCAACGACCCAGCTGTTCATAGGTGCGTCTCCGATGTGAGAGTCACTTTCCGCTCCCCGGGTACACCCAGCTCTGTCATCGCCCGCACGTCGAGCACTTCGTCGAGCTCCTTCCCCTTCAGCAATCCTTTTTCCTGCACCAGCTGACGCACGGTGACGTTCTTGGCCATCGCTTCTTTGGCGAGCTTCGCGGCTTCCGCGTAGCCGATCTTCGGCGCGAGCGCGGTGACCAGCGCGGGACTGCGCTCGAGCCAGTACTCGCACTGCGCCTGGTCGGCCTGGATGCCGTCCACGCACCGCTCCGCGAGCACCCGCGACGCGTTGGTGATGATCATGATCGAGCCCAGAATGTTGTGCGCGATCACCGGCATCATCACGTTCAGCTCGAGCTGTCCCGCCTCAGCGGCCGTCGTCACCGTCAGGTCGTTCCCGATCACCTGGAAGCAGACCTGATTCACCATCTCGGGAATCGAGGGATTCACTTTTCCGGGCATGATGCTCGACCCCGGCTGCACCGCGGGCAGCACGAGCTCCGCAAACCCGGTCCGCGGGCCCGAGGCGAGCAACCGGAGATCGCTCGCGATCTTCCCCAGATCGGCCGCGTACGTCCGGACCGCGCCCGAGAACGCCGCCGGATCCCCCATCGATTGCATCAGCTGGACGCGATCTTTGCCCTCGCGCAGCTCGAGCCCGGTGATCGCACGCAGGTGCTTCACGATGCGCGCAGGGTACTGCGGCTCGGCGTTGAGGCCCGTGCCGACGGCAGTGCCGCCGATGCCGAGGTCGCGGAGATCGTCCGCGGTCCGCACGATGCGGTCGCGATTGCGCTCGACGGTGTGGCCCCACGCGGTGAACTCCTGGCCAAGCCGCACCGGCGTCGCATCCTGCAGGTGCGTGCGTCCCGACTTCAGGATGCTGTCGAACGCGGTGCCTTTATTCAGAAAGGCGCGCGCGAGGCGCGTCAGGGCTTCGGACAGCGCGGCCAGCTGCGAGAGGGCGCCGAGCCGGATCGCGGTGGGGATCACGTCGTTCGTGGACTGCGCCATGTTGACGTGATCGTTGGGATGCACCGGCTTGTACTCGCCGCGCCGTCCGCCCAGCAGCTCGTTGGCGCGATTGGCGAGCACTTCGTTGACGTTCATGTTGTGCGAGGTGCCGGCGCCGGCCTGGTACGGATCGACCACGAACTGATCGCGGTGGCCCCCGGCCAGCACTTCGTCCGCGGCGGCGATGATGGCGTCGGCGAGCTTCGTGTCTAGACGCCCGGTGTCGCGGTGCGTCAGCGCGGCGGCTTTCTTGATCCAGACGACGGCATCGACGAAGGCGGGAAGAGGTCGCAGATTGGAGATCGGGAAGTTTTGCCGGGCCCGTTCGGTTTGGATGCCCCACAGCGCCTCGGCGGGCACCGGCAGTTCCCCCAGCGGATCACGTTCGACACGCGTTTGCGCCACCACGCCTCCATCTGTCCGACGACCGTCCGTCTCGAGCCAGGAATCACCCATGGAATCCCGCGAATTCGTTCAGCATCTCGTTGACCGCGCGACGTTCCGCCCGAACGCCATGACGAAAGTCGATTGCTTTCGATCGCCTCGCCTGATCGTCGGGCTCAACTGTTTCGAGCCGGGACAGTCGCAGGCGGCCCATACGCATGCGGGCGCCGACAAATTCTATGTAGTGCTCAGCGGAAAGGCCACTTTCCTCGTCGCCGAGCACGAGATCGCCGCCGGGCCCGGGGATCTCATTGCCGCGCCCGCGGGTGTACCACACGGGGTCGCGCGGGCGCACGAGCGCACGGTCGTCCTCATGGCGATGGCCCCCCCCCCCGCGCCGACCGCTTCCGCCGAAACCATCCGACGGTGAAGAGCTCTTTCGCCGCCACGACCCCGTGCGTCCGCACCAGCAGGTACACGCCGAGCGCGGTCAGGAGAATCGTCGTGTAGAACCGCCACAGCAGCAGCATCGTCACCTGGTGCCCCTGCCCGAAGTCCCCGGCGAACCCGGACAAGAACGCGACTTCGATCCCGCCGCCGCCGGACGGGAGCGGCACCACCAGCGGCGCGTGCAACAACGCCAGCGATCCAAAAAACATCACCGCAAACGGCGGCGCACCGGGATGGCCCCACACGAGCGCCGGCAGAATCAGGGCGCGCGCCGCGAGACTGATCACGGTGAGCAGCGCGCCGGCGAACAGCACCCACGACGGCGCGCGGCGTACGTGCGCCAGCGCGACCCGCCACTGGCGCCGGACGCGATGCCGGATCGCGCCGGCCCGCACCAGCCGCTGCAGGGTCCAGATGAGAATCAGCACCACCAGCGCGAGCAGCTCGATCGTCAGCAGATCGCGCGCGAGATTGTGCGTCAGGAAGCGCTCGACCGTTGCACTCCAATCGGGGACGTAATAGCCCGCGAGCGCGATCGCGACGAGCCCGAACACGGGCCACTCGGCGGCGACTTCCACCCCCAACGCCACCAGCGCGGTCACGACGCGCATGCCGGACCAGGTCATCCCGAGAAGGCGCGCCGGTTCCCCGCCGAGACGATTGGGCGTGAAGGTCGCTGCGGCTTCCCCGTACAGATTCAGGCGCAACGCGTCGCGCAGCGAGAGCGCCCCTCCCGCGGCCCGGCCGGCGAGCTGAATGCGCCAGGCGCGCGCGAGGCAATCGACGGCGAGCAGTGCCAGAGCGAGCGCGTGATTCAATCGGAGCAGTCGCCCAGCGGATACAGGAAACCGCAGTTCGCGCACGGGTTCTTGCAGCCCCAGGGCTTCGGCCGGACCGCCGCCCCGCAGCGCAAGCAGCGCGGTGGAGACTTAGGCGCTCCGGTAGGCGCGGGTGAGGAAGGGATTCGTGCGGCGCTCCCGTCCGATGGTGCTTTCGGGTCCATGGCCACTGTAGAGGATGGTGTCGTCCGGCAGCGGGAGCAACTCGCGCTCGATACTGCCGATCAATGTTTCAAAGTCGCCACCGGGGAGGTCTGTCCGTCCAATCGATCCCGCGAACAGCACGTCGCCGCTGAACGCGATCCCGGGTCCGATCAGGCAGACACTGCCCGGCGAGTGCCCGGGCGTGTGCCGAACCGCGAAGCGCAGCTCGCCGACGGCGAGCTCTTCGCCATGCACCATCTCGCGATCGGGGGCGGGTAATCCCGGTGGCGCGGCGAGTCCAAACCACGCCGCCTGCTCGGGGACCGCGTCGTACAGGGGCCGGTCGGCGGGGTGCAGCCAGACCGGCGCGCCGGTCTCCGCGGACACGCGCGCGACGCCGAGGACGTGATCGACGTGCCCATGCGTGAGCCAGATGGCCACCGGTTTCGCGCCCGTTTCGGCGACCTTGTGGAGAATCAGTCCGGCTTCCTCACCCGGGTCCACGATGGCACAGGCGCCGGCCTGCTCATCGACGATGAGATAGCAGTTCTCGGCGAACACGCCGTTCGGGATCTGAACGATCTTCATTGCTTGACCGGTTTGCCGTCGGCCTGCTCGCGCAGCGACTTCAGGTACTTCTCGACGGCGATCGCGGCCGTGGTCGCGTCACCGACGGCGGTGGTGATCTGGCGCGTGAGCTGGCTACGCACGTCGCCCGCCGCAAACAGCCCCGCCATCGAGGTCATCATCTTGTTGTCGGTGATGAAATAGCCGCCGGCATCGTGGTCGACGTGGCCTTCCACGATCTGGGTATTGGGCTTGAATCCGGCGAAGATGAACACGCCCCCGACGTCGAGGTTCGACCGCTCGCCGCTCCTGCTGTTCTCCAGGACCGCGTGCGTCACGCCCTTGTCGTTGCCGACGATCTCGGGCACGACGGTATTGCGAATGATCTCGATCTTGGGGTTCGCGAAGGTCCGTTCCTGCAGGATCTTCGAAGCGCGGAATTCGTCACGCCGGTGCACCAGCGTGACCTTGCGGGCGTAGCGGGTCAGATAGTCGGCTTCCTCAACCGCGGCATCCCCGCCGCCGACGACCGCGAGGTGCTCGCCTTTGAAGAACGCGCCGTCGCACACCGCGCAGTACGAGACGCCCTTCCCGGCATATTCCTTTTCTCCCGGGACGCCGAGTTTCACCGGCGTGCCCCCGGCGGTGAGAATGACCGCCTGGGTGCGGTAGGTGTCGCCGCGCGCGGTCTCGACCGCGAACCAGCCGTCCGCCCCCCTGCGAATACGCTCCACGGTGTCGGTCACGATCTCCGCGCCGAACTTCTTGGCATGCTCCGCCATCTTCTGGGCCAGCTCCCACCCCTTGATGCTCTCGAACCCGATGTAATCCTCGATCAGGTCGGTGTTGAGCAGCTCGCCACCGGGCGCGCCGCGCTCGAGGGTGACCGCTTTGAGCATGCCCCGGCCCGCGTACAGCGCGGCGCACAGCCCCGCGGGGCCGGCCCCCACGATGACGACATCGTAGACGAGTGCGACACGCTTAGTCATGTGCTCTGAATTCCAGTCGGGGGGGATTACCCTCCCCCGCGAGGGCGCGCGCCAGCTGCGCGCGAAAGTCGACGGTTTCGAACTCGATCTCCGGCCGTTGCGGACCCGTCAGCTTCTCCAGGGCCGCCGCTCCAACGACGACCGTGCCGTGCCGGTTCCCACGCGCGCGATGCAGCAGCGCCGCGGCGGCCTGAATCAATCCCTGCCAGACACGCGCTTCGTCTTCCTTAATAATAGAACGCCAGACTGTTTCCAACGCTTCGTGCGCCAGCCAGAAATCACCGTGATTGAAGAGAGCACGGGCGTGCTCGACGTAGCGGCGACGTTCCTCGGAGGTCATCGGTCGTCGGTTATCGGTCATCAGGCTGACGACCGACGACCGATGACGGAGAACCCAGCTGCAGCAGGTTCAGCGCCCCATGACAGCTCGAAATCGTCCCGACGAGCACCTCGGCCAGGCCCGTGGCCCCGGCATCTGCGACAAGCCGGTCGCCGGCCCGAACCTGCTCCGCGGAGAACATCCCGACGCCGAAGACCTGGTGCTTGCACACGAACAGCGCCGGGCCGTGCACGGCGCGACCGCTCGCGCGCAGATGGTCCGCGAGCGCCGTCACGGTATCCGCCATCTCCCAGGTGCGCGGCGCGCCGATCGCCGGACAGCGCGCGGGCTCGATGCAGTGCGTGGGGCAGATCCAGTCCGCCCACGAGACGTAGCGTGTGTGGTCGGTGTTGCCACTCGGCCGATCGTAGGGCGTCGGGAGATCGCCGGGGACCGGGACGACCGACACCGCGCGCGCGGGCCAGCGCTGGCGCGCCCGGCGCCATACCCATTCAAACATGAGATGCGGCATGTGGGGGGACGGGACGATGTGGTCATCGCGTGCGTCGTCTGTCGTGCGTCGTGCGTCGGAAAGCCAATCGTCGAAGAACGACGTCCATTCGGACGTGACGAAGGCGCGATCGGGAGCCTCACCGAGCTCGCGGCGCGCCTGGCAATCGGGATTGCGATCGACCACGATCACGGTCCGATAGTCGGTCTTGCCGCGGGCTTTTGCCTTGGAAAGCTGCGACGCGTAGAACGTGCCGTAGCAGCCCCCGCCGACCACGACGACGTCCCTCAGCGGATGAGTCTCCCGCCATCCACGACGAGGATGGTCCCGGTCACGTAATCCGTTCCACCGAGCAGGAACCGCACCGCCGCCACGACATCCCCCGGTTCTCCGAGGCGTTTCAGGGGAGTCGTTTCACGAAGGTGCTCGCGTTCCGGCGCACCCCACTCATCGGGCAAGAGCACGGCGCCGGGTGCGACGGCGTTGACGGCGATGTCGGGCGCGAGCGCGCGCGCCAGCACTTTGGTGAGCATGATGACGCCCGCCTTGCTGACGCAGTGCGGCCCATAGGCGGGCCAGGGCTCCAGTCCGGCGAGGTCCGCGATGTTCACGATCTTGCCTTTGGCCCGCCGCAGATGCCCGGTGGCACCCTGGGAGACGAAGAACATGGCGCGCAGGTTCAGATCGAGTGTCGCATCCCAGCTTTCGGGCGTGACATCCTCGACGGCCTGCCGCACCATGATGGCCGCGGAGTTGACCACGATGTCGAGCCGCTTGAATGCGCGCGCGGCCTGGTCGGGCAGCGCGCGGGCGGCCGCCGCATCGCTCAGATCGGCCTGGAACAGCTCGGCGCGGCGACCGGCACTGGCGACGGCTCGTGCCGTTTGCTCGGCGCCCGCGGCCGACCCGTGGTAATGCACGGCGACGTCGCAGCCCGCCTGGGCAAGCCCGACGGCAATCGCCTGTCCAACGCGACGGCCGGCTCCGGTGACGAGCGCGGCCGCCCCCTCAAGGCGCACTAGTAGGCTTTCCCGGTTATGGGGACGATCTGGCCGGTGATCGCGCCGGCCTCGTCGCTCGCCAGGAACAGCACCGTATTCACGACTTCGTCCAACTCCACCAGCGGGGCTTTGGCATCCCCGCCCATCTGCGCGACGTTGTCGGCGGTGCGAACCGTCGCGGGGGCCACCGCGTTCACCCGGATGTTCGCGTCCCGGTACTCGCGCGCGAGCTCTCGCGTGAGTCCCGCCACCGCGGACTTCGCCGCACTGTAGGCGGACATGTGCATCAGGGAGCGCACCACAGCGATGGACGCGAAATTGACGATCGCGCCGGCGCCGCGCTCGAGCAGCAACGGCATCGCCGCCTGGCACATGTAGAACGCGGTCTTGAAGTTGACGGCCAACTCGCGGTCGAGCATCTCCGGTTTCACGTCGGTAAACGGTCCGAAGCTGAAGAAGCCGCCCGCCACATTAATCACGATATCGAGGCCGCCGAACTGGCTCCGGGCCGCCGCGCTCGCGGCGCGCGCCGCGTCGGGTTGCGTCAGATCACCGGCGGAGGCCTTGGCGGGGATCCCTTCGGCACCGAACTCTTTCACGCGATCCGCCAACCCGACCGCATTGACGTCCGCGAGCAGCAACTTCGCGCCCGCGCGGCCGCACGCACGCGCTACCGCATGTCCGATTTGTCCGACGCGCCCCACACCCGTGATGAGCGCGACCTTGCCGTGGAGGTCAGCTGGCACCGACGATGTCGTCCACGGGTGGATAGCCGCGCTGCGCGAACCGCACCGTCCCGTCGCGCCCGATCACGTACACGGTGCGCTGAATCCCCTTGCCGTCGTCCTTCAGCGCGTGGTACGCCCCGGCGATGGTGCGCTCGGGATCGGAGAGGAGCGGAAAATTGAACCGCATCTTCTCCACGTACCCCCGGTGGCTGTCCACACTCGCGGGATTCACGCCCATCGGCTGCATCCTGGCGGCGTTGAACTTCTCGATCTCATCGCGCACGGCGGAGAGTTGGCGGTTTCAGCCCGGGGTGTTGTTTCCGGGATAGAACACGAGCGCGACGGGACCGCTCTTGAGTAGCTCCCCGAGCGCATAGGTTCGCCCATCGGAGGCGGCCGCACTGAATGCCGGCGCCTTACTCCCGATCGGTAGCGGATCACTCATGCTGCCGGTCCCCCTCCCTCTGCTGCCCGTTTCGTGGTGGCCTGTTCGAGACGCCGTTCGAGCGGCGCCAGCCACGCGTCCGGAACCTGCATACTCCCCAGTGGGGCGTGGCTCCCACCGTATTCACTCTCGCCGTGCCAATCGGAGCCGCCGCTGATCCCGAGTCCCAGACGCTCGGCGATCTTCGTGAGCCGCCGTTCAACGGCCTGGGGGTGGCTCGGGTGCCGAACCTCCACACAATCGAGTCCCTGATCCTGGAAAATGCGAATCTGCGACTCGGTACCGTGATCGCCCAGATGCGCGGCGACGGTGAGTCCGCCCACCTCGTGCACGAGGGACGTGACTTCGGCGAGCCTGGGCAACGGCTTCTCGACGTAGGCGGCGCGGCCACGACCCAGGTAGCGGCGGAACGCATCGCCGATGTCTTCACAGGCACCGCAATCGACGAGAGCGCGCGCGACGTGCGGCCGTCCCAGCGCGCCGTCGTCCCCGCCCATCAGCTGGGCCTGCACGTCCTCGAGGGCGATGTCGACGCCCAGGCCCTGGAGCTTGGCGACGATCTGCTCGCCGCGTACGCGCCGCGCCGCGCGCGTGTCGCGCAGGAACCCCTGGAGGCGCTCGTGTTCGTATGGCAGAAACAGCGCGAGCACGTGCAGCTCCCCCCACGGGGCGCGCACGCTGAATTCGCAGCCGGGAATGACGCGGACGCCGAGCCTGGCGGCTGCGCGCGCCGCATCCGCCACCCCGTCGGTCGTGTCGTGATCGGTGAGCGCGATCGCGACGAGGCCGGCTTTGCGCGCGTGCTGCGCGACCTCCGGGGGCTCACACTCGCCGTCGGATGCCGTCGAATGGCAATGCAGGTCAATGTGCGGCGTAATCGACCTCTGGCGCCGTCCAGGCGGGCTGCGACTGGCGGAACAGCTCGATCAGCTCCCGCTCGGACAGCTCGGCGAACGCGCGTTCGGGAGCGCGAGCCCCGCGCGGCGAGTAGTGCGTGACGCGCCGCAGGCGCTGCGATCCCGTACCGCGATCGAAGATCAGGCCGAACTGATCGCGGCCGTAGACCGTGACCCGGCCCGACGGGCAGACCTCCCAGGGTTCGCCGTCAATGACGATCGCGCGGACCATGGGCTAGGCCTGCGACGTGGTGGCGACGGGAACCTCACTCCACAACTCCCACGCGTCCGGCGCGTAGGTCGCGAGCGCCTGGAGCCGCCGCTCGAGCTTGATTTCTTCCGGGAGCCGCGATGCCTGCGCGCGGTGCGACATCTCGGTGGGGCTCTCCGAGAACTCGATGAACAGGCGCGGATCCTTGGCGTTGCGGAACAGCCAGATGCGCTGGCCCCGCGCCTCCGCGAACTGGCTCAGCTCGCGCAGCGTGTTCACGTATTCCGTCTCGTTTTGCGTGGCCACGCGCACCCGCGCGGCGGTCAGGACTTTCGGCATGCTCACACCGCTCCCTCGGGAAACTCCTGCAGCAGTTTCTTGACGTCGGCCAGGAACCTGTCCGCGTCGGCGCCGTCCACGACGCGATGATCGTACGACATCGTCAACATCCCCATCGTGCGGACGGCGATGGAATCCGTGCCGTCGGAAGCCGTGACGACTTTGGGCCGCTTCTCGATCGCGCCGACACCCAGGATCGCGACCTGTGGCTGGTTGATGATCGGAATGCCGGCGAACGGCCCGAAGCCGCCGGGGTTGGTGATCGTGAATGTGCCGCGCTGGATGTCGTCGGGCGAGAGTTTCTTGGTCCGGGCGCGCTCACCGAGATCGGCGATCGCGCGCGCGATCCCCGTCAAGGACAGCTCGTCGGCGCGCTTGATGACCGGGACGATGAGCCCCCAATCGAGCGCCACCGCGATGCCGATGTTCACCTCGCCGCGGTAGATCGTGCTGTCGCCGGAGACGGCGGCGTTCACCACCGGATGCTTGCGCAGGTTCTGCGCGCAGGCCTTCACGATGTACGCCAGGAACGTGGGCTTCTCGGTGGCCTTGGCACGCAGCTGCGCCACGCGCGTGAAATCGACCTCGAAGAAGCTCGCGACATGCGCCGAGACGCGCCGCGACATCACCATGTGATCGGCGGTGATCTTGCGGATCTTGGACCAGGGCTCGACCCTGTCACCTGGCCACGGTTCTACGGCAGGATGTTCGACCGCACTGGGAGCGTGCGTCGTACGTCGTGCGTCGTACGTCGGAGCCGCGGCCGGTGCCTTCTCGATGTAGCCGAGAATGTCCTGCTTCGTAACGCGACCCGCGTAGCCGCTGCCCGAAATGCGCGAGATATCGACGCTGTGCTCGGCCGCGATCTTGCGGACGAGGGGCGTCGATTTGGTGCGGAGCCGCTGCTCCGCGGTCTGGACGCCACCATCACCGTCCGCCGGACGGGCCGACGGCCGGACCGGTTCGGGTGTTGGTTGGGGCGGCTGCGGACTCGGCGCCTGAGCGCGCGGTGCCGGCGCCTCGGGCTTCGGTGCTGCCGGGGCGGGAGCGGGAGCCGTAGCGGCAGGTTTCGATGCCGTCGCGGCGGCGTCGGTTTCCAGCACCGCGACGAGCGTCTGCACCGGCACCGTCTGCCCCTCCTGCACCTTGATCTCGGCAAGGGTGCCGGCGGCCGGCGCGGGAATTTCGGCATCGACCTTGTCGGTCGAGATCTCGAACAAGGGCTCGTCGCGCTTCACAGTGTCGCCGACCTTCTTGAGCCATTTGCTCAACGTGCCTTCGGCGATCGATTCGCCCATCTGCGGCATGAGAACGTCTACTCTGGCCATAGACTCTCCAGGGCTATCGGCTATCAGCTATCGGCTATCGGGTGGTGAAACCCGATAGCTGGTAGCCGATAGCCGGTAGCTCAGTAGTTCGCCAACCACCGCGCTGCTTTTACAATATCGTCGGTTTGGGGCAGCACGAAGTCCTCGAGCGTCGGTGCGTAGGGTATTGGCACGTCGTGCGCCGTCACCCGCATGATCGGCCCATCGAGCCACTCGAACGCCTGCTCGTTGATACGCGCCGCGATCTCTCCGGCAATGCCGCCCGTCCGCGTGTCTTCGTGGACGATCAGCACCTTATTCGTCTTCTGCACCGTCGCGACGATGGCGGCGTCATCCATGGGGAGCAGCGTGCGGAGATCGAGCACCTCCACGGCGAGCCCGTCTTCCTTCTCCAGTTTTTCCGCCGCCTCGAGCGATTTCCACACCGTCGCGCCGTACGTGATGATGGACAGGTGCGTGCCCTCGCGCGCGAGCCGCGCCTGGCCGATCGGCGTCAGGATCTCCTCGCCCTCGGGCAGCTGCTCTTTGATGCGCCGGTACAGCCATTTGTGCTCGAGATACAGCACCGGATCTTCGTCGCGAATCGATGCCTTGATGAGGCCCTTCGCATCGCGTGCGGTCGCCGGGTAGACGATCTTGAGTCCCGGCGTATGCAGAAACGCGGCTTCGGGGTTCTGCGAGTGGAACGGCCCGCCCCGCACGTAGCCGCCGCAGGGGCCGCGCACCACCATGGGGGTCGACAGCCCGGCGCGGTAGCGCGCGGTGGCGACGTAGTTCGTCAGCATGTCGTAGGCGCACGAGATGAAATCGATGAACTGCATCTCCGCGACCGGCCGCAGCCCCATATGCGCCGCGCCCGCCGCGGCGCCGACGATCGCGGCTTCGGCAATCGGCGTATCGATCACGCGCGATTCGCCGAATTTCTTCGCGAACCCGTCGGTGACTTTGAAAGCCCCGCCGTACGCACCCACGTCCTCGCCGAGAATGAAGACGCGCTCGTCGCGTTCCATCTCCTCCCACAGTCCCTGGCGCAGTGCCTCGAGAAACGTGATTTCGGCGGGAGCCATCAGAGCGCCTTGAACCAGAGCTTGTCGGCCGCGGGGGGATCGACGTACACCCCCGGGAGCGCGGTTTCGGCAGACGGCAGCGGCTCGTCGACGCACGCATCGGTCGCCTGATCCACTTCCACGCGCACACGCTCGTCGATGTCTTTCAGGTCGGTCTCACCGACGAGATCGGCGGAGAGCAGGCGCTGCACGAAGCGATCGACCGGATCGTTGGCCCTCGCCCACTGCTCCAACACGTCCTTCGGCACGTAATGCTGGTCATCGTGCTCGGCGTGTCCCTTGCGTCGATAGGTCTTCACTTCGATGAAGTGCACACCCTTGCCGCGCCGCGCGCGCTCGACCGCAAACTTGGTTGCTTCGTACACCGCGAACACATCGTTGCCGTCGACGGTGACCGCCGGAATCCCGTACCCTTTGGCTTTGTCAGCCAGGTCTTTGACCGCGAATTGCTTCTCGGGTGGCGTCGAATAGGCCCAGTGGTTGTACTCACCGATGACGACGAGGGGCAAGCGCTGCACGGCGGCCAGGTTCAGCCCTTCATGAAAGGTGCCCGTCGAGGTACCGCCGTCTCCGATATATACCAATCCGACCCGGGGCTCACGACGCATCCTGAAAGACAGTGCGATTCCGGCCATCACCGGAATCATGTCGCCGAGGTGGGAGATCTGGCCAAGATAGCCCTTCTCGAGATCGTTGAAATGGACGTTCAGCTCGCGCCCCCGCGTGGGGCTGTCGGCTTTCGCCATGTACTGCCGCAGGATCTCGATGGGCTGGGCGCCCATCACCAGCAGGGAGCCGAGGTTACGGATCAGGGGCGAGAGGATGTCCTTGTTGCGGCCGCGCTCCAGCGCGTAGGCCGATGCGACCGATTCGCCCTCCTGCCCCAAGGAGCGGAACAGCCCGCCGATCACCTTGGTCTGCCGATACAGGGCGACCAGGCGCTCTTCCAGGGTCCGCGTCAGCCGCAGGTAATAGTAGATCTCGAGCAGCTGCTCGGCCGAGAGCGCGGCTCCGGCCGGTATGGCGGCGGTGGGTCGGGTGGCAGGAAGAGCCATGGCCCTAAATTATAGTTGGGAGGGAAGAGCCATGGCGAACGTCAAACTCCGGGTGTCCGGAATGACCTGCGGCCATTGTCAGGCCAAGGTCGAGAAGGCGTTGAAGGGTATCTCGGGTGTGTATAGCGCGGTCGTTGATCTGCCGGATGGGGAAGCGGAAATCGACTTCGACGACGACTCGGTGACGACCGAGCAGCTGGTCGCGGCGATCGCGAAAGCCGGCTACGGCGCGAAAGTCGCTGGCTAGTACGCGCCGCGCATCACGTACCCCGGCTCGACGACCCGGTGCACTTCCGCCAGAAACCGCTTGGCGAGCTTGTCGAGCTCCGATTCTCCAACCTGATCGGTTGCGACTTCGACAAAGGTGTAGTGCCCGCCTTCGGGCCGCGCGCTGATCGTGATCCGGCCCAGCGTCCCGTGATACGCCCGGCGCCGCGGCGACTCTTCCGCCGGCGCGAGCCGGCCCCCAAAGAACGTCTTGGCGACGTCGAGCACCGCCTCCGGACTCGCGCTAGTTCTGTGGAAGTAACGCATGACTTCCGGTTCCCCCCCCCCGAGGTTTGAAGGCCCGCAGCGTCAGGCTGTTGAGGACGACCGACAGACTCGACCACGCCATCGCCGCGCTCGCGAGCACCGGCGACAGCAACCACCCCGTCACAGGATACAGAACGCCGGCCGCGACGGGAATGAGCACGATGTTGTAGCCGAAGGCCCAGATCAGATTCCAGCGGATCGTCCGCATCGTGCGCCGCGCCAGCTCGATCGCGATGAAGACGGCACGGAGATCCCCGCGGATCAGCGTGACGTCGGACGCTTCCATGGCGATGTCGGTGCCGGTGCCGATCGCAATCCCGACGTTCGCCTGCGCGAGCGCGGGCGCGTCATTGATGCCGTCGCCGACCATGACGATGTCCCCGCTCCCATTCTGGCGCTGCAGCTTCTTCACGAGGTCCGCCTTCTGCGACGGCAACACTTCGGCGATCACCTCGTCGATGCCCACCTCGGCGGCGACCGCCTCGGCCCCTTTGCGCGAGTCGCCGGAGACCATGACCACCGGCAGGCCTTTGCGCTTGAGCATCTCGATCGCGGCCTTGGATGTCGGCTTGATCGGATCGGAGATCGCGATGACGGCGTACACGGTGTTGTTCACGACCACGATGACGGGGGAGCGCCCCTGGTCGGCCAACCGGTCGGCGTCGGTGCCGAGCGAGCCGAGCTCGAGGCTGCGTTCGCGCGCGTGCCGCAGCGAGATCACTTCGATGATCCGGCGGTCCACGGTGCCCCGCACGCCGCGGCCTTCCATCGCGGCGAACTTCTCGACCGGCAGCAGCACCACCTGCTTGTCCTGCGCGGCCTTGAGGATGGCAAGCGCCAGCGGATGCTCGGAGCGCTGCTCCACCGAGGCCGCCCACTTCAGGACGTCGGCAGGACTGATGGGCGTGCCGTCCGGCTTCTTGGAGCTCACGATGTGCGTGACGGTCGGCTTTCCCTCGGTGATAGTGCCGGTCTTGTCGAGCAGGACGCGCCGCGCCTTCGCCAGCCGCTCCAGCGCTTCCCCGCTGCGGATCAGGATGCCGTATTCCGCGGCCCTCCCGGTGCCGACGAGAATCGCCGTGGGCGTCGCGAGGCCGAGCGCACACGGACAGGCGATGATCAGCACCGTGACGAATGCGACGGTCGCGTACACGAGCGCACGCGCCTCGGGCGGGGGCCCGAAATCGAACCACGCCACGAAGGCGGCGATGGCCAAGACCATGACGATCGGCACGAACACGCCGGCTACGCGGTCGGCGAGCTTCTGGATCGGCGCCTTGGTCGCCTGGGCGTCCTCCACGAGCTGCACGATCTGGCCGAGCGCCGTCTCCTTCCCCACGCGCGTGGCGCGGAAGGTGATGCTGCCCGTCGTGTTCAGCGTCGCGCCGATGACTTCATCGCCCGGCTTCTTGCCGACCGGCATCGGCTCGCCGGTCAACATCGACTCGTTCACGGCCGACGCGCCTTCGGTGACGATCCCATCGACGGGCACCTTCTCGCCCGGCTTCACGATGATGAGGTCCCCGACGACGACGGCTTCCACGGGGACGTCGGTCTCATGCCCGTCGCGCACGACGTGCGCCGCTTTCGCGCGCAGGGCGGCAAGGCGGCGAATCGCTTCGGAGGTGCGGCCTTTGGCGCGCGCCTCGAGCAGGCGGCCGAGCAGCACCAGCGCGATGATCGCGGCGACCGCCTCGTAATAGACGTCGGCCGGCAGCCCCGCTCGGAGGAAGAATGAAGGAGCGGCCGTCGCGACCAGCGAGTACAGGTAGGCCGCTGCCGTCCCGACGCCGATCAGGGTGTTCATGTCGGCCGTCCGGTGCCGCACGCCGCTCCAGGTGCCCTTGTAGAACTGCTGGCCGGACCAGACGACGACGGGAAGCGTGAGGAGCGCGAGGCCCCATTTGATCCAGGTGAGCTCGAGGATCCAGCCCTGTGCCGCGATCGAATCGCGCAGGGCAATCGCCGGCGGCATGAGCAGGCGGCCGAGGAGATCGACCTGCTTCATGGTCCCCATGTCGCCCATGGGACGATCGGCCATGAGCAGCATCGAGCCGATCATCGCGACGACGGTGACGGCCGCCGCGAGCGCGAACTTCCAGGTGAGCGTCCTGATTTCGCGGCGGCGCGCGATCCGCTCGCGCTCCACAGGGTCTTCTTCGGCGATGGGCTCGGCCACGACGAACCCCGCGCCGGTGACGGCGTGCTCGAGATCGGTGGCGCTCACGACCCCCGGGATGTAGTCCACCGTGGCCGTCTCGGTCGCCTGATTTGCCACCGCGCGGATCACGCCATTCACGCGCGCCAGTGCCTGCTCGAGCGGCTCCACACTCGGCGCGTAATGCAGATCCGTGAGGCCGAAGGTCACGCTCGCTTTGCCGCAATTGTATCCGGCCTCGCGGACCGTCTTGATCAGCTCGGCGACGTTGGTGTGCGCGTCGTCGTAGTCGACCGCGGCCTTGTTGGTCGCGAAGTTCACGCCCGCCGACGTCACGCCGGTCGCTCCCGCCAGCGCTTCCTGGACGGTGGCGGCGCAGCTCGCGCAGGTCATGCCTTCGATGGGAAGAACGATCCGCGCCTTGCTCACGCCTTCGCTCCGTGGAACTTGTGCGGCGACGACGCCGCGCGGCGCTCGCCCGACGGCTCAACGACGAGCAACCCCTTCAGCATGTTCATGCCGCAGCGGAAGGGGTATTCCCCGGGCTGTTCGGGCGTGAACTCGATCGCGGTGGTCTGGAAGGGCGGGAGCTGCGCGTCGATGCCGAAGCGCTCGAACACGACGCGCTCCGAGCAGTCGGCGGTCTCGTCGCGATAGAACTGCAGCCGCACCGGTTTGCCGGCCTGCACCACGATGGTATCGGGCGTGTAGCCGCCCTTCACCGTGACGCGCACTTCCTGGACGCCGCCGGCACCGGCCGTCGCCGGCACCGCCGTGCCGCGCGAGAGGAGGAAGTACCAGAGCACCCAGACGATGGCGACGACGCCGAGCGCCGTGACGGCGATCTGAGTGCTCGTCATGGACGCCCCGTTACCGCACCGGTACGCGCGCGGGCGCCGCCTCCGATTTGACGGCGTGCTCGATGCGCATGGCGTAGAAGGAGCGCCAGACGAACACGAGCGCGATCACCAGGAATGCGCTCGCCAGCACGAGACTCAGCAGCACGCCGCGCTCGGCCGTGAGCGAGACCGCCAGCTCCACGGCGAGGAGGCCGAACAGGGTCGTGAACTTGATGATCGGGTTCATGGCGACCGAGGACGTGTCTTTGAACGGATCGCCCACGGTATCGCCCACGACCGTGGCCGCGTGCAGCTCGGTGCCTTTCTGCTTGAGCTCGGTCTCGACGATCTTCTTGGCGTTGTCCCACGCGCCCCCCGCGTTGGCCATGAAGATGGCCTGGTAGAGCCCGAACAGCGCGATCGAGATCAGGTACCCGATGAAGAAGTACGGCTCGAAGAACGCGAACGCCAGCGTCGCGAAAAACACCGTCAGGAAGATGTTGAACATCCCCTTCTGCGCGTATTGCGTACAGATCGCCACCACCTTCTTGCTGTCCGACACCGACGCCTTGGTCGTGCCCTCGAGCCGGATGTTCGCCTTGATGAATTCGACCGCGCGGTACGCGCCGGTCGTCACCGCCTGCATGGAGGCTCCGGTGAACCAGTAGATCACGGCGCCGCCGGTGATCAGGCCGAGCAGGAACGGCGGGTGCAGGATCGACAGGTTCGAGAGCTGCTCGGGCTGCAACCCGTTCGTCAGCGCCACGATGATGGAGAAAATCATCGTCGTCGCGCCCACGACCGCCGTGCCGATGAGCACCGGCTTCGCGGTCGCCTTGAACGTGTTCCCCGCCCCGTCGTTCTCCTCGAGATTCTCCTTGGCGCGCGCGAAATTCGGCTCGAAGCCGAAGTCTTTCTTGATCTCCGCCTTGACGTTCGGCACCTGCTCGATCAGCGACAGCTCGTAGATCGACTGCGCGTTGTCCGTCACCGGCCCGTACGAATCGACCGCGATCGTCACCGGCCCCATCCCCAGGAACCCGAACGCGACGAGCCCGAACGCGAACACCGCCGGCGCGATCATCAGACTTCCCAGGCCCGTCGTGCTGATCCCGTAGGCGATCGCCATCAGGGTCATCATCGCCATCCCTAACCAGAACGCGCTGAAGTTCCCGGCCACGAGACCGGACAGGATGTTCAGCGACGCGCCGCCCTCGCGCGACGAGGTCACCACCTCGCGTGTGTGCCGCGAGTTGACCGACGTGAACACCTTGACGAATTCGGGAATGATCGCGCCCGCCAGCGTGCCGCAGGTAATCACGAGCGACAGCTTCCACCACAGCGTCGGATCGTTGCCGATGTTGGGGATCAGGAGCCACGACGCCAGGAACGTGAGCGCCACGGAGACGAGCGAGGTGAGCCAGACGAGCGTCGTGAGCGGCGCTTCGTAGTTCATGTGGTCGGCGGTCTGGTACCGCGCCTTCACGATCGCGGCGTTCAGGTAATACGACGCCCCTGAGGCGACGATCATCATCACGCGCATCGCGAAGATCCAGACGAGCAGCTGCACCTTCACCAGCGGCTCGTGGACGGCGAGCAGGATGAACGAGATGAGCGCGACGCCCGTCACGCCGTAGGTCTCGAAGCCGTCCGCGCTGGGGCCGACCGAATCGCCGGCGTTGTCCCCTGTGCAGTCGGCGATGACGCCGGGATTGCGCGCGTCGTCTTCCTTGATCTTGAATACGATCTTCATCAGGTCGGCGCCGATGTCGGCGATCTTCGTGAAGATGCCGCCGGCCACGCGCAGCGCCGCCGCGCCCAGCGATTCGCCGATGGCGAAGCCGATGAAGCAGGGACCGGCGTAGTCGCCCGGAATGAAGAGCAGAATCAGCAGCATCAACAGCAGCTCGACGCTGATGAGCAGCATCCCGATGCTCATGCCGGCCTTCAGCGGGATCGCGTGGTTGGGATACGGCTTGCCGGTGAGGCTGCCGAACGCCGTGCGCGAGTTGGCGAAGGTGTTCACGCGGATGCCGAACCAGGCGACGCCGTAGCTGCCCGCGATGCCGACCAGGCTGAACAGCAGGATGATGATGACTTTCATCGCCGGGAAGCCGCGGACGGCAGTGCCCGCCGCGTCCACCGTCTGGGCCAATGTGCCGAAGTAGATGGCGACGATCGCCCCGATGAACAGCCAGAGAATCAACAGGAAGCGGCCCTGCGTCAGCAGGTACGTCTTGCAGGTCTCGTAGATCAGCTCGGAGATCTCGCGCATCGCGCGGTGCACGGGCAGGTTCTTGAGCTGAGTGTAGGTGGCGAGGCCGAACAAGAGACCGAGCGCGCAGATCACGAGCCCCCACAGGAGCAATCCGCGGCCTCCGATCCCGCCGAAGAACGTCGCCTGATTGAGATCGGGGAGCACGAGTGCGGCTTCGCCGCCACCCGCGTGCTGCTGAAGGGCAGAAACAAACGCGATCATCGACGGAGACTCCTAAAGGACGGAACTGTTATCGGTCGGCGTACTCGTAGTACTCAACGCCGAGGTGCGTGATCTGCTCCTCGCCCATCACCCAGCGCAGCGTGTTCTTGAGCTTCGTCTGTTGAATGAAGAGATCATGCTCGGCATACAGCCCCGCGGCGAACTGGGGGCTCTTGAAGTAGAACGACAGCCATTCCTGGATGCCGAAGAGACCCGCGCGCGCGGCGAAATCGAAGAACAACGCGAGATCGAGCACGATCGGCGCGGCCAGAATCGAGTCGCGGCACAGGAAATCGACCTTGATCTGCATCGGATAGCCGAGCCACCCGAAGATGTCGATGTTGTCCCAGCCTTCTTTGTTGTCCCCGCGCGGCGGATAGTAATTGATCCGGACCTTGTGGTAGACCTTGCCGTACAGCTCGGGATACAGATCCGGCTGCAGGATGTGCTCGAGCAGGCCCAGCTTGGACTCTTCCTTCGTCTTGAACGACTCGGGATCGTCCAGCACTTCGCCGTCGCGATTCCCGAGAATGTTGGTGGAATACCAGCCGGAGAGACCGAGCATGCGCGCCTTGAACGCGGGCGCGAGCACGCTCTTCATCATGGTCTGCCCGGTCTTGAAGTCTTTGCCGCCGATCGGCACATGGCGCTCGTCCGCCAACCGTTCCATCACAGGCAAGTCGACCGTCAGGTTCGGCGCCCCATTGGCAAACGGCAGGTTCTCCATCAGGGCGGCGTAGGCGTACAGCATGGACGGGGCGATGGACTGGTCGTTCTGCTCCATCGCCTGTTCGAAGGCGGCCAGCGACTGATGCGCAGGACCAGGCGTGAGGAACACCTCGGTGGACGCGCACCACACGATGACGAGCCGGTCGAGCCCTTCATTCTTCTTGAAGTTCCGCATGTCCTGGCGCAGCTGCTCGGCGAGCTCCCGCTTGTTCTTGCCGCGCTTGACGTTCGTCCCCTGCAGCCGCTTGACGTAATACTGGTCGAACACCGCCGGCAGCGGCTTGATGCCCTGCAGGAACGGTTTGATCGGATCGAGGTGCTCGTGCCGATCGAGCACGCCGGCCTTGAGAGCGGCGGTGTAGGCATCGTCGGGAATCGGGTCCCAGGCCGCGAAGACCAGATCCTTCAGATCGGCGAGCGGGACGAAGTCCTTGATCTTCGGAGAGCGCTTCTCGGTGCGTTTGCCGAGCCGGATCGTCGCCATCTGGCTGAGCGAGCCGATCGGCTGCGCGCGGCCGCGCCGCACGTTCTCGACGCCGGCGATGAACGTCGTGGACACCGCGCCGAGTCCCACCAGCATGACGCCCAGTTTTCCGGTGGCGGGGGCGATCTCACGTCCACCACCGGTTGCAATCGCTGTCTGTTGCCGTGCCATCATGGTCCCTTGCGGCGCGCGGCCGCGATTCCAGGCGACGTCTCACGTTTCGGAATCGGTGAGGGTGGTGGAGCGCCGCGCGCCACGCGCGCGACGTGCACCACCCGTTGGACTACCGTGATCGCGGCGACGATCGCCAGCACGGTGACAATCCAGAACAGCAAAACTCCCGGGCGCCCCGGACCCGCGCCGAACAGGAGGGTGGGCAGCCCGAGCAACAGGATCCGCTCGGCCCGCGCCGCGATGCCCACCTTGCATTCAACGCCGAGCGCTTCGGCGCGTGCGCGTGTGTACGACACCACCAGCGACGCCACGAGCGCCAGCAGCGCGGCGCCCAGGGCGCGGATTTTCAGCTCACTCGGCAGCGGGCCGGTCAAGAACCAGAAAATCAGCCCGCTGAACACGGCCCCTTCCCCAACCCGATCCAGCGTCGAGTCGTAAAACGCTCCGAACGTGGTCATCTTCGCGCCCTGGCGAGCGACCTGTCCGTCCAGAATGTCGAACACGCCGCTGACCAGCAGGAGCGCGCCACCGAGACGGATCTCACCCATTCCGAACGCAACGCCGGAGCCGATCACGAACAGTGTCCCCACCGTCGTAATCGTGTTGGGATGGACGCCACCCCGAATCAGCGCACGCGCGATCGGGCCGGTCAACGCAACGAAACCGTCCTTGACGCGCTGGGGAATGACATTCATGCCGGGGGGAAACTAATCGCCGCCCCAAATAGGGGTAGGGCCGAAAGGGACTACACGGGGGGAAGCAGGGATCAACGCTTCACGAAGAATCCATAGCCGTTGGAGCTCCCGTCCGGGTCGTGATTGCCCGCCGGCTTGTATGTGTAGCCCGTAAGTGACATCCCGCTCATCCCGAAGTAGACCATCGCTGTCGTGTTTGGGATTCCCGCCATCGTGAGCGTGCAGGTACCGGCCACCTCGACATCGCTCGTGACGCACTGGACCTCCGGACCCGAGTTCCAGCTCGCGCGGACCGTCACCCCGTTCACGGGATTGTGCCGGGAGTCGTGCGCCGTGATCCGAACCGTCGCCGACCAGTTCTCCACCGTCCTGACAGCAAAACCGTCGAGATTGCCCACGTGCACGCTCGGCGCGTTCACGGTAATCACGAGCGCTCGAGCGTTGTTGCTCGCATTGGCATCGGGGAACTTCTGCGTCGCGGTCAGAATGTGCCCGCTCATCGCCGCACCGGCGGTGTTCCAGCTGAACGTACGGGTGGCGCTCGCGCCCCCCGCGAGTCCTGGAATGGTCTGCGTGCCGAGAATCGCATTCCCGGCGGTCCCGTCCGTCAACACCACGTCGATATCGGCCGTGACATCGGCCCCGCCTATGTTCTGGACGGTCGCGACAATGGCCGCCGTGTCGCCCTGCGTCACGGAGCCGGGGGCGGTAATGCTCACGAGCGCCAGATCGGCGGGCGCGGGATTGACCGTGACGATCGCCGAGTTCTGGTTGTTGGACGCGTTGTCGTCGCTCAGGGTGTGCGACCCGACGAGGGTATGATTGCCCACGGCGGCGGTGCCGGTGTTCCAGGTGAAGGTGCGCACCGTGCTCGCGCCCACCGCGAGGGCCGAAACCGTCTGCGTGCCGATCGTCACCCCGGCCGTGACATCGGTGAGGACCACGTTGAACGTGGTGACGCCAAGCCCACCCACGTTTTGGACGTGGACCCCGACGGACGCGGTGCTTCCTTTGGGGACGGACGCCGGCGCGCTCACCATGGTCACGGCGACATCGGTCGTCGGAGCAACGACCGACACGGCGGCTGACTTCGAATTGTTCGCGACGTTCTCGTCGGCGAACGTCTGGGTGGCCACCAGCGTGTGACCGCCCAACGCCGCGCCGGCGGTATTCCAGCTGAACGTGCGCGTGGTGTTGCCGCCCGCTGCGAGCCCCGGGATCGCCTGGGTACCGATCGTGACCCCGGCCGTGGCGTCGGTCAGGACGAGGTTGAAGGTGCTGGTCACGACAACGCCACCCAGATTCTGCACGGTGACGGGGATCGAGACCGTATTCCCCTGCGCCACGGTGGCGGGCGCGTTCAGCGCAGTGACACCCAGGTCCGTAATCGGACGCGGCTGCACGATGACCGATATCGCGATGGCGTCGTTGCTCGCCTTGTCATCGGGCAGCTTCTGCGTCGCGAACAGCGTATGCCCCGCGATATCGGCGCCGGCGGTGTTCCACGAAATGTCGACGGTTGCCGTCGCGCCGATCGCCAGTCCCGCGACTGACGCCGTACCGACGACCGCGAAGTTCTGCGCGCCGTCGGCGAGCTCGACGTTGAAGCTGGTAGTGACGTTCAGCTCACCCACGTTCTTGACGGTGACGAAGACGTGCGCTGTATCGCCCTGGTTCACCCGGGCGGGCGCGGTGATCCCGGTGGCCGCGATGTCGGTCGGCTTCGGCTTCACGTTGAACGTCGCCGAGCGCTGATTGTTGTCGGCGGCGTCGTCGGTCAGACTGTGGCTCGCCACGAGCGTGTGCTGGCCCAGCGTGGCGTCGGTGGTGTTCCACGGGAACGCGAGGGTGGTCGTCGCGCCCGCGGCGAGGCCGCTCACCGTCTGCGTGCCGATCGTTGTGCCGTCGGTCGCATCGCGCAGCGTGACCTCAAAACTCGCCACGTTCTGATTGCCGACGTTCTGGACCGTGACGGGGACGTTGAAGGCATGCCCCGCAATCACCTCGGCACCGCTGAGGTTCGTCACGGCCACGTCGGTGAAGACTGGATCGACCGGGATCGTCGTCGAGCGGGTGTCATCGATCGGTCGGTCATCGGCCAGTGTGTGGCTCGCGACCAGGCCGTGATCGCCGAGTGTCGTCGGTGTCCAGGCGAACGTCAGGGTCGTGCTGGCGCCGGCTGCCAATCCGGTGACGCTCTGCGTCCCGACCGTCGCGTGCTCGGTCGTGTCCTGCAGCACGACCCCGAACGCGGAGACGTCCTGATTCCCGAAGTTCTTCACGATCACGGTCAGCGTGGCGGCCTGGCCCTGTACCGCGGCGTTCGGCCCGGTGATTCCGGTGATGGCCAGATCGGTGAATGGACCGGGCGGGGGTGGATCGAAGCCGTCGATGACGACCCCAAAGCGCAGCAGCACCAGATCGATGCGGTTGCCGATCGTGACCGTCCCGCTCCCGGCGAACAGCAGCGCCACCGGATTGAGGTTTCCGTCGTCGGTCACGATCAGTGAACCCGAGTCACCGCCACCGCTGAACGCCCCGGGCGAAATGATCAGTTGATCCACGAAGCGAGCAGACTTGGTGCACACAAACCCGGACCCGGCGTAGCACACGGTGACCGTCGCGTTAACCCCGGTGATCTGCCCATGCGTGTGCCGCGTGGTGCGCCCGTATTTCTGCACGTTGACACCGAGCAGCGCGTTGCGGTCGTCGAACAGGCCGTCGCCGTCCGCGTCCCCGTAGATCCGCGAGCTCGGCATGCCGTAGCCCGCGTCCGCCGGGGTCGCATTGTCCAGGACGGCCGCGCTCGAGAGCGCGATCGCGGCGTCCATCGTGTTGCTGGCGTTCGCCGTGAATGAGATGGTCTGAAAGTCGGTCAGCGTCGCGATCTGATCGGCGGCCGTGCCGCCGTCGAACGGCCCCGGCTGGTACGCCGGGTCGCCGATGCTGGCTTCATTGGTGTGGGCGAGGACGTGGTTGTTCGAGAGGATGTAGACCCGGCCGAGCGCGTCACGCACCCGGGCGCCGATGGTGCCCGCGGTGATCGCCGGATGCCCGACCGAGTACCCGAGCGGCGCGGGGCGCTGGCGCTTCGTCGGATCGCTCAACGCCATGATCCTGCCCGTGACGCGAACGGTGACGGGAACGCCTTCGAGGTCCAGCGGCACGCCGGCAACCCCGGACCGTTCCGCCAGCACGAGCACGCTCGCGCGCCCATCCGGCATTGCGGTGACCGCTGTGCCGATCACGCCGGGGATCTCGAGGAGTGCCTGCGTGTGTCGCCGCTGTACGGCGAGCGCGTCGCGCACGTCGAGAATTGAAGGAGGAGTTGACGGACCGGCGGGAGAATCGGGGGCGCTGTCGGAGCAGGCGAACCACACCGCCGGTGTCCCCACCATCAACAGGATGATGGCGGCTCGCGTCAACGTGCGGCCGGCGACCATGGCGACCCCTCCCCCGCGCCCGGACCAAGACGGGCGGGGGGAGGATTATGGAGCCGGGGGGCCGACTCGGCAAGCTGGGAAAGTGCCTACCTCAGTAGATCAGGTACTGCGCGCGCCTCTCTCGGAATCGCTGGAGATCCAGCGCCCAGGACTCCCAGATCTCCCGGGGTGCGCGACCGGCTTCGATCGCGGCCCGTAACTCGGGTCCCGTTGCCAGGCGGTCGAAGTGGGAAGCGCGAAACGCAAACTCGCCGGGATGCGCCGCCCGCAGGGTCGCAAGTACGGTGATGGCAAACCTCGTGGGATCGAAGCGCGCGCGATCGGTCACCCGCATGCGAAGGCCGGGGAGCACGACGCCGGGATACTTGCCGTCGGTTGGGGCGAGCGGCGTGAACGTCGTGTCCACAACGTCCACCCCCTCGATGCCGGATGTCCGCAGCCGCTCGAGAATCTTTGCGGGATCGAGCCAGGGCGCGCCGATGACCTGAAACGCGATCGGTGTGCCCCGACCCACCGACACGTTGGTCCCCTCGAACAGGCAGAGTCCCGGATACAGCAGCGCGCTCTCGAGATTGGGCATATTCGGCGACGGTTTCACCCAGGGCATCCCGGTCTCGTCGTAGAAGAGCTCGCGCTTCCATCCCCATGCCGGCACCACCGTGAGATCCAGTTTCAGTCCCATGAGATCGTTCGCCATCCGTGCCAACTCACCCATGGTCATACCGTGCCGCATCGCGATCGGTAGAAAGCCGACCAGGTTGGAGTCGGGGTCGCCGAGCTGCGCGCGCACATTTCCCTGCACCGCAATCCCGCCTACGGGGTCGGGCCGATCGAGGATGATCACGCGCTTGCGCGCCTGAGCGGCGTCGCGCATCAGACTCGCCACCGTCGCCGGGTAGGTGTAAAACCGTGCGCCAATGTCTTGCAGGTCGATCAGCAAGACGTCGATAGAATCGAGCGCCGCGCGCGCCGCGTTACGCGATCCACCGTAGAGACTGTAGATTGGGAGGCCGGTCGCCGAATCTCGGCCATCGGGGAGACCCTCGCGATCTTCCGTGCCGCGGAACCCGTGTTCCGGGCTGAACAGCACGGTCAGCCGGCCCCCCCCCCGATGTGCTGCAAGCAGGAGATCGGCGTCGCGCCGTCCCAGACGATCGATTCCTGTATGATTGGTGAGCAGACCCAGGCGCTTCCCCGCGATGAGGTGCGCCGAATCTGACAGCACAACTTCGATGCCGGGACGGACCGGCACGGCGGGCGCCGGAGCGCGGCTGGCGCCACAGGCGAGTCCAAACACGAAAACAACGAGATGATGCGCGCGCATAAACTCCTGTTGCTGACCCTGCTGGCAGCCTGTGGCGGCGGCCGGGCTACGACCGGTGCACCAACACCCGTGGCAGCCGTGGACGGCGTGCTGGCGAAGCTCACGCCCCGTCAGAAAATAGCGCAGCTCGTCGTCCCGTGGCTCAATGGAACCTACGCGGCGCTGGACGACAGCACGTTTCAGATCGCGAAGCGTTGGGTGGATACGCTCGAGGTCGGCGGGATCATCATCTCCGTCGGCGGGCCCTACGACATCGCGTCCAAGCTGAACACGCTGCAGCGGCGTTCCAAACTGCCGCTGCTCATTTCGGCCGACCTCGAATGGGGGGCTGCCATGCGCGTCGTCGGCGCGACCGCCTTCCCCATGATCATGGCCGCCGGCGCGACGGGGAACGAGCGCGACGCCTACACGATCGGCCGCGTGGCGGCGCTGGAAGGGCGGGCGGTCGGAATTCACGTGAACTTTGCGCCCGACGCTGACGTCAACAACAATCCGTTGAACCCGATCATCAACATCCGGTCGTTCGGCGAAGATCCGCACGCCGTCGCGAAGCTCGTGCGCGCCTATGTGCGCGGGCTTCAGGATAACGGCATGCTCGCCACGCTCAAGCACTTTCCGGGGCACGGCGACACCGACGTGGATTCCCACCTCGGGCTCCCAAGCATTCGCGCGGGCTATAGCCGGTTGGACTCGATCGAGCTGGTACCATTCCGCGCCGGTATCGACGCCGGCGCGCAGGTCGTCATGAGTGCCCACATCGCGTTCCCGGCCTTCACGGGGGACGCGCCCGCGACGCTGTCCGCTGCGATGCTCACGGGCGTCCTGCGCGACTCCCTCAAGTTCCGCGGCCTCGTGGTCACCGATGCCCTGCAGATGGGCGCGATCGTAGCGAAGTACGGCGCGGGTGAAGCGGCGGTACGCGCGTTCGAGGCGGGCTCCGATCTACTCCTCATGCCCGCCGATCCCGACTCCGCGATCGCGTCCATGCTCGTCGCGCTGCAGACGGGTCGCATCACGGCCGCCCGCTTGGATGCCTCCGTACGGCGCATGCTGGCGATCAAGCACGGGCTCGGACTCTTCAAGCAACGCACCGTGCCGCTCGATGCGATCGCGCGCATCGTCGGCACGAAAGCCTTCGCGGACGCCGCGGACGACATCGCGCAGCGCTCGCTCACGCTGGTGCGCGACACCGCCGGCACCATCGAGCGCCTGCGTCGCACGCGCAGCCGCATGGCCATCATCGCGTATGGCGACGAGCTCAACAGCTATGCCGGACAACGCATGCTCGAGCTGCTGCGGGCCGGGGGCGATACCGTCGGATTCTTCCGGCTGTGGCCGATGTCGGGACCTGAGTCGTACGATTCGGCGCGCGTCGTGATCGGTCGAGCGCCCACCGTCATCTTCGCGGCGAACGTGCGGCCGATCTCGGGACGCGGATTCATCGCGCTGCCGGACTCCCTCGCGCGCCTCATCACGGCGACGGACTCGCTGAAACCGACGGTGCTGGTCGCGCTGGGCAGCCCCTATCTCCTGAACCAGACGCCCACGGTGAAATCGTACCTCATCGCCTGGAGCGGCGTGCGAACCGCCGAGCGCGCCGCAGCGCGCGCGCTGCTCGGGTGGTCGCCGATCCGCGGCAAACTCCCCATCCGCATTCCGCCCGCCTACCCGATCGGGCACGGGCGCGTCGTCGCCGACTCGACGGTGCCGCCGCCGAAGCCGCCCGCGCGCGTCATCATTCCGTGAGGGGTTGGACGGCTGGTGCGCTCGCCGCGCTGGCGCTCGGGTGCGCCGGTGCACGCACGGCGTCGGTCGCACCCGCCCCGCCCGCCGCGCCGCAACGCGATCGTTTCGACCTCGTCGTTGCCTATTTGCGATCCCAGGTCGACAGCTCGTTTCCCGGAGCCGTGCTGGCCGTCGGGCGACACGACACCGTCCTGCTCCTCACGGCGGTGGGGCACTACGGCCTCGGCGATAACCGGCCGGTCACGCCGCAGACGATCTACGATCTCGCCTCGCTGACCAAAGTCATCGGGCTCACGACGGCGGTCATGATGCTCGTGGACTCCGGCAGGCTCGATCTCGGCGCCCCTGTTCAGAAGTACGTGCCTGCATTTCAGGGAGCGGGAAAGGAGCGCGTGACGCTGCGAAATCTGCTCACGCACTCGTCCGGGCTCCCGGCGTGGCGACCCCTGTATGCGGAGTCTCCGACCCGAGAAGCAGCATTGGCACTGGTCGATACGACCGCGCTGCTGCGCCAGCCGGGCGACACCTTCATCTATTCAGACCTGGGGGCGATCGCGCTCACGCAGGCGGTGGAAGCGATCTCAGGCCAGCGTATCGACGCGTTCCTCGATGCTCGGGTCTTCGCGCCACTAGGCATGGCATCGACGCGATACCTGCCACCGGAGAGCTGGCGCACGCGCATCGCGCCGACCGAAACCGACACGGCGTTTCGGCACCGGATGCTGCTGGGCGAGGTGCACGACGAAAACACCGGTCGTCTGGGAGGCGTGTCGGGGCATGCCGGTCTGTTCTCGACCGCGCCCGACCTGGCCAGGTTTGCGCAATGGCTGCTCGACACCCGCATTCCCCCGGGGCGTCCTCCCGGCGCGAGTGGCGCCTATCTCCCGCATGATCTGGTGGTGGAATTCACGCGCCGGCAGGACATCCCGCCGGGATCCTCACGCGCCCTGGGGTGGGACACGCCCTCCGACAACTCGAGCGCGGGGACCAAGCTGGGCCCCCGCGCGTTCGGTCACACCGGATTCACGGGAACGTCGATCTGGATCGACCCCGACCGCGACCTCTTCATTATTCTGCTGTCCAACCGCGTCAACCCCACGCGCGCGAACACCAGGATTCTCCAGGTGCGCCGGCGCGTGGCCGATCTCGTCGTTGACGCGTTCAGTCCACCACGGTAGCCCAGCCCCGCTTCGTCAGATCGCGGTAGATCACGAATCCTCCCACTGCGGCAAGGCCGAGCAGCAACAGTCCGGGAGCGGTATCGTGCAGCAGCAGCTTCCCGACGCCGAATAGCACGCCATAGACCAGCACGCAGCCCGCCACCCAGTCGAGCAGGTTCGCCAGGCCGCTCGACGTGACTTTCACGTCCGGCGCGAGCGCCGCGATCGGCGCCCAACCGGTGCGCGACGGGCGCGTGCGGCGATAGAACGAGGTGAGCGTCTGCTGCGGTTCCGGCTTCGTGAGATACGTGACCGCAAGCCAGACCGCCGTCGTGATCGCGACCGTGGTGATCATGATCCACGCGAAATCCTTCGGCTTATCGCTGTCCATCCCGACTGCGAGTTGGAGCGTCAGCGACACGACGAAGGCCGAGATCATCGCGGAGACCTCGCTCCACGCGTTGATGCGCCACCAGTACCAGCGCAGCAACAGCACGCCGCCCGTGCCGGCGCCCGTTACGATCAACAGTTTCCAGGCCCCGCCGATCGAGCCCATGTAGAACGTCACGATGCCGGAAATCACGGTGAGCAATACGGTGGCGAGCTGGGACGCGCGTACGTAATACTGTTCGCTCTTGTCGCGCTTCACAAAGCGGCGCCAGAAATCGTTGACGAGATAGCTGGCGCCCCAATTGAGCTGGGTCGCGATCGTGGACATGTACGCGGCGGCGAACGCTGCCACCATCAGGCCGCGCAATGCCGGCGGCAGGTGATCGATCATCACGCGGATGTAGCCCGTTTCCGGATCCGCCAATCCGGGATAGAGCACCACCGACGCCAGACCGACCAGTATCCAGGGCCAGGGCCGGATCGCGTAATGGGCGATGTTGAACCAGAGCGTCGCGAGCAGCGAATGGCGCTCGTCTTTGGCGCTGAACATGCGCTGCGCGACGTAGCCGCCGCCCCCCGGCTCGGCGCCGGGGTACCACGTCGCCCACCAGTTGAGGGAGATGTACACCAGGAACGTGATCATCGGCATCCATGCCGAGTTGAGATCGGGCACGATGTTCAGGGCCTCGCTGCGGCCGCTGGACACGAGCTGGGTCTTCATCGACGTCGATGCCGCCCACGGCGCCGACGGCGAACACCGCCAGGATGATCACCATCCCCATCTTGATCACGAACTGCACCATGTCCGTGACGAGCACGCCCCACAGACCCGAGAGCGTCGAGATCGCTGAGGTCAACGCGATCAGTCCCAGCACGATGACCAGTGCCTCGACCTTGCCGATGCCGAAGATCAGCTCGAGGATCTTCACCATCGCGAGGTTGACCCAGCCGAGGATGATGCAGTTGATCGGAATGCCCAGGTACAAGCGCGCGAAATCCGCGCAGGAACGCCGCGGGTTTGCCCGAGTACCGGATCTCGGCGAACTCGACGTCGGTCATCACGCCGGCGCGGCGCCACAGCCGGGCGTAGAAGAACACCGTGAGCATCCCGCTCATCAGGAAGCTCCACCAGATCCAGTTCCCCGCGATGCCGTTGCGCGCGACCAGGCCGGTCACCACGAGCGGCGTGTCGGCGGCGAACGTCGTCGCAACCATCGACGTGCCGGCGAGCCACCAGGGAACGTTGCGCCCGGAAAGGAAGAACTCCGTCGTGCTCTTGCCGGCGCGTGCCTTGTAGTAGAAGCCGATGCCGATGTTGAGCGCGAAGTAGGCGGCGATGACGAGCCAGTCGATAATGGTGAGTCGCATGGGCCTCCAATTGGGGGCGCGGCGGGGACTTAGGCAAGCGTCCCTTCCCCGTTGACACGGTTGCAGCGACCCTCTAAGTTGCTGCCAGACTGGAGGATATGAATGGGCACTACACAACGGTCCGTTACCCTCACGCTCACCGAACGGGCGGGCGAAGAGGTCAAGAAGTTCCTGGCCGAGGAGAAGGTGTCGCGGGATTCGGCCGGGCTGCGCGTGGCGGTGCTACCGGGCGGGTGCTCGGGCTTCCGCTACAGCCTGAATATCGAAGAGCAACCGGCGGCCGATGACGTCGTCATCGAGACCGCCGGCGTGCGTCTGTTCGTGGACGAGTTCAGCTCGCAGTATCTCAACGGCACGGTCATCGATTACAAGAGCAATTTCCAGGAATCCGGCTTCGCGTTCGAGAATCCGAACGCGTCCGGTGGATGTGGCTGCGGATCGTCGTTCACGGTCTGAGCGTTGATCCTTCCTGAATCGGTGGTCGAGGGCCCGCGCGCGTCGCGGGCTCTTTTCTTTTCTAGACGTGCGCGGTCTCGACGTCGCCGTCATTCTCGCCTACTTCGCGGCGGTCATCGTCTTCGGGGTTGCTGCTCGCGGGACGGCAGAGCGACGCGTCGGACTATTTCCTCGGCCACCGCGGGCTTCCCTGGTGGGCGATCATGTTCTCGATCGTCGCGACCGAGACCTCGGCTCTCACCGTCATCAGCGTCCCCGGTCATCGCGGCTCGGCGGCAATCTCACATTCCTGCAAATCGCGTTCGGCTACCTCGTCGGCCGCATCGGCGTCGCGAGCCTGCTCCTGCCCGGGCTATTTCGAGGCACGCAAGACACCGCGTACCAGCGGCTGGAGCATCGGTTCGGCTCGCGACTCGCCGAATCGCATCGGGCGCCTTTCTCTCACGCGCGCCCTCGGTGACGGAGTGCGCGTGTTGCGACCGCGATCCCGCTCGCGATCATCACACAGTGGAGCATCCCGGCGGGCATTCTTGCGATCGGCATCGTCACGGTCTTCTACACGTGGGTGGGCGGGCTTCGGCGCCGTGGTCTGGGTGGACGTGATTCAACTCGTCTTCTACTGCTCGGCGCGATCGCGACCTTCCTCATCGCGATGCACGATCCGGTCCACGCATTCGCCGAGCGTGGAGCGCCGGCAAAGCTCACCGCGTCATCGATCCCGCCTTCTCGTTCACGCGTACCTACACGCTCTGGGGTGGTCTGATCGGGGGTGGCCTGTTGTCGGCCGCATCGCACGGCACCGATCACCTCATCGTGCAGCGACTGCTGGCGTCCCGCGATCTCGCGGACTGCCAGGCGTGCCTTCATCGGATCGGGCGTGTTCATCATCGCCCAATTCGCCCTGTTTCTGTTCGTCGGGACCACCCTGTGGATGGCCGGCGCGGACCGCCCCGATCTCGCCGCGGACGCGATCTATCCGACGTTCGTCGATCGAGCGCCTTCCAGCGGGCATCGCTGGTCTGGTGGTCGCGGTGATTCTCGCCGCCGCCATGAGCACGGTCAGCTCGTCGCTGAACTCACTCGCGTCAGCGAGCACGCACGACTTCTATGCGCCGCTGACGGGCAGAACCGACACCGAGCATCTGCTCAAGTGGGACGCGGAATGACGCTGCTCTGGGCGGCCATCCTGGTCGGCGGAGCGATGCTGTTCAGGAATCGAAACACCCCCGTTGTCGTCCTCGCGTTGTCGATCGCGTCTATCACCTATGGCGGATTGCTCGGGAGCTATCTGCTGGGCGGCTTGTGGCAACGCACGCGACAGGTCGATGTCGTCATCGCGATCCTCAGCGGTGTCGCATTCCTGATTCCTGTGGTCCTCGGCGTTCCCAGCTCCGCGCATGCTCCCCGGGCTCGCGTGGCCGTGGTACGTGCCGCTGGGCACTGCCGTCACTGTGCTCGTTGGGATCCTTTCATCTTTTGTTGTCGGACGGTCTGACCGTCTGACTGTCGGACAGAAGGCGACATCAGTGTGACTTCACCGTCCGACCGTCCAACCGTCCAACCGTCCAACGCCGTTCTGTTGGGCATCGACTGCGGCGGATCCCATACGGCGGTGGTCGTGGGCAATCGCGCCGGCCACGTACTCGCGCGCGCCGAAGGTCCCGGCTCGGCGATGCGGCCGGGGGCCGCGGAGCGCTCGGCGGCGGTCATTCTCGAAGTGGCCCGCCGCGCCGCCGCCCAGGCCGGCGTCAGCCTGCCGGCGGTCGCGGCGCTGGTGGGTGCGGCGGGTGCCGGCCGCGCGCCCGAGCAGGAGGCGCTCGCCGCCGCGATCAAGGCCGCGGGTGCGGCCGAGCAGGTCGCGGTGCGGGGCGACGTCGAAATCGCGCTGGCCGCAGCCTTCGGGAATGGCCCCGGCGTGCTCGTGAACGCGGGCACGGGCTCGATTGGGTATGCCCGGGTCGCGGACGGACGGCTCTTCCGCGCGGGCGGCCACGGCTGGCAGCTGGGTGACGAAGGCGGTGGTTACTGGCTGGGGCGGCGCGCCCTGTCGGCGGCGGCGCGAGCCCAGGACGGACTCGGCGAATCGTCCACGCTGCTCGAGCGACTGCTCGTCGCGCTGGGCTTGCAGACGTTCGACGATCTCATCCGCTGGACCTCGACCGCCACACCCGCGCAGGTCGCAGCGCTCGCGCCGCACGTGCTGAACGCGGCACGCGAGGGGGAGAGGGTGGCGCAGCGGCTCATCGAGGAAGCGGCCGGCGAGCTGGCTCACCTGGTGCAGGCGCTGAGCCGGCACTTCGCCGGCACGGGAGAATTCAAGATTGCCACCGCCGGCGGGTTGCTGCGTCCCGGTTCACCGCTCCTCGCCGCGTTGCGCACCCGGCTCGCGGCGGATGTGCCCCAGGGCCGGGTCACCGACGTGAGCGGCTCCGTCGACGCGCCCGTCGGGGCGCTGCGACTTGCCGCGGAGATGTTCCGAACGAGCTAGCGCGGCCCTCCCGTCGGCCCCTGGCGGATTCGGCTGTGCTGGTAGCCGTACACGAAGTACAGCGCCAGCCCGATCGCCAGCCACACCGAGAACCGAATCCACGTCTCCCCGGGCAACCCGAGCATCACATAGACGCACAGGACCACCGACAGCGGCGCGACCACGTAGACCCACGGCACCCGGAACGGACGCGGGCGCTCGGGCTCCGTATAGCGGAGCACCAGCACGCCGGCCGACACGAGGGCGAATGCGGACAACGTACCGATATTCGTCAGGTTGTAGGTCTCGTTCGCATCGCCGATCAACGCCCAGAGTGCCACGAACACGCCTGTGACGATCGTCGTGACGTACGGAACGCGCCCCTTGGTCGAAATCTTCGCGGCCCAGCGCGGCAGGAGACCATCGCGCGCCATCGCGAAGAAGATGCGCGGCTGCCCGTACTGGAAGACGAGCAGCACCGCCGACATCGAGATGATGGCGCCCAGCGACACGATCCAGCCGACGGTGCGAAAGCCGCCCACCTCGAGCGCCTTGGCGAGCGGATCGGCGACTCCGAGCTCCGTGTACTTCACCATGCCGGTCAACACCGCCCCGACGATGACATACACGAGCGTACAGATTGCCAACCCGCCGAGAATGCCGATCGGCAGATTGCGCTGCGGATTCTTCGTCTCTTCCGCGGCGGTCGAGATGGCGTCGAAGCCGATATACGCAAAGAACACGATGGCGGCACCCTGGTGAATGCCCGGCCAGCCGTTGGGCGCGAACGGAGTGTAATTGTCGGGATTGATGTGCGTGAGGCCGGCGACGATGAACAATGCGAGCACCAGCAGCTTGATCACGACGAGAATGTTGTTGGTGCGCGCGCTTTCGCGCACGCCCAGGAGCAGCAGCCAGGTTATCAAGCCGACGATAAGAAACGCCGGCAGATTCACGAGGATCGGAATGCCCGCGATGTGGGGGGCGCTCTCCAGCAGCCCGTGAATCTTGGGATCGGGACTCAGGAGCGCGGTGCGATAGCCGGTCGTGATCCAGTCGGGGAGGTGGACGCCGAACGCACTCAGTAACGACTTGAAGTAATCGCCCCACGAGATCGCGACCGCGACATTGCCGACCGCGTACTCGAGAATCAGATCCCACCCGATGATCCACGCGACCACTTCGCCGAGTGTCGCGTACGAGTACGCATACGCGCTGCCTGCCTGCGGAATCATCGCGGCGAGCTCAGCGTAGCAAAGGCCGGCAAACGCGCAGCACACCCCGAGGAGCAGGAAGGAAAAGACCAGCGCCGGTCCGGCACCAGCGCGGACCATGTTGCCGGCGGCGTCGTACTGGCCGGAGGCGGCGGTCCCAATGGCGCCGAAGATGCCCGCGCCGATGACGGCGCCGATCGCCAGCATGATGAGGTCGCCGGCGCCCAGCACGCGCCGCAGCGACTGCGGCGTCTCGAGCTCGCTGACCAGAAGCTCCGCGATCGGCTTGCGCTTGAAGAGCTGCCGCACGCTGTGCCCTGCCTTCAGTGTAAGACGGTGATTACTTCGTGAAGATCACGGTCGCAACGTAGTCCACGCGACGACCATCACGTGTTGTCGCTGGATGGAATAGGTAGCCCATCATCCGCTTCGTGAATTCACGCCTGAACTCCGCGTTCTTGATTGGCGGCGTCACCTCAACTCGAGTGACAATTCCGTTGGCATTCACCCAGAAATGGACCTCGAAACGGCCCGCCGGCATTCCGTCCGGGGGAAAAATCGTCCACCGTGGCGAGGCGGGAAAAATATCACTCTTTCCGCCGCCCGAGCCAGGTCCGGAATCGACGCCCACACCCGTCCCTGTTCCCGCGCCGATCCCGCCACCGCTGCCGGGTCCTTCTCCGGGTCCCCCCGTCGTGCCCTCGCCCGTCCCCACAGCCGCCGGCGGATTGATGACCAAACTCGGCGGAGGAATGTCGAGCTTGACGGGCGCGGCGAGCGGGACCGCGACGGTCGGGACCGAGACCGCGGGCGCGGGCGGCACATCGTGCGCCTGCGGTGTCGAGACCGACGGGAGCGTGAACCAGCTGACCGTGGGACGCCCGCCCCCGCCGCCGCCCCCACGCGGTCCCGTACCGCCGCCACCCCCCGACTCGAACAGGGCCGCACCCCGCCACAGCACGAGGACCGCAATCGTCAGGTGGGCGAGAAACGACACGACGGCCGCGCGTCCTTCGCGGCGCCGCGGCAGCGGCAGCGCATAGGAATTGAAAGCGGGGCGTGGCAGGTCGGCCATCATCTATAGATACACACTAGAGAGAAAACGGGGGCACGGTTTCGCACCGTGCCCCCGGATGTCTCACCGTGATCTGACCAAATCAGCGCGTGGCGGCCTGCTCTGACGGGGTAAAGCCGATCACCTGCACGCCGGCGCCCTTGGCGACGTCCATGGCGCGGATGATCTCCCCATACTTGCGGTTCGGCGCCGCCTTGATGAACAGCAGCTTGGCGGGGCGCTGATCGTACAGCTCGTGAAACTTCGCGTCCAGCTGCTCGAACGGAACGATCTGGGTGTTGATCGCGTACGAGCCGTCCGCCTTCAGCTCGAGCACGATCTGATCGCTCGCCTGCTGGCGCTGGCGCGGCTGCTGCTTCTGCTCCGGCGGCACCTGGGCGTCGAACGTGCGGCGGGACAGCGGCAGCGTAATCATGAAGATGATGAGCAGCACGAGCAGCACGTCGATCATCGGGGTGACGTTGATATCCGCGCTGAGCCCGCTGCCGCTCCCACCGCTTCCCATGGCCATGGTTCAGTGCTCCGGTTTAGCGGTGCGTTCCTGCTCGGCGATCGCGGCGACGACGCGCACACCCGCTTTCCGGGCGATCTCGAGCGCTATCTGCACGCGCCCGTAATCGATCCCCTCGTCCGCTTTCAGGTACAGGATCTTATCGACCGTGCGCACCGCGTAGAGGTTCATGAGCTGATTCGGCAGGTCTTCGTCACTGATGTAGCGCGGGCCCGTGTACTTGCCGCTCACGCCGGTAATGTCGAGATAGAACTTCCCATCGCGGTCGATGCCCAGGCGGATCTCGCCGTCCGCCTCCTCGCGCGAGTCGGGATTCTTGGCACGCGGCAGGGTCGCCTGAAAACCGGCGGTGATCGCGGGCGTCACGATCATGAAGATGATGAGCAGCACCAGCATCACGTCGATCATGGGCGTGACATTGATGTTCGCCGCGACCACGCTCTCCGTTTTCTTGCCGCCGCCGATCGACATGGCTCGTTATCCCTTGATCGGACCGCTGGTCTGCGACGTCTTCTGGGTCTGGAATTCCTTGGTGAAGATCGACCGGCCGAACTCGCTGCCGACGCTCTTGATGAGGTAGTCGATCAGCTCCTTCGACGTGTACGTCATTTCCACCGTGAGGAAGTCGATCTTCGTGCTGAAGTAGTTGTAGAGCCACACCGCCGGAATGGCGACGAGCAGGCCGAACGCCGTGGTGATGAGCGCTTCGGCGACGCCGCCCGTGATCGCGGCCAGCGAACCCGAACCGCCCGACGCCGACATGCCTTGGAATGCGGTGACGATACCCATCGTCGTGCCCAGCAGACCGACGAACGGCGCGGTCGCGCCGGTGGTGGCCAGAATGCCGAGGCCGCGCTTGAGCTCAGCCGTAATGATGAGCATCTGGCGTTCGACCGCGCGCTCGGCCGAGTTGATGTCGGCCGCGGTGATCGTCGCCCGGTCGCGCAGCAGCGGCTTCACTTCCGCCAGTGCCTCACCCAGCACGCGCGCGACGTGGCTCTTCTTGTTCTTCTCGGCCAGCGCGATCGCGCCGTCGAGCTGCTCTTCCTGCAGATAGCGCGAGAATTCAGGCGCGAACTTCCGCGTCTCCTTCTGCGACTTCCTCAAGTAGAGCTGCTTGGAAATGCTGACCGCCCACGACCAGGCCGACATGACGAACATGACCAACACAATTCCCTTGGCGAACAAGCCCATCGACGCCCATAGCTCAGCGTAACTCATCGTGTCTCCCTATCTCTTGATCGTGAAGTCGATCGGCAAATTGACCAGCACCCGGACGGCTCGCCCATGCACGCGCGCCGGCCGGAACAATGCCTTCAGTACCATTTGCTTCGCGGACTGATCGAACCCGGGATTGGGACTCTGAATCACCTTGACCGATGCCGGCTCGGCGCGTCCCGACGTATCGATGATGGCCTGCACGAGCACGCGCCCCTGCACGCCCGCCTGCCGGAGCAGATCGGGATACTGCAGCGGGGGCCGCGTCAGCAATTCAGGCCGTTCCTCGACGACGGACTCCATGAACACCTGATCCGACGACGGAACCATGCCTGTGCCGATACCGCCCTCGACGCCCGTGCCGGTGTAGTCCTTCGGGTCGAAGTGCTCCTGGAGATTGATGGGCGGAATGTTCGTCGGAATGTCGGTGGGCGCGACGACCGTCTGGAAGCCCTTGAGCTGCGGGACTTCCACCACGGGCGGCTGCTCCTCCGGCTTCTTTTGTTCTTCCTGGTTCAGGAAAACCATCGCCGTGTCGACGATCGAGTCATCAGACTTCTCGCCCGCGGTGAGCGTCGCCACGACCGCTCCCAGGACGATCACGCTGTGGCCAATCAGCGACACGACGCCGAGACCAAACGCACCCTTCTTGTTGGACTTGCGGTTGGACTCGATCAGGTGGTCGAACACCCATATCCTCCAGGCTGTAGGTGTCTACTGGCTACAAGTAATAGTACGCGCGGCAATGAACCCGCTAGTAGCCCAATGATTACAAAACGATGACAGCCAAATGACCGCTGGGCGTCCCCCTCACCGAGCACGTCCCGTGCCGCCTCGAATCGAGAAGGCAAAGGGCACGCGCACGAGTATTGGGACAGCCCTGCCATTGATGCGCGCCGGCCGAAACAACGTGGCAAGCAGCGCCTGTCGCGCCGGTTCGACAAACGCCTGGTGGGTTGCCGACACCACGGAAATCGAGGCGCGCTGCACCCGACCGGTCGAGTCTAGGCGCGCTTCGAGCATAACCCGCCCTTCGAGTCCTGCCTGCCTGAGTAATTCTGGGTAGACCGGCAGTGGACCGGACAAAATCTCCGGCCCGGTCGTTCCCACGCTCGCCAAGCCAGGACCCTCCAGCGGCATGCCTTCCCCTGCCCCTGCCCCCCTGCGGGGCGCCCAGTCCGTGGGAAACAGCGGACGAATCAATGCCTTACTTTGAAGCGCGTCGCCCGGAAGGGGTAGAGAACCAAGATCTATTGGCGGAACGTCCGGGACCGGCGCGCCGACCCCGGGACCTGATTCGGCCCGTCCATCCGTGGACTCGACGAATACGAGCGGAGGTATCGGGGGTGAAACGACGATCCCGCTAGTGCGCGCCGATTTCGTGGTTCCGAGCAGCAACGCGGCTGCCACCGCCGCGTGAATCGAGATCGATGCCGCCGAGCTGATCGCGCGCATGATGTCACTCCACGTAGATGTCGAAGTAGACGGAGACGGTGACCCAGGATTCAGTTGGATTGCCCGCGGCGGTCGCTGGAAGAAACTCAGCCATGAGGAGGGCATCTCGGACCGGTTGCACGAATTCCCCCTGCGCCGCCTGAATCACGGCACTCGACCACCGGACGTGACCCTCCCGATCCACCCTCACCCTCACGACTACGTGCCCTTCCCGTTCAGCCTCGAGCATCTCGACCGGATAGCGAGGCAGCGGCATCCACAAGAGACGCGGAGGCACGTCTGCGACTGACGCGTCGCGCTCGGCAGAGCGGGTGGCGCCGAGCATCAGCGGCCAAGTGTACCCATGAAGCCTTGGAGCGACCTCGCGCGAGAAAACGGGCGGTGGGGCGATCGCCAGCGACAGGAGCACTGACGGGATCAGGACGTTCAACGTGAGCTGTTCGAGGAAGCTGGATCTCTGAGTCCGGGCGAGGTCATCGTACATAGGCGGCTCTCTGGGGAATGACTCACCCAGAGAATACCGGCGGCCCATGTCCAGGCTCTTGCAGCTGGATGACGGGATTATGACAACGCGATGTGGTTCGGCGGTCAGCTCGGCGTGTGCTCGCTGCGCGGGAGTCCTACGGTGAACGTCGTGCCCCGCCCCGGACGGCTCTGCACTTCGATCGTGCCGCCGTGTGCTTCGGCGATCCACTTGCAGATGGCGAGGCCGAGCCCGGTGCCCGCCCGTTCGCTCGTGCGGGTCCGCGCGGAGTCGGCGCGCCAGAAGCGGTCGAACACGTGCGGCAGATCGCCCGGTGCAATGCCGATGCCGGTATCGGCGACGGTGAAGACGACACGTCCATCGTTGCCGGTGAGCTCCACCGACACGTGACCGCCGCGTGGCGTGTACTTCACGGCGTTCTCGATGAGGTTCAGCGCCAGTTGCCGCATGCGGCTGCGGTCCACGGCCAGGACGAGCGGCTCGACCGGCAGGCGGATCTCAATGCCGACGCCGGCATGCTCGGCGAGCAGCTCTCCGGTCTCGCCCGCCTCCTCGACGATCTCGCGCATATCCACCGGCTCGCGGTGCAGCTCGGCGCGTCCCTCATCGGCGCGGGCCAGGGTCAGCAGGGAGTCGAGCAGCTCGGTCATCCGATTCACTTGCTGGAGCGTCTCTTCCAGCGGTGCGAGTGCTTCCTGCGCCATCCCCGGGCGCGTGATGGCGCGCTCCACGCCCGCGCGGACGACGGTCAGGGGTGTCTTCAGCTCGTGACTCGCGTCCGCCGTGAAGCGTCGCAGCGCGGCGAAGCTGCGCTCCAGCCGCGTCATCATCTGATTCAGCGTCTCGGCCAGACGCGACAGCTCATCCCGCGCCATCGGCATCGCCAGGCGCCGGTGCAGACTCCGGCCGTCCGTGATCTCGCGCACCTCGGTGATCATGCGATCCACGGGCTCCAGTGCCCGGCCCGCAAGCCAGCCGCCGACCAGGATGGCCGGGACCACTCCGACGAAGAACGCGACCAGGATGGTGAGCACCAGCTGCTCGAGCTGGAGCTCGGCGGACCGGGTGTTGGCCCCCGCGAAGATCGCGCCGAACTGATCCCCGGCGTCGGGGACCGCGCGCACGATGTAGTGCAGCGTGGGCCCGTTCGGCGCGACGCGATAGCGGCCGGTGGTGTGGGAACCTGCACCGGTCGGCGGCTGCGTGATCGTAATCAGTTGCTCGAACTCGCCGAACGTGAGGGCCCGCGCGTCGGGGGAGGCGAACAACAGACGGCCGTCTCGGCTCGTCACGAGGAGGTAATCCGGGACCACTTCCAGGACCGCCGCGACCTCCGCGGTCAGGAACGGCCGGCCGGCCGTGTCCTTCTCCACCAGCGTTCCCCGGGCACGATAGCTCTCCGCCAGGATCCCGGCGGTGAGGTCGGCTTCCGACTGGATGCGGCGCTCGAGATCCTGGTAGGTGGCGCTGCGGCGCGCGAAATAGAGGACGACGGCGAAGACCGCGATGCTGAGGATGAGGGCGGTCGCATACCACAGGGTCAACCGCCCACGAATACTCTCCATGCTACGTCCGGACCACGTAGCCCACGCCGCGCACGGTGTGAATCAGCTTGGGTTCCCTGGCCTGATCGATCTTCTTGCGCAGCCGGGTGATCACGACGTCCACGATGTTGGTCCCCGGATCGAAGTGATAGTCCCACGCGTACTCGGTGATCAGGGTGCGCGACATGACGCGACCCTGATGACGCATGAGGTATTCGAGGACGGCGTACTCCTTGGGGGTCAGCTCGATCCGCTTGCCGTCGCGCGTCACCTCCCGGCTTCCGGTATCGAGCACGAGCCCATTCACTTTCAGCGTCGGCGGTGCGATCGCCTTCGGGCGGCGGCCGAGCGCCTCCACGCGTGCCAGCAGCTCTTCGAACGCGAACGGCTTGGTCACGTAGTCGTCGGCGCCCATGCGCAGCGCCTGCACCTTGAAGTCCACCGAATCCTGGGCGGTGAGGACGAGCACCGGCAGGCCGACGCCCCGGTCCCGCAGCGTGCGCAGCACTTCAATCCCCGACAGTCTCGGCAGCCGCAGGTCGAGGACCATCATGTCATAGCTCGCCCCCTTACCGCTCGCGCGCCGCAGCCCCTCGTCGCCGTCCCCCACGAGGTCCACGTGGTAGCCGGCCTCGTCCAGCCCGCGCCGCACGTACTCCCCCACCGTCTTGTCGTCTTCGATGACCAGGATCTTCATTAGATCGGGAGGAAGACCTTGAAGTTCGTGCCCACGCCCAGCTGCGATTCCACCTCGATGCGGCCGCGGTGTTCCTCGATGATCCCGTATGCGACCGACAAGCCCAGACCCGTGCCGCGCCCCTGGGGCTTGGTGGTGAAAAACGGCTCGAAGATCTTGGGCAGATCTTCCTGGCGAATGCCCATCCCCGTGTCGATGAACTCGACGAGGAGCTCGTCGGACCGGTGTGGATTCGCGCGCGTGCGAACGGTCAGCACCCCGCGGGAGTTCATCGCGTCCATCGCGTTCAGCATGAGGGCCATGAAGCACTGCACGAGCCGCTCGGCATCGGCCTGGAAAGCCGGCAGGCCGGCCTCGAGTTGTCGCTCGATCGTGAGCCACTTGAAGCGCTCGTGATGCTTGAGCAGAAACAGCGTCTGCTCGATGATCGCGTTGATGGCCGACGTCGCTTTGTGACCGGACTTCTTGGGCCGTGAGAAATCGAGCAAGCCCTCGACGATGCGGCGGCAGCGCTGGACCTCCGTGTCCATGATGTGGAGGTATTCCTCGTACGGGGGTCGCTCCGCTTCCGGGAGATCCGCCACGCGGAGGCCGAGCGCCTCGCTACACGCGAGGATCGTGGCCAGCGGGTTGTTGATCTCGTGCATCACGCCGGCCGCGAGCTGGCCGATCGCCGCGAGCTTCTCGCTTTGCGCGAGGCGCTGCTGTGCCTGGCGCCAGGCCGTGACGTCCTCGCCGATCGTGATGACGTGCGAGATGTCTTCCCCGTCGAGCCGCATGGGAATCTTGGTGATGCGGTAGTGGCGCGCTTCGCCGCTGGTCTGCGAATCCATGTCCACCTGCTGGATCTCGCCGGTTTCGAACACGCGGTCGAACTCCAGCTTCAGGAGCTCGCGCGGCTGGCGGTCCAGCACGTCGAAGACCTCGCGCCCCAGGGCTTCCTCGCGGGACACGCCCTGGGTGCCCGCCTCGCGCTTGCGGTTCCAGGCCCGGATCCGGTAGGTGCGATCGATCACATACAGACCCACCGGCAGCGAATCGATGATGCGCGCGGCGAAGTTGTGCTGAGATTCGAGCTCGCGGGTACGCAGCGCGACCTCGGATAGGAGACTCTGCGACAGCTCGGCCGCCGCGAGCACCGGGCCAAGCATCTGGGCCACCACCACGAGCACGTCGCTCGCCATGCGCTCCTGGCGCCCTTGAGGAATGATCGCCTCGAAACAGCCGAGCGCTTCGTCTTCGTGGACGAGGGGGAGACGCACCAGCGTGTCGCCGTTCACCGATTCGCGATGGGGTCCCCGTTCCACCCAAGTGGCGACCGGCGCGGTGAAGCCCGGCAACTGGGTTTCGTCTTCAGGACTGGCGATCGGGATATAGCGCGAGCCATCGGCGGAGCGGAGCCAGAGATGGCAGCGGCGCAGGCTGAGTCCGCGGCGTAATACGACGACGACGCCGGCAAGTCCCTCAGCGACAGGGCCTCCCCGTCCGGCGGCCAGTACTCTTGCGACCTCGGCGAGAACCTCGAGGCCAGGGTGGTCCGAGGTCAGCGTCGGAGCGACCATACGGTCGCTAACCTAGGGACGGCGCTCCCGGCGCGCCAGCGGCGCCTCACCACGGAAAGCCAACATGCCGCGCACGGACGGCTTGCCGTCGCCCAGAAACGCCGTGGGCCCGATCACAATGCCGAAATGCGCCGCATCGCCCGAGCCGAGACTGAGCGCGGGCAGGACCGAAATCGCCAGCCAGCGCGTGCGCGGCAGCGGCGAACCGGATGCCGTGTAGCCGGTCACTTCGAACGTCATGTCGAAGCCGATGGCGGTTCCGTGCTCTTCTTCACCAACCTGCGCGAAGGACTTCATGCGCGTGCGAGCGGCAAGCGTCGCCCCGAACGCGATCCCCTGCGTTCCGCCGATCATCGAGCTCTCGTTGATGAATGTGCCCACGCGGCTCGACAACGACAGCGCGGCAAGGCCGCGCTGCATCCGACGGACGTACCCGATTTCGACGCCTTCCATCTGCCAGTACGCGCCCAACGTCGCGAAAAAGCCGAAGCCGATCGCATGCGGCCGGGCTTTGAACGGGGGGAGCGCGTCGGACTCGGCAGGGGCACCACTGGATTGCGCGGCGAGCATGGCAGGCAAAGCCGCGAGTACTATGAGCATCGATATCACGGACCGGCGCACGTTGTTCTCCTGACCCTTGCGACGTCAGGAGTATTTGCAACAAGCGAGCCACGGCTCCGGCGCTAGAGACGCACGCGCGCTCCCGTCAGCCTGGCGCCCTGCATCACAAAGTGTTGCGCCAGTAAACACACGAGCAGCACCGGCAACGTCACCATCACGGCCGCCGCCATCTGGTACGGCCAATTACCGGCATACGTCGCGTGAAAGCGCGCCAAAGCGACCTCGCCCACGGCCATATCCGGCGAGCTCGTGGCCACGAGCGGCCACAGGAAACTGCGCCACTGGTCCATGAACGCGAGCACCGCCAGGACAGCAACGGCGGGCCGGGCGAGTGGCAGCGTCACCCGCCAGAACAGCGTCCACTCTCCGGCGCCATCCAGCCGGGCAGCCTCCTCCACGTCGCGCGGCAGCATGAGGAACGTCTGCCGCATGAGGATGATGCCCCAGATCGAGACCAGCTCTGTCGAGATGAGACCCGGATACGTATTGATCCACCCCACGGCATTCACCAGGAGATACCGCGGGATGAGCAGCAGAATCGACGGGATGGTGAGCAGCGCCACAGTCCCTACGAAGAGTCCGTCACGCGCCGGGAAACGGAGGCGGGCGAGCGCGTACCCCGCGGCCGCACTTGTAATCACCTGAGCCACCATGACACAACCGGCGAGCAATGCCGTGTTCAGGAAGACACGCCCGTACGGCAAGGCTTCATAGGCGGCGACGTAGTTGTCCGTCGTGGGCGTCCTCGGGACGAGCGCAGGCGGCCAGCGCAGCAGCTCGGCCTCTCCCATGAACGAGACCGAGATCATATAGAGGAAAGGCAGCAGCAGGATCAGCGCGAACACCCCCACTGGCCAGCTACGCTTGGGCATCGTACACCTGCCTGCCGAGCAGCTTGAGCTGCGGCCACCGCAGCACCAACAGCGCCGCGAAGATGAGCAGGGCGAGCGCGCTCGCCGCACCAAAGGCCCGAGCACCGAATGCGGTTTCGTATACGCGGTGGACAAGCGTGGCAGTCGATTGCTGCGGACCGCCCTGGGTCAGGACGGTTACGAGCGTGAACACCTGGAACGCACTGAGCAATCCGGTGACGACGACGAAGCCCGTGATGGGGCGCAGCAACGGGAACGTGATGCGATGAAACCGTCGCCACGCGCCGGCCCCGTCCACTCGCGCCGCGTCAATGTAGGCTTGCGGAATGCGCTGGAGTGCGGCCAGGAACACGAGCATCTGGCCGCCTGCGTGCGCCCACACCGAGATCAGCATCACGGCGGGCAACGCGGTGGCGGGAGTGCTCAACCAGTCGGGCCGGTCGAGCGCGTGCGCGCCCGCGCGGAACATCGCCTGCGACAGCAGCCCGACGGAGACCACCGACGCGACATACGGCAGGAGGACGGCTGCGCTGAGCAGCCGGCCTCCCCAGCGTCCGCGATATCGATGCACCACGAGCGCCGCGGCCAGCGCCAGTGCCACCGAGACGGGCACATAGAGAGCGTATAGAGCGGTCTGGCGGAATGACATCCACGTTTGCGGATCGCGCAGCAGCGCCGGCACCGACGCGCGGCTCGCAAGGTAGATCGCGTACACGGTTGGCCCGATCGTAAACACGGCGAGGTGCAGCGCGGCCGGCGCCAGGAAGCCCCAGGCGATGGCGATCTCTCGGCGGCGCCGAACGGGCGAGCGCTCCCCCCAGCGCAAGAGCAGAATCGCGCACGGTCCGATCAGCGCGCACGGCAGCAGCAGGATGAGCCAGCGCGGCGCTTCGAGCTCGGCAGGTGGCGACCGCAAATCCACCCAACGGCCCGAACCGATCAGCACGCCGACAACCGCCCGCCGGGAGCCGTCGATGTGCTCGCGCCGCGGGGCGGATTCCGCCGGCTCGCCGACAACGACCTCCCCATCCGCATCCCGCACCAGCGCGGCCAAATCGCTCACCGCAACGCGCGTGCGCGGTGCCGGCAAACGCGTCGCCGCATCCTGGAGCAAGCGGCGGGTGTCGACCAGCCAGCGGTCCGTGCTTTGTCTCGCAGCGGTGCGCACATCGATGTAACAGGCAAGCGCGAACAGCAGCGCGGCGCCGACGTAGCGGCCACGGCTGAACGAGCGCTCGCGGAACGCACTCGCCGCGGCTGCGCCAACGGCAATAATTGCGGCGGGGAACGCAAAGCCTAGTCCGCCCGGGAGCGGGCCGTGGGGCATTGGTCGAGGCCGCACCGCGACGGCGCCCACGACCTCGCCGGAGTCCCGGCCCCTGAGGGGAACGAGCGCCACTCGATCGCGCCACTGCGTGCCCGTGCTCTCCAGACGATTCAGGTCGTCCGGAGAAAGGGGCGCCGCCGTGGCGTCCACCAATGGAGCCGTGCCGAAGTAGACCTCCACATCCGACGACCATCCCGGCATCGTGCGCAGTGCTTTGGCCTGTGTCAGCAGCGAGGGCAGGTGGTAGCTGCGAGCAGCGGCCGTCACCGGTGGCGGGGGTGGCTGAGGCGGAGGCGGGGGGGGCGGGGGCGGAGGAGTTGGCCGCCGGCGGGCGGGCGTTCTCCCCCCGCGCGAAGGCCGGGGTGCTCGCGGCGGTGGTGGCGGTGGCGGCGGGGGTGGCGGCGGCGGCGTTACCGCGGCGATGAAGACGGCAGTCGTACCCGCCATGCGTACAGCGAACGCACGCTCGTAGTGCCGCTGCGCCACATGCACCACCACGAGTGCCAGCGCCACCGCAACAGCGGCCGCCGCTGTGGCACCGACCGCCCAGCGCCGACTGCTCACGTGACGGGTGCTCCCGCCGCGTCGAACAGGTACAGCTTGCGCCGATCGATTTTTACGCCCACGCGTGTGCCCACCCGTACGTCCGCGAAACCCGCGAGACGCGCGACCAGTGGCTGTCCGCCGGCGTTCAGGTGAACGAGGGTCTCACTGCCGAGCGGTTCGACGACCAGGACGTCGGCATTCCCGACGCCTTTGTCCACGGCGCACAGTCCGACGTACTCGGGTCGGACGCCCAGCTGCAGCTCCCCTTCGTAGGTCGACAGCTCGATCGGGACCAGGAGGCTTCCGACCTCGATCACCCGTCCCCCTTCGTTCTCCGTCCCTCGTCCCCGTCCCTGCAGGATGTTCATGCCGGGAGTGCCGACGAAGCGCGCGACATGCACGTCGGCCGGCCGTTGATAGACCTCCTCGGGAGTTCCCACCTGCCGCAGCCGTCCCTCGTAGAGCACGGCGATGCGTTGACCCATCGTCATGGCTTCGGTCTGATCGTGCGTCACGTAAATCATCGTGGCGCCCAGGGCCCGGTGGAGCGCCAGCAGCTCGGCGCGCAGCTCGAGGCGCAGCTTGGCATCGAGGCGCGACAGCGGCTCGTCGAGCAGAAAGGCCTGCGGCCCGCGCACAATCGCGCGCGCCAGGGCCGCGCGCTGGCGCTCACCCTCCGAGAGCTGCTCAGGGACGCGGTCGAGCGCGGTCGCCAACCCCAGTCGCGTCGCCGCCTCGACGACCCGCCGCGCCACTTGCGCCCTGGCCACGCCGCGGATCTCGAGCGGGAATGCGATGTTCTCGCGGACTGTGAGGTGGGGGTACAACGCAGGCGTTTGAAACACCATCGCCACGTCGCGCTCGGCCGGCGCGACGGACGTGACGACGCGCTCGCCGATGACGATGTCGCCGCTGGTCGGCTCCTCGAGGCCGGCGATGCAGCGCAGCACCGTGGTCTTTCCGGACCCCGACGGCCCCAGCAACACGAGCAGCTCGCCGTCCGGCACGTCGAGGTCCAGCTGCTGCAACGCCTGAATGCCGCCGTCGAAAACCTTGCTCAGCCGGCGGACCGTGACCGACGCCATCCGGTTATGCCGTCAGGCCGATAGGAAGGCCCGCGCCAGCGCGTACGCGATCGCCCACACGACGAATCCCGTAACGATCACCCCGGAGATTTTCTCGATCGGCTTGGTGGTGACCCCGGTGGTCGCGGTGAGCGCGTTGATCTCGACGAGCGCGACGAGCACGATGACACTGCCCCAATAGGCGGCCTGGTTGCCGCCCGCGGGCAGCGTGTTGTGGGACGCCGCGCCCATGTAGAACAGCATCGGGATCGAGAATACCACGTTCGTGCGCGAGGCGAGGAAGGCTCGGCGCGCGAGGGCCGGCACGGCCGCGTTGGCCTGGCCGCCTGAGGCGGCCGCCTTGGCCGACGCGATCACCACTTTCTGATTCCGCCAGATCACGCCCCACACGTTGATCAGCATCACCGTGCCGAACAGCGCGCCAGTCAGAATGGTGATCGCCCAAGGCGACGACCACGCTGATGTGCCCTCCGGGGTCCGGCCGATACGGTCGCCGATGATTGCCGCGCCGGTCAGGAACGTGACGAGCGCCGACCACCGGAACCAGGCGAGCGCGCGCGGGACCAGCTTCTGCGTCGCGGCACTCTTGGTCGCGGGGTCCGCTTCGGCCATGAATGGACCCTGCACGAAATTGAAGTAATACAGGAGACCGATCCACGTAATGCCGGCCAGGAAGTGCAGCCACCGAAGCAGGAACTCCGCCACGGGCGCCTCCGGAGGTTGGGAGAGGATAGCACGTTTCGCGGAGCAAAATAGGGGAGGAACCAGCCCGCGCAATCCGGGGTTTGAGATGCACCTTCAGACGGAAGCAGACCCCATGACACAGGTACGAGAACAGGCAAGCCACACGACGGGCGACACCAAGCACTCATTGCCGCGGCTGCCCTACGATTTCGCGGCGCTCGAGCCCCACATCGACGCCCAGACGATGCAAATCCATCACGGCAAGCACCATCAGACCTACATCACCAATCTCAATACGGCGCTCGCCAAACATCCCGAGCTTGGCGACAAGAGCGTGGAAGACCTGCTTCGCGACATTCACACCATTCCGGAAGACATTCGCACCACCATCCGCAACAACGGCGGCGGCCATTACAACCACTCGCTGTTCTGGACGATCATGGCGCCGGCGGGAAGCGGCGGCGGGGGCGAGCCGGCCGGTGCGCTCGCCGACGCGATCAAACGGGTGTTTGGCGACTTCCCGAAGCTCAAAGAGCAACTCCAGACCGCGGCCGTCTCACAATTCGGCAGCGGCTGGGGCTGGTTGACGGTTGCGAACGGCAAACTCGAAATCGCGGGTCGGCCCAACCAGGACAGCCCGCTGATGGACGGCAAGACGCCGATCCTCGGCGTGGACGTGTGGGAGCACGCCTACTACCTCAAGTACCAGAACCGGCGCGCGGACTACGTGACGGCCTGGTGGAACGTCGTGAACTGGCCGGAGGTGGCGCGGCGCTACGAAGCCGCGTTATGACTCGGTCAGGATCCGGCTGACCCGATCGAGCAGGAAGTCGAGGTCGACGGGTTTACTCAGTACCTCCTCGACCTCGAGATACGCACCGGACCATTCCCGCGTCGCGGCGGACAGCAGCACGACGGGAATGTTCTGGTGCCTGGGGATCCGCCGCATCAGAGACAGGAACTGTTTCCCGTCCATGACCGGCATTTTGTAGTCGAGCAGAATGAGATCCGGCTGCAGGATGCGCTCGAGGATGTTGAGCGCGTGCTGGCCATCACGAGCGGCGTGGACGAGAAACCCTTCCCTCGTGAGAAATGCGCGCAGCGTTCTGCGCACGTCCGCGTCGTCGTCGATGAGTAGTATGGAGCGCATGAACGTCGTTGTTGGGACGTCGTGACAGTAACTACGCCGCGTCGGAAGGGTCAGCACCGATGGACCTAACTCTTAGGAATGAGTCATTCGTCGAGCGGTGAGGCTGAGATTCGGGCATTGCCTTCGTCGTCGTAGACGACGGTTACGCGCCAGGGCCGGCAGCACACCTGACAGTCTTCCACGTAGTCCTGAGACGATCCCCCGCCCGCGTCGATGCCGACTTCGTTCGGCTCGCCGCAATAGGGACACACGACGATGCCCTCGGTATCCGCCGTCCCGTCGCCGAGCGGGAATTCCTCATCGAGATCATCGAACCCGAAATCGACCATCCGTCACCAGCCCATCCGCTCGCGCAGCGACGTGACATGCGCCGTATGATGACGGCCGTGCCACGCGTAGAGGGCGAGCAGCGTATCGAGCGACGGCAGTCCCCACTCGGGATGCTGGATCGTCCTCGCGTAATCTCCTGGACCCATGCCACGCAGCAGCGTGACCCAGCGCGCGTGCAGCGAGGTCAGCAGATCGAGCGAGAATGCGATCGGCGCGCGCGTCTCGGGCGTTTGGGCCCAGTCTTTTTCTTCGTATGTCTTGATCGCGGGCGTGTCCTCGGTGAGCCCCCACTTGAAGCGCATGTACGCGTTCATGTGGCTGTCGGGGAGGTGATGGGCGACCTGCCGCACCGTCCAACCACCGGGGCGGTAGGGCGTGTCGAGCTGCCCGTCGTTCAGCCCCGCGACCGCGCGGCGGAAGTTCGCCGGTGCCGCCGCAACTTCCTCGATCCGGGCACTGCGCTCGGCCGGCGTGAGCGTCTGTACCGGGGTGAACTTCCCGATCGGATATCGCTCGTCGGTCGCCATCACTGATCCACGCGCCAGCCGGTCGTCAATTCGGTCGTGCCCCACGTGATGCGTAACGTGCCGCGCAGCTCGGCATAGCCGGTCCCTGGCTGCGGCGCTTCCGGGACGAGATAAATCGACAACGACGGCTCGGGCTCCGCCATGGTGCGGCTGGTGAGCGCCACGCGCCCGATGTCTTTCGCCGGATCGCGATCGGTCCCCCACTGCCCCGTGCCGCGATTCACGATCAATGCGTACCCCGACCGCGTGTACAGAATGAAGAGCGAGTAGTCCCCGCGCGGGAGTTTGACGTCGCCGAGGCTCATGTCGAGGTCGGTGTGCAGCGTGGTCGCGGCGTTCGCCCCGAACCGCCACACCGTATCGAGCGGAATGAGCCCGCCCTCGACTTTGCGGCCGCGCGCGTGCGGCTGGCCATAACTGATGGCAATGCGCGACGGCCCCGTGAGGCTGGCATCCTCTTCGTACCACGCGTCCCCGATGCGTCGCGAGTTGAGATGGACCTCGACCGTGGCAAAGCTGCTGGCCGCGATGCGCAACGGCGGCGGAGGAGGGGCGGCCGGCGGTGGATTCTGGGCCAGCATGACGGCGGGCAGCAAAAGTCCGATCACCATGGGTTCTCCGAAGCAGGTATGGAGCGGATGGGATTCGAACCCACGACCCCCTGGTTGCAAACCAGGTGCTCTCCCAACTGAGCTACCGCCCCCCGCCGGACGAAAATAGAGTCACGAACCTCGTAGGGGTAGGTTCGCGTCGGTGCGTGTAGAACTAAGGCCGCGCCGCCACAGGAAAAGATGGATTGGAACGAATCCACCGCTGGGGCATACCGCAAGGGAAGAACTCACACGATCAAGGCGGTTGTATGCAGTTCCCTGATTTATCTCCGCGAGCGCAAGTGACGCTCACAAAGAATGGTTCGTCAGTGATCGGAGAACGGGAAGCACGGCTCCTCGACGCGGTGGATCGCGTTCGATCGATCAAGGACGCCGCCGCAGAGGCGGGCATCAGCTACCGCACGGCGTGGAGCGCGATCCAGCAGATGGAGCAGGCCCTCGGCCGACCCGTCGTGGTATCGCGCGCGGGTGGACCGGGTGGCGGCGCGACCACGCTCACCGAGGAATGCCGCCGGTTGCTCAGGCTGTATCAGGGCCTGCGGCGGCGCCTGGAAGAATCGCTGACGCGCGCCTGGGCGGCGCCGGAACCGGCCCAAGCCGGCGACTAGCGCGTCAGCGCGAGCGCGTAGCCGTTCAGCGGGCGGAGCTGATAATTGGCGCGCGCCACTCCCTGGATCGATCCGCTGTACTGGCTGAAGGCGCCGACGTCCGCCACGCCGATCGTGAGGATGGTCGCGCCGTTGGTCAAGTTGCCGGTCAACGCGAAGCTCGTCGTCGTTCCGCCGAGCGCTTGCTGGAAGAGGCGCAGGCCGGTCCCAGGCGTGACGCTGGTCAGCGGAGCGGGACCCGTGATCGAGAATTCGATCGCGGAGTCGGCGTTCGCAGCAGGAGCCGTCAGCCGCACCACCAGCGTCCCTGGACCAGACTGAGTCGGTCCGTCGTCGCCGCAATTCACTCCCAGCACCGTCGCGCACGCCACGGTCGCCACCACGAAGAGACGTTTCATCGGGGGTCTCCCTTCCGCCGCGGCATGCTCTGCGACGCGGGCGGACTCGGCGGCGCGCCGGTCAGCTTGACCCACGCCAGAAAGTCACCGACGTCGAAACTGCCGTTGTTGTTGCCGAGGAAATCGAGATAGCGGATCTGGTCGGCGTTGAGCGGCGCCGTCGGGCCGAGCAGCTGCGCGGTCACGTCCGCAGTCGCGAGCGTCGGCGCCGTCACCGAGAAGCGTGAACGCTTTGCCCTGGCTCTGCGCCCCGAATGTCACCGTACCGTGTAGCGAAGTTCCCCGTCTGTTGCGGGAACCCTGTGACGATCCCACTCGACCCGTTGAGCGTCACCCCTGTCGGCAACGCAGCCACCCGTCAGCGACCACCTGTTCGTCCCCGTGCCACCCGCTACCCGCAGGGTATCGTTGTACGTCGCTCCCATCACGCCGGTGGGACGCGCGGTCGCCGTCGAGATCGTAAGCGCTCCGAAACTGGCGTTCACCGTGTACGACCGGCCCATCGGCAGCGCGAGAACAGCATTGGTGGTACCGTTGTCATCGGACCAGCCGCCGAACGTTTCAGCGGAGTCGGCGTCGCCGTCAGGGTGACCGACCGTCCTTCGCGTATGAACGCGCCGCGGCCACGGCGGGTATGTCAATGCCGCTCGTGTCCGCCTGGATCGTGCCGCCGCTGCCGGAGATCGCGGTCAGCTTGAAGTCGCGCGTGAGAATCGCGGTCAGTGTGTCACCGGCGAGATGGCCGGTGTACGAATGTGATCTGGAGGCCCCCATCGGACCATGAGCCGAAGCGGAAGCGCGTGCGCCCGTTGGCCGAGAGCTGCGAATCGGTGATACTCACCGTGTAGTTCTGGCCTTCATCGAGCAAATCGCGGTAAACCGTGTAACTCGACGCCGGCGAACGTCATCGTCGCCGTAGGTATCGCTGGCACGGACGATCGAGAGCGAGCCAAACCGTAAGCGAAACGATATCGTGCTGTTCGGCACGACCTGCTGAATGGAATCGATTCCGCGAAGCCCGCGAAGGAGCCGTCGGCGTTTTTCACCGCCGCCGGGTTGCTCCGAAACACGAGGCCGCTCGTGTTGTTCGTGGTGCCTGGGAAGAGATCGCCGGCGTCGCCGCGATTGGAGCAGCCGAAGAATATCGACGGCGGTTCGGGACAGAGTTTCCGCTCACGGGCGCGGCTTCCTCGAACCAGAGGCCTGGACGACCGCCAGGGCGTGGATCGATCCGGTGTTGACGTTGTTGCTGAATGATTGCGCGAACTTCGCCGAATCGACGTGCCAGATCAGCAAGCCGCCCGGACACTGCCGGACTGCCTGCTCGCGCACAGTGTAACCGGATCAGCGCGGTGTCGGCCTGTGCCGTCCTGCCGGTTTTCGAGCAGAAATACTCGCCACGAGGATTCGATCCCTGCACGCGGACGGACGAACGCCGTGTCCGAGAGTGGGGCCGCAGCGAACGTGTAGGTGCCGGTCGTCGTCAGCCGGCGCGAGCGTGATCCAGCCCAGCTCGTTCAGTGACCAGGCGCTTCCATCCGCGACGGGCTGAACCCGGCTGATGAAGCTGCCGGAGCTCATCAGGTCCCACTGCCCCACGCCTTCGCTCGTGCCGTCGGTGTCGTACAGATCGGGCAATCCGAACCCGTGCCCGATCTCGTGCGCCACGGTGCCGATCGGCATGATCTGCGTCGGTGTGCACAGGACTCAGGCCGCCGAGGCCGCTCTGCAGAATGTAGTCGCTGACACGTGAACGTCGCGCCCGGATGAGTTCCCGGGATTCGCGGGGTCACTGGAGGCATAATCGGCCCGGAGAAAAACCGGTGCGACCAGATGTGATTATTGGTCGAGTGATTGCTACTCTGGGGAAAGCCGCCGCAGGCGCCATCCTTGGTCGGATGCGCAAACATGATCATGTCACATATCCGTCATCGTCGCCGGAATTCGGAACCCCGTCTGGACCGTCATTGTCGAACTGCGCGAAGTTGACCTGATCGGTCGACTCGTGACAGCGCCTGACGAAATCCCGCCTGCATCCGCGAAATCGCGTTCGAGCTGAACAACCCATTGCAGTTCGTTGTCCCGAACGGGTTGCCGCTACACGTACCCGGGGCTCCGCGTGCTACGTTATTTCGGTGCTATCGAGGCGCACCCAGCCGAAGATCCTGCCCTGTCATGGTCAAGGTGTCATTCGACAGCTGCTCGATAAAACGTCCGCATATGTGTACGGGGTCCGCCGCGCCCCTGCCGGAGTCGAGGAGAAGAGTACGTGCATCGTACTGGGCCGTGGTAAACGTCAGCGCCGGCGAGTCCGTATAAGCGAAAAAGACCGCCGGCACGTCAAGTCCCCGTGACCGCCGTCGTCGACATCGGGACCCATCGGCGCCCGCGCATTGAATGTGCGAACTGCGCCCGCGCTAGCAGCCGGGTGCGCTCGCTCACGGCCCGCGCACTTCGCGCGCCACACGCCGTCTTCTCGAAAATCGAACCCGGGAATTTCCCAGCGAGGATGCGGGCTGGTTTGCGCCAGACGCGACGAAGGGGACCAAGAGCACAACAGGGCGGAAACGCCCAGAAATCGGACGAAGTATGAACCACTATGAACCTCCGGGAAAACGGCCAAGCCGCGGCGAATGTTGCAATCTAGGCTACGAGGAAGCCGGCCCGAAAGGCTGTGGCGAGTCTCACAAAGAGCCTTGCCATTTCGAGATAGCAAGGGTAAGCTGTACCGTCGCTTACCCCTGCAAAAACACGAGGCTTCGTTGCGCACAGAGACCCTGCAGCACATCGCGCTGTTCGATAAGTGTAAGAACTTCACCCGGGCGCGCGAGGTCCAGGCTGCGGGGCTGTATCCGTATTTCAAACCGATCTCCCGCTCCGAAGACACGGTCGTGGTCATCGAAGGCCAAGAGCGGATCATGATGGGGTCGAACAACTACCTCGGCCTCACACATCATCCCGAAGTCCTGGCGGCGGCCCGCGGGGCGCTGGAGCGCTACGGTTCCGGCTGCACCGGCAGCCGCTTCCTCAACGGCACCCTCGACCTCCACGAGCAGCTCGAAACCGAGCTCGCCGAGTTCCTGGGCAAGGAATCCTGCCTCGTCTTCTCGACCGGCTATCAGGCGAATCTCGGCCTTATTTCCGGGCTGGTCGGGCGCTCGGACGTCGTGTTCCTCGACAAGCTGGACCACGCCTCGATCGTCGACGGCGCCAAGATGTCGCACGGCGAGACGCAGCGCTTCAATCACGGCGACCTGGCGGGACTCGAGCGCAAGCTCCAGAAGGTGCCCGAGAGCACGGGCACGATGATCATCGTCGATGGTGTCTATTCGATGGAAGGCGACATCGCCGATGTGCCCGGGCTGCTCAAGGTCGCGCAGAAGTACGGCGCCGCCCTGGCTCTCGACGACGCCCATTCGATCGGCGTGCTCGGCCCCAACGGCGACGGCACGGCGGCCCACTACGATCTCATCGACGAAGTCGATCTGATCGTCGGCACGTTCTCGAAGTCGCTCGCGTCGATTGGCGGATTCGCGGCGGGGACGGAGAACGTGATTCACTACCTCCGCCACCACTCGCGCCCCTTGATCTTTACCGCGGCGTTGCCGCCCTCCAACACGGCCGGCGTGCTCGCAGCGCTGCACGTCATGCAGCGCGAGCCGGAGCGGCGCGAGCAGCTGTGGCGCAACACGCGGCGCCTGCAGGAGGGCATGCGGTCCCTCGGCTTCGACATCGGCCCGACTGAGACGCCGATCATCCCGGTGTTGATCGGGCCGCTCGAGAAGACGTTCCTCTTCTGGCGTCAGCTGTTCGACGCCGGCGTCTTCACCAATCCGGTGGTTCCGCCCGCGGTGCCGCCGTCCCAGTGCCGCCTCCGCACCAGTCTGATGGCGACCCATACGGCCGACCAGATCGACCTCGCGCTCGAAGTCTTCGGCCGCCTCGGGAAAGAGCTGGGGGTCATCTGACCGCAGTGGAGATCGTGCCCGTCTCCGACGGGCGCGGTCTCGATCGCTTCATCGCTTTTCCCTACGACCATTACCGGAATGATCCGCTGTGGGTGCCGCAGCTGCGCCGCGACGTGCGCACGCTGCTGACGCCCGGCAAGAATCCGTTTTTCGAGCATGCCGAGGCGCAGTACTGGACGGCCAGACGGTCGGACGGTCGGACGGTCGGTCGCATCGGGGCGATCAAGAACGACCTGCATAACAAGGAGTATCAGGACCGCGTCGGTTTCTACGGCTTCTTCGAGTCGATCGACGATCAATCCGTCGCCAACGCGTTGTTCGACACCGCGGCAGCGTGGCTGCGCGCGCAAGGGTTCGACACGATGCGCGGGCCGATGAGCCCCTCGATAAACGACGAGTGCGGGCTGCTGATTATCAACGACGGCACGCCGCCGTCGCTGATGATGCCGTACAACTTTCCCTACTACCAGCCGCTGCACGAGCGCTACGGTTTCACGAAGGCCAAGGACCTGCTCGCGTACGATGGCGGCGGTGCGGAGTCGGCCCCCGAGCGCTTTCGCCGGCTGGGCGAGCGCGCCCTCAAGCGCTCCGGCATCACACTGCGCACGCTAGACAAGAAGCGCTTCGGGGACGAGGTCGAGCTGATCAAGAAGCTGTACAACAGCGCGTGGGAGAAGAATTGGGGATTCGTGCCGTTGACGGATGCCGAGATCGATCATCTCGCCAAGCAGCTCAAACCGATCGTCGTACCGGATCTCGTGATCTTCGCGGAGCAGGGCGACGCGGTGGTGGGCTTCGCCGTCGGCCTGCCGGATTTCAATCTCGCGCTGCTCCATAATCGCTCGGGTCGGATGTTTCCCGGCATTCTCAAGGTGCTGTGGCATGCGCGGAAGATTCACCGCGCGCGCGTCTTGTTGCTGGGCGTCATCCCGGATCTTCGGGGCCGCGGCATCGATGCGATCCTGTATCACCGCGTGTGGGAGAACTCGGTGAAGCACGGGATGCCGCGAGGCGAAGCGGGGTGGTTCCTCGAAGACAACGAATTGATAATCAAGGCGGCACTCGCGCTCGGCTTCCGCCATACCAAGACCTTCCGTATCTACGACAAGCCGCTGTGAACGTCTTTGTGACCGGCGCGACCGGCTTCCTCGGCGCGCACCTGGTCAAGGCATTGCGGGCCCGCGGCGACTCAGTGACCGCGCTGGTGCGGAGCCCTGCCCTCGCGGAGATGCAGGGCTGGGGTAACGACGTTCGCCAGCTGAAGGGCGACCTCGATGATGCGGCCGTCCTCCGCGCAGGGTGCGCCGGCATGGACGTGGTGTATCACGTCGCCGGCAAAATCGCCGCGCGTGACATGGCGGAGTTCATGGCCACGAACCGCGACGGTACGGCCAATGTGCTCGAGGCAGCACGGGACGGCGGCGCGCGTCGCCTCCTCTATGTGTCATCGCTCGCGGTGGCCGGCCCAACGCAACCGGGCCACCCCATCGATGAGACGAGACCGCCCGCTCCGGTGACGGACTACGGGCGCTCGAAGCTCGCGGGGGAGGTGCTGGTGCAGGCCATGCCCCTGCCCTGGACGATCGTCCGGCCTCCGTTGGTGTACGGCGAATGGGACCGCGGCACCCTCAAGATCTTTCAACTGGCCAAGCGCGGAGTTCTCCCCGTATTCGGTGACGGATCACAGGAATTGTCGGTCATTCATGCCGAGGACCTGGCGGAAGCGATCGTCGCGGCAGCAACCGCCCCGGCAGCGGCCGGTCATGTGTATTTCGCCACCCACCCGACCACCACGACGAGCCGGGGGCTCGCGATGGAGGTCGGGCGAGCGGTCGGGAAGCGCCCGCGGATAATCGGCATGCCGCCTCTCGTGGCGCGGGGACTGCTTTGGGCAACCGACACCATTGCACATATTGCGGGGCGAGCCACCGTACTGTCGGTCGACAAGGGCAATGAGTACCTGGCGCCGGCGTGGACGTGTCGGGGTGATGCCCTAACCCGAGACACCGGCTGGCGCGCGGAAATCGATCTCGAAACCGGGCTCCGTCGCGCTGCGAATTGGTATCGGGAGGTGGGATGGCTCTAAAGCCGCTGTGGCGTGGATACGTCGCGGTCGATATCGCGACGGCGGCGTACATCACGATTGCCACCGGCGCGGTCCTCGTTGCTTTTCGTGGCGAAGGGGTCCCGGGGTGGCCGTGGCTGCTCACGGCGCACGCGCTGATCCTCACGCTCGCCGCGCTCGCGCCGAGCGCCCGCACCGCCGGCCGATTCGGCCGCTTTATCGCCGACTGGTATCCGATGCTGCTGCTGCCGGCGCTGTACGGCGAGATCGGCGTGCTCACGCTGAGTGCGGGCTTTCAGAACGACTTGCAGATCCAGCGCCTCGAAACGTGGGTGTTCGGTTCCCAGATCTCCTATCGCTGGATCCGGGAATCTCCCGACATGCTGACGTCGTGGGTGCTGCACGCCTGCTATCTCGCGTACTATCCCATTCTGTTCGCGTCCCCGTTTGCGTTGTGGATCGCGGGACGCCGCGACGCCTCGCGCCACACGATCTTCGCCGTGATGGCCACGTTCTATCTCTGCTACATCGTCTTCTTGTTCTTCCCGGTGGCGGGACCGCGCTACGCCTTCGATGGCGCGCACAACGTCGCTACGAACGTGGGGCCGGCACGATTCGCCGCCTGGCTGCTCGATCGCGGCGATTCGTGGGGCGCCGCCTTCCCGTCGTCGCACGTGGCGGCATCCGTCGTGGCAACCGGGATGGCACTGCGCTATTGGCGCGCGGTGGGACTCGTGCTGTTACCCTTCACGACCGGACTGATTCTGGCGGTGGTGTACGGGCAGTTCCACTACGCCGTCGACGCGTTGGCGGGATTGATGCTGGCCGGGTTGATGCTCGGCATCATGCAGACCGCCGAGGCGACGGCGCCACAGCCCGTCGCCCAGCGTCTAGTGTCCGACGTGTGAGTGGTGGGGCATCGCGCCGGCCGGCCGGCTCGTGCCCATGAAGTGTTGCAGGTCCTGTTGATATAGCGCCTCGCCGGTATTTGGCTGTGGCCATGCCGCATCCCGATCCGGAATGAACAACCCACCCACAACGCCCATTCCGCCGTCGGGGATCGTGGTACCGGTCGGATTGTCGTAGACCACGCGCACGCGATACCGGTGCTCCGGCGTGAGCCGCAGGCCGATTCTGGTGAGCCCATAGAACTTGCCCATCGGTACTGGACTCGGTTCGCCCGCCGGTGCCGGCTCGGGTTCTCCATGCCAGAGCAACTTGTTGGTCGTCGCATCCCACAGCTCGATCGTACGCCCATAGGCGTGCATGTGCGCGCCGATCACCAGGAGCTTGCCGGCAACCGCCGGGCTTCCTTCATAGGAGCGCTCGCTGGTCCCGGGGGGAAGGTCGAATGACTTGTCACCAACCGGGAAAGCGACGTCGAGCTGCCACGGCACAACGGAAAGGAAGGGCCAGGGCCGGCCCGTGGGCACATAGCTCAGCACCAGCCGGACCCGCACGCCCTGATATCCCACGGGCGTTGGATTGTGGACCATCGCGTACGCGAGGACGTGTTCCCCCGCCCGGAACGGCGATCCCACGAAGAGCCACGGCATCCGGATTTCGCCCGTTTCCCCTCCCGATGCGAGGATCCGACGGGCAATCGGCAGGAACAACTCGCGCTCGTTCGGATCCATCACGTTCATGTGATGCAGCAATTCGACCGGAAGCTGCCGGCCGGCCTCGTCGACGATCTCGGCCCGCACCGCGTAGATCGATCCATTCAAGGGGAATTCCGCTACAGAGGCCGGTTGCCTCACCATACCGCCGGCCGGGAGATCCACAGCCGGCAACTCCATGATCAGCTCACCCCGCTTCGCGCCGGGGGTAATCGTCGTCCGCGCCAAACTATCCCAGTCCAGGTCGTGAGTCGCGGGCGGCCGGTCTACGGGTACAGCACTCGCGTAGCCGGCAACGGCCAGGCGGAGTGCGGCCAAGACTACGAGCCAACTTGGAGGCATCGAATGTCCCCTCAACGAATCAGCGGTTCAGTTGTTGCAACGAGTTTAGAAAACGGAACCCCATCGAAAGCGACGCCTGATGGAATGGCGACGCCGAGGCGTTCCAATACTGTCGGCATCAGATCTACTGTACGTATCGGCGTGTCGGGAAGAGCCACGTTGGCGGCAATGGGCACTTCCATGTGCTCCGCAATGAGACTGCCGTGGCCGGAGCGATGCTCCGGAATCTCCCAGGGGCCGCGGAAATCGGCGCCGGGCGCCGCCGCGAGGACGAGATCGCCGGCCCGCGCCGACTGAAAGAGCTGTAGCAATTGGCGTGGAGCGTCAGGCAAATCGGTCTCCCGGCTACGGGTCAACATATCACGATCGTCGAGTTCCACACACCCGCCCAGGCCGAGCGGATCTCCATCGTCTGGCGTGTAACGAACGAATCCCGCCTCGTCCACGACACGCGCCCGGGCCTCTCTGGTTCGCACGATGACTCCGCCATCGTCGGACCGGCACGCCGCCAACCGCACCGCGGGCATCGCCAACAGTTGCTCGACGAGCGCCGCCGGAATCTCGGATTCGGTGAGCGGGCGGCCCCGGCCGGACCGGGGCTCGAAATACAGCTGCGCACTGGCATTGCCTGAGACCATCGTCGCGACCCGGGCGTGCCGTCGCCAAACATGCACAGGATGCCGCAGCGTTGGTACTCCCGCCCGCTCCAACCCGACTGCGATATCGCTGTGGTCGCGCATGATCGTCATCCCGTGATCCGAGACCACGAACACGGCCGGCACGTCACCCCGCCTCTGAACCCGCCCCATGAAGGCCCCGAGAGCCCGATCCACCAGGCGGTAGCTCTCGAGCACTGCCGGATGCGTAGGCGCCTCAAGATGTGCGATACCGTCAATACCGGGAAATACGACAAAAAGGAAACGCCATTCCTCCTCCGCCGCCGCGACCCAGGCTCGTGCCACCGCCCGGTCGAGCGCCGGATAGGTCCCGAAATAGTGGGCCGCCGATCCCAGGGCCACCCGTAGACCCTTGACCCGGTTGGCCCTGAGGCGCAACCCTCGGGTCAGCGGCGTGCAGATGGCGATGCTTTCCGGCACCAGGTCAAAGAGCGAGGGCGCGGGGGCAATGTCTCGGTTGAGCCAGCCGCCCTGCACGCCACAGTAGCTGCGCGCGGCACGCCATTGGGCGCGCCACCCCGCCCCCCCGCGGGCCTCGACGCGATCAAGCCAGCGAATCCCGGGGATGTTGACGCTGCCGGGATAGCGGCCGAAGAGCAACGGGATGTACGCGACGCCCGTGGTTGACGGGAAAACCGTCGTGCCGACCGTCAGGCCGCCCGGTTCGACCACCCACCGCGCGAGGTTCGGCAACAGGCCGCGCTCGAGCAGATGGCGGAGCACATCCGCCCGTGCGCCGTCGATCAGCACGACCACCGCTCGCGCGCGCGTTTCCCGCGAAGTCGTCATACGCTGCCGAATCTGCTGCAGAATCTCACAAAGGAACAGCGGCCCCGGGGTCGACCGGGGCCGCTCGTGTCTTCACGCTGGCTCACCGTTACTGGACGGTGATGGCGAGCTTCATGCCCAGCGTCAGATGCGGCGTGCAGAAGCCCTTATACGTGCCTTTCGGCGTGTTGGCAAACGACACGTCGTAGGTCTCGTTGGGAGTGGTCAGGAAGGGCCCGGAGAGATTGTCCACGGTGTTCTGCATGTTGGCATTGAGCACCGCCGCGGCGCCCGCCGGAACCGAATCCTGCCAGAACGCGATGTTGTGCGGACCGCCCGACACGTTGATGAACCGCACCGTGGTGCCCGGAGCGATCGTGAGCGAGCTCGGCTCGAAGGCCGCGCGCGTGCTGCCGTTGCCGGTCATCTTCACTTCGACGACGGGACCGGACGCTGCATCGCTCGCCGCAGGCGCCGCCGGGGGCGCGCTCTGTTGGGTCTGATTCTGGTCGCCCTTGCCACAGGCGAGCGCGCCAATGGCGACGACGGTCGTGAGCAAAGCGAAGCGCATTGCTGTAATCCTCCGGACTGAGTACTGGGGGGTGGGAATAGTGTCGTTCCTGGTGTCGCTTGTGAACTGTTTCACAATGCAGGGGAATATAGACGCGGGTCCGCAAAACGGGAGTACTCCAAAGACATTGCATTTTGAGCCCTAACTCCAATATTGGGGCGCCTTTTTCAGGCCTCTCACTCTCTTGGAGGATCCCGTGCGACGCAGTCTTGTTATGATCGCATTGCTGTCATGGTGTGCGACCAACGCGCAGGCGCAGAAAGCCTGGCAAACAGAGTTTGGAATCCAGGGCGGCTTTACCCGGCTCGTGCAGGCCGGCGCCGGCGCTGATCCGACTGACGCGATCAGTATTCCGGGTTTCAATCTGGGTAGCCTGGTTCCCGCTGCAGCCGGTCTCTATGTGACGATTCCCTGGACGCAGAAGCTGGCCGTCGAAACCGATTTCGCGGCTTCGCAGTTCTCGTCCGGCCTGACCGCCACGTTCGTGACGCTCGGCGTCCGCGGCGATTACGCGTTGACACGGCACCTCTATGGCGCGGCCGGCGGCACGTTGGCGTACAACAACGGCATCGCCAACGAGACGCAGCTCGGCGTTCAGGCCGCGCTCGGCTATCGGTACAAACTCTCGGGGACGCTCAACGGCCGCGTCGAGGCCCGGACGACCTTCTACGGCAAGGCGGAGAGTGCCGGCGCGGTTGACGCGTACTCGTTCCTGGTTGGTGTGTCGACCGTGACGAGCCGCGGGCGCCCGGCACGCGGCACCTCGGCGAGAGCGCCACAGCGTGCCTGGACTCCGAGACTGGGCATTGCGGGTGGTTATGCCAGCGTGAACGTCATCGGCGTCGGCTCGCTCACGGCCCTGTCGGTTCCGGGTTACGGGAGTGCCCTCGGTGCCGTGCTGACCAGCGAAGTGACGCTGCCGCCCACCGTCTTCGCGATCCTGCCGATCGGCAAGAAGATCGCGATCGAGCCGGCGCTCGATATTCATCGCTTCCAGGAGAGCGGCCAGACCGATTTCAGCGGTAACCTGTCGGTCCGTCTCGACTACGCCGTGCACGGTGGCTGGTACGGCGCGCTCGGCGGCAATCTCCACTACATCAAGGCGACGGGCGCCGACGCCGCGACTCGCACAGGCGTCAACGTGGGCTGGGGCTATCGCTTCCCCCTGGTCGCGGCGTTGGGCGGCCGGGTCGAGGCGAACTACACCATGTTCGGCGAGAACACCGACCTTGGCCTCGCCCCGACCAACACGTTTGGTCTGATGTTCGGCGTGACGATGGCGCTGAAGTAGCACCATCCTGGTTGATTGCGCGCGGCCCCCGGCAACGGGGGCCGTTGCGTTTTTGCCGGGTCGCGACGACACTAACTGCCTATGTCCGACAGCACGCTGCCGCAGATCCCTCCGCAGGAGCTCGCCGAACGTCTCGACCGCGGGGAAGCGCTCCAGGTGCTCGACGTGCGTGCCCCGGAGAAAGTCGAACGCGGCCACATCGCGCTTGGGCCCGAGCTCGACTTCCACGCCCAGCCGAATTCCCGGCTCTTCGCGATGCCGGACGTCAAGGCGCTGCAGCTCGATGCGTCGCGGCCGATCGCCGTGGTGTGCAATCACGGGAATTCCAGCAAGAAAGCGACGGCGTTCCTGCGCGAGCGTGGCTACGACGCGTATTCGGTGATCGGCGGGATGGCGGCGTGGGAGACCGTCTACGTCGCTCGGCCGCTGTCCCCTACCCCATCGCTGTCGTACGTGGTGCAGCTCGACCGCGTTGGGAAGGGTTCGCTCAGCTACATCCTGGTGAGTGATGGCGATGCCGTGATTGTGGATCCCGGCCGTCACCTGGCGCGCTATGATGACCTGCTCGCCGAGCTCGGCGCCACGCCGGCCGCGGTCGTGGACACGCATGTGCACGCCGACTACGTGAGCGGGGCCGGCGCGGCCGCCGATCGCTGGAGAATCCCCTATTTCCTGCATCCCGATGACGCCGTTTCGCCATACGACAACAGGCCCGGCAAGCTCGCCTATCAACCGCTGCGCGACGGCGACACGATTGCGTTCGGCCACGCCACGCTACGCGCGGTGCACGTCCCTGGTCACACGCTGGGCAGCATCGCGCTGGTGGCGGACGAAGGTCTCGCGCTCACGGGCGACTTCCTATTCGTGCAATCGATCGGGCGGCCTGACCTCGGCGGCAAGTCCGATGTGTGGGCCAGGCTGCTCTGGCAGAGCCTGGAGCGGGTTCGGCAGTCCTGGCCTGGTGAGCTGCTGATCCTGCCCGCGCACTATGCGAGCGAGTCCGAGCGGCGCGCCGACCGCGCCGTGGCAGCGCGGTTCGATGTGATCGCCGCTACCAATCCGGTCGCGTCGATTCAGGACGAGTACCAATTCCTCAAGTGGATTGCCGATCATCAGGCGAGTTTTCCCGATGCCTACCGCACTATTAAGGAAGCAAATCTCGGCCTGGCCGAGCTCTCGGACGCTGATGCCGAGGTGCTGGAGTCCGGGCCAAATCAGTGCGCCGTAGCGTGATGTAGACCACACTGTGCAACTCCGGGGCAGGGCCGCGTCTCTCAAGCGTCCCCAAACCGGAGTCTCGCATGTCCATGCTGCGCGTGCTGGGAGCCGCCGCCCTCTTCAGCACATTGTCCACGACCCTCAGCGCCCAGGGATGGGTCGATCCCGTTCGGCCGGTGCCTCCCACGAATATCACGGGGCGTATCGAGCGTCTTCGCAGCACCGTGCAAGTCAGCGTGAGCGGACGCGTCGCCCGCGTCACGGTGGAGGAATGGTTCCGGAACAACGGTGCCGTCATGGACGAAGGGATGTACCACTTCCCGCTGCCCGGCGAAGCCGTGTTCTCGAGCTATTCGCTCTGGCAAGGTGATCAAGAGCTGCGGGGCGAAGCGATGGACGCGACGCAGGCGCGCTCGATCTATGAAGCGATCGTCCGCCAAAAGCGCGATCCCGCACTGATCGAGCTCGCGGGTCAAGGATTGATCCGCGCGCGGGTGTTCCCGATTGGTCCGGGCGAGACGCGCAAGATCACACTCAAGTACACGCAGCTGCTCGACCGCGCCGGCGACGCCTGGCGCTTCCGCTATCTCGGCGACCGCAACCGGCAGAGCGCGCCGCGCAGCTTCCGCATGGAAGTCGACAGCGCCGGTCGTTTCGGCGATCCGTACTCACCAACGCATCAGGTGCAGGTCTCCCGGCGCGACAACCGCTTCGAGATCACGCTGGGGGACAACTCCGCCGGCGGTGACTTCGAGCTGCTGCTGCCGCTCTCCCGCGGGCTGATCGGGCTCTCGCTGGTGCCGCACCATCCGGCCGGGGAGGACGGTTACTTCATGCTGCTGCTCGCTCCCGGCGCCGCCGCGGACGCGGCCGCGCTCCGTCGCGACCTCGTCGCCGTGATCGACGTCTCCGGCTCGATGTCGGGTGAAAAAATCCAGCAGGCTCGCAACGCACTCATTCAGCTGCTCGGCACGCTGCGCGAGGGCGACCGATTCCGGCTGGTGGCGTTCTCCGGCGGCGTGCGGCGCTACGCCGAGGGATGGACGCGCGTGTCGACCGCCGGACGCAATGACGCGACCGCGTGGATCCGCAGCCTCGAGGCCGAAGGCGGCACCAACATCGCCGGGGCACTCACGGAAGCCTTCGCCGTTGCGCCGGCGGAGGAGGCCCTCGGCGTCGTCGTGTTTCTGACCGACGGCCAGCCAAGCACCGGGGAAACGGACCCGGAGCGCATCGCGGAACGCGCCGAGCAGGGTCGTGGCCGGTTCCGCGTCTTCTCGTTCGGCATTGGGGACGACGTGAACACCCATCTGCTCGATCGCCTCACCGAGCGCGCGCGCGGCACCACCGAGTACGTGCGCCCGGGCGAGAACATCGAGCGGGCCGTTTCGGCGCTCGCCGCGAAGGTGGCGAGTCCGGTCCTCACCGATGTCACGATCGCGGGCGCGGGCGTGGAGTTGTACGACCTGCAGCCCGGCAACCTCCCCGATCTGTTCGCGGGCGACGAGATGGTCGTCTTTGGACGCTATCGCGGAGCCGGGAGCCGGGAGCCGTCGGTGACAGTGCGCGGTCGACGCACTGGACGTCAGGAAGAGTTCACGACGAGCTTCGCGGATCGTGACAACGACGGGGCGCGCTACATCGAGCAGTTGTGGGCCGCGCGCAAAGCCGGCGCGCTGTCGCGAGAGATCCGGCTGCGCGGTCAGACGCGCGAGACGATGGACGCCCTGAAGCAGCTCGCGTTGCGCTACGGGATTCTGACCGAGTACACGTCGTACCTTGTACAGGAGCCGACGGTGGCCCTGCGTGGCGCCGCAGAAAATCGGGTGCTGCAGGCTCCAGCGGCGGCTCCGGCGGACCAAGCGGGTTCCAAAGCCGTGGGCCGCGCCTCAGAGGAGCGCTCGATGCGCGACGCGGTCCGACTCGACGCGATTATCGTGCAATCCGACGCCAGCGCGGGGGTGATCACGATTGACGGCGCCCGGGCGCGCTCGGGCATCAACCCGACGCAACGGGTCGGCGGCCGTCTCTTCATCATGCGCGACAGCACATGGACCGATCTCAGTCACGGCGACTCGCTGCACGTGGTGAGCATCGCTCCCTACAGCGAGGCCTACTTCGCCCTGCTGAAGGCGCTCCCGGATCTGCGGGAGGCCGCCGCGCTCGAGCACGTGCTGGTGGCCGGCCGGCGCGCGAGCATCAAGATTGGAGAGGGTGGTAAGACTCGATGGAATCCTGGTGAACTGGAGCGCCTGGTGAGAGAGTTTCGGGGATGAACAGAACGGGGAACGTGGAACGCGGAACGCGGAACGCAGCCTGCCCGCATGTTCCGCGTTCCGACTTCCGCGTTCCCCGTTGAGCTATGCCAGACGACATCGCCGAGGTGTACCGCAACACCTATCCCGCGCTCGTGCGCTTCCTGTACCGCAAGGTATGGGACGCCGAGCGCGCGGAGGATCTCGCGCAGGAAGCGTTTGCGCGAGCGCTCGTGCATCGCCCCGAAAACACGCGCGGCTGGCTCTTCGTCGTAGCGGCGAACATGGCGCGCGATGAGGCGCGGAAAGCGCTGCGCGAGAAACGGCATCTCACGCTGCTGAAAAGCGAGCCGGACGCGACTGAGATCGCGCCGGAAGACGAGATCGACGCCGATACGCGAACGCAGCGCGTGCGGGCCGCACTCGAGCAATTGACGCCCCGCGACCGCGAGGCCCTGCTCTTGTGGGACTCGGGACTCTCGTACGACGAAATCGCGACGCAGACGGGGTTGGCGCGCGGCGCGATCGGGACCACGTTGGCGCGTGCGCGCCGGAGACTGGTGGAAGCCTATGACGCGGGACAGGAAGGAGGACAGCATGTCGCACGTGGATGAGGGAACGCTGCACGCGTATCTCGACGGCGAGCTGTCTCCGAACGAGCGGGCCGGTCTCGAGGCACACCTCGAGCAATGCATTACGTGCAAGGCTATGCTGACCGAGGAACGGGCGCTGCTCGAACGCGCCAGCGCCCTGCTCGGCTCCGCGCGTCCCGCCGAGCGGCCCGCGCCCCCCTTCCAAGAGGTTCGGCGCGCGCAGCGACGCCCCTGGTACGCGCGCCGGACGTTCGCGTGGGCGGCCTCGCTCGTGCTTGCGGTCGGCCTCGGCTACTACCTCCGTGGTTCGGAGGCCGACCTCGCCCCACCCGCCCTTTCAGAGCATCGCGCGGTGGCAGCCTCTGAGGCCGAATCGGTACGGAGGGAGCAACCGCAAGTACGGGCATTCGAGAAAGACGAATTCGCGTCTGCGCGTCCAACGACCAAGGCGCGCTTGTCCGCATCGCCCGCGAGTGATGTCACGCAAGCACCAAGACTCGCGGCCGTCGACTCCCTGCGCCGCCCCGACTCCTTGCTCGGCTTCGGCGGGGTGCAACCGCCTGTAACCATTCGGGGCGCCGCTCCGCGTCCCGACACGGCTGTGGCTCGCAGGGATTTGCCGCTGACACTCGACGGAGCCATCGTCGCCGCGGCACCGCCGCCTCGTGCCGAACTCCCGGCCGCTGCCGCATCGGCGGGGGTCGTGAATCGCAACGACAGCCGTTCGGTGCGCAACCTGGTGTCCACGACGTGGCCGATCATCAGTCGCGGCGCCGCAGCCTCACTGCTCGGTGACAAGCCTGTCGGTGTCCCCGGACTTGCAACGCGAAGAATCCGTCGCAGCCCTGGCGCGGACAGCACCGTCGTCGTCGAGCAGGCGCTCGACTCGTCTACCATAATCCAGATCTTCCAACGACCGGCGACCGCGCGCCTCTTTAATGACTCGGCAGCGTACTATATCGACGGCTCTCGAGCGCGCGAGGCGGCGCCCGCCGCGGCGCCAGCTCCGGCTGATCGCTTGGCGCGATTTGTAGGAAAACTGCGGGTGGAGATTTCGGGACCGGTCTCGACGGACTCGCTCAATCGGCTACTTGAGCAATTGGAGCCACTCCCATAAACTGTCACATGGGGCCTAGCGATCGCTGCCCCATGGAGGCTCTATGCACTACTCCCGGCACGCCGCGCTGCTCATGACCTTCCTCGCTGTGCCGCTAACAAGCGCATTTAGTCAAGGTCCGGGTCAAGATGTCGGCAGACTCCCTAGCCAAACCCTAAGGCACGGAGAAATCACGCTCGCGGAAGCCCGAGCAATCCTCAAAGCCAATCCGGCCGCAATTCCGGGATATCCGACGCGCTTCTTCCGACTATTGGGACAGGCGGTCCTCCTGGAGCAGCTGCTGGACTCGGCCACCGGTGCGGTGATTCGATTCCGGGAAGATCGGGATGAGCCTCCCCGCTGGAGCAACTTCCACCGAGTCGCGGAGACAACAGGGGACGCGATGGGCTTCGCGCAGTTGAATCCTCGGTTGTGGCAGTATCAGGACGCACGCGAGGGATACCGCCAAGTTGGCGAGGTGAGTGTCAGGTGGATGGGCCCGATCGGCGGGCCGGTGCCGAAGGATCTGCTCGACAAACTCGCGGCGATTCCTGACTAGCCTCGGCGCCACGTGATCAGCTCCGCCACAACGCTGACCGCGATCTCCTCCGGTGTGACTGCCCCGATCGCCAAGCCGACTGGCACCCGTACGCGCTGAAGGCTCTTCCCGGGCACCCCAGCCGCTTTGAGTCCCTTCGTGACAACGACCTTCTTGCGACGGCTCCCCAGCAACCCAACGTAGCCCGCCGGCGATGTTGCGACTCGCTCGAGGATCAGCGCGTCATTGCGATGCCCACGCGTCGCGATCACGACCGCGTCGGCGGCAAGGAGCTCGTAGCGCGTCAGGGCACCATCGACATCCGCGGCGTGCACATCGACTCCGGCGGGAAAGCGCGCGGGATCGGCGTACTCAACCCGATCGTCGATCACGACGACCCGGAACCCGGCCGCGGCGGCCGCCCGCGCGATCGCGGCACCGACATGCCCCGCTCCGAACACGAAGACTCGTGGCGCCTGGATGAGCCGCTCCTCCATGAACCGCCCGTCGCGAGTCAGGGTCGCGGCGGACCCCGACGCGCCCGCCCGCAGTGGCTCGAACGTCTTTACGGGCCCGCTGGTCCATTCGGTCGCCGTGCGCACCAACCCCGACTCGGCGCTGGCCGCAGATTCGAGCACGCTAACGTAGCCCGCTTCCGCAACGAGGGGCTCGACGAAAATGTCCACCGTGCCGCCGCACGACAGCCCCAGGTCTCCAGCCAGATCGGCGTTGAGATGATGCGTGAGCAGGGTGGGTGCGCGGCGACGCTGCGCCGCGAGCGCCGCGCCGATGACCTCGGCTTCGACACAGCCGCCGCCCACAGACCCGATCAGCCGGCCTTCGGCGCCGACGAGCATCTTCGTGCCCGCCGGCACGGGCGTGGACCCGCGCACACGCGCGACCGTCGCGAGAGCGCCAGAGGCACCCCCACGGATCAGATCAGCCGCAGCACGCCAGACATTCATGCCTGAAAAACTAAGCTCCCGGAACACGATTTGCCCCGGGAGCCTAATGCAAGCGACGGCGCGCACCGCTAGGGCGTCACGTGGATTGCCCCTGTCATACTAGACGCGTGAATCGTGCAGTGATAGGTGTAGTCGCCGGCGCCCAACAGCGGGACATAGTCGGCGTCGCCACCGGCTCGATTGCCGGACGTCGCTGGAAGCGGAAGGGGTCCCGTCTGGAAAGTCACGTTGTGCGTCACGGCGCCGGCGGCCCAGTGGAACGTGATGTTCCCGGCCGGAATGGTGTCGGGAGTCGGCGAGAACTGATTATTTGAAACCGTAATCGTGGTCGAGTGACCGCTCGGCGGGGGTGGCGGCGGGGGTGGGGGCGCCGGCGGGGGACTGCTGCCGTACCCGGTGCTGTTGCCGCACGCCGCACTGATCGCGATCGCCGCAATCGCTACGCAACGAAACATCGGCATACTGCCTCCAGGGCTCGGGAAGGATCTCGCTGAGAAGCTATGGCGCAGGATGCGAGGCCGCCGCCCGGGTGTTCCCCTCGGTTACTGAACGACGATGGTGCCTTGCATGCTCGAGTGGATCGTGCAGTGATAGGTGTAGGTGCCCGCGACGAGCGTCGGCTGAAACGTCCCCGTCGTCATGGTGCCAGAGTTTGCCGGCAACGTCCCCGGCCCTGTGATCCACGTCACGTTGTGCGAGTTCGAGGCGTTGACCCAGTTGAATGTGACCTGCCCTGGGGGAACCGTATCGGGTGTGGGATTGAACGAGTTGTTGCTGACGGTGATCGTCGTGCTGTGCCCGCCGGTGCTGCTACTCGTGGAATCGCTGCACGCTGAAACGACTGCCAGCCCAAGCGCGACGGCGACGGCCAAGTGCGCGAATCGCATTGCTACCTCCGGTGTGGGTAGATGACAAACCCGCTACTCCTACACCGGGTTCCTGCGACAGTTCGGGATCTCGTGTCTTAGACTGCGACGGCGTCAGTGGTGCTCGCGCTCCAACGCGTCGGCCGCGAGCCGCGGTGAGATGATGGGATAGCGAGCGGCGAACCAGCCCCAGGAGAGGACGAACAGCCCGCCAAAGAACAGCGCCATCCCCACTTCCGGAATGCCGAGCGCGGGACCAGCGCCGTGGTTGATGGAGGGTACGATTTCGAGGTAGCGCTCCAACCAGATGCCGGTGAGGCTGACGATCGCGAACGCCAGCATCGTGGGAGCGAACTTCTTCGGCTTCTCGCCCAGCAAGCCGATGAACGGTATCAGGAAGATGAGCAAGAACACGGCGATGCCGACCGGCCGCCAGGCACCCGCGAGTCGATAGAAAATGAAATAGGTCTCCTCGGGGAGATTGCCGTACCAGATGACGAGGTACTGCGAAAACATCAGGTACGCCCAGAACACGCTGAAGCCGAAGCACAGCTTGCCGAGGTCGTGTTGCTGGCGCTTGCTGTAGATCCCGTCCAGACCCATGGCGCGCCGCAACGTGATGCCGAGGATCGCGAGCAGCATGAGTGCCGATAGAAAACTCCCCATGACGTAGAAGAAGCCGAACAGATTGCTCACCCACTTGTGGGCGAGCGACATCATCAAGTCGAACGCCAGGAGGCTGTAGCCGGCTGCGAACGCGAGCACGAGGATCGCCGCGTCGCGGGAGATCGGGCCCGAGTCTTCCTTGCGATCGACGGCTGCGCCGGCGGCGAGCTCACGTACGTCGGGCGCGGTGTCGCGCCGCACGAAGCGCCACGATAGCCACGACAGGACGGCGAGGATCGCCCCGTTGCGGAGGAAGAACCAGTTGGTCGTGAGCCACCAACCGACCTCCGGTCGTGGCTCGTGGATCCACGTGAAGATGTATTGGCGGCCGATGAAGAGGCCGATGAACAGCACGACGGCAACCGTGGTGAACGCGACGCCGGCTTCCGCAAAGCGAATGATGACGCCGGACCAGTGCCCCTTGGCGAGTTTCTGGGTCGCGGCAAACACGACCAGGCCCTGCGCCAGCCCGATCCAGAACATGAAGTTCGCGTGGTAGGCCCACCATGTCCGCTCGGGATGACCGCCCCGCAGACCCAGCGCGAGCACGATGCCGCCGAGGATCGCCGCGATCGCGCCCACCAGCATGACGCGCGCGACGGGCGCCTGGCGCGCCTTCTGTGAGAGATCCGCCCGGCTGACGTTCGCCACGGTCACCGGTTGCCTCGCTCGAGCACCTGGAGGCTGCGGACATAGTTCACGACATCCCAGCGATCGTTGCCGTGAATCCTGTCGCCATAGCGCGGCATGAGCCCGCGCCCCATTCGTTGCGCGTCGACGATCATGCCATACAGCGCGCCGTCGGTCAGGCGCGGGCGCGCGGGATCGACGAGCGACCGGACTCCGGGGAACGGCCCGCCACCGCCGATCGACACGGGGCCGTCGCCACGACCACGCTCGCCGTGGCACACCAGGCAATAAGTCTGGTAGACCCACTGGCCGCGATTCAACGACTCGGCCGTGCGCGTGCGAGGATTCGCGAGCCGGTCGGCGTTCTCGAGCGTCACTGGTGGCTCGGTGGCCCCCACGGGCACGGTGCCGGCGACGGGGGGGATCGGCCGCGCGTACGGCTTGATGTTGCGCTGATGCCGCATCGTCGCGAACCAGCCGACTTTGTGCACGACATCGTCGGGATTGCACGCCGCGAGCAGCGCAAGGGCACCGACGAGCCAGACGCGCTTAGCCACGGCGCACTTCCTCCGCCCCGCTCTGCTTCAGGAGCGATTCGACGCCCGAGGCTTTGCCCGAATCGGCGGGGACGAAGATGCCGAAGCGGTCGTTCGTGAAGCGCTCGTCGTATTGGATCGTGCCCGCGCGCCGGGCCGCGAACACGGCGTTGAACACGATGCCGAGAATGGTGGACAGCGCGCCGAACAGAATCGTCATCTCGAACATGATGATGACGTAGGGCGGGATCGAACCGACCGGCTTGCCGCCGACCACCACCGGCCAGTCGTAGGACATCCACAGCGTGAGCCAGGCGCCCACGGCGCAGCCCGCGATGCCACCGATCAGCGTGAACGCGCGGACCGGACTCACGGACTGCCCCAGCGCCTCCTCGATCTCGTGACGTGGGATCGGGGAATAGACGGTGAAGTCGGTGTGCCCGGCCGCGCGCAGCTTCTTGATCGCGTCGAGCATCGAATCCAGATACGAAAAGACGCCGAGCACACCCGGCGTCGGCGGAGGATGAATGATGTCCTGGAGCGGCTTGGGAAGCGGCAGGCGCAGATGGGTGGCCATGATCAGTGCGCTCCCGCTCGGGCCGCCGGCCGTTTGGGCGGCGGCAGGACTTCCTTCACCTCGCTGATCGACACCGCGGGGAAGTTCTTCACGAACAAGAGGAACCACATGAAGAACCACCCGAAGCTGCCGGCCATGATGCCCCAGTCGGCCCAGGTGGGGTTGTAGACCGCGTTCGCCCACGGCTGGTACGGCTCGCCCGCCAGCGACACCACGATGATGACGTAGCGCTCGAACCACATCCCGATGTTCACGAAGATCGAGATCACAAACAGCGCCGTGATGTTGGTGCGCACCGTCTTGGACCACAGCAGCCACGGCAGCAGCCCGTTACAGATGTTCATCGTCCAGCTCGCCCACCAGTACTCGCCGAACGCCCGATACCAGAACGCCGCGCGCTCGTGCGGATTGCCGCTGAACCAGGCGACGAAGTTCTCGGTCATGTACGAGAAACTCACGATCGACCCGGTGAGGAGGCAGAGCTTGGCGAGGTTCTCGAAATGGTGCAGCGTGATGATCTCTTCGAGGTGGAACAGCTTCCGGATCGGCACCAGCAGCGTGATCACCATGGCGACGCCGGAATAGATCGCGCCGGCGACGAAGTACGGCGCGAATAGCGTGGCGTGCCAGCCGGGCACGATCGACATCGCGAAGTCCCACGACACGACGCTGTGCACCGAGAGCACCAGCGGCGTGGCGAGGGCCGCGAGATACAGGTATCCGCGCGTGTAGTGCCGCCACTGCTCGTTGGCGCCCGTCCAGCCCAGCGACGTCAGGGCGTACAGCTTCTTGCGCCAGCCCGTCGCGAGATCGCGGACGGCCGCGATGTCGGGAATCAGACCCATGATGAGGAAGACGGTCGAGACGGTGAAGTACGTCCCGATGGCGAACTCGTCCCAGATCAGCGGGGATTTGAAGTTGGGCCAGAGGCCCCGCTCGTTGGGATACGGGATCAGCCAGTAGAAGTACCACTGCCGGCCGATGTGAATGAGCGGGAACAATCCCGCCGTCATCACGGCAAACACCGTCATCGCCTCGGCGGTGCGGTAGACCGCCGTGCGCCAGCCCGAGCGGAACAGGAACAGAATCGCCGAGATCAGCGTGCCCGAGTGCGCGATACCCACCCAGAACACGAAGCAGGTGATGAATACCGCCCAGTACACGGGGTGCGAGTAGCCCGCGAGCCCCAGACCGTAGCGCAGCAGGTACAGCAGCGTGACGATGCCGACCAGCAGCAGGGCCACCGCGGCGCCCAGCAGCAGGAAATAGCCGCGCGTGGGCGAGCCCAGCGTGCGCGCGATGGTCCGCGTGACATAGTCGTACGTCACGCGCGACGGCGGCGCGTGCTCAGCCATGGCTCGGCGTGTCCTGCGCGACGACGCGCGCGAGATACGTGATCGCGGGCTTCGTGTTCAACCCGGCGAGCACGTGATAGCCGCGCGGATTGCCGGCGAGCTGATAGACGCGGGACCGGCGATCGTTGAGATCGCCGAACACGATCGCGTCCGACGGGCAGCTCTGCTGGCAGGCGGTGACGATGTCACCGTCGCGCACGTTGCGATCCTCGAGCCGCGCCTGATTCTGCGCGCCCCGAATGCGCTGCACGCAGAACGTGCACTTTTCCATGACGCCCTTCTCGCGCACCGTGACGTCGGGATTGAGCAGCATCGACAGCGGCTCGGGCCACGCTTCATACGCGCCCTCGCGCTCCGCGTAGTTGTACCAGTTGAAGTAGCGGACCTTGTACGGGCAGTTGTTGGAGCAGTAGCGCGTGCCGACGCAGCGGTTGTACACCTGCCCGTTGAGGCCGTCGGGCGTGTGGTAGGCGGCGTACACGGGGCACACCGGCTCGCACGGGGCGTTGCCGCACTGCTGGCACAACATCGGCGAGTTCACGGCGCCCTGCGGCTCGCCGTGCTCGTCGGTGAGCCAGTAGCGCTCGAGCCGCAGCCACGACATCTCGCGGCCTCGCTGCATCAGATCCTCGCCGACCGTCGCGATGTTGTTCTCGGCGTAACAGGCGGTCACACACGCGGAGCAGCCGGTACACTTCGACAGGTCGATCGCGAGCCCCCAGCGAGGCTGCTCGCCGCGATAGTCGCCGAGCTCGGCTTTCTCGTGCTGCCGCTCCGCCCACCATTCGACTGCTTCCGCGGCGTACTCGGGCGTCTCTGCGTGGTGGAACGGATGATCGCCCGCGTGCAGCGCCCTGGCGCGCGCGACGCCAAGCACCTCGACGGTGCCGCGGCCGCGCTCGCGCGGGCTGCCTTCGGTCGTGACGATCTTGCGGTGCTCGCCGGTTTTCGTCGCCGAGGCGCTCACCATGAAGGTGCGGCCGCCGTAGCTGTTCGGCTGGACGCCGAGCAACTCGAACGCGTTGGCGGAGCGATCCTGCGCGTAGCGACCGTACGCGGTGTGGCCTTGTCCGGTCGGCACCGCGAGTACATCCGGCCGCACCGACGCGGTGATCCAGACGGGGAATTTCTGACCGCCAAAATCGGATTTCAGAAGCAGGAAGTCGCCGGTGGCGATGCCCCAGGCCTTGGCGGTGTCGGGGTGCACCTCCACCCAGCTGTGCCAGGCGATCTTCGAAACCGGATCGGGCAGCTCCTGGAGCCACGACTTGTTGGCCCCACGCCCATCGTGCAGCACGGGATGCGGGAAGACCACGACGTCTTGTTGCTCGCCGTTCGTGGCAACCGGAGCAGCAACGACGAGATTCGAGACGTCTCCGAGGCGCACGGCCCGCGTCGGCGCGTCGCCGTAGACGCCGCCCGTGGCCAACGTATCCAGCCAGAACTGATCGAATCCCGCGCCGCGACCGGTGCGGTATTTCGCCTGGAGATAGTCCTGGAACGTGCCGCTGCGCCCGGCGAGCCGCAGCACGACGTCGCCGGTTTGCCTGGTGTCGAATACCGGCTGCACCACGGGTTGCTGGAACGCCGTTACGCCCGCGCGTGGCCGGCTGTCGGCCCACTGCTCGAGCGGGTGATGGTCGGGCAGGATCATGTCACACCCGGCCGCCGTCTCGTCCATGTACGACGAGAAGCTGACCTTGTATGCGACCTTGCTGAGCGCCTGCTGGAACTTGCCGGGGAGCGAATAGGCGGGATTGGCGCCGTGGACGAAGAGCAATCCGACTTTGCCCGCTTCCATGTCGGCCGTGAGCGCCGCGATGTCGCCGAAGCTGCTCGTCGAGCCGACCGCGAGATCGGCGCCGAATTTGACGAGCGAGCCCACCGAGCCCGCCACGTAATTCAAGATGTTCACGGCGGCCGCGATTTCCGCGCCGTTCGCGTACTGCGCGGCCATGCCGCCCGCGACGGCCAGACCGCCGCGCGCATTGGCGAACTCGGTCGCAAGGCGCACGATCACGCCTTGCTCGATGCCGATCGCCCCGGCAACCGCGCTGGGCGTGTGGGCCGAGAGCAGGGCCGAGAGCCGGCCGGCGTCCGCGGGAACCGCGGCGAGCCGCCGGCTGACGATCACCTGCGCCATCGCGAGTGCGAGCGCGCCTTCGGTCCCGGGGCGCACGCCGACCCACTCGTCGGCATTCATGCCGGTCAACGACATGCGCGGCCCGACGTAGACGAACTTTGCCATTGAGGCGGGACGTCCGCCGTCGAACGCGTGCGCGCGGGAGAAACCGTTCTGGAACTCGACCGGCGACAGCCAGGTGTCGAGGAAGTCGGCCCCGAAGGAGAGGACGTACTTGGCGTTGGCGAAGTCGTAGGCCGGCAGCGACGAGGTGCCGAACGCCAGCCGGTTGCCGGCGCGGAGCGCGTCGAAGCCGAACGCCTCATAGCTCAGGCGCCGACCGCCCACCTGCCGCATCCACTCGTCCACGAGATCGCCGAAGCTGGAGACTTCGGCGCCGGTCAGGAACACGATGCCTTTGCCGCGGGCTTCGGCGACTTTGGCGCTCAGGCGCTGAAGCGCGCCGTCCCAATCGATCGCTTCGAACGCGCCGCCGGCGTTGCGTACCATCGGATGCGCGACGCGATCGGGATTGTAGAGACCCTGGATCCCCGCCTGCCCGCGCGCGCACAACCGGCCGCGGTTGATCGGCGAATCGGGATTCCCTTCGAGCTTGACCGCGCGTCCTTCCCGCACCCGGACCCGCAGGCCGCAGCCCGCCGCGCACTCGCGACAGGTGGTCGCATAGTAGGTGGCCAGGCCGGGAATCTGATCCTCGGGCTGGATCAGATACGGGATGAGGCGCTCGGTGGGCTCGGGTCCGATGCCGCAGGCCGATACGGCCGCCGCGCCGGCGCCCGTGACACCCAGGACCTTCAGAAAGCGGCGGCGATTGATCGGTTCTGTCATATCAGTAGTGGCACACGCTGCAGTCGCGGCTCACCTTGTTCTGGACGTGGCAGCGCACGCACCACCCCATCTTCAGCGTCGCGACCAGGGAAACCTGCGGCATGGTTTTCACGTCGCCGTGACACGTCGCACAGGTGGCGTTCGCCTCGACGCCCAGCGTGGTGCCAAGGCCCTTGATGTGGCGCATGTGCGGGAAGCGCACGAAGCCGGGCAGCGCGTGAATGCGGATCCACTCTGGCGGCTTTCGCTCGCGCCACGCATCGCGGACCTTCCTGATCTCGGCCTGGTGCGACGGCGTCGAGCCCCCGACCAGCTGGTGACACCCGATGCACGTCTGCAGCGACGGGATCCCCGGCTCGCTCGCAATCGATGCCGAGTAGTGGCAGTACATGCACGGGATCTGGTCCTGATTCGCGTGAATGTCGTGACGGAAAAAGATCGGTTGGCGCGGACCCTTGAGATCGCCGGTGTCGCTGATGACGGGAGCCTGGTACCGCGGTGCCGCAGAGGAAGCGGGTTGGGCCTGCTGGCCGCGAAGGCCCACAGGCGGGAGGGCGAGGATCAACACCACGACCGCAGCTGAACGCAGATGGCCTCTGATGCCTAAGTGGTTCGGTTCGGTGTGGCCTGCGATTACATCCGAAGGCTCACGAATGTAACAACGGCTACTCTGGACGCGCCAGTAGTTGGTATTTCAATCGGACGACGTCGACAAACGCCTGCACGCCGTCCAGATCCTCGAATTCCATCCAGCAATGGCGCACGCCGTCAAACAACGTTCCATCGCGCACGGCCTGCTTGATCACGCGCGGCAACCCGTTGGTCGCGCCGATCTCCTGCTCCTCGAGTCCCGACAACACGAACGTCCCGCTGACGCCTGACTGCATCGGATGGAGGTACCCGAGCTTCCGGCCCCCGACTTCGTACATCCACACCCATTTCCAGGTGGTGCCAAGGTAGACCACCTGCTCGGTCACGTGGCGCAGACTGCGCAGCTGTTCGCGCGCCTTCCTGAATCGCTGGGCCGCGCGCGGGGGCAAATCACGAACGGGCTGGTCGGGCTTTGGGCGCTGGCGCGGACTCAGGTAGAGATGCCCGGCCCAGTACTCAATGTTTGGCTTGTTCATCGCGCCCCTAAAGTACAGGCGCGGTCAAGAGCCGAAACCGTCCGGGGTCGAGCAGGCGGCCGCAGGACTGTTGCGGCACTGCCATGCGGCCGTCCTTGCTCATCGCGAGCTTGATCACGTCGCCGTTGCGCCCGAACCAGCGGCTCGACGGCTCCAGGTCGGACGGATAGACGAAGAGCGGCAGGGCAGCCGCGGCGAGTGCCGCCTGCGAGCCGATCCCCGATTCGGGCATCGTGCCCGCCCACAGCTTCGCCCCGTAGTCGGCGGCCAGCCGGTAGATCGCACACACCTCCGTGAGACCACCCACGCGGTGAACCTTGATATTCCAGACGGTGGGACCGTTCAGCGCGATGACCTGCCGGGCGGCGCGGGCATCGCGCAACGTCTCATCGAGACACACCGGCGTGCGCAACGCTTCGGCCAGCCGCGCGTGCCCGACCAGCTCGTCGGGATGGAGCGGCTGCTCGATGTAGAGCAGCCCGGCATCGTCGAGCGCGCGCAGCGCCCGCTCGTCCTGCGGCCATTCGTAGGCGCCGTTCGCGTCCACGGTGAGCGGCAGCTCCGTCCCCCCCCCCGACATCCCTGCGCGCGCCGCCCGGACCGGGACGCTGTCCCAGCCAGGCGCCACCTTGATCTTCACGCGCCGATAGCCGCGCTCGACCGCGTCCGCGACCCACCGCGTCAGGACGTCGGCGTTGCGGTCCGGGGGAATCCCGAGCGCCACGCCACAGTCGACCGCGGCCGCCGGCGCCACGCCGAGTCGCTCGCCCAGCAGCGCGGCGAGGCCGGTGCCGCGCGCGTGCGCTTCGAGGTCCCACGCGGCGGTCTCGACACCGGCGCGCGCAAACCAGTTGCCGCGCACGCCCTCGCGCAGCGCCGCTGCGATCGCTTCGGGAACGGGGTCGTCGAATTCCCGCGCGCTGACGCGCGGCAACAACACGCGTTCGATCAGGTCGCGCGCGCCCGCGAGCGTTTCCTCTGAATAGAAAGGAAGATGAAACGGGGGGCACTCGCCGTAGCCCACGTGCCCCGCGTCGTCGTGCAACACCACGATGAGCGAGCGACGCTCCGTCACCGCACCGCCCGAGATGACGAACGGCTCGACGAGCGGCAGCGTCAGCTCGTAGAGCTCAGCCCGCGCGATCCGCGTCATGGTCTGATGCGTTGCGACGTTGGATCCAGGACCACAGCAACAGCCCGGCCGACACGAGCACCACGATCCCACCGATGACCATCAGCCCGCGGCTGCCGCTCGCTGGGATGAGCCAGCCTACCGAGACGATCGCGAGTCCCAGCGCGAAGATCTGCCAGTACACCTGCTCGATCCGGGTCCGCTCCTGGCGCAGCGTCCACACGCCCCAGCCCGCCAGCGCCAGGGCCACGAACCAGCGCACGGTCGTCTTCCCCGGGCCGACCGTCCCACCCCACGCCAACACCGCGGCGAGCGCCAGGAACAGCACCCCACTCAGTTGGCGGCGCATAGATCGAGAAAATGGAGCTCGCCGGTCCGGCGCTCGAGGGCGCCATTCACCTCGCGCTCGAGCATGACGGCGATCAGTCCATCGCGCGGATCAAAGATCAGCGCGTGGAGCGCGCGCTGGGTACGTGAGCCGTGTGTCGCCGGATACTCCTCGAGCGGGAGCTGGAAGAACGTGTGCAGTTGCACAGACGAGCAGCCGCGTCGAGCGTACTCGACGATCATGCGACCCGAATGGACGTTGCCGGTGCCGCTGAGGGACGGTCGGACGGTCGGACGGTCGGACGGCCTGTCCAACACCCGAAGGTTGCGGTCGCTCAACTCACTCCCTCCGTACGCTACTCCAGCCTTGGGGTCGAAGAGCCTGTTGAACACCACCAGCGCGTCCGCGCCGCTCGCCGCCGCCATCATCTCGCGCTGAAAGTCATCATCGAAGCGCGCGTTCATCAGTTTCATCGCCAGGCGCACCTCGGCGTGCGCGCGGATGTGTTGCGGCACCTCGCGCAGCCAGCGCAGGATCTGCTCCCTCTCATCGGCCAGCGAGTCGCCCGCGAGCGTGGGCGAGAAATCCTTCTCGAGCAGCAGCGGCGACCGGCCCCAGGCGTTCGCGAGGGCCCGCGTCGTGAACGCGTATTCCTCGTCGCGAAAGGGCTCATCGAGGCGTGGGAGATGGTATTTCACCGACGGCACGGCAAGGAGCGCGCCGCTCGCCGTGAGGTCCCGACCTGCGCGCACCAGCGCGAGATAGTCCTCGAACGAGCGGTCCCAGCCCCTGCCCTTCCACGTTACCGTCCACCCGTCCCCGCGGCGCTCGACCTTCATCTTGCTCTCGTGAATCGCCCACGCGGCCATCGACTGCGTTCCGGCCGGGTCCTGCGCGATCACCGTTTTCAGCACGGCGAACGCGAGACCGGCTTCGGCGTCGGTCTCGAGCTGGCCGACGTTGAGCGAGAGCTGGCCGGAGCCCTTTCCGATGGGATGCGGCAGCGGCTCGCCGAGGTAGCGCGCTGCCAGATTGATCCGATAGGTGTCGCGCACGTGCGCCGGGAAGTCGCGCGGCAGCTCCCGCTTGAACCGCTCAAAGTCTTTAGCGAGCGAAGCGCGAAAGTCTGAATTGCGCATCCGCCGCCGCGCCGGTGAGAATCAGCCGCGCCACCAGCTCCCCGACCGCGGGGCCGTGCTTGAACCCGTGTCCCGATCCGCCCCCCACGATCCAGGCATTCTCCGCTGCCGGATGACGGTCGATGATGAGGTGCTCGTCCGGCGACTGCTCGTATTGGCACACGCGCGCCTCGAGGAGGGGCGCGCCCTTCAAGCCCGGAAAGCGGTAGGCGATGTACTCGCGGGCGCTCTGGAGCGCGGCCGGCGTCGGCGCCCGTTCCATCGTCGTGGGATCGACCACCGGTCCACGCGTATCGTCGGCGACTTTGAAGCCGCGCCATTCGTTGCCGGGAATGCCGTACATGAACGTCGTCCCGTGATCGGCCCACACCGGGAGCGCGGTTTCGGTGAAGCGCTGATCACCGGGCGGCGTGCCAAAGAAGAAAACTTCCTGGCGCGTCGCGCGGACACGATCGCCGATCACGTCCGGGAACAGCGATCCGAGCCACGGACCGCAGGCGAACACAAAGCGGTCAGCCGTCAGCCGACTGCCGTCAGAGAGCGTCACGCTCGACAGCTGGCCGCCGCTCGGAGCCGGCGGCTGGACCGCCAGCTGCCGGTACTCGCCCCCCTCGGCGAGGAAGCCTTCGAGCACCGCGGCGCACGCACGGCGCGCGGTCAGATAGCCGCCGTCCGGCTCGAAAATGGCCCAACCCACGCGATCGCAGTTGATCTGCGGGTAGCGCCGTGACACCTCGGGGCCGGACAGCTCTTCCACGCGAACGTTTTCGCTCCGCAGAATGGGCAGCGCCGCTTTCTCGTACTGCTCGTCGCTTTCCACGAGCCAGAGCACGCCGATGCCATGGTACAGCTGCCGGTGCCAGCGGGTTTCGTGTTCCTTCCAGAGCGTGAGCGCGCGCGCCGCCATGCGCGTGTAGACTCGCCGGTCGCCATAGGTCGCGCGAATGACGCGCGTTTCACCGCCGGAGCTCGAGCGGCTGTTGCCGGGCCCCCACGCGTCGAGCAGGGTGACGCGCGCGCCCTGGCGCCGCAGGTACAGCGCGGTCCAGCCGCCAAATGCGCCGGCGCCCACGACCACGATGTGCGGTTGCGAAGCTCTCGACACCAGGCCTCCCCCTCCTCCGATCGCGACTGCCGCACTGGTCTTGAGGAACGAGCGGCGCGTTACCGTACGCGCACCTCACGCACAAACCGCCGCACCGCGTCCCGCTCACTCGCGGGAAGCGGGGGCCCCCACGGATCGTCACAGGCTTCGTCGGGAATGACACCATCGGCCGCGAGGGCCCACAGCATGCGTCGAATGTAGCCTTCCATCGGAGCGGTGAAGGTCACGGCGCCAAAGGCGTCGAGCTGCGTGGAGAGGCGTAGAAAGGCGTGGGTGTCCCCATTGGCCCACGCGCGCAGCAACGCCGCTTGCATGTCCGTCAGCGCAGCACCCATCCCGATCAGCGCCGCGGTCGCTCCCATCATGATCGAGTAGCCGAGGAACCGGTCCTCGCCGGTGATCAACGCCTTGTCCGGGAATTCGCGCGCGACCGCGGCGATGCGCTGGAACGTCATCACGGAGTCGAGGGTGGCGACCTTGATTCCGATGACGCACGGGAGCGAGAGAATGGCGCGCAGCGTCTCGTCGTCATAGTCGACGCCGCCGGCCGCTTCGTAGAGATAGAACGCGATGACGGGCAGATGCTCACCGAGCGCAGCGTGATATGCCACAGGATCTTTTCGCGTCGGGAACGCGAGCAGCATGTCCGCCCGGCCCTCCCGCGCCCCGCGCGCCATCTCCTGACTGTTTGCGCCCGCGATGATCCGCTTGTCCGGCAATGCCGCGCGCCATGCCTCCAACACCACCGCGCGTTGATCGGTCGTAAGGTGCGGTCCCCGACCCGTGTGGGCCCACACGGCCACGCCTGCGATCGCCTGACGCGCCATCCACGCGGCATAGGCGCGTTGCGCGGCCGCGTCGATCGTCGATCCACGGAACGGGACGGGCACCGCGGGATAAAGACCCGAACCGTATGGAGTCGTCAGGCCATCAATCCTTGGATGTTCTTGGACTCGATCGCATCGCGTTGCTCGCGCGCGAGGTCGAGCAGATCGAGCTTGGCGATGCTGTTTTCCGGCAGCCGCAGCGGCTGCCCGGTGCCGAACACGAAGCGCTCGAGCCCGACGGTGTCGAGCAACGTCGCGAAGTGGTCCTCGGGCGGCCCCCAGATCCAGCAGATATCCCACCAGATGCGGCGCGCCTCGTCGGGGGTCGAGCCGAAATGCACTTCCTCGATGAATCCGCGGTCGGCGTGCGTCACGATCAGCCGCACGTCCGCATCGCTGCGGATCAACGCGCGCACCGCCGCGGCCGGCAGCTCTCCAGCGCGATCGTTGGGATGGCGCTGTCGACTGTCTTCGAGGCGCACGGCCAGCATCAGGGGAAGGCGCGCGGCGCCACAAGCGGCGGCAAGCACGCGCATGTCGCCACCGGCCGGATCGAGCCCGAGGTACAGCGGATCGCACCGGACGGCCGGAGCGCCGGCGTTGGCGGCGGCGGCGAGCACGTCCTCCCAATGCGCCAGGCCGGGATGCACGCTCGGGACCGGCCTGAAACGCTTTTCCTTGCGCGTGGTCTCGTACAGCCACGCATTGCCCTCCGTCGGGTCACGCCAGAACACGCTGGGGAGATGCGTAATCCAGGCGACGTCGATCTCGGTGCGGTCGAGCGCCTTGAGGATCTCGCCGGGCGAGGTGTAGGGGACTTTCCGCCAAGGATAGGCGCCGATGAACGCGTTGCAGTCGATGCGCATCAGTCGGAGGGAAATGCGCCGGGCGGGAAGATGCGCGCGGCGTTCTTCCAGCGGACCTGCGCCAACTCGTCCTTGGACAGCAGCGTCTCGAGATAGCGCAGCTTGGCCCAGCCGGTGTCCATCGTCAAATCAGTTCCCCACAGCAGCCGTCCGACGCCGACGCTTTCGATGCACGCTTCCAGCATGCCGCCGTCCACGCCGCTCCCCGAGAGATCGACGTAGACGTTGGGGACCAGGGTGACGGCGTGCAGCGAATGGAGCCAGTCGCCGCCCCCGCCGATGTGCGCGAGGATGAACGCCACGTCGGGGTGGCGGTGCGCCAGCGTGCACAGCTCGAGCGCATCCGACGCCTCCTGGCCCGGCCAATCCCGGCGCCGGTGCTGCCAGATGTGCTGCAGAATGGGCACGCGCCGTTCCCGCGCGAGCTCGGCAATGGGATCGAGGAGGGGATCATCGGCCCGGCGGCTCGCGGCCAGCTTGATGCCGATCATGCCCGCATCGAGGCAGCGCAGGATTTCCGCGCGCGCGTGCGCCGTGTAGTTGGGATTGACGCACGCGTATCCGCGAATCGTATCGGGCTGTTCGCGCTGCAACGCGAGCAGGGCGTCGTTTCCGGCAGTGACGTCGCGGGGGGACGGGAAATAGACCGGCGAGGTCAGTCCCCAGCTGCCGAGGATCGACGCGACGTGGACCGAGATGCCGATCTTCGCCCCTGCCGTGAGACGGCTCACGTTGCGCTCGCGCCAGTCGGCGCGCGGGGTGCGCGCGTGCAGAAAGTGCGCGTGCACATCGACAAGCATATCAACAATCTACAGGTACGCTGGCGCGACGCCGCCCCACCCCTATCTTGGGGGCGTCCTGAGGGGGGGTACGGATCTCATGGAGACGATGATCGATCGCGCGAAGGGCATCCTGCTCGCACCGCGCGTGACGTGGAAAGAGATCGACACCGAGTTCACCAAGCCCGGCGAGATCTGGGGCAAATACATCATCCCGCTCGCCGCGATCGGCCCGATCGCGGCCACGGTCGGGATGATCCTCTTCGGCCGGCGCGTGGCGTTCACCTCGCTCACGAACAAGGTGCCGATTGTGACCGCGGTTACGAGCGGTGTGGCGGCGTACGTGCTGGCTCTGCTCAGCGTGTTCGTGCTGTCTCGCATCATCAGCCTGCTCGCCGAAGGCTTCGGCGGCCAGCGCAACGATGTACAGGCACTCAAGGCCGCCGCCTACGCCAGCACGGCCGCCTGGGTGGGCGGCGTGTTCCAGATCCTGCCCGCGCTCGGCCTGGTGAGCCTGCTGTTCTCGCTCTACAGCCTGGTGCTGCTGTACATCGGGCTGCCGATCGTGATGAAGGTGCCGAAAGACCGCGCGATGGGCTACACCGCCGTCGTGATCATCGCGTGGATCGTCGTGTTCCTGATCGCGGGAGCGATCGTCACGGCGTTCTAGACCTGCTGCAGCACGGCATCGAGGGTCTCGAGGGTACGGTCAACCGTACCCTCGTCGTGCGCCAGGGACACGAAGTTGTAGGCGGTGCGTTTGAACAGCAGCCCGCGCTCTGCGGCCGCCAGCACCAGGCGATGCGCCAGATCGTCGGTGGCCCAATGGAGAAAGCACATCTCCGCGATGCCGGCGACGCCCGCGATCGCGGCGCCGTGACGGCGCTGCAACTCGTGCAGGCCGTGCAGCAGCCTGGTCCCCACGCGATGCAGATGCCCGCACACGTCCTCGCGCGTGAACACCTCCAGGGTCGCGCGCGCCGCCGCGAGCGCGACACCCTCCGTGGCGAGCGTCGACGAAATCCAGGTCCGGCTCGTGCCCGACATCAGGTCGGCGCGCCCGCCCACCGCCGCGAGCGGGAACCCATTCGCGAGCGCCTTCCCAATCACGACGAGGTCCGGGGCGGGATCCACTGCGTAACGCTCGACCGCGCCGCCGATCGCCAGTCGAAATGCAGTCTTGATTTCATCGAAGATCAGGACGGCGCCGACGCGCTGCGTCTCGACCCGGAGCATCTGCAGCCATTCCCGGGTGGGCTCGTTCACGATGACCGGTTCGACCACAACCGCGGCGAGCGTGGTCCCGCGCTGGCGAATCAGCTCCCGCCCGCCTGCGACGTCGTTGAACGGCAGCTCGGCAAACAGCCCGCGCGTGGCGGCCGGGACCCCTTCCGTTGCCCCCTGACACCAGTCGAGCCAGCCGTGGTAGCCGCAGCCGAGCACGGCGTCACGGCCGGTGGCGACGCGCGCCAAGCGCACCGCCGCGGCCACCGCTTCCGCCCCGGTCTTGAGGAAGCGGATGCGCTCGAGCCACGGGATGCGCTCGGCCAGCGCTTCGGCGAGCTCCTCTTCGGCGACGGGCGGCAGCGGCCCGACCACGCCGGCGGCAATCGCCGCTTCGGCGGCGCGATTCACGGCGGGATGGCCGTAGCCGAGCGCCACGGCACCCAAGGCCATGATGTAGTCGACGTACTCGCGGCCGCCGTCGTCCCACACGCGGCAGCCTGAGGCCCGCGTCATGCGCGCGGGCCCCCCCCCTTCCCCGCCGGGGCCGAAGAGGGCCTCCGGCCGCTTGCTACCGGTCGACGTGAAGCCCGGAACGCGCCAGTCGCTCACCGTATTTCGTCACCTCGATCGCCATTGCGCGAAGCAGCTTCGCCTCGCGGGCGTCCAGCGGAGCCCGATGCGCGATCTCGCGCATCGTGCGCATCACGCCATCCGCATTGCGGGTTTTGAAGAAATCAATCGCCTGGAGCGCGCGCGCGACGTCCACGAACAGCCGCTCGAGCTCTTCGGCAGTCACCGGCTCCGACGCCCGCCGGGGCGCCTTGAACGCGCGCTCTTCCGCGCCGCGCGCGAGCGCCAGCTCGTACAGCATGATGATCACGGCGTGCGCCAGATTCAGCGAGGGATAGGACGAATCGCTGGGGATCGTCACGACGCGGTTGCAGCGGTCGAGCGCCTCGTTGGACAGCCCTTTGTCCTCACGGCCGAACACCAGCGCCACCGGTTGTGAGCCCCCCCGACCGGCATCGAGCGCGAGAATTTCGGCGGCGGCCTCGCGCGGACGCTGGAGATTGCGCTTGGCCGTGCGTCCGCGAGCCGTCAGTCCCACAACATGGATGCAGTCCGCTAGGGCCTCCTCGAGCGTCGCAAACGTCCGCACGCGGGCGAGGACATCCTGCGTCTGATGCGCGATCCCCTCGACGCGATGGGCTTCGTACTCGCGTGGATTCACGAGCCGGAGATCGCGCAGCCCGAAGTTTTTCATGCCCCGCACCACGTGCGCGATGTTGACGAGATCCTGCGGCTCGTGCAGCACGACGACAATCATCCGACCAGCTCCAGAACCCCGAAGCGCGACGGGTCCTGTCGATCACCGCGCAGCCACACCCAGCCGCCGCCGCCACTCCACACGAGCTGCCCGACGCGGCGCAGCCGTCCGGGCAACAGCTCGTTGACGATGAGATCGAACGAAACGCGCGCGCCGGCGTGCGGATAGACGCCCTCGGGCCACGGGATCGCCACGGTCACGCAATACCCGGTCGGCGGTGCGCCGCCATCCGCCGGCGACTGCCTGGTTTGCGCGGCTGCGCGTATCGCTCGTCGGTTGCACGCGCACGCCGTGGCCCGCCTGGTCCGGCACGATCAAATAACCGGTGGCCCCCCCCACTCCGCCACCGTTTTGTGTCGAGGGATTCGCGAGCGGCGCGACGTAGACCTGCAGCCCATCGGAGTGAATGTCGTCAGGATCGTTATCGAGCTTGAGAGCCGGCGCGCCGCTCGGGCGCAGGCACACCTCCGGCTTGGTGATCGCGACCGCGAGATAGAGCGCGCGTTCGTCCCAGGCCGCGTATGCCGTCGCCGAGAGATCGTCGGGGCCGGGATAGGCGTCCTCGCTGCGCCGGTACTGGTCCTCCAGCCCGAGCTGCAGCGGCTCGGACAACTCGAATCCATCCAGCGAGCCGTCGAGTGGTGGTGCGCCGCCGACCCGAAACGCCGGCGCCGCAGCGGGTGCCGGCGGATCGATTTGCAGCAGCGGCACGAACGGCGGTCGCGGCTCGCGCGCGCCTCGCAACACGAGCGGCGGCTGCCCCTCTTGCTCGATCGTCCAGTCGCTGCCGCTGAACCGGTGGCGTTCCACCCCAGCAGACGTCGTCACCTCAACCGTATCGCCGCGCGTCTGCACGCCCCGGACGACGGGGTCGCCATTGTGCGGCTCCAGCACGGTCACGATGCGGACGTTGCGCCCGCGCGCGCGCACGACGTAGAACGGCAGACGGTCGTGGTGTCCGGGGAGTCCGGGGCCTTCCATCTCCAACAGCGCGCCGTCGCATACGAGGTGCACCGTGAGCCGCGCGCGATTCTGAATGTGCGTCAGCACGATTGGTCCGGACGCGTCCGGGACGAACCGTTGAACGCGCGTCACGAATTCCTCGGCGAGCTCGTCGCTCACCCAGCGACCGGGCGTCTCCACCGACCCCCCCCCCCGTCCGGCGATGTGCCACGGGAGCTCCAGCAGATGGTCCTCGCGCGCCGTCAGGTCCACGACATCCACGATGTAGGCCGGTCCTGCCGCCACCATTCGATTCAGGGTGTCGAAGCGGCCGCGCACCCAGGCCCAATTGTCTTGCACGTCGAAGCACTCGCAGCTCGCATGGCCCGGTGGCTGCGACTCACCATCCACGCGCGGTGCATTGTGCGCCAGCGTCGAGCGATACCAGAAGAGGTCGCGCGTGACGTAGCGACCCGTGCCGGCGTCGGGCAGCCAGTGCACACCGCCCGCATACAACGTGAGGTGCAAGTGATCCGGATGGCCATGACCTCCGCCGGTCGGCCCGGCTTCCAGGCTGGCGTAGCGCCCGTCATGGCGAAGCACGGCGAGACCCTGGCTCTCCAGCAGGACACTCCCGGGCCGCCACTGTTGGTCTTCCGCGGGGGTCTCCAGCACGGGCCCCATTTCCAGCAGCGACCACCAGGAGAGCGACGCTCGCGACACGGGCGTCGCGGTACCCGCGAGCGGTGCATCGTGCAGGTAGAACTCGAACAACTCCAGAACGGGCGGCGGCGCATCCCGATAGAGTGCCTGGAGCCATCCCGCGGTCTCGGGGGGTGAGAGCCGTGCGAGTCCGACCTCCCACAGCTCGAGGTACGCGGGCTGCGCCAGCGAGATACCGAACCGCGCATCCTTGCGCGCGGGACAGGTGAAATCGGGCAATGCGGTGAGCGTCGGCGCGCGCAGTGCGTCGCGGAGACGGGTGGCGAGGCGCTCGTCACCGCTGAAATCCACCCCGGCGAGCCGGGCCCACCCGGCGCCGATCAAGAGACCACGCAGCGCGAACATGTGATAGTTCTCGCCCTCGTACCACATGCCGTCGCGGCCGAAGCCGCGCAGCAGATGCGCGATGAGCCCGGTGTCACCTTCGACCGCCCGCTGTGCCAGATCTTCGTCCTCGAACCAGACGGCGACTGCCGCGAGCGCGGCGTTGTTCCACGTCTGCCGGTTCGAAAATCCTTCGTCGTAATCCCCGATGATCGTCGCCGCCTCTTCGACCACCTGATTCACGGCTTGCTCGGCGGACGGGTCCAGCAAGCCAGCGGCACGCAGCATCTGCGCCGCGGCGAGATAGTTGCAGGTCCAGATCGATTCGATGTAGGTGGAAAAAAACAGCCGGCTCGGACCCAGCACGTTGTCGCGATTGGGAAAGCGCCAATACCGCTCCGCGTACGCCGTCAGGATCTCGCGTGCGCGCTGCGCCGCGGCGCGATCACCCGCCTCACCGAGCCCCGCCAGCACCGCGAGGTGGGCGGCCCGCTCGGCAAGCCACAGATGCTGAAACCGCGCCCAGTTCCGGTCGTGTCGTTCGCCGCGCCACGTCTTCCCACAGCGGGGGCAGCGGTGCGCGTCGGGACTCCAGGGATCGAACACCAGCAGCGAGGCGTCCTCGGGACATACGCCACCATCCATCGACAGCAACGCCTTGTGCTCCGGCACCGGCGGCATCCGGTCGAGCACAGGTCGAGCCCGCCGGCGCAGCTGGTCGAGGAGCGCGCGAAGATCAGGCGATGCGCCGACGACCGCGACGCGCGCCGCGAGCTCTTCGGCCGTTACCACGCGCGCACTCCCTCTCGGGACCAGGTGAGCGGCAGGACGGTCGCCCCGGCGGCAGTGAGCGCAGCCGCCGCGTCGCGTGCGGCGCCCTTCATTATGAAGAACATGGACCCCCCAGCGCCCGCACCGGCGGCCTTGCCGCCGAGCATACCAGCGTGCGCCGCCGCCTGCTCGAGGCGAGCCATCTCGGGCGTGCGCATGCCGGGATCGAGCGCCTGCTGGTGCTTCCAATTCTCGCTCAGGAGCGATCCCACGCGCGCCAGGTCGGCTGCGCGCAGCGCCTCGGCCATGGCGTCGCCCACATCTTTCAGGCCGCGCAGCGCCGCCGTCACCTTCGCATCGCCACTCTCATACGCGCCCATCACGCGCGAGATCGTGTCGCCGGACACGCGGCTCTTGTTCGTGTAGCAGACCAGAATCTGGCGCTCCAGCGCCGCCGCGAACGCGGGATCGAGGGTCACCGGCTCGACGCCGACATCGGGGTCGCGAAAACTGAAGCGATGAAAGCCGCCCAGTGCAGCGCCGTACTGGTCCTGCTTGCCGCCGGGCAGTCCGGCCTCGATGGTCTCCACATGCCAAGCTTGCTCCGCGAAATCCCTGCCGTCGAGTGACTCCTGGCGCGCGCGGGTGAGCGCCCCGACGAGCGCGACGCCGAGGGCTCCCGAGCTGCCCAACCCCGAGCCGGAAGGCGCGTCGCTGCGCGTGGTAAGGGTAAAGCCGCCCAGCACCGGAAACATGCGCAGCGCCGCCGTGAGCAGGGGCAGCTTCCCCCCGCGCACGAGCCCGCCGGCATTCGCGCACTCGAGCGTTTCGCCGAGCTCTTCGGCGACGAGGCGTAGCAGCGTGCCGCCGAGCTTCAGCTCGACATGGGCGCGCAGTCCAATGGCCCCGTTGACGACCACGCCACCTTCGCGCGCCGAGAATGGGGGCACATCGGTCCAGCCGCCGGCGAAATCGAGCCGCATCGGCGCCGTGCCATGGAACTCGGTCGGGAGGTCGCGCCGTCTCATTGCGCTGCTCGAATGTGCCAGGCCGTGACGGTGGGGAGCTCACCCCGGACGTCCATTTGAACGCCCAGTACGCGCTGATTCATCCCCTGAACGCCGCGCGCGTGATACAACCAGATCACCGGGAGTTGTTCCGCCAGCACCTGCTGCGCGGCCGTGGGGTCTGCGGGAACGACGACGCCGGTGAGCTCTCCGACCCGCTGCAGAAAGCCGAGTCCCGGATCACCCGGGATGCCCATCACGGCCGCAGTGAAGTCATGCCGTGAACCGCTCACATAATCCTGGAACGCGGAGTTCGCGAGCTGCCGGATTCGGACGTCGAATCCAACCGCGTTGAGTCGCGCCTGCAGCATCTGCTCGAGCGGCGCCTCGCCGCTCCCGACGGTCAGGAGCTCGAACTGAGGCCGGACCCCGAGCGCGGCAACAAGGCGGCGTGCCGAATCAGGATCGAGGCGAATGGGCGGCGTCGCGACGTACTGGGGTACATCGGGCGGCACTGGCCCGGTCGCCGGCACGCCGTACCCAAACAGATACCCGTCGACGATTTCCTGCCGGTCGATGGCCAGCGCGGCGGCGAGCCGCGCGCGCGGATCATTGAAGGGCGGTCGCCTCGTATTGAGAACAAGCCCGAACGGGTAAATCAGCGGGTAGTCTCGCACGGCAAGGCCGTCCCGCCGCCGCACGAACGCCGCGTGCTGCGGATTGATCCCGGCGAAATCCAGCTCGCCGGCAACCAGCGCGGTCAGCTTGATCGTCGGCTCGTCGACGACGACCACGATCAGCTTTTCGATCAGTGGCGGCCCCCCCAGCCCGGCCGGAAAATCCGGGTTGCGCGCGAACACCCAGCGGCGGTTCGCTTCATGGAGCACGAACCGGAACGGGCCGTTGCCGATGGGATGCGCGTTCCATGCCGCCGTTCGCAGGCGCGCGTGTGGCACCGAGTCGAGCAGATGCGCCGGGACGATGGCGAGATCGGTGAGCACGTCGGGAAATCCCTGGACGGGGGGGGCGCTCGCGAAACGGAGCGCGACCGTCGAATCGTTCACCGCCGTCACCGCTGTCAAGCCGCGCAACTGACTCATGCGTGGGTAGCCGGTCGCGGGGTCGCGTGCCGCGTTCAGGGTCCACACGACATCGCGTGCGGTGGTCGGAACGCCGTCGTGCCAGCGAATGTCGGTGCGCAGGTGAAACGTGAGCGCGCGACCATCCTCCGACCACTGCCACGAGCGCGCCAGGTACGGGTGCGGCGTGAGCGTCGAGTCGTAACGAGCCAGGGTGAGGAGCAAGACGTACCGCTGGACCTGGCGCGCGAGTGGATGGTCGGTGAGCAACGGGTTGATGCTGAGCAGATCGGCGCCGGAGGCAAACAGCACCGCCCTACCGCGGCGCTGCGACTCGTCGCCGCAGGCGCTGAACAGGAGGACGGCGGCGAGGAAGAACATGCGCGAACGCGCCACGCACGCATTCTAGCGGGGGCCGATACGCCGCGCGAGATTCCCGCCGATGCTCGCCAGGCTGGGCCACCGTGTGCTCGCCGGTCTCGCCGTCGTGCTCGGCGTCGTGATCCTCACGTTTCTGCTGCTGCACGCCGCGCCGGGAGATCCCGTGCACCTGCTGCTCGGTCCGAATGCAACGCCCGAGCAGGTCGCGATGCAGCGCGAGGTGCTCGGGCTGGACCGGCCCCTCGCCGCGCAATTCGCGACCTGGCTCAACCGGTTCGCGCGAGGCGATTGGGGCAGCAGCATCGCCCAGGGCCTTCCCGTTCGGCAGCTGCTCGCCACCGCCTGGCCGGCCACCGTCCGGCTCGTCGGCCTCTCACTGCTGCTCAGCTATCTCATCGGTATCGCGGTCGGCGCGCTCCAGGCGGCTCGCAGCGGTTCGCGAAGCGATACGGCGCTGTCGGTCGCGTCGGTGACGTTGTTCGCGGTACCGGGCTACTGGCTCGGGCTGATGCTGGTGCTCGTGTTCACTTACTGGGCGCGCTGGCTCCCGGCCTTCGGGGCTCAAGGGTTCGACGCCGATTATCTGAGCGGCGGTGGGTGGCTCGTGGACCGCGCGCGCCACCTCGCGCTGCCGCTCGCGACCCTGACGCTGATCGGCATCGGCGGAGCCGCGCGGTTCGTGCGCGGCGCGATGATCGAAACGCTGAGCCAGCCTTTCATTACAACCGCACGCGCCAAAGGGCTGACCTCGCGCCAGGTCATTGTCCGCCACGCGCTGCGTCACGCGCTGACGCCGGTCGTGACGCTGCTCGGCATGTCGCTCCCCGCGCTGTTTTCAGGAGCCGTGTTTGTGGAAGCGGTATTTGCGTGGCCGGGCGTAGGGCGCGTGCTCGTCGAGGCGGTGCAGGCACGCGATTACCCCGTGGTCATGGCGGCGACGGCGATCAGTGCTGCGCTCGTGGTCGCCGGCAACCTGCTGGCCGATGTGCTCGCCGGCTGGCTCGACCCCAGAGTGCGCGCGAGTCTGACGGCGTGACGCGATTGCTGCGTGACCGGCGCGGCGCGTTCGGCGCAGTGACCCTGTTGGTGGTCCTGCTGTGCGCCGCCGGCGCACCGCTCGTGACGAGCGGCGATCCCGCCGCACAGCGAGACATCGTCGCGACGCGCTTCCTGCCGCCGCTGTCCACCGACGTGCACGGGGACTTCCATCCGATCGGCACGGATCGGTTCGGTCGCGATGTCTGGACCCGGCTCGTCTACGGCGCCCGGATCTCGATGGGCGTCGGCGTGCTGGCGGTCCTGGTGTCGCTCGTGGTCGGCGTGATCGTCGGCGCCGTCGCGGGCTACTGGCGCGGTCTCGTCTCGGTCACGCTGCTGGGCCTGACCGACTTCGCGTTGGCGTTGCCGCGCGTAGTGCTGCTCCTGCTCCTGGCGGCGTTGTGGCGCCCCAGCACCGCACTCGTGATCGTGGTCCTCGGCCTCACCGGTTGGATGAGCATCGCGCGACTGGTGCACGGCGAAGTGCGGGGGCTCGCGGCGCGGCCCTTTGTCGAAGGAGCAGTGGCCGTCGGATCGAGGCGGCTGCGCGTGCTCGCGCGGCACATCCTCCCCAATGCGCTCACGCCGGTGATCGTGGCGGCGGCGCTGGGGGTCGGGAACGCGATCATGCTCGAGGCGGGATTGTCCTACCTCGGGCTGGGCGTGCAACCACCGACGCCATCGTGGGGCAACATGATCGCGTCGGGACGTGACACACTCGTCAACGCGCCGTGGGTAGCGACCGCGCCCGGTGTCGCGTTGGTCCTGGTCGTGGTGGCATGCACGCTGCTCGGAGATGCCCTGCGCGATGTGCTCGATCCCAACGTCAACCGCTAGATCAGTCGACCGAGCGTGTCAGCCTCGATGACGTGGCCACCCTCGAACGACATCAGCTCGTAGGGCACGCCGTGCTCGCGCAGCCGGGCCTCGTTCGCCGCCACGACCTTGGGAGTGAAGAACTCGTCCCGTGTGCCGTAGACGAGCACCAACCGGGGAACGCGCAGCAGCTTGAGATCGAGGTCCGGTGGCACTTCCCCGCCCCACAGAATCAGCCGGTCGATGCGCGACGCACCGAGTGCCGCCCAGCGACAGACGGTCGCCGTGCCCTGTGAGAAGCCGAGCGCGGTGACGGCGTGCTGGGCCGGCGACACTTTGGCGTACACGGCATCGAGATATCGGACGTAATCGTCGATCTCGTGGAGCCGATCCTCCTTGGTCATCCAGCTCGCGCCGACTCGCCGCTCCGCGGGATGCTCCGACAGATAAAACCGTGATAGCCCTTCGGGCGCGACGATGCAGCGCTGCTCCGCCTCGATCGGCCGGAAGCGCTCGAGAAACCGGGCCGCCAGTTGGCCGTAGCCGTGACACACGAACCACAGCTCCGCCCCCCGGGCGCGCCCCGGCGGGGGCGAGCCAAGCGTGAAGTAGCGGGCGGTGCGAGACGTCGTGAGAAAATGTTCCTCCATCACGTCACCAGTATCGAGACGATTTCATGTGGTTCGGCGACGAAGCGCACGATGTTGCCCCGCTGCTCGAGCACCAGGGCGACCGCTTCACGTTCATCCGCGCGCACGCGATGCGCCGTCTTGACGCCGTGCCCAAAGCGCCAGGCGCCCGACACCTTGCGTCCCGTGGTGTTGTAGCAGCGTAGCACCATGGGCGAGCCGATCTGCGCCGGCTTGAGCGCCGAGAACACGAGTCCGGTGCCTTCGAGGGCGATGGTGATCGGCGACAGTGTCAGCGCCGCCGCGTCCCGCAGCCACAGACCGTGCAGCGGCAGGAAGGCATCCTCCCAGAGCTGGGGCAGCGCGTCACCGCGCTCCACGTCGGCGGCGCTCACGGGAACGAGTGCGAGATCGATCCGCGTCTGTCCGATGCATTGGGCGGCCGGAATCGCCGTGGGCCAACCTGCATGCCCCGGCCGCGTGGGGAGATCGCCGCGCGACAAGTCGCCGATGGCGCGCAGCAGCGTGATGTAGAGATCGCCTTTCGCGGTGCACTCGTATTCGAAGAACGCCGGAGCGAGCACGGCGAGGCCGCGCCCGCCGCGAGCCACGGCGACAAAACGCTGCGCCGGCGCCGTGCGCACAGGCGTCTCGCGCGGATACGCCTTTGCGGGAACGGTGACCGGTGGTCGTGCGACCGCCCCAAACGCGGTCCCCGCCGTTGCCGCCACGCCCGCAAGGCCCGTGGCGAGCCGCGCCCGCAGCCGGTGGTAGGAGTTGCGGTTGTCGATGTCGAGCGTCGTGCGGACGATCGGGCTGTCGGCGTACAGCTGCACCACCATGCGCGCATCGATGCCGCGGGTCACTTCCCAGCGCGCCTCGAGCGCGGCCACCAGCGGCCCCGCCGCGAGCCGTCGTACGGCAATCGGCCCCCGGCTCTGTTTCACACGCCGGCGCGACGGCGGAGCGAACGTGTACGCGTCACCGGCATCGCCGGCGTCCTCGAGCCGCAACAGGTCGCCGTAGCGCTCGTTCTTGCGTCGATCGGTAATCGTCAGCGCGCCGTTCGGCTCCAGGGCAACCTGGACGAATCGATTCTCGAGCGAGCGACCGCGCACGCGGACGTCCTCGGCGCGCGGCAGCGAGACGGGGGGACCGGCTTTCACTGCCGTCACACCCAGGCCCAGCACGGGCGGCGTCCGGAACGCGATACGTATTTGCTCGACTTCGTCTTGATCGGGATAGTGCCGGGCGGCGTCAGCGCGCTCCTGAGTGACGCGCCGCGCGAGTACCTGGACGGGGAGCGGTCGCGTCTCCACGCCCGCGCCATACAGCGCAAAAGGCCGGAAGCCCGGCCCCTGTCGCGGTGCGCGACCGGCGGCCGGAGGCCCCACCAGCACGTCGCGGCGAAACATGCTGACATCGGCGATGGTGACGCCGCCACGCGGCCGCGCCGCGGGATTCCAGAGCACGAGCGTGGGCTCCGCTCCATCGGTGCGCTCGCGCGCCGCGTCGGGATCGTAACCCGCCAGCTCGTGCAGCGCACCGCGCGTCAGCTCTCCGGCGTACGCCGCGACCTCGTTGAGCCGATGCTCCGCCGCGGCGGCGACGCTGTCTGCGGTGGACCCCGCAATCGTATCGTGGAATTGCGTGCGCACGAGCGTTCGCCACGCGCTGTCGAGCACCGGACGGCGATCGCGGCTTGCCGCAGCCGGATTTGCCAGCCGAGCGAGCGCCCCGAGTGGTTCCGCGATACGCTCCAACCACAACTCCACTTGCCCGTGGCGCCGTTTGAGGGGCGCGCGCGTCCCATGCACTCCCTGCAGGGTCCACGTGTAGCCGTACGACCAGCGCAGCTCGCCCGCGACCGGCCGCGCCGGCGTTCCGTCGGCCGCCTGGAAGAACTCGTCGAGACGCGACACGCGAAACGCGCTCGTCGGCTCGAGGTCCGCCAGCAGGTCGCGCAGGCGGGCCAGTGTGGGATGGGGCGCGTGATGGTCGGCGCCGATGAACAGCGGCACGTGCTTCCCGGCGGCGCGTTGCACCAGCGCCGCGCGCACCTGAGTCCAAATGTCCGGCAGTCGGGCGCCGGCAGCCGGCAACGCCGCGCCGATTTCGTAACCCTGCTGCGGCAGATGCCACAGCAGGATGTCCCGTCCGTCCAGGCCACGCCAGCGAAAAAAGTCCTGCTCCTGACCCGGCTCTCCGCCCAGGCCGCGCCACACAACCCCGAACTTCATCCCGAACTCCCGCGCCAGCGTCGGCAGCGCGGCCGGATGTCCGAATGCATCGGGCGAGTACAGCACATCCGATCGCCCACCCAAGCGCTCGGCATCCGCCGTGCCGAGCAGTAGGTTCCGGATCAACGACTCCCCCGACGGGATCAGCTCGTCCGCCAGCACGTACCACGGCCCTACCTGCAAGCGGCCGGATTTGACGAGTGTCTTCAGCTCGCCCTCGCGCTCGGGACGAGCGCGCAGGTAATCCTCGACGAGGACGGTCTGACCGTCGAGCAGGAAGGTCCGGAATCCCGGATCGGCGGCCATGCGTTCGAGGAGAACGTCGAACATCGCGATGAGCCGCGCGTGAAACGCCGCGCGCGGAAGGAACCACTCGCGGTCCCAGTGCGTGTGCGCGATCAGATGGAAGATGAATGCCGTCACGGCCGGATCTGAGCGAGCTCCGCGATGCTGGACAGATGGACGTGAGCCACACGGCGCCGTCTCGCCAGCAGCGCTCGAACGTCCCCGCGCGCTTGTGCGCGATGCAATGCGCCGAAGCTCGTGTCCATCGTCGGGATCTCGATATCGGCGGGCGTGTCGGTGGTGATGACGAGGAACAATCCGCTCGGCGGCCCGCCTTTGTGCAGCTGCCCGGTCGAGTGGAGGTAGCGCGGGCCGATACCCAGCGTCGTCGCGCACTTCAGGGCGCGACCCCACGCGGCCCGCAGCTCCCGCAGCTGGGCGAACACCGCGGGTGTGGGCGGCACGTAGGCGAGAATCGCGACGTACTCCCCAGGCCGGGCGCCGCGACGCAGCTCCGCGGGCGTCATCGTTTGTAGGGGCGCAGCATGCGGCGCCCCTACTCTCGCACTCGCCCCTTCCAGCTCCGCGCGTGCCAGCCGTTTGGCTTCTTCGACATCGGGTTGATCGAACGCATTCACGCCCAGGGTTTCACACAGCGCCTGGGTCGCGTATTCCCAACGCAGAAACTCGCTGCCGAGGTCGAGTGGATCGGCGGAGAAGTCACGGGCCTCGACCGCCTGCATATCGGGCAGCGCGGCGCCTACTGGATCCTGCACGATCGGAACGACGCCGCGGCCATCCTTGCCCGAGCTCTCGGCGATCAGCTGTTCGATCCAGTACGCGAGCCCGGCGAGTGACGGCGGCGGCGACACGCTCAGCTTGTCGCGGCCGCCCTTCGCCGTCTCCCCGATCCTCCGGCCCAGGACCTTCGCGGCCGACACATCGACGCCTGGCGTACGGGTGAGGAGCTCACGCCCGTCGATGCCGGCCAGCGCCGCCGGCAGCATGCCGACAGCGGTCAGAGCCGAATATCGTCCGCCCACGTCCGGGGGATGTGGGATGACCGCGCGGAAGCGCCTTTCGCGCGCCAAAGCCGCGAGCGGGCTGCCCATCTCGGTGATCGCGACGAATTGCTCGGGGCGCGCGCGCGCCATGAAATGATGACAAAAGGCGAGCGTTTCGACCGTGTTGCCCGACTTGCTGGAAATGACGAACAGGGTGCGCGCAAGATCGGCGTCCGTTCCTGCCGCACGAACGGCCGCCGGGTTCGTACTGTCCAGTACGTGGAGGTGCGGCACGCGAAAGGTCTCGGCCAGGACGTCGGCGACCAGACTCGACCCCCCCATGCCGCACACCAGCGTGCGATCAAGTCCATCTGCCTTGACGGCCGCCGCCAGCGCGACGAGCTCGTCCCATTGCGCAAGCGATTCCTCCGCTGCGCGCATCCATCCCAGGAGATTCATTGGCCGGAAAACTAACGCCGATCATTTAGGTGGGGAGACTCGCGCCGCTGCGGCTACCTCATTGCCAGCCGCGAGGTGGGAGGTCAAAGTGTAGCGATGGACAACCTTGCGCACACGTTGGTCGGCGCGGCCCTGGGGCGCGCCGTCGCCGACCGCCACGTGCCCCTCGCGAGTGTGATCGGTGCCGTCGCCGCCAACGCCCCTGACTGGACCGAGCTCCTGATCGGTCTCCCCAGTACTCCGGACAAATTCCTCGTCCTGCATCGCGGCATCACGCACTCGCTGCTCGGCGCACTCGTACAGATTTTCGCGCTCACGCTGCTCGTGGGGGCGAGCTGGCGAATCTCGAGTCGTCCGCCCTGGCGCTGGCTGCTGGCCTGCATCGGCGCCGCGGTTCTCAGTCATCCCTTCATGGATTGGCAGGGATCGTACGGCTGGCGTCCGTTCTTGCCGTGGAACTCCACCTGGTACTACCTCGACTGGGTCGCGATCGCCGATGTGTTCTTCTGGATCGTGCCGCTCGTCGCGCTCGCCTGGGGAGCAAACCGGCACTGGCTCCCCTTGAGCTTCACAGTGTTGGTCGTATCGCTAATGACCCTCGTGGTCGTCCTCGCGCGCCAGACCGCGGCCCCGTGGGTCCTCGTCGCCTTTGCGATCTTGCTGGTTGTGGGGCTGATCGGCTGGGTTCGTTATTGGGTCGGGCCCGTGGCGCGACAGCGGGCGGCAATCGTCGCACTCCTGCTCCTGGGGACCTACTCGGTCGCCCAGGGCGTCGCAGCCCGGCAGCGCAAGGCTGAAATCCGGAGCGAAGCGCAACGACGGTTCGGGAAAGGAGCGACCTGGGCAGCACTCACCGAGGTCGGCAAACCGTTCACGTGGGAGGCGATGTACGCGAGTACCGACACCGTTGCGGGCGAGGACTGGCGACTGCCCCGTAACCTCCGGCTCCCGGCGGTGCGGCGGGCGCTCAGCGAGACGCCCGACGGCCGCGCCATGGCTCAGTTCGCGCGCTTTCTCGCTGCAGAGGTGGATACAACCGGTAAAGCGATTTACCTGCGGGACGCGCGTTATGCGCGTGCGCGCCGGGACGGATGGGGTGTGGTGCGCGTCAGGCTGGAGTGATATCGAGCGTCAGGCCGGAGCCGCGGCGGTCCTGCAGCCGGCGGCGCGGACTGGGAGAGCGTCGCTCGACCCGGCTGCGCCGGTCGGAGCCGCCCAAGCCGCGCCGTTCCACCATAACCGGGACCTGCCGGACGCGTCGCTCGGTAATGCGGCGATCGAGACCCGTACGGCGGTCGGGGCGAACGCGCCGCTCGACCTTGTGACGAACCTGCGAGTACTCCTGCACAGGACCAATCTGTGACCGACTGGAGATTCGTGCCAGACGAATCCTCACTTAGATTAGGCGCCGGTGCGCACCCCTGACCCCCGCTCCCCCGTTCCCACCGTGACGACTGTCACCAAACCGGCCGCGACGCCTCCGGCGGGTTTGCTCGATGAGGCGCTGCGCGCGCTCGAGCCGGCGTTCCGGCTCGACAATCTCGTGGCACTGTCGCCGGAACGGGCGCTGTACCAGGCCTGGGATCGCGTCCTCAAGCGTCACGTGACGATCCGCGTCCACCTGATCGCCGGCACGCCTGGCCGCGCGTGGTTCATGCGCGAGACCGAAACGCTGGCGGCGCTCGACCATCCAGCCATCCGGCACGCGTATGCGGCGGGCGAGATCGGAAGCTTTGCCTACCGCACGGCGAACTGGATCGAAGGTGAAAGCCTGGCGGATGCGCTGCGGCGCGGAGCCAGGCCGATCCCGCAAACGATGTCGATGATCCGGGACCTCCTATCCGGACTCGAGCATGCCCACGCCCGCGGGATCATCATGCGCCGGGTTGTTCCCTCCACCTTGATGCTCAACACCAGCGGCGCGGGGGTGATCACCGATCTGCGCTATTCCAACTGGTGCCTGCCCTACCTCGAGCCGCTGGCGGCGGACGATCCCAGCGTGGCGTTCATGGCGCCCGAAGTGCGCGCGGGCGAAACCGGCGACCCGGCGAGTGACGTGTACAGCGTGGCGGCCAATATCTACGCCGCGCTCACGGGAAACCCGCCCGACGTCGATCCGGACCGGCTCGTCCCGCCGCGGCAGCAGCGCCAGGCGATTCCCGCCGCCGTGGAGCGCGTCATCGTGCGCGCGCTGTCCCGCGTGCCTAAGGGCCGCTACTACACGGCGACGGAGATGCTCGAGGACTTCGTGAGCGATGCGGGCACATTCCAGGTCCCCGCTGCGGCACCGACGATCACCGAGTCCGGATTCGAACGGCGGCTGCGGCGCGCGTTGGGGGACGATTACGAGCTGCTCGAAGAAGTCGGGACGGGCGGATTCGGCCGCGTGTACCGCGCGCGCGATCTGGCGCTCGAGCGCGACGTCGCGATCAAGGTGCTGCACCCCGCGCTCACGGCGGACCCGGGCGTGACCGAGCGGTTCCGGCGTGAGGCGCAGCTCGCCGCGCGGCTGCGGCATCCCAACATCGTGAGCATCTACGACATTATGGGTCGCGCCGGGCTGACCTGGTATTCGATGGAGTACGTGCCGGGCTCAAATCTCGCGCAGGTCATTCAGCGCCACGGGAACTTCTCCCTGCAACAGACCGAACGGCTGCTGCTCGAGGCGCTCTCGGCGCTCGAACACGCACACAGCGTGGGCTTGATCCACCGCGACCTGAAACCCGAGAACATGCTGATCGAACCCGACGGACGGCTGCGCATCACCGACTTCGGACTCGCGCTGGCGCTGCGCGGCGGCGCCCGGTTCGGCGGCGCCACGTCGCGGAGCGGCACGCCCCAGTTTGCCGCTCCCGAGCAGCTGCTGGGCGAGAAGGTCGATCAGCGGGCGGACCTGTACTCGCTCAGTGCCGTCGCCTACTACAGCCTGCTGGGCCGGCCGCCGTTCACCGGCAAGACACCCGAGCAAATCCTGGCGCGCCAGACGGTGGATGACGTCCCCGCGCTGGGCACGGAGCGGCGTGACGTGCCGCGCGAGCTCGAGGAGGCGCTGCGGCGCGCGCTGCGCAGCGATCCCGCCGAGCGATTCCATTCGGCCGATGCCTTCCGCGCGGCCGTTCGGGGCGCGTTGGGTGGATTCTGGCGCCGGCTGGCGGCCTTGTTCCGACCCGAGCTCGATTAGCGCCAGCGAAAGATCTTCAACGCGATCGCGAAGCTGACAGCCCCCCAGGCCATGACGATGGCGACCGGCGCGCCGAGCGACAGCAAGCCGGCCCCGTCGATCATCACCGCCCGGAGCGAGTCGTTGAGCGCGGTGAGCGGCAGCGCCTTGACGAACGGAATCATCGCATCGGGGAAACGAGAGTAGGAGAAAAACGTCCCCGACAGAATCCACATCGGCAGCATCACGAGATTCATCAATCCGGACACACCTTCGATCGTTCGCGCGCGGCTCGCCACCAGCAAGCCGAGCCCCGCGAACGCGAACGCGCCCAGAATCGTGAGGGCGGCCAGCGTGGCGAAGGACCCGCGGACGGCGACGCCGAACAGCAGCCACCCGAACCCCACGAGCGCCACCACCTCGAGCAGCAGAAACACGAGCCGGGACAAGATGAAGCTCACGAGGTAGTGACTGCGACGCATCGGGGTGGCCATGTAGCGCTTGAGCAGCTTGCGCTGCCGCGCCTGGACCACCGAGAAGCCGACGCCCCAGATCCCGCTGCCCAGCAGGTTCATGCCGAGCAGGCCTGGAATCAGAAAGTCGATATAGCGCGAGCCGGGAGCGACGACGCGGTCGTCCCGCACGGCCACGCGGTCCGACCGTCCCTGCGCCCGCTGCAGCACGTCATCCACTTCGAGGCGCGCCAGACCGCTTTCGGTTCGCGTCGAGTCGTAGCGATAGACCAGTGGATCGCCGGGCACGACGAGGAGGGCGATGCGCCCGGTGCGGAGCCGCACGCGCGCGGTCCCGGAATCGAGCACCGCCGCGACGAGGCGCGGCGACGAGTCGAGGGTCGCGGCGAGCGCGCTGTCGCCCGCGCCGGCCGCCACGCCCACCTGCAGCTCGCCTGGTCCCGTGTTGCGGAACGCGAGGCCCAGCGCGAATGCGAGCACGATCGGGAAGCCGAACACCCAGAACACCGCCTCGGGCTCGCGATAGAACTCGCGCATGCGCGCGAGCGCCAGCTGAAACATCGGGTGCTCACGTATCACGAAGCTGCCGTCCCGTCAGCGCGACGAACACGTCGTCGAGCGTGGCGTGATGCGTCGTGAGCAGCGACAGCTCGAGCGCGCGCTGTTGCAGCAGCGTCAGCAGCGCCGGCAGCGTGCGGTGCAGCTCCGTGACGGTCAGCGAGAGACCGCCCCCCCCGCCCGCCGCCCGCCCCGCCCCCGTCGGCGCCCGGCCGCACGGCGGTCACGCCGCCCAGGGTCCGCAGTGCGTCCACCAGATCCGCGGGAACGCCGCCGTTGAGCGCGAACTCGATCACATGCTCCGCGCCCAGCGTCGCGATCAACTCGCGCGGGGTGCCGAGGGCGATGACCTTGCCGTGATCCATGATCGCGACGCGATCACACAACCGCTCGGCTTCCTCCATGTAGTGCGTGGTCAACAACACCGTGCCGCCCGCGGCGCGAAACCGCCGGATGATCTCCCACAACTGGCGCCGCGACTGCGGATCGAGACCGGTGGTGGGCTCGTCGAGAAACAGCAGCTCCGGCTTGCTCACCAGCGCGCACGCGACGGCGAGCCGCTGTTTCTGACCCCCGGACAGCGTGACCACGCGCGCGCGGCGCTTTTCTTCCAGCTCGACGAGGGCCAGGACTTCAGCGACGGTGTGGGACTGCCGGTAGAACGAACGGAACAGGGCGAGCGTCTCAGTCACCGTGAGCTTGTCGGCGAGCTGCGTTTCCTGCAGCTGAATGCCGAGGCGCTCGCGCAACGCGCGTCCCGCCGCCCCGTCGCGCCACGGCGTGCCGAGAATCTCGACCGCGCCGCTGTCGGGCGGAGTCAGTCCTTCGAGGATCTCGATGGTGGTCGTCTTGCCCGCGCCGTTGGGGCCGAGCAGGCCGAAGCATTCGCCGGCGGGCACGGTCAGATCGAGCCCCGCGACCGCGACGACGTCCCCAAAGCGCTTGGTGAGCGCGCGACAACTGATCGCTACGATTGCTTCTTCTCGTCTGGTTCTTTTTCGGGACGCGCCTCGTGCGCCGCCTTCAGCGACTGCTCGAGCTGCATCGACATGCTGTTCACGCCCTCTCCCAGGGCGCGCACCTTCACGTTGATTCCCGTTCCCGCCCGGGCCGCCACGATGGCCAGGGAGCCCGCGACGTCCGGCAACGTTCCGAGACTCGCCGTGAGCGCCCGCTGCCGCATGTGCGACAGCTCGCGCGAGATATTCGCGCAGATGCCGTTGATGATCTTGGGGTTGGCGGCGCGGTTCGAGTCGAGCTCGGCAACCAGCTTCCGGACCTTATCCACCGTCCGCACGTACTGCTGCAATTCCTCGATGCGGCGGATCTGGTTCGCGGATTGTTTCTGGACCACGCGGCTAGTTCCTCGGCAGCAGCGCTTCCGTGCGCGCGTGCCCGTCCACGAGCGCCAGCGGCGTGATGCCGAGCAGGACGCTGAGCGTCGGCGCGATGTCCACGGTATTCATGCGGCCCGCGTACGCGCCCCGCCGCACGCCCCGACCCCACAGGATGATCGGCACGTGCGCATCATCGTCGGACGCAACGCCGTGCATCGCGATCGGCAGGTTGGGGATGTCCCAAACCGAGCCGGGCTGCGGCGTGACGGTGAGCACGACACCGGCGTCGGGCGTGAGCAGATGCAGCCAGCGACGCGCGACCGGATCGTTGGCGGTGTCGGCGCTCGCGAGATCGGCGGGCTTGATCACGCGGGCCACGCCCTGCACGCGCAGGATGCGCGCGATCGTGGCGTCGAGAATGCTGTCGGTCTTGATGCCGGTCGCGGCGAACCGGCCGTTGTCGAGCAGCAAGAGCATGCCGCTGTCGAACTCCAGCCATTGCCGCGGCGCGTCGGCGGTTCCCGCCAGGCGATCCAGGTCGCGATTGACGCCGGCCACGAGCGTGTCGAGCAGCACGCGGTAGGCCGCGCCGCCGGTCTTCGCGCGCGTCCGCTCGGGCAGCGGCGTGACGCCGTGATCGGCGGTGAGGACGACGACGACGTTGTCACGACCCACGCGATCGGTGAGCCGCTTGAGAAACCACCCGAGATAATGGTCCAACCTCAGCATCTGGTCATGGACCTCGCGCGAGTCGGGGCCGAATGCATGACCGACGGCATCCATGCTGGAAAGACTGACCGCGAGGATATCGGTCCCGCGCCGGCCCAGCCGCAGCGCCTCGAACCCCTCGAGCGCAAACAGCAGCGTGAGCGAATCCATCGCCGGCGTGCCCGCCACCGCGCCCGCGGCGCGAACGCTGTCCGCGGGAAGGCGGTGCGGGAAGACGATGTCGCGCCCGAGGTTTTCCCACGTCTCGTCGTCCGCTTCCTTGTAGGCGCTGTCGGGGAGCAGCAGGGTCCACACCGTATTCGCCGCCTTGAACGGCAGCCGCCGCGCGTTGAACGCCTGCACCCAGGCCGGCAACGAATCGGAGTAGTAGCGGCTCGTCGTGAAGAGGCCCGACTGGTACCAGTAGACTTGCTCTTTGGCCTTCCCGATCGGCAGAATCGCGCCGCGGTCTTTGCGGCTCACCGAGAGCGCACGGGCGGTGGGATCGGCCGCCTTGAGCCAATCGACCAGTGTCGTGGTCCGAAAACGTCGCGGCGACGCTCCCGGCCCACTCGTCCCCAACAGCGGGGCGGTCGAGTCCTGGACACCCTCCGAGTTGCGAATGATGCCGGTGTGCGCCGGCCACATTCCCGAGAGCACCGTGGAATGCCCCGGCGCGGTCTCGGTCACGGCGTGGTCCTGATAGCCCTCCGTAAAAAACGCGCCTTCATTGGCAAGCTGTCCCAGACCACCCGTGAGCTGGCTCTTCCAACGCGTGAAATAGTCCGGCCGCAGCTGATCGACCGTGATGACGACGACGAGCTTGGGGCGTGGTGGCGGCGACATCGTCAGCAGCGACGCCAGCAGTGCGGCGTAGATGGCGAGATTCATGAGCAGAAAGTAGCGATCTTCATGTCCCCACCGCCACCTGGGTAGGGCTATCCACGCGGATCCGCAGCGTCAAATACAGGACGAACCCGATGATCGCCGCCGAGATGTAAAACGGCACGTGCTGACCCAGCGTCTCGTACGCGCCACCGGCGTAGACAGGCCCCACGATCGCCGCAACGCCGCGATAGGTCTGCTGCACGCCCATTGTCAGCCCGATTTCATCGTGATGGGCTCGATGACTCACGAGCGCCGAGTTGGCGGGGAACAGCAACGCGGTTCCGAGCGGCATGAGAATCTGGGCCGCGATGAACAGCGGCAGCGACGGCGCCAGCGGCACGAGCACGAAGCCCGCGAGCAACAGGACGGTGCCCAGCTGCATCGTGCGTACTTCCCCGAGCTTGGCGTTGAACCAGCCTACCGGCGCCGTGCGCATCAGAACGCCGACCGCGCCGAACACCATGAAGAAGTATCCAATCTGATCCGCGGTGATCCCGAACCGGTCGTGCAGGTACAGCGAGAACACCGGAGGCAGCGCGTTGAAGGCGAGCATCGCCAGCGCATAGATCCAGATGAGCAGCGACACCGGCCGGGTGGGGTCGCTGAGTACGCGCACGGCCGGCTGCACGATGTTCTGGACGGCTTCGCGCATCGTCACCGACCGGCGCGCCGCGCGCTCCTCCGTGCTGGTGCGCGTGACGCCGGCCTGCGCCCAGCGCGACTCGGGCAGCCACTTCCACGCGAAGGCCACGTTGATCAGGACGAGCGCGCTCGCGAACAATCCCGGCGCTGCTTCGCCGAAGCGATGCATGAACGAGCCGATCGCCGGGCCGATGATCACGCCGGCGCTCGTCGCGGCCGACAGCCATCCCAACGCCTTCGCGCGCTCGCGCGGCAGCATCGTGTCGGCGACGTACGCCTGCACCACGCCGGTGGTCCCGCCGCCCAACCCCTGCACAAAGCGCGAGGCAAACAGCAGCCAGACCGCGTGCGCAAACCCGAAGACGATGTAGGCGATCGCCGAGGCGCCGAGCCCCACGAGCAGCGCCGGCCGGCGGCCGTAGCGGTCGGAGACGTAGCCCCACACCGGGGACGACACGAGTTGCGCGACGGGAAACGACGCGGCCAGCAGCCCAACCGTCGTCGCCGAGGCCCCGAGGTTCTGCGCGTACAGCGGGAGCAGGGGCCAGATGATCATGAGGCCCATCATGTCGACGAACGCCACGAGCATCAGCACCGACAGGCGCTTCATCGTCTCGCTCCGATGCCCAGGACCAGCGCGCTGACCAGCATCAGGACCACGCCGAAGGCGGCCGCGACCCCGGTCTCGGAGAGGCGCAGGCTGGACAGGATCTCGATCGACACGGGCCGGGTCTCGTACGTGTACAGCACGATCGACGCGACGATGTCACCCAGGCCGGCGACGAACGCCAGGCTCGCGCCGGCCGCGAGGCCCGGCTGCAGCTGCGGGATCGTCACGCGCGCCAGCGTGCGCCAGCGGCCCGCGCCCAGGCTGGCCGCGGCTTCCTCGAGCGACGGATCGAGCTGGCGATACGACGCGAGAATCCCCCGTCCCGTGAGCGGCAGCGCCCGTACCAGATAGGCGAGTGGAAGAATCACGGCCGTGCCCACCAGCACGAAGCGCAGCTGCAACGGGGCGTTGACGCTGAACGTGATCGCGAGTGCGATCGCGAACACGGTTCCGGGCAGCGCCCACGGCAGCGCCAGCAGCGCTTCGATCGCGCGCCGCAGCGCAACGCGCCGGCGCACGACCAGCCATCCGCCCGCGAGCGCGACCGCCACCGCCACCGCCGTGCTCGCGGCGGCCATCCACAGCGAGTTGATCATCGGGCGCAGCCGCTCCGCTTCCGAGAACAAGCGCCCGTAGTTCTGGAAGTTGAGCACCGGAGGGAGGATCTCGGTCGTCCACGCGCCATACGGCACGAGCGACACCAGCAGCAATGTCAGGTGGGGGAGCAGCAGCACGACCGCGAGACCCCAGCCCGCCGCGGTCGCGAGCAGCCGCACGCCACGCCGGCGGATCGGGCGGGGCCGCGGGGCGATCCCCTTCCCCAGCGCCACCAGGATGTCCTCGCCTTCGGTGCGTCGCAGCAGCAGCAGCCCGACGACCGCGACGGCGGCGAGCGCCACCGTTTCGACCATCGCGAGCGGCAGATCGCCGTTCAACTTTGTGGCGACGATCTGCGTGGTCATCACGCGAAAGCCGCCGCCGAAGATGTAGGGCGCGCTGAATGAGCCGAGGGCCGTCATGAACGTCAACATGGCAGCCCCGACGAGCGACGGACGCAGCAACGGCACGATCACGCGCCAGAGTGTTCCCCGGCGGTCGGCCCCGAGTGCCTGCGCCGCTTCGAGCATCGACACGTCGAGCCTGGCCAGACCCGCGCGGGTGAACAGGTAGAAGTACACGTACATCGAGTAGGCGTGGACGAGCAGGATGGCGCTCGCCCCCTGCAGTCTCCAGGGCGCCTGCTCGAGGCCGAGCGTGGCCTGAATCGCCCGCGCAATGAATCCGGACTCGCCGTACAGGAAGAGAAACGCGATCACGCCGACCAGCGGTGGCAGCACGACGGGCAGGGCGACCAACGCCCCCAGTGTCTTGCGGCCCGGGAAGTCGAACCACTCGAACAGGAATGCGAGCGGGATACCGATCGCGCCGGCCAACACGACACTCGCGAGCGAAATCCAAATGCTCGCCCACAGCGCCGCCCACTCGCCCGGGCGTGTGAAGAAAGCGCGCAGCGCCGTGGTGTCCGCCGCATCCCCGGCCACCACCAGGATCGGGTAAATCACGAGCCACGCCAGGAGCAGCGTGAGTCCCAGGGCCACAAGCTCGCCGGTCCGCTGCTGCCGGGTCACGGCCGGCTTCCGTTTTCCGACAGGGTGATGCCGCGCGTCGCCTCCACGTAGACCCGCTCCCCGACCTGCGCGGCGTCGGGCTCCGCGAGCACCTCGAAGCGCTCGCCTTCGTCGCCCTCGACGAGGAAAAACGCCGCGGCCCCGGTGTAGCGGCGCTCGCGCACGACGCCGGGAAGACCTGCGCCCGCGAACCGCAGCCGCTCGGGCCGCACCACGAGCACGCCGCTGGGCGCACCGAGCGCCTGTGCTGACCGGCCGCGGAAGACATTGGCGCGGCCCACGAACGTCGCTACGAAGAGATTCGCCGGCTGCTCGTACAACTCGTCGGGCGTACCCGTCTGTTCGAGATGCCCCGCGTTGATCACCGCGATGCGGTCGCCCAGATCGAAGGCTTCTTCCTGTTCGTGCGTGACGAAGACCGTCGTGGTCCCGACGCGCTTGATGACCTGGCGCAGTTCCCGACGCGTCCGCTCGCGCAGGGCCGGATCGAGATTCGAGAGCGGCTCGTCGAGCATCAACACCCGCGGCTCCGGCGCGAGCGCGCGCGCGAGGGCGACGCGCTGCTGCTGGCCGCCGGAGAGCTCGTGCACCTTGCGCCGCTCGTAGCCGGCCAGATCCACCAATGCCAGCGCCTCGGAGATCTTCTGCGGTACCCGTCTCTCGTCCCCCTTCCCGCTTCCCCGCAGTCCAAAGCCGACGTTCTCGCCCACGTCGAGATGCGGAAACAGCGCGTAGTGCTGAAACACCATGCCGAACCGGCGCCGCGCAGGCGGGGTTGTCGTCACGTCTTCGTTCGCCACGAGAATGCGGCCGCTGTCCGCCGTTTCGAATCCGGCGAGCAGCCGCAGCATCGTCGTCTTGCCGCTGCCTGACGGGCCGAGCAGCGCGAGAATTTCTCCGCGCGCGATGTCGAGCGTGATCGGACCGACGGTCACGGTGTGAGCCCACTGCTTCTTGATCGCCTGGATTTGGAGGAACGCGGTCAACGGCTTCCTCCCGTCCCACGGACATGCTGGTCCCACCAACGCATCCACTCGGGCCCACGCTCGGCCACGAGGTTCCAGTCCATATCGGCGACGATCATGCGGCGACGCACATCACGCACCCAATCGGGCAGCGAGTCGGCCGCCAGATCGAGCCGCGCCGGGAGGCGGTAGACCTCGCGGGCCGCCGCGAGCTGCATCTCGGGGCTGCCGACGAAGTCCACGAACGCGCGGGCCGCGTCGCGATGCTTCGCGCCGCGCACGACGGCGATGCCGTCCTCGATCGCGACGGTTCCGCTGCTGGGAAAGACGTAACCGATCGGCATGCCGCGGCGGCGGCTGATTAATACATCGGGCAAGTCCCACACGGTGACGAGGGCTTCCTGGCGCGCGATCTTCTCGCTCACGAGCGCCGGGTTCTGCACGTATTCCTTGGCCTGCGCGTCCAGCCGGCGCAGCCAGGCGAATCCCGAGGCGGTATCGCCCGCGAACTTCTGCGAACGCAGCATGATCAGGCCGAACACCGCGCGCATCGTGCCGCTCGCGAGCGGGTCGCGGATGATCACCTTGCCCTTCCACTTGGGATCGAGCAGGTCGTCCCAGTCCCGCGGGGCGTCGGCCGCGGACACCACTTTCTCGGCGTACAGAAAAACGGCCGGCGTCTCGTACGCCGCGAAATAGCAATCGCCCGCGCCACGCCCCCGCGGCGGGATCGCGTCGGCCCAGGAGGGTCGCGCGCAGTCGAGCAGCGAATCACCGGCCGCTTGCGCGAGAATAAGCGAAGGACCGCCAAACCAGATGTCAGCCTGGGGATTGGCGCGCTCGGAGCGCACGCGGTCGTACACGTCCTGCGATCCCATGTCGAGCCAGCGCACGTCGATGTCGGGATGCTCCGCTTCGAAGCGATGCTCGAATAGCGTGAGCAGATCTCTCCCGTGAGGACTGTAGATGACCAACGGGGTACGGTGATCCCGCGAACATCCAACCAACGACAGGATTAATGCGCCATACAACAACGTGCGCAGGGTCTTAAGGAACATTGCGTCGCTTCAATCCCAACAGATTCACGAACAGCCGATACGCCCCAGGCACCCCCGCCGGCAGCTGCCGGAAGAAGCTCAGTCCCGTATACACGTAGGTGCCTCGGCCCAACGGCGCGATCAACAGGCCCCCGTTCAGCTCGGCAACAGGCGGCCCCGGATCGTGCGTCTCGAGCACCGGCACGTAGGTCGTGTCCCAGGTGCGCGGGAAATACAGACCGCGCTCCTGAACCCAGCCGCGCCAATCGTCCGCGCCGATGTCGTTGGGATAGTGGAAGACGGGATTCGTCGAGTCGATGAGCGTCACCGGCGCGTTCTCGTCGGTCACGCGATCGTGCGGCCGCGCGATCGTGAGCGCGTACGGCGCAAAGCCGCCCTCCACGAACGGATACTGCTGGTATTGCACGATGATGAGCCCGCCGTTTCTGCCGTACTCGAGGAGCCGGCCATTGTTCGCGACGAGCGCGGGCTCGGTCTCGTACGCGCGACTGCCGATCACGATGGCGTCGTAGCGCGACAGATCGCCGCGGGCGAGCGAATCGGGGCCGATCAGCTCGAGCGGCAGGCCCACCGCGAGGAGGGCCTCGGGGACGCGATCAGCGGCGCCGCGCACGTAGCCGAGACGCGTCAAGCCGGGCAGCGCGACTCGGGCGGCACGGACCTGCGCGAGCGACGGCCGCGTCAGTGCGCGAGGACGGATGTGCGGATAGTCGATGATCTCGAGCCACCCGGTGCCGGCCCGCAGCGTGTACGTCCCGGGCTTCAGACTTTCGTCGGTGGGCGGCGCGACGGATACGATCACGCTCTTGCTTTCATCCTCGCGCGCGAACGACAAACTCTCGGCGGCGGTGGGTGGCCAGCCCGGAGGGACGGTGACGCGCACCGTGGTGGTCGCGGGGTCCCGCGACCGGTTTGTCGCCGTGATCGTGAAATGCCGCGGATCCCGCGACGTCGCGTCGATCGGCCACAGCAGCTCTTCGGGCGCGAGCGCGACGTCCACATCGCGCGTCACGAAAATGGGACGCCGCACTTCACCGATTGCCTGGTCCCGGTAGCGATACACGACCTCGCGCGTGAGCGTCACAGGCTCGCCGGCGATGATCAGACGCACGCGCGCCGTCACCGGCGGCGGCTCGAATGGGAGCCCCCGCACCTCGGGCGGAACCGCGGACCAATCGTACAGCCCGCCGCGATTGACGAGCGGGCGCCGCAGGAAGTACGGCTGCGTGCGCTCGGCGTCGCGCGCGACGATAAGCACGAAGCGCCGCGTCTGCAGCGCTCCCGGAGCGACGGTGGGCGCGCCAGCCTCGGGCCGCTCGAGCGACCAGCCGGACGGCGCGGCGATCGCGACGCTGTCGACGCGCACGGCGCTGTCGCCTGCATTCCACACGTTGACTTCGATTTGGAGCCGCTCCCCCGGCGTGACGATACCGTCGTCCGACGTGCCGTCGATCGACACGCCGGCGGCAATCGCGATCGCGCGCTCCAGCAGCGCCCGTTGCTCGGCCTCCACGCTCCCCAGCGATCGGAGCGCCCGGATGAGGAACGGAAGCGTCGCCGCGGGCCGCCACGGCGTGAGCGCGGCGCGCGCGGAATCGATCAGCGCGGCATACCCCGGCATGCGCAGCGTTGTGTCCACTCCGGCGAACATCGATGTCTCGGGGGTCTGCGGTGTTTTCGTGGCGACCAACGCGACGCGGGCCGTGGCGGGGCCGGGCCGCTGCAGCTGCCCCATGTCCTGGGAGCGATGCCGGCTCCGGCTCGCCATGGCAAGCTGGTAATAGGACTGACCGAGGACCGGATCGAGCGTGCCGACCGGCAGTGTGACCGTCGTCGCGGCCGTATCGAAGCGGGTCGAGCGGTAGAACTTTACCGGTCCGCCGGTAGAGTCGCGCAGAAGGTCGAACGCCTGGCGGGCGATCATCGCCGAGACTTGATGCTGTCCGTGGCCGTCGGCCGGCGTTCCCGAGAAGACGGCGATGATGACCTGCGGCCGGAATCGCCGGATGACGTCCACGACGTCCTTGAGGATCGAATCGCGCGGCCAGAACCGGAACGTTTCCTCGGCGGATTTGGAAAACCCGAAGTCGTAGCCCCGCGTGAAAAACTGCCGCGCGCCATCCAGCTCACGCGCCGCGAGCAGCTCTTCGGTACGAATGATCCCCAGCTCGGGACCGAGCTCGGGCCCGATCAGGTTCTGACCCCCTTCGCCGCGCGTGAGCGAGAGATAGGCGGCTTGCGCGCCCCAGCCCCGCGACAGCAGCACGAGCAGCTGCGTGTCCTCGTCGTCGGGGTGCGCACCGACCATCAGGACGCGCTTGTTGCTGCCGAGCTGGCGCAGGGTGTTCGCCAATGCCGCGACGCCGCCGGTGCCGGCCGGCGCCAGCTGCGCCATGCCGGCGCCCGCGGCGCCGAGACAAAGGGAGAGGGTGAGTCCGAGTCGTCTCACTATTGAGTAAGGTAAACCGTGCCGCCCTTCATAACGAACTTGACGCGTTGCAGTTCCGTGATGTCGCGCGTCGGATCGCCCGCGACGGCCACGATGTCCGCGTACAGTCCGGGCGCGATCGCGCCGATGTTTTGCTCCTGGCCGAGGAGAGCGGCGGCCACGGATGTCCCCGATTGAATCGCCTGCATCGGGGTCATCCCGTACTGCACGTAGTACTCGAACTCCTTCGCCTGATTGATCTCCGTCCACGGGAAGCCGCCGACGTCGGTCCCGAGCGCGATCTTGACGCCCTTGCGGACCGCGCGCCCGAACGCGCGCCGCTCGAGCGCGACCAGCGCCGGCCAGACGCCGCCGCGCGGCATCACGTGCACGCCGACCGTGACGGTCGGCACCCAGTACACGTTGGTCCGCACCATCACGTCCATCAGCGAATCGGTGAGCCCGTCGCCGTGCTCGATCGAATTGACGCCGGCCCGCAGCGCCGCGGCGATACCGTCGGAGCCGATCGCGTGCGCGGCCGCCTTACGCCCGAGGCGATGCGTCTCGTCCACGATGGCGCGTGCTTCCTCGTCGGTGAAGTTCACCCAGCTGCGCAGCACGCTGTCGGGCGTGAAGTAGTAGCGCCGGTCGCTGTAGTACTTGATCCAGTCGGCTCCGTGCTGCACCTGCTCGCGCACCGCGAGCCGGCCGTTCTCGACGCCGTCCACCGTTTGCACCCCGTGCGGCAGCTCGATCTCCCAGTTCGGCCCGCCGATCGGGTACATCCCCGTCGGGGCCATGGCGCGGGTCGAGGCGAAGATGCGTGGTCCCGGCACCTCGCCGCGATTCACCGCCAGCTTCACATCGACGTCCGCGTACATCGCCCCCTCGGTCTCGACGTCCCGCAGGGCCGTGAAGCCGTGCTCGAGCGACAGTGCGCGCGTTGCGCGCCGCGAGAATGGCGCGATACGGGATCGACTGCTTGAGCAGCTGATCCTCGTACTCCTGCGACGTGATGTCGCCCTGGAGCAGGAGATGCGTGTGCGTGTCGATGATGCCCGGGCAGCACCGTCATCTGGGACAGGTCGATCACGCGGGCATTCGGCGCCTGGCCCTGCACCTGCGCGAGCGGGCCGACGGCCTTGATCCGCTCCCCTTCCACCAGAATGCCGACGTTCGTCTGCACCTGCTGGGAACGCCCATCCACCAGGCGACCCGCCTTGATCAGCACTTGCTGGGGCGCGGGCGGTGTCTGCACCGCCAGGACGGACACGAGAACGAATGTGAGCGCGTGCACAGAGGCTCCAAAGGAAAACGGGACGGGAGAACTTACTCCCGTCCCGTCACTCACACTACGTGAGGTTAGCGCGACGCCAGCGGCTTGCCGTCCGCGTCCAGGAACCTGATTTCACCCCAACCGAGCTCGCGAATCCCGGCTTCGATCTTGGACCGATCTCCCACGACCACCCACACCAGGTGATCGGGACGCACGGTCTCCTGCGCCGCCGCCGTTGCATCCGGGATCGTCAAACTCCGCACGCGCTGGGCGTAGGTCTCGAAGTAGCGGTCCTCCAGCCCGTACGTCACCATCTGCTCGAGCGACCCCTGCACCGCGCCCATCGTTTCCCAGTTGCCGGGCAACGTGAGCGTGAGATTCGCCTGCGCCTTCGACAGCTCGTCGGCCGTGACGGGCCGCGCGCCCAGAATGCCGCGCAGCTCGCGATCGACCTCGACCATCGACTCCTTGGTCTTGTCGGTCTGGACCGGCGCATACGCGATGAACGGGCGCTGGCCGCGCGCGTCCCAGATCAGCGTGAACGCGCCGTAGGACCAGTGCTTGTCCTCACGCAGGTTCATGTTCACGCGCGAGGTGAACTGGCCGCCCAGCAGCGAGGTCATGGCCTCGATCGCGTATTCCTTCGCGTTCGCTTTCGGCGCCGCGAGATTCGCCGCCAGAATCGTGGACTGCTCCGAGCCCGGCCGGTCCAGGATATAGATCAGGGGCCGCGGCTGATCGGCGACGGTGCCGATGTTCTTCTGCGGCACCTCGCCGCGCTGCCAGCGGCCGAACACGCGCTCGAGCTTCGGTTGAATCTGGGCCAGCGTCACGTCACCCACGATCACGAGCGTCGCGTTGTTCGGCTTGAACCAGGTGCGATGGAAGCGCGCGAGGTCCTCGCGGGTCATCTGCGACACCGACTGCTCCGTTCCGGATCCGGTGAGCGGATTGCCATAGGCGTGATTCGCGCCGTACAACAGTTGCGGGAACACCCGCAGCGCCATCTGCACCGGCTGCACCTTCTCGCGCTGAATGCGCGCGAGCCGTTGCCGCTGCTGGCGCTGGAAGTCGGCCTGCGGGAACGACGGATTCAGAATCACGTCGGCGAAGATGTTCAGCGCCGGATCGAGTTTGTCCTTGATCGCCGACAGGAACACGCGCGACGCGTCGAGCTGTGACGACGTGCCGAGCTGGGCGCCCAGCTGGAGCAGGGTGTCGCTGATCTGCAGCGCGTTCAGCCTGGTCGTGCCCTCGTCCATCATGTCGACGGCGAGGCTCGCCGTGCCCGGCGTCGCGAACTGATCGGCCGCGTATCCCGCATCGACCAGCAGCGTCAGGTTCACCTGCGGAATCGAATGCCGCTCCGCCAGCACGACCTTGAGGCCGTTCGACAGGGTGGCGCGCGCGATGGCCGGGAACCGCGCCTCTGGCGGCGTCCCGGGCACGGGGACCTTGGACCGATCCGCGCCGCTCGCCGTCGTGCCGAACTCGGGGTACGGATGCACCTCGAGCACCCACTGCCCGTCGTTCAGCCACCGCGCCGCGGCCGAGCGCAGGTCCGCCGCGGTGGCGGCCGCGATGCGACGCTGGGTCACGAGGTAGTGATCCGCGTTGCCGCGAAACACCTCGTTGCGCGCCAGCACGTCCGACTTGCCGCCGAACCCGCCGATCCGCTCGATGCCGCGAATGAAATTGGCGCGCGCCTGCGTCTTGGTGCGGCGCAGCTCGCTCGCCGTCGGACCGGACTGAATGAACCGCGCCAGCTCTTCGTCGATGGCGCGCTCCACGCGCGCCAGGTCGCCGCCCGGTCGCGCGGTCGCGCGAATCACCAGCTGCCCGCCGATCTCGCGCAGGTCAACGTAGGCGATGACGTCCGTCGCGATCTGCTCGTCGTACACGAGCCGCTTGTACAGGCGCGACGACTTCCCTTGCGTCAACACGTCCGTCGCGAGATCGAGATAGTCGGCGTCGGCCGATCCGTACTCGGGGATGTTCCACTCTTTGTAGAGGCGTGCCTGCGGCACGCGATCCTGCATCACCTGCCGGTGCGTGCCGGTGCGCCGCGCGATCCAGGTGTCCTGCTTCGCGATCGGCGGGCCGGCGGCAATGTCGCCGAAGTACTGCTCCACCTTCTGGCGCGCGACCTCGGGCGTGATGTCGCCCGCGAGCACGATCACGGCGTTGTTCGGGCCGTAGTAGGTCCGGAACCACTCCTTCACGTCGTCGAGCTTCGCGGCGTCGAGGTCCTCCATCGACCCGATGACCGTCCACGAGTACGGATGGCCGGCGGGGTACGTCCCCTCAGTCATGAGCATGTCGACTTTGCCGTACGGCTCGTTCTCGCCCTGCCGCTTTTCGTTCTGCACCACGCCGCGCTGCTCGTCGAGCCTCGCCTGATCGATCGCCCCGAGCAGGTGGCCCATGCGATCCGACTCCATCCACAGGACGACGTCGAGCGCGCTGGTGGGGACGTTCTGGAAATAGTTGGTGCGGTCTTCGTTGGTGGTCCCGTTGAGGTCGGTGGCGCCGAGCGGCTCGAGTGCCTGGAAGTAATCGGTGTTGTAGTGCTCGCTGCCGTTGAACATCAGGTGCTCGAACAGGTGCGCGAAGCCGGTGCGGCCCGGACGCTCGTTCTTGGAACCCACGTGGTACCAGATGTTCACGGCGACGATGGGCGCCTTGTGATCTTCATGTACCAGCAGCGTCAGGCCGTTTTGCAACACGAACCGCTGGTACGGGATCGTAATGGGCGCCGGCGCGGGGGCGCGGGACGCGGCAGGGGCCGGGGACTGCTGCGCCGCGGACGGCACGGTACCGAGCGCCCCGAGTGCCAGGGTGACAAACGCTATGCGGGACATGAGAATCTCCTCATGAAGGCTGACGGCGGGCTGAACACGGTGAAGATATTACATTGGTAGTGTATGGCTACTCTCGCCGAACCCAAACGTAAGGTCTCCGCCGACGAGGCACGGGAAGTCGCCGAGGCGGCGCGCGAGGAACAGTGGGCCGCGCCGAGCTTCGTGCGCGACCTGTTCCTCGGCAAGCTGCGGATGGATCTGATCCATCCCTATCCCGTACAGGATCCTGACGAAGTCGCCCGCGCGAAACCGTTCCTCGAAAAGCTCGGGCGCTTCCTGCGCGAGGACGTGGACTCCGACCGCATCGACCGCGAAGGCGAGATTCCGGACGCGGTCATCGAGGGATTGCGCAAGCTCGGCGCGTTCGGCATCAAGATTCCACGCGAGTACGGCGGGCTGGGCCTGTCCCAGCTCTCGTACATGAAGGCGATCGAGCTCGTCTCGTCGGTCGACGGCTCCCTCACCGCCCTGCTCTCGGCGCATCAGTCGATCGGCGTGCCCCAGCCGCTGAAGATGTTCGGGACCGAGGCGCAGAAGAAGAAGTATTTCCCCCGTCTCGCCCAAGGCGCGATCTCGGCGTTCGCGCTCACCGAAGACAGCGTCGGCTCCGATCCCGCCGCGATGGAAACCAACGCCATCCTCGACGACGACACCTGGATCCTGAACGGCGAAAAGCTGTGGTGCACCAACGGCACGAAAGCCGAGCTGCTCGTCGTGATGGCGCGGACGCCGTCGAAAATGGTCAACGGGAAAGAAAAGAAGCAGATCACCGCGTTCATCGTGGAAACCGACTGGCCGGGCGTGGAAGTCGTGCACCGCTGCCACTTCATGGGCCTGAAGGCGCTCTACAACGGCGTGATGCGCTTCACCAACGTCCGCGTCCCGAAGGAGAACGTGCTCTGGGGCGAGGGCAAAGGGCTCAAACTCGCCCTGATCACGCTGAACACGGGCCGGCTCACCCTGCCGATTTCGTCGGTCGCCGCCGGGAAGCGCTGTCTGGAGATCTCGCGCCGCTGGGCGGCCGAGCGCGTGCAATGGGGCCATCCGATCGGGCAGCACGACGCCATCGCGCAGAAGCTCGGTTCGATGGCGGCCAACACACTCGCCATGGAAGCCGTCGCCGAGCTGTGCGGCGCGATGGCGGAACGGGGCGGCTACGACATCCGGCTCGAGGCGGCGATTGCCAAGCTGTACAACTCCGAAGCTGCCTGGCGCATCATCGACGACACCGTCCAGATCCGCGGCGGGCGCGGGTACGAAACCGCCGACTCGCTGCGCGCCCGCGGCGAAGCGCCGGTGGCCGTCGAGCGCATCATGCGCGACTTCCGGATCAACCTGATCTTCGAGGGCTCCTCGGAGATCATGCATCTCTTCATCGCGCGCGAAGCGGTGGACAAGCATCTGCAGGTGGCCGGCGATGTCGTCATGCCGGGCAAGACCGCGCGCCAGCGCCTCGCCGGCCTGGTGCGCTCGGCCGCGTTCTACGGCTGGTGGTATCCGACGCGCTGGCTCGGCTGGGGGCGCTGGCCGCGCTACGCCGAGTTCGGGAAGCTCGCGCCGCACGTGCGCCTCGTAGAGCGCAGCGCGCGCAAGCTCGCGCGCAGCGTGTTCCATTCCATGGTGCGCTTCGGGCCCAAGCTCGAGCAGCGCCAGTCGGTGTTGTTCCGGCTCGTGGATGTCGCGGCGGAGCTGTTTGCGATGGCGGCGACGTGCTCGCGCGCGCAGGCGATCTACCAGCGCGACCCCACGGCCGGCGCGCGCGCCGTGAAGCTCGCCGACCTGTTCTGCCGGCAGGCACGCCGCCGGGTACGCTCGAAGTTCAACGGCCTGCGACGGAATGAGGACGTGCCGACGTACAAGTTCGCGCAGGAGATTCTGGCCGGCGAACACCGCTGGCTGGAGCGAGAGATCGTCGAACTGGATTCTTAGCCGGTTAGACGGCTAGCCGGTCAGGCGCTGCACTTCGCCCGTCGGACTTCTCCCGGCGGGCGATCACTTTGTACAGGCCCATTGTCGTTTTGCCTGCCTCGGACTCAAGTCGCCCAAAGTCCGCCCATGCCGTATCCGAAAGCAGCTGTAAGTCGTGCGCCAAGCGTGCAAAGTACGCGAGCTCTGACAAGGAACCCAGCGCGATATCCAGAAACCGGCGAAACTCGGCACGTCCTCGCTTCGCTACTCCTTCGGCGATATTTGCCGCGGCAGACGCAGCCGCTCGTCTCATCTGGGATGTGATACCATACAGTTCCGATTTCGGAAACTCTCGAGTTACGCGGTAAGTGAAGAGCGTGAGCGTATGACAGTGCCGCCACGCGATTAGTCGCTCAAATGGCTTCATGGGGGATGAATAACGCTTGTCAGAAACCGGAGGCAACCGAAAAAGCGGGGCTCGGATGAAATTACCGCGCAACCTAACCGGCTAACCGTCGAACCGTCTAATCAGGCCGCTTGATGGGCAATCATGATGCTCTTCAAGCGTTCTGGTGCTTCGGCCCCACCGCCGTCGCCGTACGGGGACGGATGTCCTTCGGCCTCCATCACGACACTCGGACAGACCAGCTGATACAGGCGCGCGCGGATGCGGTCGGCGGCCGGCTGCGTCGCCACGGGCGTGGCGATCACCACTTCGCGCGCCCCGAGCGCCTCGACGGCCTTCGCAGCCGCCAGCGCCTTCCAGGGGTACACGATCTGTCCGTCCACGATCACGGCGGTGCGCCCGGCGACCTTCTTGACCGGCCGCTGCGTGCGGTACAGCACCAGATCCTGTTTGACCCGCGCGCGGGACTCGTCGATCGCCGCCTGGAGCTTCTCGAGCAGGTTCATCCCCGGCTGGAAATCGGGGTCCATCTCCGCCGGGACCGATTCGGCCATCGCCCCGATCGGCGCGAGATTGGCGCCCAGCTTGATGAAGGACGCGACAATCACGTCGAACTGCGCGCCCATCGCCTGGGCGGCGTGCGCGGCGATCTCGACGCCTTCCGGGGTAATCCCCAGGAGGAGACAGGATTGGTAACCGCGGGACGCCAGCTGCTGCCCCAGGAGGGCACCGGCGCTCGAGCGCGTTGGGTAAAGACTGGGACGGGGTTGAGCCACGGTGGCAAGATAAGAAAGCTGTCGGCGATCGGCTATCGGGCGAAATGCACGACCCGATAGCCGATAGCCCATAGCCGATAGCCAGTTATCTTTTCGACTCCTAATCCACGGACCGCGTAGTGTCGAAGGAAACACTCTCCGTCGTCGATAACCGCACCGGCAAGAGCTACGAGCTGCCGATTCAGGACGGGACGATCCGCGCCGCCGATCTGCGACAGATCAAGGCGTCGGAGAACGATTTCGGCCTGATGAGCTACGACCCCGCCTTCATGAACACGGCGGCGTGTCGCAGCGCCATCACGTATATCGACGGCGACAACGGGATCCTGCGCTATCGCGGGTATCCGATCGAGCAGCTTGCGGAGAAGAGCACGTTCCTCGAGACGGCCTACCTGCTGCTCCACGGGGAGCTCCCCACGGCCGCGGAGCTCGATGCGTGGGTGCACCAGGTCACGCACCACACGATCATCCACGAGAACATCAAGAAGTTCATCGACGGCTTCCACCACGACGCGCACCCGATGGGGGTGTTCGTCAGCGCCGTCGGGGCGCTTTCCACGTTTTACCCTCAGGCGAAGCAGATCTTCGACGAGCAGTCACGCAACGCCCAGATCGTCCGGCTGATTGCCAAGGCGCCGACGTTGGCGGCGTTCGCGCACCGTCATTCGGTCGGGATGCCGTACGCCTACCCGGACAACGACCTCGGCTACACCGGCAACTTCCTGAACATGATGTTCAAGACGACCGAGGTGAAATACACCCCGCATCCGGTGCTCGAGCGCGCCCTCGACGTGCTGTTCATTCTGCACGCCGACCACGAGCAGAACTGCTCGACCAGCGCGATGCGGAACATCGGCTCCTCACACCCCGATCCCTATTCGTGCATGGCGGGGGCGGCGGCGGCGCTGTACGGGCCGCTGCACGGGGGGGCGAACGAAGAGGTGCTGCGGATGCTGCGCGAGATCGGCTCGGTGGACGCGATCCCCGCGTACATCCAGCGGGTCAAGAAGGGCGAGGTCCGCCTGATGGGCTTCGGCCACCGGGTCTACAAGAACTTCGACCCGCGCGCGAAGATCATCAAACAGATCGCCGACCAGGTGTTCGACGTGACGGGAAAGAACCCGCTCATCGATATCGCCGTGGAACTCGAGCGGATCGCGCTGCAGGAGGAGTACTTCGTCACGCGCAAGCTCTACCCCAACGTCGATTTCTATTCCGGGATCATCTACGAAGCGATGAAGTTTCCGGTCACCATCTACCCGGTGTTGTTCGCGATTGGGCGCACGCCGGGCTGGCTCGCGCAGTGGCAGGAAATGTTGCTCGACAAGGAGCAGAAGATCGCCCGGCCGCGCCAGGTGTACATCGGCCCGGACACGCGGGATTATGTCCCTATCGAGAAACGGACCTGAGGTCCCCTATGCCCACCTACATCCTGCTGTCGAATTTGACGGACGAAGGCGCCAAGTCGCTGAAGGCGAATCCGAAACGGTTGCAGGAAGTGAACAAGGAGATCGAGCGGTACGGGGCCAAGGTCACGTCGCAGTACGCGGTGCTCGGCCCCTACGACTTCGTCAGCATCGTCGAGTGCCCGGATAACGAGACGATCGCGCGGGTTTCCGTGGAGCTCGCGTCGCGGGGCAGCATCCGGCTGCTGACGCTGGCCGCGACGCCCGTGGCGAACTTCATCAGGACGCTTAAAACCAAAGACTAGGCGGTATGGGGCGGTAGGAGGCGGTACCGCCCTCGACCGCCCCGATTTGCTTCTTACCGCCTCTTCAAGCCCCGTCTCGGCCTCAGCGACCGCTCCGGCTTCGGCGCTTCCGCGATGGCCAGCCGCGGTTGCAATGGCGGGACCGAGGGCTCAAACCCCGGAATCACTTCCCGCGGGAAGTTCTGCCCAATCAGCCGCTCGACGTCGGCCATCAACAGCCATTCATCGGGCGAGATCAGGGTGAGCGCGAGCCCGCGCGCGCCGGCCCGGGCCGTGCGTCCCACGCGATGCACGTACACCTCGGCGTCCGTCGGCACGTCGAAGTTCACCACCATCCGGATGCCGTCGACGTCGATGCCGCGCGCGGCGATATCCGTCGCGACCAGGATCTCGGCCGAGCCGTCGCGGAACTGATTGAGCGTCCGGGTGCGATGGCTCTGCGCTTTGTCGCCGTGGAGCGCGTTCGCCGCGATCCCTTCGCGCTTCAGGAACGTGACCAGCTTGTCCGCGCCGTACTTGGTGCGGGTGAAGATCAGCGTCTGACCGGCGGGCTTCGCTTTGAGAATCGCGCCGAGCGCGCCGCGCTTCTGCAGCTTGTCGACGGCGACGATCACGTGCTCGATGCCCTCCGCGGCCTGCGCGCGCCGGCCGATCTCGACCGACGCGTGCCCGTTCAAGGCGCGGCGCGCGAGCGCGTCCACCTCGGGCGATATCGTCGCCGAAAAGAGCATCGTCTGCCGCTCCTCGGGCAACGCGCTCAGGATGCGGCGGACGTCGGGCGCGAACCCCATGTCGAGCATGCGGTCGGCCTCGTCGAGCACGAGGACCTCGAGCTGCGTGAAGTCCACGTGCCCGCGCTCCATGTGATCGAGCAGGCGACCGGGAGTGGCGACGACGATGTCGGCGCCGTGCTTCAGCGCGCGTGTCTGCGGCTCCATCCCGACCCCGCCGTACACGGCCGCACCATTAAGATGGGTATGGCGGCCGTAAGCGCGAATGCTGGTCGCGACCTGCTCCGCCAGCTCGCGCGTCGGCACGAGGATCAGCGCGCGTAAAACGCCGCGCTTCCCCTCCGAGAGACGCTGCAGGATGGGGAGCACGAATGCGGCGGTCTTGCCGGTGCCGGTTTGTGCGGAGCCGATCAAATCGCGGCCCGCGAGTGCCAGGGGAATCGCTTCCAGCTGGATGGGAGTGGGTTGCGCGTAGCCTTCATCGGCGACCGCGCGAACGAGTTCGGGCGCTAGGCCCAGTGCTGCAAATGGCATACTACTCCTAGGTACACACACACTCGCTGCGAGAGGACCCAATGTCTTCTCGACGTCAGCGACGCTTCAGTTTTGAACCTGGGGATGAAACCGTGCGTGTGTTCAGCGACGGAGTCCCTGAGCGGGACTATCCGGAGGGATGCCAGCTCTTGGTTCTATGCGAGGGGAAAGCTAACTAGCAATGCCCCAAAAACATAGGCCCTGCAACGACTAGGCCACAGACGCACCGCGGTAAACAGTCTTGAGGCAACGGGTTGTCCTGTCGCTGACTCCTGAAAACCGCTGCGCGTCTGAAGCCTAGTCTGTGCCGGTCCTAGCGCAAAGTCTCAGCCGCCTTCGCCGGCTCGGTGCCCCACCACCACATCCTCGGCAACTGCCGCTGACGGGGATAGATCTCGTTGAGCGTTTCGCCCTCGTACAACCGCCCGTTCTTCATCACGTACCGGACGCTGTTCGTGTTGTGGATGTCCTCGAGCGGATTCGCATCCAGCACGATCAGGTCCGCCAGCTTGCCCGGCTCGAGCGAGCCCAGATCCTGCTCCATCCCGATCGCGTTGGCTCCGCTGATCGTGGCGACGCGCAGCACATCGAGCGGCTTCATCCCGCCCGCCGCCATCGCCCACAGCTCCCAGTGATCGCCGAGCCCATCCATTTGGCCGTGGCCCCCTAACCCGACATGACCGCCCGCCTTGACGATCTCGTTCGCCGCGGCGGCTATCCGCGGGAACACATACTGGTTTTCCCGGAACCAGGGCCGGCGCTCGGCACGCTGGTCGATTTCGTCGTGCGGCATGAAGCGCTTGACCTTCGCATTGTCGTGAATGTCGAAGCGCTCGTAGAAGAAGTTCTCGCTCCACGGACCGCCATACGACACGAGCAGCGTCGGGGTGTATGTGATGCCCGACTGCGCGATCAGCTGCACGGCATCCTTATACAGCGGCATGATGGGATAGCTGTGCTCCGATCCCGGATAGCCATCGGTCACCGCCGTGAGATTCATCTTGAAGTCGAGCCCGCCCTCGATCGTGGGCATCAGACCCAGCTCCTTCGCCGCCATGATCACCCACTGGCGCTGCTTGCGGTTGCCCGTCATGTACATCTTGATCGTGTTGATCCCGTAAAACTCGCTGTAGCGGCGCAGCGCCTGGCGCGCGTCCTCGAGACTCTTGAAGTCCTCGTCCCAGAACACTCCCGGTCCCGTATGGTAGATGCGCGGGCCGAGGATTTCTCCCGTCTCCACCAGGTCGGCATACGTCAGGACGTCGGTGGTCGCGGTCTGGGGATCGCGCGTGGTAGTCACCCCCCACGCGAGATTGGCGAGGTACTTCCAGACCTGCGTCTCGTGAATGCCCCACGTGGGCCAGGGGTGCGCGTGCACGTCGACGAAGCCCGGCACGATGGTTTTGCCGGAGACGTCGATAATGCGCGCACCGGCGGGATTCGATCCACGCGCGCCGACCGAGACGATACGATTGTTCGTGACGACGACGTCACCGTTCTCGATGACTTCGTCCCCTTTCATCGAGATGACGCGCGCGCCGCGCAGCACCACGGTGCCCTGCGGGACATCGCGCGGCACCCGGATCGCGACGTCGACCCGCTGCGGCTCGTAGGCCGGCTGCTTCGAGAGCGAATCGGACCGGGCCCGGAGCCGTTTTTGCACCGAATCAGCGAGCGCTTTGAACGCATCGGTTTTGAGTGAATCGCCGCGAATCGAATCGGTGCGCTGCTTGACCTTGTCCATCGAGTCGGCCACCGCCGGATCCCAGCGCAGGAACGAGCGGCCGATGGACCAGTACGCCTGGCGTCCGCTGGACGTCCAGCCGATGAAATCACCGCCCACCATGGTCAACCGCTTGGTGGGGAACGCCGACGAACTGGGATCGGAGACATTCACCGTCGGGGTTTCGCCGCCGATGAACGGCAGGGTGACGCTGTAGACGTAGTTCCCGACCTGGGCGAGCACGCGGTCGGAATCGGGATGGATGATGATCTCACCCGCGGGATCCGGTTGTGCGCCGGGCCCGGGATAGGTGTAGCCCGTGACGCGGATGTGCGCGCGCCGGTCGGTGCCGTCATAGCGCATCGAGACGAGCCCTTCCGGTCCCTCGTAGAGGTAGATGCGGTTTGGATCGCGGCTGAAATGCGGCCGCCCAAAGGCATTGATCGGTGAGATCCGCGTCAACGCTCCACCCGCGGCCGGCACCCAATCCATCTCGTACCCGGGCGCGAAATGCTCCTGCGTCCGCGGCGCCCGGGGTCCCTTTACGACGACGATGCGCGCTCCATCCGGAGACCACACCGGCGTGTCATAAAACGCGCTGTCCGCGGTGAGGCGAATCGGACGGCTGCGCCCGTCCGCCTTGATCTTGTTCAGCGTCCCGCCTTGATCGGTCCACGTCACGTACGCGAGCCATTGCCCGTCGGGCGACCACGCCGGGACCTGCTCCTTTACCGTGTCGCTGGTCAGACGGCGGGGCGTCCCGTTCGGAAGGTCCATCACGTACAGGCGGTCGAGCGCGCTGAACGCCATACGCCGCCCATCCGGAGACGGAGAGGCGTTGCGGATCTGGCGCACCAGCACCTGCCCCGTGTCGACGCGAATCGGCAAATGCACCATCGGACCGAGCTGCTGGTCCACCTTCGCCGTGAACGGAATGTCCGTCACCTGTCCCGACGGCACGGCGACACGGTGGATCTTGCCGCCGTAAGAGACGATGATCGCCTGATTGTCCGGCGTGAAGGCGTACCCGGGGTACAGGTCGCGCGTGAAGCGGGATTCCTGATCGTCCCGCGTCACCGGATACGCGAGCCACTTCTCGTCACCGCTCGCGAGGTCGCGCAGGCGCAAGCCCGTTTCGGCGTCGTAGCGCGTTGCGTACACCAGCCATTTGCCGTCCGACGAGAGCACCGGACGCATCGCGCTGCCGTACATGTCCGTCTGCGCGAAGAGACGCCCGTTTTGCCGGTCATAGATGGCGAGCTGCCAGAGCGGATACTGCAGGTTGTAGCCGAAGCCGCCGCGGTGGCGCGAAACCCAGATGTAGCGGGGATCCTTGCCGAATGCCGCGCCCAGCGTATTCATCGGCGGCGGCAGGTTCGGGCCGGCCTGCACGCGCAGCATCGCCGCCCCCGAGCCGCCGTCCTTGTGAATGAGCCACAGCTCGTACACGCTGCCCAGCACGCCGCTCGTCCGCGAGACGACGATGTAGTTGCCGTCGGGCGTCCACTCGGGCGAGGCGTACAGGTTGTTCGTACCCTTCGTCAGCGCTTTGCTGTGCGACCCATCGGGATCCATCAGCCAGACGTTCTCCGCGCCGCTGCGATCGGTGAGAAACACGATGCGCTTTCCGTCGGGCGACCAGCGGGGCTGGGAATCGAACCCGGGACCCGAGGTGATGCGCGTCGCGGTTCCACCCGTGCTCGGCATCGTGTAGATGTCGCCCAGCAGCTCGAACACGATCGTCTTGCCATCAGGCGAAACGTCGAGCGAGATCCATGTCCCCTCCGACGCATCGAAGCTGACAGTCCGCGTCGTGCCGAGCGGCAACGAATCGAGCTTGACCTTGGTGGTATCGCGCTTGGTGGTGTCCTGCGGCGGCGGCGGAGGCTGTTGAGCCGTCAACAGCACTGCGACAAGCAGGGAAAGCATGGCGTCTCCGGTCAAAGACCGACGGTAGAAGAGGCGACGGCGGAAAAAGCGACGGTAAAAAATGCGACGGTAAAAAAGCGACGGTAAGGGTGTACCCTACCGTCGCTGTCTCTACCGTCCTTTACCGTCGTTCTATCTACCGTCGCATTTAGATACTTAGAGCCCTCACCTGCCGAGGCGCCGGATCCTGCGACCGCAGCACGATCCGCATCGCGTTCGTGTCGAGCTCGATATCCCAGCCGGCGATCCGAGGCCGCACGAACTCCGCGCTGTCCTCCGGCGTGAGCCCTTCCGGCGTGGCATCGAGGAATTCCATCAACTTCATGCGCCACTCGAGATAGCTGCACCCTTCGCGGCTCGCCGCAATGCGGATACCCACATCGTCATCGAGTTGCCGGCGCACAAACCCCTGCGCCACCTCGAGCAGCCGGCCCACGATGACGCGCTCCAGCATGACCCCGTCCTTGCGGCTCAGACGACGAGCCAGAGCGCGGCCGTGTGCAGGGTCCAGGCACAGCGCCAGGAACTGCTGCCGGACGTCCGGATGAGGCCGGCGCTTGCTCTTGGTCTCACCGTCCCGTTCCGCCTTGGCACAGGTCGGGAGGTCGTTCCGGTGCAGCTTGAGGAACTTGGTCATCGGAGCGTAGACGTCCATGCGGCCCGGGGCCGGGGGACGCCGCCGTCCGGCGACGAGGTCAGAGATGTAGATCTCAGACACCTGAACCGCTTCCGCCAACTCGCGAGGGCTGCGCTTCAATTCCCGCAGCCGGCGCCGGACCAGTTCTCCGACCTTGACGGGGCGCTTCAGAGGGAGGGCTGCCGCCATGTAGGCTCCTTTTTTGGCTATTTTGTGAGGTCGGGCAATATCGCTAAATACAGGTCAAAACGGTAGTTCTGGATCCCCGATTGTCATGTTTCCAGTCACCAGGGTCCGCGAGCCCTTGCGCGGCGCCAATTCCTGGTGATACAGTTGTATCATCATATGGATTCGCTTGTAGCCAGACTCACCAGGATCTTCGCCGGGCGCGCGGACGCGCGGCAGCGCTCGCACCCCGGCCCTCGGGTTTTGCCGGCCTACGCGGCGCTCGCGCGATATCAGACTAACGGCACCGACCTCGAGACACGCCTACGCCTGCTCGTCACACAACTCGCCGCCGAACGAAGCCGTTGTCGTTGGTGCATCGAGCGCGGCCGGCACCTGTGGCGCGAGGGGCAATTCCCCATCGACGCCCTGCGCGCGTTGCCGCGCTACGAGACCAGCGCGCTGTTCTCCAATCGCGAACGAGCCGCCCTGCGATTCACCGACGCGGTGACGCGCTATAGCGAGGCGCGCGGTGGCATGCCGCTCGAGGCGCTCACACGCGCACGCCAGTATCTCAGCGAGCCGGAAATCGCGGCCGTGACGGCCGCGGCCGCGAGCCAGCACTTCTTCAATCCCATCACCGGCGCCCTGGGAGCCGATGTGGCACCGTGGGGTGCGCCGATCGGCTCCCAGCTCCGGGGCTTCTGGCTGTGAAAGAGGGGCGCTGGTTGCTGTTCATTCATCAGCTCCCGCCCAAACCCGACTACTTCCGGGTCAAGATCTGGCGTCGCTTGCAGTCGCTCGGCGCGATTCCGATCAAGAACTCGGTATACGCCCTGCCCATCAGCGATCAGGCGACCGAGGACTTTCAGTGGCTGCGCAAGGAGATCACCGCCGGTGGCGGCGAGGCTTCAGTCTGCCGGGCGGCATTCGTCGATGGGCTGACCGACACGCAGATCGAAGCGCTGTTTCGAGCGGCGCGGGACGCCGAGTACGCTGAGGTAACGCGGGCCGCCGAGCAGCCGGCATCCGGGGCGGAGGTGAGACGACTCGAGCGCCGGCTCCGGGAGATCGCGGCGCTTGATCACTGCGGCGCCAGTGGGCGCAAGACTGCGGAGGCGGCTGTGGCGAAACTCAAAGCATCCGGCACGACGCGGCGGGGGGCCGCAGCGAAACGAGTTCGTGGCCAAACCTGGGTCACACGTCCGGACGTGCATGTCGATCGCATCGCCAGCGCCTGGCTGATCAAGCGATTCATCGATCCGAAGGCCCGCTTCCTGTTTGGCGAAGGCCGCGACGGCGCGGTGAGCTTTGACATGTTCGAAGGCGACTACACGCACGAGGGCGATCGCTGCACGTTCGAGACGCTGCTGCAGCGCTTCGGTCTCGAGCACGACGAAGCGTTACGCGCGATCGCCGAAATGGTTCACGATGTCGACATCAAAGATGAGAAGTTCGGTCGGGACGAGACGCCGGGCTTTGCCAGAATGATCGCGGGGATCGTCAAGCGCAACGCGCGCGACGCCGCGCGGATCGAGGGCGGCACCGAGCTGCTCAACGACCTTTACGAATCATTGCAGCCGTCCCCACCAGAGCGATCACCGCAAAGCTGAACCACTGAATCGCGTAGGACAGATGCGGACCGTTGTCGAAAGCGGGCACGGGCCAGCGACGGGGCAGCCCGCGCGTGTCCGGAGCCTGCTGCTCGATCACAAACGGTAAGAATCCGGCCGCATCCACGTCCCCGCGCCCACGCGGGAGCAGCCGCGCAATGCCGGTGACGGTCGCCGAATCCGATTCGCGATATGCCGCGTGATCCACGTGGACCGCATCTGGCGACGGTACCCAACCCCGATCCACAAGCACCACCGATCCATCCGCCAGCCGCAATGGCGTGATGAGCGTGACACCGGGGGTGCCCTCGAAGCTTCGTCCCGGCCAGGTACGTTCGGCGGCGAAGTCGTAGCGACCCGTCGCCGTCACTCGGCGCAGGCGAGCGCTGTCGCCGGAGGTACCGCCCCGGACCTCCAGCATCGGGAGAGCCAATCGAGTCGCGAGCCTTGAGTTCAGGGCTTTTCGCTGCGCCAGGCGGTCGAGCTGCCAGATCCCCAGCCGCACGCAGACCGCGGCCGCCAGCACCGCGACGATGGCGGCCGCTACGTCGCGTCGTTGCACAGGGCGAGCTTATCGGCTCGGGAGAGGCGCCGGATCGCGGCCTCGCGCCGCAGCGCCGCGCCGCGATCGGGCAGCTGTTCGCGATAGGCGAGCGCGAGCGGGCGCCGTGAGCGCGTGTACGCACTCGCGGTGCCGCGTTGATGCGCTTCGAGACGCCGAGCGAGATCGTTGGTGATGCCGGTGTAGAGCGAGCCGTCCCGGCAGCGGAGGAGATACACCATCCAGGGCACGCGTCCAAGCTAGCGAGGCGCGGAATGCGGCGCCATTTTGCGGCCCGTGACTCCCTCCGAGCGGCGGCGCATCCTCGCCTGGTGCGTGTTCGATTTCGCGAACTCGGCGTACTCGGCGGTCATCGTCGTCACCGTGTTCAGCGTGTACTACGTCACCTACATCGTCGGGAACGAGCGTGGGCTCGGCGACCTGTGGTGGGGCCGCGCGATCTCGATGTCGCTGCTGCTGGTCGTGCTCACGGGTCCGTTCCTGGGCGCGCTGGCCGATCGCGCGGGGATGCGGAAGCGGTTTTTCATCGCGTTCACGGGGCTGTGCATCGGCTGCGTCGCGCTGTTCGCGACGCTCGAGCCCGGGATGATCGTGCGCGGCTTCGCCTTGATCGCGCTCGCCAATTTCGCGTTCGAGAGCTCGCAGGTCTACTACAACGCCTATCTCCCGGATATCGCGCCGCCCGGGCGTCTGGGCACGGTCTCCGGCATCGGGTTCGCCATCGGGTACCTCGGCTCGATTATCGGGCTCCTCGTCGCGTTGCCACTCGTCAACGCTCGGCAGTTCAACCTCATCTGGATCCTGGTGGCGGTGTTCTTTGCCATCTTCTCGATTCCCGCGTTTCTCGCGATGCCGCGCGATCAGCCGCAGCCGGACAAGCGCGTGAGCATCACGGCCATTTTTCGCGACGTGCTCGGCGACCAGCGGCTGCGCCGTTTTCTGCTGGCGTACTTCGTGTATTTCGACGGCGTGGAAACGACGATCGTGTTTTCGGGGATCTTCGCGGTGACCACGCTGAAGTTCACGACGCCGGAGGTGATCAAGCTGTTCCTCGCCGTGCAGTGCTCCGCGCTTGCGGGCGCCCTGCTGCTCGCGCGGCCCACGGATCGGTGGGGCGCGAAGCGGGTGATCAGCGTGACGCTGCTCCTGTGGATCGCCGTGTCGGTGGGCGCGTTCCTCGCGCAGACCAAGCCGACGTTCGTCGCGGTGGCGGTAACGGCCGGCCTGGGCCTCGGATCGATTCAGGCCGCGAGCCGCGCCCTGATGGCGTCGCTCATTCCGCGCGGGAAAGAGTCCGAGCTGTTCGGCTTCTACGCGCTGTGCGGCAAGTCGTCGTCGATCCTGGGGCCCCTGGTGTTCGGGGCCGTGTCGTATCTGACCGGCAACCAGCGCGCGGCGGTGGCCGCGGTCGGCGTGTTCTTCGTTGTGGGACTGCTCCTGCTGCAGCGCGTCAGCTCAACTTCGCCTGCAGCGTGATGGTGACGTTGTTCTGGATCGCCTTCGAGATCGGGCAGTTCTTCTTCGCGCCCTCGGCCGCCTGCTGAAACGCCGCCTCATCGATGCCCTCGACCCGGCCACGCACGTCAAGCGCGCTCTTGGTCACCTTGGGCGCGCCGTCCACCGTTTCGATCGTGACGGCCGCGCGCGTCTCGATCCGGGTGGCGGGATGTCCCGCCTTTTCGAGCGCCGCCGACAGCGCCATGCTGAAGCACCCCGCGTGCGCGGCGGCGAGCAGTTCTTCCGGGTTGCTCCCCTTCTTCCCTTCGAACCGGGTCCCGAAGCTGAAGGCGCCGTTGAAGACGCCGCTCTGCGCCTTGAAGGTCCCCTTTCCTTCTTTGAGTTTGCCTTCCCAGGTCGCAACGGCGTTGCTCGTGGCCATGATTGCCCTCAGTTAGTGGTGATAAGGATTTAGGGAATCTGGCGAGACCCTGCAGGGTTCGCTACGCTTTCAGACCCCCACGTTTCGGGAGCTAAACCCCATGGCAACGAAGAAGAAGGCGCGGAAACCTGCCAAGAGCAAAAACGGCCCCTCCCGTCCACCGGCGCGCCGCCAACCGGAAACGTTGCGGCTGCGCGACGTCTCCCCGTCCTTCACCGTCACCGATCTGCAGCGCAGCATCGCCTTCTATCGCGATGTGCTGGGATTCGTGGTCGGCGATGAATGGCGCGGAAACGGCGTGCTCCAGGGCTGTGAGCTGCGCGCGGGGAGCGTGCTGTTCATGCTGAGCCAGGACGATTTCGCCAAAGGTCGTGACCGCCAGAAGGGAGTCGGGAGCCGGCTGCACGTCTCCACGGCGCAGGACATCGATCGGCTCGCCGCCGAGATCAAGGCGCGCGGCGGGACGCTCGACCAAGAACCGACCGACATGCCCTGGGGCCAGCGCGTCTTCATGCTCACCGATCCCGACGGCTTCAAACTGACCATCGCGCAGGTGCGTTGAGCCTGTCGCCCGCCGCGCTGCGCGTGCTGCGCGCCGTCGCGGCCGCGATCGTTCCCGACGGCGCGCCGGATCTGGGCGACCGCGTCGGCGACAAGATCGCCACACTGCCGCGAGCCGCGGATCGCGCGGAGCTCGACCGGCTGCTGCGGCTGCTGGAGTCGAGCACGCTGAACCTGCTGCTCAGCGGGGTCCCGGTTCCCTTCACGAAGATGTCCGCGGCCCGACGCGAGCGGTGTCTGCGCGGCTGGGCCACCAGCTGGATTCCCCTACGCCGCAAAGCCTTTCAAGCGCTGAAACGGCTGACCACGGTGACGCACTACACCACGCCGGGAGTGGCCCGCGCGATCGGCTATCCGGGGCCGCTCGGTCCCCCGCCCAACACGGGGAAGACGATTCACCCGCTCTCGATCAGCGGCCGCACCATTCTCGATTGCGACGTCGTGGTCGTCGGATCGGGGGCCGGTGGCAGCGTGGTCGCGGCCGAGCTCGCCGCGAAGGGCAAGGACGTCGTCGTGCTCGAGCGCGGCGGCTACCGCAACGAGGCGGACTTCACCCACGAAGAAGGTGAAGCGCTCGAGACCATGTACGACGCCGGTGGCCTGCTCGCGACGCGCGACCTCGGCCTGGTGATCCTGCAGGGCGCAACGCTGGGCGGCGGCACCGTGATCAACTACACCACGAGCTTTCCGACACCGCCGGCGGTTCGTCACGAGTGGGCCACGAACCACGGGCTGCCGCATTTCGAGAGCAAAGAGTTCAATGTCGCGCTCCACAAGGTCGCGAACCGGCTCGGCGTCAACACCGATCACGCCAAGCCCTCAGGGCGCGACCGCGTCCTGATTCGGGGACTCGAACAACTGGGCTGGCATCACGGCGTGCTGCCGCGCGATGTGCGCGGCTGCACGCAGGACGATGCGTGCGGCTACTGCGGGTTTGGATGCCGGCGGGGCGCCAAACAATCCACGCTGGTGACGTATCTCCAAGACGCCTTCGATCGCGGTGCGCGGATGGTGGCGAACTGCGACGTCCGGCGGGTGCTGATCGAGCGCGGCATCGCGACCGGCGTCGAGGCGCGCGCCGGCCGGTTTGCCCTCACCGTGCGCGCGCAGGCGGTCGTCGTTGCGGCGGGATCGATTCACTCGCCGGCGCTGCTGCTGCGTTCCGGCGTGCGGCTGCGCGCCCTGGGACGGCATCTGGCCCTGCATCCCGCGACCGCCGTGCTCGGCGACATGGAGGACGAGGTGCGACCCTGGAGCGGCACGGTGCAGGCGCACTACTCGGATCAATTCGCCGATCTCGACGAGGGATACGGATTCAAGTTTGAGACCGCGCCGGTGCATCCGTCGCTGCAGGCGCTCGCGGCGCCCTGGGAGTCGGCCGCGGGCCACCGAGACCGGATGGCGCGCCTGCCCCGCACCGCGCTCATCGGGATCCTGCTGCGCGACCGGTTCGGTGGCCGCGTGAGCGTTGACCGGGACGGGATGCCCATCGTGGATTACCGCCTGTCGCGCTACGATCGCGCGCACCTGCGGCAGGCGATCGCGAGCGCCGCCCAGGTGATCGAAGCCGCCGGCGCACGCGAGATCTGGCTGCCGCTCGCGCGGGACGTGCGCTATCAGCCGGGAAGCCCCAACGCACGGGAGGATTGGCTGCGGCGCGTCGATGCCGCGGGCTGGGGTCCGAACCAGTTGTTGCTGGTGACCTTCCATCAGATGGCGTCCTGCCGCATGGGTGCGAGCAAGCGCACGTCGGTCGTGGATGCCGAACATCGGGTGTGGGGTGTACGAAACCTGTACGTTGCGGACGCGAGCACCTTCCCGAGCGCGTCCGGAGTGAACCCCATGCTCACCGTGATGGCGATTGCGCACCGTGCCGCGGGTGTGATTGCGAGCCATCAGCCACCTGCCGTCAGCCGACGGCGGACCCCTGACGGCAACTGACCAGGAGCTGCGATGGTTGCTTTGCTTTTGATTGTTCTCCAGCAATCCGTAGCGGATTCGTCTCCCTTTCGACCGCTTCCGCTGCCCCCACCCACCGCCGTCCGCAGTGCGTCGGGCGTGCCGGGCCGCGGCTACTGGCAGCAACGCGCCGACTACACGCTCGAGGCCACGCTCGACACGGCCACGAACGTGCTCCGGGGTCGGGGCCGGATTTACTACGTGAATCGCTCCCCCGACGCGCTGCCGTTCGTGTGGGTCCAGCTCGACCAGAATCTGTTCGCGCCCGGCTCCGTTTCGAGCGTGCTGAACCAGCCGCCGCTGCAGTTCGCCGGCGGCGTCGTGTTCGATTTCACCGGCAAAGGGTTCGCCGGCGGGATTACCATCGATCGCTTCGCTGCCGCGGGGCGGCCGCTCACCACCAAGGTCTTCGGGACGATGATGCGCGTGGAGCTGCCGAAGCCGCTCGCGCCGGGCCTCGGCATCACGTTCGATGTCGCGTGGCACTTTCCGATCCCGCCCTACGGCGGCGGGCGCATGGGCCGGGTGGGATCGCGGTTCTACGAGCTGGGACAGTGGTACCCGCGCATGGCGGTCTACGATGATGTGCATGCCTGGAACACCCTGCCCTTCCTCGGTGCGGGCGAGTTTTACCTCGAGTTCGGCGACTTCGACGTGAGCCTCACCGTGCCGGCCGGGTTCGTCGTGACCGCCACAGGCGCGCTCGCCAATCCCACCGTTGTGCGTTCGGCGCAGGAGCGCGCCCGGCTGTCACGCGCGTTCACGAACCCGGGCCAGGTCGTCTCGGTGATCACCCGCCAGGAGGCTACGGCCAATGCGACGCGCCAGGTGCCCGGCACGCGCACCTGGCGATTTACGGCCAGCAACGTGCGCGATTTCGCCTGGGCCGCGGGCAGCGGGCTGCGCTGGGACGCGAGTACGTGGCAAGGGATTCTGGTTCAAACGTTTTACCACCCCGAGGCCACGCCCTGGGAAGAAGCGAACACGATGCTCAAGTTTTCGCTGCGACAGTTTTCGAACACGCTCGGACAATATCCGTGGCCGCAGATCTCAGCTGTCGAAGGCCTCGTCGAGGGGATGGAATACCCGATGGTGATCTTCTGTCCATCGCTGCAGAAGCGCGAGGATCAGTTCTGGATCCTCACGCACGAGCTCGGCCACGAGTGGTTCCCGATGCAGGCCGGCTCGGACGAGCGGCGCTATCCCTGGATGGACGAGGGCTTCAACACCTTTGCCGACTACGACGTGGCGGAGCAGTTCTTCAAGGGGACCGTCTACGGCGACACGGTGCGCCGGGAGTTGTTGAGCGCGTACACCGTCAACGCCATTCCCGGCAACGAACAGCCGATGATCACCAAGCCGGACGAAGTGCGGCAGCTGTACTGGAACGCGTATCAGAAGCCGGCCTTGATGCTATCGATCCTGCGCGACGCCGTGGGGAGCAGCGAGTTCAATCGGGCGTTCCGCGAGTACTTCCGGCGCTGGAAGGGGAAGCATCCGCAGCCGGCCGATTTCTACCGTACGATGAGCGACGTCACCGGCCGCGATCTCGATTGGTTCTGGCGCGGCTGGATCTACACGACGGCGCGCCTGGATCAGGCGGTGGATGAAGTGCGCCGGCAGGGCGACAGCACGTTCATCACCCTGTCGAATCGCGGGCAGATGGTGCTCCCCGTGCAGCTCGAGCTTCACTACGGGGACGGGACGAGCGAGCGGCGCGATCTCCCGGTCGAGATGTGGTCGCTCGGGAGCACGTTCAGGTACAGGATTGCAGGGCCGAAGCAAGTGATCGGAGTGGTGATCGATCCGCGACGGATTTATCCGGACATCGAGCGCAACAACAACAGCTGGGGGAAGTAGCTATCGGCTATCGGCTATCGGCTATCGGCTATCGGCTACCAGATAGCTGATAGCCGATAGCCGATAGCTTCAGTGAATTCCACCGCCCCCGAACTGCTTCACCAAATCCGCCAGTACCGCTTTCGCATCCCCGAACAGCATCCACGTGTTGTCCCCGACGTAGAGCTCGTTGTCGATGCCGGCGAAGCCCGGTTTCTTGCTGCGCTTCACCGCGAGGACGGTCTTCGCTTTGTCGGCGTCGATGATCGGCATGCCGTAGATGGGCGTGCTCTTGTCGTAACGCGCCGCGGGGTTCACGACGTCGTTGGCGCCGAGCACGAGCGCGACGTCGGTCTGCGGCATCTCGGGATTGATCTCGTCCATCTCGACGAGTGCCGAGTAGGGAATGTTCGCTTCGGCGAGCAGCACGTTCATGTGGCCCGGCATCCGTCCCGCCACCGGGTGAATCGCGAACTTCACCGTGACGCCGCGCTTGGTCAGCGCGTCGTACAACTCGCGCACCTTGTGCTGGGCCTGGGCAACCGCCATCCCGTAGCCCGGGATGATGACGACGTTGCGGGCCTGCTCGAGCAGCTGTGAGGCTCCTTCGACGGTTTCCTGCTTCCACTCCTTCTTTTCTCCCGCGGCCAGCGCCGGCTGCGCCTTGCCGAACGCGCCGAACAGCACGTTGGTAAAGGAGCGGTTCATCGCCCGGCACATGATGATCGAGAGGATCAACCCGCTCGAGCCGTCGAGCGCCCCCGCCGTGACGAGCAGCTTGTTGTCGAGCACGAACCCCATCGCGACCGCGGCGAGGCCGGCGTAGGCATTGAGAATCGAAATCACCGTCGGCATGTCGGCCCCGCCGATCGGGATGATCAGCAGCACACCGAAGATCAGCGCGAGCGCGCCGATCGCGATGAACGCTTTCCCGCCCCACACCGCGTCCGGCTGCAGCACCAGCGCGACGCCGAGCCCGACTGCCAGCGCCAGGACGCCGAGATTCACGAAGTTCTGGCCTGGATACGTCACGGGGCGCTGCGGGATCCACTTCACCTCCTGCAGCTTCCCCGCAGCCATCAAGCTTCCCGTGAACGTGAGAAATCCGAGGATGACTTCGACAACGAGGGCACCCATGCGGAACGGTGTGATGTGCGCCGCGCCGCCGGCTTCACCGATCCACAGGAAGTACTCCGCCGTCCCGACGAGCCCCGCCGCGAGGCCGCCGAAGGCATGCGACAGCGCCGTCCGCTGCGGCACCGCCGTGAGGGGCACACGCGACAGCGGCACGCCGACGGCGAACCCCAGAATGATCGCGCCCACGATCCAGGCGTGATGGACGATTTCGGGCTGGATCCAGGTGGCGATCACCGCGACCGCCATGCCGGTGACGCCCGCGGTGACGCCGCGCCGCGCCGTCTTGGGATCGTTCATCCAATACAGCGCGAAGATGAACAGCGCCGTCGCGAGGACGGCGGCGAGCTCGCTGATGATGTGCGTCACTGCTTCTTGAACATCTTGAGCATGCGGTCGGTGATCATGAAGCCGCTCACGATGTTCGTCATGGACGCGAACAGCGCGACCGCGCCGAGGATCCGGATCATGAGCGGGTGATCCGCGCCCGCGACGGCGAGCGAGCCGACGACCGCGATCGCGGAGATCGCATTGGTCAGCGACATCAGCGGCGTGTAGAGCAGCCGCGACACGCGACGGATCACGCCCAGGCCGATGAACGTCGCCAGCACGAACACGAACAGCATCGATCCGAAGTCGGTCATGATTTCCGTACCTCGCCCGCGTGGGTCACGCAGGTATCACGGGTGATCTGATCCTCGAAGTCGAGGTGCAGCTTGCCGTCCTGCACGATGTGGCCGAGAAAGGCCTGGACGTTCTTCGCGTACATCTGGCTGGCGTGCAGCGGCACCGAGCTGGGCAGGTTGAGCGGACCGAGAATCGACACGCCGTTGCGCACGATCTCGGAGCCTGCCTGGGTCAATTCGCAGTTGCCGCCGGTCTCGGCGGCGAGATCGACGATGATGGATCCCGGCTTCATTCCCTCGACCGCAGCGGCGGTGATCAGCACTGGCGCCTTCTTGCCAGGAATCGCGGCAGTCGAGATCACGATGTCGGCGTCCTTTACGGCGGCCGCGAGAAACGCCAGCTCTTTGCGGTGGGTCTCCTCCGAGAGCTCCTTGGCGTAGCCGCCCGCCGTCTCGGCATGCTCTTCGATCTTCATCTCGAGGAACACGGCGCCGAGGCTCTGGACCTGCTCCTTGACCGCCGGCCGCACGTCGAAGGCGGACACGATGGCGCCGAGCCGGCGCGCGGTCGCAATCGCCTGCAGGCCCGCAACGCCGGCGCCGAGCACCAGCACGCGCGCGGCCGAGAGCGTGCCGGCCGCCGTCACGAGCATGGGAAGCAGCTTGGGCGCCGCCGACGCCGCGAGCAGGACGGCCTTGTAACCGGCCACCGTTGCCTGCGACGACAACACGTCCATGCCCTGCGCGCGCGTGATGCGCGGGAGCAGCACGAGCGTGAACGCCGTGAGTTTGCGTTGGGCAAGCTGGCGGTGCAGATCGGCCGACGGTTGAAACGCCGCGATGAGCGCGCTGCCCTCGCGAAACTGCGGGAGATCCACCGCGGTGGGAGCCTGGACCTGGAGTACGATATCGGACTGACTGATCACCGATGACCGATCACTGATTTTGACCCCCGCGGCGGCGTAGGCCTCATCCGGGAAAAACGCGCCGCTGCCCGCGCCGCGCTCGAGGACGACGTCGTGACCGGCCTTCACGAGCCGGCCCGCCACGTCCGGGGTCAGGGCCACACGCCGTTCGTTCGGGGCGACTTCTTTCGGCACGCCGATGCGCATGGAGGTCAGGACCCGCGCGGGAGTCTGGGAGGCGTCGTTGGCTCGCGGTGCTGGGCCAGCATGCGCTCGGCGAAATCCACCCGCTCGGCAAGGTCGTTGAATTGCTGCCGCAACCCGTCCATCTGTTCCTCGAGCTCGGTCACGCGCCGCTCGGCACGGCCGCTCAGCTGGCGCATGAAGGGCGATGGCTCGACGGCCCAGTTCCGCACCGGCAGGTCCTCGGCATCACGCATTTCGCCCGCGCCGATGAGGACGAGATCGTACAGGTACCAAATCCCCAATCCGCCGAACGTCAGCAGCATGGCGACGGCGGTCTTCGGCTTTTCGAGATAGAAGCGATGCAAGCCAAAGATCCCACCGAAAAAGCAGAGGCCGAGCGCCACGCCGCGTGAGCGCTTGGATACCTCTGGTTCTCGAGGCTCCGGTTCGGGCTCGTCGCCGTAAATGTCAGGCAGCGTCATGCCCGATACTACGGGCCGCTGTCCGACGCGGCAAGCAACACCAGACGCTGACGCTCATAATCGTAGGTGACGAGTGCGATGTCGCGCGGCGCCAGCACGACCGTGCCCGCGAACTCGAGCCGGCGCGGTGTTTCACGCGAGTCGTGCGACTCGGTGTCGTCCGCGTCCCCGTGCTCGCGCCCCGCGTCTGCCCGCACGAATGTGATCATCAGCCGGTGCGCCCCCGGCGACACCGTCAAGTCGTGAAACACGAACAACGGGCGGTCGCCCCGTGCACCACCGGCCCGGACGAGCTCGTCCACAGCGGATGCGTCGTCCAGCGCGACCCGCAAACGGTAGGGCGTGATGCCGCGCTCGCAGATCTCCTCCGGGCGCATATGCGGCGGCAGCTTCGCCAGTTCCTCTGCGGTGGGTCGGCGGCAGCGGTGCACGCGCGCGCCGCGCGCCCGCCACGCCAGTCGGACGACGGCGTGCTCCGCAGTGTCCGGCGTATACGGGACGCCGGACAGCAGCCCCAGTGCCGCGATGGTGACGAGGGCGAGTGCCCCGCCGCTCGTGCGCCGGATCGTCGGGTTCATGGCACCACCGTGTCCATCTCACATTCCCGGACCACGTCGAACTCGGCTTCTCCTTTTGTCCGCTCGAGCGCGGCGATGGTCGCCTGCAATTGCTCGAGCGCGTTCACCACGAGCTCGCGCTCGTACAGTCCCGCATGGACCAACAGCACCCGCCGGCGGTCCACCCGCTCCTGCAGCTCAGCCTCCCGCTCATGGTACAGGCGCTGCTCGAGCCACTTCGGGCCTTCGCGATTCCAGCAGTCGCGTGGTGGGCAGCTTGCGACGACCACACCGCCGGCGCCGCCGCGAATCACGAATTCGACCACCGAGGTGTGGAGGTTGCCGGCGCATGTCACCGGCCAGACGTGGACACCAGGGACGGCGAGTCCGCCGGCGACTCCGCCCGCGCCGCGGTCGCAGGCGATGACCACCACATCGCGGGGGCCGGGATGCGTGGCGGCGACGAACGCGCGCACGGCGGAGAGCTGATCTCGGCCGGTGCGACCGGGAGGGCCCACACCCATCGGTGCGCACGACCCCGAGCAGATGCCGCAACTCACGCACAGCGCCGGATCAACGTGCGCGATCAGCGCGGACCGTTCTTCGGACGCGCCTCCCGGTCGCGCGATCATGGCGATCGCTTCGTAGGGGCAGTCGAGATAGCACTGCTCGCAGCCCGTACAGAGGGCCTCATTGACGGATGACGGCGCCGGCCGATGAACGGGCGCGGGGCGCACGAGCCACGGCACGAGCAGGAGCAGAACGGAGCCCGCGACGAACAGTGCCCACACTACCCCTGCCGGCAATGCCCGGCTCAGCGGCAGCCAAAACGCGTAGAACGCGTCGTACGGCGCCTGCCCCGGCACGCGGAACAGATTCGCCGGCGGGCCCAGGGGGGCAGGCCAAACCACGCCCAGCAGCGTGAGTAGAACGATCGTTCCCCACAGCAGCCCCCGCGGCGGCAACAGCCCGGGCCTTGCGACCCGCGACACGTGCAGCCACACGAGCAGGCCGAGCCCGATGGGGAGCGCGATGTGCACGAACAGATTCAGGAAGAAGAACGCGCTGGGAATCGGCCGCTCGCCCACGAACGCGCGACTGATCGGCTCGGCGAATACCGGGAGGACGTCGAACAAGCGCGCACCCTCTTGCGCGAGCACCTGCGCGGGGCCGTCCCAAACCATGACCAACCCGGTCCACCCGCAAATCAGCGTGACGAAGCAGAGAATCAGCCCGGTGATCCACGCGAGGGTACGCGGTCCCCAGGAACGTCCCTGCGTGAACATTCGAAGGCCGTGCACCGCGACGGCGATGACCGCGGCATCCGATGCGTAGCGGTGGAGGCCGCGAATCCAGCGGCCCAGCCACGGCTGCGCGGTGAGCGCCGCGACCGATTGATAGGGAGCGCCGAGCCGGTAGACGAACAGCAGATAGATGCCGGTCACGAGCAGTACGGCGAAGAGCGCGACGACCAGGGCGCCGCTGTGGTAGAGCGGATTGTAGCGCCAGCCGTAGAGGCGGTTGAGCGCTGCATCGGCGCGCGTCAGCGCGCGCCAGGCGGCACGCTGCACGGCAGTGGTCAGTCGTCGCATGAGCTTGCGGGCATCATATTGTCATATTAACATGATAATAACAAGATATGCTCGCACAGACGGCGGAATACGCGCTACGGGCGGTGCTGCATCTGGCCCAGCACGGCGACAACCAACGCCTTCGGGTCCGCGAGATGGCCGTCGCGCTCGACATTCCGCACAACTATCTCTCCAAGATACTGCATCAGCTGACGCGCCACGGCGTGCTCGCGTCGCTGCGCGGCAAGGCCGGCGGGTTCCGGCTTGCCGTCTTGCCGGAACGCCTGGCGTTGAGCACCATCATCCAGCCGTTCGACCGGGTGGAAGAGCGGCGCCGCTGTTTGTTGGGCAGGCCGCAGTGCAGCGATCGCACTGCCTGCGCCGCCCACACCCGCTGGAAGGAAGTCGGGGATACGGTAGCGGAGTTCTTCCGGAACACGACCGTCGCCGATCTGCTGGAACGCGGCGCGGCGCTTCCGGTGTGACTATCACGCGACTCGGAGGTGCGGCATGACACAGCCATCACGGCCTGACGAACCGGTGCCCTTGCTGCAGCGATTGTACGACAGCCCGTTCCTGCTCCTCATCGCTGGAATCGGCGTCATGTTGCTGTTCTACACGGCATGGGGCCTGTGGGAGATCCTGACGCTCCCCCGCGCCCCCCTGCCCTGACCCGCGAGGATCGTATGCACACCGGAATGGAATCGCCGCGCGGCATCTGGTGGAAGCCCGCGCACAAGGCCGAGAAGGTGTGGGTCCTGATCGCGTTCGGATGGTGCATGGTCCTGTTCGCCATGATGCCGCTGTGGCATCTGAAGGGCGCGCAGAACCCATCCGGTATTCGGTACCGCGTCGATCCGAACGACTACGCGCGCCGCACCGCAGAGTTCATCCGCACCTACAAGACCGGGGAGGATGGCGGGATCCCGGTTGTCGAGCCGCCCCCGGGAAGCGACGTCTACCTGCTCGGCCGCATGTGGTCATGGCAGCCCGTCCTGAAGCTCCATAAGGGCGTCCAGTACACGCTCCACCTCTCCTCGCTCGACGTGAACCACGGGTTCAGCCTGACCCCGGTGAATCTCAACTTCCAGGTGGTGCCGGGCTACGACTACGGCCTGCGCATCGTGCCCACACAGGCCGGCGACTTCCGCATCGTGTGCAACGAATTCTGCGGCATCCAGCACCACGCCATGGTGGGGCGCATCATCGTTGTCGACGACAGCGTGGCCGCCGCACCACAACCCTCGACCGGAGGTGGGCGATGACGGCCGCAACCATGGCTGGCGGAGCGGGGTCCGCGGCGTACCGCGTGTGCCCCACGACGGGGCTCAAGGTGAACGCCCAAGCCGAGGCGCTCATCAAGGTGAACGCGGTCGCCGCCACGGTCTCGCTCCTGATCGGCGGGATCGCCGCGGTGCTCGTGCTGCTGACACGCTGGCAGGTTGTGCACCTGTTGTCGGCGGAATGGTTCTACCGGATTCTGACCGTGCACGGCATGAGCATGCTCATCTTCTTCATCATCTTCTTCGAGATGGCGGTGCTCTACTTCGCCAGCGCGGTGCTCTTGAACAGCCGCGTGGCGACGCCGCGGCTCGCCTGGACGTCCTTCTGGCTCATGGTGGCCGGCGCCCTGCTCGTCGAACTCATGATGTGGACCGGCAAGGCGGACGTGCTGTTCACCTCGTACGTGCCGCTGCGCGCGCATCCGCTCTACTACCTCGGCGTGATTCTCTTCGCCGTCGGCGCGCTGATCGTCACCGGCATCTTCTTCGGCACGCTGGTCGTCGCGCGGCGCGAGTCCACGTACCAAGGCTCGGTACCCCTCGTCACGTTCGGCGCAGCGACCGCAGCGATCATCGCCGTGATCACCCTGGGACACGGCGCCGCGATTTACATCCCGACGTTCCTGTGGTCGCTTGGCCTCATGCGGGTCGACCCCGAGATCTACCGTATGATCTGGTGGGGACTAGGCCACGCCTCCCAGCAGATCAACGTCGCTGCCATGGTGTCGATCTGGTATCTGCTGGGCGCGCTGACGATCGGCGCGGTCGTCCTCAACGAGAAGATCAGCCGCACCGCATTCGTCCTGTACGTGCTCTTCATCTCGATGGCCGCGGCCCACCATCTGCTCGTCGACCCCGGACTCTCGCCGGCCTGGAAGGTGTGGAACACCAGCTACGCCATGTATCTCGCCGTCCTGGCCAGCATGGTGCACGGCTTCACCGTGCCCGCCGGCATGGAAGCCGGGCAGCGCCTGCGCGGTTTGAGCAAAGGGCTGTTCGAATGGCTGCGCAAGGCCCCCTGGGGCGATCCCGGGTTCAGCTCGCTCGTCTTTTCCGTCATCATCTTCGGCTTTCTCGGCGGCATCACGGGTGTGACGTTCGGGACCGAGCAGATCAACATCATCGCCCACAACACGCTGCGCGTGCCCGGCCATTTCCACGCGACGGTGGTCGGCGGCACGGCGCTTGCGTTCATGGGAATCACCTACTACGTGATCCCGCTGATCTTCCGCAAACAGGTCGCCTTCTGGCCGCTCGCCAAGATTCAGCCCTACCTGTTCGCGATCGGCATGACGGTTTTCTCGATCGCGATGACGTTCGCGGGCACCTTTGGCGTGCCGCGGCGGCACTGGGACATCACGTTCTCGCAGGCGCCCTTCGACGTGCAGTACAACCCCGCCGCGGCCCTCGTCATCGGCATCATGGCCATCGGCGGTCTGCTCGCGGCGGCCGGGGGCGCCATCTACTTGATCGTCACGGTGTGGTCGGTGTTCTTCGGCAAGTCGATCGCGGCACTCTCCGGGGCCGAGATCCGCGCCCTGCGGACCGGCGTGCCCGCGGGAATCATGCGGCCGCCCGCGCCGCTGCCGGCCGGTGAGACGGAGCAGCGCGGCCTGTCGCGCGGCACGCTCGTACTCGTGTCCGTGTTCCTGATCGCGTTCATCGCCTACTACTTCGTGAACTGGAAGCTGCTGTCGGTGGTGTGGAGAGTGGGATGAAGCCCACACGGCGTGAGGCGGGAGCACTGGCGGCGCTCGCCGCGATCGGCGCGATCACCGCGGTATGGTGGGCGCTGGCGCTCTGGCCGCTACCCGGCGACGCACCGGATTGGATCACTCGCACGCGCGCAGTCTGTTTCGGATCCATCCACAACGGCCTGCCGACGACGGCCGGCTGGATGGTGCTGATCGGCCAGCCGGTCTACATGCTGGCCACCTTGTGGCTGATTTCGGGCGACACGGTTTTCAGGGGTCTGCGCGCGTTGACCCTGTTGCCGGCAGGACGGATGACGCTGGGAGCCGCCCTGGTCCTCACGGTGCTCGGACTTGGCGCTGCGGGCATCCGCGTGGGGCGCGCCGCGAGTGCCGCTGACGTGATGGCGACCCCGGCGCGCCCGCAGGCCATGGACGTGCCCCGGCTGCATCGCACGGCGCCCTCCCTCGCACTCGTCGATCAGTACGGCGCGGACATCACGCTCGCACGATTCCGCGGTCGGCCGGTGTTCGTCACGTTCGCGTTCGCCCACTGCGAGACCGTGTGCCCATTGACGGTCGCGGACCTGCTGCGCGCGCAGGCTCAACTGCCGGACCTCGCGCCCGTGGTCGTCGTCGTTACGCTCGACCCCTGGCGCGATCCTCCCGCGCGCCTCGCGGCGATCGCCGCGCAATGGCACCTACCCAAGGATGCCTACGTGGCGAGCGGCGGCATCCCCAACGTCGAGCAGACGCTCGACGCCTGGCAGGTTGGGCGCGCGCGCAACGAGCGCACCGGTGAGGTCACACACGCCACGGTCGTGTATGTGCTGGACCGGAGCGGCGTCGTCGCATTCGTACTCACGGGGGGAACGGACGCGGCGACGCTCGCCACGCTCGCGCAGCGGCTGTGAGAGTCTAGGAGGTCAGCAGCTGGCGCAGCACGGGCTCGAGCGCGCTGTCCTGGAAACGAAACCCTGACGCGAGCAAGCGCGCGGGTAAGACGCGCTGCCCGCTCTGCAGCATCGCCGCGCCCTCCGTTCCAAAGACCATTCGCAAGGCGAAGGCTGGGACCGGCACGACGGCGGGGCGGCCGAGCACCCTGCCCAGCGTCGTGGCGAACTCCCGATTCGTAACGGGTGTGGGCGCGGTCAGATTCACCGGCCCGCTCAGATCGGTCCTGGTCAGCAGGTGCAGAATGGCACTGATGAGATCGCTGCGCTCGATCCAGCTCACGTACTGGCTGCCGCTACCGATCGGCCCGCCGAGTCCCAGACGAAACGGCGGCAGCATCTTGCCGAGTGCGCCGCCCTTCGTCGTCAGGACGATGCCGAACCGCATGTTGACCACGCGAATGCCGGCGCGGCCCGCAGGCGCGGTCGCCGCTTCCCAGGCGCGCCCGACCTCCGCCAGGAAGTCATCGCCAGATCCGCTCTGTTCGGTCAGCGCTTCATCCCCGCGGTCACCGTAGTAACCGATCGCGGAAGCGGCCAGCAGCGTCGCCGGCCGCCGTTCGAGCGCTGCAAGCGTTTCGCTTAAGAGTCGAGTGCCCTGGACCCGGCTGTCACGAATCCGCTGTTTCTTCGCCTCGGTCCAGCGCCCGAAGACATTCTCCCCCGCCAGATGAATCACCGCATCGGCGCGCGCCCGCTCGAGACCGGCCCGATCGATCGTGCCGCGCTCGGGATCCCACTGCAGCGCAGGCTCGGCGGCGGCCGTGAGACGGCGCATCAGTCGCACGACCTCGTGACCGCGTCCCGTGAGCGCTGCCACGAGCGGCGAGCCGATCAGGCCCGTCGACCCGCTCACAACGATTTTCATTCGGGAAGAATCGCTTCAGCCTCGATTTCGACCAGCATGCTGGGATCGACCAATCCGCTCACCGCGACGAGGGTCGCGGCCGGGCGGATGTCGCCGAACACCTCGCCGTGCGCGCGCCCGACGGCTTCCCAGTGCCCGATGTTGGTCACGTACATCCGCGTGCGTACCACATCGGCCAGCTGGGCCCCCGCCTGTTCGAGCGCGCGGCCGATGTTCTCCAAGGCCTGGACCGCCTGCGCGTACGGATCGCCCGGTCCGACAATTTTCCCCGAGGCATCTGTCGCGGTCGTTCCCGAGACATGGATGACCCGGCCGACGCGCACCGCGCGGGAGTAACCGACGACCGGCTCCCACGGAGCGCCACTCGAGATGTTCTGGCGGCTCATCGCCCCTCGAGGGGGGGGGCCGCGTTCCACGTGATGTGTGAGGGAGCGCCGGTGGACTTTGCCTCGGCAATACGCTCGTCCATGGCGCGCACGATCTCCTCGACGGCGCGTGGCGGATTGAGGAACGTGACGCCACCGATGGTCGCGGTGGCGAGCCGGCCATCCGTCGTGCGCAGCTCTGCCAGTCCCACGCGCAGCTTGTCAAGCACGATCCGGGCGGACGCGGCCGTGGTCTCGGGCAGCAGGGCGATCAGCTCGTCGCGTCCCAGGCGCGCCACCACATCGGTCGCGCGGAGCGCGCCCCGCACGACGGCTGCCGCGGCGCGCACCAGCTCGTCCCCGACCCGGGTTCCGAGATCCACTCCCGCCACGCTGAAGGGATGCTGGTAGCGCCGCGCGCGCTCGATTTCAGCTCCGGCCGCCTCGTGAAATGCGCGGGCGTTCCGGACCCCCGTGACCTCGTCGATCCGGGCCAGCCGTCTTTCCCGGGCGAGGGAGCGACGCAACGCCATGACGACCCAGGTCAAGCCGCCGATAGCGGCGATGGCTAAGACGATGATCGGCACGCATTCGCGCATGCCCAAAAAGCTATCCGCTAGGACGGGATTTTGCGCAATGGCACCACGGCAATGGCGTACCAACAAGGATTCCAGCGACAGCCTTCCATCACGACGCGGATCCCGTAGACCGCCGTCGTCGCAGCAGTGAAACGCAGAGTGGGAAAACTCTCGCTGTTCCGTTCTTTGGCGATGTCGCTGCCGCTCGGCGAGAGCAAGGTCAACTGCAGTCGCGAGCAATCATCGTCGCAGACACCGAGAATGGCGTATGACTCGCCTTCCAGGAGCGGCGTCCGGAACGATGCACCCTCGTCGGTATTGAGCATCCCGGACCGTTTGACGACCGGAAGCCGTGACGACGTCTGCATCACATCGATGGCGCGTGCCAGCCGGCCCTGCACCTGTTGCTCCCACCGCTGCCCGAGCAACAGCGCCGGCAGGGCGACGATCGCGAGCAAGATCGTGGCGGCGGTTCTCATCGTACCTGTCGCCGTGACGCCGTGGCGGCGACGACGGTCAAGACCAGGACCGCGATCGCCACCGCGACGACTGCTGCTCCGAGCGGAGGCGTTGGACCCAGCCGGATCGGGCGGACGAAACCACGTTCCCAATCCGCGGTCCATTCACCCACTGGTCGCTTGAGCGCCGCGGCGAGCGCCGTGTCTACCGGCTGCCCTGAGGTCCAGAAGGACAGAAAGCGGTCCCGCCCGACTGTACGCGCGACATCGCCGAGGTACCGTTCACCAGGCAAGAGGTGCTGCACGCGCCACCAGCGGCGCTTCACTAGAATGACGTTCGGAATGGGAATCGCCCCCTCGTCGGCGGCCCCCGCCAGAACCGCGGCCCTACACCCGCTCCGCCGACCGGCGAGACACGCGACCGTTGCGGGCGGCAATGAGTAAACAGCATCCCAGAATCTGGAGAAGCCGGGGTTGCCCATGAGGTCCAAGGAGGAGAACCGCTCGCCCGCGATACCGTGCGAGCCGAGGTAGAGTCCTACATCCCAATTCCGCGCCGCGAGCCAACTCCGCACGGGTCTGCCGGGCGTCCCATAGGCAGCGTAGAACGCGCAGGGGCCGAGGCCTGCCTGCAACCACTGCGCAAACCGACCGAATCCCTCGTGCCCCGCATCGCGCTTGCCCAGTATGAACGACGTCCAGTATGCGCCGGCAGGCAGGGAGGCCATGCAGGTCGTTCGGTCGGTCGTGTCGGGCGTGAGATATGCCACGCGATCTTGCAGGGGGGTTGGGGTGTCCACCGATCCGGGCCGCTGCAATTCAATCACCAGCGTCACTCGCACTTTGGTTTCTCCCAAGCCCAGCCCTCGCCACACGCTATCCATCACCGTTTCGACGTTGCGAACAGCGTTGGGAGGCAGCGTCGCACCGCGGAAGACCATGGTGGGACTTGCCCGAGAAAAATCATGCTTCACTCGCTGGCGGTCCTCCAACAGGTGTACCACCGCGTCAGCGTTGCGCCATTCCTCCGCCAACGCCTGCGCGTTTTGCCGAGCACGCGTTGCCTGCAGCGACTGGCCAACGAAGACCGATTTGCCGCTCGACTTGACGCCACGCGGCGGCAGATACGCAAGCGCGAGAGCGGAGCATGCCGTCAGACCGATGAGCACCCAGCGCCTCACAGACGCCACCGGCTGCTCCGTAGCGCGCAGAATCCAAAGAAGGCCGTCCAACCAATCGCGGCGAAGCCCGCCCACCACGGCAGCGTGAGCGGCTTGGGGCGCGCCGCCACCACGCCATTGCGCCACCGTGCGACCAGCGAGTCGATATCCATCCGCGCCGCGCTCGACAGTCTCGCTTCAATGGCGGCATTGGGACTCGCGACGAGACGCCGGTACGCGTCGCGTCCTCCCGCACGCAGCGCTTCACGAACCAGCACCAGGCGCGCGGCGTGGCCGAGTGGGCGCGGTAGCGAACCTGGAGGCAACGACTGCAACAACGCGATACATGCATCATCCCGATGCTGCCGGCAGCGCAGCAGCGACGGCGCGGTTGCTGCGCGCGCGAAGTAGTCCGCGAATGATTCCGTGACGAGTGCCTCCCGTTCCGCGGGCGTCACGTACCACTGCGTCACCGAGCCGGTCGAATCGCCGACCTGCAGGACGTCCTTGCAGCGCACGATGTCGCCCAGGAAACAGCGGCGCACGGCTTCGGACGGAGCGGTCACAAGCTGCACGAAGACCGCGGTCCGTTCGTCCTGAGGGCGGAGCGTCGGGCGTAGTGCGGTGCCCAGCCAATCCGCGAGTGCGGGATCGAAATGCGGGGCGACCACGGTCGTCAGGAGCAGGTTGGTGGTGCCACGAAGGTCGAGGTCCCAGGGGACCTCCACGCCCACGTGCAACACCGTTCGGCGCACGCTGCTGTCGGGATCGACGGCGCGGAAGATAAAGGGATATCGCGGTAGGTCCTCGACGGCGCTGCCGTAGAGACTGTCGATGACGGGCCAGGCGCGCTCGGCCGCTTCCCTGAGGGGCAGAGGCGACGGATTGGCGATGATCCGCAGTCCGCCGACGGCGATCGTGTCGGAACCGGCCGTCGCGCGCACCTGCTCGAGACTGTCCGCGACAGCTGCCAGCTTTTGGGCGTCCCGCCAGGCGCTCAGCAGGCTGTCCGCCTGCCGGCGCAGCCGCGCGATCAGCGAGTCCTGGCTCTGAACTGGAGACGCCAGGACCGAGACCGTGAGCAATACCCCGAGGAGTCTAGACATCCACCAGCATCCAGCGTCCGGCAAAGACGGCGAGTGGCCCGGGACCCAGTAACAGCGCCGTTTGTGCCGCGCCAAACAGATCGAGATTCAGGTTCGCCATGCTGGCGACGACCTGGACGAGGATCAGCGCGGCAATCACCGCGAGGATGATGCCCGCCGTGCGGGCTGTTCCTGCCGACACGGCAAAGAACACGGCATACGCGACAAACACGGCGACTGCGAATCGCATTGCCAACGCGATCGGATACGCCTGCAATCCGGGCGGTAGAGTCGCGGCGAGCACCGCGAGGGACGAGCCGATGAGGACGGCAGCGATTGGCGCGGCGAGGAGCACGAATCCCGCTCCGAAGCGCAACAGCACGTAGCGCCAGCGGGCGAGCGGCAATGTGAGCGCGTGGATGTGGCGGCCGCGATGATCCGGCGCCCACGCCGCGATCGCCATCAGCAGACCGAGCGCGGTCGCGAGCAGCGGATACAACGTGCCCCACGATTGCACGGCCCGAAGCAGCTCCGGCGCTTGCAGCGCGCCTCGATCGGCTCGCGCGGCGCCCTGAAGCGACAGCAGGGGAATCGCAAAGGCCGCGACCGTTCCGAGCACGACGATAAGACGCGACCACTTCCACTGGCTGTGGAGGACTGCCCGGAACATGGCTCTCATCGGCGCGATCTCCCTTCTCGGAAACTGCGGAGGAGCTCGACGAATCCATCCTCGAGATCGAGATCGATCACATCGCGAACGGACGCGCCCACCCCCTCGAAGTACGAGGTCATGCCGGGCTCCCAATCGCCGACGACCCAGTTCTCGCCGGCGCCGCCACCATTCGCGGACTCGCGGGTCAGGACGCGGAACGGCGGGTTCACGATCTCGGCGGGTGCGCCCATCACGACCAGGCGCTTGGTGCCGTGCTTGAGTTTCTCCATTGGCGCTTCGGTGATCAGGCGCCCGTCGTCCATCACCGCGATCCAGTCACATACCCGTTCCAGCTCGTGCACGAGATGGCTCGAGATGAGAGATCGTGGCGCCGCGTTCCGACACATATGTGATGAGCGCGCTGAGGATGTCACGCCGCACGACGGGATCGAGTCCATCGGTCGGCTCATCCAGCACGAGCAGATCGCCGCATTGCGACAGCGCGAGCAGAATCATCAACTTCGCTTTCTGACCTTTGGACAGACGGCCGAAGAGATGCTCGCCGTCGAGCTCGAAGCGCTTGATCAGCTCCTCCGCTCGCGCACGATCCCACCGTGGATAGAAGGCCGCCTGGAAATCGATCAGCTCGCGAACCGTCAGCGTCGTGTCGAGATGCGGTTGCTCCGGGACGTAACCGATCTGGCCGAGGATGCGGGCGTGCTGCTCCGGCATTGGAAGGCCGAGCACGGTGATGCGGCCGCTCAGCGGACGGAGCAGGCCCAGGATGAGTCGAATCGTGGTGGTCTTGCCCGAGCCATTGGGGCCGAGAAATCCGTAGATCGACCCGGTGGGGACGTGGAGATCGAGTTCCTTGATCGCGAAGTTCTTCCCCGCGCGATAATGCAGGCGCTCGATGTGGATGGCCTCGTTCATGTGGTTCTTGCTCCCAGCTCTGTCTCGAGGGCGCGCTGCAGCTCCGGCAGGGAAACGCCGGCGCGCCGCGCGTCGGCCAGCAGCTTGCGCACGAGCGTGGCGGCTTGTTGCGAGCGCTCTCGCGCTCTGCGCCCCGGTGCCAGCTCGCGCACGAATGTGCCGGCACCGTGACGAATTTCGACGAAGCCCTGTGCCTCGAGATCCTTGTAGGCCTGAATGACCGTCGCGGGATTGATTCGCAGGTCGGCCGCCAGTTGGCGCACGGACGGCAATGACGCCGCGCTCCCGAGCGTACCGGTGGCGATCGCGAGACGCACCCGCTCGGCGATCTGGACATAGAGAGGAATGGGACTGCGGGGATCGATGCCGTGAAACACGGACGGCCTCGCGTTCCGGTGTACTAGTACACTATAACAGTTGGCACGGCACTCGCAAGCCCTGCCCGATGTGGCAGATTTCACGGACGACTCAACGAGGAGCGCGGTATGAGCGAGAAACAAGCCTTTCTTGACGCCTGGGATCGTGAAAGCGCCACCACCCTCAAGGTGTTGCGCGCCTTTCCCGAGGGGAAAACGGGCCTGAAGCCCCACGAATCCTGTCGCAGCGCCAACGAGCTGGCGTGGACGTTCGTGTTCGAAGGCTTTGGCGGCGCGCAGGGTGTGCAGGGGGAAGTGAAATTTCCGCCGCCGCTTCCGCCTATGCCCGCTACCTGGAGCGGCATGGTGGGAGAAGTCGATCGCGCGTTCAAGAAAATGGCCGATGAGGTAAAGAAGACCGGCGAGGCGCACCTCAATACGACGGTCAAGTTTCCAACGGGCCCCGGGAAGATGGGTGACCTCCGCCGCCTCGATTTTCTCTGGATGATGCTGAACGACATGATCCACCACCGCGGCCAATTCTCGGTCTATCTGCGGATGGCGGGGGGCAAAGTCCCATCCATCTATGGCCCGTCGAAAGACGAGCCGTGGCGCTGAGGATTTGAGCGCACAAATCGGATAGAACTCGAGTGGGGTCTCACGCTAGCTTCCTCGCCATGAGTCCCACCGAGCGCTGGCAAGCGGTACTGGCAAGAGATCGCCGGTTCGACGGCGCGTTCGTCTACGCCGTCCGCTCGACCGGCATCTACTGCCGGCCGTCCTGTGCCAGCCGCCGCCCACGGCGCACCCAAGTGACGTTTTTCCCGATCCCTGAAGCTGCCGAGCGCGAGGGGTTCCGCGCGTGCCGCCGCTGTCACCCTGCCGATGCGCCTGGCGCCGACGCCACTGTAGCACTGGTGCGCGAAGCGGCTTGCGCAATCGCCGCCGGCACCGCGCCTCGAGGCGAGCCCCGCTTGCTCGCGCGCGCATTCAAGCGGGTTCTGGGGATCACGCCGCGGGCCTACGCCGAGGCGCACCGCACCGCGCGCTTCAAACAGGAATTGAAACGGAGGAAACAGGTGAGTCCCGCTCTCTATGAAGCCGGCTACAGCTCGACCAGCCGCGTCTACGAACGCACCCACGCCCAGCTCGGCATGACGCCCGCGACGTACGCGCGCGGGGGAGCGGGTGTCGAGATCGTCTTTGTCACGGTGGCAACCGCGCTGGGCCGGCTGCTGGTCGCCGCGACCGAGCGCGGCGTGTGCCGGGTGATGCTGGGCGACTCTGCCGCGACGCTCGAGGCCGATCTGCGCCGCGAGTTCGACGCCGCCAGCGTGCGCCTCGACAAGGGCGGCAAACTGGAGCGCTTTGTCGACGCGATCCTCTCGCATCTCGAAGGTCGCGAGCCGCACCTCGATCTGCCGCTCGATATCCGCGCGACCGCGTTTCAGCGGCGTGTGTGGCAGGAGCTGCAGCGCATCCCGTTGGGGGAGACGAGGACCTACACGCAGGTGGCAAAGGCCATCGGCGATCCGAAAGCGACGCGAGCGGTGGCACGGGCCTGTGCGACCAATCCGGTTGCGCTCGTGATCCCGTGCCACGAGTGGTACGAGAAGACGGAGATCTGGGCGGGTATCGGTGGGGAGTCGAACGCAAAGAAGCGCTGCTGCAACAGGAACGAGACGCCTCGGCGTCCCGTTAGTTCACCGGTATCCAGTCGCGCGCCCCCACGGCCGCCTGGGCCCGCTCACTCCCGCGACAGCGCCTCGTACACGCGGCCCCGATCGTACTGCGAGCCGATCGACTCGGCGTTGGTGCGAATCGCCGCCCGAATCGTGTCGTCCATCGTGGCATGGCGCATCACCGCGATCAGTAGCTCCGACATTTCGTGATCGGAGCTAATCCCCTTCGCCGATTCCAGCACCGCGAGCGCCACCGGCTGGGGCACCTGGCCCCGCAGCACGCTGTTCAGTGTCCGCGCGTGCTCGTAGTCCGAGTTGATGCTCGCCGCCGCCGCAAAGAATGCCGGCCGCAGCGTGTCATCCAGCGGGTAGGAACCTCCGACTTCCGTCAGCAGCTCCGCCAGCTCGTAATCGGAGCTCACGTCTTTGGCCGAGGTGAGGACGTCGGCGAGGATCGCGGGGCTGGTCCCTTCGCGACTCACGACCGCGCTCAGCACGCGGCGGTGCTCGTAGTCCGACTCGAGGGAGTTGGCCGCCTTGAAGTAGGCGGGCCGCACTTTCTCGTCGATGGGGCGCGCGTCGTTCAGCTCGATCAGCAGCGTGGCGAGCTCGTAGTCGGAATTGATATCGGCCGCCGCTTCGAGCATGCCCGCCTGCGCCGCCGGCGTCAGTCCGGGGCGCCCCAGCGCCGCGCTCAGGACGCGATGGCGCTCGTAATCGGAGCTGATGGATTTCGCGGCGGTGACGAAGCCGGCCTGCATCCGCTCCGTCAGGGGCTGGGCCTTGGACACGGCGATCAGCAGCTCGGCCAGCTCGTAGTCACTCGAGATTGTTTGCGCGGCGAGGCCGACGAGCCGTTCGTACCCGGCCACGTCGAGCTTGCCGCTTTCGACCGCGGCTTGATAGTAGATCCGGCGGGTGTAATCACCCTGAAGCTGGCCGAATTCGTCCAGCAGCCCCTGGATCCCCTTGGTGTCGAGAATCCAGCGCGCCCGTTCCTCCGCCTGGTACCCGGTGCGCCGCAGCAGGAAGGTGATCGTCTCCGTGAGCCACGCCTTGGCTTCGGCGTCGTACGGGCGGACCTCGCCATCGATTTTGAAGACGCGCTCGCCGTTCGGGCGAATCGTGAGGCGCCGGTCGTGAGCGCCGTAATCGACGTCGATGGTGACGTATCCACCCGATGAGACCGACGCGATATCGGTGAAGTCGGCGGTGAACTTGAATTTCCCCGACGCGGCGAACCGGATGCTGCACCCGCCGAGGTTCGTGAAAATCATCAGGTCGTCGTTTTCCTGGGTCGTGCTCGAGCTCGTGTGCTGCGACGATCCGGAGCAGCCCTTCAGCGTATCACGCACCAGTGGCCGGTCCGCGCGCACCAGGGCCGGGCGTCTCGCGGTTGCCTTCGGTCGTGGCCCGGGCAGCGGTGGAATCGTGTCGATAATGCTTCGCGTCGCCGCGGGCTCTGCCACGCGCGGCGCCAGCGCGGCGAGCGGAACCACGACGGCGATCGCGCCGATCCATGCCGGCAGCGCGGACCGCGGCGACAGCGTATCGCGGCAGCGCCGCGCATCGAGCACGTCGATCAGGCGCGTAGCGAGCTGCGCCGGGCGCGCCATCGCCACGCTCGCCAGCGACGTTGCCGGCGCCGCGCGCAACCCGCGTGCGATCTCGAGCAGGTGCGTCGCGTACGCGGACGGCGTGGCGCCCGCCCGCAACACGTGATCGTCGCACGCGCGCTCGCGCTCCTCACGCAGCCGCGTGGCGGCGAGCCACACGAGCGGATGGAACCAGTAGACGGCGCACGCCACGCGGGCGATCAGCTGCACGAGAAAGTCGTGGCGCTTGACGTGAGCCAGCTCATGCAGCAACACGTCGCGCCGCCGCTCGGCAGGCCATTGATCAGCTTCCGCGGGCAGCAGAATCGCCGGCCGGCGAACCCCCCACGTCATCGGCATCGCCGGCGCCTGCGCCTGCAGCACGCGCACCGAGCGCGTCAATCCGAGCTCGCGCGACAGCTCCTCCACGAGCAGGAACCAGGATTCGTCCTGCGCCGGCTTCGTCACGCGATCGAGCCAGGCGATCCGCGCCATGCCGAGCGCGACGAGCAGCAAGACGACGACCACTCCGCTGAGCCAGATGGGAAAGACCAGCGCAGTCCAGTCGGTCGTGAGGCGAAAGCGCACGGCGTCATCGGCAACCGTTGCTGCCGGCGTGGCATGCGTCTCGACCACACCGGGTGACGGCGCAGGATTCACCCGCGTCTGTGCCGCAGGGCTCGAAGCCGTCAGCGCTTCGCCGGCGATCTGCTCGGCGTTGAACGCGACCGGCATGCCGAGGCTCGGCCAGGCAGGCACGCGCCAGGTGGGGAGCAACGCCGACGCAACTGGGAGCACGAGCACACCGGCGCAGGCGAGCGCCCAGACGAGATGCCGGATGGCAGCCGAGGACCGGCGCAGCACGAGCGTGCCGGCGGCGGCCACGAGCAGCACGATCGTCGCTTTGACGAAGGCGTCGGCGAGAATGGCGATCATGTCAGCGGCCCTCCTTTCGCGCGTCGGCAATGAGCCGGCTCAAGCGGGCGAGTTCCTCGTCCGACAGGCGTGTCGACGAGAGATCGAGCAAGGCGGCGACGGCCTGCTCGGTCGAGCCATCGAAGAATGTGTGGAGCAGCTGGCGCAGCGCTGATTGGCGCGCGCGCTCGCGTGGCACCGTGGGCAGAAACACGTAACGCGGGCCGTCCTCCTCGTGACGCAGGTGCCCCTTGTCTTCCAGCACCCGCAGCAGCGCGCGCACCGCGGAATAACCCGGCGGATCGGCGAGCTGATCGAGAACCTCGGCCGCGCTCGCGCGGCCGGCGCGGTAGATCACGTCCATGATCTCCCGTTCACGACGGCTGAGCTGCGTGTTCGTTTCCTTGGGCATCGCGACCCCCTCAGCGGTGAAATGCTAAAAAACTAGCATCGACTGCTAAGAAACTAGCATTGGGGGTGGACCTGTCAAGCGGGGTTCAGGACCTACCGAAGCCGGGGGCGTTCCGGACCTGGCGGGCCTGCCAGAGGTGGCGCCGGTCATGCGCCAGGATGAAAGCGAAGTACGCACCCAACGGCAAGCGGATCAAGCGGTTAACCGGGGAAACCGTGCGGATGTGCGCGAGGTCCAGTCCATCCGACTCCCGCACGCGCCGAGCCAACTCGTCGCGCACGCGGGCGAATTCGGGCACCACCTCCGCCAGGCGATGGTCTGCGCCGGCTGAGCCCTTGAGCGGCGTTTTGATCCGGCGCTTCGGCGGGGGCTCCATCTCTCGAATCATGAACCGCGAGAACCAGCCGTAGCGGAACGGTCCAGGTGACGTCTTTCCCCTAGCGCGGCCCTCGGTGATCGCGCGGTCGAACGCGGGTAGCACCATCAGGTCTCCGACGTTCAAGTGAGCCAGGTTTTGCGCGATCGACCAGCGATAGGGGCCAGGACGCCAGTTGAATTGCGCCTCGGTGAGTCCCGCTGCGACGCCCGCGCCTTCGTTCTTGATGGCGTCGAGCTGATCGAGCATCGATTGTGTTTCTGCGTTCAATCGTCCTCCTTGCCGCCTCGCAAACCGGGGGTCACGTTTTGGGGAACCCTGGAGGCTCTCATGAGCGCGTTTGCCGTCCCCCTAATTCTGCTTTCCAGTCTCGCACAAACCCCTGCCCCACGCGACCTGGTCGCCCGTGCCGTTACGGCGATGGGCGGCGAAAGCACGGTACGCGGGATTCGGAACTACACCATCGCCTTTTACTCGACCACGTTCGGGCTCGGTCAGGAAGAGACGCCGGAGTCGCCGGCGCGCGCCACCATCACGACCGGCACGCAGACCACGGACTTTGCCGGCACGCGTCAGATCTCCGTGACCGAAGCCCGCAACCCGGCGGGCCAGATCAACAAACAGCGCCGCATCACCGTCGGCAACATCGGCATGATCGAGACGAACGGGAACCAGGCCCCGGATGGGCCGGGCGCGGTCGCCAACGTCGAGCGCTTCTGGCGTCGCTCGCTCGAGCGGCTGCTGATCAGCGCGCTCGACAATCCCGCCACGCTCAGCGCCCTTCCGACGCGCACGTGGCGGGGCGAGTCGGTGCGCGGGGTCCATTACGTGAACGGACTCGATACGGTCGACGTCTACTTCGACGGCCGCACGGCGCTGCCGGTGCTCACACAGGTGCTGAGCGACGATCCGATCCTGGGCGATCGCCGGACGGTCACCGCGTTCACGCGCTGGCAGGACGCCGGCGGAATCGTGTACGCGCGCCAGCTCGATACCGAAGTCAACGGGCGGCTACAAACTCACACCATCATCACAGCGCTCAACGTGAACGGCGCGGTCGCCGACTCGCTGTTCGTCCTTCCCGACACCATCAAGGCAAAGGCGCAGCCGAGCAACCCCAATCCGCCGCCAATCACCGTGTCACTCGTCGAGCTCGCGCCGAACGTGTGGCGCGCGGAAGGCGGGTCGCACCATTCTCTGATCGTCGATCAGGGCACCCGGCTCGTGTTGGTCGAGGCCCCGCTCAGCGCGCTGCGCATGGAGGCCGTGCTCGATACGTTGCGCTCGCGATTCCCGGGGAAGCCCGTCGGCGTCGCGATCAACACGCATCATCATTGGGATCATGCGAGTGGCTTGCGCACCGTGCTTGCGGCCAACGTGCCGATCGTAACGCATGCGCGGAATGTGAGCTTTGTGCGCTCCATCGCCTCGGCAAAGAAGACCGTGCGTCCGGACGCGATCTCAACCGGCCGTCCATCGCGCAGCACGATCACCGCCGTGGAGGACACTCTGGTCGTGGGGACCGGCGACAGCCGGGTCGTGGTCTATCGCTTGCCGAGTGCCCACGCGGAGGGACTGCTCGCTGTCTACGTCCCGGCGGCACGGATTCTGTTTCAGAGCGACGTCGTGAACGCCGCGCCGAATCCGCCCGCGGCGGGGAGCGCGGAGCTGGTGAAGTTCGTCCGGGCGCGCGGCATTACCGTCGAGCGCGTGGCCGGTGGACATGGGCTGGTGTTGGCGTGGGCGGATGTGGAGCGCGCGGCGACACCGCCGGCGTCAGCCCCATAAGGCTCTAAGACCCAGCCCACACTACCGCGAGGTGCAGGCCGACGCGCTCCGTCGCCTGGCGGAGAGCGACGACCCGCGCCCGCAGAAGGTCTTCGATCAGACGCTGCGCCGGCCCCCCCCCTAGCGGTTCGGCGAGTCGCCGCCGCTGCTGGCCGCCGCCTCGGCGCCCAGCCGGTGCTTCTGGTACCAGCTCATCATGTAGAGCTGCGTGCGCAGGAAGTTGGACGGCTTGGAGCTGGTGCCGTGGTACTCCCCGTTGAACCGCAGCATCACGACCGGCACCTTCAGGTACTTGAGGGCCGAGTAATACTCCTCGGTCTGCGGCATCGGCGTCCGCAGGTCGAGCTCACCCGTCATAACCAGCGTCGGCGTTTTGACGTTGCCCACGTACATCAGCGATGATTGCTTGAGCCATTGGTCCGGCTTTTCCCAGAATGGCGCGTCAAAGAAGTTGTAGGTGAACAGCGGAATGTCGGTCTGTCCGGCCATGCTGAGCCAGTTGATCACCGGGCAGCGCACCGCCGCCGCCGCGAAGCGCGTCGTGTGGCCGATCACCCAGCTCGACAGCACGCCGCCACCGGAGCAGCCGCCCACGTACATCCGCTGCGTGTCGATGTAGCCGCGGCCCACGACGGTATCGACGCCCGCCATCAGGTCGTCGTAATCCACGCTGGGGTACGCGTGCTCGATCGCGTTGCCGAACTTGCTGCCGTACCCGGTGCTGCCGCGCGGATTGGTGTACAGCACCACGAAACCGTTGGCGGCGAAATTCTGGAGCTGATAGCTGAACGCCACGTTGTACATCGCATGCGGGCCGCCGTGGATCTCCATGAGCAGCGGGTACTTCTTGCTCGGATCGAAACCGGGGGGCTTGATAATCCAGCCCTGCACGCGCGTGCCGCCGGTGGACGTGTACCAGACTTCCTCGACCTTGCCCAGCCGGATGCGATCGAGCACGTCCGCATTCACGTTCGTGAGCTTGGTAATGGGCTGGGGCTTGCGCAGACTGTAGCGCACGATATCGGGGGCTTCGTCGGCGTCCGAGCGCACGCCGACGGCGTTGAGGTCGCGCGCGATCGAATTCACCGACAGCATGTGAACGCCATCGGTGACCTTGCGGTTACCGCCGCGCAGCCCCGCGAAGTACACGTTACTCGTCCCCTGATCGCCCATCGCGAAGAAGACGCCGCTGCCGTCGGGATTCCAGCGCACGCCGGACGGATCGCGGTCGTACGTCGTCAGCGCGCGCGCGCCGCTGCCGTCGGTCCCGACGACCCATACCTCGTCCGCGTGATACGAGTACGTGCCCGACTCGCTGCCGACGAATGCCACCGTGCGGCCGTCGGGGGATACGACGGGATTGGACCAGCCGCCCTTCTTGCCGACGACGGTGCGAACGGCCCCGCTCGTCACGTCCACCGCGTAGATGTACGACTCGCGATAGCGATAATCGGCATCGGCTTCGCGCACGCCGTCGAACACGATGGTGCGGCCGTCAGGCGTCCAATCGTAGTTGAGCCCCGCGCCCAGCTCGCTGGTCCCGAAATCACCGCTCGTGAGCTGCCGCTGCGTGCCGCCTTCGGCCGGCACGAGGAAGATCTGGTTCGTTCCCTGCTCGATGAATCCGGTGCGATCGCGACGATAATGCAGCCGATCGACGACGCGCGGCGCCGGCGTCCACTTCGCGCCCTCCGGCGCACCCGGCATGCTGATCTTCCACGGCGTCTCGCTCTTCACCAGCATCGTGAACGCGAGCGAACGCCCGTCCGGCGACCAGCTCAGGTTCGCGGGATTCTCGCTCACGCGCGTCACCTGCGAGGTCGCGCCCTCGGCGTCCATCCAGCGTACGAACACCTGCGTCCCCTTCGGCTCGCCGTCGGCGAAGTACGCGATGCGCGTCCCGTCCGGCGACCAGCGCGCGTTCGATCCCTTCACCAGGAATCGGTTCTTCGAGCCGTCGGCGTTCATGATCCAGAGCCCCGCATCCCAGCGATCCTCGATCTTGTTCACCCAGCGCCGGGTGTACAGGATCTGCAAGCCGTCAGGCGAGATCTGCGGATCGGCGACCTGCTCCCAGTCGAGATAGTGGTTGACGGTGAGCAGCGTATCGGACGCGGTTTCTTGACTCGTGGCTACGGACGGGACGAGGAGCAACGCGGCCAGCAGCAAGGAACGCATAGAACCTCCGCGGACGGCGGAATGTGGGAAGATGCGCAATCACCTTTAAGAGAACCTGGCGTCCTTCATTGGGCCAGCCCGTGCTTGGGCACGCCGATCAGATACGTCCCTCGCAACGGCGACCAGCCGCCGCGTATGTCGCCGACCTCCCAGTCGTAGGTATCGAGGCCCCGCACCAGCTCGCGCAGCTCCGCCGGTGAATAGGCCCGGAGGCAGGAGACCACGCCGTCGAACGTGCCCAACAGGGGCAGGATCGGCGGTAGATAGGTCCAGAAGAAACGAGACCAGCGCCAGGGCCGAATGAACGGCTCCGCGATCAGGACGCCGAACCACGTGAGCGCCACCACCAGAATCTCCCAGGGCGCGCGCCGTGCCGCTTCGAATACGGCGATGCCCTGGCCCTTCGCCACCGCATCCGCGAGGATCGCGCGCGCCTCCGCCGGCCGGAAGTGGTGAAAGGCGGTGAACACCGTGCGAAATCCATCGAGCGTTGCCGGGACGGCACGGGCATCAACCGGATCGGGGTGAAAGGGCAGCTGCCCGGACAATCGGGGACCTTGGTGAGGATACAGATCCGTCAGGATCACGGGTACGCCTACTTTCCCGGCCAACCGGCTCCAGGGCCCGCCGGCGCCCGAGCACAGGTCGACGATGCGACCGGCCCGCGCTCGCACTACGGACCGCCGGAGCAGTTCGCCCGCCGGTTCGTAGGCGCGTGAGAGATTCAGCCAAAAGGCCAGAAAGTCCGTGAGCGCGTCGCGCAGCGAGGGCGGACAGCCGGGGAGATCATGCAGCTCGACGAGGTGTAGGCGCATACGAGAAATTTGCACTAACCCTCGCGTCAAGTGAGATTTCGCGCCCGCATGGAGAACTTCGCGCCCGCCGGAACGCCGACGATAACCGCATGAGCCTGCGCACGACACCGTTTCATCCTCGAACTGGCCCGCTCTCGGAAGGCCAGGCGTGGCGGCGCTGGGCCGGGTACGTGGTCGCCAGCTCGTACGAGCTCTCGCACGACCGCGAGTATCACGCGATCCGCAATGCCGCGGCGCTGTTCGACGTCTCTCCTCTATACAAGTACCTGATCACCGGCACGGACGCCGGGCGCCTGCTCGACCACATGGTCACGCGCAACATTGGCAAGGCGAAGGTCGGCCAGGTGCTGTACACGCCGTGGTGCGACAATGACGGCAAGCAGATCGACGACGGCACGGTCTCAGTACTGAACGAACAGACCTACCGCATGACCGCGGCGGATCCGACGCTGCGCTGGCTGCACCTCAACGCATCCGGTCTGAACGTCACGATCGAGGATGTGTCCGAGCAGACGGCCGCCCTCTCGCTGCAGGGCCCGAGCGCGCGGGAGATTCTGCAGCTCGCCGCCCAGCAGGACCTCTCGAAGCTCAAGTACTTCCGCCTGACGTCCGCGAACATCCGCGGCATCCCGGTCACGATCTCGCGCACCGGCTACACCGGCGATCTGGGCTACGAGGTCTGGGTCGATGCGTCGCAGGCGGTGCCGCTGTGGGATGCGCTCGTCGCAACCGGCGTGCCGTACGGCATGACGCCGGCCGGGATGCTGGCGCTCGACGTCGCCCGCATCGAAGCGGGTCTCCTGCTCATCGAGGTCGACTACTTCTCGTCCCGCCACGCATTGATCGAAGCGCAAAAGTCTTCGCCGCTCGAGCTGGGACTCGGCTGGACCGTGGCGACCGACAAGGAACGCTACAACGGTCGAGCGGCGCTCGAGGCGGAGCGTCTGCGCGGACCGTCGTGGCAGTTCACCGGTCTGACGGTGGATTGGGATTCGCTGGAACAGCTGTACGCCGATGTGGGCTTGCCGCCGCGGCTCCCGTCGCAGGCGTGGCGCACGAGCGTCCCGATCTACGATCGCGGCGGCAGCCGGCAGGTCGGCTACGCCACGAGCGGTGGCTGGTCGCCGCTGCTCAAGCGCTACATGGCGCTCGCGCATCTCGAGACCCCGCATGCCACACCGGGCAACGAATTGCGCATGGAGATCACGGTCGAGCATCGGCGCAAGCAGGCGATCGCGCGTGTGACGCCCCTGCCCTTCTTCAATCCGGAACGGAAGCGCGCCTGATGTCGAAGCGCTACGACGTCATCGTCATCGGCGGGGGCCATAACGGGCTCATCACGGCCGCCTACCTCGCGCGCGCGGGCAAATCAGTGCTCGTGCTCGAGCGCCGGCCGCGCGTCGGTGGCGCCGCGGTGACCGAAGAGATCTTTCCGGGCTTCAAGTTCTCGATGTTCTCGTACGTGGTCAGCTTGCTGCGGCCCGAGATCATCCGCGATCTCGACCTGCCGCGCCACGGGCTGCACATCCTGCCGCTCGAGAGCACGGTGACGCCCATGGAAAACGGCGATTACCTCGCCGCATGGGCCGATCACGACGAGACGCGCCGCGAGCTGTACCGGCACTCGCCGCGCGACGCCGAGGCATACGACGAGTACGGCCATCTGATGCACTTCATGGCGCGGGCGGTGAAACCGATCCTCAGCATGGTCCCGCCCGATCCGACCTCCTTTGCGCCCGGCGACCTCATCGCGCTGCTCAAACTCGGCAAGCATTTCCGCGGCCTCGGTGCCGAGCGGCTGCACGCGCTCGTGAAGCTGATGACGATGAGCTCGGCGGACTTCCTGGACGAATGGTTCGAGACCGACGTGCTCAAGGCCACTAAGTCCGCGAGCGGCATCATCGGCACGTTCCTCGGCCCGCGCTCACCCGGCACGGCGTACGTTCTCCTTCATCATTACATGGGCGAGCTGGACGGCGTGTTTCAGGGCGTGGGGATTCGCGAAAGGGGGCACGGGCGCGGTCAGCGAAGCCATTGCATCCGCTGCTCGCGCGTTTGGCGCCGAGGTCCGTTGCGACGCTGGTGTGGCGAAAGTCTTGGTAAAAGGCGGGAAAGCCACCGGCGTGGTGCTCGAAAACGGCGACGAGTTGCGCGCGAATACCGTGGTCTCCAGCCTGGACCCCCGCCGGACGTTCCTCCAACTACTCGAGACTAGCGACTTACCGTCTGATTTCGTGTCCGACATCAAACGCTTCAAGTTCCGCGGCTCGTCCGGCAAGGTGAACATCGCGCTGGACTCGCTCCCGACGTTCACGTGCATGCCTGATGGCGCGGGCGGACGCTTGCATCGCGGCGCGGTGTCGATCAGCCCGAGTCTCGATTACGTCGAGCGCGCGTACGACGACGCGAAGTACGGCGAGTTCTCGCGGCGCCCGTACATGGACATCGTATTCCCGTCCATGATCGATCCGGGGATGGCGCCGCCCGGCAAGCATGTGATGTCGATCTTCGTCCAGTACGCGCCGTACCACCTGAACGGCGGTTGGACCGACGCGAAGCGCGAAGCGTTCGGCGATGCGGTCGTGAACACCGTCGAGGGCTTCGCACCGGGATTCAAGTCCAAGATCCTGCACCGGCAGGTCATCACGCCGCTCGACATCGAGCGGATTACGGGCTTGTCGGAAGGCAACATCTTCGCGGGCGAGCTGGCGCTGCATCAGCTGTTTTTCCTCCGGCCTGCCCCGGGCTGGGCGAAGTTCGCGACGCCGGTGCGCGGCTACTACCAGGCGGGCTCGGGCACGCATCCGGGCGGCGGGATCATGGGTGCCTCCGGCCGGCTGGCGGCGATGCGCATCCTGAAGGACGGCACGTGAGCGATCAGCGCTACGACGCGATCGTCATTGGCGCCGGCGCGAACGGTCTCGTCACCGCGCACTACCTCGCGCGTGCCGGCAAGCGTGTCGTCGTCGTGGAGCAGCATCAGGCTCCCGACCTGTCCGCGGACATCGGCTGGGTGCCGCCGCGGGTGATTCGCGATCTGGGCCTGAATACGCTTCGTCTCGAGCAGCCTGACCCATGGATCACGATGCCGCTCGACGGCGGCGGAAACCTCGAGCTGTCGCGCGACGTCGGCCGTTCCACCGATGCCATTCGCCGCACTCAGTCCGGCGGACGCCGCGAGCTGGCTGGAGTTCTGCACGCGCATGCACACGCTGGCGAGCGTCCTCGAGCGCCTGTACCTCGCGCCTCCGCCGGACATCGAGACGCGGGATCCGCGCGAGCTGGCGCGCATCGGCGGTCTCGGGCCTCTACGTCCGTCGCCTCGGCAAGCAGGCCGTCATCGACCTCGCGCGCATCCTCCCGATGTCGATCGCCGAGCTGCTCGACGACTGGTTCGAGAGCGACGCCCTGAAGGGCGCCCTCGGCGCGCTCGGGATCTGGCACTTGAAGCAAGGTCCGCGCGGCGGTGGGACCGCCTTCAACTTCCTGCACCATCACGTAGGCAGTCCCGCGGGCGTGTTCCGATCCGCTGCATCGAACGTGACGCAAACCTGAACGGAATGAAGCGTGTCGAGATCCGTCGCGGCGCTCGCGCGACCGTGCTGGCGAAGAACGGCCGGGCGACGGGCGTAGTCCTCGACACGAACGGAGAGTCCATTCTCGCGCCGTTGGTCGTGTCGAGCGCCCCGTCCGCGGGCGACGCTGCAGCCGGTCGCGATCGAGCTCGATCCGGAGTTCGCCCGCGCGGTCGGCAACATCAAGTCTCGGGGCGTCGTCGCCCGCGGGACGCTGACGCTGGGTCAAGCGCCAGCTTACTCGAACCTCTGCATCGCTCCCTCGCTCGACTATCTGGAGCGAGCCTACGACGACGCCAAGTACGGCCGAGCGTCCGCGGCCCCGTACATCGAGGTGCAGCGCACCGACGGCAACCGCCTGGAGTTGCACGTTCAGTACGTGCCGCCGGGAACGCAGGACGGGCTCGCAGAACGCGTCGCCCAAATACTGAAGGTTCGGCCGGACCAGGTGAAGCTGCAGACGGCCGAGGAGAGCCTCTACCACGGAGAGCTCACTCTCGACCAGATTCTGTTCATGCGACCCGTACCCGGTTGGAGCCGCTACCGCACGCCGATCGAAGGGCTGTTTCTGTGCGGCAGCGGCACGCATCCGGGCGGAGGGATTCCGGGAGCAGCGGGGCGCAACGCGGCGCGGGAGATCGTATGACGTTCGTGAAAACCGTCGAGAGCTACCAGCAGGGCGCGCGCACCCTGCCCGGCCGCTACTACACGACGCCCGAGGTGTTCGCCGAGGAGCGCGAGCGCATCTTCGCGCGCCACTGGATCTGTGTGGGCCGCGACGCCACGGTCGCGGGGCCGGGCGATTACTTCGTCGTGGAAATCGCGGGCGAAAGCATCATCGTACTCCGGGACCAGTCGGGTGAGCGGCGCGCCTACTACAACGTCTGCCGCCATCGCGGCACACGGTTGTGCAATTCACCCTCCGGCAAGCTGTCCGAAACGATCCAGTGTCCCTATCACGCCTGGACGTACGCGCTCGACGGCCGCCTGATCGGCGCGCCGCACATGAACGAAGTCGAAGGGTTCGACAAGAAGGCGTATCCCCTGCACACGGTCGCGTTGGCGGAGTGGGAGGGATTCCTATTCGTGAATCTCGACCCCGAGGCCACGCCGGCCGCGAAATGGTTTGCGCCGCTCGCGGGGCGGTTTTCGCGCTACAACCTGCCCAAGCTCCGCACCGTGCGGCACATCGAGTACGACGTGCGCGCCAACTGGAAGCTGGTTCTCCAGAATTACAATGAATGCCTGCACTGCCCCACGATCCATCCGGAGCTGTCGACCAAGCTGCCCTACACCAGCGGCGCGAACGATCTGATCGACGGGCCGTTCCTCGGCGGCTACATGGAGATCAAGGCGCCGAACGAAAGCGCGACGATGACGGGACGCGCCTGCGCGCTGCCCCTGGGCGAGTTCAGCGCCGGCGACAAGCGCCGCGCGTTCTACTACGCACTGTTTCCCACGATGATGCTGAGCTTGCACCCGGACTACGCCGTCTTTTACACGGTGTGGCCGGTGGGGCCGATGCAGTCACGGGTCATTTGCGAATGGATGGTGCATCCCGATGCGCCCGGGGCCGCCGGCTACAACATCCAGGATGCCGAAGAATTCTGGGATCGCACCAACCGGCAGGATTGGCACATCTGCGAGCAAAGCCACCTCGGCATCAGCTCGCGCGTCTACGCGCCGGGACCCTACTCGCCGCGCGAGAGTATTCCCGCGGCGTGGGATCGCACCTACCTGAGGGCCTTTGAAGGCTCTTGACGATGTGCTGAAGGAAGTCGCGGAACGCCTCAAGGACAACTACCCGTACGGCGATCCGTTGTACGCGGGGCAGATGCTCAAACCCCCACACGATGTCGCGCGCCGAGCGTATGAGATGGCGCTCCGGATCAATCCGAACAATCACGCGCTCGACGGCGGCCGCGCCAGCTCCGCTATGGAGAAAGAGGCAGTCGCCGAGCTGGCAAGGATGATTGGGTGGGACACACACCTTGGCCATCTCTGTAGCGGCGGGACGATGGCGAATCTCGAGGCGCTGTGGATCGCGAGCCAGCTGCATCCAGGCAAGACGGTCGTCGCCTCGACGCAGGCCCACTACACCCATCAGCGCATCACCGGCGTGCTCGGCATCCCGTTTGAGACGATCCCGTGCGACAAACGCGGCCGCATGGACATGCCGGCACTCGAGCGGCGCCTGGCCGCGGGCGGCGTCGGGACCGTGGTCGCGACTATGGGTACCACCGCGACCGGCGCAGTGGATCCGCTGGCCGAGATCGTGGATCTGCGCCGCCGCTTCGACTTTCGCATTCATGCAGACGCGGCGTACGGCGGCTACTTCCTGCTCGCCGACAATCTGGAGGATGACACCCGGCTCGCCTTCGAATGCCTCCATGAAGCGGCGTCGGTCGTGATCGACCCCCACAAGCATGGGCTCCAGCCGTATGGCTGCGGCTGCGTCCTGTTCCACGACCCGTCGGTGGCGCGCCTGTACCGGCACGATTCACCCTACACCTACTACACGTCGACCGAGATGCATCTGGGCGAAATCGCGCTCGAGTGTTCGCGTCCCGGCGCCGCGGCGGTCGCCCTGTGGGCGACGCAACGGTTGTTCCCGCTCGTGCGCGGCGGAGAGTTCGCGAAAGGGCTGGAGAGCGGGCGGGCCGCGGCACTCGACCTGTACGAGCGCCTGCAGCGAGATGATCGATTCGTTACCGGCGCCACACCGGAGCTCGACATTCTCGTCTGGGCGCCCCGGGCGCCGAGTGTGACGGAAGCGTCGAGTCTATCGAAGCGGATCTTCGCCGAGGCGGCGAGCCGTCAGCTCCACCTCGCCCTGGTGTCGCTGCCGCTGCACCTGCTCGAGGTGGGTCCGATGCAGCGCGACCGCGACACCATCATCTGCCTGCGGTCGGTCCTGATGAAGCCGGAACACCGGGAGTGGGCGGACCGGATCTGGCGGATTCTGGACGAAGCAACCAGCGCCGCCGGCGTCCCGCGGCGCTAACGCGCGACGATCGACACCCCGACGACGACGTTGCGTGGCAGCCCCGGCTCGAACGCCACTGGCTCTCCCGCGACCACGTCCGGGTTCAGGAACGCGGACGCGATATAGCCGCTGTCGAACAGGTTGTTCACGGTGACGAACGCATTGACGCCGAGCCCGGCGCCCAACCCGATGGGGCTGTCCGTCCCGAGCGACAGGTTGGCGATGCGATACGACGGCACCCGCACCTGATTCGCGTCGTCGGCATAGAACGACCCGATGCTTTCCACCCCGAGGCGTAACCGCACGGGTTTGAGGGCCGCGGGCGTCACGTCCAGCGCGAGCGCCCCGATAAACGACGGCACTCCGACCACGTTGTTGCCGCTGTAATCCGCGGTCGCGCCGGGCACGCCGTAGTGCACCGAGTCGACGATGTACTCGGTGTAGTGATGGCCATTCCAGCTCAGCGCCGCCTGCAGCGCAATCCCGGCGCTCGTCGCCACACGCGCGCCCACTTCCGCCCCGCGCCGGCGCACCCGGCCCGCGGTGAAGTAGAACCGCCCGCCGCGATACGGAATGATCTCGTTCTTGACGTTGGTCTGGTACAGCGCGACGTCGTAGCTCACCTCGCGCACGAACGACGTCGTTCCGATCACCCACAGCCGCTTGGTCCCCACTTCAAACGTGAGGGACCGGATCGGCTCGAGCAGCGGATTGAGCGCGGTGACGGTATCCTGCCCGAACGTGCTCGCGGGATCGGTTTCGTTTCCCGCCGGCACCTCGATCCCGCCGCCGAGCGATGCGTACACGCTGTGCTGCGGCGCGAGGCGATAGCTCACGCCGAGCTTGGGTGTCACGCCGGTAAACGAACGGCGGTCGTCGAGGGACGGATCGATGTAACTGCGATAGTCGTAGGTGATATCGTCGTAGCGGGCGCCGGCCGAGACGGTCCAGCGCTCATTAGCGCCGAACGACAGCTCCTCCGTGACGAATACACCGGCATTGCTCGCCCCTTCCCCCTTGTTGTCGCGCAGGGTATCACCGCGAGTGTTCTGCGGTGACAGGCTATAGAACAAGATTGCCCCATCCTGCAGCGCGTAATCCGCTCCCACCAACAGAGCACCTCGTGCCCCCGCGCCGAACGGCGTGGCGATGCGAACCGTGCCGCTGCCGCCGACGTGGTAGCGCGTGAAGTCGCGGAACGTGCCGCGCTCGGACCGCTGCAGGGCCTTGGGGTTCGCGTACAGCAGCGCCGACACGCCGACCTTTTCGCTCGCCTGGTGGTCGAGCGTCAGTCCGAGCCGTACCACGCGATTGTCGCGCCGCTCGTCGCGGGCCACGTAAGTCGAGTTGGCTTGCTGCGGATCAGCAGCGACCTGGGCTTCGGTGAGCGGTCCGGGAATGCGAAAGACGTTGTGCGATCCGACCGCGTACACGCCGACGTTCGTCTTGTCGCTGACGGGCGCCAGCATCGACACGTTGAACAGCGAGCGCGTGCTCACCGAGTGGGCGCGCCAGCCGTCCGCGTCACTGTGCACGAAGCTCGCGCCCAGCACCCCGCTCCCGCCGACCAGCAGACTGCCCCGTGCCGTGTAGCGCTGCAATCCGAACGATCCCGCCATCGGCTCGAACGCGACGCGGGGGTCATTGGGACCGGGAAGCGTGGAAATGCTCACGACGCCGCCCGCCGCGTTCCCCCAGACCGCCGACGCGTTGGAGCGCACCACTTCGACGCTATGGGCGGCCGCGAGATCCACGCCATCCAGCGACGTGCGACCATCGGGCTCCGTCTCGGGAAACCCGTCGAGCAGTACGCGAATACCGCGGGTCGTGCCGGCGTTGGAGCGGTCTCCCGCCCCGCGGGCGCCGTAGCCGCGGATCGCGATGCGCACATCCTGATTGCCGTAGCGTGACTGGGCGACGACGCCGGGGACCAGCATCAGAGCATCATCGAGACCATAGCCCGTGGTCCCGAACCACTCGCCCTTCTTGACCTGCGTGACCGCCAGCGGCACGGCAAACAGACTCAGCGTTTGGCGAGTGGCGGTGACGGTGACGGGCGGGAGGACGACGGTGTCGGTGGGCGCGGGCGCCTGGAGCGCGAGGAGCGCGAGCACGTGAGCGATCACGCCCCAATAATAGCCTCGATCGGATCGAGTCGAGCAGCCCGCCGGGCCGGGTACCAGCCGAACAGGAACCCCACGACGAGCGCGAACACCACCGCCAGGGCCACGCCGGGCACGTTCACCGGAATCGCGAACGGTTTGTCGAATTGCCGCCCGATGAACTCCGTGACGACGGTGAGCCCCGCGCCGGCGCCGATGCCGAGCACCGCGCCCAGGAACGCGAGCGTGAGTGATTCCGCGAGAAACAGACGCATGATCGCGCTGTCGTCGGCGCCCAGCGCCTTCCGGATGCCGATCTCGTGCACGCGCTCGCGCACGGAGATGAGCAGCACGCTGAACAGCCCGATGCCGCCCACGATCAGCGTCACGCCGGCGATCGTGAACATCACGGCGTTCCAGCCGCCGAGGATGTTGTCCGCCATGGCCAGATTGGACAGCACTTCGGCGGCTTCGTTCTCGATCGTGAAGTCCTCGGTGCCGCCGTGGCGCTGCCGCACCAGGGCGGTGCCGCGGCGCAGCACGTCGCCGAAGTCCGCCGACGCGCGCGCGGTCACGAGCGCTTCGTCGACGTGGCCTTCGCCCTTGGCATACCGGGTCATGAACGTGTACGGGATGTAGATGCGCCGCCCCACGAAACTGAAGTCCGCGGGGATGATGTCGAATTCGATCGGTGCGACGACTCCGATCACGAGAAACCGCACACCGTCGATCGTAATCGTCTTGCCGAGCGCCGACGCATTGCCGAAGAGATTGCGCGACATCTCTTCGCCCACGACCGCCACCCGCGCCCGGTTCGCGACGTCGAGCGGCCGGATCCCCCGGCCCGCGACGATGCGCCAGTTGCGCAGCTCGAGATAACCGGCGTCGACCCCGTCGATGCGCACCCGGCGCCGGTCGGCGGGCGCGTTCACGACCTGCTCCGTGCCCCAGTTGCGCCCGTGCACGCTCGCGACGCCCGGCAGCGCGCGCAGCGCGTCGAGATCGGTGAGCCGCAGCCCCGTGTGGCGCAACGCCGTGGCACCTTTGGCATCGGAGCGCGGGCCCTGATCGTCCATGAAGAAGCTGCGCGACAGCCCCATGGCGATGAGGTCGTCGTAGACGAGCGTCTGCATGGCCGATGCCAGCGACGTCATCGAGACCACCGATGCCGCGCCGAATACGATCCCCGAGAGCGTGAGCAGCGAGCGCAGCTTGTGCGCGCGGATTTCGCGCAGCGCATCGAGGATCAGCTCGCCCCAATCACGCATAGCGCAGCGCCTCGACCGGCGCGAGCCGCGCGGCGCGCAGCGCCGGAAACAGCCCCGCGACCAGTCCCACGCTCACGGCGGTTCCCAGGGACACCGTCGCGATGAACGGACTCACGACCGCCGGCATCTGCATGAAATGCGCGACGACGCCCGTCAGCGCGGCCCCGAGCCCGAGTCCCAGCAGCCCACCGATAACCGTCACGACGAGCACTTCGGCGAGCACGTGCGCGAAGATCCCGCCCGCCGTCGCCCCCAACGCCATCCGCGTCCCGAACTCTCGCACCCGCTCCACGACCGAGGCGAGCAGAATGTTCGCAATGACGATCCCGCCCGTGACGAGGGAGACCACGCCCACGACGAGGAAAATGAAGTTGAAGAGCAGGAGGAACTGCCCCGCCTCCTGGCCCGCCCCCTGCCCCGACGCGCGGATGTCGAAGTCTTCCACGCCGTGCCGCGCGAACAGCAGGCTCCGCACCTGCGCCTGCGCCGCGGCGCCGCCCAAGGCGGGCCGGGCCTTGAGCGTGAGGAAATCGAGCTTGTCCGTGGCGCTGTATTGGCTGATGGCGGTCGAGATCGGGATGTAGGCCCGCTCGTTGCGATACTCGAGCGCATTGTCTTCCCAGGAGGCGAAGTAGAACTCCTCGCGCTCCAGCACGCCGACCACGCGGTAGCTCTTGTCGCCGATACTCACGACCTTGCCCAGCGCCCCGGGCGCCGCGCCGAACAGCGAGTCGGCGTACTTCCACCCGAGCACCGCCACGCGCGCCTGATGCCGCACGTCGAGATCGCTGAGATACCGACCCACGAGCGGCTTGATGTCGTTGATCACCATGTAGTCGGGGACGGTGCCGATCACCTGGCCGGTGAAACTGGTGTTGCCGGCGCGATAGGCGAGCTGCTGCGCCCAGCCGGGGCTCACGGCCGCCAGCGCGCTGGCGCGATCGCGCAGGAACTGCGCGTCCTGGAATGTGAGGCGCTTGGAGGCGAGCTCGCGCGCCGTGGGATGGGCGGAGCGCTCCCGGTCCGAGACGATGATCGTCCCGCGGCCGCCCACTTCGTTCAGGAACTGCTCGGTGAGCGCGGTTTGGCCCCCGAACAGCGCGAGCACCGTCACGATGCTCGCGGTTCCGAGGATCAGGCCGAGCAGCGAGAGCAGCGTTTGGCCCCAGTGACGGCGGGCCTCGTCGAGTCCGGTGAGCAGCGACTCGAGGAGGTTCACACGACTTGCCCGTCGCTCATCTGAATCACGCGTTGTGCGCGGGCGGCGACGCCGGCGTCATGCGTCACCAGCACGATCGTGTGCCCTCCACGATGAAGCTCGGCGAACGTGGCGAGCACTTCGGCGCCGGACCGGGAGTCGAGGTTCCCGGTCGGCTCGTCGGCCATGAGGATCGCCGGCGTGCCGACGAGGGCGCGCGCAATCGCGACGCGCTGGCGCTCACCGCCCGACAACTCATCGGGCCGATGGCCGATCCGGTGCCCCATGCCGAGGCGCTCGAGCAGCTGCCGCGCCCGGGCGCGACGCTCGGCGCGCGCCACGCCGCCGCGGTACTTGAGCGGCAGCGCAACGTTTTCTTCGACGGTGAGCCGGGGCATCAGATTGAAGGTCTGAAACACGAATCCGACTTTGCGATTCCGGACGTGAGCCAGGCGTTTGCCCGAGAGCGCGGCGACATCCTCGCCGTCCAGCTGGTACGTCCCCGCGGTGGGCGAATCGAGACAGCCGAGGATGTGCATCAACGTGCTCTTGCCCGACCCGGAGGGGCCGGTGATCGCGACGTATTCGCCCGCCGCGATCTGCGCATCCACACCCCGCAACGCCTGCACATCGACCTGTCCTAGCCGATAGGTCTTCTCGAGACCCGCCGCGACGATCAGCGTCATAGCCGCGTGATCTGTGGGTCAGCGGCGCCGCGCGGGGTTACGAGCGCGATCGAGCGCGGCAACCGGATCCTCCAGCGCGATCGAGTCGCCGGCCGCGAGCCCGCTGAGCACTTCGACGTAATAGAGGTCGGACAATCCGAGGGTCACGGGGATGGGCTGCGGTCCGCTGCCGCCCAGCTTGTAGACGATCGGCTTCCCTTCCTTTAATAGGACCGCTTCCACGGGCACGCGCAGGGTCTCGGTCCGCAGCGGTCCGGAGATGCGCACGTTCGCGGTCATGCCGGGACGCAACACGCGTGGACCGCCCGTGACCTCGATCTCGACGTCGAACACACGGACGCGTTCCTGCAACCGCGCGGCCGGGGGGACGAGTCGCACGACGCCCTGCACGGTATCGCCGGGGAACGCATCGACGGTCAGCGCGACGCGATCGCCGCGCTGCACTTTGCCGATGTCCACTTCATTGATCGCCGCCTTCACGAGTAGCGTCGAAAGATCCGCCATTGTGAACATCTCCGTGCCGCCCCCGAAGGCGCTCGTGCCGCCGACCACCGTTTCGCCCGCTTCCACGCCGCGGCCGATGATGACGCCGCTCGCCGGCGCCGTGATCCGTGCCCACTGCGTCGTCGCGCCCCCCGCCCCCCCCGTCGAGTCGCCGGCGGTGACGCCGGAGCGCTGCACCAGCTGCAGCTGCTCCTCGGCGGTTCGCCACTGGTTCTCCGCCTGCTCGTAGGTCACACGCTTCACGTCGAGGTCCGCCTGGGTGATCCCGCCGATGCCCGTCAGCGCCTGAGACCGATCGTAGTCGCGCTTGGCGTTGTCGCGCGCGATCCGCGCCTTCGCGATCTCGCTGCGCATTTGCGCGAGGCTGTTCGCCTGCGCGATGTCGGGTTTGACGCGCGCGAGCACCTGGCCGGTCCGGACCTGGTCGCCCTCGCGCACGTAGAGCTGCTCCACCACGCCCGAGATCGGCGACTTGACGACGATGCTGCGCTCGGGCGCGACCACCCCGGTTTCTTCGACGATGACGCGCACCTCGCCGTGATCGACCACGCCGACCTTGTAGGGTCGGCTCGAGCCATCGTTGGCATCGGCGTTGTTGCAGGCCAGGAGGGGAACGCAGGACGTCACCACTGCGAGAACGAACGCAGGCTTCATAGGGCCCTTTTGAAGGAATGGATCGCCTAGCCCGACGGGGGCTGGCCGCGGGCAGTTTCACGGTGAAATTACTGCCCCCATGACCAGTTGGCTCGGCGATTGGGCGAACCTGCTGCTGCGCTGGACGCACTTCATCGCCGGCATCGCCTGGATCGGCAGCTCGTTCTACTTCATCTGGCTCGATCGGGCATTGACCGCGTCGGGACAGCCACGGCCCGGGGTCGAGGGTGATCTGTGGATGGTACATAGCGGCGGCTTTTACCAGGTCGAGAAGCGCCGTCCGGCACCGGGTGAGATACCGCCGGTCCTGCACTGGTTCAAATACGAGGCGCTGTTCACCTGGATCACCGGCATCGCACTGCTGGTGCTGGTTTACTACCTGACGGGTGCCTACCTCCTCGATTCGGGCATCTCGCGCATCAGCCGCGGCGCGGCGATGGCCATCGGCGTCGGCGTGCTCGTGGTGGGATGGTTCGTTTACGATCTACTCTGGCGCTCTCCGCTGGCCAACCGAGCACGCGTGGCAGCGGCGATCTCGCTGACCCTGTTGGCCCTCGTCTCGTATGGGACGTGCCGCCTGCTGTCGGGTCGAGCGGCGTTCATGCATGTCGGCTCGCTGCTCGGCACGATCATGGTCGCGAACGTCTGGGTGCGGATTCTCCCGGCCCAGCAGCAGATGCTCGACGCCACCCGCGCGGGTCGCCCGGCCGACTTCACGCTCGGCGAGCGCGCCAAGGTGCGCTCGGTGCACAACAGCTACATGACCTTCCCGCTGCTGTTCATCATGCTGTCGAATCACTTCCCCGCCACCTACGCGAATCCGCACAACTGGCTCGTGCTGCTGCTGCTCTTCGTCGCCGGCGCCGCGGCGCGCCATGCGATGATCGGGCGTGGAGCGTCGAGCCGCTGGGCGCTCGTGCCTGCAGCGCTGGCGCTCGCGGCCGCGATGTTCATCTCGACGCCAAGAGGCTCGGCCGCGCAGTTCGCTTCGAGCGCCGCGGATTCAATCCCACCGTTCCATGCTGTTCGTGCGGTTATCGAGCAGCGTTGTCAGCCCTGCCATTCGCAGTATCAGAGCGACCGCACCTTCGGCCCTGCGCCCGGCGGCGTCACGTTCGACACGCCGGAGAGCATCGCGCGTTTCGCAGAGCGGATTCGCGTGCGCGCCGTCGAGACACGCACGATGCCGCTCGCGAACAAGACGGGCATGACGGACGCGGAGCGTGAGCTGCTGGGACGTTGGATTGCTGCAGGAGCGCAGTTACGATAGGTCGTGCTGGGGGTGGGGCAGGGCGCTCCGCGCGTGCGCGCCCGAGCGGCCCACCCCCAGCCCGACCCAAAGTCGTTGCAGAACTAGAACTGCACCGTCGCCAAGAACCTGGGTGGCCGCCGCGGCTTCGCCGTCTGCTCGTACGCATACGCCAGCTTCAGCAGTGTAGCCTCGCTGTTGGCCTTCCCGGTGAACGACATCCCCACCGGCAGCCCGAATGAGTACCCAACCGGCACCGTGACGCTCGCATAGCCTGACACCGCGGCCGGCGTCGAGCTTGCACCCAGGAAGTGGTCGCCGTTCACGAGATCGGTCGGCCACGCCGGGCTCCCGGTCGGCGCAACGATCGCATCGAGATTCTCCTGGGCAAAGACCACGTCCAGTCCCTCGCTGCGCGACAGCCGCTGGTTTTTGGCGAGCGCGTCCCGATAGACCTGATCGGTGAGCGGTCCCTTTTCCTGCGCCTGGAGGAACAGCTCCTGGCCGAAGTAGGGCATCTCACGATCCTTGTTGGCCTCGTTGAACGCGATGACATCCGCGAGCGTCTTCACTCGCGCATTCGGCGCCCACGTGGCGAGATAACTCGCCAGATCGGCCTTCAGCTCATACAGCAGGACCGTGAGCTCCGAATCGTCGTAGTCGCCGAGGTGCGGAATGTCGGCCGGATCGACGATCACGGCGCCCTGGCGGCGCAGCACATCGATCGCCGCCTCTACGAGCTTGTCGGCTTCAGGACTGTAGCCAAAGACCTTTTTGCGGGCGACGCCGATGCGCGCGCCGCGCAGCCCGTTCGGATCGAGACTCGTGCCGTAGTCGCGGCCAGCGAGGACGCCGAGCAACGTGGCCGCGTCCGCGACCGTCCGTGTCATCGGCCCCGCCGTATCCTGGCTGTGCGCGATCGGAATGATCCCGGCCCCATCGATCAACCCGAGGGTCGGCTTCACGCCGACCAGCGAGCAGGCGCTCGAGGGGCAGACGATGGACCCGTCGGTTTCGGTGCCGATGCCGACGGAGGCGAAGTTGGCGGCGATCGCGGCTCCCGTCCCCGAGCTCGAGCCGCACGGATTGCGGTCGAGCGCGTACGGATTCGCGCACTGGCCGCCGCGCGCACTCCAGCCGCTCGAGGACTGGTTGGCGCGGATGTTCGCCCACTCGGACAGGTTCGTCTTGCCCAGGATCACGGCACCGGCGGCGCGCAGCCGCGCGACGAGTGGTGCGTCACGCGGCGCCGTGATGCCGGCGAGCGCGAGCGATCCGGCCGTCGTCATCATCTTGTCGCCCGTCGCGATGTTGTCTTTGACCAGGACTGGAATACCGTGCAGCGGTCCGCGCACTTGACCCGCTTTGCGCTCCGCGTCCAGGCGCTCGGCGATCGCCGGCGCCTCCGGATTGGTCTCGATCAGCGCGTGCAGCTTGGGATCGAGCTCGGCGATGCGCGCGAGGTAGGACGCGCAAATCGAGCGCGCGGTGTGCCGGCCCGCCCGCATCGCATCCTGGAGCCCGGCGAGCGTGATTTCTTCGAGCTCGAAATCCGACGTCGCGAGGTGGAGGCGCGCCGCAGACCGTGTCGAGACGGCAGGCGCGACGATCGGCACCGTGAGCGCGGCGGCACTCGTGTGGAGAAACGAGCGGCGGCTGAGTCGGTCAGTCATCCGAGGCCTCCCAGTGAGGAGTTTGGTGCGTCCCATGATGTGATTCCACGCACAGTTACGCCACCTGACTTGCAATAATGTCGTCCGTATTAATCTTGTGGGCACCGTGGACAAGCAGAGCTGGCTCGCCGGCATCCGCACCAAGATGCTCATGTTCGGTATCGTCGCGACGTTGATTCCGTCGCTGACGACCGTCTGGATTTCCTACATCGAAAACAAGCGCGCGCTGCAGGCGAAGGCGTCGGAAGAGCTGCTCGGCGTCAGCGCACAGGCGGTCCGCGAAGTCGACCTCTGGACCAAAGAGCTGCGCTACGATCTGCGCGTGTTCTCCAGCTCCTACGAAGTCACAGAAAACCTCGAGCGCATTCCCACGGTCAATGGAGAACCGGTGCACTCCGGCATCTATTTCCGCCGGCTGGCCGATTATCTCCGCTCGGTTCGCGAACGATTCCCGGACTACTCCGAGCTCCTGGTCCTCGACCAGCACGGGCACGTCGTGGCGACCAGCGCGCCCCAGCCGGCGCGTGTGCCGATCGCCCCCGGGTGGGCCGCCGAGTTGACCAAGAACGAGTGGGCGTTCGGAGCGCCGTACTGGGACTCGACGGGCACGCACGCGGAGATGCTGGTCTCCGTGCCGATCATGTCGGTGCGGCGCACCGGGCGCGGCGCCGGGGGTGCGCACCTCGTCGGCGCGCTGGCCTCGCGGGTGAACCTGCGCACCGTGGCCGACACGTTGCGGCGCTTCGCGCCCGGAGAATCGGGAAAAATCTATCTCATCACGCGAACCGGCCGGCTCATCGTGAGCTCGTGGGGCAGCTCGCGCGAGCTGATGCGACAGGGCTATGGGCGCGAAGCCGCGAACTGGCTGCTCGCCCGCGAGGGGCGCGCCATCCAGTTCTCGAGCTTCACGGGCGACGCCGTGGTCGGCAGTACCCGCACCGTTCCGGCACTCAACTGGATGCTGATCGCGGAGATTCCATCGACCGAAGCGTTCCGCCAGGTCGCGCGGCTCCGCAATGTCACGCTTGGCATCGTGACGCTGCTGCTCGCCGTCGTGGGAGCCCTGGCCTACGTGTTGAGCATGCTCATCGTCCGCCCCCTCAACCGCTTGACGCAGGCGGCCGGGGAGGTGGCGAAAGGCGACCTCGACGTCGGCTTGCCGGTGACGGCCGGCGGTGAAATCGGCGCCCTCACGGAGGTTTTCAACAACATGGTGGCGCGGCTGCGCGACAGCCGCGCCGACCTGGAGCGGCTGTCGGTCACCGATCCGTTGACGGGGCTGTTCAATCGGCTGCGCATGATGGAAGTGCTGGAAAACGAAGTGCGCCGCTCCCGGCGGCTGCATCACGACTTCGCCGTCGCGATGGCGGATCTCGATCAGTTCAAACGCTACAACGATGAATTCGGCCATCCCGCCGGCGATGCCGTGCTGAAGCGGGTGGCTGAGATCATGCGGGAAGCGAGCCGCGACGTTGACTTTATCGCACGCTACGGCGGCGAGGAATTCCTGATCATGATGCCGGAGACGACCATCGACGGAGCGGCGAAATTCGCCGAGCGGATTCGCAAGCGCATCGCGTCCGAGCCGCTCCCGGACGGGCAGATCACCCTGAGCCTCGGCGTGTCGGCATTTTCCATGCATGGCGACACGCCCGATCACCTGATTGCGGAAGCCGACGCGGCCCTCTACCTCGCCAAGCGCGCTGGAGGCAACCGGGTGGTCGCAGCCGCGCGCCCCAAGGCTATTCCCTCCGGCCGATAAGCGTCTGGTGGATCCAGCCGGTCCGATCGCCGTCCGCCATCACGCGTACCCATTGATCGACATACGAATACGCGACGAGCGGCATCGCGCTCTCGAGCGTAAAAAGCACCTTGAAGTTGGCGCCGGGGCCCTCGCGCACATTGGCGCGGCCCGTCGTCTGCACGCGTAACGGCAGCGCGAACGGGACCTCGCCCTTGCGCGGTGTGCCTCGGTCATCATTCGTGGCGCGGCGCTGGCCGGCGGCGGCGGCATTCTTCGCCTCGGTCGCGAGGTACAACGCGCCGGCGTAGTTCTGCTGATCGAACTCGGTCGTCGCGAGCTGCATCAGTTGATTCCCCTGGTTCCATTCGGGCGGAGCCTGCGAATTGTTGCCGTTTGCCGAACGCAACGATTGGAGAGCGATCTCCGCCTCGGCCATGCCCGAGGCGGCTTCGGCGCGCGTCGCCAGCGACTGCAGCTTCGCCATCGCGCGCACGACTTCCCGTCGGGCGTCATCCAGCCGGTTCTGCAGCTCCGCGACCTGCGCTTCTTCTTCGAGCACGCGGAGCTCGAGCCGCGCGGCGCGCTGCTCGAGCGCGGTATCGCGGACCGACGCCGGAGCGCGCACGCGCGTCGTGTCGCGCGGCGCGCGGGCCGGCGGCGGATTGGCCGGACGGGGGTGCGTGCACGACGCGATCAGCACCGCGGCGACAAAAACGAATGGGCGCATGGGACCCTAAGTTGCACCGTGACGCGCGTTCCTACAACGGCGACGCGCCATTGACTTCACTCCGCCCGCTGACGATGCTTCGGGCGAGCGAAGGGGTCACGGCACGGTGCCGCGACTGTACCAGTGGACTTGATCGAGGACCTGGGCTTCCGCCTTGGTCCTCGCCGTGTTTCTGGGACCAGCTCTCGATTCTGGAAAGGGCCCGCATGGAAGTCACGCTGAAGGAGACCGACCGGTTGGAAGCGGTACTGAAGAAGTTCCGCCGGGAGATCACCAAGGCCGGGCTGTTTCAGGATATGAAGAAGAAACGCTTCTACGAGAGTCCCGCCGTTCAACGGCGGCGCAAGAGCAAGGCAGCTCGCCGCCGGAAACGCACTAGCTAGGGAGTAACGAACAGATGGAACGCATCACCGGTACCGTGAAGTGGTTCAACGACGCCAAGGGCTTCGGTTTTATCACGCCTGAGAACGGCGGCAAGGACTGCTTCGTGCATCACACCGCGATCCAGGGAGACGGGTTCAAGTCGCTGACCGAAGGCCAGCGCGTCGAGTTCGAAGTCGTGCAAGGCCAGAAGGGTCCGGCGGCGCAGAACGTCGTGAAGCTCTAACCACTCTCGCGGCCCCTGCAGACGGCGCGGCGCTCCACCAGAGCGCCGCGTTTCACTTTCAGGCCGCGGTGCCGTCCTCGGGAATGTGGCCGCCTTCAGGCGTCTGATCGTCGTCGGGATCCCCCAGCATCGGCGGATGCTCGTACACGATCGGCGTGCTGCAGCTGCACGGGTCGTGGTGCGGCGTCGCGAACTGCGCGCTGGCCCGGGGCGGCCGATGCTCGATCGTCGCGGGATCCGCGATGACCCCGCCGCAGAAGTGACAGTGCACCTGGGACATGGCGTGCGCTCCTCCCTTCGGGCGCGGAAGCGTCTCTACCATTCACCCTCGACCCGGAGTAGGCAAGCTGGAAGTCCCCCCGGCATGCCTTTCGAGGGATGAGACGCTAAACTTGTCGTCTCATCTCAAAGGATGAGACCCACGCGACCACGAGAGCCGTAAGCGACCATGACGACGAAGCGAATCCAAATCCTGGTCATCGAAGACAATCGCCTGCTCCGGGATGGTCTCGCCGCGCTCCTCGACGCTCAAGGCGAATTCAAAGTGGTCGCCTGCGCCGAGGGGGCCTCGTCCGCGCTGCAGCGGTTGCAGGAGCACAAGCCGCATGTCGTGCTGGTCGACGCCGCCCTCGGTCGGAATCGCAGCCAGCGGCTGGTGGAAAGCATCAAGGATGCGGCCCCGCATGCCCGCATCATCATGATGGACATGCTGCCGGAAGAAGAGGACGTCATCGACTTCATCAAACGCGGCGCCAATGGGTTCATCGCCAAGGACGCGGCGCTCGAGGACCTCACCAACACGATCCGGCAGGTCGCCAACGGTGACGACGTCGTGCCGCCGCAGCTCACCGGCACCCTGCTCTCCCACATCGCGAAGCAGGCCTCCGTGCTGCGCAACACGCCCATGATGGCGTCGGTGCGGATGACCAGGCGCGAGCAACAGATCACGGATTTGATCGCCGAGGGGCTGAGCAACAAGGAGATCGCGCAGCGGCTCAACATCGCGACCTATACGGTCAAGAGCCACGTGCACAACATCCTCGAGAAGCTCGCGCTGCGCAGCCGGCTGCAGATCGCCGCGCACGCGCACAAGAAAACGCCGCCCAAGGGCGACCGCCGCAAATTCGTCCGCTAGCACTCATCTTCCCGCAACGAGGGGAGAAGCTCCCATGAAACGGAACACGCACACGGGCGTTCGCGAACGGCTCGTCGTCGTCGCAGGGCTGGCCCTGCTGCTGGCCGGTTGCGCGCGCAATCCCGCGACCGGAGAAAACGAGCTCATGCTCGTGAGCGAAGGACAGGAAATTCAGATGGGCGCGGCGTACGACAGTGAAGTCGTGGCCGCGATCGGCCTCTACGGCGACCCGGCGCTGCAGAGCTACGTCACGGACCTCGGCAGGAAACTCGCGGCGACATCCGAGCGGCCGAACCTGCCGTGGACGTTCCGCGTCGTCGATGACCCCGCCGTCAACGCGTTCGCGATCCCGGGCGGGCACGTCTACGTGACGCGCGGGATCCTGGCGCACATGACGAGCGAAGCGCAGCTCGCGGCGGTGATGGGTCACGAGGTCGGTCACATCACGGCCCGCCACACGGCACATCAAATGTCGGAACAGCAGCTCGCTGGGCTGGGCCTCGCCATCGGCAGCATCGCCAGCTCCGAGATCGCGCAATACGCCGGCCTGGCGAGTCAGGCGCTCGGCGTTCTGTTCCTGAAATTCTCGCGCGATAACGAGAACCAGGCCGACATGCTGGGCGTGCGCTACTCGAGCCGCGCCAACTACGACTCACGCCAGATGGTCAACGTCATGCAAATGCTCGACCGGCTCGACACGCGGAGCGGCGGCAAGCTGCCTGAGTGGCTCGCCACGCATCCGAATCCCGGCAACCGCATCGAGCACATCAACGCGCTGTTGTCACAGACGCAGACCGACTTCTCCGGCGCGACCGTGAATCGCGACGCGTATCAGCGGCGGCTCGACGGCATGATGTTCGGCATGAATCCCCGCGAAGGATTCTTCAAAGGCACCGAGTTCTATCACCCCGAGCTCAAGTTCCGCATGTCGTTCCCCAACGGCTGGCAGACGGCGAACACCAAGCAGACGGTCGGGGCGCAAAGTCCGCGGCAGGATGCGCTGATCGAGCTGACGCTCGCGCAGGGGTCAAGCGCCGATCAGGCTGCGCGCTCGTTCCTGTCGCAGCAGGGCGTGCAGGCGGGCACGCTGACGCGCGCCAACCTCAACGGGCTGACGGCATCGTCCGCGCCCTTCGCGGCCGCCACCGAACAGGGCACGCTGCGCGGCAACGCCGTCTTCGTCGAGTACGGGAACCGCGTGTACCGGCTGCTCGCGTACGGCCCCGAGGCGACATGGGCCAACAATCAAGCGCTCGCGCAGCGGTCGCTGACGAGCTTCGGACCGCTCACCGACCCGGCGATTCTCAACGTGCAGCCGCAGCACCTTACCGTCTTCACGCTCGATCGGCGGACGACGATTACCGAGCTCGCGCGGCAGCGTCCGTCGCCCGTTCCGGTGGCGACGTTGGCCCTGATCAACCAGATTGATGACAACGCGACGCTCGAACCCGGGCGCATCGTGAAGTGGGTCGTCGGTCAACAGCTCCCCGCGCCTCCCTAGGAGGAAAACCGATCTATGATGACGCTCGCGATTGTTCGTCCGACTGATTCAAGGAAGGGGAGCCGTATCCGGTTAGCCACGATCGTGGCACTCGGGTGCCTGGCGGCGGCGCCGTTGGCTGCACAAGAGTCAGCCTCGCCGCCCCCCCCTCCCGCCCAGCCATCTACGTCGCAGCAGCTCGCCGGACCGCGCTTGCCGACTGAGGTGCAAAGCTACCAACCCACGTTGGTGCATCACGATGCGCCACCGGCGGCAGCAGCCGCGGACAAAACGACGATTACGATCACCACGTTGGGTTTGGTCATCCTTGCCGTAATCTTGATTCTATTGCTTTGACCTGATCGGGCTTTTGGCGGGATGCAGTGGGAGGGAGCCGTCATCGACGATGACGGCTCCTTGCAGCGTGTCGATAGTGTGCTACCTACATCTAACCATCACCTGGAAAAATCGACACGGGGTGCCTCGGCCGCACCGGGCGTCTGCAGTTCGAAATAGGTCCGCGGCTTTTTCCCCAGAATCTTCGCGGTGATCACTTGCGGGAAGCGGCGAATGTACGCGTTGTAGGTGTTCACCGTTTCGTTGTAGTCCTGACGCGCGACCGCGATCCGGTTTTCCGTCCCTTCGAGCTGATCCTGTAGAGCGCGAAAGTTCTCGTTGGACTTGAGTTGTGGATAATTCTCCGCAATGGCGAGCAGGCGGCCGAGCGGCGCATTGAGGGCCGCGTTCGCGGCCGCCATCGAGTCGAGGTTTCCACTCTGCACGGCCCCGGCCAATTTGGCGCGCGCTTCCGCGACCTGCACGAAAATCGTCTGCTCTTGTTTGGCGTACGCTTTGACGGTTTCCACCAGATTGGGAACGAGATCGGCCCGCCGCTGGAGCTGGACCTTGATTTGCGACTCGGCGGCGTTGACCTTCTCGTCGAGCGTCTGAATCGTGTTGTACCCGCAGCCCACAGTCAGCGCGATAGTCACGGCGAGCGGCGCGGTCCGGCGTGTTAGCGCGTTCACGAAGGTTTCCTTTCCATGCGGTTCACGTACTCCGCCGTGCGCGTCACCGCGTCGAGATACGCGGCCGGCTCGGTCAGTCCCTCCGTCGCAAATCCTATCAGGCCGCCGGCCTCGCGCACCAGGGCATCCGGTGCCGGCGGTACCGGCCGTCCCGCCAGGCGCAGCACGGCCCGCAGCATCGTCAGAAACCCGGCCCGGGTGCCGGCCACGATCTCGGCCAGACGCCGCGGGCGGTTCCATTCCGCGGCGTAGGCCTGGCGCAGGTGCACGAGCTTGCCCATCAGCTCGTGCTCCAACTGGCGCCGCACATGCTCGCGCTCGACGCGAACCCCCTGCCACGGATCCCGTCCCGCCAGCACGCGGTGACCTGCGCGGATGTCCTCATACTCGATCGGGAAGGCGTCCGCGGAATCGCGCCACTCGCGCTCGGTCAGAATGAGCGGCGGCGGGTGTTTGGCGCTCATCCAGGCCTGGACGGGTGATACGAGCCGCGCGCACAGGTCAGCGTCGCCGCGATCCACGATCAGCAGCGTGTTCATGCCGTCCTCCTTGCTCGCCGCTCCGTGCTCCCGAGCGGCGGATCCATAGAGCACCAGGCTCACGAGCCGCGGCCCGAGCGCGCCGGCAACCTGATCCGCGAATACTGCAAGCGTCATTCGTGCCATCGCTCAGAATCTCCCTCCGGCCCCGCCGCCCGAGAAGCCTCCGCCGCCCCCGAATCCACCAAACCCACCGCCGCCGCCACCGCCACCGCCTCCCCACCCACCCCCACCGCCCCACCCTCCGCCTCCCCAACCGCCCCAGCCGGTCCAACCGCCCCAGCGGCGGCGGCGGCGGCCCAGGCGGCTGAGACTACTCACGATGATGATCAGCATGACGATCAGGACCACCACACCGATCGGCACCTGTGGACGTGGCTCCGCGCGCGGAGGTGGAAGAACGTACTCGGGGTTCGAGAGCGTGACGCCGAACTCGCGCGCGAACGATTGCGCGATGAGGTCCACGCCCAGCGAGAGCGCCTTGCCGTACTCCTCTCGCGCCAGCAGCGGGATCATGGCGTCGCGAATGCGTCCCACGGTGGCGTCGGTGAGAAACCCTTCGGCGCCGCGCCCCGTCGCGATGAAGATCTGGCCCGTCCCGGGCTCGTGATTCCTCATCGGCACGAGCAGCACGACCACGCCGAGATTCTTGGCCGGATCGCCCGCCTCTGCCCTGGCGCCGACCCCCCACTGGCGGCCGATCTGGACCGCGACGTCGCTTGCCGGTCGGTCTCCGATCTCGGGCAGCGTGACGACCGCGAGCTCCCCGCGGGTCTGCTCCCGCACTTCGGTGATGACCGCTTCCATGTGGCGGGTAGACTGTGAGTCCAGGATGCGCGCAAAGTCGTTCACGTACCCGCTGGGCGGCGGGATGGTGACTTGCTGGAGGAGAAGCAGGAGGCAAATCACCGCGCGTGGCGGCTCAGCAGCTCGCCGAGGCTCTGCGGATCGAACATAGCGTAACGTAACCTCGTCCAGACCGCGCACGTAGCTTTGAGGAATGGACGTGCTTGCGATTGTCATTCTGGTATTGGGGCTCGTGACGGGGCTGGTGCTCGTCCCGCTCGGATTGCCCGGCCTGTGGGTCATGGTCGGCGCATTACTCGCATATGGATGGCTGACGGATTTCCGGTCGCTCAGCGTCGCCTTGATCGCCATCGTGCTGGCGTTGGCGCTCGTCGGAGAACTCATCGAGAGCTGGCTGGGGTTTCGTTTCGCCAAACGCTACGGCGGTTCGAGTCGATCCGGCTGGGGCGCGCTCATCGGTGGCATCGTCGGCGCCATCATCGGTGTCCCGATCCCCGTGATCGGCAGTGTCATCGGCGCGTTTCTCGGCTCGTTCATCGGAGCGGCACTGTTCGAATACAGCGCGTCGCGCCAGCTCGGCGTGGCGACGCGCGCCGGATGGGGGTCGGTCGTGGGTCGCGCCGCCGCGGCCGCCGTCAAGATCGCGCTCGGCGTGGTCATTGCCGTGATTGCGGCGTTCGCCGCGCTGTCTTGAACCTATGAAACCACTTCTACTGCTTGCCGTGGTTCACTCCTCGGGGGTTCGGGGTCCTGGCGAAGTGTATTCGCGACTGGAAAGGATTGGATCGCGCAGAGAGGGGAACAGGGTTAGCCCGTTGGAGGGAATTCGAGTATCGTGGCCGATGTGAGATGCGCGTGCGTAACGCTCACGCTTCTATTCACGGTCAGCACCGCCGCCCGAGGCCAGAACGAAGGCGTCCGCTGGTGGCAGCCGGTGCTCGTGATCGGAGCGATTGCGACCGTGAGCCTCGCCGATCGCTCCGTCAACGACTGGATCCAGGATCACCGCACGCCGCAGAGCGACGACATCGCCCGGGTGTTTCGCTACGGCGGTGAGCCCGAGGTGACCTTCGGCATCAGTGGGGGCATTCTGGCGGTCGGCCTCGTCAGCGGGCGCTCGGACGTGCAGCGCAGCGGCGGGCGCGTGCTCCTGTCGCTACTGGCCGCGGGAGTGACCAGCACCGCGGTGAAGGTCACCACGGGTCGCTTTCGGCCCGCGGAGGCCGACAATCAATACATCTTCAAGCCGTTTTCAGGCCACGATTCTTTCCCGTCGGGACACGCGACGCTGGCGTTCGCGCTGGCGACGTCGCTCTCGAATGAGATCAAGAACGGGTGGGTCAGCGCCGCCCTCTATACCTTCGCCACCGGCACCGCATGGTCTCGGCTCAACGACGAACGCCATTGGCTGTCGGACGTGCTGGCGGGCGCGACCGTCGGGATCACGACCGCGACCATCGTGCACCGTCACCCGCCGCGACTGCTGGCGGAGCCGAACGGCGGAGTGCGACTCGAGTGGCGGATCGCGTTCTAGGGTTTGAGTCTGTGCGGGACGACGACGAGCTCTTCGATGAGTGCTGCGAGTCGGTTGGCGAGGTCCTCGAGCTCTGAGGCTTTTTTCCCGGTGCTGCGGCGGTACACATAACGCGCCGTCGCATAGGTGATGCCAAGCCATACCGGCACGAGCAGCACCGTCAGCGGGCCCAAGTGCAGTGCGCCCGCGGCGATTCCGAGCATGGGACCCATGCCGCCGCCTCCCATGCCACCGCCAATGCCGCCGTAGACGCCGCCAATCAAATTCGCGAGACTTTCCTGAACAGTAATGCGGGTGCGGCCGCTGCGGATCGAAACCGTGATCTCGAGACTGCGCCGCACGCCGCTGTTCGAGCCCGGCCGAGCGGCCGACCAGGTAAACGAGCGCCCGAATTGCGTGACCTGCCCGGCGTCCTGCAGGATCTGCCGGATTTCATCGACGATGGTCTCGTAATCCTCCTCCGGGAGCTCTCCGTCGACGACGCGCTCAAACAGCAGCCGAGTGGGTCCCGCGATCCAGGCATTGGGCACATTCGCCGGTCGTCCGGGAGGATTGGGCGTCGCGGGGCGACGGATCGTCCCCGCGGCCGCGCGCACCAGCTCGGGCGCGACCCCGACCTCGCCGGCCAGCGCTTCGACGCCGCCGATCGTCATTGCGCCCGACGCCGTCTTCGTCGCCTCCAGTTCAGTTGCCCGCTTGACGATTTCCTCGACTTCGTCCTTGTCGTAGCGCCGGCGCGGTCCGGACGCGCCGCGGGTCAGCTCGTCGATGAGCGCGTCGGGCGTCGCGGTGCGCTGATCGTGGCGGATCGCGAGCCCTCGCACCAGCGCCCCTTCGATGCGCACCCCCACGCTCGTCAGCCTGGTCCGCTGCGCGGGCGTCGCCTCGAGAAAACGACCGGCGCGCACCGCATCCTCGGTCGGCCAGCGGCCTGGGACGTCACCGACCAGCATTTCGAAGATCACAACCGCCAGGCTGTACACGTCCGTACGCTCGTCCAGCTCGGTCACGCCCGCCGCCTGCTCCGGACTCATGTAGCCGGGCGTGCCCACGGGGAATCCCGTTCTGGTGATGTTCGCGCCGCCCGCGGTACTGACCGCCTTGGCGATGCCGAAATCGGCCACGATCGGATGCCCCTGGGAGAACAGGATGTTCTCCGGCTTGATGTCACGATGGAGTACGCCCATGCGATGGGCGTATGACAGCGCGTTCGCCACGGGCTCGGCGATCGCCAGCGCTTGCTGCTGCGACAGCGTGCGGCGGGGCGCCGCCTCGAGCTGCTGACGCAGCGAGGCGCCATCGATGTACGGCATGACGTAATACAGGAAGCCGGCCGCTTCCCCCGAGTCGTGCAGCGCGAGGATGTGCGGGTGCGTCAGGCGCGCCGCGATCTGGATTTCTTTGAGGAACCGCTCGACGCCGAGGAAGGCGGCGAGCCCCGGCAACAAGACCTTCAGAGCAACCGCGCGGCGGTGTTTCTTGTCGTCGGCGAGGTAGACCGTCGCCATGCCGCCGCGTCCGAGGACCCGACGCAAGCTGTAGCGGTCGGCGAGGGCGGCTTCGAGCTCCGCCGGTATTTCCCGTGTTGTCTGGGTGGCCACGCGCAGAATATACGAGTCGCTGGCTGTTTGGTTGCTACGCCGCGACCGCCGGCTGTTGCTGCTGGATGTACGCTTCCGCCTTGCGGTCGTCGAATTCCCCTTCCCACCGGCCCATGACGACCGTCGCGAGACAATTGCCGACCAGGTTCACCGTGGTGCGCGCCATGTCCATCAGCTCGTCCACACCCAGGATGACGGCGATCGCCTCGAGTGGGAGATGGAACGACGTCAGCGTGCCCGCCAGAATGACGAGAGATGCGCGCGGCACCGCCGCGACCCCTTTTGTCGTCACCATCAGCGTGAACATCATCAGCAGCTGCTGGCCGACGGAAAGGTGCACACCGGCGGCCTGCGCCGCGAAGATCGACGCGACCGCCAGATACAGGGTGCTGCCGTCGAGATTGAACGAGTAGCCGGTCGGCATCACGAAGGCGACGATCCGGCGCGGCACGCCGATGGCCTCCATGCGCTCCATCGCTTTCGGCAGCGCGGCCTCCGACGACGTGGTCGAGAACGCGATCAGCGCCGGCTCTTTGACGGCGCTCAGGAACGGGCGCAACGGGACACGCGCCAGCCTGGCGACGGGCAGCAGGACCACGAGCCCAAAGACCACCAGCGCTCCGTAGAGCGTCAGCACCAACAGGCCGAGGTTCTTCAGCACATCGAGACCGCTGTGGCCCACGGTCACGGCGATCGCCGCGCCGATGCCGATCGGCGCGAACTTCATCACGATGGCCGTGAACTTGAACATCGTCTCGGCAAGACCCTCGCAAAAGCCGAGCATGGCCTCCTTGGGCCGGCCTCGCACTTGCGACAGACCGACGGCAAAGATCACCGAGAAGAACACGATCTGGAGCACCTGGTTCGACACCGCGGCTTCGAAGAAACTCTGCGGGACGATGTGCTCGAGGACGCTCGCGACCGTCGGTTGCCCACTGCCGGGCACGGGAGCACCAGCGGCGGGCGGCGGCAGCTCCACGCCGACGCCCGGCTTGACCAGGTTCACCGCGAGCAAGCCGATGAACAGGGCCAACGTCGTCACGATTTCGAAGTACACGAGCGCTTTGAACGCGAGCCGGCCGACGCGCTTCATGTCGTCGCCATGCCCCGCGATGCCGACGACCAGCGTCCCAAAGATGATCGGCACGATGATCGACTTGATCATGCGCAGGAACGTCGTGGAGAGCGGGCGCAGCGACGCGGCAAAACCCGGCCACGCCCATCCGACGAACGTGCCGACGGCCATGGCGATCAAAATCCACTGCGTGAGGCTGATGCGACGGAGAAAGGTCCACATAGGCGGCGTGAACGATAACCGCCCCCAAACAAAAACCGCTAGCGCCCTTTCTTGATGAAGGTCCCCTGCCGCAGCTCGTCGTACGCGTGGATCAGTTCTGCTCGCGTGTTCATGACGATCGGACCCTGCCATGCGACCGGTTCCTGCAGCGGCTGACCGGACACGAGCAAGAACCGCATTCCCTGCTCGCCGGCCTGGACGGTGATTTCGTCGCCGGAGTCGAACAGCACCAGCGAGCGATTGCCCGTTTCTTCCCTGCTCTCCGTTCCCGCGTCGCGTCCGCCCGCCGAGACGCGGTCGGTGCGAACGCCCTGCGGCGCGGACGCGTCGCGGAACGTGCCGCCTCCTTCGAACACGTACGCGAACGCCTGGCGCGACGACTCGACGGGAATCGTCTTGCGCACGCGCGGCGGAATCCACACGTCCAGGTAGCGGGGATCCGCGGCCACGCCTTCGACCGGTCCCCGCTTCCCCCAAAAATCGCCCGCCACGACCCGCACGCGCGTGCCGTCGTCGTCGACGACTTCCGGAATCTCCTGCGCGTGGATGTCCTGATAGCGAGGATCGGTCATCTTCAAATTGCGCGGCAGATTGGCCCAGAGTTGGAAGCCGTGCATGCGGCCGTGCGCGTCGCCCTTCGGCATCTCCTGGTGCAGAATGCCGCTGCCGGCGGTCATCCACTGCACATCGCCCGCCCCCATCGTGCCCTTGTTGCCCAGGCTGTCGCCGTGGTGCACGCTGCCGCTTAAGACATAGGTGATCGTCTCGATGCCGCGGTGGGGGTGCCAGGGGAACCCGGGGAGATAGTCCTCGGGATGCTCGTTGCGGAAATCATCTAAAAGAAGGAAGGGGTCAAAGTCGCTGGTTTTGCCGAACCCGAAAGCGCGGCGCAGTTTGACGCCCGCACCCTCGAGAGTGAGCTGCGACTGGGAAATGGATTTGATGGCGCGAATCGACATAAGCCCTCAGGGAGCGGTTTCTACAAGAACACTAGCAGGTTCCCCACTCCCCAATCCCCATCCCTGGTCCCCGCTAGAACCCCAGCCAGTAATTCACCTTCACCATGAAGATGTTCTGCGAGGGCCCCTGGAAGAGCGCGCGGGTATCGGCGCTCCAATCGATCTGCCCGCGCGGCTCGAGTGTCGCGCCGTCGCGCGTCCAGACCAGGAAGATCGTGGATCCGGGACGGTATTCCCAGCGCAGCACCGCATTGCCCCGCAGGGACCGGACGGTAAAGCTCGGATCCTGGAACGTGAATGTGGTGTCGCCGCCCGGGCCGTCGCTGTCCAGCACGATCGTACTGGGCCCGCCCGCGGTGTCGGGCGTAACCGCCATGGTTCCCATGTCGGTCCCGTACGTCAGCCGCTGGGTGGTGCGGGTTGCGGCGAACTCGTTGTAGCTCGTGTAATCGCCCGCCGAAATGAACGGCTGCACGTACAGCTCCAGCGTCAGTGTCGGGGAGAACGTCACATTCAGCCGAGTGTCCATCCCCAATTCGTTGCGCTCGAGCTGTCCGAAGACATAGTGCGTCCCGTAAAAGGCCGTGCTGTTCGCGCCGGCGTAACTGCCGACAGCCTGCACGCCGGAATGTGAGTTGCTCACGCTCGGCCCCAGCGACAGCGTCACATTGGACCGCGGGCGCAGCTGCAGCGACAGGAATGCCGCGCGCTGGCAATCCCCGTCCGCGTTACAGCCCCCCTCGACGTTGAGGTTCCCGGAGATCGCCTTGCGTGAGTCGCTCTGAATCCCGCCAGAGATGAAATCGGACCTCGGCCGGCCCACGACGGGTCCGCCGCGCAACAACCGATCATCGAGGATTCCTGGCCGGTGAATCCAGAACGCCGTCAGCCACCAATACCCCAGCGTCTGTATCTGCGCGAAACTGTGAAGCTGTCGCTGGGTGAGATCGCCATCGAAATTGTATTGCTGCTGCACGCCGCCGATGAGAAACGCCTGCCGGTACCAGCTGGTGGGCTTGGTCCAGAGCGGGAACAGGTTCGCGCCCATCCACACGTAATCGCCCTGCGGCAGGATCGTGATGTCGTTGTTGTCGAAGCTCGGGGTGCGAAAGTTGACGGTGCCCTCCCACAGCAGGCCGCCCGATTCCTTGGAGATCCGGGCGTATCCGCCCACTCCGGTCATCGACGTCCACGGCCGCCGCACGTCGAGCGTATCGGAACGGTCCGGCCGTTGGAAAAAGTGGCGTTGCGACTGCTTCACACGCCGGATCGCCGCCGTATCCCCGGCGACATGCGTCCCCGCGAACTGCGCCATCAAGCGATAGGTCCGCTTGCTCCACCACATCTCGGTGGACACGCCGAGCGCCTCGGAATTGCGGGACAGCCGTTCCCTGATGTACGGGTCATCCAACTGCCGAAAGACCGAAGTCCCCATGACCTTGATGACCGTGGCGCCGCCCCGCAGATCCTTCGCGACCCGGCCCGCGAAATAATTGGTGAGCGGCTCGACCACTCGCGTGCTGCGCGTGCCCGCGCTGTCGTCCAGCGCCACGGGAGCTTCCTCGCGGCGCGTCAATGAATTCAGCGCACCAATCGACCACCCGCTGGGCGTTCTGCCCGTGAGCTTGAGGGCACCGATGATTCTGGTGTTGTCCGGTGCATCCGCGTAGGCGACACTGTCGCGCACGGCGTCCATCTGCGGTTCCCGTCCCATGCGGCGCGTGTTGAGCATGGAGAGCGAGGAAACGTTCGAGCAGAAGAAGCAGCTGAACCCGCCGATCCCGAAGTACCCCGCCCCTTCGACGAAGAACGGCCGCTTCTCGGGGAAGAACGTTTCGAATGTGCTGAGATTGACCACGGCAGGGTCCACTTCGACCTGACCGAAATCGGGATTGACGGTGGCGTTCAGGGTGAGGTTCGACGTCACGCGCAGCATGGCGTCCGCGCCGACACGGCCGTCGATCGCATGCGGATCGAAGAAGGGATCGGCCGGATCCCCGGGCACGTTGGAAGAGCGGCCCACGACGTACGGCAGCAGCTCGGCCCGTCCCGGCGCCTCGTGAATCACGAGCCCGCTGAGATGTCCGAATCGCGGAGGCCCGCCCGCTTCGTCGGGACGCCAGTACGACCACTGCGACAGCTCATTGAGCCGGTTCTCCTGGCGCCAGATCTGCAGACCCCAGGTTTGTTCTTCGGTTGTGGACGCGTAACGCATCTGGGAGAAAGGAATCCGCATCTCAGCGGTCCAACCGAGCGAGTCGATGGTCGTCTGGACTTCCCAGATCGGGTCCCACGAGGGATCCCCGCCCCCGCCCAGACCGTTCGCGTCCTGTTTCACCCCCGAGGGATTCACGAGGAAAAACAGCCGGCCGATGTGGTCGTGGTAGGTGTCGAAAATGACCTGGATGTAGTCGGAGCTGAAATCGGCGTCACGCCGCACGAGCTGTGTCCGGATGCCGCGAGCGCCCGAGTCATCGAACATGCGGGCCCCGACGTACATCGCCACCGCGTCGAACGCGAATCGTACCTCGGTGCGTTGCGTCGCCCGCTCACCCTGCTGTGGCTGATTCTGCAGGAAGTCGGTGGCCACGGGCGCCGTTTGCCAAATGGGCTCGTCCAGCCTTCCATCAAGGCGGAACACCCCCTGGAGCGGCACCGCGCGCACTTCAGGCGGCGGCGTGGGATGATTGTTCTGCGCTACTAATGAAAGGGGAGCACACAGCACGACGAGAAAGACGGGGAATCTCGACATGGCGCTCACGCGGGCTAGGATACCACGTTGGACGCGCGGCAAGAGGAAAAGGTTGCGGCTCTGACTGGAGCCTTACAATCTCCTTGGTTAGATATGTCGCAACGATGACGCCACCGACGCCGACGGCCCCGACCGCCCCAAGCACCGCTACAGTCACACCCAGTCCCACGAGCAAGCTGCCGGAGCGCATCCGGTTGCTGGCCGAGATCAGCCAGAATCTGTGGTGGAGCTGGCAGCTCGATGCCCGCGAGTTGTTCCACGGGATCGACCCCCGGCTGTGGGAAAGCACGCGACACAACGCCGTGCAGTTCCTGCGCCAAGTGGCGCCGGAGCGCCTCGCAACGAACGCACAGGATCCTGCCTTCCTGGAGCGGTACGACCAAGTCGTGCGCCGTTTCGGTGTGCTGACGGAGCGGAATGGCACCTGGTTCACCGCCCGCTATCCGCAGCTGGTGAACAAGTCGATCGCGTACTTTTCCGCCGAATTCGCTCTGCACCGCTCGCTACCGATCTACTCGGGCGGTCTGGGCGTGCTGGCAGGCGATCATTGCAAAGAAGCATCCGACCTCGGTGTCCCCCTTGTCGGTGTCGGCCTGTACTACCACGGCGGCTATTTCGATCAGTCGATCGGGTTGGACGGCTGGCAGCGGGACTCCGACGATCCGGTCGATCCCACGGTGAACCCCGTCGTGCGCGTGACCGGGTCCCACGGCGGTCCCTGCCTCGTCCCCCTGACAGTTTCCGGTCGCGAGGTGCAAGTCGGCGCGTGGCGCGTCATGGTGGGACGCATTCCGGTTTACCTGCTCGACACCGATCTCGACCGCAATCATCCCGACGATCGCCGGCTCACGGCGCGCCTTTACACGAGCGCGACTGAATGGCGCCTGCGCCAGGAGTGGGTCCTGGGGGTCGGCGGCGTCCGCATGCTGCGCGCGCTCGGCATCAATCCAGAGATCTGGCACGCGAACGAGGGACACGCCGCATTCATGTACATCGAGCGCCTGCGCGAGCTGATCGGTAACGGGGTCACCCTGCAAGCGGCGGTGGATCAGATCCGCTCCAGCAGCGTGTTCACGACGCACACGCCGGTTGCAGCAGGTCACGACGTGTTCTCGTTGAGTGAAATCGAGCAGGTCACCGGACCATTCTGGAATACGATGGGCATCACCCGGGAGCAGTTCCTGGCGTTCGGGCAACCGAAACCCACAGAGCAGCACTACGAGATGACGGTGTTGTCGCTGCGGCTCGCTGCACGGGTGAACGGCGTGTCGGCGCGGCATCGCGAAGAGTCTCGGCGCATCTGGCGATGGCTGTGGGGCAACACGCCGGTCGACGATGTGCCCATCGGGTACGTCACGAACGGCGTCCATCTGAGCACGTGGATGGCGCGTCCAATCCGGAATCTGTTGGCGGAATCGCTCGGTCCGCTGTGGGAATCGCAGGCCGAACCCGCGGCGGTCGTGGCGGCCGTGCGGTCGGTGGATGATGCGCGGTTGTGGGCGGCTCATGAAAGCGTGCGCCATTTGTTGCTCCATCATATCCGGGAGGAAGCCCGGCACCGGTGGCGGTATGTCTGGAAGGAACCGGCGCGACTGGCAGGCGCCGGGGCGCTGCTCTCACCCAACGTCCTCACGCTCGGTTTCGCGCGCCGCTTTGCGACGTACAAGCGCGCCGACCTCCTCTTCCGCGACCTGGAGCGGCTACGGCGCCTGTTGACCGATCCCCGCCGGCCTGTGCAGCTCATCTTTTCCGGCAAGGCGCACCCGGCCGACGATCCCGGCAAGCGCGTGCTGCAACGCGTCGTGCAGGCCGCGCAGGATCCCAGCTTCGAGGGCCGCATCGCCTTTCTGGAGGATTACGAGCTGCATCTGGCCCACCGCATGGTCGCCGGGGTGGATCTCTGGATCAATGTGCCGCGCGTGCCGCTCGAGGCCTGCGGCACGAGCGGCATGAAAGCCGCGCTCAACGGCGTCCCGCAGCTGGGCACGCTCGATGGCTGGTGGGCGGAGGGCTATGTGAAGGGCGAGAACGGCTGGGCGATCCCCTTGCCCGCTTCGGACGCCGAGGCCGACCAGTCCGACGCGGAACACCTGTTTGACATTCTCGAAGCCGCAGTGGTGCCGAGCTACTACGATCGCGTCCCTGGCCAGCACTCCCCGGCGTGGCTACATATGATGAAGGGCGCGCTGGCGGTCGCGATCGAGCGCTTCACCACGCGACAGATGCTCCAGGCGTACGTGACCCAGTACTACGTTCCCGCTGCTGTCGGAGAACCGAATCCCGGCGATCCGCCACTGTAGCAGCGTGGGGAGGCGTTCGTTGAAGACCCGGGTTCTCCACCTTACCGCCGAGCTGTGGCCGTACGCGCGGACGGGCGGCCTTGGTCAGGCCGTCGCCGGTCTCGCGGACTATCAGGCGGCGAGCGGGACGGAGAGCCACGTGGTGCTCCCCCTCTATCGCGAAGCCCGCGCGCATGCGGGCCGCCTCGAGCCGTTTTGCGATCCATTTACCGTGGAAAGCGGAAAGCGCCGCGAGGTGGTGCGGGTCTGGCGGCAGGTCGGCGACACGTTCCCCAAGACGCTGTTCCTCGAGCACGATCCGTCGTTCGATCGCCCCGGCCTCTACGGCGATGCGGGCGGCGACTATCCCGACAATCCCCTCCGGTTCGCGCTGTTTGCCTCGGCGTCGATCGAGATCGCGCGGCGCATTGGGGAAGGCAATCTGATCTTGCACGCCCACGACTGGCATGCCGCGCTGGTTCCTGTCTTCTTGCGCCGCGTCTACCGCGACGAGCCCGACCTGCAGCGGCTGCCGGCGGTATTGACCGTGCACAACGGCGGCTTCCAGGGCGTCTACCCCTATGAGGTGTTGCACCAGATCGGGTTGCCGCAGGACATGTGGTCCCCCGATTTCATGGAGTGGTATGGCCGGCTCAACTATCTGAAGGGTGGCCTGCTGTACGCCGACATGGTGACCACGGTCAGTCCGACGCACGCATTCGAGCTGCTGACCGATGTGGGTGGCTTCGGGCTGCAGCACAGCTTCCGCGCGTTGGGTGATCGGCTGGTCGGCATTCGCAACGGCATCGACGTGGACAAGTGGGATCCGTCGAACGATCCGGACATTCCGGCACGGTTCACGCCGGACGATCTGTCGGGCAAGGTGCGTTGCAAGGCCGCGCTCCAGGACGCCTGGGGACTGCCGCGACGCCCCAACGTTCCGGTGTTCGGGATGAGTGCGCGGCTCGTGGCGCAGAAGGGGCTCGACCAAATCGTGGCCTCGCAATCGCTGCGGCTGCTCGACGCCCAGTTCATTTTCCTCGGCGCGGGTGAGGCGCAGTTCGAGAACGCGCTACGCGAGCTGGCGGCGCAATATCCGGCGCGCATCGCGATCAACGCCTTTACCGACACGCTCGAGCATCAGCTGCTCGCGGGGGCGGATTTTCTCATGATGCCGTCCCTGTACGAGCCGTGTGGTCTCACGCAGATGCGCGCGCAGCTCTACGGCGCGCTCCCCGTCGCCCGCCGCGTGGGCGGACTCGCGGATACGATCGAGGATGGCGTCACCGGCATCCTGTACGACGCCTATAGTCCGGACGCGTTCGACCATGCCGTGCAGCGGGCGGTGACGTTGTATCAAGATCGCCCATGGTTCACCGAGCTGGCGAAAGGGGCCATGCGCAAGGATTTCTCCTGGCGCCAGCCGGCCGAGGCGTATGCGGCGGTCTACCGGCGCGCGCTGGCGGCGCGGGCGGTTCCGCAGCCCGCGGCCACAGACGGTGGGCGCCCGCGGCGCAAACGCTCCTCCACCGCCAAGGGTGGACGAGGCGCGAACGCCCGCCGGTAGCGCTTCCCCAATCCCGGGATCTCCGATGGATTTCGTGCTTACCCTCCACGGCCATCTGCCGTACGTCCTGCACCATGGCCGCTGGCCGCACGGCAGTGTCTGGCTGTCCGAAGGCGCGCTCGACAGCTATCTCCCGCTGATCGAGGTGCTGCAGCAGCTCGAGCGCGAGCGCATCCCTGCCCCGATCACGCTTGGCATCACGCCGGTGCTCGCGAATCAGCTGGCTCATCCGTCGTTCCTGAGTGAATTCGAAGCCTACATGGAGCGGCGGCTCGAAGCGGCGGCGCAGGCACCCGCGTCGTTGGCGAAATCCGGCGATCTGGCGCTCAAACCGATCGCGGATTTCTGGCATCAGCGGCTGCAGCGACTCTACGATCTGTTTCGATCGCTCAACGAAGATCTGATCGGCACGCTCCGGGGCTTCGAAGATCGGGGCGTGATCGAGATCATCTCGTCGGCAGCCACGCACGGGTTCCTGCCGCTGCTCGCGCGCGATGAAAGTATTCAGCTGCAGCTGCGCGTCGGAGCTGCCGAGCACCGGCGGCTGTTCGGCCGCGCCCCGACGGGATGTTGGCTGCCCGAATGCGCGTACCGCCCCGCCGGTCCCTGGAATCCCGGTTACGGCGCGCCCGCGCAACCGTACCGGGTCGGCATCGAGCAGCATCTGGCCGACGCGGGGTTCCGGTACTTCTTCGTGGACTCGCATCTCGTGCAGGCGGGACCGGCGCTCAATTATCCCGATGCGCCGGCGCCGGTGACGAAGGGGTCGCGCACACCCTACACCGCGTACCGCGTGGCCTCGGCCGACGGCAAGGCGCGCGATCTATTCGCGCTGGTGCGCGACCCGCGGTCCTCGAGCCAGGTGTGGAGCCGAGCGCAGGGGTATCCCGGTGACGAGTGGTATCTCGAGTTCCACAAGATCCGCTGGCCGGACGGCCTGCGACTGTGGCGCGTGACCGGTCCGCAGGCCGACCTCGGCGCCAAACAGCCATACGATCCGCAGGCAGCGCAGGGCGCGGCGAGAAACCATGCCGAGCACTTCGCCGGGGTGCTCAAGGATACCGCGTCGCAGCGGGCGAAGAGCAAGGCCCGCGACGCGGTCGTGACCGCCCCGTTCGACGCGGAGCTGTTCGGGCACTGGTGGTTCGAAGGGGTCGACTTCCTCGCCAACGTATATCGCCGCCTGGCCGACAACGGCGTGCGGCCGGTGACGGCGCGCGAGCACGTCATGAGTCACGGCAAGCGCGCGCCCGCCATTCAGCTGACGGCGGGATCGTGGGGCAAGGACGGCGATTTCTCCTACTGGCTCAACCATCACACGGCATGGACGTGGAAGCGACTGTGGGCGCTGGAAGAGGCGTACTGGGCGGTCGCGGCCAAGGCGCTGGTGGGCGGCCCCAAGCCCCGCGCCGTGCTCGCGCAGGCCACGCGCGCGATGCTGCTCGCGCAGGCCTCCGACTGGCAATTCATCATCTCAGCGGGACAAGCGGCCGACTACGCCAATCAGCGGTTCGACGAGCACTGCGGCCAGGCGGAAGACCTGGTGCGCGTCCTGAAGACCGGCACCATCGAGGACGCCACCATGCAACGCGTGGAAGCGCTGGGCGCACAGGACGGCGTGTTCCCGGACGTCCTGCGCACCGTCGCCGAAGTCGTTGGATGAGCGCGGGGGAAAAAGGGCTCGTCGTCATTCACGGGCATTTCTATCAGCCGCCGCGTGAGAACCCCTGGACCGGACAGGTCGATGCCGAGCCGTCGGCCGCGCCGGACCACGACTGGAATGTGCGCATCACCCGGGAGACGTATCTCCCGCTCGTCTCCGTCGCAATCGAAGAGGCCGGCAAGCGGATCAAGATCCCCGTCTACGAATTCCTGAGCTTCGACTTTGGGGCGACGCTGCTCGACTGGATGGAGCGGGAGGCCCCGGCGATTCACGCCGCGGTGATCCGCGCGGACCGCGCGAGTGTGAAACGCCTGGGGGAAGGCAACGCCCTCGCGATGCCGTACCACCACATCATCCTGCCGCTGGCGAGCCGGCGGGACAAAGAAACGGAGGTGCGCTGGGGCATCGCCGATTTCCAGCGCCGCTTTGGGCGCGCCCCGGTCGGCTTCTGGCTGCCCGAAACCGCGGTCGACCGCGAGACGCTCGACGTGTTGGCCGCGGCCGGGATCGCGTTTACCGTGCTCGCACCGCATCAAGTGTCGAAGGTGCCGGACCGGGGCGTCCCGGCCAGGATCGCGCTCGACCACGGCCGCTCGATCACCGTGTTCGTGTATGACGGCGGGCTGGCGCACGACATCGCATTCGGCGGGCTGCAGAGCGATCACCGTCGCTTCACGGACGTGTTGAATGGCACGCCCGTGGGCACGATCCGATCGCTGGCGGTGGATGGTGAGACGTTCGGGCATCATCACAAGGGTGCCGACACCACGCTCGCCACCGCGCTGAATAGAATCCAGCATTCCGACAAGGTTCTGGTCACGAACTTCGCCGCGGCGCTCGCCGCTCATCCGCCCGCGGCCACGGTGGACCTCGTCGAGCCGACGTCGTGGAGCTGCGCGCACGGGATCGAGCGCTGGCGCTCGGCGTGCGGCTGCCGGGTCCACCACGACCGGCCCTCGCAGCAGGACTGGCGCGCGCCACTCCGCGCTGCCGTCGACTGGCTCGCGCAGGAGATTCACACGATTTACGAGCGCGCCGGGCGTGCCCTTCCGGGCGGACCGTGGGCCTTTCGGAACGCCGCGGGTGCCGCCGGTCCGGTGCCGGGAGACGACAATACGGCGCGCCTGATCGAAATGGAGCGCGGCGTGCTGCGCGCGATGACCTCGTGCGGGTGGTTCTTCGACGACATTGCGGGGCTGGAAGGACGCCAGGTCCTCCGGTACGCGGCGCATGCGATCACCCTGGCGGGGTCTGAGAGCGGCCGGCTCGAAGCGGGATTCATCGAAAAGCTGGGTGACGCGCGCAGCAACGATCCGGCCGCGGGCAGCGCCGCCGATGTGTTCCGCCACCTGCTGCAACCCACGCCGTCATGAACCGGCCGCTGCGGTTCGTCTTCGGCCTCCACCTGCACCAGCCGGTGGGGAATTTTGATCACGTCATGGCCGATCACGTGCGCGACGTCTACCGGCCGATCATCGAGCGGGCGAGCGCCGCCGGATTGTTGCCGCTGACCCTGCACGTGTCGGGTCCGCTGCTCGAGTGGCTCGAGCAGCACGAAGTCGCGTGGCTGGACATGATCGGCCGGCTCGCCGCCGACAGCAAGCTCGAGCTGCTGCTCGCCGGGTTCGACGAGCCGATTCTCGCCGCACTGCCCAAGCCCGACCGGCTCGAGCAAATCGGGCGGCTGCGCGAGTACCTCAAGCGCCGCTTCGGCGTCGACGCGACGGGACTCTGGCTGACCGAGCGCGTGTGGCATCCAGGGCTTGCCGAGGATTTGGCCGAAGCGGGCGTGGAGTACGCGCTCGTCGATGATCGCCACTTCCTGGTGTGCGGGTTCCGCAGCAAGGACTTGCACCGCCCCTATCTCACCGAGTCGAACGGCCGCCGCGTGGGCCTGCTCGCGATCGACGAGCGCCTGCGCTACCTGATTCCATTCCGGCCGCCGGAAGAGACCGCCGCGTATCTGCGCGAGCTGCGCGGGCACGGCCACGAGCTGGCGGTGCTGGCGGACGATGGAGAAAAGTTTGGTGGGTGGCCCGGAACCAAAGAGTGGGTCTACGGATCCGGCTGGCTCGACAACTTCCTCAAGACCATCGAGGGCCTCACGGCGGCAGGCGAGGTCAAACTGTCGACCGGCCAGGAAGCGTTCCGGCAGGTGCCGTCGGGTGGCTTGGCCTACCTGGGCACCGCCTCATACCGCGAAATGGAAAAATGGGCCCTGCCTGCGGCGGCCCAAGAGCAGCTGACGCGGCTGGAGGAGCAGCTCGGACCGGAGCAGCTGGCAGCTTCGACATCGTTCGTGCGGGGAGGGCACTGGCACCATTTCCTGGTCAAGTATCCCGAATCGAACCGCATGCACAAGACGATGCTCGCCCTCTCCGCGCTCTCCCGCCGTCGGGGCGATCCGCCCGAGGCGCGCCGGGCGATCGGCCGCGCCCAGTGCAACGACGCGTACTGGCATGGCGTGTTCGGCGGCCTGTACCTGCCGCACCTGCGCACCGCGATTTGGCGACAACTCGCGATCGCGGAACGAGTGCTGCGCCACGGTGAATCGCTCGCGTGCGAAGAGGTGGATCTGGACTACGACGGCTTCCCGGAGCTGTGGGTCCACTCCTCGCAATTCTCGGCGGTGATCAGCCCGCGGCGCGGCGGCGCGATCGAGGTGTTCACCCGCTTCGGCGATCTCACGAACCTCGCCGACGTGCTGACGCGGCGCCGCGAATCCTATCACGAGCCGCCCAAACCAGACGCACCGTCGCACGACGACAACGCCGGCGGGGGGGGCACCGCGAGCATCCATGACATCGAGCGGGCCGCGCGGCTCAAGGAATTGCCGCCGGTGGACGCGGAGCCCCGCGCGATTCTCGTCGAACGCCTCATCGCCCATGCGGTGACGTCGGCCCAGTACGCCCGGGCGCAGTACCAGCCGCTGCGTTCGTGGTCGGCAGTCGCGATGCGCGCGACCGTCACGCAGACTTCCGACCGGCTCACCGTGCTGCTGCAGGGCGAGGGACTCGACAAGCAGCTCCAATTCGATGCCGCCGGCGGTCTCGCGGTCTCCTACACGTGGGACGGGTCCGGTCTGCCGGAGCACGCGGTGTTCGCGCCGGAGCTGTCGGTGTCGCACACCGTCGCGTTGCGCGTGCAGCCCGACGCGGAGATCTGGCGTTCGGAGATCACGACCGTCGCGCGCAGTGAACGGGGGTTCGAAGAAACCCTCCAGGGCTTCTCGATCACTCCGCGGTGGCCGGCTCACCTGGGAGGAGCGGGTCTGGAGCTCCGCCCGTGAGCGGGCAGCGGCGATGCTGGGTATTCTCTAAGAATGAATAGGTCGACAATCCTGATTGCCCTCCTGCTCGCGGCATGTGGTCGCGCGCAGCCGCGCGACGCAGTCGCCAGGGACAGCGGAGCCGTCACAGACACCGCCGGGGTCACGGACACCGGAGGCCCACAGAGGACGCCCCTGTGGTCAACGTGCCGAAATCGATCGATGCCGTGCTCGCTGCGCACAACGATTCGCTGATGGCCATACCCGGCGTGGTCGGCACCGCGGTGGGTCGCTGTAAGGGCGCGCCGTGCATTCGCGTGCTCGTGACGCGAACGAGCGACGAGCTCCGGCGCCGTATCCCGCGGGAGCTCGAAGGGTTCCCGGTGCAGATCGACGTCACCGGACCGATTGTGCCGCGCTAGTCGGCGGACGCCAGTCGCGAAAAGCGGCGGTTCGATTTCGGAAGATCGACACCCATCGCTGCCCCCGTAATCACGCCCAGGATTAGCGCGGACCAAATCAGAGATACCGTGGGCGGCGAGAAGGGCTGAGCTGCCGGAGTTGAGGGCAATCCCGTCGCGACGATTCCGGCCAGCACCGAAGCAACCGCGATCCATTGATACGAGTGCAGCCCCGCCACGGTCGGGGTCTGCGGCTCAGCACGGAACGATTCCTCCACAAAGCGCGCGCAGCCCCCCAGGATCAGATACGCAGCGACCAGGATCGCGTCCGGGGCGCCGATCAGCCGCAAGCGCAGCAGCAACAGACCGATGACGAGGTTGCCCGCAATGGAGTAGAGCGGTGTCGCGTGGATCGGGACACCGGCGAGACCAGCGATTTGCGTCACGCGTGAGCGCCGGTGGAAATACCGAATGCCGACGTCCGCTGGCGCCGGTCCACCGTGACAGCATCCCTGTACCAAACAGCGGAGCCGTCCCAGGATCTGGATCCACGGCGCCGCCACGGCGAACGCGCCGAGCAGGGGCAGGATCGGAACGCCCGCCAGGCGCGCGGTGATCGCGCCGAACACGCCGCCGAGCACGCCGCCGTACCAGCCGAACGGCCGCAGGAGCCGCGACGAACCTTCAAGCCACTGCGCCCAGATCGCCGAGCCCACGAGGATGCAAACGCCTATCCATGCCACCGCCCCGGCAGCATCCGGTCCCGCCGCGCTGCCGGCCACGAGAATCCCGATCGACGCGGCCGCCGCTGCGAAAACGCCGTGGACGATCACCCGCACGGGGCCGAACCGCCATTCCCGCCAGGAATTAGCGAGCCGTTCGGCGGCGCGGCGGATCGCAGCCCACGCTGCGTCATAGCGGCTGAGCGGAGGGTAGAGGACGATCGCGGCCAGCACTTCCAGGAGCGTGTGCATCCCGGTCGTGATGCAGCTGACCGTGATCAGCGTCGCCCAGGTCCATCCGATCCATCGCCAGATCGGGCGCCCTGTGGCCCGCGCATTCGCCACCCAGCCGTCCGCCGCGAGCAGCATCCAGAGCACATGGAAGGCGGGAAACGCGGCGACGCCGTGCGAATGGCGTTGCTCCCACGCGAGCACGCTGCCCCACAATCCGGACGCGTCGAACGGACGATTGGTCGCAGCGACTGGAACGACGATCCAGACCACGGCGATCACCACGGTCGCAAGCGCGCTTTGAATCGCGAAACGGCGCAGCGCGGCGCGAGTCTGAATCAGTACCACGGTAAGGGGGATGAAGAGATACGCGCTGACATAGGCCAGCTCGCTCCACTGCAACACCGGCCAGCTCCGCTCGAACGGCAGCTGCATGCCAAATGCGTCGAGCGGGCGCCCGAGCGCCTGCACGCCGTAGTACACGATAAGCCACGGCAGTAACACCCAGACGAAAACAGCGACCCGCTCGGCAGCCGTTGGCGCGGTATCGGTCGCGCGCGGAAGCGAGAGCAGCGGCGGGGTCGAAGCCGCGGCACCGAAGCGGCGCGCGAGGTCATGGCGCTCATATCCGAACACGAGCGCCGCCGCTCCCAGTGCGACCGTGGGCGTGACGAGCCACAGCCCGGACGCCGATCCTGCCGCGAGCGCGACCCCAGCGCAGATCGCGACGAACCCGAGGTATATCGGATTACGGATCCAGCGATAGACGCCAGTTCGGACGTATCGCGGTGGCGGAAACGGATTCATCGGCAGACCGCGACCACTCACGATCAGCTCGAACGCTCCCGCAGCGGCGAGCAGCAGTCCGGCGAGCGCGAGCACCCAGCCCGCAGCGGGCGCGCGGATCGCCGGCAGCGTGAGCATATCGGCGGTCTGCCGCGCCCACACTACGAGCCCCGCCGGAAGCGCAATCAGAAACAGCGCCCCGTACGCGACCCTTACCACTCCACCTCCTCGTGAATCGCCCAGCCAGTATCCACCGGACCGGCGCCGCTCACCAGCGCCCCGCGGGACAAGTGCTTGTGCTCGCGCACGGCGTCGAGCGTGCCGGCAAGCCGGCGCGCGAGCTTGGGAAGTGGCACGCGGATCGTTGTCAGCAGGGGATCGTCACGGATCGGACGGCTGTCGTGCAGGACGAGCCGGAGGTTCCCGTCGAGACCGTCTGGTCCCGTTTGCGGGACGCCATTCAACCATACCCATCGCTGCGGATCTCGGCCGGTCCACTCGATCCAAACGAGCGCGTGCGCCGGCGACACGTAGCGCCCCCACCGCAGCACACCGCCGCGGAACGGCAACTCCGCGGGAGGAATCGTCAGCCGCAGCTGCTCGAGGTACCCGAGCCCGTGCAGCGTCGTCTCCCCGACGCGGACGCGCGCCAGCGCGCGCGGCATGTGACACGTCCATCGAATCGATCCGTCGGGCCCGTCCACGAGACACGAATCGAGCGGCTCGGCGTCGCGGCACCACGTCGCATCCACGCCGAGCGTCTCGTGCCGCCACGTCGCGGCGTGGCCGTCGATTCGTGGCATCGTGACGTGGCGAATCGACGACTGGCTGCGGGACGCGCTCGCATCGAACACGACCGTGGCGGCGTATGCGACGCGCAGTGGGCCCCAGCGCAGGCGTGCGGCGTACACAATCGCTCCCGCGCCGTGAGACGTGACGACGTCACCGTACCACTTCTCGAGGAGGAACACCGGGGCGAACCTGACCTTGCCTGCGACAACGCGCAAGCATAGCCTCCTCCCTGGATGAACGATTTGGCTTCGCAGCTCGCCGAGGTGGGGCGGCACTGCTACGCGCGCGGTTGGGCACTCGGGACCAGCGGCAACTTCAGCGCGGTCGTGCGGCGGTATCCTCTCACCCTCGCGATCACGCCGAGCGGTGTGGACAAGGGACTGCTCGAGCCCGAGCAGATCGTCGAGATCGACGAGCACGGCCGCGTCGTCCGCGGCGAGGGCAAGCCTTCCGCCGAAGCACAATTGCATCTGGCCATCGTGCGCTCGCGCGGCGCCGGGGCGGTGTTGCATACGCACTCGATTTGGAGCACGATTCTCTCAGACTCGGCGCGTGATGCGGCGGGCGGACTGGTCATCGAAGGCTACGAGATGTTGAAGGGTCTGGACGGCGTGCGTACCCACGAGCACCGCGAATGGCTGCCGATCGTGGAGAACACCCAGGACTGGACTGTCGCCGCGCCGCGCATCGAGACAAAATTGCGGGAGCATCCCGATGTACACGGTTTCTTGATTCGCCGCCACGGCCTGTACACCTGGGGCCAGGATCTCGCCGAGGCCCGGCGCCAGCTCGAGATCCTCGAATTCCTGTTCGAAGCGATGGGGCGAAAGCGAGGCATGACATGGCAACAGTGAGAATCCCGTCCGAGCAGCGGACGCTGACCGATCAACGCGAAGTCACCGAGTATCTCGCCACACTGGGGATCGAGTACGAGCGCTGGCCCCTCGCGCAGCGCGCGGCGGCCAATGCGCCCGCGGAAGCGGTCCTCGCGGCATATGCGCCGGAGATCGAGCGGCTCAAGGCGCGTGGCGGCTATGTGACCGCCGACGTCATCGACGTCACCCCCGCCACGCCCGGGCTCGACGCCATGCTCGCCAAGTTCAGCAGCGAGCACTGGCACGACGAGGATGAAGTGCGTTTCATCATTCGCGGGCGTGGCTTGTTTCACATCCACCCGCGGGAGGGAGCCGGCCCCGGCCCGGTCATCGCGATCGAAGTCGAGGCCGGCGACCTGATTCGGGTGCCCCGCGGCACCTGGCACTGGTTCGACCTCTGCGCCGACAAGGACATTCGCGCGATCCGCCTGTTCCAGGACAAAGCCGGCTGGACGCCGCATTACACGAACAGCGGCACCGACAAGGGGTTTCAACCGCTGTGCATGGGGCCGACCTACATCCCGATCGGAGCGACGGCGTCGCGACCGAGCTGAGCGACGTTCGCGCCATCCTGCTGGACATCGAAGGCACCAGCACGCCCATCGAGTTCGTCCATCAGGTGCTGTTCCCGTACGCGCGCGCGCGCGTAGGCGACTATCTCGAACGCCACGCGACCGACCCCGGCGTCATCGAGGATGTTGCGACGCTCCGCGCCGAGCACGCCGCCGAGTCCGCGGACGAGCCCCCCCCCGGTCTCCCCTCCTGGAATCCCGCCCGGGAGCTCGCGTCCGCCGAAGCGTACGTGCATTGGCTGATGGACCGCGATCGCAAATCGACGGGGCTGAAATCGCTGCAGGGGAGAATCTGGGAAGAGGGATATTACCGCGGGGAGCTGCGGGGGAAAGTCGAGGTCTATGCCGACGTCCGGCCCGCATTCGTGCGCTGGCGCCGTGACGGGGTGATCATCGCGATCTTTTCCTCCGGCAGCGTCCAGGCGCAGCGCAATCTCTTCGCCAACACGACCGCCGGCGATCTGTCGCCGTTTCTCTACGACTATTTCGACACGAAGACCGGTCCGAAACGGGAATCGCGGAGCTATTGGCTCATCGCCACCGCCCTGCGCCAGGCGCCGCGCGACGTGTTGTTCGTTTCCGACGTCACGGCGGAGCTCGACGCGGCGCGCGAGGCCGGGATGCGCACCGCGCTGTGCGTGCGCGGGCCGGACGATCCGGTCGATGCGAAAGGGCATGCTCGCATTCGTTCCTTCGACGAGCTACCGTAGCAGCCATGACGATCGTGCTGGTCATCGGGGTCGCCGTTCTCGCGTGGGCGGTGTTCACGTTCAATCGGCTGATCCGCTTGCGGCAGCTCGGCGACAACGCCTGGTCCGACATCGACGTGCAGCTGAAGCGGCGGCACGATCTCATCCCCAACGTCGTCGCCGTCGTACAGGGCCACGCGGGCTACGAGCGCGGCACGCTCGAGGCGCTGGTGGCGGCACGCGGGCGCGCGCTGCAGGCGTCCGATCGCGGGCCGGCGACCCGCGCGCGCGAGGAAGATCCACTCGCCGGGGCGCTGCACCGCGTCGTCGCCGTCGCCGAGGCGTATCCCGAGCTCAAGGCGGCGGCCAGCTTCGCCGGGCTGCAGACGACGTTGACCGACGTCGAAGACCATCTCCAGAGCGCGCGCCGCTATTACAACGCGGTCGTACGCGATTTCAATACCGCCATCGCGCAATTCCCCGCTGGCATCGTCGCGGGGATGATGCGGCTGCGCCCACGGGAGTTCTTCGGCCTGGACGATCCCGCCGAGCGCGCCGTCCCCAAAGTGCCGCTCGCCCTCCTGCTCATGGCGCTGGCGGCGACCTCGCTCAGCGCCCAGCGCTCCTACTCGATCGAGCGCTTCGCCGCGCGCATCACGGTCAATCGTGACGCCAGCATCGACGTCACCGAAACGATCACCGCGCGCTTCAACGGATCGTACAACGGACTGTATCGCACGATTCCGGTCGAGTACCGCACCTCGTCGGGCCTCAACTGGACGCTGGGCGTGTCGCTCCAGAGCGCCGAGGACGACGCCGGGCGCGACCTGCGGACCGAGACCAGCCGGGAACGGCACTACATCAAGTACAAGATCTGGATCCCGGGCGCCGCCGACGCGACGCGCACGATCGTGCTGCGCTACCGCGCCACCAACGGCCTGCGGTTCTTTGACGAGCATGACGAGCTGTACTGGAACGTCACCGGCGATGAGTGGGACGTGCCGATCCGCGACGCGTCGGCGGACATCGTGCTCCCACCCGGCACGCCCCTCCCCGGCGTGCGGGCGATCGCGTTCAACGGCGTCTACGGCTCTACCGCCCGCGACGCCCGCGTCACGATCGACGGCAACGTCGTGCACGTCGCGCTTCCCCAGGGGCTGGGCTACCATGAGGGAGTCACGGCGGTCGTCGGCTGGGATAAGGGCGTCGTCACCGCGCCGACCGCGGCCGCGCGCGCGGCCGCGACGGTCGGCAGCAACTGGCCGCTGCTCATTCCCCTTCCCGTCTTCCTGCTCGCGTTCCTGACCTGGTGGCGGCTGGGCCGGGATCCGCGCCGCCGCCCCATCGCGGTGCAATACGAACCGCCGGCCGGCGTCTCGCCGGCGGAAGCCGGCACCTTACTCGACAACCGCGCCGACATGCGCGACATCACCGCGACCATGGTGGACCTCGCGGTGCGCGGCCAGCTCCGCATCGAGGAAGAGGAGAAGCCGAAGCTGCTCGGCTTGTTCGGCGGCGGTCGCGAGTACGCGCTGCGGCGGCTGAAGCCGAGCACCCCGACTGACGGTGACGGACTGGCACCTCATGAAACCCGCGTGTTCAACGGGATCTTTGCGGACCGCGGCGAACGCGTGGAGCTCGCCGACCTCAAGGATGAGTTCTATGCGAAGCTGCCCGGCATTCGCGATGCGATCTTCGACAAGCTCACCGCCGACGGGTTCTATCGTGCCCGGCCCGACAAGGTCCACCAGCGATGGGCCATCGCCGCCGTGTTGGTGGGTCTGGCCATCGGATTCGGTGGTGCCTTCGTCTCGTCAGCGTTCCTGCTGACGCCGGTTCCCTTCGTCATTGCCGGTGTGCTCACGGCCCTTATCCTCCTCTACTTCGCCGCGATCATGCCGGCCCGGACCGAAGCCGGGACACGCGCGCTGGAGCACGTCCTCGGCTTCGAAGAATTCCTGCGCCGCGTCGAGTCGGAGCACTTGAAACGCGTCATCATCGGCCACCCCGAGCTGTTCGATAAGTATCTGCCGTTCGCGATGGCGTTCGGCGTCGAGAGACAGTTTGCCCGGGCGTTCGAAGGCATCTATACCGAGTCGCCGCGGTGGTACGTGGGACCGAGCATGACGCATTTCAGCGTGGGCCATTTCTCGAGCAGCATGTCGCAACTCTCAAGCGTTGCCGCGACGACGATGTCATCCTCACCGCGCAGCTCGAGTGGTTCGGGCTTCGGCGGCGGCGGGAGCTCCGGAGGCGGAGGGGGCGGCGGTGGTGGAGGCGCGTTTTGAAGCGGTTTTTTTCGTCCCTGTTCGCCGTGGCGCTGGCAAACGCAGCTTGCCACACGTCCGGAGGGCCGGGCCAGGTTACCGCTAGCACGAGCACCGCGGGGACACAGCCCGCGATCACCGCGGCCGATTTGCGGCAGCGGCTCTTTCTCATCGCCGACGACTCGACGCTCGGACGTGAAACGGGGAGCGAAGGAGCCTTCAAGACCTCCGCGTACATCGCCGCGGAGTTCCAGCGGCTCGGCCTCGAGCCGGCGGGCGACAATGGGACCTATTTCCAGATAGTGCCCTTCTGGGATGTCCGCGTCGATCCCCGGTCACAGCTCACGAGCAGCACCGGCGCGACGCTGCGTCTCGTCACCGACTTCCTCCCAGCAAGCTTCAGCGCGCCGCCGCGCATGTTCGACCGCACGGCGATCGTCTACGTGGGCAGCGCGGGCGATACTGCGCATGTGATGTCGCCCCCCCCCACCGGCGTCGCCGGCAAGTTCGTCGTGATCGACGTGCCACCGGGAGTCGATCGCCGCTCGATCCTGGGGCCGTTTCTCGGCCGCTATCGTGAGGCGGCGGCGATTGGCGTGGTGGCCCTCGATCAGCTGGGAGGCGAGCAGATCGCGCGCATCCGCGATGGCCGCCCCGTCGCCGACACATCGCGCAACCCGCGCGCGATCACGCTCGTCTGGCTGAGCCGTCCCGCGGCCATAGCGCTGCTGGGCGCCGATCCGGCGACCCTCACCCCAGGCACGACGGTCGCGAACACCGTGAGCGGCCAGTTCGATTTTCCGCGCGTGCCAGTGCGGTGGCAGGCGCGCAACGTCGTCGGGATTGTGCGCGGCAGTGATCCGGCGCTCCGCAATCAGTACCTGTCGCTGTCAGCGCACCACGATCACGTCGGGTTCGATCACAGCCCCGTCGATCACGACTCGCTGCGGGCGTTCAACCGCGTGGTTCGGCCCATGGGCGCCGACTCGCCCATGCGCCCGGCCACGGACGAGGAGTGGGTCCGGATCCGCACCATCCTCGACAGCATGCGCCAGGTGCATCAGCCCCGCCTGGACTCGATCCGCAATGGCGCCGACGATGACGGCTCGGGCACGGTGGCGATTCTCGAGATTGCGGAGGCGTTCGCGCGGGGCGCGACCAAGCCGCGGCGCTCGGTCCTGTTCGTCAGCCACACGGGTGAGGAAGCCGGTCTGCTCGGCTCGCGCTGGTACGCCGACCATGCGACGGTGCCGATCGATTCGATCGTGGGGGAAATCGACCAGGACATGATCGGACGCGGCACTGCGTCGGATTTCCCGCGCGGCGGCACGGGCGCCGGGACTCCCACCTATCTGGAGGTCATCGGAGCCAAGCGGATTTCGCGCGAGTTCGGCGAGATGCTGGAGGCGGCGAATGCGCGCCAGCCCGTGCCGTTCGTGTTCGACTACACCTATGACCAGCCGGGCCATCCGCTGCAGTACTATTGCCGCGCCGATCACTACAGCTACGCCCGCTACGGCATCCCGTCAGTCGCGTTCTCGCGCGGCGAGCACCTCGACTATCACCAGGTGACGGACGAAGCGCAGTACATCAGCTATCCGGATCTCGCGCGGGTCGCGCAGATGGTTCACGATGGCGCGCTCGCGATCGCGAACGCCCCCGAGCGGCCCAGGCGCGACGTACCGAAGCCGGCGGATCCCAACGCGCCCTGTCGTCAGTAGCGCGCTAGAGGTACTTCAGCCACCACTCGCTGCGCCTGGCCTTCAGATCGGCGTACCAGCGGCAGGCGAAGTACAGCAGCACGACGGCCCCGGCCCACACCAGGTACAGCAAGCCGAGGCTCCACGCGTACCCCTCGGGCGCCGGCGGATTACCCATCGGATGGTTCGTGAACAGCCACCAGGTCGCCTCAGGTGCGCGAATCTTCGTCACCACAAGCGCCAGGGCGTGAATGAGCGGGATATGCAGCACATAGTAGAAGAACGGCACACGCCCGAAGACCGTCACCCATGCCGCGATCTTGCCGCGCGCGCGGTCCAGCACGGGAATCAAGGCAATCGTCGGGCCAAGCGTCATGAGCAGGAAGCTGAGCGACGCCGGGTACTTTGTGGTGTTCAGGAATGAGAGGACCGCCGGCATCCGCCCGGTTGCGCTCCAGGGCTGCGGATCGCCGTAGAGATTGAATCCCCGGAGCACGAGAAACAGCGCGACGGCGCCCAGCCCGATCCGTACGCACAAGCGATTGCGCCGCGCCGGCTCCAGTGTGAGGATCTCGCCGAAGGCGTACCCCGCCGCCATGACGCCAATCCACGGAATGATCGAGTACAGCACGATCAGCGGCGTGCCGCTCAGCGGTCCGTCGAAAAACCCGATGTACAACACCTTCCAGGACTCGCCCAGCGGCAGCAGGTGCATGAGCGGGCCCATGATCGCGTTGTGCAGCACGATGATCGCGACACCCGTCAGCCCCACGTTGCGGGGGCGCATGTGCACCATCGCGGCCATGATGATCATGCACCAGCCGATCACCCAGATGACACCCGCGAGCATGTAGTTCGCGAAATCGAAGTTGAAGGTCCACGCGACCCGAATCACGCTGAGCTCGAGCAGGATCAGCCACACACCGCGTCGGAACAGGAACTGGGAGAGATCGCTGTGCTTCTTGCCGTAGAAGAACGCGCTGGTACCCGCGAGGAAGATGAACGCCGGCGCGACGAAGTGGGTGATCCAGCGGGTAAAGAAAATCCCCGCCGTTGGCCCGCCGGCGGGGAGTCCCGAGTACACGCGCACGTGATCGATCGCCATCAGCATCATCACGGCGCCGCGCATCAGGTCGATCGACGCGACCCGGGAGGTCGCGGCCGGGGAGGCAGGAGGCGCGCTCACGACCCGAAAATGCGCGCTCCCGCCAGCGCTTGCAACTGAAACGTGATGGCGTTGTCGATGGCGGTACGAATGATGCCTGTGGCCAGCTTTTCAGTGATATCCCTCCCGCCAAGGTGTCCGCCAGCGACACCTACACAGGACACATGTTCACCAATTGAGCCACGTGGACAGGCCGGTCGGATTCACACCCGAACCGATGGCAAACGTTGTACGTTCAGTAGTAGCCTGGGAGGCTGGGGGATGGGGGCCGGGACAGGCAACTTGTCAGCAACCGGGGGTAATCCAAGTACATGAACAATATTCGTCGGATCAGCCTGTTGCTTGCGGCGTTCGGTCTCTTTGCGCGACCGGCCGCCGCCCAACTCTTCGGCCGCAACTCTGTCCAATATGAAACCTTCCGCTTCAAAATCCTGAGGACGCAGCATTTCGACGTCTACTTCTACGATCAGGAAGCGGCGTCGGCTGCCGAGGCCGCGCGCATGGCCGAGCGTTGGTACGCGAGGATTTCGACGGTGCTGCGGCACCAGTTGAGCGGCCGCCAGCCGCTGGTCCTCTACGCCGACCATCCCGATTTCGAGCAGACCAACGTACTGGGAGAGCAGCCCGGCGAAGGCACGGGCGGCGTCACCGAAAGCTTGAAACGGCGCATCATCCTCCCGATGGGAGCGTCGCTCGCGGAAACCGATCATGTGATCGGCCACGAGCTCGTGCACGCGTTCCAGTATGACATCACGGGCGTGAGCCGCGGATCCCAGATGACGGGCCTGACGCGGGTACCCCTGTGGTTCATCGAAGGGATGGCAGAGTACCTCTCGATCGGCCCGGTCGATCCGAATACGACCATGTGGATGCGGGACGCCGTGCGCCGGGACGAGCTGCCGAATTTCCGCGAGCTCGACAGCTACAAGTATTTCCCCTATCGCTGGGGCCAGGCGTTCTGGGCGTACATGGGCGGCACGTATGGCGACGACGTCGTCGGGGCGCTGCTGCGCGCGGCGGGCCGCAACGGCAACGTGCAGTTGACGCTCGAGTCGCTGACGCACCGGCCGGTCGACAGCCTGTTCGCCGACTGGCATCGCGCGCTGACCGCGAGCGCGCACGAGGTCGCGGCGGCGACCGGGACCGAGCTCCCCACCGACAAGGGGGGCGTCCAGCGTGAACGTGCCACGCCCGTCATGGCGACGGGTGCGCGGCTCCTCGTGAGCCCGGGAACCCAGGCGCATTACAACCTGGCGCCGGCGCTCAGTCCGGACGGCAAGCGCATGGTCTACTTGTCGGACGCAGGACTCTTCTCGATCGACATGTATCTCGCGAATGCGGAAAACGGCCGAACCATCCGAAAACTCGTCTCCGCGACGCGCGATCCACACCTCGAGAGCATGCAGTTCATCAACTCGGCCGGCGCGTGGGACGCGACCGGTACGCGGTTCGTGTTCGGGGCGATCCTCACCGGACAAGCCGGCCCTGCGGATCGTCAACGGCAATAACGGCAAGGTGATCAAGGAAGCCAAGTTCCCGTCGCTCGGCGAGATCTTCAACCCGACGTGGGCGCCCGACGGCAAGAAGATCGCGTTCAGCGCGCAGGTCGGCGGATACACTGATTTGTTCGTGTACGATCTCGACAGCGGGCAGCTGCAGCGTCTGACCGACGATCCGTTCGCCGATCTCGAGCCCGCCTGGTCCCCCGACGGCCAGTCGATCGCGTTCGTCACCGATCGGTTTGGGACGTCGCTCGAGAGTCTGTCGTACGCGCAATACCAGCTCGCGGTCATGAACGCGCGCGGCGGACAGATCACCCAGATGCCGCGGCTCTCGAACGCCAAGCACATCAATCCGCAGTGGAGTCCCGACGGCCTGAGTGTCTACTTCCTGTCCGATCCCGGCGGCATCACGAACGTGTATCGGCTGTCGCTCGGCGACGGCGTGATCACGCAAGTGACCAACCTGTTCACCGGCGTCAGCGGCATCACGGCGCTGAGCCCCGCGTTGAGCGTCGCCTCGAAGGCGTCCCGCGCGGTGTTTTCGGTTTACACGGGCGGCGGGTACGCCATTCAGGCGATCGAAGACATTCACACGCTCGCGGGCGGGCCGGTCCGGGAGCTGCCGCAAGCGGCCGCGCTCCTGCCTCCCGTCGATCGCGAGGTCGTGGAAACGGGGATCGCCGCGGTGCTCAATAACACGGGGGAAGGTCTCCCGGCGGAAGACGAGCTCGATCTCGCCACCGCGGTCAAAGCGTATCACCCGAAGCTGTCGCTCGACTTCATTTCACAACCGAGTCTGGCGATCGCGGCTGACCGGTATGGGACCTACATCGGCGGCGGTATCACGCTGTTTTGGAGCGACATGCTGGGCGATCACAACCTGGTGACGATGGCTCAGGTCAACGGCCGGATCTCGGACTGGGCCGCCCTGGTCGCGTACGGCAACCGGAAACGGCGTCTGAACTGGCTGATCGGCGCCCAGTGGATTCCGTATATCACCGGCCGGTTCGCCGTTTTCCGCGATGAGCGCCACGCAAAATATCGTGGAGCAGACCCTGCGCGACAAGCAAACCAGTCGCGAAGTGAGCGGGATCCTCGCGTACCCGTTGAACCGGTCGCGCCGCATCGAGGGCTCCCTGGGGGTCAACCAGATTTCGTATTCCCGGGAGCTCCGGACGACGACGTACGATCCATCCGGCAGCCAGGTGCTCGACGATCGCACGAGCGATCTGCCTGGCCCGGGCTCGTTGACGCTGTACTCAAGCACCCTGGCGATCGTGCACGACAATTCGTTCTTCGGCGCCACCGGGCCGCTCATGGGCGAGCGCTTCCGGTTCGAAGTCGACCCGACGTTCGGCAGCCTGCAGTTCATTACCGCGGTGGCCGATTATCGCCGCTACGTCATGATCAAGCGTCCCTTCACACTCGCGGGGCGTTTCATGCACGTCGGCCGCTATGGCCGCGATTCCGAAGACCCCCGCATGTATCCGCTGTTCATCGGCTACCCTACCCTCGTGCGCGGCTACGACCAAGGGCAGCTTCAGTCCGAGCGAGTGCGGCAGCGTAGGCCCGGCGTGTCCCGTATTCGATCAAATGATGGGCTCGAGATTCATCGTCGCGAGCGCCGAGCTGCGCTTCCCGCCGTTCGGCTTGCTCGGTCTGGGTAGCAGCTATTACGGATTCCTGCCGGTGGATGCGGCCATCTTCTACGACGCCGGTGTCGCGTGGACCGCGACGGAGGGCGCCAAGATCTTCGGCACCGGCCCCCGCGAAGTCTACAAGAGCGCCGGGGTTTCATTCCGGATGAATCTGCTCGGCTACGCGATCGGCCAGATGGACGTCGTGCATCCGTTCAATCGGCCGCAGAAGGGTTGGATGGTGCGGTTTAGTTTGACGCAGGGGTTCTAACGAAGACGGTGGAGGTGGGTCGAGGTTGGTGAAGGATGGTGGAGGACAACCCTCCACCATCCTTTTTTTTTAGCGCACGGGAAGTCCACTCGGCACGGACGTCGGTACGATACCCGACAGGTCTCGCGCGGCCGGGTCGGTCAGCGATTTCAGAAACGCCACCAGATCGGCCACCTGCCTATCGGTCAGGTTCAAAGGTGTCCGCAACCGGAAGTCGAGCGTCGCGAGCAGCGTATCGATCGTGCGCTGATCGCCGTGATAGCTGCTCTGAAATGCGGCTGGCAGCGTCGCTGGATCGAATGTGCGAAGCGATTTCGGGACGTCGCTGTAGTGCCGCACCGCGGCTTCCAGCGTCGGGATGGTGCCGTCGTGGAAGTACGGAGCGGTCAGCTCGACGTTTCGCAGCGGCGGCACCCGGAACGCGAACTGGTAGAACTGGTTGTTCGGGAGCTCACCCCGGCCCCTGTCGAGCGGCGCACCGCTCCCAACCCCCGGACCGAGCTGCGGGATGCCGCTGCTCGCGAAGTCGCGCCCACCCAGGAGCGGGCCGTTGTGGCAGCTGTTGCATCTGGCGTCGCCGAAGAACAGCACCGCACCGCGCTTGGCTTCGGGAGAGAGCGCATTGTCGTCCCGCTTCAGATATCGGTCGAACGGCGAGTCCGTCTTGGTCAGCTCCGCGATCTGAAAGGCCGCGAGCGCCTGAGCGGCGTCGCGGAACGAGAGCGATGCGGTGGAGCTGTTGGGGAACGCGGCCCGGAACATCGACACATATCCCGGGATCGCGAGCAGGCGCTGCATCACGGCCTGCCACACGCGCTCCGGCTCTGCGTCACCGAGTGCCGCGAGCTCGTTCGGGTTGCCGAAGACATCGACATCGCCCGAATCCCCGCGCATCTCGCGCCGGTTGAGCACCGGCAGCATTCCTTGCACCGCGAGCGGGTTTTCGTCGAATACCTGGACTGGAACCTCCGGTATCACTGGGCCGAACCGCGCGAGCCGGCCATCCCAAAACACGTAGAACAATCCGATTCCCGAGTTCAGGAGTGTCGGCGCGTTCCGCGGCACGAACGAGCGTCCCGGGCCGAGCGTGCGCGCGGGTCCTTCACCGGTCCCTCCCGTGCCGATCGCGAGCGGCAGGCCATCGGTCGCATGATCGCTCGGCGTGTGACACGTTGCGCACGCGACGTCGCGATTGCCGCTGAGCACCTTGTCGAACATCAGCGCGCGACCCAGCTCGACCAGCGCGGCCGGTTGCGGCGCCACCGGACCGATCGGGACCACCCCGTACTGGCCCAGGACCTGCCGCAGCTGCGCGTCGACCGATGGCGGACCCCCTTCGGAAGGGAACGTTTCGTCGCACGCCGCTCCCACGGCGACCAGCGCCGCCACACCGACTGATCTGAGTGCAATAGTCATGATGTCTCCTTTCCTCAGCGGAGCGGCAGCGATAGCGAGATCTGATGCGTGACCGTACTGACGTCGGTCATGAACAACGGCCCGTTCGGTGCGGCGAGAATCGTGGATCCCGCGGCGGCCACGTCCCGGAAACCGATGACGATCTGCGACTGGGGCCGCCCGGCGCCTTTGGTGGCGCGCCCCTGGTAGCGCAGCTCAAACCGCGGCTGCCGGTAGCTCAGGCCCCACGTGGGGGTCCACTCCCACCAGCACGCATCGGCGCTGCGCGACGAGAGCTGGACATGGTCCCGTTGCTCGAGCCGATACTGAATCGGGTGAAGAATCAGCCCGAGCTGGAAGCTGGTCGGCTTGCCGTCGCCCACCGGTTGCTCCACGCCGAGGCGGAACCACGCATTGTTGAACCGGAATCGGTTTTCGATGGTCTTCCCGCCCGGAGCGATCGTGTCACCAGCGGCCGTGGGCGTCGGGACGGCCGCGTCCGCCCACGTGTAGCTCGAAATCGGCTCGTAGATGAGATCGATGCCGAATCGCGCCGGGCCTTCGACCCTCGACACGCCCATTCCCAGATTGAACGCGTTGGTGTAGCCGGGGTCGCGCGGAATAGCCGGCACGTTCGTCAGCTCGTACGTCGGAATCTTCGGATGCGAGGCGCGGTTCGCGACCGCGAGCCAGCCGATGCGCCAGCCGGGCGCTGCGAGGGGGATCTGGTAGTTCAACTGCATGCCCCACGTATTGGTTCGCTCCTCGTTGTGCTCGATCCGGGCCTGTTCGTCGAACTGCTGCGTGATCGGATTCCAGATCGCGTCCGCATACGTGACGGTATGGGTCGCGGCGAACCGGTTGTGCAGCAGGATCGCTTCGAGCGACCGTGCGCCGCCACCGACCGCCCGAGGCCATTCCTTGAGCGCACCCACGCGCACATCGACCGCATCTCCCGATTGCTCGAGTCGCCGGCTGTTCGCGTAGAGCAAGTCGACGCCATCGACGGCGTGCAGCCCGTTCCACAGCACGCTGGCGCCGATCGACAGATGATGATTCGGCAAGGAGCGGCCCAGCATCGCGAACGCGAACTGGTTGCCGTGCGCCTCGTTGTCGGCCTGAACCGAGAATGGCACGGGACCGAACGGGCCCCCGTCTCCCGGTCGTGGAGGAAGCACCGCGACGACGTCACCGTTGGACTGTGGCGGGCGGCTCGGGTCCACCTGTTGCACCGCGAGCGCAAGGCCCCCGTACCAATTCGCGCTTCGCACGAGCAGCGCCAGCGGCAGTGAGCGACCGCCCCCCGTGCCCTGGGTGACGCTATACACGGTCGGTGACCCGAAGAATCGCGACGCCTGGAGACGCGACCCGGTTGCTGGATTCACGAACGGGTCGAGCACCGAATCGGCGAGCGCGATCGAGACGCTGGCCATTCCCAGATTCGCCGACGGGAAGATCTGAAACTGATTCCCCTGGGCGAGGGGGAGCGTCTTGACCGGAATCAGCTGCGCGCGCGCGGGCGCGATGAGACAGAAGGAGAGAACGAGGAGACGAATAACCCTGCGGCCGACGACGGACATAGCGACCTCGACGAGGACGGGTGCCTCAGGTGAATACCACCCAAGGCCCCCGTCGCGTCACTTCACCTTATGACTTCTGGTGCGCGCGCTCGAGCGTGGCGATATCGATCTTTTTCATCTGCAGCATCGCCTGCATGACCCGCCCCGCCCGTTGGGGGTCCGTGTCGCTCAGGAACTTTGCCAGCTGCACGGGCACGATCTGCCAGGAAAGGCCGAACTTGTCCTTGAGCCAGCCGCACATGCTCTCGGTCCCCCCGTCGGCCGTGAGCTTGGTCCAGTAGTGGTCGACCTCCTTCTGGGTGTTGCAGTTCACGACGAGGGAGAAGGCCTCGTTGAGCCGGTGCTGCGGGCCACCGTTCAGGGCGATGAGCTGCTGCCCTTCGACCTGAAAGTTCACCACCATGGCCGAGCCCTTCGGGCCTGGGGTCACGTTCAGGATCTTCGAGTTCTTGAAGATCGAGGTGTAGAACCGTGCCGCTGGTTCCGCCTGGCTATCGAACCACAGGAAGGGTGTAATCCTCTGACTAGCCATGGGCAATCTCCTCTAACAGCTGTTCCAGCCGCTCGTAACCCGTTTCCATTCCCGTCGTCATGCCGGTCTGGAGCGCGGCGTCGCGCGCCTCGCGAGAGGCGAAGCGGACCGTGGTGGTGATGGTGGACTTCCCGTTCTTTTCGACGATGTCGGTGGAGACGATGGTCTCGCCTCCGGTCCAGTCCTGGTCGAACACCTGCGTCGCCACGATGCGCGTGGGACGGACGACTTCCTTGAACGTCCCTCCCATTCCCATGGATTGGCCGTCGGCGCTCCGCCACTCGTAGCGGTACCTGCCCCCGACGCGGAGGTCGATTTCGCACACGGGCATGGTCCAGCCCGGTGGGCCGAGCAGCCAGCGCTGCACCAGCTCAGGCCTGGTGTGGGCGTCGAACACCATCCCGCGCGGCGCGTCCACCACGCGGGTGATGACCGCGTCGCGGTCGGTCGGCGTGGACACCGTGAGCGGTGGGGTCTTGGTCATGGTCGTTTCCTCTTCGTGGGCCTTGGTTTCTCGTTGACCAGGGCGTCGACGGCCTTCTTCTGCGTGGACTTCATTACGCGCAGCAAGGCGTCGAGACGCTGGTAGTTCGCCTGCCAGATTTTGCGGTAGCGCTCGATCCAATCCGTGGCCTCGGCGAGCGGTCCAGGCTCGAGTTTGCGCGGCCGCCGCTGCGCTTCCCGGCCCCGCCTAATCAGCCCGGCCCGCTCCAGGACTTTGAGATGCTTGGAGATCGCGGGTTGGCTCATGTCGAACGGCTCGGCGAGCTCGGTGACGGTCGCCTCCCCCGTGGCCAGCCGAGCCAGGATCGCCCGGCGGGTAGGATCCGCGAGGGCGGCGAACGTCGTGTCCAGACCATAACCAGATGGTTTCATAACTAGATGGTAATATACGTGTACCTCGGTTCCCGTCAAGGGCCTGATTAGACTTTCACCCGTGAAGATCGCAACCTGGAACGTGAACGGCATTCGCGCCCGGGCGGCGCAGCTGGGCGAATGGCTGGCCCGCGAGCGCCCCGACGTCGTGTGCCTGCAGGAGCTCAAGGCGACGTCGGCACAGATACCCGTCGAGTGCAAGGTCCGAGACTATCACGCCTTCTGGCACACGCTGAAGGGGTATTCGGGCGTGTCGTTACACGTCCGGAAGGACTTGTTCGCGGTCGATCCCACGTTCAGTCATCCGCCGTTCGACATGGAATCACGCATCGTGCAGGTGGAGCACGGCAATCTCGTCATCGCATCAGTGTATGTGCCGAACGGGGGCAAGGATTACCCCGCGAAGCTCGATTTCGTCCAGAAGCTCATCGACTGGACCAGGCGGTTACACGCCGAGGGCCGCGATCTGATTCTGTGCGGCGACCTGAACATCGCGCGGACCGAGATGGACGTGCATCCCAAGGAGCGGAAGCCCAACGCCGTGGGACAGAGGCCTGAAGAGCGAGCATTGTTCGCCCAGCTGCTCGGCGAGCATCTCGTGGATCTGGGGAGGCACTTCGATCCCGACAACCAGAACCTGTTCACGTGGTGGGCACCCTGGCGCAACCTCCGCGCCCGCAACATCGGATGGCGGCTCGACTACGTCCTCGCCTCACCCGCTGTGGCGGCGCGAGCGGCCGGCTGCAACGTGCAGGCGGACGTCGGAACCAGCGACCATGCTCCCGTCGTCATGACAGCGAGTTGAAGGCAGTCGTGCATTTTGGAACGGCGTTCACTATCCTATGGCTCCATGGGCAACGTCCGGGTCTACGGCGGTGGCGCGCGGGGGGCGACGTCTCGACGCGGCTCCGGTGAAGGGTCGCCCCTCCTGGCAGGCGTGCTGGTTGGGGTTGTGACGATGATCGTCTGGATTCTGCTGGCGCGCATGACGCTCAGGGACGTCGGGTTGGCCTCCTGGGGAGTCGGCGGCCTCATCGGCATCGCGATCGCGAAGACGGCCAAGCCGCCGACGCGGGCGACCGGGGTGCTCGCGGCGATCGTCACGGCGTGCATGCTGCTCGTCTCGAAGGTGGCGGTCGTGAAGTTCGGGCTGCTGCCGGCTCTGCGCGAGCAGGTCGTGAAGGGCCCCGAGGTCACCTCGCTCATGTTCCTGGCAGAGATGAAGAAGAACCACTCGTTCTCTCCCGACCTGCAACACACGATCGACACGCGCCCGGATCTGTTGCGGGATTCCTCGTACATGGGCCCCGGTGAGCAGCTGCGCACGCGGATGACTGAAGAGGCCGAGGATCGCGCCAAGGCCGCCACGCCGGCCGAGCGGGAGCGCATGGTCCGCGCGTACTACGATGCGACGATCTTCCAAACGATCGGATTCTGGGTGCTGCTGATTACGTCGTTCGGACCGCTGGATCTGCTGTGGATGGGCTTGGGAATTTCGACGGCCTGGAAGCTCGGACAGGGAACGATTTAGGCCGGGCTGCTGCCCCCCCGCCCCCCCGAGCCCCGTTCCTTTTCTTCCCGCTCGCGCTCCTCACGCGCCAGGCGGACTCGTTCTTGCCGATCCTTCAGCGCCGCCGCGGCGGCAGCTTCCCGCTCGCGCTCCTGGGCGTCCCAATCCGTGTTGGCGTCGGCTACCCTTTGCACCTGCCGGACGTGCTCGCGGCGCAGCCGCTGATCATCCTTCTGGCGCTGGTCGAGATCCTTCTGACGCTCTTCTTTGTTCTTGATGTGTGCCCACCACATCACCAGGAACAATCCGAACTGCGCGGGCAGGACGAAGATGAATGAGGCGGGGAAAAGCTGATCGATGGTCAACGTGATGGCGATGCTGGCCAGGGCCCACTTCCAGGGCGTTAAGTGCTCGTACGAAGCGGCGAACCAGAACAGCGCCGCGAACGTGAAGAGACCGCCGCCGAGGCCGAACATGCGCTAATATGTGAAACGCCTTTTGGCGACGCAATTATTCTTGAAGGACACGCGGAGAGCGGCCCATGCGCATCGTCTGGATCAGTTTGATCATCATACTCTTTGGCGTGGGGATGTTTTGGCTGCGCCGCTACATGGAACGGTAGACGTGCTGACGGTTTTCCTCCTCTCTCCAGCGAACTGCGCCGGCACGCGCGCGCAGATGCTGCTCAGGAGCCAGACAAGTCCGCTGACGGCGCGTCTCGCAGACGGTGGAGCGCCGCTCGGCGAAGTCTTCACATTCATGAGCAGCCTGTATTTCCGCGGCAAGCTGGCCTACGCGACCCGTTTCGGGCGCGCGTACGTGATTACGCCGGGGCGCGGGCTCGTTCCCGCCGATGTGCTGATTCGAGTCGAAGACTTACGGACGATGGCGACTGTGGAGGTCGACGAGGCCGTGCCCGCATTTCGCGAGCCGCTCGTGCGGGACGCGACCGCGCTCAGCCGCAACATGGGGTCGACGGACCGCGTCGTACTGCTCGGCAGCGTCGCGACGGCCAAGTACGTGGGACCGCTGCTGGAGGTCTTCGGCGAGCGGCTGCACTTCCCTGCTACGTTCGTCGGCCGAGGTGACATGAGTCGCGGTGGTCTGATGTTGCGCTGTGCCAGGGCAGGCACGCCGCTCGAGTACGTGCCCGTGCATGGGGCGGTGCTCCACGGCCCGCGGCCGCCCAAACTCGGGAAGCCGTAATCAACCAATCCAGCAGGCATCTGCAATGGAATTGGCTGGCTGCTGTTTCTGGGGGTATTCCCAACCACGATCGCGTTCACGACCTGGGCATACGCGCTGGCGCGCGGCGATCGTGATGAGCTGGATCATCCTCGGTGAGGTGCCGAGCCTGATCGCCGTCCTCGGCGGCGCGCTCTGTCTGGTGGGTCTGTACATCGCGCGCAAAGCACCGGCCGGAACGCGGCGGGAACCGTAGAGTATTTAAGAGGGTCCCTGCTGAGACGGTTATCACTTTTGGGGCGATGCTATGACTTTTGGCGCGATGACACTCAACGTATTGCTGCTCCTCGGTTCGTCGCAGAGTACGCCACGCGACTCCGTCATCTACGTGCTCTCACCGTCGAGCCGCTTCGAAGTCGCAACCGGGAAATCGGGACTGTTCGGATTTGCGGGCCACGCGCACACGATTCGCGCTCGGGCATTCTCCGGCTGCATCGTGTATCGACCACAAGCCATCGCCGAGTCTCACCTCGAGATCACCGTGCCGACCGACAGCCTCGAAGTGCTGACGCCGCCGGATACGGAGGAGATCCGCAAAGTCACGGCATCGATGCGCACCGAAGTGCTCGACGTCGCGAACTATCCCGAGATCCGGCTGGTGTCCAAGCGGATCACCGGAGATTCGCGACATGTCGAAATGACCGCCGCACTCACGATCAAGGGTCAGACCCGCGAGGTTCCGGTCACGGTCGAGCTCGAGATCGCTGGCGACACCTTGCGCGCGAGCTCGAGCTTCGCGATCAAGCAGACCGACTTTGGCATCAGGCCGTTTCGCGGTGGACCGGCGGGGACGGTGCGCGTGGCGGATCGAGTGACGTTCTCGATCAGCGTGATTGCCATTCTCGAACGACGCTAGCACTGCGACGGGGTGGTCGGTTGAGGCATCTCACTAGGATCTTCAACGGAGAGCCGGTCATGACGCGGTCGAAGGCACTGGTGTTCAGCGCCGCAACGTTCCTTCTCTTTCCAGCAGTACTGACGGCACAGGGCGGCTACGGACCGCCCGGGGCAATGGGCGGCGCACGGTATGGCGTCAAGGCACCACGGCTCCCGGGCATCGAGCTCGAGGGACCGCTGGATTCAGCATCCGCCCGCGTCACGTTGACGCTCAACGAGGATCAGGCGCATCGCTACGCGCAGGTCTACGACTCGTTCATGGTCGCGACGCAAATCCAGCGCGACAGCGCCGCGGTGGCCACGACCAAGATGAATGCGCGCCTCGACGCGGGCGATCCGGCCGCCGCCACCTTCTACGTCGAGCGACTTCAGGAGATCGGGAAGCACCTCAAGGAGCGACAGGACAGCTTCGAGGGCAATCTGGGGAAGATCCTCACGAGCGATCAGGTCAAAGCCTACCGTAAGTGGCGAGAGGGACGGCAACAGGCGATCGAACTGAAGCAGCGTGAGGACGCGGTGCGCTGGCAGCAGTCGGCATTTGGCGGGATGGCTGCGCCGGAGTTCAGAACTCCAGTCGCTGCCGCGCCCGGCGTTGCCGCACCGGCACTCGGCGCGCAAGCCGTGCGGGTCGGTCGCGCGCTCTACGTCTCCGGGCAACTCGCCACCGACAGCACCGGCGCGCTGGTCAGTGCGGACTTGCGCACTCAAGCGGCTCGCGCGTTTGCGAATCTGGCTGCCGTTTTAAGAGCGGCAGGCGGCATCCCGCGCAACGTGGTGACCCTCACGATCTACGTCGTCAACTACCATCCGGCTGATGAGGCGACGATCCGCGAGGTGGGCGGGGCATACTTTGGTAGCAACCCGCCAGTCGTGACCATCGTCGGCGTGCAGTCGTTGGCGCGTGAAGGCGCGCTGATATCGATTGGAGCGACGGCGGTTGTGTCGGACGTGTCAGTGCGCCGCGAGCCGTAACCACCGACCGGCCTTGCCGACGGGCGCAAAACGCTGCATTTCCGATTCACCGTGAACTCCCATTGAAGGAAGTCATTGCCATGCGTGTCACGTCTATGTTTTTCTGCGCCCTCCTGTTGTCCTCGCCGGTCTCGGCCCAGCAGACGGTGCGCCACACGATCACTCACGAAGACGTCTTTCTCGCCAGGCGCGTCGGCTCGCCCGCGATCAGCCCGGACGGCCGCTGGGTGGTCTTCAGTGTCACCGAGCCCTCGTACACAGACGGTGAGCAAGTCAGCGATCTCTGGCTCGTGCCGCTCGACGGCAGCGCCGAGCCCCGGCGCCTGACCAACACGAAAGGTGGCGAGGGCGGTGTGGACTGGAGCCGCGACAGCCGTCGCATCGCGTTCAGCGCTCGGCGCGAAGGCGACGAGGCGTCGCAGATCTACGTGCTCGATCTGAGCAGTGGCGGTGAGGCGCAGCGCATCACGAGCATCTCGACGGGCGCCGCCAATCCGCTGTGGCGCCCGGACGCCAAGGCGATCCTGTTCTCGAGCATGGTGTATCCCGGCGCCACGACCGACTCGGCCAATCGCGCCGCGGCCGCCGAGCGCCGCGCGCGCAAGTACAACGCGCGCGTCTATGACGGCTCGCCGATCCGGCTGTGGGACCGCTGGCTCGACGACCGCAAGCCCAGCCTGTTCGTGCAGGTACTCGAGCCCCCCCCGGGGCGCAGGCGAAAAGCCTGCTCGCGGGTACGCAGCTCGCAGCCGGGGCGGGATTCGGCGGCCAGCTGGGCAACAGCGGCGACGATCTGTCCGCGACCTGGACACCGGATGGCAGTGGCGTGGTGTTCGCTGCGACAACCAACCGGCGCGACTGGGCACACGCGGACGTGGTGCAGTCCCTATGGCTGGTCAGCGCCGGCGGCGGTGAGCCGCAGCGCCTCACCCAAGGCGCCGATTACGGCAGTCCCGAGTTCAGCCCCGACGGCAAGACGCTGTACGCCGGCATGACACCGTCGAGCGACAAGACGTTCAATAATCGTCGGCTGGTCGCGTGGCCGTGGCCACGATCCGGGAATCGGGCCCCGCAGATCATCGGGGGTGGCACCAATCACTCAGTGGGGAGCTTCTCCGTCGCACCGGACGGCCGTGCCGCGTTCTTCCTGGCTGAAGACGCAGGGCATCAGCGCTTGTTTCGCGTGGCGTCGAGCGGCGGGGGCGAGCGCGAAGTCGGCACGATGACAAGCGGGACGTTCAGCGCGCTCCAGGTCGCGACCGGGAGCCTCGCCGGCGTGTGGGAAAGCGCGACGAATCCTCCGGAGATTGTGCGCATCGATCCCGCCAGCGGCCGGTGGACGGCCCTCACAAAGTTCAACACCGAGCGCGCGGCGCGGATCGATTGGCAACCCTTGCGCGAGTTCTGGTTCACCGCGAAGAGCGGCAAGCGGATTCACTCCTTCATCTCGCTGCCGCCCGCCTTCGACTCGACGCGCCGCTATCCGCTGTTCGTGCTGATTCACGGCGGCGCGGCCAACATGTGGACCGACAACTTTGGGCTGCGCTGGAACCCGCATCTGCTTGGCGCGGCGGGTTACGTCGTCCTGATGAGCGACTACCGCGGCTCGACCGGCTACGGCGAGCAGTTCTCGCAAGACATCCAGTTCGATCCGCTCGAAGGACCGGCGAACGACATCAACGAAGCCGCCGATTCCGCGATCGCACGCTATCGGTTCATCGACGCCAGCAAACAGGTCGCCGGCGGCGCGAGCTACGGCGGACATCTCACCAACTGGCTGGCGGTGACGACGACCCGCTACCGCGCACTCGTCAGCCACGCCGGCGAGTGGGACCTCGAGACGCAGTGGGCGACCAGTGACTTCAACTACGACCGCGAGCGCAACGTCGGCGGACCGCCGTGGGAGGACATCCAGCTCTGGCGGACGCAAAGCCCGATGCGGCGCGCCAAGAACCTGCACACGCCGGTGCTCGTATCCGTCGGCGAGCGGGACTTCCGCGTTCCGATGAACAACGCGCTCGAGTTCTGGACCGCGCTACAGCGCCAGCAGGTCCCGAGCCGGCTCATCGTGTGGCCGGACGAGAACCACTGGATTCTGAAGGGAGAGAACAGCCGCTTCTTCTATAAGGAGGTCGCGGCCTGGCTCGCGCGCTGGCTCAGTGAGCCGAGCGCCAGCGGCCAGTAGGAAGGAGTCTTCACTCGTACATCTTGTCGGGGTTCGCCTTGGCAAGCTCGACGAGAAACTCCGCGATCTTGGTCGTGACGACCTCGACGTAGCGTTGCCCCTTCTCCGCGGTCGCTTTCGCCGGATTCCCCACGCCGGTGTCGTCCGTCACGGCGGTCCATTTTCTCGGCGCCCACGCCCAGCCTTCGCGGAACGCCGAGATCGTGAACTGCTTCGCCTTGCCACTGCCGGCCTCGCTCAACGGCAGAACAAGCTCCGGCGCCACATGCTGCATCACGCTCGTTTCCATCTCGCCGGCATGATCGCCCATGTCTGAGAAGTAGGACTTGAGATCCACCACCTTGTACCAGTTGACCGTGCACAGAAACACCGAGACCTGCGGCTGGATCTCGCGAATCATCTGGCGGAAGTCGTTGCCGCCGTGCCCGTTCAACACGACCAGCTTCGCGATGCCCTGCCCTGCCAGCGACGCCGCGACGTCGCGCAGCACCAGCGCCTGCGTGCTGGGGTTCATGTTGATGCAGAGCGGGATGTCGAGCTGCCCGGTGTTCACACCGAACGGCACGACAGGAAGCACCACGACCTTGGCCCCCTGCTGCCAGGCGCGCTCGGCGGCGCGGGCCGCGATCACTTCGGTCTGGACGTTGTCGGTGGAGTACGGCAGATGGAGGTTATGAGCCTCGGTCGCACCCCAGGGCAGAACGGCGACTTCGTAGCGCGTGTCGCGAACGGTCTTCCACGTCAGCTGATCGAGGAGATACGGTCGCTTGGGCATCAGGCGGGAACCGGACTCCTCAGGTCCGCGAGCATGGCGCGCCGGGCGAACAGCGCGCAGGGCGGGCCGATCAGGACCATGTGGACGACGATACTCATGCCGACCCACAGCGGATCCTTCGAGCTGGGCCCCGCCGCGGATAGCGGCACCACGACGTAGTTCATGATCCCGTACAAGAGTAGTCCGTAGGCGACGCCGTAGGGCAGCGCCCGCTCCCACAGCGCCGGCCAGCGCCGCGCGACGAGGTAGTACGTGACCGCCATCGAAATCGCGATGAAATAGTGGCTCACGAGGCCCAGCGCCGCGGTAGCCCAGCCGCCGGTGACACTCGCGTCCCCCAACCAGCCCGATGCCACGCGCTGCAGAATCCGCTGCGGCGATACGCCGCGCTTGATCGCCCAGAACACGCAGGCGTACACGATGTCGAACGTGCCGGCCACGAGGCCGCCGGTGAGCACGAAACGCCAGGCTTTGTTCACGTGGTCCACTCCAGGATGCGGCGTTGCCGGCTGCTCTCGAGCGCCAATATGAGCCCGCGCATCACGTCCAGCGACCATTCCGGTGTCACTGCCAGTGTTGCTGTGCCGAGCAGGACGTCGCGCACGTTTGCGTAGTACTGCGCGAAGCTCGAACGAAGCGTTGGAACGGTGCGCGTCCCGCCCGGCGTCACCAGTTTGCCGTACAGCTCCGGCGGCTCGGCATCCCAATCCGGCTCGGCGGGCGTGCGGCCCTCCTTGAGTGCGGCTTCCTGCGGATCCATGCCGTATTTGATGAAGGTGCCGTCGGTGCCGTGTACGATCCAGGTCGGCCCCACCGGCTGCGCCAACATAGACGACCGCAGGAGCGCGCGCACGTTCGCGTAGTGTAAAGTGACGTCGAATGCGTCGTCGATGGTCGCCCCTGCGCGGTCGACACGGATATCGGCGCCGATCGCCTCGGGAATGCCGAACAACAACAGCGCCTGATCGAACAGATGCGGCCCAATGTCGAACCACACGCCCGAGCCGGGCAGCGGATCCTCGCGCCAGGCGTTCGGCTTGCGCTCGGGGCGAAACCGGTCGAAATGCGACTCAAACGTCACGACGCGGCCGAGTGCGCCCTCCGATACGATCGTCTGCACCGTCGCGAAGTCACCGGTGTAGCGGCGATCCTGATAGACCGTGACCACGCGCCGCTGTCTGTCCGCGAGCTCGACCAGCTCCTCGGCTTCCGCCATGGTCGTGGAGAACGGTTTATCGACGACGACGTGCCTGCCCGCAAGCAAACACTGCTTCGCAATCGGATGATGTGATGTGTTGGGTGTGGCAACGACGACGAGATCGATCGGCCGCTTCAACAGGTCGTCGACACTGCGCACGAATTCGACATCGCGATAGAGCGGGTCGGGTGCGCCGTGGCGTTGCACGATGGTGGTGAGGCGAAGGCCTTCCACGGCGCGAATGACCGGCGCGTGGAAGACCTTCCCCGCGAAGCCGAAGCCGACCAGGCCGACGTTCAGCGCTCGACCGGCGTCTTCCAATCGCTCGTCATGATGAAGAGGGGCGCTCCGTCGAATTGATAGATAGGCCGCAGCCGTTCCGTGTTGTAGTACTTCGAGACGTCCACGACTTTTTTCTCGGACGTCACGCTGGCCAGCGGGACGCTGTCGTAGAAGCCGCGGTGAATGCTGACCAACCGTCCGTACTCTTGCTGGTTCACGAGATCGAGCGCGAGGTTGCCGAACGCCATCGGGACGATCGAGTCGAGTGCGTCGGGATCGCCGGAGCGCACGAGATAGCCAAGGCGCTGGTTGACCACGTCGATACGCCGGCCGTTGTTGAGCTTGGCCGAGGCCTCTTTGAGCGCCGCGCCGATGCGGTCGCCGATCCCGCCGAGCTTGCGGTGGCCGTACATGTCCGTCTCTTCGCCCTCGAAGCTCATGCCCTCATGCGCCGCGAGCGTCGCGCCTTCCGACACCAGGACGACCGAATAGCGGCTGGGATTACGGTTGCGGTCCATCGTGAGCAGCTCGGCCAGGTGCTCGACGTTCACCGGGTATTCGGGGATCACGCAACGATCGGCGGCCCCGGCCATCGTCGGCAGCAGCGCGGTGAAGCCGGCATAGCGGCCGAACACTTCGATCACCAGAAACCGCTCGTGCGAGCCGGCCGAAGTGCGCAGCCGGTGCGTCAGCTCGATCGTGCGCGTCACGCAGGTGCTGAAGCCGATGCAGTAGTCGGTCCCGTAGACGTCGTTGTCCATCGTCTTCGGGATGGCGACAACGCGAACCCCTTCATCATTCAACCGCTTGCCGTAGCTCAACGTGTCGTCGCCGCCGATCGGAATCAGGACGTCGACGCCGATGTGCTCGAGATTCTTGAGCACGTCCTTCGTCGTGTCATTGACCTTTTCGGTATAGGTGCCGACGAGATGGGCCGGGACGCGCTCTTTGGGCAGGTGGCTCGGCCGCGTGCGCGAGGTGTGGAGGAACGTGCCGCCCGTCCGTCCGGCGCGATTGACGATCGCTTCGGTGAGCGGGAGGATGCAGTCCGCGTTGTCCGCGCCTTTCTCCCTCGAGTAGTCTACGAGTCCGCCCCAGCCGTGCCGAATGCCGATGACTTTGTAGCCGTCGCGCAGCGCGCGGATCGTGATCGCGCGAATGGCAGGATTGAGTCCCGGGACGTCGCCGCCGCCGGTCAGGATGCCGATTGTGCCTTTTCCCATAGTGCCGGAGAACATAAGCGAATCAGGGTACTATAGAAGACCGGGCCAAGAAGACGTCGGTGTAGGGGTTAGGCGCGCGTCGTGATCACGCTGTCGTAGTTGCGACCCACATACAGAATCTCGATGCGATCTCCGGCACGCCAACGGTCGGCGATGACCGGCAGCGTGAGATCACTGCCGCGCCGGAGCTGCCCGTCCGCCGTGAATTCATAGCGGACGCGCGTCAGTTTGACCTCGAAGCCCACGTCTTCAGGACGGAAATCGATGATCTCCGCAAGCGCCGGCGTGCCGTGCTTGAAGAACCGGCGCAGCCGGCGCCGGCGCGAGCTCGCGATGCCGAGGAACACCATCGGAAGAATGCCGGCGGTGACAACGGAGAAGAAGATCACGCCGAGCAAATCGGTGAACCCCCAGCGCTCGTCAGGCGGCGTCGTTGGGTCCATCAGCTGCCACATGCTGTAGGCGACTTCGCGGAATCGCGTTTTCGTCTCGCCGACCAGCTCGCGAGGCGCGGGGCCGAGACGGGTGAGCGAGAGCGCGGCTTCGCGCACCAGCGCCGGCGCGAGATCGACTTCAGCCCCGAGCGCTTCGACACCGCCAATCGTCAAGGAGCCGCCGGCCGTGGGCCGTGACGCTTCCAGCTCGGTCGCGCGACGCACGATCTCCTGAACCTCGCCGGTGTCGAAGCGACGGTTGGGCGGTGCGCCGGTCGTGGTGAGGTCGGCGATCAGATCCTGGGGCGTCGCCGTGCGTTGGTCGTGGCTCAGCGCCAAGCCGCGCACCAGAGCGGCCTCCATGTCACCGCCCAGCTCAGTCAGCCGCGCCCGATGCTCCCGCGCAACGTCGCGGAACCGGCCGGCGCGCACCGCTTCCTCGCTGGGCCAATGGCCGGGCGGCAGCACCTCGCCGATCAACATTTCGTACGTGAGCGCGGCGAGTCCGTAGACGTCGCTGCGTGCGTCGAGGTCAGCGAGTCCGCCGGCTTGCTCGGGACTCATATACCCGGGCGTGCCAAGCGGGAATCCGGTCTTCGTCAGATTCGGATCGCTGGCGCTGGTGATTGCCTTCGCGATTCCGAAATCGGCGACGATCGGATGCCCTTCAGCGAACAACACGTTCTCGGGCTTGATGTCCCGATGCAGGATTCCCATCCGATGCGCGTATGTGAGCGCGTCGGCAACGCGGGCCGCAATTGTCAGCGCTTCGTGCGGTGCGAGACGCCGGCTGGTCGCGAGCCGCTGGCGCAGCGAAGGTTCGGACAGAAACGGCATCACGTAGTAGAGGAAGCCCGCCGCCTCGCCGGAGTCGTAGAGTGGGAGGATGTGCGGGTGAGTCAGTCGCGCCGCGATGCGGATCTCTTTCAGAAACCGCTCGGCCCCCACGTGCGCGGCGAGTCCGGGGAGCAGCACTTTCAGCGCGACGTCGCGTTGGTGGCGGGAATCGAAGGCGTGATAGACCGTCGCCATTCCGCCCTGCCCCACCGCGCGGCGTAGGTCGTAGCGGCCGGCAAGGGCGGCTACCAGCTCGGCCGGCAATTGGGTCGACAGCGCGCTAGCCTTTCTTCCGGCCGGCGAGGAGCCCATTGACCAACGCGCGGGCCCGCCCGCACGCCGCGACCTGCGCAGCCGTGGGCGGCACGTCCGCATCCTGCATCGCCATTGCCGCCGTCAGCGCCCCGTTGCTGGCGCGCTCCAGCGCCCGGGTTGCCGTGTCGGCCGGCACGTACGCGGCATGCGCGGCCAGCGCCAGATCGTACATCTCTCTGCTCAACGCGGCGAGCTGCGCCAGGCCGGCGGCCGGTGTTTTCACGCGCGGATCGAGGCGGAGCACGAGCGGCTGTGTGACCGTGCGGTCCGACACGCGCAACCGGACGGTGTAACGACCCGGCGGCGCCCATGGCGCCCGTGCCGGATGGACGCTGCGATGCGGCACCGCGCCCACGTCGTTGACATCCCCGGCGTTCAGCAGGCTGTCGCCCCCGACCGGCTGGTAGCGCATATCCCACTCGAAGCGGTGCATCCCGCCGCTCGCCGAGAGCCTGATGGGCGGCGACGGCCAGTAGAGCGGCACCCCACAGTCGGGAGCCGCGGGCGTTTTCTGGCAGATCCGGTCGTAGGCCGCCGGATCGAGGGCGGGGTGCGGATCGCGTACGGGGTCGTCGCTCGAATACGAGCGCACCACGCGGCCGGCGGTATCGACGATCTCGAGCCGCACCGGTCCGGACGCGTCCGCCGGCAGGAAGGTAATCGATCACCGCACCCGCGGGAGGATTCTCGCCGGCAGGCAGCTCCGGCGACCACGGTGTCGGCTCGTTCGTGCCGAAGCGAACGCGCACGGCCGTACTCGGCCGCACGAGATACGGCCGCCCCCCCCCCCCCCGCGGCCGCGGCTCGCCGCAGCGCGGCGACCTGCCGGAGCGGGCTCAGATCGTCGAGAATCCAAAAGCCCCGGCCGTGCGTTCCCGCGACGAGATCGCTGTCCTTCACCTGGATGTCGCGCACCGAGATCGCCGGCATGTTGCGTCGGAGCGTCTGCCAGTGGTCGCCGTCGTCGAACGAGACCCACACCTGCGTTTCCGTCGCGGCGTAGAGCAGTCCTGGGACGCGCGGGTCCTCGCGGATCGAGTTCGCGACCGCATCAGGCGCGAGGCCCGTGTTGATCTCGGTCCACGTGCGGCCGCCGTCGTGCGTGCGCCAGAAATGCGGCCGCATGTCGTGGATCCGGAGCGTGTTGGCCGCCGCGTACGCCGTCCGCGTGTCGAAGTGTCCCGCCTCGATATTGAAGATTCGGGTCCACGGCTGAACTCCCTCGGGCGTCACGTTCGTCCACGTCGTGCCGCCATTTACCGTCACCTGAATGTTGCCGTCATCGGTGCCGGCCCAGAGAACGCCAAAGCTCCGCGGAGACGGTGACAGCGCGGTGATGGCGCCGCGCGCAGTGGGCGTGACACCGCGCGCGTACTTGCCCGCGCTCGCCGGAATGGGCCACGTCTGCCGGGCGAGGTCGGGACTGATGCGCCGCCACGTGCGCGCGTGATCGTCCGAGCGCCACACCACGTTCGACGTATAGAACAGCACATCCGGGCGCACCGCTGACCAAATGATTGGCATCGTGCGCACGTTGCGGCCGTACTTGTCGCCGCGCGCCGCGGAGTCGGGACCGACCTGCGCGGTCTGGCCGGTGCGCCGGTCATAGCGCGACACGGACCGCCGCGCGCTGCCGAAGACGAGATCGGGGTCGCGCGGGTCGGGCGCGGCAATGCCGTATTCCTGAATGTTCGCCGGATGCCAGTCGTTGAACGTGATCTCCCCATCGTCCGAGCGGCTTTTGATGCAGATCGACCCCGAATCCTGCTGCCCGCTGCAGACGCGGTACGGGAACGCGTTGTCCGTCGTCACGTGATAGATCGCGGCGGTTGACTGGTTGTACCAGTTGCTCCAGGAGGCGCCGCGATTGGCTGACACCACCGCGCCCTGGTCCGAGACGGCGAGGATCAGGTTCGGATCGTCGGGATGAATCCAGATCCGCTGGTAGTCGTCGCCGCCCGGCGAGCCGCGGACAGCCGACCAGGACGCGCCCGCGTCTTCTGTTCGCCACATGACGATGGACGCGCTATAGACCACGTTTTCGTTTTTCGGATCGACCGTGATCGGCGGGACGTCGCCCCCGCCGATACGGGTGAGCGGCCGCGGATCGGTCGTGGCGGTCGTGTCGCCGGGCCCGCCGCGGGCCCGGGTGCGCAGTGTCCAATGCGCACCACCATCGTTCGACCGATAGAACTGCACGGGTCCGGATCCACCCGACGGCCGCACCGAGGCTGCCATCGCGTACAGCACACGGGGATTGCTGGGCGCGATGGCGAGATTGGCTTCGAGCACCATCGGCAGGCCATCGGTGAGCTGTGTCCAGGTGGTGCCGCCATCGGTGGATTTGTAGATCCCACCCGCGCCCCAATCGCTCGAATCGGGACCGAACGACGCCGCCTCCCAAAACGTCTGTTGCTGCTGCCACAGCGCCGCGTAGACGGTGTTCGGATCGCTCGGGTCGATGCGGACGTCGTTGCCACTCGTGTATTCGTCTTTGTAGAGAACTTTTTCGAACGTGCGCCCCCCGTCGGTCGACCGGTAAATCCCGCGCTCGGCGTTCGGCCCGTAGGGATGGCCCAGTGCCGCGACGAACAGGCGATCGGGATTCCTGGGATCGACGTCGATCATCGCGATCATCTGCGTCGAATCGAGCCCCAGGTGCGTCCACGTACGCCCCGAGTCATTCGATCGGTACATCCCGTTGCCGGTGGCGAGATCGGGGCGGATGATGCCCGCGCCCGTGCCCACGTAGATGATGGCCGCATTGGAGGGCGCGATCCCGATCGCGCCGATCGAGCCCGTGGGCTGCGCGTCGAACAGGGGCGTCCAGTTCGCGCCGTAGTCCGTCGTCCGCCAGACGCCGCCGTTATCGAAGCCGATGTACAGCGCGGTCGGGTGTCCGGGCGCGCCGATCGCGGCGCGCGCGCGACCCGCGCGAGTCGGACCGATCGAGCGCCAGCGCATGGCGGCGGCTGGATCGACAGTTTGCGCGGAGATGGTGACTGCCACGACAGATGAGAGCAGGAGCGGGAGGATGGGAGTTTTCATGCGGGAGTATGGCGACCGGGAATCACGCCTTGCGAGCCCCCCGGGCTTCGGCATATGTTCGGGCATGCGTCGCATTCTCCTCGCTGATGCCGACGCCTTTTATGTCGCCGTCGCCCGCGCGGTCGATCCCGACGGCGCGGGCAAGGCGCCCCTGCTGATCGTCGGCGGCTCGCGCGACAGCCGGGGCGTGGTCTGCTCCGCCTCGTACGAAGTCCGCAAGTACGGCGTCCGCTCGGCCATGCCGATCGCGCGCGCTCTCCGGCTGTGCCCCGACGCCACCTGCGTTCCCGTCCCATTCAAAGCCTGCTGGCAGAAAAGTCGGGAGATCCGGCAGGTCCTGCAACTGTTCACACCGATCGTCGAGGGGGCGAGCGTCGATGAGTGGTACCTCGACATGACGGGAACCGAAGGCATCTACCAGCACGAGCCGTTGGCAACGACCGCGCAGCGCATCCGCGAGCGAGTGCGGGACGAGACGGGGCTTACGCTATCGATTGGCGGGGGCGCGAACAAGCTGATCGCCAAGATGGCGGTCGATCGTGCCAAGCCGAGCAGTGGTGGCGACGGTGTCGTGATCATCGAGCCGGGGAGCCGAGGAAGCGTTCCTGCGAACCTGCACGCTCGCCGAAATCCCGCTGGTCGGTCCCAAGTTTCAGCAGCGCCTGGCGCCGCACGGGCTGGTGAGGGTCGAAGACGTGCTGCGCTACAATCGCGCCGCCCTCGAGCAGTGGATGAGCACGCGCGAGGCGGCGTGGCTGTGGGCTCGCGTGCACGGCCGAGACGACAACACGGTCGCCCCTCGCGTGATGAACAAGGGGATCAGCCGCGATGAAACGTTCGGGAAGGATCTGAGCGCCGATGCGGACATCGAGCGCGAGCTGCTCAGACTGGTGACACGGGCGGCCGCGGACATGCGCGGCGACGGGCTCACGGCCCGCACGGTGGCGGTGCGGCTGCGGGACTGGGACTTCACGACGCGCGCGACGCAGCGGACGTTGCCCGAGCCGGTCGTGTCCGATCGCGTGATCCTGCGCGTCGCCCACGAGCTGCTCGCGAAGCTGCGCCAGGCGCGACGCGTGCCGGCGCGGCTGGTGGGTGTGCGGCTTTCGGGGCTGACGAGGGCTCAGGACCGCGACCAAATGGCGCTCTTGGGTTCAGACGAAACCGAACGCGACCGCGGGCTGGCGCGCGCGATCGACCGGGTACGCGGGAAGTACGGCCCCAAGAGCATCATTCCGGGGGGACTCGCCCCCGAGCCTGCAACGGAACCCGGTGCAGGCGCGTAGCAAAGCATGGCCTCCAACCTCACTCGTCGCGAAATGCTGGGCCGCGTCGCGGCCGGCGCAGCCTCGCTCGTCGTTTCCCAGTCACTCCTCGATCTTGCTCCCGCGCGCGCGGGCGGGGATGACGAGTGCGTACTCACGGCGGCGCTGACCGAAGGCCCGTTCTTCGTCGATGAGAGGCTGAACCGCTCCGACATCCGCACCGATCCCGCGACCGGTACAGTATCCGCGGGCGTGCCCCTCGCCCTGACCTTCAACGTGGAGCGACTGGGGAACGGCGTGTGCACGCCGTTGTCGGGCGCGCACCTCGATGTGTGGCATTGCGATGCCGGCGGTGTGTACTCAGACGTTGGATCCGCGAGCGGGCACGAGTTCCTGCGGGGCTACCAGATCACTGACGCAAAGGGCGTGGCACGGTTCTCCACGGTGTATCCAGGGTGGTACTCCGGACGCCCCGTCCACATCCATTTCAAGCTGCGCTTGTACGCTGGAGAACGGGAAACCTACGAGTTTACCTCGCAGTTCTTTTTCGACGAGACACTGACCGACAAGGTGTACACGCAGGCCCCGTACGCGACGAGGGGCCAGCGCACCACGCGCAACAGCTCAGACCGGATCTACAACAACTTGTCGAGCGCCGAGAAAGCGGGGCTGACGCTCCGGACCGTCCCGGCTGACGAGGGCTACAGCGGCGCGATCAATCTCCGCGTCCGGGTCGGGTAGCTAGAGCGCGACCTGGATCCCGGTCGTCAGGATCTTATCGGTCTTCTTGAACGTCGGCTCAGGTTGGTTGTCGAAGCGAATTACATACGACACGCGCAGACCGATCTTGCTCGAGAGCGGCGCGACGAGTGCCGTCTCGGAATTCAGCCGGTAGTCGGTGGACGTCTCGAGATTGGCAATCCATTCCAGCGATTGCGTAAACGACGCGGCGCTCGCGAACGAGTGCTTGAAGAGTGCCGCGGTGCGGGTCGCGGCGAACGAGCGCTCGAGCGGCGCGGTGGTGCGTTCACTTTGCAGCGTAATCGCGCCCTCGAGTCCGAGGGTATCACGCCCGGATTGCACCAGTCCCCAGGTGAGCCCCGGACCGCCGCTCCAGCGCGAGGCCAACCCGGCGAACGGGTCCCGCTGGTATGCCGCGAATACGTACACGCCGATGCGGGGCGATACCGCGCGCGCGACTCGCACACCGGCATCATACGATTCGGTGGTGCGTGTGCCGTCAGTCTCGCCATACAGGACCTTGGCGTTCTGGGCCACGCTCCATTTGTTTTTTGCCCAGGTCGCCTTCTCCCCCAGGTTCGCGCTCAGGAATTCCGAGTTTCCGGATGCGTTCACGAGTCCGGCATCGAGCGTCAACGTCTTCTTGGCTTGAGCAGCGAGAGGCGATGCGGCGCAGAGACCAGCCGCGAGCAGGATGAGTGTGCGCATAGTGGGCATACCATGCGCGGTCCCGAAGGTTTCCTCAAGGTTGCCGAGGCAGGCCTCCCCGGACGACGACGGGTGCGAATTCGTTTGAATCGAACCTGGTTTTTCCTATACTAGACCGTGACGCCGTCCATGGTTGTCCTCCTCGTTGCGAACGCAGTCCCGGTTTTGGGTGTGCTGTTCCTGGGATGGACGGTGTTCCCGCTGGTGCTGCTTTACTGGCTTGAAAACGTGGTGGTTGGCGGCTTCAACGTGGCCAAGCTGGTATTCGCCAAGCCCGGCGAGCCGGTGTTCTGGGCGGCCAAGCTGTTTCTCGTGCCGTTCTTCATGGTTCACTTCGGTGGGTTCACCTACGTCCACGGCGCGCTCGTGCTCGCGCTGTTCGGTCCCAAGGGATCACAAGCGTTCGATCTCCTGCACGCGGTGCCGGCCGCGATTCGCGCGAACCAGATCGGCTGGGCTGTGCTCGGCCTGGTCCTGAGTCACGGCCTTTCCTTCTATTGGAACTACATCCGCAATGGCGAATTCCAGCGGGCGTCGCTGCAGGCGCTGATGATGCAGCCGTACGCCCGCGTCTTCATCCTCCATTTCACCGTGCTGTTCGGGGGCTGGATCGTGATGCTGCTGGGCTCACCCACGCTGGCGCTGCTGGTGCTCGTGGTGCTGAAGACCGCAGCGGATTTGCGAGCGCACAGGGCGGAGCGACGCAGGTTTGCGCCGGCCGACTCCTCACTGGATGGTCAGCAGAGCGCCGAGTTGCACCTCCCAGTCCGTTGATTTTGGGAATAGTCCGAGGCCATTGACGAACTTGAGGTCAAGGCCGCGGGTGACCCGCCAGCGTGCCGCGGTTCTCAACACCCAGTCGTCGGGCGCCCCGCCCTCTCCGCCTTCAATTGCCGCCAGCACCCGCCACGCCGGCGAGAGCCGCTTCAAGTACTCCAGCGACGTCTCCCCCAAATCCCAATGTGTATCGCCGCGATTGTATTCAATGGTCGTCCGGAACGTCATCGTTCCCCAGCGATAGCCGCGCGTCGCGCCGATCTCGCCCTTCACGTCCCACTGCGCGTCCCCAATCAGCGTCGAGCTGGCATGCGACGGCGGCAGCACCTCGATCGCGGCAAAGAATTCCGGCCGGCGGCCGCGCTCCTGGCTGAGACGCAACCGGATTTGTGCGGCGATGTCGGCGGTGCCGGTTTCCCGGAGCTGGTCCGGGGTTCCGGACGCATCGCTGGGATCCTTGGTGAAGTCGGCGGCGATCTGCGACCCCTCGAGCTCGAGCGCGAGCCAGTCTGTGACGCCGTACGCGAGGAACACCTGCACCTCGTTGGTGCGGTACGTTCCCTCGAAATCCTGATCGAGGGCGATTCCGAACATCGAGGGCTGGTACTCGAAGTTGTGGTCCCAGGAGTACGCGTAGAACGGATAGATGAGGAGCTGGCCGCGTTCGACGTAGGTCTCAACCATCGATGTGCGGATACCGGTGCCTCGGTCGGACTGCGCGGCGGCGGCGGGGGGGGCGGCGGCGGCGGCGAGAAGCGTGCAGGCGGTGGCGAAGACTAATCGCCTCATAGCGACCTCTCGAGGGGTTCGATTGAATCTACACCTTGACTTTCGTGGGCTTCCAGGGAACATTGTTACCAGAGCGAAGTGGCCAGTGACCGACACGAGGACCTGGGGCGACGTCTCCAGTCCTCGTTTTTGTTTGCGGGTCTCGCTCGACCGGCGCCGGAAACACAGTACGCGGCGCACACATGTGACGCCGCGCGACGCCGGGAACAGTTATTTCAGGAGTTTCGACAGATGGCACGTATCACCGGTACCGTGAAGTGGTTCAATGATGCGAAGGGGTTCGGTTTCATCACGCCCGAGAACGGCGAGAAGGACTGCTTCGTGCATCACACCGCGATTCAGGCCGAGGGCTACAAGTCCCTGACCGAAGGCCAGCGGGTGGAGTTCGACATCGTGCAGGGCCAGAAGGGCCCGGCGGCGCAGAACGTGGTCAAGCTGTAACCACCGCGGTACGTTGAACGAAACGGCGCTCTCTTCGAGGGCGCCGTTTCTATTTGTGGGCTCTCACTCCGACACGCGATTGCGGCCTGCGCTCTTCGCCCGATACAGCGCTTCGTCCGCCAGTTTGAGCAGCGTATCGAGCACCGCCACGTCCTCGCCGCGCGCCGCTACCCCAAAGCTGCAGGTGAATTGCAGGGTTGCCCCGTCGTGCACGAGCTCGAGCTGTTCCAGGTCGACTCGGAGCCGCTCGGCGAACGTGACGGCCTGGCTTTTCTCAGTCTCGGGCAGCAAGACCGCGAACTCTTCGCCACCGATGCGACTCGAAACGTCGGCCGACCGGGCGTTCCGCAGCACGACGACGGCCACTTCCTGCAGGACTCTGTCGCCGGCCGCATGGCCGTGCGTGTCGTTAATCACCTTGAAGCGATCGATGTCGAACATGATGAGGGCGAGCGGCCGGTTATAGCGGCGCGCCTGCTCCAAGGCGCGGTTGCCGAGTGACGTGAATGCCCGCCGGTTGTTGAGACCCGTCAGGTCGTCGGTGCGGGACAGTTTCTGTGCCAGCGCGTGCGCCCGCTGCAGCTCCCACGACAGTCGAAACGTCTCGCGCCAGAAGACGCCGTAGTTGCGCGTGGCGCGCGCCGAGGCGACGAGGTACATCGCGCCGGCGGCGGCCATGACCCGTAGCTCGATGACGTTCTGGAACGCGAACCAGATCGTCACCGGGACCATCAGACTGAGCACGGACAGGAGACACGCGGTGGGGTGCGCGGAGTAGCTCGCGACGGCGCCGCCCGCGATGCCGATGAGAAAGAAGTAGATCAGCGCGCGATGCGCGAGCGATGCGGGCATCACGATCAGGCTGCCGACCCCCCACACGAGACAGATCCCCACGAGCGTGTAGACGAACGCCCGTTCCCAGGCGATCATGTGAATGGGTGTCGGGCGGCTGCGTCGATACGCGATCACAAGCCCCATGCGCACCAGGGACAGGAGCGCGATCAGTCCGAGCCACATGAGGAGCCGCGCGTGTGGCGCGACACGCCACAGCGCCACGGCGACGAGACCGGTGACGAGCAGCGTGAGGAGCGGCGCGGCGATTGCCTGCTCGTAGACGGCGCGCACCGTTTCGGCGCGGACGTGCTCCTCGACGGTGCCGGCAGTGGGCCACGGGGCTACGGGTGTGAGACGGGGTTTGGAGGAGGTCCGGGCCGCGGAATCCATGCGGACCCGAAGGTGGCGCGAGTCCAACCGGGTCGCAACCTCCGCCTACTTGCGGCAATCGAACGCCGGGATACCGTTAGGCATGACGCGCTTGCGTTTCGCGCTTGTCTCGGTGGCGATCCTGGTGTCCGGATCCGCCTGCGGTGGTAAATCACAGCCGGGCAGTGCGCAGCCGTTCGATCGCGAGAAACTCACACCCGAAGAATTCAATCAACGCGCGTTCCGGTCCGCCTACGAGGCAGTCGAGTCATTGCGGCCGATCTGGCTGACCCTGCACGGCCCAGGGGGCACCGAACAGGTTCAGGTCTATGTCGATGAAAACCACATGGGCGGCGTCGAGGTGCTCCGAACGATTCGGCTCCTGAATGTCTCGCTGATCCGGCACCTGGACGGCATCCAGGCGAGCGCCCGATACGGGATGAACCATGACCAGGGAGCCATTCTGATTACGACGCGCGCCGCCGGGCGCTGACGACGCCATGTCCCCGTTCCTCGCCGAAGTCCTCGGCACCATGCTGCTCATCATCCTGGGCGACGGCGTCGTCGCCAACGTCGTCTTGAACCGCACCAAAGGCCAGAACTCGGGCTGGATCGTGATCACCACCGGCTGGGCATTCGCCGTCACCATCGCGGTGTACGCCGTCGGCACGTTCAGCGGCGCGCACCTGAATCCCGCCGTCACGATCGGCCTCGCCTCGATCGGCAAGTTTGCCTGGGCCTCAGTGCCCGCCTACATCGCGGCGCAGATGCTCGGCGCCTTCCTCGGTGCGGGTGTAGTCTGGCTCGCCTATTTGCCCCACTGGGCGGCGACGCCGGACCCGGGATCGAAGCTGGCCGTGTTCTGCACGGGCCCCGCGATCCGGAGCCCGGGCTCGAACATCGTCACCGAGATCATCGGGACCGCGGTCCTGGTGCTCGGCGTGCTCGCCATCCTGACCCCGAAGAACCTGAATCCCGACTATGGCTGGAACGTGGGATTCGGTCCCGCGCTGGTGGGCGTGATCGTCTGGGCCATCGGCCTGTCGCTCGGCGGCCCGACCGGGTACGCGATCAACCCGGCCCGCGATCTGGGCCCCCGCCTCGCGCACGCCGTCCTGCCGATCGCGGGCAAAGGAGGCTCAGACTGGGGCTACGCCTGGATTCCGGTCGCCGGTCCGATCATCGGCGGGGTGATCGCGGCCCTCCTCTATAAGGCGTTGTGGCCGGCGTGAAGTACATCCTCGCGCTCGACCAGGGCACGACCTCTTCGCGCACGATCGTGTTCGATCACGCGGGCAGCGTCGTCGCGTCCGCACAGAAAGAGTTTCGCCAGATCTTCCCCAAGCCCGGCTGGGTGGAGCACGACGCGAACGAGATCTGGGCGACGCAATTGTCCACGGCCCAGGAGGCAATGCAGAAAGCCGGACTGCGCGCCTCTGACATCGCCGGCATCGGGATCACGAACCAGCGCGAGACGACGGTCGTCTGGGACCGCGACACCGGCACGCCCATTCACAACGCCATCGTCTGGCAGGATCGTCGCACCGCCGGCCGCTGCGACCAGCTCAAGGCGCGCGGCAAGGCACCGGTCATCAAGCGCAAGACCGGCCTCGTGATCGACGCCTATTTCTCCGGCACCAAGCTCGAATGGATTCTCAAGAACGTCCCCGGGGCGCGCGCCAAAGCGAAGGCGGGTACGCTCGCCTTCGGCACGATCGACACGTGGCTGATCTGGAACCTGACGGGCGGCCGAGTGCATGTGACCGATCCGAGCAACGCGTCACGCACGATGTTGTTCAATCTCAAGGGCGACTGGGATGACGAGCTGTTGAAAATGCTCGGCGTACCGCGTTCCGTGTTGCCGGACGTGAAATCATCGAGCGAGGTCTACGGCGAGACGACGCTGCTCGGGGGGGGGACTCGATTCCGATCGCCGGGATCGCGGGTGATCAGCAGGCGGCGCTGTTCGGGCAAACGTGCACGCAGCCGGGTATGGTGAAGAACACCTACGGCACCGGCTGCTTCATGCTCATGAATACCGGGACCAAACCGATCGCGTCGAAGCACAACCTGTTGACGACGGTGGCGTGGCGCATCGGCGACCGCACCGAGTACGCGCTCGAAGGCTCGATCTTCATCGCCGGCGCCGTGGTGCAGTGGCTGCGCGACGGGCTCGGCATCATCAAATCGTCTGCCGACGTCGAGGCGCTCGCCGCGCAGGTCACCGATCCGGACGGCGTCTATCTCGTCCCCGCGTTCGCCGGCCTCGGCGCGCCGCACTGGGACCAGTACGCGCGCGGTCTCGTCGCGGGTGTCACACGCGGCACGACGGCGGCGCACCTCGCGCGCGCGGCGCTCGAAGGCATCGCGTTCCAGGTCGCCGACGTGCTGCGGGCCATGCAAGCCGACGCCAGGATCAAGCTGAAAGAGCTGCGCGTCGACGGCGGCGCGTCGGCCAACAACCTGCTCATGCAATTCCAATCGAGCCTGCTCGGCGTCCCGGTCGTACGGCCCAAGGTCACCGAGACCACGGCGCTCGGAGCCGCGTATCTCGCCGGGTTGGCGGTCGGGTTCTGGAAGGACCAGAAGCAGATCGCCGCGCAGTGGCAGGTCGATCGGCGGTTTACTCCGAGCATGAAATCCGCGCAGCGCAAGCGGCTCGAAGCCGGGTGGCGCAAGGCGCTCGATCGCGCAAGACGCTGGGAGGAAACAGCCTAGCATTCTCTTGCGTCTGCGGGCCGGAAGTGAATGTTGTTGCGTCTTTTCAGGCGAACCTCCGTGCACGGTTGGGAGAAAATCGTCCGGTCACTCCGCAGGCTCAGCCTCGACACCATGAGGACCAGGTTCGTGGTCTTCACGGTGCTGGCGACGCTGCTGTCCACCCTCGTCATGACCGTGGTGTTGTACGGACGGAACAAGCGGGCTCTCAGCGATCGACTGGGCACCGAGCTCAGCGGCTTGAGCTCCGAAGCGGCCCGCGAGATGGGGGCCTGGGTCGACCAGCGCGTGTACGATTTGCGGCTGCGGGCGGCGCCCTACGTCGTGTCCGACAATCTCGCGCAGGTGGCGGCGGGTGGGCGGGGAGGAACGCAAGGCCTCGCGCGCCTGCGCGACTACCTCAATTCGATTCGCCAGAATCTCCCCGGCCACGAAGGGCTTGCCATCATGGACGGTGCCGGGCAGGTCCTGACGAGCAGCGGTAGCCGGACCGGCTTCCGTCTCTCCGCCGATCGGCTGAACACCCTGCGGACCCGCGACGCGCTCGTCGCGGATCCGTCATGGGATGCGAGCATCAACAAGGCCGCCATCGTGCTCGTCGTACCGATCCGCCGGGATGACGGCCTGTTTCTCGGCGTGATGGGCGCGAAGATCAACCTGGACGGCGTGCGCGACACGCTGCAACAGCTCGCCGGAGCCTCGTCACGCAGCATCTACATCATCACCGAGCAGGGTCGCGTGGTGATCAGCTCGGCGGGCAACCCTGCAGACGTGATGAAGACCGCGCTGCCGGAAGCGGCCACGCGCGATCTCGTGGAGCGCGAAGGGCGACCCGTCGTCCAGGCCCGAGCCGGAGGCCCTGAAGTCGCGGCGGTGCTGCGACGGATCCCGCAGCTGCGCTGGGCGGCCGTCGCCGAAGCGCCGCGCAGTGAAGCGACGCGCGAGGCGAGCGTCCTGCGCTCCCAGACCGTGCTGCTGTTGATCCCACTGCTCCTGGGCATCAGTCTCCTCGCGTTCATCGTGGGTGTCGCGCTCACCCGCCCCCTCGAACGACTCACCGAGGCGGCAGCGCGTGTGGCGGCCGGCGACCTCTCGGCGGAGTTTCCTGCGGGGAGCGCCGGCGAAGTCGGCTACCTGACCCGGGCGTTCAATACCGTGGTCTCGCGACTGCGGGAGAAGGAGAGTCACGGTGAGCTGGAAAAGCTCTCGCTCACCGATGCCCTGACGGGGCTCTACAATCGCCGGCACCTCATGGGCACGCTGGCGAGCGAGGTCCAGCGCTCACGGCGCCAGCGTCGTTCGTTCACGGTGCTGCTCGCGGATGTCGACAAATTCAAACAGTACAACGACACGCATGGCCACCTGGCCGGTGATGCGGCGCTCGTCAAGATTGCCGAAGTGTTCCGGAGAACGACGCGGGCCGTGGACTGCGTGGCCCGCTACGGCGGCGAGGAATTTGTCGTCATGCTGCTCGAATGTCCGATCGCGACGGCCGTGCATGTCGCCGAGCGGATTCGCGCGCGCGTCGCCGAACAGGACCTCGGCGAGGGCAAACTCACCGTGTCCGTCGGTCTGGCCGAGTACCCCGATGGCGGGGACACGCCGGAGGAGCTGATTGCGACCGCAGATGCCGCCATGTACCAGGCCAAGAGCTCCGGACGTAACCAGGTGGTGGTCGCCGGCGCGACGGAGCAGCCGCCGCCGGAGAAAAAATCCCGGCGTAAGCGAGAACCGTCCGCCTAAAGATCGCCTGACCCAACTGGCGCGCCTGCCACATTTGCGCCAGAATCCCGCCCATGGAAGTCATCATCCAGCGCGATTACGAGTCCATGAGCAGGGTCGCGGCGCAGCTCGTCGTCGAATTGCTCAACACCAAGCCAAATGCCGTCCTCGGCATGGCGACCGGATCGACGCCCCTCGGCCTGTATCAGGAGCTGGTGCGGCTCCATGAGAAGGAACAGCTCGACTTCTCGCGCGTGACGACGTTCAATCTCGACGAGTACGTCGGCCTGAACGTGACGCACCCGCAGAGCTATCACCATTTCATGCACGAGCACTTCTTCCGCCACGTCAACATCCCGCCGCACAACATCAACATTCCCTCCGGGACGACCAGCAATTACCCCGCGTTCTGCCAGTGGTATGAAAAGCGCATCGTGGAGTGCGGCGGCATCGACCTGCAAATCCTGGGGATCGGCTCGGATGGGCACATCGGGTTCAACGAGCCCACGAGCTCGCTGAGCTCGCGCACCCGGCTCAAGACGCTCTCCAAGCAGACCATCGACGACAATGCGCGCTTCTTCGAGCGGCGTGAGGATGTGCCGGTCTACGCCATCACGATGGGCGTCGGCACGATCCTCGAAGCCCGCAAGCTGGTGCTGGTCGCGAGCGGCAAATCCAAGGCCACGGCGATTGCCCAGGCGGTGGAGGGACCGGTGACGAGCATGGTCACCGCGAGCGCGCTGCAGCTGCACCGGGACGCGATCGTGATCGTGGACGCAGCGGCGGCCGCCGGCCTCAAGATGCGCGACTACTACGATTTCATTTACGCGGCCAAACCCGCCGCGCCGAGGGGCACATGACCGTCCTGCTGCTCATCCTGGCGGTTCAAGCACCGGCACTCCAGCAGGATGGCTTGCGCTTCAAGGACCTGAACAAGAACGGCACACTCGACGCGTACGAAGATTGGCGCCTGACCCCCGAGCGGCGGGCGCGCGATCTCGTCGCGCGCATGACGCTCGCAGAAAAAGCCGGCGTGATGATGCACGGCACCGCCCGTACCGGTGGGCCGACGGGTGGCGTCGGCATGGGTCAGGCGTATGACACGGTCGCGAATCGCGCGCTGATCGACAGCGTGAAGGTCACCAGCCTGATCACGCGCCTCGCCGGTGATCCGGCCACGCTCGCCGCGCAGCACAACGCCCTGCAGCGCATCGCCGAGAACACGCGGCTCGGCATTCCGCTGACGATCAGCACCGACCCCCGCAATCATTTCCAATTCGTCGTCGGTGCGACCACGCAGTCGAACCGTTTCTCGCAGTGGCCGGAAGCGCTCGGGTTCGCCGCCATCGGGGATACCGCCCTCGTGCGGCGTTTCGGCGACATCGCCCGGCAGGAATACCGCGCCGCCGGCATGCACATGGCCCTCTCGCCCCAAGCGGACCTCGCCACGGAGCCGCGCTGGGGCCGGATCGTGGGCACGTTCGGCGAAGATGCCGCGCTGGCCGAGCGGCTCGTCCAGGCGTACGTGACCGGATTCCAGCACGGGACCGCGGGGTTGGACACGGGCAGTGTGATCACGGTGGTGAAGCACTGGGTCGGCTACGGCGCCGCGAAGGACGGGTTCGATAGTCACAGCTATTACGGCCGCTTCGCGGTTTTCCCCGGCAATAATCTGGATTATCACATTCGCCCCTTCCTTGGCGCCTTTGCCGCCCATGCCGCCGGCGTAATGCCGACCTATTCCATTCTCGAAGGGGCGACTTGGAACGGGCAGCCCATCGAGCCGGTGGGAGCGGGTTACAACCGCCAGCTCCTCACCGATGTGCTGCGCGGGCGCTACGGCTTTCGCGGGATCGTCGTGACCGATTGGGCGATCACGTGGGACTGCAACGAGCGCTGCAAGAACGGCGCTCCGCCGGGCGAGCGCCCCTCCTTCGCCGATCTGGGCATGCCCTGGGGCGTGGAAAGCCTGTCCATGCGCGGGCGGTTCGTGAAAGCCGTGCAGGCGGGCGTCGATCAGTTCGGCGGGACCGAACGCGCCGACATGCTGGTCGACGCCGTGCGCGCGGGGGAATTGACCGAGGCGCAGCTCGACACGTCGGTCGTGCGGGTGCTGACGCAGAAATTCGCGCTCGGCCTGTTCGAGAATCCCTACGTGGATCCGGCGGCCGCCGCCCGCGTGATCGGGAGCGAAGCGTTCCAGGCCGCGGCGCTCGATGCCCAGCGGCGCGCGCTCGTGCTGCTCGAGAACAAAGGCCAACTGCTGCCGCTGCGCGGCGCGCGGCGCGTCTATCTGCACGGCATCGCCGCCGAGGCCGCGACCCGCGCCGGCCTGACGGTCGTGTCCGATCCGGCGCAGGCCGAGGTCGCGATCGTGCGCCTCAGCGCGCCGTTCGAGCGGCTCCACCCGCAGTACGTCTTCGGCCAATTCCTCCACGAGGGCAGCCTCGCATTCAAGGACGGCGATGCGGATTACGAGACGTTCAAGCGGGTGAGCGCGGTCGTGCCCACGATCGTGACCGTCTTTCTCGATCGACCCGCGATTCTCACGCCGATCAAGGAGCGCGCGCGGGCCGTGATCGGGAACTTCGGCGTGAGCGATGCGGCGCTGCTCGACGTCGTGACCGGACGCGCGAGCCCGCAGGGCAAGCTGCCGTTCGAGCTGCCGTCGTCGATGGACGCCGTGACCGCGCAACAGCCGGACGTCCCCCATGACAGTCGCACGCCGCTGTACCCCTTTGGATTCGGGCTGAAATACTGATGATGAAATCGATGCTGGTGGCCAGCGCGGCGTGCGTCTTGGTGCAGGCGCCCGCCCGCGAATCGAGCGATTGGATCCAGTTGTTCAACGGCAAGAACCTGGACGGCTGGGACGTCAAGATCAGCGGCCACGATCTCAACGACAACTTCGCGAACACGTTTCGCGTCGAGGACGGGCTGCTCAAGGTTCGCTACGACGGCTATGAGTCGTTCAACAATCAGTTCGGTCACATCTTCTACCGCGAGCCGTTCTCTCACTACGTCGTGGCCGTCGAGTACCGGTTCGTCGGAGAGCAGGCGCGTGGTGGGGCGGACTGGGCGCTCCGCAACAGTGGCGTCATGATTCACTCTCAATCCGCGAGGAGCATGGCGAAGGATCAGGACTTTCCGATCTCGATCGAGGTCCAACTGCTCGGCGGCAACGGCACGGGTGAGCGGTCCACGGCGAATCTCTGCACCCCCGGCACCAACGTCGTCATGCACGGGCAGCTGATCACAGAACACTGCCTCAATTCACGGTCCAAGACCTACAACGGCGAGCAGTGGGTGCGTGTCGAGGTGATGGTGCTCGGCGATTCGCTGATCAAGCACATCGTGAACGGCGATACGGTCTTCGAGTACTCGAAGCCGCAGATTGGCGGCGGGGTGGTCAACAACTACGATCCGGCCGTGAAGCAGGACGGCAAGCCGCTCACGGCCGGATACATCGCCCTACAGAGCGAGAGTCATCCCATCGATTTCCGGAAGGTGGAGATCCGCCGGCTCCCTTAGCGCGTGCGCGCCACCTCGTACAGGTATTCCACGTACGACCGCACCGCGCCGTCGATCCCCTGCACCTTCGGATTCGTCGAGTCGATGACGTAGTACTCGTCGGGCGCGTGGGCGCCGCTGCCGTGGCCCATCCCGAAGTGTCCCGCCGCCAGGCGCAGCGGATCCCCCGTGAAGACATAGCCGGGCCACGAGCCCGCGTTGCGCGGCAGCCGGATCGGATCGATCTGCGAGCGCCGGTACACCGCTTCCTGCGCGCGAATCAGCATCGCATCGAGCGGCGTGCTGGTGGGATCGTAGCCGCCGGTCATGTTGACCTCGATGTCACCGAATCCGTGCTTCGCGAGGTGCGCTTTGAGAGCGGCCAGCGCCTCGTCCGCCCTCATGTCGGGGACGAGCCGGAGGTCGAGCTTGGCCACCGCCCGGTACGGCAGAATCGTCTTGCCGCCCGGTCCGGTGTAGCCGCCCACCAACCCTTCGATGTTGACCGTGGGTCGAGACATCAAGAGCTCGAGCGCCTCCTGCCAACTCACATCGCGCACCCAGCGCTGCACGCCGAGCAGCCGCTTGGCGCCGCTCTCATCGAGCCGCCGCGCCGCATCCGCGATCATCGTCTTCTCGCTCGCTGAGAGCGGCCGCGCCTTGTCGGCAAAGCCTTCGATGGCGGGATCGTTCCCGTCCGCGGAGACCAGCGTGTGCAGCGCCTGCACGAGGTGCCAGGCTGGGCTGTCCACGCGGGCCTTGTTGCTCGAGTGGATGTCTTTCTGGGGTCCGCGGCCCCAGCGCTCACCGGTCGAGACCAGCTCGACTTCGATGACGCCCTTCGCGCCGAACGTGATCGTCACCTGGCCGTCGAGCCCCTGCGAGGCCGAAGGCATGAAGATCCCGGCGGTCTTCTTCAGCGCGTCCAGGATTTCAGGACGCCGGACGATCTGGGCGAAGTGCGGCGAGCCGATTTCTTCCTCGCCTTCGGCGACGAGCACCAGATTCACCGGCAGCTTCCGATTCGCCCCACGAATCGCGTGCAGCGCCGCGATGAATGACGCTTCAGGGCCCTTCTGATTCACGGCGCCGCGGCCCATGACGACCTTGCCGAGGCCGGGCTTGTCCACGAGCGCGGCGTCCCAGGGCGGCGACGACCATTCGGCGGGATCGACCTGCTTCACGTCGTACATGAAGTACACACCGAGCGTGCGCGGCGCCCCGGCGTCGAGCGTCGCAAAGATGCCCGGCTGGCCGTCGCTCGGGATCTTCGTGACCTGCCCGAACCCGGCGTCGCGCAACATCTGCATCGTGAGCTCACAGCCCTCGTTCATGCCGCGCTGCTCGGCCGCGATCGACGGCTGGCGGATCCAGGTCTGGAGCCGTGCGACGGTGGCATCGTGCTGTCGTTCGATTTGAGTGAAGACGGGTGCCAGGTCCGACTGTTGCGTCCAGGCGACACCGGGGACGGTCAGTGCGGCGGCAGCAGCAGCCGAGTCCTGCAGGAAGGTGCGGCGATCCATTTGAAGCCTCCGGACGGCGGTTGGCGTACGGCTCTACGTTGCTGCGACCTGTTGGCTTGTGCTAGTCTCACGACCCCGGAGGCTCCTGTATGCGACTGGCCATGATTGCAATTGCCGCGCTCCTCCTTGTCCGCACTGCGTCGTCGCAAGCGCGGAATTATCCGCTCGAGTCCGCCACCGGTCTACGGCTCACCAACGTGGTGGCGGAAGCGGCGACGCTCGATGGCAAGAAGGGCGTCCGACTGACGATGACTCCCGAGATTCTCCAGCAGATGGCTGCGATGACGCCGGAGCAGCGCGCTCAGGTCGAGCAGCTCGCGCAGATTGAGGGGGTGGAGTTCTCGAGCGGCGTGATCGAGGCCGAGATTGCGGGAGCACCCGCTCCGGGCGCCGGCGAAGGGGCCCGCGGTTTCGTCGGCATCGCGTTCCGGCTGCAGCCCGACCTGCGCACGTATGACGCCTTCTATCTACGCCCCACGAACGGTCGCGCCGAGGATCAGGAGCGCCGCAATCACACGACGCAGTACATCTCCCATCCGCAATGGCCCTGGTTCCGGCTGCGCCAGGAGACCCCGGGCAAGTACGAGTCGTACGTCGATCTGATGCCTGGCGTCTGGACGAAGATCAGAATCGAAGTCCGGGGCGGCCAGGCGCGCCTGTACGTGCACGATAACCCGCAACCGGTCTTGATTGTCAGCGACGTGAAGTCAGGCGCGACGGCGCGCGGCGGGGTCGCGCTGTGGACCGGGCCGGGCACCGTAGGACACTTTCGCAACGTGGTGATTACGCCGGACCGCTAGGATCTCCGAACGCGACGCGGGCGCGCTGCGCCGACGAGCTTCCAGAACTGCCGGTCGCTGATGACTTTCACGAGGTGACCACGCGCCGCCAGACGCCGGATTTCCATGAGCTTCGTGCCGCCGCCCGCGCCGGCGATCTGCAGCGCGTTGGGACGCCCACGGACCAGGACGTCCGTGGAACGACCCGGCTTACTGTGGATCACGGCGCCCGCCTTTCGGGCCGCTGCGATCGCTTCATCTCGAGGGCGGCTCAGGAACCCGGTGAACGAGACCCGCTTGCCCGCGAGGCTGCTCACCCGTCCGAAGTGCGGCGCCGTAGTATGATGTCGTAACGCGGTTATCAGCGCGCCCGCCGCGTCGTAGCGCCGGCCGCGCGAGCCGAGGCAGCGGTGAATGACTTCCTTGAGATGATCGCTGCAGGGCAGCGTGCGCACGTCCCGGCTGCGAATCGGGCTCGTGATGTCGCCGCGCAGCAGCATGGCGGCGATCAACCCGACCTGATAGATGTCGTCGCGCTGCTGCCAGCGCCGGACCCTGCCCCACGCGATCTCGTTCGGGACGTTGAAGAGATTGAATGCGTCCGCGGTCACACCGCGGCGGCTGAGCTGATGCGTCGCGATGCCGAAGTCGCCGAGCTTGAGCTGCTCGCCCTCGCACACGAATACGTTGAACGGCGTCAGATCGCGATGCAGCGCCTGGCCGCGATGCAGCGCGTCGAGCACCGCCAGGACCGCGGCAATCTCCCGGCGCACGAACCGCTCGGGCTGCGGACCCCGGCGCTCGAGCCAGGTGCCAAGATCGCCATGCTCGGCATATTCCATCGCCAGGCAGTAGCGCGGGCGGTCACCGTCCAGCACCACGAACCGGTCATGGATCCGCAGCGCGCGCAGCTCACGGCCGACGAGCTCGGCGAAATAGGCTTCGCGCAGCCACGGGACCAGTCGTTCGCTGATCTTCACGCAGACCTGCGGCGGTAACGCGCCGCGCGGGTGCGGCGTGGCGAGATAGACTTCGCCGAAGCCGCCCTTGCCGATCAGCCGTTCGAACTGATAGGTCCGGCCGGTCTCGGAGCTGACGACGCTCCGCGGCGCGGGGGAAGGAGACGCGCCGGCGGACTGTGCCGGCTGCGTCGCGCGCCGGGTTCGTTGCACAGTGGGAGCTCGAGTGCGTGTCGCCATGGGATTGCCGGAGGAATCTAGCTTTCGAGCCGAGTCCGTGTCATCGGACTGTCAGACCGCCGGATGCGCCGCTAGCGCGGACGAAACCGTTGCGACAGAATCCACATCCCTCTCATTCTTCGGAGTCTCACAATGCAACCACGAGCCCTGATCGTCATCCTTGCCTGCGCCGCGTTCCCGCAGACTGTTGCGGCGCAAGCGAGCGCCGCCGCTGCCGCACCCTCGGCGAACCCCGTCGCCGACGCGCTGCGGAACGTGGAGCAGCGGTACGCGCGCATACTTGTTGCCGCCGCCGAGGCGATGCCGGCCGACAAGTACAATTACCGCCCCACCCCGGCCCAAATGAGCTTCGCGCAGATCCAGGTGCACCTGGCGAACGAAGGCAACGACATCCTCTGCGGCAAGACCGCCGGCATCGAAGTGCCGCAGCGCACCGCCATGGATACGACGGCCACCAAGGAGCAGCTCGTCGCCCGCCTCAAGGAGACGTTCCAGTTCTGCGAGCAGGCGTTCGCACGCATGGACGACTCGAAGCTGGCAGAGCCGGTCGCGATGTTCGGCATGAACCTGACGCGCGCGGCCGCGGTGTTGATCACCGTGGGAGACTGGGCCGATCATTACAGCCAGGAAGCGAACTACCTGCGGCTGAACGGCCTGATCCCGCCCACGGCGCAGCGCCGCAGCGGCATGTAGTCGGGGACGACACGACCATGGCGCCCCAGGATGCGAAGCACGATCGTCGCATCGATTACATCGAAATGGCCGCGACGAACATCGCGGCCACGAAGCGGTTCTATCACGATGTCTTCGGCTGGAAGTTCACCGACTACGGGCCCGAGTACACGAGCTTCGAGGACGGCCGGATCGCGGGGGGGTTCCACACAGCCGATGCGGCTAAACCCGGCACCGTGCTGGTGGTGATGTTCGCGGTCGATCTTGCGGCCATGGAGCAGCGAGTGCGCACCGCGGGCGGGAAGATCGTCAAGCCGATCTTCAGTTTTCCCGGGGGCCGGCGATTCCACTTCGCCGACCCGAGCGGAAACGAGCTTGCGGTCTGGTCAGATCGCTAGATCCGGAGTAACGTAAGCGGCGTGAAACGAGTCCTCGTGTGCAGCGTCGCGGCCGCCATGCTCCTCCTCGCGTGCCGGCCCGCATCTCCGCCGGCGGTGACGATCGACTTTCCAACCGCCGGTGACACGGTGCACGGCGGAGTGGTGCACGTGGTGCTCACCGCAACCGGCGTCGAACTAGCGCCCGCGGCGGACGAGAAGCCCGGCACGGCGCACCATCATCTTTTCCTCGACGTGGACACCGGGCCGCTCGACCAGAAGATCCCGGCGGGCGTCCCTGGAATCATTCACCTGGGGCGCGGGCAACCCAAGTTTCATTGGACCAGTGTGTCGCCGGGGACGCATCGCATCATCGCAGTGCTCGGCGACTGGCAACACGTGCCGCTCGCCGGCGCCGCGACCGACACGGTTCGCTTCGTAGTCCAGCAGTAGTCCTCAGACGACCTTAGCGGCGCGCTCGGCCCCGTCTCCGATGACGAGACCCGTGCCGGCGGCCTGCTCCGCCACCGCCCGTCGCAACTCGGCGATCTCTGCATCGCTACGGCCGGCGGCGCGCAGCTTCCGGTTCATCTCGACCGTTTTCACCGCACCCTTGAGCGTGCCGAGCGCCAGCGTGGCGCATTGGGGGCGCGACGCGGCGATGCCGCGACCGAGAAGGTCCAGCATCTCCTCGTAGGCGAAATCGAGGACCTCGGCAAACGTCGGCTGCTGCCGGTTGATGCGCTCGGCGAGGATCGACGCAGCCGCCTGGCTCAGCGTGCAGCCGACCCCCTCGAAACTCACGGCCGCCACACGATCTTCGCCGTCCTGACCTTTGAGATACATGGTGATGATGTCGCCACAGCCCGGGTTGCCACCGGGTACCCGGGCGTCTGCGTCCGGCAGCTTCCCGCGGTGGCGCGGCCGCTTGAAATGATCGACCAGCCAGGCGATCCGCGTCTCCTGATCCACTACGGCTTCTCCACCGGAGCGCGGACCAGGTTCCCCCACTCGGTCCACGAGCCGTCGTAGTTACGGACGCTCTCGAAGCCCAGGAGGTAGGTCAGGGCGAACCAGGTGTGCGAGGAGCGCTCGCCGATCCGGCAGTAGACGATGACGTCATCGCCGGGCTGCAGGCCGTTCTCCTGCTGGTAAATCGTGCGCAGCTCGCTGGCCGGCCGGAACGTGTGGGTCTCCGGACTGACCGCGCGACCCCACGGAATGCTGCGCGCGCCCGGGACATGCCCGCCGCGCAGGGCGCCTTCATTGGGATACTCGGGCATGTGCATCCGCTCGCCCCGATACTCCTCGGGGCTGCGCACGTCCACGAGCCGCTTGCCGCGATTCACGTGCTCCAGCACCTGATCGCGGAAGGCGCGGTGCCCGGTGTCGTTGCGAACCGTGATGCTGATGTTGCCCTCAGGGTAGCGTGGCGTTTGCGTCACGAGCTCGCGGCCTTCGTCCACCCAGCGCAGCCGCCCACCATCCAGCACGCGCAGATTCTTCAGGCCGAAGAGTTTGAACACCCAGAACGCATACGTCGCCCACCAGTTGTTCTTGTCGCCATAGAACACGATGGTGGTGTCGTCGTTGATGCCCTTGGAACGCAGCAGCCGCTGAAATCGCGGACCATCGATGTAGTCGCGAGTCAACGGATCGTTCAGGTCGGCGACCCAGTCGACCTTGACGGCGCCGGGGATGTGTCCGGTTTCGTAGAGCAGGACGTCTTCGTCCGACTCGACGAGGCGGACGGTGGGGTCCTTGAGGTGATCGGCCACCCACTCGGTCGAAACGAGCACCTCGGGGTGTGCGTACCCGCGCGTCGCGATGTCGGCAACGGGCGCCAGAGTCTCAGGCATGACTTTCTCCTCTCGAAGCGTGGTCCAAAAGCAACGCGACCGGCCACGGCCCAGGTTTCCTCGGGGGCCACAGCCGGTCGCGCGATTCGAAAACGGTTTACGCTATGACGAAACGACGCCCATGCCGGGCCCCGGGAACGGGGCCGGCCTACAGCGGCAGACCGGCGTGCGAGTCACCATGTTCGTGGCAATAACCGCGAAACGCAGCGGCGTGTCAAGGACTCACCCCCGCTGCATGATCATCGACGCCGTCGCGATCGTCGTCTCGGCACGCGCGGAGCGATGCGCGAATGTTCTTTTCGATCGCCCGTTGCTTCGCTGAGTTCGTCGGATCGATCACCGCTCCTGATGCACTCGTAAACCAGCTGGCCACGTCCACGTCAATCGTCAGGTTCGTGGTGCCCGCGTCGACGGTCACGGGCGTCTCGAAGTTGATCGCGCTCACCACATTCATGTCCGAGGTAAAGGTGAAATCGTGGGCTGCTCCCTGGGCATCGGTGAACACACCCACCACCTTCACGCTGATCCCCTCGAACTCCGGATGAGCGGTGAGGAAGTCGGCGACGCCCTCGTCGCCGGCTTTGACGGCGTGCAGCCGCGCTTGCAGCCGCTTGTACGTCCCGGCAGGAACCAACGCGTCGAGCACGACGGTGGTCGTCCCATCGAGCGGCAGGGCGATCAACACGGGCCCGACTGTGAGCGGCGGGCAATCATCATCGTCTTCCTCGTGGTTTGCGTCGTCGTTTTCGTCTTCGTTTTCCTCATCGTGGTTGTCGCCGTCGGGCTCGTGAGATTCCACGGCCGGCGCGCCGTTCGCGTCGTCGATGTCGTCGGCGTCCTCGCTCTCGTCGTCGACACAGACGTCGTCATGCAGTTTGAGCCGCGACAGGACGATTTGTGCGGAGGAGATACTCACTGATCCGCCGTCACCAGCGACGATGAGATCGGCGGCCACACCAGGGACAGGATTCGAAATCGCGACCGACACGCGGACGCGATGCATGGCGTTGGGTTCTGTGGATGCGCATGCGGTGAGTACAAACGCGGTGGGAACGATGACCAGCAGTCGGCGCACGGTGTCCATACAACCTCCAGAGTTTGCGGAGAGCACTGGAGCGAAAATTATCTCTCGGTACCCAGCGATGGGTAGATGACACTCGCAGTGAAACGCGCGACGCGCGGGCCAAATGATTGTGACGTGCGTCACTCGTTACGTCGGACTCGGCGCGGGCGCAATGGACTCTGGTTTGATTGCGATCCAGAACCATCTGAGCGCGCCGCGCCCCGGGGACACCCTCAAAGTCAGCGTCCTCCGGGGCGGCAGAGTCGTGCGACTGGCGGCTCCGAAGCCGCGCTAGGTCAGCGACCCGCGACGAACTCGGCGAGCGGCGCGTTGACCGCATCCGGCCGTTCAAACAGCGCGAGATGCCCGACACCGGGGAGCGTCACCAGCCGCGCTCCCGGAATAGCCGCGACCCACGCCTTGGCGCCTTCCGGATTGGCGAAGTAGTCGCGCTCGGCCTGGATGACCAATGTCGGCGCTTTGATCGAGCGCGCCGCGTTGGTGAGGTCCCACGACCCGGCCGTGCTGCTCAAGTAGCCGAGCCAGAGCAGCGCGGCGTCGAGGTTCTCGTTGGGAACCGCACACCAGGTCGGATCGATGCGCGACGTGGCCGCGCGATCACCCACGAACCAGCCGCCGCTCGCCTTCCAGAACAGCCGGCACATCGTTTCACGATCGCCGCCTGTCTCGCGCAGCCGCATGAGCTCCCGCTGGGCGGTCGAGTCAATTCGCGTCGTGCGTTCGGCCGGCCGATAGCTGCTCTGCGCTTCCGCGGTTGGCGCGATGGGATTGATCAGAACCAGGCGTGAAACGTGCTCGGGATGGGCGGCGGCATAGGCGGCCGCGACGAGCCCGTTCACGGAGATGCCGACGAGGCTCGGGCGCTCCACGCGGAAGAACTTCCGCAACGTTTCGAGATCGGCGACGATCGAGTCCATGGCGATGCGCGACGCGCGGGCGGTGTCGGAGCGCCCCCGGCCGAGCAGGTCGTAGAAGATGACCGTGTGCGTCCGGGCGAGCGGCGCGAGTGCCGAGGACCAGAACACGGCGCCGGGCACGATGATCGTGTCTCCGCTGGCGCCGGCGACCTCGTAATACAACCGGCCTCCGGTAGGCAGTGGAATCCAACCCTTGCCCGCGGTCGGACGCTCCTGAGCGGCGCATGCGGCACACAGCGCCGTGAGTAAGACGACTAGTGGAATCGCTCTGCTGAATGCGGACGGCTGGTGCATGTGAATCCCTCACCCTCGAAGGTTGCGGCCCTGGCCTCTGTCCCGTGTAGGTATCGGTCGAAGGAGGCGAGATCGTTATTGGGCTTTGGTAGCACTGGGGCTACGGTCGCGTCTCCAGCGGTTTCTTGCTCCTCTCGTAGAACTCGTTCTGCAGTCGCAGGCTCTCCGAATCCGCCTTGACGGCCCGGATCGCCGTCACCAGGCCGTTGATCCACGTCTTGGCCTCGAAATCGCCCAATTCGCGCGACGCCACGGCACCTTCGCCGGCATAGTGGTTCGGGAAGCGGGCGTACCACCAGATGCCGGTGTAGAGACCCTCCGGCAGCTTCAGGCGCGCCTGGTCCGCACCCGATTCCTGCGTCGCACGGTCCAAGTGGACGAGGTCCGGTCGCGCGATCAGGCTCACCGATGTCTCGCTCTCACCCGCATGCATGTCGGTCGCGGGGTTCGAGCGATGCTTCGGCTCGCCGGGCCCGGCGCGCATGATCCCCATCACGTACACGACATAATCGTGCGGCGCTTCGAGCTGGCTTTGCGCGAAAAACGGCAGCAGGCTGTTGTTGCCGCCGTGACCGTTCACGATGATGATCTTCTTGCAGCCGTTGCGCGCCATCTCGTCGGTCGTTTCCTGCAGCAACTGGAGCTGGAGTCCGCGACTGTAGGCGACGGTGCCCGGTTCATGCTTCGCTTCAAAGATTTGCCCGAAGTAATACTCGGGGAAGATGATCGCGTATTCCTGCTGGGCGGCATTGCTCGCGACGTAGCGCACGTTGAGGAGGTCGTTACCCAGCGGCAGATGCGGCCCGTGCTTTTCCATGATGCCGAAGGGGAGCAGGCAGGTGCCCTGCGCGCGCGCAATCGCATCGCGGAACTCGCCCGCCGAGAGCTCGGCCCAATGGACCGAGAGTTTCGGCGGGGGGGTGGCTTGCAGCAGAGTGAGGGCAATGAGTACGGATGAGTACACGGATAGCTCCCGGTGAAGTGCGCACCGGGATTTTGACCTTCGAACTGCCAGGCGGCAAGCCTACTGGTTTACGGTAATCGCCGCCGTGGCGTGGTGCACTTCCTGGGTCGCCGTGATCGTCGCGCTGCCCGTGCCCATGCCGCGGATTTGACCAGTGGCGAGCACGGTCACGATCGCGTTATCGCTCGAGCTCCACGTGATCGGCCTGCCGACGAGCACAGCCCCCGTCTCGTCGGTCAGCGTCGCGCGCAATCGCGAGGTATCCCCGACCACGAACGTGACATTGCTGGGCGAAACGGCGATCCCGCTTACGGGCACGATCGTGTTCGTAACATTGAAGCTCGCGGTGTCGGCGGGCGCGCCCGTGGCGGTCGTGACGATGAGAAAGTAGGTGCCAGGGGTTCCGGGCGCCGTGTAGGTGATTCTCCGGACATTGCCGATGATGGCGTTGCTGGAGATCACGCCACCGGTCGTCGACCAAACGAGCTGCTCCGCTCCCGACGCGTCACCACGCGACGTCGTGACGGTGATCTCGAGCTCGGCTGCTTGGGCTGTCAGCAGCGTGAATCGAGGTGGCGTCACGTCGATCCTATCGATGCGCACGACCGCTGGTCCCGCGTTCGTGAGGTTGCAGCCGAGGACCAGCAGCGTGCCGGCGATCAGCAGACCCACGTTCTTTTTCATGCCCGAATCCCCCAAAAGAAAAAAGCCGCCAGCGTGAGTGCTGGCGGCCAGGCGAGCATGGCGATCAACCGCCGTAGCCCCATGGCTCTGCGTCGCCGTCTTTCGACGGCTTTGCTCTGAGCAGCAGGGCGAAGATGGTCGATACGCCGAACCCCGGTGGTGATGAAGCGCACACGGTGAGCGGCATCACACGGCAGGCCTTGCCGCACGTGAATAATCGGGCGACGTTGGCGGCCGCACACATGCGCTCGTACATCCGCCTTTCGCCCCTCGGGTTGCTGTTTGCCGCGGTTGCGAATCTCGCCGCGCAGGTCCCTACCACAGCCCTGCCCCGCAGCTCCCCCGAGCGTCAGGGAGTCCCCTCAGCCGCCATTCTCTCGTTCGTCGCGCGGGCCGATTCTGAAGTGGACGGCCTGCACAGCTTCATGCTGGTCCGGCACGGCCACGTCGTGGCCGAAGCGTGGTGGCGCCCGTACGACGCCGGCACGCCCCACATGCTGTACTCGCTCAGCAAGAGTTTCGCCTCCACGGCTGTGGGGCTCGCGATCGCGGAGGGAAAACTGAGCCTCGATGATCCGGTGTTGAAGTTCTTTCCACAGCACGCGCCGGCCGATCCCCCCGCCAACCTGCGGTCGATGCGCGTGCGTGACCTGCTGCGGATGAACACCGGGCACGACCGGGAACCGGCGATTTGGTCGTGGACCTCGTCGACGACATCGCCCGAGCAGGATCCGTGGGTGAAGACGTTTCTGGCGCAGCCGGTCCCGTTCAAGCCGGGGTCACGCTTCCTCTATAACTCACCCGCCACCTACATGCTGTCGGCCATCGTGCAACGAGCTACGGGGCTCACGGTCCTCGATTATCTGCGACCGCGGCTGTTCGACCCGCTCGGCATCGAGCATCCGATCTGGCCGGCGAGTCCGCAGGGCGTCACCCTGGGCGCGTTCGGACTCATGATTCGCACCGAGGACATCGCCCGCTTCGGCCAGCTGTACCTGCAGCGCGGTGTCTGGCACGGGCGACAGCTCATCCCGGCCTCATGGGTGGCGGCCGCGACCGCGCTGCAGACCTCGAACGGCTCGTCTCCCGAGAGTGACTGGGACCAGGGATACGGCTACCAGTTCTGGCGGAGCCGTCACAACTCTTACCGCGGCGACGGGGCATTCGGCCAGTACTGTCTCATCCTGCCCGACGTCGATGCCGTCGTGGTGATCACGGGCGGCGTGCGCGACATGCAAGCCGTGATGAACATCGTGTGGCAGACCCTGCTCCCCGCGCTGCGATCGCGACCCTTGCCCGAGGATGCCGCCGCGCGCAGCCGGCTGAATCAGAGGTTGGCGGGGCTGGTGCTCCGTGTACCGTCGGGGTCACCGTCGAGTCCGGTCGCTCCAGCCGTCTCGGGGCGCTGGTATCAGTTCCCGGAGAACGACCGCGGCATCCGCGCCGTGGCGCTCGAGTGGCAGGGAGATTCCGCAGCGCTGCGCGTGCGCACCGCGGCCGGCGAGACCCGAACCCCCATCGGTCTGGGCGACTGGGGGGGGGCCACGAGCCGCGGTGGCTTCACCAACGGCATCGACCAGTTTCTCAGCGTGCCGGCTCAGCCACTCGTTGCGGCGAGCGGAGCCTGGACGGCCGACAGCGTCTTCACCGTCAAGCTGGCGCTGTACGAGACGCCTTATGGTGCGACGCTGACGTTCCGATTCGATGGCGACCGCCTGGTACTGGATGCGGAGTACAACGTCTCGTTCGGTCCCACGAAATCGCCACAGCTCATCGGCGAGCTGGCGCGATAAGAGCCGCCCCCGCCCTGCTGGCGCTGGCATTGGCCGGCGTGGGTGATCCTGCTGTTGCACAATCTGCCGACAGCACTGCACACCGCGTTCAGGTGGCTGGTGCCGTCACCGTCACCAACAAAGGCATCTCTCTCATCCCCGCGCTGACCCTGGGGAAGCCCGCCGCGATCTTCGATGTCGCGATTACGGGCGGAGCGCTGAGCTTCGAGCCCCAGTTCAGATTCGGGCTCGACGGAAAACCGTGGACGTTCATCTTCTGGGGGCGGTACCGGCCGCTGCGAGACGGGAAGTTCCGGCTCTCGATCGGTGCGCACCCCGCGTTTGTATTCAAGACAATCCCCGTTTCGACAGGGGGGGGCGCGCAGGACAGCGCGATCGTGACCAGACGTTACTTCGCCGGCGATTTGTATCCCAGCTACTTCGTCGCGAAGCACTTGAGCGTTGGCGCCTACTATCTGTACTCACACGGCCTGGACCCACAGGCGTTCCAGCACACGCACTTCATCGGGGCACGAGCGAACCTGACCAATCTCCCGATTGCCGATCAGTTCTTCATCCAGTTCGCTCCGCAACTGTTTTACCTGTGGATGGATCGTGAGGAGGGCGTCTACGTGAGCTCGGTATTGACGCTGGCCACGCGAAGACTCCCGCTTTCCGTCTCGACGCTCGTCACCTCGCCGATGTGGAGCAGCATCGCGGGCGGTCAGAACTCTCTCTGGAATGTGAGCGTGACCTACTTCCTGAGGTGATCCTCGCGCGGGCGCTTACTCGAGCTTCACAAGTGAAAGCGCGTTGTGGGCATAGCCGCGTACCGGTGTTCCGCGCCCGTTAGGGGGGCTGTAGTCTTGAGGTCTCTTCGACACCGGGCACCATGACACCGCCACGCGCTGCCGCCAGCGATCAGAACGCGACCGTCGCCGCCGGTTTCCTCGGATGGATGCTCGACGCATTCGATTTCTTCCTGGTCGTGATGACGCTGACGGCGATCGCAAAGGAATTCGGCAAGTCCGACGCCGCGATCGCCCTCTCGATCACGCTCACGCTCGCGTTCCGGCCCGTCGGCGCATTCATCTTTGGGCTCATCGCCGACCGCTACGGCCGCAAGATCCCGCTGATGGTCGATCTGGTGTTCTACTCGGTGATCGAGGTGCTGTCGGGCCTCGCGCCGAACTACACCACGTTTCTCGTGCTGCGCGCCCTGTTCGGGATCGGCATGGGCGCGGAATGGGGCGTGGGCGCGTCGCTCGTCATGGAGAAGGTGCCGCCGCGGCTGCGCGGCGTCATGTCGGGACTGCTGCAGCAGGGCTATGCGGCCGGGTATCTCCTGGCCGCCCTGTGTTACCTGCTCGTCTTCCCGCGCTGGGGCTGGCGGCCGCTGTTCTTCATCGGCGGCCTCCCTGCCCTGCTCGCCCTGTTCGTGCGCGCCCGCGTGCAGGAGTCGGACGTGTGGCGTGAGACCCGGCACGAGACGTGGAGCCACCTCGGGCGCGCGATCGCATCGAACTGGAAGCTCTTCCTCTATCTGGTCGGCCTGATGGCGCTGATGAACATGGTCTCGCACGGCACCCAGGACATGTATCCGACGTTCCTCGAGCGTGATTGGGGTTGGGGACCGACGGCGCGCGCCGCGCTGACGGCATTCTCGCAGGTGGGCGCGCTCGCCGGTGGTGTGCTGTGCGGTCTCTATTCCGACCGGCTGGGCCGGCGGCGCACGATCGGCCTGGCGCTCGTGGGAGCGCTGCTGGCGATCCCAATGTGGGCATTCGCGCCCGCCACTCCCCTACTCGTCCTCGGCGCCTTCACGATGCAGTTCTTCGTCCAGGGTGCGTGGGGGGTGATTCCGGCGCACATCAACGAGCTCGCGCCGGATGGCGTCCGCGGCTTTCTGCCCGGCTTTGCCTACCAGTGCGGCGTGGCGGTGGCAAGCCAAATCCCGCACGTGCAGGCACTGTTCGCGGCAAACGCTACCTACGCGCAGACGATGGCGCTGTCGGCGGGGCTGGTGTTCATCGCGTGCGCGGTGGTGGCAACGCTGGGACCGGAGCGGCGCGGGGTGCCGTTCGGGCGCGGGCGGGGACCCTCGGGATGATGGACTCCTATTTCCTCAAATAGCTATCCGTCTTTTGCAGCCAGTCCTCGCGCGGTGGGTAGAAAATGTCAACATCGAGCGTGTCCTCGAGCGCATGGGCCTCATGGGGCACGTTGCCCGGCAGATGCAGCACCTCCCCCGCGCGCACGACGATCTCCTCGCGATCATCGTCTCCCACCAGGAATCGCAGCGCCCCCTCGAGGATGTAGCTGAGCTGCTCGTTCATGTGCGAGTGCTTCGGGACGACGCAGCCCTTCTTCAGATACACGTGCGTGAGCATCAGCTGGTCGCCGGTGATCAGGCGCCGCGACAGGCGCTCGTTCACCTGCTCGAGGGGAATGTCGTTCCAGCGATACCACGTGGCCGTTCGCTTGACACTCACGGCGATGCTCCGTGACCGAGGGGAGCGACAACGCTAGCGTCTACCTGATGCAGCGTCAAAACGGGAATTGACGTTCCGCGTCGCGACGTCGGACCGGAACTCGACGGGACAACGCCGCGTTTTTTGAATCGGTTGCGGTCGTACCACCATCAACGCAGGAACTGGACGGATGCGCGTTCGAACCCTGGCGACCATCACGCTCACCATGCTTGGGGTCTTGGCCTGCAGCGACAGCTCCGTTGTCGCCCCCGTCCCGGGGGGCGGCGGCGAGTCCCCGGTGCTGTTGAAAGAAATCAACATCCCCAATCTCCCAGCACCGTTCTATCACTTCGAGTACGACTCGACCGGCAAGGTGATCTTCGTATCGTACGCGTCAGACCTGACCAGGTACGACGTCCTGTACACCGGCGGCCGCATCAGCGAGCTGCGCAACAACATCCTCGTGAATAAGGACCGGCTGGACTACCACTACGACGCGGGGGGCCGGGTGGATCACGTCACCTACAGTGATTCCTCAGGCGTCGTCTATGTCAGAATCGCGTTGGCGTACGACGGACCACGGCTCGTCCACCTCGAGCGCGAGCGCAGCAGGAGTGGTGGGTTCGTGATCGATAAGACGATGACATTTTCGTACTACCCCGACGGGAACCTGCTGCAGATCACCGATCACCAGCTGCCGATCGGGTCGGACGAGGTTACGTTCGTGGACCGTTTTGAGCAGTACGACGACAAGACCAACGTCGACGGCTTCAGCCTGCTTCATAGTGAGTTCTTCGACCACTTCGTGTTTTTGCCGGGTGCGCGGCTGCAAAAAGGCAATCCGGCAAGGCAAATCCGGACAGGGAGCGGTCCGAACTTCACCGTCGCTTACACCTACAGCTATGATGCCGAGGGTCGGCCGCTGAGCAAGACAGGCGCCGTCACGTTCGTGACCGGTCCCAACGTGGGCCAGCTATTCCACACCAGCTCGATTTTTTCGTACTACTGACGAGCTTTCGTCGCGCCACGCCCAGGGATAGCTTTTCGCGACTGTTTGGGCGGATCCCACCCCTAACGCGCGAGTGAGCATGACCACGGTGTTACGCGATTTTCTGGAAATCCCCTACGACGAGCTCGAAGACCGCAACCTCGCCGCGAAAAAGCAACGGCTCGACCGCGTCGCGGCGGACAAGATCCAGGAGGAGCGCCTCAAGTACCTCAGGGACGAGAAGCGTATCAAGGCCGTCACGGTCTGCTTCACGGACCTGGAGGGCCGGTTTCACATGCTCGATTACGACAAGAAATTCCTGCTCGGCTCGGTGGACAATCTCACGTTTGACGGCTCCTCGATTCGCGGATTCTCGCGCCAGCAAGAGTCCGACCTCCGCCTGCGGGTGGACTGGCCGGCGTTCTATTGGCTGCCCGCCGATGTGTTTGGTCCGGGGAAAGTTCTCGCCATGGCCGAAGTCCTGGAGCGCGACGGCGCGCCCTACGCTGCCGACTCGCGCGGCCTGCTGAAGCAGTACACCGAGAAGCTGTTCGCCAAGGACGGCACGACCTGCTTCGCGGCCAACGAGATCGAGGGCTTCGTCTTCAAAGGCCGCGACGCCGAGCGTCACTACCACGAAACGGGCAAGTTCGAGTTCCTCTCGACGGGCGGCTATTACCACTCGCTGCCGGGCGACGCGTTGCGGCTGTTCATCGATACCGCGGCCGAAGTGCAGCGTGCCATGGGGTTCGCCAACGAGAAGGACCACCCCGAGGTCGCGCCGTCACAGTTCGAGATGAACTACAGCTATGCCGAGGCGGTCATCGCGGCCGACCAGGTACAGCTGTACAAGCTGCTGTCGCGTCAGGTGGCGGCGCGCATGGACATGACCGCCTGCTTCCTGCCCAAGCCGGTCACGGGCGTCAACGGCAACGGCATGCACACCAACGTGTCGGTGGCGCGCAAAGGCAAGAACCTGTTCTGGGACGAGAAGGGCCAGGACCAGCTGTCGCAGGCCGGCTGGGATTTCATCAAGCGCATTCTCTCCAACGGCGCCGAGATCTGTCTGCTGCTCAACTCGAGCGTGAACAGCTATCGCCGTCTCGACCCGCATTTCGAGGCGCCGAATCAGATCAAGGCGTCACCCGATCGATCGCGGCTCGATGATCCGTATTCCGTTGGGCAACGAGCGGTCCAAGCGCGTCGAGGTTCGTTCGATTGCGCCCGATGCCAACCCGTACCTCGCGATCTACACGATCTTCAAAACCGGTCTCGAGGGTCCCGTCGATGCCGGGAAGAGCGACGGCGCGAAATACCTATCGGACAACATCTATGATGCGATTCGCCTGCATCAGGGCAGCCGCTTCCTGCAGGAAGCGCTCGGCAAGGATGTCCACGCCAAGTTCGCCGAGCTGAAGCAGATGCAGGCGGACCGTTGCCCCAAGGCGCTCGGCGCGGAAGTGAAAGCTGCCGAGATCCAGTTCCACCATGAGGTCACGAACCAGTACCTCTGGTCGAAGTTTTAGCGGCTACGAGCGGACGGACGCGAACCCGCGTTCGTGCGCCTTGGTCATCGCGATCAGCACGTCCGGCACGATCGTCGCCTGGGGCAACGCATACGCCGTCAGATCGGCGTGTATGTCGGCAGCTTTCCCCAAGCCCTGTTTCTCGAGCCGTCCGGACCACCGCTTGAGCGCATTGTTGCAGAGTGCGAACACGACGCCGCGACGCCGCAGCGCTTCGATGGAGCTTTCTGGTGTGCCATCGGCCACCGGATCACCGGGCTGCGGGTGCGCGAACCAATTGCGCACGAGCGGCGCATTGGTCGTGGGATCCGTCAGGTTCAGGTTCTGCGCCGAGCCGAGCTGGTACTTCGCCCACAACGCATCCTGAAGGCCTAAAGGAGTGGTCCGCCCGTAGAGCGTGACGATGACGCTCACATCGCGCTCGGGCACCCCGTAGTCATCGCGCCAGCCGTCGAGATAATTGCGGACGTGTCGCAGGATCGTGCCGCCATCGGGATCCGGCGCATCGAACAGTTGCCGATGCTTGCCCTTGAGCTGATCGAGCCAGGCGTCTGACGCGGGGGACGCGAGCAGCGGTGTCGCATGAGCATCGGTACGGAGCACCGCCCCGGCGCTGAGCGCGGTGACGGCTGTCAGGAAGGCGCGGCGGTCGGTCATAGTCCTTGCCTCCAGGTCGTGGGATTCAACGGAGGCTGTAATAGTACCAAAGGCCCATCTCGCGCGTTACCCACCCACAGTTATTCCACTCGATGATGAACACCCGCCGCCCCCCGCGACTGCCCATCCTGGAATGGGCTGCTGGATATCGAAGCGAATGGCTCCGGTTGGATGTCGTCGCGGGCCTGACCGCGGCGGCCGTGGTAATCCCCAAGGCGATGGCCTACGCCACCATCGCGGGACTCCCGGTCCAGATTGGACTCTACACGGCCCTGGTCCCGATGGTGATCTACGCAGTGCTGGGCACGTCTCGGCCGCTCAGCGTGAGCACCACCACGACGATCGCGATTCTGACCGCCGCCGAGCTGGGACGGGTTGCGCCTAACGGGGACGCCGTAACGCTGATCCGCGCCACGGTGACACTGACGCTGCTCGTCGGCGTCATCCTCATCGCCGCTTCCGCGTTGCGCCTGGGATTCGTTGCCAACTTCATCTCTGATCCGGTCCTCATCGGGTTCAAGGCGGGGATTGGATTGGTCATCGTGGTGGATCAGATCCCCAAGCTGCTGGGGGTTCACTTCCCCAAAGGCAACTTTCTTCACAATCTGCTCGCCACGTTCGGAGCGATTCCCACGACTCACCTGGCCACCCTGGCCGTTGGCATCATCACGCTCCTGTTGCTGGTGGGAATCGAACGTTGGTGGCCCCGGGCACCCGCCCCGCTGGTCGCCGTGGCGCTGGGGATCGCGGCGGTCGGCCTGTTCGGATTGGCGGCCTACGGTGTCGCCACGGTGGGGAAGGTCCCGCAGGGTCTGCCCTCCTTTGTTGCACCGGATCTGTCGCTCGTCACCGTGCTCTGGCCGGGCGCCCTGGGTATCGCGCTGATGAGCTTCACCGAGACGATCGCAGCAGGACGCGCGTTTGCCTCGAGCGGTGAACCACCGCTCATCCCCAACCGGGAGTTACTGGCGACGGGTCTCGCCAACGCGGGCGCCGCCGTCTGGGGAAGCATGCCGGCCGGCGGCGGAACGTCGCAGACCGCGGTGAACCGGCGAGCGGGATCGCGCACCCAACTGGCGGGGCTGGTCACCGCCGGCGCGACGCTGCTCACGATGCTGTTGTTGGCCGGTCCCATGGGCCTGATGCCGCAGGCTACGCTCGCCGCGGTGGTGATCGTCTACTCGGTCGGACTGATCGACCTCTCCGGATTCCGGTCCATCCTCGAAGTGCGACGCATGGAGTTCATCTGGGCGCTGGTGGCCCTCGCCGGCGTGGTGCTGGTGGGCACCTTGCAGGGAATCCTGGTCGCCATCGTCGTATCGGTGCTCGCGCTGGCGCAGCAGGTGGCCAGTCCGCCGGTCTATGTGTTGGGCCGCAAGCCGGGCACGAACGTCTTCCGACCCCGCACGGACGAACACCCCGAGGATGAGAGTTTCCCCGGGCTCTTGCTCCTCCGAGTCGAGGGCCGGGTTTTCTTCCTCAACGCCGCGAGAATCGGAGAGCGGATGCGGACGCTGGTGGAGCAGCTCAAGCCGACCGTTGTGGCCATCGATTTGAGCGGCGTGTTCGACATCGAGTACACCGCGCTGAAAGCCCTGATCGAAGCCGAGAGACGTTTCACGGAAAGCGGCCTGTCGGTCTGGCTCGTCGGGCTCACCCCATCCGTGCTGAATGTCATCGATCGGTCCTCACTGCAACGGACACTCGGGCGGGAACGCATGCACTTCAACCTGGAGATTGCTGTGGCGAGATACCTGGGTTCGACCGCCAGTGAAGCGCGCAGCGCCGGCGTGGCGCCGGCGAGGAGAGGAGGCTGACCATGGCGAAGGGCGAGGCCGATTCGAAAGAGAAGCTCAAGGGCAAGGAGTACGAACGCGAGCTCGAACGGCTGCACGTCGAGCTGGTCAAGCTCCAGGAGTGGGTGAAATACAAGGGCCTCAAGATCTGCATCGTCTTCGAGGGCCGTGACGGCGCCGGCAAGGGCGGCACGATCAAGGCCATTACCGAGCGGGTCAGCCCGCGCGTGTTCCGCGTCGTCGCGTTACCCGCGCCGACCGAGCGAGAGAAGACGCAGATGTATCTGCAGCGCTACGTTCCGTTCCTGCCGGCGGCCGGCGAGGTCGTGATCTTCGATCGCAGCTGGTACAACCGCGCCGGGGTCGAGCGCGTCATGGGATTCTGCAGCGAAAAAGAGGTCGAGAAATTCCTCGAACTGGCCCCGCTCGTCGAGAAAGCCATTGTCGATTCCGGTGTCATCCTCATCAAATACTGGCTCGAAGTCAGTCCCGAGGAGCAGACGCGCCGGCTCGAGTCACGGATCGACGACGGGCGCAAGATTTGGAAGCTCTCGCCCATGGATCTCGAATCGTATAGCCGGTGGTACGACTACTCCCAGGCCCGGGACGACATGTTCGCGGCGACCGATACGCCCTACGCCCCCTGGTACGTGGCGCGATCGGACGATAAGCGGCGCGCGCGCCTCAACATCATCGCGCACTTGCTCGATACCGTTCCCTATAAAAAGGCACCGCGAGCGAAGGTGAAGCTCCCGAAACGGCAGAAGCCACGCGGGTATCGCGAACCGGACTATCCCTACAAGTACGTCAAAGAGCGCTATTGAGGGTGGCGCGCTTGTAGAACACGAGATAGAACGTAGGTCTATGCGCGACATCCGCGTGGCGACGGTCCAGTTTCAACCCGCTGCGGGCGACAAGGCGTACAACTTCGGCCGCATCCGCCACTTCGTGACGGAGGCCGCCCGGGGGGGGGCGCGCGTGGAGCTGATCGCGTTCCCGGAGATGTGCCTCACGGGCTACTGGCACGTGCGCAAGCTCTCACCCGCGGCATTCGAGGCACTGGCCGAGCCGGTCCCCGACGGGCCGTCGACACGAGACCTCTTGGAGTTGTCCCGGAAACACGGGATGACCATCGGCGCGGGGTTGTTGGAGCGCGCGCTAGATGGCGGCGTCTACAACGCCTATGTCGTCGCCATGCCGGATGGTTCGTGGGCGGTCCACCGCAAGCTGCACGTCTTCGAGCACCCGAACATCTGCGCCGGGAACCGTTACACCGTGTTCGACACGCCGCACGGTTGCCGCGTGGGCGTGCTGATCTGTTACGACAACAACATCGTCGAGAACGCCCGCGCCACGGCGCTGCTGGGCGCCGAGATCCTGCTCGCGCCGCACCAGACCGGCGGTTGTAACTCGGTGAGTCCGCGCGGCATGAAGCCGATAGATCCCGCTGTCTGGGCCCGTCGCCGTGAGGATCCCGCGGCGTGCGAGGCGGAGTTGTGCGGGCCCAAGGGCCGGGCGTGGCTCATGCGCTGGCTCCCGAGTCGGGCACACGACAACGGCATGTTCCTGCTGTTCAGCAACGGCATCGGCCCTGACGACGATGAGATCCGCACCGGCAACGCGATGGTGCTCGACCCCTATGGGGACGTCATTGCGGAGTCGCGGGCGTTGGGTGATGACATGGTCGTGGCGGATCTCGACGCGTCGGTCCTGCCCACGTCATCCGGCAGGCGCTGGTTGCGGGCGCGCCGGCCCGAGCTATACGAGTCGCTCACGCGTCCCACGGGCCAGGAGCAGGAGACCAGGCGTGTGCGGTTCGGCGAGGATGTCATCCCATGATTCTCGCACTCCTGCTCGTCCTGCAGCTCGGCACGCCGCCGGTCTACGATCGCGTGATCCTCGGCGGACACGTGATGGACCCGGCCTCGAACCTCGATGGGGTCCGCAGTATCGGGATTACGGGAGGACGCATCGCCGTCATCACGACCCAGGCGATTCAAGGCCGGGACACAGTCGATGCGCGCGGCCTCGTTGTCTGTCCTGGATTCATTGACCTCCACGCGCACGGACAGACAGCCGAGACATATCGGTTCCAGTCGCTCGACGGCGTGACCACAGCGCTCGAGCTCGAGCTCGGCACGGCGGACGTCGCTGCCTGGTACCGCGAGCGCGAGGGCGCGGGGGGCGAGCGCATCAACTACGGCGTCTCGATCGGCCACATCAAAGTCCGGATGGCGGTGATGCACGATTCGGGCAGCGTGATGCCGGTGAGCGACGGCGCCTATCGCGCGGCGTCGCCCGCGCAGATTGGCGAGATCGCCAAGCGCCTCGAGATTGGTCTCCGCGAGGGCGCGGTGAGCATCGGCGCAGGGTTTCCGTACACGCCGGCGGCAACGCGCGAGGAGCTGCTCGCCGTGTTCCGCGTCGCCGGGACGACGAAAACACCGATCCACGTGCACATTCGCCCCGGAGTCACAGGTCTCAACGAAGCGCTTGCGCTCGCCGGTGAAACGAACGCCGCGTTGCATGTCGTGCACATCAACAGTGCGGGCATCGCTGAGACGCCCGCGATGCTCGAAATGATCAGCGACGCGCGCGCGCACGGACGCGACGTGACCACGGAGGCGTATCCGTATGACGCCGGCATGACGGAGATTCAATCCGCCACGATCCAGGACATGTATCGAGGTGCGTCCAACGACAGCCTGGCCACCCTGGAATGGCCACCCACGGGTGAGCGGCTGAATCAAGAGAGCTATGCGCGGTATAGCCGAATTGGTGGACCCGTTGTCGTGCATACCAACACGGAGCAGATGGTGGCCGTGGCCATAACCAGTCCGCTCACGATCATCGCGAGCGACGCCTACTGGCGGAACGGCACGGGGCATCCGCGGACGACGGGCACGTACTCAAGGGTGCTTGGCCGCTACGTCCGCGAAAGCCACTCGCTCTCGTTGATGGATGCAATCCGTAAGATGACGTTGATGCCGGCGCAGCGACTCGAACACCGAGTGCCGGCGATGCGGCAGAAAGGACGCCTGCGTGTCGGCGCGGATGCGGACATTACCATCTTTGACGCGACGCACGTGCTGGATCGCTCGACGTACCGCGAACCGTCGCTGCCGCCTGTCGGCATTCAGCATGTCATTGTGAACGGAGTGTCAGTGGTCGCGAACGGGCACGCAGTCGAGGGCGTCACACCCGGGAAGGCGGTACGAGCACCGTGACCGAGGCTCGAACGGACCCCGATCTCCTCTACATCGGGACGTATACCGAAAACATCTATCTCGTCCGCATGGAGCAGCGCTCCGGCCAGCTGTGGCAAGTCGGCGCCGTAAACGCCGGCCCGAACCCGTCCTTCCTCACCATTCACCCGAACGGCCGAGTTCTGTACGCCGTCAACGAGCTCGACAAGGGCGCGGTGAGCGCCTTCGCGATCGTGAAAGGCATTGACGGGCTCACCAAGCTGAACGAGCAGCCGTCGGAAGGTGGCGCGCCGTGCTACCTGAGCGTGGACAAGAGCGGCCGCGCACTGCTCGTCGCCAACTACATGGGCGGCAACGTCGCGCTGCTGCCGATCGAGGCGAATGGAGCGCTGGCGCCCGCGCACGTGGTGCAGCACACGGGAAAAGGTCCGAATGCCGAGCGTCAGGAAGCGCCGCATGCGCACTGCATCCTTCCCGACGCCTCGAACCGCTTTGCGCTCGCCGCGGACCTCGGCGCCGACCGGGTGTTCGTCTACCGTCTCGACCTGGACGGCAATGCGCTGCGCCGCGTCGGCGAAGCCGTCATGCGCCCCGGCGCGGGCCCGCGCCACATCGCGTTCCACCCTATCCTTCCCCTCGTGTTCGTCGCCAATGAGCTCGACTCCACGGTCGCCACGCTGCGCTTCGACGCAGAGCGCGGCACGCTGGCTCCGCAGGGCACCGCATCGACCCTACCGGCCGGCTGGACGGGGGGCGGCACGAATTACCCGGCCGACATCCATGTCGCAGGGAATGGGCGCTCGTTGTACGTGTCGAACCGCGGCCACAACAGCATCGCCGTGTTCTCCGTGGCTGCCTCAACGGGCGCGCTCGCACTCGAGCAGGTGGTCTCCACACAGGGCGACTGGCCGCGCAATTTCAGCCTCGATCCGTCCGGGCGATGGCTGCTCGTCGCGAACCAGCGGTCCGACTCCGTCATCGTGTTCGGGCGCGATCCGGACACCGGCAGGCTCACACCCACCGAGCAGCGCATCGCGATACCCCGCCCCGCCTGCCTACGGTTCGCTTGACGCCGACGGCTGTTTCCCAGTCGCCGGATCTCCGTCGAGTCATCGGGTTCTTCGGCGGAACCGCGCTGATCGTCGGCATCACGATCGGCAGTGGCATCTTCCGCACCCCCCCCACGATCGCCGGGCTCGTTCAGAATCCGCATGTCATCATGGGGTTGTGGACGGCCTTCGGGCTGATCAGCATTTGCGGCGCGCTCGCGGTGGCCGAGCTGACCTCGCTGCTGCCGCAGGCGGGCGGCGTGTACGTGTTCCTGCGGAAGGCCTACGGCGATGCCGCCGCATTCGTGTTCGGCTGGCTGTACGTGCTCATCACGACGCCCACCACCGTCGCCGCGCTCTCCGTGGTCTTTGCTGAATTCCTGCTCAACCTGCTCGGCGTGCCGGCAGACGCGAAAGTACAGGTCATCGCGATCGCGTCGATCATGATCCTCACGGCTGCGAACGTCCTGGGCGCACGCGTCGGCGCAGCGGTGAGCGGCGTGACGACCATCGTGAAGGTGACGGCACTGGCCGCGATCATCCTCGGCGCGTTTCTCCTGGGCCACGGCAGTCTCTCCAACATCACCGCGGGCGGCGCCGTGCACGGCAGCGGGCTGGCGCGCGCGGTCGCCGCGGTCATCTGGACGTACGACGGCTGGGTTGCCGTCAGCATGATCGCGGGTGAGGTCGTCGCCCCAGAGCGCCTGATGAAGCGGATCATCATCATCGGCATGCTGACGATTGTCACGCTCTACATCGGCGCGAACCTGGCCTACCTGTACATGATGCCGGTCGGCGTGATGGCCCAGCAAAAGGAAGCGATTGCGCGCACCGTCATGACGGCGATTGTCGGGCCCGCCGGTGGCACGCTCATCATGCTCGCGATCATGACGAGCATCTTCGGCGCATTGAACGGCAACCTGCTGGCCAAGCCGCGCGTGGCCTACGCGATGGGGCGCGACGGGCTGACGTTCGCATTCCTCGGCAAGATCCATCCACGCTGGGCCACACCGTGGCCGGCGCAGCTCATCGTGTCGGCGGTCGCCATAATCATGGTCCTCGCGCTCAAAGATTACGACTCGCTCATCACGTACTTCGTGGTCGTCGAGTGGGCCGCGCTGATTTTTGCCGTCGGGGCGGTGTTCGTGCTGCGCCGGAAACTGGCGGACGCGCCGCGGCCGTTCCGCACGCCGGCCTATCCGTGGGTGCCGCTCTTTTTCATCCTGGGGACCGTCGTGGGCTTGTCGGCGATCGTGTGGGGACAGATTCAGGTCGGCAACTTTGCGCCGATCTACGGTCTGGCGATTGCGGCGGCGGGATTCCCCGTTCATCACTTGTGGAAACGATTGAAAAGGGTCTGAACGCTCCGAATTGGGAGGTTCAGACCCTTACTTAAGGCTTGTGCTGCGAAAGAACTACGGCTGCGTCACAGCCGTGGCGTCGAGTGTCACTGCAGTCTGCGCTAGGGCCCGGCCCGTAATCCGCGCGCCGGTGTTGAACGCAATCTGCGTCTTGGAAAGAATGATGCCCTTGAAATCTGAGGTGGTGCCGAGCGTCGCCTGACCTGCGACCTGCCAGAACACATTCTTGGCCTGTGCACCGCCGCTCAAGGTCACGATGGCGGCGTTCCCCACCGTGAGATTCTGCGCGATCTGGAAGATCCAGACGTCATTCGCGCCACCCGAGAGGGTGACCGCGCTGGGGATGGAAACGCCCGTTCCCCACTTGTACAGCCCGGGGACGAGGGTCATCCCCTGGATATTGCCGGCACCGAGCTCGGTGTAGCCGGGCGACGTGCGGCCCGCTGCGTCGGTATACGCAGCCTGCATGTCGAGCACGGCGGCCGTCAGATTCGCCGGCGTCGGCACCGCGTAGTTGGCTGCCCACACCTTGCCTGTGACCTGGGCGGATGTCGTAAACGTGGTCGCCGGGGATGAAAGGGCAAATCCGGTGACGAACGACGCGGCGGCCGGGCTGAGCCCGATATCGCCGACCACGGCCGTGACACCAGTGGTGGACACGCCGGACTTGGCCAGAATGACGTAGTCGCCGGAGGTGCCAAGGCTCAGGGCTTTCGGACCGAGGCCGTTCGGATTAGGCGGGTTGTTCTGATTGCTCGTGGAATCGCTGCTGCCGCAAGCCGTGCCGAGCAAAGCGAGCGACGCGAGGAGGATCGTGAAGCGTTTCATAATAGGCTTTCTTGACGAGGGTTATCGGGTGTCGAGGGGAACCGACAATCGATGGAGAGTGCTGTGCCCGCAGATCCAGCCCTTGGCACACCCAACAGCCGACTTACCCATCGCCGGTTTCGTTTAGGTAATTAAGCCCGCACAGCGTAGCACTGATATCGCACGAAAGCATGAACAAGTAGGTAGGCCCCGACCGCGACTGACTAGCGTGCGCTGCTTTCCGGCGCGTACTTTCCGACGTGGCCAAGACAGCAACACGCCCAGCCCCGGTTCAGCCCGTCCCCAAGTCACCGACGGGCATTCAGGGGTTGGACGAGATTACCGGAGGCGGGTTGCCGCGCGGCCGGCCCACGCTCGTGTGCGGCGGCCCCGGGTGCGGCAAGACGATCCTCTCGATGGAGTTTTTGATCAACGGAGCGCGCCAGTTCGGCGAACCGGGCGTGTTTCTGTCGTTCGAGGAATCCATCGAAGATCTGACGCTGAACTTCGCCTCGCTCGGGCTCGACCCGCGCCCGCTCGCGGCCCGCAAGAAACTCGCGTTGGACTATGTCCGCGTCGAACCCAATGAGATCCAGGAAACCGGCGGGTACGACCTGGACGGCCTCTTCATCCGGCTGGAGCACGCGATCGACTCCATCCACGCGAAGCGGGTCGTCCTTGACACGATCGAAACGCTGTTCTCCGGACTGTCCGACACGCGTACGCTGCGCGCGGAGCTGCGCCGCCTCTTCAACTGGCTCAGGACCAAAGGCGTCACCGCCATCGTGACCGGGGAACGCGGCGAGAGCGGGATGACGCGCCACGGTCTGGAAGAGTACATCACCGATTGCGTCATCCTGTTGGACCACCGGGTGGTGGACCAGAACGCGACCCGACGGCTGCGCGTCGTGAAGTACCGGGGCTCGACGCATGGGGCCAACGAGTCGCCCTTCTTCATCGACGAGTCGGGTCTTTCGGTGCTGCCCATCGCGTCGTTGGGATTGCAACACCGCGTCTCGCCCAGCCGCCTCTCGACCGGGGTGCCGGATCTCGACGAGATGCTCGGGAAGAAAGGCTACTTCCGGGGCAGCAGCATCCTGGTTTCCGGCAGCGCGGGCACCGGGAAGACCAGCCTGGCGGGTTACTTTGCGGACGCGGCGTGCCGCCGGCGCGAGTCGGCCTTGTACTTCGCCTTCGAAGAGTCCGCCCCGCAGATCGTGCGCAACCTGAGGTCGATCGGCCTGAATCTCGAGCCCTGGCTGCGCAAGGGCCTGCTGCAGATCCACGCGGCCCGGCCCACCACCAGCGGGCTGGAAGGGCACCTCAGCGCGATGCACCGGCTGATCGAGGAGAGAAAACCGCGGGTCGTCGTGGTGGATCCGATCAGCAACCTCATCTCCGTGGGGACGTCGCTCGAGGTGAAGGCGATGCTCGCGCGCTTGATCGATTTCATGAAAGTGAAAGAGATGACCGCACTGTTCACCTCACTGACCATCGACGACGACCATCCCGAAGGAGCGGACGTCGGCATTTCCTCATTCATGGACACGTGGCTGGTGCTGCGCAACCTCGAGCTGAACGGGGAGCGGACCCGCACGCTCGATGTGGTGAAATCGCGTGGCATGGCCCACTCGAACCAGGTGCGCGAGTTTGTCCTGACGAGCGAGGGCCTGAAGCTGCTCGAGGTCGTGCGGCATGAGGGACGTGTGCTCATCGGGTCGCAGCGGACAGCCCACGCCACGGTCGGACCGGTCGCGCGACGGAGCTCCGGAAAGCGCGCGGCGCGTCCGTGAAAGCCAAAACGGCGACGCACCGGCAACTCGCGCAAGACCAAAGCGAACCCGGAGTTCTTTGACCTTCGCCTGTACATCGCCGGTCAGTCCGCGCGGTCACTCGCCGCGCTGGCGAACCTGCAGCGCATTTGCGACGAGCACTTGGCGGGGCGCTACCGCCTCGAGGTGATCGATCTCGTGGAGCGCCCGCAATTGGCGCGCGGCGATCAGATCTTCGCGCTGCCCACCCTGGTGCGCAAACTCCCCGAACCGATTCGCAAACTGGTCGGCGATCTCTCCGACACCGAGCGCGCCTTGGTCGGGCTCGACCTGCGACCCCGAGCAGCTAGCAGGTCATGAGGCGCAAGCGCATCTCGGGCCAGCGCCGCAGTCCCATCCAGCGACTCCGGAGCCGGCTCCACGATGCCGAAGCGACGCTGGACGCCATCCGCAGCGGCGCGGTGGACGCGGTCGTCGTTTCCGGGCCCGGCGGCGACGAGACGCGCGCCTTCGAGGGCGCGACGCATCCGTACCACGTGCTGCTGAACGCCATGAGCGACGGCGCGGCACTCTTGAGTTCGGATGGGACCATTCTGTTTGGTAACCGTCGTCTCGCGGAAATCGCGCGCGCATCGCTCGAGGATCTGCGTGGCTCCCGGTTCCCACAGTTCGTCGCGCCCGCCGATCGTCCCAGCCTCGAGGCATTCGTGCGGCAACGGCGAAGGGGCGGTGGTGAGTTCGCCATCGTCGGTACCGACGGCTCGGCGACGCCGGTGTGGATCGCGTTCTCGCCGGTGCCGCTCGACGCGTCCCTGGGGGACGACGGGACGGCAGGAAACGGGGGGGGGGCCACCGTGCTCATGGCGATCATCACGGACCTGACCGACCGCAAGCGGGCCGAGGGTACCCAGATGGGGCTGATGCAGCGGTTGATCTCGGCGGAGAACGAGGAGCGCCGACGGATCGCGCGCGAGCTGCACGACGAGACCGGGCAGTCGCTCACCACACTGTTGGTGGGCCTCCGCGCCATCGCGGACACCACTGGGCTCGCCAAAGTCCGCGCGATGGCACAGCGGCTACGCGAAGTGGCGGCACAAACCGTGGACGACGTCGGGCGGTTGGCCCGCGGCCTGCATCCCGCCGTCCTGGATGACAAAGGGCTCGTGGCGGCCGCTCGGCGACACGTGAGCGAGTTTGCCAAATCGGTGGGAGTTGTCGTTGACCTTCGCGTTGTAGGCAGCGTTCGCCGGCTGTCCCCACTCGTGCAGTCCACCGTGTATCGGATCCTGCAGGAGGCGCTTACCAACGTGGCGCGGCACGCCCAGGCACGCGTGGTTGGTGTCGTGTTGAAGCACGATCAAGCTGTGCTCGAGCTCGTCATCAGGGACAACGGCGTCGGGTTTGACGCAGCGGCCGTCATGAATGAAGCCACCGGACTTGGCTTGCACGGAATGCAGGAGCGGGTCGCCCTGCTGGGCGGGACGGTGCGAGATCGAGTCGCGGCCGGGACACGGGACCATGATCCGCGTACGCATTCCCACGCGTAACATGTCCTCCCATGCCGCCGATTAGACTCCTGATCGCCGACGATCACGCCGTCCTGCGGGCTGGACTCCGCATGTTGCTCGAAGTCCAGCGCGACATGGCGGTCGCTGGGGAAGCCGGCGATGGCGTGGAGGTCGTGCAGAAGGCCCGCGAGCTGCAGCCCGACGTCGTCTTGATGGACCTGTCGATGCCCGGACCAGGCAGCGGTGAAGTGATTCGCCAGGTCCTGCGAGCCTCCCCGAAGACCCGGGTGCTGGTCCTCACCATGCATGACGATCCCGCGTATCTGGCCTCCGCGCTGGCGGCCGGGGCGGCCGGGTATGTGGTGAAGAAGGTCGCCGATTCGGAATTGCTGTCAGCCATTCGGGCCGTTCACGCGGGTCGCACGTTTGTCGATCTCACGCAGTCGCTGGACACGCCGTCGCGCGCACGCCCGGGCGGCGCGCGCGCCAAGGGAGCGCGTCCGAAGGACTTGAGCCGGCGAGAGCGCGAGGTGCTGCGGCTGTTGGCGCAGGGGTATTCCAATCAGGAGATCGCCACTCAAATCAAAGTGAGCGTGAAAACCGTCGAGACCTACCGTACTCGGCTGAGCGAGAAGCTCGGTCTCAAGGGTCGTGCGGAGCTGTATCGCTTTGCCGTCGAAACCGGAATCCTCGCTTCCGATCCATAACCCGCTGTAGGGTTTTCCCCGACACTCCGCATGCATCGAGGGAGTTCCCCGCTGCGCGGATTGCGGCAGGGTCTCCATATTCGTTTCGGGTAGGAATCTCGGAGGTTGCGGGGGTCGCTGTGATTTCAGTAGCGCTCATCGAAGACAATCGGCTGGTGCGTGAAGGGATTACCGCGCTCCTCAGTCAGCTGCCGGACCTGAAAGTTGTGGCTGGGGCATCCGGCGCCGACACATCGGCGCTCCGAGAAGCGAAACCGCAAGTGGTGCTCCTGGACCTCGGACTGGGGCACGGCGACAGCCTGCGCGTCGCAGAGCAAGTCAAGAGAGAGTTTCCGGAGTCCAAAGTGATCGTGATGGACCTCCTCCCGGTGCATGAAGACATCGTCGAGTTCGTCAACGTGGGAGTGTCCGGCTTCATCATGAAGGATGCGACGCTCGACGATCTGGTGAAGACGATCCGTTCGGTGGCGCAGGGCGATCACGTGCTGCCCCCGCAGATGACTGGCTCGCTGTTCTCTCAGATCGCGCGGGACGCGATCGCCAAGGGCCGGCCGGAGGCGCTCGACTCCGTGCGCATGACGCCGCGCGAGCGCGAAGTCATCAACCTGATCGCGGAAGGGTTGGGGAACAAGGAAATCGCCTCCCGAATCAACGTCGCGACGCACACCGTCAAGAGCCATGTTCGCAACATCATGGAGAAGTTGACGCTGCACACGCGGTTGCAAATCGCCGCCTACGCGAATGAGAGGCGTACCGCTCCCGTATAGCCGTATACCTCGTTTTTCATGCTTTCGTGCGATATCTGCCGCAGTCTCACTCCGCTAGTCTCTGTTCCATTATCAGTCTCCGACAGGTCGTCCTTCCCGCACGGTAGGCGATGGACGCAAGGACGCGTGAGGAACATATGCCCGACACGAAACGCACTCCGACACCCAAGACGGTTTGGGCGTATGCCTATCAGATCCTGCCGCCCCAACCGGCGGCGCGGCTGCACGTCATCAGGACCCTCCTCGATCACGCGCACACCGAGGCGCAGCGCGGCGAGCGCACGTGGTCGGGCAGAGTCGTCGTCGAGGACCAGATCACACATATCCTGATTGTGAGCGACAGCCCCGAGCAAAATCACGAGGCGAACCGCAGACTCGAGGCCAAGCTGCAGGAGCTGAACGCCGGATTCTCGATCACCGTGCCGATCGCGGTAGTCGACGAAGGGGTGGTACCTCAACCGTCGTAGCTTCGTTGTGCGATTCCTGCCGGACGCTCTCTACGCTATACCTCCTTCAGATTCTTTCCCTCACAATGGACCAGATCATGAGACCGAACTACAAGACCAGCTTCATCACCGCCGTGAGTCTCGCCGCGCTGGCAGCCTGCCAGCCATCCAGCCAGGCGGCGGAGCTCGCCAAGAAGGAACCGGCAAAGGTTCCCGCGAGCACCACGCGCACGCTGGAAGCATACCGGCAGTTCTCCATGGCGACGACGGCGACCATCAGCTCACGCAGCGCGAAGCCGGGCGACGCATTCACTGCCACGGTCGTGGCCGATGTGCAGGATGCCGCAGGCCGCGTGGCGATTCCCGCGGGTTCTCTCGTGTCAGGCACGATCACGGACGTCAAGTCCGCGCCGAACCCGAACAGCCCCGGCACGCTGACGCTGGCCGTGAATAGCGTGGCCGTGAATGGCCGCAGCTATCCGCTCAACGCCAGCATCGATTCGCTCGCGACCGAGCGCCACGGGCAGCCGATCAGTGGCGGCGATGCCGTGAAGGTAGGCGTCGGCGCAGCCGCAGGCGCCATCGTCGGTCAGATCATCGGCAAGAACTCCAAGGGCACTATCATCGGCGCCGTTGTCGGCGCGGCGGCCGGCGGCGCGTACGCGGCAGCCACGAAGGACGGCGACATCAGCCTTCCCGCGGGCACGCACATCCTCGTCACGCTGTCGCAACGTCTCAACATCGTCAGGAGCTGAGCATGCCTACGCAGCGGACCACACATCGCAGCGGCGCCGGCAAGAAGTTGTACGCGGTCCGTGATGCCGAGGGACGATTCCTCGACATCCAGAGCTACAAGCGCGCGCATCGAGCCGATCTGTCGAAGAAGAGCAAGGCGGAGAAGTCACAGGACCGGAAGAACCGGTCATGAAGCCCCAGCTGATTGCGGGCATCCTGCTCGTGACCATCGGCGCCTTCATCGTGTTTCGAGGCCTCAGCTACGGCTCGCAGCACAGCGTCATCCAGGTTGGGGATATGAAGGCATCCATCGATGCGCAACGCCCCGTTCCGACATGGATCGGTGGCGTCGCGATCGTGGGCGGCGCGCTGCTCGTCGGCGCCGGCCTGCGGAGGAGACCCCATGGCGCTTAAGGGAGACCGGTTACTCTGGACCGTCGTGATCGTGCTGCTGGTGCTGTGGGCGCTCGGCACCGTCAGCGCGGTGGGCGGACTGATTCATCTGCTGCTGGTCATCGCGGTCATCGTGATTCTGGTTCGGGTGATTCAGGGTCGGAGAGTCCTCTGAAGATCTCACGGATAATGTGGTACGCGGGCACCGTGTTCACCACGCTGGCGATGCTGGCGGCGTCCACCACCGCGGTGGCGCAGCACGTCAAGGACGCGGATCAGCGCGCTCGTCAAGAACCACAGAGAAACCACCACAGAGAAACCAATAGAGGGACTTCATGAGCGATCCCAAGAAGAATCTGATGTTGTATGGCCTGATATTGGTCACGGGCTTGGTCGCGGCGTCGCTGTCCGCGTTCGTCTTTGCGGGCAGCCCCAAACCGGCCGGGCCATCGCTGGGGCGGGCCGCGAGCTTCGTGGTCCTGGGCGGCTCGACGGTAACCAACACCGGCGCGACGTCCATCACCGGCGATCTGGGTGTCTCGAGCCCGGGCGTGTCGGTCACCGGTTTTCCTCCGGGCACGATGGCACGAGGAGCGCAACACGTCGGCGATCCGGCCGCTAACCAGGCGCAGGCCGATGCCCAAAGCGCGTATGCTGTTCTTGCGGGCAAGCCCTGCACCGGTTCCCTGACCGGTCAGGATCTGGGTGGCAAGACCCTCGCACCAGGCGTCTACTGTTTCACGTCATCGGCGCAGTTGACGGGTCAGCTCGTTCTCGACGGGCAGGGCAAGGGCGACAAGGGGGTCTGGATTTTTCAGATCGCCAGTACGCTCACGACCGCCATCAACTCGTCGGTGGCGATGCGGAAAGGCGCTCACGCGGGCAACGTGTTCTGGCAGGTCGGCAGCGCTGCCACGCTCGGCACCGGCACCGCGTTCGTGGGGAATATCGTCGCGTATTCGAGCATCACGATGAATACCGCCGCTAACCTGTCGGGCCGAGCCCTGGCGCGCGAGGCGGTGACGATGGACAACAATAATATCCAGGCGCCGAAGTAAGGTCGCACAGGCCGGCGGGGAGCGATCCCCGCCGAGCGTTGTACTTCTTTCGTCGTACTTCGTTGGTCCTCGCTTGGTCCTCTCGAATCACTCGTTCGCATTGTTCGTACCGCATCGGGTTGTCACTCGGTTTTCACCTCGTTGTGCGATAACTGCCGGAGGTCCTCCCGCGTTATACCTCCCTCCACAGGAAGGCGCTCCGCCCCCCAACGCGCCTGCACCTACACCAGATGTGAGGAGGAGCCCAATGTCGCAAATGTTCACTGCCCGCTCACTCGCGCGGCTCATGGTCATCGTCCCGTTCGCCGCGCTGCTGGTGGCGGCGTGCGAGCATAACGAAGGACCTCCGGCTGCCGGTCAATTGTTCAGCATCACGGTCTCGCCCAACCCGGGGACCGTGCCCCTCGGGACCACCCTCCAATACACGGCCGCGGGTCAGGACGTGACCGGCGCGCCGGTGACGCTTCCTCCGCCCATCGTCTGGGCCAATCTGAACGCCACGGCCGGCACCATTAACAGCGGCTCGGGCTTGTTCACCGCGGGCGCGACGAAGGGGACGTACTCCAATACGATCCGGGCACGGAGTGGCAACGTTGAAGGCTTCGCCACGGCGATCGTGACCGACTCCGTACCGAACCCGATACTGGGCACCGCCGCGACCTACGGGATCCTGGCGGGCTCGACGGTCACGTGTGTCACCGGCGGCACGATCAACGCCGATGTGGGCATCAGCCCGGGCAGCACGACCACGGGCTTCCCACCCTGCGTCATCACGGGCAGTACCCAACTGGCGACGGCCGCGGCGGCCCAGGCGCAGGTCGACCTCACCGCCGCGTACAACTATCTGGCCGGTCGGCCGTGCGGTACGGTCATCACGCCTGCGGATCTGGGTGGACGGACACTCGCGCCGGGAGTCTACTGCGTCGCGTCGTCCATGGCGGTGACGGGAACGGTCACGCTCGCCGGCCCGGCCAACGGGGTGTGGGTGTTCCAGATGGGGTCCACGCTCACGACCGCAACCAACGCGAATATCGCGCTGAGTGGCGGCGCCCTGGCGAGGAACGTGTGGTGGCAGGTCGGCAGCTCCGCGACCCTCGGCACCGGCACGACGTTCCGGGGCAACATTATCGCACTCACGACGATTACGCTGGTCGACAACGCGACGATGCTCGGGAGAGCATTGGCGCGAAACGGCGCCGTGAGTTTGGGGACCAACAACACGATTACCCTGCCGTAAGGCGTATGCTCGCACGCTGGCCGAGAGCCGGCGACCAGTCCGGTCGCCGTCTCCCGCCCCGCGGAAGCGATGACTCTAGAGAGATCGAGGAGAGCACATGCGTGACCGAATTCTGAAGAGCGTGCGGACGCTGGCGGCGGTCCTGCCGCTGCTGGCGCTCGCGCAACCCATGCTGGCCCAGAGCGAGGGGCAACAGCGCGAAGGGAGCTGGGAGTGGAGCGCGGGTGCCGGACTCTGGTACACCGACGGCGCCCTCAACAGCTTTCTCGGGAGCAAGGGGTTCGCTAACAGCAGCGATCCGAGTCGCCTCGCGCCCGCCGCGGCAGTGCGCGTGGGCTACAACGTGAGCAACCACTGGGGGTTCAGCATCGGCACCTCAGGCGCCAAGACGTCCGGCATGAAGTTTCTCACGCCCTTCGCCGCGGCCACGTACACGGCGAACCTGAACGCGAAGTTCAGCCCGTTCTTCACGGGCGGGACGCAGTTCACCCGGATCACCGGCGAGAACAGTCGGAAGACCCACCCGACCTGGGGCGCGCACCTCGGCCTCGGCATCCGCAACATGCTCAGCCCGAACGTCGCGCTGCGGCTCGAGGGTCGGATCGCGGCTGAGCACTACGCGGAGCTGCCCGGAGCCAAGACCGCGTACAACAGCATCCTCACGCTCGGCCTCTCCTACTTCACCGCCGGGCGCCGCGCACCCGAGGCAGCAGCAGTGGCACCGCCATGTCCGCTGTGTCAGGTGCGCGTGGATACCGTGTGGCGGACTCCGCCGCCGCCCCCACCGCGCAAGTGCGAGCACGGGGTCGCGCCGGCCGGAGCCCCGGTCGATCAGTACGGCTGCCTGGTGCTGCGCGACACGCTGCTGCTGGAAGGCGTCCACTTCGACTTCGACAAGAGCGACCTCACGTCCACGGCCAAGCCGATTTTGGACCGCGTGGCAGAGTCGATGCTGGCGTACCCCGAGGCCGTCTTCGAGATCGCCGGTCACACCGATAGCGTCGGCACGTTTGCCTACAACTACCTGCTGTCGGCGCGGCGGGCGGCGGCGGTCCGGAACTATCTCATCGGGCAAGGCGTGCCCGCGTACAAGATGACCGCGGTCGGGTATGGCGAAGGGTTCCCGATCGCGCCCAACGCCACGGTCGAGGGACGTGCGCTGAACCGCCGTGGCATAGAGTTGCGCGTGAAGAAGCCGTAGAAGCGAAGCGAAGGGGCATGGCGCGTAGGGTCCGCGGCGCAAGCCGCGGCCCTAACGCGCGATGTGACCCGCAGCCATTCACCGTTTCCGTATAGGAGCATTCACATGAAGGTCACACGGTTGATATCGTCCACGGCGGTGCTTGCTGTGCTGTTCGTGCTCGTGGCGCACACGACGGCGGCGGCGCAGCAGGCAGCATCCGCGGCCCAACAGGCCCCCGGTGCTGGCGTCACCGAACCGGCAGGATCATCAGGCATAAGCTCTCCAAGCGCGTTGCCCGGACCGCGCCTGCAACCGGAGTGGCGGTCTGTGCAGCCCGCGTTCGCTGCCAGCAGCGCATCGTCCGCGGCGGTGGCCGGCACCAATACCATCACCATCAGCACTCTCGCGCTCGTGCTTGTGGCGATTATCGTCGTCCTGCTGATCGCGAACTAAGCGACGGCTCACAAGGAGATTCGCATGTCCATCATTGCCTGGATCGTCGTCGGCATCATCGGCGGCTTCATCGGTAGCCTGGTCGTCAACAAGCGGGGTCAAGGGATCCTGGGAGACCTGTTCCTTGGCGTCATCGGAGCAGTCGTCGCGGGGTGGGCGTTCAATCAGTTCGGCCGCTCGGGCGTCACCGGCATCAATCTCTACAGCATACTGGTGTCGGTCGCCGGCGCGATCGTGCTCCTGGTCGCGTACCACGCCCTCCGGGGCTCCCCGGCTCGCGCCTAACCTGAAGGGAGTGTTCGCCACATGTCACGAATATCTGCTTTTGCGCGAGGCCGTGCACGCGGCCTGGTGTGGCTGTTCGCCGCCATCGCCGCGAGCGGCTGCGCCGTCAATCCCGCCACCGGCAAGAATCAGGTCATGCTGGTCAGCGAGGATCAGGAAATCGCGATGGGCCGGCAGGCCGATTCGGCCGTCATCACGAGCATCGGTCTGTATCCGGATGCCGTCTGGCAGCGCTACATCCAGCAGTTCGGCGCGCGGATCGCCGCCACATCGGAGCGCCCCAACCTCCCCTGGACTTTTCGGGTCGTCGACGACCCGGCGGTCAACGCGTTCGCGATCCCCGGCGGCTTCGTCTATGTGACGCGGGGACTCCTCGCGCACCTTACCAGTGAGGCGGAGCTGGCCTCCGTCGTGGGCCATGAGATCGGCCACGTCACGGCCCGGCACACGGTCGCCTCCATGAGCCAGCAACAGCTCATCGGTCTGGGACTCGCGGCCGGCAGCATGGCGAGCTCCCAGGTCGCGAAATACGCCGGCGCGGCGAACCAGGCGCTCGGGATTCTGTACCTCAAGTTCTCGCGCGACGATGAAAGCCAGGCGGACCAGCTCGGCCTGCGCTACATGGGCCGCGCCAGCTATGACCCGCGCCAGATGCCCGAAGTGTTCCGCATGCTCGAGCGGCTGAGCACGGCCGAGGACGGGAGCCGTCTTCCGACCTGGCTCGAGACACATCCCAGCCCGGCGAATCGCATCGCCGCAATCAACACGCAGATCGCGGCGCTGTCGCAGGATTTCTCCGGCACGAGCGTCAACCGCGATGCGTACCAACGGTTACTCGATGGCCTGGTCTTCGGGAACAACCCACGGCAGGGCTTCTTCAGTGGCAATCAGTTCTCGCACCCCGACCTGCAGTTCCGGATCACGTTTCCCGCCGGCTGGACGACGCACAATGGGGCGCAGGCAGTGGTGGCCGTCAGCTCTCAAGGTGACGGCGCCATCGAGCTGTCGCAGGCGAGTGAGCCAAGTGCCGACGCGGCGGCGCGCGCATTCGTGGCCCTGGAAGGGATTACCAGCGCGTCTTCCACGCGCATGAGTCTGACGGGGAGCCTTCCGGCCGTGAGTGCGCCGTTCGTAGCGGCGACCGAAGAGGGCGCGCTCCGCGGCACCGCGTTGTTCGTCGAGTACGGCGGCGCGGTATATCGCATCGTCGGCTACGCACCCGAAGCGCGCTGGCCTAGCTATCAGGGTATTGCCGAGAGCGCGGAGCGGAGCTTCCAGCGTCTGACCGATCCCGCGGCGCTGAATGTCCAGCCGCAACACATGGACATCGTGACCCTCGTCCGGGCCACGACGATCGCCCAGCTCGCCCGCGAGCGCGCCTCGCCGGCTACCGCGTCGACGCTCGCCCTCATCAATCAGGTCGAGGTGGACACGCCGTTGGCATCTGGGCGGCTTGTGAAGTGGGTGATCGGACTCGCTCCACCGATTCCCTGATCCACCCCGGGCAGACATGAGGGAGGCCCGCATGCGAGAGCATGCGGGCCTTGTCTCCTCCTAGTTCTTTTGGGTCACTCCATCGCGCCGGTTTATACCACGTCGGGCTGTGCCTCCCCTTTCACCTCGTTGTGTGATACCTGCCCGAAGGCTTCCGGACTATACCTTCTCCAAGAATCTCTCATTCCGCTTGTACGGAGGAATTGAGGTCGAGAACGCTGCTCGCATGTTCGCGTTCTCGGGACGGACTCACCCAGACGAACCCAAGGAGAAGGAGATCCGAACATGACCACGCACCATCGACCCATTCGAACGGCCAGCGCTGGGCTTCTCGCCGCTATCGCGCTGCTGGCCGCGGCGTGTAGCGACCCCACGTCGACCAATCCAGCAGCCAGCAGCAACTCGGCGCTCTTCCACAGGTCGGGCGGCGGCGGATCGTCCGGCGCGGGTGGTTTCTCAGTGCTCGCCAATGCAGCGGTGACCTGCACCGCGGCCACCATCACCGGAGACGTCGGCACCTTCCAGACCGCCCCTCCCGGCGCGATCACGCAGACCGAAGGGTGCGTAATTGATGGGGCGCTGGACATCGGCGGCCCGGCCGCGGTGGCGGCGTACAATGCCTTCCTCAACGCCTACGCGGCACTCGCTCCACAGCCGGGGGACGTTTGCCCGATCATCACGGGGACGCTCGCCGGTCAGAGTTTTGCGCCCGGAGTCTATTGTGTCAGCGCTGAAGCGAAGACGGGTGTGGTAACGCTCGACGGGCCCGCGAACGGGATCTGGGTCTTCAAGGTCGCGCCCGGTGCCTTCACGGGCACCAGCTTCTCGGTCGTGCTGGCCGGTGGCGCGCAGGCGTGCAACGTGACGTGGTGGGTTGACGCCGCCGCGACGATGACGGATTCGGATCTCAAAGGAAACGTGCTCGCCGGGGCGGCCATTACGATGACCCGTGGCACCTTCAACGGGAACGCGTGGGCGGGAGCCGCCGGCGTTGGTGACGTGACGTTCACGGGCACCGCGGTCACCGGCTGCGGTTCGTCAGGATCCCAAATCTGCAAGGTCTCCAAGGACAAAGTGACCGGCGGTGGATGGATTCGTGTGCCGTCCGGCGCCAAAGCGACCTTCGGCGTCTCCGGGGGGACCAACTGGGGCCACCTTGAGTTCGACGACCATGGTCGCAACGGACCGACGGTCAAGAGTATGGACGTGACCGCGTATAGCGTGATCGACGCCGTGACGCGGCGTATCGAAGGCACGGCCAAGCTCAACGGTCGGCGTGGTTTCACGTACCGGGTAGACGTGAGTGACAACGGCGAACCAGGCCGGAACGACACGTTCGCGATTAGCCTGTGGAACGCTTCGGGAGCACTCGTCTACAGCGCCTCGGGCCCCCTCAAAGGCGGCAACATCCAGCTGCACAAGCCGCACGCCCGCGCGTGTGACAGAGATGGGCACGATGGCCATGGGCACGATGGCCATGGGCACGATGGCAATGGGCACGATGGCAATGGGCATGATGGCAATGGGCATGATGGCAATGGGCATGATGGCAATGGGCATGATGGCAAGCATGATGGCAATGGGCATGACGGATGGTGACGATGACGATGACCATGATCACGACGACGTGATCACGACAACGGGCACGGCCCATTGAGTAATTGAGGAGAAAGGGGGCGGCCACATCGCCCTCTTTCTTCTTCAAGATGAAAGGCTTGAGGCATGAAGATGCCGGCGCAGACTACCACCCTCGTCCGCTTCGAGATCTCTCCACGCTCGATCGCGTGGATCCTGGCGACGATCGTGGGCGTGTGGTTGTTCCTGCAGCTGCGGGCGATCGTCGTGCTGCTGGTCGTGGCGCTCGTGTTCGCAGGCACATTCAATCCGCTTGTCGAGTGGCTGGAGCGGCGCGGCATCAAGCGCCTGTACGCACTCAGCCTAATATTTATCGGACTGCTCCTCGCGATGTCCCTGTTGATCTTCCTAACCGTCCCCCCTTTCTCGAGCAGCTCGCGCAGATCGTGCGCGACGCGCCGCAGCAGCGCGAGCAATTGATCGCCCTGCTCCAGCAGCGTGATTTCACGGCGCCACTGGCGCGGGCGTTACAGCACGCGGGGTTGGAGCAGACGTTCACCCGCATCGAGAACGGCCTGGTGGGCTACACGCCCGAGGCCCTGAAAGCGCTCGCCTGGGCCGTGACCACTTTGTTCCTGTCGTTCTACCTCCTCGCCGACGGCAAGCGGATGCAGGGTGCGCTCTACGCCATCGTGCCGCGCGACTACCATATGCGGCTGGCGCGTATCCTCCAGAACCTGGAGGCGATCGTCGGCGGCTACATGCGCGGCCAGCTCATCACGTCGGTGGCGGTCGGCGTGTTCACCTATCTGCTGCTGGTCATTTGCGGCGTCCCCAACGCCCTCTCGCTCGCCCTGTTCGCGGCGGTCGTGGACGTGATTCCGTTCATCGGGGCGTTGCTGGCCACTGCTCCCGCCGTGCTCGTTGCGTTCTCAAAGGGAATGTCCACGGGCCTCGTGGTGTTGGTGGCCCTCTTCATCTATCAGGAGATCGAGAATCGCATCCTGATTCCGAAGGTCTACGGGCGCGCGTTACGCCTCTCTCCAGTCACCGTGGTCCTGGCGCTGCTCGCCGGCGGCCTCCTGCTCGGCGTGATCGGGGCGCTGCTGGCGCTCCCGATCGCCGCAGGGCTGCAGATGATGCTGGCGGAGCTGCGGGTGGACCTGCCGGGGGATGACAGCGATGACCGCTCGGCACAGGCCCGCAACGCCAAGACCGAAGCCACCTACGAGCGGATGAGTGCCGGGGCGACCGCCCCGGAAGCGGGGCGGATCGCGAAGCACCTCGCGCACGACATTCGAGACGCGGACGCCGAGGACGCCGAGAAGGCCTCAACGGGAGTCGAGCGATGATCACCACACCCCGCGCCTCGCGTGCCGCGACCGCGTCGACGGTGGAGGCCGTCACCACGCTAAAAACGGGAGCCCTCCAGGACGCGATCTTCAACAGCGCCAACTTCTCGAGTATCGCCACTGACGCGAGCGGCGTGATCCAGATCTTCAACGTCGGCGCCGAACGAATGCTGGGCTACGCCGCCACCGAAGTGATGAACAAGATCACACCGGCCGACATTTCCGATCCACAGGAAGTGATCGCGCGCGCTAAAGCGCTCAGTGTCGAGCTCGGCACGCCGATTACGCCGGGCTTCGAAGCGTTGGTGTTCAAGGCCTCGCGCGGCATCGAGGACATCTACGAGCTCACCTACATCCGCAAGGATGGCAGCCGCTTCCCGGCGGTCGTGTCCGTTACGGCGCTGCGCGACGCACAGGGTGGCATCATCGGCTATCTGCTGATCGGCACCGACAACACGGCGCGCAAGCAGGTCGAAGAGAAGTTGCGCTGGACCGAAGAAGGATTCCGGTTGATGGTGGAGAGCGTCACGGACGCCGCCATCGTGATGCTGGATTCCGAGGGTCGGGTGGTGAGCTGGAACACCGGCGCGCAGCGGATCAAGGGCTACTCCGCCGAAGAGATCGTGGGCCAGCATTTCTCCCTGTTCTATCCCCCGGCAGAGGTCACGCACGGCACGCCGCAGCGCGACCTGGACGCAGCGGCGGCCCAGGGGCGATTCGAAGTCGAGGGGTGGCGGCTGCGCAAAGATGGATCGCTATTCTGGGCAAACGTGGTCTTCACCGCTATTCGCGATCCCGCCGGGAACGCCCGCGGGTTCGCGAAGTTGACCCGCGACCTGACCGAGCGCCGGCAGGTCGAGCAAACCTTGACCCAAGCCAAGCGCGCCGCCGAAAAGGCCAACCTCGCCAAGTCCGAGTTCCTGTCCAGCATGAGCCACGAGCTGCGCTCACCGCTCAACGCGATCCTCGGCTTCGCTCAACTGATGGATTCCGAAGTCACGCCGGCGACGCCCTCCCAGAAGGCGAGCATCGCGGAGATTCTGCGGGCGGGATGGTATCTGTTGGAGCTGATCAACGAGATTCTCGACCTGGCACAGATCGAGTCCGGGAAGCTCTCGCTGTCGCCGGAGCCGACGTCCCTGGCGGAAGTTCTCCTCGAGTGCCAGGCCATGATCGAGTCGCAGGCCCAACCCCGCGGCATCCGCATGACCTTCCCGTCTTTCGAGGTCCCGTGCTACGTGGCGGTCGACCGCACGCGTCTCAAACAGGTGCTCATCAATCTCCTGTCCAACGCGATCAAGTACAACAAGGCCGGCGGCACGGTCGTCGTAGATCTCGCCGGCAGCACGGCCGAGCGAATCCGGGTCAATGTGCGTGACACGGGCGCGGGATTGCCGCCCGAGAAGCTGGCGCAGCTGTTCCAGCCGTTCAATCGTCTGGGGCAGGAACACGGCGCCGAGCAGGGCACCGGCATCGGTCTCGTGATGAGCAAGCGACTGGTCGAGCTGATGGGCGGTGTCCTCGGCGTCGAGAGCCGCGTCGGTGAGGGAAGCGTGTTTTGGTGCGAGGTAGGCGCGGCTGCCGCGCCGCAGCTCGACGCGCCACTGGTCGAGCCTGCGGCCGTTGCCCACCCCGACGGGCCCGGGACCCCGCTGCGCACCCTGCTCTACGTCGAGGACAACCCGGCGAATCTGAAGCTGGTCGAGCAGCTGATCGCGCGCCGCCCCACCCTGCGCCTGCTGACCGCCGTCGACGGCAATCAGGGTATTCAGCTCGCGCGCGCGCATCAGCCGGACGTGATCCTGATGGACATCAATCTGCCGGGCATCAGCGGTATCGAGGCCTTGAAGATCCTGCGCGACGACCCGGCGACCGCACACATCCCGATCGTCGCCCTCAGCGCCAATGCGATGCCGCGCGACATCGCGAAAGGGCTCACGGCAGGATTCTTCTCGTACCTCACCAAACCGATCAAGGTCAACGAGTTCTTGGAGGCGCTGGACGCCGCGCTCCAGTCCGCGCACGCCCATGCGTGATGCCACCGATATCCTCCAAGCCAAGATCCTCGTCGTGGACGATCAGCCGGCGAACGTCCTGCTGCTCGAGCGCATGCTCGGCGGCGCCGGCTATACCTCGGTCACGTCCACGCTCGATCCGCGTGCGGTGCGTGCGCTGCACGAGAAGCATCGCTACGATCTGATCCTGCTCGATCTCCAAATGCCCGGCATGGACGGATTCCAGGTGATGGAGGGGCTGAAGGAGATCGAAACAGCCGGCTATCTGCCGGTCCTTGTAATCACCGCCCAGCCGGATCACAAGCTCCGCGCCCTCAAGGCCGGCGCGAAGGACTTCATCAGCAAGCCGTTCGACGTCGCCGAGGTCCTGACCCGCGTCCGCAACATGCTCGAGGTCCGGCTGCTGCACGTCGAGATCCGCCGCAAGAACGACGAGCTGAAGACGCTGTTCGATCAAGTCGTGGCGGAACGGAAGCTGTCTGAGCGACTGGCTCTGCATGTACCGCCGGATTCCATTGCCGCGCGGCTGCAGGCGCGCCCAGACGTCTCGGCGGACAGCTTTACGGACGTCACCGTCGTGATCGCGGACATCGTGGGGTTCAGCGAGCTGACCCCAGCGGCGAGCCCCGAGAACCTGGCGCTCATTCTCGAGGAGATCTTCACCGGCTTCGACGGCCTGGCGAAGGCGCGCGGCCTCAAGAAAGTCAAAACACTCGGGAATTCCTACATGGCCGCCGCCGGCGTGCCCGTTGCCGCCGGCGATCATGCGACGCGGGCGGCGCACCTGTCGCTGGACATGGTTGACGCCCTGGACCGCTTCAATGAGCGCAGCGGCCATGCGCTCCAGGTGCGCATCGGCATCGCGACCGGAGCGGTCGTGGCCGGCGTCATCGGCAAGCGCCAGTACCTCTACGATGTCTGGGGAGACGCCGTGAATGTCGCCAGCCGGATGGAATCCCATGGCGTGGCTGGACGCGTGCAAGTGTCGGAGAGCACTCGAGAACTATTGGGCGCGCCATTCCTGCTCGAGGAGCGCGGTACGCTCGAGGTCGAGGGGAAGGGCGAGATGAAGACATGGTTCGTTGGCGGGCGGCACACAACCAAAGGAGGGTCCGAGTCATGGCAACACGAACAGACCGCTTCATAAGTGCGGCGGTACGCGCCGCACGACGAGCTAAACAATGGTCGCTGGTCGCGGCGCGCGAGGCCGACCGCCTGCTGGAGGAGGCCCGGAAACGCGTCGAATCCGAGGACCGGCGGCGGCGTCTCAAGCAGACGCTCACAAGGACGGGGCGAGTGTTGCGCGCCGCCGGCCGCGCGGCCCTCGTCGCCGCGGTGGCGGCGGGGATCGCGGCTGCTCGTGCCGAACGCCGTGGCCGAAGCCTGCCGCAAGATCGGGGCCGCTAGCCCTACACCAAAAGGATGAGTAGGTCTACCTCGCGAGCATGACTCTGCCCGCGAAACCTGTTACCATTGCGACCATGGTACCAAGCCATAGGATCGCATACCCGGCGCTGGCGCTCGGCGCGCTCACTTTCGTCGCCGCAGCTCGACCTGCCAAGGAGCCGGCGGCCGTGCCGCCTGGATTCGCGGTCCGGTACCGGAACGTGATCTCGCCCGACCGGGTGAGAGCGTTGACGGTGCTCCCGGGCGAGACCGTGACTCTCGAAGTGGTGGACCGCAACCCGGGATCGGGTTACGTCGCGCGGCCGGCGGCCGGCCGGCTCGTGCCGCTGGGCGCCGGGCGCTGGGCGTGGACAGCGCCGCCCGCGCCGGGCCTCTATCCCATCCAGGTGGTTGCTCCAGACGGGAGCGACTCGGTCACGCTGCAGGCGTTTGTCGTGGTCCCGTACGACCGGCTCGAGGGCGAGCTCCTGAACGGCTATCGGATCGGCCGGTACCCCCGAAACCCACCGGGCGGCTTCGTCGAGGTCACGCGGGAGAACGAAGACGTCCTGGTCTCCCCCCACTTCCGGCTCAAGCAGTTCCTATGCAAGCAGCCGGCCGGCTCCCGGAGGTACGTCGTGCTGAACGAGCGACTGCTCGCCGCCCTCGAGCATGTCCTCGAACGGGTGAACGCCGCCGGCTATCAGGTGACCACGTTCCACGTCATGAGCGGGTACCGCACCCCGGCCTACAACCAGTCGCTCGGCAATGTGCGCTACAGCCAGCACCAGTGGGGCGCGGCTGCGGACATCTTCATTGACGAGAACGGGGACGGCAGGATGGACGACATCACGGGCGACGGACGCAGCGATATTCGCGACGCCGAGGTGCTCTATCGGCTGATCGATGCTGCCGCCGCCCGACCGGAGGCGCAGGGGCTGATCGGGGGGCTGGGCAAGTATCGCGCGACGACCGCGCACGGCCCTTTTGTCCACGTCGACGTTCGGGACCGCAAGGCGCGGTGGTGAGAGTTTAGTTTCCCGATCCGCCGCCGCTCGCCGCAGTTGCGTAGATCGCGATCTCCACGCGCCGATTCTGCCGCCGACCCTCGTCTTCGCCGTTCGTGGCGATCGGCTCGGTCTCGCCGCGGCCCGCCGTGGTGACGCGGGCGCGATCGACTCCCTCCCCGCAGACAAAGTTCGCTGCCGAGAACGCCCGCCGGTTCGACAAATCCATGTTGTACGCCGAGCTGCCGTCCGAGTCCGTGTGACCCACGATCAGGGTCCTCGTGTGCGGATACTTTTTCAGACTTGCCGCAAACCTGCGTAGATTGTCGCGCGCCGCGGGCGTGAGCTGATCGGAGTCGTACCCGAACAGCAGCCCCTCGGGGAACGTCACCGCAATGCCCTCGCCGATGCGCTGCACCGTGGCCCCGGGCAGCTCGTACGCGAGCTCCTGGGCCTGCTTGTCCATCTGATCGCCGATGATCGCACCAGCAGCGCCGCCGACGGCTGCACCGATGATGGCCCCGCGCACCGTCGAGCCCGTGGCCTTGCCGATGGCGGCGCCTGCGGCGCCACCGGCCCCCGCGCCGATGATCGCGCCGGTTTGTGCCTTCGTAGCGCAGCCGGCCGGCAGCGGCACCAGGGCGGCCAACATGAGTACACGTGCTAGGGACCGTTTCATGGGAGTATCCTCACTGGGTGTGGTTCTGCCTCACGCCGATCTCGACGTCATGGAGAATGGACCAGATTGCGCCCGGCCGGTATCGTTCGCAGGGATGGAAGGAGACGTACCGCGTGTGAGGTAGGGCCTCCCTCGTTCCTTCGAGTCATCAATCGCAGGGTTCATACCGCATCGGGCTATAACACGTCTTTCCCATCGTTGTGCGATACCCGCCAGACGTCCCCCGTTCTATACCTCACGATCAGAGCGTACGCCCAGGCATCCTATTCCCGGCCATGCCGAGTTAGGACGTCGACGGTGATGGCCGTGAGGAGCTACAGTGACAGGACCGCGGAGACTCCCATATAGGACCACGGCGCTGGTTCTGTTGATGCTGTTGGCGCTACTCGGCCTCGTCGTGCGCGACGAGGCTCGGGCGTCGTGGCTTCAGGCGCGCTACTTCACCGGCCAGTCGTCGCATTTGACCAGCGCGCTCGGTGACGGACCGAGTGATCGGATCCGGTTCCCGGGCGACGGGCCGCATGACCGCCGCTTCGGGTATTCACGCTTGCCAGCCGCGCTGCAGGCGGCATCCGAGCGGGACTTCCACATCGTAGCGCAGGTCCGCGTCTCACAACGGTTCGCCGAGCTGGTGGACCGCGGTGTGTCACCAATCTTCCGGGAAAAGACGCAGGCGGGGCTTCGGATTCTGGATCGACGCGGCGCGACGCTCTTCGTATCCCGCTACCCCGGGCGGATCTACTCCTCCCTCGACTCCGTCCCTCCCCTCGTGTGGCAGACGCTGCTGTTCCTCGAGGACCGGGCGCTACTCGATCCGGCCTTTCCGAACCACAACCCGTCGGTCCATTGGCCGCGGATGGCGCGGGCGGGCGTCGCGTGGGGCCTGAGCCGGCTCGGCAGCACCCGGTCCGTGCCCGGCGCGAGCACGTTGGCCACGCAGCTCGAGAAGTTCCGGCACTCGACGGAGGGCCGGACACGCTCGAGGGGGGAGAAACTGCTTCAGATGGAAGCCGCCGCGCTGCGCGCGTACCTCAGCGGCGAGAACACGGAGGCCGCGCGTCACCGGATCGTCGTCGACTACCTCAACTCGGTGCCGCTCGCGGCCATCGCGGGACACGGTGAGGTCACCGGTCTGGGCGACGGGCTGTGGGCATGGTACGGGGCTGACCCGGACGAGGTGAATCGTCTGCTGGCCTGCGACTGCGCCGCCGTGACGCGCCGCGCCATCGCCTATCGCCAGGTACTCACCCTGTTGCTGGCGCAGCGCCGGCCGTCCTACCTGCTTTTGCAACCGGACGGACGCGACGAGCTGCGGACGCTGACGGACCAACACCTCCGCCGCATAGCTCGCGAGGGAATCATCTCAACGCAGCTGCGTGACGCTGCGCTGGCTGTGGACCTCACGCTCCGCAGCCGCGCGCCGGACGTCCCCCGGATCTCATTCATGGAGCGAAAGGGCGCGGACGCGGTGCGGAGCGAGCTGCTCGGCGTGACGGGCGTGGGCACGCTCTATGAGCTGGACCGCTTTGACTTGACGGTGCGAACGACGCTGGACCTTCGGGCGCAGGAGATAGTCACCAACGTCCTCGCGCGGCTGACCGATCCGGCCTCCGGCGTCATCGACCGGGGCGACCCGGCACGCGTCATCTACGCCGTCGTGGTGCGCGAGCGCACCCAGAACGGCAACGTGGTCCGCGTCCAGGTGGACAACTTCGACTCGCCGTTCAATGTGAACGAGGGTAGCAAGCTCGAGCTCGGCTCTACCGCCAAGCTGCGCACGCTGATCAGCTACCTGGAAATCGTGGAGCAACTCTACCTTCGGAACGCCGGCCGGCCGGCTGTGAATCTTCGCGCGGAGCCGGTAGGCGCCGGCGACTGGATTACGGCGTGGACGCTGGCGTATCTGGCCGCCAACCCGGGCGTCTCGCTCGATCGAATACTCGCTGCCGCGATGTCGCGCCCCTACTCGGCCAGTCCCAGCGACAGCTTGACGGGCGGCGATAATCACCTGTTCCGAAACGTCGACAGCAGCGATGACCACCAGATCCTCTCCGTCCGCGATGCGTTCGTCCGGTCGGTGAACCTGCCGTTCATTCGCATCATGCAGGACATCGTGCGTTACTACGTGTATCGACTGCCCGGCAGTGTCTACCTGCTCCGAGGTCAACGGGCGGCGACGACCTGGGACCGCGACCACCGCATGGCCGACGGCGAAGAAGGGCGTGAGTTGATCGAGCATTTCTACCAGAAGTACGCGGACCCGGACTCCGGGCCAGTGCTGGAAGCCATGAGGCGCGGGCGGTCCGGGACGCAGCTCGCGTGGGCGTACCGCTCCCTCACGCCGGAGGCCGGACTGGCCGAGTTCAGCGACTTCCTTCGGTCCCCCGTCGTCGACCGGGCCCCCGCCCTGTCGGAGGCACGGATCGCGGAGCTGTACGACGGGTCCGACCCGATCGGATTCTCGATTTCCGATCGGGCGCGCCTCGCCGGCATGGACCCGCTGGAGCTGTGGCTGGCGGCGTACTTATACCGCCATCCGGGGGCACTCGAGCAGGATGTGCTCGACGCCAGCGCCTCCGTTCGTCAGGAGATCTATGGCGAGCTGTTTCCGCCCGCGCGCCCTGGGGCGCAAAACCGGCGGATCGGCTCGATCGCAGAGACGGAGGCTTTCCGCGAGATCCATCGGGCGTGGCGGCGCCTGGGCTACCCGTTCGAGACGCTCGTGCCCTCCTACGCGACCGCGATTGGCAGCTCCGCCGACCGGCCAGACGATCTCACTGAGCTGGTGGGCATCTTGCTCAACGATGGGATCCGTTACCCGGTCCAGCGCGTGGAGGAGCTCCACTTCGCCGCGAACACGCCTTACGAGACGGTGCTGCGTCGGTCGGCACCCCGCGGCGAACGCGTCCTCTCGTCCGAAATCGCGGCGGTCGTGCGGGCCGCCATGGTCGCTGGAGTCACGCGCGGCACGGCGCGACGCGCGTTCGGCGCCGTGCGCGCGGCCGCCGGTTCGCCTCTCCTGATCGGCGCGAAGACCGGGACCGGCGACAATCGGCTCCGCGTGGTGGGGCGGGACGGGCTCGTCAGCTACCGGGTGATCGACCGGACCGCGACGGTCGTGTTCTTTGTTGGCGACCGTTTCTACGGCGCCATCACGGCCTACGTCTCTGGGCCGGCCGCCAACCGCTATACCTTCACCAGCGCGCTGCCGCTTCAGATCCTTATGATGCTGGGCCCGACACTCGAGGGACTGCTCGCGGAGGGGGACCAGCCGCTGGGTAACGAGCGCGAGGGCGACGAGAACACAGGACATTAGAAGAGTGCGATATGCGCCTTGGATACTGGCCGTGCTGCTGGTCATGGCGCTGCCGAGTGCCGCTTTCGCCCAGTGTGATGGGAAGATCGTCTCGGCAATCGCCATTGTCGTGCACGATCCGTCGTTCATTCGGTTTCCCCCCTTGCTGCGACCGCTCGCCCGCGCCGTCGGCCTGCATCACACCACGACGAAGGCGGGCGTGATCCGTCGCTTTCTGCTGTTGTCTGCGGGAAAGCCTTGCACCGAGCGATTGCGGGCGGAGTCGGAGCGCATTCTCCGCTTCCAGCCCTTCCTCGCCGACGCGACGGTGCGCACGTTCCCCGACGACGTCGGGGGCGTGCGGATCGAAGTCTCGACCATCGACGAAATCCCTACGGTTTTCACCTTGCGCTTTCGGGATGGGCGACCCGTGGCGCTGCGTATCGGGAACGGCAACGTCGCCGGCCGCGGCGTATTCCTCGCGATTCGCGGGGAGCGAGGGTGGGCCTATCGCGACGGTGTGGGCGTGCAGCTCGTCGCCTATCAGGCGTTCAGTCGACCGTACACACTCGAGTTGGTGGCCGACCGCACTCCGCTGGGCAGCACGGTGAGCTTTGCCCTCGGGCACACGTTCATCACCGACCTGCAGCGCAACGCCTGGCACGTCGGCTACCGCGACCTGCACGACTACAGGTGGTTCCTGCGGCCCGATGGCCAAGCCATCGCGCTGGGCGCGCGGCGCCGCTTCACGGATGTCGGCGCCGTCGCGCGCATCGGCCTCCGCGGCCGGAGTGCGTTCCTGGGCGCGCTCGTGACCGAGGAAGGGATGACCGTGGCAGCGCAGCCCGTGATCGTGTCCGACTCCGGCCTGGTCGCGGACACGAGCGCGCCAATCAGCGGCCCGTTCGCTTCGGTCCACAACATGCGGCTCAACGCTGTCGTCGGTGTGCGCTCGGTCTCGTTCCTGACGGTCCGCGGGTTCGACGCCCTCAAGGGGGCCCAGGACGTCGCCAAGGGCGTGCAAATCGGCGTCGTCGCCGGCCGGAGCGTCCCGTGGTTCGGCGCGACCGACCACGACCTGTTTTTCGCCGCCGATTTCTATGCCGGGCTGGGTTCGGCCCGGTCCTTCGCCGCGTTACGGGTCGAGGGAGAGACGCGCCGGGATCAAGACACGGATCGCTGGGACTCCATGATCGGCAGCGGTCGGCTGGCCTGGTACTTCAAGCCCTCCACCGCGTCCGTCCTCATCGCCAGCGGCGAGTTCGCCGGCGGGCGGCTCACGCGCTTCCCGTTCCAGCTCCGGCTCGGGGACCGCGAAGGAGGCCTACCGGGCTACGCCGCGTCACGCGTCACCGGCGGAGTGCGGACCGTCGCTCACCTCGAGGCGCGCCAGTCGATCGGTCAGCTCAGTCGGCACGTCGCGCTGGGGCTCGCGAGCTATGCCGCCGCGGGCAGGGTGTGGGCGGCCGACGCGCCATTCGGCGTCGACAGCCGAGTCAACGTCGGTGTGGGGATGGGACTGCTGGCGGCGATCCCACCGCAGTCCCGCCAGCTGTGGCGCCTGGACGTCGCGGTTCCCGTGAGTGCGGACGCTCACGCCGGCTGGGTGCTCCGTTTGACGGTTACGCGGGCGCGCGACTTCTGGCGCGAGCCGACCGGTGTCGCGCGGGCACGGGCCGGCGCCGCGCCCTCGACGATCTTCACCTGGCCCTGATGCACCGCGTGCGGCGCGGGTGCTCGCAGCGCCTTCCACAGTGGTATGTCCCGATCGTGGATATCGCGGCGAAACTCGATCGTGCCGTCCTGATCGGCCCAGGCGGTCCAATAGAGCAAGTGGATCGGCGTCGGCTCCGGCAGGGGCACACTGCGGTCCTCCGCGTCGTCCAGTGCCGCGAGCAGTGCGTCGCGATCCCACCGCGGATCGTTGCGGAGCAGATACACGGCGAGCTCGATCGGGTGCTGGATGCGGATGCATCCGTGGCTGAAGTCCCGCTGGGTTTCCTCGAACAGCGGGCGGGCGGGCGTGTCGTGCAGGTAGACGTGATACTTGTTGAGGAACATGAACTTGATGCGTCCGAGCGCGTTCTGCGGCCCAGGATCCTGGCGCAACAGGAAGGGGAAGTGGGCGGCGGTGATGGTAGACCAATCGACCGTCGCGGGGTCGACCTCTTGGGCGTCGAGGCGTGAGCCCGGGAAGACCCGCAGCTTGTATCGCGCGAGATACGACGGGTCCCGCTTGAGTTTCGGGAGCAGCTCCGTCGTCGCGATGTTGCTCGGCACGTGCCAGTAGGGGTTGAGCACCAGGTACCGCATGGTGTCGCTGAGCACAGGCGTGCGATCGAACGGACGTCCTACGACGACTCGCATCGACATCACGACGGCGTCGTCCTCTACCACGTCCAGCTCGAACGCCGCGATGTTCACGATGATGTGCCGGCGTCCGAGATCCTTGGGCAACCAGCGCCAGCGCTCGAGGTTCAGCTCCAGCTGTTGCACGCGACGCTCCACCGGCACATTGAGCTCCGCTCGTGTCGCGGCGCTCACCACGCCATCTGCCGTAAGGCCGTGGCGCCCCTGGAACTTCTTTACGGCCTGCTCGACCGGCTCGTCGAACAGCTCGGCGTCCTGTGTCTCCACCGGCCCGAGGTCGTCCTCGAGGCGTAGCCGCTCGCGCAGCGCCGCCACCGAGCTGCTGCGCTCGCCCAGGCGCAGCGACGCGTCCGGGATCACGGGCCAGCCGCCCGTTGCCGACACCTCGCGATAGTGCGCCAGCGCCTCGCGCAGGCGCCGGTAGCCAACTTCAGGTGGGTTCAGCGACGCCAGCGTGCCAGCGATGTTCCCCGACGCCAAGGCCGCCTCCAGCACGACGGCGATGTCGGCCGTGCGCCGGTTCGACACCCACTCAGGACGCAGGGTTTCGGGATTCACCCGCCCGGCCAGGAGATGGGCCCCGTAGACCAGGAACGCATCCGTCAAAAGAAGATCGAGCTCCGCCCATCGGTCGGGGACGAGCGCCGGGCCCCGCTTGGAGTCAGTCCGCGCCGCCGCGAGCACGGTCTCGATGCCCGCGAGGTGGTAGTCCTCGGATCGCAGCCCCTCGAGATCCGCCTGGCGAAGCGCCCCGATCAGGTCGTCGGCCAGCCGAGTGGGGCCGTGCTCGTCGCTCCACGCGGGGCGGTAGAGCCGCCGCTCGTAGAAGCTGGGGAGTACCAGACTGGCGTACACCGGCTCGCCGGCTGCCCGAAGTTCCATGACGACGCCGGCGGCCTCGATGCGAGTCCTGATTCGTTCCGCGACGAGCTCGGCGGGGGAGCGGGGGTCAACCTGCCCCGCCGCGGATGTGCATCCCGCGATGACCGCGCCGATGAGCAATACGCGATGGAGCATATCTACGCCCGCCGCCGACGGTATCCACCGGCCGGCGCCAGATCGATCGCGAGCGCCACGACGATGCCCACCACCGGTCCGAGCGTCCACTGTCCCCCGAACCAATGCTGGACTGCGGTATACCAGAGCAGCGTCGTGGGCAGGAAGACAAAGCCCACTCCAAGCCAGAGAAGGGACGAGAACATTCCTTCGAACCAGCGGGTCGAAAACCAGAGCAGCGCCATGACCAGCCGCGGCGTAACGAGCGCGAGCACGACGAGAAAACACGGCATAGACGTTACCGCCAACCCCTTTCATTCATCTCTTTACAACCGCCAGGAGCCCCTCGCGGACGCTCGCCCAGAGAAACGCTGGGAGCGTCTCGTCCGAGGTGAAGGTGTGATGGATCGCACCGCTGCGCGGCGTCGCCGCCACATCCTCAGGATTGTCGGCGCGCACCTTCATCCAGTTGCCGAAGAACGACGCGATGCCGCGCGCCGCACCCCCAAGGACTCCCCCGCGGCCCATGATCCCCGATGAGCCACGTTGGGTCACCGCCACTGACAAGTCGTTGTAACGCGGTGTGACCGAACCGCGCGCGACACCATCCGTTACCGTCGCGTGGAAGCTGATGCCCACCACACGCCCGTCGGTGAGACGGAGCGGCATCGTCTCCCGAATGAAGGGATTGAAGCTGGTGGCGGGCATCGCACCGAGCGTGCCGCGGAAACTCATGTCGAACCGCGGGGCGTCGAGCGGCACCACGAACTGCACGTCGAGCCGCCCGATGTTCTGCAGATGCGCGGTGGCACTGAGCGTCATGGGGTCGCTGCTGGTCCGCCGCCCCAGGAAGTGGCGCACATTGACCGCAACGACGTCGAGACGCGCGAACGTGAGCACGCCCGCCTGTGCGTAGTCGCCGCGGCGCTCGCGATACACGATCTCTCCATGCTTGATCACCACCGAGTCCACGCTCACCGTCCGGTCGAGGCCGGCGATCCAGCCCTGGGGCGTGCGGCGACGCTGGCGCTGCGGATTGGAGGCTCGGCGCCGGTCGCTCATGATGTCGAGCTGCACCGAGTCCAGCTCGACCCGCCGGGCGCGCAGCCCCCGGCCGAGTACAAAAGCACCGACGTCGATCCCCTGCACCGCGATGCGGCCGACCGTGGTTTTGATCAGGCCGCGGCGATAGCGCTGCGACCGGCCGAACGCGGCGTCGCTCACCGGCGGCGCGAACGCGACGCCGCGCACGTCGAGTGTCGAGTCGGTGAGGCTCGCCTGGAGTGCGCCGACGCGCACCGCGGTGGTGCGGTCGAGATGGCCCACAAAGTTGCCCGTCGCCAGCTCGACGGTCCGGCTGAACAGCGGGCGGGCTGCCGCCGCCGTGTCGGCGGGATCGATCGCGAACCCGCCGATGCGCCAGCGCAGATCTCCCAGCTGGAGGCGCGTGTCGCCGCCGCGCGCGCGCTGCAGGCGGAAGTCGAGCGAAACGCGCGGGAAGTCGCTGCGCGCGATGCGGACCCGAGGGGCGAAGGACGGAAGCCGGAGACTCCGTTGGACGGCGAGAAAGGCCCGCGGGGCGGCGCGCGGTTGTCCCACCGTGTCGGGAAGGCCGTCGGAGGCGGGCACCACGACCGCGACGCTCACCGCGCGGCAGCCGAACGATTCGGCGATGAGCCCCCCGTTGAGGATGAGTGTGGTGAGATGGACGCCACTGATGGTGCATTGGTGGAACGCGAAGCGCAGCGCCGCCAGCGGTCGGGGGCGCAGCGCGTTCACTGTACGGTTCGTGGTCACCAGGATGGAATCGACGGCGACGCGCCGGAGCGCGAGATTGAACCGTACGCGGCCGACGTCGAGCCGGTACACGTCACCAGACTTCTCCGCGACGGTCGCCTCGGCCCACGAGCCCAACAGCTGATTGACGATCCAGGCGGCGCGCCACCACGCGCCACAGGCGAGGAGCGCCGTGAGCACGGCGAGCCCGATGACCGTTCGCCGCCGCGTCAGGATCCTCGTCACAGTGCGAATGATGCCCACACGTCGCGGGACGGGCTATCGCACAAATGTCTTACTACTCCAACGACGCGGCGCTTACTACTCCGAAGACGCGGCGCGCGGTACGTTTCGCCCCCGAAATGATGCGATACGGTGCGCGGGGAGCGGGGGGTGTGCCTATCGCACCGGCGTGGGCTCAGAGCGGAGTAGATTCACTGACATGCCAACCATCCCCCTGAAGAGGATCCCTTGAGAAGGGCCATCGTGACGGAGAAGGCACCCAAGCCGGTTGGTCCGTATTCGCAAGCAATTGTCGAGGGAGATTTCATTTTCGTGGCCGGACAGGGTCCCATCAATCCGCTCACCGGCACACTGGAGCTCGGCGACGCGCGGTCGGAGACGAAGCGGGTGTTCGAGAACCTGCGGGCGATTCTCCAGGCGGCGGGCTCGTCACTCGATGATGTCGTCAAGTGCAACGTCTACCTGCGCGACATCAAAGATTTCGCCGCGATGAACGAGGTGTACGCGACCCACTTTGCGGCGCCGTTTCCGGCCCGCACCACGATCCAGGCGGGCGCGCTGCCGGGCGGGATCGCCGTCGAGATCGAGTGCATCGCGAAGAAAGCTCCCCCCCGCTAGTGGACGCGCTCGACCTCGATACCCCCGCGCTCTACGTCGATCTCGACGTGCTCGAGCGCAACATCGCGCGGATGCAGCAGCAATGCCGGGCGTGGGGCGTCGCGCTGCGGCCGCACGTGAAGACCCACAAGACGCCCGAGATCGCGCAGATGCAGCTCGATGCCGGCGCCATCGGGATCACGGTCGCCAAAGTTGGCGAGGCGGAGGTGTTACCGGGCGACGACGTGCTCGTCGCCTACCCCGTGTTGAAGCCGAAGCTGTCGCGTGTGCGCGCGCTGGCGAAGACTCGGGCGCTGAAGGTGGCGGTCGATTCCGTGGACGTCGCGCGCGATCTCCAGGGGATCGACACGCTCGTAGAGATCGATGTCGGCGTGCGCCGCTGTGGCGCGCAGTCACCCGAACAGGCAGTTGAGATCGCGCAGGCGTGCTCCGATTTCCAGGGGATCTTCTATTGGCCGTCGTGGCTCGACGAGGCAGGCTTCCGGGCGGCGTGCGTCAAGATCGACGCCGTGCTCGAGGCGCTCACCGCGGCGGGCTTTGAGTCGAAGATCGTCTCTGGAGGTTCGACGCCGGGTGCGGCGAAAACGCCGCTGATTCCGCAAACCACCGAGATCCGGCCCGGCACCTACGTCTTCTATGACGCGAGCAGCCTCCACGCGAAGCTGTGCGACGAGGCGGATTGCGCGCTGCGCGTGCTCACGACGGTCGTCAGCACCGCGGTGCCGGGCCAGTGCGTGATCGACGCCGGGTCCAAGACGTTCTCGAGCGATCAGACGTTCGGTGTCGGAACCTTCGGCCACTTCGTCGGGCGTGCGTGGACGATGCGCAAGATGAATGAGGAGCACGGCTACGTGGAGCTCGATGGCGGCGTGCCGCCCAAGGTCGGTGAGAAAGTGTGGGTCGTGCCGAGCCATTGTTGCGCGACGGTGAACATGCACGACGAGATCATGTACGGCCGCGGGGGCCGAGTGGGAGGAAGCTGGAAGGTGGCCGCCCGAGGGAAGGTCCGATAGTGGATCTCGTCACGTTCGGCGAAGCGATGATCAGGTTCTCGCCGCCGGCCTCGCAGCGACTCGAGCAGGCCTCCACCCTCGCGGCGACCGTAGGCGGGAGCGAGCTGAACGTCGCCGTGCTTGCGGCGCGGCTTGGGCTAGCCTCGCGCTGGGTGTCTCGACTTCCCGACAACGCGCTGGGCCGCATGATCCAGGCCCGCGCCCGCGAGCAGGGTGTGGACGCGCGCGTCGAGTGGACCGCGGACGGTCGAGTGGGCCTCTACTTCGTGGAGATCGGTGGCGCGCGCGTCAGCAGCGTGCTGTACGATCGCGCGGGATCGGCGATCAGCCGCGTCACTCCCGGCTCTGTCGACTGGGCGTCCGTGTTTGCCGGCGCGCGCTGGTACCACGTCAGCGGAATCACGCCGGCGCTGAGCGACGGTGCAGCCAAGGTCACCGCGGAGTCGCTCGTCGCGGCAAAGAAAGCTGGCCTCGCGGTGAGCTACGATCTGAATTATCGCAGCAAGCTGTGGAGTGCCAAGCACGCGTGCGCGGTGCAGGAGCCGCTCATGGAGCACGTGGATGTGCTCATCGCCGCCGAGGAAGACGCCCGGGTGATCTTCGATGTCGCTTCCGCGGAATCACTCGCGCAGCGGTTCGACATCGGCGCGGTGGCGATCACACTGCGTGATAATCCCTGCTCCGCGACCGTCGCGGCGGACGGGAAGGTCTACAGCGCGCCACGCTTCGAGGTCGAGACCGTGGATCCGATCGGCGCCGGCGACGCGTTCACGGGCGGTCTCATCGTGAGCCGGCTCGAGAATCGCCCATGGGACGAGGCGGTTCGCTTTGCGACCGCGACGGCCGCGCTCAAGCACACGATCCCTGGCGATTTCTGCGTCGTGACCCGCAATGATGTCGATCAACTCCTCGGCGGCGCGAGCTCGCGAGTGTCACGGTGACAAAGCAAAAGGCGGGCGAAGGCGGGCGAAGGCGGGCGAAGGCGGTAATGCTGTGCGAGGTCGGCATCATTCCGATCATCCGCGCGACGAGCGCTGATGTCGCGATGCCGGTTGCAGAAGCCCTGCTCCGGGCTGGACTCCCAGTTGTCGAAATCACGATGACCGTTCCCAATGCGATCGACGCGATCCGCGCCGTCGCGAAACGCTTTGCCGGCAAGCTGCTCGTCGGCGCGGGGACGGTGACCGACGCCGGGATGTGCAAGCGCGCGGTCGACGCCGGCGCGGAGTTCATCGTGACACCGTGCCTGGTACCGGAAGTCATCGAGGCTGCTCAGCGCGCGGATGTCGCCGTGCTCCCGGGCGCGCTCACGCCCACCGAAGTATTCCAGGCGTTTCGCGCGGGCGGCGACATGGTGAAGGTGTTTCCGGTGCAAGGCGTCGGCGGCGCGGCGTATGTGCGGGCGCTGCGCGGGCCGTTTCCCGACATCCCGCTCGTCCCGACGGGCGGCGTGACGCTCGAAAACGTGCCCGAGATGTTCGAGGCGGGCGCCGCGGCCGTCGGGGTCGGGACGGAACTAATCTCCAAGGATGCGCTCGCTCGGCGCGACTACGCCGCAGTCGGGGCGCGCGCGAAACAATTCCTCGCGGCGGTGCGGCGGGCGCGCGCGGGCGGATGAGGTTGCGGCTGCCCTCGAGGCTGTTTAGTCTGTCGGAACCGGAGGATTGCCATGGCCATGAATTACCAGCGCCTTACCGAGCCCCTGGTGCGTGACCGCACCGGCACGCTCCGTCCCGCGTCGTGGGACGCCGCGCTCGACCGTGCCGCCGAAGGGTTCCAGCGCATCAAGACGCAGCACGGCGGCGACGCGCTCGGCATCTTCAGCTGCTCCAAGGCCAGCAACGAAATGAATTTCCTGGCCTCGAAGCTCGCGCGCGTCGCGTTCGGCACCCACAACGTCGACAGCTGCAACCGAACGTGACACGCACCTAGCGTCGTCGGTCTGGCGACAGTGTTCGGGGCTGGAGGAGGCACCAGCTCGTATCGCGAGGTGGAAGAGACGGATGTGATCTTCCTCTGGGGCGCGAACGCCCGCGATGCGCACCCCATCTTCTTCCATCACGTGCTGAAGGGCGTGCGCCGCGGCGCCACCCTCTTCGTCGTCGATCCACGCCGCACGGCATCCGCGCAATGGGCCGACGACTGGCTCGGCCTGAACGTCGGGTCCGACATCGCCCTCGCGAACGCCATGGCCCGGGAGATCATCCACGCCGGTCTCGCGAATGACGCCTTCATCAAGCACGCCACGAGCGACTTCGACGCCTATCGGAACTGCGTCGAGAAGTACACGCTGGAGCTCGCCGAACGTGAGACCGGCGTCCCCGGCGACGTCATCCGCCGCGCCGCCCACAGCTACGCGCGCGCAGACCGCGCCATCATTTGCTGGACCCTCGGCATCACCGAACACCACAACGCGGTCGACAACGTGCTGTCGCTCATCAACCTCGCGCTCTTGACCGGCCACGTCGGGAAGTACGGCTCGGGCGTGAATCCCCTCCGCGGCCAGAACAACGTCCAGGGCGGCGGCGACATGGGCGCGATCCCGAACCGGCTCGTGGGGTTCCAGGACTGGACCACGGATCCGGACGTACGGAAAAAGTTCGAGAGCGCGTGGGGCGTCTCATTGAAGCCCAAGTACGGGAAGAACCTGACCGACATGTTCCACGCCATGGAGCACGGCGAGCTGCACGGCATCTACGCGATCGGCGAGAACCCCGCCCAGGCGGAAGCCGACCAACACCGCGCGCAAAAGCTGCTGAAGGGCCTCGATACCCTGGTGGTGCAGGACATCTTCCTCACGCGGACAGCCGAGCTGGCGCACGTCGTGCTGCCCGCGTCCGCGAGCTGGTGCGAGTCGGAAGGGACGGTCACGAACAGCGAGCGGCGCGTGCAGCGGGTGCGCAAGGCGCTCGACCCGCCGGAAGGCGCGCGCGACGACATGTGGATCATCAGCGAGATCGCGCGGCGCCTGGGGTGTGATTGGGGCTATCCCACGGCGGAGGCCGTGTGGAACGAGGTGCGATCGCTCGCCCCGATCTTCAAGGGCATGACGTACGCGCGCCTCGATGCGAGCGGCGGCCTGCAGTGGCCCTGCTATGACGAGCAGCATCCGGGCGAGCTGTTCCTGCACTCGCGGTTGTGGCAGGAACCGCGCGGCGGGCGGGCGGCGCCCTTCTCGGTGGTCGAGCACGATCCGCCGCTGGAGCGCCCCGACGCCGAATACCCGTTCCAGCTGACGACCGGGCGGCGGCTCGATTCGTACAACACCGGCGTGCAGACGGGCGGCTACACCTCCCCGCTACGCCGGCCCGAGACGCTGGACATGTCGCCTGAGGACGTGACGCGACTCGGCCTGGAAGAGGGCGACACGGTCCGCATCACGTCGCGGCGCGGCAGCGTCGTCGCGCCGGTGCACGTCGATCCCGGATTGCGCCCGGGACTCGTCTTCATGACGCTCCATTTCCAGGACGACGTGCGGACCAACGTTCTCACGGTCGACTACACCGATCCCAAGTCCGGGACGGCCGAATTCAAGGCGTGCGCCGTGCGGGTCGAGCGCGCGCTCGCGGAGGCCAGGGTCTAGCGCGTGGACCTGCATCTCTCCAAAGTCGAACCCAGCGCCGAGGAGCGCGACGCCGTTGACGCGTTCCTCGGCGCGCCCGCGACCGGGTGGGACGGCGGGACGCGGCAGGCCCGCGACGAACACACCGCCGCCGGCGGCCACGCCGCCCGCTCGCGCCGCCACCTCCTCCTCCCGGCCCTGCAGGCGATTCAGTCCCGCATCGGATGGATCAGTGAAGGCGCCCTCAGCTACGTCTGCTTGCGGCTCGCGGTGCCCCCCGCCGAGGCGTATGGCGTGGCGACGTTCTACGCGCTGCTGTCGACCACCGAACGACCGAAGCGCGTTCTGCACGTCTGCGACGACATCGCCTGCCGCTGCAAAGGCGCTGAGGACCTCTGCGCCGAATTGGAGAAGAGCGATGCGTTCTTCATTCGCAGCCCGTGCCTCGGCCTGTGTGATCAAGCACCGGCTGCGCTGCTGACCGTTGCGGGTCCGAACCCCGAGGAGCGGCTGTTCGGTAACGTGACCGCCGCGATGGCGAAGAAAGTTTTGAAGGGTGCGAGCCCGGACGGCACCGATCGCATCCCGCTCCCGCAGAAGGGCGACACGTCGCTGCGGTTGCTCGCCCGAGCCGGCGTTGTGGACCCGGAGAGCCTCGACGACTATCGCGCGCACGGCGGATACGTCGCGCTGCGCCGCGCGCTCGAGATCGGGCCCGAGGCCGTGATCCGCGAGGTCACGGACGCCAAGCTGATGGGGCGCGGCGGGGCGGCGTTCCCGACGGGACGCAAATGGGACGCGGTCGCAAAACAGGCGGTGCGTCCGCACTACCTCGTCTGCAACGCCGACGAATCGGAGCCCGGCACGTTCAAGGACCGCGTGCTCATGGAAGAAGACCCGTTCGGGTTGGTGGAGGCGATGACCGTCGCGGCGTACGCGACGGGGTGCGAGCGCGGCTTCATCTATCTGCGGGGCGAGTATCCGCTGGCGTACGAGCGGCTCGCGAACGCCATCGCCCAGGCGCGCGCCCGCGGCTTCCTGGGCGAGCGGATCATGGGCCGGCCGTTCCGGCTCGACATCGAGATCCGCCGCGGCGCCGGCGCCTACATCTGCGGCGAAGAGACGGCCGTGTTCAATTCGATTGAAGGCTATCGCGGCGAGCCCCGCAACAAGCCGCCCTTCCCCGTCGAGTCCGGGCTCTTCGGCAAACCCACGGTGATCAACAACGTCGAGACGCTCGTCAACGTGCTCGAGATTCTGCGAATCGGCGGGCCCGCCTATGCCGCCATCGGCACGCCGGGATCGACGGGACCGCGGCTCTTCTGTCTCTCGGGGTGCGTCGCGAAGCCCGGCGTCTACGAAGTGCCGTTCGGCGCCACGCTGCGCCAGCTACTCGACCTCGCCGGCGGCGTCGCGGGCGGCAGACCGCTGCGCGCGATTCTGTTGGGGGGCGCAGCCGGCGTCTTTGTCCGGCCCGACGAGCTGGACATCCCACTGACGTTCGAGGGCGTGCAGGCCGCCAAAGCCACTCTGGGCTCGGGCGTCATCATGGTGTTGGACGACCGCGTCGACATGACCGACATCCTGCGGCGCATCGCCGCGTTCTTCCGCGACGAGTCGTGCGGGCAGTGCGTGCCGTGCCGCGTGGGGACCGTGCGCCAGGAAGAGGCGCTGCACCGCATTCAGGCGCGGAAGACGATTGGGACGGTCAAGGACGAGATGGCACTGCTCGAGGAGGTCGGCCAGGCGATGAAGGACGCGTCGATCTGCGGACTCGGACAGACGGCGTACAGCGCGATCCAGTCCGCCGTTACCCGGCTGCGCCTCTTCGACGGAGCCACGACGTGACGGCGCTTCGTGCAGCTCCAGCCGAAGAAGCGCTTGGTCGAGATCCAAGTGGACGGCCGGAAGGTTCAGGCCGCCGAGGGCACGACGATCCTGGACGCGTGCCGGCAGCTGGGGGGGGGCGAGGAGATCCCGACCCTGTGCTTCCTCGACACGCTGCATCCGGTGAACGTGTGTCGCGTGTGCGTGGTCGAGCTCGAAGGATCGCGCGTGCTGGTCCCCGCCTGCTCGCGCAAAGTCGCGGCGGGGATGGTCATCAAGACCAACTCGGAGCGGGTGCGCCTCAGCCGCAAGCTGGTACTCGAGTTCCTCGCCTCGTCGGTCGATCTGTCCACGACTCCCGACGTTGCCGATTGGCTCACTGACTATGGGGCCAGGCCGGAGCGCTTCGGCCCACCGGCTCCCGCGGCCCGGGAAGGCGCTCGCGACGCCGCGGTCGCGGGACATCACGCTCCGCCCGATCCGCGCTACGCGGCGACCGTGGCGCAGCCGCCCAAGATCGACAACGACCTGTACCTGCGCGACTACAAGAAGTGCATCCTGTGCTACAAGTGCGTCGAGGCGTGTGGCACCGATCATCAGAACACGTTCGCGATCGCGGTCGCGGGCCGCGGCTTCGATGCGCGCATCGCGACGGAGTTCGCGGCGCCACTCCCCGACTCGGCGTGCGTCTATTGCGGCAACTGCATCGCGGTGTGCCCCACGGGCGCGCTGATGTTCAAGTCGGAGTACGACCACCGGCAGGCCGGCACCTGGGACGAAACGCGCCAGACCGTGACGCGGACGGTGTGTCCCTACTGCGGCGTGGGGTGCAACCTCGACCTCCACGTGCAGGACAACGAGATCGTCAAGGTGACGTCCCCGCTCGACCACGACGTGACGAGCGGCAATCTCTGCATCAAGGGAAGGTTTGGTTGGAAGTACGTGCAGAACCGGAAACCGCGGCCCGATTAGGCCGTGACGCGCTGCGGGTGCGTGTAGACCGTCATCCGCCCGCGGCGCGCAAATCCCACCAGCGTCAGTCCCGCCTGCTGCGCCACGCGCACCGCCAGGCCCGTCGGACCCGAGATCGCCGCCAGCAGGCGGGCCCCGAACACGGTGGCCTTCTGGGCCATCTCGAAACTCGCCCGACTCGTCACCACCATGAAGCCTTCTTCCGGCTTGACGCCCCCCCGCCCCCCGTGCGGAGCAATGCCCCGATCAACTTGTCGAGCGCATTGTGGCGGCCGACGTCCTCGCGCGCGACGACGATCGAGCCGTCGAGCGCCGCCCATCCTGCGGCGTGGACCGCGCCGGCGGCGGCGTTCAACTGTTGGTGATCGACGAGCGACTGTAGGGCGCGTTCGATCGCGGACGCGGGAACGACGACGCCCGGCGGGACCGCATGCAGCGTCTTGAGCACGCCCTCGATGCTGTCGGAGCCGCAGATGCCGCACCCGGTGCGCCCGGTGAGGCGGCGGGTGCGTGTCGCAATGACCGCTTCGCAATCCGCGGGGACGGCGGTCTGGACCTCGATCCCCTGACTGTATTTGACGATGTCGATGCGCTCGATGTCGGCGGGTGAGCGCACCAGCTCTTCCGTGACGCTGAACCCCACCGCGAAATCCTCGAGATCGCGCGGCGTCGCCATCATGACGACGTGGGGGATGTTGTTGTAGACGATGACGACGGGCGTTTCCTCGACGACTTGCTCGGTGCGCTCTTCGAACGCGCCGTCGTGCCAGTGGCGCGCCGCGATCGGGAGGAGCGAGTCCGCGTAGCCGAGGCGCAGGAGTCCGAGCGGATCCCGCATCTGTTTGAGGTCCTCGTCCATCGCTAGAATATACCGGGCTCTGACCAAGGGAGTTCTATGCGCCCCAAGAAATCCACGCAGAAGGCCGGCAAGAAGGTCGCGGGATTCACGGCCGAGGAACGAGCCGCGATGAAGGAGCGCGTCCAAGAGCTGAAGGCGGGCAAGGCGGACGGAGAAAGCGCCGTGCTCGCGAAGATCGCCGCGATGGAGGAACCGGATCGCTCCATGGGCAAGCGGGTCCATGCGATCATCAGGGCCAACGCGCCAGCCCTCACTCCAAAACTCTGGTACGGAATGCCCGCCTACGCGAAGAACGACAAGGTCGTCTGCTTCTTCCAGAGCGCGCAGAAGTTCAAGACGCGGTACGCGACGCTCGGCTTCAGCGACAAGGGGAACCTCGACGATGGCCACATGTGGCCGACCGCTTTCGGACTGAGGGAGTTGACCGCCGCTGAAGAGGCAAGGATCGCAGCGCTCGTGAAGAAAGCGGTGAGCTGAGCGGTTACGACGGCTGCTCTTCGAGCAGGATCGGCGCGATCTTCATCAGGGCGATGGTGAGCGGCACCGCCAGCAGCGCGCCCATCGGACCCAGGATCAGCGACCACAGCATCAATGACAGGATGATGACGAGGGGTGACAGCCCCAGTCCCGAACCCATGAACTTGGGTTTGAGGATGTTGTCCGCCACCAGGTTGACCACGACGAAGGTCCCGAACACCACGGCGGCGCGGACCCCGCCCCCCTCGAGCAGCGTCAACAGGGTTGGCGGAATCGCGGCGATCAGGCCGCCGAACGGCACGAACGCCAGCAGGAACGTGAGCACGGTCCACACCGCCGGGGCATCGGTCCCCACAATCAGCATCGCCAGCAGGACGCCGACGCACTGAACGCCGCCCAGGATGCCCTGGATGCCGACGAAGCTTCGCACGCTCGTCATCACGTCGTCGAGGCGGGCATGGAGCGAGCCCTTGTGGGCGTCGCTCGAAGCGACCAGCGGCATGCTGAAGAGGAAAAACGTCACCAGGATCAAGGTGAACAGGCCGTAGCCGAGCGCCTGGAGCGCCGCCCCCACGAGCCCCGCCGCCATCGCGATGACGCGCTGGGGGTCGGGCGACAGGGTGCCGCTCGCCTCGATGCCGCGCGCGGCCAGTGCCGCGTTCACGCGGGTCACGAGGCCCGTGAACGCCTCTTGGTACACGGGCATGTTGGCCGAGAGACGCCGCAGCGACGCGGCGAGCACCAGCAACAGGGCGATGCCGCCGACGACGACGGCCAGCAAGGTCACCAGCACGGCGGTCTGCCTGGACCAGCCGCGCTTCATGAGCGCCACGGGCATCGGGTAGATGGTGGCCGCAATGAGCATCGAGAGCAGGATGAGATTGACCGGGCTGGCGGCCGCCCGGAGGCCGGCGGCGATGAGCACGAAGCCCGCGAGGAGCAGCACCAGGCGGTGGAGCGGAGGCAGGCCACGGACCATCTCCAAACCTGCCGCCCGGCGGCGCCGCCCGCAACCACGGCCCACCGTCGGCTAGCTGCAGCGCTGACCCGTCACGATCCCCGCGGACAGTGCACGGTGGGATTCCAGTCGGCGAACATGCCCGACGGGTTCTCCTGCCAGATCCACACGTGCAAGTACCAGATTTGCAGACGGTCGGCGCGCTTGAGTGGTCGCTCCATGATCCGGGGCGGCGTCGCGTCGCGGGGGCGGGCGGAATAGGGCACGATGTACTCCACACCGTTCAGTCGATAGCGGCCGTCCGGCAAGCGCTCGTAGACAAGGATTTCCGGCCGCTCCACGTCGAGCCGGTCGTCGTAGAGAGCACCGTTCGCGTGGTGGAAGCCCATAGTGCCGAGCGGCTCGTTGGCAAGACATCCGTCCGCGTGTCGCTGATAGCCTGCGGCGACGGCGGAGTCGAGGTTCTCGAAGCGGGCCGTCGCCGTGCGCGCTCGCCCCAACGCCCGAGCCACGGCCGGGGTCAGCGAATCGCCGGCAGCGGGCGCGAGCGATGCGGCCGCATCGGGATCGCTGTGGCCACCGCCGCACGCCGCGAGCAGCGTGGCGGCGAACAGGGGAAGCGTGCGCAAGACCGCGTCGAACATAGTTCCAGATCTAACACCCCCTGAGGCTGCCGGCGCCAACATCTGCGTTAGAGTTGTGTTCATAGAATGCCTACTCGTGATTGTCTGCAACGAATCGGCATCTTAGCGCGCAAATCGGGCCGAAGCTCATATCGACCGTCCACGTGGGGAGGGACTCCGCGGCTCAATACACGTCGAGATCGTGCGCGATCACGACTTTGCCGGCATAGGTCCGACGGATTTCGGCGAGATACTGCTCATCCGAAATGTCGCCACCGGCGCGCTTCACGCCGCGATGGTACAGAACGAGCAGCCCGGGCTGGGACTGACGCGCGATGTCCGCCAGTTGGGCCGTGGTCGTGTGATGGCGGGCGCGGTACTCGGGCCAATTCGGTACGCTTGCCGGTGTGTAGTCCAGGCTCATCGCTTCGTGAATCAGCACGTCGCACCGGCGGCAGCTCTCGATCAGCGCCGGACTGGGACTCCCGTCGCCGGAAATCACGATCGTCCGGTCGGCCGACTGGAAGCGATAGCCGAACGCGGGGACATCGCCGTGCAGCATGGGAAACGCGGTGACGGTCACGTTCGAGTCCTGATAGACGACGCCGGCCTGGATGTCATGCGCCTCCACCCGGGCACCGGCGGGATTGCGGTGCTCGAAGCCTTTCGTACGGATGTCGATGTCGGCCTGCCATGCCATGAGCATGTGCGCGGTCATCGCTTCGATCCCCGGCGGGCCATACACACGCATCGGCTTCTCGCGTCCCTGGATCCAGGTCATAAAGACCAGATCCGGGTAGCCGACGGTGTGATCCGAGTGCAGGTGCGTCACGAACGCGATGTCGAGCTTCGCGACCGCAAGCGCCGTGATGCCTTTCTCGTAGGCGGCAGCAGCGCGGCGCACGATCCCGGCACCGAAATCGACGAGGTAGGGCGAGCCGTTGACCACGATCACCGTAGCGGGACCGGAGCGCTCGGGATCGGGACGCGGCGTGCCGGTGCCGAGGAAGACGACCTGCGTGCGGGCGGGCGGTGTCTGCGCGGCGGCCGGCCCGAGCAGCGCCACGACCGCGGCAAGCCCCGTAAGACAACGTCGAGCGTCTATCATGATCGCGTTCTCCAACCAAAGTAGGGACGGCGGGATTTGAATCTAAGCGAAGCAGCAGAATCCTCGCCCGTTGTAGTCCGCCGTCTGATAGACGTGTTCCGCTGTCTTCCCGCCGCCAACGGCGCCAACGCTGATGCCTCCATCGAGGGACGGTCGCTACCCTGCCCTACGACAGCGATAGATCCCTTTCACGATGGAGCACACAATGAAACCGACAGTCTATGCCCACTTCCTGGCCCTCGCGGTCGTAGTGGGGTGCAGCGATTACAAATCGCCCACGAACGTTCCGCCCCCGCCCCCACCCCCGCCCCCCCCACCCGCGTTCGTCACCTTCGAGACGCTGGGCGACAGCATCTCGATCGCCGACAAGCTGGCCGAATTCCGGACCGCGCTCGGCGGGGTGTTGAACGCCCCCAACACGCCGCCCGCCGACAACGGCCGGCGCGAGATCAACTGGGACGGCGTCCCTGCCGCACTGACCGACGTGGACACGTTCCCGGCAACCTTCTTCAACGTCAATTCGAAACGAGGCGCCATCTACGCTACCCCAGGGACGGGGTTACGAGTGGACAGCACGGCGTTCGCCTCGATCAACCCCGACTTCGCGGCGCAGTTCAGCACGTTCTCGCCCAAGAAGCTGTTTATGCCCGTGGGCTCGAACAAAGTCGAAGTCCGCTTCCAGCTGGCCGGCACCACGACCGCCGCTCTGGTCACCGGTTTCGGTGCCGTGTTCGCCGACGTCGATCGCGTGGGATCCACCACCATCGAGTTCTTTGACGCGCATGACGTTCGGATCGCGCTGCTGAGGGCGCCCAACCATGATGGCGTGCATCTGCTCTCGTTCACCGGCGCCGTGTTTGAGGCACCGATCGTCGCCCGGGTGGTGATCACCAGCGGCGACGCACCGTTGAGCGCGACCGCCGTCGACGTGACGGCGGGCGGCACGCAAGACCTCGTGGTCATGGACGATTTTGTCTACGGCGAGCCGCGTCAGCCGTCCACCGCTCAGGTCAACGTGGGGAACGACTTCTTCCGTAGCGTCGCGAACGGGAGTCAGAATGCCGCCGTGGACACGATCGACGCGGGTGGCACGGTCACCTGGACCTGGAGCGCGGCGGGTTCGCACAGCATCCGGTCCACGGGCATTTCCCCGGCGGTCTTCCGCAACAGCGTGGTGATGAGTGCGGCGGGCAGTACCTATGCGGTGACGTTTGTCCATCCCGGCACCTATGACTACGACTGCTCGGTGCACGGCGCCGCCATGAGCGGGCGGATCGTGGTGCGGTAGATTTCACATTGCTCTGGGGCTCCGGCATGTCCGGGGCCCCCAGCTGCATGGTCAGGAGACTCGATGCCCGCAGCCGTGTCCGATCCTTCGCAGTTCAATACGCCGGCCCTCCTGGAGGCCTTCTTCGAACAGTCCCAGGACGGCTTTTTTTTCATGATGCTCGATCAGCCGATCGAGTGGGGGCCCCCCGCGCAGGTCGATCAGGAGGCGGTGCTGGACTACGTCTTTTCCCACCAGCGCATGACCAAGGTCAATCCGGCGATGGCGAAGCAATTCCGGGCTACGCCGGAGGAGCTCATCGGCCTGACCCCCGGCGACTTCTTCCAGCACGACGTGGCGGCCGGCCGCCGGGGCTGGCGGGCGCTGTTCGACAAGGGTCACACCCACAGCATCACTAATGAGCGGCGGCTCGACGGCTCGACGATGTGGGTCGAAGGTGACTACATGTGTTTCTACGACGCCGCCGGCCGGATCATGGGGCATTTTGGGATTCAACGGGACGTCACCGACCGCATCCGCGCCGCGGAGGAATTGGAGCAGTCGCGCGCGGAGTTACGCGCGCTCGCGATCCGGCTGCAGGCGATCCGCGAGGAAGAACGGACCCGGATCGCGCGCGAGATCCACGACGAGCTGGGCCAGGCGCTCACCGCGCTCAAGCTCGACCTGGCGTGGCTCGGTAAGCAGTCCGAAAGGACCACCAGCACTTCCGGGGAGTTCCGCGCCGTCGATCAGTCCATCACGGCACGCATCGACGACACGATGCAGATCGTGCGCAGAATCGCCAGCGAGCTGCGTCCCAGCGTGCTCGACCAGTTGGGCCTCGAGGCCGCGATCGAAAATCTCGTCCAGGAAACGACCCAACGGACCGGAATCGCGATCACGCTCCACGCGCAGGAATTTCCGCGGCTCCCGGACGATCTGGCGAGTCATGCCTTCCGGATCATTCAGGAGGCGCTGACCAACGTGACCCGCCATTCCAAGGCCACGCGCGTGGAGGTGGCGGTACGTCGTGCCGGGGGAGCGCTCATCCTCGGCGTGTCGGACAATGGCGTGGGGTTCGCGCCCGATACGCTGAGCGGACTTCGGTCGCTGGGCCTCGTGGGAATGCGGGAACGGGCCTTGGCCTGCGGCGGCGTCTTGATGGTTCAGGGCAAGCCGGGAGAGGGCACGTCCATTGTGGTCACGATTCCCCTCAAGAGCGACGCGGGGGGGGCATGAGCCGTTCGATGGCGATTCGCATCTTCATCGCGGATGATCATCCGATTGTTCGGCAGGGACTGCGGCGCATCGTGGAAGCCGACCCGGGGATGGCCATCGCGGGCGAGGCGGGCGACGCGCCATCTCTGCGGAGTGGGCTCGAACGAACGGCGACCGATGTCGTGCTGCTCGATGTGTCGATGCCGGGCGGTCTCTTTCTCGAGACGCTGCGCGAACTGCGCGCGAAATACCCGACCGTCCGCGTCCTGGTCTTGAGCGTGCACCCCGAGGATCAGTGGGCCGTGCGGGCGTTGCGGGCCGGTGCCTCGGGCTATCTCACCAAGGACCACTCGCCCGATCAGCTGCTGGAAGCCATCCGGCGCGTGTATCGGGGCGGGAAGTACGTCAGCCCAACGCTGGCGGAGCACCTGGCCGAGCATCTCGATGGCGGCGCACAGCGCGCCCCGCATGAGCTGTTGTCCGATCGCGAGTTCGAAGTCATGCGCCGGCTGGGCAGCGGCCTCACCGTTTCGCAGATCGCGAGTGAACTGGCCATTTCGGCGAAGACCGTCAGTACCTACCGGACGCGGATTCTCGAGAAGATGGCGGTCGCGACCAATGCCGAGCTCGTTCGCTACGCCTCCGAGCATGGGTTGATCGGGTAAGGAAGCCTCGATTACCTCGCAGACGGCAGATTGCGTATGTCTGTAGCGACTACCTCCGGCACGGGTTCCTTGCCCGCGAGCCACTCCCGGACTTCAGCTGGCCACACGCCAAGCTTGTGGGCAAGTCGCGCGTGTCCCCAAGCGATCCGCCGTAACTCACGCTTCAGTTGTGCAGGAGTCAATGTCCCCTCCGATTGTTGGGCGGCGGCTTTCAGGCAGCGTCGTCACCGCGCGTCTGCAAGGTACTCGGACCCACCCGCCAAAGGGCACCGCTTAACTGTCATTTGTAAAGTGCACCATCCAAACGACCAATACACTTGACAAACTTAGTACAACTACCGTATCTTGCAAGGGTTAGAACGCACATCAGTTCGTTGCAATTGTCTCACAAGAGCAAAAGAGGACCATATGGTCGGTATGATGACGAGGGACCCGATGCTGGATCTGATGCATCAGCTGGAACACCGCATGGGCAGGACCTTCAACGGTGAGCTGTTACGCGCGTCCGAGTGGCCTGTACCCGAGTCCGCGACGACCGCCTGGCTGCCGCTGGTGGACATCTTCGAAGAGCCCGACGTCATCCGTTTGGTGGCGGAGGTACCCGGAGTGAGGCCCGAGGATGTGAAGATCTCGGTCGAGGGCAACCTGCTGACGATCAAGGGCATGAAGGAGCAGGTGGCGGAAGAGAAGGCCGAGAAGGTCCATCGCTATGAGCGGACCTATGGCGCCTTCGAGCGGTCGTTCAGACTGTCGGCCTCGATCGATCCCAAGAAGATCAAGGCGACCTACGACCTCGGCGTGCTGACGATCACGCTGCCGAAGGCGGAGACGGCCAAGCCGCATCTGATCCAGGTGGAACTCACGCCGCAGAAGGCGTTGAACGCCTGACCGGGGTCGTTCGAGAAGGAGGAGGGTCGCGGGTTGCTCGCACCCCTCCTTCTCGCCCGGAGTGGCTCCGTACTGAAGGAGCACACATTATGGAAGGTCCCCTCACACAAGTCCCCACGGCCGACAGTCTCATCGCTCCACCCGATCCGACGCTGGATTGCGGGATCGTCACAGCGTGGTGGCACTATCAGGTGAAGGGGACACGGGCACACCACGGCAGCAGACCGACCACGCCAGATCTCTCATCCCTGGTTAAGGTGCTTTTCATGCCCGCCGAGTCATAGTTGTTAGGAGCACGCGAGTGTTCCGATTCGTGTTAGTCTCGGCGTGCAAGCCTGGTGGAAAGGAGCTGGCGTATGTGGCAGTCGAAAAGCGATAAGGACCTCGAGCAGGACGTGAGGGATGAATTGGCGTTCGATCCGAGGGTGGACATGAAGGCAATCGCCGTCTCGGCGAAAGCTGGGGTTGTCACGCTGAGTGGGTCGGTGCCGACGTATGCCTCGAAGGTCGGGGCCTACCACGACGCCGAGCGTGTGAGTGGCGTCCGCGCTGTCGTGGAGCACATGGACGTCTCGTTGCCCGACGCGCACGCCCGCAGCGACGCTGACCTCGCGAAGGCCGTGGCCGACGCGCTGAGCTGGGACGTTGAGGTGCCCCATACCAAGATCAAGGCCTCGGTTCGCGACGGATGGGTCACGCTCGAAGGGACAGTGGATTGGGCGTATCAGCGTTTCGCAGCCGAAGGTGCACTTCGCTACCTGACCGGAGTCAAAGGACTCAGAGATCTGATCGTGGTCTCCCCCTCAGTGGCGAGCTCCATCGACGTGAAGCAACACATCAAGGCAGCGCTGACGCGGAGTGCGGAGGCTGATGCACAGGGAATCACGGTGGATATTGCGGACGGTGGCGGCGTCACGCTCCGTGGCACAGTGCACTCATGGGCAGAGCGGGAAGAGGCGGTGCGAGCGGCGTGGGCCACTTCAGGCGTTCGCAAGGTTCAGGACGAGTTGACCTACGCATAGCTGATCTCGAGACGGGGAGACGGCAATTGAATTCAACGGCCTCGATGCGGGGCCGTTGTTTTTATTGGCACTTACGTGCGCATCAATGACCGCATCGGTGAGACGATTAACGCACGAGCTGCACGACTCCGTGAAACCGCTCGGCAGGATCGCTGGTGGGCCGCTGCATCGGGATCGACGTACGCGGAGGCTCGCCTCTGACCTGCGTACGCCGCGATCCGCAACCGCGTGTGCAGCGTGAGCTTTTCCATGATGTTGCGTACGTGACTCTTGACAGTGTGGGTCGCAACATTGAGCCGCGCGGCAATTTCCTTGTTCGCCAATCCCTGCGCAATAAGGTGGATCACCTCGCGTTCGCGCCGCGTCATGAGCGCAGGGTCGAGCGTTTCCGCCGGGCCCTTCGCTGCCGCATGCTTCGCAATCTGGGAAAAGAGTGTGCCCGTCATCTGCGGCGGAAAGACGTGCGCGCCGTTCGCGACCGAACGGATGGTGTTCACGAGATCGTCGGGGGTAGCCTCCTTCATAACGAAGCCGGACACGCCCACATGGACGAATTCCACGATGTCGAGTGCTCAGGTCAGGCCCGTCTTGTCCTTGGCGCGCCCGTGCGTCACTGCTTTCATCATCCCGATGCCGAGCAAGATGACGCACGTGATCAACACGTAGACAGTGGACACCCCAGCGGTGACGAGAGCCCACGCCACGCCGGCGATGAAGATCAGGAATCCGACGATGTAGAGCGCGAAGGACATAGGGCGAAGCATGACCCCAGGACCGTCCCGCCGGTATCCCTCGAACGGGTGTCGCCCCGAGTCCCTCGTTTGAGGGACGGACTTCTCCACCGGTTCTGGGTATCGTGTTTCTTCACCGACACGAAAGAGCACCAATGACACGCATTCGATTTGGCATTTTGGCTCTGGCAGCGGGGCTGTGCGCGACGTCCGCGCTCCAGGCGCAGCATCCCCAACCGACGGAAGGCATCAGTTTCGGCGTGGGGGGTGGCCTGACCCTGCCCACCGGCGACTACGCGACGTCGGACAAGTCCGGCTGGCACTTGCTGGGACTGATCCAGCTCCCGATCGCGCAGTCGCCGATCCACCTGCGGTTCGACGTGCTGTACGGCGAGACCTCACACAAGAGCGGCGCCGGCAGCACCAAGCTGACTGGCGGGACAGCCGACCTCCTCTATCATATCGGGGAGCGGGCGTCCAGCGTGCGGCCGTACGTCTTGGGTGGCCTCGGATATTACAACGTGTCGGACGGGTCCTCGACGTCCGAATTCGCCTTCGGGCTCGGCGGCGGCATCCTGTTCGGCGTCGGCTCGCTGCACGCCTTCCTGGAAGCGCGTTACCTGAGCGTGCAGACCAGTTCGTCGCTGGACTTCGTGCCCATCACCGTGGGCGTGATGCTGCGGTAGGCGGTCACGCTACTCGCTCAGTCGCTTCGGTGCGCCGTCCCCCAGGAGGGGTTTGAGGGACGGCGCCGGGGCTGCCGGAGCTGACTCGCCATCCCTTGTCCTTACTGGAGTATCGATCCGACCGTGCAGGCGAATCCCGGGAGCACGTCGTCCCCGGCCAAAGACTCGGTCTCATTCAGCACAGATTCGGTTCCATCCTGCCGATAGACCCGGGCGAGACGGCGTTCAGGATCGATGACCCAGATGAGGCGCGTGCCGGCCTCGAGCCAGTCACCCACCTTGGCGAGGATTTCCCCGGGGCGGTCGTGGGGCGAGAGCACTTCCACGACCAGAGTGGGGGCGAAGCTCGCATAACCGACGGGTCGGGGCTCCGGGACGCGGTCGCGAGCGATGAATGCGATATCGGGCCCGCGAACGGTGTCGGGGTCCGTGGCGATCTTGAAACCGGCGTCACCGACGAGCATGCGGCCGGCCTGATGGTCGGCGCAGTAGTCCATGAGCACCTTCGCGAGTCGAGCCGTCACGTCGCCGTGCAGATATCCCGGCGGCTCCTTGACCACCAGGCGCCCGCGGACCAGTTCGATCTGTTTGCCGGGGATGTGCATGCGCAGCAACTCTTCGGCGGTAATCGGCGCAGGGGGGGGGGCGGCAGGTGAGGCCGGCATGGCCGGAACGTAGGCGGGCTCGGCGGGCATGGCAAGCAATCTGCCGGCCGGGATCAACGGTGATTCAAACGCGACAGAGGAAAGCGAGGGTCAATGACACAACCGGCGTGGTTACGCGGTCCCGTGCAGGGCATCCCGACGCTGCTTCAACCCGTCGCCCACGCGTTGATCGACGCCGATGAGGACGTGCAGAAGTTCGTCCCGTCCCTTTCGGCGGAGCAGATCGCCCTGCGCCCTGCCGGCGTCGCTTCGGTCGCCTATCACGTGACGCACGCGATCGGAAGTCTGGACCGGCTCTTCACGTACGCACGTGGTGAAGCGCTCGATGCAGGGCAGCTCGCTGTTCTTGCCGCGGAGAAGATGTTCGATGCGGGGGGAGCGACGGGACCGCAGCTCGCAGCCCAGTTCGCGGCGGCAGTCGCCCGCGCGCAAACGCAGCTCCGCGCGACGAAGGAATCGGAACTGCAGCTGACGCGAGCGGTCGGGCGGGCGAAGCTACCGGCCAGTACGCTGGGACTACTCGTCCACGCCGCAGAACACACCGCGCGGCACGTGGGGCAGATCGTGACCACGGCGAAGCTGGTGTTGAGGGCACTGTAAAAGAACCACAGTCGAAACCACTGTGAGGCTTGGTCTGCGCGAGGGCGCGAAGTAGTAGAATTACAGGATCGCCGCCAACTGGCAGCTGAATCCTGGCAGCACGTCCTCGCCGTGCAGCGCGTCATCGCTGGGTACAGGCGAAGAATCGCGTGTCCCTTACCACGAGATCGTCACCCCGCCGTGGCTGCCGACCAGACGGTGAGGCTACCAGCCAATCGCGTACAGACGGGTGGGCTACCAGGCGATCGCGTAGTTCGAGCGCCTGAAGACAGGTACCGGTGTTCTGTCCCGCTGCTCGGGGGCGGAGTTGGAGGAGTTGACCGCCGACGGATCCTGTGGCGCATGGCGAAGCAGCTTCATTGCGCTTAGGCTCGCTCCTCGTCTTTCGCCGGACGCGATCGCCGAACCCCCCGCCAGCGCGGACGCTGTTCCGTCGCATCGCGCCGCGCGCTCGGGGCAACGACATCGCGCAACAATGTGTCGAGCTTTTCCACCTCGACCAGCGCCCCGAGCCGCTCGAAGGTGGCGCGCGCCTCCTCCGCTTCGGCTTTCGCGTCGAGGATCCGGTCCCCTCGAACGAGCAGGTGCGCGAGATCGCGCTGTGCCGTGGCGACCAGCAAGAGCCGTTTGTGCTCCGTGGCGCGCGCGATAACCTGACGAAACACGTCTTCGGCCACGCGGGCCTTCCCAAGCCGGCCCAACGCCAGCGCGAGAATCCGCAGGTCCTCGGCCTCGCGAACGGGATCCTGCAGCTCGCGGTGCACCGCGAGGGCCTGCTCCACCTGGCGGCAGGCGCCCACGAGATCCCCCCGCGCGACCTCGATCTCGGCGAGTCCTGCGAGTGCCTGCGCCTCGAGCTGGCGGTCGCCTAGCCGCACCGCTTCACGCACCGCCGTCTCGGCAAGCTTGCGCGCGTCGTCCAACATCGCCTGTTCGCGATAGGTGATCGCGAGATTGTGCTGCGACTCCGCGACGCCGCGGTCATAGCCCGCCTTCTGGTATTCCTCGATTGCGCTCCCGTAAGCCCGGACGGCGCGATCATGATCCCCTCGCAGGTTCGCGATGATGCCGAGGTTGTTGGCGCACCGGCCGACCGTAATGATGTCGTTCCCTTCCCGGGCCTCTTCCTGCGCGCGCGTGAAGAAGTACGCCGCCTCGTCGATGCCGCCTCGCTCCACCGCGATCGCGCCGCACACGTTGAGCGCGCGTACTTCCAACGCCCGATCTCCGAGCACCCGGGCGCGCAGCTGCGCCACTACCGCCCAACGTTGTCCCAGATCCAGTCGGCCCAGCCGGCCGTGCGCGATACCACAAAGCAGCGTGAGCATTGGAGACTGTTCGAGCTCGGACTGGGAACGCTCGCCGAGATACGTCAGGAGCTGGGCATAGTGGCCGGAATCAGCCAGCTGCTGGGCGACGTGCAGCGGCGCCATCGACCCCTCAAGCTCGGCCCGGAACGTTGCGTCCCAATCCTGAGCGGCCAGGGCACGGATCTGTCCTTCCGCCCCAAGCCGGGTGAAAACGGCCTTTGCCGTGCGCGCCGCCGTCAGCGCTTCCGCGGTTCGCCCCGTTCGGCGCAGCACGAGAGCAAGATCCCGCGTCGCCTCGGCGAGCAGCTGGGCGCGGTCCTTTGATTCCGCTCGTGCGATGATTTCGCGCAACATCAGCTCGGCGATCGTGAGGTCGCCCTCGGCCGCGAATAACAACGCCGCCACGCGCTCATCCTCGGCCTCGCTGAGCGGGTCGGGCACCCGGACGCGAACTACGCGTACCCGGGCCAACTCGCGCCGCGCCGACTCCCGCTCACCCCGGAAGACGTGGATCTCGGCCCGGCCGCGCAGCGTCAACGCCGCGAGGGTCTGATCCCCGGCCGCCTCGGCCTCCGCCACGGCCCGCTCCGCGGCTGCCAGCGCCTTGTCGAGCGCCCCCTGCTCACGCAGCGTGATTCCCAAATTGTGATGGCATTCGGCGACCCCGTGGCGCAGTCCGGCGCGCGTAAACGCCGCCCCCGCGATTGCCCAGGATCCGATCGCTTCGGCGTGCCGTCCCCGCAGACTGCTGATGATACCGAGATTGTTGGAGCAGCGGCCCGTCGTGGCGTGATCCCCGTCCCGGCTTGCCGCCATCAGGGCCTGCGTAAAGAAGTCCGCGGCCTCGTCGATTCGTCCACTGACGAGCGCGATCGCGCCGCGCGCGTTGAGGGCTTGGCGCTCGAGTGCGGGCTCCGCGCGCGTCCGCGCCTGATCGAGGGCCAATTCCACCCACCGCAGCGCTTCCTCGTGACGCCCGAGGCGCGCCTGCGCCGTCCCATAGAGCAGCGCGAGGTTCGGCGACTCCGTCAGCTCGCGACGCGCGCGCCCGCCCAGGTACGCCACGACTTCGGCATGATGGCCAGTCGTCGAGAGCGCTTGGGCTCTTTCAACTACGGTTGCGTCGATCGTCGCAATAGCCCTCGGGTTACCAGGACACCGCGTATTCGGAAAAATGCGGTAGCCGGACGAAGAACGACTTTTCCTCGAGCAGGTGCGTGGCCGGAATGCGCTCCCACTCGCCGTCCGTACCTTCGCGGTACCACATGCCTAACAGCTCTGTCTCGATGTACCTGTCGGTCTCATCGATCGCGCCGTCGCCGTTCAGGTCGCCATCGGCGCCGCCATACCAGAGCTGCAAACCCGCCGACTGGCCGAACTGCAGTCCGGCCGGCTCGAGCGTCACCCCGACCTTGGTCGTGTCGATCGTCACTGTGACGAGCACCGAGTCGCCCTGAGCGAAGGTCGAATCCAGGAGTGCGGCAGGATCGGTAATCGTGAGAATCAGAAACGGATGACTGGTCTCACCCAACGCGTCCTGATAATTGACTCGCGCCGATCGCTCCTGTCCGCGCACCGCCCAGAACGAAACCGTGTACTGATCGAGGCTGAGGGGAGCCGCGCGCGACGCGCTGAACGCGGTGCCCTTGAACTGTGGCGCCGAGCGACCCCGCCAGCGGAGGAAGTGGGGCGTAGGATCGAACGAAGACTGCACGGCAGCCGGATGATCGGCGCAATGCGCGGTACCCAGCACCAGGGCGAAGGCGAGCACGAACCTGCGAACCGACATGCAGATCTCTCCCGGATATAGATGAGGGGGGGGACCAAAGTACCGCCACATTTGAGACTTGGTGAGTACCGCCGGCGTCGCTCGGCTGGCAGGGGCTGACCCGCTCGCTCGTGGCAGCCAACAAAGACTAGACGCATAGGCGCATAGCCGCACAGACGGCAAGGAAAAACAACAAGACGCGAAGCAGGCCCGCAGGCGAAGAAAAAGCCCCGCAGCGAAAGTCGTTGCAGGGCTTGGAGTTTTTACGAGTCGGGACGGCGGGATTTGAACCCGCGACCCCCTGAACCCCATTCAGGTGCGCTACCGGGCTGCGCTACGTCCCGTCACTAACAGCCACAAGTTGCCAAGTTGCTCAGACGGCAAAGTGGCTACCAGCTGCAAGCTTCCAGCTCTCAGTCAGCTAGTTGTCACTCCGAACCGCCCGCAAGTTAGCCGGGCTCCCACCCTTCCTCAACCTCCGCGTTCTTTCGCGCCTCCCTGCGCGAGTTCGATACAAGACACCAGCCCCAACAGCACACATTCGCGCCATGATGCCCTTCGAAAAGCTCGACGCCTTCAAGGCCTGCCACGCGCTCACACTCGCGCTCCACAAAGCAGCCGAAGAATTCGAGGAGCGCGATCCCGGACTTGCCGGCGAGCTGGCGCTCGCGGCGCTCATTGCTTCCTCGCGCATCGCGCGAGCCACAGGATTTCGCAACCAGCGGATGTTCAGCGCGTGTCTGGAACGCTCTCACGCCGCGCTCAGTGAAATCAGCTACTTCCTCAACATGGCGCGCGCGTTCGACTGCATCTCGGCCGAGGCCCACCAGGACCTCGAAAGCCAGCGAGGCCGCGCCGCCTTCTACGTCATGAAACTCCTGCTCGCAGGGGCGGAGCCCCCTCCCCCCGAGCGCTAGCCGCCGCGGCCGGCGCGGGGCCAGCATCCACCAACCGCTTGGTGACGGGCTCGACGCGGAGGTTAAGCCCTTCCAAGCTGCGCGAGCCGAGCAACACCAAGTCTCCGCGCTCGCCAAAAACGACATCGTCCGTCGTGCGCTTGCCCGCCACGTGCACGAAAGCGGGGCCGGTCCAGCGCTCGATGATCGTACCGTCAGCCTGCCGGAATCGCCACTTATCGTAGCGCTCGATGCTCAAGGCTTCGAGAATCTCGCCCGGAACCCAGGATAGTTCCGCACCCGTGTCCACAAGAACAGCCTGGAGGAGGTGCCGCTTTCCCGGGCGAGCGGGATTCTCAATCTCGATGTCAACTCGGAACGTTCCCATGTCGTCACGCATAGTAGCTCTCGGGATTTAGGCGTGTAGTATCAAACGATCGCCGCGGGTGTCAATACGCGGCGCGCCAAGGAGCACGTGATGAGCCGCGTACGGGTACTGGTCGGCACTCGGAAGGGCGCGTTCATTCTGAGCGCGGACGGCAAGCGCAACCGCTGGAACGTGAACGGGCCGCATTTCGCCGGCTGGGAGATCTATCACCTCAACGGATCCCCCGCCGATCCCGATCGCATCTACGCGTCGCAGTCGAGCGGCTGGTTCGGACAGGTGATCCAACGCTCCTCCGATGGCGGCAAGACGTGGGAAACGCCCGGTGGCGGCGCACCAAAAGAGCCCGGGGAGATGCCGAAGGGCGAGAGCAACAAATTCGTCTACGACGTCTCGGCGCAAACCGGCAAGCCGCTCACCACGCATCAGTGGTACGACGGCACGCAGCACCCGTGGGAGTTCAAACGCGTCTGGCATCTCGAGCCGTCACTCACCGATCCCGATACGGTTTACGCCGGTGTGGAAGACGCTGCGTTGTTTCGCACGAGCGACGGCGGCACGACGTGGCAGGAGCTGGCCGGTCTGCGGGGCCACGGCACGGGACCCAAGTGGCAGCCGGGCGCGGGCGGCATGTGCCTCCACACGATCCTGCTCGATCCCCGGAACCCGCAGCGCATCTTCACCGCCATCTCGGCCGCCGGCGCGTTCCGCAGCGATGATGGCGGCAACACGTGGCGACCGATCAACCGCGGCCTGCGCTCCCAGTACATCCCCGAGCCCACCGCCGAGGTGGGGCATTGCGTGCACCGCATCGCACAGCATCAGTCGCGGCCCAACGTGCTGTTCATGCAAAAGCACTGGGACGTCATGCGCTCGGACGACGGCGGCGACTCGTGGCGGGAGGTCAGCGGCAATCTGCCCACCGACTTCGGATTCGTGATCGACGTGCACGCCCAGGAACCGGAAACCGTCTACGTCGTCCCCATCAAGAGCGATTCGGAGCACTACCCGCCGGAGGGGAAGCTGCGTGTCTACCGCAGCCGTAGCGGCGGCAACGAGTGGGAGCCGCTCACGAAGGGGCTGCCGCAGCAGGACTGCTACGTGAACGTGCTGCGCGACGCGATGTGCGTGGACTCGCTCGATCCGTGCGGTGTGTACTTCGGCACCACCGGCGGCCAGGTATACGCGTCGGCCGACGGCGGCGACAGCTGGGCGCCGATCGTCCGCGATCTCCCGGCCGTGCTGTCGGTCGAGGTCCAGACACTACGCATGATCCGTGTGGTCCTGCCGCCGCACCTGCAGACGCTGGCGGATGTCGGGAGCGAGGTAACGCTCGACGTCGCAGAGGAGTGCACCGCTCACGCGGGCGGCGGTGCTCGACGCGCTCGAGGCACGCTATCCGATGCTGCGCGGAACGATCCGCGACCACCTGACCGCGCAGCGGCGCCCCTTCCTGCGTTTCTTCGCGTGCGCGCGCGATCTCACGCACGATCCCGCCGATGCGCCCCTGCCCGAGCCCGTGACAACGGGCAAGGAGCCGTTCCTTATCATCGGCGCGATCGCGGGAGGATAACAGCGGCCTCGAAGTCTCCGCCCTCGGCCTTTGCTACCACCCCGGATTCTGCACCAGCCGGTCTTGACCGTCCACCCGGCTCATCTCGATCTCGATTTCCGGGATGGGATACAGATAGTGACGGGTGGTGAAGGGCGCTGCGAGCGTGAGGTATGGTCTCCGGTTTTTCTCCACTGCGATGTAGTTGTTGAGCACGGTATCGGCGCTGCCCCAGCGCCGCAAATCGAAGAGCCGCTGGCCTTCCATCGCCAGCTCGAGCCGGCGCTCGTACTGCACCGCATTTCTCGCGTACGTCTGATCGGTCCAAGGTACGGGGTATTGGCCGATGCGGTACACCGCCCACGGCGTGGTCAACGAGTCCAGCGTCGTGTTGTGAATCAGCGGGACCGACATGCGCGGATCCCCGGCACAGGCCGGGTACGTGGCCAGCAGGAGCGAATCGGCTGAACCGCAACCCTGCGCGATTTGCCCGGCGCGCGCCCGAATCTCGTTGACGATCGTCCTGGCGTTCTCGAGCACGCCCGCTTCGACCTCCGCCTCGGCCAGCATCAGCAGCATGTCCGCGTAGCGGAACAGGTGCATGTTCACGCTATTCGTCTGGGTGGGCTGCCAACCCAGGGTGCCTTCGGCGCCGGACAACCGCTCGTGGGCGTTCTTCTTGGGGCTGTACGGACCAGCGTAGCTCCGGTCGCGGATCCAGGAGGGCTCGTGCAGTCCCCAATCTTTGTACGGAACACCGTCCCGGCCCACTGTCCAGTCGAGCCGCGGATCGACCGCTGTGGGGCTGCCGGCGGCCACATTCGTGTCGGGCGCGTTCCAGTTGGGGTCCGAGACGGCCAACGGTAGCCCGGCGGCGTCCACCGCGAAAAAATTCACCAGGTTCTGGGACGGCTGGTGGTAGCCGCAGCAACCGAAGTGGCTCCCCGAATGAGGGAAATTCAGTCGCTCACCCCAGTTGGAGTTCCATCCACTCGGCTCGCCGTCGTTCACCGAGGCCTGAAATGCCAGGATCGTCTCGGGACCGTTCTCGTACTGAGCGAAGCCGGTCCAGACGTGATCGAAGCTCGTCTCCAACGCGAACGGCCCGCTCTCCTTGACGTCGCGCAACGTCGTCAAGGCGCCGGCCCAGTCACCGGCATAGACCTGGACCCGGCCCTTGTAGGCTCGCGCCACCCACGAGGTGACCCGGCCCTTATCCCCGTCGCGCGGCGCCCGAGGCAGCAAGGCGATCGCTGAGTCGAGGTCGCTGAGCAGCTCTCCGATTACATCGACGCCGACGTTCGACTTGCGGTAATCGGTATCATGCTCACGGTAATAGGGGATGTTCCCCCACATCCGATACGCTTCGAAGTGATAGTGGGCGCGGAGGAACAGGGCTTCTCCGCGGATGCCGGCGGCAGCGGCGTCCGGGATCTCGCCCGGCTTCTCCCGAAGGACTTGCGCGAGCAGGCGGAGCGTCGCATTGGCCCGCGTCACACCCTCATAGACCTGACGCCATTTCTGGTCCAGGGCATACTCCACCTCTTCCACGTCCCACCAGTAGAGCTCGACAGCGGTGAATGGCGAGTAGTCACCAAGGTTGGAGCCTTTGTAGGCATCCCCGCTCGTGATACTGCTCCATCCCCAGTTGCTCGCGGCGCATCCGAACGATTCGGAACTGCTGCTGCAGTCCAGCGACCGGTACGCGGCGACGAGCGTGCCCTCCACGCCGCGTCGCGTCGCCAACGCATCCGCATCGAGGACTCCCTGGGCATTGGAATCGAGAAAACCATGGCAGGCGAACGTGACGGCTGCAGCCAGCAACAGGGTCCAGGTCCCGGCGACCAAAACGCTCTCGCGACCACGCGGCTTCATTGCGCCGTCCTCCAGATCAATCAACAAGAGAGCTTCGAGGGAGGCAACTTACCGAGGCTACGGTCTCCGGGGTAGGTTGAAGAATGCAAACGCGCATGCTCGGCGAGTCCGGCCTGAACGTCTCCGCCCTCGGCCTCGGGTGCATGGGCATGAGCCAGAGCTACGGCACGCCGCCGGAGAAAGGCGCGATGATCGCGCTCATCCGCGCGGCCGTGGACCGCGGCATCACGTTCTTCGATACTGCCGAGATCTACGGTCCCCATACTAATGAAGAGCTGGTCGGTGAGGCGCTGGCTCCCGTGCGCCGGCAAGTCGTGATCGCCACCAAGTTCGGCATCAAATACGAAAACGGACAGCAGGCGCAGGACAGCCGCCCCGAGCGCATCAAGCAGAGCATCGAGGGCTCGCTGAAACGGCTCCGGACCGATGTCGTGGATCTCTATTATCAGCACCGGGTCGATCCGAGCGTCCCGATCGAAGACGTGGCAGGCGCGGTCAAGGAATTGATCGCGCAAGGCAAGGTGAAGCATTTCGGCATGTCCGAAGCGGGCGTCAAGACGATCCGCCGCGCCCACGCCGTGCAACCGGTCACCGCGGTCCAGAGCGAATACTCGCTGTGGTGGCGACGGCCTGAAGACGAGCTGATCCCGACGCTGGAAGAGCTCGGCATCGGCTTCGTGCCGTTCAGCCCCCTCGGCAAGGGATTCCTCACGGGCACGATCGACGAGAAGACGACGTTCGTGAGCTCCGATTTCCGCAACATCGTGCCGCGGTTCACGACCGAGGCCCGGAAGGCGAATCAACCCATCGTCGAGGTGCTGCGGAGATTAGCGGAAAAGAAGCGGGTCACGCCGGCACAGCTCGCGCTCGCCTGGTTGCTCGCCCGGAAGCCGTGGATCGTGCCGATCCCGGGCACGACCAAGCTCGCACGCCTCGAGGAAAACATCGGCGCCGCTGCGATCAAGCTGACACCGGACGACTCCCGAGAAATCGAGACCGCCGCCTCGCACATCACGATCCAGGGGGCGCGCTATCCCGAAGCATTGGAGAAACGGACCGGCCTCTAGATGCGCATCGGCATTCTGGGCTCAGGACTGATGGGCGGCAAGCTCGGCACGATCTTCGCGCGCGCGGGACACGAGGTGGTGTTCAGTTACGCCCGCACCAGGCAAAAGCTCGAGAAGCTCGCGCGCGACGCGATCCCGATCAAAGGACGCGCACGCGCTGGCACCCCGGCTGAAGCCTCACGGGACGCCGATGCGCTGCTGCTCGCGGTGCATTGGTCGCGAGTCGATGACGTCCTGAAGCAGGCCGGCGATCTCTCGGGCAAGGTCATCGTAACCTGCTCGCTGCCAATGAACGCCGACGATACCGACCTCGTCGTCGCCCACACCTCTTCGGGCGCAGAAGAGCTGGCAAAGAAAGTCCCCAAGGCTAAGGTCGTCTCCGCGTTCGGCACCGTGCCGAGCGAGGTGCTGTTTGGTGTGTTCGCGGCTCGACGCAAAGCCACCAAGCCGAGCCTCGTGTATTGCGGGGACAACACGAGCAGCAAGAAGATTGCGGCCGAGTTGATCCGGGACGTGGGGTTCGAGCCCGTGGACGCGGGACCACTCAGGATCGCGCGTTACACCGAACCCTTCACGTTGCTGATCGCCCGGCTTGCGTATGAGGGCGAAAGCGGCCCAGAATTGGCGTATCGATTCGAGCGGTTTCCCACCCGTCCCCACTAGTCGGAGAGAGTAGATGCGCGCCCATAGCTATCTCGCCGTACTCATCACCGCGGCATTCGCGTGCCAGCCGGCTCCGGCCGACACATCGGCCAGCGCCAAGCAAGCGATCGACGCGGCCAACGCCCAGTGGCCGCGGCTCACCAGCACCGGCCACGCCGACTCGATCGCCGAGTTCTACGCCGCCGATGGAGTCATCATGCCGCCGAACATGGCCACGATGAAGGGCAAAGATGCGATCAAAGCATTCTTCGCCGTCCTCAATACGATGGACCCAAAACCGATCCTCACGCTCCGTGCCGAGACCGTCGTGGGCACTGGGTCCGTGGCCATCGAGCGGGGCCGCTGGAACTGGGCCTACCCCGCCGGCGCGAAATTGCCGCCGGGCACTCCCGCCGTCGATTCGGGCAAGTACCTCGTGCGGTGGGAGCAGCAGAACGGGCAATGGCTCATGGTGGACGACATCTGGAACAGCGACACGCCGCTGCCCACGGCGCCTCCACCTCCTCCCACTCCCCCAAGACGGACCCGCTAAGCACGAGAAGCCCCGCAGCTGTTGCGCTGCGGGGCTTCGTCTTGGCGGACTGGAGTGTTCGCCTATTCCGGGTGTGCGAGCCGCTTGCCATCGGGACCGACCTGGATCTCTGACCGCTTGTCGCCTGTCTTCACGTGGGCTTCGTAGGCTACGAGCGTGCCACGCTTGGTCAGCGACTCGACCTTCGTGATGGTGCCGCTCCCGGCGAGCTCCCGGAGCCCCGCACGCACCGCCGCGGGGAGTGAGTCGAGCGCGACTTCCTCCTCAATTTCCAGCACGGTCCCATCGGCAGCGATCAACACGTCGCGGCCGTGCCCGCGCACGGTCATCTCGACCTCAAAGACGACCTGACCGTTCTCCTCCTCCGACGAATATCCCTTCACCGTCGCACCAGCGCTCTGCGCGTCGGCAGTCCGCTGAACAGCGGCCGGCAGTTCGGACCGTTTGAGCTTTTTCTCCTTTTCCTGTTCCTGTTCCTGCGCCCACGCCTGCGATCCTAGAGCTGTCAGCAATAGCAGCTCGATTGCCACTGTTCTGAGTCGCATATCGATCCCTTGGTGTTCTGGTGATCCTGTGAATGTATGGTGGTGTACGGCTATTCCGGGTCCGGAATCTTACCGCCCGTAGCTAGCGGCTCCGAGCCTCTAGTGCTTTGCGCCACCGCTCTGCAGGTTCGAGCCGTGGCGCCGGATCCGCTGTTCGACCGGCTGCAAGCCGCCCTCTTCCCCGACTACCGCCTCGAACGCGAGCTCGGCAGTGGCGGCATGGGACGGGTGTTCCTCGCCACCGACCTGACACTCAATTGCCCGGTCGCGGTCAAAGTGCTGCGCCTCGAGCTGGCCACCGCGTACGCCGCCCAGGCGTTCATGCGCGAAGCGCAGCTCATGGCGGACGTCCGCCATCCCAACGTCGTCACCATCCACCACGCGTACGCCACCGCCGGACTCCATTACTACATCATGGAGTTTGTGGATGGACCGACGCTGGCACAGCGACTCGAGCGCGGACCGCTCGGTCGCAGCCACGCGGTGAAGTTGGGGCGCGATCTGCTCGATGGCCTCGAGGGGGTGCATCGCCAGGGCATCGTCCATCGCGACATCAAACCGAGCAACGTGTTCGTGGTCGGCGATTCGCTCCGCGCCAAGCTCTCGGACTTCGGGATCGCGCGCGCCCCCACTGCTCCGCAGCGAACTGGCAGCGAACGACGGTCCGTGGCCCAGGAAGCGACGCCAGGCTATCAGGCTCCGGAGCAGATTGGCGGTGGGGCCATCACGCCCGCAACCGATCTGTACCAAGCCGGGCTCGTGATCTATGAGGCGCTGACCGGCGAGCGATTCCTCGCCGGACCACCATCGTGGCACAGCGTCCCTGGACGCGTCGCCAGGGTTCTGCGGCGCGCGCTGCGGGAGGAACCAGCGGAGCGATGGCGGGACGCGCGCACGTTCCGTAGGGCGCTCTGGCGGACCCGCGTGCTGCGCTACCTCCAGCGCGCCGCCATGCTGGCGATCGGCGGCATCGTCGTCGGCGTTGCGGTGATGATCCTGATCGGGCGTCTCCCGCTGTCAGGCCCCGGCACGCTCCTGGTGGCCTTGCCGCGGTTCGACTACGTCGGCCCTCCGGCACAACGCCGCCTGGCCGACTCGCTCGTCGATCTGTTGCGGGGCGAGCTCCGCAGCCACCCCGACTTTCGCGTGACGACCTCGCGCGGGTGGTTGTCTCACTGGCCGTTCCGCACGCCCGCGCTCGTCATCCGCGGCCGAGTGGCAGTGACCAACGGCGATGTCAACGTGCAGCTGTCCGACGCGCGCGGCAGTGCCGCGGGAATGGCGATGCCGGAGGCCCGTGCGCCGCTCGACGGTTGGGCCGGCCTGCGTGATTCGCTGACCTATCGCGTGCTGCTTGCCGTGTGGGACTCGCTGAGCCCGCTGGCGCGCTCGCTGCCGCGCGCCGCCCTGCCCCGCACGCCTCTTGGTCTCGCGCGGTTCCTCAATGCCGAGCGGTACGTCGCCGCGGGCAGATGGGAGAACGCGTACACGGCGTATGCGGCGGCGGAGCAGACCGATCCCAGTTGCTGGCTGTGCTCGTGGCGTCTGAATGAAGTGGAGCGCTGGCTCGGCCGCGAGCACGACCCCGCGCGCGTCCAGCGCGTGCTGATCCACATCGACGCGTTCCCGGAATGGTATCGGAGCCTGATTCGCGCCGCGCAACTGCCGTTGCCCCAGCGGCTCGATACGCTCCGCGCCGCCGCCAATCGGTGGCGGGATTTCTTCCTCGCGCATCTCCAGCTGGGCGACGAGCTGTTCCATCGCGGGCCGCTCGCCGGCCATGCGCGCGCGGAGGCGATTCCGTCGCTCGAGACGGCGGCGCGTTTGCGGCCCGACTTCGCGCCCGCCTGGGAACACCTCGCCTGGGTGGACATCGCCTCGGGTGATTCGACGGGCGCCGCGCGCGCCCTCGCAGCCCTCGACCGGCGCAATGTCGGCGACGATCCGTTCGCGTTGAGCTTGCGCGCCTTGCTCGGCGTCGCGTTCTCCTTCCGGTTCCTGCCGGAGCGCGCACTGGACACGCTGCAACGCGTCTTGAGCGACACGGTCGTCCGCGCCTCGAGCAATCTCGGCGCGGGACCACGCCTGCTCGGCGGCTTCGATGCGCCCGGCGGCGAGATCGCGTTCGGCGAAATCCTCGCGGCGACCCCCGAGCGCGACCTCAAGCGCTCCGGCTTGATCGCGCAATCTCTCGGCTCGCTGGCGCTGGGCAGACCGTCACAAGCTCTCGAGCTGGCGCAACGGCTCGCCGCCGTCACGCCGGACGCGGACCTCAGACGCTTTGCGGTAGAGCTGAGCGAGGCGCTCGCCTTCGCGGATCCCGACGGACCCCGACCAATCGCCCAGCAGCAGCGGCGCGCGTCTTATGTGAACGCGAGCAATGTCGATTCGATGGCAAGACACGAACACCCATTTCTCCGCACGCTCGTCCGGATGTCGCGCGCGGAGCAGTTCGCCGAGCGGGGGCAGCCGGACGACGCGGCCCGCGAGCTGCTGTGGCACGAGCACACCGATCTCGTGGGACTGCCGACCGGCCTGCCGCAGGCCGCGGAGGTCGACTGGGCGTTCGGAACGCTGGCGCGTTGGAAACGCGCCCCGCTGCTCGCAGCCGGCGGCCAACGGGCGGAAGCGTGCAAGGCGTATCGCGACGTCGCGCGGCTGTGGCGCGACGGCGAGCCGCGGTATCGCGCCCGCGCGGATACCGCACGCCAACAGATCGCGCAGCTCCTTTGCGGGCCATGATTCGCGTGCGCGCGCTGGGCCCGCTCGAAGTGACGGTCGACGGGGCGCCCGCCCCCTCCGACCTGCTGTGGCGTCACAACCTGGCGCTGCTGCTCTACATCGCACGCTCGCCCGCACGCCGCTGCACGCGCGATCAGGCGATCGGCCTGCTGTGGCCCGACAAGCCGGACGCCGCCGCCCGCCAGTCACTGCGCGAGGCGGTGCGCGTGCTGCGGCGCTACATCGGTGATGAGCGGATGCACGCCGAAGCGGATCAGCTCGAGCTGGCGCCCGACGCGGTCGAGCTGGACACGGACGAGCTGGACCGCCTCATCGCACGGAGCGATTGGGCGGCCGCGACGCCGCTCGTGCGCGGCAAGTTCGCCGACGGCTTCGGCCTCGACGGCTCGTCGGCGTTCGAAGATTGGCTGCACGCGGAGCAATGGCACTGGTACGGCCGCGAGATGGACGTACTCATCCAGCATGCCGAGCAGCGGCTCGACGCCGCCGACCTGCTGGGCGCCGACGACCCCATTGGGCGCGCGCTCCACCTCGATCCCGAGTCGCAGCGCGCGTTGCGCATGCTCATGCGCCGCCTCGCGCTCGCGGGCGACCGTTCCGCGGCGCTGGACGTGTTTGCCCAGCTCGAGAAACGCGCGCAGCAGTCCGGCGCCCGGATCGAGGCGGAGACGCTGGCGCTGGTCGAGCGGCTGCGCCGCGTCCGCGCATGGAAGGTGCCCGCGGCGGCACACGCCACCGAGCAGCCAAGCGCGTGGCGCCGGGTGCCGCTGTTCGGTCGGGATCGCGACCTGACAGCGATCCTCACCCATTGGCGCGAGGTGCGCTCCGGTGGCCGGCTCGCGCTGGCCGTCATCGAAGCCGATCCTGGCTGCGGAAAGACCCGGCTCGCCGAAGAAGTCATCGCACGCGTCGCGCTCGACAACGGAGCCTCCGTCGCGACCCGCGCGGTGCCCGCCGATCAAGCACAGCACATGAGCGGCGTGCTCGCACTCGTCCGCGGTGGCTTGGTCGATGTGCCCGGCATCGCCGGAGCCTCGGTGGCTGCGTTGGGAGCGCTCGCGCACGAGGCGAGCGAGTGGGCTGAACGCTTCCCCGCCGCGGCCCGGGCACCGTCTGCGCAATCACTGAGCACCGCGATGATCGAGGTCCTGCGCGTCGCCAGTGCCGAGCAGCCGCTGCTCCTTGTGCTGGACGATGCCGAGTGGCTGGACAATGCATCGCTCGAGGTCCTGGAGACCATGGTCCGGGACCTCGCCCGCGCGCGCCTGCTGCTCCTCCTGACAACGACGCGCGAGCCCGCCAACCCGCGACTCGCCGGGCTGCGAGCGCGGATCGGTCGTGAGGTGCCGGGGATCGTCGTGAGGCCCGCTGCGTTCGACGAGGAGGATCTCACGGCCCTCGTTCACTGGGCGATTCCCGCGTATACCGCGGACCAGGCGCACCGGCTCGCGCGCCGCATTGCCGCCGATTCCGCCGGCATTCCCCTGCTCGCCGTGGAGATCTGCCAGGCAGTCGCCCAGGGTCTGGACATGAGCTCCACGAGCGGTGCGTGGCCTCGACCGCTCGAGACCCTGGGTCAGACCATGCCCGGCGATCTTCCCGACTCGATCGTGGCCGCCATCCGGGTGCAATTCAACTGTCTCGGCGCTCCAGCCGCCGCTGCGCTCAAGGCCGCGGCGGTGCTCGGCGAGCGCGAGCCCACTCCCGCAGCGCGCATCGGCCGGGGTGCGCGGCTCGAGGGCGCCGCGCTGGACGCCGCGCTCGATGAGCTGGAATGGGGGCGGTGGCTCGTGGTGGACGCCCGCGGCTACAGCTTCGTCGCTCGCATCGTGAGAGATGTGATCGATCGGGACATGATGCTGGAAGGCGAGCGGCAGCGCATCCTGCACGCTTGACGGCGGCTTGCCGGTCCCCTCCCAACGTTGGCCTACAACGCTGGAGGGGAAACCATGGAGCGCCGTACCGTTGTCCGCTATCTCACACTGCTGCTCGCCGGAGTCGCGACCGAAGCGTGCACGCCGCTGCGCATCCTCACGCGGTCCTTCCCGGCCGAATTCCAGAACGACCCCGAGCTCGTCGGGCGGACGCTGCGGGCCTTCACCGCGGCGGTGATCCCGGGATTCGAGCCCGGCAACACGAATCCCGCGCGCGCCCTGCTCGACCGTCGTTATCCGTTCGCGGCCTACGCGGCATTCTTCGCGGCCGACCTGTCGCGCCGGGCGGACGATCGCTTTGCCACGCCATTTGACGCGCTGACGCTCGAGCAGCGGACCGCCGTCATCCTGTCGGGTCTCGATGCTGATGGCACCACGCGCAAGCTCTACCGGGGCGCCATCTATCTCACCCAGGTCGCGATCTACGCCGGCATCTACGACGACGCCGCGGGCTGCGCGCTCATCGGGTTTCCCGGCCTCTACCGCGGCGGCGTCATCAGTTACGAGGAGCCGGCCCGGTTTCTTCCAAAGCCCCGCACGAGCAGGGGGAACGCCGCATGATCCGCGAGACCGAGGTGCTGGTCATCGGCACGGGCTTCGGCGCAGCCGCGCCCGCGCTCCGGCTCGCGCAGGCGGGCTGCCAGGTGACCATGATCGAAAAGGGACCGCGCATCGATCCGTTCAAGGATTTCCGCCAAACGTCGGATCCGCAGTACCTGCTGCGATACCTGAAGGGCGTCTCGAGCGAGCGCTTGTCGCTCACATTTGCCGAGGCGCTGGGCGGCGGGTCGGGCTTCTACGAGATGGTGTCGCTGCGGGCGCCGTCGCGCGTCTTCGATCAAGTGGATGAGAGCGGGCGGCGTCTGTGGCCGGCGGGCATCGATCGCGCGACACTCAATCAGTACTACGACATCGCCGAGCAGATGCTGCACGTGAACCAGATCCCCGCCGAGCTGGTGCCGAAGACCGGGCAGGTGTTCGCGCTGATGATGAAGCGCCTGGGTTACAGCTGCGATCGCGCGCGCTACGCCGAGCGGGGATGCATCGGAAGCGGGTTCTGCGTGACCGGCTGTATCTACGCGGCGAAGCAATCGCTACTGCTCAACTACCTGCCGCAGGCGGTCGCCGCAGGAGCCACGATCGAGACGGATGTCGAGGCGCTGCAGATCATCCCGCTGCCCGGTCACCGCTATGAGGTCCGCTGCCACCGCGGCCGCAACGCGATCACCTATCGTACGCGGATCCTGGTGCTCGGCGGCGGCACGGTCGGAACGGCACGGCTGCTGCTCGCGTCGCGAGAGACGATGCCGTTCCTGGGGGAGCACGTCGGTCGCCACATCGCGTTCAACGGCAGCGTGAAAGCCGCGGCTATTCTCGCCGACGACCTGCCGGACGGCGACATGTTTACCGGACGGACGCATCCGGGGATGATCAGCTATGAGTTTCTCGAGTCGCACGGCATCACGATCTCGGCAGGGAAAGCGATGCCGCTCCAGCTCCTGGCGGGCGTGCGTCTCCGGATGCACGGGAAAGCGCGGCAGCCGGATTGGTGGGGCGCGTCGAACGTCGAGCTGATGCAGCTGTACCGCCACCGGCTCGTGGCGCTCTATTCGATGGGTCTTACACCGCCCGCTGCCAGGGTCATACTCGGTCCAGACGGCGCACCGGAGCTCGTGCTCGACATGTCATCCGCGCTGACCAAGTACTACAAGCGCACGACGGAGCTGCTCCACTCGATTCTGCTTCGCAACGGCTGCCGCCTGGTGGACGTCGAATTCGTTGACCGCGATGGCGGGTCGCGCGAGCATGTGGGGTTCTCGACGGCGCACCAGGTGGGCTCGTGCCGCATGGCGGACAGCGAGCGCTACGGGGTCGTGAACGCCGCGGGCGAAGCCTTCGACTATCCCGGCCTCTACGTCAGCGATGGCTCGGCGATTCCCTCTTCACTGGCGGTCAATACGAGTCTCACCATCCTCGCGAACGCCGAGCGGATCGCCGAGGGGATCGTGCACCGGCACGCTAGAGCCATCGGGCGTCGCGGTACCAGGCTACGGTCTGTGGAATCCCCTGAGCGATTGTGATCCGCGGCGTGAAGCCGAGCTCCGTGATCGCACGTGATGGATCGCAGACCCAGCGTCGCTGAGCGATCTCCAGCACCCGCTCACGATTGAGGCTGCTGGACGTGTGCCGCAGCGCCGCCACCGTCTCGAACCCGAGCGCGACGGCGCGCGCCAGCCGCCCCGGCACACTCACCAACAGCGGGTCGCGTCCCAGCGCCTCCCCTGCCGTCCGAGCGAACGCTCGCCACGTCACCGGCTCGGGATGCGCGAGATAATAGATCCGCGCACTCGGCTCAGCGCGGCGGGTCGATGCGACCAGGAGGCCCTGGACCAGATCGCTGACGTGAATCAGACTGACCTCACGATCCCACGACCCAATCGTGAGCGCGACTCCGCGCTGAATGAGCCGGAACAGCTTGAAGAGACCGCGGTCGCGGGGCCCATAGACCGACGGCAGCCGCACGATCGTCGTCGGCACGCGATCCGCGAACGCGTGCAGGACCGCTTCGGCGAGGATTTTCGATCGCCCATAGCACGACACGGGGGCGGGAGTCGAGTCGGGGGACAGCGATCCACCGTCCCGGCACGGACCAACGGCTGCGATCGACGAAGCGAACACGAGGTGCGGAGCCGCCCCCGCGTGGACCGCGGCGGCCCGTACGACACAGGCCGTGCCGTCGGTATTGAGCGAGTAGAGCTGGGCCGCAGAGCGGGCGTGGTTCCGGCCGGCGAGGTGAAAGACCACATCCGCACCCTCGAAAAGGCGTGCCAGACGCTCAAGGTCATTGACACCGACGCCCGCATAGCCGACCGGCCGGGGGGGGTCCGCGAGCCAGCCGCGTCCCCCCCCCGGCCGTCCCACGCACACGACGTCGTCCCCACGCGCGACCAACGCCTCTATCAGATGACTGCCAATGAAGCCCGTGCCGCCGGTTACGATCACGCGCATGCCACCTCCAGCGTGTGGGACCAAGGCTGGCAGTGCAGCGACAAGCAGACGTCAAGTGCCGCCGCCTCCACCGGGGGCGGCGGCACTTGCAGGAGCTTCCAGAACTTCCAGACCGACGTTAACGTCGCGGTCAGATGCGAAGTGTCTCGCAGTCTCTGAGCGTCCCGGCTGTCGCGCTGTGCCTGCTGCTCGGCCCGACGCGCGGATCGGCGCAGGATCTCGATCCGCGGGGCTACGTGTGGGTTCCCGTCAATATCACCGTCCTGGTGGCCGGTTTCGGGTTCTCACACGGCGGGGTCGTGACGGACGCTTCCTCAGCCATTCAGAATCTGGAGGCGTCCGTCGAGACGCCGTCCCTCGGACTCGTGCGATCGTTCTCCCTGTTCGGGCGGACTGCCCAGGCGCTGGCAGCGCTGCCGTACTCCTGGGCGCATGTAACGGGAACGGTCACGGGCGTAGACAGCAGCCTCGACCGCTCCGGCCTCTCGGACATGCGGCTGCGCGTCTCCGTGCTGCTGTGGGGTGGCCCGGCCGCCAAGGCGGCTGAGATCGCGCGCGCCCCGCGCCGGACCATCGTGGGCGCGAGTCTCAACGTGGTGGCGCCAACGGGCCAGTACTACGCCGACAAGCTGATCAACTTGGGCACTTCGCGGTGGGCCTTCCGGCCCGAGCTCGCGGTGTCGCAGCCGTTCGGGCGCCGTTGGCTCATGGATGTGTATGCCGGCGTCTGGCTGTTCACCGAGAACGGTGCGTACTACCCCGGCACCTCGGTCCGCACCCAGGAGCCCATGGCGGCCTTCCAGGCGCACTTGAGCTACAACATCCGACCCCAGATGTGGGCGGCACTCGACGCGACGTTTTACACCGGGGGCGAGACGTCCGTCGATGGGATTCAAATGAACGATCGACATTCCGACTCACGCCTGGGCGCCACACTGGTCCTTCCCGTCGGGCAGCGGAACTCGATAAAGATCGCGGGCAGCACGGGCGCCGTCGTCCGGGTCGGTGCCAATTTTAGCACGTTGTCCATCGGGTGGCAGAGGGTGTGGTAGTGACGCCCGGCCCGTAGCGATCAACGCCGAGCCGACGTTATATCTCCCTCCTTCCCCGCTCCCAAGGCGCGTACATGCTCGCTGCACTCCTGTTGATCGCCGCGGTGCAAGGCTCCGAAGTCACCGAGCCCAACACCAAGGTCAAGTTCCCCACCGAGCTCGAGACCCCCGCAGGCTCACAGGTGCTCACGGGCACCGGCGTGCGCACGCGGACGGTGCTCAAGGTAAAGGTCTACGCGTTTGGCCTCTACGTCGACGCCGCCGGCGCGCGCGGCGCGCTCGCGGCCTGGCGGGGGAAAAGCGCCGCCGACCTGGCGAAGGACGAGACCCTTTACCAGGCGCTGCTCAAGGGGCAGTTCCCCATGACGCTGCGCCTGGTCATGACGCGCGACGTGGGCGGCGAGCAGATGGCCTCGGCCTTCGACGAAGCGCTTGCCCCGCGCGTCGCGCGCGCGGCTCAAAACGGCATGCCGGGCGGCGCGGAGGCGTTGGCCACCTTCCGCGGCTTCTTCGCGAGCGAGCTGAAGAGCGGCACCGAGCTGCTGTTCACGTGGGCCACGCCCAGTACCCTGCACGTCACGATCGGCGGGCAGAAAGCGGGAGCAATCGACAACGCGGCGCTCGGCTGGGCGCTGTTCGACGTGTACCTGGGCGGCAAGCCGATCTCCGAGAACGGCAAGAAGACCGTCATCGCACGGGTGCCGGAAGTCCTCGGGTCCTGATTACGCGCTGCGCTTCGTCGGCCGCTCCTCCGATCGCCGCTGCTCGCGCACGTGGCTCACCGCGGTGAGCACGTTGTCCGTGATCTCGCGCTCCTGCCTGATCGCCGCGATCACCGTCTCCGCCTGCCTGGTATAGAATTCGAGCGCGCTCGACTGGGTGACGGCTTGATCGATCAGGGCCTTTTGACCCTGCAGGCGCTCGAGCCCCGCCTGGACTTCTGCCAGCATGGCTTCGGCCCGCGCCAGCCGCTCCTCGGCTTGCTCGACCTGCCGCTTGCGATGATCGAGTCCGTTGGCCGCGTCGTGGACGTGGGTCACCATGCTGAGCACCGTCTCCAGCATGGAGCGCGTCTGCCCGACTTCCTCGCGTGCGCCCGCGATCGACCGCACGTCGTCGGTGGTTTTCTCCGCGAGCTCGTACAGGCGGTGCATGTCCGCCTGCATGGCGTCGACCGTCGCCTGGCGCTGGCTCATCTGTTCGAGCGCGCGCGCCAGCTGTGATTCGACCGCCTCCCACTTGGCGAGCCGCTCCTCGAATTGCGCCATGCGCTTCTGCGCGAACCGGAGCGTGCCGGCGCGATTGTCCAGCTCATCCAGCGTCGCCGTCAGCTCGATCTGCCGGTTGCCGGCGGTCGTGACCGCGGTCCCCAGCTGCGACGAGCGCTCTTCGAGCTGCTGGGCGGCAGTCGCCGCTTGCTCGCGCAGCTGGGCCACCCGGTCCAGATGCTCCGTCGCCTTGTCCAACGCCGTCTGTTTCAGCTCGAGCTCCTGACCCAGCGCACGCGTGCGCTCGGCGAGGCCCTCGAGATTGTGCGCCCGGGCTTCGAGCGTCGTCACCGCGCTGTCCACCTCGCCGACGCGGCGCTCCGCCCGCTCGACCGTCGCGACGGCCGCCGGGACCAGTTTCTCGATCCGCGCCGCCTCGTCCGCCCGGGCGGCCAGCGCCGCAAAGCGCTCATCCGCGCCCGCCATGCGCTTCACCAGGTCGCGACTGCGCTCATCGAGCTGCGTGCCGAGGGCGGTGAGCTCGGACAGGCGTGTGTTGAGATCGTCCACCAACTTGCTGCGGGCGTCGATCTGGCCCATCGCCTGCGCCACGCGGTCCGCCTCGCCGCGCACCGACTCGACCGTCGGCTTCAGCTCTTCGACGGCCGTGAGCTCGGCCCGCAGCTTATTGATCTGGTCCGTCACGCCCGTCAGCCACGCCTTCGTTCCTGACTGCTGCTCGAGCACGCGCGCCATCTCGTCGGCGGCACCCTCGACCTGCTCCAGCGCGGTCCTGACCGATTCGTGCGTGCCCCTGAGCATCGCGACATCTTCGAGCGCCGCCTGCACGCCGGGACGCGACTTCTCGAGCTGCGCCACGCGCTGCGTCATCTCGTCGACGGCGCTGCCCAGCCGGCCGGTGCTCGCTTCGATCGCGCGCACGCGCTCGGCCTGCGTGCCCAGCATCGCCACGTTTTCGGCCAGCCCATCGAGCTGCGTCGTGAGGCCGTCCGCTTTGGCATTCACGTCCGTAATGGACCGGCTCGACTCCTCCAGCAGCTTGAACCGGCCCTCCATCCCCGTGAGCCCACCGCGCAAGTCGAGGATGCGCTGGCCGACCGCGTCGAGACCCTGATTCTCCAGCTCGAAGCGCTGCACGGCCCGCTGCACTTCGTCGCGCAGCGCGCCGAGACGGGCGCGCAGCTCGTCGTCGGCCTGCTTCACGGCGCCGTGATTGGCGGTGATTTCGGTGGAGCGCTCGAGCACCTCGGCATGCATCGCCTTGAGCTCGCCGACCTTCGACTCCAGGTCACGCAGCCCCTTGGCGCTCTCCTCGTGCCGGCGGATCTTCGCATCCACGTCTTGCATGAGCGCATGGAGACGGCCCACCTCGGTGGTGGCGCGGTCAACCACATCGCGCTGCTGCTCCAGCGCGGCGACTTTCTGGGTGACGCCGTCGGCGAGCGTCTTGAGCGTCGCGAGTTGGCGCTTGGTCTGCACCGCCTCGCTCGCGGCCTGCGTCAGGTCCTTGAGCGTCTGGCCGACCGCCGCGGTGCGCGACTCGGTCTCGGCGACGCCGCGCTGCACCTGCTGCTGCCGGTCTTCGAAGGCGCCGAACCGGGCCGCGACCGCCTCGCTCGTCTTGCGCAGCTCTTCCTGGCGCGCGCGCACCTGGTCGAACCCCTGCGTCAACTCGCGCACCGTTCCACTCAACGTGTCGGCATCCATCCGCAGCGCCTTGAAGCCGCCACCCAGCTCGAGGAAACCGGCCACGTCGTTCTTCAGCGCCAGCGCCTGCTCCAGGACGCCGCGCAACTCATCGATCTCCGTGCGCAGCTGCTTGGCGCTCTCCGAGTTCTGCGTGAGCTGCGTCTCAGTGCGGCGCTGCGTCTTGGAAACGTTCTCGGTCTGTTCGTCGAGGGTCGCGAGCACGGGGACCAGGCGCTCCAGCGATTTGACGCGCGCCTGCAGCTCGGCCACGACCTTCTGCGCTTCGGTGACGGGCTGCAGGAGCTGCGACAGACTCTGACCGGAGTCGCGCGCGGAGTTGGTCAGCGCTTCGAACGCTACGCGCTCGCGCTTCATTTCCGCGAGGATGGCACGGAGCTCGGCGGGGAGCTGCTCGGGCGTGGTATCGCGTCCGAAAATATTCCAGGCCATGGTCCGATCCCTCAGTGGAGAGGTCGCGGCACTGCGGTGGAGCGCGAGGGGCGGGTGGGCGTGTCCCGACCTGGGACGATCTTAGTGCCGGAGCAAAATGTAGATGGCTGCGACACTGTGAAGGGTGACGCCTGTCACGGGCACATATGGACTCGAGAGTGTCGGCGAATCCCTGCGGCCGCTAGGGACCCCTTCCCTTCGTGTCGGAGTGGTGACACCGTTGCTGCACTAAACCTCCACCTCGACTGAGGACCGTCATGTTCCAGCGCCCGTGGGCGGCCGTCGCCGTCCTCACTCTCATCGCTCTCCCCGCCTTCGCTCAAACACGCCCCGCTGCCATCACGCTCGACTCGACGCTGCTCGCCGGCTTCCGCTGGCGCAACATCGGTCCAGCCAACATGGCCGGACGCGTGTCGAGCGTCGTGGGTATCCCGAGCCCCTCGCGCACGTTCTTCGTGGCGGCGGCGGCCGGCGGAATCTGGAAGACGACCAACGCCGGCACCACGTTCCGGCCCGTCTTCGACAACTATCCATGCGTCGCGATGGGCGAGCTGGCGATCGCACCGTCCGACACGCAGCAGGTCTGGGCTGGAACAGGTGAAGAGGATTCGCGCAACACCATCTCCCCGGGCTGCGGGATCTTCAAGTCGACCGACGGCGGTCTGACCTGGAAGCGCATGGGGCTCGAGAAGACCGGCGCGATCGGCCGCATCGTGGTGCATCCGACCAACCCGAACATCGTGTACGTCGCGGCGTTGGGGCAGCCGTGGTCGGCGAACCCCGAGCGCGGGCTCTACAAGACGACCGACGGCGGCCAGACGTGGCAGCTCGTGAAGTTCATCTCTCCGCAAGCTGGGTTCGTCGACGTCGCGATGGATCCATCGAATCCCGAGGTGCTGTTCGCGGCGAGCTGGCAGCGCGTGCGAGGGCCGTACTTCCTTAATAGTGGCGGTCCGGGCAGCGCCCTGTGGAAGACGACCGACGGCGGCAAGACGTGGACCGAAGTGAAGGGCGGCGGTCTCCCGACGACGGCCAAGGGACGCATCGGCATCGCGATCGCCGCGTCCGACCCGAAAATCATCTACTTGATGCTCGAAGCCGATACCAACGCCAATGCACAGGGCGGTCCCGGCAAGGCGCCGCAGACGCGGCCGTCAGGCCTGTACCGGTCCGCCGACGGGGGCGCGACGTGGGGACGGACCAACAACAACAACGTCCGCCCCTTCTATTACTCACAGGTGCGCGTCGACCCCAAGGACGCAAACCGCGTCTACTGGTCTTCGACGCCCGTGAACTACTCGAATGACGGCGGCAAGACCGTCGGTAACGCCACGGTCGGCATTCACGTCGATCACCACGGGATGTGGATCGACCCCACCGATCCCAATCACATCATCGTCGGCAACGACGGCGGCGTGGCGCAGTCGTGGGACAGGGGCGGCAACTGGGACTTCTTGAACACGTTCGCGATCGGCCAGCCCTACATCGTCAGCTACGACATGAATTTTCCGTACGGCGTGTGCGCGGGCTATCAGGACAACGGCTCCTGGTGCGGGCCGTCGCGGCGGCGCCAGGGCGATATCACCAACGCCGACTGGACGACGGTGGGCGGCGGCGATGGCTTCTACACGGCCTCGGATCCCACCGATCCGAACATCATCTATGTCGAGTCGCAGGGCGGCAACATGTCGCGCCTGAATTTCGCGACCGGCGACCGTACGGTGCTGCAGAAACCGAACTGGCGTCCGCGCTACACGATTTTCGAAGACTCGGTCGTGATCGAGCGGCCCGACACGACACGTCCCGAGACCTCGGCGCAGAAGCGCCGTATCGCCGAGCTGCGCGGGCGGCAGAAGGCCGATTCCTCTGAGATCGATCTGCGTTGGAACTGGAACACGCCGTTCCTGATCTCGGCGCATAACCCCGAGATCTTCTACGTCGGCGCGAGCAAGGTGATGAAGTCGACGCGGCGCGGTGAAGACCTCTATCCCATCTCGCCCGATCTCACCACCAAGGATTCGATGAAGATTCGCGTCTCGACCCGCACGACGGGTGGCATCACGCCCGACGTGACCGGCGCCGAGACGTTCTGCACGATCGTGTCGCTGTCGGAGTCGCCGGTGCGGCCCGGCCTCTTGTTCGCGGGGACCGACGACGGCAAGGTCTGGCTCACGCGCAACGACGGCGGGACATGGGAGGAGCTCACCGGCCGTTTCCCCGGCGTTCCTGCCGGCACGTACGTCAGCCGGATCGAGCCGTCGCGCTTTGACACGGCGACGTTCTACGTCACGTTCGACAATCATCGCAACGGCGACTACAAGCCGTACGTGTACGCGACGAGCGACTTCGGGAAGTCGTTCCGCTCGATCGTCAACAATCTTCCGGCCGACGCGGGCGTTCCCAACTACGTCCACGTGATTCGGGAAGACGTCACGAATCGCGATCTGCTGTTCCTCGGCACGGACGTCGGCGCCTATGTCTCGTTCAACCGGGGCGGATCGTGGCAGCGGTTCATGACCGGATTCCCGACGGTGCCCGTGCACGATCTCAAGATCCATCCGCGCGAGCGTGACCTGATCGCGGCAACGCACGGCCGCTCACTCTGGATCGTGAACATCGCGCCCCTGGAGCAGCTCACTGACAGCGCGATTGCGGCGAGCGCGTATCTGTTCCAGCCCACGACGGCGTATCAGTACGGGCAGTCACCGCTGGGCGGGGGCAGCGCGGGGCAGAAGACGTTCCGTTCGCCCAGCCCGCAGTACGGCGCCGAGATCGTGTATCGGCTCACGACGGGCAGCACCGATCGGCGGGCGCGCACGCAGATCGTAATTCGCGACGTGCGCGGCGACACGGTGCGGACGGTCCAGGGACCGGCCGGCGCCGGCCTGCACCGCGTCACCTGGAACTTCCAGGGCAAGACCCCACCGCCGGTCGCGCTGTCGCCGTCCCAGAAGCGCGACAGTGCCTGGCTCGTGGCGCGCATCAACGTCGTGTTCGATTCGCTGAGTAAGGCAGGTGGGAATGCCGCCCAGCTCGACCCGATCAAACAACTGTTGCTGGCCGGTGATGTCCAAGGGATCGCTCAGCGTTTCGGATTCGGTGGAGGTGGTGGAGGCGGTGGAGGTGGCGGTGGTGGCGGGGCGGTGTTCACGGCGGGCCGGTTCAATGAGCGGCCGGGTGAGACGACGCCGCGCGCGCCCGCCGCTGGTGGCTCAGCAGCCGCGATCGGCAGCGAAAGCGCTGAAGGCAGCGACGCGCCGCCCGACGTCGCCATGCTCCAGCAGCTCGGCAACCTGCTGCGACGTCCCGGACAAACCGGGGGGGGCGGGGGTGGAGGATTCGGCGCGCTGAACTTCGTCGCGCAGGCGTTCGGCCGCCCGACCGGTGGAGGTGGTGGCGGATTTGGCGGCCCGCAGAACGTCGTCGCAACGGGCGACTATCTCGTCGAGATCACCGTTGACGGGAAGAAACTGACGCGCGTCCTGCGCGTGGAGCGCGGCAAATAGCCTTTCTCGATACCAAGCATCAACGCGCTGCGCTCCTCGTGTTTGCGTTGGGCGCGGCGATCCTGTGGGCCCTGGGACCGTACGCCACGGGGGTCATCGGCATCCCCGTTCTCGCCGTGCTGTTCGGGCCGCTGCACGGCTGGCTGGTGCGACAGGGCGTATCGTCGGGGCTCGCCGCGCTGGTCGTGACGATTCTCAGCGCGGTCCTGCTGATCGTGCCTGGCATTCTCGTGGCGGGGATGCTGATCAACGAAGCACAGGTGGTGACGCAGGACGTCCTCAAGAGCCCGATTCTCGAGCGATTCCAGAGTCTGCAGTTCCGCGGCATCCCCATCGGGCCGCGCCTGGCGGAAGCGGCGGGCCGCCTCGTGGCGACCATTGGCGCGAGCGCGTTCGGGCTCGTGGGGACCGCGACCCGGCTCACGTTGAATCTCACGATTTCATTCTTTGGCCTGTACTACGTCCTAAAGCATCCTGGCGACGTGTGGCTCGATGCCAGGCCGTACATTCCGTTCTCGCGCGAGAACACCGAAAAGCTCGGCAAGCGCTTCAAGGACGTCACCGTGTCCACCGTGGTCGGTACGGGAGTGGTCGCCGCCGTCCAGGGCGTGCTGCTCGGACTCGCCTTCCTGATCCTGGGATTGCCCAACGCGTTGTTCTGGGGCGTCGTGACGATGGCCCTCTCGATCCTGCCCGTCGTCGGCAGCGGCCTAATCTGGGGGCCCGCGGCGGTCATCCTGATCATGCAGGGGCGCGTGGCGCCGGCCGTGGTGCTCATCGTCTGGGGAGCGATCGTCATTGGTGGCGTGGACAACTTCCTTCGGCCGCTCATCTACCGGCGCTTCTCCGCGATTCACCCGCTGGTTACGCTGATCGGCGCCATCGCCGGCGTCAGCCACTTCGGCCTGCTGGGGCTGCTGATCGGGCCGCTCGCGTTGAGCTACTTCTTCAACCTGGTCCGCATGTATCGCGAGGAGTACCTCGAGTCGGAGGCTGCTGGCTGACCTGTAGGCAGAGGGCTATTCTAGGCGCGCCCTTTACCCCAGGATCGCACGTGCGTCGTTGCCTGCTCGTCGCATTGCTCCTCGTTGCTGGGAAGTCACTGCCCGCCCAGTCGCTGCGCGACCAAATCCGAAACGATCTGTTCACATTCGGGAACTGCGGCGAACCGTTGTGTCTGGCGGGAGCGCTTCCCGGCCACGGATCGCACTTCATCCCGGCCACCCAAGGCGCCGCGAGCGACATGATCGACCTGATCGCGAACTCGCTGGCGGCGAGCGTATCGAACACCCCGATCGGCGCCACCTCGAGCGGTGTGACCTACCAGTTCGTGGGCGGACTGCCGGTCAAGACGGCGACGTCAGGCGGCCCGATCTTTGGTGAGCGCGCGCAGACACTCGGCAAGGGGCGCTTTTTCATGGGTGCCAACGTGAGCGCCATGCATTTCGAACAGCTGCGCGGCGTGCGCATGGACGGCATCGACTTCAACTTCACGCACGAGGATACGCCGCCGGTCGACACGCTCGGGAGTCCGTTCTTCGAGAACGACGTCATCGGCGTCGGTGTCGCGATGGATGTCAGTCTGCTGGTGACGACGTTCGTCGTGAGCTACGGTGTCGTGGACGGCGTGGACCTGTCCGTCGCGGTCCCCGTGGTCCACACGAGTGTGCAGGGCAGCAGCGTCGCGACGATCCACCCCGCGGGATATCCCTCGCCCCACCGGTTTGCCGGCACCGACTCGGCGCCCGTGATGGTTGCGGTGGCAGGCATGGACGGCTCGGCGAGCGGCGTCGGCGATGTGGCGGCACGGCTGAAGATCAACGTGACGCAGAGCCAGGCGTTCGGCGTGTCGGTGCTGCTCGACGGCCGTTTCCCGACGGGGGACGAGGAGAATCTGCTCGGCGCTGGAGCCTTTTCGGGCCGCGGCTTTGCCATTGCATCCGCCACGTTCGGCACGATGTCGCCGCACATGAACCTTGGCTATGTCTTCCGCGACGCGAAGCTGTCGAACAATTCCGTGATCGCCGTGCTGGGATTCGATAACGCGGTGTCGGCGTCGACGACGCTGGCGGTGGACCTGCTGTCGGAATGGCAATTGGGAGCAAGCAAGCTCGAGATCCCGGGGCCGGTGCAGTATCGGCTGCCCTACGCGCACACGGTGTCTCCCACCAACATCCCCGATCAGCAGGATGATCTCATGAGCGCCTCGATCGGGTTCAAGTTCCAGACGCCCCGCGGCATTTTGCTGGTGACGAACGCCCTGTTCCCGCTGCGGAATTCGGGGATGCAGCCGACTGTGGTGTGGACGGGGGGATTGGAGTACAACTTCTAACGGTTAGGCGGTTAGCCGGTTAGGCGGTTAGGTACGGCTAGACGGTTCGTTCTAACCGTCTAGCCGTCTAACCGCCTAAGCCCTCAGTTATCTGATCGAGGCGATGCGCCAGGTTCCGCTCACGCGCTCGAGCGTGGCGTGAAAGGTCATCGGCTGCCGCTGCGCCCGGCGGTTCTGCATGAACTGGCTGAATCCCTCCACCTGCGCCTCGGCCACGTCGCCGGTGATCTGCAGCTGCCTGATCGCGAGATCGACCTTGAGATCGCTCACCATCCCGAAAAAGTCACGCCAGACCTGCGCCTGCTGTTGCGTCAGCCCGGCGTAGACGCTCCGCACCTGCTGCACGTCGCGCGACTCGAGCGCCCGCCCGTACGACTGAATCGCCGCTTCGATCAACGGCCGCGGATTCTCCGGCGCGGGCGGCGGCGCCGGGGGGGGCGCCGGAACCGGCGCGGCCGCGGGTGGCGGGGCGACCGGTTGAACATCGCTCACGACCGGCGCCGGTGGCGGCGCCGGTGGCGGCGCAGGGGGTGGCGCGGGGGGTGGCGCGGGTGGAGGAGGCCGGGCGACGCGGCGCGACTGCGCCGGCGGCGGAGCGGGTGGCGGTGCGGTGACCGTGACCGAGTCGCTGGGCTGTGGGGCCGTCGGCGCAGCAACAATCGCCTGCTGCACTGATGGCGGAGGCGCCGCCGGTGGGGGGGGCGCGTTCCACGGACCGAAGATCCACGCGCCCGCGGCGACGAGCGCGACCACGACGACACCCGCGACGTACGCGAGCGCGCGCGACTGCTTGAGCGCGGGGACAATGATGGTCGCCGTCGCGCTCGCGCTTTCGCACGTGCACGTGATCGTCGCGGTGCCGGGTTGGTTCGCCGTCACGAGCCCATCGTTCGAGACCGTCGCGACATCGGTATCGGTCGAGGCCCACGTCATCACGCGGCCGAACAGCGTCGCGCCGCTGGCGCGCTTGGGGCGCGCCGTGAGCTGCACCGCCCCGCCGACCGTGACGGTCACGTGCGCCGGCGCAAGTGCCAGGCCCACGACGCCGCTCGACGTCTCGCTCGGCGTGTGCTCGCCGACGCCTTTGCGCGACTTCGACGCAGGGCTCCGTCCTGCGGGCATGGGACTCGACGGCGTGTGGAACCTGGCCACCAGCTGCGACGTGGCGCCCTTGGTGGCGAGCGTCATCATCCTCTTGCGAATCGGATCGTCCGGCCCGAGCGGCGCGGAACCGAACGCGGCGACCGCGGCTTCGACCGTCGGCCAGCGCTTCTCCGGATCCTTCTCGAGCATCCGCATCACCGCCGCGGCAATCGCGGGTGGGCAATCGGGCCGCAGTGACAGGATCGACGCCGGCGGCTCGTTGAAATGCGCGTACATGATCGCCATGACGGAGTCGGCATTGAACGGCAGCCGGCCCGCGAGCAACTCGTACGCGACCACGCCGAGCGAGTACTGGTCCGAGGCCGGGGTCAGCTCTTTGGTCGCCGCGCATTGCTCGGGGCTCATGTACGACGGCGTCCCGACGGTCGCGCCCGTCATCGTGAGTCCCTGCTTGTCGGCCACCTTCGCGATGCCGAAGTCGGTGACCATCGCCCAGCCGTCGACATCGAGCATGATATTGGCCGGCTTGATGTCGCGATGGATGATGCCGCGGCGATGCGCGTAGCCGAGCGCCGAGCCGACCTGCTGCGTAATCGTCTGGGCCATGGCCAACGGGACCGCGCCGACCTCCTCGATGATGCTGTCGAGGGGACGCCCATCGACGAACTTCATCACGAAGAACAGCAGCTCGCCCGCTTCCTTGACGGCGTAGATCGGGATGATGTGCGGATGACTGAGCGATCCGGCGGTGCGGGCTTCGCGCTTGAACCGCTCCGCCATTCCTTCGCCGGACAGGAGCTGCGGGGCCATGACCTTGATGGCGACCTTGCGGTCGAGCGCGATGTCGTGGGCCAGATAGACCGTCGCCATGCCGCCGCGGCCCAGCAGCCCCATGATTTCATATTCGCCCAGGGTCGCTCTGCGGAGTGATTCGATCACGCCCGCATCGCTGCGCGTGAGCTGCGGCGCGGGACGATCGACATGCACCGTGGCCACGGCGGTCTGTTTCCCGGCGGTGTCTTCGCCGCAGTGGGGACAATAGCGAGCCCCCGTCTGGAGGGGCTGGCTACAGCGGGGGCAGACGGCCGTGCGGGTACTCACGAAGCGGGCAATATACAGCCGCCCAAGCGCGTACGCAGGGGCGCTGGTATTCTAGCGCAATGATTCCCGCGCACGCGCGATCTCGACCCGATCCCCGTCGGCGTTTTTCATTTGCGCCAGGAACTCATTGTAGCGCTGCCGCGCGCCGGCACGGTCACCCGCCAGCTCCGCGGCCCGCGCCGACCCGAACAGACTGCGCGCGCGGTTGGGCTCGCGCCGCAGCGTGGCGTCGTACGCTGCGCGGGCCTCGGCGTGGCGACCGACCGCCAGCAGCAGATCACCGTACAGCTCGCGCGCCGGGAGCAGCTCGCCCGGCGTGACCGGGTGCTTCTCGGTCACCTCTTCCATGTCCGCCGCCTCTCCAGCCAGGCGCAGCGCGCTCGCCGTGTCTTTCGCGGCCAGCGCCAACCAAGCCTCGACCGCGCGCCGCTTGATGCCGACGACGCGACTCCAGTACGCGCCCTGCACGCCGCTCACCGCGGCCGTTTCGAGCTCCGCCAGCGCGGCGACTTCGGCGCGCGCCTGGGCGGTATCCCCCGAGCGCGCGGCACCGATCCCGCGGGCGAACCGTGTGACGGCGCCGAGCGTCGCCGGTGCGGCGGCCGGGATCGGCAACCGGGCGGCCGCGGCCCAGTCGCCGCGTTCCAGCGCCACGCGCGCGGCCAGGGCAGAGCGATTATAGCTCGAGATGAACGCCCCCTGCGCGTCTGCCTGGCTCATGGTGTCGGCGTACCCGGCGATGCGTCGAGCGGCCGCGTCCTGCCCGAGCTGGAGATACCCATACACCATGTAATCGAGGGCGTGGAATTCGTGATACAGCACCCCCCCGAGACCCTGCGCCTTGTCGTAGGCGACGCCGGCGTCGTACGACCGCTGGTTGGAGGCGATGTTGTCCTCCCACAGACCCAGTCGGATGAAGATGTGCGAGGGCATGTGTTGCGCGTGGGGTGCGGACGGCGCGATCTGCGCGTAGCGGCGCGCCGCGTCGAGGCCCAGCGACGCGAGGCGCGGGGAATCATTCGCGTGGATGATGTAGTGCGCGAGGCCGGGGTGCTGCGGGAAGCGCTGGAACAAGGGATTCAGAATCGCGGCGGCCTGCTTCTGCCGCGCGAACGTCGTGTCGGTCGCCGGCGCGGTCGCGACGAGCGACAAAGCGTAGTAGATCGCGACCTCGACGTCGCCGGGGTTGTCGCGATACACGCGCGCCATCGTATCGGAGTAGGCGCGGAGGCGCTGCACGTTCGGGACCGTGGCGTGATCGCGATACAGCGTGGCCACGGCCGCGATGAATCCACGCTCGCGCGCCGTCTTGGCGCCCATCGCCGCCGCGCGCTCGGCCGCCTGTCCCGCGCTGGCGAGCACCTGGCCGGAGGGGCCACCCGCGAACGGATTACCCCACGCGTTCATCGCACTGCCCCAGTACGCCATGGCGCACGTGCTGTCGGCCTGCGCCACCTCTCGGAACGCCCCGCTTCCCTGCTCCCACCAGAACGAGTGCAGCAGCGCCATCGCACGCTCGAAGCGCTGTTGCGCTTCGGCATTGCAGGAGACGGGAAACGTGACGCGGCCGAGCTGCTCGCCCGGGCCATGCTCGTGGGCTTGTGCTGAAAGCGATGGAACGGTGGCGACCGCGAGAAGCGCGGCAAGGCGGTAATGACGGGTCATGATCTTAACCTAGCGTGGGGCGGCGGCGCCGCCAGTAAAGGAACGCGGGAATGCCGAGCGCGATGAGCCCCGCACCGATGGCGGCGTTGCGCGGGTTAGAAACGATCGAGCTGTACACCACGAATGCGGCGGCGAGGACAAAGAGCGCGGGCGTCACCGGATATCCAGGAACCTGGAACGCTGGGCCGACGCCTTGATCGCGGGCACGATACACGTAGAGAGAAGCGGCGGTGGAGCCAAAAAAGATCCAATCGCCGAACGTGACGTAATCCACCAGCTGCCCGAAGGTCCCGCTCAGCGTGAGGATTACGGCGCACACCGCCAGTGCCAGAATCGCGGCGCTGGGGGTGTGGTAGTCGGGATGGAGGACCGCGAATCGCTGAAAGAACACGCCGTCCGCCGCCATCGCCTGCAGCACACGGGGAGTAACCAGAATCACGAGGTTCAGGAAGCCAAACGTCGAAATCGCAATTCCGGCTGCGATCAGCTTGCCCCCGGCCGGACCGAGGAGCGCCTCCATCATTTCGGCGGCCGGCGCGGTACTCGCCGCGAGTCGAGCGTCACCCAGGATACGGAGGTAGGCGAGGTTCGTGAGAAGGTAGACCAGTACGACGATACTCACGCCAATCAGGAGTGCACGAGGGAGGTTGCGCTCCGGCTCCACGATCTCCTCGGCAATGAAATTCGTCTGTTGCCATCCCCCGTAGGTGAACAGAATCGGAACGAGCGCAGCCCCAAGGCCCGCCGTCGGGACGCTCGAGCGGTACACCGGTGGCAGCGCGGGGACCGCGATGAACAGTCCCGCACCAATGAGGACGGCAATCGCGGCGAGCTTCAGAATAGTGAAAATGTTCTGTGTGATGGCGGCCGGTCGCACACCCACGTAGTTGATTCCCGAAAGCACGATGATGGCAGCGACCGCAAGTGGCATCGAGTAGCGATGCGGCAATCCGACGATGGCTAACGCGTAGTCCGCGAACGTCACCGCGACGGCGGCGATTGCCCCAGTCGCGATAACGAGAACCAGCGTCCAGCCATACAGGAATGCGGGCAATGCTCCGAACGTTTCGCGAAGATAGACGTAGCCGCCGCCCGCGCGCGGGCGGCGCTGCCCCAGCTCGCCCCAGCAGAATGCGCCGATCAATGCCACCAGGCCACCCAGCACCCACGCGAACAGGATCATGCCGGAGGTCGGGAGTCGTTCGGCAACCGTCGCCGGTGTCCGGAAAATCCCGCCCCCAATGATGCCACCCACGACTGCCATCGTTCCCGAGAACAGCCCCAGCCGGCGCAGGTACGTTGTCATGGCCGATGAACTAGCGCGTTTCAGTCCGCTCCGCCACGTTTCACCGTACTCCTCATCAAGGCCAGCGTATGCCTTCGTACACCCTGCTGGTGAACGGAAGTCCCCGCACCGTCCAGGCCGAAGCCAATACCCCGCTGCTCTGGATTCTCCGAGACAATCTGGGACTCACCGGCACGAAATTCGGCTGCGGCATCGCGCAGTGCGGCGCGTGCACGGTGCATCTCGACGGCGAGCCGATGCTCTCGTGTATGCTCCCGATCGCCGCCGTGGGATCCAAGCGTGTCACCACGATCGAGGGGCTCAGTCCGACTACGAGCCACCGCGTGCAAAAGGCGTGGATCGCCGAGGACGTGCCCCAGTGCGGCTACTGCCAGTCGGGCCAGCTGATGGCCGCGGCGGCGCTGCTGGCGCGCAAACCTCAGCCTACCGACACGGACATCGACGCCGCGATGAGCAACATCTGTCGCTGCGGCACCTACCAGCGCATTCGCGCCGCGATTCATCGCGCGGCCAAGGAGGCGTGATGAAACGGCGCGCGTTTCTCGAAGTCTGCCGGCACCGTCAGTGCCGGACTGCTGATCGGTTTCCGTCTTCCCGATCGTCATGGGGTGGTGCCGTTCGCGCCGAATGCCTGGCTGCGAGTGGACGCTGACGGGACGGTGACGGTCACGATCGACAAGTCGGAGATGGGCGAGGGCAACCACACAGCGCTCGCGATGATCGTCGCCGAAGAGTTGGACGCGGATTGGTCCAGAGTGAAGGTCGGCCCTCTGCCCGACAACCCAGCGGCTTGGTCACGCCGCATGTCGACGGGCGGGAGCACGAGCGTCCGCACCTCGTACGACATCTTGCGCAAAGCCGGCGCCACCGCTCGCGCGATGCTCGTGACGGCTGCCGCGCAGACCTGGGGCGTCGCGCCGGCGGACTGCCGCGCCGAAAACAGCGTGGTGACTCACGCGAGCCATCGCCTGACGTATGGCGAGCTGGCCACCAAGGCGGCCAGCGTGGCAGTTCCCGAGAATCCGCCCTTGAAGGATCCGCAAACGTTCCGGCTGCTTGGGAAACACACGCACCGTCTCGACACGCCCTCCAAGGTCAACGGCACGGCGCAATACGGCATCGACGTGCGCGTACCGGGAATGCTCGTCGCGAGTATCGAGCGCGCGCCGGTGTTCGGCGGCAAGGTGAAGAGCTTCGACCCCGCGCGCGCCAAGACGATGCCAGGTGTGCGGCACGTCGTGCAGCTCGACGGCACGCCGTGGCTGGGTACCGGCGGGGCGTGGGGGATCGGCAGCGAGAGTGGCGTCGCGGTCGTCGCCGATACGTACTGGCAGGCTGTCGCGGGCCGGCGCGCGCTGCAGATCACATGGGACGAAGGACCCAACGCCGCGCTCGGCGACATCCCCGGGAAGCTGGCGGCACTCGCGACACAGGCAGGTGTCAGCGCGCGCAAAGACGGCGACGCGGCCGCAGCGCTCGCCGGTGCGGCGAAGAAGATCGACGCAGTATACACGGTCCCGTTCCAGCATCACGCGACGATGGAGCCGATGAACTGCACCGCGCATGTGCGGGCCGATGGCTGTGACGTGTGGGCCCCGACACAGAACCAGAGCCGCGCCCAGGAGGTCGCCGCGGAAGCTGCGGGACTACCCAAGGAGAAAGTCCGCATCCATACCACGCTTCTGGGGGGCGGCTTTGGACGGCGACTCGAGTCTGACTTTGTGTTCGAAGCGGTACGCCTGTCGAAAGCGGTGAACGCGCCGGTCAAAGTCATCTGGTCGCGCGAGGACGACACGAAGCACGGCTTCTATCGACCCGCGACATACAACCGTCTGGCCGCGGGACTCGACGCGCAGAATAAGCCGATGGCGTGGACGCATCACATCGTCGCGCCGCCGGTGCTCCTCAAGTTCGGCCCGCTGCAAGACGGTCTCGATCGGACGTCGATCGACGGCGCCGCCGCTGACCTACCGTACGCGTTCCCCAACGTCTCCGTGGATCAGGTCGCGGCAGACCTGCCCGGGATCCCGCTCGGATTCTGGCGCTCGGTCGGTGCATCACAAAATGCATTCGTCATCGAATCGTTCGTGGATGAGCTCGCGGTGCTGGCCGGCCGCGATCCCTATGAGTTCCGGCGGGAGCTGCTGCAGGGCAAGCCGCGTCATCTTCGCACCCTGGAGCTCGCCGCGACCAAAGCGGGCTGGGGGACGCCGCTGCCCCCGGGACGCGGCCGGGGCATTGCGATCGCCGAGTGGGAGCCGACGACGTGCGCCGAGGTCGCCGAGGTCTCTGTTGCGTCGGACGGGACCGTGCGCGTGCATCGCGTGGTGTGCGCTGTCGACTGCGGCCCTGTCGTCAATCCCCTCACAATCGAGGCCCAGCTGCAGGGCGGCGTGGTATACGGGTTATCGGCGGCGCTGTACGGCGAGATCACGATCGACCGGGGCCGGGTCCAGCAAGGCAACTTCCACGATTACCCGATGCCCCGGATTCCGGAGATGCCGGTGGTCGAGGTCCACATCGTGCCCAGCACCGATGCGTTGGGTGGGATCGGTGAACCGTCCGTCCCACCCGTCGCGCCGGCGGTGTGTAACGCGATCTTTGCGGCGACGGGAAAAAGGATTCGGAGCTTACCGATTGGGAAGGTGAGTTAGGGCGGTCAAGAACCAAAGGCGGCGGTCGAGAGACAACGGCGGCGGTCGGCCGCGACATGACCGCCGCAGTGCAGCTTGACCGCCGCAGTTGCCTCTTGACCGCCCGTTTTCAGCGCAGCGCCGCAACCAACCCCGCATGATCCGACGGCCAGATCCGGGACGCCGGCCCGGCCAACCGGTCCGCCGGCACGTCGCCGTAGCGTTCGATCCGACCGAACAGCTTCCCGTGGCGGCGAGCGAAGCCGCGCGAAAAGATGTAGTCGATACGTTGATCAAAGTGCGCGACGGCGTCCGACAAATCGGCGAGATGGCAGCACGTCAGGCCCCGAGCGCCCGGATGCAGTGCCGCCCACGTGTCGGTGTAGCCCGCGTTCGTGAGGACGTCGTACATCGGCGAGCCGGGTCGATCGTTGAGATCGCCAATGAGAATCACGCGCTCGCTCGATGCCAGGGTCGTCACCATCTCGCCGACCTGTGCTGCCCGAATCGACTCCACTAATCCGGGCGGTGCGCCCGCGAGGTTGGCTTCGGTGTGAGCCGTCGCGAAGGTGTAATCCAGCCCGTCAATGACCGTGCGCGCCCACACCCACCCCCGCACCAATACGATTCCCGGTGCCACGGCACCCAGATTCACGGCAAAGTTCTGACCGTTCGACGCGGTGAGTGTCACGCGATCGGCATCGATCAGGAGCACGTCATGGTCCCTGAGATTCACGAGACCCGAGACGAGGCTGACGTCGATGTTGGTGACGCTGTCGGCGACCTGGTAATGCAAGCCTCGCTGTGCGAGCGCGCTCTGGAGCAACACCAGAAAATCCTGGTTGACGACGACGGGCACGCCCAATGGGGTGAGATCGATATTGATCTCCGACACCTCCTGGAGACCGACTGCATGGGGCCGCGCGCGCGCGATCTTATCGGCAATCGCCTCGACGCGCGCGGGGAATGCGGTCTTGCCCAGGGTCTCGATGGCGAAGAGCAGCGCCGGAAAGTCGTCGTTCGGATCCGGCGTGCCGAGCGCCTGGATCACGAGATCGACATCCGCGCCGACGTACAGGTTCTGCGACATGACGGTGATTCTGGACGTCGGGTCGCTCACGCGGTGTTCCGACATCCCGTTGTCCCGGCCGGGGTCGATGTCGACCGGCGACTCGTTGCATGCGGCGGTCAACAGGATCGCGGCCGCGATGCCATAGCGATGCAGCGTCATAACGGGCTCCAGGTTGAGAGCGGTACGTTGACTTGGACGTACTAGCATCCCTGGAGCCCGTCAAGACGACGTCAAGGCTAGCGAACTGTGGTGCCCGTACGCGGGTCGATGTCGCGCACTCCCTTCAGCACCATGCGCCGGAAATGAATCCGATGGATCTTCGTCCAGTAGCCTTCGAGATCGCGCGACGCGAGCGCGATCGCTCCCGCGCGCGTCACCCCCGGCGGTGGCGGGACGAGCGCCGCCAGCCGGTCATACACGAGCCCACGCAGCACCGGATCGACGCGCTGGAGCAAATGCCACAACGACAGCGCATCCTGCGCGCGGGCAACAGCGAGCGCGGTGCGGGTCGCGCGCGCCCCGCCTTTCGCAAAGTCGAACGCCACCAGCGCGCGGATCAACGGCTCCGGCGCGTCTTCGACGTACGGAACCCCCGGGCCGACCGTCGGGCGGATCTGCGCCAGTGCGCTGAGGGGAACGCGCGCCGAGCGCTGCCCGCTTTGGAATTCGACTTCACCGCCGGTCACGTGCAACAGCCCGTTCCCCAGCGAGTCCGTGTGCAAGGTGTATGCGCATCCCAGATCGATTGCGGTCCCGGCGGGCGTCTCGACGAAGAACAGGCGGGGCACGGCATCCACCTTCGCGTCGATCGTGCCCCACTCCAGTGCCAGGCGATGATCGCTCTCGGTTGCGGAGACGAGCTGCACGCGGGTTTCCGGCTGCACCTCGACCTGACCGATGCGGCCCACGGCGATCAGCGCGCGTGAGGAATCGTCGGTCTGCAGCCAGTCGCCCACGCGCAGACGGCCCGACGCGGCCAGCGGTGTGGTGTTCACGAGCGGACGCCCGGCGAGCGTGGTGAGATCCCACGCGGGGGGCTGGCTGCGCACCAGCCACACCCCCGCCAGCACCGCGGCGGCCGCGAGCGGAATCCAGTACCAGCGACGCCGCAACGCCGACGAGCGCCGGTTGATCCGAGCCTCGATGGCCGGCCACAAATCTCGTGGCGGCTCGATGCTCTTGGGCAACCGGCCCACGGCGTCGTGTAATTCCTTTTCGTTCATCGCTCCAGCTTCTCCCGCAGCAGCCGCCGCGCGCGAAACAACTGCGCCTTCGAGGTCCCCTCGGCAATGCCCACGAGCTCCGCGATCTCGGCGTGTGGGTAGCCTTCGATGTCGTACAACACGAACACCTCCCGCGCCCCATCGGGCAGCTCGGCAATCGCGCGCTCGAGGTCAATGCTGAGACCCGCCACATCGCGGAGGGGCGCAGCATGCTGCGCCCCTACCACACTGTCAGGATCTTCCGCGGGCCGGACCCGCTGCTCGCGCCGGCCGGTCGCCCGCCGCTCGTTCAGCACGACATTGACCGCGAGCCGGTGCAGCCACGAGCTGAACGCGCTCTCGCCGCGGAAGGACCGAACTTTATCCCAAAGACGGACGAAGACGTCCTGGGTCCGCTCCTCAGCGTCGCGGGCGTCGCCGGTAAGGCGCAGGCACAAAGCATAGACGCGCCCGGCGTGCCGACGATACAGGTCCCGGAACGCCGCCTGGTCGCCGGCCTGCGCGCGGGCGACGAGGTCGTCCGGGGGAGCCACGTGATTAGGACGCCGCTCGGCGGTTCAGCGTTTGGAAGGCGTGCCCGGCATCCGGATCCGGGTCAGCTCGCGCAGCCGCTGTTCGAGCTGCTTCTGCAGCTCATCGAGCCGCGCGCGCTGCTGGGCGATCTGGGCGTTCGCCTGCGTCTGAAGGGTGTTCACCTGAGCGCGCACGGGGTCGACCTTTTCCTTCACCAGCGCGTCCACGCGCTCGCGCACCTGGCGCTCGGCGGCGGCGACCTCCTCGCCGACCACGGCGCGCAGCCGAGACGCGATCGCCTGATCGAGGTTGGAGCGCACCGCGAGCTGGGGGCTGTGCAGCGTGCCGGACAGCCGTGCTTCCAGCTCGAGATTCGATATCCCCGACACGGTGCGCCAGATCAGATCGCCGATCGTCGTGTTGGTCAGGTTCTGCCCCGCCGCACCGGTGTCCCGAGCCCACTTCACATTGCTCGAGCGCAGTTCGAAGCGCGCATGGATCGTATCGCCGTTGAGGTTGAAGCCGAGCTGCGTGGTCCCCGCGCCGGGGTCCAAGCGCAGCGGCAGGCCAGGCACCGCAAATGACGGCAGCGGAATTCCGCCGACCGTCGCGCCGGCGGTATCGACCGGCACGCCGCGCAGGTGATTGATCATCGCTCCGGCGGCGAGCTGCGGACCCGAAGCGCTGGCCACCATGGGACGCCCGTACAGTGCCGGATCGCTCGTCAGTCCGCTCAGCCGACCCGCGTAGCGCTGCGGCTGGTCCGACGTCGGCCGGAGCAGGAACGACAGCTCGGCACTGCGCAGGAGAAATCCGGGGAGTGCCTGTTCCTTGGGGAAGCGAATGTCCTCACCGGCGCGCCGCGCCCGCTGGGGCCCCGTGCTCGCGCGCGGCAGCAGGCCCGGGGGCATGTAGCGGCGCGCGAGCTGCGTCCAGTACAACACCTTCTCGAACGGCCTGATCGCCGCGGGTGCGAACAGCGCGGTGCCGATTTCAGGCGCATCGAGCGTGGGCAGTTTGAGCAGGCTGCGGGCGAACGCATAATCGCGACTGCGGGCGCTATCGAGTCCGGCGAGCCCGCCTTGGAGCCCGGCGAGCCCCGTCTTCACGCCGCGTTCGAGCGCGGTCACGCGATCGTTCGCGCGCTTGAGCCGCTCGATCGCGAGGCGCCCCTCGTTCAACGTCGCCAGATCCGTCGCGCGCGCTTTCTTGAGTTTTTCGAGCGTCGCGGCGGCGGAGTCGAGTGTCGGCCCGAGCTGCAGCTCGTTGAACGCGGTCTGCCACGCCTTCTGGGTCGAGTCGGCGCGTGCGCTCGAGTGCTTCGGCCGCGGGAAGCGTCGAGAGGCGGCGCGGATCGAGCGAGTCGATGCTGATCTTTCCAGTGGCCAGCTGCAAGATCGGTATCTGGAACTGGCTCGCCCACTCGCGCGTCTCGGCGAGTACGCGCTCGGCGATCCCCGCCCCACTGCCCTTCCCGTCCGATTTCGCCGCGACGCGCCCGTCGGTCTCCCGCGGCGTGCCGAAGCGGAGGCCGTTGGCCGCGATGCGATCGATGATGAGCTTCTTTTCTGTCAGCGGGATGACGTCGATATCGGCGACGAGCTCGTCGGCCTGGAGCAGATTCTTGAAGGCCTCGTGCGGGCTGGCGATGGTGAGCCCGCGAATCCTGACGTCGCCGTTCCTGAGATCGAGATGCAGGTCCTGGATCTCGACCTTCGCGCCCAGCAGCTGCGTGCCGACCTTCTGTGTCTCACGCCGCGCGATCGTGTCGGCGAACAACCACCACAGAATCGCGAGGATGATGAACAGCACGAGCAGCGGCCCGATCGCGCGCCAGCGGAAGATCTTGATGCGGGCAGTGCTGGGCGCGGTCATGGCTGGAACATCTTGTAGACGTTGTACACCTTCGACGCCATCACCCCGCGATAGAACTTCGACTGGCGCACGCGCTCGCCGATCGTAACGCGATAGCGCGCCACCGCCCACCGGGTCGCGAAGAACAGCGGCACGAGCAGCAGCAGCGAGAACACCAGGCTGCCCAGCACGATCGTGTTGTTGAAGTTGGTGAGCGGCACGATCGGCGTGTTGTACAGCGACGTCCACAATCCTCGCAGCGACTCTGCCATCAAGAGCTGATGGCCGATCCAGTCGAACAACGGATCGAGCAGGAACCCGATCGGCACGAACAGTGCCCAGCCCAGCATGCCGCCGGCGAACGACACGTTCAGCAGCACGATCGCGGCAAACACAATCGCGTTGTGGATGTTCACCAGCGGCGTCAGCCCCATGATCGAGCCGAGCGCGATGCCGAGGGCGAGCTGGCCGGGCGTGCCTTCGGAATGCAGCGCCCCGACTAATGACTGGATCAGCTTGATCAAAGCAAACATGGGGCCTAGGGCTAGGGATTAGGGATTAGGGGCTCGGGACTGGGGGACGACGCGTGTGCCAATCCGTTCGATCCTGATACAACCGAGCCAGCGTCACCAGCTTCGCCTCGTCAAAGGCGCGGGCTGTGAAGCTGAGGCCAGTAGGCAGGTTCTGCACGCCGAATCCATTCGGTACCGATATCCCGGGAACGCCGACGACGTTCGTCGGACCGATGACGTTGGCGCCGCCGGTGATGCCGGGCCAGCCGTCGCGGAACGCCTTGTCGAGCGGGGTCGCCACCGTCGTGCGCGTGGGGACGGCGAGCGCGTCGAATTTCTTGAGGAAGTCATCCAGGGCCCGTTGCATCGGCCGGCGCACGCGCAGCGCGCGCAAATAGTCCGGGGCGCTGACCGCGAGCGCCGGATAGCCACCCGTCCGGTCTTCGGGCGCCGTGAGCTGGGCCAGGCGCCCATCCTTCAGCAGATCGTCGAACGCGCTGGCTCCTTCGGCCGCGATGATCATCCCGGCCACGGCGCCGTAGGGGAGGTCGGGAAGCTCGACGTCCTCGACCAACTCCACGCGATCCTCCAGCACCTTCAGCGCTGCCCGAAAATTCGCGGCGACCTCGGGCTGAATGTCCTTGTCGGCGCCTTTGGGGATGCCGATCCTCATCCTCACCGCCTGGCCCACGCTCCCCGTTGGGAGCGGGGGAACGCGAAATCCACGCGCCAGCGACGACGGGTCCTTGGGATCCTGGCCGGCGATGATCGCGAGGACCATCGCGCAGTCCTCCGCGGTTCGACCCATCGGGCCGAGCTTGTCCATCGTCCACGCGAGCGCCATCGCCCCGTGGCGGCTCACGAGGCCGTAGGTCGGCCGCAACCCGGAGACGCCGCAGTAGGCACACGGGGTGAGGATCGAGCCCGACGTTTCCGAGCCGATCGCAAACGGCACGAGCCCCGCGGCGACGGCCGCGCCCGGCCCGCTCGAAGAACCGCCGCTCCAGTATCCGGGATTCCACGGGGTCTTGCCGGGACCGGTGAATGACGCGTTGGGCTGGTTGTAGCCCATGCCGCCCGCCAGCTCGACCATCGCGAGCTTTGCGACCAACACCCCGCCCGCGGCGCCAAGCCGTTGCACGACCGTCGCGTCCTCCTCGAACTTCTGCTGCTGGTAGGGTGCCGCACCCCACGACGTCGGGTAGCCTTTCGTCGCCAGCAGGTCTTTGACGCCGTACGGGATGCCGTGCAGGGGCCCTCTCCACTTGCCCTGGCGGCTTTCGCGATCGGCCTGCGCCGCTTCCGCGAGCGCGCGCTCGCGCGTGACCGTCACGACCGCGTTGTAGCGCGAGCCGATTCGTTCGAGCCGATCGAGAAAGTACGTCGCCAACTCCGTCGCGGACGTCTTCTTCTGTCGCAGCAAGCGACCTAATTCGACGACCGATGCGAACGCGAGATCGTCGGGGGGGGCCATCAGTCGGCTCCGCGATAGACGGAGTACACGAAATCGGGCTCGTCGGCATTCGTGATCTGCGTCTGATAGAGCCGGTCGATCTGGCGCAGGCGATTGTCGATGCTGCGGGCGATCGTGGCGATGTCGTCGGCGGAGAAACGATCGGGGTAGCGCAGGCGAACGGTTTCGGCGAGCGCTTTGGCCAACGCGGACGGCTCTTGCTGCTGCTGTGGTCTCGACGAGGGGGGCCGGCGTGGAGCGTCGTCGATGAAGTACGGCGCGGCCATGGCCAACGCCAGCTGCTCCGCGAACGCCCGCCGCGAGATTCCGTCCATCACTCCCCCCGTTTCAAGCGGTCTTCGGCTATGGCCAGGATTTCCTGCAGCGCCGTGCGCCGTTCCTCGTCGCGCGCGCCGCGCAACCGCGCTTCCAGCACCGGCACGATCGCCTCCTTGGTTCGCCGATTCACGAACACGACGAAGCGAAACCCGAACTTCTGCTCGTACTCGTCGTTGAGACGCGCCAGCCGCAGCACGACTTCGGGCGGCGTCGTGTCGCGATCGTACCCCTGCTCCTTCAACGACGCGGCCGAGATCTTGTCCGCGCGCTCGCCGATGCGCGGATGCGCATTGATCACCGCGATTTGCTGGGCCTCGGAGAGCTCGTCGAGGATCTCCCCCGCCCGTTGGAGCAGCGCTGGGCCATTGGCGAACGGCTCCTCAGCTCGAAGCCGCTCCAGCAACGGTCCCGCATGCTCGAAGAGGTTCAGCTGCCCCGGTAGCTCGTGCACGAAAACGGCGACATCAGCAGAGGAATGTGATACCGCCGCGTCGCGTCCGTGATCTCGAAGTCGACGGTCACCCGCTCCAGAAAGGACGGCGAACCCTTCTTCTTATAGTACGCCGCGACCTCGAATGACAGGCCATAGCGTCCGGGCTCGAGCGGCCCCTCACCGATGTCGCCAATCCGTCCGTCGGCGTCGGTTTGCCGCGTTCCCAAGAGCGAGCGGTCGTGCGCGTCGAGCTGGAACAGCTGGACCGATACTCCGGCGGCGGGCTCGCCGCGCGTGGTGTCGAGGACGTGCGTCGAAATCGTAGGACGGTTAGTGTTGGGCATGCTCAAGATCCGCGTGGGAACCCTGACGTTCACGGCGCGACTGGAAGAGCAGGCCGCGCCCAAGACCGTGGCCGTGATTCGGAAAATGCTGCCGCTCAAATCCAAGATAGTCCACTGCCGCTGGAGCGGCGAGTCGACGTGGATTCCCATGGGCAACCGGAAGCTCGGGCTCGAGTTCGAGAATCACACCAGCCATCCGTCGCCGGGCATGCTCCTGTTGTACCCGGGGGGGGTCAGCGAAACGGAGCTGCTCTTTCCTTATGGCTCGACGATGTTCGCGAGCAAGGTGGGCCAACTTGCGGGCAATCACTTTGCCACGTTGACGCAGGGGCAGGAACAGCTTCCGGAAATCGGCCGACTCACGCTTTGGGAAGGGGCGCAGGACATCACCATCGAAGAAGTGTGAGCTCCTTTCCCGATCTCGTGCTTCGCGGCGGCATGGTCGTCCTTCCCCCCGGCCAGCGGCCCGCGGACATCGCAGTGACCAATGGCACCATCAGCGCCATCGGTAGTGAAGTGAAGGGCGACGGCGAAACGATCGACGCACGGGGTCTTCTTGTGCTTCCGGGCATCGTCGATCCGCACGTGCACTTCAACGAGCCGGGCCGAGCAGATTGGGAGGGGTGGGAATCAGGGACGCGTGGCGCTGCGCGTGGCGGCGTGACGACCGTGCTCGAGATGCCCCTCAACGCGCACCCTCCGACGACGACCGCCGCCGCATTCGATGCCAAACTCGCCGTCGCCTCGAAGAAGGCCCTGGTTGATTTCGGGTTGTGGGGTGGGCTCGTGCCGGAGAATCTCGGCGATCTCGAAGCGCTGCACCAGCGCGGTGTCGTGGGATTCAAGGCGTTCATGAGCCACAGCGGGATCGATGACTTCCATCGGGTCCCCGACGGCGTGCTCGCGATTGGGTTGAAAGTGACCGCGCGCCTAGGGGCGCTGGTGGGCGTGCACGCAGAGAGTCAGGAGCTGCTCAATCGCCACGCCGGCGCTCAAGGTCCGGATCGTCTGTCCTGGTGTCGCTCGCGCCCACTCGAGGCCGAGGTCGAGGCGATTCAGCGCTTGCTAGTGTGCATGCGCGGCGCGGGCAAGGGCGTGCGCGCCCACGTGGTGCACGTGAGCTGCGCGGAGGGACTGGTTGCAGTCGATGCGGCACGACACAATGGCGTCGCGATCACAGCCGAGACGTGTCCGCACTATCTCGCTTTCGATGAACAGGATTTCGAGCGGATTGGGCCGGCGTTGAAGTGCGCGCCGCCGATTCGCGACGCGGCGACCCGAGATGCCCTATGGAATTCGCTGCTCGAGGGCCGCGTCGATTTCATCGGATCGGACCACTCGCCCTGCCCCGCGGCCGACAAGCACAAAGGGGCGCACGATATCTGGCAGGCCTGGGGCGGCATCGCGGGAATCCAGGCGACGTTGCCCGTGCTCATCACGGATGGCGTGCACGCTCGCGGCCTGTCGTTCGAGCGAATCGCCCATCTGACGGCGACCGCACCGGCGCAGGCGTTCGGCCTCTACCCGAGGAAAGGAGCGATCGCGGTCGGTGCAGATGCCGATTTCGTGCTGGTGGATCCAGCGCGCGAGTGGACGCTCGAGAGCGGCGAGCTCGAGACCAAGAGCGGCGTCAGCGCGTATTTGGGACGGCGCTTCAAAGGGCGCGTCGTGCGGACCATCGTTCGTGGGAAGACGGTTTTTGCCGACAACGAAATCACTGGAACTCCAGGTTGGGGACATTTCGTGCATGGCAATTGACCGCGCGTTGCTCGAGCGCCGGCTGGACGAGCTCTACGCAATCGGTGCCCAATCCGAGGGCGGCACCTACCGGGGTTTGTATGACGACGCCTGGGCCACAGCGGTCGAGCGTGTCGAGCGCTGGTTGAAGGATGCCGGCCTCAAGACTCGGCGCGACGCGGTCGGGAATCTGTGGGGCCGAGTCGAAGGTACTAATAAAGGAAAGAGCATCGTTACGGGCTCGCACATCGACACTGTGCGGCGCGGCGGCAGGCTCGACGGCGCGCTCGGCATCGTGGCCGGTCTTACCGCGGTCGAGGCGTTGCTCAAAGACAAAGGGCAGCCGCGCCGCACCTTGGAGGTGGTCGCGATCTGTGAGGAGGAAGGCTCCCGCTTCGCCACGAACTTCTGGGGCTCCCAGGCAATCATCGGAGGCATCGACCGAGTTCCTGACGACATCGCGCAGGCGATGCGCGAACGCGGTCTCGATCCCGTGGGAGTCTCGAGCGCCGCGCGCGATGACATCGACACATTCGTCGAGCTGCATATCGAGCAGGGGGCGGTGCTCGAGTCAGCGCGCAAACCGCTCGCGGTTGTGAGCGCGATCGTAGGGACCGCGCATCTCGAGCTCACCGTCACCGGCCGCGCCGATCACGCCGGGACGACGCCAATGGAGCTGCGGCGCGATGCGCTCGCCGGCGCCGCCGCGATGATTCAAGCAATCGAGTCGATTGCGCGCTCGCTGGGAGAGCCCGCCGTCGCGACGGTCGGCACGATCCGGGCAGAGCCCGATCAGGTCAACGTCGTGCCGGCTCGCGTCGTGTTTACGGTCGATCTACGCCATTCCGACCTCGGCGCGCGGCGCGCGCTCGAGGAACGGATTCGATCGCTCTGCAGCACCATCGCGTCGGAGCGTTCTCTCAAACTCGAGATCCGCCTGCGGCAGGAGCGCCCCCCGGTGCCGATGCACGCCGATGTGCGGGCGTTGCTGCGGCGCGCGGCGCAGGAATGCGGCGTCCATGCGACTGAGATGGTGAGCGGCGCGGGACATGATGCCCAGATTCTGGCCGCGCGTTGCAAGGTTGGAATGCTGTTCGTGCCGAGTATCGGGGGACGGTCACACTGTCCGGAGGAGGCAACCCAGCCGGAGTACCTGGAGCTGGGGGCAACCGTCTTGCGACAGGCGTTGCAAATAATCGCGTATTAGGGGCTCGCACGACGCACGGAAGCCCCTCACCCGCACATATCCATGATTATGGATATGTCGGTTTTGGGGCATCTCCGCGCTGGGGATCCCCGTCACATATCAACGATCTTGGATATGTCGCGTCTGGGGGGAGGGGCTATATGAAGCGAGCCAGGTCAGGACCCGCATTCGCGATCATTGCCGCAGTCTCGGGCGAATCGACGGCCAGCGAAAAATCGGCGAAGTCAAACCCAGGCCCCACGGTGCAGCCCGCCAGCGTATACGCGCCCGTGGTTCGGGCCGCCTGCCAGGTGCCGGCTGGAACCACGATCGTCGGTCGCGTCTCGCGCGAAACCGGCCCGAGCCTCACCCGCCGGAACTCGCGGTCGTCGAACAGCAGGAGCTCGATCGCGTCACCCTCGTGATAGTGCCAGATCTCGTCGGAGACGACGCGATGCCAGCGGCTGCATTCGCCCTCTGCCAGCAGGAAATAGATCGTGGTCACCGCGGACCGCTCGAGATCGCGATCGATCACCTGGACGCGCTGCGGCGAGCGGAACAGCTCGGCATAGTGTCCACCTTCGGGGTGGGGACGCATGCCAAGAATGTCCAGCAGCTCAAGAGCGCGGGAGTGCATGAAGCAGTTCGTGAAGAACGTTTTGCGTCACGGCGCGACGGTACGCAGCCGTCGAGCGCATGTCATCGATGGGACGGACGTCTTCGCCCACCGCGGAGGCGGCGCCCGCGTCGTCGCGTCGGGCGAGAGCCTCCTCCGCGCGGACGGCGCGCAGCGGGACCTCGGCCACCGAGCCGACCGCAATACGCGCCGGCGCTCGACTCACCGCCATGACGACCTTCGAGATCGCCTGCGCGGCCCGCGTCCCGACTTTCCGGAACGCCACCTGCCGGCCGAGCGGAATCCGCACGGCCGTGATCAGCTCGTCGGGCTGCAGTGCGGTTCTGCGGTAGCCGGTGAAGAAGGCATCGATGGGAATGGAGCGCCGGTCCGTCACCACGACCGCGTCGTAGGCAAGCAGCACCGGCAGTGTGTCCCCCGCCGGCGAGGCGTTCGCGAGGTTGCCGCCGAGTGTGCCGCGATTCTGAATCTGCGCGGCACCGATCGTGCGCGCGGCGGCGACGAGGGCAGGAACAGATCGCTGTGCCTCGGGGGACCGAATGATCCCGGTGTATGGCTCCGCGGCACCGATCTCGAGCATATCGCCCTGACGGCGAACGCCCTTCAGCTCCGCGAGCGACCACAGATCCAGCACGGCAGTGGGCGCGGGCCGGATCACCCGGGCGTGCAGCATCACCATGAGGTCCGTGCCGCCCGCGAGCGGGCGGCATCCGGGAGTCGTGCGGTAGAGACGGACCGCCTCCGCCAGGTCTTTGGGACGGAGGTAGGTCACTTCGTGCATGCCAACACCGCGTCGATGATTTTCGTGTAGCCGGTACACCGGCACAGATTGCCGGCGAGCCCCTCCCGAACGTCATCGGCGCTCGGCCGTGTCGTGCGCTGTAGCAGGACATGAGCCGCGAGCAGCATCCCAGGCGTGCAAATTCCACACTGAGCCGCCCCGTGGTCGATGAACGCCTGCTGTAGTGCCGTCAGCCGTCCGCCGTCAGCCAGCCCCTCAACCGTAGTCACATTGCATCCCTCGACCTGCCCGACAGCCACTAAGCAGCTGTCCACGACTTCACCGTCGATGATCACGGAGCACGCCCCGCACTCCCCTTCGCCACAGCCTTCCTTCGTCCCGGTGGCGCCGATATCCTCCCGCAACACATCGAGCAGGCGCCGGGCCCCGGAGCCCTCGAACGTGACCGTGCGACCGTTCAGCGTGAAGCGCATGCCGCCAGCACTTTCTCAGGGGTCGCGGGGATTTCATCGAGCCACACCCCCGTCGCATCGTGGATGGCAGCGATAATGGCGGGAGCGGGTCCGTCCATGGGTAACTCGCCGATCCCCTTCGCCCCGGAGGGGCCACGAGAGTAGGGATTCTCAACCAGGATGGTGCGTATGCGCGGGGCATCGAGCGCCGTAGGAATCAGGTAGGTGGCCAATCGGTCGTTCTGGTAGCCGCCGTCCTTCATCTTGATCTCTTCGATCGTCGCCCACCCGACAGCCTGGAGACTGCCACCTTCTATCTGACCTTCAGCCATGACCGGATGTAGCGCCTTGCCGCAATCGACCGCTGTGACCAGGTCGGTCACCCGAACCTCGCCCGTGATCATGTCGACGTCGACGTCCGCGATCGTGCACGCCCACGCGTAGACCGGATAAGCATCCCCGCGATAGTTCGTTTCGTCCCAGTGGAGCGAGTCGGGCTGGATATACGACTTCTGAAGGCGGATCGGAGCTTTCTCTCCACGCTGCAGCCGGGCTTTGACATCAGTCGCCGCCTCCTGCACCAGCCGACCGACGATCATCGCGGTCCGCGATGCGACCGTCGGCCCGGAATCGGGAACCAACGACGTGTCCTGTGGGGCAAGCACGATCTTGTCGATCCCTACCCCCAGGGCGTCCGCCGCAATCTGACAAAAGATGGTCTTGGTGCCCTGCCCGATTTCCGTCGACGCGGTGAGAATCCGAAACGTCCCGTCTGCCAACGCTTCGAACCCGATCGTGCCTTGAAGCTTCTTCTCCCCACTGCCGGTGAAGCCGGAGCCGTGAAAGACGAGGGAGAGACCGCGACCGCGGCGGACGGTTGGACGGTTGGACGGTTGGACAGTAGGCGCAGCGCTCAGCGCGGCATCCAGAACCAGTTCACTTCCAACGCTCTCGGTGAGCTTCTGGCCCGTCGCCGTAGTGTCGCCGAGGCGCAACATCCATTTGCGCCTGAGGTCCAGACTCGACATTCCCAGACGCTCGGCCACGTGCTCGACCATCAGCTCGGCGGCGAACAGCGACTGCGGCGCCCCGAAGCCGCGGAACGCGCCATTGGGCGGCGTGTTGGTCGCGACGGCGCGGGCGCGAATGCGGACGTTGGGACAGGAATAGGCACCCGCGGCGTGAATGGCCGCGCGGGACAGGACCACCGGCGTGAGCGTGCAGTAGCCGCCACCATCGAGCACGATCTCGATGTCCTGTGAGAGGAGCGTCCCGTCCTTGTTGACCGTGGTGCGGTGCTTGATCACGCCCGGATGACGCTTCGTGGTGGCAGCCAGGTCCTCGTGACGGTCGTAAATCAGGCGCACCGGCCGGCCCGTCTTGCGGGCCAGCAGCGCCGCATGAATCGCCACCATCGATGGATACTCTTCCTTGCCGCCGAACCCGCCACCCGTCTCGGCCTGGACTACAATCGCCTGAGCATCGGTCAGCTTGAGTGCCCGCTTCAGCGCGCGGTGGACGTAGTACGGGCACTGCAGTGAGCCGATTACGCGGATCGCGCCATTCGCCTCCGGGATGGCGATGAAGCCCTGGGGCTCGATGTAGAGCTGCTCCTGTAGACCAACCCGAAAGCTGCGCTCCACTACCTCCACACCCTCCAGCCCCTCCACAACCTCGCCTTTGTTGATTTCGAGCGACGTATAGACCTCAGTGGCCTCGCTGAGCTCGAAGACCGGCTCGGCGCGGTCGTACTCGATGCGGATGTGCCTGGACGCCTCGTCGAGTGTGGCCCGGTCGGCCGCGGCCAGCAGCAGAATCGGCTCCTCCCGGTGCCGGATCTCCCCCCCCTCTCGCACCAGCACGGGCTGATCATCCCGTATCAAGTGCACCACGTTTTCGCCCGGAATGTCGGCAGCAGTCACCACCACGACCTGGCTCCAATCGAAGGCGGGATCCAGCGTGATCGACCGAATCCGGCCCGCCGGGACCGTGGACCGGACCGTCTTGCCGTACCAGGCGCCCGGAATGACGAGGTCATCGGTGTAGCGGGCGCGCCCCGTCACCTTGTCGGCACCTTCACGACGCGGGACGGAGCGACCGACGGCTGTGGCCGGAGTAAGCGAGGGACACATGTGCGGTAATAATGCTACAGAATGCGCGCCTCGCTCAGTGGCGCTCTCCGGTGCGTCGGATGGCATGAGGGTTGCATGAACGCGTGGCGGACGCAGTACGAGGATTCGGGAGGAACGGCCGGCCAAGGCGGATACAGGTTGTTGCTGTGTTCGCGCCGGCCGCCGCAGCGGTCGTGCACGGCCGCTGCGGACCTCCCTCACCACTGTGGGGACATAAGGGGCGGCTGGGACGCGTCGCGAGCGCCGTTGCGCGACATCCCAGTTCGCCCCCCTCTTGTCTCCTCCAGTGAAACCGCTTGTGCCGGAGCGCTACATTGACCGTCATGGCTGCCTCGGCGAAGAGCACCGTCGGACTCGCGGTGCTCGCGCCCCTCGAACCAGGATCTGCGGAGATCCTGACGGCCGATGCGCGCCGGTTCCTCACGACGCTCGCGCGGGCCTGTGAGCCGCGCCGCCAGGAGCTGCTCGCGCGGCGCGTAGAGCGCCAGCGGCGCCTCGCCGCGGGCGAGCTTCCCGATTTCCTTCCCGAGACCCGCACGATCCGCGAGGCAGCCTGGACGGTTGCGTCGATTCCCGCCGACCTGACCGACCGGCGCGTCGAGATCACGGGTCCCGTGGACCGCAAGATGATCATCAATGCGCTCAACTCGGGCGCCAAGGTCTTCATGGCCGATTTCGAGGATTCCAACGCGCCCACGTGGCGCAACAACCTCGAAGGACAGCTCAATCTGCGTGATGCGGTGCGCGGCACCATCGCGTTCACGAGCCCCGAAGGAAAGCGCTATGCGCTCGCCCCGCGCACCGCCACGCTGATGGTGCGGCCGCGCGGCTGGCACCTCGACGAGAAGCACGTCACGGTAGACGGGCGACCGATCTCCGCTGCGCTCTTCGATTTCGGACTCTTCTTCTTTCACAACGCCGCGGCGCTGATCGCCAAGGGCACCGGTCCCTACTTCTACCTACCCAAGCTCGAGAGCCACCTCGAAGCGCGTCTCTGGAACGACGTCTTCAACCTCGCGCAGGACGAGCTCGGCATCCCGCGCGGGACGATCCGCGCGACGGTCCTGATCGAGACGATTCTCGCCGCGTTCGAGATGGACGAAATCCTGTACGAGCTGCGCGAGCACTCGGCAGGGCTGAACTGCGGTCGCTGGGATTACATCTTCAGCTTCATCAAGAAGTTCAGACACCGCCCGGACTTCGTGCTGCCCGACCGCGCCCGGGTGACGATGGACCGGCATTTCCTCAAGTCCTACGTCGATCTCCTGATTCAGACCTGCCACCGCCGCCGCGCGCACGCGATGGGCGGCATGGCGGCCCAGATCCCGATCAAGAACGATCCCGTGGCGAACGCCGCCGCGCTCGAAAAAGTGCGGCAGGACAAGCTGCGCGAAGTCCGAGCCGGACACGACGGGACCTGGGTCGCCCATCCGGGGCTCGTGCCGGTCGCGGCGGCGGTGTTCGACGCCTCGATGCCGGGCGCCAATCAGCTCGACGTGACGCGCGACGACGTGCGGGTGATGGCATCCGATTTGCTCGCCGTGCCGGAGGGGGAGATCACCGAGGCCGGCCTCCGGACCAACGTGGACGTCGGAATCCAATACCTGGAGAGTTGGCTGCGCGGCTCAGGCTGCGTGCCGATCTACAACCTGATGGAAGACGCTGCCACCGCCGAGATCTCGCGTACGCAGGTGTGGCAGTGGGTGCACCACGGCGCGCGTCTCTCGGATGGCCGCATCGTGACGGAACAGCTGGTCCGGGAGATCATTGCCCAAGAGTTCCCAACGCAGAGCCGCGGCGCCGATTTGTTCCGGCGGATCTCGCTGGCGCCGGAGCTACCAGAATTCCTGACGGGGGTGGCGTATGAATACCTCGACTGACCTCGAGCGCAGCTGGAGCAGAGACCAACGGTGGGCCGGGATTACACGCCCCTACAAGGCGGAGGACGTCGAACGCTTACGCGGCACGCTGCCCATCGCTCACACGCTCGCCGAGCACGGCGCGCGGCGCCTCTGGACCCTGTTGCACGACGAGCCGTACGTCGCGGTGCTCTCGGCCATCACCGGCAACCAGGCCGTACAAGAAGTCCGCGCGGGACTCAAAGCGATCTACGTCAGCGGGTGGCAAGTGGCCGCCGACGCGAACGATGCGATGACGACGTATCCGGACCAGAGCCTGTATCCGTCGGACAGCGTCCCCAATCTCCTGGTGCGCATCCAGAATGCGCTGCGCCGGGCCGACGAGATCCATCACATGAACGGCGACCATGCCGTCGACTGGCATGTGCCGCTCGTCGCCGATGCCGAGGCGGGATTCGGCGGCGTCCTGAACGCGTATGAATTGATGAGGTTGATGATCGCGGCCGGCGCCGCCGGCGTGCATTTCGAGGATCAACTCTCTTCGGTCAAGAAGTGCGGGCACCTGGGCGGCAAGGTGCTCGTGCCTACGAGCGAATTCATCAGCAAGCTGGTCGCGGCGCGGCTCGCCGCGGACGTGAGCGGCGTGGATACGGTTCTCATCGCCCGCACGGACGCGAACAGCGCAGGGCTGCTGACGAGCGACATCGACGAGTACGATCGCCGCTGGTGCACCGGCGAGCGCTCGCCCGAAGGCTTCTTCGTGATCCAGGACGGCGTCGAGGCCGCGATCGCGCGCGCCCGCGCCTACGCGCCGTACGCCGACATGTTGTGGTTCGAGACGGGGAAACCCGATCTCGGCGAGGCCAAGCAGTTCGCCGAAGCGATTCACAAGGAGTATCCCGGCAAACCGCTCGCCTACAACTGCTCGCCCTCCTTCAACTGGAAGCGCCATCTCAACGATGCGCAGCTCGCCGGCTTCCAAACGGAGCTCGGCGCGATGGGCTACAAGTTCCAGTTCGTCACGCTCTCCGCCTTCCACGCCTTGAATCACGCCATGTTCACCCTGGCCCAGGACTACAAAGAGCGCGGCATGGCAGCGTATGCCGACCTGCAATCGCGCGAGTTCGCGGCCGCGCGCGACGGCTACGAGGCGGTGAAGCATCAGGAGTTCGTGGGCGTCGGCTACTTCGACGAGATCACGCAAATCGTGCACGGCGGTCGCAGCTCGACCGTCGCCCTGGAAGGCTCCACCGAGAAGGCGCAGTTCGTGAGTTGACAACCCCTTAGCCGTCCCTAGGCTAAGGGGATGAAAACCCTCCGCAACTTGATCGGCGGCGAGTGGGTGTCTCCCAGCGCCGCCGACTACCTCGATCTCACCAATCCCGCGACGGGCGAGCCGCTCGGCAAGGTGCCGCTCTCCGGCGCGCGCGAGGTCGATGCCGCGGTGGCAGCGGCGCAGGCGGCATTCCTCAGATGGCGTGAAGTCCCCCCGGTCCTGCGCGCGCGCTACCTCTTCAAGCTGAAGTACCTGATGGAGCAGCGGTTCGAGGAGCTCGCCGAGACGGTCACGCGCGAGCACGGCAAGACCCTCGACGAAGCGCGCGGCTCGGTACGGCGCGGCATCGAAAACGTCGAGCACGCGTGCGGCATACCCGCCCTGATGATGGGCCAGACGCTCGAGGACGTCGCCAGCGGCATCGATTGCGAGTACGTGCGCCAACCGATGGGCGTCTTTGCGGCGGTGACACCGTTCAACTTCCCCGCGATGGTGCCGTGCTGGTTCTGGCCCTACGCCATCGCCACCGGCAACACCTTCGTGCTAAAGCCAAGCGAGCAGGTTCCGTTCTCGTCGACCCGCATCCTCGAGCTGGCGCAGGAAGCCGGGATTCCGCCGGGGGTGCTGAACATGGTGCATGGCGCCAAAGACGCCGTGAACGCCCTGCTGGCGCACCCCGGCATCACCGGGATCTCCTTCGTGGGCTCCTCACCCGTGGCGAAGTACGTCTATCAGGAGGGAGCGAAGCACGGCAAGCGCGTGCAGGCACTCGGCGGCGCCAAGAATCACGTCATCGTGATGCCGGACGCGGACATGGATCGCGCCGTCGCCAACATCAGCGAATCGCTGTTCGGTTGCGCCGGCCAGCGCTGTCTCGCGGGCAGCGTCGTGGTGGCCACGGGCAAGGCGTACGATCCCTTCCGGGAGAAGCTCCTCGACGCCGCCAAGAGCCTGCGGCTGGGCTACGGCCTGGAGCCGGGCGTCACGATGGGTCCGGTGATCTCGGCGAAGCACAAAGAGAAAGTGCTCTCCTACGTCGAGGCCGGCCGCAAAGACGGCGCTACGCTGCTGCTCGACGGCCGCGCGACGAAGGTCGAAAAACATCCGCGCGGTCACTTCGTCGGCCCCACCGTGTTCGACGGCGTGCAACCCGACATGACGATCGGCAAAGAGGAGATTTTCGGCCCGGTCGCTTTGGTCTCCCACGTCAGCAACCTCGACGAAGGAATCGAGATGGTGCGAGCGTCCGGTTTCGCGAATGCGACGTCGATCTTTACGCAGAGCGGCAAGGCCGCGCGCGAGTTCCGCTATCGCGTCGGAGTCAGCATGATCGGCGTGAACATCGGCGTGGCGGCGCCGATGGCGTTCTTCCCGTTCGGCGGAACCAAGGGGTCGTTCTTTGGAGACCTCAAGGCCCACGGACACGACTCGATCGAGTTCTACACGGACAAGAAAGTCGTCATCTCGAGGTGGTAATGCGAAAAGTCGTCGGCGGGCTCATTCAGATGTCGAACCCGATAAACGACTCGGGAGCCTCTGTTGAGAAGATCAGCAGGGCGATGCTCGACAAACACCTTCCTTATATAGAGGAAGCGGGCAAGAAAGGCGTGCAGATCCTGTGCCTGCAGGAAGTCTTCAACGGCCCCTACTTCTGCCCCAGCCAGGACGCCAAGTGGTGCGATCTGGCCGAGCCGATTCCCGGGCCGACGATCGAGCTGATGCAAAAGCTCGCCAAGAAGCACGAGATGGCGATCATCGTGCCGATCTACGAGCGCGAGATGGCCGGCGTCTACTACAACACCGCCGCCGTGATCGATGCCGACGGCAGCTATCTCGGTAAGTACCGCAAGAATCACATCCCGCACACCGCGGGCTTCTGGGAAAAGTTCTTCTTCAAGCCGGGCAACCTCGGCTATCCCGTCTTCAAGACGCGCTTCGCCACGATCGGCGTCTACATCTGCTATGACCGCCACTTCCCGGAGGGCGCGCGCCTGCTCGGCTTGCACGGCGCCGAGATCGTGTTCAACCCCTCCGCAACGGTGAAAGGCCTGTCGCAGTACCTCTGGAAACTCGAGCAGCCCGCCCACGCCGTGGCCAACGGCTACTTCATGGGTTGCAGCAATCGGGTAGGCGTCGAAGCCCCCTGGAACGTCGGCCAGTTCTACGGCTCGAGCTACTTCGTCGATCCGCGCGGCAACTTCCTGGCGCAGGGGAGCGAGGACAAGGACGAGCTCGTCGTCGCCGAGATGAACCTCGACATGATCGAGGAGGTGCGGCGCACGTGGCAGTTCTTCCGTGACCGACGGCCGGAGACGTACGACGACCTGGTCAGGCAGCTGCCGTAGATGTTGATCCTGCTGCGCGCGTTGATTTATGCGACGTTGTTCGTCGCAGTGTTCCTCGTCGTGGTACCGCAGCGCGTGCTCAGAGTGAGCGGATACAAATGGGGCGGTGCGCCCAGTTGGTCCGAACTCGCCGGCACCGGACTGGTGATCGTCGGATTTGCGCTGGTTGTGTGGTGCCTCGTGACGTTTGCCTTCGTCGGCAGGGGAACTGCCGCGCCGTTTGATCCGCCGCGCAGACTCGTGGTCGTAGGTCCGTACCGCTTCGTGCGAAATCCAATCTACATCGGTGCCATTGTCGCCATGTTGGGCGCCGCGATGGTCTTGTGGTCCGGCTGGTTGGTCCTGTACGCGCTCGTGGTACTGATCGCCACGCATCTCCTGGTGCTCCTGTACGAGGAGCCTCATCTGCGTCGCGTCTTTGGGCAGCCCTACGAAGACTACCGGCACACCGTGCACCGCTGGATCCCGACATGGCGCTCCTGATTCAGGGCGGCCGGATCATCACGGCCACGGATGACTTCACCGGCGACATCTACGCCGAAGACGAGCGCATCACGCGCATCGAGCCGCACATCGATCCGAAAATCGTCGCGCCCGGCGCCGAGATCATCGATGCGCGCGGGAAATACGTTTTCCCCGGCTTCATCGACCCGCACGTCCACATCTACCTGCCGTTCATGGGCACGTATGCGGCCGACGACTACGAGTCGGCGAGCAAGGCGGCGCTCGTGGGCGGGACGACCACCCTGATCGAGATGATCTGTCCCGGGGCGAGCGATGAGCCGGTGGCCGCGTTCGAGCTGTGGAAGTCCAAGGCCGAGGGGCTCGCCGCGGTCGATTACACGTTCCACATGTCGGTGGTGCGATTCGAGGAGCACGTGCGCGATCAATTCCGCGAGATCGTAAAGGCCGGAGTCGCGTCGTTTAAAGTATTCCTCGCATATAAGGGCGCCCTAAACCTGTCTGATGGGGATTTGTTTGAGACGATGCGATTGGCCAGGGATCTCGGCGTAATTGTCACGGCGCATTGCGAGAACGCCGACGCGATCGACGCGCTTCAGAAGTCATTGCTCGCCGCCGGCAAGACGGGGCCCGCATGGCACGAGCCGTCGCGCCCACCGGTCGTCGAGGCCGACGGCGTGCATCACCTCTGCACCTTCGCGGAGCTGCTCGGCACCCACGTGTACATCGTGCACACGTCGTGCGAGCCGGCGGTCCGCGCCGCGCTGGCCGCGCGCCAGCGGGGCGTCAACGTGTGGATCGAATCCGTCATTCCTCATTTTGTCCTGGACAAGACCTACGCGGAGCGGCCCGGGTTTGAGGGCGCGAAGTTCGTGATGTCGCCACCCCTGCGTGACAAGGGGAACCAGACCGTCCTGTGGAACGGCGTGAAATCGCGCGACATCAGCACCATCGCGACCGATCACGCGCCGTTCCGGTTCGCCGATCAGAAGCAGATGGGCCGGGATGCCTTCACGAAGATCCCCAACGGCATTCCCTCGGTGCAGGAGCGCGTCGATCTGGTGCACACGTACGGCGTCGCCGCGAGCCGGCTGGGACTCCAGACGATGGTCGACGCGTGCTCGACGCAGGCCGCCAAGCTGTTCGGTCTGCACCCGCGCAAAGGCACGATCCAACTGGGCAGCGACGCCGATCTCGTGGTCTACGATCCGAGCTATCGCGGGACGTTCTCGAAAGAGCGCAGCTACTCCAACGTCGACTACAACGCCTACGAAGGCTGGGAGCAAAAGGGCCGCGCCGCCGCGGTGACGGTGCGCGGCAAAGTGCAGGCGCGGGATGGGGAGTTCGTTGGCACGTTAGGTCGCGGTGTGTTCCTGAAGAGAGAGCCTACACACTAGCTACCGGCTATCGGCTATCAGCTATCGGGTACTCGCCCGATAAGACCCGATAGCCGATAGCTGATAGCCGATAGCCAGAGGTCACATGGATTCGCAAACCGTTCGCGCGAAACACAAAGAGTTTCTCTTCCCCTGCGTAGCGAACTACTACGCAGAGCCCGTGGTCATCACCGAAGCGCATGGCTCGAGTGTGAAGGACCTGGACGGCCGCGAATACCTCGACTTCTTCGGCGGCATTCTCACCGCCGGCATCGGCCACTCTCATCCCGAGTTCGTGCAGCGCATCCAGGATCAGGTCGCGCGCCTGGTGCACACCTCCAGCGTCTATCCCACCGTCGAGCAGGTCACCGTTGCCGAGCGCCTCACGCAGATCACGCCCGGTAAGCTCAAGAAGAGCTTCTTCACGACGAGCGGCACCGAAGCTGATGAGACCGCGGTCATGCTGGCGAAGATCTATACCGGCCAGCAGGAGCTCATCGTGCTCCGGCACAGCTATGCGGGCCGCAGTCAGGGGGCCATCGCGATCACCGGCCAGCAGCCGTGGCGCGTGCTGCCGACGCAGATCGCCGGCGTCAAGCACGCCCTCTCGCCCTACTGCTACCGCTGTCCGTTGGGGCTCGAGTATCCCGACTGTGGCATCCGCTGCGCGCAGGACATCGAGGACCTCATCAAGACGACCACGAACGGTCGGCCCGCCGCCTATATGGCTGAGCCGATTCAGGGCGCCGGTGGGTTCATCACGCCGCCCAAGGAATACTTCGAAATCGCGGTCGGCATCGTGCGGAAGTACGGCGGCGTGTTCATCTGCGACGAAGTCCAGACTGGCTGGGGCCGTACCGGGGACAAATGGTGCGGCATCGAGCACTGGGGCGTGGATCCTGAGATCATGACCTTCGCGAAATCCGCCGCCAACGGCTTCCCCGTCGGCATCACGATCGCCACCGAAGAGGTCGCGAACGCGTTCACCGGGCTCTCCCTGTCGACGTTCGGAGGGAATCCCATCTCGATGGCCGCGGTCGACGTCACGATGAGCGTCATGCAACGCGAGAACACGCCGAAACGCTCGGCCGAGCGAGGCAAGCAGCTGCGCGACGCGCTCGAGGAGTTCAAGAAGCGCTTTGCCTTCATCGGCGACGTCCGCGGCATGGGCCTGATGCAAGGCATCGAGCTCGTGGAAGACCGCAAGACCAAAGAGCCGTCCCCCAAGAAAACGCTCGCGCTGCTCGAGGCGGCCAAGAAGCAGGGTTTGCTGATCGGCAAAGGCGGCCTCTACGGCAACGTCCTGCGGATCGCGCCGTCGATGTTGATCAGCAAGTCGGAGATCGAGGACGGCTGCAAGCGGCTCGAGCGCGCCCTCGCCGAGGTCAAGTGACGCTGCCGGCGCGGACGCAGCTCGCCAACGAAGATCTGCTGCCGGTTGCGCCGGAGCGGCGCACGTGGAATTGGTGGCACATCGCCTCGCTGTGGATCGGGATGGCGATCTGCATTCCCACCTACACGCTCGCGTCAGGCCTCATGGCTTCGGGTTGGACGTGGCAGGCGGCGGTCGGCGCCGTCATCCTCGGCAACGTCGTCGTGCTCGTGCCGATCGCGCTCAACTCGCACGCGGGCACGCGCTACGGGATCCCCTTCCCCGTGCTCGCGCGCGCGTCGTTCGGCGTGCTCGGCGCCAACGTCCCCGCGCTGCTGCGCGGGCTCGTGGCGTGCGGCTGGTTCGGCATACAGACGTGGATCGGCGGCTGGGCGATCTACAAGCTGATCGAGGTGCTGTGGCCCGGCATTGCGACGCTGCCCCAGATCCTGCCCGCGTTCGTCGGCCTGAACACCGGCGAATTCCTGTGCTTTATGGTGTTCTGGGCCATGAACGTCTGGATCGTGTTGCGCGGCATGGAGTCGATCAAATTCCTGGAAACCTGGGGGTCGCCATTCCTGCTCGCCGTCGGAGCGGCGCTGTTCATCTGGGCGTGGGCGCGCGCCGGTGGGCTCGGGCCAATGCTGGAGAATCCGGCCGTCGGGCCGTCCGGGGGGGGCCGTCCGGCCGTCAGCAGCATCTGGGGGGCCGGACTCACCTCCGCGGTCGCGTTCTGGGGCACGATGGCCCTCTCGATTCCGGACTTCTCCCGCTACGCGCGCTCGCAACGCGATCAGGTGATCGGCCAGGCCGTGGGATTGCCGGGAACGATGGCGCTGTTCGCGTTCATCGGCGCGGCGGTCACGAACGCGACCGTCGTGATCTTCGGGACGCGCATCGCGGACCCGGTGGCGCTGCTCGCGCGCATCGGCGGTCCGCTGATGATCATGCTGTCGATGGCGGGACTCGTCGTGGCGACGCTGACCACCAACATCGCCGCAAACATCGTGGCGCCCGCGAACGCGTTTTCGAACCTCGCGCCCCACAAGATCACGTTCAAACAGGGCGCGATGATTACGGCGATCATCGGAATTCTCATGCTGCCGTGGCGGCTCTACAATGACGCGGCGGCGTACATCTTCACCTGGCTCATCGGCTACGGCGCCCTGCTCGGCCCCGTCGCCGGGATCATGATTGCCGACTACTTCTTTGTGCGCCGCGGCGAGCTGGTGCTGAACGATCTCTACAAACGGCACGGCGCCTACGAGTATGCCCGCGGCATCAACTGGATCGCGATGGGCGCGCTGGCGATCGGCGTGGCGCCCAGCCTGCCCGGGTTCCTCGCGGCGCTCCGCGGCGTCCCCGGGACTGGCGTCTTCGGCACGATCTACAATTGGGCGTGGTTTGTGGGCTTCCTGCTGTCCGCGTTGATCTATGTCGTTGGAATGCGAGTGATGCCGGAGAGCAGCAGGTGGGGAGCAGCTGGTGCCGTTGCGTAACGCGCTAACCGACGAGCAGCTGGCAGCTAACTTCGCCGACATCGCTCCGCCGCTCACGAACGACGCGGCGCTGCTCGAGGCGAACAAATGCCTGTTCTGCCACGACGCCCCCTGCACCATCGCGTGTCCCACCCACATCGACGTCCCCGCGTTCATCAAGAAAATCGCCAGCGGGAATTTGCGCGGTTCGGCCCGGGTGATCCTGGACGTGAATCCGTTTGGGCACTCCTGCGCCCGGGCATGTCCGGTGGAGGTGCTGTGCGAGGGCGCGTGCGTCCTGAACGATCGCGACGAGCAGCCGATCAAGATCGCTCTGCTGCAGCGGCATGCGACCGACAAGGTGCTGGAGCACAAGTGGAAGCTGTTTGAGCCCGGCCGACCGACCGGCAAGCGCGTGGCGATCGTCGGCGCCGGTCCTGCCGGTCTCGCGTGCGCGCGCGACCTGCGGCGCTGCGGGCACGCGGTGACCGTCTTCGAGGCCAAGCCGCACCCTGGCGGGCTCAATACCTACGGCATCGCCGAATACAAACTCAAGGCCGACGTCGCGCTCGCGGAAGTTCAGGACATTGTGGATTTGGGGATCGAGCTGAAGACCGGCGTCACTGTGACATCGATCGAAAAGCTGCTCGAGGAATTCGACGCCGTGTTTGTCGGCGTCGGACTCGGGAGCACAAAGAAGCTCGGGATTCCAGGCGAGGAGCTGCCCGGCGTCATCGACGCGCTCACGTTCATCGAGCACCTCAAAACGCATCCGTACCACGAGACGCCGGTCGGCCGGCACGTCGTCGTGATCGGCGCGGGCAACACCGCCATCGACGCCGTCACGCAAGCCAAACGGCTCGGGGCAGCCTCGGCGACGATCGTGTACCGGCGCGGTGAAGGCGACATGTCGGCGTATCACTATGAGTACGAGCTGGCAAAGAAGGATGGCTGCGGCTTCCGGTTCAACGCCGCGCCGCGGCGCATTGTTGGAAATGGCGCCGTCGCGGGGCTGGAACTGACCAGCGGGGAGACGATTCCCTGCGACATGATCATCCTGGCCATCGGACAGGGTGCGCGTACCGAGTTGAAGGTGCCGTCGGACCCGCGTGTATTCACCGGCGGTGACTGCGCGAACGGCGGGGCGGAGATCGTCAATGCGGCGGCAGAAGGCGTGACCGCGGCGAAGCGGATACATGAAATGCTCGGTGGGATTGTGCGATAACGGGTCGTAACGGGCAGGTAGGAGGCGGTCATGGCTGATCTTCGAACAGATTTTGCTGGCATCCAAAGCCCGAATCCATTCTGGCTGGCATCCGGCCCACCCACGAACACCTACGGCCAGGTCGCCAAGGCATTCGACCAGGGCTGGGGCGGCGCCGTCTGGAAGACGATCGGAGAGCCCATCATCAACGTGTTCTCGCGCTACGGGTCGGTGGACCTCGGCCAGAATCGGATGATGGGGTTCAACAATATCGAGCTGATCAGCGACCGGCCGATCGCCGACAATCTCAAAGAGATTGCCGAGGTCAAGCGCAACTATCCAAAGCACGCATGTGTAGCGTCCCTGATGGTGGAATCGAAGCGCGAAGCCTGGCACGCGATCGTCAAGCAGACCGAGGACACGGGCGCCGACGGGATCGAGCTGAACTTCGGCTGCCCGCATGGGATGAGCGAGCGGGGCATGGGCAGCGCGGTCGGCCAGGTGCCCGATTACACCTGCCAGATCGTGGAGTGGGTGAAGGAAGTGGCGACGATTCCGGTCATCGTGAAGCTCACGCCCAACGTCACCGACATCACCTACATCGCGCGCGCGGCGGTCAAAGGCGGCGCGGATGCGCTCTCCCTGATCAACACCATCAATTCGATCGTGGGGATCGACCTCGCGACGTTCGAGCCGCAGCCCTCGGTCGCGGGCAAATCGAGCCACGGCGGCTACTGCGGACCGGCGGTCAAGCCGATCGCACTGCATCTGGTCTCAGCGGTCGCCGGCGATCCGAGCGTGAAGATCCCGATCAGCGGGATCGGGGGGATCGCGAGCTGGCGCGACGCCGCCGAATTCATCGCGCTCGGCGCGGGCTCGCTGCAAGTCTGCACCGCGGTGATGCACTACGGCTTCCGGATCGTCGAAGATCTGATTGATGGGTTGTCGAACTGGATGGACGAGCGGGGTTTCCGCTCGTTAGCCGATATTCGCGGCCGGGCGCTGCCGCGCGTGACGAAGTGGGAGGAGCTCGATCTCAACTATCATGTGCTCGCGCATATCGATCAGGACACATGCATCAAGTGCGAGCTGTGCTGGACGGCGTGCGAAGATGGCGCGCATCAGGCGATTCGGAGGCTGCCGCGCGACAATGGAGGACCGGTCGTCGAGATCATCGAGGAGGCGTGCGTGGGGTGCAATCTGTGCGCGGCGGTGTGCCCGGTGCAGGGATGCATTACGATGAGGGAAGTGCCGAATGATTTCCCGGCTGTCAGTTGGAAGAACTACGCCGCGGGGAAAGGCAAGCTGGCGCCGCGCTCTTCGCAGTTCCATACGGCGGCGTGGGCTCCCAGTCGCAAGTGATAAGTGACAAGCGCGAAGTACAGTTGCAAGACGCCAAGTTGCAAAGTGGTCACAAGTGGCAAGCTATGAGTTAACGGGGATTCCCAACTTCCTGATCAGCCCAAACACCGTCCGTGCGCATTCATCGCGCACTGCCGTCACCTTCGCAACGTCTTCCCGCCGCAGATAGTCGAGTCCGACCGCGAGATCGATGATCGCCTCGATCTCGTCGAGCGACGCACGAGCGGTGTCGAGATACCGACGAAAGTCCTTCGCACCGCGACGACTGGCTCCCTCGGCAATGTTGAGAACGACGCTGGACGCGGCTCTTCGCCATTGGTCAGCAAGCCCGCTCCGTTCTGTCGGTGGAAGGCGATCGATCAGCGGCTTCGAAATGACGGCCAACGCTCGCGCGTGTTCCCAGGCCTTGAGGTTCTTGAAGTGACCCATAAGACGAGAATGCCGACGAATGGGGTGTTCGCCGGCATCCGATTCACGCGTTGTATGGCTTTTCCTCGCACTCACACTTGAAGCTTGAAACCACTTGCAACTTGGCGTCTTACACTTGTCTTGGACCTTGCGACCGGCGACTTGAAGCTTAGAGTCTGCCCGGCGGGGCAACCGGCGGCACCGTCACCTGCTCCGGCTCCGGCGTAAAGTCTTCCCCCGGATTGACGAACCGATCTCGCTCGAAATGGTACTGCTTGTCATAGAGCTGTTTGTACCTGCCGTTCGCGACGAGCAACTCTTCGTGGGTTCCCCGCTCGACAATCTGCCCCCCCTCCAGCACCAGGATCTGATCGGCGCTGCGAATCGTGGATAACCGGTGCGCGATCACGAACGTGGTGCGGCCGCGCCGCAGCGCCCGCAGCCCGTCCTGAATCTTGGCCTCGCTCTCCGAATCGAGACTCGACGTCGCTTCGTCGAGCACGAGAATGCGCGGATCGGCCAGAATCGCGCGCGCAATCGAGATGCGCTGGCGCTGCCCGCCCGACAGCTTGACCCCTCGCTCACCCACGACGGTGTCGTACTTCTCCTCGAATTGCTCGACGAATTCATCGGCGTGCGCGATCCGCGCCACCGCCACGATCTCCGCGCGCGTCGCGTGCGGGCGCGCGAACGCGATGTTGTCGGCGACGGTCCCGTCGAACAGGAAATTGTCCTGCAGCACTACGCCGAGGTGGGTGCGATAGTCGGCGAGCGGCACCGAGGCCAGATCGCGACCGTCGACCAGCACGCGGCCCCCCCCCGGGTCGGGCCGGTTGAACGCGAGCACCAATCCGATCAAGGTGCTTTTCCCCGATCCCGAGGACCCGACGAGCGCGGTGGTGGAGCCGGCGCGCGCATGGAAGGAGACATCCTTGAGGACCGGCACACCGGGCTTGTACGCGAACGTCACGTGTTCGAACGCAACGTCGCCGCGCACGGATGGCAGCGGCGCCTTCTCGGCGTCCTCAGCGTCCTCGGTCGTCATGCGCCGGAGCTCGTGGATCCGGTCAAGGCCGGCAAACGCCTCGGTGATCTGCGTGCCGATCGACGCGATGCCGATCAGCGGGGCGGCGACGAGCCCGACGAAGAAGATGTACATCACGAAGTCACCGAGCGTCATCGACCCGGCCAGGATCGCCCGTCCCCCAACCAGGATCATCAGCACGCCGATGGAGCCAATCACGAGCTGGGCGAACGCACCCAGGCCGGAGACGCCGGTCATCGTCGTCGCCACGTTGCGAAACAAACCGTGGGCCCCACGCGCGAACACGAGGCGCTCACTCCGTTCAGATCGATAGGCCTTCACGATCCGGATCCCGCCCAGCGTTTCACCCAGGCGCCCCGTGACGTCCGCATTGAGCTTGCCGCGCTCGCGAAACAGCGGCCGGAGCTTGGCAAACGCGAACGCCATCCCGCCACCGAACAGCCCGAGGATCAGGATGGAGACCGCGGTGAGCTGCCAGTTGAGCCAGAACAGCACCCCCAACGCGATGCTGGCCGTGACGAGCCCACCCACCAGCTGGACCAACCCCGTACCGACGAGGTTCCGGATGCCCTCGGCATCGGTCATGATGCGCGAGATCAGGATGCCGGTCTTGGTCGAATCGAAGTAGCCGATGGGCAGGCGCAGGACGAACGCCTGCACCGACTTACGCATTTCGGTGATGGCACGCTGGGCGGCGACGCCAAGGATTTGCGACAGGCCGAATGACGTGACAGCCTGGATCAACGTGGCCGCGCCGGCGGCGAGGGCGATCGTGGCCAGCAGCTCCACCCGCCGCTCGCCGATGACGTGGTCGATCAGGTACTTCGACGAAGTCGGTAACACGAGCCCCGCCAGCCGGTTGACCAGCATGAGCCCGAGGCCGAGCAGCAGGCGTCTGCGGTGCTGCCAGATGAGCTGGCGCGCTTCACGCCAGGCGTTGGAGTAATTCGGTTTTGGTTTCTTGTCCGCCACGGCGAGAAGCTTACCTAGTCGCAGCGGGCCGTACCAGGAGTCCCGTGGTCGAGACACGAACCTCGTAGGTACCGCCGCCGCGCGCCGTTGCGCCGATGAACGTCGCCGAGCCGTACTCCGCGTCGACGAACGGACGCAGCACCCAATAGCGCCGCGCCAGGTCGAAGGCGTCGAATGGTTTCCGGGTCGCGAGCGAATACACCGTGCGCTCGCGGGTCTGTTCGTCGGCGAGCGCCTGGTAGCGGCCCGCGATCCGGTCCAGCTCGTAGGCCGTTTCGAGCCCGAGCAGCGTGCCGATCGGCCGCCACTTCAAGACGTGCGCGTCCACGTAGACCTGGTCGCCGGCGAGATCGAACATGTGCAGGCTGTTGTCCGGTAGCGTCACGGTCGCCCGCAAGCGCTGCGGGCCGAGCGGCTCGGTTGTGATCGTCGCCGCCACCACCTCCTGCGTAAATGCGCGGTAGCCACGGATGCCCACCGTGACCGCGCCGCTCAGGGCCGCAAACGACCCACACAAGGCAGCCGTGAAGAACCCGATCGTCGCGCTGATGCGGTGGCGTCCGCGCCACGCCGACACGGCGGGGATGAGCAGGATCACAGCGAGCACGGCGAATCCCACCATCATGATCTGCAGAATGCCAGTCATTCCCTACACGTTAAGTGACGCGCGCCTCTGGCGCGAATTCGTGCTCTACACCACCTTGTTCGCTCCCCACACCCGAGAGGTGTATGAAGCGGTCGACCGTGATCACGCTGGCGGTTCTGGCACTCATCATCGCGCTCTTCTTCTATATGTCGACCGCCAGCGCGAACGAGGAATGCACCGTCTGCATGGAATTCCAGGGCCGCTCCAACTGCGCGACCGGGGCGGGGAGTACGGCCGCCGAAGCGACCCAAACCGCGCACAGCACCGCCTGCGGTCCCATCACCAGCGGGATGAACGAGTCGATCGCCTGCGACAATCGCGTCCCGGTCTCCGTGCAATGCCGGACTCGAGGCTAGGTGTCGGGATTCTCGATCCCCCGCGTCGCGGTGCCCGCGACGCTGCGCCTGACTGGGGGCCAGCCGCTCGACGGCGAGGTCTACGTGATGGAGCGCGTGCCTCAGCACGCGGGGCCCGAAACGCCGCTCGACATGCTCAATCGCGCCGAAGGGTTCTTCCCGTTCCGGCCACGCGCCGCGGGCGCGACGGTGTTGCTCGTGGCCAAGTCGCGCACCGTCACCCTGACCGTTCTCCCGCCGCCGGCCGATTCCGTCCGATTGTCGGCAGCCAAACAGGGGAGGCTGGTGCTCACCCTGGCCGACGGCTCCGAGCTGAGCGGCTCGGCAACACTCGAGCTGCCTGAGCACCACTCGCGCATCCTGGATTACCTCAATGCGGTTGAGCCGTTTTTCGTGATTGCCACCGCCGACCATCTGCACATCGTGAACCGCGCCCACGTGCTCTACGCGCGCCCCCAGGACTGATTCATGCCGTCTCGGCTCGATGCGTTTGTCGACGTGATGCTGCGCGAGCAGGCCGACCAGCTGTACTTGCTGCCCGACGAGCCGGTCACGCTCGTGAAAGACGGCAGGCCGCGCAAAGTCTCGAAACAGCCGCTCACCGATCAACACATCTACGCCCTGATGGTCGAAGTCGCGCCGCCCGAAGCGGCGGACAAGATCGACCACCAATCCGAGACCGAGTTCGACTATGCGGCCAGCAAGGGACTCGTGCGGGTCCGGATTGTGCCGGAGGCGGGTCGGTTGACCGCGGTGATTTCGGCCGTGCGACGGGCATCGCAGGATCACGCCGCGCCCCCCCCGCCCCCCCCCGAGACCACCGCGAAGCGTGCTCCCGTCGCCGTGACGCCCACTACGCCGAAGCCCGCGCCGCCGCCACCGCCGCCGCCGCGCGCGTCCGTGATCGCCGCCGCCCCGATGGTGGAAGCGCCGGCCGGCGCGGCCCTGCCGGGCGAATTCGCGACCGCGCAGTACAAGGGGGCCGAGCAACGGCTCGGCCAGCTCCTGCGGATCCTGGTCGAATCGAAGAGCTCGGACCTGCACCTGCGCGTGGGCGAGCCTCCCCTGCTCCGGACCCACGGGGAGATCAAGCGCCAGGCCGGCACTCCCCTCAGCGTCAACGATCTCGAGCTGCTCATCCTCTCGATCATGCCGGAGCGCAACCGCGGCCAATGGAAGGAATCGGGGGATACGGACTTTGCCTACGAGATTTCCGGGCTGGCCCGCTTCCGCGTGAACGCGGCTCGCGACCGCAAAGGGCCCGTGGCGGTGTTCCGGGTGATTCCCGCCAGGGTCGTCACGGTCGAAGAGATGGGGCTCAGCGAGGAGGTGCAGCGTCTCTGCTACCTCACGAAGGGGCTCGTGTTGATCACGGGGCCCACGGGCTCGGGAAAGTCGACGACGCTGTGCGCCTTGATCGACTTCATCAATCGAAAGAGGTCCGATCACATCATCACGATCGAGGACCCGATCGAGTTCGTTCACGAAAACAAGAAGTGCCTGATCACCCAGCGGCAGGTGCACGTCCACACCGAGAGCTTCAAGACCGCCTTGCGCGCCGCGCTGCGCGAGGATCCCGACATCGTGCTGGTCGGCGAGATGCGCGACCTCGAGACCATCGCCATCGCGATCGAAACCGCGGAAACGGGCCACCTCGTGTTCGGCACCCTGCACACCACAACCGCGGCATCCACCGTCGACCGCATCATCGATCAGTTCCCTGCCGACCGGCAGGCGCAGATCCGCGTGATGCTCTCGGAATCGCTCAAGGGCGTGATCTCGCAGACCTTGTGCAAGAAAATCGGCGGCGGGCGCGTGGCGGCGCGCGAGATCCTGCTCACGACCCCGGCGATTTCGAACCTCATTCGGGAGGGCAAGACATTTCAGATTCCGTCGATCATTCAGACCAGCCGGAAGCTGGGCATGAACACGCTGAACGACGCGCTGCTCGAGCTCGTGGAGAAGAAGCAGATCGAGCCCGATGAGGCGTACATGAAGTCGGTCGAGAAGGCCGGCCTCTCGGCCAGCCTCAAAGCCAAGGGGTTCAAGGTCACGCTCACCGGCGACGCGTGACCCCAGTCCCGCCCTAGCCCTAGCCCTTAATCGTCTTGGACGCCTCGTCCCACGTCACGGCCGCGCGCCGGAAGTACGCTTCATTGGCCATGTGACACGCCAGCGCGGCGTTGTGGCCGAATACGACATCCTCCACCACCGGTTTCCGCGAGCGCACGGCCTCGAAGAAATTCCACAGGTGCGGGGCCGTGTCGTCGAAGTCGGGCGTCGAGAACGTCACCGCTTCGCGGAGTGGTGGCTGTTCGCCGGCTTTGAGATCGTGGTCGCGATGCCACTGCTCCAGGTACGCCTGGCGCAGCTTGCCCGGGTAGCTGCCGGTGTAGTAGCTGGGCCAGTTGTCTTTGCCGTCCTGCGGCGTGAACGTGAGCGTGCTGCCCGACACCTCGAGCACTCCCTTCGAGCCCTGAATGCGGTACTGCTCCGGCATCTCGGTGCCCAGATTGAGGCGCATATAAACGGGCAGGTTGTCGGCGCCATAGTAGTAGATCGTGGCGTGCACGTCCGGCATGTTGCGCCCGTCCTTCCAACGCCGGATGCCGCCGACCGATGCCGCCTGCTTGGGAGGCTCGTTGATACCGAGCATGAACTGCATGCCGCTGATCAGATGGACGAGGAGGTCGCCGGCGACGCCGGTACCGTACTCCTTCCAGCAGCGCCAGCGCGCGAAGATGTTTCCATCGAGCGGGCGCTTGGGCACGTCGTTCTGCCAGGTGTCCCAGTCGAGCGTCTGCGGGGAGAGATCGGGCGGCGGAGGATACTCCCACGCGCCCGTCGGATCGTTCCGGCCGAGCCACCCTTCGACGAGTGTCAGGTCACCCAGCATGCCCTGCGCGATCATTTCTTTGGCCTTCGCGCAGATCGCGGAGCTGACGCGCTGCGAGCCGACCTGCAGGATCCGCCCGCTCTTTCTTACGGCGTCCACCATCGCCACGCCGTCCGCGGGGGTGTGAGACATCGGCTTCTCGATGTAGATGTCCTTCCCAGCGCTGACCGCTTCCACGACCATGCGCTTGTGCCAGTGATCGGGCACCGCGGCGACGATGCAGTCGATGTTCTTGTCGTCGAGCAGGCGACGATATTCGCGCGTCGTAGGAAGGTTCGCTCCGGCGATCTCTTTGGCGAGGGTATGCCGGCCGTCATACAGGTCCGCGGCCGCTGCGCATGTGACCCCGGGCAGCTGGATGGATGTGCCCAGCAAGCCGTTGCCTTGCATGCCCACGCCCACCATCCCGAAGCGAACCGTGTCGCTTGGGGCGACGGAGCGAAATCTGAAGGGGTTGGTGGCAAGCGAGATGCCAGCGGCTGCGGCGCTCGTTTCGAGGAATTCACGGCGTGACCAGGTGGGGTTCTTCATGGCGCGTCCCCGGGTATGGGTTGAGCGCCAATAATGCCTCCGGGGATTGGCACTCCGGAAGAGCTAATAGTTATCTGGCAGGATAGGTGCCGAGCACGCGCACGCCGGAGGCCACCGCGCGCAATGCCTCGATTCCCTCGTCGATCCGGCTGACCGGTGTGTCCACGACGTCCGCGTAGAAGAGGTATTCCCAAGGGCGGCCAGGCAACGGCCGGGATTCGATCTTCGTCAGGTTCAGTCCCCGCTCCGCAAACACGCCCAGCGCCCGATGCAACGTCCCCGGCCCGTTCCCCAGCGTGAACATCAGTGAGGTCTTGCTGGCTTCCCCCCGGGCTCGCCCCGCCGGCTCACGCGTGACGACGAGAAAGCGCGTGTAATTCTCGGCGTTGTCCTCGAGCCCCTCTTCGAGCACCGTCGCCCCGTACAGCTCCGCGGCCAGCCGCGACGCGATCGCGGCCTCGGCCTCAACTCGTCCCGCCATGAGATCGCGCACACTGCCCGCGGTGTCGTACGCGGGCACGGCGACCAGGTCGGGGTGGATCGTGAAGAACCGGCGGCACTGCGCGAGCGCGACCGGATGCGAGGCGACACGGCGCACGTCGGCCCGCGTGGTGCTCGGCGGGGCGATCAGACAATGCCGGATGCGCAGCTCGGCCTCAGCCACGACGTGCAGCGCATGCGCACTCAACAGATCGTAGTTCTCGTGCACCGACCCGGCGAGCGTGTTCTCGATCGGGACCATCCCGCTGGTCGCGTGCCCGGTCTCCACCGAGCGAAACAGGTCCACGAACGTCGCGCAGGGCACGAGCTGGACGGTGGGCCCATACGTCTCGAGCGCCGCGGCGTGACTGAACGAGCCGGCTTCGCCCTGAATGGCGACGGTGTCAACCATCGGTGACCGCACCCACGCTGCTGCTCGACACCAGACGCGCGTACTTCGCGAGCACACCGGAGGTGTACCGCGGCGCGGGCGCTTGCCAGCTCGCCCGCCGCGCCGTGAGCTCGGACGCGGGGACATTGAGGCGCAGCTCGCCGCGGTGGGCGTCGATCGTGATGGATTCGCCCTCACGCACCAGCGCCAGCGCGCCGCCGAGCGCCGCCTCAGGCGCGACGTGCCCCACGACCAGGCCGTGCGTCCCGCCCGAGAAGCGCCCGTCGGTGATCAGCCCGACCGAATCGCCCAGGCCCGCGCCGACCAGCGCCGCCGTCGGCGCCAGCATTTCGCGCATCCCGGGGCCGCCCTTCGGTCCCTCGTAGCGAATCACGATCACGTCCCCCGAGTGGATCGCTCCCGCGAGGATCGCGGCGAGACACGCTTCTTCCGAGTCGAACACGCGCGCCGGCCCGGTGATCGCCTGTGCTCCCTGCGGACTGATTTTCGCGACTGCGCCCTCGGACGCGAGGTTGCCCCGCAGCACCACGATGTGCCCTTCGGGAGCGTGCGGGCGATCCCACGGATGGATCACGTCCTGATCTGGGGAGGGACGCGCCGGCACGTTTTTGACAACCTCGGCGACTGTGCGGCCGTCGATCGTCAACGCGTCGCCGTGCAGCACCCCGTGGGCGAGGAGGATGCTCATCACCTGCGGAATCCCGCCGGCGCGGTGCAGGTCGGTCGCCACGTACCGGCCCGAGGGCTTGAGATCGCAGAGCACCGGCACGCGCTTGCGCACCGTCTCGAAGTCGTCGAGCGCGAGCGACACGCCCGCCGCGTGCGCGATCGCCAGCAGATGCAACACGGCGTTGGTAGACCCGCCGATCGCCATCACCACTGCGATCGCGTTCTCGAACGCCTTGCGTGTGAGGATCTGGCGCGGCGTGCGGCGCGCGTGCACCGCGGCGAACAGCACCTCCGCGGAACGGGCGGCGCTGTCGGCCGTTTCCTGGTCCACGGCCGCCATCGTGGAAGAGCCCGGCAGGCTCATCCCCATCGCTTCGATCGCCGCCGACATCGTATTCGCGGTGAACATGCCGCCGCATGAACCTGCGCCGGGACACGCGCGACGCTCGATCTCGAGCAGCTCCTCCTGCGGCATGCGCCCCGCTCCCGCCGCGCCGACCGCTTCGAACACGCTCACCACCGTGAGATCCCGCCCGGCGTAATGGCCCGGCTTGATCGTGCCGCCATAGACGAAGATCGCGGGGATGTTGAGCCGCGCGATCGCGATCATCGCGCCCGGCATGTTCTTGTCGCACCCGCCGATCGCGAGCACGCCGTCCATGCGTTGCGCGCCGCAGGCCGTCTCGATCGAATCGGCGATCACTTCGCGCGACACCAGCGAATAGCGCATCCCTTCCGTGCCCATGGAGATGCCGTCACTGACCGTGATCGTCCCGAACGTCTGCGGCATCGCACCGGCACTGCGCAGCGCGGCTTCGGCGCGGTGCGCGAGACGGTCCAGGCCGGCATTGCACGGTGTGATGGTGCTGTGCGCGCTCGCGACGCCGACGATCGGCTTCGCGAAGTCGCCGTCCTGGAATCCGACGGCGCGGAGCATGGCGCGGTTCGGCGCGCGCTCGAGCCCCTCGGTCACCGCCCGACTTCGAAAATTGTCTGGGGGACTCACGCGAGACCCTCGAGCGCTTCCGCCAGGATCAAGTCGGCGATCCGCGCCCCCATGGCGGCGGTGCCAATCGATGGTTGACCGGGAGCGGCCAGGTCCTGCGTGCGCGCACCGGCGTCGAGCGCCACCGCGATGGCCGCATCCACCGCGTCCGCCGCGTCCATCAGCTTCAAGCCGTGGCGCAGCAGCAGGGCGACGGTCGCGATCGCACCAATCGGGTTCGCCACATCGCGGCCCGCGAGCGGTGGGGCCGATCCGTGCACCGGCTCAAACAGGCCGGGTCCGGGGCCGAGCGAGGCCGACGGGAGCAGACCCAGCGAGCCCGCGAGCACCGCGGCCTCATCGCTGAGGATGTCGCCGAACATGTTCTCGGTGAGCAGCACGTCGAACGACGCCGGATCGCTCACCAACCGCATCGCCGCGGTATCCACGTAGAGGTGCTCGAGCCGCACGTCCGGGTAGTCACGCGCGATCTGCGTGACGACTTCGCGCCACAGCTGCGACACCTCGAGCACGTTGGCCTTGTCGACCGAGGTGACCAGGCGCCGGCGGGCACGGGCGGCCTCGAAAGCGACACGCGCCACCCGCTCGATTTCGGGTGTGGTATACGCCAGCGTATTGACCGCGCGCGTGCCGTTGCGGCCGCGCGGCTCGCCGTAATAGAGCCCCCCGGTCAGCTCGCGCACCACCAGGAGATCGACGCCCCGGAGCCGCTCCGGCTTCAGTGGCGAGCTGCCGAGCAACGCCGGGTGTAGCGTGACCGGCCGAAGGTTCGCGTAGACGTTCAGCAGTTTCCGAAGGCCGAGGAGGCCGGTCTCCGGACGCAGCTCGCGGGGTGCACCGTCCAGCGACGGGTCGCCGACCGCCCCCAGCAACACCGCGTCGCTGCGCGCGGCGGCCGCTCGGGTCTCGGGCGGCAGCGGATGCTTCGCCGCGGCGACGCCCGCCGCGCCCACCGGAAATGCCTCGAGTGCAAATCGCAGCTCGAAGCGCTCACCCACCGCTTCCAGTACACGCACCGCCTGCGCCGTCACCTCGGGGCCGATGCCGTCCCCGGGAAGCACGGCGATGGAATAGGTCTTCATGAGTGACTCCGCTCGTACGCCGCGATGCTCGGCTCTTCGAGCAGCGTGCGGCCGATTTCGTCGAGCCCCGAGAGCAGCAGCTCGCGACCGTATGGATCGGCACTGAAGCGCGCGGAGAAACCGCGGTCATCCGTGACGACCTGTTTCTTCAGATCCACGACGATCTCGTAGAGACCGCCTTCCGTGCTGCGGATCAGCGCATCCACCTCGGCGGGCTGGAGCCGCACGGGCAGCAGCCCATTGCGGTAACAATTGGACGTGAAGATGTCGGCAAACGACGGTGCCACGATCGCGCGGAAACCGAACTGCACCAGCGCCCACACCGCGTGCTCCCGTGAGGATCCGCAGCCGAAGTTTGGACCCGTGATGAGAATCGTCGCCCCCTCCGCCATCGGGGTGTTGAGCTCGAACGCCGGGTCGGGCGAGCCATCGGCCCGATAGCGCCAATCGTGGAAGAGGGCCGGCGCGAATCCGGTGCGCTCGACGCTCTTGAGAAACTGCTTGGGGATGATCTGATCGGTGTCCACGTCGCGCCGCGGTAACGTGACCGCCCGTCCACGATGGCGCACGAATTGAGTCACCATGCGCGCACGTCCACGAGCTGCCCCTCGATCGCGGCGGCCGCCGCCATCATGGGACTCATCAGATGCGTGCGGCCTCCACGGCCCTGCCGCCCCTCGAAGTTGCGATTCGACGTCGCGGCGCAACGCTCGCCGGCGCCGAGGACGTCGGCATTCATGCCGAGACACATCGAGCAGCCGGCGTTGCGCCACTCGAAGCCGGCCTCGCGGAACACGCGATCCAACCCCTCCTGCTCCGCCTGGGCTTTGACGCGCTGCGAGCCGGGGACCACCATCGCCCGCACGCGCGTCGCCACGTGCCGGCCGCGCACGACGCTCGCCGCGGCGCGCAGGTCCTCGATGCGGGCATTCGTGCACGAGCCGAGGAACACGCGATCGATCGGAATCCCGGCCAGCGGCGTTCCGGGCGTGAGCCCCATGTACGCGAGCGCCCGCGCCGCCGCGCGGCGCTCGTGTTCGCTCGCCAGCGTGGCGGGATCGGGGACGCGGGCGCTGATATCGGCGACCATCCCCGGCGTCGTGCCCCAGGTGACCTGGGGGCCGACGCGGGAAGCGTCGAGCGTCACCCGCGTGTCGTAGGCGGCCTCGTCGTCGGAGCGGAGCGCGCGCCAACGGTCCACCGCGGCCAGCCAGGCGTCGCCGGCCGGCGCGCGGGGACGGCCTTTCAGATAGGCGAATGTCACGTCGTCGGGCGCAATCAGCCCCGCGCGGGCGCCCGCCTCGATCGACATGTTGCAGACGGTCATGCGCTCTTCCATCGAAAGAGCCTCGATCGCCTCGCCCGTGTACTCGATGACGTGCCCCGTCGCGCCCGCCGTGCCGATCTTCCCGATCAACGCCAGGATCAGGTCCTTGGCCGAGACGCCCGCCGCGCGCTTCCCGCTGATGCGCGCCTCGAGGTTCTTGGGCTTGGACAAGACGATGCATTGCGTCGCCAGCACGTGCTCGACGTCGCTCGTGCCGATGCCGAGCGCGAACGCCCCGAACGCGCCATGCGTCGCCGTGTGCGAGTCGCCGCACACGATGAGCATCCCGGGCTGGGTCGCGCCCAGCTCGGGACCGATCACGTGCACGATGCCCTGCCCCGGCGAGCTCAGATCGAACAGCGCGATGTCGAATTCGCGCGCGTTCGTGCCGAGGGCGTCCACCTGTTTCGCGGCGACCGCGTCCGCGATCGGCAGGGACCGGTCGCCCGTCGGCACGTTGTGGTCCACCGTCGCGAGGGTGCGCTCCGGCCGGCGGACGCGCCGTCCCGCGCGCCGCAGGCCGGAGAACGCCTGTGGCGACGTCACCTCATGGATCAAGTGCAGATCGACGTAGAGCAACGCCACGCCGTCCGCCAGTTCCCGGACGACGTGGCTGTCCCACACCTTCTCGAACAGCGTGCGTTTCATGCTCGCAGGGGCTCGGGGCTCGGGGTTCGGGACTCGGAAGGCTTTTGTCGTTCCCGAGTCCCGAGACCCGAGGCCCTAGCCCCTTCAACAGTCCACGGCATCATCGCACGCAACTTGGCCCCGACCTGCTCGATGGGATGGTCCTTCGCCGCGCGGCGCAGCTCCTCGAACCGCGGCGCGCCCGCGCGGCATTCCGCGATCCACTCTTTGGCAAACGCGCCGCTGCGGATGTCGGCGAGCAGGCGCCGCATTTCCTCACGCACCGCCGGACTGATCACGCGCGAGCCGCGCGTCAGGTCGCCGTATTCGGCGGTATTGCTGATCGAATGGCGCATGAAGCCGAGCCCGCCGCGGTAGATCAGGTCCACAATGAGCTTGAGCTCGTGCAGACACTCGAAGTACGCCATTTCGGGGGAGTAGCCGGCTTCCGTGAGCGTTTCGAACCCCGCCTGAATCAGGGCGGTCGCGCCGCCGCACAGGACCGCCTGCTCGCCGAACAAATCGGTTTCGGTTTCCTCGGCAAACGTCGTGGCGAGCACGCCGGCGCGCGAGCAACCGATGCCGGTCGCGTACGCGAGCGCGTTGGCCAGCGCGTTGCCACTGGCGTCCTGATGAATCGCGACCAGCGCGGGAACGCCGCGGCCAGCCTGGTACTCGCTGCGCACCAGACCGCCGGGCGATTTCGGCGCGATCATCGAAACGTCGACCGCCGGCGGCGGGACGATTTCACCAAAGTGAATGTTGAAGCCGTGGGCGAACATCAACGTCTTTCCGGGTCCGAGCGCGGGCGCGACGGCGGTCTCGTAGACCGCGCGCTGCTCCTGGTCGGGCACCAGCATCATGACGACGTCGCCCGCCTTCGCGGCCTCGGCGACCGGCCGGACTTCCAGCCCGTCGGCGGCGGCGCGTTTCCACGAGGCGCCCCCGGGGCGCAAGCCGACGATTACGCGGGCCCCACTGTCGCGCAGGTTCTGGGCGTGGGCGTGGCCCTGGCTGCCGTAGCCGATGATGGCGAAGACGCGATCGCGCAGCCGCGCGCGGTCGGTATCCGCCTCGTAGTAGACGCGCACTGATGAGCTCATGTGGACTCCGGAGGAGGGAATGGACGTGATCGTCGCCTTGCGGACGCCGACCACGTTTTGGATCAAGAGGGCGAGATTCACCGCCGTCGCGTCGTCGACGTCGATCTCACACGACAACCGCCACACCCCCGGCGGCCCGTTCGAATCGACTGACAGCCCGCGGATCGGCATGTTGCGACGCCGCAAGACGGCACACGCGCGGCTCAGCGTGAGCAGCTCGCTGCTCATCAGCACCGTGACCGCGCGCGCGTCGCTCATACCGGCGCGGCCTCGAGCGGCTCGGACAGCGATCCACCCGGCACGATCATCGGGAAGACGTTGGCTTCCTGTTCGATCACCAGCTCGACCAGCGTGGGTCCCGGCGTCTCGTTCGCCTGTCGCAGCGCGTCCGTGACCTCGCCGGCCTGTTTCACGCGCCACCCCGGAATCCCGTACGCCGCCGCCAGTTTGACGTAGTCGGGACTCCAGATCGGCGTGTTCGAGTAGCGGCCGCCGTGGAAGAACTGCTGCCACTGCCGCACCATGCCGAGGTAGCCGTTGTTGAAGACCGCGAGCTTCACCTCGATGCCTTCCTGCACCATCGTCGCGATCTCAGCCATGTTCATCTGGAATCCACCGTCGCCCGAAATCGCCCAGACCGACTCGCTGGGACGCGCCAGGCGAACGCCCATCGCCGCCGGAACGGCGAACCCCATCGCGCCGAGGCCGCCGGAGGTGATGTGCGTGTTGGGACGCTGGAACGGATAGCGCTGCGCCACCCACATCTGGTGTTGGCCGACGTCGGACACGACGGTGCAGCGGCCACCAGTGACGTCCGCGAGCGCTGACAGGATCACTTCGGGGGACAAGCCGCCCCCGAACGCCTCTTCGCGATGGCGCATGAGCCCGCGGATTTCCTCGCGCCAGCGCAGGGCGTCGCGCGGGGCCACGAACGTCAGCAACCGCGCCACCACGCGACGGGCGTCCCCCACGATGCCGACGGCGACGCGCACGTTTCGGCCGATCGCCGCCGCATCGACGTCGATGTGCACGATCTTCGCGCGGGGCGCAAAGGTGGCGATGGCGCCGGTGACCCGGTCATCGAACCGCATGCCGATGCCCACGATGAGATCGGCCGCCTGGATCGCCTTGTTGATATGGACTTCCCCGTGCATCCCCGGCATGCCGAGGTGCAGCTCGTGATCCTGGGGGATCGCGCTGATCCCGAGCAGCGTCGTGATCACCGGAATGCCGGTCCGCTCGGCGAGCTCGCGAACTTCGGCGTAGGCCCCGCTGATGATGACCCCGCGACCGATCATGAGCAGCGGCCGCTCCGCCTCGGCGATCATGCGCGCCACGTCGCGCGCCGTGGCGTCGTCCGGCGCGTCTGGGATCGCCGTGGGTTTCCGATCGCGCAGCGGCTGCGCGCGCGTCCGGTATTCTGCCTTCTGGTTCTGGACGTCTTTCGGCACGTCCACCAGCACGGGGCCGGGGCGCCCTTCCATCGCGATGGCCATCGCCTCGCGGATGTCGTCGGCGAGCACTTCGATGTCGCGCACCAGCACGTTGTGCTTGGTGACGGACATCGTCACGCCGACCACGTCGGTCTCCTGAAACGCGTCGCGCCCCAGCATCGGGCGGCCCACCTGGCCCGTAATCGCGAGCACCGGCGAGCCGTCCATGTGGGCGGTGGCGAGTCCCGTGACGAGGTTCGTGGCTCCCGGTCCGGACGTGGCGACGCAGACTCCCACGCGCTGAGCCGCGCGCGCGTAGCCGTCCGCCGCATGCGCGGCGGCCTGCTCATGGCGCACCAGGATGTGCCGCAGTCCACCGTGGCCGTGGAGCGCGTCGTAGAACGGCATGATGGCGCCGCCGGGGTAGCCGAACATCACATCGACCCCCGCGTCGACGAGGGTACGACACATGATCTGCGCGCCCGTCAGGAGCTCGCTCATGAGCTACACTCCCCAGAAGTAACTGCTGCTCAGTGCGGCCGTTTCGAGGCCGTCGGCGTGGTCGGCCTTGTTCATCGCGTTGACCAGCGCGCGCGCGCCGGCTTCCACGATGTCGGTCGATGCGCCGTGGCCACTGAGGGACTTGCCGTCGATACGAACCTGCAGGATGACGCGGCCCAGGCTGTCGCGACCCGGCGTGACCGATTGGACGGACAGGTCGAGCACCTCGATCGTGCGTCCCACCGCTTCTCCGACGGCCGCAAACGCGGCCGCGATCGGTCCGTTGCCGGTCGCGGTCGCGCTGCGCTCGTTGAATCCCGGGCCCGCGAGACGCACTTCCGCGGATGCCGTCTCGGTGCCGCAGGTCACGCGCAGGTACGTGAGGTTGTAGACCTCGGGCGCGCGGTGAAATCCTTCGTGGAGCAGCGTGAGCAGATCTTCATCGAGGATCTGCCGCTTCTTGTCGGCCAGCTCCGTGAACGCCTGATAAAGCTGCTCGAGCGTGTTCGCGTCGGGCTCGTAGCCGAGGTCGCGGTAGCGCCGTTCCAGCGCATGGCGGCCGGAGTGCTTGCCGAGCACGATGCTCGAGCCGCCCGCGCCCACCGTTTCGGGCGCGATGATTTCGTAGGTCAGGCCGTTCTGCAGCATGCCGTGCTGGTGAATGCCCGCTTCATGGGCGAACGCGTTGCGCCCGACGATCGCCTTATTGGGCTGCGGGAATACGCCGATCTCGTGCGACAGCAGCCGGCTCGTGCGCACGATTTCGCGCGGATTGACGCGGCATTGGAAGGCGAGCACCTGAGGTCGCGTGCGACCCGCCATGACGATCTCTTCGAGCGCCGCGTTTCCGGCCCGCTCGCCGATGCCGTTTACAGTGCATTCGACTTGCCCGGCGCCCGCCTCGATCGCGGCCAGCGAGTTGGCGACGGCGAGGCCGAGGTCGTCATGGCAGTGCGCGCTGAGCACGATCTTTTCGGTCTCGGGGATGCGCTCCTGCACCGCGCGAAACAGCGCGGCGTACTCTGCCGGCGTCGTGTAGCCGACGGTGTCGGGCAGGTTGATCGTGGTGGCTCCTTCCGCGATGGCGACGGCGATGGCCTCGCACAGGAACTCAAAATCGCTGCGGGTCGCGTCTTCAGCGGAGAACTCCACGTCGCTCGTGGACCCGCGCGCGCGCCGCACCGCGGAGCGGATGCGCTCGAGGCACGTGCGGCGATCGATGCGCAGCTTCTGCTCGAGATGCAGGTCCGAGGTGGCGATGAACACGTGGATGCGCTTGTGCTGCGCCGGCACGAGCGCCTCGGCCGCGGCGTCGATGTCGCGATCATGGCAACGCGCGAGCGCGGCGATGATCGGGCGGCGCACCGCCTCCGCGACCTGCTGTACGCCGTGCAGGTCGCCTTGCGAGGCGGCGGGGAAGCCGGCTTCGATCACGTCCACGCCGAGCGTGTCGAGCTGCCGGGCCAGGCGCAGCTTGGCTTCCGGAGTCATCGCATTTCCGGGTGCCTGTTCGCCGTCGCGCAACGTCGTATCGAAGATGATTACGTCCCTAGCCATGGCTTCCTCCACGGGGTGAAAAACAAAAAGCCGCTAACCTGATTGGGTTCGCGGCGCCGGTGCTGCTTTGTCTGCTTGCTGAGACTTCTAGATGCGTACCTCCGCGCGCGCCGCGACCCCCCTACTGAGCGTAAGGCTCAGCAGGAACAGGACGAGGCTAAGCAGCAGCGCGAGGGAGATCATGTCTGCGGTGAATCTCCACAGATACGGCGCGCTGTCAAGACACGGTGGAGGGCGGTCGAGGGTTTGGGGAGGTTGGTCGAGGGCCGCCACCCACCGCGCAGTAGAGTCGCCACGTTAGAAAGCGAGCCCGATTCTGGCGATCGTCCAAACCAAGCCACGCGCTTTCCTCCAGCAGACCGGCCTCTTTCGCAAAACGCAACGTGTAGCCCACTTCACTCAGGGACGACAAAGAAATGTCCAAGAAGCGCCGAAACTCTTTCCGGCCCTTTCGGGACGAGCCCTCAACAATGTTAACGGAAGCCGAGAACGCAGCGCGTCGGACCTGGGAGGTCAGACCGAAACGCTCGTCTTCCGGGAAAGAACGAGTCGCGCCGTAGACTGCGAGTGCCAACTCATGGCACTCTCGCCACGCGTGCAGCTTTTCATATGGAGGAGCCACAGGGAGGAATGTGTAGCATGCGCTGCAGGAACCGGTACCAATTGGAGATTGCGCGGGGCTTTTTTGCGCCATTCCCTCCACCAACCTCCACCGACCTCGACCGCCCTTCACAACCTTGCCTTCTCAGAGCCACCGGTCGGATTTGAACCGACGACCGCTCGATTACGAATCGAGAGCTCTACCACTGAGCTACGGTGGCGGTAGGCCCCTAACTTAGCGGCCGTATTCTCTGCGCGGTACTCCACCGCCTCAGTACGGTGGCCAGGCCGGGAGGAACCGCCCGCTCGGGAGTGAGATCTTCAAGATGAAATGAATCCCCTCGACCTGCCTGTACCGCAAGAGATGTTCAGCGACGCTTCACGTCGCCCTCACAAGGCCAGGGCATCTTGCCACGGTACGCTCATTCGTCATTCGCCGAACACCGAAGAGGCCCCATGCTCCGTGAGTCGCCACTAAGATTGAGCCGCCCCCGCAAAACCAGCCCGCGCGCCGACGCCGAGCTGGCCCGCTTCGCCAAGGCCCTGGGGCACCCCGTGCGGGCGCGGATCGTCCGGCTGCTCGCCGCACAATCCGAGTGCATGTACGGGTCGATCGCGGAACAGCTCCCTCTCGCCCCTTCGACGGTTTCCCAGCATCTCCAGGTGCTGAAGGCGGCCGGACTCGTGCATGGCGAGGTGGACGGGCCAAGAGTGTGCTACTGCCTCGATCGCCATGCCCTCGCGCGGGGACAGACCCTGCTGGCGAACCTCAGCGATCACCAGAGAGACGACCAATGACCACCGTTGAAGTGTTCGACCCGGCGATGTGCTGTTCGACCGGGGTGTGCGGGCCGGAGGTCGACCCGCGCCTGCCCCAGTTCGCGGCCGATCTCGAGTGGCTGGCGAGCCAGGGCGTGCAGGTCGTCCGTCACAACCTCGCCCAGGAGCCCGCCGCCTTCGTGGCGAACGCCACGGTCCGGGATCTGATCGGACGATGGGGGTCGAACTGCCTTCCCCTGGTCCTGCACGATCACAAAATCCTGACGCGGGGCCGTTACCCGTCGCGCTCCCAGCTGGCGGCGGTACTCGAGGCGACGGAGACGGCGCGATGAAGCTGCTCGACATCACAACACGGTACGTCTTCTTTACCGGCAAAGGCGGCGTCGGCAAGACGTCCAACGCCTGTGCGATGGCGGTCGGCCTCGCCGACCAAGGGCAACACGTACTGCTGGTGAGCACCGACCCGGCCTCGAACCTCGACCAGGTGCTCGGGCATCGCCTCGGCTCGCAGCCCACCGCCATCGCGGCGGCCCCGGACTTGTTCGCCCTGAACATCGATCCGGAGGCAGCAGCACGCGCATATCGCGAACGGGTGGTCGGCCCCTATCGTGGGACCCTTCCCGACGACACGGTGCGAGGCATGGAGGAGCAGCTCTCCGGCGCCTGTACCGTGGAGGTCGCGGCGTTCGACGAGTTCACCGAGCTGCTGACGGGGGACGGAGAGACGGGCAGGTTCGACCGTATCATTTTCGATACCGCGCCGACCGGGCACACGTTACGGCTGCTGCAACTCCCCGCCGCGTGGACGGGCTTTCTCGAGACGAATGAACGTGGCGCCTCCTGCCTCGGGCCCGCCTCGGGACTGAAAACGCAACAGGAACGCTACGCACAGGCCGTGCAGGCGCTTGCCGATCCCGATCGCACGACCGTTGTGGTCGTGGCCCGGCCCGAGCGCACGGCACTCCAGGAAGCCGAGCGGACGGTGACCGAACTCGGAGCCCTGGGGCTCAGGAACCACGTGCTGCTCGTGAACGGCGTCTTCCGGGCGACCGACCGCGACGATCCGTTGGCCCGGGCACTCGAAGCGCGGGGCCGGCTTGCCCTGGCTGACCTCCCACCCGGTCTGCGGGCCCTCCGCGCCATCGAGGTCACGCTGCGCGGGCACAACGTGCTCGGCGTAGACGCGCTGCGCGCCCTGCTGGCCCCCGCGAAGCCGGGGCACGATGACTCCAGGACATCGACGATCGCCGGTCCCGACTTGCCCTCCCTCGACGACATCGTTGACGAGGTCGCCAAAGCCGGACACGGCCTGGTCATGGTCATGGGCAAGGGCGGCGTCGGCAAAACGACTATCGCCGCCGCCATTGCCGTCGAGCTCGCCTCGCGTGGTCTGCCGGTGCATCTGACGACGACCGACCCGGCCGCCCACCTGGTCGACGCCCTGGGCGGGGACGTCCCGTCACTCACCGTCAGCCGGATCGATCCGGCGGCCGAGACGGAGGCGTACCGGCGGAAGGTCGTGGCCCAGGCCGGCCGCAATCTCGACGCGGCCGGGCTCGCGCTGCTCAAGGAAGACCTCCGTTCACCCTGCACCGAGGAGGTCGCAGTCTTCCACGCCTTCTCGCGGCTCGTGTTCGGAGCGCGGCGCGAGATCGTGGTCATGGACACGGCTCCCACCGGACACACACTACTGCTGCTCGATGCGACCGGCGCCTACCACCGCGAGGTGCTGCGCACGGCAACGGGAGTCCCGGGTACGGTCCACACGCCGCTCATGCGACTGCGCGATCCGGCGTACACGCGGATCCTGGTAGTGACGCTCCCGGAGACCACCCCGGTGACCGAAGCCGCGGATCTCCAGACAGACCTGCGCCGAGCTGGGATCGAACCGTTCGCGTGGGTGGTGAACGCCAGCCTTGCCGCCGCCGGGCCCACCGATCCGGTCCTGGTCGAGCGGGCGGCCGCGGAACTCGAGCAGATCGAAAAGGTGCGGTCCACCCTCGCGACGCGTGTCGCCATCGTGCCGTGGATCCCCGAGGAGCCGCGCGGCACCGAGGCGTTGCGGCGGTTGTTTACCGGCTCGGCTTGCCGGACACTACGGCAGTGATGGCAGGAACGTGTGGTGCCAACAGTGGTGCCGAGACTTCCGTTTCTGGTCATCGCTGGCCGTCGCTCGGATCGCCTAACTCGTTGAAAACACAACGGCCAGCGCTCGTGTGCGCTGGTCGTGCAGGATTACGAATCGAGAGCTCTACCACTGAGCTACGGTGGCGGACGGTCCTAAGGTAACGGGCCGCCCCTCGATGTGGTACTCTGTGGCCTTCTCCCCAGCGCCCCGCCATGTTACGGCGTGCGCGAACCCGCGGAACAGTTTGACCGACTGCGAGCAGCCCTGGCCTCGCGCTACCGGATCGTGCGTGAGATCGGGCGCGGCGGGATGGCGCTGGTCTACCTCGCCGACGATCTCAAGCACGAGCGTCGGGTGGCGGTCAAGGTTTTCCGGCCGGAGCTGGCGGCCGCGCTCGGGCCGGAGCGCTTCCTCCGCGAGATCCAGATCGCCGCCGTGCTCGCCCATCCCCACATCCTGCCGCTGCACGATTCCGGCGAAGCCGACGGCTTCCTGTTTTTTGTCATGCCGTATGTCGAGGGCGAGTCGCTGCGTGATCGGTTGACGCGCCAGGGCCATCTGCCCGTCGCCGAGGCCGTACGCATCGTGTGCGAGATCGCCGACGGCCTCGAATCCGCGCACCGCAAAGGCATCGTGCACCGGGACATCAAGCCCGAAAACATTCTGTTCCTGGGCGGGCACGCGGTCATCACCGATTTCGGAGTCGCGACGGCGCTCCACACGGCCGGTGGGACGAAGCTCACGCAGACGGGATTCTCGGTCGGCACGCCCCAGTACATGAGCCCGGAGCAAGCGTTATCCGAGGGCGACATCGATGAGCGCAGCGATATCTACGCGCTCGGATGCGTGCTCCATGAAATGCTCACCGGGAACCCACCGTTTGCCGGACCCAACGCGCAAGCGATCCTGTCGCGAAAGCTGAGCGAGCCGTTACCCAACCTGGCGCTACTGCGCGACACGGTGTCCCACCCGCTGGGCGAAGCGGTCCGCCGAGCGCTCGCCCAAGCTCCCGCGGACCGCTATGGCTCGGCGCGCGAGTTCGCGGCGGCGGTCGCGGTCAGCTCAGCGCAGCCACCCGTAAACGCTGCCAGGGCACCAGGCCGTCTGAGTCGCGCCGCGCGCGCCGGCATCCTGCTCGTCGCTCTGCTCGCGGTCGCCGGCGTGGTGACTGTCTGGCGGCGCACCACCGCCGTGCCGGCCGGCGACGCACGTCGAGCCACCGCCATCGCCGTCTTGCCGTTCGAGAATCTTGGTCCCCCCGACGACGACTACTTCGCGGCCGGGATCACGGACGAAATAGCCACGCGACTGAGCAGCGTGAGTGACCTCAGCGTGGTACCGCGCGGAGTCGCGCAGCGGTACGCCCGCACGACCGCGACGATGCGCGAGATCGGGCGGGCGCTCGGGGTCGATGTCCTCCTGATCGGAAGTGTGCGCTGGGCCGGCAACACCGACGGTGATCGCCGCGTCCGCATCACGCTCAACCTCGTCCAGGCGGACGATGAACGGCAGCTCTGGTCAACCGCCTACGATCGCGAGATCAACGACATCTTCGCGGTGCAATCGGACATTGCCGGACAAGTCGTCGCGCGACTGGGTGTCACGCCACGTCCGGGTGAGGACACCCGGCTGATTGCCCAGCCGACCGAGAGTCATGAGGCCTACACGTTCTACCTGAAGGGCCGGTACTTCTGGAACAAGCGCACCGGAGCAGACATCCAGACGGCGCTCGGCTACTTCCAGCAGGCGGTGGACCTGGACCCCGGCTATGCCCTCGCCTGGGTCGGGATCGCCGATATCTGGATTGCGCGCGGCTGGTACGGCCGCCTGGCGCCGCGCGAGACCTACCCCCAGGCCAAGAGCGCGGTGTTGCGCGCCCTTGAGTTCGACAGCACCCTGGCCGAGGCACACACATCGCTGGCGCACATCCACTTCCAGTTTGATCACGATTGGGTCGCCGCCGAGCGAGAATACCACCGCGCCATCGAGCTGAATCCGCGGTATGCCGTCGCACACCACTGGTACGGGGGGTTCTGTTCGGCCAACGGCCGACATGCAGAGGCGATTCACGAAGCGGAGATGGCGCGCAGCCTGGATCCACTGTCGCCGATCATTCAGACGTGGATGGGTCTGCGGTATTACTTCGCCGGCCAAACCGATACCGCGATCACGGAGTTTCTGAAAGCGTTCGAGCTCGATCCCCACTTCGCCCCGGCGCATTGGCACCTCGGGTGGGCGTACGAGCAGGCAGGCAGATTCGCCGAGGGCATCGCGGAGGCCAAGCGGGCGCTGGCTCTCGATGACGGCAATCTGATCTACCTCGCGTCGCTGGGTCACGCGTATGCCCGGGCCGGCAGAACGAACGACGCGCGCGCGGTTCTGGCCCGCTTGCACCGGGCGTCCACGACGCAGCACGTCTCGGCGTATCACGTCGCGGCCGTGTATGCCGCCCTGGAAGACACCACACGTGCCCTCGATTGGATCGAGCGGGCGCTCGAGGAGCGGTCACCGTGGATCGGCTATCTCCCGGTCGACCCGCGCCTGGCGAGCCTGCGCGCTCAGCCGCGGTTTGAGGGCCTACTCAAGCGGGCCCGCCTGAGGCCCTGAGTGGATCCTAGATCGACCGCCGCCGCGCGAGCATCGCGAACCGCAAGAAATAGCTGCTGAGCGTACGGGCGGCGTCGGCCGGCGGGGCGTCCTCGAAAAAGAGCCGACAGAACTCCTCCCGCGAACGGAGGATCTCCCTGCGGCGGTGACCAGCCCAACGGTCGTCGCCAGCCGTCAGATCGAACAGATCGAGGGCTCGGTCCAACGCCTTCTCGAAACGGTCTGGCCGGCGCGTTCCCCAGGCCGCAATGGCGCGGTCCACCTCGCTCCCCACGTTGCCGAGCTGTTCGGCGAGCGTGAGCGCAGCCCAACGGCCCGCAACCAGTCCGGCGTGGCTCGGCATCTTGCCCGGTCAGCCTTCCACCAGCGCGGTGACGATCTGGCGAATGAGATCCTGGAGTGCGCTGTCCTCGACGTTCCGCGATCGGTTCCCCTGCGAGGGACGGATGTTGATCATCGAATCGAACTCGATCCAGGCGTCTCCCTGCTCGGCTGGGTACAGATTGATGCCCCACAGATCCTTCTGCACGGACCCGTCTTCGATCAACGACGCTTCCTCGTCGGAATGCAGCTCGCCGCCGATGGCCATCACGCGCCGCTCCACATCGATGACGGCCTTCACCATGTCCCCGAACTGGGACTCGGCGAGCGACGTGAGTCGGACGCGGGGGATCGCGCGGCGAATGATTTCGATCGTCATGCCCACGAATACTCCCAGATCATCGATGAAACGGCAACCAACCCGATCGGGTGTGACAGTCACTGTTCCTGAAGTCTTACTGAAGGATCGCTCACGAAGATCTCAGGGTGCCACCGTCGGACAATGCTTACCGTACGGTCGTGGCCGGCACGTGGATGTGGTCCACCGATCGCACCGAGCTGACATTCACGCCGGCGCAGCCACTCAAAGCGCAAACTCAGTATACGCTTCACCTGGGCGGCGGCATGCGCGACACCGACGGCGGGTTCGTCGACTACGGGCCGTGCGTGGGACAGTACGGCGGTCAGTGGGCCACACAGGGCATGATGGGTGGCGGCATGATGGGAGGGAACATGATGGGAGAGGGCTGGCGCCATCCCAACGGTACGTACGGCATGGTGTTCACCTTTACGACAACCTGAGGAACCCGTGAGTGTGAAGACTGCAGACCGGAAGCGGTATGGGATTGGGAAGTCTGTCCCGCTGCCCTACGAGCAGGCGGTAGAGCGCACTCGCGCCGCTCTGCAGGAGCAGGGGTTCGGTGTGCTCACCGAGATCGACGTCCAAGCCACACTCAAGAAGAAGCTCGACGTGGACTTCAAGAAGTACGTGATCCTGGGTGCCTGCAACCCGCCGCTCGCGTGGCAGGGCTTTCAGGCCGAGCCCGACATCGGCCTCTTGCTGCCCTGCAACGTCGTCGTCTATGAAGAGGATGCGGAACAGAGCCGGGTGGCGGTGCTCGACCCGATCGTGCAGCTCGGGATCTCGGGGCGAAAGGACCTCGAGCCCCTGGCACGAGAAGCACGCAACCGGCTGGAGCGGGCGCTGAGCGGGCTGCCCACCGCCTGAGGTGGGAAGCGGGCTGGAGAAAGACACGACCACTCCGGTTCGAGGTTGCGGTCGCACGGGCCTGCGCCGCGCTTGAACGATTCCGGCTGCCGAGTCTATTTAGGAGCCATGACGACTCCATCGCGTTTCCCCCTGACGGCCCTGCTGTCGCTCCTCTGCGCCACCGCCGCCGCGCAGGAGCGGCCCGCGGCTCCCGATTCGGCCGCGCTCGCCCGGGCGGCCCAACTCGACCGGGATGGCAACACCGCAGGTGCCCGGAGCATCTTCCAGACGCTGATCGACTCCGCCCCGAACCCCGCCGCCAAGATCCGGGCGCAGCGCGCCATGGCGATGTCCTACGCCTTCGACCGCGACTGCGCCAACGTCCTGAAATACCAGGGCCTGGTCATCGCCTACTGGGCCACGCGAGAGCAGGCAGAGCCGCAAAACGCGTTCTTCCAGCAGGGCGAGTTGGCGAACGAGGCGGCACGCGTCTGTCTCGATGCCGGCGACATCGCCGTCGCCGAGGAGTGGTACCGGCGGGGCTATGAGCTGGGCACGAAGGAGCCCGCTCCACAGACTCATGCGCGCTCGCTATGGCAGTACCGCCTGTCTCACGCCCTGGGGCGGATCGCGGCGCGCCGCGGCGACGCCAGCGAAGCCCAGCGCCGCATCCTCGACGCCCGTAAGGCCCTCGACGAAGACACCGCCATGGCCCGGCAACAGGAGCGGTTCTTCCCCTACCTCGTGGGCTACGTGGCGCTCTACACGGGCGAACTCGCCGCGGCCGAGGCGAGTCTCCGCAAAGCCGTCGCCATCCGGGGCAACGAGCGCGATCCGTTCATGCACTGCCTCCTCGCCATGACCCTGGAGCGGCTGGGACGGCAGGACGAAGCGAAGGCGACCTACCAGAAGGCGTACGACCTCGCGACCGGGCATAATCCTCCCGCGGCCTTCGTGCGGCCGTTCGCGCGCCAGAAATTGGGACTCGCGGACCGTTGAACGTCGACGGACACGCGCTGCGCCGGCTGTTCACGCCTTCAGAAGCGGTTCATATTCTCATCACGTTGCGCGGGATATCCTCCCCTTGCTAGCAACCGGGGGAGAAACCCATGAAACCCTTCATCGGCAATATCGAAGATCGCACCGAAACGAATCCCGATTTTCGGCGCGTCCTCTACACCGGCCCGCACCTCCAGCTCGTGCTGATGGCCCTCCAGCCCGGCGAGGAGCTGGGCGAGGAGGTCCACGCGGGCACGGACCAGTACTTCCGGGTGGAAGAGGGCATGGGCACGGTCTGGATCGACGGAGTTGAGACGCGGATCGAGAGCGACATGGTCGTCATCGTCCCCGCGGGCGCGCGGCACAACCTGAAGAACACCGGGCACCGGCCGTTGAAATTCTACACGCTGTACGCGCCGCCCGAGCATCCCGTCGGCACCGTGCATCACACCAAGGCGGAGGCGGATCGGGCCCACGCGGCCCACGTCTAGCCTGCGCCGAGAGCCGCTCCCCTTAGCGGGGGAGCGGCTCGTATTCGTAAATCCCGCCATCCGCCATCAGCGAGATGTAGAGCCGCCCCTCCTTGAGAATGTACGACCGCACATACGGCCACTGCCGCACGATCTGATCGTGCAGCGATCCCGGCGGGCACGCGGCTCGAGTCAGCGCCAGGGGCCCGAACTCGAGCCCCGAGGGCGGCGGCGCGCGCCACGTCCCGTGGCCCCGGTTGCAGTCAACCCGCACGCTCACCGTGGAGTCCGTCTCAAACGCGATCGTGTACTTCGCCCGGTCATCCGGGGTGAGGACGGTGCCATCGCCGCCCTCGAACTTGACCAGCTGCCACGATGTCCCTGCCAGCGGCCCCCGGTGGGCACAGGCGAGACCGAGTAAGAGGAGCATGCCCGAGAGCTTTCGCATGAGTGTCACCCCCGCGTGGGTATTGCCTTGATCGAGGTTCACAGCCATTCTCGACCCATCATGAACGTCGGCATCATCGGCTCAGGAATCGTGGCGCAGACACTCGGCGGCGGGTTCCTCCGGCATGGCCATGCCGTCATGCTCGGCACGCGTGATCCCAAGAAGCTCGCGACATGGCAGTCGCAAAACAGCGGCGGCCGGGTTGGTTCGTTCGCGGACGCGGCCAAGTTTGGGGAAATCGTCGTGCTCGCCGTGAAAGGAGAGGTCGCGACCGGCGTCCTGCGCCTCATCGGGGAGAGCGCGCTCGCCGGAAAAGTGATCGTCGACACGACCAATCCCATCGCCGACGCGCCGCCGGCGAACGGCGTATTGAAGTTTTTCACTTCGCTGGATGAGTCGTTGATGGAGCGTTTGCAACAGGCCTATCCAAACGCCCGTTTCGTCAAAGCCTTCAGCTCCGTCGGCAACGCGCGGATGGTGAACCCGAAGTTCGCCGGTGGTCCTCCGACCATGTTCATCTGCGGCAACGATGCCGCCGCGAAGCAGACTGTGACGCGCGTGCTCGAACAGTTCGGATGGGAAACGCTGGATCTCGGCGGTGTCGAGGCCGCACGCGCGATCGAGCCGCTCTGCATCCTCTGGTGCATTCCCGGTTTCCTGCGCAACGAGTGGACGCACGCGTTCAAGGTACTGCATACCTGACACCCGTCGGCGTTCGTGGTAGGGAATCGCCGAGAGCAGGTTGCGGCGCGGTCCATGTGCTCCTATCATCTTGCGTCCGCGCTACTTAACGACTTTCGACCGCCACGGGGAGCCAGACATGCCTGCTGCGTCACTCAAAAACCAGGAGCGGATCATCGGGAACCAGAAGAGGATCCTCTTCAACCAGCGCCGGCTGCTGCGCATTCTCGACAACGAGACCATAATCATCCGAAACCAGCAGGCGATCATCAGAAACCAGAAGAAGATTCTCGCCAATCAGAGCAAGATTCTCCGCAAGTAGCTACTCCGCGGCGATCACACGCGCCATGGCGTCGGTGTAGCCGCGCCACCGCGTGATCGCCTCCCGGAGCGCCCGCTGCCCCGCCGGGGTGAGCCCGTAGTAGCGAGCAATGCGATTGTGCTCGGTCGTCCGCCAGTAGGACACCACCCACCCGCGCTGCTCGAAGCGGTGCAGCGCCGGGTAGAGGGACCCCTGCCCCACCTGAAAGACCCGCCGGGACATCTGGTGAATGCGCGCGCTGATGCCCCAGCCGTGTATCGGCGGCCCGGCCAGCGCTTTGAGAATGAGCAGGTCCAGCGTCCCTTGCAGCACGTCCGTGCGCGGCGTCACGACGTTCTCCTGTAGAAGCGAAAGGGAAGTATGTGTCGCTGCTCCTGTCGAAGCAATATGGGAGCGACCATGCCCTAGCGTCGGAGCGGATCAGTCCGTATATCCACGTCGCCCGCTGCGTACCAGAACTTGGCGAAGCAAGACGGAGCAAACTGCGTATGAAAGGCTTCATCGCAAACCTGAACGGCCCGTGGCATGCGTGGGCGTTGCGGACATTCACGCTCATCGTCCTTGCCCACTGGGCCGAACACCTCGTTCAGGCCTATCAGGTCTACGCCCTGAACTGGCCTCTCCACCAAGCGCGCGGTGTGCTCGGCCAGGCGTTCCCGTGGCTCGTGCATTCCGAAGTGCTGCACTACGGCTACGCCGTCGTCATGCTGGCTGGGATTTGGGTGTTCCTGCCGGGCTTCGTCGGGAGGTCGCGCACCTGGTGGCTCGTGGCTCTCGTGATCCAGTTCTGGCACCACATCGAGCACGCGCTGCTCCAGGGTCAGGCGATCGCGGGGCGGACCCTGTTCGGCGCCCCCGTCCCCACCAGTATCCTGCAGCTCTGGTTCCCGCGGCTCGAGCTACACCTGTTCTACAACACCATCGTCTTCATCCCGATGGTCGTGGCGATGTACTACCATCTTCTTCCCAACGAGCCCGAAGCCCGAGCGATGCGGTGCACCTGCGCACTGCATTCGCACCTCGCGACCACCTGATCTCCTTCGGGATGGCGGTCGATCGCGAGCAGCGCGTGCGGCGACTATTCAGAGTCGTAGGCGTTCCGCAGACGTTCGTGATCGGCCAGGACGGACGGCTGCTCTGGCAGTGGATCGGGAATCTCCATCCGGTACGCGACCGTGTGGAGGCCGTGCTCCGGGAAGCAGCGCGCTAGCCGAGCCTCAATCCAGCTTGATCTGTTTGGGATCGACCGCCGGCGGCGGGAACCGCATGTCCAGCGCCTCGAGCGTGTCGACCAGAATCTGTGACACGGCAAGGTTGCGAAACCATTTCCTGTCGGCGGGGACGATGTACCACGGCGCTTCCTTCGTGTTGCACTCCCGGAGGGCATCCTCGTAGGCGCGCATGTAGTCCCTCCAGCGCTTGCGGTCCTCGAAGTCGCTCAACGCGATTTTCCACTGCCGCGACGGGTCGTCGAGCCGGCGCTGCAGGCGCCGTTTCTGCTCGTCCTTGCTGATGTGCAGGAAGACCTTCACGATGACCACATCGTTCTCGGCCAGGGAATGCTCGAAGTTGTTGATCTGGTCGTACCGCCGCTTCCACACACGTACGGGCACGAGGCCGCGCACTCGCACGGTCACGACGTCCTCGTAGTGTGACCGGCTGAAGATCGCCACATCGCCCTTCTCGGGGACCACGCGATGCACCCGCCACAGGAAGTCGTGCGCGAGTTCCTCCGGGGTTGGCGTCTTAAAGGGTGTGACGTGACAGCCCTGCGGATTGAACCCCGTAATGACGTGGCGAATCGTGCCGTCCTTGCCCGACGCGTCCATCCCCTGCAGCACCATGAGGAGCGCCCGCTGATGCTCGGCGTACAGCAGGTATTGCAACTCGTCGAGCCGGGCAGTGTTCTTGGCGAGCGCCGCCTCGATTTCCGGGCCCTTCTCGAAGCCGTGGGTCTCGTCCGGATCGATGTCGGCCAGCTTGACCGTGTCACCCGCTTTCACACGGAGTTGTTGCGAGAGCGTCATTCGTGAACTTACACGTGAGCACGCGCTGAGTGATCAGGAGCACAGCACGCTCAGCACACGCGCTCGAAGCTTTGGGGATGAAGCTGCTCTGGGCCTTCGTGCCGATTATCCTGGCGGCCTGTGGCGCTACCAGCCAGCTGGGGAGTGACGATTGCGCGTTCCCGGCATTGCCGGCCGCCGATTGTAGTCCCTGGCTGCCGCCCGCCGCCGCGGGACACACCTGGCGCCTGAGCTTTTCAGAAGAGTTCGACGGCACGGGCTACGATCCGACGAAACTGACGCCCTGTTTCGACTGGAATTACGGCGGCTGCACGGGCTCATTCAACCAGGGCCGAGAGTACTATGCCGCGTCGCAGATCCGCGTCAGCGGCGGAAGCGCGCAGCTGGTTGCCGAACCGACCAGCCCTCCAATCGCTTCCGGCGCGTGCCAAAACGGGTCCTGCACGTACCTGTCGGGGCTGCTCTCAACTGCGCGGCCACGCGCCGACAACGGATCCGGCTACCTCTACAAGTTCACATATGGGTACGTCGAAGCCCGCCTGAAATTGATCGGGACGCAGGGGTTCTTCACCGCCTTCTGGATGCTCCCCACCGACACGACGTACGTGTACCGAACCGAGATCGACATCCTCGAGCATCTCGGCCACGACCCCGCGACCATGTTCATGACCTACCACTACAACGACCGCGGCACATCCTTCGCGGTCAACAGCGGTGTCGGCAACAACGGCGCGTGCCCCGTTCAGGACTATACGACTGACTTTCATCGTTTCGGAGTAGACTGGCAGGCCGACCACGTCGCGTGGTATATCGACGGCATCAGGTGCGCGCAGTTCAACGGGAACGCTGCCACCATCGAGAACAGCCCGATGCAGATCATCCTTGACGTCATGGTGGACAACAGCTGGCAACGCTCGTGGAACAAGGGATTGCTGGACGCTACGCTGGTCCGTCACCTCGACGTCGATTACATCCGCGTCTTTCAGCAGAGCTAAAGCCTATCCGGCTACCCCAGCCACCTCCTCCTCGTCCGGCTTGACCGCGTCGTCGAGCGCGACGTGGTTACGCTCGTTGCGCACAATGCGGGAAAACAGCGTGATGTTGCGGTCGAAGAGGAACCGCCACAGCAAGCGCGCCCACGACCGATGTGCCGACAGCGTGGCGTACACCTCGGGAGCGGCGGCGCGGATCTGCGGCAACCGGTTCCACGCCACCGACGGGAAATCGTGATGCTCGTTGTGGTAGCCCACGTTGAACGCGAGCCGGTTGAGCGCGCCGTAATAGCTGAACGTCTCCTGCTCGCCTCCCTCGGTGAGGTAGTGGCGCTGGATCCAGCGCGCGCCTAGCGGGTGCAGGCCAATCGAGAAGAACAACGACAGCGCAAAGTAGAGCACGGCCTGGGGCCCGAAGACTACCCACGCGGCCGCATTGACCGCCACCTGGACGATCACATTGGTCGCCGTCCAGCGGTCCCACAGCGGAACTTCCTTCACGCGCCACGGGCGGAGCGCCTGAAAGATCGGGAACAGCAGCAGCCAGAGCGCCTTGCCGAGCGGCGAGCTCCCGACGAGTCGGGCCTCCCATCGAAACGGAAGGTCACCATCGAGCTCGTACACGCCCTGAAACGCGTGGTGCTTGAGGTGGTATTTGGAGAACGACATGGCGCCCGGGGCGAACAGCGGCAGGTTGGCGAGCAGCGCGGTCAGGATATTCGGAATTCTTCGTTTGAAGACCAGCCGGTGCGCGGTTTCATGGACCATCACGAACAAGGCGTGGTTCGCGAACGCGCCGACCGTATACGCCGCCAGGACCACGACCCACCACGGCTGCGGCGCCACCAGCCACGCGACCGCGATCTGCAGCGCGACGATGCCCGCCGTCCACCAGAACGTGACCGGGTTGGGACCGATCAGCTCCCGGATCTCGGGATGACGCTGTAACAGCTGCTTGGTGCGGAGCCGGTGGGGCTCTGGCGCCGCGGAGAACGCAAATTCGTCACGAAGAATCGTCATATAGAGTGTTCCAAACTGGTCAAGAGGGCGCGTCGGCGCTAGTCCGAATCGTCAGCGTCCTGAAGACCACGCGACCTGACCGAACGCCGTCAGCGTGACCGGCGTTCGCGTCCCGTAGAACTGGTCCAACTGCGGCGGCACGAGGTTGATCGTGGTGTAGCCGCCCACCCGAACCTGCGTGCCGCCCACCCCGCCAACGGCCGCTGCATAGCCGACCTGCAGCGCCTCGACGTCCTGTAACGCGTTGACCGAGCCGATCAAGGCGAGCTCCTCGTCGGTGCGTTGCACGTACTCGGCGCGCGCGAACAACACGTGACCAGCGCTCCAACACCGAGCCCCCTCCAGCAGCACCGTGCTCGCGCGGGGTGTACTGCCGAGCGGATCGTTCGCGCCGTAGACCAGCGAGAATGACCATGGAATGCCGTCATGCGTGAGGGCAGCGCCGAAGCGATGCAGCGCGTCATGGTGATGCCCCCCGCCCGCCGCGGGCAGGTAGCCATAGAAACCAGACAGCCTCGCGCCTCCCTTCGTCGTGACGGTTGCGCGAGCCGCATACGAGTCGAGGCGCGCGCCGGCATAGTAGAACACAGTGCTCGGTTCTTCGGGCTGCCGGTCGTTGAACGCCGAGAACTCGAGCCGCACTGCCCCTCGCGTTACGCCCACGGTCACGACGCCGAAGCTCGAGTGCGTGAGGTCCTGCGAGTGGTGGCCCAGCGGGACCGCGCTGTTCGCGACTGCCGAGGCTCGGTGCACGTAGAGTGGCGGACCCAACGCCGGCTCTCCGATTGCCGCACCGTACAGCGAAACGCTCATGCCCTCGCGGATCACATGCTCGTACGACGCCGACAGCTCCATGAGCCAGGGGGAAGGATGCGCCCGATCCGTAATCGTCTCACCGCCGCGCGTAAACGAGACCTGCAGTGGCTGCGGGGCACCGCGGTCGGTGAGTGTCAGTGGTTCCGCGCTACCCATCGCGCGCAGGTGAATCGAGCCCCCCAGACCCGAACCGCCAGTTTGCAGCATGACGCGATTGACGGAACCAACCTGATACGCCCCACGCAGACCTGAGGTATGGATGTATTGGAGGTAGGCGGTGAGCTCGAGCGACGGACCCCACTGGCTCCCCCCCCACCGTCGTGTTCGTGTTCCTGGGCCGCCAATCCTCGAGTGAGGAGCAGCGCGAGACCACACGCTCGGATCCCGGTCCGCACTATTGGGCCGGGTGCACTAGTACGTAAAAGGGACCGAACGATTTCGTCGTGGCGGTAGATGGCTCGGTGAGTGTGATCGTCAAGCTGCCGTCGCTGTTTGGAGGATCGGCCGGCGCGATATCAAACAGCAGGAGCGCGGAATCCGCCACCGCAGCGGTCGCGAGCGTCGCCGGGGAAAAACTGAAGCTCATGCCGACGGGGTTTTCCAGCGGCACGATCTCACGGCCGCTCGGCGTGTAGACCTTGATCTTCAGGCGAACCGTATATCCCTCGGTGAGAGGAATGTGGCCGGTCCAATCCTGATTGGTCTGCACGGTGTAGACGCGCATCGAAGCCGCGTCGGCGAGCGGAAGCGATACGGGGCCGCTCGGCTCGGACTGGCACGCCGCCAATGTCGCGAGTACGAGGGCCCCCCGTCGGCTCCCGAGAACTGCTAGGCGTGCGCCGCCCAGGCCGTCTCCCCGGGCGTGTACGGCACGCACGGATCGAAGCGCCCCGGCGTCTCCCGGTATCGCTGGGCCTGCGTGCAGCCGATCTCCGACGTGAAATAGCCGAGCAGCGTGAGCTCCTTCATGAGCCGGAAAAAGTGCGGCGGCGCTCCCTGAGCGCGGGTATCCATGTACGACTTCGCCTCGCGATCGAGCTGCTCCAGCCGCGCCAGGCGCTGCGCCGGCGGCAGCTCCAGGAAGCCGGAGAGCTGCTTCATCCCGTCGCGGAACACGCCCTGCTGACGCTCATCGTAGGTGTCGGTCACCATCAGCGCCATGAAGGCGCCGACGTGAGCGGCCTTCGCCCCTGGAGTCTTGGTCTCGGGCAGAATCGTGTCGGCCACTTCATCGAGCAGCGCGACGTCCTGCGCGCTGAAGGCGCCGACCTGCGGGCCGGGCTGCGTGGCCCGCGCGTGTGCGCGCTCGACGGCGCGCACGAGTCCGCTGCCGGTGAGCGCGACGCCGCCGAGCAGCATCGTCACCGTCTTGATCGCTTCGCGTCGATCCATCGTGGAAGCCATGGTCGCCTCTAGAGATTGCGGCGCTTGAGCTCGCTCACGGCGAAATCCGCCGCGCGGGCCGTCAGCGCCATGTACGTGAGCGAAGGATTCACACAGGATGCGGAGGCCATGCAGGAGCCGTCGGTGACGAACACGTTCGGCGCGTCCCACACCTGATTGTGCGAGTTGAGCACCGATGTCTTGGGATCCCGACCCATGCGCGCCGTGCCCATCTCGTGAATGCCCATCCCGGGCCAGGAGCCGGCATCGTAGGTCCGCACATTCTTTACCCCCGCGGCCTCGAGCATCTCGGCCATGTCATTCATCATGTCCTTGCGCATCGTGCGCTCATTCTCGCCGGTCGCGCAGTCGATCGCCAAGACCGGCAGACCCCACTTGTCCTTCTTCGTCGGATCGAGCGAGACACGATTCGCTGGATTCGGCAACATCTCCCCGAACGCCGTGCCGCCGATGGTCCACGCGCCCGGCTGCGCGATGTCGTCCTTGAACTTGCCGCCCACCCCCAGCTCGGCCACGCCGCGCGACCAGCCCTGGCGGCTCGCGCCGCCCTGATAGCCGAACCCGCGCAGGTAGTCCCGCTTCTCGCCGAAGAGATTTCGATAGCGCGGGATGTAGAATCCCGTCGGCCGGCGGCCGTTGTAGTACTTGTCGGTCAGCCCCTCGATCGTTCCGGACGCGCCCGCCCGGAAGTGATGATCCATCAGGTTGTGCCCCAGCACACCCGAGCTGCGAGCCGAGCCCACCGGGCCAGACGTCCGTCGCCGATCGCATCAGGAGCCACGTGCTGTTCAACGTCGACGCGCACAGGAAGATGACGCTCGCCGTGTATTCGGTGGTTTCGTTGGTAACCGCGTCGAGCACGCGCACACCCTTCGCACGTTTCTTGTCGCGATCGTAAACCACTTCCGTCACGATCGCGAAGGGACGCAGCGTGAGCCGTCCCGTGGCCATGGCCGCGGGGAGCGTCGATGACTGCGTGCTGAAATAGCCGCCGAACGGACACCCCAGCCAACACGCGTTGCGATTCTGGCACGCACCGCGTCCCGGTAGCGGCTGTGTGAGATTCGCGACGCGACCGGGAATGAGCCGCCGGCGGCCGTCGAACAGAGTGCGCAACCGGCCGGCAATCAGTTCCTCACCGCAGTTGAGCGGCATCGCCGGCTGGAACTGCCCGTCGGGAAGCTGCGCCATTCCTTCCTGCGATCCCGCGATGCCGGCGTGGCGTTCGACATGGTCATACCACGGCGCGATCTCGGCGTACCGGATCGGCCAGTCGATAGCAACGCCGTCCTTGGAGTTCGCCTCGAAATCGAAATCGCTCCAGCGATAGCTCTGGCGACCCCACATCAGCGAACGGCCGCCGACGTGGTAGCCACGGTACCAGTCGAACCGCTTCACTTCCGTGTAGGGCGACTCTCGATCCGAGGCCCACCAGTCCAGGTTCTTTTCGTTGAGCGGATAGTCCCGCTTCAACACGGGGTAGGCATCCTCCATCGCGCGCGTGCGGCCACCGCGATGCGGATACTCCCACGGTCCTTTGGTCGCGTTCACATAGTCGCGGATGTGCTCGATGTTCTTGCCGCGCTCGAGCATCAGGACCCGCAGGCCCTTCTCGGTCAGCTCTTTCGCGGCCCAGCCGCCCGAGATGCCGGATCCAACGACGATGGCGTCGTAGTTTTGCGACTGCATTCATGCCCCCCCAGCTAGCGTTCGGATTTCGCGCAGCACCATATCGATTTCTTCTGGTCCGTTCATGACGCCGCCCGAGACCCGCGCGTAGGAGACCTTGTAGGGCGACGTCGTCGTCCGAATCTTCTTCTCCGCCAACCTTCCCACAACCTGCGCCGCCGTCAACCCACGCACCTCGTAGCACGAAATCCCACCGCTCAATGCTGGATCGCGCGGTGTGTGCAGCGTCACGCCGGGGATCGCCGCCGCTCCGTCTCGAAATGCACCGTTCAGCTCGGCGATTCGCGCCGCGAGGGCCGGGCGTCCGATCGTGCGGTGCAATTCGACCGCCGCGGGAATCGCCAGCACGTGCTCGTAGGCCACGAACCCGCCCGGCGAGACGAACCCGGCCTGGGTCGGCGGCATCTCGCGCCGGTCGGCCCACACGTCGAACAGCAGCTCGACCGTGTCGAAATCGAAGCTCGGGATCGTCGGACGAAGCTCAGGCCACGCATCCGCGCGTCCCCACAGAAAGCCCGTGCCGCGAGGCGCGAACAGCCACTTATGCGTCCCGGTGGCGAAGAAATCAGCCCCCAGCCGGGCCACGTCCACATCCTGGTTCGCGAAGCCGTGCACGCCGTCCACAATGAGCAAGCACCGGTCGGCCGCCTCACGGCCGCGATTCGCCCGCGCCACAACCTCGGCCAGCCCCGCGATCGGGGTTTTGATCCCGGTGGAGGACTGCACCCACGTGACGCCGACGGCACGAGTCCGCGGCGTAATCGCGCGCGCGACCCGTTCGACGATCTGCTCGGCCCGGGCCGACGCGGGCGTATCGAACAGCGCGATGTAGCGCACGGCGCAACCTGAGCGGGCAGCCGCGAGACGAATCGATTGATGATGGGAGTAGTGGTCATGTTCGGTCGTGACGATTTCCTGATCACCGCGAATCCGCAGTCCCTGGTACGCCATCGCCAGGGCCGTGGTCGTGTTCGCGGTCATCGCGATCTCCGCCGGATTCCCGCCGATGTAATCCGCGAGCGCACGCTTCACCGCCTGGTACGGTCGTCCCTCAGCATCGCTAAACGCGGCCTGTTCGATCCAGAACGCGTCGCTGTCGAGCTTGTGGCGGAAATGATCGATCGCGTCGGCGACGGGTTTGGGATGGGAGACGAAGAGAAAGCTCGAGAGATGAGTCCAGTCAGGAGCAAGCGGAAACAGCTGTCGGACGGCGGTCCAGTCGACGTTGCCCTTGCTCGACACCGCTCTCGACATTCGCGGAGGCGGGGCGAGTCGGGCCACAGCGGGCATCAGGGACGCGGCAGCGAACGACTTGAGGAGTTCCCGGCGCGGCACAGTCATGAATGCTCCTCTCGCTTTCGGTTAGCGACGATGTACGTCACCGTGTCCCAGGCGTTGTGAATGCCGATGCAGACCAGGAGCAGGTTGACCCCACCGATCAGGAACGTCGCCCACTGCTGGTCGTGCGACAGGCCGGCGGCGCCGAAGAACAAGGCCGCGTACGCGATTATGGGCAGTAACAGGTGCCAGATCCAATCTTCGAGCACCGGTGTGTAGCCCTTCTGCCTGAACATGCGTCGTGCAACGACGACCACATAGATCACGCCGGCGAGCGCGGTCGCTCCCACGAGGTGCGCGGGATCCTGCATCCGCCGCCACGGCGCGCTCAACAGCGCCGAGAGCAGGAGCACGGCGACGAAATGGATCACGTTGGGGGTGGCGAAGGCGTTCACGGTATCGGGCGTGCGCGGCAGGTCGGTGTCACCCGCGAGCGTGATCACCACGAACATCAGCCCCGTCAAGGCGCCGGCCGACGAGCCGACGATGACGTAAAACGACTCCCACTCGGTCAGGAGGGCATGCGCGCCGGTTTCCACGTCACCGTACCTGGAATGTGATCGTCGCCCACTTCGACTCGTAGTTCACGCTGTCGCCGGTGACCGGGACCATGTGGATGAACTTGATGTACCACTTCCCCGCCCCACTCAGGGCAAAGCGGGCGACGCCGGCCGAGTCGCTGCGCGCCCACGTCTCGTCGATCTTCTGGCCGTCGCGCTCCCCCCCGCGATCACGAGCTGGTTGGCCACCGGCTTGCCGTCGAGCAGCGCGCGCACGGCGAGCGTGTCGCCGATCCGCGTGGCGTAGGGATTCGACAGGGGCACGAGCTCGGCGGGATAGCCCAGGACCGTCGCGAACGCGTCGGTGCGCGTCTCCCCCACCTGGAGCACGGCCTTCACGTGTTTTTGATAGCGCTCACGCACCGCGATCGCCAGCTCGCCGTTGAGCGTGCGCGCGTTCAACACGTCGGGGATCCCGTCTTCCTTGAGATAGCTGTTGAAATCCTCGCCCGAGAGCGCGATCTGACGCGGACTGAGTGAGGCCCCGACCACGTACGTGCCCGGCCCACCGGTTTGCACGGTGAGCCAGGTGCTGTCGCCGGAGGGTCGCCAGGACGCGCGCGGAATCGCGCGCCGCTCCGTTGGTCCCACCACGCTGAGGTCGAGCAGCCGGTCGGGCGTCACCGCGCCCTCGCTCGCGACAAATGAGCCGTTCAAGACCGCGACCCGCACCGCGCTGTTGGGTGGCACGAAGTAATTATCCAGCTTCAGAAACAGATCGTGCGCGAGCAGCAGGGTCGCGCACACGATCAGAAGAACCGCTGCCACTCCGAATTGCTTCCGCATCGAAGTCCTCGCGTGTAGACTTTGGTCGTGACGTTCCGCCAAGCCGTCGCCGTTGCTGCCAGCGCGCTGATTGTGAATCTCGCGTTCGTGACCGGGGAATCCCGGTGCGAGCCCCCGCCCGCGTCTCCCCCCCCCGCTGACCACCATCAGCAACATTCGCAGCAGCCGTCCGCACCTACGATTCCGGTCTGCTGCCAGGCTCTCACATCTTGCGCCGTATCGGTCGATGTGACTAGACCGGCCTCCATACTGCTCACGGGCCCGGCGCTGTTCGGCACCGTCGGCATCGTCTCGCAATCGACCCGTTCACACAGCGCCGCTCCAGAAGCACCACCTCCCAAAGCCTAGCACTCGCGACAATTGTGGCCCCCTGCCTCGCCTCGAGCTCCGCTCGCGGCGGGCACGACTGTTTGGCTTTCGATCCGCGAGGGCGACGTGCTTCACCTTTTGGCAGTGCTGGCGCTGGCGGTGCAACACCAGCCGGACATGCCCGGAATGGTCATGCCGATGACCGATCCCCTGGGGATCTCGATGGAACGCATGGGCTCGGGCACGACCTGGATTCCGGACGCCGTGCCCCTGCCGTCACGGCATGTCATGGCCGGCTCCTGGATGCTGATGCTGCACGGCTTTGTGTTTGTGCAATACGACAAGCAGGGCGGTCCGCGCGGTGATGAGCAATTCGGCTCACTCAACTGGGCCATGCTCATGGCGAGCCGCGACCTGGGAGGTGGACGCTTTCAGGCGAGAACCATGCTCAGTCTGGATCCGGCGACGGTGTCCAACCGCGGCTATCCCCTGCTCCTGCAGAGCGGCGAGACCTACAACGGCCAACCGCTGGTCGATCGGCAGCACCCGCACGACTTCTGGATGGAGCTGGCGGTCATGTATGAGCGACCGCTCGCGCCGGGCATCGGCGTCGCGGCCTACGTCGCACCCGCGGGCGAGCCGGCGCTTGGCCCTGTTGCCTTCATGCACCGGCCGTCTGCCATGGACAATCCGATTGCGCCTCTGGGCCACCACTGGCAAGACGCTACGCATATCAGCTTCGGCGTCATCACCGCCGGCATCTTTGGGCATCACTGGAAGCTCGAGGGTTCGGTGTTCAACGGCCGCGAGCCGGATGAGGAACGCTGGGGGATCGATCGCATCCGGCTAGATTCCTACTCCGGCCGATTCAGCGCGCACCTCGATTCCAACTGGACCCTCGCCGTCGGTCATGGCTATCTCAAGAGTCCTGAAGCGCTGGATCCCGGCGCGTCTACGCATCGGACAACGGCGTCGATCCTGCACGGACGGCGCATCGGCACGCGCGGCCAGTTGGCGGCCGCGCTGGTGTGGGGCGCCAATCGACATGACGGACGGACGACCCACTCGGCGCTGGCAGAAGCTGAAGCCGTGTTGGATCACGGCAATACGCTCTACGGGCGCATCGACTTTGCGCAAAAGAGCGCCGAGGACCTGGCGCTGGGCAGCTTCCCCGCGGATACCACGTTCCGGATCGCGGCGTTCTCCCTGGGGTTCATCCGGGAGCTCATTCGAAGCCGCGGCGCGACGTTCGGCGTCGGCATTCAGGGAACGCTCAACGTCGTGCCGGCAGCGCTGGGTGGTGTGTACGGCTCCCGGACTCCGATTGGCGGGCTGATCTTCCTGCGCGTACGACCCCTCCACGGCCCACACGGCATGCAGCATTGAGCCTTCCGCCCGCGATAGCTCGGCGCCACTTTCGGACGCGTGACAACCCTGGAGCAGTGGATTGCGCCGCGCGTCGCGGCGAACGGCGGACGTTCGGGCTTCCGGCTGCTGGCGAACGGCCTCGACGCGTTCGTCGCGCGCGCCACTCTGATCGAGCTCGCCGAGCGCACGCTCGACCTGCAGTACTACATCTTCCATCCTGACCAGACCGGCTCGCTCATCACCGACCGGCTCGATCGCCGCGGCTGACCGCGGTGTTTCGGTGCGTCTGCTGCTGGACGACTGGGGCACGCTCGAAAAGAGCGACGCGGCCCTCGCTGCCCTCGATGCGCATCCCCATATCGAGATCCGGCTGTTCAACCCATACACGCATCGCACCGGCCTGGCCCGGCTGGCCGAGCTCATCACACGCTTCACGCGCATCAACCGGCGCATGCACAACAAACAGTTGGTTGCCGACAATATGGGCGTGGTGCTCGGCGGCCGGAACATCGGCGACGAGTATTTCAGCCGCGGCGAGCTCGACTTTCAAGACGTGGACGTCCTCGCCCTGGGTCCGGTCGCCGCACAGTCGACGCCCATCTTCGAGGCCTACTGGAACAGCGAATTCGCCGTCCCCATGACACGTATCGCTAGGTTCAAACCCGACCCCGCGAAGTCGGTGACGGCGCGGCAGGAGCTGCGCTCGCATTGCGAGCAACTCGCCGACTCGGCCTACGGCCGTGCCCTTGCGCGCTCCGATCTCGCCACCGATCTGCGCTCGCAGGCGCTGCATCTGCACTGGGCGCCTGCTCGAGTCATCGCCGATCCGCCGGACAAGCTGAACACGCCTGCCGGGACCCGGAGCGCTACGTTTCTCAGCGGCCAAATCTCGCCGTACGTGCGGGGCGTCCGATCGGGCATGCTGATCGTTTCGCCGTATTTCGTGCCGGGGAAGGAAGGCGTCGAGTTCTTCGGCGAGCGGCGCCGCGGTGGCGTCGACGTGCGCGTGTTGACCAACTCGCTCGCCGCCACCGACGTGTGGCTCGTGCATGCCGGGTACATGAAGTACCGTCGTCCCTTACTGCAGGCGGGAGTCCGGATCTACGAGCTGCGCCCCGAAGCGGCCGGCGCGAAACGGCCGCGCGCCTTCGGTATGACAGTCGGCTCCTCGCGGGCGAGTCTGCACGCCAAGACGTTTGTCTTCGATCGTACGTCGGTCTTCGTCGGCTCGGTCAATCTCGATCCCCGCTCGCTCGAGCAGAACACGGAGGTCGGCGTACTGGTGGATAGTCCCGAGCTCGCCGCTGAGGTCGCGAATCTGTTCGATAAGTGGGCAAGCCCCGCGCTGTCCTATGAGGTCACGCGGGGGCCGGACGGCCGGTTGCTCTGGACCGGCGGCTTCACCAACGAGCCGAACGCTGGCTTCTGGCGCCCCCTCGGAGCCAGATTCTTCTCGCACTTGCCGATCGAGTCCCTGATCTGAACGGAGACGTATGCTCACGTTGCTGATGCTGTTACAGGTTGCCGCGCCCCCCCCCCCCACGCAGCGGCCGGCGCAGCTGACGCTCTTTCTCGAGCAGAGCATCGGCCTCGATACGGCGCAGCTGGCGGCGGTCGAGCGCGGCGAGCCGGTCGCGAAGGTCCTCGACGTTCACGACCGCCGCGATGTCGCGCTGTTCGGGATCATCACGGTCCCGAAGACCCGGGAGGCGTTCGCACGAGCCGCACGCGACGTTCCCGCGGCGCTGCGCACGCCCAACCGTACTCAGCTGGGGATCTTCGATACTCCCGCGACGGAGCGCGATGTCGCGGCGTTGACCGTCACGAGCCGCGATGCCGCCGAGATGAAGGACTGCAAACCGGGCGACTGCGTCGTCAAGCTGCCCGCCGCCGAGATGCAGCAGATCCGCGCGCAAACCAACTGGTCGGCGCCCGACTTGCCGGCGCAGCTCGGCGCATACGCCCGCCGGCGCTTCGTGCAGTACGTCACCGACTATCGCGCCCGTGGCGACTCGGCGATGGTCGTCTACGATGATCGCGGCAATCTCACGGTTCGTTCCAGTGAAGCATTCGCCGCGCAGCTCGCGGAATCGCCGTACGTCTACTCCAACGTGCCGTCGCTGCAGCAGTACCTCTCGGTCTATCCACGCGGATCGCTGCCCGGTGCATCGGAAATCATCTACTGGTCGGAGGACGTCCTGCCCCGGCTGCGCCCGATTCTGAGCGTCACGCACTACGTGGTCTACACGCCGGCCGAGCTGGCGGGCATCACGCTCGTCGCCGCGAAGCAGATCTACGCGAATCACTATTTCGAAACCGCCCTCGATCTCAGCTGCGCGGTCGAGCGCGGGTCCGGCATCTACCTCTTGGTGCTGCGGCGCTACCGGTTCGACAATCTCCCGGGCGGCATTGTCAATATCCGCGGCAAGGCGATCGGCGCGCTGCGCGATCAGCTCGTGCTCGACCTGAAGCGCCAGCAGGCGGGTGAGCCGGCGCGGTGAAATCGCAGATTTTGCGCCGATCACCAGCGGCGGGCGCTCACCCCGCCGCGAGTGCCGCGATCATTTCCCCCTTCGTCGACGCGCTCTGCACCGGCGGGCTCTCGCTGCTGGTGCTGGTGCCGCTGCTCGTCGCCGGCCGCACGGACATGTTGCTCGTCAGCGTCGGCGCGCAGGCATGGATCGGCGCGTTGATCAACATGCCGCACTTTCTCGCGTCCTATCGCATGGTGTACCGCACGCGCCAGAGTATCAAGCAACATCCGTGGGCCGCGATCTACGTGCCGACAGTGCTGCTCATTTCCTGCATCGCCGCGGTCTACGCGAGCCGCCGGACCGATGTCCCGATCTCGGCGCTCCTGACGATTTCCAGCGCGTACCTCGCGTGGCACTACACGGCGCAGGCGTGGGGTATGATGGCGACGTTCACCCATCTGGACGGCAATCCGTTCAACCAGCTCGAGCGCCGGTTGATCCGCGGGTCCCTGTTCATCCTCACCGCCTGGCACGTGGTGTGGTTCTTCTATCTCGGCTATGCGCAGTATGTCGATCTCACGCCGCTCTACATCGGCCTGAGTGCGCTGACCGCGGTCGCCCTGGTGATGGGACTGGTGGGGTTCTGGCTGCATCGCCGGCGCACCGGTCGCATCGCGCCGCTGCGCGCCTGGCTGCCCTGGATCGCCATCTTCGTTTGGTACGCGACGATGGCGCGCGTCGGGCTGCCCGCGCTGTTCATCGTCCAGATCGCGCACGCGATTCAGTACCTGATCTTCCCGTTCCGCGTGGAGATGAATCGCACGAGCCGGGCGCTGAGCGCGGCGCCGCGGCAGCTCGTCGCCCTCTACCTCGCCGGATACGTCGTGGCGCTGGTCGCCGGCTCGATTCTCGCCGGGATCGCGCTGCCGCTCGGCGCGATGGCGGTGGTCACCGATTGGATCGGCTCGCGCCCGGGCGAGGTCGCGGGATTTGCGATCAGCGCGTTCTTCAACATCCACCACTACTTCACCGATGGCGTGGTGTGGAAGCTGCGCGATCCCGCGGTGCGTGAGGATTTGTTCGGCCACCTGCAGCCCGCGCGAGTGCGCTGAGTCGTGCGCGTCCATCTGCTCGACGGCACCTACGAGCTGTTCCGGCATTTCTACGCAGTCCCCAAGCAGGCGGACACCCAGGGCAACGAGGCGGGCGCGATCATCGGCGTGCTCGGCTCGGTGCTCGGCATGCTGGAAGGCGGCGCCACCCACATCGGGGTAGCGACCGATCACGTCATCGAATCGTTCCGCAACGATCTCTGGCCCGGCTACAAGACCAGCGCAGGCATCGAGCCGGCGCTGCTGGCCCAGTTCCACCCGCTCGAGGACGCGCTGCGCGCCATGGGTGTCATGGTTTGGGCGATGGTGGAGTTCGAAGCGGATGATGCACTCGCCGCCGCCGCGCGGTGCGCCGCCGAATCGGCCGAGGTCGAGCAAATCATCATTTGTACTCCCGACAAAGACCTGAGCCAGTGCGTTATCGGCGAGCGAATCGTCCAGCTTGACCGGCGCAAGCGCGAGACGCGCAACGAGCAGGGCGTCGTGGCGCGCTTCGGTGTGGGGCCCAGGTCGATTCCCGACTATCTCGCGCTGGTCGGCGATTCCGCGGATGGATTCCCCGGGATTCGCGGGTGGGGAGAAAAGGCGTCGGGCGCGGTGCTGGGACGCTACCAGCACTTGGAACGGATCCCCAAGGCGGCGACCGCGTGGGGCGTGCCGGTCCGCGGCGCGGCACGGCTGTCCGCCGCGCTCGAGGAGAATCGACCCCTCGCGCTGCTGTTCCGCACCCTCGCGACGCTGAGAACGGATATCCCCGTTTTCAAGGACCTCGACGAGCTTCGCTGGCGCGGGCCTCGTCCCGCATTCGAGGCGCTGGCGCAACAGCTTGGCGTCCCAGGGCTGTGGGACCGGGCTCGAAGGATGAGTCCGCAGTAGCCTGGAACCTTGTCGCCCGCGATGTGACTTACAGTGGCATGAGCGACTTTCGGTATCTGATCATCGGCGGCGGCATGACGGCCGACGCCGCCGCGCGCGCCATCCGCGCAGCAGATGCCAACGGCAGCATCGGCATCATGTCTTCCGAACCGCATCCACCGTATGCGCGACCGCCGCTGTCGAAGGGCCTGTGGAAAGGCGAGCCCGAAGACGCGATCTGGAAACACACCGAGACCGCGGCGGTGGAGCTCCGCCTCGGCCGGCGGGTCACCGCGATCCACCCACAGCAGAAAACCGTGACGGACGATCGCGGCGACACGGTGTCGTACGAGAAGCTGCTACTCGCGACCGGCGGAACGCCGCGGCGGTTGCCGTTACCGACCGAGCAGATCATCTACTACCGCACCTACGACGATTACCGCCGGCTCCGCGCGCTCGCCAACGAGAAGCTCAAGTTCCTGGTGCTGGGCGGAGGATTCATCGGATCCGAAGTGGCGGCGGCGCTGCGCATGGCCGGCCGTGATGTGACGATGCTCATCCCCGAGGACGGCATCGGCGCCCGCGTGTTCCCCGCCGATCTCTCACGCTTTCTCGTCGACTATTATCGCGAACAGGGCGTGGACGTACGGACTCGAGAGGGGCTGGCCAGTCTCCAGCAAAGTGCCGGGAAGGTCATCGTCCAGACCACGCACGGGAAGGAGATCCCCGTCGACGTCATCGTCGCCGGCCTCGGGATCCAGCCGAACGTCGAGATCGCCGAGCAGGCGGGCGTGCGCGTGGAGAACGGCATCGTCGTGGACGAGCTGCTGCGCACCAACCTGCCGGATGTGTTCGCGGCCGGCGACGTCGCCAACTTCCTCAATCCCCAGCTCGGCACCCGGATGCGGGTCGAGCACGAGGACAACGCCAACACGATGGGCGCTGCCGCCGGTCGCTCCATGGCGGGCAAGGGCACTCCGTACACCCACCTGCCTTTCTTCTATTCAGATCTGTTCCAGCTGGGATATGAGGCCGTGGGCGAGCTGGATCCGCGATTCCAAACCGAGAGCGAGTGGAAAGAGCAGTTCCGCGAGGGCGTGGTCTACTATCTCAAGGATGGCCGAGTGCGCGGCGTGCTGCTCTGGAACACGTGGGGCCAGGTCGACAACGCCCGGTCGCTCATCGGCAAGACGGGGCACCTAGTGGCTGGGTGACTCCCCGATGCTCACCGCAATGTGCCGCCACTTGCCCTGATTGAAGCGGAACACGCTGAGCACGCAGCGCGTCACGTGCCCCGCCAGGATCGCGAGCCAGATGTCGATCGCGTCGAGCCTGCCCATCTGCTGAATCACGAAGCAGATCCCAAGCGGCACGAAAATCTGTGAGATGATCGAGATGTAGAGCGGGCTCTTCGTATCGCCTGTCCCCTGTAACCCGCCGGTATACGCCAGCGCCGTAGTAATGAAGAGACCTGACACGCTCAGCACCCTCAGCAGCTGAGTCCCGACCTCGAGGGCCACCGGGTCGTCCATGCCGAAGATGCCGAGCAGTTGGCGCGGCAGGAAAAGGAAGAACAGGCCCACGACCGCGGCAACCGACAGTCCGTAGCGCGCCGCGATGCCCACCGCTTCCTTCGATCGATCGGGATGTCCAGCGCCGAGGTTCTGTCCAGCGACCGCCGCCGCCGCGCCCATCAAACCGACTGAGGTCCAGGTGATCAGCGAAAACAGCTCCGTATACGAGACCGCGAACGCCGCCTGTGCCGCCGCGCCCTCCGTGCGTCCCAGCGATCCAATGAACGACAACATGAACACCCCGCCGATGTTCATCGCAATACCTTGAATGCCGGTCGGCAGCCCGAAGCGGAACAGTGATTTGATGATGGCCCAATCGGGCGCGAACCCGTGTTCGCGCGGAAACCGCACGACCCAGCCGCCGGTCCACAGCTTCCACACCGCGTAGATCGCGATCAACCCCGCCGTGATGCAGGTGCCCATGGCCGACCCGCGCGTGCCGAACGCGGGGATCGGACCCAGGCCACGAATCAGCACGACGTTGAGCACGAGATTCAGCACCGTCATCGCGATGCCGAGCACCATGGGTGTCCGGGCGTCGCCCGCCGAGCGCAGCGCGCCGCCGAGCATGAAGAACACGAGCATCCCGCTCGAGAACACGAACATGATGCGGATGAAGGGCAACGCCTCCGCCTGCACCGCGGGAGCGGCGTTGACGAGATTGAGCAACCACGGCGCGGCGAAGTACCCGATCGGCGCCATCACGCCGAGCGACAGGCCGATCGCCGTGAGGAACGCCTGATAGACGACGCGATCGACCTTGTCCGCCTCACCCGCGCCGGCGAACCGCGCGACCAGCACACTCATCCCGGTGAACAGCGACGAGATGAACACGATCACGACGAGGAACATCTGCCAACTGACACCGATCGCCGCGTTCCCCTGATACCCGACCAGGTTGCCGACGAGGATGTGATCGATGATTCCTTGCAGCCCGCCCACGATGTTGGCGAGCATCGTGGGCCAGGCAATCTTCCAGACCGCGGCACGCAGCGGTCCCTCGACGATCGAGCGATCGTAGCGTGTCGCGGGTTCCGTCACTCAGTTGACCGGAATAGTGGTGCTGCGCCGGCGCGCGAGCAGCGCGTCGAGACTCCACGGTCCCGCGCCCGCGGCCGAGAAATAGAGGAACGTGAAGCAGTAGAACACGGCCGCCTCTCCCTGGTTCAGCAAAGGCCAGAAGCCCTGGCCCGCGTGCACGATGAAGTACGCCGCGGCCATCTCCCCCGCCAGAACCAACGCGACGGGACGCGTGAACAGGCCAAACAAGAACAGCAAACCGCCAACCGTCTCAATGACCGCCGCAAACCAGAACAGCGAGCCGACGGGCACCACGCCCCCGCCAGGCATCACGGCTGCCGGAAAAGCAAACCACTTGGCGGTCCCGTGCACGATATACAGAAAGGCGACGATGATCCTGAGAACGCTCAACAGCTCCGGCGACCATTCCTTTTTCACAAAGCCTCCGCTTTCCGTTGTAACAGGGCGCGTTCGCGCGCATTCTGCGTCATCGCTGCCGCGCGGGCGAACTCCGCGCGGGCTTCCCCGAAACGGCCGAGTTTGGCGAGAAGATCCCCGCGAACACTCGGCAGGAGATGATAACTCGCGAGCGCCGGATCGTCCCTCAGGGAATCCACCAGCTCGAGACCCGCGGCCGGGCCGAATGCCATCGCCAGCGCCACCGCGCGGTTCAGCTCGACCACCGGCGAAGGCAGCAGCTGCGCCAACGCGTCATACAGCGCCACGATGCGCGTCCAATCAGTTTCTTCGGCCGTCCGGGCGCGCGCGTGACAGGCGGCAATCGCCGCCTGCAGCCCGTACGGGCCGTATGCGCCTCCCGGCGCCTCCGCGCGCGTGAGCGCCGCGAGGCCGCGCCCGATCAAGAGATGATCCCACCGTCCCCGATCCTGGTCCAACAACAAGATCGGCTCGCCCGTGGGACTCACGCGTGCGCGCATGCGCGACGCCTGCAGCTCCATCAGAGCCACGAGGCCGTGGACCTCGGGCTGATCCGGGGCGAGCTCGGCCAGGATGCGACCCAGGCGCAAGGCGTCCTCGCACAGCGCCGGACGCACCCAGTGCTCGCCGGCGGTCGCGGAATATCCCTCGTTGAAGACGAGGTAGATGACCTCGAGCACCGACTCGAGTCGTTTGGCCAGCTCGGCGCCGCGCGGCACCTCGAACGGCACGCGCGCCGCGGCGAGCGTGCGTTTGGCGCGCACAATCCGCTGCTGAATCGTCGATTTGGGAACGAGAAAGGCGCGGGCGATTTCGTCCGTGGTCAGGCCGCCCACCAGCCGCAGCGTCAGGGCGACCCGCGCTTCCGTCGTGAGCACCGGGTGACAGGCGGTGAACATGAGGCTCAGCAGGTTGTCGCCGACTTCATCGTCGAGGGCGTCCGCGAGCACGTCCTCGGGACTCACCTGCCGCTCATCCAGCTCGCGGCCCAGATGCTCGTGCTTCCTATCCCGCATCTTCCGGTGCCGCAGCTGATCGATGGCGCGATGTTTCGCCGTCGCCATGAGCCACGCGCCGGGATTATCGGGGATGCCGGCCTCGGGCCACTGCTCCAGCGCCGCGACCAGGGCGTCCTGCGCCAGGTCTTCGGCCACTCCGACATCGCCCACGAGGCGCGCGAGCCCGGCGATGAGTCTGGCGGATTCGATCCGCCAGACCGCATCGATGGCTTCAGCAGCCTTGGGACGGGTCATCCATCATCTGCCGGACTTCGACCTCCAGGTCCTGGTTCCACAGCCCGATGTGCGCTTCCAGGAATCGCTGCGTCCACTCGAGCGCTTCCTGCTTCGACTTCACGTTGAAGATCGCGTAGCCGCCGATGATTTCCTTCGCTTCCGTGAACGGGCCGTCCGTCACGGTGATCTTCCCTTTCGAGAGCCGGGCGCGCGCCCCGAGCACCGTCGGGCCCAGACCGCCCATCCCGACAAACGTGCCCTTCTTGGTGGCGTCCTCAGCCAGCTTATTGATCCGGTCGAGCAGCTCCGGCGACGGCTGAGCAGTGGTCTCACGAGACTTCACAATCGTCATGAATCGCATGGTCATTTTCCCGAACGTTGTCTGTTTTTCTCGATGGCCACGCGCTGTCGCTCTTCATACGCGCGCATCTCCGGCGCGAGCTCGGCCCCGAAATCGTCGGCCTCGAAGATCTGGCGGATTTCGATTTCCTCGCCGTTCGTGAACGGGATGCGCTTGGCCCATTGCAACGCTTCCGCGCGCGACTTCACCTGCCAGATCCAGAACCCGGCGACCAGCTCTTTGGCTTCCGTGAACGGGCCATCGCGCACCGCGCGCTTGGCACCTGTGTAGCTGATGCGCGCGCCCTTCGACGACGGCTGCAGACCCTCACCGGCGAGCATGATGCCGGCCTTGACCAGCTCGTCGTTGAACTTCCCCATCTCGAGCAGCTCCTCTCGCCTCGGCATCGCGCCGGCCTCGTATTCCTTGTTGCCCTTGACCATCACTAGGAATCGCATCGTCCCCCCGTCTCGCTTCTCAGTTGGTTGGAATCAGTGCATCAGCTCTCATCCAGGCGACGAACGAGACCGAGCAAGATCGACATAACCGAAATATCATTGTGCTAGGGCCATTTACGAGCTCAGAGGAGCGTGTATGTGCAGGAACATCAAAACCCTTGCCAACTTCGAGCCTCCCGCCACGGACGATGAAATTCGGGCTTCCGCGTTGCAGTTCGTGCGCAAGCTGAGTGGCTCGACGAAACCCTCGCACGCCAACGAGGCCGCGTTCAACGCCGCGGTCGACGACGTGACGAGCATTGCCCGGCGGCTGGTCGATACACTGACCACCAAGGCTCCACCGCGGAATCGCGAAGAGGAGGCTCGCAAGGCTCGTGAACGATCTGCGAAGCGTTTTGGGTAGGGAGACTACCCTCAAGATGAACTGCGGATGCCCTGGCTCGGATTCGAACCGAGACGCCTCGCGGCACTGCCCCCTCAAGACAGCGTGTCTACCAGTTCCACCACCAGGGCGGGCGACGAAAAATAGAGAGGCTGCTCCATGAAGTACAGACTCCCGTGACGGGCAACGCTGACGGGTCGTGACGCCCGCCTGCTCGCACAAACCTGCGCGGCGCATAGCTTTTCGGCATGGAGCTGTGGGTTGCGTTCGGATTTGGCGCGGCGGTCGGCGCGCTGATCGGGTACGTGCTCGGTCGTCAGCGTGAGGTGCCGGTTCCAGCACACCGCGTGCGTGCCGTTCCGGTACAACCTCCACCTTCTCCACCCTCCCCCAAAACCTCGCCTGCATCTGATCTCACGCGTGTGGTCCTGGATGAGGGCTCGGCGAATGTGCTGAACGCCCTCAACAATCGTCTCGCGGCCATCGGCGCCCTCGCCGATTTGCTGCACGGCAGTCCGCTCGATCCCGAGCGCGCGCGCGCGCTCGTCTTGCTCCATGGTGAGGTGCGCCGCGCGGCCGAAATCACGAGTCACTTCCTGGATCTCGCCGCGCATCCTGCGGGCGCTGCGGAACCGTGTGACGCCCCGGTCGTCATCAGCGGCGTGCTGGCCGAGCGCGAATCCACGTTCCGCGAGCTCGGCGTGAAGGTGAACCGCCAGGTGCCGGCCGACTTGCCGATGGTGGCCATTCCGATGGTGCAGCTCACCGAGATGCTCACGAAACTGGTCGACTTCTCGCTCCGGCGACTGCGCGCATCCCAGCCACCGCGGGAGCTGCGGATTGGAGCGGTCACCACGGGGCCATCGATCGTGGTCTCGCTCTGGGATTCCGGCACGCCGCTGGCCGTGGAAGCGGAGCAGCGGCTCACGTCGCCGTTCCGGTTCACGCAGTCGGGCGGCGGCGGTGAGGTGGAGTTCGCACTGGCGCGCGCGCTCGCGCAGTCGGCCGGCGGCAGCCTGCGGCTACGGCCGCGCGGCGGCGGGTCCGGCGCCGAGGTCGTCGTCACCTTGGCGCGCAGCCTCCTGGGCGCGCAGACGCCGCCCGCCACGCCCGCCGAGAATCTGCCGCGCATGCGCATCCTGGTGGTCGACGACGACGCGGTAAACCGTCAGGCCATGGTGCTGCTGCTCGAGCGGGAAGGGCACCAGGTAGTCGCGGTCGAGAACGGCGTCGAGGCCATGGAGCGGCTCGGCGACCGCGACACCTTGTTCGACGCGATCGTCACGGATCTCCAGATGCCGCGGCTCGGCGGTCGCGCCATGTACGAGCAGCTGGTGAACGGCCGGCCACTCCTCGCCAAGCGATTCGTGTTCGTGACGGGCGATCAGGCGCGCGGGGAAACCCGGGCCTTCCTGGAGAACTGCGGGCAGCCGTCGGTAACGAAGCCTTACGATTTAGGAGATTTGATCAACGCGATTGGGACTGTAGCGCGCAAGAAGTAGCCCGCCGGCCGGCAAGGGGGGGGCCTGCTAGTTCGGTGCGTGCACCTTCGGGCTCCCGTAGTCGCGTTCCCCACCAATACTCGGACCCGCCAGCTCCAGCCCACCGCGATCATTGTTGATGCGCGCGATGCGCTGGCGAATCGATCCCGGGAACGGCTGCGTGCGGCCGTGACGGCCCAACGGATCGGTGTACCAGACCTCCGGGCCACCCTCGTTGTCGATGAAGTTCGAGTTGATGTCGACATTGCGACGGACACCATCGAACACCGAGCGCGGGTCGTCGAATGTCAGGCCCAGGATCGTGCCGTTCGCGGTGGACGTGGAGCAAGAGTTGTTGTTCCCCCGCACCTGATCTCCCGCGGGCGTGACCTCATAGCACACGGCGATCGGCCGTCCGGTGATATTCGCAAGCGCGGGATCGTAGAACCGGCTCGGACGGTCAACCTGGAAATACGGGTTGAAGAAGGCCAGGGTGTGGCCGTCTTCACGCCGGATCGAATTCGAGGTTTCCCAGCTTTCGTGCAGGGCCCCGAAATTCGAGTTCTGCCCCGCCGGAACCAGGATGTCCCGATCGACACAGAACCGATCCGGAATGATCCGCACGCCACCCCCGTTGGGTGAGTTGGCCGGCGTGGCTGGACCGACGGCCACGGTCGCGCGATCGCAGCTGCGCTCGAACTGGCCCGGCGTCCCGATCGCCGTGAGGATCGTAATGTGCATCTCGGTGCCGTCGCTGCAGCGAATGTGATAGACCAGCTCGTGCAGGTTGTTCGTGAACGCGTCTTTCGAGTGCGTGCCCTGATGCAGTTTCGTCATGACGTCGCAGCGCACGTCGAACAGCGCGTTCGCGGCATCGCTGCCGAAGTTCATCCGGATGTCGTTCTGCCACTCGATCTTGTGTCCGAAATGGTCCTCGTGACGGATCATCCCGGGATCGTAGATGACTTGCTGTTCGTTGGCGAATGCAAACGGGATGTCACCGACTTCCCGGTACAGCGCCGAACCGCGCGGATCGCGGCCGTGGTCGTGGCCAAACGAGCAGCCGCTTGCCGGATCGATCGGGGGATGCCACGTCGGGTAGCGCTTGTGATCGGGACCGACCACGGAGTAGGCGTCGTGTTGGGCGGCCGTGCAATCGTCGTTGGGACCTGGCGTCCAGATACCGAAAGCCACGGCATTGCCGGTGGCGGGGCCGTAGTCCGGCGCCGCCGGTCCGTCGTTGCACGCAGCCGCAAATAACAGTAGAAAGACCCAAGCGCGTTTCATCAGTATTCCTCAATACTCATGTTGCCCCCAGGGCAGGTCCCGCAGCCGTGACCGCGGTCACTCCCAAATGGGCCACAGTAATTGAGTTATAGTGGCGATATGCGCAAAACTGGGACTGTGGTGCTGGCCCTCGTGCTCACCGGGATGGCCGGGACGCTGACCGCTCAGCGCCGCCCCTCCTCCGGTGGCGGTGGGTTTTGGTACGCGGTCGGTGTGGCTCCCGGCTGGGCGCGCGTCTCGTGTCAGATCTGCGCCGGCAGCCGCACCACGGGATTGTCGGCGTTCCTCGCGCTCGGGGGGAGTACGAGCCGCGCGTTGCGTATCGGTGGCGAGCTCGCCGCGTGGCGCAAGAGCGACGTGGACATCACGCAAACGCTCATGTCGATCGGTGCGACGGCGTACTGGTATCCCACGACCAAACGTCGCTTCTATCTGCGGGGCGGCGCGGCGTTGGTGATGCATCGCGCGAGCGACGGCACGGATGTCGTCACCTCTTCAGGAATCGGTCCACAGTTAGGCATCGGCTACGAGTCGCCGGTCAGCACCCATTGGCTCATCGCGCCGTTCGTGCATTACTCGGTCGGCGTGGCTGGTGGCGACGTGAAGTTCAACGGCGGGCAGGCGGCCAACAGTGCAACGGTGAGTTTCCTGCAGGCGGGAGTCAGCCTTACACGGCGCTAGTTGGGGACTTGGGTTGGGGACTTGGGTTGCGAGCTCGGGCCTCAGGGCTCAACCCCTAGCCCCCAACCCCTAAGCCCTAATCCCTAAAAATGGGCCGACTCGGAATCGAACCGAGAACCTACTGATTAAGAGTCAGTTGCTCTGCCAGTTGAGCTATCGGCCCTGGTGGGGGCGGCGGAAAAATCATCAGGGCTCGCGGCCGAGGCAAGGGAACGCGTCGGCAAGCCGATCTTCATCCCCCACTCGTCCGTGAGCTTGAACGTCTCCGCCATCGGAAAGCGCAGTACCCACAGCCGCCGGGCCAGGTCCTTGAGCGACCAGATCACGGTGCGCTGGACCTCCACCGACGACCACTGACCGAATTCGTTATGGGCGAGGTCGGTCCCCAGGGCTTCGGCGATCGCGGCGACTAACTCCTGATATTCGTGCTGGTGTCCCCTGTTTGGGACCTTTTTGGTTCCCTTTTTGGGACCTTGGCCTTCGCCCCAAAGTACCCACTCGAGCGTCACGTCCTGAATGCCCAGCTCCTTGGCCCTGCTCACGATCAAGCGGGCCACATCAGCCGGGAATTTCTCCCGGTGAGGCCATTTCTTTATCGCTGCTTCAGTTACGCCACTACCCAGGGCAGCGGCAAACTGGCGGTAGCTGAGCGAGATCCCGTCCCACGGGCTGAACACGTCCAAGAGCGCGGCGAGGCGGGCTGCAACGGGGACCCGTTTCGGGCCAGTTTCGGGCTTGACAGGGGACAAAATATACCTACTTTCGTGTCGTTCTCGTGGGCGCAGCGGGACCGATAGGTTCCAAACCTGCCTCCACTGACCACTGCAGTCAAGTCGCCCACGCAGCCCTTGGAGAGTTCTATGTTCGTTCGCCGCTCTTTTCTGGTGTTCGCCCTAGCGCTGGCGGTTGTGCGCTGCGCGGACCAACCCACAGCGGTGAAGCCCCCCGCAGGTCCCCAATTCCTTCGGTGGTCGGGAACTCCGCAGTTTACTGCGCAAACGAACGCTCGGGCGCGCCGCTCCGGCGCCATGGCCCTGACACCTCCTCTGAGTCTCGATCAATACACGGTCTCTTTCTGGGCGGTGCGCGGCGAGTCGCGGTCCGTTCAGATCAATTACAGCAGCGCAATCGATAACGACACCCACCCATTCCTCCAGCTGACCACGACGGACCCGCTGTTCGTTCCGGGCGTCGGCGACCTGGCGCAGGGTGACTCGGTGCTGATTACCGTCACGGTCGATACCACCAAAATCGGCGTCAAACTCGAGCCGACCGGCTTGACGTTCGGGACGGCGTCGGAGTTGAAGATCTGGTACGGCGGAGCGAGTGGTGACCTCAACGGCGATGCCGTCGCCGACTCAGCCGACGCGCAGCTCGAGCAGACCCTGCTCGGCCTGTGGTATCGCGAGTACTCCGATGAATCGTGGACGCCGGTCGGGGCGAGCCACTCGGCGGAGGACAAGTCGTTCACCTACGCCTTGCCGCATTTCTGTGAGTATGCCGTCGCGTTGTTGGAATGGGCGATCGGGATTTAGTGCGCGGATAACGAGCCCACAATGGCCAACGACAAGAATCGCGACCAGCGCCTCCTAGAGGCGTCCCCGGTCGTCGCCAAAGCCCGCTCACTTGCGGCCGCCGGGCACCACGCCGCGCTCGTCGAGTTCCTGGGCTCGCGCGCTCAAAGCGAGTTCGAGGATCCGACGCTGGCGCTGCTCTACGGCATCGCCCAGGCGCGACTCGGCCGGCACAAAGAGGGCCTCGAGTGGATCGATCGGGCCCTCGCCACTGCCCGCGTCCGTCGCGAGCTCGGCGTCGAGCGTCACGCGTTGAATGCGCGCGGCGCCATCGCCCTGATGAGCGGCAACCTGACAGAAGCCGCTGATTCCTGCACCCAGGCCCTCATGGCCGCGAGCCGGGACGGCGATCATGCCACCACCGGCCGGGCGTCGAACAACCTGGGCGTGATCAGCCATCTGCGCGGCCGCCATGCCGAAGCCATTTCGTCCTGGGAAATTGCCGCCGCCGCCTACCATCGCGCCGGCATCCAGACGGGCGTGGCCGACTGTCATCACAACCTGGCGAATGCCTATCGCGAGCAGGGTGCGCTCGACAAGGCGCTGGCGACGGCCGATCAGGCAGTGGCCGTAGCCGAAGCGACCCGTGACGAGACGCTCTATGCGATGACGCTGCGCGGCCGTGCTGAAATCCGCGCCGTTCGCAGCGAGCCGGAATTGGCGCGTCGCGACCTCGACCGGATTCGGGTGATCCGCAGCCAGATGCCCGACCCCGTGGCCGAAGCCGAAGATCTGCGCATCCAGGCGATGGTGATGGTCTCCGAAGATCAGCAGTCCCGCGCGGAGAAGGCGTTGCGGGAGGTGGTCGGCCGCGCCGAGATGCACGAGCGGCTGCTCCTCCAGGGCGAGGCGACCCGCGACCTGGCAAACCTGCTCCGTCGTGTCGGCCGTATCCCTGACGCGCAGGCTGCCGCACAGACGGCCCGCGGCATTTTCGCCCGCATGGGCGCCGAGAGCGAAATTCGCAAGCTCGCGGCCATGGGCTGGGACGAGTCGTTTGCCGCGAAGCTGCAGGGCACGCTCGCACCGATCCACATCGCGCAGCAGTACGCGGACGCCGGTAAGTACGCCGAGCTGCTCACGTACCTCGAGCAGCGCTCGCGGGACGAGCTGGAAGAGTCCGCGATGCTCACGCTGATGCTGGGCATCGCGCACAGCCGGCTTGGCCGCCTCGAAGTTGGCCAGCAGTGGGCCATGGTCGCCCAGCTGCGCGCACGCACGCTCAAGGACCGGCCGATGGAAGTGCGCGCCCTGAACGTGTGCGGCGCCATCGCCCTCGAGCGGGGCGGCATCGACGAAGCCACGTACTTCTTCACGCGGGCTCAGGAAGAGGCGTCGGACGACAACGATATGGCGACCGTCGGCCGCTGCTCCAATAACCTGGGCATCATCGCGAACATGCAGGGTGACTACAAGCGGGCGGTCATCGCCTACAACCGCGCCATCGGCGCCTACGAAAAGGCGCACTTCGCCCGCGGCATCGCCGAAACGCGCCACAACCTGGGCATCGCCTGCCGCGAGCAGGGGCAGCTGGACCGTGCGCTGGAGACCGCGAATCTCGCGATTCAGGAAGCCCGGGGTCTCGAGGACCAACTGCTCACCGCCCAGGCGATCGCGGGCCTCGCCGAGATTCACGTCGCGCGCGGCGAAGGCGACCTTGCCTTGACGGCGGTCGACCAGGCCATCGCGACGCACCGCGCGCTCAAGGATCCCGTGCGCGAAGCGGAAGACGCGCGCATCAAGGCCAGTGTATTCGCGCTCCAGGGCCGCCGCGAGGACGCGGCAGAGTTGCTGCGTGACGTCATCAGCCGCGCGACCGAGCACGGCCGTCCCCTGCTCCTCGCGCTGGCCGAACGCGACCTGGCGCTTCTGCTCATCCAGTCCGGGGATACCGCCGGCGGCAAGGCTGCGGCGCAGCGCGCCCGCTCGATCTTCCAGCGTCTCTCGGCCCGTGCCGAGGTCGACAAGCTCGACGGGTTGTTGGAGACGCCATGAAACTGCGCGCAGGGCGCCATCAGCTCTCCAACTATGCGATCGGCTGGTAAAGCCGTGGACAAAACGGTGGACGAGCGTCGCAGCGGCGTCCAACGCCGCTCGGGAATCGAGCGGCGCGCCGACGAGATGGCGACGGCCGAAGCCACGCTGCCGCTCCAGCGCGTGTTCCCCCACGCGCACCTGAGCGAGACGGAAGCGGCAGAGCGCGCGGCCGCCATCGAGGCGCACCGCCGCGAGCTGGGCTCCCGTCTGGGACGCAACGTGGGCGCCGTGGTGGCTGCCGTCGACTACCTGCTCAACGTCAGCGGCGATCTCGTGTCGCCCGCCATCGTGGAGCACGAGGCGCTCGAGCAGCTCGAGCACCGCTCCATCACCGATCCCCTCACGGGTCTGTTCAACCGCTATCACTTCGATGCCACGATGACGCGCGAGATCGCGCGCTGCCGTCGGTACGGCGCGCCGCTGTCACTGTTGCTCGTCGACGTGGATCGCCTGAAACTCGTGAACGATCGCTGGGGACATCATGCCGGCGACCAGGCGCTCGCGCGCGTCTCTGCCGCGATTCAGAAAAGCTTGCGCGGTACCGACATCGCCGCCCGGCTTGGCGGCGATGAGTTCGCCATCATTCTGCCCGATACCGATGCCGTCGCCGGCTTGATCGTGGCGACCAGAATTCGCCGCAGTCTCGTCGAAAGCGCGTCCCGGATGGTGACGGTGAGCGGCGGCCTCGTGGAGCTGCCGCGCAATGCCATGCAGACCTCAGCCGCCGAGCTGATGATCGTCGCGGATCTTGCCCTGTATGCCGCCAAGAACTCTGGTGGGAACTGCATAGTCCAACGCGAATATCAAGCAGAAGAATAAAGCGGGATTCGGGTTTGGGATTCGGGACTAGACGCCTCCGAATCCCTAGTCCCCCTCCCTAGTCCCCAGCATGCCCCCAAGGAGAATCGAACTCCTGTTCCCACCTTGAAAGAGTGGTGTCCTAACCGTTAGACGATGGGGGCGACGGGAATAGCGGTAACGGGATTCGAACCCGTGTTTGAGCCTTGAGAGGGCTCCGTCCTAGTCCCCTAGACGATACCGCCGTGGGCGGCTGAATATCGCCACCCCATCGCGAGTCGGTCAACCCAATGTCGGGACACGCCGGCTCGGCGGCTCAGCGCCTCGGCGTCTAGATTTACTGGCCCGATGAGACGCATTCTCTCCACATTCGTCCCCGAAACGCCGATCCTCGTCGGCACGCTGCTGCTGCTCACCCTGCCGGCGCTGCGGGGCACGGCATCGGGACTCGCCGCCGTGTTCCCCTTCACGGTCGTCGCCGCCGCACTGCTCCTGGGATGGCGCTTCAATCGTTCGCGACTCGTGTTCGCGACCGCGCTCCTCGGCCTGACGGCATACTTGCTGCTCCGGGGAATCGACACGCCCCGCGATCGCGTCTTCTTCAACGCCCTGACGTTCTTGCTGCCCATCAACCTGGCGCTGGTCGCCCTGTTGCCCGAGCGCGGCACGCTCACAACCGCGGGGCTGCTCCGCTGGGTCCTGCTCGCGATACAGGTCGTCATCGTCGTGTTCCTGGCGCAGAGGTTTGCACCGCAAGCGTTGGCATTTCTGACCACCCGAGTGGTGCCGGCACGCTTTACCGCGTGGACGCCCCTGCGGCAGCCTGCGATCATCGCGTTTCTGATCATCGGCGTGCTCCTCGTCATGGCGTGGATGCGCGAGCCGCAGTCGCCCGTGCGCGGGTACTTCTACGGCCTCATCGCCGTCTTTGCGGCGCTGTCCTGGCGTGCGGAGGGACCCGGTCAGGAGCTGTGGCTTGCAACCGCCGGACTCATCCTCGTCGTCGCCGTCATCGAAGCCTCCTACCTGATGGCGTACCGCGACGGACTGACGGAGCTACCCGGACGGCGCGCCTTGAACGAAGCGCTGCCGCGTCTGAGCGGCCAGTTCACCGTGGCGATGGTGGACATCGACCACTTCAAGCGCTTCAACGACACCTACGGCCACGACGCGGGCGATCACGTGCTGCGCCTCGTCGCCGCGCGGCTGGCCCATGCCTCGGGCGGCGCGACGGCCTATCGGTATGGCGGCGAGGAATTCGCGCTCGTGTTTCCCGGGAAGGGTCAGGACGAATGTCTGCCGCATCTCGAAGAGCTGCGCGAGACGGTCGAAACCAGCCGGTTCACCATGCGGCGCCGGTTCAGGCCGCGGATCAAGCCCAAAGCTGATAGAGGAAGGAAGAGCCGGCAGGGGATCGTCATTACCGTCAGCATCGGGGTAGCAGAGCGGAATCATCGCCACGCATCGCCCGATCAAGTCGTCCAGGCGGCGGATAAGGCCTTGTATCGGGCCAAAGAAGCAGGTAGGAATCGAGTATCGATCTGAGGGAGCCTGGGTAGCGACATAGCGAGGGTCTTCGCCGGACCGTAGTTTCGGCCGCATGCCGCTCACTCAGGTGATGGCTGTTTTCCTCGCCGCGGCGAGCGCCCAGACGCCTCCGCTCTTCCAAACGGGCGAGCCCCTGGTTCTCGAGCTGCGGACCGATCTGCGAGCCCTCTTCCGTGACCGCAGTGAGAAGCGCGTCGAGTATCCGGGGACGCTCCGTTTTTCGGGCGGCGCTGACACCGGATCGGTCAAGGTCGAGCTCCGAACGCGCGGCATCTTCCGGCTGAAAATGTGTCCGTTCCCGCCCATCCGCATCGACCTGCCGGCCCGCAAGGTCGAGCACACGTCCTTCGCCGGTCAGGACAAGCTGAAACTGGTCACGCACTGCCGGGGAGACCGGTACTCCGAGCGCAACCTGTTGAAGGAGTACGCCCTCTATCGCGTCTTCAACGCCGTGACCGATAGCAGTTTTCGCGTGCGGCTCGCGCATATCACGTATGTGGACACAACCCGAGCCGACACGGTGATCCGCTACGGTTTCTTTATCGAGTCGGACGAGGCGTTGGCTCAGCGGCTCGGCACCGTTGTGCTCGAGGTGGACAAGGTGCATGACGCCACGACCAACGCGTCGTATATGACCTTGGTAGCGGTGTTCCAGTATCTCATCGGGAATACCGACTGGTCCGTGTGGGGCCGTCACAACATCGCGATCCTGCAAGACACGGTGGGCGCCCGCGGCATACTGGCGGTGCCGTACGACTTCGACTTCTCCGGCGCCGTCGGCGCGCCGTACGCGGTGCCGGCCGAGCAACTCCCGATCAAGTCTGTGCGCGAGCGCTGGTATCGCGGCTTCTGCCAACCCGACACGCTGGTCAGCAGCGTCCTCGCGCGGTTTCGCGCCGCCAAAGACTCGATCTACGCGGCCGTGCGCGCGGTTCCCGGCCTGCCGGAAGGCGATGCCAAGAGCATGCTGGGGTATTTCGACGGCTTCTTCCGGGACGCTAAAGAGGGTGGGACGGTGCAGCGCGATCTCGCGCACCGCTGCCGGGCCATATCACAATGAGCGAGCGGCGCGCGCTGGGATTGTTCACTCGGCTGGGCGCGTACTACGGCGCGCTGGCGGGCCTCGCCTGGCTGGGGGCGCAGTGGATTCCGCGCGGGGGAGCGTTTTTCCGTCCCCGCGCGCCGGGAGGCGCGGCCGTCGCGATGCTGGAAGCACTGGCCCTCGCGTGCCCCGCCGCATGGATCTACATGCGCACCAAGCCCAAGGCTCGTTACGACGCCTCGCTGGTGCAGACGGTCATCGTGCTCCCCGTGGTCATCGCCGGTGTCGTGCTGATCGTCCGGGATAGCGTCGCGCTGGCGTTCAGTCTCGCCGGGATCGTCGCCGCGGTGCGGTTTCGCAATACCCTGCGTGACACAAAGGATGCGGTCTACATCTTTCTCGCCATCGCGGTGGGCCTCGCGGCCGGGGTCCAATCGTTCTCCGTCGCGTTCGTCGTCTCGCTGTTCTTCGTGCTGCTCGCCCTGGTGCTCTGGCGCTTCGACATCGGGGCCGCCCCGGCACTCGAGCGCGTTCGCGGCCGGCTCGTGGCCGAGACCGCGATACCCACCGCGGCCCATCCCGTGATCGCGGGCGTGTTGGAGCAGTATGCGCGCGGCTGGAAGCTGATCGCGTCGGAATCGGCGGGGCACGGCAGCACGGCGCTGACGTTTCTCGTGACGCTACGCCCCCAAACGACGGCCGACGAGCTCCTGGGCGCCGTGCGCCGCGACGCCGCCGGGCAAATCGCGAGCGTCCGCTTCGAGCCGGATCTGTAGCAGCGCATGACGCGGCGGTGGGACGTCCCCGAGGCCGCTCTCCTCGGACAATTGATCGATCATCCTCCGGTGAGCGGGGTCAGTCTGTCGACGCCCCGGGTCACGTCCTTCCGCGATGCCTACTGCGACACGCCGGACGGTGATCTGCGCCAGCGCGGCGCGCGCTACCGTTTTCGCTTCACGACCGACGGCAAGCGGCGCGTCACGCTGTGGCTGCCTGACAGCGCGCGCTTCGAATCGGAGGAAGCGGAGGCGCGCGTGCGAGGCCTCGCGGATCCGGCGCGGCTGACCCCCTGGATCGAGCTCGAAGTCACGCGGCGCTCACGGGTGGCCCACGTGCCTGTCCTGCGTCTGCCGCTCTGCACCCTGATCGCCGACACAATCACGGCGCGCCGTGCCGAGCTGAACGCCCGGCTGTGGGAGTTCGCGCTGCATCCACGCGTGTGGGGGGGGGGCGGGATAGCGGCTCGCTCGATCGCGCGCAAGATCGAAGCACTTTCACTCCGCGCCGTGGGCGACGAGATGCTGCTCCAACGAGCCCAGGCCGCGCTGGACGACGCGGAAGGTCGCGCGCTCGCGCGCGAGCTGCGGGGTGAGCGCGCGCTGGCGCTCGTCGCCGTCGAGCACGGACGACTGGGACTGTGCCGCCTGGGCGCGGAGCTGCGCATTCCGGTGGACAGCGGCACTGGCGAGACGGCGTGCCGCGCGGCGCTGCGACGACTCGTGGGCAATGGCGAGGGCCAGGTCCGCCTGCTCGCGGTCGTGCCGCCGGCCGGCGAGCGCGCGGCGCTGGAAGTGTGGACCGTCCGGCGGATCCACGCGAACACAGCGCTGCAGTGGTTCACGCCGCGTGAGCTGCTGGATCGCGTGGGATCCCCGGTCCTGCGCGATCCCACAACGCTGGCGGCGCTCACGGTCGCGGCACGATCGCCGCTCATCCCCGAATGGTCGACTGCGGCCTTCGGCGCAAGCGACGACGGGGGGGGAGGAACCGACGACGCACCGGCAGCGATCGCGCGCGAGAGTCGCCTGACCCTGAGCGAGCTGCGGGCGCCGCTGTTGACGCCCGAGCAGATCGATCCGGCGCGCGCGGCGCCCGAACAGTTTCTCAACCCCGAGCTGTCGTGGCTCGAGTTCAACGCGCGTGTCCTCGCGCTGGCCGAAGACTCGCGCACGCTCCCGGCGGCGCGCATCCGGTTCCTCGCCATCTTTTCGACCAATCTCGACGACTTCGTGGCCACCAAGGTCGCCGCGCTGAAGCAGCTGGTCGCCCGCCAACGCGGCACGGCGCCGTCCGCCGACGGGCTGCGGCCGCAGGAAACGCTCGACGCGCTGGCGATTCGGCTCCCGCCGTTGCTCGCGCGACAGTACCGACTCTTCAACACGCTGCTCCGCGGTCCGGATGCCGGGCTCGCGGTCCAGTACTGGGGCGAGCTCACCGAGCAGGAGCAAGCACGGCTGCGCTCCCGTTTTACCGAGGGCGTCCTGCCATTCCTGAGCCCCAAGGCATTGACGCGCGCGCCGGGGCATCCCTTTCCGCGCGTCGCCGAGCGCCGCCTCATCCTGCTGGTCGTGCTGCGCGACCACGCCGGGGCGCCGCCGCACTATGCGCTGGTCGAAATCCCGGAGCTCGCCGCGCGCTTCGAGTACGTGGACCCCGCACACCGGCGCTATATCCCGGTCGAGGATCTCACGCGCGCCAATCTCGACCTGCTCTATCCCGGCCGGATCGTCGCGGCGGCGCACGCGTTCCGCATCACGCGCAGCGGTGATCTGCAGCTCGATGAGTCGTCCACCGCGAACTTCCTGCAGGCGTTCGAGGACGAGCTGGCACGCCGCCAGGTCTCCCCCGTCGTCCGCATCGAAATCGAGCCGGCGACCCCTGAGCCGTTGCGAGCGCTGTTGCAGCGCGAGCTGCATTTCGAGGAGAGCGAACAGGAGGGAGCGCTCGGCGCCGCGGATGTGTACGTCGCGGACGGTTCGGTGGATCTCGGCCGGCTCCGCGATTTCCCGCTCCCGCCGAGCCTCGAGGACTACCCTCCCCTGACGCAGCGCAACGCGTTCACGCCGGACCGGCCCGTAACCGGCCAGCTCGATGAGCACGATGTCCTCGTGCAGCACCCGTACGACTCGTTCACCAACAGCTTCGAGCGTTTTGTCGGCGAAGCCGCCGACGATCCCGAAGTTCAGGCGATCAAGCTCACCCTGTATCGTCCCGGCGCGGGAGCGTCACCGATCGGGGACGCGCTGCGGCGGGCCGCGGCGGCCGGCAAGGAGGTGTCGGTGATCGTCGAGCTGAAGGCCCGGTTCGACGAAGCGCGCAACATCGCATGGGCGCGCGGCCTGGAACGCGACGGCATTCACGTCGTGACCGGTCTGGTCAGCCTGAAGACGCACGCGAAACTCGCGCTCGTCGTCGCGCGCGGGCGCGGCGGCGCGCGACGCTACGCCCACATCGGCAGCGGCAACTACAATCCCGAGACCGCGCGGGTGTACACCGATGTCGGACTGTTTACGGCGGACCCCCGCATCACCACCGATGTGCATGCGCTCTTCAACGAGCTCACCGGCTCGACTCGGCCGCCGCGCGGCGGGCTGCCCCATCTGCTGGTCGCCCCCGCGGATCTGCTGGAGCGACTACTGGCGTTGATCGAGCGCGAAACGGCTCACGCGCTGGCGGGGCGCCCGGCGCGGATCCGCGCCAAGATCAACGGGCTCGCGGACTCGACGGTCGGGCAAGCCCTGTACCGGGCGTCGCAGGCGGGCGTCGATGTCGATCTCATCGTGCGAGGGATCTGCACAATCCGCCCGGGCGTCCCCGGCCTCTCGGAGCGGATCCGCGTCGTGAGCATTCTCGGTCGCTTTCTCGAGCACTCGCGGATTTACCATTTCATGAACGGCGGGGGCGATGGGGAAGAGTATTTCCTTGGGTCTGCCGACTGGCGCCCCCGCAATCTCCGGCGGCGCGTGGAGGTGGTGGTGCCGGTGTTCGACGCCGCGGCGCGTGGCAAATTGGACCAGGTTCTGACCGAGCAGATCGCGGATCCCGCTGCGTGGGCGCTACAGTCCGACGGGCGTTACGAACGCTTGTAGGTTGCATTTGATTGAAGAACGAGATTAGATCAATCATGAAGCGAATCCTCGCGCTGCTGACGTGCGTCGTGGCTTGTCGAGAACCCGCCGACGCTGGACCGACCTCCTTCGAACCTGTGTTGTCTGCACGGGAGTTGTGGAGCGGCGGAGAGCTGCTGCTTACCGAGCCGTGGTTTCAAACTGAGGCTCCCTCGGTCGTGCTCGGGAGCGACACGCTGTTTCCAACGCGACTCAACGACACCACTTTCGTCCTCCGGCTGCCGCAGCAAACGGGGACCTATCCCATTCGAGTCATGGCCGGTGACCAAGCCGCGTCGCTCGGTAGCGTGACGCTGCACGGCTTCGAGCAGGCCCGTCTGGGCCCTTACATGTCCGGACAACCGTACTGGCTGCCGGGCGGGGGCGCGCCCCTCGTGTTTGCCGGCGCGAATCACGGCGCCGCCATCGTCGATCTGCGCACGTTAACACCGGTGTATAGTCTGCCCGACTCGATCTCTTCGCCGGATTGTACGTGGACACCGTCCCCCAGCCATCGCACGGATCGCTTCGTCCTGATCGGACGACGAGCCGACGGGTCGTGCGGCTTTCCGAAGCTCTGGAGCCTGACCCAGCCTCCGGTCGCTCTCGACAGCATCGCCTGTTGTGGATTTGAGTGGTATACGAGTGGCCAGCCGAGTCCCGGGCGCTGGATCTTCAATCAGAATAACCACAACCAGTTCTACGTATGCGATCCTGCCTGTGCGTCAACGTCCTTCCTCTCGATTGACGGCCCGAACGGCGTCCTTGTCTCACCGCGCGGTGATCGCTTCCTGTGGCTGCCCGCGTCGGACCCCGTGGTCCGCGACGCGCGCACGCTAGACACCGCGTGGGTGATTCCGGGATTCCGCAGCCTCGAGGGCGCATTCTCATTCGAAGGGGATACACTCGCCGTCACTGCGCACCGGGATGACGGACCGGGGGGGCATCTTCTCGTGCTTCGCGCCGACGATGGCACCGTGTTACGTGACATCAGGCTCGATTCGCTGACCAGCGACACGGCTCGTTATTTTTCGGTAGGGACGGTTGCCTTCGATCCAATTCAACCCTGGCTGTACGTCACCACATACACATACTCCGCTGCGGATACTGCGTGGAATATGAGCCTGGTCGTGCTCGACCGCGCCACATGGTCCCTGCTCGGGGTCCTCAGGACAGAAGCACGCCAGAATCCGTACCTCTACCCCGCGACCGCGCTGGTGCCCAGTCCGGTGGAGCACCGCGTCTATCTGGTCAGCGCGCTGAACGGGTACAACACGCATGGCTATCCGGGGACGATTCTGGAGTTCAGCACGCCGTAAATCGCAGCGTCAGTGAAACGTGATGCCGACCTGCAGGTTGGCGCCGCTGTGCCGGAATCCGGTCTCGACGGTAGCGCCATTGTCCCTCAAGTCCGCTGACGTCGAGGTCCACAGCGTCAACATCGGTGAGATGGAGATCTTGCGTCCGACGCGCCAGTCGTAGCCCGTGAACGCGCGAGCACGGGTGGGGACTCCTCGGTTGGTTTGTTGAGCCGGACGAGTGTCCGCCGCAGGGATCAGGGGAGGCCCACTTTGCCGAGCAGCGCGGCAAACCGCGCGTCGGAGCGCAAGTCATCGAGGAGCGGCCATGCTTTTGCGTAGACCAACCAATGGGAGCGCTCCTCGTAGGCCCGGTCGAGACAGTCCAACGCTTGATCCTTGTCCCCGAGCCCAATGTGGACCAGTGCCACGCAAAATGGCGACACGTAGTCCGCAGTCGATCGCTCCTGCAACTCCTGTAGGATTTTCCTCGCTTCCGGCCGCTTTCCTCCCTTCCCGTAAGCGTAGCCGAGCGCAGCGCTCGTGAACGACGCCCCACCGGAAAAACTGACGGCGCTTTGCAGCGCGCTAATAGCATCGTCATATCTCGATGCTGCCGCATAAACTTGACCGAGCACCGTGTAGCTCATCAGGGAGTGGGTATCCAGGTCCAGTGCGTTACGGCATTGCGTGATGGCCTCATCGTAGCGGCGCGCGAAATAGAGCGCCCAGCCCAGATTCGCGTTGACGACGGGCGACAGCTGCGCCAAGGCCTGGGCGCGCGATGCTTGAGCCACGCTCTCCGCGCCTCGCCCCATCGACCACAGACAGCATGCATACCAGAAATGGGCGGTCGAATAGCCGTCCTTCAGCTGGATCGCTCGCAGGAACTCTTGCTCCGCGCGCGGCCAATCCCAGTCGTACAGCAGGGACACACAAGCGCGCGATGTGTGCGCCTCGGCAAGGCGGTCGTCAATCCCGACTGCTGATTCGGCAGCCGCCTGCGCCCGCGGAAACACTTGCTTCGGAGGAAGGTAGTTCCAGTATCCCAGCGTGATGTAGGAATCGGCCAGCCCGGCATACGCCAGCGAGTAGCATGGGTCGAGTGTAATTGCTTGCTCGAAGTACTCGATGCCCTTCTGCAACGCGCTGGCCGATTTTCTCCTCCACAAGTAGCGGGCCTTCATGTAGAGCGCGTAGGCTTCGAGGTTGTCGGTGTGCGGCTCGACCAGGATGGCGCCGGACTCGCGCCCCAGGTTCACCTTCAACGCATTCACGATGGCCCGAGCGATCTCGTCCTGAACTGCGAACACGTCCTTCATCTCCCGGTCGTACGTTTGGGACCAGAGGTGAAACCCGTCCACGGCGTTGATGAGCTGGGCGGTGACCCGCAGCTTCGTGTCTGCCCGGCGCACGCTGCCCTCAAGAACCGAACGCACTCGCAGCTTCTCGCCGATCGCCCGGATGTCCTCAGTAGCGCCCTTGAACGCCAATGAGGACGTGCGCGACGCAACGCGCAGCGAAGGGATGGAGCTCAACGCGTTCAGGATCTCTTCCGCCATGCCGTCGCAGAAGTACCCGTTCTCCGGATCGGCGCTGAGATTCACGAACGGCAACACCGCGATTGAGTGCTCAGGAGCCGGCGCGGCCTGGGCGCGCATGGGGGTTGGCTCCGGGACCGGGCTCGGCTGGCTCAGTGCGGCAACGAACTCCGCGGCGCCGTCAAACCGATCCACGGGCGCGTTCGCGAGCGCGCGCGTCACCGCCTGCTCGAGCCACTCGGGTACCGTGTCCCGGAATGTGCGGAGGCGCGGCAGGGGCTCGAGCACCTGCCGGGCCAGAATCACCTGCGCCGACCACCCGGTGAAGGGTGGGCCTCCCGCGAGCATCTCGAACAGCACGCAGCCGAGGCTGTAGACATCGCTGCGGCCGTCGAGCTCGTCGTCCCCCCCCGCCTGCTCTGGGCTCATGTATCCCGGGGTGCCGACCGCGATGCCCGTGCCTGTCATCCTGCCCTTGCCTGCCACGTTGATCGCGCGGGCGATGCCGAAGTCGCTCACCACCGCATGACCGGTTTGGAAGAGGATGTTCTCCGGCTTGATATCGCGATGCACGATGTCCCGCTGATGAGCGTACTCCAGGGCATCCGCCACCTCGCGCGTGATACGCAGCGCGTCCTCGATCGGGAGTTGCCGCTCGCGGATCAAAAGACCGCGTAGCGACTCCCCCTCCACGTAGGGCATGACATAGTACGGGAGACCATCGGCTTCCCCGGAGTCGTGCAGTGGCAGGATGTGTGGATGGGCAAGCCGGGCGGCGATCTGGATCTCGCCCAGGAAGCGTTCTGTCCCGAGGCCCGCAGCCAGCTCCGGGCGGATCACTTTGAGGGCCACGGGCCGGCGGTGCTTCACGTCCTCTGCCAGGTATACAGTCGCCATGCCCCCGTGGCCGAGCTCTCGTTCGATCGTATAGCGCCCGGCCAGGGCTTCTTGGAGACGGTCCAGCAGATTCTCCATCGGCGCAAGATACGGCAGGGGTTAGCGGGCGGCGAGCCGTTCGCGACAAAACCGCAAGGCCCGTATGTTGGTTGTGCCCCCTCTCACCTTCGGTCAGACGCCTCCTTCCGACGCCCCCTTGGCGCTGACAAAAACGCAGAACATATGAATTCTGCGAGTCATGGTGCCGTCTCTGATTGTTGGACACAGTGATAGTCCATGTGACCTGAGCCTCCGTGATCAACCGGCTTCTCACCCACCTGCGTCGCTAGAGTCGCCCCCCCTCGATCGGAATACATGGGCTCCGCTTGGGTTCTCACCACGGATGGGGCTCCAAACTCTGTGGCTACCGCACTCGTACCCAGTCCTGTCGAACATCGTGTTTACCTGGTGAGTATGGAGGAAGGCTACGGCCACAGTGGTTTTTCCGGAGTCGTGCTCCGCTTCAGCACGCCCTAGCCGAAGAGTGGCGGCCGTTCCGCTCGCGGGCCAGATTAGCGCGACAGGCCACGCTCTTTCCCGAAACGGGAGGTACGGATGCAATGCAAGAACCATCCGGACGTCGCGGCGGTAGATCGCTGCGCCGGCTGTGCCGAGGCGTTCTGCGGCGACTGCCTCGTCGAGCTCAAGGGCAAGAAATACTGCGCTAACTGCAAGGTGATGGTGCTCGCCGGCAAGAACCCGCAGCCCCCCGAGCACGACTTGCGCCCTTGCCCGGAAGCCGGCGAGGCGCTGAAGTACGCCATCATCGGCATTTTCTGCTTCGGGATCATCCTCGAGCCCATAGCCATCAGCAAGGCGCTCAAGGCCAAGAAGCTCATCGAAGCGGACCCGCGGCTGTCGGGCATGGGCAAGGCGAACACCGCCCTGGGCATCGCCATCGCCGGCTTGGTCCTGTGGGTCCTCGGGCTGCTCGCGCGCATCTCGAGTCGCTGATGACGTCGCTTTTCCCCCAAGGACCGGCACTGCGCGAGCTGAAATGCGTGAACCATAGCGGCGTCGCGGCGGCACGGCGCTGCGGGTACTGCGGCTCGGGGATCTGCGAAACGTGCGCGTTCACCTTCCCGGGCGAGCTGCACCTCTGCCCCACGTGCGCAACCCAGCCGTCACCGGCGGTACTCGAGCGCAAGAAGAAGTTTCTCGTCTGGGCGTACGTGGGGGCGATCTTCGGCACACTGACCATTGTCGGCTCGGTGCTGTACGGCGCGAGTGCTGCAATGAGTGGCGACCAGGCGGACGAAGCGGTCTATGGCCTGCTGGGCTGGCTGATGTTCGCCAGTGTCGGCACCGGACTGGCCTGCTCCAACCTTGCCCGGACCCGTGGAGTGACCAGCTCGTGGTCGCTGCGCACCGCGCTGATCTGGAACTGGGTCCTCGCGGCAATGCTGGTGGTGCTCATAATCGCGGGACTGGCCGAGTGAGTCGTCGATGAGCGTGGTCACGATCCGGGTCCTCGACACCACGGGCAGTCGGGCCCGCACCATCGAAGCGCCGGATGACGCGCCGATCGAGCGGCTGCTGGTGCTGCTGGTGGAGCGCATGGGGCTGCCGATCAACGCGCCGGATGGCCAGCTGATGAGCTACAAGCTGCACGACCGGCGCTCGGGCCGGCAACTGCTCGACAGCGAGACGCTGCACGATGCCGGGATCGAGGCCGGCGCCGAGCTGCGCCTGCAGGCCGAGATCACGGCCGGAACGGCGAAGTTGTGACGGACGCGTCCGGCGAGACGCTGTCGCTCACGGACGATCGTTTCGCGCGCTTGGCGGCCATCGAGTGGTGGGAACAGGCGCGACTCGCGCAAGCCCGCATCCTCGTCGTCGGCGCCGGCGCGCTGGGCAACGAGGTTCTGAAGAACCTGGCGTTGGTCGGCGCCGGCAACGTCGTGGTGGTCGACATGGACCGCATCGAGCTGAGCAACCTGAGCCGCTCGGTCCTGTTCCGTGAAACGGATCAGGGACGGTACAAAGCCGAGGCGGCCGTCGCGACAGTGCGCGCGCTGTATCCCCAGGTGAACGCGGAAGCCATCGTCGGCAACGTGATGGCGGACGTCGGACTCGGCTGGTTCCGCTGGGCGCAGGTGATCATCGGGGCGCTCGACAACCGCGAAGCCCGCGTGTTCGTGAACAGCGCCTGCGCCACCGTGGGGCGCCCGTGGATCGATGGCGGCATCGAAGTACTGCAGGGAATCGTGCGCGGGTTCGCCACCCCGGACACCGCGTGCTATGAATGCACGATGGGGAAGGTGGACTGGGAGCTGCTCAACCAGCGGCGCTCCTGCTCGCTGCTGGCACGGCGGGCGGCCCAGTCGCGCGGCACTCCCACCACGCCGACAACGGCCTCGGTGGTCGGCGCCCTGCAGGCGCAGGAAGCCATCAAGCTACTGCACGGGCTCGATCCCCTGCTTGGCCGCGGCGTCGTGTTCGACGGAGCGCGCAATGACTGGTACGCCGTGAGCTACCCCATCGCGAAAGACTGCGGCTGGCACGAAGGGGCCCTGCGCGTCGTCGCCGAGCCCGAACTCGACTCCGATGATCCGCTGGCCGCGGTCCTCGACCGGGCCGCGCGAGAGCTCGGCGCAGTGGATGCCCTGGACTTCAGCCGCGACGTGGTCGACGAAGTGGAGTGTCCCGCGTGCGGGCTGCGCCGCGGCGTGCATGCGCCGCTGGACCGCGTCACCGAAGACCAGGCGATCTGCCGCGGCTGCGGCGCGGAGTGCGTTCCGCGCCTGCGCCACTCCGCGACCCCCGGCGATGCGGTCCTGGAGCGCTCGGCGCGCGAGACGGGCCTGCCCGCGTGGGACATTGTGTGGGCGCGCCGCGGCGATAACGTGGTCGGCATCGAGCTTTCCGGCGACAGTCCGTTTGCGGTGCCGGTGGCCCAGGCTAGGGGGAGTCGTGTCCAGGAATAAGAAGGAAAAGAAACCGGAGGCGAAGTCCCAGGAGCGTTCTCCAGCACCCAATCCCACGAACCGGGAGGCGGTATGGCGGCGTTTCCCCGGACCGGCCGGCGGTGGTGACCTGCCCCTACGAGTGACGTTCGACCGGTCTCCGTATGCGGACCTGGTCGCCCATGCCAAACAGTCGCTCGACGTGGAGGTGGGTGGCGTACTGTGCGGCGACGCCTGTGAAGATGAGCGTGGTCTCTACGTCCATGTGCGCGCCACCATCCCCGGTACGGCGTCGCGCGCCGGTAGCACGCACGTCACCTTCACCCAGGATACCTGGACCGCCATCCATGCCGAGCGGGAAGCGAAGTATCCGCAGCTCGGCATCGTCGGCTGGTATCACACGCATCCCGGTTTCGGTGTCGTGTTTTCGGACATGGACCTGTTCATCCAGAAGAACTTCTTCGTGGGACCGGCGCAGGTCGCGCTGGTCACTGATCCGCTGGGCGGAGACGAGGCGCTGTGCGTCAACGGGCCGGACGGCATCCGCTACTTGGACCGATTCTGGGTGGAGGGCCGCGAGCGGCGTACCACGATGCCCGGACCGGCCGGGGCCGCCGGCGTCGGCGAGTCGTCCGCGCCGGGCGATACGGCGGCGCTCGAGCGGCTCGACACCAGGATCAACCAGGCGCTGGCGCTGATCGATGAGCAGCGGCGCCGGCTGTCCGGCTTCGTCGTCGCGACGGTCATGCTCGTGGCGGTCAGCGTCATCGGCTACATCGGTTATAACATCTACCAGCACATGACGGGCGCCGAGGAACCACCGCGGCTGCAGAGCTACATCCCGATCCCCATCCGGATCGGCGACGAAACGGTATTGCTGGGCGTCGGCGTGGTAAACTGGGACGTGCCGCCCAAGGTGAACGCCGCGATCGTCGAGCTCGAACGCCGCCGCCGGCAGGAGGCAGCCGACTCGGCGAACGCATCCAAGCGGGAAGGATCGCAACCATGACCGCCCCCAACCAGCCCGACACCGACGTCGTGAAGATCACCCGCCAGGACGTCTATAGCCCGCACGTCGACGATCTGTTGGCGCGCCAGAAGAGTCTGCGCGGCGAGGGGCGCGGCGTGACGCGGCGCGGCCGCGCGCGATGGTACTACCAGAACTGGTTCGTGTTCTTGCTCGCCGGGGGCGTGGCGGCGTTCGCCGCATGGGGCGTGCTGGAGCCGAGCTTCCAAGACGAGCTGTACATCCAGGGCACGGTCTTGGACATCGATCGCAGCGCGACACTGCCAACCTCCATCCACGCGGGCGAGAAGTGGTATGACTTGCCCAGGACGGGAGACGGTCTGATGACAGTGAACGGCGACCACGTGTGGTTACTGGATCACACCCGCATCGGGGGTGCCGACGGCAAGTGGACCCTGTTGCTGCCCAACGAGCTGCAGGAAGGCCAGCGAATCGGTGTCTATGTGGAGTACCACGAAGCGCCCGGCGACGACATCGCGCTCGCCACGTTCGTGGTGCGCGACCCGCCGCCGCAGTCCCCAGACCGCGCGACCAGGACGCTGAAGCAGCTGAATGCGCAGTCCGACACCGCGGCGCTGCTGCTGTTCGGCGTCGTCGCCGGGTTCATCGGGCTGGCGCTCGGCGCGGTCGACGGACTGGTGTGCCGGCTGCCGCGACGCGCCCTGATGTCGGGCGGGGTCGGCCTGGTGGTGGGCTTTCTGGGTGGGTTCATCTCCGGTATCGTCGCCAACCTGGTCTACGCGCCGATCAGTGCGCTTGCCATGAAACAGGTGACCGAGACCGGCACCTTCACCGCGGGCGCCTTCGGTCTGCAGATGATGGGACGCAGCCTGGCGTGGGCCTGCGCGGGGCTGACCATGGGTCTCGGCCAGGGCGTGGCGCTCCGCTCCGGCCGGCTGCTGGTGTGGGGCCTGCTAGGTGGCGCAGTGGGTGGGCTGCTGGGCGGATTGCTGTTCGATCCCGTGGATATGCTGCTGCTCGACCCGATCAAGCCGAGCGCGCACATCAGCCGGCTCACCGGAATCGTGGCGATCGGCCTGGCGGTGGGCGCGATGATCGGCGTGGTCGAACGGCTGGCGCGCGACGCCTGGCTGCGTATGACGGAGGGGCCACTGGCCGGCAAGGAGTTCCTGTTGTTCAAGGACCTGATGCGGTTCGGCAGCGCGCCGAGCATGGAGATCTACCTGTTCAATGACCCACTGGTCGCGGGGCACCACGCCAACCTGCGGCTGGCGGGCGGCGAAGCGGACATCGAGGCGGCGGGAACGCAGCCGGTCGAAGTGAACCAGCGCCGCGTCGATCGCGCTCGGCTGCGACACGGTGACCGCATCACCATCGGGCGGACCTCATTCGTGTTCGAGAAGCGGGGCGCCTGAGACGTGGCGGGGCCTGCGGTGTCGGTGACGGGGGTCTGTCCCTTCTGCCAGACGGCTGTCGAGCCGGGCGATGAGGGTGTCGCCTGTACGGCATGCGGTATCGGCCACCATGTCGACTGCTGGCGCGAGAACACGGGCTGCGGCGTCTACGGATGCGCGGCCGCACCGGCGGTCGAAAACCGCAGTGCGCTGGAGATCCCGGTCTCGTACTGGGGCCAGGAACGCAAGCCGTGCCCCAAGTGCGGCGAGCACATCATGGCGGCGGCCCTGCGCTGCCGGAATTGTGGAAGCGTGTTCGAGACGACGCGGCCGCTGAGTACCGCGGAGGCACAGGCGGGTGATAAGATCCATCAGCAGGCACCGGGCGTCCGCCGCGGCGCCGTCTGGCTGTTCGTGTTCTGCGTACTGCCGCTGACCGCACCGCTGGGTTTCCTGATTGGGCTGCCGTGGTATCGGCGACGGCGGGACGTGCTGGCGCGCCAGCCTACGATGTATTCCGCCTTGTGCCGCCTCGGCCTGGGGATCGCCGCCGCGCAAACGCTGTTCGCGCTGTTGATGTCCCTGATCTATGCTGGAGTGCGCGGCTCATGACGCCGCGGCTGCGGCGGTTGCGGGCTGACCAAGAGCGCATCGTGGCGGAGTTGGAGAATCATCCGTACATCCGTCTGGTCGAGGCGGCGGGCGACCCCCCGGACCGGTACACCTTCGAGTTCCTGGTCAATGGGCTGGCGCCGCAGCCCGACGGATCACCGGCGGAGACGGCCAGGCATCGCGCGGAGGTCTTCCTGCCGCTGGACTATCCGCGCCGGGCGCCATTCTGCCGCATGCTGACGCCGGTGTTCCACCCGAACATCGATCCGCAGAAGATCTGCATCGGCGATCACTGGAGCGCGGACCAGTCGCTGGTGGAGCTGGTGATCCGCATCACCCAGATGATCTGCTTCCAGTCATACAACACCAAGAGTCCGCTGAACGCCCTGGCCGCGGTCTGGGCCTGCGAGCACTCGGACCGCCTGCCGCTGCAGGCCGTTGATCTTTCAGGCGCCCGCTGATGGCTCCCGCTCAGCGACGCGCTCTGCTGTGGTCGCTGGGATTGCTCGGCACGTTCCCGGGCGCGTTCGTGGCGAAGTCGTGGATCGTGACGACGCCGCTGATCGTCTGCCCGTTCCGCGCGATCACCGGCCTGCCGTGCCTGTTCTGCGGCCTGACGCGCGCCTTTGCTTATGCGACCCATGGGGAGTTTGCGGCCGCGTGGGAGAGTCATCCGCTGTGGTGGCTGGCGGCGCTGCTCGTCGCTGCGCAGTCCGTGGCGCTGCTGGCGCGCGCGCTGGGGCCGGTAGCGGCCATCAAGCGGCGCCATTGGCGGCCCCTCGAATCAACGGCCGTCGTCGCCATCGTCCTCGGCGGCACCATGTTGCGAGCCCTAGCAGCTCGGGGTTGGTAGCCGGCGGCAGGAATCGTCTGCTCCAGCACTGCAAGCAGGTCCCGCCGTTCTCAAGGGAGATCGACCGATGTGGCGTTCAGTCCGGGAGGTCTTCGTTGGCGCGCTTGGTGATTTGCGGCGCGCTGGGCGCATTCTTACGATCACCGACCTGGCGTATAAGGCGATCGCCTTCGCCGTACTCGTCCCGGCGACGACGTGGCTCCTGTATTGGCTGCGGGCCGCAACGTCCGAGCGTGTGGTGGCGGATGTGGACATTGCGATGTTCTTCCTCACGACTCCCACGGGCATCGTGACCCTGATCCTGGGCAGCTCACTGCTCGTTGCGATCACCGCCGTCGAGATCGCGTGTTTGATGGCGATTGGATTGGGTCAGTCGCAGGGCGTGCGTCTCAATGGGCGCGGCGCACTGAAGTTCGGCGCGGCGAACGCGGGGAACGTTCTGCGCCTGACCGGCCACATGGTGCTGCGCGTACTAATTGGCGTGGTGCCATTCCTTCTCGCGGCGGGGCTCGTGTACTTTGCGCTGCTGCGCGCACACGACATCAACTTCTACCTCGCGCAACACCCGCCGCAGTTTTGGATCGCCGCCGTCCTGATTGGCCTGATCGGCATCGGGTTTGCGCTCTTGCTGGCTCGCACCATCGCCCGCTGGTCGTTTGCATTGGCGCTGGTCGTGTTCGAGAACGTCCACCCACGACGTGCGCTTGGCGAAAGCGCCAAGCGGGCGGCCGGCTCACACGCGCTCATTCTGTGGTCGCTCGCCACGTGGGCGATCTCGGCCATCACCTTGACGACCATGATGACCTGGTTGGCGCAATCCGTTGGTCGTCTGGTTGCACCGCTTCTCGCCGGTTCGCTCGTGCTGCTGTTGTTGTTCCTCGCCACCTACGTCATCATCGCCGCGGCGCTGACCCTGGCAGTGGGTGTCGTCAATGCCTCTCTGTTCTCGTTGGTGCTCACGCGTCTGTACCTGCGCACTGGCCAGCCAACCGCGCCGTCACTGGCTCAGTACGCGGGCGATTCATGGCGGTTGACCGGGCGTTTGCGGGTAGCAACCGTGGCCCTCGCCGTGCTTGGCGCGACGGGATTCGTCCTGCTGGCGTTTCTGGCCAATCGCGGTCAGAACCCGGCATTGATCATCGCCCATCGCGGCTCGTCGGCGACCACGCCGGAGAATACCCTGGCGGCCTTTCGTCTCGCGGCCGACCAGGGCACCGACTTTGTCGAGCTGGATGTGCAGGAGTCCGCCGATGGCGAGGTGGTGGTGGCCCATGACGCCGACCTTATGAAGGTGGCCGCGAATCCCATCCACATCTGGGAACTCGACTCCGCCACGCGGCGCACGATCGACATAGGCAGCTACATGGACCCGCGATTCGCCGCCGAACGGATGCCCACCCTCGCCGAGGCGCTCGCCGTGTGCAAGGGGCGATGCCGCGTCATTGTCGAGCTCAAGTCGTACGGCCACAACCAGAAACTGGCTGAGCGCGTCGCGGCGGTCGTCGAAGCGGCGGGCATGCAGAACGACTGCGTGTACATGTCCCTCGATCACGACATGGTTCGCAGCATGAAAGCGCTGCGGCCGTCCTGGCGGGTGGGGGTGCTGGTTGCGAAAGCCATGGGCGATCTGACGGAATTGAATGCGGACTTTCTCGCCGTCGAGGCGCGGATGGCCTCGCGTCGCTTCATCCGTCACGCCCATCGCGCCGGTCAAGACGTCTACGTCTGGACCTTGAACGACCCTGCCTGGATGCTCGTCGGTCTCTCTCGCGGAGTCGACGGGCTCATCACCGACAAGCCCGACGTGGCGCGCAAGGTCATCGAGCTCCGCGCCGACATGAGCGAACCACAGCGCTTCCTGGCGGCACTGCTCGTTAGGCTCGGCGCGAGCACGAGGAATCTTGCGGCGGAGGATGCGTTGCGGCCGTAGGGCGCCTCGGCGTGCGAAGGGCCGCCACGCACGTGGCGGCCCGAGCAGGCCCGGCAGGAATCGAACCTGCAACCCCCGGTTTTGGAGACCGGTGCTCTACCAATTGAGCTACGGACCTAAAGGCTAGCCTAGGAAGGCAGAATCTAACCTCGACGTCGGTCCGCGAAAACAGCCCCCGCAGCCCCTACGACTGCGAGGTCTCCTTCATCAGAGATGTCCTGGCGGTAGAGCATGAGGCGGTAGCTCTTGTACTTCTTGAAATTCAGGCCGTTGCGCCGCCCGCTGAAGTGTTTGTCTTCGTAGCGCTGCATCTTCTTCCTGAATTTCCATTTCACGAGCTTCATCACCCACGGATACTTCGCCTCGAGCCGCGAGAGGATCAGCTTGTAGGCCGGCTCAATCGCTTCGCGGTAGGCGGCGTCGAGCATATCGAACGTGGGCGCGATGCCGTCGGTCATGTCGAGATCGAGCATGGGGGCGAGAGGGAATCGGGCGATGGTCTCGCGGAAACGCGGCAGCTCGTGGCCGCCCCCGATGGGGCTCTTCCCTTCCGCCGGCACGCGGAAGATGTCCGTGATCAGGACGTAGCCGCCGGGGTTGAGCAGCGACAGCGCCTTGGTGAACGCCTCCTCGAGCGGTATGAAGAGCAGGCTCTCGCTGAACAGAATCAGATCGTAGCGCCGCTCGGTCTGGAGATCCTGGAAGCGCGTCTCGAAAATGTCCCCGCGTCCCTGCAGGACCTGCTTCGCCACACCGGTGAGCACTCCGTTCGGCGAGACGCAGTCGACCGTGAACCCGCGCTCGAGCAGCTTGCGGGCCGTGTTCCCCGCTCCGCAGCCCACGTCGAGCACCGATTTCACACCCGCGGGAATGTGCGACATGAGAAAGTCGGTGTAGTTCGCTTGCGCCTGCGCCAGGTTCTGGGGCACCCGCGGCAGTTCCTCGGGCCAGTAGCCGTAATGCAGGTCCTGCATGTTGAGGAAGTGGTGACCGATCACAAACCCCAGCGCGAGGCCGAACTCGCTCGACGGCAAATTGCCGTTCGAGGGGATGGGCATCCTGGTAGTCGATTGCTGCTGGGCACCGCTCGTAAAGCCTCCTGTTGTTGCTATAAACCTACGCCTTTAGACCTCGATTTTCGAGAACCGCCACGCCCCAGCGAGCACGAACAGGACCCCGACGGTCAGCAGGACCCCCACATCGAGCGGCAGACCAAAGTGCGATACGCCGATCATCGTGCCGCGCACGCCGTCGATGCCGTAGGTGAGCGGATCGAGCCGCGTCAGGACGGCCAGAGCGGTGGGGAGATCATGAAGCGGATACAGCGCCCCCGACAGGAACCACAGCGGCATGACGAGGAAATTCATCACCATCTGAAACCCCTGCATCTCCTTCAGGCCCGATCCGATCGCGGTGGCGAGCGCCGAAAAGACGAAGGCGATCAGCGCAATGATGAGGAAGGCCAGCGGCACCGCCATCACACTCGTCGGACGGAATCCCGCGATCAGCGTCACCACGAAGACGAGGAGGCCCTGGAGCACCGCGACCGTCGCCCCGCCGAGCGTCCGGCCCATCATGATCTGCACGCGCGGCACCGGCGCGACCAGCGTCTCCTTCAGGAAGCCGAATTGCCGGTCCCACAACATCGCGATCCCGGAGAACATCGAGGTGAAGAGCACCGTCATCCCGATGACCCCGGGTGCCATGAACTGGAGGTAACTCCCCTCCCCGGCGCGCCGGAACACCGCTCCCAGCCCGAATCCGAGCACGGCGAGATACATCAGCGGCTGGCCGAGCGACGCGATGATCTGCGCGCGCGAGCGCAGGTACTTCTTCACTTCCCGCAGCCACAAAACGTAAATCACGCCCATCGGCTATTTCCTCCACACTCGCGACACCTGGCGCATACGATCCTCGGCACTGAACGTCTCGTCGCGGATCGTCGTGCCGGTGAGTTTCAGGAATGCCGCCTCGAGCGAGTCGGTGCCTGTCTGCTGCTTGAGCTCGGCCGACGAGCCGGTCGCCACGATGCGTCCGTGATCGATCACCGCGATCCGGTCGGCCACGCGATCGGCTTCATCCATGTAGTGCGTGGTGAGAAACACCGTCACACCCTCGGTGGCATTCAGGTTCTTCACGATCGTCCACATCTGATTGCGACTCTGCGGGTCGAGCCCGAGCGTCGGCTCGTCGAGAAACAGCACCTTGGGCGTATGCAAGAGGCCGCGCGCGATCTCGAGGCGCCGTCTCATCCCGCCGGAGAATGTCTTCACGAGATCGTCGCGCCGGTCCCACAGCTCGAACAGCTTGAGCAGCACCTCGCCGCGCTCGTGCCGCACGCGGCGCGGCACGTGGTACAACACGCCGTGGATGTCGACGTTCTCCCACGCGGTCAGCTCGGCGTCGAGGCTGGGGTCCTGAAACACCACGCCGATGCGCTTGCGGACCTCGGTCGATTCCGTGACCGGACTCAGACCATCGAGCTCGAGCGCGCCGCTCGTGGGGCGCAGCACGGTCGTCAGCATCTTGATGGTCGTCGTCTTGCCGGCGCCATTCGGGCCGAGAAACGCGAATGTCTCACCCTTGCGCACGTCGAAGCGTCACATCGTTCACGGCCGTGAGCGTGCCGAACGTCCGTACGAGGTGCTGCACTCTGATGATCGGAGTGTTTTCGGTCAGAAGTCCTCTATGGCTTGCGGCTTGGCGCTTGAAACCACTTCGCAACTTGGCGTCTTAGCAACTTGCAACCAGTCTCAAGAGGGTGGCTGACGGGGATTGAACCCGCAACCTCCGGAGCCACAGTCCGGCGCTCTAACCAATTGAGCTACAGCCACCATGCTACCAGACGTCTGGACGGCTAAACGTCTAGACGTCTAGTAGACTCCAAACCTAATCGGGCCAGAACGCTGATGAAAGTTCGGCCGTGCGGGGATCACGCGGCACCGGCTGACCCTGAAGGCCGCCGATCTCCACGACGCCTCGGACCGCGTTCACGAGGAACATGCTGCGTCCCGCCAACTCGGAAACAGGCGCGCGGGCTTCCTGCACGCCGGCCAGCTCCATGATTCGGCTGCGCCCGATGCCGGGCAGGATCCCGAGCTCCTCCGCCGGTGTGAACAGCCCCCCTCCCCCAGCCCCATTGTCCCACCAGAACAGACTCCACGCGGTCCCCTCGGCCACATGCCCGTCGTCCGTGACGAGCAGCGCGTCGTCGACGCCGAGCCGGCGCGCGTTTGCGAGCGAGCGGCCGAATTGCTCGCGGCGCGTCGACTTGTGGGGATAGGGCCGATAGGCCTCGTCCGACACCATCAGCACGACTGGGCCGTGCTCGGTCACCTCACGCGTCGAGACCTCGACCAGACCGTCGCGCAGCTCGAGTCGAACCACGCGCGCGCCCGGCCCCCCCGCCGCCGCGATGTGGGCAAGATCGCCGATATCGTCCGGCGGATGCGCGAGCCCCAACGCCGTGGCCGACGCGCGCATCCGGGCCAAATGACGTTCGAGCCAGGGAAGGCGGCCGTCCCTCGCCCGCACGGTCTCGATCAGTCCGACGTCAACCATGACATCCCCACGCGACATTGGGGAAATACTACATTTGGTCCGACCTTTTTGGAGGAGTCCCTTGCACCGCCTTGCTCTCATCGGCACCGGCCTCGCAGCGATCGTGCTGACCGCGGCGTGCGGCCCCAAGCGGCCTCCGCCGACGTTTGCCCCCGATCCGGGACTCGTCGAGCAGATTCGCGAGCTGCGCATGTCCACCAGTACCCGCGCCTGCCCGGGCGAATCGTTCGGAGCGACCTATACCGCAGTCCTGAACGATGGGTCGCTGCTCCCGTTCGAGACGCGCTACGACGAGGACAATCCCCCCAGGCTCCACGTCATCTTCCTGACGCGCTGGAGTGACGAAGCCACGCCGCTCGAAGGCGGCGGCTGGAGCGCCGCGCGCGATCCGCTTGCGAGCGCGATCACGGGGTTCCGGCTGACCGCGGCCCTCAAGGCGAAGCCGAGCATCAGCACCTCGACCATGGTGACGCCGGACTACAGCTGCCTGCAGCATGCATTCGGATTCCGCGGCGCGGGCGCAGGAAACAGCGGTCCGCAGGTGACGGTCCGGCTGGGGATTCTGCGCTCGCCCTTCTACGACCGACTGCTGGTGGGCGGCGTTGAAGTCGAAGAGGCGCCGCCCTTCTACGTGCTCGCCGACGCGCGAGCCGTCCCGCCGTCGGATTGGTTCGTCATCGAGGCGCGGGGTTCGCGCGGCGTCCGCGGCGCCGATGGTGTCGACGGTGTGGCCGGCACAGCCGGCCAGGATGGATGTCCCGGCGGCGCCGGTGGCCCGGGCGGAGCTGGCGGCAACGGGAGCGCCGGTGGGCCGGGCGGACGCGGCGGGCAGATCACCATCATCTCCCCCACGGAGGAGCCGTTCCTTGCCGGCCTCGTGGACGCCCAAGTCCCGGGCGGCGAGGGAGGCGAAGGCGGTAAGGGTGGAAAAGGTGGCGCCGGCGGAAAAGGCGGCGCGGCAAAACCGGCCAATGACACGCGCTGCGTGGCGGGGACGGCCGGAGTTGCGGGCCCGTCTGGTGCCAAAGGTCCCGACGGTCGCGATGGTCAGCCCGGCACTCGTCCGCAAATCGTTACGGTCCCGATGCGGGACGTGTGGGGTCAGCGGATTCCGCCGTCCCTGGCGGAGCTGATCGATTGGCGTCCGCCTGCACCGGCGCGTCGCCAGTAGTAGTATCCGGGGAGCCCGAGCAGAATCAGCCCGGCACCGATCGCGGAGTCTTTCGGCGTCGCGATAATCGTGTTCAAGACGAGCCACACGGCGAACACGATGAAGATGATCGGCGTCAGCGGATAACCCCAGGTGCGATAGGGCCTTGGCAATTCCGGCGCGCGCCGGCGCAGCCGGATCACCGCCCCCGCCGAGAGCGCATAGAACACGAACTGCGCGAATACGACATACGTGGCGAGTTGATCATAGAGCGGCCGGGGCGAGCAGATCGAAAAGACGTTGGGGATCGTGAGGCAATTGGGCACCAGTGTCAGGACCGAGGCGATCACGCCCTGCGTCACCAATGCAACGACCGGCGTGGCGTACCGGGGATGCAGGGATCCCTGCGACTGGAAAAACGCGCCCTGTCGTGCCATTGCGTAGGGAATTCTCGCCGCGGTCATGATGATCCCGTTACTTGCCCCCAGCGTTGAAATCAGAATCGCGATCACGACGAACGTCGCTCCCAGCATTCCCATGGTCACCTTGGCCGCGTCCGACGCCACCAGCTCGGATCCACTCATCCCGCCCGGCGAGAGCACGTAGATGAACGCGATGCTCGCCAGCGTGTAGAGCGCGATGACGATGAGCGTGGAGAAAATGATCGAGCGCGGAAGGTTTCTGCCGGGATCCATGACTTCACTGCCGACATACGTCGTTTCGATCCAGCCGTCATAGGCCCACAGCACCGCTACCATCGCCACGCCGAACGGCGCGATCCACTGGCTGAAGCTCGTCGTGGGCCAGAGGGGTTGCAGATTCGAGGCGGATCCGCCCGGCAGGATGAACGATGCCACCACCAGTGCGAACAGCGCGCCGATCTTGAGCACCGTAAAGATGTTCTGCGTCGTGGCACCGAGACGCACGCCTCGACAGTTGAGCCAGGTGAGCGCCGCGATCGCGACGATCGCGATCGCGCGCACCTCGGTCTCGGACAGCGGCGTGAAGAACCCGAGGTAGCGGGCGAAGCCGATGGAAATCGCGGCGATGGATGCCGTGTTGATCACAGAGAAGTTGGCCCATCCGTACAGGAAGGCGCACAGTTTTCCATACGACTCGCGCAGGTAGGCGTACTGGCCGCCGGCCTCCGGGTACATCGCGGCCAGCTCCGCGACCGAGAGCGCCCCGAGCAGCGACACCATCCCGCCGATTACCCAGACCGCGGTGATCAGGACCGATCCGTGCACCGCGGCCGCGACCGTGGCGGGAACGATGAAGATCGCTGACGCGATCGTCGTGCCCGCATTGATCATGATCGCGTCGAATAGCGTCAGCTCACGTTTGAGATCGGTGGGGGTAGTGGCGGAGGGGGCGGTCATGGGGTCACATATTAGACGGTTAGACGGTTAGACGGTTAGACCGAACCGGCAAGCCGTCTAGCCGTCTAGCAGTTAGAGCGCGGCGTCGCTGTAGAAATCCACGCGCCACCCGGTCGGGGACCGGACCGCACGCGTGACATCGATGCGCACCAAGCCGTCCAGGAAGCTGACGCCCGCACCCACGCCGGCGAGCGACTTGGCGATGGAGAGATGGTCGCGCGGACCCGCGGCGCCGACGTCCGTGAACAGCACGAGGCGCGCCGCGGGCCACTGGTTCGCCAGCTCGACCCGGCCGCGCCAGAACCCGTCGCCGCTCATCGCGTTGCCGTCGTAGCCGCGCATGGTGCCCGGCCCACCGAGATACCAGTAGCTCTGCACCGGCACGCGCCCGGCCGACATACCCCCCGCCAGCTCGATCGCGCCCGCCAGCGATCCGAGCGGCGCCGTTCCCCGCAGCGTCGAGCTGGCGCGCACGAAGCCGTACGTCCCCGTGCCGCCGTCCACGGTGACGTCGGCGCTCCAGCGATTGTGCTCCGGGTCGATTCCCCGCTGTGTGCGGAACGTGACCGCCGCGCCGACCTGATCGGCCGAGTCGGCGGTGATGTTATCGCGAAACAGGTGATCCTTGTTGAACAGGTGAGGCAGAGAGGCATCCGTCTCCTTCGAGACCGGCCGCTGCCGCTCGGCGTAGAGGCGCACCGTAAAGCGTTGCGGCAGGGTCACCGGGGGCGCAATCGTCAGCTCCGCGCCCGTGCCTCGGAAGTAGTCACCGTCGTCGCGGCCCAGAATCAACCCATTGAGTGAATTGCCGATCCCGAGCGAGCGGGCTGTCGGATCGACCGCCGTGAGCCGGTAGTAGCCCGCGACGCGGACGCGCGTCGCGGTGTTCTCGCGGAGAAGTCCCGCTTCGAGATCGGGCTCGCCATCAGAGATCGCGATACGGGCCGTGCCATCGAGCCGGAGCCGGCCGAGGTCGAGCTCGCCGCGCGCACCGAGCGACAATCCCTCCACCCGGTTGAAGCGGGCCAATCCCCAACGCGGCGGCCGGGCGCCAAACTGCCACGGCGCGGCGGGGAGCTTTCCTACAGCGCGCGTCAACTCGTCCATTTCGCCGGCCGAGATCAATGAGTCGTTCGCCGCGCCAAACGGCGGCGGCAGCAGCGTGCTGGACAGGAGCGCGGCCGTATCGGTCGGAATGTTGACGCGGAACGGGAGGCAGCGCCCGAACCGGCATCTGCAGGAGATCTTCTCAGCCTCCTCCCGCGCGTGACAGGCCGCCCGCGCGATCGAGTCCTCGGCTGCTGTCGGCGGCGGCGGGCGCGCGGCGCGGCGCAACGTCGTATCCCCCGTCACGTCGTAGTCGTCGTACACGCGCTCGTAGCGCATCGGCATCTGCAGAAACGATCCGGCGGTCGCGACTGCATCCATCGCGATGAGCCGCGGCATCCACCAGCGGCCCTCCCACAGTCCATAGTCGATCGTCAGGAATCGGAACTCGACGCGAATTGGCTTCAGGAAGCCCGGGATGTCGTCATCGTCATCGTCGACGTCCTGCTCGAAGTCGAACGCGCGGGCCGGGCGAACCAGCGCGCGTACCACGGCGTGCGATTCCTCGTCGATCCAGAACGAGCCCGCCAGCAGGCGCACGTCGAGCCGCCGCGGAATGATGCGCAGCTCGCGCAGACGAATCGTACGGCCGTTGGGGAATACCACGATGCTCGAATCCCCGGTGGCAAAGCGGTAGTGTGCTTCGCTCCCGGGAGCCAGCGGATGCTGGAACTCGAGTCCGCGTTCTCGCGTGGAGTCACGTGTTGCATTGCGTGTTGAATCACTTGTTGTGTCACGCCGGGAGGAGAATCCGATCGTGAGCCGGTCATCGGCCGGATCGAATGCGTAGTCCCCCGCATCGCCTTTTAAGTCTTCGGGAAGCTCGCGCTTGGGCGAGGCCGCGGGCACCGCTTGGCGCGCACCGATCACGTCGATCAGCGTAACCGAGTCGCGGTGCCAGCTGATCCGCAGCGCGAGCTCCCGCCTGTACAACAAGCGGTCCCGGCGCAGCGCGCGAATGCCGACACCGATGCGTTCCCGCATCGTCGTACGGTAGGCGATGATGGACCGATCGATCGTCTCGCGGCGCGAGCGAGACGCCGCGACCAGCCGGCGCGCCTCGGCATCGAGATACGCGCTGCTGTCGCCGGATGGAGTTTGAACGGCGAGGACGGCGGCAACGAGAATCGTGAAGCTCACGTAGGGCTCTGTACGGACCCGAGTGAAGGATAAGATTCAGGCCATGATTGGCACCTACTGGCAGGCCAGCCGAGCCCCACGCTATAGCCTCCTGTTCGCATTACCCCTGCTCATCACCTATCAGATCCTCACGTTGCTGGTGCCCCCGGGCCCGGGCGGTGTCGACGTCCGCAACGGGGCCGACATCCTGCTGCAGGCCGTGTTCGTCTGGCTCGCCGGGGCCTGGGGACCGCGCGTGTTCATGCTCTGCCTGATCGGCGTCGGGGCCTGGCTGATCGCCAAAGATATCCGCGCCCACCCCGGGAGGCTGTCCCCCGCGGTCCTGGGCGCCATGCTCGTCGAGTCGCTCTGCCTCTCACTGATCTTCGGCATCGTCGTGAGCGGGCTGACGGTCGCGCTGCTTGGTGCCCCACCTCCACCGATGGCCCTGGGTCTTCCCCAGATGCAGCTCGGTCGCGGGACGATGTTGATGCTGTCGATCGGCGCGGGACTGTACGAAGAGCTGCTGTTCCGGGTGGTGCTCGTGGGTCTGCTGGCGTGGGGGGCGCACAAGCTGCTCGGCTGGCGGCCGCTCGCCGCCGGCATCGCCGCCACCGTGCTCGGCGCGCTGATCTTCTCGGCGTTTCACTACATCGGGCCATTCGGGGACCGGCTGGAGGTCTATTCGTTCGTGTTCCGCACGATCGCGGGCCTGTTTTTCAGCGCTCTCTACCTGACGCGGGGATTCGGCGTAACTGCTTGGACGCACGCACTCTACGACGTTTTCCTGTTGCTCCGCTAGGCCATTCTGTATCTTAGGGGCCCATGAAATCCCGGGCCGTGTCGTTCGCCGCCATGGCGCTCGTCGTTGGACTGAGCGCGTGCAGCAAAAAGTCCACCCGCCGGGACGAGGTCGTGGAGTGCAGCTCCATTTCGCTCGATGCGAGGGGCACGACGCAGTGCCTGGTGCAGCTCTACCGCTGGAAGGTGGACGAAGCGACAAAGGCGGCTCAGGATCGCGCACGCGAGCTGGATTCGCTCAAGACCTGGCACAGCGATTCGATCTGGGCGCTGAGCGCCGACAAGCACCGGCGCGACCTGCAGAACTGCACCCGCGGCACGGAGCCGCTGAAGGACTGCCTGCTGGTCGCCGGCTGGCCGCTGTCGCGCGTGCGCGCCGCGAGCGACTCGGTCTGGAACGTCGAGATTCCCAAGCACCGCCGCGAGCTGCAGACGTGCATGGCGAAGCGCGACTTCAATCTGTCGTCCTGTCTCACGCTCTACTACAAGTGGGACTCCGACCGCGCGCTCGCGACGGCGGATTCGGTCACGCGCGCGCGCCTCGCTGGACGGTCCCGTTAGGGCTGGCTGAAGATCCGGAACACCGCTCCCGCGCCCTGATCCGACGTCACAAACAGCGAGCCATCCGGACCGACTGCTAACCCGGTCGGCCGATAGCGCGCGCCGGCCGGCGTGACCACGGCACCGGCAAATCCATCGGCAAATACTTCCGCCGGCCCCGTAGCGACCCCCCGCGCCATCGGCACGAACATCACTTTGTAGCCCTGCTGGGGGCCTGGCGTGCGGTTCCAGGAGCCGTGGAAGGCGATGAACAACCCACCGCGGTACTTGAGCGGAAAGTTTCGGTTGTTGTAGAACGTCATACCATCCGGCGCCCAGTGCCCCGGAAATGCGAACACCGGTTTCGCCACTGCTTCGCAGCGCGAGCCCACGGATCTGCCGTCCCCGCCGTACTCCGGCTGCAACACCTTCTGCCGGCGCCGCCAATCGTAATAGCAGTAGGGCCAGCCGTAGTCGCCGCCGGGCTCGAGGCGGAAGATCTCTTCGGCGGGAAGCTCGGAACTCGCTTCCTCCGTGTAGAGCTTCGGCCAGTTTGCCGCCAGCTGATCCCGGCCGTGCTGGGCCGCGAACAGCGAGCCGGTGCCCGGATCGACCGCCAGCGCGACCGCGTTGCGGATCCCCGTGGCAAAGCGCTGTCCTTCTAGCTGCCGCTGTCCCGCGCGGCGTGGGTCGAAACGCCAGATGCCGCCGGCGCTGTCGAGCAGCGGGCAGGGATCCTGGCCGGGGGACTCGGGCGCGCGGTCTTGTACCTGACAGGAGTTCGACGGGGCACCGATGTTCACGTACAGCTGTCCATCCGACCCGATCACGATGCTCTTGGCGGCGTGACTGCGGGCCATCGTCAGACCGGTGACGACCGTGTCCGGTCCCGACGGCGGCTCGAGCTGGCCGATCTGCCAATGCCAGCGGACGACGGTGTTGTTGGTCGCGAAGTAGAGATACTCTCCGGCAAACGCAATGCCGGTCCCGCCACCCACGCCGAAGGAGCGGACGACATCGGCTTTACCGTCTCCGGTCGTGTCGCGGAGCAGCCGCACGCCCCCGCGCGGTCCGGCGGCGGCGACGAGCACGTCGCCGTTTTCCAGCACGACCAGGTGGCGCGCCGGTCCGATGGACTCGGCGACGATGAGCGCGCAGAAACCCGGCTGCAGTGTCAGGCCGGCGTTGTCGGCGGCACAGACCGGTTTCTGGACCTGTGCGGCGAGTGGGGGGACGGCAACCAGTGCGGCGATCCCGAAGAAAACAGAGCGAAGCATTGGGTGTATCCTGCTGGACGTGGGTTGCGGGAATATACAGCTTTCCGGCTCCACTTCAGCTTCGTATTTGGAGGCCAATCGTGCCGTCGCTCAACGCCTTGATGATAGTTGTGCAGGCTGTAACATCACCGCCTTCTCAGTTAGCCGCGTTCAAACAGGAAGCGGTGCGCGATGTCGCGAGCCGCGCACAGTTCACGCAGCAGATGGTGGATCAAATCTTCAGCTTCGGTGAGCTCGGCTTCCAGGAGACCGAGACTTCGCGTTATCTGGTGGACCTGCTTCGCAAGAACGGCTTCACCGTGCGCGAAGCCATCGGCGGAATTCCCACGGCGTGGGTCGCGACCTGGGGCTCGGGGAAGCCGGTCATCTCGCTCGGCTCCGATATCGACGACATCCCGCAGGCGTCTCAAAAACCGGGTGTGGCGTGCCACGCGCCGATGATCGAGGGCGCGCCCGGCCACGGCGAGGGACACAACTCGGGCCAGGCCGTGAACATCACGGCCGCGCTGGCCGTGAAGAAGATCATGGAGCGCGAGCATCTGCCCGGCACGCTGCAGATCTGGCCTGGCGTCGCCGAAGAGCTGGTCGGCACGAAGGCGTACTTCGTACGCGACGGGCTGTTCAAGGACGTGGACATCGTGATTTTCTCCCACGTCGACGACAATCTCGCGACGTCCTGGGGGGACATCGCCGGCAACGGGCTCGTCTCCGTCCAGTACAGCTTCCAGGGCCGGAGCGCGCACGCCGCCGGCGCGCCGTGGCGCGGGCGCAGCGCGCTCGACGCCGTCGAGCTGATGAACATCGGCTGGAACTACCGGCGCGAGCACCTGCGGCTGCAGCATCGGTCCCACTACGTCGTCACGAACGGCGGCGATCAACCCAACGTCGTCCCGCCAACCGCCTCGGTGTGGTACTACCTGCGCGAGCTCGACTATCCGCACATCCAGGAGCTGTTCGCGCTCGCCGACACGATTGCCCGCGCGGCCGCCGCGATGACCAGCACGACGCTGCAGCCGCCACGCATTCTCGGATCGGCGTGGCCCGGCCATTTCAATCGCGTCATCGCCGAGGCGATGTACGAGAACATCAAACAAGTGGGACTGCCGCAGTGGACCGACGCCGATCAGCGGCTGGCGCGCGCGCTGCAGCGCGACCTGGGCGTCCCCGATTCGGGCCTCGCGGTCAAGCTCGACACGTTGCGGCCGGCGCTGAAGCCGGACGAACGCCGCGGCGGCGGCTCCGACGACATCGGCGACGTGTCGTGGAACGTGCCCACGGTGACGCTGCGCTTTCCGTCCAACATCCCGGGGCTGCCGGGCCACAACTGGGCCAACGCGATCGCGATGGCGACGCCGATCGCGCACAAGGGCGCGACCGCGGGCGCGAAGGTCACGGCGATGACCGTGCTCGATTTCCTGATGCGCCCCGAGCTGGTGACCCAGGCGTGGGACTACTTCCGCAACGTGCAGACCAAGGACATCAAGTATCAGCCGTTGATCCGCCCGCAGGATCGCCCTGCGATCGAGCTGAACCGCGACGTCATGGCGAAGTTCCGGCCGCAGATGCGCCGCTACTACTACGATCCGAGCAAGTACCGGACGTATCTCGAGCAGTTGGGGATCACGTATCCGACTGAGCGGGCGGCGGATGGGAGTTGTGCGGGTGGTGCAACGCCGTAACGGTAAAGCAGGTCCTTTGCTCGGCGGCGAGCGTTAGAGGATGTCGCCCAACGCCACGAGAAAGCCCGGGAATACATCCTCGCCATCGAGCTCGTCCTCGGGCCGCACGATCGAGTCGCTGCCGTCCATCCGATATACCCGGGCAACCCGTCGGATGGGATCGAGCACCCACACGAGCCGGACGCCCGCGTCCAACCATTGCCCGACCTTCTCCAGGACCTCGCCCGGGCGATCGCCAGGCGAGAGAATCTCGGCCACCCAGTCGGGCGCCAGCTCCGCATAGCCGGTTCCGGAGACCTGGCTCAGGCGAGCCCGTGCGACGAACGCGACGTCCGGAGCACGCACGGTATCAGGATCGCGTGCGATCTTGAACCCCGTGTCCTGGGCGAAGACGTCGCCCAAATCGTCCCGCTCAGCGAACTGCGTCAGGCGATAGGCAAGACGGTTGGCGCATCTGCCATGATGGGTGCCGGGCGGCTCACGCACGACCAACACCCCCCGCACGAGCTCGGCCGTCTTCCCAGGCTCTCGAAAGCGCAGCAGGTCTTCCGCGGTTTGGAGGGTGAGCGGCGTCATCGGCGAAACGTAACGCCGTTCGGTAGCCATAGGGAGCCAAGATGCGCTGCGACATCAACCGATCGTCAACGGTCTCAACAACAAGGCGCGGCAGTTGATCAGGCCACCGCGCCTTGCTATTCGTCCCCCCTCTCCGGAACGGAGAGGGGGTCAGGGGGTGAGGACATCACGCCGCCTTCGGCGTCTCACTACCGCCCGCCCCGGACTGCGGCTCGTTCTTGGTCTGGAACGACCCAGCCACATTGCGGGCACTCTCCCACGCTCCCATCAGCTCGGCATTATCCCCGAACCGATAGCGGACCACTTTGTCCAGCAAGCGGAGCTGCTTGCTGATGTCCGCGGCAACCGCCTTCAGATCGGCGCGCGCGCCTACATGCTCGCGCCGGCCTGCACTGGTCGCCTGCAGCGTGTCCTCGTACTGCCCGAGCGCCGTGGTGAGCTCGTCCAACACCTGCTCCGACATCCCGAGCTTCACCAGGAGCTCCTTCTGCGCGCTCGCCCGCTCCAGAATCGCTCGACTCATCGTGAGCAATCCCTGGTGCGTGGTGTTCGGCGGCGGCATGCGGAACTGCTCCGCCAGCTCCGCATTCTGGGTGGCCGCCACTGCGCCCACGGCACTCAAATAGCCGAGTATCCTGGGCTGCAGTGTGCGCCGGAGCTCTTGCCGCTGCTTCACGGCCGACCGCTCCACCGCCACCCCCACCCGCTGCTGGGTCGCCAGGTTCTCGGCGTGCTCCAGCAGCTGCTCGAGCTTCGTCAGCCCGAGGTCCTGCCCTACTCCGTCCATCTGGTGGGCCCGCAGAAAATCACGAGCCCGCGCGGCCATCTCCAGCCGCCTGCGTAATTGAGCGTTCATAACGCTCCCTCCTGTTGTGGCCACAGCGTCGGCGCCGTGCACCGTTGTTTGGACGTCTCCGACACTCGGAGCGCTATGGATAAACCGGGCCACGGGATTTGTGGTGAGAAAAACATTGATGTGTCTTCATTTGTAGACAACGAAACGCGTCTCGGGGGCTCGCGCTCTGGAAATCAAGCATTGGCACGCCCGAACGACCTGCTGTTTTCATACCTACGCCTTCTGCGCGTCGCGAAGGACCTGCTGTTTTCATACCTACGCCTTCTGCGCGTCGCGAAGGACCTGCTGTTTTCATACCTACGCCCTCCGCGCGTCGCGAAGGACCTCCTGTTTTCATACCTACGCCCTCTGCGCGTCGCGAAGGACCAGCTTTTTCGATACCTTTGCCGCAGTTCACTATTCGCTGGAGCTGACATTGGATAAGAAGAAATTCCTCTTCGTCTCGCTGGAGGCGCTGATCGCCGACATCGCGTGGCAAGTCGTCAAGGAAGGCCACGAGGTGAAGCTGTTCGTCGAGTCGAAGGAGGAGCAGGAGATCGGCGACGGCTTCGTCCCCAAGACCGACGACTGGGTGCGCGAGGTACCGTGGGCCGACGTCATCGTATTCGATGACGTGCTGGGCCAGGGGGCCAAGGCGCAACAGCTCCGGCAGACGGGAAAGCTGGTCGTCGGCGGGACGCCGTACACCGACCAGCTCGAAGACGATCGCGGCTTTGGGCAGCAGGAGCTTAAGAAGGCAGGCGTCTCGATCATCCCGCAGGAGAACTTTCATTCCTTCGAGGACGCGCTCACCTTCGTGCGCGCCAACCCCAATCGCTATGTCATCAAGCCCAGCGGCGAGGCGCAGAACATCAAGCAGCTGCTCTACGTGGGCGAGGATGAAGACGGCAAGGATGTCATTCAGGTCCTGGAGGACTATCAACGCGCCTGGGCGGACCGGGTGAAGGCGTTTCAGCTGCAGCGCCGCATCGTCGGCGTCGAAGTCGCCGCCGGCGGGTTCTTCAACGGCAAAGAGTTCGTGCTCCCGGTCAACATCAACTTCGAGCACAAGAAACTCTACCCCGGCGACATCGGCCCATCCACGGGCGAGATGGGCACGACGATGTTCTGGAGCGAGCCGACGCGCATCTTCAACGCGACGCTCAAGAAGATGGAGCCGCGCCTGCGCGAGGAGCACTACGTCGGCTATATCGACGTGAACTGCATGGTGAACTCGAACGGCATTTATCCGCTCGAGTTCACCTCACGCTTCGGCTACCCCACGATCAGCATCCAGCAGGAAGGGATGCTCACGCCGATCGGCGAGCTGCTCTACCGGCTCGCCGAGGGATCGATTACGACGTTCAAGGCGCGCAGCGGATTCCAGGTCGGGGTGCGCATCATGGTCCCGCCGTTCCCGTACACCGATCCCGAAACGTTCGCCAAGACCTCGAAGGACGCCGTCATCATCTTCAAGAAGCCGACGCGCGAAGGCGTCCATATCGAGGACGTCAAACAGATCAACAACGAATGGGTCGTGACCGGCACCTCCGGCGTCGTGCTCATCGTGGTGGGCACCGGGACGACCATGAAAGCCGCGCAGAAGCAGGCCTACAATCGCATCGACAACATCATGATCCCGAACATGTACTATCGAAAGGACATCGGGGACCGCTGGTTTGAGGACTTTGATCGGCTCCATACGTGGGGATATCTGAGACCGTAGGATAGAGACGGTAAAAGACGGTAGGAGACGGTAGGGGACGGTAAGCGTAAACGCTGCACCCCTACCGTCCCCTACCGTCTCTTACCGTCCCTTACCGTCGTTTTTCGTAAAGCAGCCGGTACGCCGCATTCGCGTGCATCACGCCTTTGTCGATCAGCTCGGCCATGTATGCGGGCATCGAGCCGACGTGCGATTTCACCTGCTCCGCCGCTGCCGGCGCCTGCTCGGTGCTGAGACCGCGGTAATGCTCCGTCAGGCCCGCCCGCAACGCCTCGAGCACCCAGGGCTTCATTTCGACCGTCGCTTTCGTGACTTCGACCCCGCGAACGCTGCCGCGAGAATCGTAGCCGATCGCCAGCTCGAGCGGCCCGTGCTGGCAATCGACGCGCATGAACACGAGCGCGCCATTCACCTGCCCCTGATGCTTGCCGACGTAGAATGTGACGACGCCATCCGGCGGCTCCCACCCGACGGCGTCGTGTAGCCGCTTGGAGTCTTCGCTGCTGAGATGCAGCTCGCGCGCGGTGAACTGATCGGCGGCAGGCAGGAGGCGCGCAACCGCGTCCTGGCGCTTCACGAGCACTACGGTTGGCGTGATATGCAGCAGCGCGGCCGCAGCCACGCCGAGTAATAGTGTTTTCATGTTTTTCTCCACCACATTTGGTGAGTGGCTAACGCCGCCACGATGACATAGCCAAGAGCCATCGCCCATCCGCCCGCGAGTGTGACGATCGCGAAGCGCGGCGAGACGAGTTTCGTGAGCCACATCCCCGCGAAATCGAGCCAGGGCGCGGCAAAAAGTAGAGCGATGATCGCGAGGCCGGCGCGGCGCGGGATCGCGAGACCCAACGCGATGACGGACAGGCACGCGGCGATCACCGCGTACATCGGCATGTGGACGTGCGTGTCCTGGACCAGCAAGTCCAGATCCACGTGATGCTGTTCCTCGCCCATCTCCGCCATGGAGATCGGCCGCTCGGTCACCATCGTGGTTTCCGGCGGCATCTGCATGACCATCGGCATTTCGCCGGCAGCACCATAGGTCTCGGCGACCTTCCGCGTGCTGAACCCGGCGTACAGGCCGACCATCCACGCGCCGAACAGATAGGACGTGCCGAGAGTGGCGAGCAACAGGGTGACCAGCCAGCGCACCCGGAGATCACTATGCCGTAGATCGTAAAGCACGGACTCTCCTAGAAGACGTACACGAGCTCGATCAACGCGGTCACGTTGGAATTCTTCAGCGTACCGTCCTTCATTTCGAACACAGGCTGCGTCGAGTGATCGAAGCGCACGGCCGGCCGCAGCGAGAACGCCGGAAGTCGGAACGAGGTGAACTCGACGTTGGAAAAGACCCCTTCCTGCGCTTCCCGGTAGAAATACCACGGCGAGACCGTCACAGACGATAGTGTCTGCGCCGTGCCGGTACGCGCACCATCGGGATCGTCGAACACGTCACCCCGCACCGTCAGGCCCGTCTTCCGGCCGAACCGCACGAACGCCTGGCCGACCACGCCCGTCCAGTTCGTCGACTCCTGCGAGCCATAGTGCCCCTCGGCCTGAACGATCAAGCGTTGCATCGGCTGCCAGGTGAGATCGCCCGTGAGCAGCGTGCGTTGCGCGGCGTTCGTCGAATCCTCTTCAGGCCCATACAGCGCCCCTGCCGCCAACGCCAGGCCCGACGACGGGAATACCTGCAGCTTGAGACCCGCCGTCTTGCCGCTGTTATTGTCGATCTCCACTTCCCAGCCGTTCGCCACCAATCCGAGGACACTCACCTTCGGACTCAGCGCATAGCGCGCGAGCAGTCCCGTCAACTTGACCGGACGGGCGTTCTCGAATGTGAACGACTCCGTGGGAACGAGGTTCAGCGGCTCGTCGTCGCGCTCGAATCCAATAGGCGCATCGAAGCGGCCAAAGGACAACGAAAGCGCCGAGAGTTTCTGCGGCGTCCAGCTGATGATGAGATTGTCGATCTCGATGTGGGTTTCCGGCGGCCCGCTGTCGGCGGCTTCGAGAAGTGTCGTCAGCTGGCCGAACAGGTAAAGCTGATCCGACCACGGCCGGAACAGGCTCAGCGCGATCTTCGAGGCGAGCGCGGTGCCCTGCTTGAGATTGCGATCGTAGCCCGCGTCGCCCACCGCAAATCCCGAGACGGTGACTGGCGTCTGCTCGCTGAAGCTCACCGTCGAGTCCTGCGCGACGGCGCGATGCGTCAGGGCGGCGCTCATGATCAGAGCGCAGCTTGCGATTCTCCAAATAGACATGTGCCCCCTCCACAGGGGTTTAGGTGTTCGAGTGTGGTTGCGTAGAACGCTCGCTTACGCGAGCGCGCGTGGAGGGGCCAGCGCCAGAGGGCGAAGATGCTTGCGGGCGGGGAGGACAACCGAATTCGATTGATCGGCGGCGACCACCCGGACCAGCGGCACCCGAGCCGTCCAGCCTGCCGCCGGTGCCGGCAACGCAACGATGGCACCGGTCGGGCAACAAGCCTGCGGGCACGTGCAGTGCGTTGTCTTCTGATGGTCGCTGTTGTCCTGGTGGTGCGAGACTGGAACGCCGGGTGCGGGGACGCCGCTGTGAATCGGACAGGCATGCGTTTCCGGTCCCGCCATCGCCAGGCTGAAAACCAGCGCGAGGAGCGCCGTGACGAACCGAACGGACCGGGAGCGGGTCATGGGCGCTTCAATAATAGCTAGACGCGCTGTGTCTTCCAGCGCCCACGCCGGAACAGCACGACACTCGCCACGGCGAGCGTCGAGAAGGCGATCGTTACTGCCCACGCGACACCCTGGGGACCGAGCCCGACATGACGGGCGAGCCACCAGGCCAGAGGGATCTCCCACAGCCAGAAACAGAACAGATTCAGCCACGTCGGGGTCCAGGTGTCCCCTGCCCCGTTGAACGAATTTGTCAGGACCATGCCGTACGCGTAGAACACGTAGCCGTAGCTGATGATCCGCAGACAGCTCGCCGCCATCGACGCGACCTCCGGATCGTCCGTAAACAGGTGCGCGATCTGATTTGCAAACGTCACGAATACGAGACCGGCCGCACCGAGGAAGAAGAGGTTGTACAGCGCCGCCTTCCATACCGCCTCCTCCCCCCGCTCGGGTTTTCCCGCTCCCAGGGCCTGACCCACCATCGTCGCCGCGGCGTTGGCGAGACCCCACGCGGGCAGCAGCGCGAAGAGGATGATCCGGATGGCGATTTGGAATCCGGCAAGCGCGTCGGTGCCGAACGACGCATTGATGCGGGTGAGACCGAACCAGGTCGCCGTGCTCACGAACACCTGGAACGTCCCGGTGCCCGAGAGCCGCAACAGCGTCTTCATGACGGCCGACTTGAGTTCGATCTGCTCGCGATGAATGACGATCCGACCGTCGCGACGCCAGAGGCGATAGAGCTGATAGAGCACGCCCGTGCCGCGCCCGATCGTCGTGGCGATTGCCGCACCCGTCAGACCGAGACGAGGGAACGGTCCGACGCCAAAAATGAGCAGCGGGCCGAGGATGATGTTGATCGAGTTCGCGAGCCAAAGCACCCGCATCGCGATCGCCGCGTCGCCGGCGCCGCGAAAGATCGCGTTGATGAGAAACAGCAGCAGGATCACGACGTTGCCGCCCAGCATGATGCGCGTGTAGGTATGGCCTGTGGCGATGACCTCGGGTGACGCGCCCATGAGCGCGAGCAGCTTGGGCGCGAACACGGCACCCGCGACTCCGAGGATCGCCGCAGTGATCACGCCCAGCGCGATGCCCTGCACCGCCGCCTCCGCCGCGGCTTCCGGATTCTTTTCGCCGATGCGGCGCGCGACCATCGCGGTCACGCCGATGGACAATCCCATCGCGCCCGTGTAGACGACAATCAGCCATGACTCAGTGAGCCCGACCGTGGCGACGGCGTTTGGACTGACATGCGCGACCCAGAAAATATCGACGACCGCGAACAGCGACTCCATGAACATCTCGAGCACCATCGGCACCGCGAGCAGAATGATCGCGCGGCCGATGGGTCCGGACGTATAGTCGTGATGGGTACCGCGAATCGCTTCGCGGATGGTTTGCCAGAACCCCGCACTCTCTATCTGCGGGGGAGTCTCGGATGCGCCGACGGAGTTCAGGAGGTGGTAGCGACGAGCGTGGGGCGCTTGTCCGTAGGCGAGACCTTCAGCCGGATCCACATCCCCGCTAACCCGTGCCCCGGCACCGCGCACAGGATCAGGAACGAACCGGGCTTGTTCGCCACGAACCGGAACGTGTCGGCCTCACCGCTGGCGAGTCCGTTCGCGAGCTTGGTCGTCATCGCGTGCGCGAAGGTCGGATCGACCGGGCCGGCCGGCATCGGCTTGGTCGTGTCGACGATTTCGGCCGAATGCGGCAGGTTGGGATCCTTGTTCGTAAACTGGATCACCACGTTCCAGTTCTGCGGCACGGTGAGCGTGAGCTTACCGTCGTTGAATCCGTTGAAGTTGAGACCGCTGTTCAGCTTGGTCTGACCGGCCACGAGCTGGAACGTCGCCGTCTTGGAAGCGGTGTCGACGGTGAGCTGGCTGGCATCGACTTGCGCCCCCCCCGGTGGGGTCTGCGCCGGCAGGCGCGTGGCGAGCAGCAGGAGACCGGAGCCCAAAAAGACCAATGGCTTTCTCATGCGTCCAAAGTACCTATCGGCCGGCTCCGACCGTAAGACCCAGATAGGCGTTGCGACCGGGCGCCGGCTCGTAGAACCGGTCGCGCGCCGCGTTGATGACGACCGAGCTCACGTACAGATGATTGAACGCGTTATTGATGCCGAGAAACGGGCCCAGGCGAACCTGCCCCGCTTTTCCTTCCCATCCCAGTCGCACATTCGTCGCCCACCAGGAGGACGTGCGCGTGGGTTGCACGTCGCTCACGAAGTAGCCCGACGAATAGCTCTGCTGCAGCTCCGCCCAGAAGCCGCCGAACCCCCGCGGCTGCGCGCGCACGATCGTGTGGAACCAGTTCCTGGGAATGCCGCTCAGCTCTCGACCGTCGAGCACGTGCGTGCCGAGCGAGTCCGTGAAGGAATAGTCACGGAAGCGGTAGTTGGCGTACGTCCAGACCACGTTGACGCTGATCCCATCCCCGACGGCGAGATTGCCGTTCACCTCCACGCCGCGGTGCCGCGTGCTGCCGGCGTTGCGGTAGTAGAAGCGCGGGGCGGCGATCTCGTAGGGGACGAGCGCGTCCCGCACATCCGCCTGAAACACCGCGCCGCTGTAGCTGAATCGATCTCCGAGCGCACCCCGCGCGCCCAGCTCGTAATTCCACGCGTGCTGCGGCTCGAGACCGGTATTGAACCCGCCGGCGCCCGACGGCGAATTCGCGAGCTCCGTGGTCGTGGGTGTCTCGAACGAAGACGCGATGTTGCCGTAGACGGTGAGCGCCCGTGACGGATTCACGGCGACGCCGAGGGATCCCGACAATGCCTGCATCAGTCGCTCCCCAGAGTCGTCGGGGTTCGACCCGGTGACGAGGTGATCGCGCACGGCGAACTTCACCCAGTCGTAGCGCAGTCCCGCTGTCAGTGTGACGGTGCGCGACAGCTCGAGCGCGCTCTGCACGAACGGTCCGACTTCCGTGACGTGCTCCAGCTGATCGAGCGTGCGCGTCGTATCGGGCTTGGCCGAATCCCCCGGCGTGTTGAGGTACGCGAAGTTCTTGCGGTCATCCTGCTGGCGCTGGAAATCGAAGCCGAACGTGAGACGATGCGGTCGAGCGCCGATGGGGAGCGGGTAGGTGGCGCTGGCGCGAGCGCCGTAATCCACCCGATCGAGATCGATGTACGTCGTGGTGATCGGATTCTTCAGATCTCGGGTGAGCCCGTACACTGTGAACGCCGCCTCAGCGCCATTCGCCATCGCGCGGCGGACCGTGGCGCCGGTCTGGAACTGCTTCACGGCTTTCCCCGCGTCGCGGTTTCGGTTCAACACCGGCACGGTGTCGCGATTCGTGGTCAGCTCCGTGAAGGTGAGCGATCCCGGATTATCGGCCTGCGGGTTGTTGCCCACGGCGGCCAGCAAGGCCAGCGACCAGCCCGTCGCCAGCGGCACGCTCAGCCGCGCATTGACGACCCGTTGGTCAGCCGCGCTGTGGTCGCGCTCGCCGTCGTAGTCGAGCCGCGACACGGTGACCTGCGCGCTGCCGCCCAACACGCGCATGCCCGTGGTCGATTGCCATTTGGTCCAGGTGCGATCGGGGTTCTGCGCAAACCGGCCGGCGAGGAAGCGCGCGTCTTCTCTCACGCCCCCCCCCGCGATGTCGTGCGGGGTGGTCCAGACGCTGATCACGCCTCCCGAGGCGTTGCCGTACAGCGCCGACGTCGAGCCGCGCAGCACCTCGATGCGATCGACTTCGCCCAGCTCGATGTTCGTGAGCTGCCCCTGCCCGTCGGGGAGCGTTTGCGGAATGCCGTCCACGAGGATCTTGATGCCCCGCACCGCGAACGCCGAGCGCGCGCCAAACCCGCGGATCGAGATCCGCTGGTCCTGCGAGAAGTTGTAGCGATTGGCGACGTAGACGCCCGGCACGCTCACGAGTGCTTCATCGAGCCCCCAGGTGGGCCGCGCGCGGCTGATCTGCTGGCGGTCGATCGTCTGAATCGAGTTCGAGATCTGCGTCAGCGGTCGCTCGGCGCGGGTGACGGAGACGGTGGTCGGCGGAAGCGTATAGGGTTTGGTCGTATCGGCTGGGGGCGTCTGGCCGGAGAGCGTGAGTGGCGCAGCGCACAGCGCGATCGAAGTCGTCCACCGCATCATCGTGCGAAGTTACATTCGAGGATCGTATGCGACGAGCCTTGATTCTACTGACGGCGGCAGCAGTGGCGGCGGGGTGCGGTGATGGATCCGGCGCGGGTCTGCCGCCACGCAGCTACCTCATGGGTTTCTCCGCGATTCCGCCCCGCTTCGACAGCTCGACCGCAAACCTCATCGCCGCGATCGATAACTGGGTCCCGCATGCCGATGCCGCCATCATGCACGTCTCACCGCCGTGGGCCGCGCTGCTGGCGGGCCACACGCCCGCGGGCGCGGTGGACACCGTCGAGCTGCCGCTCGCGCAGTACTACCGCGCCAAAGGGCTCGACATCGTGTTCACCGTGGATGCCACCGATGGCTTGAACCGCGCCGCCGAAGCGCCGGAGCTCGTCGCCGCCGGTCGCAGCATCACCGACACGATGGTCCAGCGCCTGTACCGCGAGTGGACCTATGCGGTCGCGCTCAAGATCCAACCGAGATACCTGGGACTCGCCGCCGAGACGAACCTCATCCGCGTCGCCGCGCCCGATTCCGTGTATCAGGCCCTGGTCACCATGACCAATGCCGTCGCGGCGCAGATCAGCGCGGCAGGTTTGCCGAGTAAGCTCTTCGTGAGCATCCAGGTGGAGACGGCGTGGGGCCGGCTGCCGCCGGGTCCGTATGTGGGGATCGCGCAGGACCTCAGCGACTTCCCGTTCATGCAGGCGATCGGCCTGTCGAGTTATCCGTACCTCGGTGGGTTCGCGGAGCCCGAGTCCGTTCCGCTCGACTACTACAGCCGGATCGCGCAGGGTACGGTGCTACCGGTGCTTGTCGTGGAGGGCGGCTGGGCCTCTGTCTCACTCGACACGATTGTGTCCTCGCCCGCTGAGCAGGCGCGGTACATCGAGCGGCAGGAGCGATTGTTGGACAGCGCAAAGGCGAAGGGCGTGTTTCAGCTGACGTTTTATGATCTGGATCTCAGCGCGAATCCGCCGCCACCTGGCTCCATTCTCCCGCTGTTCACGCACCTCGGCCTGGCTGACAGCGCGATGCGCGCGAAGCCGGCGCTCGCCGTGTGGGACAGCGTCCTTCGCAGGCCCTACGTGGCATACCCGCCGGACTGATTCTCAGCGGCGCGTGGTGCTCACGCTCTGGTAGACCATCGCCACGAACTGCTCCGGCTTGATGGAGCCCGTGCCCCAGCGGGCATCGAATTCCGCCGTGGGGCGAGTGGCCAGCGTCTGGTCGAGCGAGCGGCCCGCGGCTTTTTGCTGGCGCACGCGATCGCGGACGGTCTTCAGCATTTTCCCGTATTCCCGCACTGCTGCGCGGTCGCCGAGCCCGCCGTGCCCCGGGATGATCTTGACGCTGTCATCGCCGAGCGTCAGCAGGACGTCGATGGCCGCGATCATGCCGTCGATGCTGCCGCCGCTGCTGAGATCGATGAACGGAAAGCGCCCGTTGAAGAACACATCGCCTGCGTGCACCACGTTTGCCTTGCGCCACCAAATGAAGGCATCGCCATCGGTGTGCGCGTTGGCCACGTGAAACGCCTGCACGTCGTCCCCATTGATGTGGAAGGTGATTGTGTCGCTGAACGTGATCACGGGCAGGGCGCCGGCCGGTGACGCGGGAACTGTGCGCTGGAAGAATTCGACCACCTGCTCGGACGACATCCGGCGTCGCACGTTGTCGTGCGCCACGAGCAGCGCCCCGGCTTTCCCCATCGCTTCGTTCCCGCCCGTGTGGTCCCAGTGCCAATGGGTGTTCACCACGAAGCGCACCGGCTTGTCGGTGAGCTGCGCGATCGCAGCGAGGACCTTGGGCGTCAGCGGCGCATACTGGTCATCCACGACAAAGACGGCGTCGTCGCCGATCGACAACCCGATGTTCCCGCCGGCGCCCTGAAGCATGTACACGCCCTCGGCGACTTTCTGGGACCGCACCTGAACGGTGTCGTAGTTTTGCTGCGCATGAATGCTGCCGTTCAGAGTAAACAGCGTGGCGGCGGCGACGGCTAAACTCCGCATGAACGCTCCGAGTTGGAAACGGGCGCGCTAGAATCGACCGGCGCGGGCCAGGAACGTCAAGACATCCTTCCGCCCATCGTCCGGCGCGCACCAGAGGCGTCAAGGAGTTGCGCGGTTGCCGGGGTTCTGTAGTCTAGCAGCATGCAATCGTTGCTCCTCTTGTTGCTGACCGCGGCCCAAATCCCCCTTCCCGAACACCCCCGCCCCGACTTCCAACGCGCCGAGTGGCTCAATCTCAACGGCACCTGGCGATTCGCGTTTGACCCACGCGACGAGGGACTGCGGCTCGGTTGGCCGGGCGGATCGTTTCCGGGTAATCGTCAGATTCTCGTCCCATTCTCATGGGGTGCGCCACTGTCCGGCGTCCCGGACAGCGGGAACATCGGCTGGTACGCCCGTCAGATCACAGTGCCGGAGTCGTGGCGCGGGCGCCGCGTCTTCCTGGTCGTCGGAGCAAGCGACTGGCGGACCACCGTTTGGCTCGACAGCACGAAACTGGGAGAGCACCAAGGCGGTTACACGCCGTTCTCATTTGAGCTGCCGCGCGGGTTGCAGAGCGGCCCGCACCGACTGGTGCTGCGCGTCGACGACACGCCGCACCCGTTCAAGCTCGAAGGCAAACAAGGCTATGGTCCGGCACGCGGGCTGTGGCAGACGGTCTACTTGGAAGCGCGGGGCAGCGCGCCACTCGCCGCGGTGCACTTCACGCCGTGGCGCGATCTAAACGGCCTGCGCGTGGACGCGCGCTTGCTCGAGCCCGCCCCGCGCGCGCTCGCGTTCAGCGTCACGTTCGGCAAGGGTGATGTCCAGCCGACCTTCACGACCCGCGTCGAGTCTGGCGCGACGTCAGCGCATCTCGAGATCCCGACTTCCGAATGCGCGGCGTTGGTCGCTCGACGATCCGTTCCTGTACGAAGTCACCGTGGACGTCGGTGGCACTGGGTTGATCGAAGATCGAATCGACACCTACTTCGGAATGCGCACGATCTCGGTGGCCGACCTGCCGGGAACCACCCATCCGTACATCGCGATCAACGGGACACCGGTGTTTCTCCAGCTGGCGCTCGATCAGGCATATCATCCAACCGGCTACTACACGTTCCCCACCGACAGCGTGCTGCGCGATGAGATCCTGCGCGCGCGTGAGATCGGCTTGAACGGCCTGCGCGAGCACGTGAAGATCGAGACGCCGCGCAAGCTCTACTGGGCCGACCGCCTCGGCGTGCTGATCATGGCCGACGTCCCGAATTGGTGGGGACCACCCGACTCTGCCGCGTTCCGGGAACACGACGTCGCCCTGCGCGGGATGATCGACCGCGACTACAACCATCCCGCGATCTTCAGCTGGGTGCTGTTCAATGAGACGTGGGGGCTGCTCACCAAAGAAGGAGACACCGAGCGATACCTGCCGGAGACGCGCGCGCGCGTCGCACGCGACTACGCGCTCGCGAAATCGCTCGATTCCACGCGGTTAGTCGAGGACAACTCGCCGTGCTGCGGGAGAGGGCACACGGAGACCGACCTCAACTCATGGCATGAGTATCTGCCGGGCTGGCGCTGGGAGTCACGCGTGCAGCGGATCAGCGACAGCACCTATCCCGGCTCGCACTGGAATTTCGAGACACCGTGGCGTCAGGCCCGCCAGCCGATGCTCAATTCCGAGTTCGGCAACGTGTGGGGCTACGAGGGCAGCACCGGTGATGTGGACTGGAGCTGGGACTATCATCGGGCGATCAACGCGTTTCGGCGTCATTCCAAGCTCGCGGGGTGGCTGTACACCGAGCACCACGATGTCATCAATGAATGGAACGGCTATTGGCGGTTCGATCGCTCGCGGAAGGAAACGGGGTTCGCCTCCATCGTGGAAGGGATGACGCTGGGCGACTTGCACGCGCCACTCTACATCGTCGTTGGCGATTCGGAGCTGAGTCACAGCGCGCATCCGGGCGAGCGCGTGGACGTGCCGCTCTATGCCTCGTTCCTGACCGGCAGCACTTCGTACGGCGACAGCCTAACACTGCGCAGCGAGCTGCACGGCTGGAATTCGCTGGGTGAAGAGAAGCTCTACGGCTCCTCGGCGTCGCGCATCGCCTATCGGCCCTGGATGTCGCAGGCGCTCGCGCCGCTCTCCATAACGCTGCCGAATGAGCCGGCGGTCGTCGTGCTGGCAGTGACACTGGAAGACGCGAAGGGAACGACGTTGCACCACAACTTTACGACTTTCGCCGTCGAGGGCACGACACCAGACACGGTGCGTCTGGTCGATGGGCGCCGGGCTCGCGTCGTGCAGGTTCCGGCGACGCAGGTACGCGCGGCGCATTGGACGCTCAAGCAGTGGACCGTGCTCCACGACCGGAAATTGAACGGGGCTGGCAGCGGCTACTTCGAGTACCGCCTTCCGTGGCCGGCAGGACTCGATGCGCGGGCCGTCGAGAGCGCGACGTTCATCGTCGAGGCCTCGGCGAAGCGACTCAACGGCAAGGATCGCGACTCCACGGTTTCCGACAATGGCGATTACATGCGCGGCGGCGGCTTTCACGATCCGAGCCGCAATCCCAACAGCTACCCAATGACAGGGGAGCACCCGTTCCCGAGCGCCGTGACCGTGCGCGTGAATGGCGTCGTCGCCGGACGCCGCGAGCTCGGCGATGATCCCGCAGATTCTCGCGGCATCTTGAGCTGGCTGGCCCAGCCGCACGACGGCCATCTCTACGAGGCCGGCTCTTACGGCGAGTTGCTGCGCATCGCCGTGCCGGCCGAGGCGCTCAGCGCTGCGGCGCGGGCCGGTGAGATCATCGTGCGCCTGGAGGTCGATGACACGCTTCCGGGAGGTTTGGCGATTTACGGCGCGCGCTTCGGCCGGTATCCCGTCGATCCCACGATCGTTTTCGTGCTGCGATAACCGATGATCTCGATCCGTCACGTCGTTACTGCGATCGCTGCCCTGATCGTCTTCACAGGCTGCACTCGACATCGTGCTGTGCAACGGGCGCCGTTCGGCCAGCTCCCGGATGGAAACCGGGTCGAGCTCTTCACGCTCACCAACGCGCACGGCATCGAGGTGCGGGCCATGACGTACGGCGCGATCATTACATCGATCCAGACCCCCGATCGCACCGGGAAGCGAGCCGATATCGTGCTGGGATTCGACAGCCTGGCCGGATACGTCGCGGGATCACCGTACTTCGGGGCCGTCGTGGGACGCTACGCGAACCGCATCGCCCGCGGCCAATTCACGTTGGACGGCGTTACCTACCACCTGGCGCGCAACAACGGGCCGAACACCCTGCATGGAGGCCAACGCGGTTTCGACAAGGTGTTGTGGAGCGGAGAGCCGTTTCACAGCGACAGTGCGGCGGGTGTCAGGCTCCGCTACGAAAGTCCAGATGGAGAGGAAGGCTACCCGGGCGCAGTCTCGGTGCAGGTCACCTACACGTTGACCGATGGCGACGAGCTGATCGTCGATTATGAGGCGTCAACGACGAAGCCCACCCCGCTCAATCTTTCGCAGCACACCTACTGGAATCTCCACGGTGACGGCCAGGGCAGCATTCTCGATCATGTGCTGACGCTCAATGCGTCGGCATTTACGCCGGTCGATTCGACATTGATTCCGACCGGGCAACGCGCGCCGGTCGCAGGCACGCCGTTCGACTTCCGCCAACCGACCGCGATCGGGGCGCGGATCGACGACTCGCACGAACAGCTTCGCTTCGGGCGTGGCTACGATCACAACTGGGTGCTCGACCAGATCACCCACGCAGCGTTGACGCATGCGGCCCGGCTGGAGGATCCAATGAGCGGGCGGCAAATCGACATCAGTACGACGGAGCCCGGTATGCAGTTCTACTCCGGCAACTTTCTCGACGGGACGATCAAGGGAACAGGCGGGCACGTCTACGGACATCGCACCGGGCTGTGTCTGGAAACCCAGCATTTTCCCGATTCACCAAACCACGCGAATTTCCCGTCCACGATCCTCCGGCCGGGTCAGCACTATCGGTCGCGGACCATCATCGCCTTTCAGGCATCGCACCGATAGCCTCGGCATCACTGAGCCGATCTCTCGCCGCGATTTCCTCGATGGCACTCTGCTCGCCGGCGCCGGACTACTTCTCCCAGGTCAAGCGCCAACGATCTCCCCCGCGGACGGCGTGTTAGGTCAGTAAAAGAAGAAGCGCCCGCACAGGGCTGACCTGTCGGGCGCTGATCTGCGCAGATCCGTTGTTGATCTGCGTGATCTGTGGCAGTGGGCCTGGGTAGAGTTGAACTACCGACCTCACGCTTATCAGGCGTGCGCTCTAACCACCTGAGCTACAGGCCCTCACTGCAGGCGGTTAGTCGGTTAGGCGGTTAGAGTTTGCTAACCGGCTAACCGCCTAACCGTCGAACCGCTACTCCCATTCCCTTTTCGGTCCCTTCTTGGGCCGGAAGTCGTCCTCATCCCCCTCGTCGAACTCGTCGTCGAGGTCGTCGTAATCGTCTTCGTCGGCATCCTCATCGTCGAGCTCATCCTCGTCGAGCTCATCATCGAAGTCTTCGTCGAGTTCCTTGTCCTCTTCGAATTCTCCGAACTCCTCGTCAACGTCGTCGCTCCTGCGCTTGAGCGACCAGCGCGTCGACGTCTCGCGGGCCAGCATTGCCCACCTCCGGCTGAGGTTTCTGTCGAACGACTGCTCCAGGACCCGTTCTTCCGACTACTCCTCCAGCGCCCGCTTCTCGCTGCGGGCCAGCTTGCGCCGCTCCGTGGCGCCCAACATGCGCTTGCGAAGCCTGAGCGAGGAGGGCGTGACCTCGATCAGCTCGTCGTCTTCGATGTACTCCAGCGCCAGCTCCAAGGTCATCTGGCGCGGCGGCTCCAAGATAATCATCTCGTCCGCCGCGGTGGTGCGCATGTTCGTCAACTTCTTTTCCTTCGTCGCGTTCACGTCCATATCGCCCGGCCGCACGTGCTCCGCGATGATCATCCCCTCATAGACCGGATCGCCAGGCTGCACGAACATCGTCCCGCGCTCCTGAAGATTGAAGAGGGCGTACGCCACCACGACCCCCTCCCGGTCCGCCACCATCACCCCGCGGTTTCGACCCGACAGCGGGCCGGCCCACAAATCGTATTCGAAAAAGCGGTGGTGGATGATTCCTGTTCCCCGCGTATCCGTCAAGAACTCGGAACGATACCCCAGGAGCCCGCGCGCCGGGATCTTGAACCGCATACGGACCATCCCCAGCCCCGGATTCTTCATATCCAGCATCGTCGCGCGCCTCGGCCCCAGCTTCTCCATGACCACCCCGAGGTACCCCTCTGGGCAATCGATCATCAGCTCCTCATACGGCTCCAACCGCTCGCCGTTCGGCCCCTCACGGGGAATGATGCGCGGCCGGGACACCTGGAACTCGTACCCCTCGCGTCGCATCGTCTCCATCAAGATGCCGAGGTGCAGCTCGCCACGCCCCGACACCGTGAACGCGTACGGCGTGTCCGTGTCTTCCACCCGCAGCGCCACGTTGCGTTCCAGCTCGCGGTACAGCCGCTCGCGCAGCTGCCGGCCGGTCACGAACTTCCCTTCCCGCCCCGCCAGCGGCGAGTTGTTCACGAGGAAGTCGACCGAGATCGTCGGCTCTTCGACCGCGATACCCGCCAGCCGGTCGAGATGATCCGGGGCCGTCACCGTCTTCCCAATTTCGACACCGGCGAGCCCGGCGACGGCAACGATTTCACCAGCCTCCGCCGTCTCGAGCTCCACGCGCTCCAACCCCTCGAATGCGAACAGTTTCACGATCTTTGCCTGCTCGAACTTGCCGTCGCCGACAGGACCCGGCTCGCCGATCGGCAACAGGGCGACCGTGTCGCCCACATGCACCTGGCCGCGCTCAATGCGTCCAATGCCGATCCGTCCGAGGTACGACGAATAATCGAGCGTCGAGATGAGCATCTGAAACGGCCCGGCCTCGGTCGCCTTCGGCGGTGGAATCGTCGCCAAAATGGTCTCGAACAGCGGCTTCAGATCCGGTCCCTCCTTCGCCAGCTCGAGCGTCGCCGTACCCGCTCGACTCGACGTATAGAGGAAGGGACAATTGAACTGCTCCGGCGTCGCCTCCAAGTCCATCAGCAGCTCGAGCACTTCGTCGTGCACGCGCAGCGGCTCGGCGTCGCTTCGGTCGATCTTGTTGACCAGCACGATCGGCTTGAGTCCGAGCGCCAGCGCCTTCCCCGCGACGAACCGCGTCTGCGGCATCGGCCCCTCGGCCGCATCTACCAGCAGCAGAAAGCCATCCACCATGCGCAGGATCCGCTCGACTTCGCCGCCAAAATCGGCGTGTCCCGGGGTGTCCACAATGTTGATCTTCGTGTCGCCCCACCGTACCGACGTGTTCTTGGAGAGGATCGTGATGCCGCGCTCACGCTCGATCGGATTCGAATCCATGACGCGCTCCGCCACCTGCTGATTGGCGCGGAACGCCCCGGACTGGCGGAGCATCTGATCCACGAGCGTAGTCTTGCCGTGATCGACGTGGGCGATGATGGCGATGTTGCGAATCTTCACTGCTTTACGGCTCCCTTAATGAGGGGCGCAGTATAAACGGAGTGACGGTATGGTACAAGGGATTCGGTCACGGACGGTTACCCTTACCGTCCTTTACCGTCCCCTACCGTCCTTTACCGTCGTCGTTAGTCGCAAGTCGGCTCCCGCTCCACCTGCACCGTCACATGCGCGATCCCCAGCGCCCGCATGCGGTCCTGCACGGCTTCCAGAATAGGCTGATTGTCGCTCGGGTTCTTCACGACCAGGTGTCCGCTCATTGCGACGACCCCGCTGGTCACCGTCCACAGGTGCAAGTCGTGGACCGACTCGACGCCGGGTACCGATGCGATACGATCGTGTACCTCCGACATGGCGATGTGCGCCGGTGAGGCCTCGAGCAGCACGTCACTGCTCTCCTTGACCAGGCGCCACGCGCTCACGAGCACGAGCGCACCGATGAGCACGGAAATAAGGGGATCCGCCAGCACCCATCCGGTCGCGAGCACGATGATGCCCGCCACGATCGCGCCAACCGACCCCAGCAGGTCGCCGAGCACGTGCAGGTACGCGCCCTTTTGATTGAGTGAGTGCTGGTGATCACGGTGGAGAATCACCACGGCAATGAGATTCGCGATGAATCCGATCGCGGCGACGCCCAGGAGCAGCGAGCCGTTCACCGCTTCCGGAGCTCGCATCCGGTGCCACGCCTCGACACCGATGCCGATCGCGATGGCGAACAGCAGCGCGCCGTTGGCGAGCGCCGCCAGGATCTCGAACCGCAGGAAGCCGAACGAGCGCTGTGGCGTCGCGGGCCGCTGGGCGATCCAGGCCGCGATCAGTGCCAGGCCGAGCGCTGCCACGTCGGCGAGCATGTGCGCCGCATCGGCGAGCAGCGCGAGTGAGCCGGCCAGCCAACCGCCGACCAGCTCGACCACCATCACGATCGTCGTGATCGCGAGCGCGAGCGTGAGGCGGCGTCGAGTTTCGACGTTGATGGGCGCGCGATAGGTGCAATGGGCTTCAGCGGGCAGCACGAGTGTATCCTCGCGCCAAACATAATACCTTTAGGACGTGAGCGGCCTAGGCTGGCGCCTGGTGGCGGTCGTCGTGCTCGTCGCGGCGAACGCCTTCTTTGTAGCGGCGGAATTCGCGTTGGTGGCGGCGCGGCGGACGCGGATCGACGCGATGATCCGGCGCGGCGACCGCAAAGCTCGCACCGTCCGCCGCGCACTCCAGGATCTCTACCGGCAACTCTCCGCCGCCCAGCTCGGCATCACCGTCGCCTCGATCCTGCTCGGCTACGTCGCGGAAGACACCGTCGCGCACCTGTTCCGCGACTGGTTCTCATCATTGCCGGCGAGCCTCGAGTTCCTGACGCGGGGCGGCGTCGCCTCGGTCGCGGCCGTCGCGGTGATTTCCTTCCTGCATGTGGTCGTCGGCGAGCAGGCACCCAAGGCGTGGGCCATCACCTATCCCGAAAGCACGAGCCGCTGGGTCGCCGCACCGCTGATCTTTTTCTCCTGGATCACGCGGCCGTTCACCGAGCTCCTCAACCGCAGCTCGAACGCCCTGATCCGCCTGCTCGGCATCAAGAAAGCCGGGACCGAGCACGACCGCGTGCATTCACCCGAGGAGATTCGCATGCTCGTCGAGCAAAGCCGCAAGACCGGCGGGCTGGGCGCAGGCGATGCGCGCATGCTGGAAGGCGTGTTCGAGTTCAGCGAGAAGAACGCGCGCGACGTGATGACCCCACGCACCGACATCGTGGCGCTGCCTGCCGGGGCGTCCCTCGCCGAGGCCGCGGATCGCGTCGCGGCCGCGGGCCGCTCCCGCTACCCGGTCACCGGCGAGTCGCTCGACGACGTCGTCGGCATCGTGCACGCCAAGGACATCCTCCGCGGCCTGCTCACCGGCGCCGAGGCCCCGGTCCAGGACATCGCCCGCCCGGCGTTCTTCGTCCCCGGCACGCGGGAAGTCGAGGACGTGCTGGCCGACATGAAGCGGCAGAAAGTTCACCTCGCGATCGTGCTCGACGAGTTTGGCGGCACCGCCGGGCTCGTCACGATGGAGGACCTGCTCGAAGAGATTGTCGGGGCGATCTACGACGAATACGATCAAGTGCCCCAAGGCGCCCCCACCAAGGCCGACGCATTGGGCGGCGGCGTCCCGATTCTTCCGGGCAGCACGGAGATCAGTGACGTGAATCGCCTGCTCAAACTGCAGCTCGACGACACGGACTACACGACGATCGGCGGGCTATTGTTCGGGCGCCTCGGTCGGCTCCCCAGGGTCGGGGATCGGGTCAATCTCGACGGGACGACCTTCGAGATTCTCGAAATGGATGGGCGGCGCGTGGGACGGGTGCGGGTGTGGCCGGCCACCGGTGAGCACGTCGGAGAGCCGTCGAGCTAAACCGGCGCCTCCCGGCGCGCGGCGGCGAGCTGTACTGCCAGCTCCAGCGCGGCGCGCATCGATCCCGCGTCCGCGACGCCCTTCCCCGCGATGTCGAACGCCGTCCCGTGATCGGGCGACGTGCGAATGAACGGCAATCCCAGCGTGACGTTCACGCCGGCTCCGAACCCCGAAACTTTGACTGCCGTCATGCCCACGTCATGATAGGGTGCGAGCACGGCGTCGAATTCCCCGCGCAGGGCTCGCACGAACACGGTGTCCGCCGGCAACGGGCCGGCCGCGCCCAGCTCGTCGGCGGCCGGCTGTAACACGCGGTCGTCCTCGTCGCCGAACAGCCCGCCCTCCCCGGCGTGCGGATTGATCGCGCAGACCGCGAGCCGCGGTGCCGCGATCCCCCACCACTGCTTGAGCGCGTCGCCGGCGATGCGACCCGCCTGCACCACGCGCTCGGTCGTCACCATCGCGATCGCGTCGCGCAGCGAGTAGTGCGTCGTCACGAGCACGACGCGCAGCCGGCCGGTGGCCAACATCATCGCGACGGGGACGTCACCCGCGACGTGCGCGAGCAACTCGGTGACGCCGGGGTAGCGATACCCGGCGGCGTGCAGCGCGAGTTTGTGGACGGGGCCGGTGACGATGGCGTCGACTTCGCCGCGCAGCGCCATCCCCGCGGCGGTCTCGATTCCGGTGGCCGCTTGCTTGCCGGCCTGGACGTCGGTGAGCGACTTGCCGCCCCACTCACCGCTGCCGACGATCTTGATGTCGGCGGCAATCGGCTGGCGCAGCGCCTTCTGAACGACTTCCGGTCCGATCCCTCGCGGGTCGCCCACGGCAACCGCCAGGCGGGGACGCGGAGTGGCCACGCTAGAGCCTGATGTCCACGTACGTCTGACGCCGCAGTTGATCGACGAAGTGGCGGATCGCCAGCTGGTCGCCGAGCGACTGGCGGATCCGCAGCTTCACGTCGTCGAACGCGAGCTCGCCGGCCTCGTGGCGGGCCGTCAGTTCCAGCACCACGAACTTGGGCCGCGGCGTATCCAGGCCTTCGGCGATCACCGGCCTCAAGCCGAGGACCGTATCGGCCGCTAACACTTGCTGGTATTCCACCGGTAGCTCGCTCAGCGGCGCTTCCTCGGCGAGCTTCGGCTCGAGCGGGTCGGCGTACGTTTTCGCGAGCTGGTCGAACTTCGAGCCCAGCGTCACTCCCGAACCGACGAGGTCCAGGGCGAGCGACGTGTGCAGCGAATCCGCGAGCTTGCGCGCGAGGGCGACCTGCGCCGCGCTGATCTCCGGCATGATCAGAATGTGGCGCGCCAGGATCTCGGCGGGCTGCGTGCGCTCGACCTTGATGATGTGAAAGCCGAACGGCGTCTCGACCACGGGTGAGATCTCACCGGGGCGGAGGTGGAACGCCATGTCCTCGAATTCCTTCACCATGACGCCGCGGCGGAACCAGCCCAGCTCTCCGCCCTGCGCCGCCGAGGCGCTGTCGTCGGAGAAGCGCTTGGCGGCGGCCGCGAAATCGCCTCCTCTGCGCAGCGCGACCATCAGCGATTCGGCCTGCAGCTGAGCGATGCGCCTCGCCGCCGAGTCGGGGACCGGCTTGATCACGATCTGCCGGAAGGACACGGTGGCGGGACGTTTGGGCTGCTGCGCGCGATTCTGCTCCCAGAACTCGCGCATCTGGGCGTCGGTGGGCGGGATCGGGCGCAGCTTCCCCTGCTGCCGCTGCGATTCGATCAGCCGCTGGGCGTACAGCTCGCGACGCTGCTGGTCGGCGAGCCAGCGACGCCATTCCTCGATCGATCCGAATCGCGCCTGGCGAATCTGATCGCGGAATTCGTTCTCTGACCGGAACTGCTTGCGGACGTTCTGAAACGTCTGCTCGACCTGATCGAGCACTTCCTGATCCGTGATCTTGATCGTGGTATCGCGCTGGGCCTGCTGGACGAGCAGCTCCAGCTCGACGATGCGATCGAGGATCTGACGGCGCACCGCCATGCGGCCCGCGGAATCCGGCGGCAGCTGCTGGCCCTGGGCCTGCGCCTGGATCATCTCCTCTTCGATTTCGGACGCGAGAATCGGCCGCATCCCCACGACCGCCACGATGCGGTCGAGCGGCTGCCCCGGCGCCTGAGCCCGCGCCGCGGCGGTCAGCGCACACATCGCGAGCACAACGAGACGCAGTCTCATCAGTTGGCCCGAGTCCCCGCTCCGGGCGGCGGGCGCCGGCTCGTATCGATCGGGGCCGGCCCGGGCGCGGGCATCATCTGGGGCTCGCTCGCGCGGGTCGAGTCGCTGGCGGTCCGAATCTCCTGCGCCCGCTCGACCGCGCGGCGTACGCCGGCCTCGTCCACGCTCCAGCGCGCCTGCTCGCGCAGCGTTTCACCGAGGAAGGGCGGAACCGGGAAAAAGCGGGCGCGCCCATGGATCACCCGGTCCACGTAATCGTTGACGCGCGCCATCGCGATGTTCGTGCGCTCCTCGGGAGTCGAAGCGGAGTCGCGCAGCATTTGCGGCGACAGATTCAGAATCGATCCGAGCATCATGATCGCGGAGTCGTGCTGGGCGCGCACCTGCTGCCAATCGTCCGGAGTCAAGGTGACCTGGGCCGAGTCGGCGAGCTGAACCAGCAAATCGCGCTGGGCAATCGCCCTGAGGAACTGTCGGATTTGATCATCGGTCGCTTGCGGCAACGCCTGCATCACTTGCGGGTCCAGCGCCGCCAGCCAGCGCACCAGATGGCGCACCCGCAGCGATCCGCCCCGATAGTCCACCAGCGTACGATTGCTGGAGCGCGCCGCCTCCAGGTCCTGCACCGCGGCGCGCACATACTCGGGCGCGCGGCTCACCGGCTCGATGTGCCTCTTGATCGACAGGCTGTCGAGGTAAAGCGAATCCGTCTGCGCGGCCATGCGCTCCTGGACTCCCGTCCGGAACGACTCGCGCACCTCGCCGAGCGGCGGGCGACGGATGATATGGAAACCGAACGGACTCTTTACCACGGGACTCACTTCGCCCGGTTTGAGCTGCCACGCGGCGTCCTCGAACGCCGGCACGAACTGGCCGCGCGCGGTCAGCCCGAGCGCGCCACCCTGGGCTCTGGACCCGGGGTCATCGGAGTTGGTCGACGCGAGCCTGCCGAAGCGCGTGCCCGCGCTGCGCGCCTGCGGCAGCAACTGCTCGGCTTTACGGCGCTTCTGCGCTTCGACGTCGGGCGTGGAGTTGGGAGGCACCTGAATCAGAATGTGCTGAAAGATCCGGAGCTGCCCGGCAGCGTACGCGGAGTCGACTTGCGGCGGCGTGAAGTCGCCCTGCTTCACGAGCCGGTCGTGGAAACGCTCCCACTTGAGCTGCGACACGACCGGCCACATCGCGGCGGTCATCGTCGCCGAATCGCGCAGATCCTTCCCGGCGGCCACCGCCTGGGCGAACAACGCGAAGTCGACCCACACATGCGACAACCGGCTGAGGGCCAGTGCCTCGAGCGGAACCCCCTTGCTGCTGCCAGCCCAGTCGGCGACACGCTCCACGCTCAGCGTCTGGTCGTTGGCGCGGGCAATGACCTCGGCCCGCGGCGAGAATGCATCGCGCAGCGCGCCGCATCCCACCAGTGTCAGCGCTCCACCCACCAACAACAGACTCGAACGTCGCATCCGGTTCCTCTTTCCCCGTTTACCGGTGATGGTCCCGCAGAACGGCCGTGAGCGCCCGGACCAGGCCGGGGCCGATCGACTCTCCGCCGAGCCGGCGGAGCCTGAGGGAGAGTGGCACCGCGCGCCGCACGTCCGCCTCGAATTGCACCGCTTCCAGCGCCACCTGCAGCCCCGCCAGCCGCGGCGCGGCATCGCGCCGGAACGTCAGTCGAGCTTCATCGCCTTTGATGAGGACCGTCTCCAACGCCGCGCGCGCACCCAGCGCGCGCAGCTCGGCGACGAGCAGCAGACGCTCGGCCTCCGGCGGCAATGGCCCGAACCGGTCACGCAGCTCGTCACGAACGGCATGAATCTCACCTGGTTGCTCGGCCCGCGCCAGCCGCCGATAGATATCGAGCTTCGTATCGTCTTCCGGAACGTATTGGTCCGGCAGGTGCGCGGGCGCGTCGAGTGTGACATCGGGCGGGGTCCACTCGTCCCGCTGCCCCCGTCCCCCGTCCCCAGCCTTCAGCCCCCGCACCGTCTCTTCCAGCCACCGCAAGTACATGTCGAAGCCGACCGCCTGGACATGTCCCGATTGCTCGCCGCCCAGGAGGTTCCCGGCCCCGCGCAGCTCCAAATCGCGCAGGGCGATGCGGTAGCCCGATCCCAGATCCGTATGATGCTCGAGCACCTGCAAACGTTCCTCGGCCTGCGCATCTACCAGATCGGGCACGAGCAGGTAGCAGAACGCCCGGCGGTGGCTGCGGCCGACCCGGCCACGCAGCTGGTAGAGCTGCGCGAGACCGAGGCGATCGGCGCGATCGACGATCATCGTGTTGGCATTGGGGACGTCGAGCCCCGACTCGACGATCATCGTTGACACGAGGATGTCCACTTCCCCGCGCACGAACCGGCCCATGACCGCCTCGAGATCCTGCTCCCGCATCTGCCCGTGCGCGACGGCCCATCGGGCCCGGGGCGCCAACGCCTGCACGCGCGCCGCAATGGTGTCGATGGTTTCAATCCGGTTATGCACGAAGTAGACCTGGCCCCCGCGATCCAGCTCGCGCGCCAGCGCTTCCTCCAGCAGCCCGTCGTCCCAGGGCTCGACGAACGTGAGCACGGGCGAGCGATCCTTGGGCGCCGTCTCCAGCAGCGCGAGATCGCGCAGACCGGCGAGCGAGAGGTGCAGCGTGCGGGGAATCGGTGTGGCGGTCAGCGTCAGCACGTCGACGCTGAGCTTCAGCGTCTTGAGTCGCTCCTTGTGCCGCACGCCAAAGCGGTGCTCTTCGTCCACGATCAGCAAGCCAAGGTCCTTGAACGTCACGTCGGGCGAGAGCAGACGGTGTGTGCCGATGACGATGTCGACCTCGCCGCCGGCGATGCGCGGAACCAGCGCGGCGGTGTCTTTCGGACCGCGAAACCGTGACAGGACTTCGATCCGCACGGGATAGTCCGCCAGTCGCTCGCGAAACGTGCGGCCGTGCTGCTCGGCGAGAATCGTGGTGGGCACGAGCACGACGACCTGCTTGCCCGCCTGCACCGCCTTGAACGCGGCGCGGACGGCGACCTCCGTCTTGCCGTAGCCGACATCTCCGACGAGCAGCCGATCCATGGGCCGCGCGCGCTCCATGTCTCGCTTGACCTCGTCGGAGGCGCGGCGCTGGTCGGGCGTGTCTTCATAGAGGAAGGCGGACTCGAGCTCGCGCTGCCACGGAGTATCGGCCGGAAAGGCGTATCCAGTCGCGAGCTGCCGGCGCGCGTACAGATCGAGCAGCTCCGCCGCCATCGCGCGGATCGCGGCGCGGGTCTTGTCGCGCTGCCGCTGCCACGTTGCAGCCCCCAGCCGGTGCAGGCGCGGCGGCGGCGCATCGCCATCGCCATCGCCAACGGTGCGATACGGTTCGAGCTGATCGATCCGGTACAGCGGCACGTTCAGCCGATCGCCGCCTTCATACTCGACGACGGCCACCTCGAGGGTTACGCCGTCGGCGCCGACCGCGATCGTCTGCAGGCCGCGGTAGATCCCGATACCGTGTTCGAGATGCACGACGTATCCACCGGGTGTGAGCGGGCGTGAAGCCGCGGTGCTGACCGCACTGCGGTAGCGACGCGGGCGCCGCAGCCGGCGCGCGCGCCGGAAGATCTCGTGATCGGTGAGCACGCGCAGCGTCGGCATGATGAACCCGCCGTCGAGCGCCCCGACCGCAAGCGTGGCGCCTTCCGCGCCCAGCAGCTCTTCCAGCCGCTCCAGCTGCCCTTCGTTGTCGCACAGAATCACCGTGGGCGGAGGATCGGCGACGATCCGTCGGAGCCGTTTCAGGTCCCGATCCACGTGGTCGGGCGGCGCCAGCGGGAATCGCTGCTCGGTCTCCGAATCGGACACCGCGAGCCGCGCCAGCGCATCGAGGTGCCCGCGCCAGGCTCCCGGCTCGACCAGCAGCTCCTCGCGGGTCGGTGGCTCTTCCCCCATGCGCCGGGCGACCTCGAGGTGGTGCGCCGCGTCGGCCCATGCCCGCTCGACCTCGCGCTGCACCGCCGATTCTTGGTCGATCACCACGAGCGTGTCGGTCGGCAGCAGCTCGAGCAGGTTGCTGAGGCGTGCAGGCGCGCTGCCAGTCGGCGTCACCTGTTCGGACTTGACCGGCAGGACCGTCACGCGCTCGAGCGCTTCGCCGGAGCGTTGTGTATCGAGATCGAAGCTGCGCACGGAGGCGATTTCGTCGCCCCACCATTCGACGCGCGCCGGCGCTGCCATTCCGAACCCGTACACATCGAGGATGCCCCCGCGCACGCTGTACTGCGCGACCTCGGTCACGCTGGGGACGCGCTCGTAGGCCATCGCATCCAGCCGTTGTACGGTGTCGGTGAGACTCCGTTCTTCCTTGCTCACCGCGAGCACGAGCCGCGCCTGCTCCAGGGTTGCGGGGACGGCCGTTCGCTCCGCGCTCGCCCGCGCGGTCGTGATCAACACCCGGACGGCTCCGCGCAGCAGCGCTTCGAGCGTCTCGATCCGCTCACCGGCGAGCTCGTAATGCGGTTCTTCGGCGCCGAGAGCCTCGCGTTGGGGATACAGCACCGGGACGTCGGTGCCGAGTAGGGTCTGGAGATCTGCGAGCCAGCGCTCGGCGTCGGCAGGCGTCGGTGCCACGACCGCGAACAGGCGCTGGGGCAATTGCCGGGCGAGCGTCGCTACCAGGACGGCCGGGCTCGACCCCGGCAACCCGCCCGCCCCGATACGGTTGCCTGGGGGTGGCAGCCGCTCGATCAGCGATCGGGTGGCGGGAAGCTCGTGAAATCGTTCGAGGAGAAAGTCGAGCGGCATCAGCGGGTCCGGGTCGCTACTCCCAGCTCGGCGGCAGCCAGCAGCAACGCCAAAACAAGCAATGCACCGCTGATGTCCGCGCGTCGCGTCCCCGAGAATCGCTCGGCCGCGAAGCGGTCAGGATTCAATACCTCCACGCGGTCGCGGCCGCCCAGGGCCGCCGACGCATTTGCTGGTGTGGCAGGCGTGAGATCGGATTCGCGCGCATCCGGGCCATACACCGTGGCCGCGATCGTGTCGGACCCGCGCATTTGGAATTCTACGCGGGGCGCGCCTTCAGCCTGGTCGACCTCCGCTGCTCCAGCCACGATGCGGTTCACGAGCGCATCGACGAACGGCACGAAACCGGGTGATGCCGGTAGCGCCGTCCAGGCGGTGTCGAGCCGGCTCCCCAGCAGGACGACGTTCCCGGCACGTACCAGCCACGGCTCGCCGTTAACGGTCGCCAGTACTTCTCCTGCTCCCTCCTGCGCGCTTCCTGCTCCCTCCAACTGGTAGCGCTTCACGACCTGCACGCCGTTGATCATTGGCAACCCGCCGCCCGGTGCGACGACTGGACCAGGCGTACTTGGTCGCCCCCAGGTCCAGGGCACACCTCTCGATGCGAGCGCACGATTCGCCTGGCCCACCAGAGCGGGATCCTCGGGCGGCTGCACGATCGCCCGAGCGCCCGCCAATGGCTCACCGCCGTTGATGACGACATCACGGCCGGCCGCGACGCGCCGGCCATCCTGCAGCACCGCGAGTGCCGCAGCGACAAATGAGCCCGCCCCCGCGGTCGCCATGACTCGCGCCGGCGGGGCGACACGCCAGGCGAATGGCCGGCGGTCGTCGGCACGCAATTCGTCTGGCTCGAGCTGCGCTTCGCCTGTCCACCATCCGGGCGCGAGCGTCTGCGCCGGCAACGAAACCGTGACCGCCGCGCCCGACACTCCGCCCGTTCCCAATCCCCGGGCCGCGACCTCTCCACGCCGGCCGGCGCCGATCCGAATCGTCACGGGGACCGGGGGGGGGGCAGGTTCGTCGGAGCCTCCCGCACTCGATCCACTCAGCGTAGTCACGGCCGCGCCTTCGCTCACCGAGACCGCCGCGATCCCCCGATTCGCGACGGCACGGCCGGGAGCGCTCGCGAGCACGCGCACACCACGGGCGACGGTGGCTCGGCCAGTCGCGACCGCCGTGTTCTGGAGGTCGCTCAGGACATGGACCTCGCGTCCTGGCAGCGGCTGGGCCTCGACGAGCCGAGCGGCACGCTCGACCGCTTGCACGAGGTCGAGCCGCTGCCAGCCACTGCGTGTGCTGTCGATCGTCGCGAGCAATGCCTCGCGCGTGCCGCCACGCAACACGCCGTCCGATAACATCAACCAAACGCGATCCGCCGACGTCGTGCGGCCGATGGATGAGCGAGCCGCCACGCGTAACCGATCGAGCACCAGCCGGCCATCAACGACCGCTCCCGACGATGGCGAGTTGTCGAGAATCACCACCAGCGCCGTGGGCTCGTGCGCTCCGCCGCCGCCGACTCCGGTCACGCGCACCAACGGACGGGCCGCGGCGAGCACGATCACGACGATCAGCGCGGTGCGCAGAATCAGCAGCAGGAGGTGGCGAAGCCGTAACCGCCGTGCGCTCTCCCGCTCTGCGGCGCTCAGGTAGCGGACCGGCGGGAAATCGATCTCGGGAGGAACGCGTCTCTGGAGCAGGTGCAGCAGTGCCGGGATCGCCGCCGCCGCGAGCCCCAGCAATGCCAGGGGATGGATGAAGCTCACGTCAACAGCCGCAGCGCCATGCCAAAAGGCAAATCGGTCTGCACGTGATGGTAGGCGATTCCGTGTCGCCGGCACGCCTTCCGCCACGCGGCGACTTCGCGGCGCACGGTATCAGCATACGCGCGAGCCAGCTCTCGCGGGCGCACGACCACACTCACCGATGATTCGGGGTCCCGGAAGCGCACTTCGGGAGGACCACTGAGCTCTACCTCGGCTGGATCCATGAGATGGAAGACGATGACTTGATGGCCGCGATGACGCAGATATCGCAGTGCGGTCAGCGCCAGCTCACGATCGAATAGGAGGTCCGACAGGAGAATCACCATGCCGCGGCGCGCCAGCAGTGCCGTCAAGCGCTGCAGCGCCGCGTGCGCGGCCGTGCCCTGACCGTCGGGTGTCTCGAGCAACCCGCGCACGATGCGGCTCCACTGACCCGTCTTGACGCGCGCGGGCACGACTTGGCGGACCTGCTCATCAAACGTTACCAGGCCGGTCGCATCACGCTGCCGCAACAGGATGAGCGCGAGCGCCGCCGCCAACCGATCCGCGTACGCGCGTTTGGTCAATCGCTCGGGCGTGCCGTGCCAGGCCATCGAACGACTCGCGTCGACCAGAATCATCGAGCGCAGGTTGGTTTCCTCTTCGAACTGCTTCACGAACAGCCGATCGGAGCGTCCCAGAATCCGCCAGTCGAGATACCGCAGCTCGTCACCAGGCTGGTATGCGCGGTGCTCGGTGAACTCCACGGAAAACCCACGGAAGGGAGATCGGTGCACGCCCGCCAGAAAACCCTCCACCACGCCTTCCGCGACGATCTCGATCCCGCCCAGCCGGGCGACGTCTGCAGGGTCGAGTAGGTCTAGGCGCTGCGGGCCTGGTGGCACGAATTGTCCTTGCAAGTGGACAGTGAGAGGGAGGTTCGACGATCCCAAGTCATTATATCAATATAATTTACGCGTGTTTTGCTGCTGGCACAGTCTCTGCCTACCAGCGGGCAGGAGGTACTATGCTCACCAACATCGCTTTGCTCAGCCTCGCCGTCATTTCGACGCCCGCTCCCGTGGTCCGGCACCCGCCTGTTTACCGGCCACGGATCGAGCTGTGGACCAATCGCGGCGACGGCGCCGTTTATACCCGCGGCGAGCGAGTCGAATTGTACTTCCGCCTCGATCAAGACGCTTATGTCACCATTTTCCGCATAGACACCGACGGGCGCGTGCGCGTGCTGTTTCCGCGTGAACCGTGGGAAGACAACTTCGCGCGCGGCGGTCGCGATTTCGAAGTGGACGGTGACCAGCTCGGCCGGGACGCGTTCGCGATCGACGATTATGCAGGTGTCGGCTATCTGTTCGCTGTCGCAGCGCCCGATCCGTTCGTCTACGATCAGATCGAAAACGGCGATCATTGGGACTACCGCGTGATTGCAGACGGTCGAGTCCGCGGAGATCCTTACGTGGCTCTCACCGATCTCGCACAGCGCATCGTTCCCGAAGGCTACGCCGACTGGGACTACGACATCGTGTCGTACAATGTCGAGCGGCAGCACGATTACCCCCGGTTCCTGTGCTACGACTGCCACAGCTACGTCAGCTATTCCTATTGGGATCCGTACTACTACTCGTGCGTCCGCTTCCGGATGTTCGTGTACGACGATCCCTGGTACTATCCGTACCGCTATGGCGGCAGCCGCGTCGTGTTCGTTCGGCCCTATCGCCCACAGCCCCGTTTCATCTTCAAGGATTGGGGCTCGGCCCGGCCGACTCGTGAAGGGTTTGTCACGCGCGAGCGCGAGCGTCCGGTCAATGAGCGTCCGGTCAATGACAATACGCGCCGTGGTGTGACTGGTCGCGATCTTGGCGGACTCGGAATCGTTCCGCCGCCCAACGTGCGGGATCGCCGCGGACAAACCGGCAATGACGGGGGCAACGCCCAGGTTGACGACCGCGGGGGCCGCGGGCGCACCGACGACGCCGGCACCAGCACCGATCGTCCGAGCGACGATCGTGGCGGCCGCCGGGGTAACGAGGGGTCCGGCAACACCAACGATCGTCCAAACAACGACGGTGGCGGGCGCAGGGGTACCGAAGGCTCCACTCAGCACCCCATGGTGCTCCCACCGCGCGAGCGGCCACAGGAGCAGCAGCCGAAAGATCAACCGCGGCCGCGGGAGGTGGAGCCGCGTCGCGTTGAGCCGCGGAACGAGCCCCGGCGGGAAGAGCCACGCCGCGTCGAGCCGCGGAACGAGCCGCGCAGTCAACCGCGCGTCGAACCACGCAACGAGCCGCGGAACGAGCCACGGAGTCAGCCAAGGGCTGAGCCACGTAACGAGCCGCGGAGCGAGCCGCGCAGTCAGCCGCGCGCAGAACCGGCCCGGGAGAAACCGCGCAACGAGCCTGAGGTGCGGCGCCGCAAGCCCTGACGTTCAGACTGAAACCTGACGCGCCCAATCGTAGTCGCATGCGGTTGGGCGCGTTAGCTTTCCGTTCCCATTTCCCGCTCTCGAGGCACTCGTGCTCGGTTTGCTGCTGTTGCTGACGGTCCAAACTCCGGCCTCCGTTCAACAGGCCGCGCAATCCATTTCCGAAGCTGATGTTCGCCGCCGCATCGGCATCATCGCGGACGATTCGATGCGCGGTCGCGACACGCCGAGTCCCGAGCTCGACGAAGTGGCGGCGTATCTCGCCGGCGAGTACAAGCGGCTGGGATTGCGGCCTGCGGGTGACGGCAGTGATTACCTGCAGCGCTATTCGCTCGACCGGGTTCAGATCGTGGGAGACAGCGCCGCGATCATGATCCACGGCCGGGTCGACACGACACTCACATACGGATCGGACGCTCTGTTCTCGGGCAACGTGTTCGAGAGTAGAGACTACGCGGGCGAATTGGTACTCCTGTCCGGGCCACTGAGTGGGTCCATGAGCGGTGACACAACGGTGGTGGCCGGCAAAATGGTGATTCTGGCGTCAGGCCCCAGAAACCGCGGCGAACGCGAGCGGGTCCTGGGATGGAAGCCTGCGGGCATCATCGTGCCTTCGATGGCGCCTGATTCGATCTGGACACAACTCATCAATCGTGTCGCGCGGCCGCAGCTGCGGGATCCGAGCCTCAAGTCGGGCGGACCGTTGGTCCTGGCCGTGCGCGGCGCCGTGCTGCAGCCGATCATCGCGCGGCTCGGCGGCGACCTCTCCGCGGCCCAGTCAGCGCAGGCGTTTCAGGTGACCACCCTGAGTGGCGCGCAACTGCACGTGCACGCCCGCGTGCGCGTGCTCGAGCGGCGGTCGGCGCCCAATGTCGTAGCGATTCTGCCCGGCAGCGATCCCAAGCTCAAAGACGAGTACGTCGTGTTCAGCGCGCACATGGATCACGTGGGCGTCGCGGGTCCCAAAGGTTCTGGCGGCTGCCGGGCCCAGGGCGCCGACTCGATTTGCAATGGCGCTGATGACGACGGGTCAGGAACCGTCGCGGTCGTCGAGATCGCCGAGGCGTTCGCGCGACTGACACCCCGGCCCAAGCGGTCGATCGTATTCCTCAATGTCAGCGGTGAAGAAAAGGGTCTCTGGGGCAGCGAGTACTTCGCCGATCACCCGACCGTGCCGCTCGCGAACGTGGTCGCCAACCTCAACATCGATATGGTCGGCCGGAACTGGCGCGACACGATCGTTGCGATCGGCAAGGAGCATTCGGATCTCGGCGCGACGCTGAACCGCGTCGCCGCCGATCATCCGGAGCTGAACATGAAGCCGATCGACGACATCTGGCCGCAGGAGAACTTCTACTTCCGCTCCGATCACTACAACTTCGCCAAGAAGGGTGTGCCGATCCTGTTCTTCTTCAACGGCACGCACGTGGATTACCATCGGCCCGGGGACTCACCCGACATGATCGACGCCGAGAAAGAGGCGCGGATCGCGCAGCTGATTTTCTATTTGGGCCTCGAGGTCGCCAACACGCCCGCGCGGCCCAAGTGGAACCCCGACAGTTACAAGCGCATCGTCAGCGCGAACTGACCGGGGTTAGCGAGACAGAATCACGACAACCACCGACCCCGGAATAACAGGAGGTCGGGGGTTGGGACGGTCAGGCGTCGGCGCGGGTGACTCGCCGTACTGAGCCGCGACGGTGTACAACCTATGCGTGCGCTCATCCAAGGCGATGGTGCGGCCGCCACGCTGCGTCGGCACGGTCGCCACGACCCGGAAACTGTCGGGCGACTCCTCGTGCACGAACGTCATCGTCCCTTCACCGTTCGAGCTGACCGCCAGGCCCGTGGCCGGATCAAATGCGGCACCATCGGTACCGTTGCCGATCGGGAGCGTCGTCACGACTCGGCCCTTGTCGGGATCCACCACCGCCATCAGACCGTTCGAGCAGACGGAAAACAGCCGGCGGGCGCGGCGGTCCATCGCCAGGCCCGACGGCTCCTCGCAAGGCGCGAGCGACCACCGCGCCTGGACCGCCAGCGTTTTCGGATCGAACGCGACAAGCTCGTTCTTGTCTTCGATGTTGACGAACATCTGTCCGCGGCCGTCCGACACCGCGTTTTCGGGCTTGCCACCCAGATCCAGCGTGCCGACGACCGTCCCGCTCCGCGGGTCGATCGCGGTCGCATTCGCACCCCGGCCGTTGAAGGTGAAGACACGGCGCGTGACGGGCTCATAGATGATCGCGTCGGGATTGGCGCCCGTGACCTTCAGGACCGAAACCGGCGCGAGCGTCTTGAGATCGAAGATCGTCACCGTCGTGTCGCGGCCATTGCTCGTAAAGCCGCGATTCACATCTCGCACGAGGGCGATCCCGTGCACGCCGTTCGTGTTGGCAATATCTCCGATCACCGAATCACGATCGAGATCGATCACCGCGACGTGCGTCCCGCGCGACACGTACAGACGATGCGCGGCGGTGTCCACCGTGAGATAGTCCCAGCCGCCTTCGCCCGCGAGCGAGATACGGCCAACGACGTGGTACGGACGGCTGCTGCGATTGGATGAGCGCCGCAGCGCGGGTAACGCGAGCAGGCGACGAATACAATCCGATTGAGCGAGGCATGGGGTCTCCAGGGTGTGGTGAATACTACTCAACCCACTACCCTACCACCCTGCCTCTGGCGCGTTCGTCACGGGCTGACGATCCTCATTTTGTGCGGGTGCTCATCGTAGAAGACGATCCCGAGCTGGCGGGCTTGCTGCGCGATGGCCTGCGCGAGCACCGCATCGACCCTACCGTGGCAGCGGGGTTTGCCGAGGGCCGCGAGCAGGCGCTGGTGGGCGATTACGACGTTGTGATCCTCGACGTTCGCCTGCCGGGCGGTAGCGGCTTCGAGCTCTGCGCCGACCTGCGGCGCCACAAGGTCGGCGTCCCCGTGCTCATGCTGACGGCGCTCGACGCCGTAGACGATCGCGTCCGGGGACTCGCGGTCGGCGCCGACGATTACCTCACCAAGCCGTTCGCATTTCGCGAGCTCGTAGCGCGGCTGCAGGCGCTGACCCGCCGCCGCGCGCTCGCGCTCACGCCGGCGGTATCCCGGGTCGCGGATCTCGAGGTGGATCATGCCTCGCGGGCAGTCCGCCGCGCCGGCCGTACAATCACTCTGACGGCGAAGGAATTCGCGCTGCTCGAGCTGCTACTCCGGCACCAGGATCAGGTGGTGGATCGCTCTACGATCACCGCGCACGTGTGGGACAACAATCACGATCCGTTCGCCAACGTGCTCGACGTGCTGGTACGCCGGCTGCGCAGCAAGATCGATGACGGGTTCGAGCCGAAGCTGATCCGCACGGTACGCGGCGCGGGCTACCGCTTCGGCCGTTCGCCATGACGTTGCGGCGGTTGCGGGTGCGGCTGACGCTCTGGTACGCCGCGACGTTCGCGGTCATCCTGCTGCTCCTCGGCGCCGGGTTGTTCTTGGCGATCGGCACGCAGGTCTCGCGACGCATCGACGCCTCGCTGGTCTCCGCGACGGCGGCGATCGTGCGCGCGACACACGACCTGGAAGTCGAGCGCGCCGCCGGCGTCGCAGCAGATGCTGTGGAGGAGCTCCACATCCCCGACCGCGAGCTCTACCTCTTCGAAGCCGACGGCCGTGCCATCACACCGTCTCAGGCGGATGTCTGGATCGTAGACGCGGCGCGTACCGCCGCGGCAACGGGTGTCGCCAACGTACAGCACAAGACCGCGCAGGAGCATGAACTGCGATTGCATGGTGAGCGGTTCACCGGCCGGTCCGGCACCACCTACGTCGCCGTCGCCGTCGCCGCGCGCCCAAATATCCGGGAACAGTATGCGTCGCTGATCGGGATCTTCGGCGCAGCAGCGCTCGCGGCACTCGTGCTGGTCGCCGTCGGCGGCTTCTTGCTGGCGCGTGAATCGACGGTGCCGGTCGAGCGCTCGATGGAACAGATGCGCCGGTTCATGGCGGACGCGGCCCACGAGCTGCGGACGCCGATCTCCGTCCTGCGCGCCCGGACGGAGTTGTCGCTGGCCAAGCCGCGCGATCCCGAGGGCGACGCAACGGCATTCCGCGCGATCGAGCGGGAGGCGGACCGGCTCGGCAGCATCGTCGCCGATCTGCTGACCCTGGCCCGCGCCGACGCAGGCGAGCTGCCCGTCGCTCGGGAAGCGCTGTATCTGGATGACGTAGCGGCGCAGGCCGTTGAAGCCGCGCGGGCCTTGGCCGACCGTAAAGGGATCGGGCTCGAAGTCGGATCGTTCGAGGAAGCGCGCATCGCGGGCGACCCCGCGCTGCTGCGCCGCCTCGTCCTGATCGTGCTCGATAACGCGATCAAGTACACGCCGCAGGGCGGACATGTCCGCCTGGACGTCACGGCTGCCGACGGGCGATGCTCCGTGATCGTGTCCGATTCGGGGATCGGCATTCCGCCGGAGCAGCTGCCTCGGATCTTCGAGCGGTTCTACCGCGGGGAGCCCGCCCGCCGCCATGCCGATGGCGCCGGGCTCGGCTTGGCGATTGCTCGCTGGATCGGCGAGCTGCATGGGGCCCGCATCGAGTTCGCCTCCACGGAGGCGGGGACGCGGGTGCAGATCGATTTCCCTGTCGTGTAAGGCTGTTGTAAGGTTCAGTGTCTAGTTTTTCCGCCAACATGCGTCTCACCCTGATGCTCGCCGGCGTCCTGTTGCCCGCGGCGCTCGTCGCGCAGCAGCCCGTGACGCGCGCGGACGCAATCGCCGCCGCCCTCGCGCGCGGTGCGCGCGTTGCGCTCGGCCGGGCCGACACGACGGCGGCGCTTGGCGCGGCACGGGCGGCGCGTGCCTTCCCCAATCCGACGGTCTCGGGCAGCTACACCAAGGACCCGCCCAACTACCATGCGGTCGGCGAATTGCCGCTGGATCTGCCATGGCTGCGGAGCTCCCGCATCGGTGCGGCGGAAGCGGCGCGCGATGCGGGGCGCTATCGGTTCGCGTTCGAGCGCGCTGCAATCCGGTTCGACGTGGACACGAGCTACACCCGCGGCCTCGCCGCGGCGCAACTGGCCCGCCTATCCCGGCGCACGGCCCTCGATGCCGACAGCCTGCTGCGGATCGCCGAGCTGCGGCGGGACGTAGGTGATGTCAGCGAGCTCGACGTCCGACTCGCGGCCGTGAATGCCGGTCAGCTGGCGAACGCGGCCGCGGATGATTCGCTGGCCGCACTCGAGAAGCTGGTGTCACTGCAATTGCAGATGGGCCTGACCGGAGACCAGCCGGCGATCGTGCTCGTTGATTCGCTGGTTCCACCACCCGACAGCGCACCGACGGAGGGCCAAGTGTTGCTCCCCATCGCCGCGGCCGAGGCCTCGCTGCGCTCAGCGGAGCGATCGTTGGCATTCACGAGCCGGAGCCGCTTCGCACCGAGCGTTCAGTTCGGCTTCGATACCGGCGACCCGGCGAGCCCGACGTCGCATCAGCTGTTGCCCGTTATCGGATTCTCCTTCCCTTTCCCGCTGTTCAACTTCGGCGGGGGCGACGTGCTACGGGCGACTGCCGAGCGCGATCGGGCCCTTGCCGAGCTCGACCTGACGCGCCGGGAGGCCGATGCGGCCGTCGCGCGAGCGCGGCGCAACCTGGCGGCAGCGCGTGATCGACTGCGACGCGCCGCGGGGCTCGTCGAGAGCGCCAACCGCGTCGCGGTCATGTCGCTCCAGGCGTACAGCGAAGGCGCCGTCCCGTTGGCGAACGTGCTCGAGGCGCAACGCAATGCCCGCGAGATTCTCGCGCGCTACATCGACGATCTCGCCACCGCGGACGCGGCTGCGCGCGCCTTGCGACTGCTCACAGTGCCACCGGACGAGCTATGAACGGGCGCGCGTGGGTGAACATCGCGCTGGCCGGCATCGGCGTCGCATGCGGAGGCGGAGCACCGCGTGACGGGGAGGACGCATCTCGCGAGCCTGGAGTACTCGGCGTTTCCACCAGCGTGGCGACCGTTCAACCGTTCCCCCACGAGCTGAATGCAATCGGCACCGTGATGCCCCGCCCGGACCGCTACGCCGCGCTCGCCCCGCCGGGTCAGACGCGCGTCGCGCACATCTTCGTGGTGGCCGGGCAGCGAGTCGCCAAGGGCGATGCGTTGATCGAATTCGAGCATGACCCGTTCGACGCCGCCGCGCAAAGCGCCGCGGCCGCGCTGTCAAACGCGGAGCGTGCCTATGCGAGAGCGGTGCGGCTCGTCCAGGCGGGCGTGCTGGCCCAAAAGGACAGCGGCCAGGCAGCCGCGGATCTCGCGGCGGCGCAGGCGGCGGCCATCACCGCGCGCCGCGCCCAGCAGCTCGCGACCCTGCGCGCCCCGCTCGGCGGCGTCGTCACGCGGATGAGCGCGGTGATGGGCGCGTCGGTAGATGCGAACGAGACACTGGTCGAGGTCGCAGACCTGCTGGCGTTGGACATCGTTTTCAATGTCTCGGCCACCGAAGCCGGGCGCATCCACAGCGGCGACACAGTGACCGTGACCAGTGGCGAAGGAACGGGGGGCGAGGCGCTCGGCCCGGGCGTGGTGACGAGCATCGGTGCTGCGGTGGACCCCGCGTCGCGCGCAGTCGCGGTGCGAGCACGCTTGACCGCCCCGGCGAGGGCGCTGCGGATCGGCGAATCGGTATTCGGTCGCATCGTCACGGGCCTCAACCCCAGGGCGGTGGTGATTCCGGTGGACGCGCTGGTCCCCGTGGGAGACGGATACCGGGTCTACGTCGTGGATTCGGGGGGCATCGCCCGTTCGCGAGCCGTTACGGTCGGCGGGCGGACCGAATCGCTCGTCGAGATTCTTTCGGGTGTTGCGGCGGGTGAGACGGTCGTCACGACCGGCGCCTACGGCATGCAGGACAGTGTGAGAATCGGCGGCGCGCGGCGGTGAAGCTCTTCGACATCCTGAGTCGCCAGCAGCGCCTGGTGTATCTCCTGGTCGCGCTGCTCAGCGCCGCCGGCGCGTGGGCCGCCCTGCGGTTGCCATCCGCGATCTACCCAGAGCTGCGCTTCTCGCGCATCACGATCGTCGCTCAAGGCTCGACGCTGGGCGCGCGCCAGGTGGTGTTCAGCATCACGCGCCCGCTCGAGGAGGCGGTGAGTATTGTGCCGGGCGTGACGCGGGTCCGATCGCGCTCGATCCGCGGCGCCAGCGAAATCGCGATCACGTTCGCTCCTGAGACGAACATGGACCAGGCGTTGCAGCTGGTCCGGGCGCGCGTAAGCCAAGTCCAGAACGCGCTCCCCGCGGACCTGACCATCGAGGTCGAGCAACTTACGCCGTCGTTGTTTCCGATCCTTTCGTACAACGTGGAAGGCGGCGACCCCGCGACGCTGTACGACCTGGCGCGCTATGAGATCAAACCGCTGATCTCTCGTGTGCCGGGCGTGGGGCGAGTGGATGTGCAGGGCTCCGACGTGCGCGAGATCGAGGTGATCGCCGATCCTGCCCGGCTCGCTGCCGAGGGCATGACCTACGGCGAGCTGGCGGACGCTATTCGGCGGGCGAGCACGGTGCAGGCCGTCGGTCGCGTCGCTCAAGATTACCGCCAATACCTCATCGTCACCGATCAGGAAGCCCACGGCCCCGCCGACATTGGCGCCGTCGTGATTCGCGGCGGGCTGCGTGTGCGGGACGTCGCGACCGTCCAGGTCGGCACGCAGGATCACGTGCGCATTGTCGCGGGAGACGGCAAGCCCGCGGCGCTGATCAACGTCACGCGCCAGGTCGGCGGGAATACCCTCGCGCTCACTGACAGCGTCGCGCGCATCATGGCGGCGGTCGGCCCCACACTCCCGCCGGGAGTGACGCTCAAGCCGGTTTACGACCAAGCCGAGCTCGTGCGTGAGGCGGTGCGGTCGGTGCGTGACGCGATGTTGATCGGCGCCGCCCTCGCAGTCGTGGTATTGCTCGTGTTTCTGCGGCACGGCCGCATTACCGCGATCAGCGCCGCCTCCATCCCGCTCACGCTCGCTATCACCGTCTTCGTCATGCAAGTGGTCGGCCAGACGTTCAATCTCATGACACTCGGCGCGATGGCGATCGCGATCGGGCTCGTGATCGACGATGCCGTCGTCATCACCGAAAACATCGCGCGTCACTTGCGTCTCACGAGCGATCGCCTGCAGGCGATTCGCGAGGCCGTGCAAGAGCTGATCTGGCCGGTCACGACCTCGACGCTGACCACCGTCGTTGTGTTCCTGCCCCTGGGTTTGCTGGAGGGAGTCGTGGGACAGTTCTTCGCGGCGCTCGCGACGACGCTCACGGTGGCCGTGCTGGTCTCCCTGGTGCTCGCCCTGACGATCATCCCACTGCTCGCCGAACAGTTCGTGACCGCGCACGAGGTCGAAGCCACGGCAAGCGGGCCGTTGGCCCGTGCGCAGCGCGCACTCGACACCCTGGGCTCGCGCTACGAGCGGGTGCTCGCCGCCGTGCTGCACCACCCGCGCCGAGTCGCCGTCACGGCGTTGGTACTCGTGGTCGTGGGCCTCGTCTTCATGCGCCTGGTGGGCACGGGCTTCCTTCCCGAAATGGACGAAGGCGCCTTTGTGCTCGATTACTTCACGCCCGGCGGGACGGCATTGGCGGAGACCGATCGCGAGGTGAAGATCGCGGAACGCATTCTGGCGGAGACACCCGAGATCGCGGCGACGTCCCGGCGCACCGGTGCCGAGCTGGGTCTGTTCGCCACTCTGCAGAACACGGGCGACATTGCCGTGCGCCTCGTGCCGCCGAGCCGGCGCTCCCGGGACATCTTCGCCGTCATGGACGATGTGCGCGACGCGATCACGACCGCGGTGCCTCGGCTCCACATCGAATTCGTCCAGATCTTGTCGGACGTGATCAACGATCTCGCGGGCGCGGCCAAGCCCGTCGAGATCAAGCTCTTTGGCGAGCGGCTGGATACGCTCGAATCGTACGCCGAGCGCCTCGCCCCCGACCTCGAGGGAATCCAGGGAATCGAGGACCTGTTCAACGGCGTGGTCGAGCCGTCCCCCGAGCTGATGATGCGCGTGAACCAGGCGGAGGCGGACCGGCTGGGGCTCACACCAGAGGATGTGGGGAGTACCGTGAGCGCGGCACTATTGGGGATGGCCGCGGGCGAAATCCGGGCGGAAGACCGACCGGTCGGCGTCCGGGTGCGGGCTCCCGATTCGGTGCGCTACAATCCGCTGCGACTGCGCGCGCTGCCCATCGCCGCGGGCGCCCGCGTCACGCCGCTCGGCAGCCTCGTCACGTTTTCACCCACGCAATCGCGGATCAGCCTGGAGCGCGAGAATCAGCAGCAGATGATTGCGCTCACCGCCGACGTCAGCGGGCGATCACTCGGCGGGATCATGGGCGATGTGCGCCGTGTGCTGCGCGATCATCCAGCGCCCACGGGCGTGCGGGTCGTGCTGGGCGGACAATATGAGAGCCAGCAGGAAGCGTTCCGCGCGCTGCTGCTCGTGCTGGCGCTCGCGGCAGTGAGCGTGTGCGCGGTCATGGTCGTGCAATTCGAATCGTTCGTCGAGCCGTCGATCGTGCTGCTGGTGGCGCCCGTCTCGTTCGTCGGCGCGTTGGGCCTGCTCCTGATCACGGGCACGGCGCTCAACGTCGCCTCGTTCATGGGACTCATCCTGCTCGTCGGGTTGATCGTGAAGAACGGCATCATTCTCCTTGACTTCACCAAGTTACGCATGCGTGACGAGGGCATCCCTCTGGAGGTCGCTATTCGAGAGGCAGCGCGCGTTCGGCTGCGGCCTATCCTCATGACCACGTTGTGCACGTTGTTTGGGTTGCTGCCCCTGGCGTTGGGCATCGGCGCGGGCAGCGAGCTGCAACGACCGCTCGCACTCGCCGTCATTGGCGGGCTGATCCTGTCCACACCGATCACGTTGTTCGCGGTCCCTACGCTGCTCGTCGCGATCCGCGGCGCAAGCTATGCATTGCCTGAGAAGTCGTGACTGCCACCAAGACTTTCAAGCAGTAGGGCCCCTACAAGGCGGCGAGCAACTCCGCGTTCGTCTTCGCGCGCTTCATCTGTTGCAGTAACGATTGCATCGCCTGCTCCGGCGGGAGGTCCACCAGGGCCCGCCGGAGCTTTTGCTTGGCCTCGATCGTCTTCGGATCGGCGAGCAGCTCCTCCCGGCGCGTCCCGCTCGCCGCGATGTCCACTGCGGGGTAGATGCGCCGGTCGGCGAGCGCGCGCGTCAGGCGCAGCTCCGCATTCCCCGTGCCTTTGAACTCCTCGAAGATGATGTCATCCATCTTGCTTTCAGTCTCGACGAGCGCCGTGGCGATCACGGTCAGCGATCCGCCGCCATCCTTGGGCGGCACGGCCCGCGCCGCGCCGAAGAGGCCCTTGGGCTTCGCCAGCGCGTTGGCGTCGAGCCCGCCGGACATCGTGCGACCCGTGCCCCGGCCGGTCGTGTTGTGCGAGCGCGCCAGCCGCGTCAACGAGTCGAGCACGATCACGACGTCGCGACCCAGCTCGACTTGCCGGCGAGCGTGATCGAACACCATGTCGGCGGCAGCCACATGCCGCTCGTGCGGCAGATCGAAGCTCGAAGCGATCACCTCGCCGCGTCCCCAATCCACCATCTCGCTGACTTCCTCCGGCCGCTCGTCCACGAGCAGGATCAGCAAGGTCGCCTTGGGGTGATTCTCGACCACCGACTCCGCGATCGCCTGCAGCATCATCGTCTTCCCGGCTTTGGGCGGCGAGACGATGAGCGCCCGCTGGCCGAAGCCGAAGGGGCAAATGAGATCCACGACGCGCTGCGTTTCCGCGGTGCGGGGACTCGATGCCTTGGGCGTCTCGAGCGTAAGCGGTCGGTTTGGATGGACTGCGCCCAGATTCGCAAAATCGGGCCGTCCGTCTAGCTGGCCAGCCGCCTCACCGTTCACCGTCGTCACCCGACCATTGTCGAGCACAATCAGATCGCCGCGACGAAGGCCCGGAAGGCGGACCGCCGGGTCACCCTTGGCGGGCAAGTAGCTGTTCGCCGCGAGGCGGACGGCTCCGCCTTTGGGCGAGGGATCATACCAACCGGTTATTGATGGCATGCAGGATGGGCTTCCCAAAGATAAGGCGTCGGTCGTCGGTCGTCAGCCCCGATGACCGATGACTGACAACCCATGACTATATTTCCGCCCGATGCGTCAAGACCACATCCGCAATTTCTGCATTGTTGCGCATATTGACCACGGCAAATCTACACTTGCCGACCGGCTGATCGAGCTGACGGGCACGCTCGACAAGCGGCTGATGCGCGAGCAGGTCCTCGACACGATGGACCTGGAACGTGAGCGCGGCATCACGATCAAGCTGAACGCGGTGCGGATGAGCTACCACGCGAAGAACGGCCAGTTGTATGAGCTGAACCTCATCGACACGCCGGGGCATGTGGACTTCACCTACGAGGTGTCGCGGTCGCTGGTTGCCTGCGAAGGCGCCATTCTGGTCGTGGACGCTTCCCAGGGGATTCAGGCCCAAACGCTGTCCAATCTCCTGCTGGCGATGGACGCCGGCCTCGAAATCATACCCGTCCTGAACAAGATCGATCTGCCGGGCGCCGAGCCTGACAAACGCGCCCAGGAGATTCACGACCTCATCGGCACCAAGCCCGACGAGATCCTGCGGATCTCGGCCAAAGAAGGGCGCGGCGTCCCGGAGCTGCTCGAGGCGGTGGTGCAGCGGGTCCCCCCCCCGCGCGGCAACCCCGTGGCCCCGGCGCGCGCCCTGATCTTCGACTCCTACTACGACCGCTACCGCGGGGCGATCCCGTCGATTCGCGTGGTCGATGGCGTCTTCAGACCCGGGATGAAGGTCGCGTTCGGCGCCCATCGCGACGACGTCTACGAGATCGACGAGGTCGGCTATCTCCAGCTGGGGCACAAGCCCGCCGAACAGCTCGAGGCCGGCGAGGTCGGCTACCTCGTCGCCAACGTGCGCGGCGTCCGGGAGATTCGTCCGGGCGATACCGTGCTCGACGCCGAACATCGTGACGTCGAGCTGCTGCCGGGCTATCGCGACATCCAATCTATGGTCTTCGCGGGGCTCTACCCCACCAACCCCGAACAGTACGAAGAGCTGCGCGACGCCCTCGCGAAGCTCCAGCTCAACGACGCGTCGCTCCACTACGAGCCGGAGACATCGGTCGCCCTGGGGTTCGGCTTCCGCTGCGGCTTCCTCGGCCTGTTGCACATGGAGATCGTGCGGGAACGGCTGGAGCGGGAGTTCGATCTCGATCTCATCAGCACGGTCCCGAACGTCGAGTATCACGTCTACAAGACCGACGGGAGCATGGAGCTGGTCGAGAACCCGAGTCGGTTGCCGCACGGCTCCGAAGTCGATCGGATCGAAGAGCCATACGTCAAAGCCCGGATCTTCGCGCCGGCGGAGTACATCGGCGGGATCATGAAGCTCGGGCAGGAGCGCCGAGGCGTGTACCGCGGGATGCAGTATCTCGATCCCACGCGCGTCGAATTCGATTGGGAGTTTCCCCTCGCGGAGATCATTCTCGATTTCTACGACAAGCTGAAAACGATTTCACGTGGATACGCGTCGCTCGATTACGAGTTTCTGGCGTACCGGCCGGGCGAGCTGGTCAAGCTGGACATGCTGCTCAACGGCGAGGCGGTGGACGCGTTTAGCGTTATCATCCACAGTGACAAGGCCTACGAATGGGGCCGCAAGATCGCCGAAAAGCTGAAAGATTTGATCCCGCGGCAGCTGTTCGAGGTCGTGATTCAGGCGGCGATCGGCACGAAGGTGATCTCGCGCGAAACGATCCGGCCGCTGCGCAAGAACGTGACGGCGAAATGCTACGGCGGCGACGTCACGCGCAAACGCAAGCTGCTGGAGAAGCAGAAGGAAGGAAAGAAACGGATGAAGCAGGTGGGGACGGTCGAGATTCCACAGGAGGCGTTTCTGGCGGTACTGCAAGTTGAATAGGACTCGAGCGGTGTTAGCGATCGCACTCGCCGCAACACTGGGCGGCTGCCGGGCGGTCGTGAACTATCAGGATCCGATCTGGCCACGGTACGCGGGGTTGCCACCGGTTCGCGCGGACGCCACACCGTCCGTCGGCGGGACGACCCGTACGCTGCGGGTCGTGACGTACAACGTGCAATGGGCCCGCCACATCGATCGCGCGATCAATGTGCTCCAGCACCGTGAGCCCCTCATCGATGCCGACATCGTCGTGCTGCAGGAGATGGACCCGGACGGAACGCGCCGCATCGCCGACGCGCTCGGCATGGCGTGGGTCTACTATCCGTCGGCCATTCACCCGAAGCGGGGCCTCGACTTCGGGAACGCGGTGCTCTCGCGCTGGCCCATCGTCGCCGACCGGAAGTTGATCCTGCCACACATCGCCGGAATGCGGCACGCCCAACGCATCGCGACCGCGGTGACGGTCCTGGTCGACTCGATTCCGGTGCGTGTGTACAGCGCGCACCTGGGCACCCCCAGCGACATCCGACCGTCCAAACGTCGTGATCAGGCGCGGGCCATTGTCGCCGATGCCGCCGCGTATCCGCTCGTGATCGTGGCCGGGGACATGAACAGTCACGGGATCGGCAAGGAATTCGTCACCCACGGGTTTTTCTGGCCGACCGAGCACAACGGTTTTACAACCGCTTTTTTCAACTGGGATCACGTCTTCTTGAAGGGATTCGCCCAGCCGCCCGCACAGCAGAAGTTCGCCGGGATCGTGCGCGACACGCTCCGTACGAGCGACCACGACCCAGTCTGGGCCGTGGCTCAGCTCCCTTGAGCGCCCCCCCCGGCACCCTCGTCATCCAAACCGCGTTTCTCGGCGACGTTATCCTCTCGACGCCGCTGCTCTCCGCTCTCGCCGCGCGCCACGGACCGGTGGACGTGGTGACCACGCCGCTCGCGGCCCCGCTCCTGGAGACACATCCTGCCGTCCGGCAGGTGATTCCCTACGACAAGCGGCGCGCTGATCGCGGGTGGACAGGCATCACCACGCTGGCGCGCCGGCTTCGCGCCCAGCAATACGACCGGGCCTACCTTCCGCATCGCTCGTTGCGAACCGCTGCGCTGGCACTGCTCGCGCGGATCTCCTCGCGCGTCGGTTTTCGTGGGACCTGGTCCTTCCTCTATACAGAGGCTCGCCCCAAGCCCCGAACAGGGCACGAAACCGACCGGCTGTTGGCCCTCGCGGACGAGCCGCCGGGGGCCTATCCTCCCCACCTGCGGCCCACGGCGGCGGACGAGCGTGAAGCAGCGGCGCTCGTCGATGGCACGTTCGTGGCGCTCGCTCCCGGATCGATCTGGGGCAGCAAGCGCTGGCCGTACTACCCCGAGCTGGCTGCGTCATTGGCGACGCGCAGTGCGGTGGTGGTCGTCGGTGGCAAGGACGATACCGATTTGGGGGAGCAGATCGTTCAGGCCGTCCGGCCGTCGGGCCGTCGGGCCGTCAATGCCTGCGGGCGATTGACGTTGAGGCAATCCGCGGCACTGATCGGCAAAGCCGCGTTGCTCGTGACGAACGACAGTGCCCCGCTGCACCTGGCGACGGCGATGGGCACGCCGGTCGTGGCGCTGTTCGGGCCCACCGTGACCGAGTTTGGGTTTGGGCCGCTGCGCGCCGGCGATGTGGCGCTGGGAATAGACGGGTTGCAGTGCCGGCCGTGCTCGCCGCACGGGCCCCCGGCGTGTCCGTTGGGACATCATCGTTGCATGCGCGAGCTGACCGTTGCGGCCGTCATTGCGGCCATTGAGGATCTCGGTGCGCTACGTCCTCGGAATTGACGTTGGGGGAACGAATCTCGTCGCGGGCGTCCTCGCCGAGGACGGCTCGGAGGTTCACGGCGTCGTGTCCGAGCCGACGCTGGCCGCGCAGGGCGCCGATCCGGTGATCGCGCGGATCGTCAAGCTCGCGCAAGCGTCGATCAGGGAATCGGGGAAGAAAGTCGAAGGCGTCGGCATCGGGTCACCCGGCCCGCTCGACACCAAGAAGGGCATCGTGCTGCTCACGCCGAACCTCGGCTGGACCAACATGCCCCTGCGCGATCGGGTCAGCGAAGGTCTCGACCTGCCCGCGACGCTCGACAACGACGCGAACTGCGCGATTTTCGGCGAGTGGTGGCGAGGAGCTGCGCGTGGGGCGAAATACGTCATCGGTCTGACGCTCGGCACCGGCATCGGCGGCGGCATCGTGATCGACGGCGAGGTCTTCCACGGCGCGAGCGACGCGGCCGGAGAATTCGGGCACGTGACGATCGATGCCAATGGCCGTCGCTGCAAATGCGGGAACTACGGCTGCATCGAAGCCTACGCCTCAGGCCCCGCGATCGCGGAGCGCGCGGTCGAAGGTATCGAATCGGGCGTCGAGACGTCGCTGTCGCAGTACGTGAAAGGCGATCTCACCAAGATCACCGCGCAAATCGTCTACGAAGCCGCGAACGACGGCGACGAGTGGGCACTCGAGGTCGTGCACGACACGGCCCGGCTGCTCGGCGCGGCCGTCGCCAGCTTCATCAACATCTTCAATCCGGAAGTGGTCGTGATTTGCGGCGGCGTCACGCAGGCCGGCGACAAACTGTTCGGCCCGCTGCGCAACGAGGTCAAGCGGCGCGCGTTTAAGCCGGCCTGGGAGGTGTGCCAGATCGTCCCCGGCACCCTGCCCGGGACCGCCGGCGTCTACGGCGCGGCAGCCGTGTTCATCCAAAGCCACTGGGGCCTGCGCTGAAGCGACTGGGTGTGATCGGGTCGATGGTGTGGGACACGATCCACGGCCGTGACCCCGCGCAGCCCGCCGTCGAGGAATGGGGCGGGATTTCGTACGCGCTCTCCGCGCTGGACGCGGCGCTCTCCGACGATTGGGAGATCGTGCCCCTGATCAAAGTGGGCCGCGATCTCGCCGCGAATGCCAATCAGTTCCTCCGCACCCTCCGACGCACGACGCACGACGCACGCTTCATCGAAGTGCCGGAACCCAACAATCGGGTGACACTACGCTACGAATCGGCGGAGCGACGGTGCGAGCAGATGTCGGGCGGCGTGCCGGGCTGGACGTGGCCGGAGCTGGGACCGCTCGTGCGGGATATCGACGCGCTCTACATCAACTTCATCTCCGGCTACGAGCTTAATCTCGAAACGGCGCTGATGTTACGCCGAGGGTTCGCGAACTTCATCTATGCGGATCTCCATAGCCTCTTCTTGGCCAAGGAACCGGACGGCACCCGAGTCCCGAGACCCCTGCCCCAGGCCCAGGCGTGGTTCAGCTGCTTCAACGTGATTCAGCTCAATGAAGACGAAATGGCGCAGCTCGGTCCCGATCCGCTGGTGACTGCGGCGGACGCGCTGCGCCAGGGCTGCACGGCGGTGTGCGTCACCCTCGGAGCGCGGGGGGCCGCGTACTTCACCGGGAACCCCATTCGCACTGCCAGAGTCCCGATCCCTCCGGTTCACCAATCGATCGTGCCCGGGGTGACCGATCCAACCGGCTGTGGCGACGTGTTCGGCGGCGCGACGGCGGCCGCGCTGCTTGGCGGCGCGCCGATCGAGCAGGCCCTGCGGATCGGCACCCGGCTCGGCACCAGGAATCTGAGCCATCGCGGGGCGAGCGGCCTGCGCGACCACCTCATGGGCAAACTCTCCATCGCGTGACGCGACTCGTCGAAGTCCCGACGTCCTTCGACGACCGCTCGTTCGATCAGTTCGCGGCTGCGTACGCGCAGGCGTCCGATGGCGAGCGGTTGCTGTTCGACGCGCACGCCGCGGAGTGGGCGTCGCCCTATGGGCTGGTCGGTCTGCTCGCGGCTGGTGAAGCCGCCGCGCGCAAAGGCGAGCGGCCGTTGCTCACGGCGCCCGCGAATCCCGACGTGGTCAGCTACTGGGCGCGCGCGGGGTTCTTCCGCGAGGCGGGAGACCTGTTCGAGGTTCACGGCAAGGTACCGAAGCTCAAGCCGGCCGTGGAAAGCGAGGTGCTGCTTCCCGTGACGCCGGTGCGCGCCGCCGAAGACGTGCACGCCGTGGTCAGCACGATTCAGCAGCGCGCGTCCGCGATTCTCAGCTCGGAGCTGGGACTCGATCCCAAGGCGACGATGGGTTTCGCTATGGCGCTTTCGGAGTCTTGTCAGAATATTGTGGAGCACGCCGGCACGGGTGGTTGGGTCGCCGTGCAGGCGTACAATTGGCGGCGCAAGCTGGCGCGCCGCGTGGTGGTGATCGCGGTCGCTGACGCCGGCGTTGGATTCCGGCATTCGCTCGAGTCGACCCAGGCGAAACGGTTCGGTGAGCGCTGGGGCGATGCCGCGGCGCTCGAGGCGGCGCTGATCCAGGGCGTGAGCCGTTTTCGGGATCCGGGGCGGGGACAAGGGCTTGCGGGCATCCGCCGCTACCTCGCACGCTGGGAAGGAAAGGTCGCCATCCGCAGCGGCACCGCGCGCATCGCCATCGTGCCGCGTTGGGACGACGATGTGCCGCTGAAAGACGGGTTACCCGCGTTTCCAGGATCGCAGGTCCTGCTCATCATTCCGGAGCAAGCGTCGGAGAAAGGGTCGTCGCAGCAGTGATGATTTCACACATCAACGTCCACGCGGTCCTGCAGCAGGCGGTCGCCGGTTTCTACACCGACCTCGTCACACGACCCACCGGACGCGCGGTTCGAGAAAACATCGAGCGAGCCCTTCCCCCAGGCACGGTCGCGGTGATGGATTTCACCGGCGTCGGGTGCCTCGATTATTCCTGCGCCGATGAGATCGTGGCGAAGCTGGTGCGCGACAAGGTCACAGTGCTGTTGCTGCGCGGGCTGACGGACGCCCATCGCGAGGCGATCGAACCCGTGCTCGCGGGCGCCGGGCTCGCGGTCCTGTGCGAGCGCGCCGACGGCGTGCTCGAAGGCCTGGGCGCCAGCGAGCCGGCTCCGGCGTTGCTCGACGAGCTGGTCGAGCGGCGGCTGGCCGCGCGCAATCCCGGAGGCACCATCCGACTCACGGCGGCGTGAAACGCCGTCGTTTGGGCCTGTCGACCCGCGCCATTCACGGCGACCCCAAGGCGCGCGCCGATTGGACGCCTGTCGTTCCCCCACTCTACCAGAGCTCCACGTTCACCAATCCCGTCGGCTCGAACGCCGAGGTGTTGTATAGCCGGTACGGCAACAATCCGAATCAGGTCGACATCGGGAAACGCCTCGCGCTGCTCGAGGGCGCGGATGCCGCGCTGTTCACGGCGAGCGGGATGGGCGCGGTCGCCCTGGCCCACCTGGCCGTCCTGCGCCCCGGCGACCATCTGCTGGCGAGCGAGTGGATCTACGGCGGAGTGCACCGCCTGTTCCGGGAAGAGTTCGGCAAGCTGGGGATCGACGTCTCCTTCGTCAATCCGACGCAGGCGCGCGCGTGGAAGCGGGCGATGCGGAAGACGACCCGCGGCGTGTTTCTGGAGACCCCCACCAACCCATTGATGCGCGTGATCGATCTCGAGCCTGTCGCGACGCTGTGCAAGGCCGAGGGACTCGCACTCATCGTCGATTCTACCTTTGCCTCGCCCGTGAACTTCCGGCCGCTCGAGCATGGCGCCGATCTCGTCATCCACTCGGCGACCAAGTATCTCAACGGCCATACGGACGTGATCGCGGGCGCCGTCGCAGGCACGGACCAGGTCGTCGAGGAAGTGCGCCGGCTGATGCAGGTCTGGGGTCAGGCGCTCGATCCGTTCGCGGCGTGGCTGATCGATCGCGGCATGCGCACGCTCACCGTGCGCGTGCACCGGCAGAACGAGATCGGCCTGGCCGTCGCCGAGTGGTGCGCGAAACAGGACGCGATTCTGAAGGTGCACTACCCCGGCCTGCCCTCGCATCCGGACCACGGGCTGGCCAAGCGCGTGCTCGGCGGGTTCGGCGGTATGCTCGGCCTCGAGCTGAAAGGCGGTGTGCGCGCCGCCGAACGCTTCCTGAAAGCCCTCACCATCGCGGCGCACGCGCCGAGCCTCGGCGGCGTGGAGACGCTCGTCTCCGAGCCCCGGCTCACGTCGCACGCGAGCCTGACGGCGGAACAGCGCGCGCAGGCTGGCATTCCGGACGGATTCTTGAGATTTTCCCTGGGACTGGAGGATCCGGATGATCTCATCGCGGACTTCGCCCAGGCCCTGGCGCGGCACTAAGTGATCAAGTTCACGAACGTCTTCAAGGCCTTCCCCAAGGGCGGCCTCGCGCTCAAGGACGTCTCCTTCCACGTCGGCAAGGGCGAGTTCGCTTTTCTCACCGGCCACTCGGGCGCGGGCAAGTCGACCGTCATGAAGCTGATCTACGCCGAGGAGCGTCCCACCTCGGGCGAGGTACGCGTGTCGGGGTACAACGTGAACGAGATGCGCCCGCGTGAGGTCCCGATGCTGCGCCGCAAGCTCGGCATCGTGTTTCAGGATTTCCGCCTGCTCGAAGACCGGACCGCCGAGGAAAACGTCGCGTTCGCGCTCGAAGTCACGAGCGCGCGCTCGTCCACGATCGCCGCGCGGGTCATGCGCGTGCTGACGCAGGTCGGCCTCGCGGCCAAGGCACAGGCATATCCGCGAGAGCTGTCGGGGGGGGAGCAGCAGCGCGTCGCGATCGCGCGCGCCCTGGTGAACGAACCCACGGTGCTGCTGGCGGACGAGCCGACCGGCAACCTGGACGAGCGTGCCACCCGCGGCGTGTTCCAGCTGCTGCGCGACATCAATGCCAGTGGAACCGCCGTCGTCATGGCCACCCACGACCTCGATCTGGTGCGCCAGGCGCCGTACCGGGTGATCGAGCTCCAGGAAGGCGCCTTGGTCTACGATTCGGCGGTGGACGAAGCGCGCGATCAGGCGACCGCGGGCGGAGGAGCGAACCCGTGAACCTGACCCTGCGCGAGGCCATGTTGACGTTCAAGCGCGCGCCGCTGCTGTCGGCGCTCTCCGTCACGACGATCGCGTTCTCGCTCTTCGTGCTCGGCCTGTTCGGTCTGGTCGTCGTGAACCTGCAGGACGCGCTGCGCGGCGTCGAGGAGCGGGTGGAGGTTGTGGCGTACCTGCTGCCCGGCGCGCCCATCGAGGGCACCGCGCAGGCGCTCAAGGACATTGAAGCGTTCCCGGAAGTGCAATCGGCCACCTACGTCTCGGAAGATGACGCGTTGGCGCGCGCGCGCGCCGAGTTGATCGAGCTGCGGGATGTGATGCAGGAACTGGAGCGCAATCCGCTGCCCGCCTCGATCGAGGTCAAGCTCAAGCCGGGCTACCGGGACGCCGATCACGTCAGCGCGGTCGCCGAACGGCTGCGCGGGTTCGGGTTCGTGGACGACGTGCGCTTTGGCCGCGACTGGGTCGAGAAACTCGATCGCCTGCGCGGGCTCGCGGCGGCCGTGGGGATCGTGGTCGGCGTCGCGTTCGCGATCGTGGCCGTCATCATCATCGGCACGACCATCCGGATGGCGGTGCTGCAACGCAGTCGCGAGATCGCGATCATGCGGCTCGTTGGCGCCACCGACGGCTTCATTCGGCGTCCGTTTCTGCTGCAGGGAGCGATCAAGGGACTGCTGGGCGGCGCGGTGGCGGTCGGGCTCTCGTTCGCCGCGTATGTGCTGATCAACCGCTACCTGTTGCAATCCGCGTTCTTTACCAAGGAGCAGGCGGCGGCGATCGTCGCGTTCGGCGCGCTCATCGGCCTGCTCGGCAGTGCCACGAGCGTAGGCCGACACCTCAAGCGCGTATGAAGAAACGGGGAAGGGGGAAAGGGGAAGGGGGAAGGGTACGGCTCGGCATCGTGGTCGCCGTTTGCCTTACCCTTCCCCCTTCCCTCTTCCCCCTTCCCCTTTTCGGTCAAGCACGCCCCACCTACCAGCAGCAGATGCTGGACAACCAGCGCCGCCTCGAGGGCATCCGCCGCGAGCGCTCCCAAGTCGAACAGGAGCTCGAACGGCTGCGGACGCAGGCGCACTCGTTGACCGACGAGATCGCCAACCTCGAACGCCAGAAACAGAGCACCAACCGTATCGTGAACGAGCTCGACCGCCAGATCACCGGGCTCGGCGGCCAGATCGATCAGATCACGGTCGATCTGTTGATCGCGCAGGACGCGCTGCTCGAGAAACGTGCCGTGCTGGAGCGGCGCCTGGTGGATATCTACAAGCGGGGCGCGCTGTATGGCTGGCAGGTGTTGTTTGCCGCTGAGAGCTTCGGCGACTTGCTGTCACGCTACAAGTACCTGTATCTGGTCAGCCGCCAGGATCGTCTCCTGACCAACGACATGCACAAGCTGCGCGACCGCGTGGCACGCCAGCGGCAGCTGCTCGTGGACGCGCGCGAGGCCCTCGCCCGCCGCCGCCGCGAGCGCACCGATGAGCTGGATCGGTATCTGACCCTGGAGCGCACGCGCGCGGGCAACCTGCGCGAGACCCGCCGCAGCGCTCGCGAGGCGGAGCAGCGGCTGTCGCGACTCGAGCGCGATGAGCGCGCGCTGAACGACCGCATCGAAGCGCTCGAGCGCGCGCGGCGCGCCGCCGAATCGCGTGGGACCGCCAGCGCCCCGGGCGCGATCTCGACGGCGGACCTGGCGAGTCTCGATTGGCCGGTCATCGGCCGGATCATCTATCCGTTCGGGACGTCGACCGGGCCGAACAATACCCGCATCCCCAGACACGGGATCGGCATCAAGGCGGCGGCGGGCACGGAAGTACGAGCGGTTGCTGCGGGCGTCGTGGCCGTCTCGGAACGCCCCGAGCGATCCACCTACCTGGCGACGGTCATTCTAGACCATGGCGGCGGCTACTACACGATCTACGCGTCGATGAGCGACGCGCTGGTCAAGAAAGGCGATCGCGTCGTCCGCGGTCAGGTAATCGGGCACGTTGGCGGCGAGACGACGGACGAAGGGGCACATCTGCACTTCGAGATCCGCGGGCAGGGAGGCATCCCGCTCGATCCCGCCAACTGGCTGCGCTCTCCCTCGGCCCGCCCATCCCCACGCACGCGCCCGTCCCGGTAAGCGCCGCGCTGCTGCTGCTGCTGCTGCTCGCGGCATGCGGCGGGTCGAGCAACAGCCTCACCGTTGCCGGGACGGTAGAAATCCGCGAAGTCCGCCTCGCCCCGCTCGCCTCGGGCCGGCTGCAGCGTCTGCTCAAGGATGAAGGCGACTCGGTGCGCGCGGGCGATACGATCGCGGTCCTCGATAAGCCTGGCCTCGACGCGATGATCGAGCAGGGCCGCCTGCTTGCGTCCGCCGCGGCCACGCGGACCGCGGAGATTCGCGCCGCGGAAGCCGACAGCCAGCGCCTCGCCAACGACCTCGCGCGGGCGCGAGTCCTGCGCCAGCAAGGCATCGCGTCGCCGCAGGAAGTCGAGCGCCTGCAATCCGCTGCCGCCGCGGCCGTCGCCCGCCTGCAGGCAGTGCGCGGCAGTGTGCGCGAATCACAGGCGGCGCGGGCCGGAGCTGAAGTGACGGAGTCGATCCGCGATCAGCTCGTCGTGATCTCCCCCACCGACGGTATCGTGCTGACGCGATTCGCCGAGCGTGGTGAGGTGATTGCCGCCGGCATGCCGGTCGTCTCCATCGGTGTCGTGCGCGAGCCGTGGGTCCGGGCGTACGTCGGTGAGCGGTTCATCGCACGGCTCCGCACGGGCCAGGAGGTGCGGATTCACGTGGACGGCTATCCGGATACGGCGTTCACGGGCCGCATCAGCGAAATCGCGCCGCGGGCCGAGTTCACGCCCCGTGCCGCGCTGACTGAGCGCGAGCGCGCGGACCTGGTGTTCGGAATCAAGATCACCGCCGACGGGGGAGACGCAGGTGGGCGGCTCAAGGCCGGGCTGCCGGTTGAGGTGGAGATCCCTCTGCAACCGTGATCGATTCCGCGGTCACCGTCGAGACCCGCCACCTCACCAGGCGATTCGGCTCGATTGTCGCAGTCCGCGACCTCAACCTCAGGATCGCACAAGGCGAAGTGTTCGGGTTGCTGGGACCCAACGGCTCCGGCAAGACCACGACGATTCGCATGCTGTGCGGCCTGCTCGCGCCCTCGGAAGGCACAGCCGTTGTGGCCGGCGTGGACGTTCTCGAATCACCCGACCTGATCAAGGAGCGCATTGGCTACATGTCGCAGCGGTTCGGCCTGTACGAAGACCTCACCGTCGCCGAGAACATGAACTTCTACGGCGGCATCTACGGACTGGAGGGCGCGGGGCGGCGCGGGCGGATCGCGGAGGTCGTGAAGTTTCTGGGACTGGAGCGCCGGCTCCATCAGCTCGCGGGCACGCTCTCGGGGGGTTGGAAGCAGCGGCTCGCCTTGGCGTGCGCGCTGATGCACGGCCCGGCCGTGATATTCCTCGACGAGCCCACGGCCGGAGTCGATCCCGCGGCTCGGCGCGCGTTCTGGAGCACCATCAAGACGCTGGCCGAACAGGGCACTACGGTCATTCTCACGACGCACTACATGGACGAAGCTGAGCGCTGCGGACGCATCGCGCTGCTCAGCCAGGGGCACCTCATCGCCCTGGGTACGCCTGCTGAGGTCGCGACGCAGGTGGGGGGGGGCGGCAAGACGCTCGAGGACGCGTTCATCATTCTCCAGGAGCGCGACGAGCAGGAGTCGGAGCCGTGAGGCGATTCCTGCCGATGTTCCGCAAGGAGTTCATTCAGATGCGGCGCGACCGGGTCACGCTCGGGATCATGGTCGGCATTCCCGTGATTCAGCTGCTACTGTTCGGCTTCGCGATTCAAACCGACGTGCGGCACATCCCCACGGTCGTGCTCGATGAATCCCGCACCCCCACGAGCCGCGACGCGATCGCCGGATTCGAGAATACCGGCAACTTCCGCATCGTGGCGCACGTCGACGGCCGAGACGCGCTCGACGCCTGGATCGCCCGGGGCGAGGCGCAGGCAGGCATCGTGATCCCCCACGACTTCCCCCGCGACCTGGCCCGCGGCACGACCGCCACGATTCAAGTGATCGTGGATGCCTCGGATCCGCTGTCGTCACAGGCAGCGCTCGCGGCGGCCGCGGGCGTCGCGCAAGTCCGAAACCTGACGATTCTCTCGGCTGCAGCGAACCGGCGGGAACTCCCGCTCGAGGTACGCGTGCGCCCGCGCTACAATCCCGGCCTGCGCAGTCCGAACTACATCGTGCCCGGGCTGGTCGGCGTCATTCTCACCATCACGATGGTGCTCGTCACGGCGATGGCGATCGTGCGGGAACGCGAGCGCGGCACGCTCGAGCAGCTCATCGTCACGCCGATTACCAAGACCGAGCTGATGCTGGGCAAGATCGCGCCCTATGTGGGCGTCGGGTTGGTCCAGATGACGACCGTGCTGCTCCTCGGCAGATTCGTGTTCGACGTACCCCTCACCGGCAACGTGCTGTTGCTCTACGGCGTGGCTTTCATCTTCATCGTCGCGAGTCTCGCGCTGGGATTGTTCGTTTCGACGCTGGTGCGCACGCAGCAGCAGGCGATGCAGGCCAGCTTCTTCTTCGTGCTGCCGAACATCCTGCTCTCCGGCTTCATGTTTCCGCGCCAGGCGATGCCCGCCGTGTTCCAGTGGATCGGCGCGCTGCTCCCGCTGACACACTTTCTCAAGGTCCTGCGCGGTATTCTCCTCAAGGGGGTTGGGGCTGCGGAGTTATGGCGGGAGATCGGCGTGTTGCTGCTGTTCGCGGTGGTGCTGATCGTGCTTTCCGTACGGAGATTCCAAAAGAAGCTCGACTAAGAAGTCTCTCCCACCACGGCGATGCGGTCCGGGGCTTCCGTCTTCGCTTTCTGTAAAGCCACTTCAGCCAGCGTGAACAGATCCTCCGGCCGCAGCACCTCAGGATGCGGATACGCGACGACACCCGCGGAGATCGCGGGCGCGTTCCCCGGACCGAGATCGGCGAAGGTGTGGCGGGTGAACACCAGGCGGAGCCGCTCGATGAAATGGCGGCCTCCGGCACCGTCAGTCTCCGGAAGCACGCACGCAAACTCGTCACCTCCATACCGCGCCACGAAGTCCGGCGCGCGCAGCTCCCGCTGCAACATCGCGCCAATCTCGCCGAGCAGGCGATCGCCCGCGGCCTGGCTCAGGCGCTCGTTGATATCGCGCAGGCGATCGAGATCGATCAACACGAGCGAGAAATGCAATGAATAGCGCCGCGCCCGCTCGAATTCGTCACGGAGCCTGCGATCCAGGGCATCGAGCGACGCACACCCCGTCAGCTCATCAGTCGTGCCGGCGCTGACCTGGCGCCGGTAGATCGCCGAGCGCCGCTCTTCATTCTCCAGGACCCGCGCGGCCGCCTGGGCGATCGTGTTGGCGAACGCCACGTCGGCGGCCTTGAGCTGCGGGTCCCCTTTCTCGGTACGAAGAAAGAACACGCCGGCGGCGCGCCCCTGCACGAAGACCGGCAACGCCACCGCGGATTGCACGTTGACTTCGACTTGCTGCTGGGTCCAGTGCTCCCGGATCGCCGCGAACAGCGGATGCTTGTGCACGTCGTGGATGACGACCGGGCGCTCGGTGCGGATCGCTTCCTGGATCTCTGGATAGCGGTCCAGATCGACCCGCAAGTCGCGAATGGCTGGGTTCTCGTAGACCGCGACCACGCGGCCCTTGTCGTCGCCTGGCGCGGTCAGGACAAACGAGCAGTGCGACAAACCGAACGCCTGCCCCACCCGTCGCACCAGGGTTTGAAAGATCTCATCCGGCCGCACTGCCGACGACACTTCCTGGAAGATGTCGAACAGCAGATCCCGGGCTCGCAGCGCCTCCTCTGCTTCCCGCACCTGGGCGCGGGCGCGCATGTGCACGTCGAGCCGCGCTCGCAACTCGGGGAGATGAATCGGCGCGACGAGCACATCACTTGCGCCCGCGAGCAGCGCGTCGGTCGCCGCCGTCGTGCGGCCTGCGCCAAGCAGCACCACCACGGGCGACCCCGGACTCTGGGTCACGAGGGCGCGCACTTCGTCCGCGATGCCGGCGATGCTGGCGTCGGGCGTGTAGAGCAGCAGATCGGGGGTCTGACCGGTGGGTGTTTCAGCGACCTGAAAGCCGCCGCGCACGAGTACGTGCTCGAGTCCTTCCGGCCGGCTGGCGGGATTGCCGAGCAGGAGGATGCGATGTCTCACCGATTCCGGCATACCATCGTCTCCTACGCCCGTGCGGGGCCAAGGTATAGTTCAGGCGATGAACCGGCAAGCGCATCCCGCACCGGAAACCCGAGCGGTCCGCTCGCGCATGGTCGTCCGCCAGCTGGCAGGACGCGGCGTTCGCGATCAGCGCGTGCTCGCGGCGATGCGCTGGGTCCCGCGAGAATGGTTTCTGCCGCCCCACCTCTCCGGCGATGCCTATCGCGACGCGCCACTCCCCATCGGCAACGGCCAGACCATCTCGCAACCATACGTCGTCGCGCTCATGACTGAGCGGCTCCAGCCGCAACGCCGGTCTCGAATTCTGGAGATCGGCACGGGCTCGGGGTATCAGACGGCGGTTCTCGCCCACCTCGCGAATGGCGGGAAAGTCAACACGATCGAGCGCCTTCCCGATCTCCTCGTCGAAGCCGAGGAGCGCTTTCGTCGTCTCGGGCTGAGCAACGTCGAGACCCGGCTGGGCGACGGCGCCGGCGGGTGGCCCGAGGAGGCCCCGTTCGATGGCATCATCGTGGCCGCCGCCGCGCCCCGGGTCCCCGAGCCGCTCACGAACCAGCTGGCGCCGGGAGGCCGGCTCGTCATCCCCATCGGTGACCTCGCGTCCCAAGAGCTGGTCATCCTGGAACGGGCCGGAAACGGGGATCGGCTGGTACAGCATCAGGCGGGCGGCGTCCGCTTCGTCCCGCTGATCTCGCGGCTCGCGTTTACCGAGGAGCCCTAGATGTTGGGCGCGCACGTCTCGAGTCAGGGCGGCGTCGCGATGGCGCCGGGCCGCGGCGGCGCGCTGCGCGCGACGGCGATTCAGCTCTTTACCAAGACGCCGAATCAATGGCGGGAGCCCACGCTCGCAACCGAGCAGATCACGCGCTTCCGGAGCGAGGTGTCGCGTCACAAACTCGAAGCCGTCGTGTCGCACGACAGCTATCTGATCAATCTCGCGTCGCCGGATCCGGTGCTGCGCGCGCGCAGCATCGAAAGCTTCCGGATGGAGCTGCAGCGTTCGCGGGGCTTAGGGTTGCGAGCCGTGGTCTCGCATCCGGGCAACTACATGGACGATCGCGCGCGGGGACTCGAGCGCAACGCGCGTGCCTATGCGGAGTGTCTGGAAGCCGTGCCCGGCGAGCTGGAGGTGTGGATCGAAGGCACATCCGGATCGGGCACGGCGTTGGGTGCGCGGTTCGAGGAGCTCCGTGATCTGCGCAACGCGCTCCCGGACGGCATCCGGACTCGTGTCGCATTCTGCCTCGACACAGCGCATCTGCACGCCGTCGGCTACGATTTGGCGCGGGTCGAGCGGGTATGGGAGGAGTTTGACCGGGTGATCGGATTCGAGCTGCTTAAAGCTTTGCATCTCAACGACTCCCGGGCTGCGGCGGGGTCGCGCGTGGACCGGCACGAGTGGATCGCCGAGGGCCGCATTGGGCCCGAGCCGTTCCGGCGCATCATGCGAGACCCCCAACTCGCGGGAATCGTTAAGATTATCGAGACGCCAAAGCGGGATGATCCGCTGCGGCACGATCGGCGGATGCTGCGGCGGCTACGCGCGTACGCGCGCGGCAACACGCGAGCGGCCGTCGGCGTCTAAAGGAGTCCATGGCGAAGCGCATTCCGCTCATCCTGCTGCTCGTCGTTCAGGCCCTCGGGGGGGGCGCGATCACGCTCGCGCACGCGCGCGACGTCGTCGCGGCGCCACCCGGTGTCGAGGCGAGTCACGATGGCCGGTGCGCGATTCTCCACGACCAAATGCGCTGCGCGTTGTGCCACTACGCGAGCGCGCGCGTGGTCACGCAGCAGACGTTCACGATCGCGACTCCCGCGGCAACGATCCGGTTCACCCGCGTCGAGCCGATCGTCTCCGTCGCTTCCGTCACCAGCCTCACCCCCCCAGCGCGAGCACCGCCCCACTCCTCCTGATGTCGTGACACGCTCCGCCCGTCGCGGAGCGCCGTGGATTTGTCATCACTCACAGGAGAGGACAGTCACATGAGACGCACCTTCGGTGCGGTACTCGTTGCCATGGCGGTGCTCGCGCCGCCGGCGCGCAGCCAGCAGCCGACACAGCGGCAGGTCGATTCATTGGCCGCGCAGGTTCGGCAGCTCCGCGCCAGACTGGATAGCCTGCTCACCTCGCTGGGACGCCAGCCGGCCCCCCCCGCCGCCGCTGCAGCCGCGCCGGCCGACGAGCTGGCCGCGCTGCGGGCGGCGGCCAATCAGGCGGCGGGGCCCAAAGACACGGTGCGCGCGGCCGACACCAGCAATGCGCCATTTGCGGGCACGGGACGCAGCCAGTCCCAGCTCAACCCAGAGATCGGCGTGACGGGAGACGTTCGGGCGTACGCCTATGCGGGCGAGGTTCAGCGCAACAACTTCGATCCGCGCGAGTTCGAGATCGGTTTTCAATCGGCGCTCGATCCGTACTCGCACACCAAGATCTTCGTGAGCATCGAGAGTGGCAACGTGAGCCTCGAAGAGGGCTACGCCTACTGGACTGGCGTACCCGGCCGGCTGCGGCTCGACGTCGGCAAGTTCCGCCAGCAGTTTGGCGAGCTCAATCGCTGGCATTTGCACGCACTCCCTGAGACCGAGTATCCGCTCGTGCTCACCACGTACCTGGGCGAGGACGGGTTGTCGGGCACCGGGATTTCGTTGTACCGGGCATTCGGAGGACTGGGCACGCACGAGCTGACAGCACAAGTGACGCTCAGCTCGAGCGACGCAGAGCTGTTCGGAGGCGGCAGCCGGCCGACGTACCTCGCGCGCCTGCTCAACTTCTGGCAGCTCAACGGTTCAACCTACATGCAGCTCGGCGGCAGTTTCTTGTACGGCACCGAACCCGACTCCGCGATGGACACCAAGGTGGGCGGCCTCGAGTTTCGTCTCACCTGGCGGCCGCCGTTGCGCGCGATGTATCGCGAATGGACGGTGCGCGGCGAGCTGCTCGCTCTGAACAAGGAAATCTCGGGCACGGGACCAACCCGGCTGGGTGGCTACGTCAGCACGACGTATAAGCTGAACCAGCGGTTCATCCTCGGAGCCCGGTACGATTACGTCGAATCGCCCGACTTTGGTGTGATCACTCAACAGGTCGTCCCTTCGCTTACGATGTGGCAGAGCGAATGGGTCTTTCTTCGCGCTCAGTACCAATGGCAGCGGGTCGCCAACACCCCCGCGAATCAGCAGATCGCGCTGCAGGCAGTTTGGGCCATTGGTCCACACAAACACGAGACGTACTGACATGCTCGCAATCCTCGTTCCGTTCTTGCTCAGCCTCCCCGGCGGCTCACCGTCGCCCGCGGCGCCGGTCAAGGTTGTCACGTCGCTCACGACGTATGCCGCGATCGCCCGCGAGATCGTCGGCGATCGGGGCCGGGTGAGCTCCATCGCGGTGGGAGACGAAAACCCCCACTATGTGCAGCCGAAGCCGAGCTTCGTGCCGACGCTGGCGCAAGCCGATCTGTTCGTGACGACGGGGTTGGACCTCGAGCTGTGGGTACCGGCGCTGCTCGACAAGGCGAACAACTCGAGAATCGCGGAAGGGGGACCCGGGTACGTCGCGGCGTATCAAGGCTTGCCGCTCCTCGACATTCCCGCCAATCTGTCGCGCTCCCAGGGCGACATCCACGTGTATGGCAATCCGCACATCTGGACCGATCCGCTCAATGCCGTCCTGATCGCCCGCAACATTCTCCGCGGCTTGAAGCGCGTGGCCCCGCAGGACGCCGACTACTTCACCGCGCGCGAGAAGGACTTCGAGACACGCGTGTATCGCGCGTTGTTCGGCGAGGATCTCGTGACGATGCTCGGGGGTGAGACGCTCGCCGACCTCGACCGCCAGGGCAAACTCTTCACGTTTCTCGGCCAGCAACAGTACCAGGGGGCGCCGCTGCTGAATCGGCTGGGAGGCTGGCTAAAGCAGGGAATGCCGTTCCGGGGCAAGATCGTCGCCTGCTATCACAAGGAGTGGGACTATTTCTCACGCGAGTTCCAGGTGACGTGCTTCGATTACATCGAGCCGAAGCCGGGTATTCCACCGACGCCGCGCCACGTGCAGGAGATCATCACGGAGATGCGCAACCGCCACGTCGCGGTCCTGCTCTCGACCAATTACTACGACCGAAACCAGGTGCTCGAAGTCGCGCAACGGACCGGCGCCAAGGCGGTGATCGTGCCCTCCAATACCGGCGGATCGGGCGGACCCGAGACCTATGTCGATCTCGTCAACCTCTGGGTGTCGGAGCTGGCGCAGTCCTTCGGAACGGCGGGGGTCCCGTGAGCGGCTTTCAGCTGATGCTGCCACCGTTCGTGGCGTGCATGATCCTGGTGGCCATGCTCTCCTATCTCGGGCTGCACGTGATCGCGCGCGAGGTGATTTTCGTGGACTTGTCGTTGGCGCAGATGGCCGCGTTGGGCAGCCTGTCGGCGTTGCTGTTCCACGTCGCGCCGGAGTCGCCAACCACATACGTGTTTGCGCTGCTCGCGACGGCCATCGGTGCATTCCTGTTCGCGTTGTCGCGGACGTCCGGCAGAACCAGCCGGGTACCGCAGGAAGCATTCATCGGGATCGTCTATGTCGTCGCGTCCGCCGCCGCCGTGCTCGTGGCGAACAAGGTGCCCGGTGGCGGCGAGGCGGTGGAAAAGACGCTCGTCGGCAGCCTGTTGTGGGTGACCTGGGGGACCATCATCAGGCTGGCCATCGCCTATGTGGCGTTGGGAGTGTTTCACTTCGCCCTGCGGCGCCGGTTCTTGACGATTTCGTTTCATCCGGAGCAGGCCGAAGCGCAAGGATGGAGAATCCGGTTGTGGGACTTCCTTTTCTATCTCTCGTTCGGCGTCGTGATCACATTGGCCGTCCCGATCGCCGGGGTCCTGATGGTCTTCAGTTTTCTCGTCGTACCGGCCGTGATCGCCAATCTGTTCACCGCCGACAAGCAGCGCCTTACCCTGATCTCGTGGAGCACCGGCGCGCTCGCGTCGATTCTCGGCCTCTGGCTGTCGTATTCGAAAGACCTGCCGACCGGCCCGCTCATCGTCTGCATGTACGGGGTGTTGTTGGTCGTCGCGGTGGTGCTGCGCAAGCTCAAGGTCGGAGACAAGGCGGTCGCCTCCTGACGGTCCGGGCTCTGCTCCTGATTGCCTTGGCCGTCTGGTCGTCAGGCCGTCTCGCCGCCCAGGTCTCGGTGCGCGCGAGCCTCGGCGCGCGCTTTAGCACGGCGCTCGTCAAGGACTCGATCGTGGTACCGATCAGCCTGAAACCCGCGATCGCCCCTGCCCTGCTGCTCAGCGTGCGCGATGAATTCCATGGTCCCTACACCGGCGATCTGACGGTCGATCTGTCTCCGACAAAGCTCAAACGGGAAGAGAGCGGCACGACGGCGGATGCGGGATCGGTCACGACGGTTGCGTTCACGTTTGGTCTCCGCCGCGAGCTGCACGCCGGCGTGGCGGCACGGCTGGGCCTCGGCGGCCTGCTCTACCTCACCGACAACACGGGCGTCTTTCAGCAGGGCGATGGCGGCGTATTCCCGCTGGTGGCACTCGGCGCGTCGTACGCTCCGTCGTTCGGCGCGAAACATCGACTGGAGGTCGCACTCAACTACGATGTGCATCGCTTCATCACGCCCGCATTGCGCACCACGGGGTTTCCCAACCCGCGCCCAGTCCATCGACTCGCGCTGACGGTGAGCGCCCGGCTGATCGGCAAGTGAAACGCGCGCTGCCGCTCGTGCTGCTCGTCATCGGATGCAGCGACATCCTGACGCCGAGTCGCACGCCTCGGTACTTGTCGGACCTCGCGGGAGAGGTATTCCGCTGGCCCAGCGACCGGCTTCCGGTCCGCTACTTCGCGGATACGCGCGGAAACATGCCGGACCTGGTACGCACCAGCCTGCAAGTCTGGGAACAGCAGTTTCTGTATGCTGAGTTCACCGGCACGCTCGTCGGCGATTCAGCGAATGCCGACGTGATCGTGATCTGGCAGGACAGCATCCCGCCGGCCGTTCCGCCGGATACGGCGGGCGCGCTGGGCGCCTGCGGCGGCGTCACCTCATTTGTGATCGATTCGACCGGGGCCATGACCGAGCCGATTCGCGTCCAGCTCAGCGTCCGCTTGGGCTACACGGAGCCACAGGTTGTGGCGTGCATGCGCCGCGTTGCCGCGCATGAGCTGGGGCACACGCTCGGCATCCTGACCCACAGTCCCGCCACCACCGACCTTATGTTCGGGACTCCGGCTACCGCCACCCCGACGAACCGCGACCGTAACACGGCGCAGGTCCTGTACCACACGACGCCCACCATCGCGCCCCCGCCTCGCTAGGGCCTAGCGAATTCGCACGATGTTGAGCCTCGGCACGATCGCAGTCGAGACCGGGGTCGTGCCGTTTGCGCTGAGATGCAGCGTGAACGTGCCGCCGCCAGGCGGTTGGACGACGCGCACGTACTCGCCTGAGCCCGACCACAACGTGCCGCTGATGTTGACCGAATTTGCGCTCGCGAGCAGCGGGACGAGCGGATACGCCAGCGGAAAGTTCGCCCCGTCCTGAGCGTGCAGCGACGCGAACGTATTGCGGAAATGCCACGAGCTGTACTGGAGCTCGGTCGGCACAGCGAAACCGGGAAGATCCGAGACCCAGTTGGCGAGGCCCCAGCGACTCACGGTCTGGGCGAAGGGCTGTCCGGTTTGGGCACTCACGTTGGCCGCCCCCGTCTGGGCCGTTTGCACCAGCTGCCGGGGCAGCGTGCCGCCGAACTGGTCCACTATGTAGCGGGTGAACAGCCAACTCGCGCCTACCTCGGCGAGCGTACCGTTGTCGACCGGAATGAGCAGCGGCGAGCTCCCCGGATCGAGCAGGTACTGGTAGGCGTCATACACGTCGCCGATGGCGAATTGGCTGAACGAGGCGGGATCCCCCGGCAGGAACGCCCGGCCCGCGATCTCTTCCGCATACTTCGAAAGTCCTTCGTCCAGCCACCCTTCCTCGGAATCTCCGCCGCGGGTCCGCACATGCGCGACAAAATTGATCATGTGCTGGAACTCGTGGGTGAACGTGACGGGCATGACGCTTTTCACTTCGCTCCTCGAGTGCGCGCAGCTCAACGTGCCGCCCGGATCCGCGACGATCGAATAGAAGACTTCGCCGTTATTGAACTGGGGAGCGAACACAGGATCCAGATCCCCGGGGAAAAAGAACCCCGCGACGTATCCGCTGCTGATGCATTGTGAATTGCTGACCAAACTGTTGACCGTGTTCGACATCACCACCGTAACCACGGTATTCGCGTCGATATCCGACACGCTCCCGAAGGTTGCGGTGTCCAACGGATAGAGTAGGGTGTCGAAGACTTGCTTCAGCGCGTCGTAATCGGCGGAGTCCAGGCCGCCCGCCGGCGCCAGCGTGTCCACATAGATGGCGATGTGCGCCCCCACTGCCCGCACCGTGGCGCCGACATTCGCGAGTGTGGAGCAGCTCAGGTTCGAGCAAACCTTGAACGTGCGTGCGCTGCCGAGCACGGGCGGACCGGTTGGAGCGGGACGAGGCGGGACCGAGCCTAGCGGCGGCGCAGCCAGCGGGACTTGAGGGTACCGGTCGCCGCGCCCGATGCTCCGCAGATACATGTCGAATGTGACCGCGGTTCGGCCGTGGGCGCCCCCACCATGGGACGCCTGCGCCTCGCGCGCGAAACTCGGCGCCGGACCGGACGGGGTGGGTGACGCCGAGGCGAGCTCGAACGGAGCGGACAAGGCAGCAGCTCCCCCCGCCGACTGCGGCAGCACCAAGTACTCGGCCGTATCAGAGGAAGAGTTGGCGGCGAAGGTCACGCAGCCCGAGTCCAGCACGGGGTCGAGCGAGACATACGCAGCGACTACGAGGGAAAGCTGGGTTCCGGGGGCGCCACACGCCGGAAGCGGGCTGGGCCCTGACGAGTCGCCACCACAGGCGCTCGCCAGAGCCACTGCCCCCAGTGCCGCAAGGGCCGAGGGGTTCAGGCGCATGTCAAAACTCCGTCGTTATCCGGGTGATCAGAGCCCGACCCATTCCAGGATCGACGGCGTTCGTCTTGAGCCGGCTCAGGTAGTTGGCGTAGCGCTGATCGAACGCGTTGCGTAATGACAAGTCGACCGTGATCGTCTGCGCGCCGATGACCCAACTGGCCCCCGCGCCGACGTTGACGAGCGAATACGCGCGCGATTGATAGCCCGCCCCACCAAACGCATCGGCGTAGAATTGCTGCTCGGCCGGGTCCATGCGCGTTTGCTCGCCGTTGATTTCACCACTAACCGAGAAATAGGGATTCTGAAGGCTGCTCCCACTCCTCGGCCCCCCCTCGAGGCGCGCCACCCAGGTCGCCCGGAACGGCGGCATGTACGGCAGTGGATTGTCGGTTGAGGTGTTTTGGCCATTCACATAGTCGGCCGTGCCCTGCAGGTGCAGATAGGCCACGGGGTGCCATTGGAACGCCGCTTCGAAACCGCTCAGGCGCGCGTCACCCTGGGTGACGTCGAAAATCTCGAAGCCGGACGCACTGTCGATAGTCCCGCTCGGGATGGTGTAGATGTAGTCCTGGATCAGGTTGAGGAACGTGCCCACCTCAAACGACACCCGGGACGTCTGTGCCCGCAGCGCGACGTCGGTGTTGATCGAATTCTCGGTCTTCAGATTCGGATTGCCCCGCTCGAACGCCGTCGTCCCCTCGTGAACGCCGTTCGAATACAGGTCGAAGGAGGACGGCGCGCGGAACCCGCGCCCGACATTGATTACCAGCGCAGCCGGCTCGCTGAGATGCACCAGCAGGCCGAGATTACCGGTCAGCGAGGTCCAAGTCTGGTCCTGGGTGGCGACACCGAGCACCGTGTCGGCATCGACGGATAGCTTGCGATAGTCGTAGCGCGCGCCGATCGAGACGTTGACCCGGGATCCTTCCGTCTGTTCGAACGCGTAGATCCCGGCGTTATTGGCCGTACTCGGCGGAATCAAGGTCTCCTCGCCGAACTTGTCGAATGTGTTGCGCACACCCGAAAAACCGATCAACCCCGAAAACGCGCCCAGCGGCGTGTGATGGTAGTGCACGTCAGCGAGGTAGGTCTGCGTGAGCAGCCCCAGGGCGACGGTCGGGTCAGCCTGGTCCTCGAACTCGCGACGCCGGTTCCGTTCATACCCGGTGGAGACCTCGAGGCGTGCGCCGCCAACCGGCAGACTCAGGTCCGCGCGGCCGTGACTTGTCTCGATTCGCTGCAGCGGCGTCGCGGCGGGATCTTCGTCCGTCAGCTCGATCTTTTCATTGCGCTGCGAGAACGACGCCGACAACGATCCCCACGATCCACGCGTGCCCAACGTTCCGCTTCCCGCGTACGCCTGCGTGCCGCTGTTCCAGAGCTCGTAATCGGGAGTACGCACGTTGTCGCTGCTGCGGCCGCTGAAGGAGCCCCGGAACCCGAGCGCCCCGCTGGCCCCCTCGAAGTCCAGCGCCCCGTCCTTCAACTTGTTGTTCGATTCATAGGCCGCACTCACGCTGCCACGGACAAATCCGCGCCCGCCCACGGCCTCCGGCAGATCCTTCTGAACGACATTGACCACGCCACCGAGCGCATCGGAACCGTAGAGGACGCTCGCCGGGCCGCGAATCACTTCGATCCGCTCAGCAGTCGCCGTTTCGACGTTAGGACTGTGCTCGTCACCCCACTGCGCCGTCTCCAAGCGTTGGCCGTCGTCCAACACGAGCACACGGTTCGAGGTGAGCCCCCGAATAACCGGTTTCCCGATCCCGACACCCGTGCTCCAGTTGTGGACGCCGGCCATACCTTCGAGCGTCTCTCCCAGTGAAGGGGCTTGCGATTGCCTGAGCTCCTCGCCCGCGCGCACGCTGACCGGCTGCGGCGAGTTCAACGCCGTCGTCGCATTCGCGCTGGCGGTGACCTGGATGCCCGTCAGTTCGACGACGGTCTCCCGCATGGTGACGTCGGCTGTGACGTCGCCGCTGGTCGAGGTGACCCGGCGAGCCACCGGCGCGTAGCCGATACGCTGGAAGGTGACGGTGAACGTCCCCGCTGGGACGTCAGCGATCGAATAGCGGCCGAGGCTGTCGGTGCTGGTGGAGCGGCGCAGCTCTGGAAGGGAGACTTGAACGTCGGCCACCGGCGTGCCTGCCGCCGTCGTGACGCGACCGGACAACGTGCCGCCGAGACCCCCGGACAGCAGTGTCGTGAGCAAGGCAAGAAAGAACATGACGCTCTCCTGGTGAAGCCCGGCGCGCGCGCAATCCACCTGGAATGCGCAACGCGCGAGCTTGATTTGTTTTGACGTGCGGCCGCCGCGGAATCGCGGCGCCGTTACTCAGGAGAGCGTCGGAGGGGCGCGGGAATCGGGAAGAGTAAGGTGCCGAGCGAAATGGGCGTTGGCGGTTGCACGCGGAATCCACTTGATGCCGGCCCCATCGCGGAGCGACAGCACCGTGGCGACATGCCGCGCGAGCGGCGCTGTGAGGAAGCGATGCAGCGCGCAGTCGGCCGGATGGATGCGGGCGCAGCCGTCGGTCGAGTGCGACTCGATGTGCGCGGGCCCGTTGTTCTTCTCCCCCAGGCGAGCATCCGCCCACGAGGCGGCCGCCGGCACGCTGAATTGCAGCAGCGTGAGCAGCAGCAGCGGGGTGCGTACCCACAACGAGCGCTTCCGCATCGTCGTCATATTACAATCCCCGCCCCGGCCTTGACAGCCTTGGTATGCCGGCCTAGCATAACCCCTTCTCTATTAAGGACTTCTGTCCTTGTCCAGCCGCCGCCAGGAGGCCCTCGACTATCACGCGCAGGGCCGCCCTGGGAAGATCCAGGTCACTGCCACAAAGCCATTCAAGGATCAACGGGACCTCTCCCTGGCCTACACGCCCGGCGTGGCGGAACCCTGTCTCGAAATCGCCAAGCGTCCCGAGGATGCCTACCTCTACACCGCCAAGGGCAACTTGGTGGCCGTCGTCAGCAATGGGACCGCGGTCCTCGGCCTCGGCAACATTGGCGCATTGGCCGGCAAACCCGTCATGGAAGGCAAGGGCATTCTGTTCAAGGCGTTCGCCGATATCGACGTCTTTGATCTCGAGGTCGGCTCCGAGAATCCCGACGACGTCATCCGCTTCTGCCAGCTGCTCGAGCCCACGGTGGGCGGGATCAATCTCGAGGACATCCGCTCTCCCGACTGCTTCTACATCGAGCAGCGCCTGCGCGAGACCCTGGGGATCCCCGTTTTCCACGATGATCAGCACGGCACAGCGATCATCTCCGGTGCGGCGTTGCTCAACGCCCTCGACGTCGTGAAAAAGGACATCGACAAGATTCGGGTCGTGTTCTCGGGGGCCGGCGCGGCCGCGATCGCGACCGCCGACCATTACGTGAAACTGGGTGTGAAGCGCGACCACATCGTGATGTGCGATCAGAAGGGCGTGATCCACACGGGCCGCCAGGACCTGGATCAATACAAGGGCCGCTTCGCGTCGGAGACCAAGGCGCGCGTCATCACTGATGCGCTGAAGGGCGCCGATGTGTTCGTCGGCCTCTCGGTCGGGGGCATCATCACGGGGGAGATGCTGGCGGAGATGGCCAAGAAGCCGATCATCTTCGCGCTCGCCAACCCGAATCCCGAGATCATGCCCGACGATGCCAAGCGGGCCCGGCCCGACGCGATCGTGGCGACCGGGCGCTCCGACTTCCCCAACCAGGTGAACAACGTCCTCGGCTTCCCCTTCATTTTCCGAGGCGCCCTCGACGCGCGCGCCAAGAAGATCAACGACGAGATGGAGATGGCGGCCACACGCGCCCTCGCGCAATTGGCCAAGGAAGAAGTGCCGGAGTCGGTGACGCGGGCGTATGGGGGCGACACGCTGAAGTTTGGGCCCGACTATATCATTCCCAAACCGTTCGATCCTCGCGTGCTCTTGTGGGTCGCGCCGGCGGTGGCGTGGGCGGCCGTCGCGTCGGGCATCGCCGGCCGGATCATCGACGTCGAGGAGTACCGCGCCGAGCTGGAGGCGCGGCTCGGTCCCGCGCGTCAGGTGATGCGCGGCCTCATTACCCGCGCGCAGCAAGACCCGCCGAGCATCGTGTTCCCCGAAGGCGACGACCCGCGCATCGTGCGCGCCGCGCGCATCCTCGCCGACGAGGGAATCGCGCGGCCGATTCTGTTGGGTGACCTCGATGCGATTCGCCACCAGGCGGACGATGCCTCGTTGACGCTCGAGGACATCGAGCTCCTGGACCCGCACACCGCCCCGGACCGCGAGCAGTTCGCGGCAGAGTTGTGGCAGCGGCGGCAGCGCCGGGGCATGACGCGGCGGGAAGCGCAGACGCAGGTCCTCGATCCGATCTATTACGGACTGCTGATGTTACGGGCAGGACGCGCCGACGCGCTCGTCGCGGGGGAGGAAATCGAGTACCCCGACTCGATTCGTCCAGCGCTGGAAGTGATCGGTGTCGAGCCGGGCCGCAAGCACGTGAGCGGCATCTACATGATGATCTTCCGGCAGCAGACGTTCTTTTTCGCCGATACGACGGTCAACATCGAGCCGGACGCCGAGACGCTGGCGGAGATCGCGACCGCCACCGCGAACTTCGTGCGGCGGCTGGGCGTGGAGCCGCGGGTGGCGATGCTGTCGTTTTCGAATTTCGGATCGGTGAAGCACCCCCAAGCCAGGAAAGTGCAGCAGGCTGTATCACTGTTGCACGAACGGGTGCCGGATCTGCAGGTCGACGGGGAAATGCAGGCCGACACTGCGGTGGTAGAGCGGATCCTCACACGTGTCTACCCGTTCGCCAAGCTGCGCGGGCCCGCTAACGTGTTGATTTTCCCAGACTTGAACGCTGCCAACATCGCGTACAAGCTGCTCGCCCGTCTTGGTGACGCGCAGGCGATCGGACCCATCCTTGTGGGGATGGACCGTCCGGTCCATGTCTTGCAAAGATTGTCAGAAGTCACCGATATCGTGAATATGGCGGTGATCGCCGCCGTCGACGCGTTGGAACACCGCCGCCATGCGCGGTCCACCTAGAAAAGCGAATGGGTATTTCGACCGAGCAGCGCGTTTATCGGAACCTGACGCCGTCTCAGCTGTACGAGCACGCGCTTCGCCGCCGTGAAGGAGTGGTCACGGCCGGAGGACCGTTTGCCGCCGTGACGTCGCCGCATACCGGCCGCAGCCCCAACGACAAGTTCCTGGTGCACGAAGCCGACTCCGCCGATCGGATCTGGTGGGGCAAGGTCAATCAGTCGATTACCCCCGCGTCCTTCGAGCGGCTCAAGGCGGACGTCGAGCAGCACCTCGCGCGTCAGGAATTGTTTGTGCGCGACGTGCATGCGGGCGCCGATCCGAATTACCGGTTGCCGATTCGCTTCATCACGCCGAACGCCTGGCATGCGCTCTTCGTCTACAACATGTTCCTGCGCCCGTCCGACGAAGAGCTGTCGAGCTTCGAGCCGGGATTCGAAGTGCTGCACGCCCCCGAGTTTCAGGCGGACCCCGCCGTGCACGGTACCCGGTCGGGGACGTTCATCATCATCAGCTTCGCGCAGCGCACCGTGTTGATCGGGGGTACGCGCTACGCCGGTGAAATGAAGAAATCGATCTTCACCATCCTCAATTACCTGCTGCCGATGCGGGGCGTGCTGCCGATGCACTGCTCCGCGAATGTCGGCACGCACGGGGACAGCGCCCTGTTCTTCGGTCTCTCGGGCACGGGCAAGACCACGTTGTCGGCCGATCCCGAGCGCCGCCTGATCGGCGATGACGAACACGGCTGGTCCGATGACGGCATCTTCAATTTCGAGGGCGGCTGCTACGCCAAGGTGATCAAGCTGTCGCGCGAGGGTGAGCCCGAGATCTACGCGACGACGCAGATGTTCGGGACGGTGCTCGAGAATGTGGATGTCGATGCCGAGACCGGCGCCATCGACCTGAACTCGCAGCGCATCACTGAGAACACGCGCGCGTCCTACCCGATTCACTACATCCCGAATCATGTGCCGGAAGGCATGGCGGCACATCCGTCGAACATGGTGTTCCTCACAGCCGATGCCTTTGGCGTGATGCCGCCGATCGCGAAGCTGACCCCGGACCAGGCGATGTACCACTTCCTCTCCGGGTACACGGCGAAGGTCGCCGGCACCGAACGCGGCGTGACGGAACCGAAGGAAACCTTCTCGGCGTGCTTCGGGGCGCCGTTCCTGCCCCTGCCGCCCACCGTGTACGCGAAGATGCTCGGGGAGCGGATCGCGAACCACGACGTCGACTGTTGGCTGGTGAACACCGGATGGACCGGCGGCCCCTACGGCGTCGGTCACCGCATGGAGCTGAAGCACACGCGCGCGATGATTCGCGCCGCCCTCAGCGGGCAACTGCACACGGTGGCCACGCGGCGCGAGCCGATATTTGGCCTCCAGGTTCCCGAGCACGTCCCGGGTGTGCCGGACGGCGTCCTGGACCCTCGCACAACCTGGAAGGATGCTGCCGCTTACGACGCCCAGGCGCGGAAACTGACCGGGCTGTTCCGCAACAACTTCGAGCAGTTTGCGGAGGCCGTGTCCGCCGGCGTTCGGGAGGCCGGTCCCAAGGAGTGAGCCAGTTCGAGGTCGTCCGCGACCCGCTCTGGAACAACATCCGCCTCGAGCCCCAGGCGCTTGCGGTCCTCGATACGCCGGCCGTCCAGCGTCTGCGCTACGTCCGGCAGCTCGGCCACGCGTTCCTCGTCTACCCCGGCGCCACCCACACGCGCTTCGAGCACGCCCTGGGCGCCTATCACCTCGCCCGCCGCGTCGTCACGGAGCTGGGGCAGTTGGAGACCGAAGAGGGACTGGCGGTTCGACTGGCCGCGTTGCTCCACGACATCGGCCATTACCCGTTTTCGCACGCGCTCGAGGAAGCCGGCCTGCCGCACCATGAGCGCCTCGCCGCGCGGCATCTCGAGGGCGGCGCACTGGCGGCAGCACTCGAGCACCTGGGCGTCGCTCCCGAGCGCCTGCTCGCGCTGATTCAGGGAACCAGCGCGTCGCCGCTCGCCGGGCTGGTGTCGGGATCGATCGACGTCGACAAGCTGGATTACCTCTCGCGCGACGCGGCGATGTGCGGCGTGCCCTACGGCCGGATCGATGTGGACCGGTTGCTCACGTCGTTGACGCTCGGTCCCGAGGGATTGGGGCTGCACCCCAAGGGCCTCGCGGCACTCGAATCGCTGCTGTTCGCGAAGTATCAGATGTATCGCAACGTGTACTGGCACCACGCGGTGCGCAGCGCCACCGCGATGTTCAAACGCCTGGTGCGCCGGGCGATCGCGGCGGGTCGCCTGTCGCCCGACGACATCGCGCTCGCGACCGACGACGCTCTGGCGCACGAGCTCCAGCAGCATGATCAGACGGGGCTGGCACGGGCGTTACGCGAGCGCCGGCTCGCGAAGCGCGCGCTCGACATTCCCGCGACGGAGCTTCCCGCCGACACGGCCGATTGGCCCGCGCGCGATCCCGATCTCCTGCAGCGCGTCGAAGAACGGCTGGCCGGCGAAGCCGGACTGCGCGCCGACCAGCTGTTCCTCGATTTTCCGTCCAAGCCGGACATGTTCGACGTCTCGATGCCGGGGCTCGCCAGTCTCGGGCTCCCGCGTGTCGCCGCCGAGCTGCATCGCTCGGCACAACGGCTGCGCGTGTTTGTGCTGGAGCCCGCGCAGATTCCGGCGCCAGCGGTGGTGGAGCTCGTGACGTGGCCGGCCGAAGAGGTCGCCGCGCGACTGGATGGCGAGAAGACGCTGCTCAGCGCGGGCGGGTGGGCGCCTGGGTCGTGACGGTCTCGGGCGGCGGCGGATCCACTGAGTCGATCCGCACGATCACCGCCGTAATATTGTCGAGTCCACCATGCCGATTGGCCTCGGCAATGAGCGCATCGACTTCGTCTTCCGGCATCCGATCGGGCGATAGCAGCTCAGCCAGCTGATAGTCCTCCAGCATTCCGGTCAGACCATCGGAGGCAAGGAGGAAGACGTCGCGTGGCTTGACCGTACCGACGTAGATGTCCGGACTCACCTCGCTGTTGGCGCCCACGCAACGCGTGATGACGTTGCTGTAGGGATGCGTCCGGGCCTGCTCCGGCGTGAGGTAACCGGCGTCCACCTGCTCCTGGACGTAGGAGTGGTCCTTGGTGAGCTGGCTGAGCTTGTTGTCGCGCAGGAGATAGGCACGGCTGTCGCCCACCTGACCGACGAGAAAGCGCGTCTCGTACAGCGTTAGCGCCGTCACCGTCGTGCCCATGCCGCGTTTGTCGTGCTCGGTGAGCGTCCGCTGAAAAATCGCGCCGTTCGCCGCGCGGATGGCGTGGCGCATCCGCTCCGCGACCTGCTCGTCGCTGAGCCCGCGCAACGAATCGAGCTCGCGCGCGACGTAGTGGACCGCCATCTCACTGGCCACTTCACCCGCCGCGTGCCCGCCCATGCCGTCGGCGACGATGAAAATCCCCCGGTCGGGGACCATGTGATAATTGTCCTCATTTCCTGACCGGATGACGCCAACGTCGGTGCGGCCCGCGGTAGTTATGTGCACGAGACTCGAGATCCTTAGATGAACATCCAATAGACTATCCCGATGATCCCGAGAAGAAGTACCGTCGCACTGCCGCCACAACCCTTCCCTTTCTTCTGTTGCGCAACCGGCGGCTTGGCCGCGGGCTTGGGCTTGGCTGCCACCGGTTTGGGAGCCACCGGTTTGGCCGCCACCGGCTTGGCCGGCGCCGCAGGTGGCGCAGCCGCGGGTTTGGCTGGCGCGGGTGACGGTCGTGCGGGAGGCGCCGTCTTGGACGGCGGTGGCGACATGGTCATCACTTCCATGACGCGTGTTCCCCCGCCCTTGGCTACTTCAGCCGATTCATCCGTCGGTTCGAACACGGTGCCGATTTCCCCAAAACGGACATTGGCGCCAGGGGCCAGTGGCGCCTCACCCTTGATCTGATCCCCATCGACGAATGTCCCGTTCGTCGAATCGAGATCCACCAGTACCCATACGCCCTCGCGCCGCTGGAGCTTCGCATGCGTCGTCGAGACCGACTCATCGGGGAACACCAGGTCGTTGTAATCGGCGCGTCCGATATTGACCACTGGTGTCTTGACGATGAGCCGTTGCCCCTTGAGCGCGCCGCCCCGCACAAGGAAGCTGGCCAGGGCGCCAGTGGAGGGCCGCGGTGCTGCCGGCACACCGTGAACCGTCTCCCTCAGCCTTCCCGCGGGCGCCGAGCCCTGTGTTGGAGGTACAGGGGACGCGGCCGAAGAGGAAGCTGCGCTAGCGGCCGGCCCCGGCGAAGGGTTTTTGGGAGGAGGAGGGGCGGCGGGGGCGGCGGGGGCGGCGGGGGTGGCCGTGTCGGCGTAAAACCGGAACTTCTCTTCGCCGATCATGACCACGTCCGCTCGCGCCAGCAGTCGCTGCCCCTCGATGCGCACGTCGTTCACCATCGTGCCGTTCGTGCTGGAATCGACGATCAAGTACCCCTTGGGCGTCTGCACGATCTCGGCATGGCGGCGCGACACATCCTTGCCGGCTACCACGACGTCGCACGAGGCATCTCGCCCGAAAACCAGGGAGGTACCGGCGATGGCGTACTCCCGGCCGTCGGTGAGCGAGACGACTCGCCCACCGGTATTAACGGTGACCTTCCCCCCGCCCGGACCCTTCGCTTCACTCTTGGCCTGCGCCATCGCCTGCGGCAAGCTCATCGCCTGGACGTACTGCGTGCTGCCGCTGCGCCGCTCGTCCACGAAGGTCAGCTCCTGACCGCCAATCTCAACCTTGTCCCCGTGGAGCAAGGGCGTCGGTTCGGCACCCAGGCGAACGCCGTTGATGAGAACTTCGGCCTCAGGCACTGCCTTGGTGATCACAACCTGACCGTCTGGAAGGCTCTTCAGTTTCGCATGGCGGGGGAGGACGCCGGGAACGGCAAGGGGAATGGCGCTTCCTGAGTCCGCGCCGAGCAGAACCTCCCCCTGCGGGAGTGCGAACCGCTTCCCGCCCAGTTCAAGCAACGCCATGCACGCCTACTCCCGGATCCGTGGTTAGGTCGGAGAAGTTACGCCCGGGTGTGTAACCGGGCAAGGAAGCTGCAGTTAGGTGATCCCCACGGTTTCTTCACGCCCGATCAGGCCGCGCCTGATCCAGTACCAGAAGATCAGCGAACCGACGATGACGGTCGCGTAGCTGTTGATGAACCGCCAGATCAGCGTGTAGCTCGGCGTCATCTCGCGCGGGACATAGATCGACATCACCGCCGCTGAGGTCAATTCGGCGAGGCCGGAGCCTCCGGGGGTTGGCGCGAAGTAAAGCAGGAACGAGATCAGCGTTTGCAGCAGCAGGATATCGGTGAAGTCTGCGGGAATGCCGAGCGTGCGGAGGGCCACATACCCCGCCAGCAGCTTGTTGGCATGAGAGGGCGCCGAAATGATCGTCGCCAGCAATAGCGTAAACAGGCCCTTGCCGCTTCCGAACGCCACCATGCAGTCATGCGCGCGATCCACACCGGACAGCAGCTTCTCCATGCGCGCGGCCGCGGCCGGGCTGCGTCGCCCAATGCGCATCGCGACCCGTTGAATGAGGCGTTTCATGAGGCCGGGGGAGATGATCGCGGCCAGCATCACCAGCCCGATCAGGCCGAAAATCGTGAGGCTGGTCTTGAACAGGTCGTACAGCGTAATGCCCAGCACGAGTCCGTGCTGGGCCAGCGACTTGCCGGCCCCCATCCACACGGCCAGGGGCCCCGCGATCGCAAAGAATCCTACCGTAGCGACGAACGTGACAAAAATCGAAGTCACGGCTTCCGGCACCGGTACACCCGAGCGCTTCAGGACCCAGATGGACATCGGAGCCGAGCCCGACTGAAACGGCGTCAGGTAGGACCCCCAGGCGCCAAATCCGCCCGCGAGGATGCAGTGGCGCAGACGGACCGGGGGGTATACATGCCGCGCGCAGACCCAGAGTCGCAGCCCCCCGCCCACCCAGTCCAACGAGGCGAGCGCCAGCCCGACGACCATCCATCCCCAGTGCAGGTTCAGCAGCGGCCGGACGAACACGTCGACCCGGTCGCCGAACCGGATCAGGTAATACGCGACGAGGAGTACAACTCCACACAGGGAGATGACGGCGAACAACTCGAGGCCACGACGGAGTAGCCGCGGGGTCAGGGCGAGGGCCATCTAGGGGCCAAAGCTGTTATTTTTAGGGGTTATGCGCCATCCCCCTGAGCGCGTCGTTCTCCGCAACGTACGCCAGCACAATCTGAAGAATATCACGGTGGAGTTCCCGCGCCGGGCCCTGTCGGTCATCACCGGGCCGTCGGGATCGGGGAAGAGCTCGCTGGCATTCGACACGCTGTATGCCGAGGGGCAGCGGCGCTACATCGAATCGCTGTCGACGTATGCCAAGCAGTTCCTCGAGCGGATGCCGAAACCGCTGGTCGATTCCATGGAGGGGCTGTCGCCGGCGGTGGCGATCGAGCAGAAGAACCCCACGACGTCGAGTCGTTCTACGGTCGGCACCGCCACGGAAATCGCCGATTTCCTCCGGCTGCTGTGGGCACGGGCCGGAACCCAAACGTGCCTGCAGTGCGGCCAGGCAGTAAAACGCGACACCGTGCAGGAAGTGGTGGATGCGGTGGTCGCGGGAAACGGGAAACGGGAAACGATCGTCGCCTTCCCGTTGCCGGCTTCGGCGCACCGCCCGGATGTCGAGGTCGCCGCGCAGCTGCGCGCGGCGGGATTCGTACGCGCCCAGGTCGATGGCGCGATCGTACGGCTCGATGAGGATGGGGCGGAGGCACGCGTCCGGGCAGGTCAGGACGTGCTCGTCATCGTCGACCGCATCACGGCCGCAGACGAAAACCGCGGCCGTCTCGCCGACGCCGTCGCGACGGCCTTCAGCGAAGGCGAAGGCGTGGCGCTCGCGCTCCACAACGGCGACCGGCGGCGCTTTTCCGAGCATCCCGCGTGCTCGTCCTGCGGCTGCCCGGCTCCGGCCCTGACGCCGACGCTCTTTTCCTTTAATAACCCGCGCGGCGCCTGCCCCATCTGCAACGGATTCGGAGCGGTGCTGGAGTATGATGAGTCGCTGATCGTCCCCGACGCGCGCCGCTCCCTCGCCGATGGCGCGCTGGACCCGTGGACCAAGCCGCGCTATGAAGGCCGTCGGCGCTTGCTGCGCGAAACCGCCCGTGGACGCGGCATTGGCTTGGATATGAGTTGGAAGGACATTCCGGCGCGCGAACGGCAGTTCCTGCTGCACAACACGAGCGGGCGCTACCTTGGCATGCTTCCGTTCCTCGAGCGCCTCGAAGAGAAGCGGTACAAGCAGTACATCCGCGTCTTCCTGCGCCAATACCAGCTGGCCAAGACATGTCCCGCCTGCACCGGCGCCCGTCTGAAACCAGAATCGCTCGCGGTCCGCGTGGCGGGCAAGACGATCGCGGACGCGGCCGCGCTCACGGCCGCCGATCTCGCGATGTGGCTCGATCAGCTCACGCTCCCGGCGTTTCAGCAGACTGTGGCCGACCACATCCTGGGTGAGCTGCGCGCGCGGGTGAGATTCGTGAACGACGTCGGACTGGGCTATCTCACGCTCGATCGGCAGACCCGCACGCTCTCCGGCGGCGAAGCGCAGCGCATCGCGCTCTCGAACGCGCTGGGGTCGCATCTCGTGGACACCCTGTACGTGTTGGACGAGCCGTCCATCGGGCTGCACCCCGCCGACGTCGATCGCCTGCTCGGCCTGCTGCGGCAGCTCTCGAACGCCGGCAACACCGTGGTCGTCGTGGAGCATGATCCCGCGGCCATGCGCGCCGCCGACTGGATGGTCGAGCTCGGGCCCGCGAGCGGTGAAGCGGGCGGGCAGCTCGTGTACCAGGGACCCGCCGCCGCCGTGCGGGAAGCCGGGACGCTCACCGGCCAGTATCTGGCGGGTGACAAACGGATTGGCGTGCCATCGGCACGGCGACCGGCAGTGCGCTGGCTCGACCTCAAAGGCGCGCGACTCCACAACCTCGACGGTGTCGATATCCGCATCCCGCTCGGCACGCTCACGGTGGTGACGGGCGTCTCAGGCTCCGGCAAATCGACCCTGGTGCACGATGTGTTGTATCGGCAGCTCGAGTCACGGCTCCGTGGTGGACACACCGCCAAGCAGCATTTGGGAGAGCCGGTCGGTTTCGTCGCCGCGTTGAAGGGATGGGAGCATCTCGAGGACGTGGTGCTCATCGATCAAGCCCCAATCGGGCGTACCCCGCGCTCCAATCCCGTGACGTACGTCAAGGCGTTTGATGAATTGCGGACGTTGTTCGCGAACGAGGCGCTGGCACGCGCGCGCGGGTACACGCCCAGCACGTTCTCGTTCAACGTCGGGGGCGGGCGTTGTGAGGCCTGCGAGGGCGCCGGCCACGTGCTCATTGAAATGGTCTTTCTCGCGAACGTGTTCGTGCCGTGCGACGTGTGCGGGGGGTCGCGATTCAAGCGCGAGGTACTCGATGTGAAGGTTCAAGGCGCGAGCATCGCCCAGGCGCTCGAGTGGACGGTGGACCAGGCGATGCAGCGACTCCATCGACATCCGCGGCTCGCGCGTTGTCTGTGGTACCTGCAGCAGGTCGGACTCGGCTATCTGCGTCTCGGCCAGCCTGCGACCACGCTCTCGGGCGGCGAAGCGCAGCGCTTGAAGATCGCCCGCGAGCTCGCCACGGCCGGCGCCCGGCGAGGCTCCGGCAAGCGCAAGCTCTACATCCTCGATGAACCGACCACGGGTCTGCATCTCGACGACGTGCGTGTTCTCTGCCGCGTCCTGGACCGGCTCGTGGATGGCGGCCACACGGTGCTTGTCATCGAGCACAACCTCGACGTGATCAAGCGCGCCGACTGGGTGATCGATCTAGGTCCCGGGGCCGGGGCGCTCGGGGGCCGTCTCGTCGCCGCGGGCACCCCTGAAGACATCGCAACCGTGCCCGAGTCTCTCACCGCGCGTTACCTGCGAGATCTGGCGTGACGGTCCGGCGCAGCGATCTGCTCCTCATCGCCGCGGCAGCGGTATGGGGGGTGAGCTTCGTCGTCGTCAAGGACGCGCTCAACTCGGCCTCTCCCCTGCTCTTTCTGGGCCTGCGGTTTTCCATCGCCACCTTGGTGCTGGCGCCTTTCATCAATCTGCGCGGCGGGTTTTCCGCGGCGGAGCTACGCGCGGGACTGCTGCTCACGGTCCTGCTCGCCAGCGGCTTTGCGACACAGGCCGTCGGCCTGCAATACACGACGCCCGCACGGTCCGCCTTCATCGTGGCGATGTCGAGCGTGCTCGCACCGGTGATAGCGCTCGTACTGCTCAAGCACCGCACCGGGTGGATGGTGCTGCTCGCGCTGGTCATCGCCGGCGCAGGGATGTACTTCCTGACGGCCCCCGATGCCGGCGGGCTCAATCGCGGTGATCTGTGGACGCTGATTACCGCTGTAGTGTTCGGCGGGCACATCGTGGCGGTGACTGAGTTCTCCAAGCGATTTCAGGCGGAGCGGATCGTGTGGTTGCAGCTTCCGGGGACCGCGGTCGGCACATTGGTCGCTGCGCTACTGGTGGAGCCGATGCGCTTGGAGTGGTCCATCGGATTTGGCGCGGCGTTGCTGTTCCTTGCGGTGATGGCCACGTCGGTCGCGCTGATATGGCAGATGCGCGCGCAGCGGGAAATGACCGCGGCTCGGGCATCGCTGTTGTTCTGTCTGGAACCAGTGTTTGCGGCGGTGACGTCGAGGCTGTTCTGGGGGGAGAGTTTCACGACGGGTCAGGCCCTCGGAGCCGCGCTCATTCTGGGTGGCATGGTGCTGGCCGTCATCGACGAGTCCCGCGCCGAGGTGGAGCAGCTCGCCGGTTGAACTCGGGCGCCTGGCCCGCGATATTTCGCGCCTCTTCCCGAGTAGCTCAGTTGGTAGAGCAGCCGGCTGTTAACCGGCGGGTCGCAGGTTCGAGTCCTGCCTCGGGAGCTCTCCGTCGGCGTCGTTAACTCTCCGATACTCGCAGGCCCGCAATCAGGGGCGTGACCGGAGGCACGCGGATCCATACATTGGGCGCATGTCTCCACGCGCCACGCGGCCCCCGAAGTCTCCCAACCGTAAGAAGGCCAAGCCCAAGCCAAGGGCGAAGAAACCCCGTAGGGCGGCGGACTCTCTCACCGTCTCGGTACTCCAGGCGACCCTCGAGTCCACGGCTGACGGCATCCTGGTCGTGGATCTCGACGGGCGCGTGGTCTCGCAAAACCGGCGCTTCGCCGAGATGTGGGCCATCCCACCCGCCCTGATCGTCTCGCAGCAGGATGATCGGCTCATTCAGCACGTGCAAGAGCAGCTCACGAATCCGCGCCAGTTCGTCGACAAGATTCGCGAGCTGTACGAGACCCCCACGTCCGAAAGCTTCGATGTGCTCGCCTTCAATGACGGCCGCGTATACGAGCGCTACTCGATTCCACTGCGGCTGAACGGGCGTGCGGTGGGCCGGGTCTGGAGTTTCCGCGATGTGACCGCCCGGCACCGCGCCGAATGCGTTCAGGAGGCGGTCTATCGGATTTCGCACACGGCCCATACGGCCGACAATCTCCAGGCGTTGCTGCGCGCGATCCACGAGATCGTCGGCGAGTTGATGCCCGCGAAGAATTTTTACGTCTCGCTCTACAACGCCGACGACGACCGGCTCGAGTTTCCGTATTTTGTCGACGAGTACGACACGGCGCGCGATATCCCGCCACGCAAGCTGCGCAAGGGACTCACCGAGTACGTGCTGCGGACCGGCCAGCCGCTCCTCGCCACCCCCGAAGTGTACGAACGACTCGTGGCGGAGGGCGAAGCGGAGCTGATCGGGGCTCCCTCGATCGACTGGCTCGGAGTGCCGCTCACGGTGAAGGATCGCACCATTGGCGTGGTCGTGACACAGACCTACTCGCATGGCGTGCGCTACGGGCCGAGTGAGCTGGACATTCTGACGTTCGTGTCGTCGCAAATGGCGATGGCGATCGAGCGCAAGCGCGTCGAGGACGCCTGGCGCGAACAGACCGAGCTGCTGCAGCGCATCGTGGACAACATTCCGGTCATGCTGGTTTTCCTCGACGAGCATGGCCGCATTCAATGGGGCAATCGGGAGTGGACGCGAACCCTGGGCTACGAGGTCGCCGAGGCGCGCGAGCGCGACATCTTTTCCGAACTGTACCCCGATCCGGCGGACCGGCAGCGGCTGCGCGACTCCGTCGGAGCGCCGGTCGGCGAATGGACAGACTTCCGGACGCGGACCCGGCAGGGGACGATCGTAGATACTATTTGGGCCAACGCGCCGCTCACCGGAGGCGGCTGGCTGGCGATCGGCATGGACGTCTCGGACCGGCGCCGCGCCGAGGAGCGCTATCGCTCGTTCATCGCCCAAAGCTCGGAAGGCGTCTCCCGACTCGAGGTCGATCCTCCCGTCCCGATCAACCTGCCGGAGGACGAGCAGATCGACCGGCTGTACCGCGGCGCGCGCATCGCCGAGTGCAACGACGCCATGGCGCGGATGTACGGCTACCGTGAAGCCCGCGAGCTCGTCGGCACGTTGCTCGCGGATCTACACGATGTCCACGATCCGGCCAATCGCGAGCAGATCCGGTCCTTCATTCGCGCGGGATACCGCCTGGCAGACTCCGAAACGCGCGAACATGCCAAGGACGGCAATTCGCGTGTCTTCCTTAATAACGTGGTCGGGTTCATCGAGGACGGACAGGTCGTTCGCGTCTGGGGGACGCAGCGTGATGTGACCGACCAGCGTCACCTGGAAGAGCAGTTCCGGCAGGCCCAGAAAATGGAAGCCGTGGGACAGCTGGCCGGCGGCATCGCGCATGACTTTAACAACCTGTTGACCGCCATTCTGGGGAACACGCAGCTGCTGCTGCGCGCCCTGCCGCCAGGCGACAGCATGCGCAGCGACGTCGAGGAGATCCGTAAGGCATCCGAGCGGGCCGCGTCCCTCACGCGCCAGCTGCTCGCGTACAGCCGGCGCCAGATGCTCCAACCGGAAGTGCTCGATCTGAACGTGGTGGTGGGGGAAATGGACAAAATGCTCCGGCGCCTGATCGGCGAGAATATCGCGCTGGTGACCGTCCTGGCACCGGATCTGGGGCGCGTGCGCGCCGATCCCAATCAGATTGAGCAGGTGCTGGTGAATCTCGCCGTGAACGCCCGCGATGCGATGGCGGGCGGCGGCGGTGGCACGCTGACGATCGAAACCGGGAACGTGGATCTCGACGAGGCGTTCACGCAGGCGCACCTGGGATCGAAGCCTGGCCCGTACGCCCTGCTCGCGGTAACCGATTCGGGCACCGGGATGGACGCGTCTGTCCGTGCCCATCTGTTCGAGCCGTTCTTCACCACCAAAGAGGTGGGAAAGGGCACGGGGCTGGGGCTCGCCACCGTGTACGGGATCGTGAAGCAGTCCGACGGCTACATCTCTGTCTACTCCGAGCCGGGCCGCGGCGCCAGCTTCAAGATCTATCTCCCGCGTCTCGCCACGGGCCCCACCACGCCTGCGGCCCCCATGAAAGGGGGAGCGGCCCGCGGTACCGAGACGATTCTCGTCGTCGAGGATGAGCCGGCCGTGCTGTACCTCAGCCAGCGCGCGCTCGAAGCGCATGGGTACGTCGTCCTGGCCGCGTCCGATGCCACCACCGCCCTGCGGTTGGTAGAGCGGCACGGCGGCACGATCCACCTGCTACTCACCGACGTCGTAATGCCGGGCATGTCCGGACGCGATCTGGCGGATCAACTGGCGGCCCGCCGTCCCGGGAGCCGCGTGCTCTACATGTCGGGCTATCCCGGCGACGCGGTCGTGCAGAACGGAGAGCTGAAGCCGGGGAGTGCCTTTCTTCAAAAGCCGTTCTCGCCGGATGGACTCGCGCGCAAAGTGCGCGCCGTGCTGGACGCATGAGGCGTCGCACACTACGCTATGGATATGGCTGAGGTCGCCTCTCTCGCCGCGAGGGCCTTCGGCATCCTCGATCCCGAGCAGCTTGGTCGTCTCGTCGACCAGCTGCCGGTCTTGCTGTGGTCCACCGACGAGCAGTTACGCGTGACGTCGCGCCGCGGCGGCGGCCTGTCACTGCTCGGCCCCATCGCGATGGCGGAGAGCGGCGTGTGGGTGGGACAAGGCGCGGAGAGTCCCGCCGGAGCGAACCCGGCGGTGGCAGCGCATCGCGCAGCGCTGGTCGGCAACCCGACCGCCTACGAGCTCACCGTACGGGGCCGCACATTCAGCGCCCGCGTGGAGCCGCTGCGCAATGCGCGCGGGACCATCTGCGGAGTCGCCGGTGTAGCCTTCGATATCACCGATCTGCGGGAGTCGGAAGAACGATTGCGGCTGATCAACCTCGCGACCAACGACGCCGTGTGGGACTGGAATCTCGTCACCAACACCCTGTGGCTGGGACGTGGATTCGAGACGCTGTTCTGGTATACGCGAGAGGAAATCGAGCCGGGCGCCGAGGCCAGGAGCAGCCGCCTCCATCCGGACGATCGCGAAAGCGTGGTTGCCAGCATCCACGCCGCCATTGCGAGCGGGAATACCACCTGGTCGCGCGAGTACCGCTTTCGTCGCCGGGACGGTTCCTATGCGGATGTCTACGATCGCGGCTACGTCATTCACGATCCACAAACGGGCAAGCCGATCCGAATGGTCGGATCGATGATGGACGTCACGGAGCGCAAGCGATCGCAGGAGCAGCTCCAGGCCTCGCGGGCAGCGCTGCGGCTGCTCGCCGCCCGACAACACGATGTCCGCGAGGGCGAGCGTACGCGAATCGCGCGCGAAATCCATGACACCCTGGGACAGGCGCTGACCGCTCTGAAGCTGCAGCTCGCAGGCGCGCAGACGGCGGCGACCCCGGAAGCCCCGGCGCTGCGCGAGCGATTGAGCGAGACCGCGCTCATGGTCGACGATCTGGTGAAGACCGTGCGCCGGATCGCGACGGAACTCCGCCCACCGATTCTCGATCAGTTGGGGCTGCCGGCCGCGGTGGAATGGATGGCACAGGACTTTACGCGGCGCACGGGGATCGCGTGCGAGCCGACGATCCTCCCCACGGATGGCGCGATCACCGACGAGCTGGCAACGGCGCTGTTCCGCATCGTCCAGGAAGCGTTGACCAATATCTCGCGCCACGCGGGCGCCACGCGCGTTCAGATCGAGCTCGGTCTGAAGAGCGGCTGCGTGACGCTGGAGGTGCGCGACGACGGCCGCGGCATCACGGAGTCGGCCGCCACCGGCCCGGGCTCGCTCGGCATCCTCGGCATGCGCGAACGGGCGGCCGCGCTCGGCGGCGTGCTGGAAGTCGCGCCCCGTTCGGGCGGCGGGACGCGCGTGGCCGCCTGGTTTCCGCCCACCCCCGCCTCGGGCACCGCCCGATGACTCGCATTCTCGTCGTGGACGACCACGCGCTTGTGCGCCGGGGGCTCATCGAGCTGCTCCAGGGTCTCCCCGCCGGCGTTCAATTCGGCGAGGCCGGGACCGCCGCCGAAGCCCTCATGCTGGCGTTGGGCGAGCAGTGGGATGTCATGCTGCTGGACCTTGGACTTCCGGACCGCCACGGCCTGGATGTGCTGCGGGAGTTGCACGCCGCCCGTCCCCACCTTCCGGTGCTCATCCTCACGATGTTCCCCGAGGATCAGCTCGCGCTGCGCGTTCTCGAGGTCGGCGCGGCCGGATATCTGACGAAGGAATCAGCACCTGAAGAATTGCTGCGGGCGCTGGAGCGAGTGATGGCGGGCCAAAAATACTTGAGTCCCGCCATGACCGAGGCCGTCGCCGATGGCCTGGGCGGGCCGCCGCCGGCCCCGCACGAGCAGCTCTCGGACCGAGAACTCGAGGTACTGCGGCTCCTCGCCGCGGGCCGCCCCATCACGGCGATCAGCCGCCAACTCGGTCTGTCGCCGAAGACCGTTACCACGTACCGGGCGCGCCTGCTGCACAAGCTGCGGATGAAATCGAATGCCGAGTTGACGTTCTATGCGACCCAGCACGGCCTCGTGAGTCCTGCCGCCTTGCGCGCGACGTCATAGTACGTCCTGAGACCCCGAATACCACCCGAAGAAACCGATAAAATCTGCACTATCTGGCGAGTGTGTGCTCACTTCGCTTCGTAAGCCGCTCTGTGGGTTGGGATTAATACCGCGCAAGGCCCTCATAACAATCGTACTATGTTGATACTAAATGACTTGCGTTGGAAAGTGGTGCCGCGCACCGACCACGCCACTAGATTCCGCCCATGCCTTTACCGCCCTTGATCGGGCACGAAGGGGTTAAGACCAGACTGGCGGGCGCCCACGCCTCCGGAAAGCTGCCGCAAGCCCTATTGCTGACCGGACCTCGTGGAGTCGGCAAACAGCGTCTCGCGCTGTGGCTCGCCCAACTGATCCAATGCGATGCACCAGGACAGGAACCATGCGGTGAATGCCGCTCCTGTCGCCTCGTGCAGTCGCTGCAGCACCCAGACGTGCACTGGTTTGTACCGGTCGAGCTGAGCAAGCGAGGCGGAAGCGGCGGCAGTGACGCCGACAAGCAGGTCGACCTCGTGGCCGAAGCCCTGGCAGAGGAGATGGCGGCACGGCGCCAGCAGCCGCTGTATGCGCCGGTGGCGGGTTTGGCGAGCCACCCTGTTGCAGCCGTACGACACTTGTTGAGGCGGCTGGCGTTAACGCCTGCGATGGGCAAGCGAAAGGTCTTTGTTGTCGGAGACGCGGAGCGCCTCATCCCGCAGCTCGGGACCGAGGTGGCGGCAAATGCGCTGCTGAAGGCGCTCGAGGAGCCCCCGGCGGACTCGGTAATCATTCTGACCGCCGCGGATCCCAACGCCCTGCTCCCGACCGTTTTGTCGCGTGTTGTGCTCGTGCGTGTCGCGCGAATCGCCGACAGTGTTGTGACAGCATTCGCGCAGCAAACGCTCGGAATTCAGGACCAAGATGAGCTGGCACAACGAGTTGCAAAGGCCGAGGGGTGCGTTGGCAAGCTCTTTGCAACAGAGGGCAGCCGTTCGGGCCAGGCCGATCAGGCCACCCGGTTCATGGACGCGCCGCTCCAGTATGCGCTTGGTCAGGTGCCGTTTCAGGCGCGCGGCGGGTTCACCGACATGCTGGACGCATTGGCCGACAAGCTGCGCAGTGAAGTCAAGCGCGGTGGCGATACGGAAAAGCTGGTGGAAGCAATTGCGCTGGTGATGGATGCGCGCGACCTCGCGCAAGGGAACGTAAACCCGCAGCTCCTGGCCGCCGTACTGGCGGATGATCTGCGGGGGGTCCGCCGGGCATGAAACTGTCGCATTTGGATCAGGCAGGCCGGGCGCGCATGGTCGACGTGGGCGACAAACCGCTCATGGACCGCACGGCGGTCGCGACTGGCACTGTACGGATGTCCCTGGAGGCGTTCCGGCAGGTAGCCGAAGAGGCAATTGCCAAGGGTGACGTTCTGGCGGTGAGTGAAGTTGCGGGAACGCTGGCGGCGAAACGGACGGCGGAGCTGATCCCGCTCTGCCACCCCTTGGGCCTCGATCACATCGAGGTCGAGGCGGCTCTGGCCGAATCGCTGCCGGGAGTGAGGGTCTGGGCCAGGGTTCGCACCGTGGGCCGGACCGGGGTGGAGATGGAAGCCCTGACGGCAGTCGCCGTCGCCCTCCTCACGGTTTACGACATGGTGAAGGCCGTTGACAGCAGCATGGTGATCGGGGAGGTGCAGCTGGTCGAGAAGCAAAAAGCCCCGGTCGATGCTTGAATGAAGCTTGACGTAGCGGCAGTAGGTTCACGGGAGTCGGAAATGGGGAGGAGCATGCAAACGAAAACTCAACGTCTGATACTACGCGGCGGCATGATCGCGCTGGCCGTTCTGCTCGTCAGCACTGTGGGCGGATGGGCCGGCGGCACCACGACCGACGCCGAGCGCGCACCAGCTTCCGGTGCGGAGCTGCTCGGTGAGTTGCGGGCGCTCCGCCAGCAGCTGGACGCCAAGCAGGGCGAGCTGGAAGTCGCCCGGCTGCAGCTCGATCGCGTGGATGCCATCATGCAGTACTCGAGCCACTACAAGCTGCCGGCTGATATGGCCACGGCGGTCTACGATGTTGCGCTGAGCGAGGGGATCGACCCCGGCCTGGCGTTCCGCCTGGTCAAGGTCGAGTCTGGCTTCAACCCGCGCGCCATGAGCCATGTCGGCGCCGTCGGGCTCACGCAGGTGCTGCCCAGCACGGCCCGCCTGTACGAGCCGGGCCTGACGACGCAGCAGCTGTATGATCGGGATACGAACCTGCGGATCGGGTTCCGCTACCTGCGGGATCTACTCGACCGCTACCCGTCGAACATGCAGTTGGCGCTGCTGGCGTATAACCGCGGCCCCGCCAAGGTCGAGCAGCTGCTCGGCGCCGGTCGCAACCCCGCCAACGGGTATGAAGCAGAAGTCATGAAGGGATTCCGGCACCACTAACCTCGGGTGCCGGTTACCGGCTCGGAATCCGCAGCACCTCTCCGGGCCGGATCACACTGCGCATCGTCAGATCGTTCGCCTCGAGCAGCGCCGCCAGCGCCACACCGTGCTGGCGGGCGATGCCGCTCGCCGTCTCCCCGGCCGCCACGCGGTGCCGCGTTGCCCCTCCCCCGTTCGCGCTCACGCTGCGATACCGGCTGGAGTTGCGTCGGACGCGTGGTTCGGGCGGGGTGCTCCATGCGCCGCGCGGCACGACCCGGCCGCTCATCGGAACGATGATCCGCTGTCCAACGCGGAGCGCGTGGGCCCGCAAATGGGGATTGGCAGCCTGCAGCATGGTGACGGTCACCTTGTAGCGCTGGGCGATCCCCGACAGGGTCTGCCCCGACGTCACATAGTGATCGACGAACGTGACGCGCTCGTTGATGGGCAGCTCGGCATAGCGTTCCGCGACCCGAGCCCCCTTGCCGCGCGGCACGCGCACGATGACGGCCCGCTGCGGCGGCGTAATGCCGCGCACGAACTGTGGATTCAGCTCGAGTATCGCGGCCACAGAGGTATCGGAGAGCCGTGCCACCACATCCAGGCCGGTCGCGTCGGGGACGGATACCTCATCGAACACCAGCGGCGGAAGGCGCTCGATGTCGGTGAAGCCGTAGCGGCCGGGCTGCTTGGCGATCAGGGCCGCGGCGATGAGCTTGGGGACGTAGTCTCGCGTCTCACGGCGCAGGTTTCGGCGGTCGGCGATCTGGAAGAAGGTTTGGTCACCCACCGTATCGGGGTCACCCGGCAGACGCCGGATTTCGCGCTCGATGCGCCCTGCCCCGGCATTGTACGCCGCGGCCGCGAGATACACGCTGCCTAGGCGCTGCACCAGGTCTTCCAGGTGAGCCGCGGCGGCATCGGTCGCCTTGAAGGGATCGCGCCGCTCGTCCATCCAGGCATCTATCTGAAGGCCGTAGCCCCGCCCCGTTGGCGCCATGAACTGCCACATCCCTACGGCCCGAGCACGGCTCACGGCGGTGTTGGACAGTCCGCTCTCGATCAGGGTTAGGTAAACGAGATCCTCGGGAAGCCCGCGCGCGCGCAGCCGTTCACGAATCATGCCTTCATAGCGGCCGAGCCGGGACAACCAGATTTCGAAGCGATCACGCGCGTCGAGCTGGAAGAACTCGAGGTACTCGAGCACCCGGCGGTTGCCGGCGAACGTTGTGACGTCGATGTCGAAGGTCGCGGTGGCGTCGGCGCCGAACAGCTGCTCGGCTTCCTGACGGACGTCTTCGCCCGCGACCGCCTGATTGGTGCGAGGCGCTCCCGGAGCGTGCTCGTGCAGACTATCGAGCACCGATTGATCGGCTGCCGAATCCTGCTCGACGGTGGCCAACGCCGTGCCGAGCTGGACGGCGGAGCTGTCGGTCGTCGAACTCACGGGAATCGCGCCGGGAGCAACGACGGGCGCGGGCGCGGGAATATGCGAGCCGCCGCAGCCGGCGAGTGCGGCGGCGCTCATCATCGACAGGAGTACGACGGGGCAGCGTCTCATCGTGTCGCCAGATAATTCCCCAGTAGACGGTTTGTCGCATTCAAGACTGCAAGAGCCGCGCCACGCGGCGGATCCGTTTCCGTCAGGCACGACCCGATCAAACGGGTCGCCGTTTCGGCGCGGGCCGCCAGCGACACGATCACCACCGTCGCATCGAACGCCCGCACCGCCTTCACACCCAGCAGCTCGAAGGTGAGCTGCGGCTGCACGGCCTGTTCGAGCGCGTTCACCGCCGCCACCGCACAACAACGCAGCTCGCCCGTCTGTGAAGACACGCCGTCGGAGGACCCTTCGAACCGCCGGCCATCCGACCACGTCAGCACCACTTTCGCGCGACAGCGCCCATTCGCCAGACGCTGAAACCCGAACTCCTGAAATCGCAGGCGTTCGTCAGGCACGCGCGCGCCTCAGTCGAACCGGACTTCGATTTGCTGCTTCACGCCCGCGTCCTGTGTCGCCTCTACCACGTCGACCTCGAGCCGGGGCCGTCCTTGCGCATCACGCCCGGACGAAATGACCAGAATCAGTCCGCTATCGAATTCCACTTTCACATGCCGCACGTCCGACCGTACCGTCACCTGCTTGACCGTCTCACCCTTGAGTCGCGTCACCGCCAGCACGACGCGCCGGAGATCCTGCAGGTTGGCGGAACTCACACCAAAGACTCGGCGAGGAGTTGGACGATCGCCGCGTCGGGGATCCGCTCAGCCTGGATGAACAGTGACGACTTCGAGGTGGCCTCCAACGGATACGGCGTCCAGAACGCGCGGCGCCGACCCGGGAGCGACTCAGACGCAGCGCGAAACGACAAGACCAACTGCCAAGCGGCCGTATTAGCGCGACGCTCGGCGACCGCGTCTACATGCCAAACCTGGTCCCCATGCGCGACTACTCGCCATGACATGGCTCACCTCGAGCGGGTAAAGAGCGCAAAGGGCCCCCAATATGAGCGTTAGATGATGCACCGTCAATAGGTTATGGGGTTTTCAACAACCGTCAGTCGTCGCGCGTGACGTAGGCCCGGAAGCGGGTGGCAAGGTCGCGCGTGACGGGCCCGGAGGCCCCGGAGCCGATCGAGCGGCCATCGAGTTTTGAGATCCCGACGATCTCGGCCGCCGTGCCCGTCAGGAACACCTCGTCGGCGGTGTACAGGTCGTACCGGTTCATTGGCAACTCTTCGATGCCGTAACCGGCTTCACGACCCAGCTCGATGACGGTATCGCGCGTGACTCCGCGCAGGATACCTGTGTACGGCGGAGGGGTGCGGAGGGTGCTGTTCGACACGGCGAAGAGATTCATGCCGCTCGCTTCGGCGACGTATCCGGCGGAGTCGAGCATGATCACTTCGTCGACGCCGGCCGCGATTCCTTCGATCTTCGCGAGAATGTGGGAGAGATAGTTCAGCGATTTCACGCGCGGCGAGAGCGATTCGCGATGCAGAATCGGCGTGGCAGCGGTCAGCGCGGTCAGCCCTTGCTCGTACCGATCCTGCGGCCAGAGCTTGATCGTGTCGAAAATGCAGAACACCGTGGGCTTTGGGCACTTCCGCGGATCGAGCCCCAAGTCCCCGACGCCACGCGTGACGACCAGCCGGATGTAGTTGTCCTTGATCCCGCTCTTGGTGACTCCCGCTGCGACGATGCGCGCCAAGTCCTGCTTCGCCATGGGAATATCGAGCCAGATCGCTTTGGCGGAGTGGTAGAGGCGGTCGAGGTGGGCGTCGAGCCGGAAAACGCGGCCGCCGTAGGCACGGATGCCCTCGAATACGCCGTCGCCGTACAGTAGGCCGTGGTCGAACACAGAAACGACCGCGCGGTCGCGGTCGTACCACGTCCCATCGATCCACACGATGGAGGGCATCGGAGGAAATGTGCCTCCGATGCCCTCGGCTGACAACCCTAGCTGTGATCCTCGTTGTCGTCGTCGTGCCCGTTGTGATCGTCATCGCGGAATGCGTCGATCGAGGCCTGAATCCGGTTCTCGACCACCTGCTCATTGGGTTGGCCCTTATTGGCCGTGGCCGGGTTGACCAGCGCATCGCCCGCGGCGTTCAGGAACCAGCCTGCAATGTCGATCCGTAACGTGACGTTGACGGGTTGACCTTCACTCACCGTGAGTGGCGGCGAGAGCAGGGTTTCCTGCTCCGCATTCAGGTCAGACTCGTAGGTGAAGTCGCTGCGCGTACCGGCCTGGCTGTAGGTCCCCGTTACGCGGATCGAGATCCTGGCAAACGTGGGATTCGCCGCGAGGAAGGCATCGTCCTCGGCCGAATCATCCTCGGGCTTGTGAATCTTGAACTGCAGCTCGTCGTACATCCCCGGCGCCGCATCGATCGACACGACCGTCGCAGTCGCCGTCGTACCCAGCGGCAACGCAACCAGGAAGGGTCCGACTTCGAACTCATCGCAGTCGTCATTGCCTTCAACACTATCGCACTCCTGGGCTTCGACGCGCTTGAGCTCGACTTCCTTCAGCACCAACTCGGCGCTGCGGATGATGATGGTGTCGTTCCCCATCGCGATGACCGTGCTGTCGCCGGCCATCACCACCGTGGGGGACGCGGCGCCACCGAATACCGTGGCGCTCGGACTTGGACTACCGGGACGAATTGAGGACAACGCGAGACTGACGCGGCCTGTGCTATCGGTCGTGCACGCAGCGAAGAGCGCCGCGACAAGGGGAGCAACCAAAAGACCGGACTTCAAACTCATAACTCCTCCAGTGAGCGTGTGCCCAGCTGAAGGGCAATCAATGTACCGCCGCTAAGTGCTTCAATGCATTCAACTTCTATTTGGCAGGGGCGGTGTGCTGGCTTGCTACGGACGCTACTGACTCGAAATGAGTCGCTCGGCGGCGCGGCTGGCGCCGACTTTCTGGTACAGCGCGACGGCGCGGTCTCGGGCCGCACGCGCGCCCTCGCGATCTCCCCGGGCCGCGAGCGCCTCGCTCAGGTCACGCTCGATATCGGCAAGCGTATCGGTGCTGCCATGCTCCGTCGCAAGGCCGGCGGCATTGGTGAGCAGCGCAAGCGCCTCTTTCAAATCCCCACGCGCGCGTGCGACAGCGGCCTGAACCCGCCAGACTTCAGGCAGTCCGGCTGGGAATCCGATACGCGAGTACCGGTCTGCGGCGCGCGCAAGCTCGGCAGCGGCAAACGCTGGATCGCCGAGCGCGAGGTGCAGCTCGGCGCGCCCCGTCGCGGACAGGGCAATGAGCTGTTCATCGCCGACCTGCATCGCAAAGCGTACTGCTTCCTCGGCGGCGCCGAGTGCCGCGCGCGCATTCCCCTGATCCCGCAAGCTGATTCCGATGTTGTGATAGGTTTCGGCCATGCCTCGGCTGTGACCGACCTGTTGATAAGCGACGAGCGCGAGTCGGTAGCTGGCCATGGCGGCTTCGGGCTCGCCACGGATGTTGGCGATAATGCCGAGGTTGTTGAGGCAGCGAGCTTCGGTCGCCTGGTCGTGCAGCGCGCGGGCCATCTCGAGTGCCGCCGCCAAATGAGCCTCGGCCTCGGCGACGTCGCCGTGGCGCAGCGCGATCAAGCCTTGATAGTTGCGCGCGCGCAACTCGGCGTGCGATTCCCCGCGCGTACGGGCCAGCGTGCGCGCGAGCTCCGCCCAGTGGACGGCCGCGTCGTGCTCACCGAGGCGACCGTGCGCCTCCGCGGCGAGCAGCGCCGGTCGCGTCCGCCCCTCGCGCACATTCACCGGCAGGCGTGCCAGCCCCTCCAGCACCTCGCGGTGCCGACCGGCACCCGCCAGCTGCTCGAGACTCCGGAATACGGCCGACTCGTCGGACAGCGGGAGGTCGGTCATCACCAAGCCAAGGCGTACTCGCTGAATGACTGGATGTTGGCATCAATCTCATCCATTCCCTCGAACTTGACCGCGCCGACGCGAAACCAGGGGGATGTCGACCCTTCACGACGCCACAGGTCCAGCAGATGTTCGATCGCGTCGTCGTCGCTATCGACACCGCCGTCCTCATCGAAATCGTGGTTCGCGTTGAGGTAGTGGAGCTTGAGGCGGGCTGGATGATCGGGACTGAACTGCAGCCCCGTCGGCTCGAATCGGAACTGAAACCGAGCCGGATCAATCACAGTCACGGTAATGAGAATTGAGTCGCCGGGTTGAAACGCGGAGCCGTCCGGCTTGCGGAGCAGACCATCGCCCGGGACCTCGAAGCGCAGGAAGTCTTCCGCGCTGTCGAGCGGGGGCTGGTACTCGATCCGTACCTCTCGGTCATCGCCCACCTTGGCCCAGAACCGCGCGACGGTAGAGTCGAGCGGCGGCGCGAGACTGTCTTGCTGTACGATGTTGAGGTCGGCATTCGGGCGGCTCTCCGGACCCGTATTGTCGGAACAGGCCAGCACAGCCGCGGCGGTCAGAGCAAAGAGAATTCGGCGTAACACGAGTATCCCCGAGTGAGAGGGTTCGAAGCGTTTCTATCGCAGGGCGCAGACCAGCCGGAGGCCCTTGATTTCACGTCGTTTGCCTGCGGCTGGCTGAACCATCCCGGATCACCTGACTCACTCTGAGCCAGGTCCGTCCGCTTCCTCAGTACCGTCCAGGAGCCGCTGCAACCGAGAGCGCGAGATGCCCAACCGCCGGGCCGCCTCAGAGCGATTGTCGCCCGTCAGGGCGAGCATGGCGCGCGCGGCGGCGCGGATGACGTCTTCGAGTCGCGCGGGAAATGGCAGGCTGCCGGCGGAAGAGACGTCCGATCGTGGTGACAGCAGCTCGCGCAGGTCCAGGGTGCCAGGCGCTGACAGCAGCAGCGCGCGCTCGATGGCGTTGCGCAGCTCGCGCACGTTCCCGGGCCAGGAGTGCGCGAGCAGGGCTCGGCGGGTATCGGCGTCGAGCGATGGTTGAGCGAGCCCGTACTGGGCGCTGAGGCGCTTGACGAACGCCTCCGCTAGGCGCAGCACGTCCTCTCCCCGTTCGCGCAGCGCGGGCAGGTGCAGACTCACGACGTTGAGACGATAGAACAGGTCCTCGCGGAAACGCCCCGCGCGGACCTCGGCTTCGAGGTTGGCGTTGGTGGCGGCAATGATCCGCACATCAACGCGCCGGCTCGTCGTGGCGCCCAGCCGCCTCGTGGTCTTCTCCTCGAGCGCCCGCAGGAGCTTGGACTGGAGCTCCGGCGCCATGTGTCCGATTTCATCGAGCAGCAGCGTTCCGCCGTCGGCAGCTTCGAACAGTCCGGGCTTGGCGGTTTTCGCATCGGTAAATGCTCCGCGCTCGTGCCCAAACAGCTCGCTCTCCAGGAGGTTCGTGGGAACGGCGGCGCAATTCAGCTCGACGAACGGGCCGGTCGCTCTGGGCCCGCCATAGTGCAGCGCACGCGCGAGCAGCTCCTTGCCGGTGCCGGTGTCACCGGTGATGAGGATCGTGGCATCGGCATGCGGGAGAACGCGGGCGGCTCGCTCGAGTGTGGCACGGAGCGCAGGACTCTCCCCGACGATCTCGCGGAACGCGTGCGCCTGTGCCTCGAGTCGCGCGAACGCGCCGCGGGCGAACGTCGCGCGCCGGCGAGCCACGGCTGCGGCCACGACATCGTGCAAGGCGTCGCGATCATCGGGGAGCGCAAAGTAATCAGCGGCACCTGCTGCCACCGCCTGCGCGGCGACGCGATGGCTCGCGTCCCCGCCCACCGCGACTATCGGCACGTCGGCTGGCACGGTCATCCCGCGCAGGAATCCGGGGAGATCGGCTTCGCAGCCTCCCGCGGCGAAGAGTACAATCGCGGCTCCGACGGGCAGATTGCCTTCCGCCGGCCGCCACTCCGCGAGCGGCACCCCCAGCTCGCCGGCCAGCAGCGGCCAGAAGTCAGCGAACGAGTCGCTGAGCCGGACTACGAGGAGTGTGGTGTCGGGTGTGGGCACGATAGAAGGATGGTGGCTCGGCGAAAATGAAGCGGTGATGAAGAACCGATGACTGAATGAGGCGGCTGGGGATCGAACCCAGGACCTACGGATTAAAAGTCCGTTGCTCTACCAACTGAGCTACCGCCTCCGCTGGGCGAAAGATAGTAATGCACGTTAGGTTTTGCGCGCCGTTGCATGTCGTTCCCCCAATCAAGAGGAGACCAGGTCGTGCGCCCGTGGCTCGCTTTCTTCGTCCTCATGGTCCCCGCGTGCTCCACCACGCGCGGTCCCGCTACACCGGCTGCAAACGTCGTCACCATCACCGCCAGCGACTTTGCGTTCGGGATGCCCGACACAATTCCGGCAGGCCTCACCACGTTCCGGCTGCTGAATCATGGTCGCGAGCCGCATCAGGCCGCGATCATGGGAGCGCCGGGAAAGACGATGGCCGAGCTGGAGGCCGCGTCCGTACCGAAGACGTCACTCCCCGAGTGGTGGCGTGCGCTCCTGGCGCTGCAGCCCACATTCCCCGGTGGTCCGGGCGCGGTCGTGAGCGCCGACAGTTCGGTGATCACAACCAACATGGCGCCGGGCAATTACATCATCGTCTGCTTTGTCCCGAGTCCCGACGGCAAAATGCACGTGCAGAAGGGGATGTTCCACCGCCTGGTGGTGACGCCCGCTCCGGCGACGGCGACCGCCGCGTCCGAACCCACGGCCGATATCACCGTGACGCTGTCCGATTATGCCTTCGCGACGTCGGCCCCCATCACGGCCGGCACGCACACCATTCGCGTCGAAAACAGTGGTCCGCAGGTTCATGAGCTCGCGATCGAGCGGCTGGCGCCGGGGAAGACCGTCGCCGACTGGCAGCGCTGGATGGCGGGGCGTATGCGGGGCGAGCCGCCCACGACGGCGTTCGGCGGCCTTTCGGGGCCCGACAAGGGCAAGGTTGGTTGGGTGACCCTCACGTTCACACCGGGCAACTACCTGTTCCTCTGTTACGTCCCCGACGTGAAGGACGGGAACCCGCACTTTGTGCATGGGATGGTACAGCAGGTAACCATCAGCTAAGTCGGCAACGGGCGGCAAAAGGCGGCGAAGGGCGGCACAGGGCGGCGAAAGGCGGCAAACAAAAAGGCGGCGAGGGGTTTTGCCGCCCCCCGCCGCCTTTCGCCGCCCTCCGCCGCCGGTTTAGAAGACCCAGTGCGCCCCGATCTGTGCCTGTTGCGGGTCGCCCAGGCCGCTGCGGATCGTGCCGTCGAAGTTGAACAGCAGGCTCGTCGCGGCCGGATCGCGGAAGTTGTCCGCGCCGAGCACGTTGAACATCTGCGCGATCAGCTCGAGCCGGCCCCGGCTGCCGAGGTTGAACGGCCAGGTCAATCCGATATCCCATGAGAAGTAGGAATTGTCCTTGCGCAGCGTATTACGCTGCAACACCGAGCCGTCCGTGCAGTTGCGGTCCGCCGGCGACGTGGCGCGCTGGCCCGCGGGCGGTGCGAACGGACTGAGCGGGCTCGGTCCGCAGCTCTCCGACGTCGGCTGGGCCGAGTAGATGCTCACCCGGTTGTTCAGGAACAGGCCGCCGCCGATGTGCGCCACCATCCAGCCGTTGAAGCGATGGCGTTGATCGCGGTCGCTGTAGCCGTACTCGGGCGCGAGCTTGTCGGCCCGGGCATAGCGGAACGTGAATGGGTCACGCTCGTTGTCGTCGTCGGACTTGTCCCACGACAGCGTGTAGTTCACCTGGTACTGGAAGTTGGGATCGAGCACCCGCTTCAGGCCAATCGTGATCCCGTTGTAATTCGACTTCGCGCTCGATTCGACGGTCGTCAGCGAGCCGACGCCGGCCCATGGTCCCGCGTTCGCGACGCCGAACAGCGAGTCGTTGCGGTTGATGAACCGCGTGACGTTGTCGGTGGCCGCGTGTGTGAAGCTCAGGAGCAGCCCGAGATCGGAGGCCAGCTGGCGCTCGTACCCGACCGTGACATTGAACGTCCGCGGGTTGCGGAAGTTCTTGTCGAACACGAACACGTTCGGGTTGAACACCGACGCGAGCGGGATGTTCGACGGGAACAGGTTCGGGAACGACGGTGCGGGCAAGCCGAACGGGATCGTTCCGCTCGAGCCGAACAGCGTCACCCCCCGATACCCGTCCGTGCTGCGCGTGGACGCCAGGTTGAGGCCGGGAATCCGCGCGTAGAAGAGGCCTGCGCTCGCCCGAATCACCTGGCGGCCGTCGGCTTTGGGATCCCACGCAAGTCCGAACCGCGGTTGGAACATCTTCTTGTCCGACGGAATCGTGCCGTCCGACGGGAAGCTGAACGTGCCCTTGGCATTGGTGACCGTCGTGCCGTACAGCGGCGCGTAGGCGGTCGAATCAACGGGCGACAGGATGCTCGGCTGAATCTGGGCCGACCACCGCAACCCGTAGTTCAGCGTCAATTTGGCGCTCGGCCGCCACGTGTCCTGGATGTAGAAGTCGAGCTCCGTCTGCGGAATCTCCTGCGTGCCCGCCTCGCGCACCGACCGGTTGACGCCCGCTTGCTGCAGATAGAGGAGCACGGGGCCGGTGATCGTCCCCCCAGGGCACGTCCCGTCGGTGCGCGGCCCCGAGTTGCTGCACTCGACATAGTTCGAATCGTTCGCCAGGTATCCGAGGAATCCGGAGACGGAGCTGAAGATGTAGCGGCTGTTGGCGAACCCGATGAACGTCTGCACCGAGTTCACCTTGTTGTATTCGCCGCCGATCTTGAAGAAGTGATCGCCCTTCGCAAACGACACGTTGTCCGTGAACTGGATGCGCGTGTCGTAGTAGTCGACCGGCAGGAAGAACGGCATGCCTAGGCGATATGCACCCGCGAAATCCATCGCGACGTCCGGGAACGGCCGATCCCCGGTGCCCGTCGGATCGGGGCCGAGCGCCGTGGTGCGCGGGCCGGTGTAAGGACGCGGCCGGTCTTCACGCGAGTACTGGAAGCGGAACTCGTTCGAGACTTGCGGGTTGAGGTACGAGATCAGGCTGCCGTTGACCGCGTTCGAGTGATCTTGCTCGAGGCCGTTCGAACTGCGCCCCCAGCTGTCCACGTCGAACGTGCCGTTATCCTGCTCCGACCAGGTGTAGTTGTATTTCAATGACGCATGGTGACGGGCGGAGAGGCGGAAGTCGAGCTTGGCCATCAACGCGCGTGCGTCATTGGTGCGCCGAATCGCGCCATAGTCGTCGAACAGCGCCCCGCCGTACGCCGTGTCCATCCACGCGCGCAGGGAAGGATCGATACGGTTGATGTCGGTTTGCTTGGTCTCCTCGTAAATCTGCTGGTCGTACGCCACGAAGAAGAACGCCCGATCCCGCTTGATCGGACCGCCCAGCGTGAACCCGAACTGGTGCTGGGTGAAATCGGGCTGCGGGAAGGTCGCGCCGTTGTGCGACGGCTGCCCAGAGAGCGCCCCGTCCTTTCCATAGTAATGGATCGAGCCGTGGAGCTGGTTGGTCCCCGACTTCGTCACGACGTTGACGAATCCGCCGGAGGAGCGCCCGAACTCGGCATTGGCGCCCGACGCCGTGACCACGATCTCCTCGACCGCGTCCAGGTTGAACGTGAACGGAGGCCGCTGGCCACCGCGCTGCTCGCCAAAGAAGGGATTGTTGAAGTCGGCGCCATCCACGGAGACGTTGTTGTGAATGCCCTTCTGCCCACCGATCGAAAGCTCATCGCCGTCCGGTCCCTGGACGATCGCGACGCCGGGCGTGAGCAGGGTGAGATTCAGATAGTTGCGCCCGTTGTTCGGCAGGCGTGAGACCGCGGCATCCGGCAGGCTCGTCGAGTTTTCGATCCTGGTCGCGTCCACCACCGGTTGCGTCGCTTCCACGACGACGGCCTGGAGCTGCACCGCCGCGAGCGGCAGTGTCAGGTTCACCGTTTCGCCGACGCCGAGCCGGACGCCGGTGCGGCGCGTCTCGCTGAAGCCGACCCCGCGCGCCGTCACATCGTAGATGCCGAGCGGCAGCAGGGACGCGACGAAAATGCCGCGCTCGTTGGTGACCGTCTGACGCTCGAAGCCGGTCTGCGTCTGCCGCAGCACGACGGTCGCATTCGCGACGGGCGACCCCGAGGGATCAGTAACCGTACCGCGGATGATGCCTGTAGTGGCCTGCGATTGCGCGGCGACAACGACAGGGAAAACGACGGCCAGCAGGACCAACCCGAGCAGCTTGCGCACCATGCTTCGGCCTCCGACGGGATGGGGTGGTGTGTTTCGGAGCGGCTAGCGTATCACTGGAAATGCGGGATGGCAAGAAGGGCTGTTACCATGGATTCTTCTTCTCATGCAGAACGCCGACATAGCCCGTCTGCTCGGTGAGGTCGCCGACTTGTTGGAGATCTCGGCGGGGAATCCATTCAAAGTTCGCGCGTATCGCAACGCCGCGCGCACAGTGGCCGATCATCCGGACCCCATCGGTGAGTTGGTGAAAGGCGGCGACTTCGACCTGACGGACCTGCCCGGCATCGGCGACGGGATCGCCAAGGAGATCACGGCACTCGTCGCAAGCGGCACCATGCCGCAGCGCCAGCAGCTCCTCGCCGAGCTTCCGCCCGGGCTCCTCGACCTGCTGCGGATCCCGGGCCTCGGCCCCAAGCGCGTCAGGCTGTTTCACGACGAGCTGAAGGTGAACAGCATGGCCGACCTGAAACAGGCCCTGGACGCAGGCAAGATCGCGAAACTGCCCGGATTCGGGCCCAAACTGCTCGAGAAGCTCCGCGAGGGCGTGGCGGGCGCGTCCACGGGGGGAGGGCCCAAGCGCATTGTGCTGCACGAGGCCGAGCAATACGCGCGGGCGATCGTCGCTTACCTCAAGGCCGGCGGCGGGATCGAGGAGATCGATGTGGCCGGCAGTTTCCGGCGCCGCAAAGAAACGATCGGCGATCTCGACATCGTCGTCACGTGCGCCCCCGCAAAAGCCCCAGCGGTCATCGAGCGCTTTGGGAAGTTCGACGACGTCACCCAGGTCACGTCGCAAGGGGACACGCGCGCGACGGTCCGCCTCTCCGGCGGGCTCCAAGTCGACCTGCGCGTCGTCGAGCCCGCCTGCTTCGGTGCTGCCATGCAGTATTTCACCGGCTCGCAGGCCCACAACATCGAGCTGCGCAAGATCGCGCAGAGCAAGAACCTCAAGCTGAACGAGTACGGCGTGTTCCGGGGAACGATGTGCATCTCGGGGCGCACCGAGCAGGAGGTGTATGCGGCGTTAGGGCTCGCTTGGATCCCGCCGGAGATGCGTGAGAACCGCGGGGAGATCGCGCTGGCCAAGGCGCACAAGCTGCCCACGCTCGTCGCGCTGGAGGACGTTCGCGGCGACCTGCAGATGCACACCGATGCGAGCGACGGCAAGGCCACGCTGGCCGAGATGGTCGCCGCGGCGCGGGCGATCGGCTACGCGTACATCGCGATCACCGACCACTCCCCCCGCACGTCGATGGCCGGTCAGACTCCCGCCGAGCTCCGCGCGCAGTGGAAGGCGATCGATCGACTCAACAAGGGGATGCAGGGCTTCCGCATTCTCAAGAGTGTCGAGATGGACATCCTCGAAAGCGGGAAACTCGATCTCTCCGACGACGTGCTCGCCGAGGCGGACTACGTGGTGGCGACGATTCATTACGGCTTGAAGCAGCCCGAGCGGCAGCTCACCGACCGGTTGCTCGCCGCGATCGAGAATCGCTGGGTGGATGCGATCGGGCATCCCACCGGGCGCAGGCTGCCGGACCGGCCTTCGTATCCGCTCGATTTCGACGTCGTCGCGAAGGCCGCGGCGCACGCGAAGTGCCTGCTGGAAATCAACGGGAGCGAGCGGCTGGACCTGCCCGATACGCTGGCCGCGGCGGCCAAGTCGCACGGCGCGCGATTCGTGCTGTCGACCGACGCCCACAATACCCGCGAGCTCGGGTTCATGCGCTTCGCCGTCGGGAACGCGCGCCGGGCGTGGCTGACCGCGGCCGACATTCTCAACACGCGGCCGTTGCCGGAGTTCTTGAAAGGATTACGGCGCGCTAGAAACCGTTAGCAGCTCGATCTGGGCGACCGGCTCGAAGCTGAAACGGTGATGGCGCGTGGGCCCCAGCCGCTGAATCGCCTCGAGATGCTCAGGCGTCGCGTACCCCTTGTTCGTTTCCCAGCAGTAGCCGGGATGCCGTGTCGCCAGCCGGTCCATGAGATCGTCGCGAATCACCTTGGCGATGACCGATGCTGCCGCGATCGAGTGGCACCGGGCGTCGCCGTCCACGATCGCTTCGTGCACGCAGCCCAGCTCGGGACACGGCAGGCCGTCGACGAGCACGTGCGCGGGCACGAAGCCCAGACGGCGCAGCGCCCGTCCCATCGCGAGGATCGACGCCCGGCGAATGTTCAGCCGGTCGATCTCGCGGACGCTGGCGGCGCCGACCGCGATGGCGAACGCGCGCTCGCGGATCTGGGCCGCGAATTTCGCGCGTTGGATGGCCGTGAGCACCTTGGAATCGTCGAGTCCCCGGATGGGCTTCGCCCCCATGGGAAACACGACGGCCGCGGCTACCACTGGACCTGCCAGGGGGCCGCGGCCGACTTCGTCGATTCCGGCGACGCTGATCCTGCCTTCACTCCACAACGCCGCCTCGCGTTTCAACGACGGGCGGCGGTGCCTCACGTTTGCGTCGGCTCCTGGTCGGCGGTGCCGGCGGTGGGGACCGTGATCCCGCGCTTTTCGCGGATCCGGGCCGCCTTCCCGGCCAGCCGGCGCAGGAAATAGAGCTTCGCGCGCCGCACGCGGCCTTTGCGGGTGAGTCCGATCTCGGCGATGGACGGCGCGTGCAGCGGGAAGATGCGCTCGACGCCGACGCCCGCCGAAATCTTGCGGACGGTGAAGGTCTCATTCATGCCGCCGCCGCGCCGGGCGATGCAGATCCCCTCGAACGCCTGCAGCCGCTCTTTCTCACCTTCGCGCACGCGCACCATGACGCGCACGGTATCACCGGGAGCAAAGGCCGGGATGTCCGTCTTGAGGCCTTCGCGCTCGATCGCTCGCAACCGCTCCATACCTACTCTCCGTGTCGCGACCAGAGATCCGGCCGCCGTTCGCGCGTCAGGCGTTCGGCTTGCGCCGCTCGCCATGCCGCAATCTTGTCGTGGTCGCCACTCAACAATACGTCCGGGACGTCGAGCCCGCGATAGCTGGGAGGCCGCGTGTAGCTGGGCGGCGCCAGCAGTCCTTCATAATGCGAGTCGGACGACGCCGACTCATGATCGCCGAGCGCGCCCGGCAGCAGCCGCACCACCGCATCCACCACTGCCAGGGCCGCCGGCTCTCCACCCGAGAGCACGAAATCGCCGATCGAGACCTCTTCCGCGCCCAACCCGTCCGCGACGCGCTGATCGACGTCCTTGTAATGCCCGCACAACAACGTCAGCTCTGTGCCGACCGCGAATCGCACGGCCATATCGTGCGTAAACGACCGCCCGCGCGCGGACAACAACACAATCGGCGGCTTCGCCTGCAAATCCTCGACCGCTTCGAAAAACGGCTCCGGCTTCAGCACCATCCCCGCGCCACCGCCGTACGGCGTGTCGTCCACCGTGTGGTGTTTGTCGTGCGTGTAGTCACGCAGCTGCACCACCCGGTAGCGTACCCGTCCGGCCTTCGCGGCTCGGCCCAGAATACTCGACCCGAGCGGCGCGGTGAACCACTCGGGAAACAGGGTGACGACGTTGATGCCGAGCATCGTTACTCGTCCACCGCGACCAGTTGGTCGCGCCAGCTTTCCACCGCGCCCCGCGACGTGATGCCCTCGAAGCCGAGCAGCCACTCGCGGTGATACGCGCGGCGCCGGGCCACCACCAGCGGACCCGCCAGCACCTCGCGCGCGTCGTTGAGAACATAGACCCGCGCCTTGGGCACGAACACCGTCCCCGGATGCTCCACGAGGGGGATCACCGCGACTTCCCCCTGCTGGCCGTGCGGCTTGCGCAGCCGCCCGACTACGCGGTGGCGGGAGGCGTCCGTTTGCCGAGTACGCCGGCCTTCTTGAGGAGCGAACGTACCGTGTCGGTCGGCAGCGCGCCCTTCGCGAGCCAGGCCCGCGCTTGTTCGGCGTCCACGTCGATGACCGCGGGGTTCGCCTTGGGATGGTAATGGCCGATCGCCGCCACGAAGCGCCCATCCCGCGGCGACTTGGAATCCGCGATCACGATCCGGAAATAGGCCTGACCCTTCCGTCCCACGCGGCGCAGCCGAATTCGAGTTGCCATGTCCTACATCCTTTTTAAGAACTTGCTCATTTTGCGCATCTGCTGGAACTGTTCCAGCAGCTTGTTCACTTCCTGCACCGGACGCCCCGCGCCCTTCGCGATCCGCAGCTTGCGATTGCCGTTCAACACGCTCGGATCGGCGCGCTCGGCCGGCGTCATCGACAGCACGATCGCTTCGACGTGCTTGATCCGTTTGTCGTCCATCGAGACGCCCTGCAACGCCTGGGCGTTCATCCCCGGCAGGAGCCCGAGCACCTGCTTGAGCGGCCCCATGTTCTGCATCTGCTTGAGCGCGACCAGAAAATCCTGAAGGTCCATGCCCTTCTTGGACCGGACCTTCTGCTCCAGACGCTTCGCCGCGTCGGCATCGACCGTCGCGGCGGCCTTTTCGACCAGCGCGACCACATCCCCCTGCCCCAGGATCCGCCCCGCCATGCGCACCGGATCGAACGGCTCCAGCGCGTCCGTCTTTTCACCGACGCCGATGTACTTGATCGGCACTCCGGTCACGCCATGAATCGAGAGCGCCGCCCCGCCGCGCGCATCGCCATCGAGCTTGGTCAGGATCACCCCGGTGATCCCGACGCCCTCGTGAAACCCGCGGGCGATCCTCACGGCGTCCTGCCCGGTCATGCCGTCGGCCACGAGCAATACTTCCCTTGGCGATACGGCGGCCTTCAGCGCTTTCAACTCGTCCATCATCTCGACGTCGATCTGCAGCCGGCCCGCGGTATCCACGATCACCGTGCGTGCCCGCGCCGATTCCGCCTCGCGGAGGGCATTCTTGACCAGGGTTGGTACGGGCGCAGCATGCTGCGCCCCTACATTCCCCATTCCCGCTCCGAAAACGGGAACCCCGACCTGCTCCCCCAGCTGTCGCAGCTGCTCGGCAGCCGCGGGCCGGTAGATATCGGCGGCGACCAGCGCGGGCGCCTTCTGCTCGAGCTTCAGGCGTCGCGCGAGCTTCGCCGCGGTCGTGGTCTTCCCCGATCCCTGTAACCCGACGAGGAGAATTACCGTCGGACCTACGGAGGAGAACTCGAGGCCGGCCTTGGTGCCGCCGAGCAGCGTCGCGATCTCGTCGTGCACCAGCTTGACGACTTGTTGGCCGGGACTGACTGCCTTGACCTCGAGCGCGCCGATGGCCCGTTCGCGCACCCGTTCGACGAATCCTCGCGTCACCTCGAAACTCACGTCCGCCTCGAGCAGGTGGCGGCGGATTTCGCGCAGGGCGTCGGTGACGTCGCTTTCCGAGAGCACCCCGCGGCCTCTGAGCCGGGCCAATACCCCGGTCAGTTGCTCGGAAAGGGCCGTAAACATAAGCGTTGCAAGCTAAATGGCGAGTACCGCGAAACCAAGTGGGGGCCTTATGTTGGCTTCTATGACGGGCCAGATCAGCGAGACGCAGCAGACGCCAGAGGCGCAGCAGGCGCCGCAGCCGAAGGCTGTCACCCCTCAGTGGAGCCGACCCGACGATGCCGAGCGCGAGGCCCGCCTGCGCGCGATGAAACGGCGCGCCACGGGGTTACTCGCCGTGGCCCTGCTGGTGTTCATCGGCGCGAGCATTTTCGAGCCCCTCTACCCCTGGCTGGGCTACGTGCGCGCGACCGCCGAGGCATCGCTGGTGGGTGGCCTCGCCGACTGGTTCGCCGTGACGGCGCTGTTTCGTCATCCCCTGGGGATCCCGATTCCCCACACCGCAATCGTCGCGACGCGCAAAGAGCGCATCGGGCAAATCCTCGGCAACTTCGTCCAGAACCACTTCCTGTCGCGGGATGTGATCGCGGCAAACCTGCGCCGCGTGCATCCCGCCGAGCGCGCCGCGCAGTGGCTCTCCAACCGCGACCACGCCCGGCAGATCTCGCGGCAATTCGCGAGCGGCCTCGTGAAGACGCTCGACGCGCTCCCGCCCAACGAGCTCCAGGATCTGGTGAGCCAGGTCGTGCGCAACCGCGTGCGCACGTTTCGGGTGGCGCCGGCGCTCGGCAAGACGCTGGCGCTCGCGCTCGCCGACAATCGCCAGGAGGAGCTGCTCAACGCGACCGTCAAACTCGCGGCCGACGCGGTGCGCAACAACCGCGAGCTGATTCGCGACCGGGTGCGCGAAGAGACGCCCTGGTGGGTACCGCCGGTGCTCGACGACAAGATCTACCAGAAGATCATCGCGGCGGTCGAGCGGCTGCTGCACGACATGGTGATGGACCCCCGCCACCCGCTGCGCGCCTCGTTCGACAAGGCGATTCGCGATTTCATCGACCGGCTGCAACACGCGCCTGATGTCATCGCCCGCGCGGAAGCACTAAAAGAAGAGTGGCTCATGGGCGCGTCCACCGATGACCTGGCGCGCAAGCTGTGGGAAGGGATCCGCCAGGCGGTCATCACCCACGCGCAGGGCACCGATGGGGGACCGAGCCCGCTCGACAACGGCCTGAGTGAGTTCGGGACGGCGTTGCTCTCGAACCCGACCCTGCTGGCGGAGCTCGACGAGCTCCTGATCGATCTCACCGCCAGCGTCGTGGAAAAATACCGCTATGAGATCGGTGACCTGATTGCCAAGACCGTGGCGGGCTGGGATCCGGACGCGACGTCGCGGCGCTTCGAGCTGGCGGTGGGCCGGGACCTGCAATTCGTGCGGATCAACGGGACGCTGGTGGGCGGACTCGTCGGCCTGGCGATCTACACGATCACCCGCCTCCTGCGCTGAGTCGGATCGTCGGAACCGCGCGCCACCCCGCCCAATTCGCGGGCGCATCGACTAATCGGACGACGGGCCGGCCACTCACGGTGAGCTGTTTGATCTCCGAGCGCCGGCCACCGGCTTTGCGCTTGGCCCACGCGCGCTGCAGGCCTGCCGCGAACCGAGTCGCGGCCGTCGCATCGTCCCACACGCTGTACCACACCAGCGCTGCGCCGTGGGGGCCTAGCACCCGGTACCGGTCGCCGTCCCAGCCGCTCGCGAGCGTGATCGCTTCCGCTTCGCTCCCGAGATGCTGCTGAAACAGGAGTCGCGTCTCGAATTCGCCGAGCCCGTCCTCCCACTGCACGGCGCCCGCCCCGCCCGCCCCGCCCCCCCCGCCCCCCCCGGTCGGTCCGTCGACGAAGGTGATGTCGGTCGGCTCATCACGCTCGGCGTAGCGCTCCGGATGCAGGATCTGCTCGGTGGATCGGGGCATCGAATCGAGCAGGGAGCGGCCGAAGTACTTGCGGCGGAACCAGACGTTGAAGTCGGCGCCACCCAGATACGGAAAGATCAGACTCTCGCGCAGCCACAGCGGCGCGCGCGCGAACTCCTTCATCTGGGCCTGTTGCGCCGCCATCACCGCGCGCTGCTTCCAGAACCAGCCGAGCGGCAGCGTGTCCGGCTTTTGCTCCGGCATGAGGACGGGGATCTGGGCGACCGTAGCCTGTCCTTCGAGAATCGCCTGCGCAGCGGAGCGGCGGTCATTCACGTGGCGCTGCGTGATAATCGAATCGAGTCGGACATACTGGTCCTGGAGCGCGTGGACCAGCTCGTGGGAAACGACCACGCGGAGTTGGAACGGCTCGATGTCGGCGGGAATGTAGAGCGCGTTGGAATCGGGGTCGTAATAGCCCGCGATCTGCTCGGTGAGCAGATCGATCATCGTCGGCCGGAGCGCGAGCGAGTCGGGAATCAGTCCGAACAGCCGCAAGGCCGACTCGAGCCCCGCGAGGTCGGTGGGCGGCAGATCCTCGTCGAATTTGTGGATGACGTAGTCGCGGACCTGCGCGCGGGACCGCCGCAATACCACCGGCTCGTGCTTGAACGGCAGGCCGGCGGCTTCGGCCACGACCGGCATCATGCGATGCACCATGTCCTTCAGCTCGGCCTCGCCCTGCACCGCCTGGGCGCGCTCGCGGCACCCCAGGGTCACGACGATAAACATGGCCCCGAGCAGGCGGGTCAACCCGCCCACTCGATGCCTTTTCCGACGGCGACACCCACGACGCGTGCCACTTCTTTGCCGGTCACCACGATGCCCTGGCGCTCCAGCGCGTCACGCAGGCGGCGGTCGAGGTCGGCGCGCTGTTCCTCCAGCGGCGCAGGGCGGCGCACGTCGGCGGAGGGCGGCGGAGGCGCTTCTTCCTTCGCCGCCGTTTCTTTCGCCGCCTTTCGCCGCCCTTCGCCGCCGCCGAGCAGCTCTTCGATTTCTTCACCGAATCGTTGTAAGACCGTCGCCAGATCAGGCATCGGCTCCTCGGGTGGCGACGTGTCCGCTTCCGTCCCGCGGCGCATCGCCGCTTCGACCTTCTTGCGGTCGCGAATCAGCTTGTCGAGCTCGGGAGACACCCGTGCGGTCGCCTGCGCGTGCGCGCACGCTTCGTCGAGCACGTCGATCGCCTTGTCCGGACGCGCGCGCTCGGGGACGAAGCGGTCGGTCAGGACGATCGCCGCCTTGAGCGCGTCGTCCGCAATCGCGACGGCGTGATGGCGTTCGAGCCGCGGCCGCCGGGCGACGAGGACTTCCCAGGTCTGGATCGCATCCAGCTCGTCGATCGTGACCGGCTGGAAGCGGCGCTCGAGCGCGGGGTCGCTCTTGACCCACTTGTTGTACTCTTCGCCCGTGGTCGCGCCAATCACGCGAATGTCGCCGCGCACCAGCGCCGGTTTCAGCATGTTCGCCGCATCCATCGCCGCGCCCATCGCCGTGCCCTGGCCGATCAGGTTGTGCAGCTCGTCCACGAACAGAATGAGATTGCGGTCGGCCTGCAGCGCCTGCACCAGGCGGCGCAGGCGGTCCTCGTACTGGCCGCGGAAGGAGGTGCCGGCCAGCATCGAAACGTGATCCAGCCCGAGAATGCGCGCGTCCTTCAGGGCCGGCGGTACGTCGCCCCGGGCGATGCGCTGGGCGAGTCCCTCGACGACGGCCGTCTTGCCGACGCCGGCTTTGCCGACGAGCGCGGCGTTGTTCTTCCCCTGGCGCAGCAGGATGTCGATCACGCGCGCGATCTCGGCGTCGCGGCAGCGCACCGGCTCGAGGTCGCCGCGGCGCGCCTGTGCCGTCAGATCGATGCCGACCCGTTCCAGCACGTCACCGGAATCGAACAGCCCCTCGAACGGATTGCCCATCGATCGCTAGTCGCCTTTGAGAAAGTGCCCGTACCAGGCAACGATCGCGTCACCGAACACGAACGCGACCGCCGCACCCACAGCGAGGAATACCCCAAATGGTACGAGACGCTTCTTCTTTAGTGACAACGGGACGAAGATCAGCGAGCCGAACGCGGCGCCGGCGAAGACGGTGAGCAACACGCCATGCCAGCCAACGAAGCTGCCGACCATCGCCATCATTTTGACGTCGCCGCCGCCCATCGCTTCTTCCTTGAACACCCAGGCGCCGACCAGGCCGACGAGCCAGAGCAACACAAAACCCACCACCGCCCCCAGCAGTGCCTGGAGAAAGCCCGGAACACCGCCGCCGAGCGACAGCAGCAGGCCGATGACGAGGCCTCCCCAGGTGAATTCATCCGGGATGATGTAATGACGCGCGTCGGTGATCGCGATGCCGAGCAGCAGCGTCCCGAACAAGGCGGCGCCGACCGCCTGCAGGGAAACGCCATACACCAGCAGCGAAACGACGAACAGCGCGCCGACGAGCGCCTCGATGAGGGGATACTGCATGGAGATCGGTGTGTGACACCAACGGCACTTGCCGCGCAGGTAGAGCCAGGAAAACAGCGGGATGTTGTCGCGCCACGCGATCGGCTGCTTGCAGTTCGGGCAGGTGGACCGCGGGTACAGCAGGGATTGGTCGCGGGGCAGCCGCAGGATGCAGACGTTGAGAAAGCTGCCGAAGCAGAGGCCGACGAGGACCGCGCCGACCACCAGGACCGCGTCAGCGCCCACGCAGCACCTCGTACAGCAGAATGCCCGCCGCGACCGCGACGTTGAGCGACTCGGCGCCGTGCGCCAGCGGAATTGCCACGCGCTGGGCGGCGATCGCATTGAGCTGCGGTCGAATGCCGGCCCCTTCGTTCCCCACGATCACCCCAATGAGCTCGTTGTTGGACATGCGCGCATCGAGCGCGCGCGCGATCGGCGTGCCGTCGGCCGCGGCGGCCCACAGCACGAGGCTGTGCTCGCGGGCCCAGGTGATGAAGGGCGCGTCGTCGAGCTGCACCACCGGATGCCGGAACGTGGCCCCCATCGCCGCGCGCAGCGCCTTCGGATTCATGGGGTCCGCGCTGCCGCGCAGGAGCACGCTCGCCGACGCGCCCAGCGCATGCGCCGTGCGAATCAGCGTGCCGACGTTGCCGGGGTCCTGCACGCCGTCGACGACGAGGAACGCGCCTCCCCGCACGTCCGTCAGGCTCCACACCCGCGGCTGCACGATCGCCAGAATCCCCTGCGGCGTGTCCGTGCCCGCGAGATCACTGAACACGCGCGAGCCGACTTCCTCAACGACGATCGCGTGGCTCGCCAGCTCGGCGGCCAGTGCCTGCCCGCGCGTGGTGCGCGCGAGCTCGGGCGCCACGAGCGCACCCTTGAACTCGAGCCCAGCCGCGAGCGCTTCTTCGACCAGGCGCACGCCCTCGATGACGGCGAGCCCGCGACGCCCGCGCGCCTTGCGCCGTTGGAGATCGCGGACGGTCGACTGCAGATTACTGTGGATGCCAGTCCTCGTGCCGGTCACAGGTCCCCTAAGATTGCGCGTCGCGCTGCATTCGCCAAGGCGCGGCGCCTCCAGCTCGTGAAGATCGCCCTCACGATCGCGGGTTCAGACTCGGGCGGCGGTGCCGGGATCCAGGCCGACCTCAAGACTTTTCATCAGTTCGGCGTGTTCGGCACCAGTGCCATCACCGCGGTTACGGCGCAGGACACGGTCGGCGTAGCGGCCTGGGAGGCCGTGCCGGCGGCGCTGGTCGCGCGCCAAATCGACGTGTTGGCGGACGACCTGCCGCCCGCCGCAGTCAAAAGCGGGATGCTCGGCTCGGCGGAGATCGTGCAGACCGTCGCGGAGCGGATCGCGCGTCACCAGCTCCCGAACTATATCCTCGATCCGGTGATGGTGGCGACATCGGGTGATCGACTGCTCCCGCACGAGGCCGAAACGCTGATCGCCCGCCGGCTGGCGCCGCTCGCGCTGCTGGTGACGCCGAATCTCCATGAAGCGGAGATTCTGGTCGAGGAGTCCGTGCGGACGCCCGCGCAGATGGAGATGGCGGCGCGAGCGATCATCGCGATGGGCGCGCGGGCGGCGCTCGTCAAAGGCGGGCATCTCGCCGACCCGGCGACGGTCGTGGACGTGCTCGTCCATGCCGGAACGGTTCGACGCTTCGAGCACGAGCGCATCGACACGACGTCGACGCACGGCACCGGCTGCACGCTGTCCGCCGCGATTACGGCCGGGCTCGCGCTGGGACGCCCCCTCGCGCGGGCCGTGAGCGACGCGCTCGACTTCGTGCATCGGGCGATTGCAGCCGCGCCGGGCCTTGGACGCCATGAGGGGCACGGGCCCTTGAACCACTTCGTGCCCGCGCCCCCCAGACCGCCGAGTGAAGGTCTCTAGTCTACGGATTCCACCAGTAGGTGGCCTTGATCATGAAGAGGTTTTCCGCGGGCGCCTGCAGCATGCGCCGCATCGACGACCCGAAGTCGAACTCCCCGACGTCCTCGAAATCCGAGCGGCTCTGCGTCCAGACGAAGTAGAGCGTCGAGCCCGGCATGTACTCCCAGCGCAGCACCGCATTGCCGCGCAGGGATTTGAAATTGAAATCTGGTTTCCCGAACGTCAGCACGTCCGCCGGTCCGGGGCCGTCGGGATCCACCTGGTAGGAGTTGAGCGAGTCCACGAACGTGATCGTGGAATTGTTGTCCTTGCCATACTCGTTGTACGAGTTGCTGCGCGGCTGCGCCAGCTCGCGGTAGCGATCGTAGCTTCCCGCCGAGATCAACGGCTGCGCGTACAATTGCAGCGACAGCGTGGGGCTGTAGGTCCAGTTGAGGCGAATCCCGGCCGACAGCTCCGTCTGATGCAGATTCCCGAACACGTAGCGGCTGTCGTACGTCGCGGAGGCGGTTGAATCCGCAAACTCCCCGATGTACTGGCGTGGATTGACCGATCCGGAGAGGTTCGGCCCCACACTGACCGACACGTTGGGCGCGGGACGATACTGGAGATTCACATAGCTCCACCAGTCAACGTCGTAAGACGCCCGGTAATACGTTCCCGTGCCGAACCCAACCATGAACGTCTTGCGGCTGTCGGATCCCGCATCGATCCCGAACTGATACCCGGGCGGGAGCGTCACGAGCGGCCCGCCGCGCGTGCGACGGTTGTCCACGGTCCAGGGGTTATACGCGAGATTCCAGTTGACCCAGTAGTAGTTGTTGAACTGCACGTACCCGAAGTTGAAGATGCCCGACCAGTTGATGTTGCCGTCCCAGTCGTACGTGCGGAACAGCGCGCCGCCGGTCTCCGCGTACCGGAACACCTTGCCGGGTTTGGTCCACGTCCGGCCGCCGCCCACGTGCATGTTGACGTAGCCGACGCGCGACTGAAAGCCGAGATCGTTCACCTCGAAGCCCGGCGACGTAAAGCCGAACGCGGAGTTCACAAACGTGTTGCCGCGCTGCTTAGCGAGCGTGAAGCGTCCGCCCACACCGCTCAGCGACGTGGCGTTCGGATCGACTTCGACCGAGGAGGCATCCGGCTTCTGGAAGTAGTGCGTCGAGTTCTCCTGCACGGCGGTGATGCGGGCGGCCGTGCCCCCGATCCGGGACGCCGCCACCCAGCCGGTGGTCACCCAGGTCTTCGTCGAATCGAGGAACGTCCAGCCGTCCGCGCCGACGACCGTCGCGTTGCTGTTGTTGAAGTCGCGCAATGCGGGATCGTCGAAGGCCCGCGCCGCGATCGTGGTCATGAAGCCCAGTCCCTGCCGCCCCTTGTCGAACTCCTTTTGCGCGCGATACACGCCGTACGCCGCGAGCGGCTCGATCTCCTGGGTCCAGCGTGAGCCCGTCGGATCCTGCAGGGTGGCGTACTCGCGCGCCGTGACCGCGGTAAGCCCGCCGACGTTCCAGCTGCCGGCGACCTTCCCGGTCAGCTTGAGCGCGCCGAGAATGTGCGCGCCGCTCGGCCCGTGCACGTAGCCGTTCACCGGGGGCGGCGGCGTGCCGAGCGAGCGTCCAATGCGGCGGCTGTAGAAGAACTGCGGCCCATTCCAGTTGAAGCCCCAGTAGTTGCGCTGGCCGCCGAATCCGAACTCGAAGATGGACGAGCCTTCGACGAAGAACGGGCGCTTCTCGTTGAAGAACGTCTCGACGTCGCTGAGGTTCACGACCGCCGGATCGACCTCGACCTGCCCGAAATCGGGATTCACCGTCGCGTTGAGCGTGAGATTCGACCCGAGGCCGAACTTGGCGTCCGCGCCGACGCCGGGCTCGAACGTCGAGCCGTCGTTGAACGGATCGCCGGCCGTGCGGGTGGCAAACGCCGCCCGGGTCGTCACGTACGGCATGACCTCCATGCGCCGGGGCGGCGTGATCGACTCGATCCCCACCAGATCGGGGAAGCGCGACACGAACCCGCTGCCGTTCTTGGGCGTGTAGGCGATGAAATCGAACTCGTTCTTGCGCGCGATGTCACGCCGGAAGTTGATGCCCCACACGTACTGGCTCTGGCGCACGAATCGCAGCTGCGAATACGGAATGCGCAGCTCGGCCACCCAGCCAAGCTCGTCGCGCGTCACCTTCCCGTCCCACACGCCGTCCCAGCTGTTGTCGTCCCACTCGTCGTTGAACAACGTCCCATCGTAGAGCGTGCCGGCGGCACTGATGCCGAAAAAGAAGCCGCTGCGCTTGTCGTGATAGGGATCGATGAATACCTGGAACCGATCCGAGCTCGTGTTCTCGTCGCGGCGCGCCAATCGCGCGACGATCGAATCGGGATGTGAGTCGTACAGCCGCGCGCCGATGTAGAGCGAGGCATCGTCGTAGGCGATATAGACCACCGTGCTCTCGCTCGGCACCGCGCCCTCGTTCGGATCCCGCTGCGTGAAGCCGTTCACCCGCTCGGCCGATTGCCACAGCGACTCGCGCAGCACGCCGTCGATGGTAATTGCCTGCCCACCACCAAGACGAATGGCGCGGACCTGTTGGGGTGCCGGCGGGGCGGGCAGGGCGGGCGGAGGAGAATCGACTGCAACAGCCGGCGGGTGTGCGCCCGCAAGAGCGAGGAGCAATTGGAGCGTCGTCGTCATGATGCGTCCGGAGCTGAGGTTGAACGGTGAACCCCGGTCGCGAACGCTGACGGCGAGCGCGCGGCGGTTGACGTTCCATATGACAGCAGTGGGAGAAAAAAGGTTGCAAACGAATGGTCAGGATGGGATGGGGACTGGGGACTAGGGATGGGGATTGGGGACTGGGGATTAGACGAACGTTGCGCGCTTCAGCACCCCCTTCACGACGACCGACAGGCCACGGGCGATTTGCTCGCCCGCGGCAAGGACCTCCTGGTGGGACAACGCCTCACCCGTGATTCCCGCCGCGGGGTTGGTAATAGAGGAAAAGCCCAGGCACCGAATCCCCCGCGACCGGGCGACGAGCACCTCCGGAACGGTGGACATGCCCACCGCATCCGCCCCGAGCTTCTCGAGCATGCGGACTTCGGCAGGCGTCTCATAGGAGGGACCCAGCAGACCCGCGTACACGCCCTCTTCGAGGCGAATACCAGACTCACGCGCCACGGTGCGGGCCAGGCTGCGGAGCTTCCGGTCATAGGGCTCGTGCATGATCGGGAAGCGCTGCTCGCCGCGCTCCGGCTGTCCGATCAGTGGATTGCGCCACATGAGGTTGATATGGTCGGCGATCAACATCAGGGTTCCACCCGGAAACGTGCGCCGCACGCCGCCCGCGGCGTTGGTCACGATCAAGATTTCCACTCCCAGCTCGGCGAACACACGCGACGGCAATGCGGCGACCGCGGCGGGATGCCCCTCGTAAAGATGAAAGCGTCCCGCCTGCACGATGACCGGAACGCCTTCGAGCTTTCCCGCGACGAGCTCGCCCTTATGACCGGCGACGCCGGGTTCTGGGAAACCGGGGATCGTGTGGTACGGGATGCGAATCGGATCGACGACTTCGTCCGCCAGAAACCCGAGCCCTGATCCGAGCACGATCGCGACGCGTGGCTGAAGGGATCCCAGACGCTGCTTTACAGCCTCGGTGGCTTCGGCAGCAGCACCCTTCCCCCGTCCCCCGTCCCCCTTCCCCTTCACAGCAGGATGCCGGCCAGTGTCGCGGACAGGAAGTTGGCGAGCGTCCCGGCGATCATCGCCCGAAAGCCGAGCCGCGCCAGGTCGTGTTTGCGCTCGGGGGCGAGCGCGCCAATCCCACCGATCTGAATCCCCACGGAGCTCAGATTCGCAAACCCGCACAGCGCGAATGTCGCGATCGTAAAGGAAACCGGGTCGAGCGTCGCCTTCATCGGGCCCAGGTGCGCGTACGCGATGAATTCGTTGATCACCATGCGCTCGCCGAGCAACGCGCCGACGCTGCCGCTGTCATGCCACGGCACGCCCATGACCCAGGCGATGGGACGGAAGATCCAGCCCAGCACGGTCTGGAGACTTTCGGGGAACCACGGCAGGCCGCCGTGAATCCAGCCGAACAGCCCGTTGACGAGCGCGATGAGCGCGATGAACGAGATCAGCATCGCGATCACGTTGAGCATCAGATGCAGACCTTCGCTGGTGCCGCGCGCCGCCGCGTCGAGCACGTTCACGTCGGTGCGCGGGATGTCCACCTTCACGCCGCCCAACGTTTCCGGGCACTTCGGTCTCGGGCTCGAAGACCTTCGCCATCATGATCGTGCCGGGCGCGGTCATGATCACGGCGGTGAGCAGATGGCGCGCCTCGATGCCGAACGCGATATAGGCGGCCATGATCGATCCCGAGACGTGCGCCATCCCCGCGGTCATCACCGTCATGAGCTCGGAGCGGGTCATGCGCGGCAGGAACGGCCGGATGGTGAGCGGCGCCTCCGTCTGTCCCATGAAAATCGACGCGGCTACGTCGAGGCTCTCCGCACCGCTCGCGCCCATGATCTTGTTCATCGCGATCGCCAGCGCCTTGACCACCACCTGCATGATGCCGAGGTAGTACATGATCGCGAACAGCGCGGAGACGAAGATGATGGCGGGCATGATCTGGAACGCGAACACCACCCCGATGCTCGAGTGTTGCTTGCCGATCTCGCCGAACACGAATTCGGAGCCGGCGTAGGAGAAGTTCAGAATCTTCGTCACGGTGGCGCCGAGCCATTTGAAAACCTCCTGGCCTACCGGCACGCGCAGCACGAACACCGCAAACAGCAGCTGCAGACCGATGCCCCACGCCACCACGCGCCAGCTGATCGCCCGGCGATTGCGGGAGAACGCGATGCCGATGCCGAGGATCACCACGAGACCGAGAAATCCCGTCAGTCGTGACCCGAGCGAACGGGCGACCGCGGCGGGCGCGGGGGCCGGGGGGAGCGGTTGCGCCGCGGCCGTCGCAGGCTGAGCTGTGGCGGTGTCTTGCGCGGGCGTCTGCACCACCGCGCCGCTCACCGAGTTGAAGACGAAGCGCGGCAACGTGAACACGATCAACGCACAGCCGAACGTGATCGCGAACGACAGCACGACCCGGCGCCAGGACATCAGCGGATTCCTCCTTCGAGTTCGCTCTGCACGCGGGACACCAGGGCCACCTTTTCGAATTCCGGAAGAAACGCGCTCTCGCAGGTGTTCAAGACGACACGCGCCAGATCATCGGACGAAAGCCCGAGCGCCGCGTGCGCCTGGAAATACTCGTCAGTCAGGGTGATGCCGTCGGTCAGCGGGCCGTCGGTGTTCAGCGTGACGACGACGCCCTGCTGGAAATAGCGCTTGAAGGGATGTTCCGCCACCGACGACACGACGTGCGTGTGCACGTTGCTCGTGAGACACATCTCGAGCGGAATCTTCCGGGCGATCACCTCCTCGAGCAGCGCGGGGTCCTCGCCGAGACGGGTACCATGCCCGATCCGCTGCGCGCCCACTTCGTGCAGCGCCTGACGAATCGAATGGGGGCCGTCGCCCTCACCGGCGTGACACGTGCACGCCATCCCGTGCGCCGCCGCATACTCGAACGCCGCGCGGTGGTCCCGCGCGGCATGCCCGCGCTCGGCACCCGCAAGGTCGAACGCGGTGACGCCCGCCGTCCGGTACTCCCCAGCCACGCGCGCCAGCTCGAGCGACTCACTGGGCGGCTTGGTGCGCATCGCGCACACGATCAGTCCGACCTTCGTTCCCGTCTCTGCCGACGCGCGCCGGATTCCGGCGAGCGGCGCTTCGATCGCCTGGGCGAGCGTGAGCGCCGGCCGATGCAGCAACGGCGAATAGCGCACCTCGACGTAGCGCACGTTGTCGGCGGCCTTGTCGATGACGAACTCATACGCGACCCGCTCGAGCGCTTCGGCTGTTTGGAGCACTGACAATGTGATTGTGTACTTCTCGAGGTACTCCTCGAGGTTCTTCGCGTGGCGAACCAGCATGGCCTTGGCGAGCGCATCGGGCGTGTCGGCCGGGAGACGAATTCCTTGCTCGCGCGCCAGCTCGAGCATGGTCGCGGGCCGCAGCGCGCCGTCGAGGTGCACGTGCAGCTCGGCCTTGGGCCAGCGCCGCAGCGCGTCCTTGTTGAGCCGCGGCTTCCCCTCGCGCTTGGCCGAAACGACCACACGGAACACCGCCCCCGCTTCACCGACCGGGTCCCCCTCGTCGATCGGCCGGCCGGCGGCGTCGGTCACATAGGCGGCGCTGCCGAGGAGTTGGGCGAGCCCGTCGTCGGCCTGCGCGACCGCGTCGCGGACGCGTGCGCCGCGGGGCACGTCGACTGCCTTGTCATTGATGAAAACCCGCATCAGTGACCGGCGCGATGGAAGCGCGGCGCGGCGGGCGCTTCGATCGGCGAACGGAGCACGGCGAGGTAGCGGATCAATCCGTCGACATCGACCACATCGAGATCTTCCCGCGGCGCAGCGGCCAGCATGCCGAATCCGGAGCCACCCGTCGCCATGAAATCGCTGACCACGAGCGTGTACGTGCGGTCTTTCTCCAAATTCTGGTGGTTGTCGAACCGGACCCGCTCGACGCGCTTGCCCACCGGCTTGCGGTCATCGTACCAGACTTCCAGCCCGCCGATGTGGCAATCGGGGACGCGATCACTATTGCCCGACACGCACTGCTCGAGCGCCTCTTGCAGGACCGAGCCTTTTACGGTGAGTCGCTGGAGCCGGTTCTGGAACGGCTGGACTTGATAGACCATGCCCCACGTGATCGGACCTGCCGGAAGGTCGGCCCGGATACCGCCGTTGTTCATGATCGCGGCGTCGGCGCGGCCCGCGCTGCGCTGCGCGTCGGCGATCAGTCGCCCGAGCCCATACTCCGCACCCTCGCGCTTCATGGGAAACTTGAGCCGCCCCACCGTGCGCTCCGTGATGTTGCGAACCGCCTGCTGCTGGCGGCCGAGCGCTTCGCTCAGGGCGGCGTCGGGTCGCACCTGATCGGCGTACGGCGTGACCAGCTCGATCCGCACCTCGCGCCGGCCGCCCGTGCGCACGAAGTCGACCACCCCGATCGAACGGCCGCTCGATTGTGCCTGGACGATCGGGATGCCGTTCACCACCGTGTTAAGGCGCTGGTGGCTGTGCCCCGCCACGATCAGATCGACGGATCCTGAGTCGAGCTGCCGCGCCACATCGAGAATCTCGCCACGGCAGGCGCCGCCCGTCCCGGAGTCACACGTCCCGCCCTCATGGGCCAGGACGATCACGAAACTGGCCTGTGCCCGCGCCTCGGGCAGGACGCGCTTGATCGCCTCGGCGCTGTTCCCGAACGCGAGGCCCTGTACATTGCGCGGCGCCGTTGCCGTTGGCGTCTCCGTGGTGGTCAAGCCGATCACGGCGATCCGTGTGCCGTACTTCGAGATCAGGGTCCAGGGGGTAGCCCAATCCGGCTGAGCGGTGCTCCCGCGGGTCGTGATGTTGGCGGACAGGAACGGGTACTTGGCCTCGCGCATGCGCTGACGCAGCGTGTCGATCGACCAGTCGAACTCGTGATTCCCGATGGCGGCGGCATCGAAGCCGAGGGCATTCAGGGCGGCCACGGTGGTGCGTCCGAACGTGACGTTCGACAGCGCGGTTCCCTGCATCTCGTCGCCCCCGTCGAGACGGACGCTGGTGCAGCCGCAGGCGCGCGCGAGGCTGTCGAGCCACGGTTTCAGCGCGGCCACGCCGCCCACCGGCCGGCCCTGCGACCAATCCCAGACGCGCGGCTCGAGCTGCCCGTGGAAATCGGTAATCGCGAGAATGCGGAGCAGGGTGCTGTCGCGCATACGCACCGCGGCGGCCTGACCCGCCACGGGCGCGAACGCCGCCCGTGCCGCGGCACGGGCCGAATCCGGAATGATTGCCCAGCTCGGCCGCAAATAGGTCGCGGCCTGCAGCGTGCCGACGCGGCGGATCTCGTTGACCAGGAGCGTGCGGATATCCTCGCCCTTGTCGTACACGATGCGGGCCCGCGCCAGCATCGTGTAGCCACCGCCGCCCGCCTGCCGGTAACTGTTCACGGCCATGGTGAAGCTATCGGTCGGCTGGACGATCTTGCCCTCGTACGCGAGCCCGCGGATCCGCTGACCCACGGGGCGTGAAAGATCGATGTTGTACACGACGCCGCTCACGACGTCGAAGTTGTAGCCGGGAACGCTGTCGTTGATGACCGGCTGGTTGGGCGCGTACGTGCGGAAATACCGCGCCGAATGCTCGAGGAACTCGCGCAGCTGCTGACCGGAGATTTTCACCGCGCGCAGCGTGTTCTCATACGGATAGATCCCCGATACCTCGCGCTGATGGACTTCGCCTTCCGGGAAGCCCGTCTGCACGTCGAACGCCGCGGCCGCCGAGAGCTGCGTACCGGCCTGGCGCCGCTGTACCTCGTTGATGAAATCGAGCAGCGGCGTGTCCTGGGCCCGCGCGTAGCGCGCATCGAACCCCGGCGTCGCTCGGCCGATCAGAGTTCCCGCCCAGAGGCGTGCCGCCTGGTGCACGACGTCCAGCCTCCGTGTGAACCGCTGTTGCTCCGCGACAGTGGCGAGCGGGATGAGGTCCGCCTGGACCCGCGTAATGCGATAGCGCCCCCCCCCGCCCCCCCCGGCGGCGGGGTCCCGGGCCAGCCACACATGCACCACCGACAGACTCTGCGCCCCGTTCCTGGGCTGGACGAAGTGCACGCCGTTGATCACCGAATCGCGCATTTCACGATGGGTGTGGCCGACGATCACGATGTCAGGCTTGGGGTTCAGCGCCGCCAGCGCCGCGGCGTCGTTCTCGGCCCCGACACCCGTCGTGTCGTAGCTCGACTCGCCAAAGCCGCTGTGCATCAGGACCACCTTCACGTCGGCGCCCTGCAGCTGCGCCAGCGCTGCCGGCGCGGCGCCGGCGATGCGCCGCACGCTCACCCTGCCGGCCAGCTGGCTGCGATCCCACAGCATGACACCGGGCGTGGTGAATCCGGTGACGCCCACTTTCACCGGTCCCCGTGACAACGTGAAGACCTGCGGAAACAGCGGCGCCCCGGCGGAGTCGTACACATTTGCGGAGACGTAGCGATAGGTGGCCTCCGCGGTCGCGCGGCGCAGGAAATCGACGCCGAAATCAAAATCGTGATTACCGGGGGTCACGACGTCGTACTGCAGCACATTCATTGCGTCGACCATCGGGTTCGGCTGGCGGGGATCGTAGCGACCGTAGTACGTGGCGAACGGATTGCCTTGCAAGAGATCGCCGGCATCCACGAGCACGAGCATACCGGGATAGCGCGCGCGCAGCGTTTCGAGCGCGGTGGCAACGCGGGAGAGCCCACCCGGCGCGGGTGTATCGCGGACGTAGTCCCAGCCGAGGGCGCGGCCGTGCACGTCGGTGGTGGCGACGATGACAACGTGGGCAGTGTCTGGAGGACTCTGGAGCGCGAGGAGAAGCGAGCAGAGGAGCCGCATAGTGCGCTGAAAGGTACGACGGCCGCGCTGCCGTTGCCAAACCCCTCTGTGCTCCGTCTCTTTCTTCTATATGCACCTGCTGGTTGTCCGGCACGGCGTTGCCGAAGAGCGAGAAACCTGGGCACCCAAGGACGATGCCCTGCGCCCTCTGACCGACGATGGAAAGAAGAAGATGAAGGAGGCCGCCAAGGGACTGCGCGCGCTGGTGCCGCGGATCGATGTGCTGGCCACCAGTCCCCTCACGCGCGCGAAGCAGACCGCGACGATTCTCGCGAAGGCGTATGACAAAGGAGAGCCGGTCCTCGTGGACGCCCTCGCCCCGGGGCAGCGTGCTCCGGCGCTGTTGCCGTGGCTCCGGACGCAGGCGACGCAGAAGACGGTCGCCATCGTCGGCCATGAGCCCGGATTGGGCTCGTTGGTCAGCTGGCTGGCGGCCGGGAGCGAACGGTCCTTCGTGGAGCTCGGAAAGGGCGGCGCGTCCCTGCTGGATCTCGGCGAGCGCATCGAAGCCGGCGACGCGATGCTCTTCTGGCTGCTCCGTCCCAGTCAGCTGCGCTCGCTCCGCTAATGGCCGAGTTCACGTCCGAACTGCTCGATCGGCCCGCCGTCCAAGGCGCCTGCGCCGTGGCACTCGCGTATCTCGACGACGCGACAGCCGCCGCCCTGCGCCTCGGCGATGGCTCCGACCGTGAAGCCCTGCACGCCTTCCGCGTGGCGATCCGGCGGCTGCGCGTCACCGTGCGCGCCTATCCCGGCATCCACGAGCGTGTTCCCAAGAAGCAACGGCGACGGTTACGGAAGCTGGCCCGCGCCACCAACGCGGCGCGCGACGCCGAGGTGCAGATCGAGTGGTTCAACGAGCGCTCGGCGCGCTTCACCGCGGCGCAGCGCGCGGCCCTGGCCCCGTTCCGAGCACGCCTCCGGGCGCGGCGACGCGCGGAGCTCGCGCATGCGCAGCAGAAACTCCAAGGCTGGTTCGGGAAGCTGGAGCGCAAGCTGCGGCGCCGCCTAACCGCGCTCCAGTCGGACGCGGGACTCCACGAGGCCCCGTTCCGAGCGGTCGCGGCAGCAACCTTGGTGCAGTATGCGGGCGAGCTCGACGCGCGCCTCGCGGCGGTCACGCAATCCACGAACGCCGACGAGGTCCATGCGACGCGGATCGCTGCGAAGCGGGTGCGGTATCTCCTGGAACCGCTCGAGCCGGGGCTTCCCGACGGCGCGCTGCTCGTGGGGCGGCTCAAGCAGCTGCAGGACCTGTTCGGCGCCCTGACCGACGCGCACGAGCTCGAGGTTGCGCTTCAGAGGGAGGGGGAGGCGGAGGCGGTCGCGGCGGCGGCCGCCGTGCTGCGCGGCGAAGTCGACGCGTCGTTCGACGGGCTTCGCGACCGATCGTCCCCGAAGGGGTCCGGATTAAAGCGTGATATCGAAGCCGCGGCGCGGCGACTCCGGCCAACCGCGAAGGCACCGCGCCCGCCCCGCTCCCTCGAGCAGCCCGCGCGCCGGCACCGGAGACGGGTACCCTCCTAGCTCGACCCTTCTTCGGGGACTTTCCGGGCGGCGGACCCTCCTTTGGCGCCGCGTCGGCGTGGAACGGCCGTCGCGCGGCGCTGTTCACGCTTTCCTTCCTTGCCATTGCGCCGCAGCACCGGGACGAAGAGTCGCCGGCCGCCCGGTTCGACGACGTGAGCGGAGCCGCGCGCCAGGCTGTGCAGGGCGGTCTGGGAGCGCACCGCGGGCTGGCCGTCCGCCGGCGCCGCGCGGCGGTACGAGCCGTCCGGGTTCTGCACGCGGGCTTTCACGTTGTCGGCGAGAATCGTCGGGAGAATGCGCTCGCAGATCCGCGCCTTGAGCTGCGCGTCCTCGACCGGGAACATCACCTCGATGCGGCGGAAGAAGTTGCGCGGCATCCAGTCGGCGCTCGCCAGAAAGACTTCCGGGTTCCCGTCATTCGCGAAATAGAAGACGCGGCTGTGCTCCAGAAACCGGTCGACGATACTGGTCACCCGAATGCGGTCGGACACGCCGGGGAGCCCGGCGCGGAGCGAGCAGGTACCCCGAATGATGAGATCGATGTCCACGCCGGCCTGTGATGCCCGGTAGAGCGCGTCGATGACCGACACCTCGACGAGCGCATTCATCTTCACGATGATCCGCGCCGGCTTGCCCGATTCCGCGTGGCCCCGCTCTCGCTCGATGAGCGCAATGACCCGCTCGCGCAATTCGACCGGCGCGACCACGAGCTTGCGCCAGCGGCGCCGCTGCGAATAGCCCGTGAGCAGGTTGAACATCTCGCTCACGTCTTCGCCGAAGTCGGGGTTGGCGGTGAACAGCCCCAGGTCCGTGTACGTGCGGGCCGTCGTCGGGTTGTAGTTACCGGTGGCCAAATGCACGTAGCGGCGCAAACCGCTCTTCTCGCGCCGTACCACCAGCGCGGCCTTGCAGTGCGTCTTCAGCCCGACGATGCCGTACACGACGTGCACGCCGGCCTGCTCCAGCTCTCGCGCCCACACGATGTTGTTCTCTTCGTCGAATCGCGCTTTGAGCTCGACCAGCGCCGTCACCTGTTTCCCGTTCTGCGCGGCGCGGGCCAGCGCGCTGATGATCGGGCTGGCGCCGCTGGTGCGGTACAGGGTCTGCTTGATCGCGAGCACCTGCGGATCATCGGCGGCGCGGTCGATGAAGTCGACCACGGCGCCGAACGACTCGTAGGGGTGATGGACAAGCACATCCTGGCCGCGAATCACGTCGAACGGATTGTCGCCGCTCGCGAACGCGGGTGACGGGCGCGGGATCAGGGCCTCGTCGCGCAACGCCCGGAAGCCCTCGCCGCGGTGCAGCGCCATCAACGCGGTCAAATCCACGGGCCCATTCACGCGATAGACGTCGCGCTCGCGCAGATCGAGCGCGCCCATGAGCATCTGGGCGAAGCGCGCGTCGCCGGACGCGAGAATCTCGAGCCGCACCGCTTCGCCGAGAATCCGCTGCCGCAGCGTTTCTTCGATCGTCTGGAGCAGGTCTTCCGCTTCATCCTCGTTGATCGCGAGGTCGGTGTTGCGCGTGACGCGGAACACCGTGTGCGCCAGCACCCGGAACCCACCGAACAGGTCGCCGAGGTGCGACGCGATGATTTCCTCGAGCAGGACGAACCGCAGCCGCTCCGGCGCACTGCCCTCGACGGCGGGCAGCGCCACGACGCGATCGAGCAGCGCCGGGACCTGCACGACGCCGTACAGCTGCTGGCCCGTTTCGGCGTTCTCGACCAGCAGCACGATGTTGAGGCTCTTGTTGTGGACGTGCGGGAACGGATGCCCGGGATCGATCGCGAGCGGCGTCAGGATGGGGTAGATCTCCTGCGCGAACAGCTGATCGAGATACTCGCGCTCCGCCGGCTCCAGCGAATCGAGCGACACCCGCTGGATGCCCGCCGCCGCGAGACCGGGCATGATCTCACTATCCAGCAGGCGATGCTGCTCGGCCACCAGCGCGTGCACGCGCGCCTCGATCCGGGCCAGCTGCTCGACGGGATCGAGACCATCGGCGCCGTAATCCTGCGGCTCGATGCCCGCGTACAGCTGCTGCAGCAAGCCGGCCACGCGCACCTCGAAAAACTCGTCGAGATTCGAACTGAAGATCGCGGCGAACTTGAGGCGCTCGAGCAGCGGATTGGTTGAATCCGCCGCCTCCTCGAGCACACGCGCGTTGAACTCGAGCCAGCTCAGCTCGCGGTTGAGGTAATGATCGGGGGGAAACCCCGGCTGATAGTGCGTCGCCATGCTCAGCCCGCCGAGGCGAGGCGGAGGCGCGGGCGCGCGACGCGCTTCTCGGCCTCCCGCACCCACACGAAGCGCGGCTCGACGTCGAACGCCCGCTCGAAGAGTCCGGCCTTGCGCTCCGCGTCCCAGATCTCGACGCGCGGATCGGTGCGCGCATGCACCGTGAACTCGACGTAGCCGCGATGCAGCGAGGCTTCGACCGCACCGATGCGTTGGGTGTGTGTCCGGTCCAGTCCATCCGCCAGCCGCAGGATTCCGGCGAGCGCCCGCACCATCCGGCGATCCGACCGCTCCAGCCGGACAAACGCGCCGTGGCGCTTGGACGGAAACGCCTTGCGGTGATAGCGCGCGATACACGCGACGATTTCCAGCTCGCGCTGCGTGAAGCCCTGCAGATCGCCGTGCAGAATGAGGTGATAGGCGTGCTTGTGGTGCTTCGCGTGATTGATGATGTACCCGATGTCGTGCAGCAGCGCGGCCGCCTCGAGCAGCTCACGCCCATCCGGCGAAATGCCGAAGCGCTCGGCGAGACCGTCGAAGAGCTGCGTCGCCAGCCGGGCGACCTGCTCGCAGTGACGCTCGCTCGACCGGCATTGCCGCGCGAACGCGCGCACCGAATCGAGCCGGTGCGGCCGCCGCGCGGCGTCGACCTTCTCGACGCGCACATGATCGGCGATCATCGACAGCAGCAGGCCGTCGCGGAGCCCGCCGGAGTTCACCAGGATCTGCTGCGTCCCGAGCCGCTTCGCGAGCCGGGAGACCGCCGCGGCGCCGGCCACGATGATGTCGGCGCGCTTGGGGTTCAGGCCCGCCGTCTCGCGCCGCTCGGCCAGCGGTGTCGCGCGCAGCCGGTGGAGCAGATGCACGACGTCGGCACGGGTCATCGCGTAGCCCTGCACGGTGCGCGCGGTGCCCTCGCGCTCGACCTGCACCATGGCGGCGAGGTTGGTGAACGTCCCGCCGCTGCCGATCATGATCTCGGGGTGGAACGGCGGTTTGCGCAGATGCTCGTCCAGCGCGCGGTCGATGGCGCGCCGCAGCCGCCGCCAGCGTTTGGGCGACAGCGTGTCGTCGCCGCCGTAGCGCTCCGTCAGGCGCACGGCGCCGAGCGGCAGCGTGAGCACCTCGTCGACCACCGCGCCCGCGGTGAGCGTGACTTCCATGCTGCCGCCGCCGATATCCACGATCGCCACGGAGCGGCCGGCCAGGTCGAAGTGGTGCAGCGCGCTGCGGAGGGCGAGCTGCGCCTCCTCTTCGCCGGAAATGATGTCCACGCGCAGGCCGCAGCGCCGCCGGATCTCCTGGCAGAACGTGCGGCCGTTTGCGGCTTCGCGCACCGCGCTCGTCGCAACGGCGCGGAGCTCGGCGACCTCGAAGCCCTTCGCGATCGTGTTCATCTTGGCGAGCGCCGCGAGCGAGCGCTCCATCGGCTCGTTCAGCAGCCGGCCACGCGCGAACAGGCCATGCCCCAACCGCGTCATCTCCCGCTCTTCCTCGAGTACGCGATAGCGGCCGTCGGGCTCGACCTCGGCCACGACGAGACGAATCGAGTTGGTGCCGATATCGATGGCGCCTAAGCGGATCAGCGAAGGGGTACGAGGAGAGCCTGGCATAACGCCAACAAAGTTACCGCAAACGGGGAACGCTCGTGAAATCCCACCAGAACACCGATTGTCACGAACCGGCTACATTCTTGTAACCTCGTGGCTTCCTTCACGGCTTCCCAATTGCGGGCGTCCCGGACGGGGATAGTTTGCAGCCACCACCGCGTACCCTTGGCGCGCGTGGCCACGGTTTGGGATGGTAAAGGAGATAGTGTGACTTCGCGCCCGGTTGCCGATCTACTCGTGACGCTCGCCGAGCCCACGCGGTTACGCATCATGAATTGCCTGTCTGCAGCTCCGCTCTTCGTCTCCGATCTTTCCGCGATCCTCGACCAAGCCGATGCGACGGTCAGCGCGCACATGGATGTGCTCGAGAGCCTGGGCGCCGTGCGCCCCTACCCCGTCGCGCCGTACGTGTTGTACACGCTGGCTCCTCTGCCCGGTACCGGGGAGCGGCTGCTCCGCTCCGTGCTCGACGCCGTGCGCAGCGATCCGGCCTCGCAGGCGGATCGTTCCGCCGCGCTCGACCGTTCGCGCTCGCGCTTCGAGACGCGCGTCCGACGGGGGGCCGGAGGGGCCGCCGTCATGAATGCCTCCTGAGGCGACACAGCCACATCGGATTCTCGTCGTAGACGACGAGCCGGACATCACCGCGCTCGTCGCGTATCATCTCGCCAAGGAAGGCTATCGCGTCACGACCTCCGGCACCGGCGCCGACGCGCTGCGCTCGGCCCGCGAAGAGCGCCCCGACATGGTGGTCCTCGATCTGATGTTGCCCGGGCACTCGGGCTACGAAGTGCTCGCCGAGCTGCGCCGGCGCGAGGAAACGCGCGACGTCGGCGTGTTGCTGCTCACCGCGCGCAAAGACGAGCCCGACCGGATCAAAGGCCTGTCGCTGGGCGCGGATGATTATCTCGCGAAGCCGTTTTCTCCCAAGGAGCTGGTGCTGCGGGTCGGCGCGATCTTGCGGCGGCTCGCCGCGCCGCCCATCGCCGCCGGCGGACGGCTCATCGGCGGGCCCATCGTGCTCGACCGCACGGCGCATCGCGTCACCGCCCACGGGAAAGAGGTCGAGCTCACCGCGACCGAGTTCAAGCTGCTCGAGCGCCTGATCGAGCGGCGCGATCGCGTGCAGTCGCGTTCCCATCTGCTCGAGTCGGTTTGGCAGGCGCAGCCGGACATCCAGACCCGCACGGTCGACATGCACGTCCAGCGGCTCCGGACCAAACTCGGCGACGCTGGCGATTGGATCGAGACGGTCCGCGCCGTCGGCTACCGTTTCCGCGAGCCTCCCGCGGCACCGGCCAAGCCGGCGCGCCCCGCGGCGCGTCGGCGCTCATGAAGCTCTCGACGCGGCTGTTCGCGAGCATCGGCTTGCTCGTGGCTGCCGCGGTCATCGGGTCGATTCTCGCCACCGATGTTCTGCTGCGCCGTCACCTGGAACAGGAGATCGCGCGCGAGCTGGAACGAGAGACGCGCCTTCTCACTGCGGTCATCCCGCCCGATTCGACAACCTGGCCCCAGTTCGCGGCGCTCGCGGGTGCACGCCTGGGACGGCGCGTAACGCTGATCGATCCCGAGGGACGGGTGCGCGGCGACACGGAGTTCGATCGCGCCTCGCTACTCCAGCTCCAGAATCATCGCGACCGGCCCGAAGTCCGCGCGGCGCTCGATTCCGCGCGCGGCGTCGGCGTGAATCAGCGGCTCAGCGTTTCGACGAACGAGCCTCAGATGTACGTCGCGGTGCGCGGCGGGCCGCCCGGGCTGGCGGTCGTCCGCGTTTCGACGTCGCTCGCGACCGTGGACGCGCAGGTGCACGCCGTCCAGCGCGCGGTGGCGGCCGCGGGCCTCGTGATGCTGCTCGCGGCCGGTCTCGTCGCATGGCTGCTCGCTCGGGTCCTGGCCCGCCCGTTGCTGCGCATCGCCGAAGCCGCGCGCGACATCGCGGCGGGCCGGCCCGCGGGGTTTCCCGACGTCCACGTTCCGGAGCTGGCAAACCACGTCGACGCGCTCCGCGCCATGCATCACGAGCTGGAGCGTCGCTTCGAGGATCTGCGCCGCGAGCGTGAGGAGTCCGGGACGCTCGTCGAGGCGCTGTCGGACGGCGTGCTGGGCGCCGACCGGCGCGGTGTCGTGGTCTCGACCAACGCCGCGGCCCGGCGGTTATTGGGCTACGACGACGACGAGCCGTTGCCTCCGCTCGCCGAGCTGTTTCACGACCGGCCCCACCGCGCGCTGATGCGCGAGGTGCTGAGCGGCGCCACCGTCGAAGGTCGAGAGCTTGATCTGGGCGACCGCACCGTCTTGATCTCGGCTCGCCCGCTCGAGGACGGTGGGACGCTGCTGGTGTTGAGCGATGTCACGGACGTGCGGCGGCTCGAAACGGTGCGGCGCGACTTTGTGGCAAATGTATCGCATGAGCTGAAGACGCCGCTGACGGCGATCGCGGGATACGCCGAAACGATCGCGGCCGAGGCGCCCGACGAGCAGGCGCGCAAGTTTGCGCAGACGATCGTCGAGAACGCACATCGGATGCAGCGCCTCGTCGACGATTTGCTGGATCTGTCGCGCATCGAGTCGGGAGGCTGGGCCCCCGAACCGAAGACGCTCAGCGTGGACGCCGCGGCCCGCGATGCCTGGGGTCCGTTCGCCGACCGGGCCGCCGAACGCCGGGTTCAGTTCGAGTCGGTGGCCAATTCGGCCACCATCAACGGAGACCCCGAAGCGCTCCGCCAGATCTTCACGAATCTGTTCGACAACGCCCTGCGACATACCCCTACGGGAGGACGGATTCGCGTCGCCGTCGACCGCGCCGGCGCGGATACCGTCATCCGGGTCACCGATACAGGGACCGGGATCCCGGCCGACCACTTGCCGCGCATTTTTGAGCGGTTCTACCGCGTCGATCCTGGCCGCTCCCGGCAGGAGGGCGGCACCGGCCTCGGATTGGCGATCGTCAAACACCTCGTCGAGGCGCACGGCGGGCGGGTAGACGCTGAGAGCGAGCTGGGACGGGGAACGACTATCCTCTTGTATTTCCCACACTAAGGCCGTTACACAGCCGTAACGCGGTCGTAACCGGCGCTTGACCCGGGCCGAGCATCGTTGGCTCGTGCGAATTGCGCTTGTTTCAGACACTTACACGCCGCAGGTCAACGGCGTCACGACAGTGGTCGCGCGGATCGTCCATGTCCTCCGCGAGTTCGGCCATGAGGTCGTCGTCGTGGCCCCGCGCTACCCCGGCCACTCGGCCGCGCTCGCGGCCGGTGAGCTGCGTATTCCGTCGGCCGCGTTTCCACCCTACCCCGCGATCAGGCTCTCGATTCCGCAGTTCGGGGCCGTCGCCCGGTTTCTCGACGCCTTCGAGCCCCACGTCGTCCATGTCGCGACGGAAGGGCCGCTGGGTCTGACGGGCCGGCGCTACGCGGTCCGGCGCCGCATCCCGCTCGTCACGTCGTATCACACGAACTTCCCGCAGTACGCCCGGCACTACGGCGCCGGGATTGCGGAGCCGCTCGTGTGGAAGTGGCTGCGGTGGTTTCACCGGCCCGCGGTGCTCACGCAGACGCCGGGCGAAGCGGTGCGCGAGGAGCTGCTGCGGCGCGAGATCGGCAAACCGGCAGTCTGGGGACGCGGCGTCGACACGGAGCATTTCCAGCCGGCACGCCGCAGCGCGGGTTGGCGCCGCTGGCTCGCGGGCGGCGATGACTCGGCTATCGTCCTGCACGTCGGCCGGCTCGCGGCGGAGAAAAACGTCGACGTGCTCGCCGAGGCCTGGATCGCGGCACGCGAGCGCGTGGGTCAGCGCGCGACCTTTGTGCTCGCCGGCGAAGGCCCGGAAGCGCGCCGGCTGCTCGCGCGCCTGCCCTGGGTCCGCCAGCTTGGCTTCCTCGAGCGCGACCGGCTCGCCGAAGTGTACGCGAGCTCGGATATCTGCGTGCTGCCCTCGAAGACCGAGACGTGTGGCCTCGTGGCGCTCGAAGCGATGGCGTCGGGCCTCGCCGTGATCGCCGCGGACGCCGGCGGGTTCCGCGAAAGCATCGCGCATGGCAAAAGCGGCATGCTCGTTGCTCCCGACGACGCGACGGGGTTCGCTGCCGAGATCCTGTCGCTCGTGATCAACCCCTCCCGTCGGCGCGAGATCGGCACCGGGGCACGGCAGGCCGCGCTGGCACGCGACATCGCGCCCGAGAACCTCGAGCTGCTGCAACAGTACGCTACGGCGGCGGGGCTATCGACCGCGGGAGCGACCTCATGCGCCGCGTAGTGCTCGTGCTCGCCGACGGCCTGCGCCCGGACGCGATCACACCGACGGACATGCCGTCGCTCGACGCGCTCAGCCGGCGCTTCACCACCGCGCTGCGCGCCAGCACCGTGCGGCCGAGCCGGACCGTGGCGGCACTCGCGTCCCTCGCGACGGGTGTCGCGCCCGAGACGCACGGTCTCATCGAGCCGGGGCTCGGCTTTCTCAAGCGGCTGCCGACGCTGCGGCCCCTCGCCCGCGAGCTGACGCGCGGCGGCGTGTCGAGCCAGGTGGTGGCCAGCGAGCTGCTGGCCTCGGAACGCGCGGTCTTGTGGGCCCTCACCAAGGCCGCGGGCCTTGGCAAATTCCGTTCAGCGGGTCTGCGGGCCCGCGAAGTGGCGCGCGCGGCCCAGACCCTCGCACTGTCCCAGTCGACGGGCGGGGGCGGGGGGCTGGTCTTCGTCTATTTGAACGACTGCGATCAGGCGGGTCACGCGCACGGCTGGATGTCGCCGCAGTATCGCGCCGCGGCGGTGGAGGTGGACGCCGCGATCGGCGTGCTCGCCGAACTCACCGAGCATGCGCTGCTGATCGTAATGGCCGATCATGGCGGAGGCGGGGTGAGCACGCACGACCACGCCGAGCCGCACGCAGTCAACGAGCACATCCCCCTCATCCTCGCCGGCCCCGACGTCACACGGCAGCACCAGCTCACGCGCCAGGTGTCGTTGCTCGATGTCCCGCCGACGCTCTTGTGGTGGTTCGGGCTCGAGATTCCGGTCTGTTACGAAGGCCGCGTGCTCAGGCAGGCGTTCACCGCCACGCCGCGCACCCTGGAGCCCGCGCTGTGATGCGCCGGCTGACGCACCTGGGTGGCGCCCGCGTGAGCATCGGCGTCGGGCTGCTGCTGGTCGCGGCCGGCGAGCAGCTGCTCGGCCTGGCCGCATTGTTCGCGCTGACGACGTCCCATCTCGCGGTCCAACTCCTCAAGCGTGTCGTGGCCCGGCCACGTCCCTGCGACGCGAACGGCCGGCTGCTGGCGCTGATCGACTTGCCCGATCCGTTCTCGTTTCCCTCAGGCCACGCGGCCGCCGCGTGCGCGATCAGCGGCACGATCGCGATCGCGCACCCGGTGCTCACGCCGATCCTCCTCCCCATCGCGGCGCTGATCGCCGCCTCGCGCGTGACCCTGCGCGTCCACCATGTCGGCGACGTCGTCGCGGGCGTGCTGCTCGGGCTCGCGGGCGCGGCCGGAGCGGCACTGCTGATTCTGTGACACAGCTGTAGCAATTCAGTCCGCGGCTCGTGACACGCCGGGGTGAGACTCTCGTGTCCTCAACCGTGCAGGGACCCGTGCAGCGCATCACCAGCCGCCCAGTCGTCCTCCTGCTGTTCGCGCTGTTCGCGCCTGTTGTAAATGCCCAACAGCCCGCATCCCCCGGTCGCATCGTCGGCAAGGTCATGGATGCCAGCTCCGGGGCGCCGATCCCCGCCGCCCAGGTCACCCTCGAGGGCACGGGAATCGCCGCGCTGGCCGATTGGTCGGGCCGCTACGCGCTCGAAGGGGTTCCGGCGGGCTCACACGTGATCAGCGTCCGGATGATCGGCTATCAGCACAAGTCGGTGCGCGATGTGGTCGTCGAGCCGGGCGCGACGCGCGTTCTGGACATGACAATCACGGTTGCCGCGATCGAAGTCGCCGGCATCGAAGTAACAGCCGAAATGGAGCGCGGCTCCGTTGTGCACGCGCTCAACGAGCAGCGTAACGCTACGGGCATCGTCAACGCCGTCACGTCCGAGCAAATCGAGAAGAGTCCCGACACGGATGCAGGCCAGGCGGTGCAGCGGGTCAGCGGGGTGACGGTGCAGGACGGCCGGTATGTTTTCGTGCGCGGCCTCGGCGAGCGCTACACCACGACGTCGCTGAACAGCGCGCGCATTCCCAGCCCGGAGCCCGAGCGCAAGGTCGTTCCGCTCGACTTGTTCCCCGCGGGCGTCCTGGAAGGGATCACCACCTCCAAGACGTTTACGCCCGACCAGCCGGGCGACTTCAGCGGCGCGCAGGTGAATCTGCGCACGCGCGAGTTCGACAGGGGTCGGGCGCTGAGCTTTTCAGCCTCGGGCAGCGGCAACGATGCGACCATCGGCGACGGGCTCCCGCAAGCTCCCATCGTCGGCCTCGAGTGGCTGGGGTTCGCGGGCTCGGAGCGGCGCCTTCCTGCGGCGCTGGAAGCGGCCGGTGACCTGAGTCAAACGTCCGTGAGTGACTTTCCCACCCTCATCAGCTCGATGCGCAATTCCTGGTCGTCACTGCCCGGCGTTGGCGCCGCAGGCGGGGCCTTCAGCGCGTCAGTCGGCGGCGAGGATCCCGTTTTCGGTCAGCGGATCTCCTATCTGGCGTCGCTCAGCTACACGGCAGCCGAGGAAGTTCGCCGGGGCGAGCAGCGGGCGGTGGCGATTGCCTCGCAAACACCTGGTCAGGCGCTGCCGCAGAACGTCGCCAGCGGCGAAACGGGGAGCGCCACGGTGTTGTGGGGTGCGATCCTGAACCTCAATACCCGCGTCAGCCAGCGGTCGCGGCTCGCGCTGAACAACACCTACACGCGCAGCGCCGAGAATCAGGCGACGCGCCTGGCAGGCCACAGCGAAGAGTTCGATCGCGATCTGGACGTCACCCGTCTGACTTTCACGGAGCGCTCCGTGGCTTCCAGTCAGGTGACGGGCCAGCACATCCTCGGGGATCGTCACCTGGTTGACTGGTCCATCACCGGCTCACGCGTCACACGGAACGAGCCCGACCGTTCCGATCTGGCCTACGAGGCCGTGATCGACACGGTGACCGGCGCGGTCCAACCGATCCGATGGTGGGGCGCGCCTCGCTCCGCAAGCCGGACCTTCAGCGAGCTGTGGGAGAACGGCTTCCAGAGTGGCGCCAATTACCGGCTCAACCTCGGCGGCGCGGGCAACCAGACGTACGTGAAGGTCGGGGCCGATTACCGGCACACCAAGCGAGACGCCGACACCCGGCTGTACGACATCATCAACCTCGACATGACGAACGAAGAGCGCGCGGCTCCCGCCGAGCAGGTGTTGGCGCAGGTGTCGCGGCTGTATCTCAGCGCCGACGCGAACGCCGGCCGCTACGTGGCGACGGATGCGCTGGCCTCGGGATACGTCCAGGTCTCGGCGGCCCTGTCCCAACGCGTCACAGTGATTGGCGGCGCGCGCGTCGAACAGTCGCACATCGACGTGACCACGATGCGCCCCAACGGCACCCTCGCTCCCCCGGCACAACTGCGCAACACCGATGTGCTACCGTCTCTTGCGGTCACGCTGCACGTCGCCGCGAATCAGAACCTGCGGCTGTCGGCGACCCAGACGCTGTCGCGTCCCGAGTACCGCGAGCTCTCGAGCGTGCAGTATCGCGATCTGGTCTTCGGTTTGAACGTCCAGGGAAACCCCGGGCTGCGGCGGGCGCTGATTCAAAACTTCGATGCGCGTTGGGAGCTCTACCCGAGTCCCGCGGAAGTCTTCAGCGTGGCGCTGTTCGCCAAGCACTTCGACGATCCGATCGAGCGCATCATCGTCGGCACGACGGGGGCGAACACCATTTCGTTCGTCAACGCGGATGGCGCCACGAACTACGGCGTCGAGCTCGAGGCCCGCAAACAGCTGGGCGAGCTGACGTTGTTCGCCAACAGCACGCTGATGCGCAGCCGGATTCAGCCGGGCAACGACAGCATCGCCAGCCTTTCCAGCAAGAATCGGCCGATGGTTGGCCAGGCGGAGTACGTCGTGAACGCCGGGCTCAGCTATAACAGCACGGCCGGCTTCGGCGCCACGCTGTTGTACAACGTCGTCGGCCCGCGGATCACCGAGGCGGGGACGACGCTGATTCCGGACGCCTACGAGCAGGCGCGCAACGTCGTGGATCTGGCCCTGCGCGCTCCGGTCACCGGCAACGCCTCGATCAAGATCGACGCCAAGAACCTGCTGGACGCGCCCGTCCACGTCGACCAGGGCGGCGTCACCCGGTTGTGGTATCGCACCGGCCGGACGGTATCGGTCGGCATGACGTGGGAGCCGTAACCGTGCACCGGCTGCCGCACACTGTACGTCAACTCTTAGCACGAGGTCACACGATGAGAGAGGCATTTTCTGGAGCGCGCGCGATGCTCGGCGCACTCGTACTCGCGACCGGCTTGGCCGCATGTGGCGACGACAGCACGGCACCGGCACCGCTGGCCACGCCGACCGGCCTGACGACGCAGCAGCAATCGCTGACGAAAATTCATCTGACGTGGAGCGCCGTCAGTGGCGCGACAGGATACCTGCTCGAGCGTACCTCGGCCAGCACGCCGGGCGTCTATACACAGCTGGGGGGTGGCGTGATCGCGGCTGCGCAATTCACCGATTCCACCGTGAGCGCCGGCGTCAGTTATGGCTATCACGTCGCCTCGGTCTCCGCGAACGACACCAGCGCCTTCAGCAGCACGGTCAACTTCGCCACGGGGCTGCAGCAAGCCGTGCTCAGCGGCGCCGCCGACATCACGACGAGCCGCACGCTCTACGCCGACACCGTGTACGTGTTGTCGGGCTATGTGAAGGTGATGAACGGCGCGACGCTCACCATTCAGGCCGGCACCAAGATCGTGGGTGATACCTCCGTCGTGGGAAGCTCGCTGTGGATCCTGCGCGGTTCGAAAATCATCGCCAATGGCACGTCCGCTCAACCCATCGTCTTCACGTCGCAGCGGTCTGCCGGGAACCGCGCGCCCGGTGACTGGGGCGGCGTCATCATCGTCGGGAACGGCATCATCAACCGGACCGGCGCCACGATCCTGACCGAAGGCGGCGGCGCGGGCGAAGCCGAGAACTATGCCGGCGGGAACGACAACACCGATTCCAGCGGCGTCCTGCGGTACGTACGGATCGAGTTCGCCGGGTACGACGTGTCGAACGGCGCAGGCCAGGAGCTCAACTCGCTCTCGATGTATGCCGTCGGCCGCAAGACGGTGCTCGAGTACGTGCAGACGATGTCCGGCCTCGACGATTCGTTCGAGTGGTGGGGCGGCGCGGTGGACGGCCGCTATCTCGTCTCGTATGAGTCAGGCGACGATCACTTCGACTGGACGGAAGGCTATCAGGGCCGCAACCAGTTCCTGATCGCGTTCCAATCACAGCGTCTCGTGCCCCGTCCGGGCACGGGCGTCTTCTCCAGTGATCCGCGCGGCTTCGAGGGCGACGGGTGCGATCCGGCGGTGACCGGCTGTACCGTGACGGCCACCGGCGCGAGCACACCGTACTCGAACCCGGTGTTCTCGAACTTCACGATGATCGGCCCAGGCCCGCTCGCCAGCATCCCCAATGACGGCAACGGCGCCGTGTGGCGCCGCGGCACGGGCGGCTACTTCGCCAACGGCGTGCTGTCACGCTGGAAAGGCATCGCGATCAACGTGCGCGACCCGTGGACCGACAGCCTGCTCGTGAACTACGACTCGCTCAACATCGTCAACGTGCTGCTCGCCCAGAACGGCTTCAACTACGACACCACCGGCGCGGGGTTCGGCCAGGCCGCGGTGTTTGCAGCCGAGAATCACAAGGTGTACGCGGCCAACGTCGCCGTCGACACGCTGCTCGGCATCAGCTTGAACCCCTCCGCGCTCGACTGGACGCCGAAGAACGGCTCCCCGGCCAACACCGGGTCGATCACAGTGCCGGCAGCGAAAGTGGCGGGATACTTCGGCGGAACCTGGGTGAACACAGCCTACCTCGGCGCCGCCGAGCCGGCGGGCACCAAGTGGTGGCAGGGATGGACCAGCTACAACATCAACTGAGGCCCTGGTTGATCGGGCTGTGCCTCGTTGCCGCCGCGTGCGGCAACGATGGCATGGCCGGCCGGGCGCAGGCGGCCACGCGGGTGGACAGTGCCGTGTCACGTGAAATCGAGCTGGCGCGGTTTCGCGACGGTCTCGGCGAGCCTGCGGCATTGGCCGGCGGCGCAGCCAGCCGCGACGCGCTGGTGCGCGCGTTCGTCCGCGCGCTGGAATCGCGTGACACGAGCGCGCTGGCCGCGTTGCTGCTGACGCGGGCCGAGTTCGCGTACCTGTACTACCCGACCAACCTCGAGGCGCAGCCGCCGTACAACCTGTCGCCTGGGCTGATGTGGTTCATGCTCGAGGGGCGCAGCCGGCGCGGTCTCACGCAGGCGCTGGAGCAACGCAGTGGTCAGCCGCTGCGCTATGCCGGCTACTCGTGTGCTGCGAGTCAGCGGCAAGGCGAGAACACCGTCTGGACCGGCTGTACCGTGCGCCGGCACGAGGGGGGGGCAGCACGGTCACGGAAGCGCTGTTCGGCCCCATAGTGGAACGCGACGGCCGGTACAAGTTCGTCAGCTACACCAACAAGCTCTAAGCGACATCCGGCGCCGGTTGCACGGCTGGTGTCCGGGTGCCAGGTAGCCGAGGCCCGTATGGCTCGGCTATCTGCTTGCGGGCGATCGTCGTTACACAATTGTGACACAGCCGACTCACCCCGGTGATACCGCCCGGCAAGCTTTCGCGGCGATGGGGAAGTCCACAACTCAACCCAAGTCTTGAGGAGTACCCGTGCACGCAAGACTCGTGGCAGCGCTGTGTGCGCTGAGCCTGGCCGCGCTTCCCGCGGCGGCTCAGTCGCAGAATCCGCAGGCACCACAGATCACCGTCGGTGGCCTCGTCTACGGGCAGTACCTGTACCAGCTGAAGGACAGCCTGGGCGCCGGCAATCAGAACCAGTTCTCGATTCAGCGTGCCTACATCAACGTCCTCGGCCGCTTCGGCGGCGGCATCACCACCCGCCTCACGACCGACATCGCCCCGACCGGCGCCGGCAATCAGCAGATCCGGTTGAAGTACGCGTTCCTCGGGTGGACGCCGACCGGCAGCAAGCTCACCTACAAGTTCGGGCTGACCCAAACCCCCTACATCGATTGGGAAGAGACGCTCTGGGATTATCGCATGCAGGGCACGATCGCCGCGGAGCGCAACGGCTACATGATCTCGTCAGACTTCGGGGCGGGCGTGGACGGCCATTGGAACAACGAGGGGGTCAACGCGCAGTTCCTGTTCTTCAACGGCGAGGGCTATTCGGGCGGCACCGGCGACAACCACAAGGACGTCGGACTACGCGTCTCCGGGCGCCTGTCAAAGACCAACGATGCGAGTCGCGTCGGCGGCCTGCGGCTCACGGGATACGCCGGCATCGGCAAGGCCACGGGCGGCGCGGACAGGAACCGGTACCTGGCGATTGGCTCCTACAAAACGCAGCAACTCACGCTCGCCGCCGAATTCGTCTCGACTAAGGATGGCGCGATCACCGGCAGCGTCCTCAGCGCGTTCGGGGTCTACCGCTTCGCCCGCAGCAAAGTGGGGGCGATCGGCCGAGTGGACCTCCTCGATCCCGATACCGGTACACCTGACAACAAGCAGACGCGCGTGATCACGGGCCTGTCTTACCAGGCGCAGTCGAACTTCCGGCTGCTGGCCGACGTGGACCTGTTGTCGTTCGAAGGCGGCGCCACGCCCGCGCAGGACGCAGTGCGTAACCGCGCCCTGCTCCAGATGCAGTTCACGTTCTAACACGAGGAATCACATGAATCGCACGAAACTGCTCGCCCTCGCCGCACTGCTCGGCGCCGCGGCTCCGGGGGGGGCCACCGCGCAGATCCAGCTCAACGGCGCGGGCGCGACATTCCCGAACATCATCTATCAGAACTGGATGCTGGCGTACAACCAGACGCATCCCGTGAAGCTGAATTATCAGTCGATTGGCTCGGGCGGCGGCATTCGCCAGTTCTCCGATGGCACCGTGGACTTCGGCGGCAGCGACGCGCCGATGACCGATTCGGCGATCGCCGCGATCGGCGGCAACGTGCTCCACATTCCCACCGTGCTGGGTGCGGTGGTGGCCGCGTACACCCTGCCCGACGTCGCGCAGGTCGTCCGGCTCACCCCCGATGTGCTCGCCGACATCTTCCTCGGCAAGGTGACCAACTGGAACGACGCGCGGATCGCGAGCGTCAACGTCGGCCTGACCCTGCCGAATCAGGACATCATCGTCGTGCACCGGTCGGACGGCTCGGGCACGTCATTCGTCTGGACCGATTACCTGTCGAAGGTCAGCCCCGAGTGGTCGCAGAAAGTCGGCAAAGGCCCGTCGGTCAACTGGCCGGTGGGCCTGGGCGGCCGGGGCAATGAAGGCGTGGCAGCCACCGTGCGGCAAACCCCCGGGGCGATCGGCTATGTCGAGCTGGGCTACGCACTAATCAACAAGATGACCTTCGCAACGCTTCGCAATCAGGCGGGCAACTTTGTGGTCGCCTCGCTCGAGAGCGTGACGGCCGCAGCCGCGGGCGCCATGAAAGACATGGGTGAGAACACCGATTTCCGCGTGTCGATCACGAACTCCTCCGGGGCGCAGGCGTACCCGGCGGCGAGCTTCACCTGGCTGCTGGTCCACAAGACCTATGCGGACTCGGCCAAAGCGCGCGCGCTCGTGCAGTTCATCTGGTGGGCCGAGACCGACGGGCAGGCCAAGGCGCCCGAGCTCGGCTATGCGCCGCTTCCCAAGGAGATGCGCCCCTGGATCCAGACCCGGTTGCAGAGCATTACCGCCGGCGGCCGGGCCGTCTGGAAGGGTCCAGCCACGGAGTAGCCGTTTCGCAGTGACATATCCGTTACATCGTCGTGACGGACACTCCATAGGCCGCCGGTACGTTTCCGGCGGCCTATGACTTCCCTCCCGAACCTCCCGATCGAAGGCATTCCCTCCGGGAGGCCCAGCGGCGAAACACGTTGGCAGTCGCTGATCGGAACCGATCGCAGTGATCGCATCTATCGCCGTATCCTCACCGGATTCGCGCTCGCGCTGCCGTCCCTGATTGTCATTCTGTTTGGCGTGCTGTTCGTCGAATCACTGCCGGCGCTCAAGCGCTTCGGCCCGTCCTTCCTGGTGACGTCGACGTGGGATCCGGTGGCGGAGGTGTACGGCGCGGCACCGATGATCTTCGGCACCCTGGCGTCCTCGTTGCTGGCGCTGCTGATCGCCGTCCCGCTTGCGCTCAGCGTGGCGATCTTCCTCACGGAGTTCTCGCCGCGCTGGCTGCGCCAGCCCGTGGCGTTCCTGGTCGAGCTGCTCGCCGCGATCCCCAGCGTGGTGTACGGCACGTGGGGCATCTTCGTGCTGATTCCATTCCTGCGCGCACACGTGGTACCCTCGCTCAAAGCGGTGCTCGGATGGACGCCGTTCTTCAAAGGCGTGTTCTACGGAAATTCGTTGCTCGCCGGCGGAATCATTCTGGCGATCATGATCGTCCCCTACATCGCCGCGGTGTCGCGCGAGGTGCTGCTCGCGGTGCCGACGAGCCAGCGCGAGGCGGCGCTCGCGATGGGCGCGACGCGCTGGGAAGCGGTGCGGTCGGCGGTGCTGCCGTACGGCCGCGCCGGCTTGATCGGCGCCATTATTCTCGGCCTGGGGCGCGCGCTGGGGGAGACGATGGCGGTGACGATGGTGATCGGAAACCGCCACGACATCGGGATCTCCGTGTTTCAGCCCGCGTACACGATGGCGGCGGCGATCGCGAACGAATTCAGCGAAGCCACCACCGACATGTACCTCTCCGCCCTGTTTGAAGTGGGTCTGATTCTCTTTGTCCTCACCGTGGTCGTGAACGCCGTCGCCCGCATTCTCATCTGGCGCGTGGCGAAGGGCGCCGCGGTCGGGAGCAAGGCCCTGTGAGCGCGTTCCGGCGCCACCTCATGAGCCGGGTGATGACCGTGTTGGTCATCATGCTCTCCTTCACTGCCGTGCTGGCCCTCGTGCTGATTCTCGGCAACCTCCTTGTCAAGGGCGCCTCCTCGATCGATTGGGCATTCTTTACCAAGAGTCCCGTGCCCGCCGGGCAGTCGGGGGGAGGCGTCGCGAATGCGATCGTCGGCTCGGGCATCATCGTCGGTCTCGGCGCGCTGATCGGCGTGCCGATCGGCGTCGGCATCGGGATATACCTCGCCGAGTACGGATCGGGCCGGTTTGGATTCCTGGTCCGATTCATCGCCGACGTGCTCAATGGCACGCCGTCGATCGTGATCGGCATCGTGGGCTGGACGTTCCTCGTGAAACCGATGGGTCGTTTCTCAGCGCTCGCCGGCAGCGTGGCGCTCGCGATCCTGATGATTCCGATGCTCGCCCGCACGACGGAAGAAATGGTGCGCCTGGTACCCCATTCGCTGCGCGAGGCCGCGCTCGCGCTCGGTTACCCACGCTGGCGCACCTCACTGCGCATCGTGGCACGCACCGCGCTGAGCGGCATCGTGACGGGCTGCCTCGTGGGGATCGCCCGCATCGCCGGCGAGACCGCACCGCTGCTGTTCACCGCGCTGGGCAACCTCAACTTTTCGGTCTCGGTCGCGCAGCCGATGCAGACACTGTCGCTGCAGATCTACGTGTACGCCACCGGTCCGTTCGACGAGTGGCACCGGCTGGCGTGGGCGTCGGCGCTCGTGCTGATGGGACTCGTCTTGATCCTTTCACTGGCCGCACGCTGGGTGACGCGGGAACGCTATGGTAGCGCCCGGTAATACGCGGCTCCGGCTCGAGACCATGCGCCTCACGGCGCTGTTCGGCGGGCACCGGGCGGTGCACGACGTGTCGCTGCTCTTCCCTGCGCACACGGTGACCGCGATCATCGGGCCGTCCGGATGCGGCAAGAGCACCCTGCTCCGCTGCCTCAACCGGATGCACGAGCTGACGCCCGGTGCCAGCGTCGTCGGCGAGGTCCTGCTCGACAACCTCAACGTCTACGCGCCCGACGTGAACCCGGTGGAGCTGCGGCGCCGCATCGGCATGGTGTTCCAGCGGCCGACGCCGTTTCCAACGATGTCGATCTATGAGAACGTCGCGGCCGGGCTCAAGGTCAACGGCAAGCGGCCCCGCCGGGAAATGGACGCCGCCGTCAACCGTGCGCTGCAGCAAGCCGCGCTGTGGGACGAGGTGAAGGACCGGCTGCACACGAGCGCGCTCGCGTTGTCGGGCGGACAGCAGCAGCGCCTCTGTATCGCCCGCGCCGTCGCCCCAGAGCCTGAGATCCTGCTGCTCGACGAGCCCACCGCATCGCTGGACCCGGCCGGTACGCAGCGGATCGAGGAGCTGTGTCATGCACTCAAGCGGCTGTATACGATCGTGATCGTGACCCACAACATGCAGCAAGCCGCGCGGGTCTCGGACTACACGGCTTTCATGTACCTGGGCCGTTTGATCGAGGTGGGACGCACCGAAGAGATCTTCACGAAGCCCAAGGTGGAGCAGACGGAAGCGTATATCACGGGGAGATTTGGTTGATGGCCACGGCGGCGGATCGGCGGACGGACGGATCGACGGATCGCAAAGCCCCCAGCGATCCGCCCATCCGGCCATCCGCCCACCCGCCGGTCCTCGAGTCCCGCGCCTACAACTTTTGGTACGGGCCAACCCAGGCGCTGCACGAGGTCAACCTATCGATCCCGGCCAACGCGGTCACCGCGCTGATCGGCCCGTCGGGATGCGGGAAGACCACGTTCCTACGCTCGATCAACCGGCTCCACGATCTCACGCCGGGCGCGCGCCACACGGGCAACATTCTGCTGGACGGCGAGTCGATCTTTGCGCCGGGGACCGACGTCGTCGCGCTGCGGCAGAAGATCGGCATGGTATTCCAGCGGCCCAATCCGTTTCCGAAGTCCGTCTACGACAACGTGGCGTACGGGCCGCGGCTGAACGGGATCGCCCCCACGAGCGAGCTGCCGGACCGCGTCGAGCGGGCCCTGCGACAGGCAGCGCTGTGGGACGAAGTGGAGGCGCGGCTGCGCGAGCCAGGGACGGCGTTGTCGGGCGGCCAGCAACAGCGGCTGTGCATCGCGCGCGCGCTGGCCAACGAGCCCGAAGTCCTCTTGATGGACGAGCCGTGCTCCGCGCTCGACCCGATCGCGACGCAGCGCATCGAGGAGCTGCTGGTCGAGCTCAAGCAGACGTACACGATCGTGATCGTGACGCACAACATGCAGCAGGCGGCACGGGTGTCCGATTTCACCGGCTTCTTCTACGTGGGTCAGCTCGTGGAGTTCGGGACGACCCAGCAGGTGTTCACACGGCCCGCCGACGAACGGACCGAAGCGTACATTACGGGAAGGTTTGGATAATCATGAACGCGCAACCGGCAGGTCATCGGCATTTCCACGACGAGCTCTCCGAGCTCAAAGTCGCGCTCCTCAACATGTCGGCCGACGCGCAGGCGGCGCTCGCCGCGGCCGTCGACGCGGTCCTGCAGCGGGACGGCGACAAGGCGCGCGACGTCATCGCGGGCGACACGGCGATCGATCAACTCGAGCTCGACGTCGAGGAGCGCGTGATCCGGCTGCTCGCGACTCAGCAGCCGATGGCGCGCGATCTGCGCTTCCTCACCGCCGCGATGAAGATCGCCAACGACCTGGAGCGCGTGGGCGATCACGCGGTGAACATCGCGCAATCGGCCGAACGGCTGTTCGAGGCCCGGCCGATCGTTCCCGAACCCGAGCTGCTCGAGATGGCGCGGCAGGCGCGGACGATGCTCGCCGACGCGCTCGACGCGTTCGTGCGCGGCGACGCGCAGGCCGGCCGGGCGATCTGCCGGCGCGACGACCACGTCGACGCGCTGCACCAGTCGATGTTCCGGATTCTGCTGACGCACATGATGGAGGATCCGCACATCATCGGCACGGCGATGGAGTTATTCCTCGTGAGCCGCAATCTCGAGCGCGTGGCCGACCTGGCGACGAATATCGCGGAAGATGTGGTGTTTCTTGTGGAGGGGAAGTCGATTAAGCATCACGCTGAGGGATAGAAGCTATCGGCTATCGGCTATCGGGCTTAAACCTGATAGCGGATAGCTGATAGCCGATAGCTCAGTTTGACCGGTACCGATAGTACGACGCCGGCGGCGTAGGCCGGCTGCGCAGCACTTCCTCGGACGCGAACGCCCGCACCAGCAGGAATCCTGCGACGAAGCCCCCGACGTGCGCGAAGAACGCGACCCCGCCCTTCTCGAGCTCAGTGAGCCTGACGAGGCCGCTCAGCACTTGGAGCAGGATCCAGTAGCCCAGCATGACCCACGCAGGGATCGCCACAGTGGTGATGTAGATAGGCAGAATGATGAGCGTGTGGACGCGCACCTTCGGATAAAGAAGGAGGTAGGCCCCAAGCACCCCGCTGATCGCGCCGGAAGCCCCGACCATCGGGACGAGGGAATGGGGGCTCACGAATGTCTGGGCCGCGGCTGCGGCCGTGCCGCACAGCAGATAGAAAATGACGAACTTCCCGTGCCCCATCGCGTCTTCGATGTTGTTTCCGAACACCCACAGGAAGAGCATGTTGCCGATCAGGTGAAACCACCCGCCGTGCATGAACATCGATGTGAGCACGGTCCAGTACTTCGGCACCGCGTCGACGAGGCAGACCATGCCGGGCGCGAGCTCGACTCCGCTGCCCGGCTTGGCCGTCTGAAGAATCTCCCCGGGGATGAGGCCAAGGTCGCAGACCGAGCGCGCCAGTTGGCCCTCACTCCCAGCCCCCTGGAGAAGAATGAAGGCGAGGACGTTGGCGATGATGATTGCAACGGTGATAACCGCGGGCCGCTCGGTGGGATTCTCGTCCTTGTAGGGGAACATTGAGGGAAAATCTAGACGGTTAGACGGCTAGCCGGTTAGACTAACCGTCCAACCGTCTAGCCGTCTGCCTTTCTGGCAGCGAATACGGGCACGATGCTTGCCCTTTGCGACCTGCGGCATCAGGTCGGCATCAATTCCCTACCAGGAGCTGAGAGTATGGCTGAGAAGATCATCGGTATTGACCTCGGGACCACCAACTCCGTGGTGGCGGTCATGGAAGGTGGCGATCCCGTCGTCATCCCCAATGCCGAAGGTGGTCGTACCACGCCGTCGGTCGTCGCTTTCACCAAGGACGGTGAGCGACTGGTGGGGACGGTCGCCAAGCGGCAGGCAGTCACCAACCCGCAGAACACGATCTTCTCGATCAAACGGTTCATGGGACGGCGCTCCGAGGAAGTCTCCGAAGAGATCAAGCGCGTTCCCTATAAAGTCGTCCGGGGCCAGAACGGCCTCGCGGTGGTCGAAGTCAGCGGCAAGCAGTACTCGCCCCCCGAGATCTCGGCGATGATCCTCCAGAAGATGCGGCAGACCGCCGAAGACTATCTCGGTCACAAGGTCGAGAAGGCGGTCGTGACGGTCCCGGCCTACTTCAACGACTCGCAGCGCCAGGCGACCAAGGACGCCGGCAAGATCGCCGGTCTCGATGTCGTCCGCATCATCAATGAGCCCACTGCGTCCGCGCTCGCCTACGGCCTCGACAAGAAGAAGGAAGAGAAAGTCGCCGTGTACGACCTGGGTGGCGGCACGTACGACATCTCGATCCTCGAGCTCGCCGAAGGCGTGTTCGAGGTGAAGAGTACGAACGGCGACACCCACCTCGGCGGTGACGATTTCGACGCCCGCGTGATGGAATGGCTGGTCGGGGAGTTCAAGCGCGAACAGGGGATCGACCTCTCCAAGGATCCGATGGCGCTGCAGCGACTGAAGGAAGCCGCCGAGAAGGCCAAGATGGAGCTGTCGACCGTGATGCAGACGGAGATCAACCTGCCGTTCATCACCGCCGATCAGTCGGGTCCCAAGCATCTGAACCTGACGCTCACGCGCGCCAAGCTCGAGCAGCTCGTGGACGACCTGGTGAAGCGGACCGCTCCGCCGATGCAGCAGGCGCTCACCGATGCCGGGCTGAAGCCCGGGGACATCGATGAGGTCATTCTCGTTGGTGGCCAGACGCGCATGCCGAAGGTCCAGGAGGTCGTCAAGAGCTTCTTCGGCAAGGAGCCGCACAAGGGCGTGAACCCCGATGAAGTCGTGGCGATCGGCGCGGCGATTCAGGGTGGCGTGCTCGCGGGCGAGGTGAAGGACGTGCTGCTGCTCGACGTGACGCCGCTGTCGCTCGGCATCGAAACGTTGGGGGGCGTCACCACGGTTCTCATCCAGCGCAACACGACGATTCCGACCAAGAAGTCGGAAACGTTCTCGACGGCCGAGGACAATCAGACCACGGTCGAGATCCACGTGCTGCAGGGTGAGCGCCAGATGGCGCAGGACAACCGCACCATCGGCAAGTTCCAGCTGACGGGTATTCCACCCGCTCCGCGCGGCATTCCGCAGGTCGAGGTCGGCTTCGACATCGACGCGAACGGCATCCTGCATGTGGCGGCGAAGGACAAGGCCACGGGCAAGGAGCAGAAGATCCGGATCGAAGCCTCGTCCGGGCTCGGTGACAAGGACATCGACAAGATGGTGAAGGACGCCGAGGCGCATGCCGCCGAGGACAAGAAGCGGCGGGATGTGATCGAGCAGCGTAACCGGCTCGATAACATGGTGTACCAAGTGACCAAGGAGTCCAAAGAGTGGGTCGATAAGATCGAGGCCGGGCTCAAGTCGCGGCTCGACAACGCGATCCAGCAGGCCCAGCAGGCGCTGCGCAGTGGAAATGCTGACGAAATCAGCAAAGCGCTGGACGAGCTCCAGCAGGCATATTCCGCAGCAGGGGCGTCGCTGTACGCAGCCCGTGGAGCGGCCGGTGCGGAGGGCGGCGAAGGGGCGGCGAAGGGCGGCGAAGGGGCGGCGGGGGGCGGCGACGGCCAGGCCGCCGGCGCGAAGAAGGATGAGAAGGTCGTCGACGCAGATTACGAGATCATGGATGACGATAAATCGAAGAAGTCTTAAAAGGGGGACAGGATGTCGGTGAAGACGCGGGATTGGTTGAAGTTCGGGAGTCTGGTGGTCATCGCATTTGCGCTTGGCCTGGCATTCGCCGCGGCGTTCAAGCTCCCGGCGCGGGGTGAGGCGGCGGTCGTTTCGGTGCTGCAGGACACGAGACGCGCGGCGCCACCGCAAGCGAAGACGGCGGTCGACCTGGGTGAGGCATTCGCGTCGGTGGCGGAGCATGTGAAGCCGGCCGTGGTGTTCATCAGGTCTGAACGCCGCCAGCAAACAACCAGCCGCCGGCTGCCGCCGGGGTTCGAGGATTTCTTCCAGGGCCCGCGCCGTCCCCAGATCGAGCAAGGCTCGGGATCAGGGTTCATTGTCTCGCAGGACGGCTACATCCTGACGAACAATCACGTCGTGCAAGGCGCCGATCGCGTGACGGTGCGTCTCTTCGACAACCGTGAATTCTCGGCCAGGACGATCGGGACCGATCCCTCAACCGACGTCGCGGTGATCAAGATTCAGGCGACATCCCTGCCGACGGTTCGGCTCGGCGATGCCGACTCGAGCGAGATCGGGAACTGGGTGCTCGCCATCGGCAATCCCCTGGGCGAGGCGTTCACGTTCACGGTGACGGCGGGCATCATCAGCGCCAAGGGGCGGCTGCTCTCGGGTCTCAATCAGAGCAAGTACGCGATTCAGGACTTCATTCAGACGGACGCGGCCATCAACCCGGGCAATTCGGGTGGGCCGCTGGTGAACGTGCGCGGCGAGGTTATCGGCATCAACTCGGCCATCGCCAGTGAGACCGGGTTTTATGCCGGGTACGGGTTTGCCATCCCGATCAACCTCGCCCGCACCGTGATGACGCAGCTCATCGCCACCGGGCATGTCGAGCGCGCGGTGATGGGTGTAAGCATCAAGGACGCGACACAGGAAGACGCGGAAGCGGTGGGATTGTCGGCCATCAAGGGCGTAGTGGTGCGGGCCTACTCGTACGGTGACAGACCCGATGACTCACCGGCTGCGCGTGCGGGAATCCAGCAGGGCGATGTCATCGTCGCCGTGGACGGGCAGCCCGTGACATCCGTGCCCCAGCTGCAGCAACGCGTCGGATTCAAGAAGCCGGGCGACGTCGTGCGCGCCACGATCGTGCGCAGCAAGGGCCAGCAGCAGACGATTCCCGTCAAGCTCGCGGCGCCGCCGGGAGCGGACGACGACGACATCGCCAGCGCCGGCGATTCACCCCGTCGCGACGAGCCCGCGGCATCCGTAGGCCCGCTGGGGATCTCGGTGCAGCCGCTGACGCAGGAAGACATCCGCGATACCGAGCTGCGGCCCGTGCTGCGGTCTGGTGGAGCGCTCGTGGTGACACAGGTTTCGCCCGACGGGCCGGCGTACCAGAAACTGGCTGACGCCAGCTCGGGCTATCCCGATATCATCTTGAAGGTCAACAACCAGCCAACCCGCACGGTGGCCGAGTTCCGGCAGGCGATCGCGTCGCTCGACAAGGGTGATATTGCGACGCTGTCGGTGCTGCGGCGGACGCCGGATGGGTGGCTCGGCGACGTCGTCCGGATTCGCGTGCCGTAAGGGCAGGTCAGGATCGAAACCGGGGGTCGCCGTTTGGCGGCCCCCGGTTTTTGTTGGCATATTGCGTTTAGCGTGAGTTTGCTCATCGAGTGGCCGTGGCTCGCCCTGGTTCCAGCCGCGCTCTTTGGCCTGTCTTATCGTTTCTCGAGGCGTAGGCTCGTTGCGCTTACAGCACTCATGTGGGCCACCTACGCGGTCTACGAGTACGCGATGCAGCGCCGATGGTTGTGCACTGGTGAGTGCAACATCCGCGTCGATCTGCTTCTGCTTTATCCCCTCCTCGTCGTCATGTCGGTACTCGCGAGCATTGCGGTCGCACGAGCACTGTTCCGACGCCGGGCCGTCGATTCGTCAGAGCGTTGGTAACGCCCGACGCTCGAACAGCATGACGATCGCCGCAAGCAATAGCCAGACGACGAACGCCGCTTGCGCGTAGTACATGTATGGCAAGGTCTCGCTGAACAGCAGCCCCGCCCCACCGCACAGAGCCGCCACCACCCAGGCAAACCAGGCGAGCCAGCGGGGCCACACCCCACCGTTGCGGATCGCCCATCCAAACGTGTAGGCCACGAAGCCGAGCAGGAACGTTGCGAGCCGCTCGGCGGCCAGCCCCATCGGATGCAGCATGTCGTAGACGAACACGGCGTGCGTACCGGCGAGCCCCGTATCAGCCGCAGTGTAGGCACGGGCGAGCTGGTAGCCCGCGCCGACCATGAACAGGATGTTCAGCGACCATACCGAGAACGCGAAGGCGCCAAGCCGAATGCCGGCGCGGGACGGTGACGCGCCCGAGGTCTCGTTGTGACGCAGGGACATGCCGATCAATCCGGCGTACATGAACGCGAGCCCGAACAGCAGAGACCAGTGGATCAGCCGCCACCCGGCGGTGCGCGCCACCGTGCCGAGCTGGGCCGCGCCCTCGCCCGAGAGCAGCGGATGCATGGCGCCCGCGCCCCCGAACAACAACGTGCCGATCAGCAGGCACAATCCGTAGAACACCGGCCGGCGTGTCACGACCATTGGTTTCTCCCGAGTCCCCAGCCCCGACTCCCGAGCCCCCAATCTAGCACGCACTCGGCCCGACGATATATTGGGCCGCAATGGACCTCAATCGCATCCTGCGCGAGGGCTTCATCGCCGGCTGCATCGGCGCCGCCGTCGTCGCCTTGTGGATCCTCATCGTCGACACCATCAACGGTCAGCCGCTCTTGACACCCGCGATGTTGGGCAGCGCCGTGTTCTGGGGTGCAACCGATCCCAGCATGGTGGTCATCGAGCCCGCACGCATCTTCGGGTATACGATGATTCACGTAAGCGCGTTCGTCGTCGTCGGCTGTATCGCGGCGGCGCTCGCGGCCGAAGTCGAGTATGCCCCCTCCACGTTGTTCCTCATCATCGTCGGATTCTGCTTTTTCGAAGTCGGGTTCTACATCCTCGTCGCGCTCCTCGCCAAGCCGCTGCTGGGCTATCTCGCCTGGTGGAGCGTGGCGATCGGGAACGTCCTCGCCGCGCTCGGCATGGGCTACTTCCTGTGGCGGGAGCATCCGAAGATCGGCGAGGAGCTACGCCGCCACCCATTAGGTGAAACGGAGGATGGCGAATAGCGGCGAATGATCAATGTCCAATGATCAACGATCAATGATCACTGGACATTGAACATTGGTCATTGATCATTCGGCCCATAGGCCGCCAGCGGCACTCCCCTCTCCGCATCGCCGCGCTGGTCCCACACTGAGTAGCGGAACCAGATAACAGTCATCACGATCCACAGCATCAGCCCGCCCAGCACCCACATCAGCAGCCCGCCGATTTGCTGGTCCTGAATCGGTGACAGCCCCCCCACCCGCGGCGCCGCTGCGTAGAACGGATACAGCACGTGATCGGAGAGCGCGATCAATGCCCCCGTGATCGACATCGGAATCCCGAGCAGGAACAGGTACAGCATCTGCAACAGGTGCGGGATGCGCGGCAGCTCCGGCACCGGTGAGAGCACCGGCCACCACATGATGACTGCGGTCGCGAGAAAGACGAGGTGCTGCAGGATGTGGAGGTTGTGGTTCCGGAGCGCTGCCTCGTACAACGCCGGAAAGTGCCAGGTGACGATCGGAGCCGTGAAGATCAGCCCCGCGGCGACCGGCCGCGTGACGGCGCGCCCGAGCGCCATGACCCAGCGCGGGCGTAGCAGCGGCCGCACCACGTGCGCGGGACAGCCGTACAGCAGCAGCGGAGGAAAGACCAGCGTCAGCAGCAGATGCTGCGCCATGTGCGCACTGAAGAGGTAGTTGTCCGAGAGATTGTGTAATGGGCCGTTCAGTGCGAAAAACAGCACGGCCAGCGCCCCGGCAAAGCTTGCGACGTGCCGACGTGCCGACGTGAATCCCCCCAAGTACGCAAAAAGCCCGCCCAGGAGGACGAGCCCGACCACGACGCTAGGGTGCAGATCCCATCGATTCCACTGCGGAATGTCCAGTGTCCAATGTTCAACGTTCATTGATCATTGATCATTGGACATTGATCATTGGTCATTCACGTTCCCGTGCGCAACCGGATCGATCCGTAAAAGATGAAGAGCAAACTCACCACCACGGCGAGCGCCAGCAGCAGCGGCCCCCCGAACAGGAAGCTGAAGAACCTGTTGTCGAATTTGAGATGCATGTAGAACATCACCACCAGCGCGAACTTCACGGCCGACAGGACGAGCAGGGTCGGCACCAGCGCACCCTGGAACGCCGGGACGTAGAACACGCCGACCTCGATCACTGTGATCATCACGAGGATCGCGGCGATCCGAAGGTACGTGCCCGTCGTGGCGTGCGCCTGCTCAGCCATCCGATCTCCTCCTCATTAAGAACCTCCACCAACCTTCACCAACCTGGACCCACCTCAACAACCTCACTGGATCAGATACACGACAGTGAAAATGATAATCCAGACGACGTCCACGAAATGCCAGTACAGTCCCGTGATCTCGACGGTCATCGCGTTGGCGGGGCCGAGTTTCCCCCGCAGCGCCTGCACCCACAACGTGAGCAGCCAGATTACCCCCACCGTGACGTGTGCGCCGTGCGTGCCCGTCAGCACATAGAACGTCGAGCCAAACAGGTTGGTGGTCAGCCCCAGCCCTTCATGATAGAAGTGGCTGAACTCCCACACCTGCCCGCCCAGGAAGATCAGGCCGAGCAGCGCCGTCACCAGCAGCCACAGCTTGCCCTGCTTCATGTCGCCGCGCTGCACCGCCGCGAGCGCCAGCACCATGGCGAGACTCGACATCAGCAGGTCGAACGTGCTGAACGACGTGAACGGGATGTTCAGGATCTCGTGGGGGTAGGGACCGACCAGACTGCGTCCCTTGTAGATCAGGTAGGTCGAGATCAGCGAGCCGAACAGCAGGCACTCCGAGCCGATGAACGCCCAGAACGCCATCTTGCGGCTGTCCAGCCCCATGCTGGTGCGATGCGCTTCGGCGTGGGCGCCGTGTGGTGCGTGTGCCATTTACATCTCGAAGGGCTCGTAGGCCCAGCGATAGATGCCGACGATGACGACCGCCACGCCGACGAGCACGACCGGCAGCAGGTGCGCGAGCGCCCCGCTGGCCATCACCGGCAGGCCGGCCGCGGTGATCATCGGCCACCACGAGCCGCCCGGCACGTGAATCGGCGCGGGCGGCCGCTCCGGCAGCCGCATCATCGCTGCATGGCGCTCGGTCTGCCAGAGCGGGAGCCGGCTCTCGACGGTGGGGATCACGGTGAAGTTGTAGACCGGCGGCGGTGACGGGATCGCCCACTCGAGCGTCGCGCCGCCCCACGGGTCGTTGGGGGCGTTGACCGGACGCCGCCCGGTCCGCACCAGGTTGTACAGGAACACCAGCGTCGCGACGCCGATGACGAATGCGCCGATCGTCGAGACGAGATTGTAGTCGGCGACGCCGAGCTCCCGCGAGTAGGTGTAGATGCGGCGCGGCATGCCCAGCAGGCCGGACAGGTGCATCGGGAAGAACGCGAGGTTCAGGCCGAGCATAGTCAGCCAGAAGTGCCACTTCCCGAGGGTCTCCGACAGCAGCCGCCCCGTCATCTTGGGCCACCAGTAGTACATCCCGGCGAACAATCCCATGATCGTGCCGCCGAACAGCACGTAGTGGATGTGCGCGACCACGTAGTAGGTGTCGGTCTGCTGCAGGTCGGAAGGCGCGGACGCGTGCGAGACGCCGGACAACCCGCCGATAATGAACATCGCGATGAAGCCGATGGCGAACAGCATCGCCGTCGTGAAGCGGATCTGCCCCCCCCAGAGCGTGCCGATCCAGTTGAAGATCTTTACGCCGGTCGGGATCGCGATCAGCATAGTGGCGCCGGCGAATACCGAGTCGGCGATCGGGCCCATGCCGGCCGCGAACATGTGGTGCGCCCAGACGCTCCACCCCAGGAACGCGATCACGACGCCCGAATACACGACGATGGTGTAGCCGAACAGCGGCTTCCTGGAAAACGTGGGCAGGACCTCCGACACGATCCCCATCGCCGGCAGAATCAGGATGTAGACCTCGGGGTGGCCGAACATCCAGAACAGGTGCTGCCACAGGATCGGATCGCCGCCGCCCGCCGGCAGGAAGAAGTGCGTGCCGAAGAACCGGTCGAACATCAGCAGCACGAGGGCGATCGTGATGACGGGAAACGCGGTGATCACCAGGAACTGCGTGATGAGGGTCATCCAGGTGAACGGCGGCAGGCGCAGCATGCGCAGGCCCGGCGCCCGCATGTTCAGGATCGTCACGACGAAATTGAATCCCGCGGCGAGCGACGCGATGCCAAGGATTTGGAGGCCGAGCAGCCAGAAGTCGACGTTGGGCCCCGGCGAGAATTGCCGTGACGTCAGGTTGGCGTAGCCGAACCAGCCCGCGTCGGGGGCGACCGACAGGCGGCCCGCGCCGAACAGCGGGCCCGCGATGAAGCTGGCGTTCATAAACAGCCCGCCGAGCAGAAAGACCCAGTAGCTGAACGCGTTGAGGCGCGGAAACGCGACGTCGCGCGCGCCGATCTGCAGCGGGACGATGAAGTTGAAGAACGCGGCCGACAGCGGCATCAACGCGAGGAACACCATCGTCGTGCCGTGCATCGTGAACAGCTGATTGTACGTCTCGGCGCTGACGCCGATGCCTTCCGGCTGCGCCAGCTGCGCGCGGATGATCAGCGCCTCGAGCCCGCCGACCAGGAAGAAGAAGAACGCCGTCCAGAAGTACAGGAGGCCGATGCGCTTGTGGTCGGTGGTCGTCAGCCAGCTCTTCATTTCAGACTCTGCAAGTAGACGACGAGGGCATCGAGATCCTCCGCCGAGAAATTCTGCGGCGGCATCAGCGCGCCGGGTTTCAGCCCGGGCGCGTTCTGAATCCAGCGATGCAAGGCTTCGGGGGTGTTCGGGAACAACGCCCCGGCGATCGTGCCGCGGCTCCCGACGTGACTGAGATCGGGACCGACCTGCCCGGGCGAAACGCCGGCAATCGTATGGCACCCGATGCACGCGCTGCGCCGGTAGATCTGCAGCCCTTTTTCCTCGGCCGATCCCGTGGCGGGCGCCACGGGTGCGGCGCGCTGCCGGTCGACCCATCGCTGGAACATCGAGTCGGACTCCACCATGACGCGCAGGCGCATGTTCGCGTGCGACGCGCCGCAGAACTCCGCGCACTGACCCCAGTACTCGCCGGTGGAATTCGCGCGGAACGCGATGCGGCTGTGGCGGCCCTGCGTCAAGTCGCGTTTGCCGCCGAGCGCGGGAACCCAGAAGCTGTGGATCACATCGGCGGAGGTCATCTCCACCTGGACCGGGGTCCCCACCGGCAGGTGCAGCTCGTTGGACGTGCTGATGCCGAGCGTCGGGTAGCGGTACTCCCACCACCATTGGTGACCGATGACCTCGACGCGCAGCGCGCCGTCGGGTGCATGCCCCGCGGTCGCAAAGATCGTTCGCATCGTGGGCACCGCGATGAAGACGAGGATCAGTGCCGGCGCGAGCGTCCAGCCGATCTCGAGCAGGGTGTGGCCGTGGACCGGCTTGGGCGTCGGCGCCCCCGGACGGGCGCGATAGCGCGCGATGGCGATCACGAGCAGCGTCTCGACGATCAGGAACACCGCGACCGCCCACCAGAAGATGTTCCAAAACAGACCGTCCAGCTCAACGGCGAAATCCGACTTCGGGGCGAACACCGACTGTGGGAACGGACCGCTACACGCGGTGAGAAAGAGCAGGACCAGGGCGAGGACTAACGGCACGGCGTCAAACTAGACCGGGCCCCGCAGCGCGTCAACGCGCACGTTATCTTACCCGGCCATGCCAGAACTCTCTGAACGGCTGCAAGATGCGCTCGGCACCGCATACCGGATCGAGCAGGAGCTGGGCGGCGGCGGGATGAGTCGCGTGTTCGTGGCCGACGAGACGCGGCTCGCGCGCCGCGTCGTCGTCAAGGTGCTGCCGCCCGACCTCGCGCTGGAAATGCGTGTCGATCGGTTCAATCGGGAGATTCAGCTCTCCGCCTCGCTGCAACATCCGCACATCGTGCCGCTGCTGGCCGCGGGGGGGCACGAGGATCTCCTCTATTACACGATGCCGTTCGTCGAGGGCGAAGCGCTGCGCACGCGGCTGTCCCGTGAGGGCGAGCTGCCGGTGCGCGACGCCGTGCGGATTCTCAAAGACGTGGCGGACGCGCTGGCGTACGCGCATGCGCGCGGCGTCGTGCATCGCGACATCAAGCCCGACAATGTGCTGCTCAGCGGCCATCATGCCGTCGTGGCCGACTTCGGTGTGGCCAAGGCCGTCAGCCAGGCCAAGACCGAGAGCGGGCTTACGTCCGTCGGCGTGGCGCTGGGCACGCCGGCGTACATGGCGCCCGAGCAGGCCGCCGGCGACCCGAACATCGACCACCGTGCCGACATCTACGCGTTCGGCGCGATGGCCTACGAGATGCTCACCGGACGCGCGCCGTTTGCCGGCATGGCGCCGCATCAGATGCTGGCGGCGCATATTACCGAGCCGGTCGTGCCGATTACCGACAAGCGCCCGGCCTTGTCTCCCGCGCTGGCCCAGCTCGTGATGGCGTGTCTCGCCAAGAATCCGGCGGACCGTCCGCAGACCGCGCACGAGATCCTCGAGAGGCTCGAAGGCATGGCGACGCCGAGCGGCTCGGTCGCGATCACGTCTCCCATCGCGACGATGCGGCACGTGATGCGGCGGCCGCGCAACCGCTGGCTCGCGCTGGCGGCGGTCGCCGCCATCGCGGTGCTGGCGGGATGGATCGCGCTCAAGCCGCGGACCGCGCCGGCGCTCGATCCCAATCGCGTCGCGATCGCGCCGTTCGACGTGATCGGACCGGAGCTGCAGCTGTGGCGCGAGGGGCTCGTCGACGTGCTGTCGCGCAGCCTGGATGGCGCGGGCCCGCTGCGCACCGTGTCGCCCACACTCGTCGTGCGGCGCTGGCGCGGGCGCGGGGACGCGACGGCCGCGCAATCGCTGGGACAGGAAACCGGCGCGAGAACCGTCGTCTTTGGCGGCCTGATCGAGGCGGGCTCGGATTCGGTCCGGTTGACCGCCACCGTGCTCGACGTACAGGGACCTACGGTGCTTGGTGAGATCGAGCTGCGCGAACGCACCGATCGCATCGACCGGCTTGCGGATTCCCTCACGGTGCGGGTGCTGCGCGAGCTGGGGCGCACCCGCGCCATCGGTCTCGTGCGCACCGCCCCGCTCGGCTCACGCTCCCTCCCCGCGCTCAAGGCGTTCCTGCAGGGAGAGCAGTTCCTGCGCCGCTCGGCATGGGACTCGTCGCTCACGTATCACCAGCGCGCAATCGCGCTCGACAGCGGCTTTACGCTCGCCTGGAGTCACGCGGGTATGGCCGCCGGATGGCAGCACTCCGCGCAGGATTCGGTGTCGCGCACCTACAAACTCCGGGCTGGAGCCATGAATCACGGGCTCGCGCCGCGCGAGAGCCTCATCGTCCAGGCGGAATCGCTCGCCGCGGTGGTGTACGAGGGTCCCGGGCCAACCGCCGGCCGCTGGTGGACGTACGGCAAGCGATTGATTGCGACGCTGGACGAGGCGGTCCGCCGCTATCCGAACGACCCGGAGTTGTGGTACATGCTGGGCGACGCGCGCTTTCACGCCGGCTCTCTCGCCAGGCTGCAACCGCACGCCGCGCTCGAGGCATTCAATCGCGCCATCGCGCTCGACTCGGCGTTTACGCCGTCGTACGTCCACGCGATCGCGCTGGGTATCGACGAGGGCGGGACTGAAGCCGGCCGACGCTACGCCCAGGCGTTCCTCACCGCGGGCGCCATGGGCACCTATGCCCAGAGCACCGATCTGGTCGTCCGGCTGATGGACCCCGCCACACGCGCCAAGGCCATCACCTATCTGGCCGACAGCGCGGACGCCCATCTGGTCCAGACCGTGTGGCTCGCGCTTGGGCGGTGGATGGACTCGGCGGAAACGATGGTCGTCATGCTCCGCGCCCGCGTGGACGCGGAGGACAAGACGGGCAAGAAGTCGAATGCGAGCGTGTTCATGTTGCCGAACGTCCTGGCGGCGCGCGGCCACCTCCGGGAGGCGGTGCCGCGCTCCCCGGTCCCCGCCCTCCTGACGCAGTCCGCCCTGGTGGGGGCCATCCCCCGCGACAGCGCGACGCGCCTGGCGCGGAGCTGGGTGGACGCCCCCGGCGACGGGCTCTTCTTCGCGGTGCCACTGCTCGCGGCAGCGCGCGACACGGCTGGCATCCTGAAGGCGCTGCGCAAGGTCGAGGCGGTACGGCAACACCCGCCACCGAATCTCCCGCCAGTCGCCAAGGAATTCTTCGGTTACATGCTCGTGGCACAGCGGGCGTACCTGGCACTCGCACGGGGCGACAGTGCCGAGGCGTTGCGCCTGTTCGACGCCCGGCCTGATACCGCGGCCTTCGGAGTAAACCAGATTGACGACCTGGCGCATGCGCAGTTGTTAGAAGCGCGGGGCCGGCCGGCGGACGCGGCGGCATTGCTCGAACGACCACCGGTCGGCTTCAATCCCGGAGTCTCGGTCATCGAAATCCTGCGCGCGCTCGAGCGCGGTCGCGTGAACGAGCGGCTTGGCAACCGCGAGCGCGCGCTCGAGGGCTTCTCGTTCGTTGTGAAGGCGTGGCGCAATCCCGATCCCGAGCTGCAACCCTATGTCGAGGAAGCGCGCGCGGCGTTGACACGCCTCAACGCCGAGTTGCCAAAGCCGGCCAGCTAGGGCATTCCGGTCATCGACGACTTGGCGTCGTTGCCCTGCGCCGTGAGCACCGCCGTCGAGCCGTCCTTCCAGGTCAGCTTCACGATTTGCGACTGCGCGCCGGGCGTAATCCAGAACTCGGCCGATGTACGCTGATCGCGGAGGTGCATCGCCCGGAACTTGCCCGCCGGGGCGGCCACGTCGTCCCAGGCCACGAGCTGCATGGTCCGGCATTCGCGCGCGATCTGCGCGACGTTGATCCCGTTGAGCATCTGCACGGTTTCGGGCGGCACGGTCATGGGCGGCATGTTGCCCATCTTCATTTTCGCTTTGCGCACGCCGGCGGCCGTGCCGCCGGGTCCGCCCACCAAGATCTGGACTGTCATCTTCGCGCCACGCGCTGGATCGTCGAGCGACACTTCGAACCAGTAGTAGGCAAGCTGGTCCTGGAGCTCCTTCCCGACAACGGCGACGCGTGTCTTGCTGCCGTTCATCTGGCCGCCGGTCCAGTTGTGGGCCATCCAGGTGCCGATCGTAAATGCGCGGCTTTCCAGGTCGGCGCAGGTTTTCAGCTGGTCGGGGGTCTGCCCCGAAGCCAGGACGAGCAGCACCGTATTGACAAGGCTGTGGAACACGCAGCACTCCCCTAGGTGGTGAGGGACAACATTAAAACCCCGAGAAGCGTAAATTGCTTCGGGCGTTCGCGACCGTGGCGGAACTGGCAGACGCGCCAGCCTTAGGAGCTGGTGGGGCAACCCGTGGGGGTTCGAGTCCCTCCGGTCGCATACGAACAACAAAGCACGGACCTGCAAAGACTAGGCAACAGACGCACCGCGGGCCACGGTCTTGAGGTTACGGGTTGTCCGGTTGACTGCTAACGGAATCCCGCGGTGCGTCTGTACATCTAGTTTTTGCATGTCCTCCGCACTCGTCCCTCTTCCCTAGTAGTTAGATTTATTCCCCACATGCCCGAGATTCTTGTAAAGAAGACCCGTGCTGAACCTGGGGAGGCGTCGCTTGAAGTCACCATCCCCCCCGACAACGTGAAGGCGGCCGAGGAGCGCGCGACCAAGGTCTACCAGCAGCGCGCCCGCCTGCCCGGCTTCCGCCAGGGGAAAGCCCCGGCGGCCGTGGTCCGGAAGAAATTTGCCGACGACATCCGGCAGGAGACGCTCCGCGAGCTGGTGCAGGAGAGCTGGCGCGTCGCGCAGAAGCAGGAAGAGCTGAAGCCGATCGCCGATCCCCACATCCACAACCTGAAGTGGGAAGAGGGCGCTCCGGTCACGTTCGAGTTCCACGTCGAGCTGAAGCCCGAGCTGAAGCTGCAGCGTCTGGGCGGCTTCCGCCTCACGCGCACCGTGCCGGCCGTGACGGCGGCGCAGGTGGATACGCAGCTCAATGCCCTGCGCGAGCAGCGCGCGCCGTGGACGCCGGTGGCGGGCGAGAAACCGAAGCCGAAGGATCTCGTGGACGTCATCATCGCGACGCGCGAGCACGGCGCGGACAAGGATCCGCAGCCCTACCAGTTCGTGCTCGGCGAAGGCCGCGCGATTCCAGACGTGGAAGAGCGCATCATGAGCCTCACGCCCGGCGAATCGGTCGAGGCCACCGTCCGCTTTCCCGACGATTTCGCCGAGGAGGCCAAGCGCGGTCAGACGCGCGACGTCAAGATCACGCTGCGCGAGGTGAAGCGGCAGGAGCTGCCGGCCCTGGACGACGCGTTCGCGCGCGAGACCGGCGACTTCGAGTCGCTGGACGCGCTGCGGACGGCCGTGACGGCGGATCTGACCAAAGAAGCCGAGCGGGACGCCGACGCCAAGATGCGCGGCGACCTGGTGCAGCAGATCATCGAGGCAAACAACGTGGTCGCGCCGCGGCCGCTGGTCGAGCGCGTGCTCGGCATGTACGCCCAGGCGTACGAGGTCCCGGAGGAGCGCTGGCAGCAGTTCGCGCAAGAGTTCCACACCGTCGCCGAGTCGCAGGTGAAGCGCGATCTCGTGCTCGACCACGTCGTCGAATCCCAGAACCTGCGCGCCACCGAAGCCGAGCTGGACGAGAAGATTCAGCAGCTCGCCGAACGGCGCGGCATGAAGGCGGCCGAGCTGTACGCGTCGCTGGAAAAGGCCAAGCGGCTCCGTGATGTCGCGCGGAGCATCACCGAGGAGAAGGTATTCACTTATCTCCTGTCGCAGTCCACCGTGGAGCCAGCGTGACGAAGAACGAAAGCCACATCTATCCGCCGTACATCATCGAGCGCTCGAGCCGGGGCGAGCGCACCTACGACATCTTCAGCCGCTTGCTGATGGACCGCATCGTGTTCCTCGGCAGCGCCATCAACGACGACGTCGCCAACATCATCATCGCCCAGCTGCTGTTCCTGGATGCCGACAATCCCGAGCGGGACATCTATCTGTACATCAACTCGCCGGGTGGCATCGTGTCGTCGGGCATGGCGATCTACGACACGGTACAGTTCCTGCGCGCGCCGGTGAATACGATCTGCATGGGCATGGCGGCCTCGATGGGCTCGTTCCTGCTCGCGGCGGGCCGCAAAGGCAAGCGGTCAGCGTTACCCCACGCGCGCATCATGATGCATCAGCCGTCGGGCGGCACGCAGGGCACCGCCTCCGACATCGAGATCCAGGCCAGGGAGATCCTGTTCCTGCGGCGTAAGCTGAATGAGCTATACGCCAAGCACACGGGGAAGATCGTCGATCAGATCGAGAAGGACATGGACCGGGATCGCTTCATGTCGGCAGAAGAAGCGAAAGACTATGGACTGATCGACCACGTCATTTCGAACTACGAGGAAATCAAGGAAGACGGGAAGGGCAAGAAGTGATCCCTTGCGCCGCTAGAAGCGCCTTCCCATACTAAGACACGATGTCGCACGACAAGCACCTCCGCTGCTCCTTTTGCGGCAAATCCAAGGACTCGGTCCGGAAATTCATCTCCGGGCCGTCGGTCTACATTTGTAACGAGTGCATCGCGCTCTGCAACGAGATTCTGGCGGAGGATGAGGAGCGGGAAGTCGCCGAAGCGATCACGCAGGTCCCCACGCCTGCCGAAATCAAGGATGTGCTGGACCAATACGTGATCGGGCAGGACCGCGCCAAGAAGACCCTCGCCGTTGCCGTCTACAATCATTACAAACGCATCAATTCCCACTCGGGCCGTGACAACGAGGTGGAGCTCGACAAGAGCAACATCCTGCTGATCGGCCCGACGGGTGTCGGCAAGACGCTGCTCGCCCAGACGCTGGCCCGCATCCTGGACGTGCCGTTCACGATTGCCGACGCGACCACGCTCACCGAGGCCGGCTACGTCGGTGAGGACGTGGAAAATATTCTCGTGCGCCTGCTGCAGGCTGCTGATTTCAACGTTTCCGAGGCCGAACGGGGCATCGTCTATATCGACGAGATCGACAAGATCGCGCGCAAATCCGAGAACCCCAGCATTACGCGCGACGTCTCGGGCGAAGGCGTACAGCAGGCGCTGCTCAAGATCCTGGAAGGCACGGTCGCCAGCGTGCCCCCGCAGGGCGGGCGCAAGCACCCGCAGCAGGAATACATTCAGGTGAATACCAAGGACATCCTCTTCATCTGCGGCGGCGCGTTCGACGGGCTCGAGAAGATCATCGAGTCCCGCACCGGCCGGCGGCAGATCGGCTTCACCAAGGAAGAGGTGGTCGCGGGCGTCGCGGCCAAGGTCAAGAAAAACCCGTTCGGCGACGTGGAGCCGGACGATTTGCTCCGCTACGGGCTGATCCCCGAGCTGGTGGGCCGCCTCCCGGTCACGGTGCCGCTCGACGCGCTCGACGAGGATGCGCTGATCAAGATCCTCACCGAGCCGAAGAACGCCCTCGCCAAGCAGTATCAGAAACTGTTCGACCTCGAGGACGTGCGCCTGACGATCGAGAAGGAAGCGTTGAAGGCGATCGCAGCCAAGGCGATGAAGCGCGGCACGGGCGCCAGAGGACTGCGCGCCATTCTCGAAGAGATGATGACGGAGATCATGTTCGAGCTGCCGAGCCGCGACGACGTGCGCGAGGTGGCGATCACCGCCGAGTGCGTCACGTCCGGCCGCGCGCCGCTGCTCGTGACTGAGCGTCCCCGCCAGAAGAAAGAAGCCTGACCGACCCGACCTACATCGGCTCGTTTCCCAGGGCCGATGCGCTGCTCGATCCCCCACTCCCCGAAGTCGCGTTTCTCGGCCGCTCCAATGTCGGCAAGTCGTCGCTGCTCAATGCGCTGGTGGGACAGCGGATCGCCAAGACGTCAGGGACTCCGGGAAAGACCAGAGCACTCAACGTTTTCCGTATTGCTACTTCGTACTACTTCCTCGATCTACCCGGGTATGGTTATGCTCGAGCGGGCAAGGCACAGCGCGCGGCCTTCCGCGGCCTGCTCAAGCACGCGCTGCGGCGCGAGTGGCTGCGCGGGGTGGTCTGGCTGCTGGACATCCGCCACTCGCCATCGGCCGACGACCGTGCGATGCAGGAAACGCTCGTGGAGGGGCAAACGCACGTGCTCGCGGCGCTCACCAAGGCGGATAAGCTTTCCGCAAATGAGCGACCGATCAGGGAACGCGAGCTGCGCGAGGAGCTGGAGCTGCCGGAGGACCAGGTCGTCGTGACGAGCGCTGTGACGCGCGCGGGGATTGCGGAGCTGCAAGAAGCGATTGAGGGCCTGGTGAAGGGAGGCTCATGAAAGCGGTTGGACGGTTAGACGGTTGGGCGGTTAGGGCAGCGTTACTAGCGTCGGTTTTGCTAACCGTCGAACCGTCTAACCGCCTAGCCGCGCAGGATACCATCCCGACCGGCTACGGCACCCTCCGCCGCGACGACATCACCGTGCGCTTTTCGACCGGCACGGTCGAGATCCAGGTGCTGCCGCTGGAGGACCAGGTTATCCGGCTGCTCACGCCCGACACGTATCGCTCGCTGATCCAGCTCATGCAGAGCCGCGCGCTCGACATCCAGGAGGCGGCGCAGCGCGGCGGCACTGATCATCCCACGCTGGTCATGGTGACGTTCCTAGGCGTCGTCGGGCAGGCGCGGTTCAATCCGGAAGACCTCAACATCACGAGCCGCGGCCGCCTGTTTCGGCCGGTCGGCATCGTGCCGCTATCTCCCACGTGGAGCTCGTTCCAGCTCGAGGCACGGCAGCAGGCGGCCGCGATCTTTCTCTTCGAGCCTGGGATCGCCGTGCGCGAGGATATGCTCGTGCAGTACCTGGGACTGTCTAGCGCCGCGTGGGTTCGCTCGATCCGGCTGCTCGATCAGGAGCGCGCCCGGGTCAAGGCGCGCGCCCAAGGGGAAGTACGACGCGATTCTGTAGCTCCGGACTCCAGCGTACCCCCGCCGAGTCCGCGCACACCACGCTGACACCTCGGCGCACCGCCAGCGCTAATGCCTTGTCGCAACCCAGGGAAAACAGCGCACTCGCCCACGCTGAGGCTTTGAAGGCTGTGGGCGCGAGCACCGTGACCGAGCGCCGCTCGCCCCGCCCTGAGACCGTGCTGACGGCCCCGGCGCGCAGCTCCACCTGGGCCACCGGATCCAGCGCGTTGCCGGGGTCCGTGATGCCGACCGGACGCCTAGTCGCCGGGCCCAGCCACAGGAAGAGGCCGCCGAGATCGATCAGCGCGCTATCCGCGGTCGCGCCGAGCACCGGCAGAGCCTGGTCGAGCACGTAGCTGTCCACCACGTCGCGCCATTCGAGATGCAGCGATAACTCACCGCGTTCCGCGGCCCAGGCTTGACGCAGCGCACGGCGAATGGTCGTTGTGTCCGTCGAGCGCGTTGAGTCACGCAAGCGCGCGATTGCCGATTGCAGCGCGACCGAGTCTTTCGACCACGCAGCCACGCTTACGGTCGACCCCACCATCTGCCATGTGGCGGCGGTTGTCGTCGTGTCTGGACCGGCGCTACAGGCGGCGAGCGCCGCGATGAATGGGAGCGAGAGGTGCTTCACGCCGGGAAACAGCTCGCGGAGGACGAGAATGGGTGGTTCGTGTCACACATACAAACTGCGATGCAGCATGTTGTTGCTTCCGTGGGATGAGCTTGGGATTCGGTTGCGAGTGGGATACACGAATATATTTGTCGGAAATAACCGGGCAAGTAGATGTTAAACTGGCGGATCGTGAATGCCCTGACGCAGTGGCCGGTGGTGGGCGCAATGCTTGCGCTGGTCGTGATTACGGCCGGTGCGGTGATCTGGGGGCTGCGCGCCCGACTCGTCCGCACCGAGCGAGAGCGCCGCCGGGCGGCCGAGGAGCTCAATCGCCGGCTGTCGGAGCTGTTCTCCCTCCAAGAGCTGTCCTATGTGCTGTCCGACTCGCTCGAGTTGGACCGGATCGTCGAACAGGTCGTGCGCTATGCGGTGCGGTTCCTCGACGCTCAGGGGGCCCTGCTGGCTCTGGTGGGGGACGCCGCGTCCGATCCCCTGTTCGTTGCCGCCGCTGAAGGCACGCTCAGCGGGCTGCGTGGGCAGCGGATTCCCGCAGACGATCCCGGCCTCGTGGCCCGCTCCACGGCGCACGAGCACGTCGAGCTGGTGCGGAACTCCCCCGGAACCGCTGCTGGGGTCGAGCCCACCGTTATCACGAGCGGCGTGGAGGCGGCCGCCGCGGCGGCGGTCCCGTTGCGCTCGCACGGTACCGTGATCGGCACCCTCGTCATCACCGATCCGCGTGAAGGCGGGTTCGTCCCGGAGGATATCCGCCTGCTGTCGACGCTCGCGACCCACGCGGCCGTCGTGATCGCGAACGCACGCTTCTTCGAGATGGTCCGACGCGCGAAGGAGCAGTGGGAGACGGCGTTCGACGCGCTCAGCGAAGGCATTGCGGTCGTGGACGATGAAGGGCGCGTGCGCCGCTCGAATCGCGCCATGGCGAGCCTGCTCGGCATACCGCTGCCGAACGTGGTCGGGACGCCGCTGGGCGATGCGCTGCTAGGCAAGCCGCACGCGCTCCTGGAGCTGCTGGCGGCCACCCGGCGCGGGGACCGCCCTGCTCCGCTGATCGCCCGCTCCGAGCGGCTCAAGCGCTCCGTGCGGATCAATGCCGCGCGCATCCCCGGCGCGACCACGGAGCAGAGCATCGTGGTGATGGTCGAAGACGTGACGGAGCAGCAGGCACTCGAAACCCAGCTGCTGCAGAGCGAGAAGCTTGCGGCGGTCGGCCAGCTGGTGTCCGGTGTGGCGCACGAGCTGAACAACCCGCTCACCTCGATCACGGGCCTCTCCGAGTTCCTGCTCGAGCAAAAGGAGCTGGGCAAGAAGGATCGCGGACACCTGCAGGTCATTCACGAGCAGGCCGAGCGCGCGGGCCGTATCGTGCGCAACCTGCTCACCTTCGCGCGCAAGGGCTCAAGCGAGCGCGTGCCCGTGGATTTGAACGACGTCATCCGGCGGACGCTGTCGCTGATGACCTACGACCTCAAGCTCAAGGAGATCTCGGTCGAGCGCGAGCTGAGCGGAGCGCTTCCCGAGGTCCTCGGTGACCGGCACGGGCTGCAGCAGGTGGTGCTCAATCTCGTCACGAACGCCGCCCAGGCGGTCGCGGAGAATCCGCGCGAGCGCGCCCGCGAGATCTCGGTCTCGACCTGGTACGATGGCCAGGTGCATCTGCGCGTGGCCGACACCGGTCCCGGCATCCCCGATGAAGTGCTGCAAAGCGTGTTCACGCCGTTCTTCACCACCAAAGAGCCCGGAAAAGGCACGGGACTGGGCCTTTCCATCACCTACTCCATCGTCGAGAGCCACGGCGGGCAGATCACGATCGAGCCGCGCAATCCTCGCGGCGGGGCCGAATTCCGGGTCGACCTGCCACCGGCACCGGCCGATGCCGCGCGCCCGGCGCTGACGCCGGTCCACGGCACGCCATTGCCCGACGCGCCGCCGGCCGTGAAACGCACGATTCTCCTGGTCGACGCCGATCCCGCCGTGCAGCGCACCATCAAGGCGCTGTTCGCGCGCGATGGGCATGACGTGGAAGTGGCGGGCGACCCCCAGCACGCACTCGATCTGGCGCTGCGGGGCGGCTTCGATCTGGTGATCACCGACGCGCGCGCGATGGCGCCGGGAAAGCGTGGGACGCTGCTGGCGGAGGAGCTGGTGACGAGACTGCCGGCGTTGCGCGAACGGATCATCGTCGCCACGGGCGACGTGCGACCTTCGACAGAGGAGACGCTCGCGCGTCTCGGCGTGCGTTACGTGCGCAAGCCTTTCAACCTGCGCGATCTCCGCGTCGAAGCGGCGCGCTTGTGGGAAGCGACGGCGCTGTCGTAGGCCTCGGACGGCCACCCGAAGGTCGAGAGACTCACCGCTCCGCCGGGTGCGAAGCGCACGCCTTCCCGGAGCAACAGCGCCCGTTGCAGCACGGCGCTGTGATCCTGACCGGAGAATGAAATCCGGCCCGCCGCGTTGATCACGCGCCACCACGGAACGTCGTTGTCTTCGGGAAGTGCCGAGAGTGCCCAGCCGACCGTGCGCGCCGCGCCGGGCCGCCCCGCCAACCGCGCGATGATGCCGTACGTCGCCACCCGTCCCTTGGGGATGTGACGGACCACGCGGTAGATCCGATGATAGAATGGATTCACAAGGGAGCCTGGTACTAGCTTACTCGCAGGACGTCTTCCAGCAAGCCCGCATCGCCCCCCCCCACTATTGACAAAATGTCATCCAGTGCTCTGCGCTCTCTCGGCCAGGCGAAGCGTCGCGCCGCGTCCGCGGGCCGCAGCCATTCGCTCCGATCGTGCTCGTCCGACAGGCGCACCGGCGCATCGGGCGCGACGAACGCGACGAACACGGGAATGAGCGCCAGCTCGTCGGTGCGATGCTGATAGAACGCTTCGGTGCGGCTCAGATTGTAGAGTTTCTGCGGGGCGAGTCCGGTTTCTTCGCGCAGCTCGCGCAGCGACGCCTGCACCGGGGTCTCACCCGACTCGATCGTGCCGTGCACCGTCTCCCACGATCCTGGACAGCGGCCGGTGCGGCCCCGGCGCAAGGCGAGCACCTCGAGTGCCTCACCCGCGCCGCGGACCGCATACGTGTCCACGAACATCACGCGGGCGGTCGTCAGCGTCGTCTGCCGAGAACGGCTTCCAGTCGCGCCGACAGCGCGCGCGCGCGGAAGGGTTTGGTGAGGAAGTCGTCGGCGCCGAGCTCGAAGACGCGCACTTCGTTGTCTTCGTCGCCCTTTGCCGTGAGCACGATGACGGGAATGTTCGCCGTCGCCGGGCGCGAGCGCAGATGGGACAACACGCCGTAGCCGTCGAGCCCAGGAAGATTCAGGTCGAGGACGATGATGTCGGGACCCACGCGATCGACCTGATCGAGCGCCTGCACGCCGTCCCGTGCTTCCGTGACGACGTACCCTTCCCGCTCCAGCAAATCGCGCATCACTTTGCGCAGGCTGTCCTCATCGTCGACGAGCAGGACCTTGGAGGCCGGCAGGCCGTGCGCACCGGAGCGGCGAGCCGGCGGCGTGTGCTCCTCGAGGAGATCGAAATGCGTGGATACCGGGGCCGCCGGCTCGGGTGCCACCGCATGCTTCAGAGCGTCGACGCCGCCCCCTGGCGACCGCCGCGTGGGGCCTGACGTCCGCGTACCGGCCTTTTCCGCGGGCGCTGGGGCCTCGGCTTCGGCGGGGATATCAACGACGCGCATCAGCTCCTCGATCGTCGACTCCCCGCGCGTCACGTGCGCGAGTCCGGAGTCCCACAAGGACTTCATGCCACCGCGCCGGGCGGCGTCGGCGATGCGGTCCGGGGCTTCGCCTGCGGCGATCCGTCGTTCCAGCTCCGGGGTCATCGTCAGGATTTCGAGAATCGAGAAGCGGCCCCGGTAGCCGGTCATCGCGCAGTCGGGACAGGCGGCCGCCCGGTACAGCGGCGTGCCCCTGGGAATCCAGCGCTGCAGCCGCTCCGGCGGCGCTTCCATCCAGACTTCCTTGCAGGTGGGGCACAGTTTGCGCATCAGCCGCTGCGCCACGACGCCGCGCAGCGACGCCGCGATCTTGTACGCTTCGACGCCGATATCCACGAGGCGCGTGACGGCGTTGGCGGCGTCGTTGGTATGCAGCGTGGACAGCACGAGGTGCCCCGTCAGCGACGCCTGCACCGCGATTTGCGCCGTTTCCTTGTCGCGAATCTCGCCCACGAGCACGACGTTGGGGTCCTGCCGCAGGATAGACCGCAGCGCCGCCGCAAACGTGAGTCCGGCTTTCTCCTGCACCTGCACCTGGACGATACCCTGCATCCGGTACTCGACCGGGTCCTCGACCGTCACGATGTTGACGCCCTCACTCTTGATCTGATTGATGCAGGAGTAGAGGGTCGTGGTTTTTCCAGATCCCGTCGGGCCGGTGACGAGCAGGATGCCTTCGTGGTTTTCGAGCAGCCGCTTGATCGCCTCCCCTTCCCCCGGGTTCAAGCCAAGCGAGTCCAGCGACTTGACCGTCGCGCGGGAGTCCAGAATGCGGATCACGACCTTTTCGCCGAGCTGCGCGGGCAGGGTCGAAACGCGCAGGTCGATCGGCTGGCCGTTCACCGCCACGCGCGCGCGGCCGTCCTGGGGTCGCAGCCGGTCGGCGATGTCGAGCGAGGACATGATTTTGATGCGGGAGATCAGCGGCAGGCCGGCCTGGCGCGGAATCTTCATCACCTGCCGGAGCACCCCGTCGATGCGGTAGCGCACCGCCACGCCGCCCTCTTCCGGCTCTACGTGGATGTCGCTCGCGCGCGAGAGAATCCCTTCTGAGATGATCATGTCGACGAGCCGCACGACGGGCTTCTGACTCGCATCCGCCTCGGAGATCTCCTCCGGCTGTGTGTCGGGCAGCGTGGTCAGAATCTCAGAGTCACCCATGCCCTCGAGCAACTTGTCGATCGCTTTGTCCGGCTTGTACAGCTCGTCCAGTTTCTCGCTGATTCTCGACGGCGCGAGCAGGAGCAACCGAATCTCACGCGCCGTGTTGAAGGCGAGCGCCTTCTCGGCATCGAGGTCGAGCGGATTGGCGGTGCCGATCTCCAAGTACGAATCGGTCAGCCGTAAGGGGAGCACGTGATGGCGGCGGGCGAGCTGCTCGGGCACACCGTCCCGGGCAGTGAGTTCGATCTTGGTAACGTCGGCGACCTTCATCCGGAAGCGATGGGACAGCTTTTCGACAATTTGGGCGTCGGTCGCGATCTTCTCGGCCACGACGCATTCCCACAGCGTCCGGCCGGATGCCGACTTGTCCCGCAGGCCCTGGAGGACCTCGGGAGTCAGACCCTCAACCGACTGGGCCAGCCATTCGTCTGGAAACTGCGTCACGGGCATGCGGGTGCCTCCAAACTACGGCCGCGCGCGTCCGAGTCCAGTATTCCACGTCACAGAATGTCCCAAAAATCGCGTGTGACGTCGAAGGCAACATGAAGATGCCGGCTTTGCATGCCGTATCCAGCCTCGATTCGGAACAGCCCGAGCCACTCCGCACCGAGTCCGAGGGTCACGCGTGTGCCCGGAGTCGTCTTCCACGGCATCTGGGGGAAAGGCTCGTCCGTCGAGCCCAGGGCAACGTATGGAGCAAGTGTGATATTCCCCGGTGTTCGGGCCGGGCCAGCGGGCAGTCGAAAGAACGGCACTACGGTCCGCAGCTCGACGTGAATCAAGGCCGCGCGTCTTCCACCCCACTCTCGGAAGTCGTCACCGAGCAACGTTCCGCGTCCGCCGATCACGAACCCGCGGTGTGGAGGGAGTTCGTCACCTCCCACGCCGAATTGAACGCGCGTGAGGAGGCGCGTGGACCCAGCCCCCAGCGGAACGAGCAGATGTCCCGAGCCGCTGAACCGCGCATAGGCACTGCCGATTTCGGCGCTGACCTCGCCCGCGACGTCGCGCCGCACGGCAAAGCCTTCACTGCGGCGCCGCAGGGTCAGCGAGCCGACACTGTGATCGGCGTCGATGATCGCGGGATTGGGGCGAAATTGGCCCGAGGCGGGCGTCGCCCGAATCGGCAGCGACTGGACATGCTCACTTTTTGCGGCGACGAGCCACTCGGTGCGCCCGCCCACGTCGAAACGCGCCGACAACTGCCAGCCCGTCGCGCGATAGTAGTCACCATAGTCATCCCCGAATTCCTGTGCCGAGATCGAATTCACCAGCGGGGCGATCACGCGCTCGTCCGAGATGTCGCGAACCTGACGGTAAATGGTTAACGAGAGACCATCTACCGAAGTAATCGAGACGCCACCTTTCCCCGCGCCGTCGGAAAAGCCGTAGCTGCCCAGCGCGCGAATCTCGAAGTCATCCCCCGGCATTCGCCACACGAATCCGGCGCCGGCGGCGAGCCCCTCGACGCGATTGAAGCGGATCAGATCGCTCAGCCCTCGCGCACCCAGGCGCTGCCGCTTGAGACCGGTGAGCACGCGGCGGCCCGCGATGCGACTCACTTCGGCGCGCACTTCTTCCAGGTCGTTCTGGCGGACCGGCTCGGCGATCCCCTGGATGGCGGTGGTCAGCGGCTCGCGCCACGGGAAGGAGTCGCGCTCCGCCTTCGGGACGGCGGTGATCTCTTCGCCCCGGAACCAGCTCTCGGCAAGTCCGACGTTGAACAGGTAGCCGTCGATCTCCCAGCGGCCGCGGATGATGCCGCGCGCCGGAATGTCCAGCCAGGTTGCGCGCCGGCGGATCTCCACCTCCTGCCGGTACGGCAGCCAGAACCGCCCCTCCCACAGCGCGTTATCCAGCACGATGCTGACGTCTTCGATCTGCGGGTCGAGATAGGCGTGGGGCGTGAAATTGAACGCCATCCGGACCAGGTCGGCCGTCTCGAGGTCGACGAACAGCGTGCCGACGATGGCGGCAGCGGAGAAGGTTTTCGGGCGCGCGCGCAGCGCCACGACGCGCACCGCACGCTGGGGAAGCTCGATCGTGGTCGTGTCGCCCAGCGCGAAGTCGTACAGCGCCGAGCCGTCGGGCCCGAGCGGGTGCGGCACGTCGCGCACTTCGTCGCCCTCGCCCAGCCGGATCGCGCTGCCGAAGTTGTTTTGGACGATGCCGAGGTGATCGCGATGGTAGTTGATGTCGGTGGGCAGCTCGGCGCGATCGCGCCAGCCGACGATGCGCTGCTTGCTGAGCTGCGGCGCCTTCCAGTACACTTCCAGCTCCAGCTGATCCGCTTTCACGAGTCGCGGCGGTTCGGTGAGCCCTTCGCCGAACTGGCCGAGGAAGAAGAGAAACCCGTGAGCCTGGGCCTTATAGTCACGCAGCGCGGTGTCGACGGCGGCGCGGGAGCGTCGCTCGCTGGCGCGTCGCGCCAGTGCCAGGGCGGCATTGCTGTTCCACTCCTGGGCGGACCCACGAGCGGGCAGGGCGAGCACCAGGGCGAGCACAACCGGCCACCGCATCGCGCGAAATCTAGATGATGGACTCCCGCGACGCATTCCTGGAGCGAGCGAAGCAGGGCGGGATCGTTCCAGTCTTGCGCCAGGTCGTCACCGACGCCGACACACCCGTCGGCGCCTTCGCGAAGATCGCGCGGCCGCCGTTCGCGTTTCTGCTCGAATCCCTGGTCGGGGGCGAGCGCTGGGCACGGTATACGTTTCTCGGCACCGAGCCCCGGGAAGCATGGCGCTATCGCGGCACGAAGATCGACCACTGGATGCCCGGCGCGGGATGGCAGGCAGCCGGCGAGACGCGCGACCCGCTCGCCCACCTCGCCGACCGGATGCGCGCGCTGCCAACCGTCGCGGTGCCCGGCCTCCCGCGCTTCACGGGCGGCGCGGTCGGCTATCTCGGCTACGATCTGGTACGCAGCATCGAGCGGCTGCCGGCGGAACCTGCCGATACGCTCGCCGTTCCCGACGCGATCGTGATGATCGCCGACTCCCTCGTGATCCTCGACAACGTGTTCGGGCGCGCGATCCTGGTCGCCAATGTCGAAGTGCCGCCCGGGGCGACCGCGGCGCAGCGCCTGCGGCTGTATGACGGCGCGCAGGAGCGGCTCGACGTGCTGATCGACCGGCTCGGCGCGACGCACCCCCTGGCACCGCTCGCGCTGGACGGCGACACGAAGGCGCTGCGGCCGGAATCCCGGTATCCGCGCGCCGAGTTCGAGCGCGACGTCGCAAAAATCCGCGACTACATCGCGGCGGGCGACGTGTTTCAGGCGGTGCTGTCGCGGCGCCAGGTCGTGCCGGGCGCCGTCGATCCCCTCCGGTTGTATCGCTATCTCCGGGCGCTCAACCCCGCGCCGTACCTGTTCTACCTCGCACTGGACGACGTGACGCTCGTGGGCAGCTCGCCGGAGGTTCTGGTGCGCGTCGAGGGAGACGAGGTCACCGTGCGCCCCATTGCCGGGACGCGGCCCCGGGGGCTGACGCCGGCGGAAGACGACGCGCTGGCGGCCGCGCTGCGCGCGGATGCCAAGGAGTTGGCGGAGCATCGGATGCTCGTGGACCTGGGACGCAACGACATCGGGCGCGTGGCCCGCTACGGCACCGTGCGTGTCACGGAGTCGCTCCAGATCGAGCGCTATTCACACGTGCAGCATCTCGTGAGCGAAGTGCGCGGCCAGTTGAGCCCCGGATACGACGCGCTGGACGTGTTCCGCGCCTGTTTCCCCGCGGGCACCGTCAGCGGCGCGCCGAAGGTGCGCGCGATGGAGATCATCGACGAGCTGGAGCCGGAGCGGCGCGGTCCGTACGCGGGGGCGGTCGGGTATGTCGGCTGGGGCGCCACCACCATGGACACGGCGATCGCGATTCGCTCGGCGCTCGTGCTCAAGGACCGCGTCGTCGTGCAGGCCGGCGCGGGGATCGTCGCCGATTCCGATCCGGCACGCGAGTTCGAGGAAACCGAGGCGAAGGCGCAGGCGGTGCTGCGGGCGCTCGCGCTCGCGAAAGCTGGTGATTAGGCCCCGCCGGCCTATATTTTCGGGCCTGTGTTCAAGCTGCTGAGCACCTCCGGCGAACAGTCGATCGATCTCCAACTCGGGCGCAAGCTCGTGGTGGGGCGCGCCGTCACCAGCGACGTCCCGATCTACGATCCCACGATCTCACGGCGGCACGCGGAGATCGTTCTTACCAGCAGCGGTGTCCGCGTCACGGACCTGGGTTCCTCGAACGGGACGTTCCTGAACGGCGCCAAGATCACCGATGCGGAAGCAGGGGCGAACGACGTCGTGACCTTCGGGAAGGTCGCATTCCGGGTGAGGGAAGTGACCGCCCCCGCCCCGCGCCCGCTGGTCGTGCCGCCGCCGGACTTCAAGTCCCCCAAAGGGGGCGTGGCCGGCGGCACGATCGTCCGCGAGCTCCCGGTCAGCGTCTCGGGCGGCGTACCGGCGATCGTGATTGACGAGCCGCAGGGCGCGTCCCACCTCAAGGTCAAGGCGGACAATCAGGAGGAGCGGCGGGCAAAGAAGCTCTCCCTGCTGCTCGAGGTCTCGAAGGAGCTGTCGAAACAGCAGGAGCTCGACCGGCTGCTCGACAAGGTGGTGGACTTCACGTTCCAGATCATGAACGTGGACCGCGTGTCGATTCTGCTGCTCGACGGCAAGTCGAACGAGCTGATTCCCCGCATCTCCAAGAGCCGCACCGGCGACGCGAGCGCCGCGAAACACGTCCCGCAGTCGATCGCGCGCAAGGCCGTCGAGGAGCGGGTCGCGATCCTGTCCGACAACGCGGCGGCCGACGAGCGCTTCAAGGGCAAGTCGATTCTCATCCAGAGCGTGCGCAGCGCGATGTGCACGCCGCTGATGGGCTCCGACTCGAAGGTTCTCGGCATTCTCTACGTCGACAACCTGACCGCCACGCACTCGTTCGCCGATGAAGACCTAGAGTTTCTGATCGCCTTCGGCGGATTGACCGCCGTCGCCATCGAGAACTCGCAGCTGTCGGAGCGGATTCGGCGCGAAGCGCTGGTCCGCTCGAACTTCGAACGATACTTCTCGCCCAACATCGCCCAGGTCATCGCGCAGCAGCAGGACGCGGGACGATTGCCGAGCGAAAAGCGCCCCGTGGTGGTGTTCTTCTCCGATATCCGCGGGTTTACGCCGATGTCGGAAACGATGAGCCCGGACGAGATCGCCCGGCTGCTGACGGAGTACTTCACCGAGATGGTGGACAAGGTCTTCGAGTACGGCGGCACACTCGACAAGTTCATGGGCGATGCGATCATGGCGTTGTGGGGCGCGCCGATCGTCCACGAAGATGACGCCGACCGCGCCGTCCAGTGTGCCATCGCGCAGCTGAAGGAGCTGGAGAAACTCAATGCCAAATGGAAACAGGAGGGCCGCACCGAAGTGCAAATCGGCATCGCCATCAACTTCGGCGAGGTGTTCGCCGGCAACATCGGATCGGATCGGCGCCTCGAATACACGGTCATCGGCGACGCAGTGAACACGGCCTACCGCCTGTGCGGAAAAGCCGGCCCCAACGAAATCCTCATTTCCGAGCCGTTCTACCAGCAGCTGAAAAACAAGCCCGACGTCGAGGCGCTCGAGCCGATTCAGGTCAAGGGAAAAGCCAAGAAGATTCCGGTCTACCGCGTGAAGCGGTAAGGCCGGCCGAAGCGCGCCAGCAGATCCAGCGCCAGCCGCAGCGGGAGTCCCATCACGCCAAAGAAATCGCCTTCCACGCGCTCGATCAGCGGGGCGCCGAGTCCCTGAATCGCGTACGCCCCGGCTTTGTCCAGCGGCTCCCCGGTGGCGACATACTCCTCGAGCGTGTGCCGGGCGTTGGGGCGGAACGTCACGCGCGAGACATCGAGGGCCTGCTCCAGCCGGCCGTTCTCGGCGACCGCGACGGCCGTCAGCACCTCATGGGTCTTACCCTGAAGCTGCTCGAGCATGTCGACCGCGTTGGCCGGCGACGTGGGCTTCTCGAAGATCCTGCCGCCCAGCACCACCGTAGTGTCGGCCGCGAGGATCACTTCGCCGGGCGCGCGCGCAACCACAGCCTGCGCCTTGGAGCGCGAGAGCCGTGTGACATAGGCGTGGGGCGTCTCGCCAGGGAGCACATGCTCGTCCACGTCGGGTGGGATCACCCGGAACGGGATGCGCAGCATTTCGAGCAGTTGCTTGCGACGCGGGGAGCCGGAAGCGAGCACGATGGGCAGCACGCAAAAAAAGATAGCGCGGAGTAGGTTTGGACGTGCTCTGGATCGCCCTCCTGGCCCTGCAGGCGCCGCCCGCGACCGACATCTACGTGGCGGAGCTGCGTGTGGCCGACCGGCGCGTAAGCGTCGGTACGCCGGTGAACGTCACGTCGAGACCGGGCTACGACAACCAGCCGTTCTTCCTGCGCGATGGCCGTTCGTTCCTCTACACCTCGGTGCACGAGGACGGGCAAGCCGACATCTACCGTTGTGATGTCGATCGGAAGACCAGCGTTCGAGTCACGGCGACCGGCGAAAGCGAGTATTCGCCCACTCCGCTGCCCACCGGCACCGGGTTCTCGGTCGTGCGCGTCGAACCAGACTCGACGCAGCGTCTCTGGGCGTTCGATGCGGACGGCTCGCGACCTCGGCTGGTGCTCGATTCCATCAAGCCCGTCGGCTACCACGCGTGGGGGAACGACCACACGCTCCTGCTGTTCGTCCTCGGCTCGCCGGCCACACTCCAAGTGGCTGATGCGCGTTCGCCGGCCGCCCCCGGTGAGGTCCTCGCCCGGGATATCGGCCGGTCACTGCAGCGCATCCCCGGCCGCGAAGCGGTGAGCTTCGTCCAGCGCGATTCCGTCGCGGGAGCTTCACTGCAGGAGTTCGACGTACGCACGCATCGCGTCAGGATGCTCGTGCAGGCGCCGCCGGGCGGGGGCGCCGACTTCTTCGTCTGGACGCCGCAGGGCATCGTGCTGACGGCCAGTGGGACGAAGTTGTATCAGTGGGATCCGCAGCGCGGAGGAGACTGGGAACCGGTCGCCGATTTCGCCGCGGCAGGTCTCACGAACATGACACGCCTGGCGGTGAGTCCGAAGGGCGATCGCCTCGCGATCGTTGCGGTGCCGGCGCAGCCCTAGCGTTCGAGCATCAGTGTCACCGGGCCGTCGTTGACCAGCTCGACGTCCATCATCGCACCGAACTCGCCTGTTGCGACCGGGATCTTGCCCGCGCTCTTCTCCTTCAGCATTCCGACAAACTTCTCGTACAACGGAATCGCGATGTTGGGTGGGGCGGCATCGATGAAGCTCGGGCGGCGGCCCTTGCTCGCATCACCATAGAGCGTGAACTGCGACACCACGAGCACGCCGCCGCCCGTTTCGGCGAGATCCCTGTTCATCTTTCCCTCAGCGTCTCCAAAGAGGCGCAAGCCGATGATCTTCTCCGCCATCCAGGCGAGCTGCGCGTCGGTGTCGGTCGGCGCGAAACCGGCAAGCACGAGAAAGCCGGGCCCGATCTTTCCGGTCACCCGGCTTCCCACGCGAACCTCCGCGCGCTTGACCCGCTGGAGGACGACTCTCACTCGACCGTGACGCTCTTGGCCAGATTCCTGGGCTGATCGACGTTGCAGCCACGGCGGACGGCGATGTAATAGGCCAGCAGCTGCAACGGGACCACGCTCAGAACCGGCGTCAGCAGATCCAGCGTCTCGGGGATCTCGATGCGGTAGTCCGCGAGCTTGTCGAGCGCGGTATCCCCCTCGGTCACGATCGCGATGACGCGACCGCCCCGCGCCTTCACTTCCTCGATGTTGCTCACGACTTTCTGATGCACGCCGTCCTTGGGGGCGATGAACACCACCGGCATGAGATCGTCGATCAGCGCGATCGGCCCGTGTTTCATCTCCGCCGCGGGATATCCCTCGGCATGGATGTACGAGATCTCCTTGAGCTTGAGGGCGCCTTCGAGGGCGACCGGGAAGTTGTAGCCCCGGCCCAGGTAGAGCACGTTTTGCGCGCGCACGAGGCGGTCGGCGATCTGCTCGACCTGTGGCGCCTTGGCCAGCACCTGCTTCACGAGCTCCGGCAGCTTGGCCAGCGCCCGCACCACTTCCCGTCCCTGGAGAATCGAGAGCGCGCGCAACCGGCCCATCTTCAAGGTCAGGAGCGCCAGCGCCACGATCTGGCTCGTGAATGCCTTGGTGCTCGCGACCCCGATTTCGGGTCCGGCGTGCAGGTAGATCCCGCCGTCCACTTCGCGGGCGATCGTGCTGCCCACGACGTTGATCAGGCCGAGCGTGCGCGCGCCGCGCCGCTTCGCCTCGCGCAGCGCCGCCAGTGTGTCGGCCGTCTCGCCCGACTGCGAAATCCCGATCACCAGCGTGTGCTCGTCCACAATGGGATTGCGATAGCGGAACTCCGAGGCGTATTCCACTTCGGTCGGAATACGCGCCAGCTCTTCCATCATGTACTCACCGATCAACCCCGAATGCCACGAGGTCCCGCAGGCCGTGATCACGATGCGCTGCACCTTGAGCAGCTCTTCGTCGCTGAGGTTCAGGCCGCCGAAGCGGACCGTGCCCTCCTCCTCCAGCAAGCGCCCGCGCATCGTATTCTCCACGCTCTCGGGCTGCTCCATGATCTCTTTCAGCATGAAGTGGGCGAAGCCGCCGCGCTCGATCGTCGCGAGGTCCCACTCGACCTGCGTGATCTGCATGTCCTTTTCGACCGCGGCGAGATCCATGATCCGGTAGTCGTTGGGCTTGACCTCCGCGATGTCACCGTCGTCCAGGTACACGACCGAGCGCGTATGCGCGAGCACCGCCGACGCGTCCGACGCGACGAAGTTCTCACCGTTCCCGATCGCGACCAGCAGCGGCGAGCCACGCCGGGCCGCCACAATCGTGTCAGGCTCGCGGCTGGAAATCACGGCGATGCCGTACGTCCCTTCCACCTGGCGCAGCGCCTCAGCGGTCGCGTCGACCAGGGGCTTGCCTTTGGTATGGGTTTCCTCGATCAGATGGGACAGGACTTCGGTGTCGGTCTGGGAACGGAACACGTGCCCCCGTTTGGTGAGCGCCTGGCGCAGGGTGCCCGCGTTCTCGATGATGCCGTTGTGCACCAGCGCGAGCGTGCCCCCGCAATCGGCGTGCGGGTGGGCGTTCACCGTATTGGGCGCGCCATGGGTCGCCCAACGTGTGTGCGCGATTCCGGTCGTGCCGGCCGGAAGGTGGCTGCCCAGCTGCCGCTCCAGCACCGCGATCTTGCCGGGCGCCCGGAAGATCTCGAGGCCGCCATTCACGACCGCGAGCCCAGCCGAGTCGTAGCCCCGGTACTCGAGGCGCTTGAGTCCCTCGAGGACGACCGGCGCGGCCGCCCGCTTGCCCGTGTACCCTACAATGCCGCACATACCCGCCGCCCTTCTCCTATCAAGCGTTCCGCGTCCGCGCCTGACGGCGCCTCCGCAATCAATCGAATGATCGGCTCGGTGCCCGAGGGCCGCACGTGCAGCCAGCGATCGGGCCAGGAGAGCCGCAGCCCATCCTGTGTGTCCACGGCCGCGTCCGGGAATCTGCGCCGCAGTCCGTCATAGATCGGCTCGAGACGAGGGCCCCGGGGCACTTTCGCTTTCACGATCGCATACCGGGGGGCGCGCGCCACGAGCGCGCTCACGCGCACCCGCTCGCGCGCCAGCAGCCCCAGCACTAACGCCGCAGCCACCGGCGCATCCCGTCCCACGTGGAGCGCCGGATACATCACGCCACCGTTTCCTTCGCCGCCGATCACCGCCTTCAGCTCGATGATCTTCCGAGCGACGTGCGCTTCACCGACAGGCGCCCGCACGACGCTCGCGCCGAATTCCTTCGCCGCATCCTCGACCACGAGGCTCGTCGAGAGATTGCAGACAACGGCCTTACCCTTCCCTCTTCCCCGGTCCCTCTTCCCCAGCACTGCTCTGATCGCAAACGCGAGCGTGTAGTCCTCGCCGATCGGCCGCCCCTGCTCATCGACGATCGCCAGCCGATCCACGTCGGGATCGACGGCGATGCCCACGTCCGCTTTCGCTCGGCGCACCAACGCGCCCAGGGCTTTCAGATTCTCCGGCACGGGCTCGGGCGCACGCGGAAACCGGCCGTCCGTTTCCAGATTGATCGCCGTTACCCGGCAGCCGAGCCGTTTCAGCAGCTCCGGCATCACCGCGCCGCCGGCGCCGCGGACCGTGTCGAGCGCGACGTGAAAGCGGCGTCGCTTTATTGCACCGACATCGACTGCCCGCAGCGCGAGCACGGCGGCGAGATGGCGGGCAGTCGCGTCTGAATCCGCCTCGACACCACCGATCGCATCGTAGTTGGCTCGTTGCAGGGGATGGCTGTCGCCACCTGCCGCCAATTCGCCTACCCGCGTGCCCGCGAGCGTATCAAGAAAGATGCCGTCCGGACCAACGAACTTGAGGGCGTTCCACTCAATCGGGTTGTGGCTGGCCGTCAGGACAATGCCCCCGGCCGCCCGGTGGTGCTCCACCGCGAGTTGTACCGTGGGCGTGGCAACCAAGCCCACATCGATGACACCGCAGCCGACCGACTGCAGGCCCGCCGTGGCCGCCGCGGCAAACATCGGACCCGATGTGCGGGCATCTCGACCCAACACGATGCGCGGGGCCTTACCCTTCCCTCGTCCCCCGTCCCCCTTCCCCGTTTGTGCCCACGTTCCGAATGCGGCGGCCCAACGAGCCACCACCTCGGGAGTGAGGTCTTTCCCAACGAGCCCTCGAACCCCCGACACGCTCACCATCAAGGTGTCGGACATGGACGCTAAATTTAATGAATCAGGTCAGGCCCGACGTGCTTCGATGGCGCGGGCGGGCAGGCGCAGGGGCTGCAGCTGCGGGGTGGGAATCGGCAAGGCGGAATCCTCGGCGAAGGCGCGGAGGAACGCGTCCACCATCTGGGCATCGAATTGCACGTTTTTCCCCTCTTCCAGCTCACGCATGGCCTGCTGCACGGTCAGCGACGGCCGGTACGGACGGACGCTGGTCATCGCGTCGAACGCATCGGCGACGCTGACGAGCCGCGCCTCGAACGGGATCGCCTCGCCTTTCAATCCATCCGGAAAGCCGCTGCCATCGAGGCGCTCGTGATGCGAGCGCACGATCGCGAGCGCACCCGGCGCGTCGCGCATCAGGGGACCGAGAATGCGCGCCCCGATGACCGTGTGCTCCATGATGTGGCGGTACTCCACCACCGACAGTTTGCCCGCCTTGTGCAGCACACTTTCGCTGACGCCGATCTTGCCGACGTCGTGCAGCTCAGCGCCGAGCGCGATCGTGTCGATGAGATCCTTGTCGAGGCCCATGGCGCGCGCGATCGCGACCGCATAGTTGGCGACGCGCATCGAGTGGCCGCGGGTGTACGCGTCTTTCGCTTCCAGCGCATACACGAGCGCGTGCACGCCTTCCAGGAACAGCTCCTCGATGCGCCGCGCCTGTGCTTCGACGCGCGCTTCGAGGTTCTTCTGGTAGCTCCGGTTCTCGCTCAGCAACCGCCGCTTGTCGAGCGCCTGCGAGACCCGCGCCCGCACTTCATCGACATGGAATGGCTTCGCGACGTAGTCCAGCGCGCCCATCTGGAGGCACTCCACGGCGCTCTCCACTTCGGCGACGGCGGTGACGACGACGACTGCGGTGTCCGGCCAGCGCGTGACGATCTCGCGCAACAACGTCACGCCGTCCATTTCCGGCATGCGCAGATCGGAGATCACCAGGGGGACGGGCTCGCGTTCCAGCTCTTTGAGCGCTTCGATGCCTGAGCCCGCCTGGGCACATGTAAATCCTTCGCCCTCCAACAGTCGGACCAGCACACGTCGCAGCCGCGGCTCATCGTCGACCACGAGACAGTGCAGTCCGGAGAAGTTGGGCATCGCGGCCCCAAAGTATGGGTCGCTTGCCCCTAGCGGAAGCGGCCTTTACGTTCCGGCCATGACCCGCATCGCCGAGCAGGACCTCACGAGACGCTTTGCGACTCGCGCCGTGCATGCGGGACACCTGGCCGATCCGCTCAGTGGCGCGGTGATGACACCCATTTACCAGACGTCTACCTACATCCAGGACGGGCTCGGCCGCCACAAGGGGTACGAATACGCACGGACGCGCAATCCCACGCGCGAAGCGCTCGAGCGCAACATCGCGGCACTGGAGGGAGGCCATCACGGCTTCGCATTCGGCTCCGGATTGGCGGCGCTCGATGCCGTGATGAAGCTGCTGTCGGCCGGCGATCACGTCGTGAGCGGGGAGAACGTGTACGGCGGATCGCACCGGCAGATGACAACGATCTGGGCGCGCTTCGGTCTCAGCTTCACGTTCGTGGACGGCGGGGATACGAAGGCGGTTGCCGCCGCCGTCACACCGAATACGAAAATCGTCTACGCCGAAACGCCGACGAATCCTATGATGCGGTTGTGCGATCTCGCCGCGACGGGCGAGATCGCGCGCAAAGCCCGCGCGCTCTTCGTCGTCGACAACACGTTCGCCACCCCGTTCTTTCAGCAACCGCTCGAGGCCGGCGCCGATATCGTCCTGCACTCCACGACCAAGTACTTGAACGGTCACTCGGACATGGTTGGCGGCATGCTCGTCACCGGCCGCGACGACATCGCCGAGCGACTCGGCTATATCCAGAACTCGTCGGGCGCGGTTCCCGGGCCCTTCGACTGCTGGCTCGCGCTGCGCGGCACCAAGACGCTCGCGCTGCGAATGCGCCAGCACGACGCCAGCGGCCGCCGCATCGCCGAGTGGCTCGAGAAGCACCCCCGCGTCCAGCGCGTGTACTATCCCGGTCTCCGCTCCCATCCCCAGCACGACCTCGCGTCCCGCCAGATGAAGGGCTTCGGCGGGATGCTCAGCATCGAGCTGGGCGATACCGCGTTCGCGCGCCGCTTCGTCGAGCGCACCAAGATCTTCGCGCTGGCGGAATCGTTGGGTGGGGTGGAGAGCCTGATCGGGCATCCGGCATCCATGACGCACGCCAGCGTGCCCCCCGAGATGCGGCGCCGCATGGGACTCACCGACAGCCTGGTGCGGCTGTCCGTGGGAATCGAGGATGTGGAGGATCTGATCGGGGATTTGGACCAGGCATTGGCCGATGATTGATGTAGGGGCGCAGCATGTCGCGCCCCTGCCCGAAACACCGGATTCCCCGCTGCGTACGTGTGGGAATCCCATGAGGAGATACGCATGACTCAGCCGACGAATAACCTCCCCGCGGCACGCCCGCGGAAGACGTTGACCCAGATTGCTCCCGTCTCGTGGGAGCATCCCGCGGATCGCGCGGCGCTGCAGTCGCTGCGCGCGATTCCCGGATTCGACCAGGTGGTGAAAAAGATCTACGGGTTCATCGGCGAGCGCGGCATTCGCCTGCTGTTCCAGGCGGATGCGGTGCGCGTCGGGCCGAAGCAGTTCCCGCACCTCAACGACCTCTACACCGATGTCCTGACGACCATGGATTGGGACCCGCGCTGCGAGCTGTTCGTCTCGCAGACGCCGTTCGTCAACGCGGGCGCGTACGGGATGGACCGGCCCTTCATCGTGATCAACTCCGGCGCGTTGAAGCTGCTCGACGACGACGAGATGCGCACCCTGCTGGGCCACGAGCTCGGCCATGTTATGAGCGGTCACGCGCTCTATCACACGATTCTCATCCTGATTCTCAATTTCAGCTTCTCGACGCTGCCCTTCCTGGCCGGGATCGCGCTGCTGCCGATCCGGATCGCGCTGCTCGAATGGTTCCGCAAGAGCGAGCTCTCGTCCGATCGTGCCGGACTGCTGGCCGTGCAGGATCCGCACGCGGCCATGCGGATGCATCTCAAGATGGCGGGCGGCGGCGACATGTCGCAGATGGACCTCAACGAGTTCCTCATCCAGGCCCGGGAATACGAGGGAACGGGGGGCGCGCTCGACCGGATCTTCCAGATTCTCAACACCCTCGAGCGCACGCATCCCTTCAGCACGCTGCGCGCCTCCGAGCTGCAGCGCTGGATCGAGGCCGGCCACTACGAGCGCATCCTGAATGGCGAGTACACCCGCCGCGGTCCCGATGCCGACAACCGTCCCATCGACAAGGACATCGATGAGGCGCGCGAGCACTATATGAAGGAAGCCAAAGCCGTCGTGAACGATGTGGTGGATTCCGCCAAGCGGGCTGCCCAGGCGTTTTCGGACGCATTCAAGAAGAGGTGAGAGTACTGGTCGTCGGAGGCGGCGGCCGCGAGCATGCGCTTTGCTGGGCACTGCGTCGCGACGCCGCCTCTTCTCCGTCCAACGACCTGACACTGTTCGCGGCGCCTGGTAACCCGGGTACCGCCGCGCTCGCCACGAACCTCCCGATCGCCGCAATCGCGATCGACGAGCTGGTCGCCGCCGTTCAAACGCACGACATCGATCTGACGATCATCGGACCCGAGGCCCCGCTCGCCGCGGGTCTCGCGGACCGCTTGCGCAGCGCCACCCCCGGGCGAGCCGTCTTCGGCCCAAGCGCCGCAGCCGCGCGGCTCGAGTCATCGAAGGCGTACGCCAAGGAAGTGATGCGCCGCGCCGGTGTCCCGACCGCGCGCAGCGGCTCGTTCGTCGGCATGGGACCGGCGCTCGAGTACATCGGCGATCATCCCGAGCCGCTCGTCGTGAAGGCGTCGGGCCTGGCGGCCGGCAAAGGCGCAGTCGTCTGCCGCACGAGGATCGAAGCCGCTCAAGTCGTCCGAGCGATGCTCGACGGCTCCCTCGGCGAGGCCGGCAAGGAGCTCGTCATCGAGGAGTTTCTCGAAGGGGAGGAGCTCTCGGTGCTCGCTCTGACGGATGGGGAGCGCGTCCTAATCCTGCCGCCGGCGCAGGATCATAAGCGTCTGGGTGACGGAGACACTGGTCCCAACACCGGAGGGATGGGGGCGTACACGCCCGTCGGCATCGCCAGCGAGGCGCTGCTCGCGCGCGTGCGAACCGAGGTGTTCGAGCCGGTCCTGCGCGAGGTGGCCGCGCAGGGATCGCCCTACGAAGGCGTGCTGTATGCGGGACTCATGCTGCTGCCGGACGGAACACCGTCGGTCCTCGAGTTCAACGCCCGTTTTGGCGATCCTGAAGCCCAGGTACTCCTGCCGGCGCTGGCCCCGGGCGTCACGCAACACCTGCAGGCGATCGCGCAACGCACGTGGACGCCGAACCGGCAGGTGCTCACGCCCGAGCGGGCCGCGGTGACCACGGTCCTCGCCGCGCGCGGCTATCCGGACAATCCGGAAAAAGGGGTGGCGATCGTCCTGCCTCCTGCCGACACGTTCGGGGATGACGTGATTGTCTTTCACGCGGGCACGTTCCGCGATGAGGGCGGCCGGTTGCGGACGTCGGGCGGGCGGGTGCTGAGCGTCACCGGCCTCGGTGCGACGGTCCCGCTCGCGGCGCAGGCCAGTCGCGCCGCAGCGGAACGCATCGCGTTCGAGGGCAAGACCTGGCGGCGCGACATCGCCTGGCGCGAGATCCAGCGTGCCGGAGCTACCTGAAGTCGAGACGATGGTGCGCGGCATCGCCCCCCGCCTGGAGGGCTACCAGATCGCGCGCGTACAGCTGAGAAAAACCGATGTCCTGCGCCATGTCACCAAGGCACGTCTGATCAAGTCGCTGGAAGGCAACACCATCGAGCAGGTGACCCGCCGCGCCAAGCACGCCGTGTTTCGGCTGTCGAGCGACGACCGGATGATCATTCAGCCCCGCATGACCGGCTCCTTCCTCATCCATGACAAGCCGCTCACGCGGGAGCAGACGAAATACGCCGTGCTCATCTGCACGCTCAACGACGGGCGCCGCTTCGTGTACCGCGACGTCCGCCGGCTCGGCACGATCTGGCTGCTCGATGAGCCGGGCTGGACCGCCTATAGCGGCCGGATCGGCCCCGAGCCGCTCGAGCAGACGTTCACGCCATTCCAGTTCGCCGACCGTTTGAACGGCACGCGCATCGCGGTCAAGAAGGCGATCATGGATCAGCGGCGGTTGGCGGGCGTGGGCAACATCTACGCGAACGAGGCGCTGTTCGACGCCCGCCTCGCGCCGTCGCGGCCCACGCACAAGCTGTCGCTCGAGGAGCTCGCACGCCTGCATGCCGCGATCGTGGACGTGTTGCAGCGTGCCCTGGCGTCGTCGGGCACGACCCTGCGGGACTACCGAACCGGAACCGGTGAGCGCGGCCGGTTCCAGTTCGAGCTACGAGTCTATGGGCGTGGCGGGGAACGGTGCGTCAATTGCGGAAAGAAACTCGTCATGACGCACGAGATCGACAAAAGGCAGACGACGTTCTGTAGGAAGTGCCAGAAGTAGGTTGGACGAGTTAGACGGTTAGACGGTTAGACGAGACGTTGGTAGCAGGATGTTCTAACCGCCTAACCGTCCAACCGCCTAACCGTTCAGTCAACAAACGCCCACAGCAGCTCCCGGCTCTGACGATCGAGAGCGGCCGGTCGAGCCAAGTGATACAAATCTCCCGCCAGGTCCCGGAGCAACAGGCCGCCGTGCGGCAAGGTGCGTGGCCAGTCGTCGAGCCGAGTCTGAAACGTGCGCGGCCCCTGCCGAGTCTCGACGCGCCAGCGCCGGATCTCGACCTCTTCTTCGATCTCCAGCACGCGGGTGACCTCGAACACGAACCCCGCCACGGCGAGCGCCGCCTCCAGCGCTGCGCGCGAGCGCGGGTCCAGATCCACGGGATCGCGCACGAACGCGAACTCTTCCTCATCCGCATCCCGCAACGACAGATGGCGGGTGGGCTCCGTCCACGGGAAGCAGCGGCGGACCGACACCGCCCGTTCCGCTTCTCCGCGCATGGCCCACAGCGAGCCGTCGGCCCGCCACTCCAAACGGAGCTTGCCCGTCTCTCTGGGAGCACCCTCTCGCTCCGGCCTGACGATCGTCGTTTCCATGTAACCTCCCTGCTATCGGCTATCAGCTATCGGGTTTTGACCTGATAGCCGATAGCCGATAGCTGATAGCTATGCGAGTTGCATCTGCAGCTCGTAAAGTTTTCGATACTTTCCTTCAGGCCGTACCAAGAGTTCCGCATGCGTTCCATGCTCTACCAGGCGGCCGTCCTCGATGACGAACAGCCGCGACGCCTTACGCAGCGTCGAAAGCCGGTGCGCGATCGCGAACACCGTCCGCCCGGCCACGAGCCGCTCGAGCGCCTGCTGGATCTCGCGCTCGGTCTCCGTATCGACGCTGCTCGTCGCCTCGTCGAGAATGAGAATGCGCGGATCATGCAGGATCGCCCGCGCGATCGAGACCCGCTGGCGCTCACCGCCCGACAGCGTGTGTCCCCGCTCGCCCACCACCGTGTCGTAGCCGTGCTGCAGCTTGGTGATGAAGTCGTGCGCATTCGCCGCTTGCGCCGCCGTCGACCACCTGCGCTGAGCGGCGCCTCCGGCATGCCGTAGCGGATGTTCTCCAGCACCGTCCCGTGGAACAGATACGGATCCTGGAGCACCATCCCGATCTGCCGGCGGTAGTGGCCCGTGTCGAGACGCCGGACGATCGACGCCGTCGATCCGAATCGTTCCCCCGCTCACGTCGTAGAAGCGCGCGATCAGGTTCACGATCGTCGTCTTGCCGCCGCCCGACGGTCCCACCAGTCCGATCAGCTCGCCGGGCGCGACGTCGAAGCTGACGCCGCGGAGCACCTGCCGGACGCCGTCGTAGGCGAACGTCACGTGCTCGAACGTGACGCGGCCATGCACTGGTTCGAGCCGTACCGGCTCGGCTACATCGCGCACCTCGAGCTCGGTGTCCAGCACCTCGAACACGCGGTGCGCCGACGTCGTCGCGCGGTTGATCGTCCGCGCCATCTGACCGATCACATCGATCGGCCCAACGAACATCGTCGTGTAGAGCAGGAACGAGACGAACGTTCCCACCGGCAGGTGCGTCCCAGTGCCCAGCAGCCGCGGCACCGCGAACACCCAGACCGCGACCGTCATCGCGTGCACGCCGAGCATCAGCAGCGGCCAGAACGTGGTCCACGACGCGTGAATGCGGTTGAACTCCGCGGTCACGGCCTCGTTGCGCTCCCCGAACCGCGCGATCTCGCGCTGCTCCTGATTGAACGCCTTGACCACGCGGATCCCCGGGATCGTGTCCGACAACACGTCGGTCACACGCGACCATTTGCGCCACGCCCGGATGAACAGCCGGCTGATCGTTCTCGCCGTGCCGGTAGATCACCCAGCAGAACAGCGGCACCGGGAGCGTCATGACCAGGCCGAGCCGCCAGTCGAGCGTGAGCAACACGGCGCCTAGCCCAGCGAGCATCACCAGCGACAGCGACACGTCGACCACGCCGAACGCCAGGAACTCCCAGAGCCGGTCGGTATCGGCGGACACCCGCGTGATCAGGCTGCCGGTCCGCTTGCGCGAGAAGAACGACAGGCTGAGCCGCTGAATGTGCTCGTACAGCTCGTCACGCAGATCGCGGGCAACCCATTCGCCCAGGATCGCCATCAGCCGCAGCCGGACATGCGCCGCGGCCTGCTTGACGAGGTACACGACCGCCATCGCCGCCACCGCGACCCACGCGATCGTCCACGCGCGGGCCAGCGGCAGCGAACCGGCCTGCGCCGGACGGACGACACGATCGATCAGGACTCCCGCCAGGTACGGCGGAATCAGGCTGACGAGCGTGATGACGGTCGCGGCGGCCATGCCGAGCGTCAGCTGACGGCGGTACGGCTTCAAGTAGCCCAGCAAGCGCCGGATCACGGCCGTCTGCCGTCCCGACACCAGGGCCTGCGCCTCGCGAATCGGACGAGCGACGCTCTCGGCATAGACGCGATCGGCGTCCACGCTCGCCACGTCACGATCATGCCCCGCGACCTGCTCTTCGAGCACGAACCGGATGTTCTCGAACGCGCGGCGCTGGCGATGCGTGTAGCGCAGCAGCACCAACGCGGGCTCGCCCGGCGCGCCGAGGATCGTCAACGTGTTGGCCGACAATCCGGGCGCCTCACGGACCGCTTCGACATCCGCCCGCGGGATGCTTCGGACCTCCCAGCCTGGATCCGCCCGCTTTGCCACCGCGAGATGCCGCTGGCCCAGGGCCAACCACGACTCGGTGAGCCGCAGGCCCTGATCGAGATCGGCGAGCGCGTACAGCTGCACGGGCGCGCCCTGCCAGGCGTGCTCGATCTGCCGCCGCAGCTCGAGAGGAAGCCGCGATGGCTGTGCGGTGTAGCGCGCGATGATGTGGTCGTCGAGATGTTGCTGCTGCGTGCTCATGTCCGTGATCCTCGAATCGTGTGTAACAGAACGGCCCCCCAGGTCTCTGGTAGCACCCGGAAGGCCGGATCACGGCGCGAACTGGATCCGATCGACTTCTAGGGTGCTCCTCCACCTCCACCGGCGCCGGCCGAGCCGGACGCAATACGCCCACGGGCGTCGACAAATGGCGCATACCGGCACACGGTGCCCGGCCCCGCCCAGATGCGACGCAGCATTGGCGTAACGGTGGATTGACGAATCATTGCAGCGAAAACCTTTCGATCTGAGGGATCTGCGGCTTGCTTCGAGCAAACTAAGAAGAGGTACAGACACGGGCAAGCCCGGGATTCAGGGGCGTCTGAACTCATTAACGCGACAGCGAGACGATCCTCCCTCGCGGCGGAATTCCCGGCTCGAGCTCCAGAATCCCCACGCTCGGCGGTATCCCAAACCGCGGCGCCCCTGCCCCACCCGGATTCATGACCGTGACCGTCTTGTCCACGAGCTCGAGCAGTGGCCGGTGGCTATGGCCAAAAACGATGATATCGGCGTGCGGGAATGCCTCGTGCAGCTTCGCGGAGGTGGGGCTGCCGAACTGATCTCCGTGCGTCACCACGATGGGGAATCCGTCCAGCTCGATCTCGGCGACCTGCGGGACTTTGGCGCGAATGGCGAACCCGTCGGTGTTCCCGTACACCGCCGTCACCGGTGCGAGGGCCTGCAGCTCGACGATCAGGTCCCAGTTCCCGATGTCTCCGCCGTGCAGAATGTGATCGACTTCGCGGAAGGCCTCGAACACCTGCGGACGCAACACGCCGTGCGTATCCGAGATGACACCGAGCCTCACGGCAGGAGCTTGGCCGTGACGTAGAAGTTCTCATCCACGCCGAGCTCGGCGCCCCGCGGCCCGAGACCGTCGAACGTCTGCCACGACTCGCGGGGGCGCAGCAGCCGCGTCCCCAAGCCGGGAATGTTGACGCGCACCGGCATGTCGAACCCGGGGACCACGTTGGCCCAACGGTATGAGAGGGTCCTGCCCACAGCGCGATACTCGAATTGTGGGATCTGAGTGGTCGTGAGGTATTGCGCGAACACTGTGCTCAGGTCGATCCCGGCTTCACGGGAGATGTAGTCCTGAACCTGCTTACCGGTGACGGTCTGATGGTAGAACGTCTTGTTCAAGCCGCGCAGGATGTCGCGCCACTTCGCGTCGTCGTCGATGATCGTCCGGATCGTGTGCAACATGTTCCCGCCCTTGGGATACATGTCCCCCGAGCCTTGCGCGTTCACGCCGAACACCGGGATGACGGGCCGGTCGTTGCGCACGCCGCGGCGCACCCCGATCATGTATGCCGCGCCCGCGCTCTTCCCCAATCGGCACTCGGTGTAGATCCCCTCGGCGTAGTTGGCGAAGCTCTCGTGCACCCACATGTCGGCGTGATCCTGAGCGGAGATGTTGTTGCCGAACCACTCGTGCGCACTCTCATGCACGATGATGAAGTCCCATTGCAACCCCAGCCCCGTCCCGGACAGGTCGCGGCCGCGATAGCCGTTGAGATAGTGATTGCCGTAGGCGATCGCGCTCTGATGCTCCATGCCGAGGTGCGGCGTCTCGATCAGCTTGTAGCCGTCGGCATACCAGGGGTACGGCCCGAACCAGTGCTCAAAGCACTGCAGCATCGGAATGACCTGCTTGAACTGCCCGCGCGCGGTGTCGACATGGTAGTCGAGCGGCCAGAAGTCGAGCGACAGCTTGCCCGCCTCGCCCTGCAGCGTGTCGCTGAAATGACCGTAGCGCGCGGCGTTGATCGTGACGTTGTAGCTGTTGATCGGACTGGCGGCGAACCACTCGTACGTCGTCGTGCCGTCGCGATTTCGAGTAACGCCGCGCAGATGTCCGTTCGAGACATCGACGAGCGAATCGGGCACCGTGATGGCGATCCGCTGGCTGTCCGGCTCGTCAGCGAGGTAATCCTTCAGCGGCCACCACACGCTGGCGCCCAGGCCTTCGTTGGCGGTGGCGATCCAGGGGCGCCCCAGGCTGTCCCGCTGGAATGTGAATCCGCCATCCCAGGGAAGCCGCGCCCCGATGCGCGGCTTGCCGTGATACCACACGGTGATGGCGCCGGACGTGCCGGCGCGCGCTGCGGCGCTCAACGTCACGAAGAATGCATTGCCGTCTCGCCTGACCTGGAGCTTGCGGCGCTCCTGCACGACGCTGTCGATCACCAACGGGGGCTGGAGATCGATCTGCATCTCCCGCCCAGCGTGCAGCGCGCGGTAGGTGATGCGATTCCAGCCGCTGATGCTGGAATCGCGCAGGCTCACGGCGACATGCAGGTCGTAAAACTGCGCGTCCCACCAGACGCGGGCGGGTCCGTTGGAGCCGCGCAACGTATCGGCCCGCGTGTAGCGCGTCGTATCCTGCGCTACCGTGAGCAACGCCAGCGCAGCAATGACGGGAATCATGGGAACGCGAACACCCGCTCGCCGGCGAATTTCCGTCTCGCGCCATCCCAGGGGAAAAAGATGACGACACCAAATTCGACCGTCTGCCCGGTCGGAGCGCGATCGAGCCACCTGGCTTTGTGGGTTCCGGTGACGCGCGCCTCCTCGTACACGCCCTGCGGTCCGATCACGATCGTTTGCAGATCGAAGTGGATGTCAGGAAAGGCCGTCAACAGCTCCGTGTAGAATTGCGTCGCGCCGGCGTGCCCTTCCCAGCGAGCGCCACCCGGAACGACCTCGTACACACAGTCGGGCGTCAGTGTCGCGATCAGGCCGGCGATGTCGCGCCGGTCCTCGGCGATCGAGTGTGCTTTCCACAGCTCGCGGATCTCGCGATACAGCTCCGGCGTCACGTCGCGCTCGAGCAGCTCTCGGACGTCCATGCTCACCCCTGCCATGGCTCGGTCAGCTTGATCCCCAGGCCGAAGTGATCGACGATGCGCTGGACAATGAAGTCGACGAGCTCGCTGATCTGCTTGGGCCGATAGTAAAACCCCGGTGCTGCGGGAAGCACGACAGCTCCTGCTTCCGCAGCCGCGGTCATGTTGCGCAGATGCACCAGCGAGAGCGGCGTCTCGCGCGGAACGAGCACCAGCTTGCGACGCTCCTTGAGCGTCACGTCCGCCGCCCGCTCGATCAGCGAACGGCTCGTGCCGTGCGCGATCGCAGCCATCGTGCCCATCGAGCACGGGCACACCACCATTCCCAGCGTCTGCACCGAGCCCGAGGCCGGCTGCGCCCCGCGATCCGCGTCGTTGAACAAACGGACACAGTCCCACGGTCCGCTCGCTTGACGGAGGGCGGCTTCATCCTTGATCCCGCACTCCTCGGCGAGCAGTCGCCAACCGTGCGTGGAGATGAGAAGCCAGGTCGGCACGTGATGCGTGGAGAGGACCTCGAGCAAACGCACGGCGTAAGGCGCGCCTGAGGCGCCCGTGATCGCCAATATCAGGGGTGTGTCAGAGGTCGGCACGATTCGAAACATACCCTCTGGCGTCGGGACACGCGCAGAGGTCAATTCGAGTTATTCCTCACCTTTGCAAGAGGTTCTGATGCTTGCACGGATTCGCTCCTTCAGCGTCGCGCTCGTTAGCCTGCTCCCGATGGGTGTGCTGGCGCAGGCGCCTGCCACTGGCACGTCGGCCGCCACGCCCACGCCCCCCGTGGCCGCCGTGCGGCCCCAAACGTTCAACGAGTTCGGCACGACGCGCGTCGACCAGTACTACTGGCTCAAGGAGCGCAGCAATCCCGAGGTGATCAAGTACCTCGAGGATGAAAACGCATACACCCAGGCAGTGATGGCACACACCAAGCCGCTGCAAGAGCGGCTCTATGAAGAAATGAAAGGGCGCGTGCTCCAGAACGACCAGTCGGTGCCGTTCCGCGAGGGCAACTACTACTACTACACGCGCCTCGTCGAGGGAAAGAATTACCCGATCTACGCGCGCAAACGCGGGTCCCTCACCGCTCCCGAAGAGATCATGATCGACGTGAACGTCCTCGCCGAAGGCAAGCCGACGTTTATCGTCCGGGCATCCGACGTCAGCCCGGGTGAAGACATCTACGCGTTCGGCGTCGATACCACGGGCGGACGCGTCGGCTCGATTCGGTTCAAGAATCTGCGCACCAGCGAGATGCTGTCCGACGTCCTCCCCGGCGCCATCGGCGGGGTGGCCTGGGCCCAGGACAACCGCACGATCTTTTACACGAAGGCGGACTCGGTAACCGTCCGGCCGTATCAAGTCTGGCGCCACCGCCTCGGCACGCCGGCGTCGAGCGACAAAATCGTCTACGAGGACAAGGATGAGACGTATTACGTCTCGGTCTTCACGACAAAATCGCGCGCGTACGTCATGATCCAGTCCTCGCAAACGATGGCGACGGAGTACAGCTATGTGCCCGCCGACAAGCCCGATCAGCCGTTCAAGGTCTTGATCCCCCGGCAGCGCGGTCACGAGTACTTCGCGAATCATTTCGGCGACTATTTCTATCTCCTGTCGAACGATCACGCTCAGAATTTCCGGCTGATGCGCACACCGGTGGCGCGCCCCGGCCGCGACAATTGGGAAGAAGTCATTCCGCATCGCCCCGACGTGCTGCTCGAGGACTTCGAGTTCTTCCGGGATTTCCTCGTCTTGAGCGAGCGCAAGGACGGCCTGGTGCAGCTGCGGGTGCGCCCCTGGAGCGGGGGGGGACGCGGTGAGTACTACCTCGACTTCGGCGAGCCGGCCTATGTCGCGTGGGTCAGCGTCAACCGTGAGTTCGACACGCCGCAGCTGCGCTACGTCTACATGTCGCTGACGACACCGTCCACGACCTACGACTATGACATGCGCACCAAGCAAAGGACGTTGCTCAAGCGCGACCAGATCCTCGGCGGCTTCGATCCGGCCAACTATGTGACGGAGCGGATCTACACCACCGCGCGGGACGGCGCGCGCGTGCCCGTCTCGATCGTCTACAAGAAAGGCGTGGCACGGCCCGCCCCGCTGCTGTTGACCGGGTATGGGTCCTATGGGTCGAGCAGCGATCCCACGTTCTCCTCGGACCGGCTGTCGCTCATCGATCGCGGCTTCGTCTTCGCGATCGCGCATATTCGCGGCGGGTCCGAAATGGGCCGCGCCTGGTACGAAAACGGCCGGCAATTACAAAAGAAGAACACGTTCAATGATTTCATCGACGTGGCCGACGATCTCATTCGCCGCGGCTACACGAGGTCGGACCGGCTGTTCGCGCGCGGCGCGAGTGCCGGCGGGCTGCTGATGGGCGCTGTCGTGAATGCGCGACCGGAGCTGTGGCACGGAGTGATCGCGGGAGTGCCGTACGTCGACGTAATCACCACGATGAGCGACTCCACGATTCCGCTGACCACCGGCGAATACGACGAGTGGGGCAATCCGCACGACTCGACGTTCTATCGCTACATGCTGTCGTACTCACCGTACGACAACGTCGAGCGCAAAGCGTATCCCAACATGCTGATCACGGCGGGGCTGTACGACACGCAGGTGTTGTACGTCGAGCCGGCCAAGTGGACCGCGCGGATGCGGGCGATGAAGACCGACAACAACCGGCTGATCCTGCGGACCAACATGGAAGCGGGCCACAGCGGCGCGTCGGGCCGCTACGAGCGCTGGCGGGACGTCGCGTTCGAGTATGCGTTCCTGCTGGACCTGGCGGGATTCAAGGAAAAGCCGACGCCCTGACGACTAGCGGCCCCGACGATTCGGTGTGGGAGAGCGTTTCGGATGCTTGAAGGGAACGGCGTGTAGAGGCGTGGAACGGCGTGAGGACTGCGTGTTCTCACGCCGTTTCACGCCTTTAAACGCCTTTTCACGCCGTTTGGTCATACTATCCGATCCACCAACGCTCCCATAAACACGACAATACTGACGATCCCGTTCGCGGTGAAGAACGCCGCATTAAGACGCGAGAGGTCGCCAGGCTGAACGAGCTGGTGCTCCCACGCGATGATCCCCGCACCGACTGCGACACCAGCGAAATAGGGCCAGCCCAGCCCTGCTCCGTACCCGAACGCGATCAGCGCCACGATGGCGAGCCCATGCAGCAGCTTCGCGAGCAGGATCGCGCGCGCCTGCCCGCACCGCACCACGAACGACCGCAGCCGCTCGGCACGATCAAAGGCTTCGTCCGGCAGCGCGTAGAAGATGTCGAACCCCGCGACCCAGCAGGTGACCGCAAGCGCAATGACGAGCAGCAGCCACCACGGCTCGCTCCACGCGCCGCTGATCGCGACGTACCCCCCCACCGGCGCGATCGCGAGCGAACCGCCGAGCCACAGGTGGGTCCAGTCGGTGAAGCGCTTGGTGTAGCTGTAGGTCCCGATCCAGATCAGCGCGAAGGGCGCGAGCGCCGCGCACAGCGGATTCAGCGCCCACGACGCATACAGGAACAGCACCATCGCTGCGATCACGGCGCCCCACGCCTGGTTCACGGTGAGGCGACCGGAGGGCAGCTCGCGCCCTTGAGTCCGGGGATTGCGGGCATCGATGCGGCGGTCGGCGATCCGATTGAATCCCATCGCGACGAACCGGGCCGCGGTGAACGCAATCACCACGAGCAGCACGACGCGCCAGGTGACCGGCTGCCGGTACGACGCCACGATCACGCCGAGCAGCGCAAATGGCAGCGCGAACACCGTGTGCGGGAGCTTTACAAAATTCACGTAGCGGATGAGCAGCGATTCCCCGCCGAATGTCTGACCTTCTCGACCCATACCGTCCCTTACCGTCCCTTACCGTCGAGGTCAATTCCCAGATCCTTCCACATGGCATCGACCCTTTGCTTCGTCGCCGGATCCATGACGATCTTGTTCGGCCACTCCCGCGTGAAGCCTTCCTCTTTCCACTTCCGCGTCGCATCGATGCCCATCTTCGATCCATAGGTGAACCCGCGGCTCGAGTGATCGAGCACGTCGATCGGGCCCATCGTGAAGCGCACGTCCCGTTCCGGATCGATGTGGTTCAGCGCGACCCACCAGGCTTCCTTGGGATCGCGCACATTGACGTCCTTTTCCACCACGACGATCACCTTGGCCAGCGACATCAGTCCCTGCCCCCACAAACCATTCATCACCTTGTACGCCTGCCCCGGATACTGCTTATCGATGCTCACGAACACGAGATTGTGAAAAATTCCCTCGGCCGGCATATGCAGATCGACGATTTCCGGAATCGTGAGCCGGAGCAGCGGTAAGAAGATCCGCTCGGTCGCATGGCCGAGATAGTAGTCCTCCATCGGCGGGCGCCCGACGATCGTGTGCGGCCAGATCGGCGTGTCCCGGAATGTCACCGCGGTGACGTGGACCCTGGGATAGTAGTCGGCGAGCGAGTAGAACCCCGTGTGATCGCCGAACGGGCCTTCGAGCACCAGCTCGTCGCGCGGGTCGATGTATCCCTCAATCACGAATTCCGCCTCGGCCGGCACCTCGAGGTCCGACGTGACCGCTTTGGAGAGCCGCACCGCCTCGCCGCGCAGGAAGCCCGCGAACAGGAACTCGTCGATCGTCGGCGGCAGCGGCGCCGACGCGGCGTACATGCTCGCTGGATCGCCGCCCAGCGCGATCGCGACGGGCATCGTCTCGCCCCGCTCGGCCATCACCCGCCAGTGCGCCGCGCCCACCTTGTGGCGCTGCCAGTGCATGGCGAGGGTGTTCTTGCCGAGCACCTGCACCCGGTACATCCCGACGTTGCGGACACCGGACGCCGGATCGCGCGTAATGACACCACCGAGCGTGATGTATGGCCCGCCGTCTTCGGGCCAGCAGATCGGCGCCGGCAACTGGGTGAGGTCCACCTCCGCATCCTTGACGACCGTATCCTGGCACGCGGGACGACCAACGGTTTTTGGCGGGAACTTGGCGACTTCGGCGAGCCGCGGCAGCATCGCGAGCTTGCCGAGCAATCCTTCCGGCACTTTCAGCGCCACCAGCTCGCTGATCCGCGCGGCGATATCGTCGAGGCAGTCGACGCCCAGCGCGAGCGCCATGCGTCGCTCCGAGCCGAACAGATTCACCGCGACCGGATACCGCGAGGTCACGCCGCCGCGCAGCGTGGGCTTGGCGAACAACAGCGCCGGCCCGCCGCCCGCGGACTTCATGCAACGGTCGGCGATTTCCGTGATTTCCTTGTCGATGGAGACCGGCTGCGTAACGCGCGTGAGGTCGCCCGCCTGGTCGATGGCGTCGACGAACGCGCGCAGATTATCGAGTGGCATAGTGAATGGCGCAGATCCCGCCGGTCAGGCGCTCGAATCCCACGCGCGCGAATCCCGCGGCGAGCAACCGCTGCGACAGCGCTTCCGGCTCTGGAAACGCGAGCACCGACTCTGGCAGGTAGGTATAGGCATCCCTATGTTTCGACACCAGCCGGCCGATGGCGGGCAGAATGTTCCGGAAGTAGAGCAGGTACACAGCGCGCAGTGGCGCGAACCGGGGCGTGGTGAGTTCGAGGACCACGAAGCGCGCGCCCGGTTTCAGCACGCGAGCCGTTTCGCGCAGGCCGGTGTCCAGATCGGCTAGATTGCGTACGCCGAATCCCACCAGCGCACCGTCGAACCGCGCCGCGGGAAAAGGCAGCGCCAGAGCATCGGCGGCGACGGGCAGGGTGCGTGGAGCTTTGTCTCGCCCTCGCGTCAGCATGGGAACGGCGAAATCGGCGCCGATCACGCGGCCGCGGAAACCGTCGCGGCGGGCCAGCTCGGCGGCGAGATCGAGTGTGCCGGCGCACAGGTCGAGATACGTGCCGTCCGGCTTCGCCTCCCAGCCGAGCCGCTGCACGGCAGTCCGTCGCCAGGAGCGGTCGACGTTGAGGCTCAGCACATGATTCAGGAAGTCGTAGCGCGGTGCGATCGCTGTGAACAGGTCTCGCACGTACGCGGAAGGCCGGGGGGACGCCATAGGCGCGAAAGATAGGCCGGACCACTTGAGCGCCGCCAGCGACCAGCAGGTGGTCGCCTGGGCAAAGCAGGGTCACGACGCCGCGTTTCGCGAGCTGGTGCGCCGCTACGAGCGCCCCGTGTTTTCGCTCCTGTATCGGATGGTGCGCGACCGCGCGCTCGCCGAAGATCTCGCGCAGGAAACATTCATCAAGGTGCTGAACGGCATCAAATCGTATCGCCCCGAATTCAAGTTTTCGTCGTGGATTTTCAAGATCGCGAACAACGCGGCGATCGATCACCTGCGGCGCAAGAACATCGATACGCTGTCGCTCGACGGCGCGCCCAACGCCGAGACGCCCGAGCAGATGCGCGCGACATCGCTGCAAGTGGGCGACCGGGCGGAGAGCCCGCTGGACGAGGTCGAGAGCCGGGAGCTGGGGACGGCCATCGAACGGGCAATTGCCCGGCTGCGGCCGGAGTACCGGTCGTGCATTCTGCTACGGCATGTCGAGGGGTATTCCTACGAGGAAATCGCCGAAACTTTGGACCTGCCCCTGGGCACGGTCAAAACCTATATCCATCGGGCCCGTAATGAATTGCGTGGTTATCTGGAAGACCGCCGGGACTGAAACCGGTCCCAAACCTCGGCCGTAGGGCACCCAATGACTGATCTCACCATGCATCTCACAACCGATGAAATCGAGCTCTGGGCGCAGGGGCTGCTGCCTGCCGCCCGGGCGTTGCACCTGGCCGATTGCTCGCTCTGCCGCGTCGAGGCCGACCGAGAGCGCAAAGTCATTCTCGAGCTGGTGCAGCTCCCGCACTTCGCGCCGACCGCCGGCTTTGCCGATCGCGTGATGGCGCAGGTGAAGGTGCCGATGCCATCGGATTCCTGGAAGGTGTGAAGCAGTAGGGGCGCAGCGATGCTGCGCCCCTACTGCTTTTACTGCCCCGGGCGTTTACGCTCGGACCTCCGCGCCCACCCCTACGCCCAGCATCCGCGCCGCACTGCCGTCCCGCACGGCGATCTCCACGGTGGCACCGGATCCCACGAACGCGACGAGGGTGCCGCGCGCGACATCGCGAAATGTCCGGCGGAGCGACCCGGCGTCGGACCCCTCCACGCGGATGCGTGCGCCCGGTTGCATGGCGTCACCGGGGATGTTCGAAACCAACGTTCCGAATCGATCCACGTAGACGACTTCGCCGATGACCGCGAGATGATCATGGCGCGGGCTCGGCAGCGGCGCGAAACAGGGATCGGTGATCGATTCACCGAGATCGCCGAGCGCGGCACCGCTCGCAAGCCTCGCGGCTGCCGGCGCGAATACGTCACGCCCGTGAAACGTCGCGGCCGCTGAGTCGGGGACCGCCAGCGACACAAAGCCGCCGTCCGGCAGCAGGAACGACAACAACCCATTGTCCGGCGCCACGAAGCGATGGCCGTCCCGCTCGGCGGCGATGGCGCGCCGTGCCGTCCCAACACCAGGATCCACAATCGCGAGGTGCACTGTGCCCTCAGGGAAGTGCTTCCAGGCGCGGCCGAGCAGGTATTGGCCGGCGCGAATGTCCCCGGGCGCCACCTGGTGGCTGATGTCGACCAACACCACGCCGGGCGCTTGTGAGAGGAGCACGGCCTTCATTTCGGCAACGTAGCTGTCGCCGGTGCCGAAATCGGTCAGCAGGGTGACGATCATCAGACCTTGGCCGTGCGCCAGCGACCGCTCCTCCAGAACAGGATCATGGCCACTCCTCGGGCAATCGCCGTGGCGCTCAAGGCGACCCAGATGCCCAGCAACCCGAAGGACCTCGACCACCAGGCGGCGAGCGGGATACGCAGGCCCGTGAGCGTGGTGCTCGCGATCTGCGGCCAGAACGTATAGCCGGCGCCCGCCAGCGCGCCCTCGAGAATGAGCTCGAAACTCTGCCCGATTTGCGCGAACGCAATCACCCGTAGGTACAACACCCCATCCTTGATGACGTCCGCATCTCCCGTAAACAGCGCCACGAGCTGGCCCGGAATCAGCAGGAATGCGATCGCGGTCGTGACGGTCACCACCAGACAATAGGAAATGGTCAAGCGCACCGCTTCCCGCGCCCTGCCCTCCTGACCCGCGCCGAGGTTCTGACCGACGAGGGCGCTCGCCGCGAGCGAGAATCCACTGATCGCCAGAAAGCCCAGTCCTTCCATCTTATGCCCAATACCGAGGGCTGCGAGGGCAGGCGTGCCGAACCGCGAGGTGAATCGAGTCAGCCACATATAGATGACCGACAGCAGCACGCCCGACAGCGACAGCGGGGCGCCCACGCGGATGATCGTCGGGATCGAGCCCCAGTCCGGCGTGCGGATCCGCACCAGGCCGCGCCGCAGGGCGATGACCAACCCGAGCAGGAATCCGCCGCCACGCACCATCACTGATGCGAGCGCAGCGCCTTCCACGCCGAGCCGCGGGAACGGCCCGATCCCGATGATCAGCAGCGGGTCCAGCACGATCGACACGCCCACCGATCCGGCGAGCATCAGGAACGGTGTCCGCGTGTCCCCCGCGGCGCGGAATGTGGCTTCGATCGCGAAGAAGCCGAACACGAGCGGGCATCCCAGCAGCCAGGTGGAGAGATACGCCTGCCCGAGCTCCGCCACGTGCGGAGGCACGGTCATGACGCGGAACATCGTGCCGGCGACGAGCAGTCCCACGATGCTCACGACCAGACCGGCCACGAGCGCGTACATGACCGCCGCGCCGGCCGCCCGTGCCGCTCGCTCACGATCGCCTTCGCCGTGGCGCCGCGCGGCAACGGCGATCAGGCCGATCTCCACCATCTCGCCGAGGCTGAGCGCGACCCACACGTAGAATCCCGCCGTAGACACGGCGGCGAGCGCCGCCGGTCCAATCAGGCGTCCGACCCACAGCGTGTCGATCAGATTGAATGAGAAGTGGCACGCCATCATGGCGACGGCAGGCGCGGCGAGGCGCAGCACCGTCGAGCGGAGCGGTCCAACCGTCAGCGCTCCCGGTGCGGGAGTTGGCGTTATGTCCGGAGGATTAGCGGGCGTAACGGGCTACCAGGACGAGCGCGTCATCGTTGCCTTTGCTGTGGCGGGTGATGACGAGGTCCGCGATTTCCTGGGGAGATTGGGTGAGCACCACCGAGTCGGCGAACCCGTCCCTGATGCCGTCGGAATACAGGATCACGGTGTCGCCGAGCGCGAGCGGGACGGAGCGCGTCATCGGGTGTGCCTGCTCGGCACCGATGAACCCGGCGCTCGCGACGAGCGTGACGCGCGCGGGCCGGCTGCCGGCATCGGCGCGCAGCAGGACTCCGCCGACATTGCCGACCCCGAGCCACGTCAGCGTCGCGGCCTGCGGGTCGAAGTAGCCCAGGCCGAGCACGACGCCGCGCAATCCCACGAGCGCCTCGTGACAGCGGCGCACGAGATCCGCAAGTGGCTCGCGCGCATAGCGCTCGAGGGCACCGACGGCGGCATGGGCCGCCGCTGCGGCCTCCTTGCCGTGGCCCAGTCCGTCCACGACGGCGACGAGGGTGCCGACGCCGACGCGCTTGATCAGGCAGAGGTCGCCCGACTCTTTTTGCCCCGGCAGGGGCACGGTCGTGAACGCGGTGTCGATCTTCAAATCGTGCGGCGCCACTTCTTCATGGTGACCGTCGTGCCACGCCCCACGACCGAGTCGACCTCGAATTCGTCCATCAGGCGTTTGGCGCCCGGCAGGCCCGCGCCGACGCCGTGCGACGTCGAATAGCCGTACTGCAGCGCGCGATCGAGGTCGGGAATGCCCGGGCCCTGATCGATCGCCACGACCACGACGCCCTGGCGATCGCCGTTCTGGACGAGACTCAGGATGATCTCGCCCTTCTTGGCGTACATCAGAATGTTGCGCGCGATCTCGGAGATGGCGGCGGCAATGACGGTCTGCTCGCCGCTGGAGAAACCTGCGACGGCGGCTAACGCGCGGCCTTGCTGTCTCGCTTCAACGACATCAACGTCCGCGGCGATCGGTAATCGCAGCTCTTCACCCACGGCCGCTTGGCTTCTTGGGTTTGGTTTCGAACGCCGTGCGCTCTTCGGTGCGGCGATTGAGGAAGGCGAGACCTTCTTCGAGGTCCAGCACGGTCGCGACCCCCTTCAGCGTCAGGCCGAGCTGCACCATCGCGAAGGCTACGTCGGGTTGAATGCCGACGATCACGGTCTCGGCCCCGCGCAGGCGCGCCATGTGCGCGATATCGCGCAAGGTCCGGACCGCGAACGAGTCCATGACGTCGAGCGCCGTGACGTCGACGATGACCCCGCGGCAGCGTGAGCGCCCCACCTGGGCGATCAGCGCTTCGCGAAGGTGGGAAAGATCAGCATCGGTGAGGGCAGACTGAATCGAAGCGATGAGAAACTGTCCCTGCCGGAGAATAGGTACTTCCACTGCGTCCTCCTCGGCGGGTTGGGGCTAGCGCTGCGATTCTGGTGCGATTTCGCGAACCTGCGTCGTGGGCGCGGACCGGTCGGCCAAGAGGCGCTCGGCCTCTTCGATGCCTCCCTGGAGGTCGCCGACCGTAGCCATTTCGCTCAAATCGACGCCGATCGTCACGAGGGTCTGCGCGATTTCGGGCGACAGACCCGTCACGATGACGGTGGCGCCGAGCAGGCGGGACGCTTCGACCGTCTGCACCAGGTGGTTCGCAACGCCGGAGTCCATGGCCGCCACACCGGTCACATCGATCACGACGACCTTGGCGCGGTTGGCGCGAATCGCGCGCAGCAGCTGCTCCGTGAGCTGGCGGGCACGTTGCGGATCGATCACGCCGATGATCGGCAGAATGAGCAGCCGCTCGCGCACCTGGAGCACGGGCGTGGACAGCTCCCGGATCGCTTCCTGTTGCTGCCGGATGATGCGCTCGCGCTCTTCCACGAATCCGACGGCCACCGTGTTGGCGATGCGGTTCGCCGCGGGCTCGTAGGAGTCGAGAATCCGGTTCAGCTTTTCGACGTTGTCCTGGTACTTGTTGAACAGTGAGCGGGCGAGCACGTCACGCAGCAACAGCACGATGCCGACGACTTCGTCGGTCTCGACTCCTCGCGGGATGATGCGCTCCGACAGTCGCCGCGAGTAGGCTTGCAGGGCCTCGAACGTCCCCGTCTCGAGCGCTTCCACGTAGTTGTCATAAACCGCCGTGGCCTCGGCGAAAATTTCTTCCTCCGTCATGGCCGTCAGCAGCTCGGCGCGCGTGATGCGCCGCGCCCACTCTTCGCGCAGCTGCGTCCGGTTTTGCCGCAGATGCGCGACCAGCTCGCGCAGCAACCCGGCCGACGACTCGGACAGCGCCGGTGCTTCCGACGCGCGCGTCGATACGCTCATGCCCTTTTTGGTGTCCATGGCTCCTAACCTAGTAAGGGACCATCATGGAGCAAGTCCTGCCGACCTGCTTTTGTGCCGTTCTTTGGTCTCGTACAAGACCACATCTGCGGCGTTGAGCAGCGCTTCGACGGTTTCACCGTGTCCGGGGTACACTGCTACCCCGACGCTGATTGACAGGTTCGGTTTTTCGGCATCCGTGGCCAGCCGGTCCGCCACGCCGCGCGCCACGTGCCAGGCAGCTGCCTCCCCCGTCTCCGGGAGCACGAGCGCAAATTCGTCGCCCCCGAACCGCGCCGCTGTGTCCGTCGCCCGGCAGGAGCCCAGCAACGCCTCGGCCACTCGGCGTATCGCGAGACTGCCGGCGAGGTGGCCGTACTGGTCGTTGATCTGCTTCAAGCCGTCGAGGTCGAGCAGCACCACCGCCAGCGGTTGCGCCGTGCGGCGCGAGCGCTTGATCTCGGCCTCGAGGGCCTGGATCAGCTGGCGATGGTTGGCGAGCCCGGTCAACGGATCGGTGACCGCCTGCGCACGCAACGTGCCCTGGACATCGCGCTGCGCCGCGACGACGGCCGCCAGCACGAGACTCGTCACGGCGGTGATGCCGGTCCACACCTGCAGCAGGACGAGCGACTCCTGGGGTTGGTATATCGAGAACGGACCGGCGCCCCACAACGTCCGCGAGATCGCGACCGCGGACACGATCACGATCGCCGTGGCGGCCTCGCGCGGCCCGAACCGGAACGCGACCCACATCATCACCGGCCAGAGCAACACCGTGAGCGGATAATGCCGCGACGGAAACACGCCGCCGAACAGCGCGAACGTCACCAGCGCGGTCACCAGGACGAGCGCGACCGCCTCGAGAGACTGGTTGCCGGTCCACTGCGGCGCTGGCTTGACGCCGATCCACAGGATGAGAAACGGTGCGATGACGAGGTCGCCCACCGCGTCGCCCAGCCACCACGTCAGCCACACGCGCGGCGCGTCCGCCGCCGACACGAGGCCTCCCGCGGCGAGTGACATCACGCCGAGCGATGCGGCCACCGTCGTACTCAGCACGGCCGCGAGCAGCGTGAATCGAATGATGTCGCCGACGCGATCGAAGACCCGTCCACCGCGCGCGAAACGGTTGACGAGATACGCCGCCACCAGCCCTTCCAGGGTGTTGCCGATCGCGATCCCGACGGACGTCCACACCAACCCTGTCGTCGTGAAGTTCGCGAAGAAGGCGCCGCCCAGGATTGCGGGCCACACGCGGTAGCCGAGCAACACGAACGCGGCGAGCGCGATGCCGGCGGGTGGCCAGATCGTGGTGACCGAACTGTTGATGTATGCGAATCGTAGTCCGAGCTTGGCGGCGAAGTAGTAGACCGCGGCGAGCCCGAACAGCAGCGCGACGCGGCGTAATGATTGGCTCATCTGGCCTGCGCTAAAGGAGGGATTCGGCATGAGCCGACGCTCCTATCGCTTTTCGCGCTGACGTCCGCGCAGGGACGTCGACCAAAAACCGTTGAAACACCGGGTTTCCCGGATAGCGCGCGGCGAGTGCTTCGACATAGCCGCGCGCTTCGTCTTCCAGGACGGCGCTGCCGTGCGGATCGCGCGCGGCCTCGCGCGTCAGCGCGGCGGCGAGCACCCAGGTGCCCTCCACGCGCGCGAGATCGCCGTCGTGCGCCGCGCGCCGCATATAGCGGATCCCGCGCTCCGCGTCGCCGCTGCCCAGGCCGATGATGCGCGCGAAGAAGCGCGACAGCGCGCCGGCGCGCGCGAGCCCGTAGTCGTACACGCCGAGTCCGAGATAACAGTCTGCGCACGTGGAGTCCGCGGCCAGCAGCCGGCGATAGATGTCGCGCATCGCCTTCGCGTCTTTGGCGGCGCTGAGCGAATGCCCGTTCTCCTCGCGCTGCCGCGCGCGATAGCCGAGCGCCGTCGCGCGCCAGAACTCCGCGCCCACGGGCTGCGCGCGCCGCAGCGCGAGGGTGAGGAGCGAATCGATGCGCCGCTGCTCGAACGCCGCCGAATCCCGCGCCGCTGCCCACCAGATGTACGCACCCGCCTGAAACACGACGGGCGCGGGATCGGTCGTGTCACGGCCGGCCAGCTCCGCAAAGTGGGCCGCGGCCCGCTCGAAGTCTCCGCCATACAGCGTGTCCAGCCCGGCCCGCAAGGCCGCGCGGGCCTTCTCCGACGGCGGGGGCTGGACGACGGGAGCACTGGGAGAACTGCCTTGCAGCAGGAGAACGATCGCGAGCAGCACCTGCACGTCAGCGCGGGGCGCCGGTAATTGGAACGGCAGCCGTCAAGTTCACCGTGCGGGCGACGACGGTGCGGGCCAGATCCCGTAACGCCGCGCCGGCCGGCGAGTCCGGCTGGCTCACGACGATCGGCTCGCCCCGGTCGGCGAGCTCGGCCATCCCCGCCTGCAGCGGGATCTGCCCCAGGAGCGGCACGCCCAGCTCCGCGGCGAGCCGCGCCCCACCACCGGACAGGAACACGTCCGAGCGCGTGTCGCAATGCGGGCACACGAAATAGCTCATGTTTTCGACGATCCCCACGACGCCCACGCCGACCCGCTCGAACATCTTGGCGCCGCGCAGTGAATCACCGACCGCCATCTCCTGCGGAGTCGTCACGATGATGGCGCCGTGCAGGCGCACGATCTGTGTGAGCGACAGCTGCGCGTCGCCGGTGCCGGGCGGGAGGTCGACGAGGAAATAGTCGAGCTCGCCCCACGCCACGTCGCGCAGGAACTGCCCGATGATCTTCATGATGATCGGCCCGCGCCAGATCGCGGGCGCGTCGCGCTCCACGATGAACCCGAGCGACATCAGCTTCACGCCGTGCGCCTCGAGCGGCTGGATCTTGGCGCCCTGCACTTCGGGCTTCTCGGTGCGTCCGAACATGCGCGGGATGTTGGGGCCGTAAATGTCGGCGTCCATGAGGCCGACCCGAAAGCCGTCGCGGGCCAGCGCGGCAGCGAGATTGGCCGACACGGTCGACTTCCCGACGCCACCCTTGCCGCTCGAGATCGCGAGTACTTTGCCGAGCGCCGGCATCTCGTCCGCGACCGGCGGAGCCGGTGGTGCCGCCGCAGCGGCCGGCTGGCGAGGTGCGGCGCCCCCGTTGGGCGCGTCCACCACGTTCATCTTGACCGCCGTGACACCCGGAATCGCCTCCACGACCTTGCGCACGCGCCGCGCCAGCGAGGCGGGGTCGGCGGTGGTGAGCACGAATGTGAACGCGACACCGCCCTGGGCGTCGACTTCGAGATCGCGCACATGGCGCTGCTGGGTGATTCCGCCGAGCGCCTCCCGCACTCGGGACTTGATGGCGTCCGCGCTCATGCCGATTGACCGTTCGCGAGGAAATGGCGCGCCGCGCTCAGTACCTGCTCCTCGACCTCGGCCATCGAGCCGGCGAGCGACGCACCGGCGGCGCGATGATGCCCGCCGCCGCCGAACTGATGCGCCAGCGCGGCCACATCCACCTCGCCCATCGATCGGAACGACACCTTGATCCGGCCGTTGCCGATGTGCCGGAACAGGAGCGCCATGCGCACGCCGGCGATCGAGCGGGGAAACTCGACGACGCCGTCGAGATCGTCGGCCGTCACTTCGTGCCGGCGCAGGGCGTCCGCCGGAACGCTCACCCATGCGAGCCCCACCTCCGGCTCGACCACCAGCGTTTGCAGCACTTCCGCGAGCAGGCGCACACGCCCTTCCGGCGCACTCGCGTACACCGCGGCGTAAATCGACTCGGGATCGACGCCATTCTCGAGCAGCACGGCAGCGACGCGCAGCGCGCGCGCCGTCGTATTCGAGAACCGGAACCCGCCGGTGTCGGTCAGCAGGCCGACGTAGAGCGCCTGCGCGCTCCCGGGAGTCAGCGGCCACCCCGCCACGCTCGCCAGGTCGAAGACCAGCTCCGCCGTCGCCGTGGCCTCCGGTGCGATGAAGTAAGGACCCGCCGGCAGCTTCACGGGACCGACATGATGGTCAATGCACACGAAAAGCGGCTGCCGTTTGCTGATCACCGTGGCGAGGTTGCCCAGCCGGCTGAGGTCGCCGATGTCCAGCGATGCCACGACGTCGGCTTTCTCGATTTCGCGCACAGCGCGGTCGCTGGCGTCGGCGCCGTCGGGAATGAGGAAACTGAAGCGGTCGGGAATGCCGGTAGGATTCGCGATGGTGACGGAAACACCCTTGGCGCGCAGCAGATGCCACAGCCCGACCTCGCTGCCCACGCCGTCGCCATCGGCATTGACGTGCGTGGTGAGCACGACGTGGCGGGCGCTGGTCAGCGCCGCCGCCACATCGCGCGCCGCTTTGGCGCGCTCAGGCGGAACGGGAACGCCGTGCGGATTCATCGTGGGGAAGATAATCGCGTCGTATTCTGCACCAGCCGCCACCAGACCTAGGAGCTAGTTCCTTTGGTTGGGATCCTGCTCAGCATAGACAGGCTAAAAGCCTGTGCTCGGCCGACCCTGTCCTTAAGGACAGCGTTTGCCGGCCGAGCACAACCTCCAGGCTGTCAATTCCTACCGGGGCGGCTGCCCTCGCGTCCCGCCACCAAACCCAGCCCCCGATGAACCCGCGCCGCCCCCGCCCTCGAGCTCGCGCTGCAACCGGCTGTGTTTCCGGCTATAGCCGAAATAGATGACGAAGCCGATCAGCAGCCAGACGAGGAGCCGAATCCAGGTATCCGCCGGCAAGGTCGCCATCAAACCCACACAAAATACGACACCCAGAATCGGCACCACCGGCACCCAAGGTGTTCGGAACGGACGGTCGAGGTCGGGCCGCTTCTTACGCAGGACCCAAACCCCCGCGCACACCAGAACGAAGGCAAGCAGTGTTCCGATGTTGACCAGCTGGCCGAGCAACTGGAGCGGCAGCAGGCCGGTGGCGAAGCTCACGGCGATACCTGTGAAAATCGTGGACAGGTACGGGGTGCGGTACTTGGGATGCACCGCGCCGGCCCATTTGCCGAGCAGCCCGTCGCGCGACATCGAATAGAACACGCGCGACTGCCCGAGGAGCATCACGAGAATCACGGACGCGAGGCCGAGGACCGCGCCGACGTCGATCGAGATACGAACCCAGTGCGGGGCGCCGACCTTTTCCATCGCGTAGGCGACGGGCGCGGGGAGATTCAATTCCGAGTAAGGCACCATCCCGACGAGAATGGCCGAGACCACAACGTAGAGAATCGTACAGATCGCCAGCGATCCCAGGATGCCGATCGGCATGTCCTTTTGCGGATTGCGCGCTTCTTGCGCGGCCGTGGAGACCGCGTCGAATCCGATATAGGCGAAGAAGACGAGGCCTGCGCCGCGCAGCACACCCGACCACCCGTACGTGCCCCATTCGCCGGCGTTGTCCGGGATGAACGGCTTGTAGTTTGCCGGCGTGATATGCCCGAGCCCGATCGCGACGATCAGCAGGATGATCGTGACTTTGAGGATCACGATGAAGTTGTTGACGCTCGCCGACTCCTTGATCCCAATGACGAGAATCGTGGACATCAGCACGACGATGAACACGGCCGGCAGATTGACCCAGGCACCCGTGAAGTTGAGGCCCTCGCGTGCGCATCCCGCGACCGCCTGCTGAACTTGAAGGCCCGTACACCACTGCGTCGGTGAGGCGGCGAGATGCGGGGGAATCGTGATGCCGAGCTGACTGAGCAACGACACGAGGTGGCCGGACCAACCCACCCCCACGGTCGCGGCACCCGCGGCGTATTCGAGCACCAGGTCCCAGCCGATGATCCATGCGATGAGCTCGCCCATCGTCGCATACGAGTAGGTGTACGCGCTGCCCGCGACCGGGACCGCCGCCGCCATCTCCGCATAACACAGCCCCGCGAACGCGCAGGCGACGCCGACAAGCGCCATCGAGATCGGGACGGCGGGGCCAGCATGGAGCGCCGCGGCCTGCCCGGTGAGCACGAAGATGCCGGCGCCGATGATAGCGCCGATGCCCAGCGTAATCAGGTTGAGGGGGCCGAGCGCCCGTTTCAGCTGGTGCTCACCGGCCGCATCGGCCTCCGCCCGGAGCTGGGCGATGGGTTTCGTAGCCCACAAATTCATGCGGGACTCCCTTGCAGGAAGTTGACGAATCGACGGCGGTCGGCCCCCAACGTTCCCCGGGACCGGCGATCTGTCAATAGAGGCTGGCGTCAGAGGCTGTAGTTTGGCGCCTCGCGGGTGACCACGACGTCGTGCGGATGCGACTCGCGCAGTCCCGCCGCCGTGATTCGAATGAACTCCGTCTCGGTACGGAGCGCCTTGATGTCGCAGACGCCGCAATAGCCCATGCCGCTGCGCAGACCGCCGACCATCTGGAACACGACGTCGGCCACGGGGCCGCGATACGGCACGCGTCCTTCGATCCCCTCCGGCACGAGCTTCTGCAGCGACACCTCGCCCTCCTGGAAGTAGCGATCGGCCGATCCTTCTTCCATGGCCGACAGGCTGCCCATGCCCCGAATCACCTTGAACCGCCGTCCCTCCAGCAGGAACGCCTCGCCGGGGCTCTCTTCGGTGCCGGCCAACATCGAACCCATCATCACGCTTTCGGCGCCGGCCGCGAGCGCCTTCACCGCGTCACCCGAGTACTTGATGCCGCCATCGGCAATAACCGGGACATCACCAGCCCCGCGCACCGCGTCCACAATCGCCGTGATCTGCGGGACCCCGATCCCGGTCACGACGCGCGTCGTGCAGATCGAGCCGGGTCCGACGCCCACCTTCACCGCGTCCACGCCACGCTCGACCAGCGCACGCGCGCCGTCTTCGGTCGCGATATTGCCGGCGACGAGCTGCGCTTCTGGGAACGCCTCGCGCAGGCACGCCACCGTGTCGAGCACGCCCTTGCTGTGCCCGTGCGCGGAGTCGACGACGATCACGTCGCAGCCCGCGTCGAGCAGGGCCTGCGCGCGGGCGCGCGCTTCGGAATTGCCGCCCACCGCGGCCGCGACACGCAGGCGGCCGTGTCCGTCCTTGTTCGCATCGGGATACTGGCGCCGCTTGAAGATGTCTTTGATGGTGATGAGGCCTTTCAACAGCCCCTGCTTATCCACGACCGGCAGCTTCTCGATACGATGCTTCGCGAGGATGCGCTCGGCTTCATCGAGGGTCGTGCCGACGGGCGCCGTGACCAGCTTGTCCTTCGTCATCACGTCGCGAATCGGCCGGTCGAGCTCCCGCTCGAACTGGAGGTCGCGGTTCGTGATGATGCCGACGAGCTTGCCCGCGCCGTCCACGATGGGTACGCCGGAAATCTTGAAACGCACCATCAGCTGCTGCGCTTCGCGCAACGGTCGATCAGGGCCGAGCGTGATCGGATTCATGATCATGCCCGACTCGCTGCGCTTCACGCGATCGACCTCGGCGGCCTGCCGGTCGATCGACATGTTCTTGTGAATGACCCCGATGCCGCCCTGCCGCGCCATCGCGATCGCCATTTCCGCTTCCGTCACGGTATCCATGGCGGCGGAGACGATCGGAATGTTGAGCGAAATCGAACGCGTGAAGCGGCTGGCGACAGCGACGTTTCGGGGATGGACCGTCGCGTGACGGGGCACGAGCAGGACGTCGTCAAAGGTGAGGGCGACGTCTGGTCGGAAGGTTCCCATGGCGGAAGTTACTGGGGAGCCTTGGTTTCCTCAACCGGTTTTTCGACCGGTTTTTCGACCTGTTTCTCGGCGGGCTTCTTCCTGGCTTCCTCCACCGCCGCTTTGCCCGCGGCGGCCAGTCCTTCGAAGAACCGGCCTGCTTTCCCGACGGCGTCCATCGTGCCTGTGATGATTGTGATCGGCACGCGCCCGGCGCGCATCGTGTCCTCCAGCGTTTCCGCCACCTTCTGGAACGCGGGAGCTCCGGCGGCACGTTGCGCGTACTTGGACTCGAGGAACTCGATGTAATCGAGCACCTGGTACGCCTGCTCGTCCGGCATCGCGTCGAGCTTGCGGCGAATGCGTTCAGTCAGCACGTCGTTCACGGTGTGGCGCCTCCCTCCAACGAAATCAGCTCGACGACAGGATTGCCGAGGTAACGGCTGCGGCCGTTGCGCACGCGCGCCGTGATTTGCATGACCACGAGCGGCGTGAGCGCGCGGAAGGCCGGGAGCTTGCTGTCAGGAACGGTCACGTAGACGAAGCCGCGCTCGGGCAGCGGCCCGCGCGCGAGCACGTACGACGAACCGACGGGAATGTCGGGCCGCAGCTCGTCCGCTTTTTGAATCGCGATGAACTCGAGCCGCCACCGCAACACCTGACCGACGTAGCGTTGCGGCTCGGCGCGCAGCTCCGCGGCCGTCACGCCGACGAGCACGCCGGCCGGAGCGACCTGCAGTTCCCCGCCCTTGACCCACCCTTCGAACTGCACGCGCGTCCACTCGCCGTTGCGGCTCAGGACGCGGAGCGGGATCTCGGCCGCCAGGGTGCCGGCTTCGGGACCGTCGGGCGCGCGGTACACCGTCGTCATGCGCACGGGCTGCGCGCGGGTGGAGTCCACGGCGCTGTCCACCCCCGGGGGGGTTAACCCCGAGCCGCCGGCCCGGGGTGAATCGGTGTCGGACGAATCGGTGCTGCGCGTGGCCACGACGTCCGCGAGTGGGGCGAGCCCGCTGCGTTGCACCCAGCCCTGCCGCGTGACATGCAGCCAACGGCCCCCCCCGGTCCCCCCCGCCCCCCCCGCCCCCGCCGCCCCTCCGCTGTCGGGCGTGGCATCCGCGCGATTCAGCCCAAAACCGCGCGCCAGCTCAGCCACCAGCGGGCCGGCGGGGGCGGCGCGCAGGTTCTCGTTTGGCGAACGGGTGACCAGCAGATCGAAGTCGGGCCGATCGCTCGGGCCGACCGAGGTCGCGAAAATCCAGCCGTCGAGCGTGACCTGAATCCAGTCGTTTCGGGTCGCACCGGCGGTCGTCAAGACGGCGCCGGGCGCAAGCCGTGCGATGCGGCGGCCCGCGACATCCGTGAAAAACCACGTGGTGTCGGCGGTGACCCGATACCGGGACGCACTTTGCGCGATCGCGGCATGGGGCACCGCGAGCCCGGCCGCAACTAGTAGCGCAGGAACGATCTGGCTAACTTGCATCCCCTTCAATATGACAATGAGCCGCAGCACGCGCACCCCGGTCGTTCTCGTCGTGCTCGACGGGTGGGGGTTTCGACCCGGGCGGGACGGCAACGCCATCGAACTGGGCGACACCCCGGTGTGGCACCGGCTGTGGGAGCGCGCGCCGCGCACGCTGCTCGAGGCGTCGGGGCTCGCGGTCGGCCTGCCCGCCGGACAAATCGGCAACAGTGAAGTCGGCCACTTGAACCTCGGCGCGGGCCGCGTCGTGCCGCAGGACATGGTTCGCATCTCGCAGTCCATCGAGTCCGGCGAGTTCTTTCAAATCCCCGTGCTCAACGAGCTGGTGAGCGAGATACGACGGCACGACGGCACGTTACACGTGATGGGACTGATCGGGACCGGCGGCGTCCACGCGCTCGACAAGCATCTGGACGCGGCGGTGGAGCTCGGCCGGCGCGGCGGCGTCAAGGTCGCGGTTCACGCCTGGCTCGACGGCCGCGACACACCCCCACAATCGGCGCTCGGCTTCATGGAAGAGCTGTTGCGGGCGGTCGAACGGCCGGACGGCCGGACGGTCGTGTCCACGGTGATTGGTCGCTATTACGCGATGGATCGGGACAAGCGCTGGGAGCGGACGCGCCTGGCCTATGACGCGATGGTGAAAGGGATCGGCATCCCCGTACCGGATCCGATCACCGCGATCAAGCAGGCGTACGCGGCGGGCGAGACGGACGAGTTCGTCATGCCGCGCGTCATCACGGGAGCGCCGCTGATCCGCGACGGCGACGGCATCTTCTGCTTTAATTATCGGGCGGACCGCATGCGCCAGATCGTGCGCGCGCTCGCGGCGCCCACCTTCGACGGGTTTGACGTCAGCGGCCGGCCGCGGGTGCGGCTCGTCACGATGACGCAGTATGACGAAACGTTGCCGTTTCCCGCCGCATTCGGCCCGATGGTCCTGTCGCACATCGTCGCGGAAGTGCTGGCTGACCGGGGAAAGACGATGTTTCGCACCGCCGAGACCGAGAAGTACGCGCACGTCACCTATTTTTTCAACGGCGGCCACGAACCGCCGTACAAGGGTGAAGAGCGGCTGCTGGTGCCTTCCCAAAAGGTGGCGACGTACGATCTCATGCCGGAGATGAGCGCCCCGGGCGTGACCGACGTGCTTTGTAACGCGATCGAGCAGCAAGAGCACGATTTCATTCTGTGCAACTACGCCAATGGGGACATGGTCGGGCACTCCGGGGTATTGCCGGCGGCGATCAAGGCGGTCGAAACGGTCGATCGCTGCCTGGCGCGCGTGCTCCCGGCAGCGGAACGCGCCGGCGCCACGCTGCTGATCACGGCTGATCACGGCAACTGCGAGCTGATGATCGATCCCGCGACGGGCGGGCCACACACGGCGCACACGACCAATCCCGTGCCGCTCGTGATCGTCGGCGATGGAGCCGGCACGAAGTCCTTGCGCCCCGGTGGCTCGCTCCGCGATGTCGGGCCGACGATCTTGCATCTGCTGGGCATTGAACCTCCACAGGAAATGACGGGAAAGGATTTGCGAGAGATATGACGGTTGGACGGTTGGAAGGTTGGACGGTTGGAAAGTGGATACTGCTCGGAATGGTTCTGTCCAACATTCCAACATTCCAACTTTCCGCCCAGATCGGCCACGACCCGGGCTCATCGCGCTATCACGACGTACTGCTGCACCCGGTCCTCAGCGTGTACGGCGGCTATTTGAGCGGAGACCGCGGCCGCGCCGATGCCGGCGTCAGCAACGCCCAGACGATCGGCGCGCGCTACGAGCTCCCGAGCGGGAAATCCCTGGTCTTCCAGTTCCACGCGGCGTACTTGATGGGCGACCGCTTCATCATCGACCCGACGGAGGACTCCACGTCGCCCGGACGCAAGACCGGGCCCCACGAGTCGAATCTCCTGCTCACGGAAATTGCCCTGAACCACCGCCTCACGGGCGGGAAGATGTGGCGCCGCTGGGGTCCCTACGTCGGCGTGGCACTCGGACTGGTGTTCGACCTGCACTCGCCCGGAGACACGACGGGCATCAACGGCGCGTCGGCCAGCGGCTACAGCTTCGGCACCAAGGTCGGCCTCGGCGCGGCCCTGGGGACGCGCTGGTACCCCACCCGGCGTCGCATCGTCGTCAACGCCGAGGCGCGGATGCAAGCCTGGCGGCTCAAGTACCCGCCGTCGTTTCACGCCCAGCTCTCACCCGATGGCTCCCGCGTCGTCCCGCTCTCCCAAGCGCTCACCGACTGGACGTGGCATCCCTGGTTGAGCCTCGGCATCGGATGGACTTTCTAGCGGAAGGGTTTCGGCGCGCCTGGGCTCTCCTCGTCACGGGTGATGCGGAAGTCTATGGGATCGCCCTTCTAACCCTCCGGGTCGCGGTCGTCGCCACCGTCATCGCCTGCGCCACCGGCCTGCCCCTGGGATACTTCCTCGCCACGCGACGGTTCTGGGGGCGCCGGGCCGCGCTCACCGTCGTCAACACCGCCCTCGCCTTTCCCACCGTCGTCGTCGGACTGCTGCTCTACGGAATGCTGTCGCGCCGCGGCCCGCTCGGCGGGCTCGACTGGCTCTACACCTGGCAAGCGATCGTGGTCGGCGACGTCCTGCTCGCGCTGCCGATCGCGGCCGCGCTCTCGGCGGCGGCGATTCAGGGCGTGGACCCACGCATCCGCCGGACCGCCGAAACGCTGGGCGCGGGACCATGGCGGACCGCGTGGACCGTCGCGCGCGAGGCGCGTTTCGCGCTCGCGGCCGTCATCACCGCCGCGTTCGGTCAAGTGGTGGCGGAAATCGGCGCCGCGATGATCGTGGGCGGCAACATCCGCGGCTCGACCCGCACCCTCACGACGGCGGTCGCGCTGTTCACGTCGCAGGGCGATTTCGGGATGGCGCTGGCGCTGGGGTTCATCCTGCTGGCGATGGCGCTGGTGGTCAACGTCGCGCTGCAGGTGCTGCAGGGACGCGGCAGTGGTTGAGCTGCGCGCGGTCCGGCACCGGTACGCGGGCCGGCTGGTGCTCGATCTCGAGCAGTTCACCGTGCCGCGCACCGGAGCGTTGGCGGTCGTGGGGCACAACGGCTCGGGCAAGAGCACCCTGCTGCGATTGTTGGCGCTGCTCGAAGCGCCCACCGAAGGCCAGGTCCTGTTCGACGGCCGGGTCGTCGCGCGGCGCGGGCGCGCGGCCCTGCGCCGTCGTGTGACACTCGTCGAGCAGCGGCCGGTGCTGTTCCGCGGCACGGTGCGTGAGAATCTGGAGTACGGCTTGCAGCTCAGGGGACTGGCGAGCAGCGCCGTCAGCGGGATCATCGGGGACGTCGTGGAGCGGCTCGGCCTCCAACCGCTGCTCGGCCGGCGCCGCCAGGAGCTGTCGGATGGCGAAGTGCAGCGTGTCGCGGTCGCGCGCGCGCTCGCGCTGCGTCCCGACGTGCTACTGCTCGACGAACCTGCCAGCTCCGCCGATCGCGCCGCCGCCGGTGCGCTGTATCGCGCGCTCGCCGCCGAGCGCGCGAGCCGGCCGCTCGCGGTCTGCATCGCCTCACATCAGCTCGAGGATGCCTATCGCTGGGCCGACGACATCCGCGCGCTCGCGGAGGGTCGCCTCTCGCCGGTGACACCAGAGAATCTGTTTCGCGTCGACCTGCCGGCGGGGGACGGGGTCAAGAGTGTCCACATCGGCGACATCGACATCGCGGTGATGACCGATCGCGTCGGTCCCGCGGTGCTCGCCGTGCCCCCGACGGACATCTTCGTGAGCAAGGCGCCCCTGGCCTCGTCAGCGCGCAACGTCCTGGCGGGTCGCGTGACGGGGATGGCGATCGAGCACCGCGGCGCCGGCGTGCAGGTGCGGGCGAATGTCGGCGGGGTAGAGCTGGTCGCGACCGTGACGTCGGAAGCGGCCAGAGATCTGGCGATCGGCCCGGGAAGTGCGGTCGTATTCTCTTTCAAGGCCCACGCGGTCCGGGTATTCTAAGCCATGCCCACCGCCTATCTCAGTCGGGTCGTGGAGTTTACAGCCGCGCACCGCTTCCCCGACACACCCGACTTCACGGGCGCGACCCACGATCACAGCCACCGCTACCGCTGCATCGTTACCGTGAAGGGCGCCTTCGATCCGGCGCGCGGCGGTATCATGAGTCTGAACGCCCTCGATATCCTGCTGCGACGCGAAGTCGTAGAGCAGTTCGACGGGCGGCATATTAACAAGGACATCGCGACCTTCGCAGCTGGAAAGTGGATCGCGACGGGAGAAGCACTGGCGCTGTATCTCTGGAAACGAATCATCGCAGGTCTGCCGCCCGGCGTGCTGCTGCACCGCGTACGAATTGAGGAGGGGCCGCATCTCTACTCCGAGTACTACGGAGAATCGTAAGCGGGGATGACGCCGCCGCCGGACGCGCTGCGTGACCTGCTGCGACGGGCTCGCACCATTGCCGTGGTCGGGCTCTCACCCAAACCGATCCGGCCGAGCCATTCGGTCGCGCGCTATCTGCGGGGCGCAGGGTATCGGATCGTCCCGATAAACCCGGGGCACGACGAGATCCTCGGAGAGAAGAGCTATGCGACGCTCGAGGCCGCCGCGCGCGATCACCGGATTGACGTGGTGGACGTGTTTCGGCGCAGCGAGCATGCGGGCGCGGTGGTCGATGCCGCACTCGTGTTACGCCCGCCGCCACAGCTGATCTGGCTGCAGCAGGGCGTCGAGGACCAGGCCGCGGAGCAGCGCGCCGCTGCGGCCGGCATTCCGTTCGTGATGGATCGCTGCCTCGCTGTCGAACACCGTCACCTCGAGGTCTAATGCGCCCTGCCCCGTTCGCGATTCTCGCGCTGATTGGAGCATCTTCTGCCATGGCACAAACCAATCCGCAGCCCACGATCGTGCTCACGATCAGCGGCGGGGTGGTGACGGGCCATGGCCTGTGGACCGTCGAGCAACCCGTGTGCGTTCTCGGCGGCGGTGGAGCGTGTACCGGCACGTACGACACCCTGCGGATCGCGCGGACCATCTCGCCGAGCCTCGTGATCGGGGCGTCGGGCACCTACTTCCCATCGCCCCATCTGGGGTTTCACGCGGAGATTTCCTACCTCGGATTGCCGATCGACGACACCTGCACGCCGGTATTTCTCAATCCGGATCCACCCAACCAGCGCGGGCAGCAGATGTGCGACAATCTCACCGCGGCAGCAGGAACGGGTGGTGCGATCAGCCTCTTTGTCGGCACGACGCTGCGCGCTGCGAGTACCAAAGCGATCAGCCCGTACGCGCGGTTCAACATCGGCGTCGTCAATCTGTCGTCCAGCACCACCGAGGTGGTCGGCGCGTATGTGGATGCTGCGGGCCTCCAGGAGCGGCAGATCATCGAAGATATCAACGGTCGGGGCGCGTCATTCATGGTCGGGGTTGCCGCAGGTATCACGACACCGCTCGGCACCGGGTATCAGTTTCGGCTCGAAGTGCGAGATATTGTCAACTCGTTGACCCGTGTCACGGGGCCTGCCGACGACTTCGCGATCGCTCCAACGGACAGCAAGTACTACCACCATTTCGGCCTGGTGATGGGGCTGGACATCGTCCTGGAGAGGAAGCGCGGGCGGCGCTACTAGCATGAAGGGCGCGGTGCTCGCCGGTGGCGCCGCGCGCCGGTACGGCGGGACGCCGAAAGGCCTGCTCACCATAGGCGGGCGGCGGATCCTGGATCGCATCGTGGACGCGGTGCACGCCGTCACGGGAGCGCCGCCGCTGCTGATCGCCGACGCTCCAGACGCGCAGTCCTGGCGCCCCGATCTACAGACCCTTCCAGACACCCGGCCCGGTTTCGGAACGCTGGGCGGGATCTACACCGCCGTGACCGTCACGGCCCCTGCGCCGGTCCTGTGTGTTGCCTGGGACATGCCGTTCGTACCCGAATCGTTGCTGCACGCGCTCATCGATCGCATGGCGACCGGGGGCGGGGCGGGCGGGGCGGGCGGGGCGGGGGGGGCGGGGGGGGCGTACGATGCCGTGCTGCCCGAAAGCTCCGGGCCACGCGGTCTCGAGCCGTTGTGCGCGATCTACGCATCCGCGTGCGCACCCGCCATTGCCCGGCGGCTCGAAAGCGGCGATTTGCGGGCCATCGCCTTTCACGCGGACGTGCGGGTCGGTATCGTCCCCCTCGCTGAGGTGCGGCGGTTCGGCGACCCCGACGAGATGTTCTTCAACGTGAACACGCCCGACGATCTCGTGCGTGCGGAGGCGCTGTGGCGGCGACACGGATGATTTCCATCATCGGGCTCAAGAACGCGGGCAAGACGACGTTTCTGGTCGCGCTCGCCGCCGAGCTCGTGCGCCGCAAATTCCGCGTGATGACGCTCAAGCACGGCTCGCATCCCCCGGACATGGACCAGCGGGGCAAGGATTCGTGGCGGCATTGGCACGAAGGCAAGGCCGAGCGCGTGCTCATGGAGGCACCGGGTCAACGGGTCCTGTTCGAGCGCACGAGCGAGACATCCGATCCCATCACGCTGGCACGCCGGTACTTGAGCGGCGCCGATATCGTGCTCGTCGAGGGATTCAAGCGCGCCCCACTGCCGAAGATCGAAGTGTACCGGAAGGTGGCCGGTCCGAAGCCGGTGTTCGATCCGGCAGCGCACGATCCGGCCGACTGGGTCGCGATGGTCACCGACGATCAGGACCTGCGCGCGCCCTTCCCCGTGTTTCGGTTCAGCGATACGGCGTGGCTCGTGACGATCGCCAACCTCGCGTGGGACCGGGCCAAGATCCTGCCGCCGTGATGACTCCGGCTGAAGCCGCCCGCCTCATCGTTGCGAGCTTTCAGCCGCTCGCGCCCGAACGCCGGCCGCTGCGTGACGGGCTCGACGCGGTCCTCGCCGAGGACGTCGCGAGTCCGATGGATCTGCCACCATGGGACAACTCCGCGATGGATGGGTACGCGGTGCGCAGCGAGGACGTCCGGGAGGGCAACAGCCTCACCGTGATCGAAACAGTCCCGGCGGGCCAGTTTCCCACCAAGCCGGTCGGCAGCGGCCAGGCGATTCGCATCTTCACCGGGGCGCCACTCCCGCACGGAGCCGACACGGTCGTTCGCCAGGAAGACACGGACTCGGCTGCCAACGGTCATGTAACCGTCCGCAACACGCGGGACGCCGGAAAGAACATCCGCCGGCGCGGCGAGGATATAAGGAAAGGCACCCTCGTACTCCCGCGTGGCGCCGCGCTCGGGCCGGCGCAGCTCGGCGTGCTCGCTTCGATCGCGCACGACCGGCCGCTGGTGCACCGAACGCCGCGCATCGCGTTCATGGGATCGGGCGACGAGATCGTGGACCTCGACCAGAAGCAGGAGATTCTCGCCGGGACGAAGATCGCCACGTCCAACTCGTACACACTCGATGCGTCGATCCGTCGCGCCGCCGCCGAGCCCATCAACCTGGGCGTGGCGCGCGATACGCGGGAAAGTCTCCGCGCGCACCTCGAAGGTGCAAAGGGTGCCGACGTCCTCGTCACCACGGCGGGCGTCAGCGTCGGCGAACACGACCTGGTACGTGACGTGCTCACGGAGCTGGGCGGCGAGCTGAAGTTCTGGCGCATTGGCATGCGGCCGGGTGCCCCGGTGGGGTTCGGGGTTCTGAACGGTGTCCCCTGGATCGGGCTGCCGGGGAATCCGGTGAGTACGATGGTGACGTTCGAGCTGTTTGTGCGGCCCGCAATCCGGCGACTGCAGGGACACACGCTGCCGTTCCGTCGCACCGTCCGAGTCGTGGTGCGTGAACCGATCACGCTCGGTCCCAACCTGCGACACTACCTTCGCGCAGTCGTCGCGGAGGGGGAAGCGCGTTTGACAGGGCCGCAGGGGTCTGGCATTCTCACCAGTATGGCGCGCGCGAATGCTTTGCTCATCGTCCCTGCCGACATGCCGGCCGTTGCGGCGGGGACCGAGCTGGACGCGCTCCTCCTCGACGATCCGCAGCACGTCGCCGAGCCTCCCTACTAATGCCCGTTCTCGCCTCCCCGGTGCTGCGCCGGACGCTGCGGCTGACCGGCTATGTGGCTCTCACGCTCGCCGTGTACTGGCTCAACGTGAGCACGCCATCCACTGCACGCCTGGCCGTGTTGTACATCATTCCCGTGCTGCTCGTGACCTGGACCGAGGGGTTGGTCTGGGGCATCGTGTTCGGACTCGCGTCCATCACGCTGCGCGAGGCGGTGGTCTGGGATCAAATGCCGGCGGTAGCCCCCACCCAATGGCGCATCGGCAACGCGGTCGCGTACGTCGCGGTCGTCGCCGTGGCGATGGCCGGTCTCCAGAAGCTGCGCAACAGCCAGGCGCAGCTGGCCCAGCTCGTCACGCAGGATTCGCTCACCAATGTCCTGAACGCGCGCGCGTTCGCCGACCGGCTGGGCCAGGAGCTGGAGCGCAACCGCCGGTATCCGAGGCCGCTCGCGCTCATCTACCTGGATCTCGACGACTTCAAGGTCATTAACGACACGCACGGTCATCAGACCGGCGACGCCGTGCTGCGGCTCGTGGCCGACGCGATGCGCACCTCGGTCCGCATCGCCGATGTGGTCGGGCGACTGGGCGGCGACGAGTTTGCCGTGTTGATGCCCGAAACCGATGCGGCGCTCGCCGACGCCGCCGCCAAGCGCCTGGTCGCGAGCCTGCGCAACGTCTTCAAAGGCACACCGAACGTGACGGCGAGCATCGGCGTCGTGGCGTGCACTGCGACGGAGGCCAGCACGGACGATCTGTTGCGGCGCGCCGATCAGGCGATGTACGACGCGAAACGGGCGGGGAAAGATCGCGTAGTTCAGGTCGCCGTCTGATTCCACGATGAATCAGCGCGTGATGGAGTTGCTGCTCATCTTCACCTCGGTCCTGTTCATCGTGGATCCGTTCGCCGTCATTCCCACGTTTTTGGTGATGACGGTTCGCGACTCGCCGGCACAGCGCCGGATTCTGGCGCGCCGCGGCGCGTGGACCTGCGCCATCGCGCTCACAGCGTTCGCACTCGGCGGCAGCATCATCTTCAAGATCTTCGGAATCACGATCGGCGCCTTCAAGATCGCGGGCGGTGTGCTGATCGGGCTGAACGCGCTCGACATGGTGCAGGCCCGGCCGAGCCAGCAACGCGAGACGCCGGTCGAGAAAGCCGAGGGCATTCAGAAAGACGACATCGGCATCATGCCGCTGGGCGTCCCGATGTTGGCCGGACCAGGCGCGATTTCGACGGTCATGGTCCTCGCGCTGGGCGCGAAGACCGTGGCGTCCACCGCCGCGGTATACATCTCGATCGCGCTCACGGCGCTGCTGACCTACTACGTGCTTTCGGCGGCAACACTGGTCGAGCGCCGGCTGGGACAGACCGGCATGCGCATCCTCACGCGCGTCATGGGGTTGGTGCTGTGCGCGATCGCCGTCCAGTTCATCATCGACGGCATCCGGCTCAGTTTTGGCTCAGTCCCCCCAACGCACTAGTCCATCGGAGCGGTTCCCGGCGGTCACATGCGTTTGTATTTGGGTCCGCTCCCCCCTTCGCGCGGCGTCCAGCGCGGCCCCAACACATCGGTCGCCTTGCAGTCCACACAGTTGGGCGCATTGATCCGCAGTCCACCTCCCCCGTCCTGACGTGCTTCGTAGACGCCGGCGGGGCACATGTGAGCATAGAACCGCGCGACCTCGGCGGGTACATCCTGGGAGGACACGAGCAGATGGCTCGGGATCGTGTCGCGCGTCGAGTTCCCCGACTTGAATACGGCGTCCACCTTGCTCACGCCGATGGCTGACTCCTCGCTGGAGCGCGAGACCGTTCGTGGCACCTCCGCATCGGCGTGCATCCGGTACTTGCCGCCGGGGAACCGCCCGCCGGTTAAGGTCATCAAGGCCGCCTGGATCCCGCCGAGGTAGAATCCGTCACGGAAGGCGAGCCGCATGTTGCGAGTGCGGCGCAGGTCGCCGACGATGTACGACTGATTCACCAGACGGTCGTACTCGGCGAGGTCGGAACCCGCCTTGAGATGCTGAAACATGGCGCGCGCCGCATACATCCCCGACTGCATGGCGTAGTGGATGCCCTTGAGCGACGGCACATCCACGAACCCCGCCGAGTCCCCCAGCAGCACGACCCCCTCACCGGCGCGCTGCGCCGGGAGTGAATAGAAGCCGCCCTCAGGAATCGTTTTCGCGCCCCATTCGACCATTTCGCCGCCCGCGAGCAGATCGCGGACCAGGGGATGCTGCTTGAAGCGCTGAAGCAGGACGTGTACGTCCAGATTCGCGTCTCGATAGTCGAGCCCCACCACGAGGCCGAGCGCGATCAGATTCGGCTCGAGCGGATAGACGAAGCTGCCGCCGAAGGCGTCGCTGGGCAGCGGCCACCCCATGGTGTGAATCACCCGATCGAGCGGCTGCTTGGTCTCCCACAGCTCCTTCACACCGAGCGCAAAGATCTGTGGGTTCAAAGAGGGAACGTTCTGCCACTGGCACCACGCCTGCGCAAGCAACCCGCGCGTGCCTTCGGACAGCGCCGTGACCTTCGCGACCAGATCGTTGGGTGCCGTACCGCCTGCGGTTGGTTTGCCCTCGCGATCGAGACCGGCCGCCGCGGTGCGTACGCCGGCGACTGCCTCACCGCGCACCAGGAGCTGCGCTGCGGGAAACCCGGTGAACACGTTGACCCCCAGCTCTTCCGCTTTGGCACCCAGCCAGCGCACGATCTCGCAGAGCGAGGCCACGTAGTAGCCGCGATTGTGCATGGTGGGAGGCGTGGGAAGCCGGATCTTGGAGCCTGGAGTCAGGAGATAGACGGCTTCCTTCGTCACCGGCCCACGGAACGGGAAGTCGGAATCTTGTAGATCCGGAAATAGCTCCCGGAACGCACGCGGATTCACGACAGCGCCAGACAGCGAATGCTCACCTAACGCTTCGGCCTTTTCGAGCACGCCGATGTTGAGCTCGGTTCCGTCCGTTTTGCCAAGCCGGGCCAGCTCGATGGCACACGCCAAACCCGCGGGGCCCGCCCCGACGATGAGGACGTCGAGGTCCATGCGATCGCCGGCGCCTTCGGCGCCGTCTTGCAGGATGAGCTTCTCGAGTGGGAGCGGGGGTTGGTAGCGGGCGGGAACGATCATGAACCGTGCGTCGTGCGTCGTGCGTCGTGCGTGGTGCTATCCATGGAGCTTGCGGATTTCTTCGGTGAGCTTCGGCACGATTTCGAACAAGTCTCCGACGACGCCGTAGTCCGCGACTTTGAAGATCGGCGCGTCCTTGTCCTTGTTGATCGCCACGATGACTTTCGAGGTCCGCATGCCCGCCAGGTGCTGGATCGCCCCCGAAATGCCGACGGCAATGTAGAGTGACGGGCTCACGGTCTTGCCCGTTTGTCCGACCTGGTCGGCATGAGCGCGCCAGCCCGCATCAACGACGGCGCGCGAAGCGCCCACCGCGGCGCGCCCGCCGAACGCCTTGGCGAGCTCCTCGAGCACCTTGAAGTTGGCCGGATCCTTCAAGCCGCGGCCGCCTGAGATGATGATCTGCGCCTCGGCAACGTCGAGCATCCCGGCCGGCGCGGCCTTGATCTCGCGCACGACCACACGTCCGGGAGATGCCACGGAGAGCGTCTCAGGCGTCACCTGCGACGCTTGCACGTCGGGGGTAAACACGTTGGGCCGCACTGATACCACCGCCGGCTTACTGAGTACCCGGACCTTCTGCATCGCCTTGCCCGCGTACACCGGCCGCGTGGCAACGATCGCGTCTCCTTCGACGGCGAGATCGGTGACATCCGCGGCAACCCCCACGCCGAGCTTGGCCGCGACGCGTGGCGCGAGGTCCCTGCCAGTCGCTGTGGCTGCGAATACAACGGCGCCGTAGCCGCCCGACTTCGCGCGCTCCGCTACGGCAGTCGCGCATCCCTCGACCCCCCGAGAACTGCAGACGACCGCATCAACTTCCGAGCTCCCCCCCTCCCTCAGGCGTCGCGCCGCCGTCACGACCTCAAACGAGACTTTGCGCAGAGTGCCGTCGCGCTGCTCGAGCACCGCGAGCACTTTGCTCATAGGACCTTCGCTTCCTCGCGCAGCACGCGGATCAGCTCCGGCACCGCGGCCGCGCCTTCTCCCACGATCTTCCCTGCCTTGCGGTCTGGCGGCGGCGTGAGCGCGATGATCTCGAGCGACCCCGTGCCCAGCTGCACCGGCTTGACGTCGAGCGGCTTCTTCTTGGCCGCCATGATTCCCTTCAGCGCCGGGTAGCGGGGCTCGTTGAGCCCTTTGTCGACGGTGAGCAAGGCAGGCAGGGGGAACTCGACGACCTCGATGCCACCCTCGATCTCACGCTCAGCGACCCCCTTGGCTCCTTCGATCTCGAGTTGCGCGACAGCGGTCACGCAGGGGAGACCGAGCAGCTCGGCGACGAGGGGCCCGACCTGGTGGTTGTAGTCGTCGATCGCCATGCGGCCGAACAGGATCAGGTCCCAGCTCTTGCCTTTCAGCTCGGCGGCGATGGCACGGGCCACCTCGATGGGGTCGGCGGGGACTTGGTCGGTTTGGAGGAGGATGCCGCGATCCGCGCCCATGGCGAGCGCGGTGCGGATCGTTTCCTGCGCGGCGGCCGGGCCGAGGCACAGCACGGCGACTTCACCCGTGCCGGCTTTCTCTTTGCGACGCAAGGCTTCTTCGACGGCAAACTCGTCATAGGGGTTCATGACGAATTTGACCCCGGCTGGGTCCAGGCTCTTGCCGTCGTTGGCGATCTTGACGCGCGTTTCCGAATCCGGAACGCGCTTGATGCATACCGCGATGTTCATGAGGCCCGAAAGCTACGCTAGCGCGTCCCCAATCGGAACACGGTTATGCCCCAACTCTCGGGCTCGTCGGGTGCATCGTCATTCCAGTCGGCGTGCGAATGCGAGCCGTCGGAATCGTAGCACAGGACATACGTTCCGGCCGCGAGGGTGATCACGCCATCGAACAGCCGGTTCTTTTCGGCCCCGCCCGCGGGCTCGGTCTCGTCGAGCATCATTTGCCACACGGTGCGCCCGTTGCTGTCCTCGATCCGGCCGTAATCGAACATCTCGCCGCTGCGGCCTTCCCCCAGTGCATAAATCCAGACTTTGGTCTCGGCGTCAAGACGGAAGGTCTTGCGGGCGTGTTCGTTGTCTCCCATCCGCGTCAGCTCCACAAGAGGAACGCTATTGCCCCGCCCCGGGCGCACATACGGACCGATGTCGGCACGGTTCAGCCGACCGCTCGCCGGGAAGACGCTGACGCCATAGTACTTGGCCTCGGCCGGCGGGGCCGTGTTCCAGTCGCTCGCCGAATGTGAGTCGTCGCTGCGGTAGTGCACCATGTAGCTGCCGGGCGCGAGGTGAATCGTGTCATCGAACAGCCGGTTCTTCTGTCCGCCACCCGCGTGCACGGTGTTGTCCCGACTCATCGTCCACACGCGCTTGTGATGCTCGGCATCGACGATCCATGCATAGTCCACCAGCTCAGACGTCCCTTCCCCGATCGCATAAATGCGGACATTCATGGGGCGTTTCAGCACGAAGCCTTCCGAGCGCGTCTCGTCGTCTCCGACGCCGATCATCGAGACGATCGTCTGACCCTCGGGCACGGGCTGATAGTCGAACGGCTTCACAGCCGCGCGGGCCGCGGGATCGCGGACGCGCAGCGTCAGCCCCCAGAACCCGGGGTCGGTGGGCGGCACGCGAGTCCATTCCTCAGGATCATGCGAGTCGTCGTTCACGAAATAAGCAACGTAGCGACCGGGCTTCAGGCGCACCGTCTCGTGAGCCATGCGGTTTTTCGCGGCGCCGCCCGCCGGGTCGGTATCGACGTAGGACATCGCCCAGACGCGCTGATGGGTGTCGGCGTTGACGATCCAGCCATAATCCTGCTCCGCGTCCACCGTCAGCTCGCCAATGGCGTAGATCTCGACCTGGGTCGGCTTAGTGAGCTCAAAGCCGCTACGGGCGGACGCATTGCGCCCGGGCGCGACGGTCGCGATGGCGGACGCCGTGAATGCCGTCCGTGCCGCGCCGAGCTCCTCGGGAGACGCGGTGCGGCCGACGCCGCTGATCGTCAGCCCGAACTCCTTGTACAACTCCTGCTCGACATAGGGACCACCGTACTTCGCGCGCCGGCCCAGTCTCACAATGTCTTCGAAATCATTGAGGCGGATGCTGCCGTCGAATGACACGACCGATGCGGGATAGGAGGCGTAGTGGGCTTCGTACGTGCCGGCGGGGAGGCGGACCGGGCCCGCGAAACGACGCAGTCCGTTCGATTCGCGGCGCGTGTCCACGGAGCGGAGATCCCACACGACCTCTCGGGTCCGCGCATCGAGGATCCAGGCTGCCGCGGGCCACGTGGTCTGCTCGTCGTCCTGCCACTGCTTATCGTCGCGGCTGCGCAACCGGTCGGGCCACGGCTCGGCGCCGACCGCCTGGATCTTCAGCTCCTGGGGCGCGGCGAGTACGAACGCGCTCATCCGGTGTTCGCGCGTCGTGAGGTCCTGGATATCGACGATTGTCTGCGACTGCACGAGCAACAGCAGCAAGGCGAGAGTCATGGCTGTACTAACGGGGCCTGCCCGGGTGCGGTTTCTAGTTGAAGGCGGACAATCCCGTGATCTCCTGGCCCAGGATCAGGGTGTGGACGTCGTGCGTGCCCTCGTAGGTGTACACCGATTCGAGGTTTGCGAGGTGCCGCATCGCCTGGTATTCGGCCAGGATGCCGTTCGCGCCGAGCAGGCGCCGGGTCTCGCGCGCGATGTCGGTCGCCATGTTCACGTTGTTGCGCTTGGCCAAGCTCACCTGTTGGGGTGTCGACTTTCCTTCATCTTTGAGCCGGCCCAGCTGCACGCAGAGCAGCTGCGCCTTGGTGATTTCGGTCAACATGTCCGCCAGCCGGGCCTGCTGGAGTTGGAATCCGCCGATCGGTTTGCCGAACATGACACGCTGTTTGGAGTAGCTGACGGCTTCGTCGTAGCACGCCATCGCGGCCCCGACCGCCCCCCACGATATCCCGTAGCGCGCCGCGGTCAGGCACATCAGCGGAGACTTGAGCCCGCCTGACTTCGGGAGGATCGCGGTCTTCGGGACATGGACGTCCTGGAGCACCAGCTCGCTCGTGTCGCTCGCGCGCAGCGACAGCTTGCCCTTCTGGTCTTTGGCGGAGAACCCCTTCGTGTCGGTCGGTACGATGAAGCCGCGGATGGAATCGGCGTCGTCGAGCTTGCCGGTCTTGGCCCAGATGATCGCTGCGTGCGCCGTCGAGCCGTTGGTGATCCACATCTTGGCGCCGTTCAGGACCCAGCCGTCCTTCGTTTCTTTGGCGACGGTGATCATGCCGGCGGGATTGGAGCCGTAATCGGGCTCGGTGAGTCCAAAGCACCCGATCACTTTGCCGCTCGCCATCTGCGGCAGCCATTCCTTCTTCTGCTCTTCGGAGCCGAACGCGTAGATCGGATACATGACGAGCGCGCCTTGCACCGACGCGAACGAGCGCACGCCCGAGTCGCCGCGCTCGAGCTCCTGCATGATCAGACCGTAGGCGACGTTGTTGAGGCCGGCGCAGCCGTACTCCTCCGGCAGATTGGCACCGAACAGGCCCAGCTCGGCCATGCCGGGAATGAGTTGCTTGGGGAATTTCCCGGCGACGTAGGCTTCGCCGATGACGGGCATCAGGTTGTCGTCAACCCAGGCGCGCACAGTATCCCGTATTGCGCGCTCCTCTTCGCTGAGGAGGGTATCGATGTCATAGAAATCGACGCCTTGGAACTTTGAAGCCATCAGTTACAAGCTCCCAGGAAAGTTGCAAGACGCCAAGTTACCAGTGGTCGCAAGTGCCAGTGACAGTCGCAAGTCCAGCTGGAAGCTGGCAGCTTGAAGCCACTTCGCAACTTGGCGTCTTGGAACTTCACTGGGCGGCTTGAGCCTCGAGTCTTGGGGCTTTCCGAGCAAACGCGGCCGTATCCGAAGGTTGGAACCGTTGCTTGGCCGGATCCCACCTGAAAAACGTTATTTGCACCGCGGCCGGATCGATCGTAACGAAGTTGAAGGAGACGGGCCGCCCGCCGCGCGCCCGCGTCGAGAGCGTGCCCGCGGTCGACACGACGGTCTTGCCATCGAGCATCTCGGCGCCTTCCTGATGGTCATGTCCGCACAACACGACGTCCGTGCCCGCGGCCACGATGCGCTGCTGGGCGGTGCGCCAGCGCGCGAGCCCCATGCGCTCCGACAATTCGCCGCGCAGTACGTTGTGGTGCACGACGAGCACGCGCGGCAGGCTCGCGTCCGCGCCGGCGAACACGCGTTGCACGCGCTGCACTTCCTTCTTGGGCAGATGGCCCTTCACCGCGATATCGCGCAGCCGCGGGGTGAGCGATCCCCACGCGACGCCGTGCGCGGTCAACGCCGATGCGATGATGGCGCCTCCGGGAATCGTGAGCGTCGGCGTCAGGTCCGCCCCGAAGTAGCTGCGATACTTCTCGTAAACGGCGTCCTTGCCGAACGGCAGGAACGGCCGGCGCCACCACTGCACGTCGTGATTGCCCGGAATGAGCAGCACCGGCGCGGTCTCGCGCGCGAGATTCGCGAACGCGCGGCCGCGCTGGAACTCGCCGTGCCGGGCGCGCTGCGACATGTCGCCGCCGATGACAATCGCATCGGGGCGCAGATCGGGCAGGGCCCGCTCCAGCGCTTCGACGACGGGAATATCGGCCACCCCGCCGAAATGGATGTCGCCGATGTGCACGATCTGACAGGTCATTGTTCGATCTGCACCGTGTAGGTCAGCGTGACCTCTCCCCTTGCCGGTACCGATACGCGGAAGCGCGATTCGCTGGACGATAGCTTCTCCGCCGGCGTGCTGCTCTCGATGATCTTCCAATCTCCGAAGTGCGATTCGCGCACGTCCACCGTCACCGTCTGGTCCTTGGCGTTGGCGATCGTAACTCGATAGGCGGCGGTCATCCGCTGGCGCACCGGCAGTCCACGACGCGCCGGCGGCAACTGCTCCTGATTGTAGTCCGTCTGCACACGCTCGGCCGTGATGTCGAACGCGTCGCCCGACTGCAGGCGCAGGTCGCGGCCCGGCGCCGTGTGATCGTTGGCGGCTTCGCCGATCAGCTGCACACGGCCGCTCGAATCGGCCTGATACAGCTGGACCGTTCCGGCCGGCAGCGGACGGTCGCCGAACGGCGTCTTAGCGGCGCGCTTGATCGTGTACCAGACCTGCACCGGCACACGGTTGGGCTCGGGATTCTGCCCCATCCACCCGCGCCACGGCAGCACGCCGGGGACGATCAGCTCTTGAGCAACGGGCGCGGAGCTGCGCGGGAACAGGGCGGTCGCGACGGGAACATTGGGCTCGATCGAGAGGCGACCAGGGAGTTGATAGACATGCGCCTCGCCGACGGCCTCCTCGCCCATCTCCGCTCCCGCCGTGACCGTGACCGCATCCAGGCGGACGCGTCCAGGGTATGATGGCTCAGCCGCCTTCGGCATCCGGGTTTTCCGAATGGTGCCCGCTACGAGCTGCACCTCGGCGCTGTCGGCGCGGAGGTTTTGCGACGTGACGGTCGCCGTTCCCGAGATCTGCGCTCGCGATCCCGACAGCACGACCTGGTACAAGGCTTCCCAGGTGATGCCCTCCGCCACATACGCCAATTCCGTTCTCTGGCGCGCGCGCGACGCCTCGAGAACGAGCTGCGCCTCGGGACTGGTTCTGACCGCTTCGGCGGGAAACAGCGGCTCACCCGGCATCCCGAGGAGCAACCGGCCATCCGGCAAGCGGAACTGCGGCGGCTCAGCGCGGACAACCGTAGCGCGTATCGTGTCGCCCTTGGCGCGTACGAACGAGAGCGTCTGCCCAACCGCCCGCGCCAGCGCGTCGGGCGCCGTGCTGGGATACCGAACCGTCGCAGAGCTAACCGAGACCGACGTGTCGGGCGAAAACAGCGTCGCCGGATCGAGCCCCTCGAGCCGCAGCGTCAGCGAGTTGCGCCCCTGCTGCAGCGCCTGCGGCAACGTGCGCCGCACCACGACGCGTCCATCTCTATAGATGGAAAGGGAAGTTTGGGCGGACAGCGGAGCCGCAATGAGGGCCAGAACGCCCGATAGCCGATAGCCGATAGCCAATAGCTTCATTTTAGAAACTCCAGCGTTACGCGTTTTGCTATGAGAAACGTCAACACGTACCACAGCAGCACACACGCCGCGCCCACCAGGCGGGCCGTCCGCTCCACCGGCAGTGCCATGGCGACATACACCGCCAGGGGGATGGTCGTGCCGATGGCGACCAGGCGCGCGATCCGCCCCGCACGGCGGTTGAGCAGCCGGGTGCATTTGGCGCACAGCCCACCGATCGTGATGCCGGCGGTGTCCGCGCCACATTGCGCGCACGGATGACTAGGACCTAACCCGCTGGACCACGGCGCGGGCGAATTCGGCCGTAGAAGCACGTCCCCCCAAGTCCGGTGTGCGGATCTTGTCCTGCACGATCGCCGCCTCGAGCGCGCAGCGCAGCCGTTTGGCCGCCGCGAGTTCACCCACATGATCGAGCATCATCGCGGCGGCCAGCATCTGCGCCGACGGGTTGGCGATCCCCTTCCCCGCGATGTCCGGCGCCGAGCCGTGCACCGGCTCGAAGATGGCCGCGTGCGTGCCGATGTTGGCGCCGGGCGCGAGTCCCAGCCCCCCGATCAGGCCGGCCGCTTCATCGGATAGTATGTCCCCGAACAGGTTCGTGGTGACGATCACGTCGAACTGCTCCGGCTTGAGCACCAGCTGCATCGCGGTGTTGTCGACGATCTTGTCTTCGACGGCGATCTGGCCCGCGTACTGCTCGGCGACGCGCTTGGCGACTTCGAGAAACAGGCCGGACGTGGCTTTCAGAATATTCGCCTTGTGAACGATCGTCACCTTCTTGCGGCCGTGCGTTTTGGCGTACTCGAACGCGTACTTCGCGATGCGCTCGCTCCCGTCGCGCGTGACGATCGACATCGCCTGCGCCATCGCGCGCCGGTCGCCGGCGATCTTGAACGTATGATCGAGTCCGACGTACAGCCCTTCCGTGTTCTCGCGAATGATGATGAGATCGACGTGTTCGTAGCGGCCGCCCGGCACGATGGTCTTCGTGGGCCGCACGTTGGCATAGAGGTCGAACTCCTGCCGCATCGCGACGTTGACCGACCGGTAGCCGCCGCCGACGGGCGTCGTGAGCGGACCCTTGAGACAGAGCTTGGTGCGGCGAATCGAATCGAGCGTGGCGTTCGGGAGCGGCGTGCCCGCCTTCTCCACCGCCGCCATGCCGCCGTATTCCTCGTCCCACTCGAATTCGACGCCGAGCGCGTTCAGGACCTGGAGAGTGGCTGCCGTGATCTCGGGCCCGATCCCGTCGCCCGGGATCAGCGTGGCCTCGCGTTTGGTCAAGGCAGACCTGGCGTGAGACTCTTGACCGCCCGCGTGAGCGCGGTCCAGGGATCGTCACCGTCTCCGCGCGCCACGGTGCGCCAGCCGATTCGTCCGACACGCGTGTCCACCATCACGATCGACAGTTCGGCGGTGACGTCCGTGCGGCCGGTGCGGCGGCGAAAGACCAGTCCCGCCGGGATCATCGCATAGCGACCCCCAACCAGTCCCACCAGTGTACGCAGCTGGTAGCGCAGCGGATCCGGCACCTCGATGAGCCGGTCGGAGCGAAGAAACGCCGTGCCCAGCTGATCGGGATCAGTGGCGACGCCGGGCGCGCGGCGCGCGGTCCTGCGCAGCTCGGCCGCGCCCACCCAGGTCACCTCTGGCGCGCGCGCGACGAGCAGCGTCTCGATGATGCTGTCGCTCTTATTCAGCGTGGCGCGGCGATTGTTGATGATCGAATCCAACCGCAGCGTGTCCTCGGCGCCGACCAGCTCCAGCGGCGTGAGCGCGACGCGTTGACCGGCGAGACCTGCGGTGGGGAGCGGCGCGGTAGGGGGCAGCTGCTCGGGCGTGGGCGTCACTTCGGCTTTCTTCTTGCCGCCGCAGCTCAGCAATACGCCGATGGCGACGACGCACGACGCACGACGCACGAAGTACTTGTCTTTTAATAGGTTACTCACGGCCTACAAACTAAGCGAGCGTGAGGCCTCCATCAACTACAATCACCTGGCCGGTGATGTGGCGGGCCGCTTCGCTGCACAAGAAGAGGATGACGCGGGAAACGTCTTCCGGCTCGGCGACGCGCCCGAGCACTGATTCGTGCTCGGCGCGCTCCAGCACCTCGCGCGGCAACTGCGTCAACAGCTCCGTCTTCACGAATCCGGGTGCGACGGCATTCACGTTGATCCCCGCCGAACCGAGGTCGACTGCCGCGGCCTTCGTAAGCCCGATGAGCGCGGCCTTGCTCGCCGCGTAGTTCGCGATCCCGAATCCCGGCCGGAACGCCTGATGGCTCGCGACGTTGACGATCTTGCCGTAGCGTTGCGACCGGAAGAGCGGTGCGACGGCATGGATGCAGTTGAACGCACCACTCACGTTCGTGTCCATGACTTCCGACCAGGCCTCGGGCGTCAGTTTCCACAGCGCACCGTCATGGGTGACGCCGGCATTGTTCACGAGGTAGTGCATCCCGCCCAGATGGCTGCGGGCCTCATTAACGAAATGTTCCACGAGGTCCATTTCGCGCACGTCGCACAGCGCCGAATAGCACGGGACTCCGCACGCCTTGATCGCCGTCTCGGTCATCAGCGCTTGCGGACCGACCTCTCGTCCCGGCATCTCGACGTAGTTGAATGCGACGCCACAGCCGGCCTGCGCGAACTCGAGCGCCACGGCGCGGCCGAGACCGGTCGCGCCGCCAGTGACCATGACGACGCGGCCCTTCAGCGTGTCACCGATTTTTTTAGGGTGCGGGCGTTCCTGCACTGCCGGCGCGGATACGGCACGACCGCTCGCCGACCAGGAATAGGGACCGGAAGAGCTTGTGGGGCTCAAGGGTTTCGAACCTATGTTCGAACTTGAACATCGGCAAGCGGCGTCACAACTTACGCCCGTGCGAGCCCGCCTCCCCGCCGCCATCTGGGTCCTCGTCTCGCTGCTGGGCGCCGCCGCCTTCGGGGTGCTGGCACTCGCGCGGGGGGAGACGATCAGCGCCGCCTGGCTGCTGACCGCCGCCGTCTGTACCTACGCCGTCGCCTACCGGTTCTACTCAAAGTTCCTGGCCACGCGCGTGTTTGAGCTTGATTCGCGCCGCGCCACGCCCGCCGAGCGGTTCAACAACGGCCACGACTTCGTTCCCACGAATCGGTGGGTGCTGTTCGGCCACCACTTTGCCGCCATTGCCGGCGCCGGACCGCTCGTGGGGCCGGTGCTCGCGGCCCAGTTTGGATTTCTCCCCGGCACGCTGTGGCTCGTGATCGGCGTCGTCCTGGGCGGCGCGGTCCAGGACTTCACGATCCTGTTCTGCTCCCTGCGGCGCGACGGCAAGTCCCTCGGCCAGATGGCGAAAGAAGAGGTCAGCAGAGTCACGGGCGTGACCGCGATGATCGCGGTGCTCGCGATCATGATCATCCTGCTCGCGGTGCTCGCGCTGATCGTGGTGAACGCGCTGCGCGCGTCCCCGTGGGGACTGTTCACGATCGCCTGCACGATCCCGATCGCGCTGCTCATGGGCTGGTGGATGAAGCGCTGGCGGCCGGGCAAGGTCGGCGAGGCATCGGTCGTGGGCGCGGTGCTGCTGCTAGTCGCGCTCGTCGGCGGCGGCAGCGTCGCGAGTCATCCGACCCTGGCGGCGGCCTTCACACACAGCGGAACGGCGATCTCATGGATGATGATCGCCTACGGATTCATCGCGTCGGTGCTGCCCGTGTGGATGCTGCTGTGCCCGCGCGATTACCTGTCCACGTTCCTCAAGATCACGACGGTCGTCGTGCTCGGGCTCGCGATCTTGATCATCCTGCCGCCGCTGCGCATGCCCGCGTTGACGCCGTTCGCGACCGCCGGCGAAGGTCCGGTGTTCGCGGGGAAGCTCTTCCCATTCGCGTTCATCACGATTGCGTGCGGCGCGATTTCAGGCTTCCACTCGCTCGTCGCGTCGGGAACGACGCCGAAGATGATCACGCGCGAGACCGACGCGCGCATCATCGGCTACGGCGGCATGATCATGGAGTCGTTCGTCGGGATCATGGCGATGATCGCGGCCTGCACGCTCGATCCGGGCGTGTACTTTGCGATGAATACTACGCCGGCCGCCCTCGCGGGCGCGTCGGACGTCCTGAATCAAGCAGGCTTCGTCGTCACGCCAGGGTACATGCAGCAACTGGCGGCGCAGATGGGGGAGCAGACGCTGATCGCGCGCACCGGCGGCGCGCCGTCCCTGGCGGTGGGGATGGCGCACATCTTCTCGGGGCTGACGAGCGTGTTCGGCGGTAAGGCGCTGACGGCGCTATGGTATCACTTCGCCATCATGTTCGAGGCGCTGTTCATTCTCACCACGATCGACACCGGGACACGCGTCGGCCGGTTCATGCTCCAGGAGATCGTGGGCCACGTCTGGCTGCGGTTTGGACAGACCTCGTGGCTACCGAGCGTCTGGATCGCGAGTGGGCTCGTGTGCGCCGGGTGGGGCTACTTCCTCTATCAGGGCGTGATCGATCCGCTCGGCGGGATCAACTCGCTGTGGCCGCTGTTCGGCATCTCGAACCAGCTGCTCGCGGCGGTGGCGCTGTGCGTCGCCACCACGATCCTGATCAAGATGGGCAAGCAGCGCTACATCTGGGTCACGCTTGTCCCTCTGGCCTGGCTCATCACCGTGACCATGACGGCGGGATGGCAAAAAGTCTTCTCAGCTGATCCGAAGCTGGGCTTTCTGGCACATGCGGCGTCCCTTGCCGGGTCCACGGCTACGGAGGCCTCACGGCTCATTTTCAATGACCGTCTGAATGCCGTCGTCGCGCTGTTCTTCATGGCGGTCGTGGCGATGCTGGTGTTCACGTCGGCGCGGGAGTGGTGGCTGGTGCTGTCGCGACGAAAGCCGGCGGTCGTCCATGAAACACCTTTCGTTCCAACCGCGCTCGTCGCGAGCGACTAACCTCCCACTCTCACTCCGCGGCCGCCCACCCCACGCAGCCCATCACTGGATCTGGACGATCGACGCCACGGAGGGAACGCCGTTGGCATCGAGGATGAAGAGCATGTAGTGCCCGGGCGGCGCGAGGGTGGCCCCGCTCGGTGCCTGCGCGGTGAGTCCGCCCGCGGTCGACTGGAAGGTCAGCTTGAGGAACCGCTGGTTTTGATTGAAGGCGTGGGTCACCGCTCCCAGCCTGACCAGGTTCACGGCGGAGATATTGGTCGCGGAGGTCCCCACAAAGAAGTCTGCGCCGTATGCGAGCGTGGATGGTGCCGAGGAGATCGTCGGTCGTGGACCCTTGAACAAGTAGGGCGGCGAGTAGAACTCGGCGCTGGGATAGTCCGGCCCATAGCGGCCGCCCCCCGCGGACAAAACACGACCGTCCGGCAACAGCAGTGCCGTGGAGTGATAGATGCGCGGCGTCGGCATGGGCGCCATCAGCGCATAGGCTTCGGTTGTCGGGTTCCAGAGCTCGGCCGTTAGCACCGGCGCGTTGGGGTCGAACACGTCCGAGTTGCGCCCGCCTCCGGTCGTGAGGACGGTGCCGTCAGGCAGCAGCGTCAGGTTGTGCTCCGTCCGCGGGAAGGCCATCGGGGCCGTGGGGCGCCAGCGCGGCGTCGGATCCGCCATGTCGAGCACGTACGTGGTGGCCACCGACGGCGCACCGGGCAGATCGGGATCCCGCCCCAGGCCCGACTTCATGAACTTGCCCGGCGTGTACATGACGGAGCTGCCGGCGTCCACCACCGCCGGGTCGACGGTCGTCCACGTCTGAGCGGCGATATCGAGCGCGTACGTCACCATCGCCCGCCGATTCGCCCCTGTAACCAGGATCCGGCCGTCGGGGAGGACAAAGTCGTGCGGGTAGTATGGCAAGTCCAACGGCGCGCCCGTGAGCCGGGTCCAGGTTCCCGCTACGGGGTCGAAGATTTCTGGTAACAGCGCGTTGCATTCGTTGCAGTTCACCTCGCCGCCGAGCACCAGCGCGCGCCCATTGGGCAAGGCCGTCACGGTGGGGTACCAGCGACTGACCGCCATCGGCGCCGCTGACGACCAGCTCTGTGTCGACGGATTGAAAATCGTGCCGTTGGGGATGCCGACATGCGTGTCGGTATGTCCGCCGGCGACGAAGACCCTGCCATCCGGGAACAGCGTGAGGCCGGCGCAGAACAGATTTGCCGTGGGGAACGGCCGCGCCGTCACCGAGAGCGTCGCCGGATCGAAAACCACGGCGCCCGAATTGTCAGTGTGGTCGTCCCAGGCGAGGACCTTGCCGTCGGGCATGAGCGCCATGTGGATCGCCACGAGCGGCCAGTTCAGAGTCTGTGACCAGAGCCCGACGACGGCCGGGTCGCTCGAGGTGCTGTTGGTCACCGTGACGGTGACCGGCGACGACACCGTTTGGTTACCGGAGCCGTCCCGAGCACGAGCCGTCAGGCTGTGCGAGCCGTTCGATGCCGTGATGGTATTCCATGGGCTGGAATAGGGTGCGGTGGTGACCTCCGGCCCGAGTGCAAACCCGTCGACCAGGAACTGCACGCCGGCGACTGCGCCGGAGTTGTCGGACGCATTGGCCGACACAGTGACGGTGCCCGTGAGATTCGCCCCGGGGGCGGGCGCGCTGATGGCGACGGTCGGCGGCGTCGGGTCTGGCGCAGCAGTCGAGAACGCGACCGATGTGTCTGTGCCCACGATCTTGGAGTGGTCGACCCGAACGAGGTAGCCCTGGAGTACGTGGGAGCCCACGAGCACGTTCGTAAACTGGTAGACACCGTCGAGGCTCAGGTCCATGACCTCGGGATTCGCATCGAGCTTGAAATGGACGTGATTGACCTCGGCTTGATCGCCCGTCGACGCGTACGCGACGTCGACCGTGGTGCTCATAATGACGCTGCCGGCGGCCGGCTGCATGATGACGAGTTTGGGCGGCACCGGCGTGACTCCGACCGCCATGTCGCTTTGGATCTCGGCGGCCGTCAGCGGCCGGTTGTAGATGCGCACGTCGTCGATGAGGCCCTGGAAGAACTCGCCGTAGGGACTGTTGCCACCGATGCGCAGCGGACTCGTGTTGGTCTGGAGCAACCCCGTCGCCGGCATCGTGCCGACCTGCGTGCCGTTGACGAACAGGCGGAGCGTCGCGGCGTCGTAGGTCGCGGCGAGATGCGTCCAGGTATTGGCCGCGATCGCGCTGGGGCCCGAGAAGTGACGGTCCACGCCATTGAACGTGCCCCCCGCGGCCGGGCGCAGGGCACCCGCGTCGCTGCTGGCGTGCAGGAGGTAGGCATCGACCTCGCGCTGGACGATCGCGCGCCAGCCGCTCTGGGCCGCCGTGGGGAACACCCACGCCGACAGCGTCATGCCGGTGGTCAGGTTGAGCGAGGGTGAGCCGCTGACTACAACGACACTGTTGGAACCACTGAAGCTGAGGGCATTCCCGTTACGCCCGAGCGTCGACCACGTCGCGCCGGAGAGGGTGCCGGTGTTGCCGTTGCCCGAGGCATCAGCGACGGCCGTGCCGGTGCCCTCGTTGAAGTTCCACGCGGCCACAAGCCCTGACGCCGGCGGCGGTGGTGGCGCCGGCGGCGGCGGTGGCGGCGGCGGCGGTGGTGGCGGCGGCGGCGGTGGCGGCGGTGGCGGCGGTGGCGGCGCCGGCGGTGGCGGTGGTGGCGGTGGTGGCGGTGGTGGCGGTGGTGGCGGCGGTGGCGGCGCGCCCCCTACCGACACCGCCATGTCGCTCTGGATTTCGGCGGCCGTCAGCGGACGATTGTAGATCCGCACGTCGTCGATCCGGCCCAGGAAGAATTCGCCGTAGGGGCTATTGCCTCCAATGCGCAGCGGATTCGCGTTGGTCTGGATTGAGCCCGTCGCCGGCGTGGTACTGACCTGCGTGCCGTTGACGAACAGGCGCAGCGTCGTGCCGTCGTAGGTGACGGCGAGGTGCGTCCACGTGTTGACCGCGATCGCGCTCGGGGCCGAGAAGTTCTTATCGATGCCGTTGAACGTGCCGCCCGCCGTGGGGCGTAGGGCCCCGTTGCTGCTGCTGGCGTGCAGCAAGTACGCGTCGACCTGCCGCTGGACGATCGTGCGCCAACCGCTCTGTGCCGCCGTGGGGAACACCCACGCCGAGAGCGTCATCCCGGTCGTCAGGTTGAGCGAGGCCGAACTGTTGACGAGGACGAGGTTGCTGGAGCCGTTGAAGCTCAGCGCATTGCCGTAGCGTCCCAGCGTCGACCAGGTCGCTCCGGAGATCGTGCCGGTGTTGTTGCTGCCCGAGGCATCAGCGACGGCCGTGCCGGTGCCCTCGTTGAAGCTCCACGCGGCCACGAGCCCTGAGGCTGGCGGGGGCGGCGGCGGCGGCGGTGGTGGCGCCGGCGGTGGTGGCGGTGGCGGCGCCGGCGGTGGCGGCGGCGGCGGTGGCGGCGGCGGCGGTGGCGGCGGTGGCGGCGGTGGCGGCGGTGGCGGCGCCGTGATGTTGAACGCGGTGCTCGTAGCGCCCGTCAGCCCGCTCGAGCTGGCTGTGAGGGTGTAACCAGTGCCGGGACTATTGATGCTCAAGGTCGAGAAGGTCGCCACTCCACTTACCGCGTTCACGCTCGTCGTCCCCGACAGCGTCCCACCACCGGCGTTCACCCCAATCGCCACCGTGATCGCCCCGGTAAAGCCCGTGACCACGTTGCTCGACGCGTCGCGCGCCGCCACTTGCAGCGCGGGCATCGTCTGCCCGGCCTGTGTGGACTGGGGCTGTGTCGTAAACGCGAGGTTCGTCGCGGGCGGCGGTGGTGGCGGCGGCGGTGGCGGCGGCGGTGGCGCCGGCGGCGGCGGCGGTGGTGGCGGCGGTGGTGGCGCCGGCGGTGGCGCCGGTGGTGGTGGCGGTGGTGGCGCGCCTCCTACCGACACCGCCATGTCGCTCTGGATTTCGGCCGCCGTCAGGGAACGATTGTAGATGCGCACGTCGTCAATCCGGCCCAGGAAGAACTCGCCGTAGGGACTGTTGCCCCCAATGCGCAGCGGATTCGCGTTGGTCTGGATTGACCCTGTCGCCGGCGTGGTACTGACCTGCGTGCCGTTGACGAACAGGCGCAGCGTCGCGCCGTCGTAGGTGACGGCGAGATGCGTCCACGTGTTGACCGCGATCGCGCTCGGGGCCGAGAAGTTCTTATCGATGCCGTTGAACGTGCCGCCCGCCGTGGGGCGTAGGGCCCCGTTGCTGCTGCTGGCGTGCAGCAAGTACGCGTCGACCTGCCGCTGGACGATCGTGCGCCAACCGCTCTGTGCCCCCGTGGGGAACACCCACGCCGAGAGCGTCATCCCGGTCGTCAGGTTGAGCGAGGCGGAACTGTTGACGAGGACGAGGTTGCTGGAGCCGTTGAAACTCAGCGCACTGCCGTAATGTCCCAGCGTCGACCACGTCGCCCCGGAGATCGTGCCGGTATTGTTATTGCCCGAGGCATCGGCGACGGTGGTGCCCGCGCCCTCGTTGAAACTCCACGCCGCGACGAGACCCGTCTGGGCGTGCGACACCCTTGGAGGGACGGCGGCGAACAAGACAACGATGCTTACAGCGAGCGCCGGCAGGCGTTCGATCAACTCGACCCCGTACAGGAACGACGGGATAGATCTGTCCGGCCGCCAAGGGCGACGGCCGCACTAAAAGATGCCTGCTCTACGTCAGATGTCCACCGAGTAGGGTGGGAGGGGATGGATGATAAAGGACGGCGTGTGCGGCCGGGGGTCTACGTGGCGGTTATGACTCCTCTCCCAACGCGCATCACTGGATCTTCACGATTGGCGCCACGGAGGGAACGCCGTTGGCATTCAGGATAAACAGCATGTAGTGCCCGGGCGGCGCGAGGATGGCCGTACTCGGCGCCTGCACGGTGAGACCGCCCGCGGTCTGCTGGAACGTCAGCTTGAGGATCCGCTGGTTCTGATTGAAGGCGTGCGTCACCGCTCCCAATCTGATCAGGTGCACCGTGGAGATGCCGGCCCCGTCGGGCGTCCCCACGAAGAAGCTTGCGCCGTACGCGAGCGTCGCCGGGGCCGAGCTGATGGTCGGGCGTGGACCCTTGAACAGGTAGGGCGGCGAGTAGAACTCGGCGCTTAGTTGGTCCGGCCCCGTGCGGCCGCCGCCCGCGGACAAGACCCGGCCGTCTGGCATCAGCAATGCGCTGGAGTGATAGATGCGCGGCGTCGGCCCGGGCGCCATCAGCGTATAGGTTTCGGTTTCCGGGTTCCAGAGCTCGGGCGTGAGCACCGGCGCGTTGGGGTCGAACACGTCCGAGTTGAGCCCCCCTCCGCTGGTGAGGACGGTGCCGTCAGCCAACAGCGTCAGGTTGTGCTCGGTACGCGGGAAGGTCATCGACGCCGTCTGGCGCCAGCGCGGAGTCGGATCCGCCATGTCGAGCACATACGTCGTGGCGACCGACGGCGCACCGGGGAGATCGGGGTCCCGCCCGCGACCTGACTTCATGTACTTGCCGGGCGCGTACATGACCGAACTGCCGGCGTGCAGCACGGTCGGATCGATCGTCGTCCAGGTTTGCGTCGCGACGTTGAGCGCGTACGTCGGCATCTCCAGCCTGTTCGCGCCGGTCACCACTATCCGACCATCGGGATTGACAAAGGCGTGTGGGTAGTACTGCAGGTCCAACGGCGCGCCCGTGAGCTGCGTCCAGGTCCCGGTCGCCGGGTTGAACACCTCAGGTATCAGCGCGTTGCAATCGTTGCAATTGACCTCGCCGCCGAGCACCAGCATGCGCCCGTCGGGCAACATCGTGGAGGTGGGGTACCACCGACCGTACGTCATCTGCGCCGCCGACGACCAGGCTTGTGTCGTTGGATTGAAAATCGTGGCGTTGCGGATACCGACGTGCACGTCTGTATGCCCGCCGGCGACGAACACCCTGCCATCCGTGAGCAGGTTCTGCCCGGAGCAGAAGAGGTTCGCGGCCGTGAACGGCCTCACCGTCACCGAGAGCGTCGTCGGATCGAAGACCCCGGCGCCCGTCCCATTGGTGTGGTCGTCGTACACGAGGACTTTCCCGTCGGGCATGAGCGTCATGTTGAGCGCCACCATGGGCCAGGTGAGAACCTGAGACCACTGCCCCACCACGGACGGGTTGGTTGAAATGCTGTTGGACACCGTGATGACGACTGGCGCCGAAGTGGTCGCGTTACCGGCGGCGTCCCGTGCCCTGGCCCGGAGGCTGTGCGACCCGTTCGACGCCGTCACGGTATTCCAGGACGTTGAGTATGGCGCGGTGGTGACCTCGGGCCCGAGCGCAACGCCATCGAGCAGGAACTGGACGCCGGCAACTACGGAGTTGTCGGAGGCGTCAGCCGTCACGTTGACGGTGCCCGTGAGCGTCGCCCCGGAAGCAGGCGCGGTGATCGCGACAGTTGGAGGCGTCGTTTCCGCACCGGTGGTCGTAAAGGAGACTGACGCGTCGGTGTTCAGGATCTTCGAGTGGTCGGCCCGAACGAGATAGCCCTGCAGCACGTGGGATCCCACCAAGACATTGGTAAACTGGTAGGCCCCGTCGAAGCTCAGGTCCATAACCTCGGGATTGTCATCGAGCTTGAAATGGACGTGATTGACCTCGGTGAGATCGCCCGGCGCGGTGTACGCGACATTGACCGTGGTCCCGAGGATGGCGCTCCCAGCGGAGGGTTGGACGAGAACCAGCCGGGGCGGAATCGTCGCGACGTCGACCGCCATGTCGCTCTGTATCTCGGCGGCCGTCAGGCGACGGTTGTAGATCCGCACGTCGTCGATCCGGCCCTGGAAATACTCGCCGTAAGGACTGTTGCCCCCGATGCGCAGCGGATTCGTGTTGGTCTCGAGCGATCCGTTCCCAGGCGTGATACCGACCTGCGCAGCGTTGACGAACAGCCGCAGGTTCGTGCCATCATAAGTGACGGCAAGGTGGGTCCACGCATTGACGGGGATTGCGCTCGGAGCGGTGATCACCTTGCCGATACCGCTGAACGTCCCCCCCGCTGCTGGGCGCAGGGCCGCGTCGCTGCTGGCGTGCAGTAAGTAGGCATCGACCTGTCGCTGGACGATCGTCCGCCAACCGCTCTGATTCGCCGTGGGGAACACCCACGCCGACAGCGTCATCCCGGTCGTCAGGTTGAGCGAGGCGGAGTTGTTGACAAGGACGAAATTGTTGGTGCCGTTGAAACTCAGTGCATTGCCGTAACGCCCCGACGTCGACCAGGTCGCCCCTGAGATCGTGCCGGTGTTGTGGTTGCCGGACACATCCGTGACCGTAGTGCCGGCACCCTCTTTGAAGCTCCACGCCGCCACGAGACCTGAGGTCGGCGGCGGTGGCGGCGCCGGCGGCGGTGGCGGTGGCGGTGGTGGTGGCGGCGGCGGCGGTGGCGGCGGCGGCGGTGGTGGCGGCGGCGGCGGCGGCGGCGGCGGCGGCGGCGGCGGCGGTGGCGGTGGTGGTGGCGGCGGTGGCGGTGGCGGCGGTGGCGGCGGTGGCGGCGCCGTCACCGTTACCGAGGCCGTCTGCGTGATCGCCACGCCGGCGATCGTCGCCGAGACGGTCTTGTCTTCCGCTGTTGTCGAGCTGAGGGCTCCCGTCGCGACCCCACTGGCATTCGTTGGTCCGGTCGGCTGCGTGAGCGTATTCCCCGCACCAGTCGCCGAGAGCACCACTGTAACGCCGCTGATGGGGGTCCCACCCGCATCCCGCGCTGTCGCTGTGATCGTCGAGGTCCCGCTACCCGCTGTTATGGTCGTAGGCGCCGCCGTCACGCTCGACTGCGAGGCGGAAACCGGGGGCGGCGGGGGTGGTGGCGGCGGCGGAGGCGGTGGCGGCGGCGGCGTGCCGCCCACGGAGACCGCCATATCGCTCTGAATCTCGTTGGCCGTCAGGGCACGGTTGTAGATCCGCACGTCGTCGATGCGGCCCTGGAAATTCTCCCCGTATGTGTTGCTGCCGATGCGCAGCGGATTCGTGTTGGTCTGGAGGGACCCGGTCGCGGGTATGGTGGCGACCTGGGTGCCGTTGACGAACAGGCGCACCGTAGCGCCGTCGTAGGTGACGGCGAGGTGCGTCCACGTGTTGACCGCGATGGCGCTCGGGGCGGCGAAGTTCTTATCGACAGTGTTGAAGATGCCGCCGGCGGTGGGGCGCAACGGCCCGAAATCGCTGCTGGCGTGCAAGAAGTAGGCATCGGTCTGCCGCTGGACGATCGTCCGCCAACCGCTCTGATTGGCCGTGGGGAACACCCACGCCGATACCGTCATCCCGGTCGTCAGGTTGAGTGAGCCGGAGCTGTTGACGAGTACGAAGTTGGTGGTAGTGCCGTTGAAGGTCAGCGCATTGCCGTAGCGCCCCAGCGTCGACCACGTCGCGCCAGAGATGGTGCCGGTGTTGCTGTTGCCCGAGGCATCGGCCACGGTGGTGCCGGTGCCCTCGTTGAAACCCCACGCCGCGACGAGACCCGTCTGGGCGTGCGACGCCCTTGGAGGGACGGCAACGGATAGGACGAGGATGCTTACAGCCAGCCGCGCTACGCGCTCGATCAACTCGACCCCGACGGGAAGGACGGGAATGGGCTGCCCCGGCGAGACGGCCGCACTAAACATGCCTGCCGCTCCTATCGGAAGTTCACCGATTTTCGGGCGGCGAAGCGGTAAGAGGGTCGCTTGTAGACCGCACTCGTGTAACGCACTTGCGACACTGGTCCGACAGTTCCCCTGCTCCGTGGACCTTGCGCATGACCGTTTAGAGAGGCTTACTAGTTGCAGGGAGGAAAGGCATGATCGCTTCGTCGTGGCATTCGCTCGCACTCTGCGGCGCTCTGACGATTGCGCTTGGAACCGACGCCGCAGCACAGGATCGGTCGGAGCCGCCGAGAGGTCCGGGAGTCGTTGTCCTCCATTTCGCGTCTTCGACGTCTGGCACATCAGCGCGCTGCGCGCAGACGACGGCCCCAAGCGGCCGGCGCACTCTTTTTCGAGAGTACCGCACGGCAGGTGGTACCTCACTCACCATCAGTGGTCACGTAGCACTTCGGTTCAAGGCCTCGACGACCCAGCGCCAGATTGATTCGCTGATCGCGGCGACAGGCATTGAAGCGTTTGCTCCGGACAAACGGTCTCGATGCCGCCGGTATGCACTGAGCCTCGTGCATCCTGAGCTGGACGCGCTCGCGATCGCGAACGCACTGCGGGCGAGTGGTCTTGTCGACTATGCGATTCCCGACCTCAGTGCGGGTCGCCCCGAGGGAATGGTGGGCGATTCGCTCTTCGTCGATCCGCAGGCCTTGAGTGCCATCGCCCGGATCGTCGAAACGCCTGACGTAACGCCCTCGAGGTACGGGATGGGCCAAGTGCTGAGCGAGTACACCGGGCCCCTGATGCGTGTCGATGGCGCTACGCTGTCCGCACAGATGTCCGGCGTGACGTCCTCCGCGAGCGCCGTGGACCTCGTCAAGTCTCATGGCATTACGAGCCTGCGTCTCGAGGTACCCGACCGAAATCCCATCGCCAGCGTGCGCGTCGTCGTCTACACCCTCAACGGCGCGCCCGTCCGACAACTGGTGAATGAGGAGCTGCAGGCGGGCCGCTATCTCTTGGGTTGGGACGGCATGGATGACGGAGGGCGGCGCATGCAGGCGGGCGTCTACATCGTGGTGATGACCGCCGGAAGCTTCCGTGAGACGCACCGCCTGGTTGTGCGCTAGTCTCCTCTCGCTCGTCACGCTCAAGGCGGTCCAGGCCCAGTCAACCCACCTGAGCGATCTCGAGCGAGCGGTACCGGCCTCCACCCCGGACGGGGTGGCGACGGGAGCCGCCGGCGCGTGGCGCGCGCTGTGGACAGTTCCGGCGGCCGCACCCTCGCTGCGTGGCATGCTGGTTGGGCTGGAGCAAAATCAATTTGGCAGCGTCACAACCATGTTGGCGGCGGCACGATTCAAGGTTGGCGTCCTCTGGCAGCTGCAGTTCGCTCAATCGCAAGTCTCCGACGTCATCGACCCCGAGCTCATCGCCCAATATCCCGAGCTGGCCACATTGCGAGTGATGGCACGGTTCGTCGCCATCGACGGCGTGCAGACATTCGGGCGGACCACCGTCTCCGCCGGGGTGCGCCACGAAGACGACGAGTTGCTCGGGGTGCAGGGCAGTGGGGTCACCGCTCGAACCTCAGTACGCGTTGGCCTGGGTCGCCGGACCGCCGTTGCAGGCGTCATCGACCGGGCCGTGTCGTCCGGCCTCGGCACGCCGGCCGATGCCAGGGCGCAAATCGCCATCAACCGGGACGTGGTCACCAAGGCGGGTCATCTCCAGCTTGGCGCCGGCGCCCGCGTCGGGCGTCTGCGCGAATCCGAGACCAGCACGACCGAATATGCGTTGGGGGCGAGCTTGTCTATTCAGGGGATCATGTCCATCAACGCAAGTGCTGGTTCCGGCCGCTTCTCGCAAGGTCCCTGGACCTGGCGCGCCGCGCTCGGCGTAGGCATCGCACTCGGATCGGTGGGAGCCCACTTTCGGTACGGCTTCAGGCCAGAGGGGCGAGGAGCGACGCAAGCCGTGGCAGTTACGTACACGCGACGTGACTCCACGACGTCGCGCCCCTGAACTACAGCTCGGCCCCTATTCAGCCTTCAAGCGATATCCCACCCCCGGCTCCGTCAACAAATACTTCGGCTTAGCGGGTTCCAGCTCGAGCTTGTGTCGCAACTGCGTCATGTACACTCGCAGATAATGCGTATGCTCGACCGCGTTCGGCCCCCAGACTTCCTTCAGCAGCTGGCGATGGGTCAACACCTTACCGGCGTGCCGGACGAGAGTGCCGAGGAGTTTGTATTCGGTTGGCGTGACGTGGACTTCGTTGTCGTCGACAAACACGCGGCGGCGCTCGAAGTCTACACGGAGCCCACCCACCGTGAACACAGGCTCGCTATCGGTTTTCGTGCTGTGTCGCAACGCGACGCGCAGGCGGGCGAGTAGCTCGCCCACGCCGAATGGCTTGGTGAGGTAATCGTCGGCGCCGGCGTCGAGGGCGGCGACCTTGTCCTCCTCCCGTCCCCGCGCCGACAGGACGATGATCGGCACCTTCGACCACTCGCGGATGCGGCGCGTGAGATCGATCCCATCGCCGTCCGGCAGTCCAAGGTCGAGCAGAATCACGTCAGGATTGCGGCCGGCGGCCTGCGCGAGGCCCTCGCGCGCGGTAGTGGCCTCGACGAGCTGGTACTCGTGGCTCTGCAGCGCGGCGCGGAGGAAGCGCCGCATTTCCACCTCGTCTTCGATCAGTAGGGCAACGGGAGAGGGGCCGGACGCAGGCATCGGCCCAAGTTACTCGGCGCCGGGCTCTCTCGGTACGCTCGGCGGCGGCTCGGTGCCCAGAGGCAGGGTAAAGCGAAACAGCGCGCCACCGCCCGGCCGGTTCTCGACCCAGATGCGCCCGCCGTGAGCGGTGATGATGCCGCGGCAAATCGTCAGGCCCAGGCCGACGCCGCTCACCGCGCCTTCCCCGACCACGCGGTAGAACTTTTCGAAGATGCGGCCTTCCTCCCCTGCCGGGATGCCGGGCCCGCGATCGGCGACGTCGACGCGCACCCGCCCATCGACTTGTGCCGCGGAGATCTCGATCGGCGTCCCCGGGGGCGTGTACTTCACCGCATTCTCCAGCAGGTTGATGAACACCTGTTCGATCAGCACACCGTCAATAGGTACGAGCGGCAGGTCTGGGGGCAGATGCACCTGCACTTGGTGGTCCCGCAGCCGGTCCTGGAGGCGGATCAGCGCCACCCCGACCGGCTCCTCCAGCGGCTGCCACTCTTTTTGCACCTTCAGCGCGCCGCTCTCGACGCGAATCATGTCGAGCAGATTGGCGATGAGGCGGTTCATCCGGTTCGCCTCGTCAACAATCGATTGCAACAGCTCACGTTTGGCGGGGTCCGCGATCGCTCCTTTACCCGGCTCCTCGAGGAGGCTGCTGGCCGCGCCTGTGATGGCGCCCAACGGCGTGCGCATGTCGTGGGAGAGCGAGCTGAGCAGCGACGTCCGCAAGCGCTCCGCTTCGACCTCCACTTCTTCCTTCTGTGCGTGATCGGCGAGGTGCGCGCGCTCGAGCGCCAGGGCCGCCTGGCCGGCGAACGTGTCGAGTTGTTGCAGCAGCGTCGGATCTTCGAAGCGCTGAGGATCGGATGCCCGCACGCCGAGCACACCGATAATGCCGCTCGACGCGGCGAGCGGGACGTAGAGACCGGACGCGCTCGGCAACGTGTCGGTCGCCGCGCCCGCGCGCTGGCCGTGGTCGAGGACCCATTGCGCCACGCTGCGCTCTTTCTCGTCGAGCGTCCCGGCTTCCAACCGTCCCGCGGCATCGGGCAGGAGGAGCTGGATTTCGCCACCGAAGGTATCGGCGAGGTGGCGCGTCGCGATCGCGATCAGGTCGCCGGGGGTCCGGGCCGCGGCCAGCTCGCGGCTCATCGCGTACACGGCCCCGGTGCGGCGCTCACGGTCGCGCGCCGTCTGCGCCTGGGCGCGGATGCGCAGCGTGAGATGGCTCGCCACCAGCGCGGCCGCCAGCATCACTCCGAACGTCAGGGCGTAGCGCGCATCCGAAACGGCGAATGTGAAGCGCGGCGGCACGAAGAAGAAATCGAAGATGGCGATCGACAGCAGCGACGCCAACACCGATGGCCCGCGGTCGTAGCGTGAGGCCACGAACACGACGCCGAGGAGAAAGATCATCGCGACGTCCGTCACCGACAGCAGCGCGACCAGCGGGAAGCTGATCGCCGCGCACGCCGCGATGACGAGGGCGGCCCATACATACTCGCCGAACGGCGACGGCCGGCCGGTGCGCGCGGCACGCAGGCTGCGCGTCGCATTGACGTCACCGGTGATGATGTACACGTCGATCTCGCCCGACCCCCGAACCAACCGGTCGAGGGTGGAGCCGAACAGCTTGTCGCGCCAGCGGCTGTGGGTGGGTTTCCCCACGACGATCTTGGTCACGTTGTGCGCGCGGGCGTACGCGAGCATCTCCTCGGCGGCATTGAGGCCGCTCACCGTCGCCGTCTGCGCGCCCAGCTCCTCGGCGAGCTGGAGGTTTTGCACGAGGGCGTCACGGTCGCTCGCGGAAATCCGCTGGCCGGGCGCTTCCACGTACAGCACCGTCCAATCGCACTTGAGACTCGTCGCCATCCGCTTGCCCGCCCGCACGAGCCGCGCTCCTGCGGGGTTCGGCCCGATACACACCAGGACCCGCTCGCCGGCGGGCCACGTCTCGCGGATGCCGTGCTCGAGCATGTAGCCGCGCATCTGCGCGTCCACGCGCTCGGCGGCGCGGCGCAACGCCATCTCGCGCAGCGCGATCAGATTGCCCTTGCGGAAGAAGCGGTCGATGGCGCGCGCCGCCTCTTCGGGTACGTAGACCTTCCCCTCCTCGAGCCGCTTGAGCAGGTCCTCGGCCGACAGGTCCGCGACTTCGAGCTCGTCGGCCTGCTCCAGAATCGAGTCGGGCACCGTCTCACGAACTTGAATGCCGGTGATCTGCGCGACGACGTCGTTGAGACTCTCGAGATGCTGCACGTTGAGAGTCGTGTACACGTTGATCCCGGCGCCGAGCAGCTCCTCGACGTCCTGGAACCGGCGGGCGTGGCGCGAGCCGGGGGCGTTGGTGTGGGCCAGCTCGTCGACGAGGATCACCGAGGGATGGCGGGCGAGCGCGGCGTCGAGGTCGAACTCTTTGAGCGTGACGCCGCGATAGTCGATCGCGCGCCGCGGCAGTTCCTCGAGCCCCTCGACCAAGGCGGCGGTTTCGGCGCGCCCGTGCGTTTCGACGACGCCGACGACGACGTCCAGGCCGGCCCGCTTCTTGGCGCGTGCCTCTTCGAGCATCGCGTACGTCTTGCCCACGCCCGGAGAGGCGCCGAAGAAGATTTTCAATCGGCCGCGTCCCGCCCGGCGCTCTTCCTCGCGCACGCGCGCCAGCAGCGCTTCAGGATCCGGACGGCGTCCTGTCATGAGGACGCTAAGCTACGGCCCCAACCCTCTCGATTGCCAGCGCCGCCTGCGCGGCGAAGGTCTGGAGCAGCCATTGCACGGCGGGATCGTCGAATCGCGCCGGATCGTCCGGGCGCACCTCGAGCACGCCGAGCCGGCCATGGCTCCCCACCAGGGGGAGATACTGAGCGTCGGCGTTGGGGAAATTGGGTGTGCCTCTCCCGGCCGGCTGCCACGACTGGTACGCCAAGTCCGCCAGCCGGAGACTCGGTTCCGGCTGGGGCGAAGTGCCACCGACGGGGGCGAGGTGACCCGCTTGGCGTAGCAGCACGCGCGACTCGGCGCCAAATGCCGCGCGCACGTGGCCGCCGATGATACGGGTGACGTCGTCCAGCGTCTTGGCATCTCCCAGGTCGCCGAGCATCGGGTAGAGCGCCGCAGTGCCCAGCGCACGCGTTTCCGCCGCGCGGGCCTCACTACGCACCCGCTCGGCCAACCGGCTGATCACCAGCGCGGTCACGAGCATCACGGCGAAGGTGAAGATGTAATGCAGGTCCGACACGGTGAACGTGAACCGCGGCGGCACGAAGAAGAAGTCGAACAGCGCCACGGAGAGCACCGCGGCGACCATGGCCTGGCGGCGCGTGGCCCACGAAGCAATCACGCCAACGCCGAGCAGGTACAGCATGGCCACGTCGGTAATCGACAGCCAGTGCAGCACGGCCGTCCCGAGCGCCGTGCACACGGCCAGCACCACTGCGGCCCGGGCGTAGCCCTTCATGTCACCCATGCCGGTTGCTCAGAATAGGTACGATAGCGCGAGGCCGATCGTCATCTGGGTGTTGCTCAGATCTCCCGGATTGCCGAAATCGTCCTCGCTGGAGTGCTCGAAACGCAGCTCCGGACGCACCAAAGCATGCGGCCAGGTCTTGACGTTCAGGGTGACCGTAGCGCTCCCGAGCTGACGGCTTGGCGCCGTGGGGAAGCCGAGCACGCCCGACGTCCGCACGCCGTCCTGGTCGTCCATGTAGTCCCCGCGCAGGGCCAGGCTGAGCGTAGGCTTGAGATCGAACACGCCCCAGAGCCCACCACCCAACCATTTTGCGTCGCCACCGCCGGCAGCAATCCCCTGCTCGCCGCCCATGTCGAACTGCGCGTAGATCGTCGTCTTGGAGCCCGGCTTGAACGTCCCCACGAACTCGCCACCGTAGCGGTTGTTCGCCGTGCTGCCGGCCTGTTCCGGCCCGTAGTAGCCGAAGAAGGCCAGCGCCGTCTTGTCCGACGGCGTAATCCCGACCCGGCCCATGAACGACTTCCCGGTGTTGTTGTCCTCCACGACGTCCCAACCGTTGATCAACCGGAGCTGGGCGTCGATTTTTGCCGAGAGCTTGGCGTCCACGCCGAAGCCGGTGTTCGTGAAGTTGGTCAGATAGATGTACTGGTAGCCGTGGGAGAAGTTGGGGTTGAGCACTTCGTCCACGACCTCAACGTCGAGCAGGGTCCACATCTTCCCGGCCTTGAACTGCACGTAGTTGCCGCCGCCCGTCGGGAGGTTCAGCGTGACGTACGCCTGGGGAAGGTCGCCTTGATCGCCGAGCGCCAATCCCGCGGACTTGAGCGGCGCGGCGTTCTGGCCGAAGAGGGCGTCCACGCGGAAACCGGCATCGCGTTTGTCGGTCGCGACGGGGCGCTCGAACGTGATGCGGGCGGCGTTGGCGATGAACGCATCATGAAAGCGGTCGTACAGCCGCCCCACGATCGCCGTCCCGGTCGGGCTCGTCGCGTAGAAGTAGGACGCGGTGACATATCCCGAGAGCGTCACGCCGCTGCCCGAAGCGGCGGCTTGGGCCGCCAGTGGTAGTGGAGCAACCAGCGCGAGCGCGCCGGCGATAACCTGCATGCGTAGGTTCACCGAGGACTCCTCGTTAGGCTGTCGAGCGCCAAGTTAAGCAGGAGCACGTTGACCCGTGGGTCGCCCAGCAAGCCGAACGTGCGGCCTTCGATGTGCCGGTCGACGAGGCCGCGCACGACGGCGGTATCCAGCCCGCGCGCGCGCGCCACGCGATTCACTTGCAGGAACGCGCTGGCGGGCGAGATGTGCGGATCGAGCCCCGAGCCCGAGCGCGTCGCGAGATCGGCGGGGACTGCGCCTTTCACGGCGCCGTCCAGCCGCACCGCGCTGTCCACCGCCTGCGCGACCAGCGTGTCCGCGAGCTTCAGGTCCGTCGGCCCTTTGTTGGTACCTGCCGACAGCGTGTCGTCATAGCCGCTACCCGCCGCCGACGGCCGCGAATGGAAGTACTCGGCGCGCGCGAAGGTCTGGCCGATCAACTCGCTCCCGACGACCTGGCCGTTGACTGTGACCAGGGAGCCGTTCGCCTGGCGCGGGAACAGGATCTGTGCGACGGCGGTCACGAGGCCAGGATAGATGAGGCCCGTGATCAAGATCAACACCAGCGTGACGACAATGGCAGGACGCAGTTGGTTCTTGAGCATAGTCATACCAGGTGCAGCAGGTTGAGCAGCACGTCGATGAGCTTGATCCCCGCGAACGGAATGAGGATCCCCCCGACGCCGTAGATCCAGAGATTGCGGCGCAGGATGGCGGCGGCCGGTGCGGGCCGCCACGTCACGCCCCGCAGCGCGAGTGGAATCAGCGCGATGATGATGAGCGCGTTGAAGATCACGCTCGCCAGGATCGCCGACTGCGCCGAATGCAACCGCATGATGTTGAGCGCCTGCAGCGCGGGATACGTGGCGATGAACATCGCCGGGATGATGGCGAAGTACTTCGCCACGTCATTGGCGATCGAGAACGTCGTCAACGCGCCCCGTGTGATCAGCAACTGCTTCCCGATCTCGACCACCTCGATGAGCTTCGTGGGATTGGAGTCGAGATCGATGAGATTCCCGGCCTCTTTCGCAGCCTGGGTCCCGGTATGCATCGCGACGGCGACATCGGCCTGGGCCAGCGCCGGCGCGTCGTTAGTGCCGTCGCCCGCCATCGCGACGAGGCGGCCGCCCGCCTGCTCGCGCTTGATGAGCGCCATCTTGTCCTCGGGCTTCGCTTCGGCGAGGAAGTCGTCCACGCCGGCTTCGGCGGCGATCGCCGCGGCGGTGAGCTGATTGTCGCCGGTGATCATGACCGTGCGAATGCCCATCGTGCGGAGCTGCGCGAACCGCTCGCGCATCCCGCCCTTCACCACGTCTTTCAGATAGATGACGCCGAGCGCCCGGGCGCCGCCGTTCGCGCGCTCCGCGACGACGAGCGGCGTGCCGCCCGCCCGCGCGATCCGCTCGACATCGCTATTGATCGCGGCAGGGACATCGCCGCCCTGTTCGCGCACCCACTTGGCGATCGCATCCGACGCACCCTTGCGGAGCTGCGTTCCCTGGGTGTTGATCCCGCTCATGCGCGTGGCGGCGGAAAAGGCGACCAGCTCCACATGCGGCGACCCCTCCGAGAGGGTGCGGGCGCGCAGGCCAAATTGCTTCGCGAGCACCACGATGCTGCGGCCCTCGGGCGTTTCGTCCGGCAGCGAGGCGAGCTGCGCCCGGTCCGCCAGGTATTCCTTCGTCACCCCGGGTGCCGGGACGAACTCGACGGCCTGGCGATTGCCGAGCGTGATCGTGCCCGTCTTGTCGAGCAGCAGCGTGTTGACGTCGCCCGCCGCCTCGACCGCGCGGCCGCTCATCGCGATGACGTTGTGCTGAATCATCCGGTCCATGCCGGCGATGCCGATGGCCGACAGCAGGCCGCCGATCGTCGTCGGGATGAGGCAGACGAGCAGCGCGACCAGAATCGGAATGGTCGCGTCCCCACCCGAGTAGATCGCGAACGCCTTGAGCGTCACTACCGCGAACAGGAAGATGATGGTCAGCCCCGACAGCAGGATGATCAACGCGATCTCGTTGGGCGTCTTCTGGCGCTTGGCGCCTTCCACGAGGCCGATCATGCGGTCGAGGAACGTCTCGCCGGGATTCGCGGTGATGCGAATGACGAGGTAGTCCGATAGGACCTTCGTGCCGCCGGTGACCGCCGAACGGTCCCCGCCCGATTCGCGGACGACCGGCGCGGACTCACCCGTCACGGCCGACTCGTCGACCGAAGCGACACCTTCGATCACTTCGCCGTCGCCGGGGATCAGCTCGCCCGGCGTCACGAGCACGATATCGCCATAACGCAGTCGGGCTGCCGGGACCGACTCGAACGCCGCCCGGTTCTTGGGGTCCTTCAGGCGCTTGGCGGTCGTGAGTGTGCGCGAGCGGCGCAGCGATTCTGCCTGCGCCTTGCCCCGCCCTTCGGCCATTGCCTCGGCGAAGTTGGCGAAAACGACGGTGAACCAGAGCCAGAGCGCGAGCTGCAGCGTGAATCCCACGTTCGTGCCGCCACGGACGATGTCGCCGACCAGCACGACGGTGGTGAGCACGCTGCCGACCAACACCACGAACATCACGGGGTTGCGCAGCATATGCCGCAGGTTCACGGTCTTGGCGAACGCGTCGCGCACGGCACGCCGCACGATTGGCGGATCGAACAGGGGCCGCTTGGTGAGTGCCATTAGAACAGTGTCCCCGCTTTCATGAGCAGGTGCTCGACGATCGGCCCGAGCGACAGCACCGGAAAGAACGTCAACGCACCGACGATCAGGATCACGCCCACCAGCAGCACGACGAACAGCGGCGTGGTGACGGGGAACGTGCCGAGGGATTCCGGTACGCTTTTTCGCTCGGCGAGGAAGCCCGCGAGCGCCAGCATCGGCACCATCATCGCAAAGCGACCGATGAGCATCGCGAAACCCAGCGACGTGTTGTAGTAGTACGTCCCGCCGGTCAGGCCGGCGAACGCGCTCCCGTTGTTTCCCACGCCCGACGAAAACGCATACAGGATCTCACTCAAACCGTGTGGTCCGGCGTTGTTCCGGCCGACCAGACCCGCCGGTATGACCGCGGACAGGGCCGTCAGCGTGAGGATGGCCGCCGGGAAGATGAGCACATAGAGCATCACCATGCGCATCTCGCGGCTCTGGATCTTCTTGCCGAGGTACTCGGGTGTTCGGCCGACCATCAGACCGGCGATGAAGACCGTGAGCACCGCCATCATCAGCATACCGTACAAGCCCGACCCCACACCACCGTAGATCAGCTCCCCGAGTTGGATGTTGACGAGGGGCACCATGCCACCGATCGCGGTATACGAATCGTGCATCGAGTTCACCGAGCCGTTCGACGCGTCCGTGGTCGCGGTGGCCCACAGCACCGAATTGGCGATCCCGAAGCGGACTTCCTTGCCCTCCATGTTGCCGCCGGGATTCGTAGCGGACGCCACGATGTCCACCCCGCGTGCCGCGTGAATCGGATTCCCGCGGGCTTCGGCCCAGTACGCGGTGGTGACGCCAGCCGCGAACATCACGAACATCGCGGCCCACAGCGCCCAGGCGTGCTTCCGGTTGTTCACGATGCGCCCGAACGTGTAAACGATGGCGGCCGAGATGATGAGGATCGCAAACACCTCGAGAAAGTTCGAGAGTGGCGTCGGGTTTTCCATCGGATGGGCCGAATTCGCGTTCCAGAAACCGCCGCCGTTCGTGCCCAGCTGCTTGATCGCGATCTGGCTCGCCGCCGGTCCCATCGACAAGACCTGCTTTGTCCCCTCGAAAGTCGTCGCGGTCACCGGCGACGAGAAGTTCTGGATCACGCCCTGCTGCACCAGTACCAGCGCGAGCACGAACGAGAGCGGCAGCAGGATGTACAGCGTCCCGCGCACCAGGTCGGTCCAGAAGTTGCCGATCCGGCCGGCCGAGCGGCGCGCGATGCCCGCGCGCCAGGGCCACCGCCGTCGCCATGCCCGCGGCCGCCGACGTGAAGTTGTGGAAGGCGAGCTGCGTCATCTGCGAGAAGTACGACATCATCGTCTCGCCCGAATACGACTGCCAATTCGTATTGGACGTGAACGACGCGGCGGTCTCGAACGCCTGGCGGTCGGGCACCGGCCGCGCGGGCGAACGGGTTGAGCGGCAGGTGATGCTGCAGCCGCAGCGCCACGTAGGTCACGATCATCGAGACCGCGCTGAAGAACAGCATGCTCGCGGCGTAGCGCGTCCAATGCTGGTCTTCATCGGGGTCGATGCCGCAGACGCGGTAGATCGCGCGCTCGAGCGGGGCGAGCCAGCGCAGCGAGCCGTCGTAAACCCGCAGCATGTACACGCCGAGCGGCTTCGTGAGCGCCAGCAGCAGGACAGAATAGAAAAGGATCTGGAGCCAGCCGTTTGTCGTCATCGTGGTTCTCTCAAAACTTCTCGGGTCGGAGCAGGCTGTAGACGAGATATGCCAGGATCAGAATGCAGACCACTGCACCGATGATCGTGAGGGTGCTCACGGCCGGTCCTCACCGGTGGCAGTCGTCGGCCGAGTCGCTCGCAGCCGCGTACGTACGCGAGCATGAGGCCGAAAAAGGCCAAGGTCACTGCGATATAGATGATGTCGATCACAAAGTCCTCCCCTCAGCCGCGCACGATAACGGCTGTCATGTTAAGGAAGGCTTAGGAAAGTGAGAGTGCGTGTTAAGACGGCATTAAGATGATCTCGGCCGAGACTCGTAGATTAGGCGCCATGCACAGCGTGTGGCGCCGGGTCTGGGGCGAGGCCACTGCCCTCCTCCACCGCACCCGCCGCTTCGGCTGGGTCGACCTGGCCATCGTTGTCGCACTAGCCGGGCTCCTCTACGGGCTGCTCAGTCTCTCCCGCGAATGGGGCGGCGCGCCGCGGCCAGCCGTCGTCATCGACCTGTCGCCCTGGGCCCTGCCCCGCTACACGTTTTATTCGCTCTCGCGCGGTCTCTTGGCGTACGTGCTGTCCCTCGGCTTCACGCTCGTCTACGGCTATTGGGCGGCGAAAGATCGCGTCGCCGAGCGCGTGCTCGTCCCCCTGCTCGACATCCTGCAGAGCATCCCCGTGCTCGGCTTCATGCCGGGGTTGATCCTGGCGCTCGTTGCGCTGTTCCCGCACAGCAACATCGGCCTCGAGCTCGCCGCGGTGATCATGATCTTCACCGGGCAGGCGTGGAACATGACGTTCAGCTACTACCACTCGTTACGCTCGGTGCCCAATGATCTTCGCGAAGTCGGATCGATATATCGGTTCAACTGGTGGCAGCAATTGAAATGGATCGAGCTGCCGTATGCCACGATCGGACTAGTATGGAACAGCATGTTGAGCATGGCCGGCGGCTGGTTCTTCCTCATGATCAACGAGTCGTTCCAGTTAGGCGATCGGGATTTCCGGCTCCCGGGGATCGGCTCCTACATGAGCGTAGCGGTGGATCAGGGACGCGTGGATGCCATGCTGTATGCGATCGCGGCCATGACACTGATGATCGTTGCCGTTGATCAGGTCCTGTGGCGTCCCGTCGTCGTGTGGGCCCAGAAGTTCCGGGTCGAAGAAGGGGGCCAACAGGAAAGGCTGACCTCCTGGTTCCTCGCGTGGCTGCGACGCTCGCGGCTCATCGTGATGGTGCGCGCACTGGTGCGGCGCGCGCGGAGAACCCCCCGCCCGCCCCGCGCGACTGCCGCCACTCCTGCGATCGTCACGCGTCCGCCCACCAGTCGCCCCGCCGGCTGGCTTGGAGTGATCCTCCTCGCCTTGCTCTTTGCGGTGCTGGCCTTCGGCGCCTGGAACCTGATTCACCTGCTACGGCGCGTTCCGCTCGCCGACTGGGGCGCGCTGGGCGGTGCCGCAGGGTGGACGCTGGGCCGTGTCCTGCTCGCGACCGCCATCGGGACCCTCTGGGCGCTGCCCGCTGGGCTCGCGATCGGCCTCTCACCACGCCTGTCGCGCGTGCTGCAGCCCGTCGTGCAGATCGTGGCGTCGTTCCCCGCACCGATGCTGTTTCCCCTCGTCATCGCGGCGCTCGCGGCGGCGGGCGTGTCCCTCGGCTGGGGGAGCATCGTCCTGATGCTCCTCGGCACGCAGTGGTACATCCTGTTCAACGTCATCGCGGGCGCGATGGCGATACCCGCCGACCTCCGTGAAGCGTCACGGAGCTACCGGCTCAGCCGGTGGCAACGGTTCCGCGCGCTGTACCTTCCCGGCGTGTTTCCCTACCTCGTCACTGGCTGGGTCACGGCGGCGGGCGGCGCCTGGAATGCCAGCATCGTAGCGGAGTTCGTGACGTTCAAGGGGCAGACGCTCCAGGCAAATGGATTGGGCGCGCAGATCAGTGCCGCCGCCGCGGCGGCGAACTTCCCCCGACTTGCGGCCAGTATTCTCGTGATGTCAGCGATCGTGGTACTCTTCAATCGCACGGTGTGGCGGCGTTTCTATCAGCTCGCCGAGCGGCGTTTCTCCCTCAACAAGTGACGATCACGGGACATGGCGGTCAGACGATCCGCGGCTCCTAAAGCGACACGCGTGCTGTGCGAGGCCCGGCACGTCTCGCACGACTTCCTGCTACCGAACGGCCAGCGCCTTCGCGTCCTGGAGAACGTCAACGTCACCGTAGGGGCGAACGAGGTCGTCGCCTTGCTCGGTCCATCCGGCTCCGGAAAGTCCACGATCCTGCGCATGATGGCGGGGCTCATCAAACCGAGCGAGGGTGAGGTTTTCTACCACGACCAGCCGCTCCACGCATTGAATCCGGGTGTAGCGATTGTGTTTCAGAGTTTCGCCCTCTACCCCTGGATGACCGTCACCGAAAACGTGAAGGTGGCGCTCGAAGCCATCAAGCTCGACCCAAAGGAGATCGCGCAACGTGCTGAGCGCGCGATCACCCGCGTAGGACTCGCCGGCTTCGAGCACGCGTATCCGCGCGAGCTTTCGGGCGGCATGAAGCAGCGGGTGGGCATGGCGCGGGCACTCGCGGTCGATCCCGAGATCCTGTTCATGGACGAGCCGTTCAGCCAGGTAGACGCCCTCACCGCGGAGAGCCTGCGCGCCGAAGTCTTGGACATTTGGGCCGCGAAGGAGCGGAGCCTGTCGTCGATTCTCATGGTCAGTCATGACATCAAAGAAGTCGCCTTCATGGCCGACCAGATTATCGTCCTGGGCGGCGCCCACCCCGCGCGCGTGCGCAAGGTCGTCCAGAACGACTTGCCCAGGCCGCGCGACTACCGGGCGCCCGAGCTGCTGCGCCTGGTCGACCAGCTATATGAAATCATCACGGGCAGCGAGCTCCCCGACGTGCCGGCTGGTCCCCCCACGCCTGAGCCCGAGTTCGTCGAGCCACTCCCACCCGTCACGGCCGTCGAGATCGTGGGCCTGCTCGAGTACCTGGACGTGCACGGTGGTCAGGACGACGTCTTCCGAATCGCGACCGCGATCAACCGGGAGTTCGGCAAGGTCATCACCGTCGTCAAAGCGGCGGAGATGCTCAACTTCGTCGACACGCCAAAGCGAACGGTCTTGCTCGAGCCGCTGGGAAAGCGATTCGTGCGGGGGGCAGCGGACGAGCGGCAGAGAATCTGGCGCGAGCAGTTGCTCAGCCTCCACCTCGTCAAGGAGATCTATCGGTCCCTGAAGCGGCAGCGGAAGCACAAGCTGAATCGCGACTTCGCCCTGGAGACGATCGTGATCCATATGCCGCAGGAGAACTACGAGCAGGTGTTCGACACCCTCGTCGGCTGGGCGCGGTTCGGGGACCTGTTTCACTACGACGACGCGACCAACACCATCTCTCTCAGCAGCGCGAGCAGCGTTCAAAGCTCGACGTAGGCGCCCACCTCGAACACCTGATTCGGCGGAATCTTGAAGAACGCCGTCGCGCGGAGGGCATTGCGCGACATGAATGAGAACAACCGCTCGCGCCACATCGCCATGCCCGGCCGGTCGGACGCAATCAGCGTCTCGCGGCCGAGAAAGAACGTGGTCCCCTCGAGCGGAATGTCGAGGTGGCTCTTCTTGCACGCAGCGAGCACGTCGCCGATATCCGGATCCTGCATGAACCCGTAGCGCGCCACGACACTATGAAACCCCTTACCGCTTCGCTTGACGGTGACACGCTGCTCCTCCGGTACATGCGGTACGTCCTCCGTCATGATCGTCAGGAACACAATCTTGTCGTGCAGCACCTTGTTGTGGGTCAGGTTGAGAACCAGCGCCGGCGGTGTGCCGTCGGAGCTGCCGTACATGAACACCGCCGTCCCGGGAACACGAGTTGGTGGCTCCGCGGCGAGATCGGCAAGCAACAGCTTGAGCGGGACGGTCTTTTCCATCATGCGCTTGGCGAGGATTTCCCTTCCCCGCTTCCAGGTCCCCATCACGAAGTACAGACCGATCGCAATGGCCAGCGGCACCCAGCCCCCGTGCCAGATCTTGAGCGAATTGGCGGCAAGGAAGGTCAGGTCGACAACGAGGAAGAGACCCGACACCGCCGCTGCCTTCGGGAGACTCCAGCCCCAGACTTCCCGACTCATGACGTAGAACATCATCGTGGTCAGTGCCATCAGCGTCGCCAGCGCGACCCCGTAGGCACCGGCGAGATTGCTCGAGGTCCTGAAGCCGATGACGAAAGCGATCGTCAGGACCATCAACAGCCAGTTAACGGCTGGAACGTAGATCTGCCCGATCTCACGCGACGACGTATGCTCGATCTCCATACGTGGCACATAGCCGAGTTGGACTGCCTGCCGGGTCAGCGAAAACGCTCCCGAAATGACCGCCTGCGAGGCGATGATCGCGGCGGCGGTGGCGAGCGGGATCAACGCGTACAGGGCCTCGGGGGGCGCCAGCCGGTAGAACGGATTGGAGGCCGCTTCGGGATTCGTCAGCAGCAGCGCCCCTTGCCCGAAGTAATTGAGCATCAACGCCGGCAACGGAATCGTAAACCATGCGAGCTGAATGGCGGTGTGACCGAAATGCCCCAGATCCGCGTACAGCGCTTCGCCGCCGGTGACGACGAGGAACACCGCCCCAAGCACCAGCAATCCTCGCTTTGGGTCCTCGGTGAAGAAGTTGAACGCGTGGCTGGGCATCACAGCACTCAGCACCGCGGGATGTTGGAGGATGCCGTTCAGGCCAAGGACGGCCAGCACCGCAAACCACACGAGCATCACGGGCCCGAAGATCGACCCAATGCCCGCCGTGCCGCGCTTCTGAAACAGGAACAGACCGATGAGAATCGTCAGGGTGATGGGAATGATCCAGCTGTGCAGCCCTGTTGCGGCCACCTCGAGTCCCTCGACCGCCGAGAGCACGGAGATCGCCGGGGTCAGCGCGCCGTCGGCGTACAACAACGCCGCACCGAAGATGCCGAGGACGATCATGATGCGGCGCGGCGACAACCCGCGAGCCTGCCGACGGCCCTGCACCAGCGCCATCAGCGCGAGCACCCCACCCTCACCCTTGTTGTCCGCGCGAATGATCACCACGTGGTATTTCACGGTGACGATGAGCACCAGCGACCAGAAGATGAGCGAGAGCACCCCCAGCACGTTTCCGGGCGTGACCGGAATCGCGTGCGGCCCATGGAACGCCTCGCGCATGGCGTACAGCGGACTCGTGCCGATGTCGCCGTAGACAACGCCCAGCGCTGCGAGCGCGAGAAACGCGAGGTAGCGACCACGCGGCGCCGACCCGTGGGCTGCTGTGCGAGATGTCGGCGGAGGGGTGCTGGGGGGGGGCGTCGGCTGGACAGGTGTCGTCATCGGGGCGGAACGCTATGCGCCCGTGCCCAGAAAGGCCACAGGATCACCAATCCCAAAGCAGCAGCGGCACTTACAACGAATGCCGTGGCCCCGGTCGTCTCCTGGAAAACGACCCCCAGCACGACACCGCCCACCAGCGCCGCGACCCCCGTCAGCGCGTGATAAACCCCGAACCCGCTCCCCCTCTGGCCCCCTGTGGCCGCGGCGACCAGCGCGCGTTCGGGGCTTTCGGTCAGGCCGGCCACGACGCCGAGCGCGAGAAAGAGCACCCACCCCGTCGCCGGCCCGTCGGCGAATGCCATACCGGCCGCCAGCGCGACGTAGCTGACCCAGCCGAGCCACATCGTCCGCGAGGGCCCAATGCGATCCGCCAGGGCCCCGCCCAGGAACGATGTCGAGGAGCGGACGACATGCAGGGCCGCCCACAGCAGCGGCACCAGGGCGACGGCGATGCCGAGCCGTTGCGCGTGCAAGATGATCAACGTCTCGGGCATTCTGACGAGATAGAAGATCCCGATCGCAATTACGGGCGGTGGAGGGCGGACGAGGGCGGGCGAGGGCGGGGAGACGTTGTTCACCGCCTTCGACCGCCCTCCCCCGCCCTTGACCGCCCAAGCGGCCAGCACCAAGACCAGCACCCCCGGCACCACACTAGCCAGAATGACCGTCCGCACATTTGCACCACCGGACAGCATCCACCACGCCACCAGCGGCCCAATCACCGCGCCGACATGGTCCAGCCCGCGCTGCAACCCAAATGCTCGGCCCACCAGGGGGGCCGGCGTCACGTCGGCGATCAGCGCGTCACGCGGAGGCGTGCGCAGTCCCTTGCCGAGCCGGTCCACGACCCGCAAGCCGATCACCTGCCACGCAGCGGCGGTCACGGCGATGATCGGGCGCATCGCGGCGGCGATGAAATAACCGATGACGATCAGCGGCCCACGGCGCGCCGGGCGGTCGGCAAGCCGCCCCGCGACGAACTTTACGAGGGCCGCGGCGGCATCGGCGGCGCCGTCGAGCGCACCCAACGCGACTGCCCCGCCGCCGAGCACGCCGGTGACGAACGCGGGCAGCAGCGGGTACACCATCTCACTTGCGAAATCGTTGAGAAGAGAGACTGCCCCGAACAGCTTGACCTGCCTGGGGAGCCCCGGCGAACGATCACTCACCCAGGCCGAGTCCCCACCGGATCAGAGTCACGGGCAGGCCGCCGTACGGGAGCACCGCGTCGTGGAAGGCACGCAGCGTGAAGTCGTTGCCCCTGGATTTGCGGAAATCGTCGCGCAGCCGCAGCAGCTCTCGCCGGCCCACGGCGTAACACAGCTGATATGCGGGCCACGCACAGTAGCGCCGCACCTCCGCCTCGGCGTTGCCGCGCTCCACATGGAGCTCGTTCACCATCTGGTCCACCGCCTGCTCGCGCGTCATGCCGCGCGTGTGCAACCCGACGTCGAGCAGAATGCGCATCGCACGCCACAACAGGTGCACGCGCTGGAAGAACAGCTCCTCGTCCGACGCATAAAAGCCCTGCTCGCCCATCATGTCCTCGCAGTACAGCGCCCACCCTTCGACCGTCAGCGGCGTCCAGAGATTCTTGCGCACGTGCGACGGCAGCTCTTTCGCGATGACCAGCTGCAGGTGGTGTCCCGGATAGCCCTCGTGCAGCGCGGTCGCCGCCAGCTCGTGGCGGCAGTGATCGCGCAGAATCCGCTCCTGCTGCGCCGTGGGAAGCCGTGGATCGGGCACAGTCACGTAGAACCAGCCAGTCCGGTCGCGGCTGTAGGCGCCCGGGCTGTCGTAGGCCGCAAATGGAATAACCGGGCGCATGAACGCGGGCGTGGGAATCACACCCAGGGGCGCCTTGGGAATCGGCGCGAGCTGCTTTTCCGCCACGAAATCCCGCGCGCGCGCCATCTCTTTGGCATAGGCGTCGACCAGCTCACCCGGCGCCGGATGATCGGACCGCAGCTTGTCCACGAGCTCCGGCCACCCCGTGCCGGCCCCCCTCCCCCCCCGTTGAGGCGCTTCGCGAGCCGCACCAGATCGGCTTCGATCTCTTCCTTGAGGTGCAGGCCGTAGCGCCACAGCTCGGGAGCCGTGTCCCGCAGCGCGTGCTGATAATGAAGGAGGAAGTTGAACGCGTCCTCACCGATCGCGAACTGCTCCGTCCCCATCTCGAGCCAGCGCTCGAGATTCGAGTCGAGCTGGCGCAGTGCGGCGCTGGCTTGCTCCGCCGCCGTCGTGAGCCGTGCAGCATGCATCGGCGCCTGCGCTCCCAGGGCCGCGGCCAGCTCCTTGATGAGCAGCCGCCCCCCTTCGGTCATCCGTAACGCCGTCTCGACAAAGACCCGCACCGGCTCCTCGAGCGTCGCCTTGAAATCGTCGATGAACGCCGGGATGTCCTCGAGCCGCCCGATCGCCGCCAGCGCCTTTTCGGCGGGCGTGCGATCGGCGGACAGCAGCAGATGATGCAGTCCGCCCAGCAGGTGGGACAGCCAGAATTCCGGGTTCTTGGTCTGCGGCTTGATCTTCTCGAAGCGGTGCAGCGAAACGCGGATCTCGTTCAGCAGCGCGGTGCGATCGATCTCCTCCTCGAGATCGGTCGCGTTCGCCCCTTCGAGCGCCGTGGCAATCGACTTGAGCGCCGCAAGCTGGGGCGCGAGGGCGGCCGAACTGAAACGGCCGTAGCGATCATCGTGGCCCCCCCCCGGCACGCCTGCCTGGGTGGCGGCCACGGGATCCATGTGCCAGTAGAGATCGAAGAACGACTTCTCGATGTCGCGAAAGCTCATGCGCTCAGCAATCGATGGCATTCCTCATCCGACAGCACGCGGTCGGTTCGCTTCGCCGCCTCGAACAACGTGCGGCAGGCGCTCTCATCGTTCGGATCATAGCCATGCCGCTCCAGCCAGTACTTCACGTTGGACAGTCCCGACACGGGAGAGATCTCGATCCGCTGCTCGAAGCCGAATTCTTCGGCGGGCACCGAGCTGTACACGCGATCGGCGAGCCAATTGTGGCCCTTCTTCTTGGCCTTGATGATGGCCGCGGCGTGCACTCCGGTGCCGGTCCGGAACGCGTCGGTGCCGATCACCGGGTAGTTCACCGGAATCGGCACGCCCACGGCGTCCGCGACCAACCGGCAGTACTCCGGGAGCTTCCGGATGTCCCCCTGATGCGCCCCCAGCAGCTTGAGGTTCACGATCAGCAGGTCCATCTCGGCATTGCCGACGCGCTCGCCCACGCCGAGCGCCGTGGCGTGGACGCGATCGACGCCGGCCTCGATGGCGGCCAGACAGTTGATCAGCCCCATGCCACGATCACGATGGCCATGCCAGTCGATTTTGACATTGTTCTTTTGGACGATTTCCTTCTTGACGAAGCCGACCAGAGCCTTGACCCCGTCCGGCGTTGCATGACCGACGGTATCGGCCAGGCACAGCCGCTGCGCGCCGCAATTGATGGCCGCGCCGTATAACGCTTTGAGCGTCTCCGGCCGCGCGCGCGTCGTGTCCTCGGTGACGTACATGACCGGCAGGCCATGCTTGACCGCATACGTCACCGCTTCTTCGCTGGCCTTGAGAATGCGATCGAGGGTCCAATCCTCCGCGTACTGCCGAATCGGGGACGAGCCGATGAACGTCGCGGCTTCGATCTTGATGCCGACCTCGTCGGCGATTCGCACGATCGGCTCGACGTCGGCCACCACGGTGCGGGCAGCGCAGTTGGGGAAGATGGGCAGCTTGTGATCGCGGATCTCGGTCGCCAGCGCCCGCACCTGCTCGACCACCCGGGGGCCCGCCCCCGGCAGACCGATGTCCGCGGCCACGATGCCCAGATCGGCCATGAGGTGCAGCAGCCGCTTCTTTGTCGCCAGAGACGGGTCGGTGACGGAGGGCGACTGCAGCCCGTCGCGCAGTGTTTCGTCATTGAGATCGACGCGAACCCCCGCCCAATCGAACGCACCGTTGTTACCGGTGCTGTTCCAGTCGTAAATGAGCTCGCGCTCGTCCATCCGCGTAGTGTCGCCCCTGCCCCATTCCAGGTCAAGTGAATGCCGCCCGACCCTCCTCCGACATATCAACGATCATGGATATGTCGCATCGGGGGATAGCGCGTGCCGCTCCTGTTGCAGAATCCGCCCTACGAGTCATAGTTTGCCACCGTGATCGACGCGCTGCTGACCCACGATCGCGTCCGCGCCGCGCGGGCCCACATCGAGCGCTCGGACGAAGCGACGCTCGCCCGTCAGGCGTCGCTGTCGGCTATCCCCGCTCCCACCGGCGCCGAACGGGCTCGTGGCACTCGCGTTTCCCAGTTGTTTTCCGAGGTCGGCCTCTCGGACATTACCGTGGACGAGGTGGGAAATGTGCGTGGATGGTATGGAGCAAGGAGCACGGAGCAGGGAGCAGAGAGCGTGGTGTTGAGCGCGCACCTCGATACCGTGTTTGGTCCTGAGCTCGACGTCTCCGTCTCGCGCAAAGGCCCGCGCCTCGAGGGACCAGGCATCTCCGACAACGCGCGCGGCCTCGCCGCCCTGGTGACCGTTGCCGAGGCGTTGACGAAGGCACGCGTCACGACACGGCGGCCCGTCTTGTTCGCGGCGACCGTCGGGGAAGAGGGATCGGGTGATTTGCGCGGCGTGCGTCACCTGTTTGGCTCCAGCTCATCCGCCCATGCGCCCATCCGCCCATCCGCCTTCATCGCCCTGGACGGCGCCGGGATCGAGCGCATCGTGCACCGCGCGCTCGGCGCCCATCGCTATCGCGTCACCTACGCGGGTCCGGGCGGGCACTCGTGGGCGGCGTTTGGCGTCGCGAATCCGGCGCACGCCGTCGGCCAGGCAATCGCAAAGGTCGCCGCGATTCCCACGCACCACGCCCCACGCACGACGCACGCGGTGGTCCGACTGGGTGGTGGGACAGGTCTCAATTGCATCCCGCAGACCGCCTGGTTCGATCTCGACTTGCGGAGCGAAGATCCGCGCGCGCTCGGCACTCTGGACGCCGCGGTCCAGGGCGTGCTTCAGCAGGTGCTCAACGAAGCAAACCGGCAGCGGATTCCGGGCAGCGCGCCACTCACGATCGACGTGCGGCGTGTCGGCGATCGGCCCTCCGGACTGACGCCGCGGACGCACCCGCTGGTGCAGACCGCGGTCGCGGCCACCCGGGCGGTGGGCCACGAGCACCAACTGGCGTGCGCCTCGACCGACGCCAATGTGCCGATTTCCCTCGGCGTGCCGGCCGTGGCGCTGGGCGGGGGTGGTCGATCGGGCGACGCGCACCTCCCTACCGAGTGGTACGAAAACGACACGGGCGCGCTCGGCATCGTGCGCGCCCTGCTCGTAACCGCGGCCATGGCCGAAGCGTGCTAGTGGGCCCCCCCGGCGGCGCCTCCGCCAGGCATTCCTTTACTACGGTGCGTCAACAGCAACAGCGGTAGCGATAGCACGAACGCCGTCCCGAACAGCAGGAACAGCTGCTCGAACGAGAGCATCATCGCCTGCTTGGTTACGATCCCGTTCAAGAACCCAACGGCTTTGATTTGCGCGATCGCGGGAGTCTCACCCCGTGCCATCAGGGCCTGGGTGATCATGGCGATGCGCTCGCGCGTCGCCTCAGCGTACGGTGTCACGCTCGCGGCGAGATCGGCGCGATGAATCGCGGTGAAGCGCTGCAGTAACGTCGCCGACAGCGCGATCCCCACGCTGCCGCCGAGCTGCCGCATCAGATTGAACAGTCCGGTGCCGCTGGGAATCTTGGACATCGGCAGATCGGCGAGCGCCAGATTCGTGAGCGGCACGAAAATCAGGCCGAGGCCGATGCCGCGGAAAATCAGCGGCCAGAAGAAGTCGGGCATGCCGCTTTGCGTGGTGAAATGCGCGTGCTGCCACATCGACAGCGCGAACACCGCGACGCCGGCGGCGATCGAGAGCCGCCCGTCGAACTTTCCCTGCAGCCGGCCCATGAACGCCATGGTGAATGCCGACGCGAGCGCGCCCGGCAGAATGACCAGGCCGGTCTGATTGGCCGTGAAGTTCTGCACGTTCTGGAGATAGACGGGCAAGACAAACACAGTTGCATAGAGACAGACGCCAAGTACAAGTCCAAAGACCACGCCGACCGCAAGCTGGCGGCTCTTGAGAATCCGCAGGTCCACGACCGGATGCTCGGTGCGCAGCTCGTGCCAGATGAACGCGATCAACGAAATCGCGCTGGTGATCGCAAGCAGGCGCACCTGGCCCGACTCGAACCAGTCGAGCCGTTCGCCGCGCTCGAGCATGGTTTGCAGCGCTCCGATGCCGACTGCCAGCAGGCCCAGGCCGATGAAGTCGACCTTCGAGGAACGCTGCTGATGCTCGGAGTCGTTGATGAACGTCAGCGTCAGCGCGAGCGCCAGCATGCCGAACGGGATGTTGATGTAGAAGATCCACGGCCAGCCGTACATGTCGGTGATCCAGCCGCCGACCGTCGGGCCGAGCGTCGGCCCGACCATCACGCCGACGCCGAAGATCGCCATCGCGGTGCCGTACTCCTCGCGCGGAAACTCCTCGTACAGAATCGCCTGCGACGTGGAGAGCAGCGCGCCCCCGCCCAGCCCCTGGATGATGCGCCAGATCACCAGCGCCTCGAGCGAGCCGGCGTTGCCGCACATGAACGAGGCGACGGTGAACAGGGCGATCGACCCGGCGAAGTAGCGCCGCCGGCCGAAGAACGCCGACAGCCAGCCGGTGATGGGCAGGACGATCACGTTCGCCACGATGTAGCCTGTGGACACCCACGCGATCTGGTCGAGCGTGGCGCCCAGGTTCCCCATCATGTGCGGGATCGCCACGTTCACGATGCTGGTGTCGAGCAGCTCCAGCACGGACGCGAGCGACACCGTAATCGCGATGAGGTACTTGAACCGATAGCGGTCCGGTGCCGCTGCCGCCGGAAGCGCAACCGCGGTCATTAGTGCGTCTTGATCGTCGCGACGACGCTCATGCCCGGCCGCAGCGGATGCGCCGGATCAGCGGCCGCGGAATCGAGCCGGATCCGCACCGGAATCCGCTGGACGACTTTCGTGAAGTTGCCGGTCGCGTTGTCCGGTGGGAGCAGCGAGAACTTCGCGCCCGTGGCGGGCGACAGGCTCTCGACGTGGCCCCGGAAATGCCGGCCCTCGTAGGCGTCGACGGTGATGTCGGCCGAATCGCCCGGCGTCACGTCCGCGGTCTCGGTCTCCTTGAGGTTTGCCGTGACCCAGACGTCATCGAGCGGCACGACGGTCATGAGCGGCTGGCCCGGCTGCACCAGCTGGCCCAACTCGACCGATTTCTTCGAGACCACACCCGATGCAGGAGCGAGGATCCGCGTGTACGACAGCTGCAATGCGGCCTGGTCGCGCACCGCTCGAGCCGCCGCGACGCGCGCGTCGGCGCCCACCAGGGCGGCCTGCGCGGCCGCCAGCTGCGCGGCCGCGGCCGCCGCCGCGCCGCGTGCGGCGTCGAGCTGCTGCGGGCTCACGATGCTCTGCGTGGCCAGCGGCTCGAGGCGCGCGAGGTCCGCCTGTGCCTTCACGGCGTTCGCCTGCGCCTGGGCGACGGCGGCGTCCGCCTGGCCCACCCGCGTGCGACTGCTCACGGTCGCGAGCAGCGCGGCGAGGTCGGCGTCGGTCTGCGCCAGCCGGGCGCGCAGATCGCGATCATCGAGTACGACGAGCGTGTCGCCCGCGCGCACGGATTGATTCTCCTGGATGTGCACCTCGGTGACGTAGCCGCCCACCTTCGGCAGCACCGGGATGATGTGCCCGTCCACCTGGGCGTTGTCGGTCGAGACGTGCGAGCGGCCGAACCACCAGCGGCGAATCCCGATGATCAGCAGGGTGACCAGAATGATGCTCATGATGGAAAAGACGAGCCTCCGCGAGCGTTTTGGGGGAGTAGCCGGTTTCGCCACCGACGGGCGGGGCCCCCCGCCCCCCACCCCCCGGGTCTCGGTCTTGGGTTCCGTCGTTGCCGGTTCCATGGTCGTGGCCATCGTTGCTTCCTCGATTAATGCAGGGTGTGCGCGCTGCCGACGGAGCGCGCCAGCGCGATCCTCGCGGCCAATGCCGCGAACCGCGCATCGATGTCCGCTTCCCGCGCGCGGACCAATGACTCCTGAGCGTTGATCACTTCGATGTTCCCGGCGACGCCGGCCTCAAACCGCTGGCGCGCTTGCGACACCTCGTCCGCCGCGAGCTGCAGCCGCTCGCGTGAGATCATCTGTTGCGCGGCCGCCGAGCGCAGATCGAGCAGCGCGCCATCTACGTCCGCGGCGAGTTGCTGGCGCAGGTCCCGGGCGCGCACGTCGGACTGGCGCGCCACGGCCTTTTGCTCGGCCAGGCGTCCTTCGCGCCGCCAGCCATCCAGCACCGGCAGCGTCACCTGCACGGCCAGTGCACGCGTGCTCACCGCGTCGGGAAACTGGTTTCCGCTGAGACCGTAGTCCGCCGCCAACCCAAGCCGCGGCAGGCGCTCCGCCGATATCGCCGACGCCGCCGTCCGAGCGGCATTGCCCCGGGCGAGCTCAGCGGCGAGGTCGGGCCTCATGGCGATTGCCTGGGCCACCGCCGAGTCGCGGTCGGCCGGGACCACGGCAGCGCCCAACTCCACACTCAGCGTATCGGTGAGCTCGATCGGCGTTGCGGTATCGAGTCCCAAGGCGCGCGCGAGATCGAGCCGGGCGCGCTCGAGCTGGCTCTGGGCCAGGATCAGGCGGCCGGCTGACTCCGACAGCTGGACCCGGGAGCGGGTCACATCGATCGACGCGCTCACCCCGGCCTGCTGTTGCGCGATCGCAAGCGTGACGAGCTCGGCGGCGAGTGCAGAATCAGCGCGACGCGCACCGACGACAGCCTGGGCCCGGGTCGCGCGCGCATACGCGACGGCAACGGTTTGGGCGCTCGCCTCTTCGGTTGCCGAGCCCTCCGCCGCCGCGGCGGTGACCTGACTCTTGGCCGCGCTCACCCGCTTCAGGTTCGAAAAGTCGAAGATCGTCTGCTGGAGCTGCACGCGGCCGTCGACGACATCAAACGGGCCGATGAGGCTCGGCACTCCCGCGAACGAGAACCCCAGCGCCTTGGGATTGACGGTACGATTCGCCCACGAGCCGGCCAGCGAGATGTTCGGCAGCAGCCCGGAACGGGCCTGCGTCACGCGCGCGCGCGATTCATCCTCGCGGAGCCCGGCGATCTCGACGGACGGCGGCGGCGCGTCCGATGTCACGCGACGCACCGCGTCGGCGAACGAGAGCCGCAGCGCGGCCGGCTCCTGTGCCATCAGCGGCGCAGGGCGGAGGGCGGCAAGTACGGCGGCGGCCAAAACAAGGCTACGAGTTAGCGATGCCATGGAGAAAGAGATTGATGTGAGTGTCGAGGTAGCTGGGAACGTCGAAGCCTTCAGGCATGCAAGCCGCGAACGCCTTGCGCGCGACGACGGCGTGCAGGAGCGGCGCCATCGCGAGCTTGGTCGCGATGGCGAGATCGACCTTCTTGAACTCGCCCGCCTTGATGCCCCGCGCGAGCACGCCTTCCATCAGGCGATGACCGCGAGTAATGACTTCCTCATAGTAGAAGCGGGTCAACTCCGGGAAGTTGCCGGCTTCGGCGATCATCAGCCTGGGAATGCCGGACAGCGAGGTCTCCCCGACGAGTCGCCAGTACTCCCGGACCAGGCGCTCGAACAGATCGCGCGCGCTGCCGGTGAACGCCTCGGCCACCGCTTCCCCCTTGGCGATGACGGGGACGATGGTCTGACGCACCAGCGCCTTGAACAGCGCTTCTTTGTTGTTGAAGTACAGATAGATCGTGCCCTTGGTGACGCCGGCGCGGCGCGCGACGTCCGCGAGCTTGGTCGCCGCAAAGCCGCGATCGGCGAAGACCTCGAGCGCCGCGCTGATGATCTCTTCCGGGCGCGCATCCTTGCGGCGGCGCCACCGGGGCTTCGAGGGCTTGGAACGTCGGGTAATGGTTCGCATGAGGGCCGAAAGTTACTAACTGAACGGTCAGTTAGTAAAGATAGGTTCCCATGCGCGTTCTGTCGTGAACCCATGCTACCGCCCTGCGCCGCCCTCCGCCGCCCCTCGCCGCCGGTAGTACAGAATGAGGTCGGTGCTCGGCGGTTGATGACCCAGCTGGCGCAGGAACGTCACGATCTGGCCGCGATGGTAGGACGAGTGGTTGATGAAGTGCCGAAACATCTGCCGGAAGGTGTGGACGTATTCCCCACCGCTGGAAGGCTTTACGAGCCTGGTCGCATCGAGTCCCTGATCCGTCAATGTGGCGACATAGACCCCCCGCTCTGCCTCGACCGCCTCCCAACGGCTCCGCGCCTCAGCGAGCGAGCGCAGATCGGTGCCCTGGGGGATGGCGGGGTTCGGTTTCCCTTGCCAGCGACGCAGCCAGAGCTGTTCGGCCCAGACGACGTGGCAGAGGGTGCCGTGAATGCCGCCGTAGCTGCTCTTGAGATCTCGGAAGTACTGCTCCTGGGGGATTTGGGCGACCGCGTCGAAAATCGTGCGGTTCGCCCAGGCGTTGTAGTCGAATAGCTCGAGGAACTCGTTCAACGGGCCGCGGCCACCTCTCCCGCGTCCATCACCGCGTTCACGAGCTCCTGTTCCTTGATCACCTGATTGTCGCCGACGAGCGAGCCATGTACCAGCGAGCGGTCCACTCGCACGCCCTTCCCCAGAATGCTGTGCTTGATCTCGCTCCCGATGATGGTGCTGCCGGCCTCGATCGCGACGTTGGGCCCGATCTCCACGTCTTGCAAGGTGACGCCGTCCTCGATGTAGACGGGATCGGTGATCTTCACGCCGTCGGGAACGTGCTTGGGGCGCTTCCCGCGTCCGTGTCTGAGCAGATGCTCATTGGTCTCCAGCAACGTGTCGACCTTACCGCAATCGTACCAGCCGCCGACCTCACTGACGAACAGCTTCTTTCCCTGGTCAACCATGTACTGGAACGCATCAGTCAGGTAGAACTCCCCTCCCTTGCCGGGCGGGCTCTTCAGCACGTGCTCGATCCCTTCGAACAGGGTCTTCCAGTCTTTCACATACTGCAGCCCGATGTTGGCGCGCCGTGAAATCGGCGTGCTCGGTTTCTCCACGATTCTGGTCATGTGACGGTGCTTATCCGTCACGACGACGCCGAAGCGCTGGTAGTCCTCGACCTCCTTCGTCCAGATGATGCCGTCGTCTTTGCTCTTTTTCACCATCGACAGATCGGCATCGAACAACGTGTCGACAAAGATCACGATCAGAGGGCCGTCGACGTAGGGCCGAGCCAGATTCACCGCTCCGGCGGTGCCATCGAGCACTTTCTGTTCGATGAAGCGCGCCGGGAACGTCATAGTTGTCGCGGACGTACTGCTCGACTTTCTCCTTCAAGTGCCCCGTGATGATGATCAGCTCGTCCAGCTGGCCTGCCTGCCGCAGCGCGTCCATGACGTAATCCATCACGGGCCGGCCGGCGACGTTCACGAGCGGCTTCGGGACCCGCTTGGTGAGGGGCAAGAGCCGGGTGCCCTTGCCGGCCATGGGCATGATGACTTTCATGGGACGCGTCCGTAGCGATCCTTGATCCGCACGACGTCATCGAGCTCCGGCGTGGACGCCTCGAGCAAATCGGTAACGGTGACGGCCTCGAACTGATGGATCAGTTTGGGTGGAATGTGAAACGACTCGCCCACGCGCACCCGGCGTTCGATCAGTGTCTCCCCCTGCTGGATGCGCAGGATGATTTCGCCGGACAACACGTAGATCGATTCGTCCTTCTTGTTGTGATACTGCAGCGAGAGCACGTGGCCGGGCTCGATGTGCAGGATCTTGCCGACGTAGCGCTCGGCCTTGGCCCAGATGATCTCGTGGCCCCACGGCTTCTCGACTCGGTAGGGTAGTTCGCTCACGCGAGCCTCAATTTGAGGGACGACGGCAGCGTAACGCACGCGGTGACACAGACTCCGCATCCGACACAGCCTTCAGGTTTCAGCACGGGGTGTCCACGCGCATCGAGTCCGAGGGCCTGCTCCCCCACCGGACACGCGCGCGCGCACACGCCGCACTCGGCGCCCTGGAACGTGATGCAGCGCTCCGGATCGAGCTCGAGCACCCCCATATGCACCGATTCCCACGGCACCTTGGTGAGCGCGCCCGTCTCGCACGAGGCCGCACACGGCATGTCCTCGCACACGATACAGGCCTGCGATCCGGGATCGATATAGGGCGTGCCCGCCGCGAGCCCACCAACGCTCGCGGGCATCTTGATGATCGCGTGCACGGGGCAGACATCGATGCAGTCGCCGCAGCGCGTGCAGGCCGCCACGAACGCCATTTCGGGCGCCGCCCCCGGTGGCCGAAACCACCGTTTGGGCGCGACGCGCTGCTCGGCATGCTCCGCGATCTCATGCAGGAGCTTGCCGAACGTTTCCTGGAAGAACGTGCGCCGATCATTCATCCCTAGCCCTAGTCCCCACCCCTAAACCCCCTAGAAGGACGGCTCCAAACTGACCTGCCACCGGAACGCCAGTCTGGCATCCGCGCTCGAGTGAGCATCGGCGGCATAGTCCCAGCGATTCACGACCAGCGGCAGCTCGAACCGCATCGTCCACGACAGGTCGTTGATGCGGTGGCGCGTGATGAGCCCCACGCCACCGTCGTACAACGTCGTGTAGTCCTGCCCGCTCGACGCGGCCGGGACCGCCTGCGGGTCCACGACGCCGGCGTCCACGAACCCCTCCAGCGAGACATCGCGGAGGAATCCAGTCTGGCGTCGGAACAATGACTTCGTCCCTTCCATATTCAGGGCGACGGCCCAGCGGCCACCCAGGTCGGGCCGGAAGCCGCGCAGGTTAGCGTCGCCCGGCGCGTGATAATGGAAGTCGGGGCGCACGAACAGCGCGCCGCGGCTGCGCAGCAGCGGATTGGTGAACGTCGCGTACGGATCGGCGCCGGACGACCATGACTCGACGCTGCAGGGGGGGCGCATTGTTGGCAATGTACCCGCCCGCAAACAGCCGCGCGCCGAACGTCGTCTTAAAGATGAAGGGCATGCGGACGCTCACTTCTCCGGTGGGACGCGCGAACAGCTCGATGTCGTACCGGGTGGTGCTTTGAACTCCCGCGCCCGGATTGCGGTACAGCAGCCCGCCACGCAGGCCGACCCGGCCACGCCAGGTTTGTTGTCCCGAGCGCTTTACGACCGAGGCCCACGGCTCGATTTCGACGCTGCCCGCATTGTCCCACAGATCGCGATCCACGTAGCCGAGATCGCTCACCGCCATCCAGATGGCGTTCATGCCGGCATGCCGGTCGGTCGTGCCGCCGAGGTGCGCGTTGAGCGCGCGATCGGCGGTGAGCGCGATGCCGGAGCGGCCTTCGACCCACCACCCCGCGACGCTGGTCTCGGTACGCGGCATTGGCTGGCTGCTGGGATTGCGAAATTGCCCGTAGATCCCGATCCGGTACTTCGGGTCTGGTCCGACGCCACTGGCCGGATCCGGACCAGCGGCGTACGACAACAACGTGAGATTGTTGTCGAAGCGACCGAGGTAGTTCGAGCGGCTTCGCACGGCTGCGGTCACCCCGCCGTAGTCGTTGAACCAGGCCAGCGGCAGCAGTCCGTTCACGATCCCGTCGCGGCGCGACTCGGTGCGCGTCGGATTGTCGAAGTGGGTGAGCGTCTTGTGGCGTGATTTGAACAGCCCCCGCGGCTCGTGGTTGTTCAAGGCGTTCCAGTCGTGCGCGCGAATGCGCGGATCGAGTACTAGCCGGCCGGGCTTCTGGCTCGTGACGAACTCCACGCGCTCGCGCTCGGGCTGCCCGCTGGCGCGCGCGTAGATCGAATCCTTGTCACCGATTTCGATCGGCATCCAGCCGTCGCCGAGGCGATCGATGGTGACGGTGGTCAGCCATCGGCCGTCAGCCGTCTGATGGCGTTCGACCTTGTTCAGCTTGTAATCGATCAGCGGCGTGCCGTGCAGCCACTGCGCGAACAGCCACTTCAAATCCATTCTCGACACCTCTTCAGCGACTGCGCGGAACGCGGTCTCGTCCACGTGTTTCAGGCGCCAGCGCGCGTAGTATTCGCGCAGAATCTCGAGCATCACCGGGTCGCCCACCACGTAGCGCAGCTGCTCGAGGAACAGCTGGCCCTTGCTGTAGATCATCGTGTTGTAGGTGTTGAAGTCGCGGTAGCGATCGCTGATCATCGAGACCGGCTCGCTCCAGCGGTCGAGGTCCCAGAACAGGATCTCCTCTTCGACGCCAGCATATCCGGGGGGGCCGCCATTCGCCTCGATGAACCAGTCCGTCTGAAAGCTCGTGAAACCCTCGTCGATCCACCCTTCGCGCCACTCGTTGTTGGCGAGAATCCCCATCGTGTAGTTGTGTCCCAGCTCGTGGACGATGAGCCCGATACTGGCGCTGCCGTCCATGATCACCATCGGGAACTCGGTGCCGCCACCTTCGATGCGATGCAGGTTGGTGATCTGCGGCCAGGCGAATTTGCCAAAGAGCTGATCGAGCCAGGCGAGCGCGACTTCTGTGCGCTGAACCGCGATGCCCTTCCCCCAGGTCGCGCTGTCGCCCGGCTGATAGAGCACGCGCACCACGACGTCTTTGTAACGTCCCTGTTCGTAGCGGTACTCGGGATTCAACGAGAACGCAAAGTGATGCACCGAATCCGCATAAAAGCGGACGCATTTGCGGCCCGGACCTGGCGGACCGCACCGGACCGCCTGACCGCCCGACCGCCGGTACCAGTTCCGTTGGTAGTCGATGCCACCGGATGCGACCGCCGCGACCGCCCCGACCGCCGCCTTTTGCCAACCCGGATCGCCTTCGACCGGCACGCCCGTCGCGCCGATGACCTGATCGGCGGCGAGATCGAGCGTGACATCGTACGAGGCGAACTCGCCGTAGAACTCGCCCGCCGGGTACAGCGGGTGATCCTGCCACCCGTACTTGTCGTACACGACGACCTTGGGATACCACTGGGCAAAATCGAACCGGCGGCCCCGGCGTCCCTGGCGGCGCGGCAGCGTCGAGGGCCGTGCCTGCCAGTCGATCTCCGCGACGAGCGAATCACCCGGCGCGAGCGGGCGCGGCAACTTCCAGTGCGCGATCGTGGAGTCGGGTGCGTAGGGGTAATCGGGTACGAGGCGCTGTCCCATGACGCTCGCCTGCGTGATGCGCTCGAACGCGTAATCGGGATCCCGCATGTGCTGAAACCGCTCCCGGCCCTCGGCCGAGTCGGCCGCGGCCCAGCGCGAGCCTGGGCGAAACGCGTTCAGATACTGATGGACGTAGAAATCGCGCAGCGTGTCCGGTGACTGATTGACGTAGCGAATCCGCGCCTTCCCCGTGAGCACGCCGCTCGGTTCATCGAGCGACGCGGTGATTTCGTAGGCGACGCGCTGCTGCCAGTAGGTGGAATCGGGGCCGCTGGGACCACCGATCAAGACGAGCAGAATCGAGAGCATGGGCTGGGGAATCTCGCGTGTTTTCGGGCCCGCTCGCAAGGAAAGGACGCCGGTTCCCGCGCCGCCGACCGCCACAATGGTCCTCCCCATTTACCAGGAGGACATATGGTGAACCGTAGTTGCGTCGCGGCAGTGCTGGTCCTCGCCGCCGCTTGCTCAGACCGGAACCTGACCACGCCGGACGAGACACCGGTCGCGGCCCTGCCCGCGAGCCCGGCCGCGGGTCCGCCCGTCGAATTGGCCAGGATGGTCGCCAAAGGACTCAAGAATCCCGCGTTTCGGGCGTACCTGAAGGCGCAGCTCGACGCGTCGCCCTATCGCGAGCACAAGCTGCAGTTCGAGACGTTCCTCACGGCGAACGGCGCGCGGGCGCTGCGGCAGATCGCGGGAGAGAACGGCGGGAAACCCGAGCTGGTCGAGCGGCAAGCCAAGCAGGCGATCGCGCTCGAGGTGTACTTCCCGATCGCCGAGCATGCCGGGGCATGGAGCGGCGATGAGCGTGTGCTCGTGGCAACGGCGCTGCGGGATGCCGACGTGCCCGTGGCGTTCGATGTCGAGGGTCGCCAATTGGTGCTCGATCCCAAGACTCCGCCGGCGACACCGGTGCTGGCGTTGGTCCCCGTCGAAACCGACTTCTCGGTTCGGCCGCCCCGTCAGACGTGCCTGGAGGACTGTGGCGGCGGCGGCGGGGGCGTGATCCCTCCACCCCCGCCCGCACCGGGGCTCTACATGACCAAAAGCCATTTCGTACAAGACTTTGAAGGCTGGTTGAAAGGGTCCCCCGAGTTTGAGGTGCACATCCTAGGGCAAAAGGGACAAACCGATTCTTTGATGGACTATCAATGCGCCGGGGAGCATGCGGGTGGGCCGTACACCTTCGATCAGAACAATCTCGACTGGTCGGGGCGTGTGTTGCTGTTTTCGAAGAATCAGCTCGATCAGTACAACGCAGGGCATCCGAATCAGAACGTGCGCGTGTTCGTCGTCGAGGACGACGACACGGCCTGCCAAATCAAGACCGATCCGGAACGCTTCCAGCGGGTGATCACCTACGTCGACAGTCTGTACAACAGGCTCACGTCCGGAAATGACTCGAGCTCGATCTTCCAGAAGTACTACGCCTACGCGCGCACCGGCTACAACATCTGGCGGGCTCTTGCCGCGTTCATCAAGAGCAATGACGAGCTCGTAGGGACCGCCGTCGATGATGACATCGTTGGATCCTTTTATCCCGGCTTCAACTGGTTCGTGAAAGGCGAGAACAACATCACGAATGGCTGGATCAATCTGGTCATGTACTGAGATCGCGGAGTGTCATATGCGTATCGTGGGGTTCGTTTCCGTTCTTGTGCTTGCTGGCATCAGCCCGCGCCCGGCGGCCGGTCAATGGCGCATCGGACTGGAGCTGATGAACACGTACTATCGCGGCACCGCAGTGGATACGAGCGGCAACCCACATGCCCGTCCCGGCAACGCTTTGATGCCCACACTGCATCTCGACACCCGGATCAACAGCGTTCGCGTGGCACTGCGCATGTCGTACGGAAAGCCGGGCCTGAGTCTGACGGGACAAGGAGTCACGATTACGGATCGAACGAGCGACAAGCTGTTCGAAGCAACTGGAACGGTCGGTTTCCGGGTTGGAGGGATTGGGCCGAGCGGAGCGATAGTCGTGGATGTTGGGCCCACCCTCCACCTGTGGAAGGCCACGCCTGAGACCCGGACACGCCTGGGCGGACTCGTGGCAGGTACGTACGAATGGCCAGTGAGCGAGCGGTTCACCGGTGCCGTACGACTCGAAAGCATATTCTCGAAATCGTGGTTCGATGACACGGACCTGCCGCCGGAATACCGGCGGCAGGCCACTTGGCGATTCGGCTGGGGTGTGGGACTGCGGTACCGCCTTTAGGGCGTCTGCGAAGGCGCCTCGCGCGGCGGCACGACCGCCTGGCCGATCGTGTTTGCATCCGTTCCGAACCAGATCGACCTCGACGCGGCATCATAATACATGTGCCGGACCGTGCCGCCGCCACTCGGCACGGCGGTCGGCTCCGAGAACTTCATCGTCTTCGTATCGAATGACACAAAGCGATTGGGCCGCGATGTCTCCACCACCCACACCCGGTCCTCGCCGTCGATCGCCATGCCGTACGGCCGCGAATTCGCGCCGCCCGGAAGCGGATATTCATCCACCTTCCCGCTCACCGGGTCATAGCGACCCAGCACGCCGGTCGCGTAATCGCCGAAATAGATCTTGTCGTCCGAAGTGATCTCGATCCGGCGCGGCCGTGACTCGGCGCGCGGTAGCGCGATCTCACGCAGCTGCATCGTCGCCGGATCCACGGTCGCCAGCTTGTTCGTGCCGAACAGCACGATCCAGGGCCGGCCCTTCGAATCGAGCTTGATTCCGTAAGGCCGCGCGTTCGGCGTCGGCACCTTCACGAGCTCCACCTTGCCGGAGCTCACCGTGAGCCGGCCGATCGCGTTGCCGCCCTGCGCGGTGAACCAGATGTCGCCCTTCTGATCGAAGATGAGCGTGTGCGGATCGCGCACCATCGGATCGGGCATCGGGAAACGCTTCCAGGTGCCGGAGCGTGGATCGAAACTACCGATATGCCCCGCGAGATTGCCCGCGTACCACACGACGCCCTGCTTGTCCACGATCAGGTTGTGCGGGCCGACATTCTCGCCGTTCGGGAACTCGAAGCGCTTGAACTCGCCCGTCTTGGGATCGAGGTAGGCGAGATAGTTGCCCGTCTGACCGCAGAACCAGATGCGCCCCGTCGTCTGATCGACGTAGGGATCGCGGGGACGCGTTTCGCCCCAGGGTACGGGCCATTCCTTTATTACGGGGGGTTTGTCGAGAGTTGGAAGTGCTACCAGAACCGGAACCAACAGCAGTAACGATCTCATGGAGTCTCCTTTTGTTGCCGCCCTTCGCCGCCTCTTCGCCGCCCTTCGCCGCCGCCGTTATTCTCCCGTGAGCATTCTCCGCTGCAGCGCTGTCAATCGTCGTCTCACAGATCCGTCGTAGATCCGATCGCCGACGCGCACAACCACGCCGCCGAGAATCCGCGGGTCGGACCTGAAATAGGCCCGGACTTCACGCCCGAGCGCCTTGGTCAGCCGCTCCACGACCTGCTTCTGCGTGCGCGCGTCGGGCTCGCTCGCCAGCGTGACCCCGGCGTGCACGCGGTTGAGCTTCTGATCTAACAGTCCCTGGTACTCCTGCGCTATCTCAGCCAGCAGGCCCTGGCGCCCACGCCGCACCACCGCTTGCAGGAATCTGACGAACTCGGCCGGCGCCTCGCCCTTCAAGGCCCGCTCGAGGATCTGGCCCTTGGCGGCCTTGGACACGCGGGGCGAATCGAGCGTGACCGCGATGCGCTCGTCCGCCTGGATCGCCCCGGCGACGGCGTCCAGCAGATCGCCGTACTTGGGGCCCGCGGCAAACAGTGCCTCCGCGTAATTGCGGGCGATCGTGACGCTCTTCACTGCTTCTTCTCCGCCTTGCCGAGGCTGTCCAGGAACTCGGTGACGAGCTTCCGGTTGGCGTCGGTGTCCAGATTGGCTTCGATCACGCGCGACGCCGCGGCGATCGACAGCTCCACGGCTTCACGCCGCAGCGCCTGGATCGCCTTGTCCTTCTCGGCCTCGATGTCCTTGCGGGCCCGGTTCAGCAGCGCGTCGTACTCCTCGCGCGCCTTGGCGAGCAGCGTCTCGCGCTCTTTCTGGGAGACCGTTTTCGCCTTGGCGAGAATGTCCTGCGCCTCGTTGCGCGCCGCCGCGATCTGCTTCTTGTGCTCCTCCAGCAGCCGCTGCGCCTCGGCGTTCGCCTTCTCGGCATCCTCGAGCTGCTTCTGGATGCGCCGCTCGCGCTCCTCCACCATCTTGAGCAACGCGGGATAGCCGAGCCGGTACAGCAGCCCGAGCAAGATGACGAAGATGACGACGGTCCAGATGATCACCCCGCCATTGATATCGAACGGCGACGCGACGTGACCGCCCTCCTCCTGCAACAGCGCGACGAGCAGCGTCACTTGATGAGCTTGAACAGCAGCGCGAACACGAGCGCCGCGAGCGTGGCGCCTTCGATGAGCGCCGCCGTCAGGATCATCGCGCCACGAATGTCGGCCGAGGCTTCAGGCTGGCGCGCGATCGCTTCGACGGCCTGGCCGCCGATGCGCCCGATGCCGAGCCCGGCGCCGATGATGGCGAGTCCCATCCCGATGCCGGCGCCGAGCAGCGCGTTGCTGTTCAGTGCGGTTTTCACGGCGTCCGCGGCGGGCTCTTGGAGCAGCATGAGGAGCATGTGCATGTGTTTCCCTCTAGTGTTCGTGTTGCATGAGTCCGATGAAAACGGACGTGAGGAGCGCGAAGATATAGGCCTGTAAGAACGCCACTAGTAGTTCCAGGCACATCATGAACAGCACGAAGGCCACCGTGCCGCCGGCGATGAACCAGTTGGCGAACAGGAAGATCAAGCCGAGCAGCGAGAGAATGACGAAGTGGCCCGCCGTCATGTTGGCGAACAGCCGCAGGCACAACGCGAACGGCTTCACGATTTTGCCGATCAATTCGACCGGCGTCATGATGATCGCCATGGCCACCGCGCCCAGCCCCGTCATTCCCGCGGGCACCATGACGATCGTCTTGAGATAGCCCTTCGGCCCGAGTGCGAAGAAGCCGGAGATCTCGATCACGAGGAACGCGATCAGCGCGAGGGCGCCCGTGACGGCCAGGTTGCCGGTGGGTGTCGCGCCCCACGGGAACAGGCCGAGCAGGTTGCAATAGAGAATGAAGAAGAAGAGCGTCTCGATCAGCGGCACGAACTTGGCGCCGCCGTGACCGATGCTCGCGATGGCCACGTCGTCCCGGACGAAGAGCACCATCGCCTCGACCGCTGCGCCGAAGCCGCTCGGTCCTTTGCCTTCGCGGTGACGCTTCGCCACCTGCCGGCCCGCGTACCAGAGGGTCACAAAGACGAGGAAGGCTGCAAAGATCATGAAGACGACGTGTTTCGTGGGTGCGACGTCGATGTGCGTGCCCGGAATGAACCAGCCCTCGGGCAGGTGAATCTCTTTCCCGAACGGCAATTCGATCACATGGCTGTCGGCCGTGTGCTCGAGAATCATCTTGCCGATATCGGGCGATTCTTGAATCACCTCAGAAACCTCGTCTCCAGGAACAGGAGCGGCAACAGCACACCCAGGAACCCAGACACTGCGGGTAGGGGCGGCACCGAGGCGCGGTGGGTGACGATCCAAACCATGAGCGCGCCCAGCGCCAGGAATCTGATCCCCATCCCGCCCAGCCAGCGCGCCATGAACTGCGGATTCGGGGCGCGCATCTTCGGCCGCAGAATCGCGACCGCCCACAGCTGCGCGATCAGGGCGACGCCACCACCGATTGCTGCCGGCCTACCGCCTATCAACGCCGCCACGACGATCAACCCTACTCCGAGCACGACGAGCAGGGCGAGGGCCTTCACCGCTTTTCCGTGTCCTTCTTCACGCGGTAGTAGATGCTCATGAACCCCGCAAACCCACCCACGAACGCCCCGATGACGGCGAACAGCGGCCGCGTGTGCACCCATCCGTCTACGAACCACCCCACCGCGCCGAACAGGAGGATGGCGACCGTGAAGTTGAGCGCCATCCCGAAGTACGCGTAGCCCTGGCCGTAGCCTCTGGCCTCCGGTCCTTCGTCTTTTTGTGCGGGAGTCATGTTGCGCCGGGAAACCTAGAAGCTTGTGAAATTTTTCGCAAGCAAACCGTCAGGACGGCAACGCTATGTGGCGCTTGGGGGTAGGGACCGATTAGCTTGGCTACGAATGGCCCCAAACCCTGCCCCCTTCCCCCGTCCCTCTTCCCCAGTTTCTGGCGATGTCGAATTGCTCGAGCGCCTCGCGTCGGCGCGACGCGACCTGCTCACGCAAGTCGGGCAGCGGATCGTGGGCCAGCGCGACGTGCTGGACGGCATCCTCACCGCGGTGTTCGCGGGCGGCCACGCGCTGCTCGTCGGCGTGCCCGGGCTCGCCAAGACGTTGATGGTCCAGACGCTCGCCGAGACGCTCGATCTCGGGTTCAACCGGATCCAGTTCACGCCCGACCTCATGCCGTCTGACATCACCGGGACAGAGATCATCGAAGAGGATCTCGCCACCGGCAAGCGCGGCTTCCGGTTCGTGCGCGGCCCCGTGTTCGCCAACATCGTGCTGGCCGACGAGGTGAACCGCACGCCACCCAAGACCCAGGCGGCGCTGCTGCAGGCGATGCAGGAGCATGAGGTCAGCGCGGCCGGACAAACCCACCCGCTGCCATCGCCGTTCTTCGTGCTCGCGACGCAAAACCCGATCGAGCAGGAGGGGACCTATCCCCTCCCCGAGGCCCAGCTCGACCGGTTCATGTTCGAGCTGCGGGTCAACTATCCGTCGCAGGCAGAGGAAGAGGCGATCGTCACGGCGACGACGGGCGATGTCACGGGCGACGTGCGCCCCGTATTGACCGCCGAGGACGTGCTCGCGATGCAGCACCTGGTGCGGCGCATCCCGGTGTCGCAGGCGCTGGTCAAGGCGGCGGTGACGCTGGTGCGCTTGACGCGGCCGGTGGAGGACGACACGCTGCCTTTCATTAAGGAATACATCTCGTGGGGCGCCGGCCCGCGCGCGTCCCAGTATCTCGTGCTCGGCGCCAAGGCGCGTGCCGCGCTGGACGGCCGTCCGATGGCGGACGAAGACGACCTGCGCGTGGTCGCGCCGACGGTGCTGACGCACCGGATCGTGATCAATTTTGCGGCGGAAGCGGCCGGGCGCTCGGCGGCCGACATTGTGGAGCAGCTGCTCAAGGAGGCGCGGTGGCAGCCAAAGTAGTGCTCGGGATCGCGTGCGCGCTCGTCATCGCGGGCGCCGCGTGCACGAAGCAGCGCCTGGAGACCGTGCCACCGCCGCCGCCGCGCGATGGCCTAGCGCTGCTCAATCGGATGCGGGACGCCTACCTCGGCAAATGGTTCCGGACCGTCACGTTCACCCAGCTCACGACGATGCATCGCCCGACCGGGGTGACCGACACATCCACCTGGTATGAGGCGCTGCTCACCCCGGATCGGTTGCGCATCGATTTCGGCGACCTGAAAGACGGCAACGGCGTCATCTACACCGCCGACTCGCTGTACGTAGTGCGTGGCGGCGCCGTCACGCGGACGGCAGCGTCAGGGAATCCGTTCCTGCCGTTCGTCGCGGGGGTGTACGCCCAGCCGATCGACGCGACGCTGAAGCAGATCCGACCCTACAACTTCGACCTGTCGCGCCTGTACAGCGACACCTGGGAGAACCGGCCCGTGTACGTCGTCGGCAGCTCGGCGGCGACCGACACGACCTCGCCGCAGTTCTGGGTCGATACGGAGCGGCTGGTGGTGGTGCGGATGCTCGTGCATCTCAATCCCGCGCAGCCGGCGGACGTCGCCGACATCCGCTTGATGGATTACCGGCCGGTGAGCGGCGGGTGGCTCGCGGTGAAGGTGGACATCATGCAGGGCGGGAAGGTCGTCCAAAAGGAGGAGTACAGCGACTGGCGCGGCAACGTCGATCTGCCGCGCGATTTCTTCGTCGCTGAGAAGTGGAGCACGGTGCCGCACTGGCACCGCTAGAGTTATTCCTCGGCGAGTGCCTGAGCGAAGAACCTCGGTAAGTCGAGTTCGAATGACGCTGCGGACGAATGCGGCTGCCACAAGACCCGGTCGCTGAGCACCTCAGGCCGCTCGTCCGCGGGCCGCCAACGCTCCACCAGCCGCGCATCCAGGTCCACCACCCAGTATTCCGGCACGCCGGCGCGCTGATACCGGCGCCGTTTGGTCGTACGGTCGGCGCGCGCGGTGGATGGCGAGAGCACTTCGATCGCCAGCAGCAACCCGCGGATGTCCACCCAGCGTTTAGGCCGCCGTCCGCCCTCGAGCGGGACCACGAACACGTCAGGTTGCACGAGTGTGGCGGGATCGAACTCGATGGCCGCGGGCGACATCACCGCCACGCCGAGCGGACGGCCACTCAGGTACTCTTGCAGGGCGATCAGCAGCATGCCCGCCGCCTGTTGGTGATCGAAGCTCGGCGCCGGAGTCACCAGCAGCTCGCCGTCCACGACCTCGTAGCGGTTCCCGTCCTCGGGGAGCTCGCGCACGCGAGCCGCGGTCCAGTGCTCCAACATTTCCGGCATGCCCATAGTAGTGCTCGGCTCGGCGGGAAAAAGACAAGGGGACACGACCGCAAATTGGGAAGTGGCGACGCGGTCTCGGCATCAAAATCGCGCATCACGAACCCAGAAACCGGTGATGTGGTGTACTATCTCGCCTAGTGAAACCAGTTCGGATGGTTTGGCGTCTCGGCGCGGCTGCAGCAGCACTCTTCCTCGTCCAGTGCAGCGCATCCAGTCGGTTGCGACGTGTGTAGAACAACGGCAATTGCACATGTATTCGTGCGCGATTCCGCCAACCAACCTATGGCTGGTGTCGATGTTGATCTGCGGTCATACCTCGATTCATGTGGTACCGGTCTCCGCGGCGGAACAGGGCCACTCCGACTGGATACTGCTGGATATCGTCGAATACTGATCAGTTCGGGCTATTCTCCGCACGTCGCACGATGCTTCAGGATAGCAATCAGCCCCGGCACGAATCCAGCACAACCGACCGATACAGTGGAATTCCATGTCGACCTTGAATTCCGAGCAGAAGACTCCAGCCCACGCGACAGTACGACCTTCAACATTGTTCTACCATAAGTGGTGAACCACTAGGACCCGACTGGTGGGCGGGCATGCCTCGGGGCATATACGCCGAGCTTGCCGCCTCCCGGCAGGGTGATGTGCGTCAGAATTCCCCAGCCTTGATCGTCGGGCGCGGTGCACGGGACCTGACGCTGCTTCATTTCCGCGACGAATCCCTCGATGTCGTCGGTCATCAGATACAGCTCGTGCAGGTCGTTCTCTTCCGACGGGTGCACGGCGACCTCGGCGGGCGGCAGCGCGAAGATCAGCCAGCCCTCGCCCACGTCCACGTACTTGAACTTGAACACGTCGCGCAGCAGCGCGCGGTCGGCCTCGGCATCCTTGCTGTAGATGATGGCGTGGGCGCCGGTGATCTTCATGACTCTTTCGTCCCCCAAAAGCAGATCCCTCGCGTCGCGCGCGTTCGCGCGCGCCGCTCGGGATGACATGCACGAGGGTCGCTCTTTTGTAAAGAGATGAGGAAAGATGGGTAGTGTGCGCCCCTTCCCTGCGCCCGTTCCAGCCGGAAGATTCACACACATGAAACGATCTCTCGCGCTGCTCCCGACCGCTTTCCTTCTTATTACTCCCCTTTCCGCTCAACAGCAGGACACTCGAGGCCCGGCGACCGGCCGCTGGGATCTGAAGATCACGGCGAGCGATGGCGTGCTACCGTCGTGGCTCGAGGTGCAGAAGTCGGGCAACAATGCGCTGGTGGGCCGATTCGTGGCGGTGGTGGGCAGCGCGCGGCCGATTTCGCAGATCATCTTCGAGAGTGACACGCTGCGGTTCTCGATTCCGCCGCAGTGGGAGTCCGGGGATCAGGATCTGCGGGTGGACGCGGCGGTCGCGGGCAACAGTCTCTCGGGCACGATCACGTTCCCGAATGGCGCGCGGCTGCCGTTCACGGGCGTGCGGGCCCCTGCCCTGGACGCGAAGCCGGTGCAGTGGGCCAAGCCGGTAACGCTGTTCAATGGACGCGATCTGACGGGGTGGCATGCGTTGCCGGGCGGTGAGAGCGCGTGGCAGGTGGTGAACGGCGTGCTCACGAACACGAAGGCCGGCGCGAATCTCGCGACCGATGGGAAGTACGGCGATTTCAAGCTGCACATCGAGTTTCGCTATCCGGCGCGCGGCAACAGCGGGATCTATCTGCGGGGGCGGCACGAGCTGCAGATCGAGGATCCGGCGCTGGGCGTGGTCGCGATCGAGGGACTGGGTGCGATTTACGGATTCATTCCGCCCAATGAGAGTGCCGGGAAGAGTGCGGGCGAGTGGCAGACGTACGATGTGACGCTGGTGGGGCGGCAGTTGACGGTGGCGCTCAATGGGCGCGAGGTGATTACTCGACGCAACATTCCGGGGATCACGGGTGGGGCGCTGGATTCGGATGAGGGAGCGCCCGGCGTGATTTTCTTACAGGGGGATCATGGGCCGGTGGAGTATCGCAACATTGTGATCACGCCCGCGCAATCGCAATCTGGTTCTCGTTAGGCCGCTATGTCCTTCACCGAGAGTGTCACCGTCCGGGGTGCGCTGCTCGTCATCGTGGTGGGGTTAGCACAGGCGTGTACGGGCTGGAAAACGAACCCTCTTACCCCAGACAGCTTTCCTCCCCGGGACTCACGACACACGGTGCGCGTCACGCTTAGGACCGGGAGTCGGTTGAACCTTCAAGGCGCCCAAATCATCGCGGATAGCCTACGCGGAACGGACACCGTGACGAAGCGTCCAGTGATCATACCGCTGTCCGACATCGAGCGAGTTCAGACTAGCCACGTCGACGCTGGTAAGACAGTCGGTCTACTCTTGATACTCTTACTCATCGCCGGTGCTGTCGTCGGCGCCTCCGTTGCGGGGTCGATAAGTAACTGATCGTAGTCTTGGTGCTTTACCGCTTTTCTTCTTCACCCACAACTGGTCGAGGTCAGCCCTAGCGCCTGCAGCTGTCGGGCCCCTTGACGCCTCCTCCCATCTACTTTACAGTACAAAGTAGTCTGTAGCACAGATCACGGGAGGCTGGCCCATGAAGGTCGACGTCATCGTCGTCTACGTACAGCGTTACCGCAAAGGGCACGAGCTGGACTTCGTGCCACCGCTGACGGGCATCCATCTGGCTGCGATCACGCCACCACGGCACCGCGTGCGAGTAATCCACCAGCAATTGCAGGCCATCGACCTCGAGACCGACGCCGACCTGATCGCCCTCTCCTTCTTTAGCGGCTTCGCGCCCGAGGCTTTCCGACTGGCCGGGATGTTCCGGGCCCGCGGAAAACGCGTGGTCGCCGGCGGGCCGCACGTCACCTACGACCCCGAGGGCACGCTCAGGCATGTCGACTCGGTCGTCATCGGCGAGGCGGAGTCGGTCTGGGCCGAGATGCTGGACGACGCCGAGGCCGGGCGCCTCCGCCCCGTCTACCACGGCTCACCCTGCGACATGAAGGGCCTGCCCACGCCGCGATACGACCTCCTGCCGCCGAGCTTCTTCGTGCCCCGCGTCGTGCAGGCGACCCGCGGCTGCCCATTCCGCTGCTCTTTCTGCACCGTGCCAACGCTCAACCCCGGATTCCGCATGCGACCAGTCGACGACGTTCTGGCCGACGTCGCTTACGACCGCTTCCCTCACTGGTGGCAGCGCAAGCTCGTCTGGTTCTGGGACGACAACCTGACCATCAACCGGCCCTACATCAAGGAACTGCTGGCGCGGATGGTACCGCTGCGACGTTGGTGGCTCACCCAGGCCAGCCTCGACGTCGCCAAGGACGACGAGCTGTTGGACCTGATGGAGGCGTCCGGTTGCATCGGCATCTTCTTCGGCCTGGAGACGTTCACCGCCGAGTCGCTGGCCCACGCCAACAAGAGGCAAAACCGGGTGGCGTGGTACAGTGAGGCGATCGCGAGGCTGCACCGCCGGGGCATCGCCGTGATGGCGGGCTTCATTGCCGGCTTCGACGGCGACACGCCCGAGAGCGTCGAACGGATGGCGGACAACCTCTACGCCATCGGCGTCGACGTGCCCTTTCTCAGCGTGTTGACGCCGTTCAAGGGAACGCCCCTGTACGAGCAGATGGCCGGCGAGGGGCGGATGCTGCCGGAGCGCGGCTGGGAGTTCTACAACGGTTACAACGTCACGTTCCGGCCGCGGGCAATGACGCCCGACGAATTGCTGACCGCGCATCGGCGTCTGTGGCGGCGAGCGTTCTCGCTGCCGCACGCGCTGGGCCGGGCCTGGCGCGGCGTGCGCCGGCTGCGGGCCGGGGCGCTGCTCATGAGCCTGTGCATGAACGGCTTCTACGCGCTGAAGGCGCTGCGTGACAACCTGCCGGCCGACATGCGAGGGCGAGAGGAATACCATGACTTCGAGAAGCCGCGGCACGGAGCGGCGCTGCCGGTCAACCGCGGAGTGAAGACCGAAGAGCTCCAGGGCGCCATATGAACGCGTGTTTTGTCGCTAGCGCGCCACAGTGGCGCGGTGCAAGTACCGTCCGTAGGATCCAGTAATCCTGATTGGGGGGTATATGCGCCTACTCGCGCCGTTGAACCGCGCCGTACCCCTGCTCCTCCTGTTATCGATGACAGTTCTTGGATGCGCTGTGGACGTGGTCAGCCCGGGACTCGGCCCCTTGGTCTACGGGCCGACTCACCGTGAAGTGCAGCATGACTTCAGTGGTTGGCCGCGTGATAGCACCCGTTACGAGATTCACGCGAACGTGCTCGTACTGGAGTTCTACACCTATCCAGCCGACGCACCGGTGCTCACTCGGCAGACCCTTACCCGCGTGTGGTGATGTCGGCCGTAACACCTCGGCGACGCAGTCTCGCTGTGCTGCTCTCAGCTAGCCTTGCAGCTTGCCTGGTCGTGACGACAGTCCTCGGCGCACAGAATTACTCGACTCGCCTGGCAGACGTGCGCGGCCAGCTCGCCCGTCGTAGCCTCGATAGCGCAGTGATCGCGTTGCGTGGCATCGCGAGCGATCCACGTGCGGATTCTTCAGCACGGGCTGAGGCGTTCATGTGGCTTGGTGTCGCCGTCTTCTATCAAGGGCAGGACTCGGCCGCGCGAGCCAACTTCCGGGAGGCTACCCGCTATGAACCTTTGCTCATGGCGGCCGAGCCCTTGGCTCGTCTCGATTCTGCATTAACCGACTGGTGGGAGCGTGAACAGACACTCGCCCTGTGTGGCGAGGCGCTACCGGCATGGGGCTGGCCACCCAGGTTTCCGGCCAGCAGCCCGATGAATGCCGAAGCTCGAGCCGGCAAAGCACCGGAAATGCGCGAACGACCTCCGCTGGCGTATCCAGACCACCTGCGGAGTCGATACATCCAGGGGCGTGTGCTCGCGCGTGCCATCCTCGATCCCTCCGGTCGCGCCGAGCGGGGATCGGTCCGAATCTTATCGACGCCGCACCCTGATTTCTCCCGCACAGTCATGAAGATGGTAGAAGGCGCGCGCTTTAGTGCTGCCGTCTCGGGTGACACTGCAGTGCGTTCGTGCGTTGTTCTACCGGTTGACTTCAGCATTCGACGCTAGTTCTTCGGTCGCACCCCACGCTCGGCGGCCTCGAGCAACTCCGCCACCTCGACGTGTCCCTCCAGCCGCGCGCGCGCGAGCGGGGTCATCCCTTCCAGATTGGTGTGCTTCGGGTCCGCGCCAGCGGCGAGCAGGATGCGCGTAGCGTCGACCGACCCCGCCTCCGCCGCGTGATGCAGCGCGGTGAAGCCGGTGTGGTTGGTCGCTTCGATCGACGCGCCGTGCGCGAGCAGCCAGCGGATCGCGTCGGCGCGATTGTTGATGGCGGCCCAGTTCAGGGCGCGCCGGCCGTTGCGGGCCGTGCGCACATCGAGCGAGTCGACGTTCGCGCCATCCTTCAGGGCCGCGGCGAGGGCGGCGGTGTCGCCGGCGATCGCGGCGTTCCAGAACCGCGTCTGGGGAGTCTGTACGGGCGATTGTGCGCGAGCGGCCGGGGCTATCAGGGCGGCGAGAAGCAGGATGAAGAGCGATCTCATGCCGTTTTGGACACGCGCCGTGCATGGTGGGTTGCATCCTAGTGGCTAGGTTTTAGGGGATAGCCGGCTAGTGACGACTGGGCCGGCTGCAAGGGTATATGAAGGAAGGAGGGGTATGCGCAACACACTTGTGCTCGCGTCGTTCGTGTTCCTGGCAGGCAATACGTCGCATTGCAATCTGAGCGGCCCGGTGCATCCACCCGAGGCCGGCTTCAATCATTCCGTGTCGACGTTCATGTGCGGCCCGGCGGACGGGCCGGCGACAGCGATTCTGCTGGCGCGCGATCCGATCGAAGGACTGCAGCCGTCCAACCCCTACGTCAGCGTCGTGATCCAGCGCCCGGCCAGTGCGCTTGCCGGCACCACGTGGGTTGTGGGAACCAACGACGCCGGCGCGGTCTACGTCCCCGCCCCGGGCCAGCGCGAGGAGGCGACTTCCGGCACGGTGCGCATCGACCGCGTAGTGGCGCAGGAGCGGGTCGAGGGCAGCGTGGAGCTGCGGTTCCCGTCGCGCAATGTCATTGAGGCGTTCAGCGCCCCCTGGATCGAGAGCTTCATACTGTGCGGCTGATGCCCAGCAAACCGGCGGTACTGCTGATCGTTGCGCTCGGCGTGCTCGGTCCGGGATTCTGCGGGACGTCTCCCAGTGGGCTGAAGGACGGCGTCGTTCAGGGAACGTGGGGCGGCGAGAACGCGGGGCTCATTGCGGATGACACCAGCGCGCACGTGCACATCGGGTGCACGTACGGTCAGGTGCATCAATCCATAGTCCCCGACCCCGGCGGTTATTTCGACGTGCCCGGGGAGCAGAACATCACCGCGCACCCCGTGGACCTGGGCGTCATGCATCCGGCGCGCTTCAGCGGTCGAGTGCTGCACGGAACCATGACCTTGACGGTCACCCTCAGCGATACGGCCGTCACGCTCGGACCTGTGCATGTCTCGTACGGCAAGGAGCCACAGATGGGGCCCTGTCCGATTTGTCGCGTACCCGGCGACAGGATGGCCAAATAGGTTGTTGACAGTCGCTTAGAAGGACCGCTCTAGCAGGACCCAATCTCAAGCACATCAATGTGTTGACACCTCGTTGATTCGCTACCCTTATCTGTGTAGCGAATCAATAAAACGCCTAGCGATGTGACATACGCCTTCCGGTTGCACTGCCTTGGGGCTCCTGCCTTGTTCACCGTTGCCGGCGAGCAAGTCGGGTTCCGCACGCGCAAACACCTGGCCCTCCTCGTGCGCCTCGCGTTGGAGCCCGGCAAGCAGTTTACGCGTGACTATCTCGCTGATTTGTTGTGGCCCACCGCCGCACCCAAGCTCGCGAACCATTCACTGGCGCAGGGGCTGTCGGTCATCAAGGCCAAGATCGCGCGTGAAGCAGTGGTCCTGCGTCGCTCGACCGTAGGGTTGGCTGCGGGCTGGATCGATGTCGACGTGACTCACCTCGCTTCCAACGAAGTTTCCATAGATGGGCCATTTCTCGATGCGCTGCAGATTGAATCCGCTCGTCCGTTCGAGGATTGGAAGGACGAATATCGTGCGCGGCTGATCCCGCAAATCCGCGACTGCCTGGTGCGCCAGATGGATGCCGCGCGACGCATCGGCGACTTCCCCACGGTGCAGCGTCACGCGGAGCGTCTGCAGGACGTGGATCCGCTCGCCGAGGAGGCGATTCGCGGGATTATGGAGGCGCGGGCCTGGGCGAGCGATCGCAGTGGGGCGCTGAAGGCGTTCGCACGATTCGAGGCAAGGCTCGCGGAGGAGCTTGGCGCGAAGCCAGGGCCTGATCTGGTTCGCATGGCGGATCTGTTGCGTGATGGTGGGCGCTCGCCGCGGCGCGGCTCGGTAGCGGGGTATCCGCCGGAACGAGCTGATCGTCGGTTTGAACCGGAGACGCTGATCGGGCGGGAACGTGAGTTCAGCGTGTTGTCAGACGCGTGGCAGGACGTTCGCCGGAAGGTGCCGCGCGTTGTCGTCGTGACCAGCGATCCGGGTGTCGGTAAGACGACGCTCGTCAACGCCTTTGCATCGAGCTGTCAGTTGGATGGTGCCATTGTTGCAAGAGCACAGGCATACGACGCCGAACGCGAATTGCCATTTGCGGTGCTCGGAGAGTTGGTTAGGCAGCTTGCAGCTCAACGAGCTATCGGTGGGGCTGATCCTGAGGCATTGAGCGAGTTGACACGGATCGATTCCGAAATACTAAAAGCGTTTCCCGGCGTTCCAAAGCCGGCGGCGTGGCCGCCAGAACTCACACCACTCAGAATTGCTGACGCCTTTCGTAAAACGATTGCCGCCGCGGCGGCGGACAGTCCAGTGATGTTAGTAGTCGATGATGTTCATGCTGCTGACAACGCGAGCACAGCAATACTCCATTCAGTAGCCAGAAAGCTAGGCGACAGCGTTCTGCTCATTCTTGCGGGGCGCACCAGTGAGCTGCGGTTATCAGGGACGGCGTGGGCCATTGCGTCCGATTCAAGCATCCCGGGAATGAGAGGTTTGGACCTCGACGTTTTGCCAACCGAGGCAGCTCAACATTTCGTCAAGAGTCTTGTTGGAGGTACAGTGGATTCCGAAGTGCCAACCGCACGAATTCTTCGTGCGGCTGGTGGCAACCCTCTCGCCTTGGAACTGCTCGCACGGGAATGGATCGAGCATGGTCCTGAGTCCTTGTTGCGTGATCTTGAAGCACTAGACACGCACCCAGTGCCCCACTTGGGGATTCCCAGGGCAATCACAGCCGTTTTTGAGCGACAGAGGACCCGCCTCGATGGCACTACAAAGGCAACTCTAGACCTAGCTGCCGTTCTAGGACGGCGGCTAACTGATTTACGCCTGTATGCAGCTCTCGAAATCTCACCTCTCATCGCCGTTGAATCGTTGTCGAGACTAAAGGAAGAGGGGTTCTTGCGAGACGTACGTGGTGATCTGGAGTTCAGGAATGAGCTGATCCGAGCCCAAGCCTACTACGCAGTCGCTAGCGCGGCGCGAGTCCAGATACACCGACGGGTCGCGGAGCTCCTAGCGGAAAGAGGCACAAGGCCCGATGCACCAAGCCTGACCCTCGAGGTCGCTTGGCACTACTTGAGAGGCGGTGCAGACCCTCGTGCGATCCCCTTCGCGCATCACGGTGCCGAGGCTTTTCTAGCCATCGGCGCACCTCAAGAAGCCGCCGAAGTATTGAGAGAACTATTGACTGTGGAACAGTCAACAGCAGCACTACGGCGAACTCAACTCCTTTTGGCAAAGGCGTTGCTGGACCAGTCCAGGGCCGAGGAAGCCATACCTATCATCAACGGCCTAGCGGCATGCCCGGAGATGTCACTTCAAGAGGAAGCAGAAATATCGATGCTGAGAGCGTCGGCGGAGTTCTTGCTGAACAGCGAACCGGGCGAAAAGTACTGCGAAGTTGCAAAGAAAGCACTGGAATGTGCCGCAAGAACGGAAGACCCGCACCTCATCTCACGAGCTCTATTCGAGTGTGCTCGTGCAGGCACGGAGCAAGGTGTAACGAAACTGGTGAGCATCGCTGAGGATGGCATTCGGGAGCTAAAGGAGAAGATTGATGTTGGGACGATGCCAATAGCAATCGTCACTCAGGCGTTTTGTAGACTGTTCCGCATGGACTCGGTAGAATGCCTTCAAGAGTTACGACAGGCCATCCAAGCCAACAAGGCTACCGCAAATGCAGCACAGATCGCCTTCATGCACTCAGCAATGGGCTTGGCCTCTCTGAACATTGGTGAGCTTGATAACGCGAGAGAGTCATACGTGACTGCCTTCGAACTCTCAAAGAAGGTCGGCGATGACGCTCGAATGTCCGTCATGGCCTCCAACGTCTGTGTACTTCAGACCGCTCGGGGGCTGTACGAAGATGCGATTCGATGGGGCGAGATGAGTGTCGCGCTCGGTGAATCCTCCGCGAGCAGCGTGCTCGCGATGACCTACACAAACCTTGCGGATGCGTACGTACTGGTCGGACGGGGAGACGAGGCACTGGAGCTCATGAATCGCGCAAGAAGGTGGCTAGTCCCTAAAAGGCGTTGGAAGTTCCATTGCGGCTTTCTGGTTATAAGTGCGGCTTTTGAGTTGATACGCGGAAACACGTCACTTGCCTTAGATTTTGCCGGAGAGATGGAGACGATTGCGCGAGACCGGGAGGAGGCTGTTCCAATACACGGTGCATACTGGAAGCTGAGGATTTTCAGATCGGCACACGTAGGAACACAGGAGGAGACTGAGCGACTCGTGAGAACAAGCACAGAACTCTGCCAGACGCGTTGCCCGATCCAGTATTTGGATGTGTTGGGTGCGAAGAGTTGGTTAGAGAACCGAACATTGGGCAGAAACACCCCGGAAACGATTCGAGAACTTCATCTCTTTGAGCAGTATGGTGCTCCGGGACGTCGAGCGCTGCTTACTGCGCAGGGCTTCCTGCTGCCTTTGCCGTCACTCGGAACCAGTCATGTGACTTCATCGCCGGTGAGGGAAGGCGTTCGAAGCGCTCACTAGGGCCGCACCTCTGAGTCGACGGATCTCGATCGAGTTGATTGCCGGATTGGGAAGATCGGGCTCCAATCGCCTGACCGAAACAACCCGTGAACACCTCTGCAACCCCTCCCAAAGATACCACTGGCTAGATGCTCGGTGTCGTTGCCGAGTTGTTTAGCTCAGGCTACTCTGCTTACCTCGCCACGGGGCCGGCATCTGCATACTCGCGATCTTCGGCGTCTCAGGCACTAGTTGTGGGCCAAGGATGCGCCTTATGCCGGGTGATTTTGAAACGAGCTCCACAAGCCTGGGATCGAACTGTTGTCCGGCATACTTGTTCAACTCTTCCAGAGCCTTCGACAGAGTGAGGGCTTTTCTGTAGGGTCGGTCCGTTGTCATCGCGTCGATCGTATCCGCTATCATGATGATGCGCGCGCCAATCGGTATGGCTTCGCCTGCAAGGCCATCAGGATAACCGGTGCCATCGTAATTCTCGTGATGGTTTCTAATGTCTGCCTGTACCTTTCCGCGAAAATCGGCAATTGTGCTTGCGAGGTCAGCACTACGGACTGGATGAGCCTGCATCAGCATCCGTTCTTCTGGTGTAAGGCGACCGGCTTTCCTTAGAAGCGGTGCAAAATCCTCGTGGATCTTGCCGACGTCGTGGAGAAGTGCAGCTGTCCCGATCTGATCGACGTGCTTGGGATTCAAGCCAAGGTCACGAGCGATCTGGCGAGCGTACTCCGAAACCCGGACAGAATGGCCAGATGTGTATGGGTCGCGCGCTTCAATGGCCTTAACCATCAGTTCGAGTAGTTCTCTATTAACTCGCTCGACTTGAAGGTTCATCTGGTACATATGACGGACAAAGAACAACGGCAGTACAAGCACCGCGAGGCCCACTATCTGAAGCTTCGTGAAAAGGAAAGCGAGCACGATTGCGAGCGAGCTCGCAACAAGATCGTACACGATCGATTGGCTTGCGATCCGATTCCACGCCTCACGGACTGAGATATCAGTGGTCGATGAAACAGCCAGAACTACCGTTCCCTGATTTACCGCGAAGAACGTGAGCACGAGCCCGACGAAGGCCAGAAAGTTGACGTGGACGGCGTCAAAACCAACGTGGCCACCCAACGCCGCGTACACCAAGGCTCCGAGACCAACGAAGAGTATGTACTGCGCGGTGTTGAACAGGGCTCGTATCAGAGTTTTGCGCCTAACGAGATAGTGCGCGACGAACCCGGTGGCGCCCGCAATGACCATCGGCCAAGGCGGGGCGAACAGCAAGACAGATGCGAGAAACGGGATAAAAACGACTGACGAACCGACACTAGCGCTTGAAATGCGAGGCACTGGAAGGAATGCAGAGTCGCTAGCGACCCCCAGAATCGTAAATGCAACAACCGCATTCCAGAATGCCGTGTCCGCAACTAGGGGTGCGTACCACTCTGTTGAAAACAGCAAAGCGATCGCCGCCGCTCCAACGGCGCCGAGCAGGACACGAAAGCTCCATCGGTCGAAACGGGGCTGCTTCTCGCTCATCCGGCGCCCTTCGCTTACAGCGCGACCAAGAAAACCGAGGGGGACCCCAAGCATCGCTAGATTGAATAAATACCTTCTGCGAAAAACAACTTCGCGACTGCCGTGAACAGCACCGCGAGCAGTTGCAACATCGAGCGTCACCCCCTTAATGGGTCCAGCGAGTGTTTTCTCTCGCCTAGGAGTGGTACGCCTCTCTATAGCGTACCCGACGCTCCGCTCGTCTACTGTTCGCTCTGCTCCGCTCTAGCTAGCGGTGACCAGGGGCCCCCTGTTCGAAATGGCTTTCAATTGTCCTACGCGACTGCGACCTTCCGAGCCTGCAACGCACGACGCATCGCCTCGATGACCACCCCCATCCCATCCACCTTGTTGATGATCGACCGGACGCCCAACCGCCGTAGTTCATTCTCGCCTGCCGCGGGCAATCCGCCTGTGACGATCATCACCGGCGCCGACAGTCGATCCTGCAACCCCTCAACCACTTGGACCGCATTGAGATCGGGCAACACGTAATCGAGTATGACAAGGTCGGGATTGACCCGACCGATTTCAAGCAACCCATCCATACCGGTCGTGGCCTGCACCACGTCTGTCTCCGGCATCTCGAGCTGAATCGTGCGCACCATGGCGCTCATGTACGCCGGATCGTCCTCCACCAGCACGATCACCGGCCGTTCGCGCGTGGCGAGCAATTCGCTCGGCACCGCCATGCCATGCGCGCGCAAGAACTCGGCGAGATCCGCCGCCGCCACCCGCCGCCGCCCCGTCGGAGTCCGATGACCCTTCAAATGTCCCTGGTCGATCCAGCTGGCGACCGTGGCCGGAGTCACCTGCAACACGCGCGCAGCACGCTGAGTCCCCCAATAGCGCTTGGTTCTGCTGGTACTCACGAAACCCGAAATACAGCGAAAATGAAAAGTCCGCTAGATGGGACTAATCCCTAAGAAGTACTGCTAGGAGGGAGCAACGCGAAGTCAGAAGCCGCCAAGGCGCCAAGACGGCAAGTGGCTACAAGCCAACAGCTTACAGGCTTAGCGGCGGGCGTCTACCCACCGATTCGTGGCGTCCAGCACCGCGAGCACCGCGCTGCGCTCGGCCGACTCGCGAATTTCGCACGTTCCGGTGAGCAACTGCGCCTCGCGCCCACCGAGACCGTGAACCGCGACCAGCACGAACTTGCGATCGAACGCGTCGAGAATCTGCGCGCCCTCGAGCGCGATCGAGTTGTCGGGCAGCAGCTCGTCGAGACACGCCGCGGCCGCCCGCGCCGCCGCCTCGACGCGATTGCGCATGGTATCGGTGCCGAGCTCGTGCGATTCGGTCTCTTTCTCGCCGAACGCGAGCTTCACTTTGATCTGCACGCGCCCCGGCTTGTCGGACGGACGCACCTCGAGCCCCTTGAACTGGACGACGCGCTTCTTGGCGCGCTCGGTGATCGCCTCATCCTGCAACGCTTCGATCGGCCGTACGTCCGCGGTCTGCGCGACGCTGATCTTGCGATAGTCGATGCGGAAGCCGAGCTGCGCCATGAGCGCCGATTCGATGTTGCGCGCCACCTGCTTGGGCTGGATTCCCGAGCGCGTGAGCACGTGGACCTCGCTGACTTCGCCCAGCGGCGTCACCACGACCCGCGCCGACAGCACGCCCGTCAGCGCGCTGATCAAGTTTTCGATCCGCTTCATGCCCCAGGGGTCGGGAGCCCCTGCCCCGGGACCGAGCGGCAACGTAGGCTCCTGCTCGGACGGCGATGGATGCGACGGCGTCACGGCTAGTCCCCTCCCCCCGTTGCGACTCGATTGCGACCGCCCGCTTTGGCGCGATACAGCGCGCGATCGGCGGCGACCAGCACGTCCTCATCCTTGTTCTGCGTCCCAGGCCGGTACTCTGTCACCCCAATGCTTGCAGTTACCATGCCGTCCGGATAGCCCAGCCCCTTCCCCACGTCCTCCACCGCGGCCCGGATCTTCTCGGCCACGCGCACGGCGCCCTCTTCTCCGGTCCCCACTAATACGACAACAAACTCGTCCCCGCCATACCGGCCCGCCAGGTCGGTCAACCGGATGTGGGCGCTGCAGCGCCGCGCGGTCTCACGCAGCACGGCGTTGCCGGCCTCGTGCCCGTAGCGGTCGTTCACCTGCTTGAAGTTGTCGAGATCGAGAAACAGTACCGCAAAGTGGTCCCCGGAACGGTGGCAGCGGGCGACCTCGTTGGCCAGCCTGTCCCTGAGGACACGAAAAGACGCCAAACCGGTGAGCGCGTCCACCGCCGCCTGCTGCTGGGCGATCGTCGCCAGGCGCTCGAGGTAGCGGGGGCACGACTTGAGCGTGGTCCGCCCCTGCGCCGCCGCCACCGCGAACTCCTGGCAGGTGCGGTACCCGCATGACCCCGAATCCCAGGGGCGGCCGTTGGGGGCGAGGCCGATCTGCTCGAGAATCTCCTCGACGGCCTCGACGGTCGGCCCCATGTCGGCGACTTCGATCTCGAACGCGGCACCGACTTCGATATCCACTCCATCGACCAGCACCGACGACGTCGCCCGGGCCGGCTCGGTGGCGCCCACGATCGCGCGGCGCCGGAACAGCTCCTCCTTGGGTCCGAGCAGCGGATGGTCGAGGCAGCCCTCGCAGGGGAGAATGTCCACGAACCCCAGCTCGATCCGGTCCTCCCCGACTGCCCGGGCGATGCCCTCGAGGGCACCGAGGCCGCGGACTTTGCGGAACCGGCGGCTCGTGTGGCGTTCTTCCTGGAGCAGGTCGAGCGGCAGGCCGCCGGCGGTACTCCAGAAGCGGCGTCGTTCCTCGGGAATCCGGCTGTAAAAGAACGGCTGATCCTGCACCCGGATGCCGCGCTTTTTGAAGAGCGCCGCCAGCTCGGCGAGGGTGATCGCCGCGTCCACGTCTTCCCCACCTTCGGTCAGGCACACGCCGGCATAGACGATCCTGGTCTCCCGCCCGTACAGCGCCTTGAGATAGCGCGCCTCGGCCTGGATCGGCGTGGCCACGGGCGCGAGATAGGGGATCAGCTCGGGATACTGGTTCTTGATCGTCTCGACGATCACGGGGCAGGTGCTGCGGATGACCGTGCCGCCCGAGCCCCAGTCTTCTTCCTTCCACAGCTCGAGGTATTCGCGTGCCACCAGCTCGTCGCCCAGGACGCCGCGATGCACCTTCTCGAATCCTGCCGCGTAGCAGGCGTTGACGACCTGCTCGGGTGTGGCGGGATAGAAGTAGGCTGCGGATTCGACGGACAAGATGAGAATGGCGCTGCGGCTCAAAGCGAACTCGAGCGCGCGCGTCGCGTCACCGACGGCGAAGATGGCTTCGTGGGGGCATGCAGGCAGGCACAGGCCGACGCGCGTGCAGGCCTCGTCGACGATCCAGACCCTGTTTTCCTCTACGGCGACCGCATCGGAGGGGCAGACGCGCACGCACGCCAGGCACGCGACACAGAGCTCCGGGTCGATTCTGAAATCCACGAACTCTCCGGCAGGGCGCTAGAGACTCTGGATCGGGTGGAACAGGGCGGGGCTAATCTATCGCGTATTCTTTGAGTTTGCGATAGAGGGTGCGTTCACCGATTCCCAGCGTCTCCGCGGCCTTGCGCCGGTTGCCGTGGGTCTCGCGCAGAGCCGCATCGATGGCCGCGCGTTCGACCTCGGACATGGTCATGCCGGGCTTGTAAATGACAGGAGTTGGGAGCTCGGAGCTGGGCGCCAGGGGATCGACGCTCGCCTCGAGGTGTCGCGTTTGTGTTACAGTTCCCGAACCTCCACCGACCTCAATTACCTCAACCCGCTCTGCAGGTCTGCCTTCGATCCGTTGGCGCAATTCTCCCAGCTGCATTTTCAGCTCGACCAGGGTCCGGAATATGAATTCCAACTCCTGACTCCCAGCTCCCAACTCCTGCCGCCCAGGCGTCGAGATCCGGACAGGCAACGTCCGCGTCCGCTCCCGGATCTCGGGCGGGATGTCGCTGGCCCGGATTTGGCCTTCGGGCGCGAGCACCACCATCGACTCGATCAGGTTGCGGAGCTGGCGCACGTTGCCGGGCCAATCGGCGTCCACGAGGATCTGCATCGCCTCCGGCGTGATGCCCTTGAAGGGGCGATCGTGCGTCCGGGCAAACTCGGCGGTAATCGTGCGCACCAGCATCGGGATGTCGCTGCGCCGCTCGCGCAGCGGCGGGAGGTAGATGGAGAGCACGTTCAACCGGTAGTACAGGTCGTCGCGGAACGCGCCGAGGGCCACGGTTTCCTTGAGGGACTTATTGGTGGCCGCGATGACGCGCACGTCCACGTGGATCGGCTGCGTCCCGCCCACGCGGAAGAAGCTCTTCTCTTCCAGAACGCGCAGCAGCTTGACCTGCGTCGCGGCTGCCATCTCGCCCACTTCGTCGAGGAAGATCGTGCCGCCGTTGGCCAGCTCGAAGCGGCCCAGCCGCCGCTCGGTGGCGCCCGTGAACGATCCCTTCTCGTGGCCGAACAGCTCGCTCTCAAGCAGCGTCTCGGTGAGCGCGGCGCAGTTCACGGCGATGAACGGTTTGCCGTGGCGCGGCGAGAGATCGTGAATGGCGCGCGCGACCAGCTCTTTCCCGGTGCCCGACTCGCCCTCGATCAGCACCGTCGAGGTGACGGGCGCCATCTGCTCGATCTTGACCAGCACTTCCTGGATCGCGGCCGATTCGCCCAGGATCCCGGTGCGCTGCTGCAGGCGCCGGCGCTCGATCAGGCGGCGGACCGTGGCCGTGACTTCGGCCGGATCGACCGGCTTCACCAGCCACGCCGTGAGTCCGAGCTCGCGCCCGATCTGGTCGGGATCGTCGTCGGTGGGCTCGACCAGGCCGAGCGTGGAGACGGCGTGGTCGCGCGCCGCGGCGAGGAGCCGCTGGGCCGTCGATTCGTGGAGGCCGCCGGTGAGCACGATGGCCTCCGGCTGGCCGCTGCGCACCGATTGCTGGACATCGTCGAGTGACGACACCATGGCGGTGTCAAAGCCCGCTTGCTCCAGCGCGGCATTGACGCGTACGGCGTGCTCGAGATCGTCGGTGGTGATCAAGACGCGGTCAGCCATGCGCGGTGTTCGCCCCACTCAAGAGTTCCACCGCGTGATCGAGGAACTGAGCCAGTACTGCGAGCCCTTCCTTCACGCCGTTGGTAGAGCCCGGAAGATTGACGATCAACGTCTTGCCACGTGTCCCGGCCCTGCCACGTGACAGCCACGCGCGGGGGAATCCCGGACCAGACGCCGCGCGAATGGCCTCGGCAATCCCTTCGGCTTCACGCTCGAGTACGGCGGCGGTGGCCTCAGGGGTCACGTCGCGCACCGTCAGACCGGTGCCGCCCGTCGTCAAGACGACGTCGACCTCGTTCGAGTCCGCCCAGCGCGCGAGCTTGCCCGCGATGCGATCGGTTTCGTCGGCGACGACGCTGCGCACCACGACTTCGTAGCCGTGCTCCGCCGCCCAGTCAACGATGGCGTCACCCGAGCTATCCGCTCGTTGCCCCACGACGCCCAAATCGGAGATGGTGAGCACCCCGATCCGCATTTGCCGCCCTGCGCCGCCCTGCGCCGCCGCTTTTTCCGCCGCCGTTTTCACTTTTTGGTTCGGTGTGGGACGAACGGCATCTTCACCACTTCCGCCCCAACCTTCTTGCCCCGGATGTCGATCTCGATCTTCACTCCGGGCTTTGCGCTGTCCTTGGGCAGATAGGTGGTCCCGATCGCCGCGTTGACGGTGGGCGTGAGCGTGCCGCTGCGCACAATGTCCACCTGCGTCCCGTCGAGAAACACGGCGAAGCCGTGGCGCGCGACGGCCTTGGGCTCGGTGACCTTGAACCCAACCAGTTTGCGCTTCACACCCTCGAGCTTCTGCTTCTTGAGCACGTCGAGCCCCGTGAACGGCGCGCCCTTGTCGAGCTTCACGATGAAGTTGAGGCCAGCTTCGTACGGGGTGGTCGTATCGTCGATGTCGTTGCCGTACAGCGGCAGCCCCGCCTCGAGCCGCAGCGTGTCGCGCGCGCCGAGTCCCACCGGCTCCGCGCGCCCCGCGCCGACGAAGGCGTGCCACAGCGTCTCGGCGTCGCCCGAGCGGCAATACAGCTCGAAGCCATCCTCGCCGGTGTAGCCGGTGCGCGACACGAAGCACTGCACGCCCGCGACTTTGCCCTGCGCAAAGTGATAGTACGGAATCATCGCGACGCCGAGGCTCGTGAGCTGCCCGACGAGCGCCTCGGCCTTGGGTCCCTGCACCGCGAGCAGCGCGGTCTCGTCCGAGATGTCGCGCAGGCGCACGTTGGCGCCGGCCTTCTGCGCGAGGATGTGGTCCCAGTCCTTCTGAATGTTCGACGCGTTCACCACCATCATCAGCTTGTCTTCGAACCGATAGACCAGGCAGTCGTCGACGAACGTGCCGTCCTTGGTGAGAATGCCGGAGTATTGTGCCTGGCCCGGTTTGAGCGCCCCGACATCGTTGCAGGTGACCCGCTGCACGAAGGCGTTGCGGTCGGAGCCCGTGATTTCGAACTCGCCCATGTGCGAGACGTCGAACACGCCGACGTCCTCGCGCACGGCGCGGTGCTCGGAATTGATCCCCGAGGGGTACGTGACGGGCATCTCGAAGCCGGCGTAGGGCACCATCTTGGCGCCGAGGCTCACGTGCACTGCGTGGAGTGGTGTCTGTTTCATGACATGAGAGTCGCGAGAAGGGCCTTCTGGACATGCAGCCGGTTCTCGGCTTCATCCCAGACACGAGACTGAGGACCGTCAATCACATCAGCAGTCACTTCTTCCCCGCGATGGGCGGGCAGGCAGTGCAGGAAGATCGCCTTCGGATCCGCCAACTTCATCAGCTCCGAGTCGACCGTGTAGCCCTTGAAGGCGTTGCGGCGCGCTTCCGCCTCGCCCTCCTGTCCCATCGACGCCCACACGTCGGTATTGATCACCTGCGCGCCTTCCACCGCTTCCTCGGGCACCTCGGTGACCATGACGCAGCCGTTTTTCTTGGCGGCTTCGTACTTGGACATGTTCGGCTCGAACCCTTCGGGGCACGCGAGGCGCAGCTCGAAGCCGAGCACCGTCGCCGCCTCGAGCCAGGCGTTGGCCATGTTGTTGCCGTCGCCGACCCACGCGATGCGCTTCCCTTCCCAGCCGCCGAGGTGCTCTTTGACGGTGAAGAGGTCGGCGAGGACCTGGCAGGGGTGGGTGAGGTCGGTGAGCCCGTTGATCACCGGGATCGTGGCGAACCGGGCCAGCTCCTCGACTTCGGCGTGGTCGTAGGTACGGATCATGATGCCGTCCACGTAGCGCGACAGCACGCGGGCGGTGTCAGGGATCGGCTCGCCGCGCCCGATCTGGATGTCCTTGCTGGACAGGAACAGGGCCTGGCCGCCGAGTTGGTAGGCGCCGACTTCGAAGGAGACCCGCGTGCGGGTGGAGGACTTGGCGAAGATCATGGCCAGCGTCTTCCCGGCGAGGGGGGTCTCCCGGTAGCCCCGGGCCTTCATCCGCTTGGACAGATCGAATAGCTGCTCGACCTCTTTGCGGCTGAAATCGGTGATTTGCAGGAAGTCGCGCTTAGTCAAACGTCCCCCCCCGGTCTCCCTGCCCCGACATATCCACGATTATGGATATGTCCGACTCCTGGGCGCGCCCACCGGCCCGGCGGAAGCAGGTCGGTCAAAATGACAGGTCAGTGTGACGGATTTTACCCGGGGGCCGGGGCGAGGACAAGGCTCCGACCGTAGCCGGAGGCTGGACTACCCCGGAGCGTCCGGCCGCAGCAACCCGCATTGCTCGAAGACGGGTGGATGTCCGGCATGGCCGACGAGATCGTGCAGGATTTCATGCCGGACGGTGAAGAAGTCGTCGCCAAAGAAGTCGTGCGCGGCGACATCGCTCAGGTAGATCTTGTGCGGGGCTATCCAGAGCCCGCGGCACGCGCCGTACTCACAATCGAACGTCGTCGTGCCGGGGACGATGTACCAGTCCACGCGCGCCATGGTGCCGGTCAACCCCGAACAGCCCTCGACCTCGGTCCACAGCACGTCATAGGGAGCCGGCGGATCGAACGGCTCCGCGCCATCTATCGGTTGAAACACGTCGCCGGAGCACGCGCCGGCGAACCCGATGAGGAGTGGCGCGAGCCTACAGAATGTACTTCCGGAGATCCTCATCCTCGACGATGCGCAGCAGGCGCTCGCGTACCGCGGGGCCGTCGAACACGATGTGCTTCTGGGGATACTCTGGCAGCTCGAACATCACGTCCTCGAGCAGCGTCGTCATCACGGTGTGTAAGCGGCGGGCGCCGATGTTCTCCATGCGCTCGTTCACCTTGGCGGCGATGCGCGCGATCTCCTTCACGCCGTCGGGCGTGAACTCGAGCGTCGCGCCGTCGGACGCGCACAACGCCGCGTACTGTTTGGTGAGCGCGTTCTCGGGCTCCGTCATGATGCGGACGAAGTCCTCTTCGGTGAGCGAGGACAGCTCGACCCGGATCGGGAAGCGGCCCTGCAGCTCGGGGATCAGATCGCTCGGTTTGGCGATGTGGAACGCGCCCGCGGCGATGAACAGGATGTGATCGGTGCGGACGTAGCCGTAGCGCGTCTGTACCGTCGAGCCTTCCACGATCGGCAGCAGGTCGCGCTGCACCCCTTCGCGCGAGACATCGGGGCCGGTGCGCTCGCCGCGCGCGCCCGTGATCTTGTCGATCTCGTCGATGAAGATGACACCGTGGTTCTCGACGCGATCGAGCGCCTCGTTCACCACGTCGTCCATGTCCACCAGCTTCTTCAGCTCTTCATCGATCAGGATGCGGCGCGCCTCGTGCAGGTGCACGGTGCGGCGTTTCTTCTTCTTGGGAATGATCTCCTGCAGCATCTCGCCGAAATTGATGTCCGGCCCTTCCATGCCCTGGGGCGGCTGCATCATCTCGAGCATCGGGAAGCTCTGCTGCTGCACCTCGATCTCGACGTCCCGCTCCTCGAGCTTTCCTTCCTTCAATTGCTGGCGCAGCTTCTCGCGCGTGCGCCGGCGGCGCTCGTTGGCCTCGGTTTCGGCTTCTGGAATCTTCGACTGCACGTCGCCCTTGGACGACACAACGAACAGAGGGCGCTGGCCCTGTTCGGTGGGTGAGGGGGCGGCAGGTGAGGCGGCGGCGGAGGGCGGCGAGGGAAGCGGCGGCAACAGCAGATCCAGCAGCCTTTCCTCGGCTCGTTGTTCTGCCGTCGGATAGACATCGTCTTCACGTTCGGAACGAACCATGTTGATGGAGACATCAACCAGTTCGCGAACCATCGACTCTACATCTCGACCGACGTAGCCCACTTCAGTGAACTTGGAAGCCTCAACCTTCAGGAACGGCGCCCCCGCGAGGCGAGCCAGCCGGCGCGCGATTTCGGTTTTCCCCACGCCGGTCGGACCGATCATGATGATGTTGTTCGGCATGATCTCGTCGCGGATGTCTTCGGGCGCCTGGGCGCGGCGCCAGCGATTGCGCACGGCGATCGCGACGGCCTTCTTGGCCGCTTCCTGGCCGACGATGTACCTGTCGAGTTCCGCCACAATCTTCCGCGGAGGCATCTCCTCCAACCATGGGAGCGTATCCTCAGCAGGGGCGGCGGAGGGCGGCGAAGGGGCGGCGGAGGGCGGCAACGGCGATGACGTAGGTGCCTTAGGCATGTCTATAACTCAAGTACCGTGATGTTGGAGTTGGTGTAGACGCAGATGTCGGCCGCGATCTCCAATGCTTTCCGGACGATCTCCGCCGGATCGAGTTTCGATTCCTTCAGCAGCGCGCGCGCGGCGGCGAGCGCGAACGTGCCGCCCGAGCCGATCGCGAGCACGCCGTCATCCGGCTCGATCAGCTCACCCGAGCCGCTGATCACGAAGCCGTGCTCCTTGTCCGCCACGACGAGCAGCGCCTCGAGCCGGCGCAGCACGCGATCGGAACGCCAGTCCTTGGCAAGCTCGACCGCGGCCCGCGGCAGGTTGGTCGGATAGCGCTCGAGCTTCTCCTCGAACTTCTCGAACAGCGTAAACGCGTCGGCCGCGGCGCCCGCGAAGCCGGCGAGAATCTTTCCGCCGCGCAAGGTTCGCACCTTGTTGGCATTGGCCTTCATCACGGTCTCGCCGACCGTCACCTGGCCGTCGCCGCCGATCGCGACTTTGCCGTTCTTGCGAACGCAGAGAATTGTGGTGCTATGAATTCGCTTCAATGGAATCTCCGCTATCGGCTATCGGCTATCGGCTATCGGCTATCGGGTCGTTACGCCCGAGGATGCGCTTGCTGATAGACCTTTTTGAGTCGTTCCACAGACGTATGAGTATACACTTGCGTGGTTCCTAACGACGCATGCCCCAGTAATTCCTGCACAGATCTGAGATCGGCGCCCGCATCCAGCAGGTGCGTGGCGAACGAATGACGCAACGTGTGCACGTGCAGCTCCGGCCCGCGCGCGAGCGTGTCGAACAGCCGTTTCATCGCGAGTTGGACCCCGCGGGGCGAAATCCTCGTGCCGCGCATATTCACAAACATCGGCCGGTTCCCGCCCCGCGCCGTGGCGATGCGGTCGCGGATCTCCAGGTACTTCCGCAGCGCGGAGGTGGCGTGCGAGCCGACCGGGACGATGCGCTCCTTCTTGCCTTTCCCGCGCGCCTTGACCTGATCCGAGACGAGATCGACGTCGGGGTCATTGAGCCCCGCGAGCTCCGAGAGGCGCATCCCGGTGGAGTAGAACAGCTCGAGCATCGCGAGATCGCGCACGTCGCGGAACCCACCCGCCGCGGCGCGTGCCTCGGCGTCGGCGAACAGCAGCTCGATCTCCGCCTTGTCGAGCCAGGTCGGGAGCGTCTTCTCGAGCCTGGGCGTGCGCGCGGCGCGCGCGGGGTTCACTTCCAGGCCGCGCGTGGCGTTCAGGAACCGGTAGAACGTGCGCAGCGCCGACAGCGCGCGCGCCACCGAGCGCCGGGCGAGGCCGCGGCGCTGCTCGGCGGCGAGAAACCCGCGCACGGCGAGCCGATCGACCCCGGCCCAGCTCCACGGGCCGCCGTAGTAGTCCTGGCAAAACGCGGCGAACGCTTCGAGGTCGCGCCGATAGGCCTTCACCGTATGCGGGGAGTCGTTGCGCTCTTTCTCGAGGAACGTGACGAACTCGGTGATCTCACTCATGCGTTGATCTCAACACCGAGCTGATCAGCAAAATCCCCCATGGCCTTCATTGCTCGCTCCGCCAGCGCTTCCTTCTTCTTGAACTTGTCCCTCGGCGCGTTCTCGAGTGGCTCCATCAGCCCGAAATTCGCGTTCATCGGCTGGAAGCGCTTCGCGTCAGTCTCGCGCAGGTAGCGGTACAACGAGCCGAGCATCGTCGTAGGCGGAGGAAGGAGCGGCTCGTCGCCCGCAAGCAGGCGCGCGAGATTGATGCCCGCCATCAGTCCCGTGGCCGCCGACTCGGTGTAACCCTCGACGCCTGTGAGCTGCCCGGCGAATAACAGCAGCGGTTCGTCTCTAGCGGATAGATGTTGGGTCAGTACCGCGGGCGCGTTGAGGTAGCTGTTGCGATGAATGCTGCCGAAGCGCAGGAACTCGGCCTGCTCGAGGCCCGGAATCGTCCGGAAGATCCGCTGCTGGGCGCCGGTTTTCAGACGCGTCTGGAAGCCCACCAGGTTCCACATCTGCGCCGCGCGGTCTTCCTGGCGCAGCTGCACGACCGCGTACGGCTCGCCCCCGGTTTTCGGATCGATCAATCCGATCGGTTTCATCGGACCGAAGCGCAGCGTCTCTGGCCCTCGCTGCGCCATCTCTTCGACCGGCAGGCAGCCCTCGAAGTACGGCGTCTTGTCGAACTCGTGGCCCGGCACGTACTGCTCGCCCGTGATCAGGGCCGAGACGAACGCTTCGTACTCGCGCTGGGTGAGGGGCGCATTCCAGTAGTCGTCACCGCCGCCCTTGCCGTAGCGGGAGGCCTTGAAGAGGCGGCTATAGTCCAGCGAGTCGGCGGAGACGATGGGGGCGATAGCATCGAAGAACGCCAGCGATTGGACGGTTAGACGGTTAGTGATTGCGGTGGCGAGAGCGTCCGAGGTCAACGGCCCTGTGGCAATGATGGCGGGAGACGGAAGCTCCGTCACTTCACCGCGCACCAGGGTGATGTTTGGATGACTCGTCACCCGCGTCTGCACCTTTTGCGAGAACACCACACGGTCGACCGCGAGCGCGCTGCCGCCGGGAATGCGCGCCGCGTCCGCAGCCGGGAGCACGATGCTGCCGAGCAGGCGCATTTCGGCCTTGAGCAGCCCGTGCGCGTGCGAGGGTTCGACCGATTTGAAGGTGTTGCTGCAGACCAGCTCGGCGAGGGTCTCGGTCTGATGCGCCGGCGTCATGCGGACCGGACGCATCTCGTGGAGAGTCACGCGGACGCCGCGCTCGGCCAGGGCCCAGGCGGCCTCGCACCCCGCGAGCCCGCCGCCGATCACAGCGGCTGTTACGACGCCACTTCCTCCGGCTCGGTGGTTTCCGCCTCGATGACCTGGTGTCCGCACTTCAGGCACTTGCGTGTCGTTTCTCCCGTGGTCTTCGACTTGATCTCTTCCATCCCCACGAATCCGCAGCTTGGGCAGGGGACGATCACCGGCTTGTTCCAGGTGGAATAATCGCAATCCGGGTAGCGCAGGCAACCGTAGAACGTCCGCCCCCGCTTGGTGCGCCGCTCGGCGAGATCGCCGGTGCCGCACTTGGGGCACTTGATGCCGAGCGGTACGGGCTGCGTGTACTTGCACTTGGGGTACGTGGTGCACGCCAGGAACTCGCCGAAGCGCCCAGTCTTGATCACCATCGGGGCGCCGCACTCCTTGCAGATCTCGTCCGACGGCCGGTCGGGCACCCTGTCTTTCTTGATGGAGCGCGAGTAGTCGCACTCTTTCGTCGCGTAGCGCACGCACGCGATGTACGGCCCGAAACGGCCGCTCTTCACTTCGAGCGGGCTCCCGCATTTGGGGCACTTCTCCGTATCGAGCCCCGTGAGATCGTGAACCTCGTGGATGATCTTGTTCACATCCACGGCTTCCAGCGCCAGGTTGAATGGCTTCCAGAAATCGCCTAGCACCGTCTGCCAGGCGAGATCGCCCTCTTCGACCTTGTCGAGCTCGTTCTCCATGTTCGCGGTGAACCCGACCTCGAACACCTCGGGGAACGAACGCTTCAGCACCTTCCAGACGATTTCGCCCTGCGGCGTTGGCTGGAAGCGCCTGTCTTTAGCGGTGGCATACCAGCGCGCGCGCAGCGTCGATATGATCGCGGCGTAGGTGGACGGCCGCCCGATCCCGAGGCGCTCCAGCTCCTTCACGAGGCTGGCTTCGCTGTAGCGCGGCGGCGGCTCGGTGAAATGCTGGCTCGGGACGACCTGCTTGAGCGTGACGCGATCGCCTTCCTTCAGCAGCGGGATCTCCGCGAGACTGTCCAGGGTCTTGGCGTCCTCGGCCTCGTGGGCCTCGCGGTACAGGGCGTGATAGCCGTCGAACAGCTGGCGTGAGCCCGTGGCGCGGAACAGGAATCGGCCGCCGGCCAGGTCGAAGTCGACTTTGGTCGCCTCGTACACGGCCGGTGTCATCTGCGAGGCGAGGAAGCGCCGCCAGATCAGCTGGTAGAGCTTGAAGAGGTCGCGCTCGAGATATTTTTTCAGGTTTTCAGGCGTGTAGCCGACTTCGGTGGGGCGAATCGCTTCGTGGGCGTCCTGCACCTTGGAGCCGCGGCCCCCCTTATGGACGTTCGGCTCGTCGGGCAGATAGCGCTTGTCGAACTGCGCGTGGATGTAGTCACGTGCCTGCTTGATCGCCGCGTCCGATACGCGGACCGAGTCGGTGCGCATGTAGGTGATGAGACCCACCGAGCCTTGCTCGCCCAGCTCCACACCCTCGTAGAGCTTTTGCGCGGCGCGCATGGTGCGGCCCGCGGAAAAGCCCAGCTGTTTCGCCGCTTCCTGTTGCATCGTGCTGGTGGTGAAGGGCGCGGGCGCTTTGCGCCGCCGCTCCCCGCGCTCCACCGCGGTGACGACGAACGGCAGCTTCTCGACCTCGGCGACGATCGCGCGGGCATCCGTCTCGTTTTTGATCTCGGGCTTGTGGCCCGCGAGTTTTTGGAGGCGTGCCTGGAACGGCTGGCCGTCCTTCTCGAGGTCGGCCGCGACGGTCCAGTACTCCTGGGGAACGAACTTCCGGATCTCTTCTTCGCGCTCGATGATCAGCCGCAGGGCCACCGTCTGCACGCGTCCCGCCGACAGGCCGGTTTTGATGCTTTTCCACAGCACCGGCGAGGCCTTGTAGCCCACCAGGCGGTCCAGCACGCGCCGCGCCTGCTGCGCGTCCACCTTGCGCTGGTCGATATCGAGGGGGTGGGCCAGGGCTTCGGCCACGGCGTCTTTCGTGATCTCGTGGAACAGCACGCGCCGCACGTTGCCGTTGCCATTCAGCTGCGACGCCACATGCCAGGCAATCGCCTCGCCTTCTCGATCAGGATCGGTGGCGAGCAGCACGCGGTCGGCGGCCTTGGCCGCCTTCTTGATCTCGGCGAGCGTCTTCGCCTTTTCCTTGATCGTGACGTACTTGGGCGTGAAGTTGTTGTCGACGTCCACCCCCAGCTCGCGCTTGGGCAGGTCGCGCAGGTGTCCCACCGTCGCCTTGACGGTGTAGCCCTTGCCGAGATACTTGCCGATCGTCTTCGCTTTGGTTGGGGACTCGACAATGACGAGTACGCCGCCCTTTACAGGAGCGGCGTCGGTTTCATCCGTATCCGGCGTCGGGAGAGTTGCCTCCGCGTCCTTCTTTTTGCGGGGCGCTCTCTTCTTTTTGGGCTTCACTTCCTCTTCTTTATCGGGCACCGCTCAACCTCAGGTCAACGTAAGGGTCCATCTCTTTACCAACCCGCGTTCATTTGCGCAAGTCGGACGATCTCATCTGCCACTTTTTCCGCAGGCTTCGCCTCGGTCAGCACCGTGGCGTTCGCCTTCGCGTAGTATGGATCGCGCTGGTTGTACAGCGCGCGCATCTCCGCTACAGGATCTCCACCCATCATAACGGGTCGAGTTCCCGACGCTTCGGCGCGACCCGCCGTCACTTCGGCGCGCGCCTTCAGATACACGAAGTACGCGTGCGGTCGTGCGCCGTCGAGCTGGCCTGGCTGCGCGGCCCAGCCGCCGCCCGGCACAACGACGGCGGGCGGGTTCGCGAGCGCCGCTTCGACTTCCTTGCGCTCCATCTCGCGAAACGCCTGCTCGCCCTTCTCGGCGAAGATCATCGTGATCGGTTTGCCTTCCTTGCGGAGCAGAATGCTGTCGATGTCGACGAAGTCGGCGTGCAGCCGCTCGGCCACCATGCGTCCGACGGTGCTTTTCCCGGCACCTGGGAGACCCACGAGTACAAGGTGCTTTTTCATGACGCCGCCCCCGCTGCCCCCGCCGCCCCTTTGGGCGTGCGCGCGCGTACCTGCGCGATGTAGCCGTCGTAGTTGCGCTTCGTTTCGCTGAGCGCGTCGCCGCCGAATTTCTCGAGCAGGGCCTCCGTGAGCACGATCGCCACCATCGCCTCGGCGATCACGCCCATGGCGGGTACGGCGGTGACGTCGGAGCGCTCGGATTGCGCCTGCGAGGGCCCGCCGGTCTTCAGGTCCACAGTCTTGAGCGGCGACATCAGCGTGGAGATCGGCTTCATCGCGACCCGGGCGACGAGCGGCTCGCCCGTTGTCATCCCGCCTTCGGTGCCGCCCGCGCGATTGGTGGCGCGCGCGAACCCCGGCATGATCTCGTCGTGCACTTCGGAGCCTTTGCGGCGCGCGGCCTCGAAGCCGAGGCCCAGCTCCACACCTTTGACGGCGGGGATGGACATCAGTGCCTGTGCGAGGCGTCCGTCGAGCTTGGTATCCCAGGAGACGTGCGAGCCGAGCCCCACGGGCACACCGAGGGCGACGACCTCGACGATACCGCCAAGGGTGTCGCCGGCTGCCTTCGCCTGATCGATGCGGCGAATGATCTCTGCTTCGGCTTCCTTGTCCAAACACCGGACGGGACTTTGATCGGCTGCTGCATTCAGCGGCGACGGCAGCAGCGCCGGCGTCCTCGCCACGACACCACCGAGTTCCGCGACATACGAGCCGATTTCGACACTGAATTCCCGCAGCAGTTTCTTGCAGACCGCACCGCACGCGACGCGGGCGACCGTCTCGCGCGCGCTGGCGCGCTCGAGGATGTCGCGTGCGTCCTGGCGATCGTACTTGAGCGATCCGGCGAGATCGGCGTGGCCCGGGCGCGGTCTCGTCACCTGGCGCCTGCGTCCCAGGGGATCGGGCGTGGCATCGGCTTCCGGCGCCATGACGTCCTGCCAGTGCTCCCAGTCGCGATTCCAGATGAGCATGGCGATGGGGGAGCCGAGCGTTTCGCCGGCGCGCACGCCGGACAGCCACTCGATGCGGTCGGATTCGATCTTCATGCGGGCGCCGCGGCCGTAGCCGCCCATGCGCCGCTTCAGCTCCACGTCCACGTCGCCGGCGGCGATAGGGAGGCCCGCAGGAATCCCTTCGAGGATTCCCACCAGGCCGCGCCCGTGCGACTCGCCCGCCGTCGTGAACCGAAAAGGCATCGTGTCCTAGACTCTCCTAACGTGCAGGGGGTCAGGCCCCATAACAGGCGAGCCCGACCTTCAGTCGGGCTCGCGTATCGTCCACCCGGGCCCGAAGGCGCCGGCGTCACCGGAGCGGCGGCCCCCAGGGCGGCCGCGCCGGGAACGGATTCGTAATCACCGGCAGCTCGACCATGACCACACCCGCCGCGGTGACACCGAAGAGCAATTGGCGCGTATTCGCCGCATTGCGCGCGACGCGCAACGGTCCAGTGATGGGGTCGCGCACGACGATCCCGCCAATACGCCCGTAGAAGAAAGTATCCCAGATGTCGATGTTTCCGTCAGGCCGCGCCGAGAACGCAATGCGGTCATTGGGGTTACCGGTTCCACCGAACACCGGCGTGCCCGGATCGTTGGCGATGAACCTGTGGTTGTAGTTCATGTCGATCCCGAACGCACCGATCGGCGCCGGGGCGGTGCCCTTGAGCTTCAGGCCTTCGTCGAGGAAGTAGATCGAGTCGGCGCGGACCAGGTTCGTCCCGCCGTTGAAGTTGATCGCGACCGAATGGATGTTCACGCCGGTGTTGCTGATGAAGTCGCTCACGTCGATGTACGGCGTCACACCAACGTCGCGGTGGTTTTCGCCGCTGTCACTCACGATGGGGTTACCTGAGGAATCGGTGGCCGCATTGGTCGCGCAGAACCGTGCCGTGCTCGGACCGTGCTGCAGCGGCGCTTTACTGGTATACCCGACCACGCGCGCGAACTCGGTCGTGATATTGCCGCCCTCGCCCATGATCGCGTGGGTGAAGTTGCCCGAATTGCGCACGTAGGTGGAATCCCCCAGTGCGAACCGCGCCAGGTCGATCGTCACCCCCGCGCAGGCGGTGAGCTGGACCGTCTGCACGTTGTAGGGCCGACCGCGCCGCATGTCGATCCGCAGCGTGTCGCGGCTGTCACTGGACAGCGTGCTGTCGCCGGCCAGCTCCCAGAAGAGGTGGCTGAACAACAACGCCGGGTTGGGCGTATCGATCAGCTTTTCCATCCGCAGCGTCGCGCGGTTATCGAACGGCGGCGAGCTGCTCGCCGTGGGCAGGGTCGAGTAGATCGCAAACACCGAGTCGGCGTGGCACAACGGCGGTGCGCCGCCCACGCGACAGACCGTCGCCACGTACTGCGGCCGGTCGGACACGTCGAAGACGTGGATTTCCTCACGAATGGGTGAGGTCAACACGCGATACGTCTCGATGAGGTAGTCGGGCAGGTCCTGCCGCCACGACAGCCGCCGCACGCCGGCGCGCACGTCGATGATGGATAACTGGGTGCCGCCCGAGTTCGCGACGACGATCGAATCCTTGTAGCCGCCCAGGGTATCGCGCGGAAACATCGCGATGCCCCACGGCTGCGGTCCCGCGGTGGGGATCCCGGCCGCGACGAACGAAGTGTTGGCCACCTGGAAGATCTCGACGCGTCCCAGCACCGGATTCGTCAGGTACAGGCTGCTGTCGTTGCCGTTGAAGATCGCATCCGCGATCCGGCCGCCGAACGGCAGCGCGCGCGTCACGCCCGCCACGACGATGACGGTATCGATGAGCGCCATCGGGGCCAGCGGCGGCTGGTACGACGACTGGATGCCCTTGGACCGGCGCGGCGGGCTCGGAATCAGCGTCGTGCTGTTCGTGAAAGAGCAGTTGCGCGCGACCGCGGCGTCGCAGGCGTACCCGCGCACGATGATCGAGTGCGGCAGCGGATTCAGGCCCTGGAGACCGAGCGTCATGTGCCGCGTCACGTCGGTGAGATTCCCCGCCGCGACGTTGACCGTGTCGAAGATCATGACGGCCGCCGGCGCCCGTGTCGACGCGGAACCCGATCCACGAGATGGCGCTCGGATCCTGCGCGCGCACGTGGATCGTGTCGTCTACCTCGACGCGCTCGCCGACGCGATGCGCGACGGTCGGGGCAGTGACGTCGGTCGCGACCGACTGAATCGTCACCGTGACAACGTTCGAGAATCCGCGCCGGCCCGCCGAGTCTTCGGCGAAGCCCACGACGTTGAACGTGCCGGTCGACGGCACGACGATGAGCGTATCCACGTACTCCACCGAATCGGGGAGCGGCGTCGCATAGAGGACGGAGTCATTCGGCGGCGTCGTCGGGTTGGTCACGCTGGCCGGGGGCGCGACCAGGAAGCCGACCTTCGCTATCCCTGAGTTCTGGACGGCGATCACGTCGATGGCGATGCCTTTGCCGGTGGACGCCAGCGTGCCGGGCGAGGGCAGCACCAACCGCACCTGCAGCGCCTGCACGTTGGAGAGGAAGATGGAGATCGTGTCTTCGGCCCAGTTGCCTGCGCCGTCGGTCGCGCGGCCGATGATCTGGATGCTGCCGCCGGCTCCCGAATTCGGCGCGAAGGTGAGGAGCCGCGACACGGAATAGTTCTGCACCTGGCCGGTGAAGTTCGTGTCCACCTGGGCCAGCAGGCCGCCGGTGAACGTGAGCTGCACGCTTTTCAGCGCCAGATTGTCGACGGCCGTGATGTTGAACTGGAGCCCGGTGGCGATGTTCTGCGTGTCGCCCGCGGTGTTCGTCAGGGTGATGGCGGGTTCCTGCGTGTCGCGCTGGATGCCGCCCGGATTACGCGTCGTCTCGCACGCCCAGATGGCGAGCGCGAGCGCGCTAATCCCCCACAGTGCGCTACCACGTGTGATCACCCGCATAACAAGACCTCTCCCGGCCTATCGGCCCGCTTACTGACCCGTGGGCGCGAGATCGTCGATGATGTGAGGCGTGATCAGAATCAGCAGATCACGCCGGTTCTCCGTCTGGGATGTGAACCCGAACAGCTTGCCCAGAATCGGTAGGTCTACAAGGAAAGGGATTCCGGACTTAGTTACCGTGACCTCAGTCACCGTAAGTCCGCCAATTACGGCCGTTTCGCCGTCGTTCACGAGCAGCTGGTTGTCCGCCTGCTGGGTCTGGAAGGTGAATCCGATGTCCACGGACGCCGGCCGGACGTTGGAGCGCTCCGCGTGCACTTCCATCAGGATCTGGCGGTTCGCCGTGACGTGCGGCGTCACCCGCAGGTTGATACCGGTCTGCTCGAACGACACGGTGGCGCGCGGCACGTTCTGGTTGGCCGCGGCTCCGCCGGCCGAGCTCACGTCGATGATGCGGATCGGCACGCGATCACCCACCAGGATCTGCGCCTCGCGATTGTCCAGCGTCGTGATGGTCGGCTCGGCCTGGATGTCGGCCAGCTCCACGCGCTGCAGCGCCTGCACGAATGTGGTGAGGTCGAAGTTCCCGATCGCGGTCGAGAAGATGAGCTCGAGCGCCGGGTTGATCACTTCCTGGCTCGCGTTGCCGAGCGCCGACAGCGAGTTGCCGCCCAGCGCGACGATGTTCTGGTCGGCCGGGAAGTTCTCCGTGGGGACGAGCGCGTCGGGGACGCCGTCCAGGTCGGTGTCGATCGGCTGCGCGGTGCGCGGATCGGGCCGCTGAATCAGCTGGTTGAAGAACTGGTTCGTGGTGCCGAGGTCGTACTTCACGCCCAGCTCTTCGACGTCGGTGCGGTCGACGAAAATGATCTTCGCCTGGATCGACACCTGGGGCGTGCGCAGGTCGAGGCCCTTCACGAATTCGACGATGTCGTCGATGCGTGAGCTGATTTCGGTGATGACGAGCGAGTTGCTGGTCGAGTCGGCGACGACCCTGCCGCGCTGGGTGACGATAGACTTGACCGACGGCACGAGTGCCGCCGCCTTGGCGTAGTTGATGCGTACCAGGCGGGTGGTGATCGGCACGGTCGAGTCGGCGCGCGCCAGCTCGATCTTGCTCACGACGTTGAGGATGCCGCCGGGCAGCGTCTGTACCGAGAGTCCCTGCGACTCGAGCACCGCGTTCAAGGCGAGGTCCCACGGTTGATTCTTGACCTCGGCGGTCACGTTGCCGGTGATGCCCTTGCCCAGGATGATCGTGCGGCCGCTGAAGGCCGCGAACCCGGCGATGACGTCCTCGATCGACGCGTTGTCCCACTGCACGGTGATGCGCGGCGCCTGGGACTGCGCGGCGTCGGCGCGGTGCATCGCCAGATACTCTTCGATCGACAGCGAGCGACCGAGCGCCGGCGTCCGCACGCGAGCGGCCGTCTCAGGTCCGCCGGTCACCGGGGGCGCGATCTCATCCCCTGACGCCCGCTCCGCGACGCGGCGCGAGGCAACGCTGGCGGCCACCACAGTGCTACTCGACCACGCCGCGAACGCGGTGCGCTCGGTGCCGATGCGGACGCGCACCTGCCCGCCGACCCGTTCGACCTCGTAGTCCTTGAGCGCGTCCAGATCGATCACCACCCGAACGACGTCGGGCTTGAACTGGGCGTAGCGCACGTTGCGCACGCCGCCGCGATTCTTGCCGTCGTACAGCGTGGCCGGCGCGCTGAGGCGCGCGCCCTGGAGATCGATCACGAGCCGGGCGGGACTGGCGAGCGTGAAATCATTGAGCTGCACGGCGCCCTGCAGGTCGATGACGATCTCGACCTTGCCGGCCGCCGGGACCACGCTCACACCCCGCACCTCGCCGTCGCGAATCGTCGTCCCCGCAAGGGCCCGGGGAGCGACGACCGCGAACAAGACGAGGTGAGCTAGAGCCATCATGGCGTCTCCTCCTGCCTGGCGAGCGACAGCGTTTCTTGCCGCTCGAAGCCGAATTCCTGCACGGTGAATACGATTTCCCGGGGCCGGATCTGCGTGACTTTCAGGCGCCCGATGATATCGCCCGTTTTCACCCGATAGATGCGCCGGTTGGTGATGTCCCGGAGCACCGCGACGCTACGCGCCGCGAATCGACCGTCGTACACGATCGTGGTCAGCTTCAAATCAGACAGCAGCGGCCGGACGTCGCCCGAACGGAGCAGCGACATGAACGGATCGCGCCCGCCGCCCTCGTACGCGAACACTTCGCGCACCAGCGAGACTGACTGCGGCGGCGGCGCGCTGTCGGTCTGCTGGGCCGCGAGCGGTGCCGCCAATGCCGCGAGCAGGGCGGCGGCGCTAGCTACGCGCACGCTGGCCTCCCCGCGCCGCGGGCTGCGTTCCCGGCGGCGGCGCGGCCGCCTTCACGAACGTGCGGATCGAAAACTCCGCCAGCAGCAGGGCGCCCGCCGTGTCGGCGAGGAGCTTCTGCGCCTGCGGCGATGCCAGCGAGAGGGCGACGTCCTGCGGCACCACGATCCGCGGCAAGGAGGCGATGTCGGCGAGATACTCGCCCAGCTGGTCATAGTGCCCGTACACCTCGAGCCGATAGCGGTAGGTGTCGAACGGCGAGCCGGGCTCGGGACTGAGCGGCTGGAATCTGCCGATGCTCACGCCCCGCACCTTCGCCTTCGTCGAGATGTCATCGATCAGCGTGGGAACCTCGTTGCGCTCCGGCACCAGCCGCCGCATCAGCTCGAGCGAGCCCTGGTATTCCTCCACGCGGCGGCGCAGATCCTCGATGCTGCCACTCGCCAGGTCGGCCTTCGCGGCCGCCACGATGGCCTCGAGGCTGTCCGCGCCGTCATTCATGATCGAGATCTTCTCGACATCCGGCGCATGGAACTTGGTCCAAAAGAAATAGCCACCCGTCAGGGCGACGAGGATGAGCAGCGCCAGAATCTGGCCGCGTTGATCGGTCGGTAACCCGAGCGCCATAGCTACCTCACCGCCTGCACGAGAGGAACCGTGCGGATGTAGACCGAATCCGCCACGCGATAGCGGACCGTCACGTTGAAGGCCGTGACCGGACGGTCGCCTTCGATCACCGTCTGCGAGCTGGCAGGCGTCACGTCGGTGAACCAGGGTGAAGCGGCGAGCTGGCGCAGGAAGGTCGTGTAGGCCTGGATGTCCACGGTGCGCCCGTCGATCGACACCAGGACGCCTGGCGCGCGGCCGGAATCCGGCGGAACAGCGACGCCCTGGCCGGGTTGCCCGGGCGCCGGCACCGCCGGAGCCTGCCCCGCGACGCGTGTGATCCACGTGTAGGGCGGGAGCGCTTTCGTCGCCTGATCCAGGACGTGCGGCCAGACGTAGCGATCGGCATCGATGTTCCGAATCACGGTGATCTCGAAAAACAGCGAATCGCGCACCTTCTCGGCCTGGCGTTTCTGCGCGATCACGATGTCGTAGCGGCGCTTCTCGGTCTTCACCGCCTCCAGGCGCGCCTCGGCCGACGCGAGGCGAGCGCGATCAGTAATGAAGAGCAGCGCGCCGCCGGCACCGACGATCACCCAGGCCACCACCGCCCCGATCAGCCAGGGATCCTTGACCTGCGCGATGATCGCCTTGAAGTCGGGCATCGAGAAGCTGAGCCCGCCACCCTTGGCGACCTTCCTCTTCCCTGGGAGTAGGTTTATCTCAATCATGCGGCGCGCCTCAGCGCCAAGCCGACCGCGAGCATCAGCAACGGGGCGACTTCGTCCACCGGCACCGTCTCGAACACGTCGTCCTTCACGCGCAGCCGCTGCACCGGATTGGCCAGCTCGATCGGCACTCTGAGCCGCGCGCCGAGCACGTCGTTCAGGCCCGGGATGCGCGCGCCTCCGCCGGTCGTGTAGACTCGCGACAGGCCGCCCGCCGAGCGCGACGCGGTCGCGAGGAAGGCCGCCGCACGCTCGACACCGACGGCGATCTCCTCGCCCCGCGCGCTCACGTAGCCGGCGAGATCGGGATGCTGCGACGCCCCCTGAATGACCTTTTCGGCTTCTTCGCTGGCGAGACCTTTTTCGCGCTGCAGATCCTCTCGGAAGCGCCGCGTGCCGACGGAGAGGTCACGCGTCAGCACGGGGATGCCGTCTTCGAGGATGTTCACGTTGGTGACTTCGTGACCGATGTTCACAAGACCCACGACGCCCTGCATCGCATCGGGGTGGTTCAGCTCGAAGGCGTTATGAATGGCGAAGGCGTCGACGTCGATGATGGATGGCTCAAGACCGGCCTCGCCCAGGAGCCCCACACGGCTTTCGACCAGCTCGCGCTTGGCCGCCACGAGCAGGACGTTCATCTGGAGTCCGTCGGCGTCGGGATCGAGGACTTGGAAATCCAGCTCTACGTTCGCCATGTCGAAGGGCACGTGCTGCTCGGCTTCCCAGCGAATCACTTCGCGGGCATCCGCCTCTTTCATGCGATCCATCTGGATCTTCTTGACGATCACGTCGCGGCCACCGACGGCGGTTACGACGGATTTGCGCTTGACGCCGGCGGCATCGAACAAACCCCGAATTGCGTCGGAAACGAGACCGGGGTCCATGACCTCGCCTTCGACAATGGCGTCGGCTGCTACCTCAGTCGTGGCCACCTTGGTGAGTTCGGGCTCACTGCCGCCATGGTCCACCACGACGAGCTTGATGATGCCCGACCCGATATCCAAGCCAACCGAGGTTTTTTTGCCGCCAAAGAGCCCAAAGAGCGCCATTGTCGCCTTGGATAGAGACAAGATGAGGGCAAGGGCAAACTACAATAGGCCTCGGCCCTTATCCTGTCAATCCTCGAAGCTACTTGAGGCGAGGACAGCAAACGTTGACTAGCCTTAAGGTTAGCGAACTAAAACAGGTAACTCCAACCACGTGACCGAAGGGGCGCGGGCGAGGTCAGCTCCTGCAAGTCATTATCAACAGAGCAGTTAGAATTGGTGTCGCAATCCTGGACAGCCGCAGGCTGCCGGACGAGCACGCCGACCCGAGACTGAACACCACCCACCGCCGTCCCGCTTACAACAATAAGGAAAAGGTCTGCGTTGAGCCTCCGGACCGTTCCACTGAACGACCCGGGTCCCAGGGGAGCGCGCCGTACCTCCAGCAAGATCGAGTCGCGCGGATAGGTCTGGAGCGCGTTCAGGGGTTGGTTCCACGCTGCGATGGTCTCATAGGCTCCCGCCTCGGCGAGAGCGAAGCTCCGGTAGATGCCCCGCATGCTCTCCGCCATGCGCTGCTCCGTCGTGGCGACCATGAACACTGCCCCAACCAAGGCCATTACGACGACCAGGGCATAGACGGCCACCGCCAAGGCCACGCCGCGACGATCGAGGTGGGAGGCGGTCACGGCTGAGGAGTGCCGCGCAGGGCCACGCGCGTCACGAGGCTGTCAGTCAGTCGCGTGAGGCCCCCCGTCGAGGCTCGCACCGGCTGTGTCGAGCGGCCGCGCACCCGGATCTCGATCGCGGCGACGCGCCGCGGGTCGTGGGTGACATCCCCCGCCGCATCGTAATAGCGCAGCTCGAAACCGCGTGGTGTTAGCGGCCCGATGACCGGCTGCAGATCACCGCCGCTGCGTTGCCCGATATAGTGCCTGCCGTCGCTCGCCTGATACAGCAGGTAGGTGACGGGTTCGAACCACCGCACGGGGCTTCCCTCCGGCAGCGTTCTGGTCCCATCCCCTGATCCAGGGCGGAGTGTGAGACGTGCCTGAACGAGCCGGGCGGAGCGCGGGGGGGGGACGCGATCGGGTGGGCCGCAGCTCGCATCCTGCGCCGAGATGATACTGCCCACGAGCCACGCATCCGCGCCTGCGTCGTACACGAGCAGTGAGTCAGTCGCTGGGTTGCCGTCGCGCAGCCCAAACGTCGGGTCCCGCGCGATGGCGAGGAGGGTAGTCGTTGCGAGTGACGCGCCGGCACACAGAAACCCAAGCTGCCGCATGGCACGGAAGCGAATAGAGTCTGACCCTATCCCCAGGATATCGCCGTCGGTCGCGTCTAACTCGCGGAACTCGGCGGGCAGGAGGTGCGCTGCGACTCGCAGAGTCTGCTGCAGATCCATCCGTTCAGCCTGGACGCGATACACGCGTTGGCCGCTCACGACGATGCGGTGAATGCCCGCAGCCACGATACCGAGCAGCGCAATGGCGACGGCCAGCTCGGCGAGCGTCAACCCGTGCGGCTGGCGACCCAGCCTCAGAGTTGACACGGGACCTCCGTTGCAAACGTGTCGGCGCGCCAGCGGCCCGGCGCGCTCTGGTAGCGCGCGACCACCAGCACGATTTGACTGTGCCGGCCGGTCTGTGAGTGCGACCACGTCAGCTGGAACTGAGGATTGACGTCGGTGCCGCCCGAGGCGTCGTGACAGGCGGAGAATCGCAATCGCTCCAGCCGGTCCGCCGCCCCGGTGGCCGCGGCGGCCGCCCGGTGCGCCCGACCGAGCATCCGGGTGACGGCGGCGGCGGTGGCCGCGGCCGCGAGTAGTCCGATCGACAGCAGGGTCATGGCAACGAGTACTTCGACGATCGTCATCCCGGTGCCGCGAAGGTGGGGGCTGGGTGGGCGCATGGCGCTCACAATGGTCAACCGCGCGCGTCGCCGGTAATCGAAACAGCGCAGCCCGGTGCCGGAAACGGCAGACGGGCAAAAAAAGGAGCCCCCGCTTGGTCTCGCGGGGGCTCACACGTGGATCGTAACTGCCCTAGTGTCCGGCGACGAGCAGCTGCCAGTAGTCCGAGATCGCGAAGCCGGTGGGCTCCACTTCGTAGAAGTGGCCCCGAGCGAACCGGCCGGTCGTCGGGAAGTAGGGCGGCGGGCTCTCCATCCCGCACAAGTCGTACGAGTACCGCTTCAGGTTACCGGTGCCCCCCGTCGTGCCGACCGCGCCGCGGGTACGCTGGATGATGCCGCCGGTCAGGTACAGACAGCCGCGGCCCCAGTTCGTGGATTCGCACTTCTCCGAGTTGGCCGGGCCGGTGTTGTAATTCTCGACCCTGAAATTGTCCAGGGCGAGCACCACGGCGTGAATGAACTCGTCTTTGGACTCATCCCACGTCACGTTCGCGAGCCCCTGGAGCGGCGGGATCGGATCGTTGATCCAGTTGTCGACGACCAGCACGTCCGTCGCGCTGAACAGGCCGAGCATGTCGCGGCAGTTGCGCCCGGGCGCGCCCGGGTTCGTCATATAGGTGATGTCGTCCGCGATGAGGATGTCGGACGTCGCCGCGACCGTCACCGTGCCACGCAGGCGGCCGCTGATCGCCACTCTGCCCGACACGTGAATCACGCCCTTGAAATTCGGGTTGATCTCGCGGTTGATCGGCCACAGATACGCCGCATCCGGCTGTCCCGCGAGCAGCGGGCTGACGACGCCCGGCCAGAGCTGCCAGGTTCCGCGGCCGTCATTGGCCACGAACCGGCCGTTGGGATTGGCGGCGTCGGCATTGAGGATATCCGAGCCCCCGAGGAAGCAGCGGCGCTGGACGCCGGCGCCCACTAGCGTCGGGGCGTTCGTCTTGGAGTCAGTGCCTGCCGGCCACGCCGCGGAGTGATTAAAGAACGTGTAGAAGAAAGCACCGTGGTTCGCGGTGCCGCCCGTGACGGTGTGCCCGCAGTTGGGGGAGTTGCGCACGCCGTTGTTCACCCCGGTACCGGCGTAGCCGAAGGTATGGGCCACCACCCACCACGCATTCGCGCCGGGGGCCCGGTAGACCTTCATGAAGCCTTCGTTCGCGTCGGTGGAATCGCCGTCGGCGTTCAAGTCCAGGGCCACGAACTCGATGCGGGTGGTGGCCTCACCGGCGGCGCCGAGCAGGTCACCCACGATTGCGGTGTTACCCATCGCCGCCTGCGTCTGCAGCTTGGCCAGATCCGCCGTCGAGGGCATCGGAATCGGCGCGGCGTGCTCGGTGTAGCCCTGCTTGAACACCCCGTTGCTGCGGTTGCTGATCGTCTGGGCCGTCGACACCGGACCCCAGAAGGTCGGCTTCGGACTACCGCTGGCGAGGGTGATCACGTCGTTGCTGTGCACGGGACCGAACAGCTGGTCGCCGGCGGCGAACAAGATGCCGCCTTCGACCGTGGTGAAGTAGGCGTACTTCGCGAAGCTCTCCTGATAGATGTCGCCCCGGTGCACGACGCGGTTGCCCTGCGCGTCCTCGACCACCGCCACGACGCTGCCGAACATGCCGTACTGGCCGGTCGTCACACCGCTCGGGCCGAGATACAGCCAGCGGCGGACATTGGGGATGACGGTTGCGTCGGCGGCGTAGACCGCACCGCCGCTCTCGAGCGTGATGTAGCCGGTATCCGGGTAGATCGTCTTGTTGGCGTTGACGGCCGAGCGGGCCTCGTCGATTCCGGCGTCCGCCGCCGCTTCGAGCACACTCATGCGGTCGTGGTACTTGTTGATCGCGCCGGTGTTCGCGCCGACGACCGCTGCAGCGGCCACCATGGCCGCCACGCCCACCAGAATGAGAAGCACCACCACGAGGGCGGCACCCTTATCGTTCTTACGCATGCGACTGCGCATATATGAAGTCTCCCGTTTGACGGGCGCTTTAGTGTCCAGCCATCAGCAGGGTGTTTAGTGTCAAGTCAGTTTTTTGATGTCCAGCCAGTTTTAGTCTCCAGCTCCCATTTGTCTGTGTTCTATGTCCAGTCAGTTCTAGTGTTCTGTCAGTTTTACCTGACTGGGCATTAGAACTGGTTCTAATGCCCAGTCAGGTTTTAGTGCCCACCCAGTCTAGTGTCCAGCCACCAGCAGCGGCCAGTACTCCGAGATATTGAAGCCCGTGGGCTCCACGACGTAGAAGTGCCCACGCGAGAACCGGCCGGTCGTCGGGAAGTAGGGCGGCGGGCTTTCCATCCCGCAGGCGTCGTACGAGTACCGCTTGAGGTTACCCGTGCCGCCGGCGGTGCCGACCGCACCACGCGCCCGCTGGATCATGCCGCCGGTCAGATACAGACAGCCGCGGCCCCAGTTCGTGGATTCGCACTTCTCCGAGTTGGTCGGGCCGGTGGTGTGGTTCTCGACTCCGAAATTGTCCAACGCCAACACGACGGCGTGGATGAACTCGTCCTTGGACTCATCCCACGTCACGTTCGCGAGCCCCTGGAGCGGCGGGATCGGATCGTTGAGCCAGTTATCGGAGACCAGGACGTCCGTCGCGCTGAACAGGCCAAGCATGTCGCGACAGTTGCGCCCGGGTGCACCCGGGTTCGTCATATAAGTGATGTCGTCCGCGATGTAGATGTCGGACGTCGCCGCGACCGTCACCGTGCCACGCAGGCGGCCGCTGACCGCGACTTTCCCGGTCACGTGAATCACGCCCTTGAAATTCGCGTTGAGGTCGCGGGTGATCGGCCACAGATAGGCGGCGTCAGGCCGTCCCGCCAGCAACGGGCTGACGATCCCCGGGTACAACACCCAGCCGCCGCGGCCGGCAGGGTCAACGGCCATGAACCGGCCGTTGGGATTGGCGGCGTCGGCATAGAGGATATCCGAGCCCCCGAGGAAGCAGCGACGCTGCACCTGACCATTCGCCAGCGTCGGGGCGTTCGTCTTGGAGTCAGTGCCTGCCGGCCACGCCGCCAAGTGCTTCTCGAATGTGACGAAGAAAGCACCATGGTTCGCGGTACCGCCCGTGACGGAGTGCCCGCAGTTGGGGGAGTTGCGCGCGCCGTTGTTCACCCCGGTACCGGCGTAGCCGAACGTATGGGCGACGACATACCACGCGCTTGCCGCCGGCGCCTGATACACCCTCATGAATCCTTCATTCTCATCGGTCGAATCGCCGTCCGCATTCAGATCGAGCGCCATGAACTCGATGCGCGTGGTCGCCTCGCCGAGGGCGCCACCCGTGGTGCCCACGATCGCCGTGTTGCCGATCGCCGCCTGGGTCTGCAGCTTGGCCAGATCCGCCGTCGAGGGCATCGGAATCGCCGCGGCGTGCTCGGTGTAGCCCTGCTTGAACACCCCGTTGCTGCGGTTGCTGATCGTCTGGGCCGTCGACACCGGACCCCAGAAGGTCGGCTTCGGACTACCGCTGGCGAGGGTGATCACGTCGTTGCTGTGCACGGGACCGAACAGCTGGTCGCCGGCGGCGAACATGATGCCGCTCTCGTCCGTGGTGAAGTAGGCGAACTTCGCGAAGCTCTCCTGATAGATGTCGCCCCGGTGCACGATGCGGTTGCCCTGCGCGTCCTCGACCACGGCCACGACGCTGCCGAACATGCCGTACTGGCCGCTGGTCACGCCGCTCGGGCCGAGATACAGCCAGCGGCGGACGTTGGGGATGACGGTTCCGTCCGCGGCGTAGACCGCGGCCCCGCTCTCGCGCGTCACGTAGCCGGTATCCGGATAGATGGCCTTATTCGCGTTGACGGCCGAGCGGACCTCGTCGATCCCGGCGTCCGCCGCCGCTTCGAGCACGGTCATGCGGCTGTGGTACTTGTTGATCGCACCCGTGTTGGCCCCGATGACCGCTGCGGCGGCCACCATGGCCGCGACGCCCACCAGGATGAGGAGGACCACCACGAGGGCGGCACCGTGCTCGTTCTTGCGCATGTGACTCCAGACCATCTGAGACTCCGGTTCAGGGTACAGTGACTTAGGGCACATTGACTTGAGGACTCGAGACCGCGTTGGACGTGCGAGGTGTGCAGTCCTGGGCGGCCAAGGCATAGACGTAGCTCGTTCCCCGCTCGACGTCGGCGTCGGTATAGATGTAGCTGGGGCTGCCGGCGGGGATGCTGAGATAGGGCTCGCCCCAGTCGATATCCGCCGCGAGGCGGCGCCAGATCACGTAACTCACCACGTCTTTCTCGCCGGAGTTCTCGTCCGTCGCCGGGAGCCACGTCAGGTTCACCGCCGGCTCACCGGCCGGCAGCGCCACGTAGACCGCGTTGAAGACGACGCTCCCCACCAGCGGCTCGTCACCACAGATCTTCTTGTTGCGCAAGCCGGCGTTGGGCAACCGGATCAGGCGCTGCACCGTGCGCTTGCGCTCCGCGGTCCCCGTCATGCCGTTGGTGACGGCGAAGCTCACCTGGACGGCGCGGATGCTGTCGATGCGGGCGGCAACGCTCGTATCCGCCAGCGACAGGTGGACCTTTGCGCTGTGCATCAGCGGCACCTGAGCACCGGGGATTTGCAGGAGCACGACCGGCCCCCCGGAATTGTCGGTGCGGTAATAGCGGAAGAACGGCACCCCGGTGACCGCCAGCACGTTGCGCCCGAGTACTTCGCGGGGCGAGGCGTTCACCTGCCGGTACAGGACATAGTCGTCCGCGCGCGTGGTCTCGCTGTCGGGGGCGAAGTAAAAGATGATCGTCTCCGACGGGCTGTTCATGGTCCGGGCCGGATCCATCCAGTACGACGTGTCCGGGTACATGAAGCTCGTCCCGGGGATCACCATCCGGTCGGCCTGCTGGAGCGCGGCGACGGTTCCCGTCGGCGCGTCGGGGTTGTAGTACACCGCGAACACGTCGCCATCGACGTTCGTGAGATAATTGCCGTTGAAGGCGACGACACTGTTGCCCGCGTAGATCAGGGGGGCCTGCTCGTCGGGGTTCGCGGCCCCGGCCGTGCGCAGGTCCTTCTCCAGGGAGTTGACCCCGAAGCGCATGTTCTGGATCATGCCGAACCGCTCGTTGCCCAGCGTGAACGCGCGGCTCTGGCGCCGGAGGAACGACAGCGCCCCCGCGAGCACCACGGAGAAGACCACGAGCGCGAGCAGCAGTTCTACCAGCGTCAGGCCGCGCTCACCCAGTTTGCGCGCGCTCATGGCCGTGCCACCGTGATCGAGCGGGAAACCGGCTGGGTCAGTCCCGGACCGGTGACGGTCACCGTCACTTTGGTGTAGTCGTTGTTCGCGGTGGTCACACGGTTCATCAGCGTGCTGCGCTGCACCCCCGGTAGCGTGGGGAAGTTGGTCTCCAGGCCGCCGTAGATGCTGTCGAGCTCCAAGTACCGCGGGTCGGAGCGCACGAAGTCGAGCTTGTCCTGCGCCAGCTGGATCGCCGCTTCCTCGCGGTCGCTCGTGGTGGTGATGTGCACCGTCCGCGTCGTCATGCTGGCCATGCCAAGCAGGACGATCGTGAGGATGGTCAGCGCGATCATGACCTCGATGAGCGTAAAGCCGTTGGCTGCTCGCATCTCAGAACACCTTTTTCCAGTTGGGTGGTAAATACCGGAACCACAACGCGCGTCCCGTGGCGCGCTCGAGCTCGATTGCGCGCGTGTCCTTGGCGTGCGTTCCCGTCGCATACGTGAGGTAAAACCCGCCCGCCTCGCTGGCGCTGCCATCGCGGTGAAACACCACCGCCGGCAGGCCGCGCACGACCTTGGTGAAATTGATCGGCCCAGGGCCCATGGGCCGCGCCGTCGCGCCGCCGAGCCCGTAGATGACATGCTCGCCCAACGACACGCCCCGCACGCGCTCGCCCGCATCCACCAACCCGTCGTTGTTGCGATCCTCGTGGATGCGCATCAGCTGCTGGGTGGCGTCGAACTGGACGATGATGTCGTGCTGCTGCGTGATCGCTTGCCGCTGCACCGCCAGCAGCGTGGCGCCCACGGCCTGACCCGCCGCGTTCAGACGCATGCCGGCGACGTCGATCTTGGGCGCGACGATCAGGACCAGCAGTCCGACGATCGTGACGACCATGACCAGTTCGATGACGGTAAAACCCTTGCGATCTTGCATGCCCCGTGTATTGGCAGCTTCCATGCCGCCCCCTAACTCATTGTGAGAACAGACGATCTGCGTTTCCTACGGAGCAGGACTCGGTGCAAAACGCCGCACTTGTGCAAGGGCTTGCATCTGGAGAGGCCCCCAAAAAAAGCAGGCCCCGGGGATTTGCCCGGGGCCTGGCCATGCCCAACTCAGTCGTTATAGCGGCGCCAACACGAAGTCGACGAACTCGAGCACCTCATTCTCGGCGACCATGAACGTGTAGCCTACCCCGCTCGGACACGGCGCCGAGCTCTGCGGCATCTGGGTCGAAAAACCAGGCTGCTCGAGAATGCAGACCGTGTAGTTGCCGGGCTGTAGCCCTGACACGGCGTAGTGACCGCTTGCATCCGAGAACGCGGATGAGGATCCCGCTTCACTGATCACCTGGATCTCCCAACCCGACAGGTTGCGGCCGTTGATGTCCGAGACCGTCCCGTCGATGACCGCGCCCGAAGGCGGAGGCGGCGGCGGCGGAGGCGGCGGCGGCGGAGGCGGCGGCGGTGGCGGTGCCGGCGGCGGATTAGGCGGCGGCGGATTGCAGTTGTCACGGTCGCCGTGGCCACGGCCGTTACGATCGCGGCGGTGACTGCGCACCCAACGGACGAAGCGCTGGAACCAACTGAGGTTCTGGTCCTCGCGCGCACCGGGACGGCCGCGGCCATTGTCGTCATCGCGGCCGGCGTCCGCTTTGCACTTGTCGTTGTCCCGATTCCGGTGATCCCGGTCCCGGTCCCGCGACGCGTGATTGGACCCGCGCGACGCGTGATTGGACGCGCGCGACGAGTTGTTGGACCCGTGACGCTGTTGGGCGGCTCCGTCCAGGAGCGGCGCTACGATGAGCGCCAGCAGCACCATGAGGACTCGCATAGTTCCCTTCCCGCGATTTGTTAACAGACAGACTGCACCGCCCGCCGGAAACGCAAAGCACATGCCCGACGCTGGTGCAGTGCGTCTTACCGATTGATTCACAACGAGTTAGGTGCTAGTCCGCTAGCAAGCGCGACGTGGCGGGGATCACAAACTGTTAGTGTCGCATTATGCATTGATTAATGCATAATGCGTCTCTACGGAGAGATTCCGAGCCGCTCGAGCTTGTAGAACAGCGTGCGGAGGCTGATGCCCAGTCGTTGCGCCGCCAGCCGGCGGTTGCCGTCGGCCGCGCGCAGCGCGGCGGTAATCGTGTCGCGCTCGATGCGCTCGACGGCCGCGCGCAACGTTCCATCGTCCCCGGTCTCAGCAGCCTGCGCGGCCGGCGGCGCGGCACCCGGGCGCTCGCGAAAATGCTCGGGTTCCAGCACGTCGGCGTCGGTCAGCACCGCCGCCCGCTCGATCGCGTGCGCCAGCTCGCGCACGTTGCCCGGCCAGGGCTGCGTTTCGAGCCACGACACGGTCGCCGCCGACAACGTCAGCTTGCGACCGAGCCGATCCGACAGCAGCGCGGCGAAATGCTGGGCCAGCGGCGCGACATCCTGCGGGCGTTCGGCAAGGGGCGGCAGATAGACGGTCACCACATTCAGCCGGTAGAACAGGTCTTCCCGAAACCGCCCGGCCTTCGCTTCGCGTTCGAGATCCTTGGCGGTGGCGCCAAGCACGCGCACGTCGACGTGTCGGTTCTTGTCGTCACCCACGCGCCGGAACTCGCCCTCCTGCAGCACACGCAGCAGCTTCGCTTGCAGGCCCAGGGGCAGCTCGCCGATTTCGTCCAGGAACAGCGTGCCTCCGTCCGCCTGCTCGAACAACCCCGGCTTGTCGGCTGTCGCGCCGGTGAAGGCGCCGCGGCGGTGGCCAAACAGCTCGGACTCGAGCAGGTTTTCCGGGATGGCCGCGCAATTGATCGCCACGAAGGCTTCGCGCGCCCGGGGGCTGGCATGGTGGATCGCGCGGGCGATCACTTCCTTGCCGGTGCCACTCTCGCCGGTGATCAGCACGGTCGTCCGATGCTCCGCCACGCGCGCGACCAGCTCCAACGCGTCCCGCATCGCGGGGCTTGCCGCCACGACGGCGCGCTCCCCCGGTGCACTCGCCAGCTGCGCCCGGAGGCCCGCAACCTCGCGGCGCAGCCGTTCACGCTCTTCGGCCTTGCGCAGTGTGAGCACGACCTCATCGGGGCGGAACGGCTTGGGGATGTAGTCGTAGGCGCCTTCCTGCATCGCCGCCAGCGCCGCGTCCTCTCCGCCGTAGGCACTCATCACGATGACCAGGCTCTGGCCGCCCTGTTGCCGGAACGCTCGCAGAAACGCAAGACCATCCATCTCCGGCATACGGACGTCGCACAACACCAGGTCAAACGGCTCGGCCAGCGCACGCGCGAGGCCGCGCTTGCCGTCGCTCTCGGCCACGATCGCGTACCCCGCGTCCGAGAGCAGCAGCCCCAGCGATTGCCGCAGGCCGGGCTCATCGTCGATCACGAGCACGCGCTTCAGACGTCACCCCCAGCAGCTCTCCCGCCGCTGTGACGGGGAGCGCCATGGAGCGGAGGGACAATGGGGAAAAACAGCTTGAAGGCCGCGCCCCCTTCCCGTGCTCCGTCCACCCACACCACCCCGCCCATGTCGTGGACTGAGCGCGCGACGATCGCGAGGCCCAGACCCGTGCCGCGACCGGGGTCTTTGGTCGTGTAAAAGGGCTCGAAGATCTTGGCCCGGTCCTCCGGCGCGACGCCCGGGCCCGAATCCGCCACGAACACCAGGGCACCAGGCTGCCCGTCCGCGAACTCGATGCGCGCCGGCCGGCGCTCCGCGGCGCGGGGGAAAGCGGCGGTACTGGCATCGCTGGCGCGCCGGTTGATGGCGGGCACGGGTTCATACGCCCACCGCCGGGCCCCGATGATGATGGTACCGTCGGGCGGCGCGGCGTCGATGGCATTGAGCAGGAGATTCACCAGCGTCTGCTCCAGCACGTGCGCGCGCCCGAGGATCTCGGGCACATGGGGACCCACATCCAGGTCCACGCGCTGGCTGCGAAACGCGCCCTGCGCGCGCAGCAGCTCAAAGGCCCCGCGGACGACGCGTGCGGTATCCACCGGGACGAGCGGATCCTCCTGGGGACGCGCATAGTCGAGCAAGCTGCGGACGATCCGGTCCACCCGATCGAGCTCGCGGCCGATCCCGGCGGTGAGCTCCGCGTCTCCTCCCCGGCGGCGCATCACCTCCACGTACGTCCCGATGGCGCCCAATGGGTTGCCCACCTCATGCGCGACGCCGGCGGCGAGGCGGCCGATGCTCGCCAGTTTTTCCGTGCGTACGAGCTGGCTCTGCGCGTCCAGGAGCCGGTCGGTCATGCGATTCAGCCGCTCGGCGAGCGTTGCGAAGTCGCGCGTATCGGCTTCGGGGGCGCGGGCCGCGAGGTCGCCGTCCGCCACGGCGTCGGCGGTGGTGATCACGCGCTCGAGCGGTCGCAAGACGAGGCGACTCACGAGGGAGCGCCCATAGAGGATGAACGTGGCAACTTCGAGTACCACGAGCAGCACGATCAACGCGACGGCGCTATCCGGGGCGACTCCGAGGACGAAGAACGATGTCCCCACCCCCACCAGGAGCGCGAAGGCGACCAGAAAGGAGAGGTAGAACAGGAGCTCCGTTCGGAGCGCCGGTCTGGCCTTCGAGCGTGGCAAGGGGGGCACGTCGTGTGGGACGGTCACGGGTGCAACAATATGCACTGTCACGAACGCCGCGTGGTACTAAAAAAAGAGCGGCGGGGTTTCCCCCGCCGCCCTGATGCGTCAGGCCAGAGGCCTTACGCGCACTTCGGCTCGCCCTCTTTGTTAGCCGGGGCCAGCGCTGTCGATCCAACGTAGATCGCGCAGGTCTTCGTGGTCGTGGTGTGGGACACGGTCGCCGTGAACCCATCAGCCGTCACGGTGATCGTGGGGCCAACGACGCCGCTCGTGGTGTTATACGCCGTGCCGAGGTTGCTCGTGTACTTCACCGAGTCGGCGAAATACGCCTCTTCGGCCGTAATCAGGTTGCGAAGGTCTGACTTCATCGAAGCCAGATACGCCTTCTCCTTCGTGTTCGCGAACTTCGGAATCGCGATCGCGGCCAAAATGCCGATGATCACGACCACGATTAGAAGCTCGATCAGAGTGAAACCCTTGCGATTCATCTGGACGACCTCCTCCCCGTAGGGATTGAACGCCATGGTTCCGTACTAGGGTCTCGGGCGTCGGACCCAATATGGGGCCGTTGTATGACCGCAGGGGGGTGTCCAGCGTCACACCGCGGAACGTATTGCACGGAAAAAAAGCGGCGGGGATCGCTCCCCGCCGCCCTAATCGCATCAGGCCAGAGGCCTTACGCGCACTTCGGCTCGCCCTCTTTGTTAGCCGGGGCCAGCGCCGTCGAACCCACATACACGGCGCACGTCTTCGTGGTCGTGGTATGCGACACGGTCGCGGTGAAACCATCAGCCGTCACCGTAATGGTGGGGCCGACAACGCCGCTGGTCGTGTTGTACGCGGTGCCGAGGTTGCTCGTGTACTTCACCGAGTCGGCGAAATACGCCTCTTCGGCCGTAATCAGGTTACGAAGGTCTGACTTCATCGAAGCCAGATACGCCTTCTCCTTCGTGTTCGCGAACTTCGGAATCGCGATCGCGGCCAAAATGCCGATGATCACGACCACGATCAGAAGCTCGATCAGAGTGAAACCCTTGCGATTCATCTGGAAAACCTCCCCTGTGATGTTCTAAGACATGGGCGACACATTTATTCCGCTGCGATCACAAGCACGAATCATGCCCTGTACGGCTCAAATCCTCGCAAACAATGTCGGCGTAAGAACTTATCTAAGCCAGTCGGCGTTCGCCGACCCCCCAAAAAGGCTCGAAAACTCGGGCTTTTTGCAAGTTGCCACGCCGGACGCAAGTACTCAGTAACTCGTTATCGATACTGAAGATACCAGTTTGCCTCCCTTGGGTACCGGCGCTGGGCAGAGTCGGCCAACTGCGCCGCTCGCGCGCGGTTCCCACGGGTCAGCTCGAGCAGAAACTCCGCGCGGCGCGTCATGCGCGTGCCGACTCCCGTGCCTCTCGCCCGTTCGATAAGTGGGACCGCGCTCGCCGTGTCCCCAATGCTCAACAAGAAAATAGCGTGCGCAACGTCGAGGTATGGATCCGCGGCGTAGAGCGAGTCCGCGATCCGATACTCGCGTCGAGCACCAGCCGTGTCGCCGATGCCGGCCAGTACGGCCGCAGCCGAGCCGTGGGCTCGATACGACTCCGGGTGCTGGGCTAGCAACGTGAGCAGTTGCGACCGGTTGTCCTTCCATGCGGGCAGGCGGTCGAACGACCGCGCGCCGAGCACCACAACGAGCAGTCCAACGATCACCGCAGCGGGCCGAACTCCACGCCTGGCTATCAGCCAGACCATTCCTATTCCCACGACTGCGGACGGCAATGCCACGGCGAGATAGAGATTCCGCTCGGCAAGCACGACCCCCGAGGGAAAGAAGAGGTTCGCGGTGGGCAGGTAGGAGAGCGCCGCCAGGCCGGCCGCGAAGGCAATCGCCGGAGCGCGACGCCGGCACCAGACCGCGAGCGCCGGCACGCCGACGACTACGCCGAGCCCCAACCCAGCGGCGAGCGAGAACCCAGAGCGCACCGGCAATACCTTTGGCCCGTAGTCGGCCGACAGCGATACCGGCCAGAACAGGAGCCACAGAGCCCGGAACGCGGCCGGTAGCGCGATCGCCAGTCGACCGAACATGCCTCTTCCATAAAAAACGGCCGCCGCGTCGTTCTCGCCGACCCAGCCGATCGCCATCCAGGCAGCGACAAACCCCACCGTGACGATCGCCAGACCGATCCAGAAGCCGGCGGGATACGGCTTCTCCCCGGGAGGCTGCAGCCACCTATCGAGCAATACCACGACACCAGCAATGACACCATGCTCTTTGCTGAGCATCGCAAGAGCGGCGAGCAAGACAGCCGCAGCCCACCACCCTCGCCGCGCCGTGAGGACAGCGCCGAGGATCCCGACCGCCACCAGCAGCTCGGCACGCCCCACCAGGCTGGCCACTGCTTCGACGTGGACGGGATGCCACGCGAACACGAGACCCGCCGCGGATGCAGCGATCGCCGGCAACCACCGTGCAAGCACGGCCACGAGCAGCACAGTCGCGAGTCCGTGCCACAGCGCGTTCATAAGGTGCAGCCAGCCCGATCGGCCACCCGATAGGGTCCAATCGAGCGAGAAGCTCAGAATCGTCAGGGGCCGGTAGAGCCCGGCGGCGATCTCGCGCGGCCAGTAGGGATCATCAAATGCTGCGAGCGCCGCGCCCACCGAATGCGCCGCGGGGTTCGACACGATGATGGCGCGGTCGTCCTGAACGAATCCGTAGCGCGCGGCCGGCAGGTACAGCGCCGTGCCGGCGACGAACACGAACAACAGCTCGCGTTTCATTTCAGGCGCGCAAGCAGCGAATCGGCGACGGCGGAATCGCCGCGCGAGCGAGCGGCGAGCGCCTGAGTCCGCAGATACCCGGGGCAGCGGAAGCAGAGGTGGTCGGCTTGCGCGAGCAGCGTGTCGGCGAGCCGGGGCCGGCCCAGCGTGATCGCCGCGTCGGCGGCCGCGATGAACAACGTGGGATCGCGATCGTAGATTCGCGCTGCCTCGCGCAGCGCCCCCAGCGCCTGGGTGGGCTGGCGATGGCTCTGATAGATCATCGCCATGCGCGCGGGGCCGCGATATGAGTCCGGTGAATCTTCGAGGATGCTTTGAGTCACGGCAAAGTCGTCCCGCCACACGGGCACACGCAGCGCCGAGCGGATGCCGCCGATCAGGACGAGCAGACCGAGGACAAGCCGCAGGCGCGACGCCGGGAGGCGTGCCAGCGTCACGCCCGCAGCCAGCGCCAACCCGACAGACGGCAGATACAGCGTGCGTTCCGCGAGCAGCACCCCCGTCGAGAACAGGAGGTTGGAGACCGGCAGAAACGCGATTCCGACCCAGCCCAAGCCGAAGGCTTCGATGCGGCGCCGTTTCCGCCACGCCAGCACCAGAAGCCCCGCCCAAACGAGCAAGCAGAGCAGCCCGAGCGCAAAGCGGCCGTCCAGCAGCGATCGCACGATCGTGCGCTCGGCGGGTGAGTAGTCCACCCGCAGCGTCACCGGGAAGACCAGCAGTCGAACGACGTCCGCAAGCGCGGCGACCGCGGTCAGTCGTCCCGCGAGCGCGCTCTCACCGAGGAAGACCGGCGCAATGGCGTGCAGGCGGGCATAGGGATGGAGCACGATCCCACGAACGGCGAGATACGCTCCCGCGATCACCACCCAGCTCGCCGCGAACTCGAGCATGCGCCGCCGCGATGGCCGGGAGAGTCCCACGATCCAGGCCCAGGCGATCAGGCCCGGCGCGACGACCGCGTTTTCCTTGCTGAGGAGGCCCAGCAGCAGGCCGAGGCCGCTCAGGAGCACACTTTGGCGCGCGACGGCGGCGTACACTGCGAGACAGACGCCCGCCGCGGCCATGAGCTCGCCCAGGCCGATGACGTTCGCAATCGCCTCGACGTGCACTGGATGGACCGCGAACACTAAGCCGGCGGCCAGGGCCGCCGTCCAACTTTCCAGCCGCCGCGCAACCACCGTGACGACGATCGTGACCCCGGCATGCCACAGCAGGTTCATCGCATGGAATAGCATCGGATGTTCCCCCACCATGGCCCAGGTCAGCGCCAGGCTCGCGAGCGGCAGGGGTCGGTACATCTGACCACCCAGATCGGGCGGCCAGTACGGGCCGGTGAACGCCCCGAACACGCCACCGATCGAATGGACCAACGGGTTCCAGACGATGATGTACAGGTCGTCCATCGCGAACCGGTTCCACAGCGCCGGCAGATGTGGCACCAGAGCGCAGATCGCGACGGCGAGGTACAACCGGCGGTCGTTACGGTCCACGATTCACGACGAACAGCCAACGGCCGTCCGACCAGCGATACAGCCCGGCCAGCCACTGCGGATAGGCACCGATCAGCCCGCGCAGCTCGATCGCGGACGGCGATGTCGCGCTGGCCAGCAGGATGTGCGTGACGCCCATGCGCTCGAGGTAGGCGCGGTGCTCACCCGGCGTCGGTCTGACCACTTCGGAGCCATGGAAACTCTCGAGGTACAGGGGCACCGCCTGGCGGCGCGTGTAGAGCCACACGAGTGCCTCGTCATCGGTCGCGACGACGGCGTTGGCCGGAAGAGTGGCGACCACCGGGAGCAGCTCGGCGAAATTGGCGGAGATCGCCCGAGCCTGTGCGTCCCACCAGCGCCCGCTGAATCCGCGGACCTCGTAGTGGAGGTAACCACCCACGACCAGGCAGCCGAGCACCGCGGCCGGAACGCGCAGGCGCGGCCGGCTTCGCACCAGCTCGAACAGCCCGGCGGCCCAGGCGAGGGCCAGCCACGGAAGCACGGCCCAGAGGAAGCGGTCGGGTGGATGGGGCCAAACCGCCAGGATGAGAAAGTAGAAGATGAGAGCGAATCCGATGGCGGACCGCCGCGTCAGCAGCGCGAGGCCGTAGAGCCCGATCCCCAGCGCCAGCAACGAGAGGATGACGTAGGCCCAGCGCACGCCGATCCACCCAAAGACAAGCCCCTCGAGTGGTCGCGACATGTCCGGGACGTTCCGAGCAATCGCGGAGAGGCCGGCCTGGCTGATGTGAGCGAAATAGGTCCCGTAACCCAGCGCCAGCTCAGGATCGATCTGGCTGCGGTGTGTGGCGACCCAGAGTCCCCAGGCGACGGCGGCAATAGCCGGGGGGACCACGACGGGAAGCAGCGCGCGCACCGGGCGGGGGACCCGTCGTACGAGCATGAAACAGACGACGCCGGCAACCACCGCAATGCCGATCGAACGCGTGAGCAGCGCCAATGCACCCGCGGCGCCCACCAGCCAGGGAGACATCTGGCGATCCGTCGCGATCACCGCGAGCGCGAGCAACACGGCGAACAGCGGCTCAGCGAACAGAACCGTCTGCGTTGCCAGCACCGGCATTGCCACCGCGGCCGCGAATACGACGGCGGCGGGGATCCAACGCCGCAGTTTCTCCGGCAGTCCAAGCAGATCGGCGCGCGTCGCGTGCCACGCGATCATCCCGGCGGCCGCGGCGCCGAGCAGCGCGTTGAGCACTTTCGCCGCGATCGCAGCGCCGTTGACCGGTAGCAGCCCGAACAACGGGGTCAGGAGCGCGGGATAGAGGGGTGGGTAATGCACCGCCCCCGGCAGCCCGGGGAGATTGGGATGCACGTACCCGAGCCCGCTCCCAAGGGCGGTGGCGAGCCCGGCGTACAGGCCATCGTCGTAGAAGACGCCGACGAGCGCGTTGTTGAGCGTGAGAAGCCCGACGGCCAGGACTGCGGCCGCCGTGGCGACAGCTGCTTTTACTTCGTCGGTGAGCGCCAACCGGGGGAGCCGCCTGGCACGAACATGTTGTACCTCAGGATATGAAACAGGGCCGCGACGCCGTCACGCCACGTGATCTTCTTTCCCTCGGCGTACGTGCGGCCGCTGTAGGAGATCGGGATCTCCCAGATGCGCGCGCGCGCCTGCGCCAGCCGCGCCGTGACCTCGACCTCGAACCCGAAGCGGTTCGATGTGAGGGGCAGCTTCTTGATGAGCTCGGTGCGGACGAGCTTGTAGCACGTTTCGAGGTCGGTGAGGTTCAGGTTCGTGAACATGTTGGACAACAGCGTCAGGACTCTGTTGCCGACGTAGTGCCAGAAGTACAGCACGCGATGCGGGCCGCCCTGAAAGCGCGAGCCGTAGACCGCGTCCGCCTGGCGCGACCGAATCGGCAGCAGCAGCGCCGGCAGGTCCTGAGGATCGTACTCGAGGTCCGCATCCTGCACGACGACGGCGTCTCCGGTCGCGGCCGCGATCCCGCTCCGAATCGCGGCCCCTTTCCCCCGATTCTTGTCGTGATGGATCACGCGATCGACCAGCCGCTTTTCCAGCAGCTGCTCGAGGATCTCCCGGGTGCCGTCAGTCGACGAGTCGTTGACGACGATTATCTCCAGCCGCAGCGGGACCTCGCGCAGGCGGCGCAGCGCGATCTCGACCGTCGCCGCTTCGTTGTACGCCGGCACGATCACCGTGAGCAGCAGATTGGGGGAGCGGCGTTCCTCACGCATCAGGCGGCCCCCCCTCTCCGATCGCGATCAACGATTGGCCGAGGCGCCATGGGATGAACCGTTCGAGCCTGAACAGCGGCACCAGTGCGTCATACAGCTTGAGCGAGCCGCCGGGAATCGTGTCGCGGCGGAGCACCCGCCCCGCCCACCACCAGCCCGGGATGCCCGCGAGGTTGAAATACTCGATGTGCGCCAGTGTGAAGCCCGTCGCCCGCAGCAGGTCGGCCAGACCGGCGCGCGTGTAGCGACGGTGATGCCCGAGCGCGCGATCGATTGTCCCGTACAGGGCGGGCAGCGCGGGCACGAGCAGCACGAGCCGGCCCCCGGGCGCGAGCAGCCGCCGAATGGCGACGAGCGACGAGGTATCGTCGTCTACGTGCTCGAGGACGTTGAGACAGATGATCGTGTCGAAGCGCTGGCCGGCGACCGCGCTGTCGTCGTTGGGGAGGTACAACCGTGCGACCGCGACGTTGGTGCGCCCCGCGAACCGCTGCCGCAGCCGGCTCAGGTATTCCTCCCGCGTATCCGTGAGCACCAGCTGCTCGCGGTCCACCAGGAACGTCGAGAGATTGCCGATGCCGGAGCCGATCTCCAAGACCCTGCGCCCGATCCAGCGGCGCAGGCGGTCGAACATCCAGCGGTTGTAGCGCACGGCACCGGAGAGCTGCTCCAGCGTCGTCGCGCCAACCGGATCACTCTTGTCCAGGGCCTGGGGCCTGGGGGCTCGGGACTGGAGCTTCGTAGCGACTGAGTTTCCTATAGAGAGTCGACGGATCAATACCGAGTACTTCAGCCGCCCGCGTCTTGTTGCCGCCTTCGGCCTGGAGCACCCAGGTGATGTACGCCTGCTCGATCACATCGAGCGGCGGGTTCAGGTGCGTCCGGTCCGCGACGAGCGGCTCCGCCTTGCGCTCGCTGATCTTGTCGGGAATGGCGGAGCGCGGGATCGTGTCGTCCCGGGTGAGCGTGACGGCGCGCTCGAGGGCGTTTTCGAGCTCCCGCACGTTGCCCGGCCAGTCGTAGGCCATGATCACTTCTTCCGCCTCCGGGGACAGCACCTTGGGCGTTTCCCCCCGTTCGACCGCAATGTGCGTGAGGAATTCCTTCACGAAGATTGGAATATCGTCGCGCCGGTCGCGCAGGGGCGGCAGATGGATGTTGATCACGTTCAAGCGATAGTAGAGATCGGTGCGGAACCGGCCGCGTTTGATGTCTTCTTCCAGATCGCGATTGGTGGCGGCCACGACCCGGACATCGACGGGAATCGCCTCGGTACCGCCGACCGGAATCGCCTCCCGCTCCTGGAGCACGCGCAACAGCTTGACCTGCGTTGCCGGCGACATCTCACCGATTTCGTCCAGGAAGAACGTCCCCCCGCGCGCCGCGGCAAACAGACCCTGCTTGTCGCGCACCGCCCCGGTGAACGATCCTTTGACGTGTCCAAACAGCTCCGACTCGAGCAGGCTTTCCGGCAGCGCGCCGCAGTTGATCGACAGGAACGGCCCCTCGACCCGCGTGGACAGCTCGTGCAGGTAGCGGGCGATCACTTCTTTCCCGGTTCCGGACTCGCCCTGGATCAGCACGGTGCTTTCGGTGGGAGCGACCTGCTCGGCCAAACGCAACACGTCGCTGAAGAGGCGTGACTTGCCGAGCGGCTTGACTTTGCCGGACTCTTCGCGGCGCCGGATTTCCTGTTTCAGCTGCTTGTTTTCGGCTCGGAGCCGGCGGTGCTCGGCGGCGCGGCGGCAGATCGCCACCATGTCGTCGTTGGAGAACGGCTTCTGGATATAGTAGAAGGCGCCCTCGTTGACGGCCTGAATCGCCGTTTGGAGCGACGCCTGCGCGGTCATCAGGATCACCGGCGTCTCGGGGTCCTGGCCGCGCACCGCCGACAGAATCTCGATACCCGTGACGCCGGGCATCTTGAGGTCGGTGAGCACGATGTCCGGCGCCGAGCTCTTCAACTGCTCGAGACCGGCTTTGCCACCCTGTGCGGTGGTGACGTCGAACCCTTCATTCTTCAGCAGGATTCGGAGCGTCTCCAGAATCCCCTGTTCGTCGTCGATGACGAGGATCGACGGGGCGGTTGCCATTATGCCGCTTCCTCCTTTTTCCGACGAGCGGCCGGGAAGTAGATGGTGAACGTCGTCCCTGCGCCCGTTTTGGTGTCAACGAGGACCAGACCGCGGTGCGCTTCAACGGCGCGCTGCACGATGGCCAGGCCCAGCCCCGTGCCGCCGACACGCCCGGTCGAAAACGGCTCGAACAAGCGTTGCTTCAGATCGTCCGGAATGCCGGGCCCGTTGTCGCTCACGCGCAGCGACACCGGATTCTCGATGCCGGCACCGCCGGGCAGCTCGCCGGGCGCGGCGCGCGCGGTGCGGACCACCACGGACGCCTTGGGACCGGCCGCCTGGACGGCATTGAGCACGAGGTTCGAAACGACCCGGTGCAGCAGGTCCTCGTCCCCTTCCATCGGCGTCGCGGTCCCTTCGAGTTCGATTTTGACGCCGGGCCCGCAATCGGGGTGCTGGCGCACCAGGCGAATGGCGGCCTCGGCGACGCCGTGGAGATCCATTGGGCGGCATTCGGTGACCCGCACGCGTGAGAAGTCGAGAAACTCCGACAGCAGCCGCGACAGCCGGTCGCTCTCCCGCACGATCAGGCTGGCCAGGAACTTCTCGTCCGGATTGGCCCGGGAGGAGCGGCCCAGCTGCTCCACCGAGCTCCGGATGGACGCCAGCGGGTTCTTGATCTCGTGCGCCAGGCTCGACGACAGCTCCGCCACCGCCTCGAGCCGCTCGGCGCGGAGGTGCAGCTCCTCGAGTCGCTTCGAATCGGAGATGTCGGTGAAGATGGCGGACACGCGCGGCCGCGCGCCGACGGCTCCGTCAAGTGTCGTCGTCGTGACGCCGATGGGAAAGGTGCGGTCCGGCCGGTGCACCGTCGCCTCGACGCGCATCAGGCGTACGCCGCGGCGCGCGGTGGAGGTCACGGCGGCCCAAAACTCGGGCGCCAACCGGGCGAACTCCGGCATCACCACCTTGCCAAGCCAATCTTTCCCGCGAAAGCCGAGGATCTCTTCAGATGCCGGATTGGCATACAGCAGGCGGCCGTCGGCATCGACGGTCAAGACACCCGTGCGGATATTGCGCAGCACGTCGTCCGCCTCGAGCCGGACCTGGCGTACTTCAGCTGCCAACGCTTCGCGCTCGGCGCCCATGACGTTGACCCGGCTCGCCACGTATGCCGTGACCAGGGCGACGAGCACGAACACGCCCAGCTGAATCCACACGCCGGAGGACACACCGGTCGTGTGACCCCAAAAGACATCCGCGAAGTAGACGAGGCCGGCGAACAGCGTGACGAGGCCTGCCTTGACTGGCGCCATGAGCAGCGCGGTGACCGCGATGAGGACGACGTAGAGGCTGGCGAGGTCGCTCTCGGCACCGCCCGTCATGTGCACGACGGTGGTAATCAGGAGGACGTCGAAGACCGCCTGGAGATAGAGGAACGTCGACCCGGGCAGCCGGCGCCGGAAATGGGTGTGCCAGTAGGACGCGAGCGTGACGGCGGCCGCCGTCACCAGGGTCAGGGAGGTGACGAGGATATCGAGCGGCGCGGCAACAGCGACCTTGAGGGCGGCGGTGACGTAAATGGCGACGGCCAGGCACATCCGCCCCAGGTAGACCAGGCGGAGGAGCTGGAGCTGGGTCGGTACGACAGACGCCTTGGAGACGCCAAGCCAGCGCATGGGGGGTCAGTATTGGACGGACTGTGGCAAAATGCAAGATAGGGACTAGGGTTGGGGACTAGGGACTGGGAAAAACGCAGGGGGGACCGGCCAACGCCGATCCCCCTAGTCCCCAGCCCTAGTCCCCAGTCCCTAACCCTAGTCCCTACTGGACAGCATTCACCATGTCGAAGATCGGCAGATACATGGCGACGACCATGCCGCCAACGATCACGCCCAGCACCACGATCATGATCGGCTCGAGCAGCGAGAGCAGGGCGCTGACCGCGGCATCGACCTCGTCGTCGTAGAAGTCCGCGATCTTGGTGAGCATTTCGTCCAGGCCGCCCGTTTGCTCGCCGACCGCGATCATCGAGATGACCATCGGCGGGAATACTTTCGACTTCTGGAGCGGCGCCGCGATCGTCTCACCGCCGGCGATCGAGGAGCGCGATTCCATCACCGCGTTGTGGATCACCATGTTGCCGGCGGTGCGGGCCGTGATCTCGAGGCCGTCGAGAATCGACACCCCGGACGAGATCAGCGTGCCGAGTGTCCGCGTGAACCGGGAGACGGCGGACTTGCGCAGCAGGTCGCCGAGCACGGGGAGGCTGAGCAGCAGCTTGTCGATCTGCAGCTTGCCCGGCTGGGTTTTGTAATAGCGATTCAGCGCGAACACGCCAAAGCCCATGATGCCGAAGATCGCCCACCAGAAGTTCTTCAACAGGTTGCTGGCGCCGATCACGATACGCGTGGGCAGGGGCAGCACGAGGTTGACCGACGCAAACATGGTTTGGAACGTCGGAATCACGAAGATCAGCAGCACGGCGATCGCGACGGCGGCGACCGTGAAGATGACCGCCGGGTAGATCATCGCGCCCTTGACCTTGCGCACGATCGCGTCGTTTTTCTCGAGAAAGACGGCCAGTCGCAGCAGGATCGTATCGAGAATACCGCCGGCCTCGCCCGCCGCCACCATGTTCACATACAGGTCGGTGAACGCCTTGGGATGCTTGCGCAGCGCATCGGCGAGGGTGTGCCCGCTCTCGACGTCGTAGACGACCTGGCGCGTCACGTCGGCGAGCACCTTGTTTTCGGTCTGCTGCGACAGAATATCGAGCGCCTGGACCAGGGGCAGGCCGGCGTTGATCATGGTGGCGAACTGCCGCGTGAAGACCACGATGTCGCGCGTCTTGACGCCGGGTTTGAAGAACGCGCCCAGGCCGCCGCCGCTCTTGGCTTCCCGGACCTGGACGACGATCATGCGATTCTTGCGCAGGTGGGCGATGACATCGTCGCGCGACGCCAGATCGATCTTGTCGCGGACCAGCCCGCCCTTCAGGTTGCGCGCTGTGTATTCGAAGACCGGCATATCAAGCTCCCTTGGCCACGGCTACCGCCGCACGGCGACTTTGGGTGGACCAGCCTGCGGGGGCGCGGCCGACGCCGATGGGCCGTCGTCCGCAGGCGTTTCACCGATCGACCGTAAGAAGTCATTCGGTTTCGACGTCACGCGCAGGCACTCGTCTTTCGTCACTTCGCGCCCCATGTACAGCTGATACAGGGCATCGTTCAACGTCTGCATCCCGAACTTCTTGCCCGCCTGCATCGACGACTCGATCTGGTGCACCTTGTCGTCGCGGATCAGCGCGCGGATGGCGGGCGTGCAGATCATGATCTCCGCCGCCATCACGCGCCCGCGTCCCTTGGCGCGCTGCAGCAGGGTCTGCGTCAGCACGCCTTCGAGGACGAACGCGAGCTGCGCCCGCACCTGGGACTGCTGGTGCGAGGGGAAGACGTCGATGATACGGTTGATAGACTCGGCGGCCGAGTTGGTGTGCAGCGTGGCGAACGCCAGGTGGCCGGTCTCCGCGATCGTGAGCGCGGCCTGGATCGTCTCGAGGTCGCGCATTTCGCCGACCAGCACGACGTCCGGGTCCTGGCGCAGCGCGTACTTGAGGGCGGCCTGGAAGCTGTTGGTGTCGGTCCCCACCTCGCGCTGGTTGACGATGCACGCCTGATGGCGGTGAATGAACTCGATCGGGTCTTCCACCGTGATGATGTGACCCTTGAGCTCCTTGTTGATCTTGTCGATCATCGCCGCGAGCGTGGTGCTCTTGCCCGAGCCGGTCGGTCCCGTCACCAGGACGAGGCCGCGCGGCCGGTCCGCGAGCTGCGCGACGACATGCGGGAGCCCCAACTCCTGGAACGTCTTGACGTTGAACGGAATCTGCCTGATGACGACCGACACGCAGCCGCGCTGCTTGAAGACGTTGCCGCGGAAGCGGGCGAGGTTCTGAATGCCGAAGGAGAAGTCGAGCTCGTTTTCGGTCTCGAAGCGCTTTTTCTGATTCTCGGTCAGCACGGAGTAGGCAAGCGACAGCGTGTCCTTGGGGGTGAGGACTTCGTCGCTGGACGCATTCACGATGTCGCCGTCCACGCGGATTTTCGGGCGCTCGCCCGCCACCAGGTGGAGGTCGGACGCATCCTTCTCGATCATTTCCTCGAGCAGCGCTCGGAGGTTGATTGGCATACGCCCTTCTCCTTATCCGGCCGCGGTTTCCTTGACGACTTCCTCGAGCGTGGTGATGCCCTTTTTGACCTTCAGCATCCCGTCCATGCGCAGCGTCAACATGCCTTCCTTGACGGCCAGCTCACGTAGCTCCTCGGTCGAGGCGCCCTTGAGGATCTCGCGGCGCAACGGGCTTGTCAGCGCCATCACCTCGTAGAGTCCCTGGCGGCCGCGGTAGCCCGTGCCGGCGCACGTGTCGCATCCCGCGCCCTTGAAGAACGGGCCTTCCTTCTTGTCGATGGCGAACGCGTGCATCTCTTCAGGCGTGTACTCGTGCTGCTGCTTGCACTCCTTGCAGATCCGCCGTACCAGCCGCTGCGCCACGATCAGGTTGACGGCGCTCGCCACGTTGAACGGCTCGATTCCCATGTCGACCATACGCGTGATGGTCGAGGGCGCGTCGTTGGTGTGCAGGGTCGACAGCACGAGGTGGCCCGTGAGCGCCGCCTTGATCGCGATCGAGCCCGTCTCGAGGTCACGGATCTCGCCCACCATGATGATGTTCGGGTCCTGGCGCAGGAATGCCTTGAGCGCGGCCGCGAACGTCATCCCCACTTCATTGCGCACCAGCACCTGATTGATGCCCAGCAGGTTGTACTCGACCGGATCCTCGGCGGTCATGATGTTGACGTCGATCTGGTTGATCCGCGAGAGCGCCGAGTATAGCGTCGTCGTCTTGCCCGATCCTGTGGGCCCCGTCACCAGCACCATCCCGTACGGATTCAGGATGGCCTTCAGGAGATCGGCCTCCGACCTCGGCTCGAAGCCGAATGTCTTCAAGTCGAGCGTCAGGTTGCCCTTGTCGAGAATACGGAGCACGATCTTTTCGCCGAACAGCACCGGCAGCGTCGAGACGCGGAAGTCGATGACGCGCGCGCCCATCTTCAGCTTGATGCGGCCGTCCTGGGGGACGCGCCGCTCCGCGATGTTGAGCTGCGCCATGATCTTCACGCGCGACGTGAGGGCCGCGCGCATCTTCACCGGCGGCTTCATCACTTCCTGCAGCGCGCCGTCCACCCGGTAGCGCACGCGCATCTCGTGCTCGAACGGCTCGATGTGAATGTCGGAGGCGCCGCGCTTCACCGCGTCGGTGAGCAGGCCGTTGATCAGCTTCACGACCGGAGCGTCGTCGGCGAGGTCCTGCGCCTTCACGTCCTCGTCTTCCTGATCCTCGACGACCTCCAAATCCTCTTCCTGCTCCACGCTCTTGAGCAGGCTCTGCAGCTGCGCGTCGGACTGCTGGTAATAGCGATCGATGGCGTTGCGCAGGGTGTACTCGCCCGCGATCACGGGGAACACGTCGCAGCGCGTGATGAACTTGATGTCCTCGATGGCCGCGACGTTGTTCGGGTCGGCGATGGCCACCGTGAGCGTGCGCCCCTCCCGCTTCAGGGGCAGGACGGTGTGCTTGGTGGCGATCTCGGGGGGGATGAGCTTCAGGATCTTCGCGTCGACCTCAAAGCGCGACAAATCCACCGCCGGCATGCGGTACTGCCGGGCCAGCATCTTGCTGACCTCGGTTTCCTCGATAAAGCCCAGCTTGACCAGCGTATAACCCAGGCGCATCCCGGAGTTTTTCTGCTCCAAGAGCGCCTTCCTGAGCTGTTCATGGGTGATCAGACCCTCGCGGACGAGGATCTCACCGAGCTTGTCCTGGGTTAGTGCGACGCTCGCCGTATGCAACTCGTTGAATTTGAGGGGACTAACATGTGAGTCGGCCCCAGCAAATTCAAGGTTTTGGTGCCGGAATGCCTGAAAAAGACACAAATGGTTGGATTGCTTTGAGTAGCACGGGCCCCACACCCGAAACGCTATCGAGGCGGCTGAGACTCCCGAACGCCCCGTGCGCGTCGCGCCATGCGACGATTCGTTGCGCCAGGGCGGGACCAACCCGCGGTAGCCGTGTGATTTCGCTCACATCGGCTCTATCCAGGTCGATGCGATCACCCGGCAGCAATGGACGGGAAAGTTGTGCCGCGCGGCGTGCAGTCTCTTGAAGACCACCCGGTCGAATCGCGTTGCTCGTTTGGAGTCGAATGTCGCCGGGCGGTGTGCCTGGAGAAGGCGACAGCGCATAACGAACTCCGGCGCCAGCTAGAGCCAGACCCGCAAGCAAGAGGGCGGCGCGACGATCGTCCATGCCGCCAACATGCGGCGTGGGCGGGTTACTGTCGTATCAAAGCAACGGCCACGTTACCGACAATCTGCAAGCTCTCAGCGCTGACCTTGTCGAGTGTGTCCTCAGTCGTGTGGTGATACGGGAAATCGAAATCGATGACGTCGATGGCGCGGATCCCCGCCTGCTGCAGAGGGACGTGGTCGTCGGTGAGCGCTTGTGTGACGCGCTTCACGAAGACACTGCCGTAGCCGAGTCGATCAGCCGTCTGCCAGACGCGCTGGACGACCTCGGGGGCGTTCTGGACGGAGTAGCCCTCCTGCAGAAACTGCAAATCCTTGTCCCCCACCATGTCCAACAGCACGGCGAACAACGTGGTGTAGCCCGGGGGCAAGTGCTTGGCGAAGTAGCGTGATCCGATGAGGGTCTCGGTCGAATCCGCGAAGTCACCGTAGTCTTCCCCGTCGACGAACAACAGGTCAACGCCGATCGCCGGCGGCTTGGCCTTCAGCGCGTCGGCGACCCCGAGCAGCACCGCCACGCCGGATGCGCCGTCATTCGCGCCGGGCACCGGCAGGCGCTGCTGCCCAAGATTCGCGCTTTTGTCGGCGAACGGCCGGGTATCCCAGTGGGCCACCAGCAGGATTCTGTCAGTTGCCTGCGGGCGGAACCGCGCAAAGAAGTTGCGCAGCCTCAGCGTCTGGCCCTTGGTGGTGCGGTTTTGAAAGTCCTGGACCACCACCGTGTCCGCTCGGGCGCGTAGCGCGCTGAGGAGCCAGTCGCCGGTCTGTTTGTGAGCGGGTGTGTTGGGCACGCGCGGTCCGAACGCCAGCTGCTGCTCGACGTACTTGAGCGCGCTCGGGCCGTTGAACTCGACTGCGTTCGACGATCCGCCCGCCCCCCCGCCGCCGGCCCGCGCCTGGCATCCGAGCGCGAGCACGAGCGCAACGCACGACGCACGACACACGACGAACGATTTCATCGTAGCTGCCCCACACTGGTGGATAGTTGTACAAACGCGGTCACGCCAAACTGTGCGATCTTGCGGTTCGACTGCCGCTCTTCATTCAGGACGTAGGACATCTGCAATCCCGCGCTCATGTTACTGGGCAAATTCGTGTCCAACGTAAGCTGAGCTTGCGTCTGCCTGCTGTCCACGTACGGCACGCAAGTTTGGGTCCCCGTGCGGCGCAGGCAGGTCGTGTTGCTGGCAACGGTATACCCCGCGGTGGTGCGGATGAGAGAGCGCAACCGCCCCTGCCACGGCGGGCGGAACGAGAACGCCAGCGTCCCGTTCTGCGTGTTGCGGACGGTGCGGAACAGGTTTCCCGCGTTGACGCGGTCGGCCGTGCCGCGCGACACGTCGAGGCTCGTGAACACCCCGCCGATCCAGCCGAGGGACGCCGACGGCGTAAATACGCGCTCGTGCGTCGTCGTCAGCGTAACGCCGCCGGTCGGCGCGCCGAACGAGGGCTGCTCGATGACCGACTCGGCCTCGCGGTAGCCGGCGCGCGCGCTGATCGTGGTGAGCAGGCGCCCGAGGTTCCGCCGCGACGGCGTGATGGCCCACGTGAGCGATCCGCTGGGCCACTCCACTACGTTGCTGCGCAGCGGTACCTGCGAGTCGGACCGGAGCATCCACCCGACGCCGCTGCTGCGGCGATAGGAGGCGTTGGCGCGCAGGCCCAGCGGCAACACCGCGGCACCGCTCGTCGCCAGCGTCGCGCTCTGTGTGGCCGACGCTGCGAGCAGGCCGTCGACCTCCCGGAACGCTCCGAGGCCGCCGAGCGCGAACTGGTAGCTCGCCGGCGGCGCCTCGGCCGCGCGGCCGAAGGTCGATCCGTGCTGCGTGCTGTAGGACAGATCGATCCCGGTGATCCGCGCCAGCAGGCCGGCCAACGCCGCGGAGTCGCCAAAGACGCCGCGCGCCATCCGCCCGATGTCGAACTGCGCACCCGCTTCGACGCGGCGCTGATTGCTGTAGGCCGCGGGAACGTGGAACGCGCCGGCGCTGTCGCCCTCTGCGCGCACGGGCTCGCGCGCGTTTGGGTCGCGCGTCATGGCGAACGTGGTCGTGATCGACGCGCGCGGCCGGATCGCGACCAGCCGCGGGGTCACCGACAGGTTGGTACTCAGCAGGCGCTGCGTTTCGATGCCAATGTCCGCGCCGAACAGGGTGGCGCTTTGCTCCCGGATCACACGGCCCATCGTGGTCGAATCGCCGTAATCGCGCAGGTCGCGCGTGGAGACGGCATCCAGACCCATCTGCATGCCGGTGACCGGGGCAAGCTGGACCCCGGCGGAATTCAACCAGTAGCGCGTCTGCGAAATCGCGGGGCGCGCGGTATCACCCGGCAGCGCGACCGGCACGACGAACGTGAATCGCTCCGCGTCGCTGCCCGTCCATCCCGAGCGAAACCGGACGCGCGACGGATTGAGCCGCAGCGACATCCCCCCCAGCCGCACCACCGCGGGGTTCGGCGCAAAATCATAGCCGAAATTCATCGCGTAACTGGATGCGGTGGCGCGGGACAGGGTGGAGCGCGAATCCCCCGTCGTGTACGAGCCGGAGACCGAGACGGGGTCCAGCAGCCAGCGCGCCGGGCCGCGGCTCGAGAACCGCACACGCCGGGCCGCGAACGAATAGTTCGAGGCGCTCGAGCGCGGCGTGCGCACGCCTGGCAGCGCGTCCGCCCGGATGTCCGTCTGATCCAGGTAGAACGGATCGCTCGCGCTCACGATCCGCTGGAACGACACCGGCACCGACACCGCCCAGCGCTCCGGCAGAAACCGGTCGAGCCGCAGCGTGCCGCTGACGTTCGCCGCGCTGGTCGTGACGTACGACGGGTCGTCGGTCAGCTGGCGGAATTGCCCGTCGCGGCGGAAGAGACTGATCGCGAGGTCGCCGACGTCGGCCGCGGCGATCGCCACATCCAGCGCGCCCGCGCTGCCGGTCTCGCGCACCACGTCGCCCAGCCGGATATCGTCGACCCACAGCTCCGCCTGATCCACGAACACGCCGGTCTGCACGCGCCACATCCCGGCGGCCATCTCCTGGACGCGCGCGAGGTTGGGCGGCGCGCTCCCCGGATCGCGGATGTGCACGATGTATGGCCCGTCGCACATGATGAACGCGCCATCGGGCGGCACCAGCGTCGAGTCGGGACAGCCGGCGTACACTTGCGCGGTGTCGCCGGCGAGCCACGCCTGCTCGATCTGCGCCCGCAGCACGAGCCAGCGCTCGAGCTGCACCGCGACCTCGGGCTCCCACGACACCGTGCGCGCGGGGGTGTGATACATGTAGAAGTTGTCCTGGTCCTTCCCCGCCTTGATGAAGAACTCGAGGTCACCGTCCTCCCACCCCGCACCGCGGCCGCGCGCCCACACGCGCAAGGTGCGGTACTTCAGGAAATTCTTGTCGCCTTCGGTGGTGAACCGGAGGTACGCCTCGGCCCGCTGGCCGCGATCGAGCCCGCGCGCGAGCAGCCGCAGCGAGCGCTCGTTGATTTCCGACGACGTGAGCTGGAAGCTGGCATCCCGGCGGCCCGCCTCATCGAAGACGCCGGGCGGCGGCACGTACCCGAGATCGCGGTTTTCGGTGCTCACGACCGACGCGATCACCTCGCCGCTCCCCGTGCCCCGCTCGCCGCCGATGCCGGGCAGCGGCGTGTCGGCGCGCTTCACCCAGGAGCTGCCGATCAGCCGGACGCGCGACAGCGCGAAATACACCTGCGGGTCGGGCTGCCCCGTGCCACCGGACGGCGCGACGATCGTCATGCGCAGCGACTGCACCTGGCGCAGCTGCGACGGGCCGATCTGCAGCGTGTCGGTGCGGAATGGAATGCGGTACAAGCGCCAGCGGGCCCCCGCGAAGCCCCCGCCCTCGCGCACGAAGTAGCGCTCGTCGCCGATCGGGAACACGTAGCGCACGAAGCTTTCGGACGTGCGCGCACCGGTCACGCTGTCGAGCGCGAAGTCGCCGTCCTGATCCTCCGTGTCGACGGCGTTGTTGTGGCGCCCGCAGCGGGACCGGATATCGCCGAACGCATAGGGAACGAGCTGCCCGTTCTCGGTGGCGGAGCACAGCGGCAGCGTGTCGATCGTGCTGGTCCCGGAATTGAAAATGCTGTCGACGCGATCGGACAGAATGCCTTCGTCGTCCAGCGACGCGCTCCAGGTCTGCGTCACCGGATCGCGCTCGGTGTCCAGCCGGCCGATGCCCGGGCGTCGCGCGCCGAAATAGGTGGTATCGCCCTCGGCACTGACCGTGAACGAGGTGGGCACGAGGGCGAACGCCTCCTCGAACACGCCGCCGAAGTCGAACAACACGGTCGTCTGGTTGGCGCGGGCGACCCGGTCGGGATCCTCCCACACCCAGAACTCGAGAAACTCGACGCGTGACAGATCGACGCCGGTCGCCGAGAGCGTCTGCGTAATCGAGCGCCAGCGCGGTCCGTCCTGATGGGGCCGCACCCAGTTGGGCAACCCGAACGACGGCGAGCCCGGCGTGTTATTCGCCAGGCCGAGCACCGTGTCCGGTTTCAGCATCAGCCACAGCACGGGCTCGGCCGCCTGCGCCTGGCCGACCGTGCGCAGCGTGGGGTCGATTTCGGTCGGCAGAAACTGGATCGGGACGTATTGGCCATTCCGCAGGTTGTACGGCAGGCTCTGCCAGGTGAGAAACGCGGCCTGGGTGGTGTCGAAGCTCGTGAATCCGAGCGCCTCGACGCCGCGGACCGACGTTGGAATACTGGCCCAGTGCCACGCGTTGTCGGCCAGCGGGATGGACCGCGTCACGCCGCCCTCGAACTCCTCGATGTACGCCTGGCCGAAGTTGTTGGGCGAGGGCTTCGAGACTGCCAGCTCGGCGTTCACGCTCAGCGCCGACGGCGTGGTCGTGCGCACGCCGGGCAGCGCATCCATCGCACGCGTGATCCACGCCGGCTGGAACCGCAGCTGCGTCGAGATGCCGCCGATGAATCCCGAAGAGGGCTCGAATCCGAGCGGCGGCCGGCTGAAGCTGCTCTGCTCGTTCTGGAAGATCCCCATCACGTTGACCTGCCCCACCGCCCCCAGATCGTAGCGCGCCGAGAGTCCGTAGGTCGTGGTCGGCGCGATCGCGAAGGCGGCGCGCTCCTCGAATTGCGCCCGGACCTGCGCGGTGCCCTGGAACAGCGCGTCGGGATTCTTGAATTGCACCTGCCCCGTCGTGTAATCGATCGTGTAATCGATGTCGCGCTGCAGCAGCGTGTTCCGGACGTAGATGTGCTCGCTCCCTTCGCGGATCTGGAAGCTGTTCAACGACAGCAGGGTGCGGTCCGCGGAGGCCGCGGCCTCCACGTGCATCAGCAGCGCGAACACCGAGGGCGGTCCCTGCGTGGCGAGATAGATGCGCGGCGTGCGGTACAGGGAGTCGTTGCGCTCGCCGGCGACGAGCACGGCGCTGTCGCCGAACGGCGCCAGGTGGGGGAAGACCACGAACAGGTCCCGCACGGGATCGCCTTGATTCGGATCGCGCGCCCGGGGGAACAGCCGGTTGTATTGATCGAACCGGGTCGGATCGTTTTCCAGCGCGATGCCGAGGCGCTCGAGATAGGTGTCGCCCGCGGTCGAGCGCTCGCGCTGGTTCACGGTGAGCGTCAGCTCCATGCTGGTGCGCTCGATTTCGCGCCCGCCCACGCGATAGGCGCTGCGAATCTCGAAGCGGAATGAGGGCGACGCCACGTTCACGGCCGGCTTGGGATCGTATACGAGGCGCAGCGTATCCACGACGGTCGTGTCGGGACTCGCGTCGACGGGAAAGGTGCCGATGGTATCGGCCTGGCTCGCGGTGATGTACGAAATCGCGAGGTAGTCGGTCTGATCGAGCCGGTTGGCGAGCGCGAACCAGGTGCCGCTCGGATCGACGTAGTAGTCCTTGCCTTCCTGCAGGATCTCCCACTCGAACGGGCCTTCGCGCTGCGCCGAGCAATCCACCGCGCTCGCCCCGGGGGCGCACGCGACGGCGCGCACGCCGCCGACGTTCTGATTGCCGGACGACCCCGGGGCGATCGCGCGCCGCCGGAACACGCGCAGCGCCCCCACCGTGAGCGAATCGGGCCGGGTGGTCTGATCGAGCTGCAGGATGTCGATCGCGGGATATCCCGGCAGCGCCGCGGGATCGATGACGAAGAAGAACCGGCCCGGCTCGTAGTCGAGGTCGCGCGCTTCGCGGTCGATCGGCTGGCGGGTCACGTCGCCCACCGAATAAAAGCGATCCTTCACCACGTTGCCCTTTTGCTGCGCCAGGATGCCGCGCAACTCCACGGGGCCAAGCTGGGCGATCGCCTGCACGCCGAAGTTGTTCGCGGGCACCGCGGCGGTGATGAAGCGCGAGGGCGGCGCCTGGAACGTCACGTTGCCGGCCTCGACCCGCCGCAGGATCTCGTCCTCCAGGCCCTCGTACCAGACGTGCAGGTTGTTGTTGGCGTCGAATTCGCGCTCGCTGTCGAAATCGACGTCGAGGTGTAGCCGCTGGCCGACGACCCCGGCGCTGCGGATCTGGTACTGCGGCTTGGGCGTAATCGTCGGGAATCCGGCCGTACAGCCCGACAGCGCGAGCAGCCGTTCCTGCGACGTGCAGCTCAGGTTGCGGAACTGATCCGCCTTCAGCTCGAACCGGAGATTCAGCTGCATGCCGATGTCGGCGTAGCCGAGGACGCCGCGATTGGGTTGCGCCGCCCCTTCGAACGTGGGACTGGGAGGGGGGGGAGGCGGCGCCAGCGGGCGTGCCGCCGCGACCGCCGTCACGTCGGCCCAGAGCGGCCGCCGGCCCGCGTGCACGGCGTCGACCCACGCGCGGGCGACGAGCGCGGGCGGCACACGCGCGCCAAGGCGGCCGCCCGGCAGCAGCGCGGCATTCCGCGGCGGCACGAGCGGCGCAACGCCGAACGTGTACGCAGGAGCCTGCGCATGTACTCGGGGTACGACGAGCGTGACGACGAGTCCGGCTAGCTGGGCGAGACGCCGCATCCCTTGTAGAGACTTGGGGTTCCGAATATAATGGCGCGACCAATCGTGCGCATCCTCAGCCGTTACATCCTGCGGCAACACCTCCCTCCGCTCGGCTATGCGCTCGCGGCGCTCACGTTCGCGATGCTCGTCAATCAGATCGCGAAGCAGTTCGGCAACTTCGTCGGCAAGGGGCTGCCGGGGACGGTGATCTTCGAAGTGTTCGCGCTGTCCATTCCGTTCATCGTCGCGATGACCCTGCCGATGGCCGTGCTGGTCGCGGTGCTGTACACCTTCAGCCACCTTGCCGCGGACAACGAAATCACGGCGATGCGGGCAGGCGGTGTCAGCGTCGGCATGCTGCTCCGCCCGGTCGTCGGCGGCGCGCTGGCCGTGGCGCTGCTCTCGCTCTTTTGGAATGACCAGGTCCTGCCGCGCTCCAATCACGAGCTGCGGACGCTCCTCGTCGACATCCAACGCAAGAAGCCGACGTTTCAGTTGAAGGAACAGGTGATCAACGAGGTCGTGCCGGGGCAGTTCTTCCTGCGCGCCGCCCGCATCGATCCCGCCGCGAATACCCTGAATGATGTGACGATTTACGACCTGGAGGACCCCGAGCGGCGCCGTATCATCAGCGCCGACTCGGGTCGCATGGCCTATACCCCCGGCGGCACCGATTTGTACCTCATTTTGCGCGATGGTGACGTGCAGGAGGTGAAGCGCACGGAGCCCGACCAGTTCAACCGCACGTTCTACGTCACGAACCGGATCAAGGTGGTGGGCATCGCGAACAAGTTCGAGCAGACCGAGAACGACGACTATCGCGGCGACCGCGAAATGACGATCTGCGCCATGCAGGCGGTCGTCGGGCGCGCCCGTCAGGACCTGGAGCGCGTGCAGCGGGAAGCCTTGTACGCCGTCCGCGCCGAGCTGCGGCGTCTGGCGCAGGTGAATCCGTTACCGCCGCTCGTCGCCGACTCGACGCCGGCGCGGCTGAGCGCGTACTGCCGCCTGGCCGGCGCCGTCAAACGGCTGCTGCTGCCCGACAGCGCGCAAGCCGCGCAGGGGCCGGTCCGCGGTCAGGCCGGGCGCACCACGCCCCGCACGCCGATCACCGCGCAGCCACTCAGCCAGGCGACGTCGGCCTACCAGCAGCGCCTGCGCGCCGCGCGCCAGCGCGCCGCGATCTATCAGGTGGAGATTCAGAAGAAGCTCGCGATCTCCGCCGCGTGCGTGATCTTCGCGCTGCTGGGCCTGCCGCTCGCGATCCGGTTTCCCCGCGGCGGCGTCGGGCTCGTGATCGGCACGAGCCTCGCCGTGTTCTCGGTCTACTACGTGGGCCTGATCGGCGGCGAGGAGCTGGGCGACCGGCTCATCGTGCCGCCGTTCTTCGCGATGTGGACGCCCAATCTGATTTTCTTGGGCGTCGCGCTGCCGCTGATGTGGGCGGTGCGCCGCGCCGGCAGCACGTCGCACGGCGGGGACTGGGACGAAGTGAAGGAGTGGCTGTTCGGGTGGATCAAGAAATTGCGGATTGTTGATTTCGGATTGCGGAATTGAACATGCAGGCTCCTCTCCCTGATCCGCATTCCGAGATTCGCATTGGGCAGGACGCTCGATCGCTATCTGCTGAGCGAGTGGCTGCGCGTCTTTCTCGTCACGCTGATCGGCTTTCCGATTCTCGTCATCGTGATCGACCTGACGGACAAGCTGGATCAGTATCTGAGCCGCGGCGTCTCACGGGGCGCCGTGGCACTCTCGTACGTGTTCGACCTGCCCGAAAAGATGTTTTTGGTGCTGCCGGTCGCCGTCCTGTTCGCGACCGTGTTCACGGTGGGAGCGCTGGGGCGCAACTCCGAGCTGACGGCGGCGAAGGCGTCGGGGATTTCGTTTCACCGGCTGGTGCGGCCGCTGTTCCTGGCGGCCGGCGCCGCGTTGATCGCGGGACTGTTGCTGGGCGAAATCGCGCCCGTGGCCACCTCGCGCCGGCTCGAGATGCTGGGCGAGAAGGCGATCCGCTCGACGACGTCGCGGTTCAACTTCGTGTATCGGGCGGATCGTGGCTGGGTGTACGCGATTCGCTCGCTCGAGCTGCGCATGGGGGAGATGACCGACGTCCTGCTCGAGCGTGACGGCACGGGACCGGCGTATCCCACGATCATCCTCGCCGCGCAGCGGGCCGTGTATGCCGATACCGGCACAGCCGCTCGGGCGGAACCACGGGAGGGGGCGGCCCCATGGACGCTGCACCGCGGCACGCTGCGCTATCTCGCGGACAGCCAGCCGGGGGGCGAAGTGGCGTTCGAGTTCGATTCGCTGCGCTCGCGCACGCTGCGCGAGCGGCCGATGGATCTGCTCGCCGAGCCCAAGTCGCCGGACGAGATGCGCTATGCCGAGCTGCGCCGCTACATCGAAGCGTTGACGCGGAGCGGCTCGAACGCCAAGAAGCTGCAGGTCGAGCTCGCGCTGAAGATCGCGATTCCGTTCATCTGTTTGTTCATCGCCCTGTTCGGGGCTCCGCTCGCGATCACGACGCCCAAGAGCGGCGCTGCATGGGGCGTCGCCGCGAGTCTCGCCACCACCTTCATCGTGCTGCTGATGTTCCAGCTCGCCAAGGCGATCGGGTCGGGCGGTGTCCTCCCGCCGCTCCTGGCCGCGTGGGCGCCGAATATTCTCGTCGGTGTCGCGGCCGTGTATCTGCTGCGTAAAGCACCGACCTAGCGTCCTTGACGATGTCTCGGCCGGGGACCACTTTCTCCCGGTCGATGGGTACCACAGCCCCCACAGCCCCGATTTCGCTCCCTCGAAGGAGAGGTCCATCCATGCGCTGGATCGTTCGTTCGTGCCGCGCCCTCGTGGTGACGGCGGTTTTCTCGATGCTCGGAACGGGCCTCGGTTCGGCTCAAGGCGTGACGACGGGCGCAATCGCGGGGAAAGTCACCGACCCGCAGGGGCAGGCGGTTGCCCAGGCGGGGGTGCAGATCACCCATCGCGGCACCGGCTACACGACGACGGTGCGCACCCGCGAGAACGGGCAGTACCTGGTGCAAGGCCTCGAGGTCGGCGGGCCCTATACCGTGACGATCCGCGCGATCGGCTTCGAGCCGTTCATCCGCGAGAACGTGGACGTGACCCTGTCGGAAGCGACGCACGTCAACGCCCAGCTGATCGCCCAGGCCGTCGAGCTGTCGGCGGTGACGGTCAGCGTCCCGGCAACGGCGGACTTTGCGCCCACCCGGCAGGGCGTGGCGACGCAGATCTCCGACACGCTGGTGAGCCGGATCCCGACGTTCAGCCGCGACTTCGTCGACCAGCTCAAGCTGTCGCCACAGGTGGTGTATCCGGCAAGCGGCGCGGCATCGGGCGCGGGCGCCTATAACCGCTACAACACGATCACGATCGACGGCGCCAACCAGAGCGAGCGCTTCAATCTCAGCGCCACCGGCGGAGTTCCGGGGGGAAGCGCGGGCGGCAAGATCGTGTCGCTCGACGCCATCAAGGAATTCCGGGTGATGTTCACGCCCACCGACGTGCGCCAGGGCAGCTTCGCCGGGATGCTGGTCAACGCCGTGAGCAAGTCGGGCACGAACGAGTGGCACGGTGGGGCGCTGTACACCTATCGCAACAGCGACGATCTCGCCGGCGTGGAGCTAGTGGGTTCGCCGCTGCGCACGCCAGCGTTCGACGTGCAGCAGTACGGCTTCAATCTGGGCGGTCCGATCATCCGCGACCGGCTGCACTTCTTCATCGCGCCCGAGTGGCAACAGCGCCAGGACCCGGCTTCGGGACCGTATTATCTGAACGGGCAGCCGGCCCCGGCGCCCGATGATCCGGTGATTCCGCTCGACAGCTTGAACCGGATCACGCAGGTCATGCAGACCCAGTACGGCTTCGACGTCGGGTCGGTGGAGCCCGTGCAGAAAGAGACGCCGCTCGTGAATCTGTTCGGGCGGATCGACTTCCAGATCAGTCCCGTGCACCGGTTGGTGGTCCGCGAGATCATCAATCACGACCGCCAGGACGACTTCTTCCGCAACGTCAACACATTCAACGCCGATCCGCTGGTGCAGAACTCGGGCTTCCGCTACAGCACGAACGCCATAAAGCGCGACGCCAAGAACACCTCGACCACCGGGCAGCTCTATTCGAACTTCGCCAACGGCCTGTCGAACGAGCTGATCGTGGGCTACAACACGATCCGTGACGAGCGGATTGTGCCGCAGGAGGCGCCGGAGGTGACCGTAGGCGTGCTGGTGGGCGGCGTGCGCCGCTCGGTGACGTTCGGAACCGAGCAGTTCTCCCCGGACAACGTGCTGGATCAGGACGTCGTCGAGGTGGTCAACAACCTCACGATCCCGCGCGGCGCGCACACATTCACCGTGGGCGGCCGGCTCGACTTTACGCACATCTTCAACAACTTCGCGCAGGGCGCGTTCGGCGTGTACAAGTTCTTCAACACCGACAGCCTGATCGCCAGCCGTCCCGCGGGGTACGCGGTCGGGTACGCGAACAGCCAGAACCCCGCCGACATTCCCGCGGACTTCCACGTGAAGGTGTTCAGCCTCTACGGACAGGATTCGTGGTCGGTGAACGACAAGCTCACGATCACCGCGGGATTGCGCGCCGACATTCCGTCGCTGCCCGATACGCCGCCCGAGAACGACACGCTGGCCGTGAAGATGGACTCGGCGACCGGCGGCCTGTTCACCGTCCACACGAGCGAAAAACCTGGGACGGCCGTGCTGTTCTCACCGCGCATCGGCTTCAACTACAATCTCGGCGGCCAGAGCCGGAACCAGATTCGCGGCAGCCTCGGGGTGTTCACCGGGCCGCCGCCGTATATCCTCCTGGGCAACGCGTACGCCAACACGGGACTCGGGCTCGTGCGGTTGGCCTGCAACACCGCGGCGACGGTACCGACGTTCACGATGGATGTCGGCAGTCTCCCCACATCATGCGCCGGCCAGCCCGCCCCGGGTCCGGGTCAGGCGGGAACGCTCGGCGTCAACACGACGAACGCCAATTTCAAGTACCCGCAGTACTTCGCGCTGTCGGGCGGCTTCGACCGGGAATTGCCGGGCGGGTTCGTGCTGACGATCGAAGGCTTGTACCGCAAGGCGATCAACGGCGTGCTGGTGCGCGACGCGAACTTCAAGGGCGCACGCCTCGCGGATAGCGCGAACGGTATCGTGTACACCGATCGCGACGGCCGAGTGATGTATGCCGACACGATCAGCGCGACCGGCGCCGTCACCAACGTCAATCAGCGCTGGCTGACGTCGCTGCGCGGTGTGGCGTTCAGCGAAGGCGTCATCGAGGTCACGAACCAGTCGAAGGATTACAACTATTCATTGTCCGGCCAGCTGCATCGCCGCTTCGGCGGCCGATTCGAGGCAACCGTCGCCTACACGTACCTCAAGTCGATGGACGTCCAGAGCCTCACGTCGGACCGCGCGATCTCCAACTTCCGCTTCGGCCGGCAGCTCTCGAACGCGCACGAAGATGTTGTGGCCACGACATCCAATTTCTCTAGGCCGCACCGGTTCCTGGCCTATGGGACGTACTCGCTGCCCTCGCGCACCGATGTCACGCTCTATTTCGAAGCCACCTCGGGCGTGCCGTTCGTGTACGTGACGGTGGGCGACATCAACGGCGATCTGGTCAACGGCAACGATCCGATCTACGTGCCGCGCAACGCCACCGATCCGAACGAAGTGCGGATCGGCACGGGCGTGGGCTCAGCGTTCGTTCAGAACGTCGCCGCCGCGCAGGCGTTCGACCGGTTCATCAGCTCACAACCGTGCCTGGACCGCCAGCGCGGCCGGATCATGGGGCGCAACAGCTGCTACTCGCCGTTCCAGAAGCGGATGGACCTTTCGATCCGGCAGGCGATCCCATCGGTGCGCGGCCAGCAGTTCCTGCTGCAGCTGGACATCTTCAACATGCTGAACCTCATCAACCATGACTGGGGACAGATCGAGTTGCCGACGCTCAGCCCCACTTTCAACAACCAGTCGGCCCTGATCCAGACGGGCCGCAATCCGGGCTCGCTGGCAACGTCAATTCCGACGTACACGTTCGACACGCGGCTGTATGACGCGGCCACTGGAGCACCCAAGGCGTTCGCGGGCCGGGTGCTGTCGTCCAGCAACTACCAGGTTCAGCTGACGCTGCGGTATTCGTTCTGATGCGAGACGGTTAGACAATTAGACGGTTAGACGGTTAGACGGTTAGAGGGGCGCGAGCGATCGCGCCCTTCTTTTATTTCGGCTGGGTCGGAGAGATCGCCGGCGGAGGCGCGCGCCGCTGCCACCACCGCATGAACACGTAGACGGGGATGCCGCTGAGAATGATGCCGAAGTCCACCAAAAACTTGCCGGTCTCCGACACGAGATAGTTCCCCAGCAGAAACAGCGCCGCGACGAGGAATACGATCGGCACGAACGGATATCCCCACGTCATGTAGGGACGCTCGAGGCTCGGGCGCGTGCGCCGCAGCACGAACACCCCCGCCACGGCCAGCGCATAGAACGGCCAGATCCCGATGATGAACTGCTCGGCGAGATCGTAAAACGTCCGCACGAGGATGAACACGACGCCCATCGTGATCATCAGCACCACGGCGGCGGTGGGCGCCGACGTGCGCGGGTCGACCCGCGCGAGCACCTTCGGCAGCAGGCGGTCCTCGGCCGCGGCAAAAAAGATCCGCGGCGCGGTCATCATCGAGCCGTTGAGCGTGCCGAACGTGCTCACCGCGATCACCGCCGAGATCGCGACCACGCCCCCGGGCCCCACCAGCAGGCGCGCGACATCGGCGGCCACAAGGTCAGCCTGCTTCATGTGCTGGATCGGGATCAGATGCAGGTAGACGAGATTGGCGCCCAGATACAGCACCACGACGGTTGACGTGCCGATGAGGAGCGCGCGCGGCAGCGTTTTCTGCGGCTGCATCACCTCGCCACCCACGAACGCGAGGTCGGCCCAGCCGTCGTACGCCCACAGAATGGCGACCATCGCGAGCAGGAAGGGTGAGAGGCCGACGTGCGCACGCTGGCCGAGCATGGTGGGCACCGCGGTGCTCTCACCACTCAGGACGAGTCCCGCCAGAATCAGCACGGCGAGCGCCGTCACTTTCAGGATGGTACTCAAGTTCTGCAGGACGGCGCCCCGGTGAATCCCGAAATAGTTGACGATGCCCACGATCACGATGTAGCCGGCACCCAGCAGCTGCTCGGCGCTGATCGACAGCGGGCCGATGTTCGCGATGATGGCGGCGGGATCGTGGCCCAACGTCCGCAGCGTATAGGCGGATGCCGTGATGCCGATCGCGCCGTACGCGCCGGGACGGATGACGAGCAGCTCGGCCCAGGTGAACAGAAACGCGGGCAGCGGGCCGAACGCCTCGCGCACGAACACGTAGACCCCGCCCGAGCGGGGAAACGCGGCGGCCAGCTCCGAGTAGGTGAGCGCGCCGCACAGCACGACAGCGGCCCCGACCACCCAGGCCAGCAGGAACAGCGGCACATCGTCGACGAGGCGCGCGACGCCGGCCGGCGTGCGGAAGATCCCGCTGCCGATCGTGGAGCCCACCAACACGGCGACCGCGCTCCACAAGCCGAGTCGCCGGATCAGGCGCTCGCCCCAGCGATCGGCCGGCATCAGAGGTGCGGACATGAGGTTCGGGAATATACATTTCGCCGCCTATGACGCGACGCTTTGCGACACTCGCCTGGTCCGCCGCCGTCTGCACCTATCTGCTCATCGTCCTCGGCGCCATCGTGCGCATTACCGGATCGGGCATGGGGTGCGGCGATCATTGGCCGCTGTGCAACGGCCACCTGTTTCCACCGCTCGACGATATCGGCACGGTGATCGAGTGGAGTCACCGGCTGGTGGCGGCGCTGGTGTCGACGCTCGTCGTCGCGCTCGCAGCCTACGACTGGTGGCTTCAACGGCGGGCGGATGGGCGGATGGGCGGATGGGCCGCTCGCGCATCATATGTCGCGCTCGCGCTGCTCATTGTGCAGGTGCTGCTCGGCGCGATCACGGTGAAGCTCGAGCTGCCCGCCTGGAGCGTCGTCCTGCATCTCGGTACGGCGATGTTGCTGCTTGCGACATTATTGATCGCGGCCGCCGGACAGGTAGGGGCGCAGCATGCTGCGCCCCTACCGATCGTCATCGTCACGCTCACCCTTGTCACCGTGTTGTTCGGCGCGCTCACGGCGAACGTCGGCGCGGCCGCGGCATGTCACGGATTTCCCCTGTGCAACGGCCAGATCTGGACGACCGCGGGTCCCCTCGCACTGATCCACTGGTTACATCGCTTGCTCGCGTATTCGCTCGCGATTGTCGCCACAGTGTGGGCGGTGCGCACGCCCGGGAAGACCCCGAAGATCGTGGTCGGCCTGATCGCGCTCCAGGTCGCGATCGGCGCGGGGACAGTGCTATCGGGCCTGGCCAGCGGGCTTCAGGCGGCGCACGTGGCGCTGGGGACGGCGGTGTGGGCCGGGGTGGTGATGGCAGCGCGCTAACCAAAAGCGCCCGCGGTGATCCTACCGCGGGCGCTTTGCTATGCGACGACGAATTCAATCAGGGCAAGCCTGACACCCGGACGCGCGTGAGCGACGACGCCGCGCCGCCCGCGTCAAACAAGTTCACCCAGATGTACCGCGTCGCCCCCGCCGGAACACTGAGGCTGGTAGTCTGTGGGTTCGCTCCTGTGGCGCCTCCGCAACCATCCTCGCACGTGAAGTTCACCATGTCCGTCGGGTTGCTACCCATGAGCAGGTCCACGTCTGCTCCAGTGAACCAGTCGACTCTCACCGTCACGGTCACAGCCGCGGCGCCGGGGTTCTGGACGCGGAACCAGTCGTCGCAGTCCGTACCCGCGCCGCCGCCGCCGTTCGAGCAAGCGCCGGACAGCACGATGTAGCGGTCGCCGTTCGTGCTGAGCACAGGGGCGGTGTTCGGATCGTTGTTGACCCCGTCAAAGGGGTCGGCTAACGACGCAGTGTTGCTCGTCAAGGTGCCGTTCTGAGCCGCCTGGTCGGCGCCCATATTCGTCAGCACCATCGGCACGGCGCCGGCGGTCCCGGTCCCCGGGACGGCGAACTTCATGGTCGTGGCGGTAATCGCGAAGGTGAACGCGCGCACGCCCTTGACGTCGACGCGCGTATCGGCATCGAATCCCGGCCCACCCGCGGCGGCGGTGAGCGTCACTGTGTCACCAGGATTGACGGCCGTGGGGGCTACCCCACCTGTGAACGTCCCCGGAACTACCGTGAGCGCGCGGATCGCGGTGCTGCCGGCGGGGGTTACGCCTACCCCCACAGCGGTGAGCGTCACGGCACCCGGCGACTTGCCTTGCACGGCGCCGACGGGCGCCGCGAGCACGGTCGCCCGCGACTCGTCACTCGAGGTAAACGTCGGTGCCGGAAGTCCGGCGAGCACATTGCCCTGATGGTCCAGGAATTGGTAGGTGAACTGCGTCACGGCGCCCGACGGAATGCTGTCGTTGGCGGGCCCGCCGGTGATCACGAGCGTCGCTGGGAACGTCAGGACGTCGACGGTATCCTCGAGACCATCCGCCGACGCGATCACGCAGGTCGTGCCGAGCGACGCGCCGATAACGAGGGCGCGCACCGAGGTCGCTGGGACGGGGTGATACTCGGGATCGATGACAGTCGTTGCGACCGTGCTGCACGTCCTAAACGCGATCGGGACCGCGAGCGGCGTGCTGCGGGCATCGAGCACGCTCGAGGTTACCGTGACCGTGTCGCCGACGGCGACCCTCACGAGATCGAAGTTGGTGACGATCGCCGCCGGATTGCCGTCGAGATCGGACAGCGGATCGCTTTTGCAGCTCCCGAGGGGAAAGACGACGATGGTCAGGACGCCGAAGGCTCCAAAAAGACGACGATTCATGCGTACCTCGCTGAGATGATTACCCGCCACGTGAAATTAGAAGCGCTGGACGTCCTGCACCCCTTCGGGACCGAGGAGCGATGCCCAATTCGGCCGGATCGGCTCGCGGCGGTCGTCTGTCCATATCAGCGCATAGTTCCCAAACTGCGTAAAGTCCATGAACACGAACTTCAGCAACCGTCCTTGCGTGTACTTCCAGGCTTCGTAGGGCAAGGTGTTCGCGGCTTGTGGCCGCTGCATCACCTCTTGTGGCGGCCCGTTCCGGATGAAGATCCGTCCCCGATCCGTCCGCCACCCCGGGATTTCCGCTGCCCCGCCCTCGCGATAGCGGCGGTTGGCCTCCGCGATCCGCGAGTAGAAGTTCTCTTGCTCTTCGTTGCGCGGCGTCGCCGGGGTCGGGTCCCGCTTGAGCCAGAAGCGCCGCAAGAACGAGCGCTTCCCTTCCAACGTCAGCGAGCTGTAGATCCCCGTCTCATCCGACGTCATCAGATAAACCAGCGGCCCGTACAGCGTGTCGAGCTGCGCCTCGGTCATCATCTCGAACTTGTCCGCGGGCGGAGGCGGCGTGGTCAGGGTCACCGTCTCGAACCCGCCCATCCGGAACGGCGCCTGGCGTGACACCGTCGTATCGCGTCCCTGCACCACGACTTCGAACCCGTACTCGCCGGGCGGCAATCCCGCCAGATCGACCATCGCCCGGGTCACACCGCCGCCCGCCTCGAACGGCACGCGCTGTGCCGGCGTCGTGACCAGCGGCGTGCCATCGGCTTTCAGCACGCGCACGCTCACCGCAGCGGTGTCCGCAACGAGCCCCCGCCCGTACCACTCGAGGTAATAGCCGAGGCTCGCCTGACTCGGAGTGAGCAGCGGCCGCACCGCGGCCTCCAGAATCACTCCGCCCTTCCGCAACTCACCGGGGCGGGCGCTATCCGCGGCCCCGCCGCCGGTCGCGGCGCGCATGCCGGTCGCGAGCTGCACATCGGACGCGGCCGGTCGAGCGGCAAACGCCGTCAGCGGCACTTGCGCCCGGGTAACGCGACCGCTGGCCGAGTCCTGCACCGCCACTTCGATCGTGTACGTCCCCGGACTCGCCGCGAACGTGAAGTGCTCCAGCGAGGAGCCGCGCGGCGAACCGAGCAGCCGGGCTGGAATACTGCGCGTCCACGAATCGGCGACGAGCTGCAGGTTGGCGCTGTCGCGCACCGTGAGCACGAGCCGATAGGCCGCCACCGCGTTCGGGCCACGCGTCAAGCTGTCCAGCACCGCGAACGGCACCCGCGCGAACCCGTCCACCACCGTCTGATTACCCGCGCTCCGGTAGAAGCGCGTGGTCCCGATTTCGAGACCCCCACTCTGCGCAGTGGCGCTGGCGGCGGCATGCACCGCCAGCGCCGCTGCCACGACGATCGCCTTCGTCATCATCCTCTACGTCTCACCGTGGGACCGCTTACCACCCCACGGAAAATGTCAGGAAGTTCGTCGAGCCGAGCGTGCCCATGCTCTTCCACGCGTAATCGAAGCCCAGCCGCGTGTTGCCCTTGGCGTATTCGAGCCCGCCGCCCAGCGCCAGGCCGTCCATGGTGAACGCACCGCTCGATTCCTTGGTCGGGATACCGATGGTGAGATCGTTCGTCTGGTTGTCCGGTTGGATCGCGTAGCTGCCCCGCGCCGAGAGCGAGAACCCACGCTGGCCGATGTTCTGCATCGCGTACTCGAAGCCGGCGCTCGCGCCGGGCTTCGTGTTGTTCGGCTGCGTGAACTCCGACAGCACTGTGAGGCGGTTGTTGCCCTGCGCCACGAGATCGAGCGCGACGCCCACGCGGAACATGACGGGCAGCGTCCACGAGCTGGTGGACAGGACCGCCGACTGCGGCTCCTGCGGAACGTCCACGGTCCCCAGCGGCGGCTCGCGCGTGACGCCGACGATGAGGTCCTCCCCGCTGTGCTGCAGGTTCGTGCCGAGGTTCTGGATCACGAACGACGCGCGAATCGGCCGCGCGCCCACCGAGGCGTGGAAGTTCGTTCCGAAATCGACCGCCACGCCGCTCGCCTTCGCGGTGCCGAGGCGGTCGTTGATGAACTTGAGCGAGAACCCGGCCGAGAACCGGTCCGAGAAGTTCTGGGCCAGTGTCGCCGACAGGAAGGTCTGCCGGACCGAATACGTCTCGTCCGTGCCGTCGGGTTGTTCGAGCGTGTACACCTTCTGGTTACTGAAGCCGAACGACCCGAGGCTGAATCCCACGGACCGTACGCCGCCGCCCAGCGGGAATCCGATCCCCGCCCAGGTATAGTTCGTCTCGGCGATGTACGAGTTCGAGGAGAACATCACTCCCGGCCGGGCGAGCTGCGCCAAGCCGGCGGGGTTGTAGTACATCGCGGTGACGTCGGTCGCGAGCGCCCCGTAGGCGCCGCCGAGCGCTTGGCCGCGGGCGCCGGCGCCGAGGAGCAGGAATTCCCCGGACGCGCCGCCGTAGGCCGTGTTGTCTTGCGTCCCGGTTTGCGCGGACGCCGGCGTGACCAGTGCTGCCGCGAACATCATCGCGCCCAAGGCCCGCCACAGATGTTTAGTCATGTTGTATCTCCTCATGGCGCGAAGTTGACGACGGTGAACCGGCCGACTTTCGTCTGGCCGTCCGGCGCTTCGACGTGATAGAAGTACACGCCCGACGCGACGAACTGGTTGTTGCGGTTCCGAAGGTCCCACGTCATCAAACCTCCGCCCTGCGGGTCGTTGTGGGTCAGCACGTTCACGAGCACGCCGCTGAGCGAGTAGATCCGCACGACCGCCTGCGCCGGAAGGTTCACGAACTGCAGCACCTTCAGGTTCGCCGTGGTCTCCAGCGCGTTCGAGACGTAGTACGGATCGGGCACGGTGTGAACCCGGTCCAGGTTTGTCGCGGTCGTGGTCGATGGATCGAGCGTCGACCCCGTGTACGACACACGCACGCGCAGGCCCGGCACGTTCGGGGGCCGGACTTCGCCCGCGAACGCGTAGCTGCCCGCCGTCCCGGTGATCACGCCGGAGTAGAAGCGGGCGTGCCAGATCGTGCCCGCCGCCGGCAGTGCGGCCATCTGCATCAGGAAGAAGTGGCCGTTCAGATAGAAGATGAATCCGTTGCCGGTCGCGGTGTATCCTGCCGCCGCGGTCCCGGCGTAGCTGGCGTTGGTGTCACGGATCGCGATCGGGTTCAGCGCCGCGGTGTTTTGCAGCACGGCCCCGAGGTTGTCGGCGATGCTGCCGCACTGCGTCGTGTAGCGCGGCATCGGCGCGACGCAGAAGATGTCGGACCACGTCAGCAGCCCGTTCTTTGCGTCACGCGTAGACGCCTGCGGTGTTGCGGCGAACGAGGCCTGGTTCAGAATACCCCAGGTCGCGCCGACCCGCGTGTCGAACGGCACTCGCACGCCGTGGGTGTCATCAAACACGGTGTCGATCACCCCGCCGGCGCCCCACACCAGGTGGAAGTCGGCCGCGCGTGTGACCGTCGCGGTCGCCCCCTCGAGGATTCGGCCCGGTGAGTTGGCCGTCGAGAGATACGAGTGCACACCTTGAATGAGCACACCAGCAATCTGCCCGGCGGTCTTGCTGATATCCGGCACCTTGGCGGTATTGGCGCACGCGCCGTTCGCCGGCGTGCAGACACCGCCCACCGGGTCGTCCGTGTTTTCATTCGGTGCGCCCGCCCACCAGCGTGGGCCGTTACGGGCCGAAGCCGCCGGAATACCGTTCGCATCCGCGCGACCCCAGTCGGTCAGACGGAAGCTCCCGGGGAGTGAAATCGTCGCTTGCCCGAACAGGGAGTACGTCTGATCCCCGCCGAACCGCGACGATTTCGCGGAATCGATCGCGGTCGCCTCGAACGCGGCGGTGGCCGTCGTATCGACGACGGAGCCCGCGAACCCGCTGGCCGGCTGCAGCGGCAGCACGAAGTGCACGGGGGCACCCGCGCCCTGTCCGGTCAGGTAATACACGGCGTCGCGCGCCGACCCCGGCAGCACGTCCAGCTCCTGCATGCCCACCGAGATCGAATCGATCGTGACGGTGAGGGCCCCGTTGCCCAGCAGCTCGGGCAGGAACGCCGCGAGCCCGACCTGAATCCCGTTGGTGGGTGGGATCGGTCCTGTGAACTTGCCGGTCGCCGCCTCCACCTGCGGATGCGCGGCCGCGGCGTTCAACACCGTGCCGTTCGCCGCCAGCAGCTCCTGCGGCGACAGCACACCGACCACTTCCTGGCCCGACCCGGACCGCGGCGTCACGGTCTTCGTGATCCGCGTGGACTCCAGCGAGCTCGGCCCGGACTTGGTCGAGTTCACGTCGAACGCCGTCACGGCATAGTGGTACGTGAAGCCGTTGCGGACATTGTTGTCCGTGTACGCGAACGACACGCCCGAGTTCCCCAGCGCCGGGAAGTTGCTGCCGGCGCCGACGACGGCCGTATCGGCGGTCAGGTTGATCACGTCGCCGTTGGCCAGCTGCACGCGATCGCCCGCCTTCACCTGGATGAGGTTCCCGCTCAGCTCGCTTGGGAACCCGGTCGTCTTGACGAACCCGGGATCGAACGTCACCGGGCAGTCCGCCTGCAACCCGAGCTCAGGGGCACACTGCACCAACCCGTCCCCGTTCAGGTCGCCGTACGCGACCGCGCCGGTGTAGTCGATGAACTGCTTCCCCGAGTAGTCGAACTGCGCGAGCAGCGTCAGCTCGCTCGAGGTGCGGCCGCGGTAAATGCGGTACCCCTCGACGTCGAACTGGCGGAAGTTCGGGTCGTACAGCGAGTTCTGCGTGCTGTCCCCGGCCGTGTCCACGTTGTACGGCTCGCTCGCGATGTTGTAGAACAGGTCGCCGCCGCATACGCCGCTAGCGGGCGCCGGTCCCGTGCAGGGAATCTCGCTCTCGGTTTCACTGTGCTGCCACACGACCGTGGCCGCATTGTCGCCCGGCACGAGGAAGAACAGCGGTGACACCGGGGCATTGGGCAGCAGGAACTTGGCGTCGAACACCGCCTGCGCGACCAGCGCCTTGTTGAGCAGCGAGCGCGGCGTGGTGACGACTTCGTTCTGCTCGATGATGAGGTTGTTATTCTGATCGGCCTGGGAAACCCAGCCCGCGACGCGATCGATCGTCCGCACCTTGGAGGGGTCGGCCGCGATCGAGTCGCCCGTAAACGGGATCCCCGGCTTGGTATCGGCGCCCGGGACCACGCCGGCGACCGCAACCGGCGCCGCCTGGATGTACGCGACGACGATCGTCTGCGACTGGCCCGGCGGCAGATCGAACGGACCCGACGACTGATAGAAGCGGGCGTCGTCCTGCGCCTGCGCCAGGAAGCACAAGCGCCGCGCGCGCGCGATCACCGGGTTCGTGAACGTGCAGGGGACGTCCGCGGGGCCGAGGTAGCCCGACAGACGCCGGTACAGCAGGTGATCGCCCACCGCATCGGGGAATTGCGCGCTGTTGGTCGTGTTGCCGAACATCGTCAGGCCGACCTCGCTGCCCCCTACTACCGGCGACTTGAGATACTTCACGCCGATGAAGCCGGCACCAGGGAAGAACGGGGGGCCGAAGATGTCGCTCGGGAACCGCCAGCCCACTTCGGGCAGGAACGTCCCCGAATACACCGTGCCGAGGTTGAACGGCAGCACGGCGGTGGCGTAGTTCTCGGCGAACACCGCGACGTCGGCATCCATCGCGAACGCCGCGTACAGATTCTTGATCGTATAACCGGTGTCCGGAATCTGAATCGAGAACTTCGTTTCGTTCAGGTCCTGGAACTGCGTGCCGATCGCGGCCACTTCGCCCTGGATCGCCGGATCGAGCGACGAATACTTGGACGCCGTCTTCGCGGTCACGTTGTAGAACGTGAACACGAAGTAGAGGATGTCCTCGTTGCCCACCGGGAAGTTCCAGGCCATCGAGCGCTGCTCGACCATGATACCCATCGGATGATCGCGGCCGCCCAGCTGGACGGGGTTGCCTTCCCAGTAGCGCACCCAGGAGTCACCGTCCGAGATGCGCTTCTGTCCGAGCAGCACACCGGCGTAGACCGACGAATCGCGTACGACGGCGCCGTTCGGCCAGGCGTCGAGATCCGCCGGATCGAGCGAGTTGTAGATCGATCCCAGCGCGTCACCGGCGCCCTGGTCACCGCGCGGATCGAAGAAGAAGGCGCCGGTGGTGTCACCGGCCCACGTGAACCCGGCGGCCGGATCCACGACGCCGGCCAGCTGCAGGCCGGAGTTGAAGATGTATTGGTCCGGCGTGCCTTTCGGCCAGAAGCCGCCGCCGCCCACCGGCGAGCCGGAGAACGCGACGCAGACTTGGCCGACGTTGTCGAGACCGCATTGAATGCGGTTCGCCTCGAGCAGCAAGCCGGAGGACGCGAACAGGTTGAGCGCGCGCCGCCCCGGCCTGGGCGCAGGCTCCGCGCCGGCGACCGATGCCAGCGCGAACGCGGCCAGCGAAACGAGCGCGCCCGTGCGCACAAAGCGATTCCACACAGTTGAATGCATGATCACCCTCACCCCTCAAGTTCAGAAGACCAGGCGGGCGGCACCGGCATGACCAGCCGGCGCCGCCCGATGAACCGCTAGAATTTCAATTCCAGACCCAACCGAATCGACCGCGCCGGCGCGTAGAACCGCCACGGGCCGAAGAACGAGTCGTAGTACGTGTTCAGCGCGTGCTCCTGCTCGTCCAGCGTGTACACGCCGTCCGCGTTGCCGAAGCGCGCTTCGACCCGCCGCAGGGAGACGCAGTTGACCTGGCTGGACCAGCTCGCGCAGCTCGTCAGGTCGATCGACTTATCGCCCGAGTTGAACGCGCCCGCGTTGCCCGCCTCATCCCACAGGTTGCCGTACTCACCGGTGCCGATGCTCGGGTCACCCGGTGCGGCGCCACCCTTCTGCCGGTTCAGCTCGTTCCGGACACCGCCGGTCTCGGCAAACGCGCCGACGATATTGCGGAAGTTGAAGACGTTCCGGATGTCGACATACGCCGTCGCGTCCACCCGGCCGAGGCGCAAGCCCTTGTTCAGACGCAGGTCGAGGTTCTTGGTCCACGGTAGCTCGAACTGATTGAGGTTGGTGCCCGTGGCGATGCGGCCGCCCTGGCCGAAGTTCAGCCGGGGGGCGGTCTGACCGTCGCCCTGGTTCACCAGCATGGTGAACGGCAAGCCGCTCTGCACGCGGAAGGTGGCGAACACGCCCACATCCCGCAGGATCGTGCCCATGGTGGTGCCGCGCCTGTAGTCCGTCGGGAGCTGCAACGCGATCGACCCGACAAAGCTGTGGGTGCGGTCGTCGTTGGTCCGCTGCGCGGCCTCCGGCGGCGGGGTGACGCCCGTCTGGGCCGACACCTGGCGCGCGAAGGTATTCAGGTACGAGAACGGATCGGAGCCCGTGTTCTTGGACGCCTGGAACGTATAAGCCACGGCGGTGCTCAGGCTCGTGCCGACCCGCCAATCGAGCTTGGTATCGATGCCGCGGGAGTTCCCGAAGTCGCGGTTGGTCAGGACGTTGATGCCCGTGAGCTTCGTGGAGTCCTTGGGATCGGGGTACGCCAGAATGCGCGCCGCGAAATCCGACACCTTGTCCTTGTTGTAGGCCGACACGTCGAGCACCAGGTCCTGGCTGAACGCGTGCCGGACGCCGAACTCGAACAGGATCGACTTGCCGAAGTCGAGGTCACGCCCCACCACGTCGTTCGTGTTCGTGAACGACAGGTCATTGTTGATGCCCGTCATGAGCGTGGTGAATTCCGGCGACTGCACCTGGTGCGCGTACGACAGGCGGAAGCCGGTGTGCTCGGTGATCGGGAACGAGACGCGCAACCGCGGCGAGATGCTGCTGTGGCCTGCGGCCGGCGTGAAGGTCCGCGCCACCGAATTGGCGTACGCCGTGTCGTCGGTCGCGCTGGTCGGATTCCACAGCGCCGGACCGGCCGACGAAATAAACAGCGGCGTGGTGGGGAACAGCGCCTTGCTGTCGTAGTAGTCCCAGCGGGCGCCGAGCTCGAGCACGACGTCGCCGAGGTCGAGCCGGTCGGAGGCGAACAGACCGTACTGGACCGGGTTCACTACGTAGGCATCCATGAAGATCTGCCGCGTCAGGTTGCTGCTCCAGAACGACAGGTCGCTCTTCTTCGCGTCACCGCCCAGCGTGAAGCGATGGTAGCGGTTCGCCTGCCAGTCGACGACCAGGCGGCCGGTGATCCGCGTCTCGTCCAGCAGCGACCCCGTCGTGGCGAACCCCTCGGTCGGCCACGAGCCGCCCGAGAGCATGCCGTAGGGGTTGAGCCGCGCGGACTGATTGACGTCGCAGTCGCAGCCGAACAACGGCACGCCGCGCGTCCCCGCGTTCGTCCGCTGATCGCGGATGATCTGATCGGTGATCGGGAACGGGAAGCCCTCGAAGCCCGAGAACTTGAGCGACCCGAACATGAGGCCCATGTTCGGATCTCGCGTCGACGCTTCCGACTCGGGATCGAGCGGGCCGGTCATCGCCCGGTCGTGCGCCCACGACAGGTTCGCCGTAATCGCGAGCGAGCGCTCGGCGCTGCGGCTCACCTGATGGTTGAGGTTGAGGATCGCCATGCGGGTCCACGTATGGGTGCCGCTGTAGATCGACGGATTGTTCAGGTTGCGGCCCGGCGTGTTGCGCGACTGATCGCCGCTCGAAAGGCCGGTGAACGCCACGCTCGAGCCCTGGCCGTAGGTGTACTGCAGCTTGCCCTGCAGCTGGATCGAGCTCTGCCAGTCCATCGGGCGGCGAATGCCCTGGCACTCGACGCCGTAGTTGTTTTTCACGTCCTGCGCAAACGGCGTCGCATCGGAACCAAACGAGCCGCATTGCCCGCTGTACTGCGCGTAGCGGGGCAGCGCGACCTGCGACACGCTGCCGTCGGGGTTCGTCGTCGGCACCATCGTATCGACGCCGGAGCGCACGAACAGCGGCTGATCTTCCGCGCCCATGCCGCGCGTCGCCGAGAGCTGGCCGAACAGTACCGCGGAGGCGAAGAAGCGCAGATTGGTGACCCCGGGAACCGGGCCACCGAGCGATCCTTCGAAGCGATTGATGCCGAAGCTGTTTTGCGACAGCTGATCGGTCTCGTACGAGCCCGAGCCCTCGAGCCTGCTGCCGCCCGCGCGCGTGGTGTACGCGATGACGCCCGACTGCGCGTCGGCGAACTCGACCCCGAGCGCGCCCGTGGTGACGGACGCCTCTTCGATCGCGTTGGTGCCGAGCGACACGCGCATCGCGCCGCTGTTGGTGCCGCGCATCGGCGCGCCGTCGATGTAGATGTTCGCTTCGCCGGGGCGGCCGCCGCGAATCGACACGCCGGCGCTGGCATCCGACTCCACGACGCCGGGCGTCAGCGACAGAATCTGGCGCACGTCGTCGACCGGGAGGCGATCGACCAGATCGCCCGCGACGATGCCTTTCGAGGTGACCTGGTCACGCGGCACGATCGGATTCGCGGCTGCGCTGACCGTGATCCCCGTCAGCACGACCGCCGACGACTGCATCTTGATGTCGGTCGTGAGCGTCTGACCGCCGAGCACACGCGCGTTGCGCACTTCCGACGGCGCGAAGCCGATGAATTGCGCGCGCAGCGTGTACGTGCCCACCGGCACGTTATTGATGAAGTAGTAGCCCTTGTCGCTGGTGACTGCGCCAAACGAGGTGCCGACGACGAACACCTGGGCGTTCGCGACCGGCGCTCCCGCTTGATCGGTAACCGTACCCTCGATTTTCCCCGTCGTCTGCTGCGCCGCGAGCGACGCGACGCCCAACGCGAGGAAAAGCACGAGAGCAGTCCTCACACGATGCATCATGGATCTAGTCCTCCCAATGCGTGAATGCGCGTGAACTTCCGGACAGAATCGTGACGTCGCCAACGCCACCCCCTTCTTCGGTGTGTTTGTATTAGACGGCATTAGCGCTGCGTACTTTGGTAAGCTGGCACGAACGTCACAAAGCCGTCAAGACAATGTCACGTCAACACCTTGGCCGACCGAGGGGGCCGAAATTGCCCCCGATTAGCCCTGCCCGCAAGAGGCATCCGTTCCTAAACGAATAGCAGGTCATGCTGGGGGTGCCTCGGCGTCACCTCCGGTCCCTCCTCCCCGATATGGACGTTGATCTCGGTCCGCATCCCGAATCGCGCCGGGAGGTAAATCCCCGGCTCCACCGAGAAGCCCACACCAGCGATCAGCCTGCGCTCATCCGCGGTCTCGAAATTGTCCAGGTGCGGTCCCGAACCATGCAGATCCCGGTCGATCGAGTGTCCGGTGCGGTGCACGAAATACTCGCCGTATCCGGCCCTCGAAATCACCCCCCGCGCCGCATCGTCGAGCGCGGCCCCCGTCACCGGCTGCCGCTGCTGCCAGCGCTCGCGCAGCAGCGCCACCGCCGCGTCGCGCGCGCCCCGCACCGTTTCCCACACCTGCCGTACTTCACTATTCGGCTCCCGACCCGCGAATGCCATCCAGGTCTGATCCGCGAACACGGTGCCCAGCGCGACGCCGGCCCACAGGTCGAGCAGGAGGACATCGCCCGCCGCGAGGCGCCGGTCCGCCCCCGCCTGCGGCTCGTAATGCGGGTTGGCGGCGTTCGCCTGGAATCCCACGATCGGCGGGTGATCGGTGACGAGTCCCGCCCGGGCGAACGCGTCCATGACGCGCCCCTGCACGGCCGTCTCGCGCACCTCGGAGCCGCGCCCCAGCTCACTGCCCGCCCAGCGCAGCGCGTCCTGCGCGATCTGCGCGAGCGCCTCGGCCGCGCGGCGATGGCCCGCGAGCTCGCTCGCCGACCAGCGCGCCGCGAATTGCGTGATCAGCGTGCCCGACGAGATCACCCGCGCGCCGAATCCTTCGATGAGCTGGATGACGCCATGCGGAACGCGGTCCAGATACGGCACCGCGTCGGCTGGAGAAACCTCCATCGCGACGGTCTTGCCCGCAACCAGCGCGCGCAGCTGCTCGTGCAGCTCGCGCCACGCGGCGTACGGACGCACCTCGCCGGGGAATCCGTCGAATGATGCCAGCTCGATGCGGTGCGCGAGCGCGATCGGTTTGCCCTCGCGCGGCAGCAGCACGAAAAACCGCCGCGTGCCCATCCCGTGGATTCCGAGCACCCGCGTGGCCGATGGATTGATCCCGTGGAAGTCGTACAACAGCCAGCCGTCGGCACCCAGATCGGCGAGCAGGCCGCGCAGCGCGGCGAAATCGAATCCCGCGAGCAGCGTCACTGGTGCCGCGGATCGGGGGCGGCGGCGCGCCACTCGCAGGCCGTGCCGCCGCGCGCGCGGCAGGCGACGTGCACCATCGCGCCCTCGTAGCCCACGAGCAGGCGCAGCAGCTCGACCAGGCCCGCGCCGTAAAACCCGCAGGCGGCGCCGTCCGGCGTCGCCTGAATCGCGATCGGCTCGGTGACGCGCGCGACCGGCATGCGGTGATCCCACGCGAGCTCGGCGCCGAGCACGGCGCGCGCCGCGCGGCGCGCGGCAACATGGCCGAAGAGACGGACGACTCCGAACATCCGCTTCACGGCACGGCGCGCGGCGCGCCGGCCGGCATCCGCGAACACGAGATCGGCGTCGGGCCGCCGCCCCACGAGCCGGAGCAACGCCTCGACATGCGAGTCGTCGACGCGTGCGTCCTTGCGCACCAGCTGCTCGAATTCGGCGAGTTGCATCTGTACGGTGTCGGAAAGCCCGAGGCGCTTGACCAGCAATTCGTCGGCGAACTCCGTGAGCCCGTCTTCAACGGGTGTATCGAGATTCTTGACCGCCTCGAGGACGGCGAGCGGGACGATGCTGTGCACCACGGAGCGCGAAACGTAGCATCGCCTCCCCCATTGCGGAACTCGCATTCCGGCATGAGCCTTCAACGCAATAGGTATGGCTAAGCCCCCACCCCCACCTCAAGACGTGTCGCCGCCCGTCGACGAGAAGCGCGCCAGCTTCGAGCGCGAGGCGCTCGTGCACCTGGACGTCCTGTACCGCGTGGCGCTGCGGCTCACGGCCAACCCGTCCGACGCCGACGACCTCGTGCAGGAGACCATGCTGAAGGCGTACCGCGCCTGGGATCAGTACGAGAAGGGAACCAATGCCAAGGCCTGGCTGCTCACCATTCTGAGGCACGCCTTCATCAATGAGTACCGGCGCCGCACCCGACACCCGGAAACGGTGGACGTGGACACCATCGAGCCCTACGCGGTGTTCTCGGAGGTCCAGGACGATGACCCGCAGGGGGCGTTCTTCGACAAGATCGTGGACGATCAGGTGCTCCGGGCCATCGATCAGCTCCCCGAAGCGTTCCGCGAGACGCTCGTGCTGAGCGACGTCGAAGGGCTGTCGTACCAGGAGATCGCGGGGATCCTCGAGGTCCCGATCGGCACCGTGAAGTCCCGACTGTTCCGGGCGCGGCAGCTGCTCCAGGGCAAGCTCTACGATTACGCCGTCGAGATGGGATACATCAAAGGAAGTCCCGCATGAATTGCCGCGAATGCGTCGACCATCTATATGAATTTCTCGACCGCGAGTTGACGCCCGAGCTCGAGCGCGAGATCCGGACGCACCTCGAGGATTGCCCGCCCTGCGACGAGCAGTACGACTTCGAAGAGCTGTTCTTGAAGTTCCTGCGGGCCCGCTGCCGCACCCAGGGCGCGCCGGCGGAACTCAAGAAACGGGTGCTGCGCGAATTGTTCGGCGAGTGAAATGGCTCACACGACGCGGCGCGGTGGCGGCGCTCGCGGTCGGCGTGGCGACGGTCTATGGATTCGGATGGCGAGGCTTGCTACTGCTCCTCGCTTTTTTTGTGTCCAGCAGCTTGTTATCGAAACCAACCACTCGAAATGAACGGCAGGTGATCGCCAATGGCGGCGTCGCGGCCCTGGCCGCGCTCGCGGGCAGCTGGGTGTGGTGCGCCGGCGCGCTGGCCGCGGCGACTGCCGATACCTGGGCTACCGAAATCGGCAGCCATGCACGCACGCCACCTCGATTGATCACGACCTGGATACCCGTTCCCGCAGGCACGGACGGGGGTATCACGCTCCTGGGTACCGCGGGGGGCATCGCGGGTGCGGGGATCATGGCCGGCGTGTCATACGTCCTGGGCCAACGCGCCGCACCCGCTATTGCCGCGGCGGGTGTGGTTGGCATGCTCCTGGACTCTCTGCTCGGCGCGACCGTCCAGCGACAGGTGCCGTGGATGGACAACGATGGCGTGAACCTGGCGGCGACGTTGACGGGAGCTGCCGTGGCGGGACTCATCGCATGAACACTCGCTGGGATGTGGTGGTCGCCGGCGCGGGCCCGGCAGGGTCGGCAACGGCACTGCTGCTCGCGCGCGCCGGCGCCCGCGTGCTCCTCGTCGATCGCGCCCGCTTCCCGCGTGAGAAACCGTGTTCGGAATACCTGAGCCCGGAATCGACCCGCGTGCTCGAGCGGCTGGGTCCTGACGTCCTCGCAGCCGTCGCTGCGGCAGCACCGGCGCGACTATCGGGGATGAAGGTGGTGGCGCCGAGCGGGGCGAGCGTCGTGGGACGATTCGAGACGTTCAGCTTCGCGCTGCCGCGGACCAGATTCGATGCGATCCTCCTGAACGCCGCCCGCGCGCGCGGCGTGGAAGTGCGCGAAGGCGTGAAGGTCGAAGAGCTCGTCTACGATTCGGGCGCGGTGGCCGGCCTGGTTGCCCGGGACACGAGAACCGGGACCCGGGAGCCGTACCGGGCCCGCGTCGTGGTCGGAGCGGATGGACTTCGTTCGATCGTCGCGCGACGGCTCGGCCGGGTCCGCACGACCCCTCCCCGCCGGATCGCGTTCACGGCGCATGTGGCGGGCGTGCGGGACGTGAGCGACCTCGGCGAAATGCACGTCGGGCGGCCGGGGTATGTCGGCCTGGGTCCGATCGGCGCTGACGTGACCACGGTTGCGTTGGTGTTGCCGCTCGAGGAGGCACGGCGCGGCGAGCGCTTTTTCGAGGAGTTGAATCGCTTTCCGGGCGTTCGGGGGCGGTTCGATGCAGGATCCATCGTGCGGCGCGTGATGGCGACCGGTCCGTTTTCCCGCTGGTCGCGCCGGCCAGTCGCCAAGGGGGGCGGTGCGCTGCTGGTCGGCGATGCGGCAGATTTTTTCGATCCGTTCACCGGCCAGGGGATCTACAGCGCGCTGCGCGGCGCCGAGCTCGCCGCGGCCGCGGTGCTCGAGTGGCTCGCGACCGGTGCGAGCCTCGAGCGATACGCGAGCGCGCGGCGCCGCGAGTTCACCGGCAAGTGGCTGCTCGAGCGCATGATCGGGGTCGCGGTCGGGTGGCCCGCCTTGATCGAGCGTGTGGTGGGACGTATGACCCGCCGCCCCGATCTCGCCGATGTGCTCGTGCGCGCGACCGGCAACTGCATCCCCGCGCGCGCTGTGTTCGCGCCCCGCGTCCTCGCCGGACTCGTGCTGTGAGCCTTCCAGGCCATGGCCTTCCAGGCCAAGGCTCGCGCGGCGTCGAGGCCGCGCTGTTCCGCCAGCTGCTCGGCCGCTTCGCGACGGGCGTCACGGTCATCACCGCGCGCACCGCGAAGGGCGAGTCAATCGGGATGACCGCGAACTCGCTGTCATCGGTCTCGCTCATACCGCCGCTCGTGCTGGTCTCGGTCGAGAAAGCGCACGATATGCATGCGGCGCTCGAGGCCACGACGCACTGGGTGTTCAATATCCTTTCGGCCGAGCAGGAAGCGCTGTCACGCCGTTTCGCCGGCACTGAACCGAACCGCTTTCTGGGCGTCAGCTACCACGAGAACGACCGCGGCATCGCGGTGATCGACGGGACAGTGGCGCATATCGAATGCGAGAAGCACACCGCGGTCCCCGGCGGGGACCACACCATCTTCATCGGGCTGGTGGTGGGCGGGGACGCGACTGACCGGCGCCCGCTCCTCTATTATAGAGGAGGGTACGCCGGGCTCAGCCGCTGATGCGCACCGTTGACCGCATTCACATCGCCGCGCCGTTCGAGCGCGTATTCGCCGCCGCCAGCACCGTGGCTCGCTGGCCCGCCATCCTGCCGCACTATCGCTGGGTTCACCTCCTCGAGGACGGCCTGGTGGAAATGGCCGCCTGGCGCCCCTTCGGCCCGCTGAAGTACCCGACGTGGTGGGTTTCGCACATGACGATTGATCGGCGCGCCGGCGAGGTTCGTTATCGGCATGTGCGGGGTATCACGCGGGGCATGGATGTGGTTTGGAGGTTGGTCGAGACGGGTGGAGGTTCCGCAGGGGGTGTGGACGTAGAGATCGTGCACACCTGGACCGGCCCCCCGTGGCCTCTCATCGGACGCATTGCCGCGAACCTCATCATCGGTCCCGTGTTCATCCGTGGCATTGCATCGCGCACGCTCGCGGGAATCAAACGGTCAACGGAGAGTGGGCATGAATAGTCTACGTCGGGTCGTCGTGACGGGGATTGGGGCCGTCACACCCATTGGCACGGCAGCAGCGGGATTGTGGGAAGGTCTCGAAGCACGAACATCGGCGGTACGCACGATCACCCGCTTCGATCCGGCGCCGTTTCGGAGTCGCATGGCCGCCGAGATCCCGGATTTCCGTCCGCAGGATCATCTCGACGCCAAGCGCGCCAAACGGCTCGACCGCTTTTCGCAGCTCGCGGTGACGAGCGCGCGCCTGGCGCTCGCCGATGCCGCGATCGTTCCCGAGCGCGAGGATCGTGACCGGGTGGGAACGATGATGGGTTCGGCGCTCGGCGGCGTGGCGTTCGGCGAATCGCAGGTGCCGCGGTACCTCGCCGAGGGCCCGCGCGGGCTCGATCCGTCCCTCGCCCTCGCGGTGTTCTGCGGCGCCGCGAGCTGCAACATCGCCATCGAGTTCGGCTTCACGGGTCCGAACGCCACCAATGCGATGAGCTGCGCCTCGGGGACGATCGCGGTCGGCGAGGCCTTTCACGCCGTTCGCGACGGTCGCGCAGACCTGATGCTGGCCGGCGGCGCTGAAGCGCCGATCGCACCCATGACCTTCGCCGCGTTCAGCATCATCCGCGCGATGAGCACGCGCAACGACGACCCGGCCACGGCGTCACGGCCGTTCGACGCGAGTCGCGACGGCTTCGTGATGGGCGAAGGCGCGGCGGTGCTGGTGCTCGAGGAGCGCAGCCGCGCCGTGGCGCGGGGGGCGAAGATCTACGCCGAGGTGGTGGGCCACGCGTACACCAACGACGCGTATCACATGACGGCACCGCGTCCCGACGGGCGCCAGGCCGCCCGCGCCATGAAGCTGGCCCTCGCCGACGGCGCCGTCACGCCAGGCGAGGTCGGCTACATCAACGCCCACGGCTCCTCCACACCCCTCAACGACCCGACGGAGACGTCCGCGATCAAGCAGGTGTTCGGCGACCATGCCTACCGGCTCCCGATCAGTGGCACCAAGGGCTATTACGGCCACGCGCTGGGTGCGAGCGGCGCGATCGAGGCGGCGATCTGCGCGCTCGCCCTCGCGCGCGGGTGGCTTCCCCCCACGCTCAACCTCGAGCGGCCCGATCCGCGGTGCGATCTCGACTGCCTCCCCGGCGGCGGCCGAACCGCGGCGCCCGCGGCCGTCGTTTCAAACTCGTTCGGATTTGGAGGCATCAACGCCGCGCTGGTGTTGCGGCCGGATAGCGGCGCCCGGTAGATTGGCCCGGCTTTCACTCCCAAGGGGAACACGTGAACTACCGGACACTGCGGGCTCCCGCGGCCGAATTCATCGGCACCATGCTGTTCGTCCTCGTCGGCGCCGGCAGCATCGTTGCGAACGTCAGCGGCCCCGCCGGAGCGCTGGGCATCGCGCTCGCGCATGGCGTGGGCCTCGCGGTTCTCGTGACGATCATGATGCCGATTTCCGGCGGCCACCTTAATCCCGCGGTGAGCGTCGCGCTCTGGGTCGGCGATCAGATCGACGCGAAGACGCTGGGCCGCTACGTCGCCGCGCAGCTGCTCGGCGCGATCGCCGGCGCGCTGCTCATCAAAGGGCTGTTCCCCGCCTCGCTGGCCCGCGTCACCTCCCTCGGCACGCCGCAGCTCTCCGGCGCCATCGGATTGTTCGAAGGCATCGCGCTCGAGGCGCTGTTCACTTTCGTACTCGTGAGCGCGGTGTTCGGGACCGTTGTGTCACCGCAAGCGCAACGCATCGGCGGCTTCGGGATCGGACTGGCGCTGCTCGCGTGCGCGTTGGGGGGCGGAGCACTGACCGGTGCGGCGCTGAATCCCGCACGCGCCTTCGGGCCCGCGCTCGTCTCGTGGGATTGGCATGGCCAGGCGGTCTACTGGATTGGTCCGGTGCTCGGCGCTTCCGTGGCCGCGGTGCTGTGGAAGTTCTTGTTGCTGCCGCGGAGTGCGACGGACATCAACTGAAGCTATCGGCTACCGGCTACCGGCTATCGGGTGCGAACCTGATAGCCGATAGCTAGAGTCCCTCAGCCAACGCCGGCGCAAAGTAGGTCAGAATGATATCCGCGCCGGCTCGCCGAATCGCCGTGACCGACTCCCACATCGCGCGCGTTTCGTCGATCATGCCCCGCTCCACCGCGGCCTTGATCATCGCGTACTCACCGCTCACCTGATACGCGCCGAGCGGCGCGCCGAAGCGCTCCTTGGCTCTGCGAATGAGATCGAGACAGGGGCCGGCCGGCTTCACCATCACGATATCGGCCCCTTCGTCGAGATCGAGCTGGATCTCGCGCATGGCTTCATCGCCGTTCGCCACGGCCATCTGATAACTCTGGCGGTCGCCAAACATGGGCGTCGAGCCGGCGGCTTCGCGAAACGGACCGTAGAACGCCGACGCGAACTTCGCGGCGTACGACATGATCGGCACGTGCGAGAAGCCGCCGGCGTCGAGCGCCCTGCGAATGCCGGCGACGCGGCCGTCCATCATGTCGCTCGGCGCCACGAGATCAACACCGGCCCGCGCCTGGATCACCGCGATCTTCCCGAGCAGGTAGACGGACGAGTCGTTGTCCACGTCACCGTCGCGGATCACGCCGCAATGGCCGTGATCGGTGTACTCGCACAGGCAGACGTCGCCGATGACGAGCAACTGCGGCACGGCCCGTTTCACGGCGCGGATCGCCTGCTGCACGATCCCCTGGTCGTCGTACGCTTCCGAGCCGGTCGCATCCTTCGTCGCTGGAATGCCGAACAGGATGATCCCGCCCAGTCCGAGCGCGGCGGCGCGCTCGGCGTCTTTCACGAGCTCGTCCACGGAAAGCTGGGCAACGCCCGGCATCGCGTCCACCGGCCGCCGCGTACCCCTCGCCGTGCATCACGAACAGCGGCCAGACGAGCTGCGACGGCACGAGGTGCGTCTCCTGCACCAGGCGCCGTAACGCAGGCGTGCGGCGCAGGCGTCGCATGCGGCGGATCGGGAACTGAGCACTCATCGGGCGAGTAAGCTCGCCGCGCCCTCATCCTCGAGCAAGCGCGCGACGAGCACTCCCGCATCCTGTGGCCTGGAATCATCGATGAGCGCGGAGGCCGTGAGCTGCGCGGATCCGTCCTGAGCGGTCACGCGCCCGTACAATCGTCTGGCGCCGCTGGGGACGCTGCGGTCGACCCAAGCGGCGATCGGTGCCTGACACCCGCCTCCCAGCGCCGCCAGCACCGACCGTTCCGCCGCGACATCGTGCTCCGTGAGCTCGTCACCCAGCGCATCGATGAGGTCTCGGACCTGCCGGTCGTCGGATCGCACCTCGATGGCGAGCGCGCCCTGACCGGGCGCCGGCATGACGTCCAGGGGATCGAGCGGAGAAGCCTTGTGTCCCAGACCCAATCGTTCCAGTCCCGCAAGCGCGAGCAACGCGACGTCCAACCCCTCGCGCGCTTCGACCTTGCCAACGCGGGTGGTGACATTGCCACGCAGCGGGACCACCTCCAGGTCGGGACGGAGGAACCGGACCTGGGACATGCGCCTCAGGCTCGAGGTACCGACCCGCGTTCCCGCGGCGAGCGTCGACAAGCTGGTGCCGTTCACGAGCGCCTCGCGGGGGTCGTGCCGCTCCGGAACGGCGGCGATGACCAATCCTGGCGGGAGTTTTGTCGGAAGATCCTTCAGCGAATGCACGGCCACGTCGATGTGCCGCTCGAGCAACGCTTCCTCGATCTGCTTGGTGAAAAAGCCCGTGCCCTCGAGCTCGTGCAGGGGACGATCGACCTCGGCGTCACCCTGCGTTTTGATCACGACGATTTCGACCCGAGCCCCCCCCGCCCCCCGCCCGCGTGCCGTGAGCCGATCGCGCACCCAGTCCGCCTGCCAACGCGCCAGCTGGCTGCCCCGCGTGCCGATTCTCATGCGAAACGGGTGACGAGGGACGCGACCAGCCCAGGCACCGTGTGCGGCGCGGCTTCGATGATGTCGCGCAATCCGAGCTCGCGCGCCGTTCCCGCGGTGATCGGGCCGATGGTGGCGGTCACGAATCGACCGGAGGCCGCGGTCTCCGAGCCGACGAGCTGGACGAAGCTGCGCACGCTCGACGACGACGTGAACGTCACGGCGTCGATCCGCCGGTCGATGATTTCCGCAATGAGATCGTCGAAATCGCCGTGAGCGGGCACCGTGCGATACACTGGAATGGTCTCCACGGCCGCCCCGTGCCGCTGCAGTCCTTCGGTCAGTGTTTCGCGCGCGTCCTCGGCACTCGGGACCAGCACGCGCGCGCCAGCGAGCGATCCACCGCTCTCGCGGACGAGCGCGTCCACGAGCGCTTCCGCCACGAATTCGTCCGGAACCAGCGCCGGGACGAGCCCGCGTTTGCGCAGGGACTCGGCGGTGGCACTGCCAATGGCGGCGATCGAGGTTGCGGCGAAGACGCCGGGGCGCAGCCCCCAGCTGACGAGTCGATCGAGCACGATCTGCACGGCATTCTGGCTGGTGAACACGACCCACCGATAGGCGGACAGACCGGTCAGCGCGGCCCGCAGTGACGCGAGATTCTCGAGCGGCTGAATTCGAATGACCGGCGCGACGATCGCTTCGGCGCCCAGGGTCTCGAGCGCGCGCACCAGGTCGGCGGCTTGCTCACGCGCGCGCGTCACGACGATGCGGCGCCCCTGTAATGCCCGCCCGGCCGCGCCGGCGGTCCCGCCCCCGCCCCCGCCCCCCGCTTCCCTGGCTCCGCCCCCGCTGACGCGTGTCATGAGCCGTTGCAATCTCACCGTGGCTCTCCCCATTATCAAGCAATGCTCCGCTCAGTGCGCGCCGCGCTCGGCCGCTTCTGCGTGCGACGCGCTGCCGCATCACAGCGCGCAGCGCCGCGCCGCGCCCTGGTGTGGCTGCGACTCGCGTGCGGAGTCGCGCCCGGATTTGCCGATGCCTACCCGGCACTGGTGCACCTGTCGCGCGCCTTGGAGGATCGTTGGGGAGCAGTGGACGCGGCGCGCACCGCGACGGTGCGGTTTCCGAATAATGGGGACGCGTGGATGCTGCTGGGTGAAGCGCTCCAGATGGTGTTTCGTCAGGACGACGCTCTGGCCGCATTCGAGCAGGTGCTGGTGTTGGAGGAGCGCGCCGATGCCGCCATGGCGGCCGGCACCTTGTATCAGCGGATCGGGCGTTTTCCGGAGGCTGCCGCGCGGTTCGCGCGCGCGTACGCGGCCGGTGGCGGCGCCCCGGCGTTGTGGAACAACGCGCAGGCCCTATACGATGCGGGCGATCATGGGGCTGCCGACGACGCGCTCAACCTCTGGGCCACGCAGGTACCGGACGGGCACGACCGGCTGCCGGAGGCGCGGGCGGAGCTACGAGCGAAGGCTGCGGCGCGCGCGCAGGTACAGTGACAGCGCGTAGCCGAGCAAGATCGCGCCCGTGATGACGTAGGCGGCGATCATGTAGCCGGCGTTCTGCGGTACGGGTGCTTGCATTACCCTTCCCCCTTCCCGCTTCCCCCGTCCCCCACCAATTCGAGCTGTTCCCTCAGATAGCTCAACGCATAGCGCTGCACCACGAAGCCCACGTACAGCAGCGTGAACACGCCGACCGACATCAACCAGGTCGCGAGCATGGTCGGCGGCAGGGAAGGAGTGCTCGGTTTCAGCACGATGGGCATCGGGTGCAGCGTGCGGAACATGTACACACTGAAGTGAATGAACGGCACCAGCACCATCCCGCAGATGCCCAGCACCGCGGCGAAGCGCGCGCGTTCCGCCGGATCGCTGACCGCGCTTCGCAGCAGCAGGTAGCCGACATAAAGAAGGAAGAGGAACAGGGTCAGCGTCAGCCGAGCGTCCCACGACCACCACGTGCCCCAGATCGGTTTGCCCCAGATCGGCCCCGTCGTGAGCACTACGCCCGCGAACACGGTCCCCACTTCCGCGGACGCGGCGGCAAACCGGTCGAGCCGCGGATCCTTGAGGAACAGGTAGAACACGCTCGCCAGTCCGACCAGAATCATCGACGTTTCGGCCCAGATCGCCGCGGGCACGTGCACGTAGAAGATCTTCTGCGCGGCGCCCTGCATGCGCTCGATCGGCGTGTACATCAGCGCGCGCACGTACACTCCCGCCAGCAGCAGCAACGCAACGCCGGTGATCCAGCGACCCGCGCGCAGCAGCCTCATTCGTTCACCGTTGCCGGAAAGAGCAACAGGGCGAGGCCGACGAAGACGATGTCATACGCTGCCAGCATCTTAAGCCAACCGATGATGTCGCTCAAGGGACGGCCCGCGAGCAGCGGCCCGGTGGCGCGCGCCGCCCACATCAGCGGCGGAATCATGAACGGCAGCACGAGCACCGCCAGCAGCAGCTCGGACACGCGCGTGCGCACCGTCATGGCGCTGAACAGCGTGCCCACCGACACGAATCCGATCGTGGCGAGGACGATCACCAGCGCGAGCGGCGCGGCGTAGGGCCAGACCGCGACGTTGAAAAACAGCGCCAGCAGCGGGACGCCGATCAGCTCAACCGTCCCCACAAACACGAGGTTCGCGATCAGCTTGCCGAGGTAGATGCTGCCGCGGCCGATGGGCGCGAGCAGCAGTCCGTCGAGCGCCTGGTTCTCGAGTTCGAGCTGGAACGCGCGATTGAGCGCCAGCACCGCGGCGAAGGTGAGCGTCACCCACAGGATGCTCGGCGCGAGGTCCACCGCCGCCACCGCGGTCGGATCGCGCGCGAATGTGAACACGAGCAGCACGAGAATCACGAACATCGCCGCGGAAATGATCGCGGTGCGCGAGCGGAATTCGATCAGGAGATCTTTGGACGCGACCGCCCAGGTGTGGCGCACCACGTCAGGCCATCGCATTGCGGTACTCCTCGCCGACTTGCTGCGGCCCGCGCCCCGCACGGGGCGCGAAGTGCACAAACCGTCCCGCGCGCATGAATGCGACGTCCGTCGCGAGCCCCGTGCCCTCTTCGACGTTATGGGTGACCAGCACCGTGGCGCGACCGGCGGCGGCGTGCTGCGCGAGCAGGCGGCCGAGCGTTTCCGCTGCCGTGCGATCGAGGCCCGTGAACGGCTCGTCGAGCAGCAGCACCGCCGGGTTGTGCACCAGGGCGCGCCCGATCGCAACACGCTGCATCAGCCCGCGCGACAGCGCGCGCACGGGACGATCGGCGTGCTCTTCGAGCCCCAGGCGGACGAGCAGCTCACCGGGAGGAGGCACGTCGTACAGCGAGGCCCAGAAACGGAGGTTTTCGTTGACGGTGAGCTCGTTGTAGAGCTGCGCCTGATGACCGATCCAGCCGATCGCCCGGCGCCCGCCCTCCACGTGGGCGCGACCGCGCTGCGGCCGGATCAAACCGGCCAGCACCTTGAGGAGCGTTGTCTTGCCGGCCCCGTTGGGCCCGAAGATGGCGAGCGTCTGACCTGGACGCACCGTGAAGGAAACGCCATCCAGGGCCCTGACCGAACCGAAGCTGTGATGCAGCTCCTCAGCCAGCAGCATCGATGGCGGCCGCGAGCTCGCTCAGTTCGTACGGTTTGACGAGGTAGCGACTATGCCCCAGATCGAGGACGTCCATCAGCGGCTCCATGCTCACGTAGGCGGTCGTCACGACCACGGGGAGCGTGGGGCGGGTCTCGCGGATGCGCTGCAGCAGCGCGATGCCGTCGGTGTCCGGGAGACGCATGTCGAGAACCAGAACGTCGGGTTGGAAGGCGTCCAACTGACGCATCGCCTCGGCCCCGTTTGGCGCGTGCGACATGGCGTACTTGCCTTGAAAGAAGCGCTCATAGGAGTATTGTAGAGCGGCCTCATCTTCGACGAACAGCACCTTCCGCGGCGGCATCGAGCCAATCTACTTCAGGAAACGCCGGTCTCCAATTCGAAAAGATCGTCGAGCTTGGTGAGCACGAGCAGGAAGCGCAGCTCCTCGTTCGCCCCGCGCAGACGCACGGTTTGGCGCCGCTCGGCGGCCTTGCGCTGGATCAGCATGAGGGCGCCCAGACCCGCACTGTCAACCGCCCGCGTGCCCGAGAGATCGATGACCAGCCGGCCCGCGCCTTCGGCCAGCCCGTCCAAGAGGTCCCCGGCGGCGCGGCGAAACGCGGTGCGGGAGTCGAGATCGAGCCGCTCCGGCGCAGCGATCGTTTTCTCTACAGGTCGTGTAGACATCAGAGAGTTTTCCACGGCCTCGTCCTATGCCACTCCAGTGCCATACCTTCTAAGACGTGCTGCATCAAGCGCTTGGCACAAACGCGTGAGCGCGCTCACGCCGCGGCGTTGCCGCATAGCGAGCGGCCCGGTGCAACTTGCTAGAGTCGCCCTCTTCCTTAATATCCCGAACCATGGCGACTGAACGGATCGAAACACTCCTCGACGAGCAGCGGCGCTTCCCTCCCCCCGATGCGTTCAACGCCCAGGCGCACGTGCGTGACAGCTCGCCGTACGAACGCGCGCGCCGGGATCCAGAAGGTTATTGGGCCGACTGGGCCAGGCAACTGGAATGGACAACTCCTTGGACGCAGGTGCTCGAATGGAAGCCGCCTCACGCTAAGTGGTTCCTCGGTGGCAAGCTCAACGCCTCCGTGAATTGTCTCGACCGGCACGTCCGCGCCGGCCGCGGCGGCAGGGTGGCGCTCATTTGGGAAGGCGAGCCCGAAGGGGAGGTCCGCCGCATCACGTACGCGGAGCTGCATCTCGAGGTCAACAAGTTCGCGAACGTGCTGAAAGGCCTGGGAGTAGGGCGAGGGGATCGGGTAGCGATTTATCTCCCCATGGTTCCCGAGGTCGCGGTGGCGATGCTCGCGTGCGCACGCATCGGCGCGGTGCATACCGTCGTGTTTGGCGGCTTCTCGGCCGAATCGCTGCGCGACCGAATCAACGACGCGGGCGCCAAAGTGCTGGTTACGGCCGACGGGGGGTACCGGCGCGGCGCGATCGTGCCGCTCAAGCAGAGCGCCGACGATGCCCTCGCCGGGACGCCGAGTATCGAGCACGTCGTCGTGCTCCGGCGCACCGGCCAGACCGTCACCTTCAGGACGGGGCGCGATCTGTGGTGGTCGGAGCTCATGAGCCGCGCCGCGCACGACTGCCCGCCCGAGCCGATGGACGCCGAAGATCCCCTGTACATCCTCTACACGTCGGGGACCACCGGAAAACCAAAGGGCATCCTCCATACGACCGGCGGCTATCTGACGCACGTCTACGCCACGACCAAGTGGGTTTTCGATCTCAAGGACTCCGACGTGTTCTGGTGCACGGCAGACGTCGGATGGGTGACGGGGCATTCGTACGTCGTGTACGGCCCGCTGGCGCTCGGCGTGACAGAAGTGATGTACGAGGGCGCGCCCGATCATCCCGGCAAGGACCGGTTCTGGGCGATCTGCGCGCAGCACGGCGTCACGGTGTTCTATACGGCGCCGACGGCGATTCGCGCCTTCATGAAGTGGGGCGTGGCGCTCCCGGCGAAACACGACCTCTCCAAACTGCGGCTGCTCGGATCGGTGGGCGAGCCGATCAATCCCGAGGCCTGGATGTGGTACCAGGAACACATCGGCGGTGGGCGCTGTCCGATCGTGGACACGTGGTGGCAGACGGAGACGGGCGGGATCATGATCACGCCGCTCCCCGGCGTGACCGCGACGAAGCCCGGATCGGCGACGGTGCCCTTCCCCGGGATCGAAGCGGTGTTGCTCGACGGTGAAGGCACGGAAGTGAAGGTCGGCGGCGGGTACCTGGCCATTCCCAGACCGTGGCCCGGCATGCTGCGCACGATCTGGGGGGACGACGAGCGCTACCGCAGCGTCTACTGGAGCAAGTGGCGGAACACCTATTTTCCCGGCGACGGTGCCAAGCGGGACGACGACGGCTACTTCTGGATTCTCGGACGGGTCGACGACGTGCTCAACGTGGCCGGCCATCGCATCGGCACCATGGAAGTCGAGAGCGCGCTGGTGGATCATTCCGCGGTCGCCGAAGCGGCCGTCGTGGGACGCGCGCACGATCTCAAGGGTCAGGCCCTGGCGGCGTTCGTCACCTTGAAGGAAGGCAAGCAGGGCACAGAGGCGCTGCGCGAAGAGCTGAAGCAGCACGTCGCGAAAAAAATCGGCGCGCTGGCGAAGCCGGACGATATCCTGTTCTCGGCCGACCTGCCGAAGACGCGCAGCGGCAAAATCATGCGACGCCTGCTCAAGGACATCGCCGAGGGCCGAGCCCTCGGCGATACGACTACGCTCGCTGATCCTGCGGTGGTGGCGAGGCTCCGCGATCAGTACGAATCGCAGGAGACCTGAGCGAGAACAGCGACACGATCCAGACCGCGGTAATAAGCACCGCGCTGCCGACGCACCAGCGGCAGAACGCGTGAATCACGAAGAACTCGAGATAGGTGAGGTAGGCGGTAAACAGCACCCCGACGCTCGACAACACGACCAGCAGCACGCTCCATCGCCCGTCCGGCAGCGCCGCGGGCCGCAGCGCCACGAGCGCGACCACCAGCATCGTGACGTATCCCACGACACCGTAGAGCGCCACGGGCACGCCGAACAACACCGCGTACGCGCTGGCCTGTACGGTCTCACATCCTCCCGTGCCGCACTTGAGCGGACCGCCGAACCCGAGCGCGTGCAGCCAGAGATAGAGAGCGATGAACAGGCCGACGAGCGCGAGCAGCGCGATCGCCTGCCGATACCGCGTCAACGGCGTGCGGGCGAGGACGCGATTATGCTATCCACCACAGCCTTGAAGTCGTCGGACGTCGGCAGGCGGCGGAAGTTCAGCTTCTTTCCGTTCGCGAAGAACGTCGGGGTTCCATCGACGAGCACCTGGTCGCCTTCCTGCCGGCTGAACTCGATGCGTTGGGCGTACCGGCCGTCCTTCATGCACTGGTCATACGCGGTGAGCTCGACGCCCGCCGCCCTGGCGAGATCGCGGAACAGCCGAGAGGGATCCTTGCCGGTCTGCGCCCACTGATGGTTGTAGAACAACTGATCGTGCATCTCAAAAAACCGGCCCTGCGCGCCGGCGCATTGCGCGGCGTGCGCGGCGAAGCGCGAGTAGCGGTGGTTGGGCAGCGGGTAATCGCGATAGCGCCACCGTACCTTGCCGGTATTGATCAGCTGTTCTTTGATCGTGGGCATTTGAATGATGGCGAACGACGCGCACACGGGGCACTCGAAGTCGAGATACTCCGTGATTTCAACGGGGGCGTCGCGCGAGCCGAGCGAGTCGCCCCGGAATCCGTCGTCGACGACCGTGGGCGGAGCGCCCGTCGCAGCCGCCGGCGCGCCACCACCGGACCTCAGCATCGTGAACGTCCCGACCGCCAGCGCCACCGCAAGACATGCCAACACGACATAGAATCGATTCATTCTTGGTTGTCCCGTCTCCAAGGCTCGTCGTCTTCCGGGTCGTCGAGCGACAGCTCGCGCATCGCGTCCTCCACGATCCGGCGGTTTTCCGCGACTTCCGGCGTGTCATAGGTGCTGCGGACTTCGTAGTGAAACAGCTCACTGCGCGCGTTGCCAAATAGTTTTTGCAATTCCGGCGCCGACTCGAGTAGGTGCCCAGTCCGGTCCAGCTCCTGGATCCGCTCCGCTAACGCCCGCAGCAGTGCGACCAGGCGTTGCGCGCGTTCGGGTCCGTACACTTCTTCGCTCATCGGTCCCTCCTGGAACACTGGAACCCGTGCTCCCGCTGTGGCATTATACCATACAACCCATTATCTTGCGGCCGCTGTTTTTGCCGACGTCCTACTCGAAAGGAAACGTCCTGCATGGCCAAAAAGCGTGGTGAGCCCCGGAAGTACGCGATTCCCACGAGCTTCGAGCAAGCACGCGACGAGTTGTTCTCCCACATTCTTCGCTGCGGCGTGCTGGAAGCGGCATCCGAACATCAGAAGGAATGGTTTGACGACACGTTGCTGTATCTTGCGGATCGCTTTACCGACCTGACCGAGAACGAGCTGAGCGAGCTGCGCGTGCTGGGCGAGCGCTATTGCCGCCCCGTCGTGCCCCGCACCGCCCCCGTCGGCGCCGACGCCTGATCGAGGCTTCGTTCTCCGGTAGGAGGGCGCCCGTGTTCGGGCGCCCCTTTTTCTTAGGTGCCCCTCCACCAGCTCGGAAACCAGCGCGCACGCCATCCGACCGCGAGCCGCACGCCCCCCGCGAAGCCGCTTTCGATGAACCACCCGCGCCGCCGTCCCGGCGCCTGTTCGGCGCCGATCACGAGCGCCACAAAGCCGCGCCCCGGTGCGCCGTGCTGGCCGATAAACGCCCCCCCGACGCCCGCGTAGAGCCCGTGGCCCGAGCGTGCGGACGAATTCAGCAGGACCTGGAGCGTGAGCTGCGCGCGCACCGCCGCCTGGTCCTCGGGCGTCGCGACGCCGCCCGCGACCGCGAGCGCGATGCGGGTATCGCTGCTCGGTCGATGCGCGACGCCCAGCTCGGCACCGGCGAAGGTCTCCCGGGCCAGGGCGGCCGCGGCCCCCAGGCTCAGCTCCGTTGTCGTCAGCTGCTGGGACTGCAGTGCCAGCATCGGCAAAAGGCACAACAGGCTAGGCAATGGTGACGTCGTAACTGATGGGGATATCCGGCGCGAGCGATGCGACCACGGAACAGTACTTCTCCAGCGAGAGCTCGATCGCCCGGCGCGCTTTCACCTCGTCGAGCCCTGCCCCACGCACGGAGACCTGAAACGCGATCGCCGTGAACCGCCGCGGTGGCTGCTCGCGGCGAGTGCCCCGAACGCTGATGTCCAATGCCTCGAGCTGGACACGTTGCTTCTGCAGAATGATGACGATATCGGACGCGGTGCAGGTTGCCGCCGCGAGCAGCAGCAGCTGAACGGGTGACGTCGCCACTTTCGTGTCGCCGTCCACGAGCATGGCGGGCTGGCCCGGCCCGCTCCCTTCGAACTGGAGCTCGCGCAGCCAGCGCATCGACACTTCGGCGATGCGCGGGGCGGGCTCCGCCATCAGTTCCCTCGCCGCGTGGTCAGCCCGATGAACACGCGGTGCTTGTCCAGCGCGTCCAACGCGCGGTATTCCAGGAGCCAATTGAACGTCGAACGAAATCGCAGCTCGAAACCGAACGTGAGATTGAACCAGAGGTCGGGGCACTGAGGATCGTCACCGCATGAATCGTGTCCCGCGACCGAGATCCCCAGGCCGACGTACGGCGTCGCGACTTCTTCATCATTCGTGAAGCGCCACAGTGCATCGAAGCTGCCGGCGTAGGTGTTGGCTCGATTCAAGACGCCGAGATCGAACGAAGGGCGCAGGCGCAGCCGGTCGGTGAACAGGTCTCCCATATCCAGTGTCGTGCCGAGGATGAACTGGCCGTCGCTGGCCAGGTCCAACCCGCCGCGCACACCGAAGCCCAAAACACCGATGCGCGTACCGCTGTGACGACTGTTCTTCGGCGGCACGAAGTCCTGCGCCGTCGCGAGTTGCGCGGCCAGTCCGGCTACGAGCAGCACCAGCAATCCGATTCGGGTCAAAGTGTGGCCTCGCTTTTCCGCGCGGCGGTCCGGCCGTAGTCCCAGATAGCGTACACTGCAATCGCCGCGGTGGCCCATGCGAGCGGGCGCACGAGCGGAGATTCGGCGATCGCGGCCACCAGGGTCAGCAGCTGCGCGATGGTCACCGCCTTGCCGCCGGCCCGCGCCGGCACGGCGACCGGCCGGCGCAGGAGCCACGTCGCCACGAAGCCCAGCACCGCCAGCAGATCGCGCAGCAGGACGCCGAGCAGCTCGTACCACGCGAGCAGCCCGCGCCGCGCGATCGTCACGAACGCCGTCACCATGAACGCCTTGTCGGCGATGGGATCGAGTATCGCACCCGCGCGCGAGGAGCCCAACCGGCGTGCCAGCATCCCGTCGGCCACGTCCGTCGCGGCCGCCGCCGCGACGATCGCGAGCTGCCACGTGGGCGATGCCGCAATCGGAAACAGCACGGCGAGCGGAAACCGCACCAGCGTGAGGGCGTCCGCTACCGCGAAACGCGGTTTCACCGTACCTTAGCCTCCGTGGACGTCAAGCTGCTGAAGCAAGCGGCCATCTTCCAAGATCTGGACGACGGCGAGCTCGCGCGAGTCGCGGAAGTCTGCCGCGAACAGAAGTTCACCGTTGGCCAGTATGTCTTCAAGGAAGGCGAGCCGGGCAACCGCTTGTTCCTGATTTCGGAGGGGGAGGTCCGCATCTCGCGAACCATCCCCGGCTCCGGCGAAGAGGCGCTGGCGGTGCTCAAGCCGGGCGCGTGCTTCGGGGAAATGTCCATCTTCGACCGCTCCGAGCGCTCGACCGACGCGATCGCCAACACCGCCTGCACGCTGATCACGATCTCCCGTTCCGATTTCGAGCTGCTCCTCGATTTCAATCGCGATATCGCCTACAAAGTGCTCTGGTCGGTCGTGCGGCTCCTGTCCGCGCGGCTCCGCGTGACGAACGACAATCTGCGGTCGTTCCTCGCGATGTCCATGTTCTAACGGAGGTTCCCCTGAACGCATTGACGCCGTATGCGGCTTTCTTCATGCGCCTGGCGGTAGGCGGCGTGTTCCTGCTCCACGGGATCGGCAAGTTCGAGCGCGGCATCGGCGCAACCGCGAGCTTCCTCTCCGCGCACCACATTCCATTCTCCACGATGTTCGCGGTCATCCTCATCACGGTCGAGACAGTCGGCGCCGTCTGCGTCCTGCTTGGCATCCTGACGCGCGCCTGGGCCATGGCGATGGGCGTCGTGATGGTCGTCGCCATCCTCGCGGTCAAGCTGCCCGGGCACCAGAACTTCGAGCTGGAAGCCCTGCTACTCGCGGGCGCGGTGACACTCGTGGCGCTGGGTGACGGGCCGCTCTCCATCGCCGTCCGCTTCAAACGACCCCCCGGCTAAAGCTCGGGAAAAGAAACGGGAAACGTGGTGCTGTTCACGTTTCCCGTTTCCCTGGTCACGGTTCCCGGCTAGTGCAGGATTCTCAGAACCCCGGCATCAGCACCGGCACGCAAGAAGCTCTCGGGGTCCGTCGCAGGGATGGCGACACCGGTTTGTTTACGCCACCGCTTGGCGCTCGCTTCCATGTACTCCTCCAGCGAGCCGGCGGCCCACTCGGCCGCGTCGTCCTTCATTTGACGCACGATGTCTTCCCAGGTGCCGACGTAAGTGGACCCCGAGATCGTGCTCACCCGGTGCATCTCTCCCACCGTTGAGCCCTTGTACTTCATGCCCTGCAGCTCGGTGAGCAGCGTGCCGAAGAGCTCGAGCTGGCGGGGGTCGCGGATCTGGCCGTCGGGTCGCAGCGCTTCGATTTCCGAGAGCAAGAGATCCTCCGGGGCGGCGTCGCCCGCGAGCTCGTTGAGACGCTCGTTCCAGGGCACCAGCTCGGGATCCTCATCGGGCAGCCGGTAGACGCTCTTCTTCAGCTCGACGAGGCGCCAGATCGCGAGCGCGTCGTAATGCTCTTCGGGCCCGGTCCGCTCGAGATGAAACAGCGCCGCCTCGTACTCGCCGCGATCGTACAGCAGGTTCGCCAGGTAGATGCGCGCTTCACCCAGGCTCGGGTCCAGCTCCAGCGCGCGCCGCAGCCAGTGCAGGCTGCCGCCTTCATCGGCGAGCCGGTGCGCCGCGTACCCGACGCAGGCTGCGGCGTCGGCGGAATCGGGATGCGCGCGCAACGCGCCTTCGAAGAAGCGCCGCGCTTGATCGAGCACCCCCTCGCGAAACAGCGCACGGCCGATCTGCAGCATCAAGTCGTGATCGTCCTGGAAGCCGAGCGCGAGCACGCGGTCGAAGCAGGCGAGCGCACCGGCGCGATCGCCGAACTTCAGCAAAACTTCGCCCAGGCCCGCGAGGGTATCTTCGTGATCGGGATCGAGGCCGCGCGCCTCTTCGAACGCGCGCCGCGCCCACGCGTACTCCTCGCGCGCGAGCCGCGCGTATCCCATGCCGACATGCAGCTCGACGGCGTGCGGATAGAGTGCCAGGCCATCGCGCAGCGTCTCTATGGCCTCGTCGTATTGACCTTCGTTGTAGAGCTGATGTGCACGTTCGTCGTATTCGTCGGAACTGAGGAACTGGTCCGACATCGAACGGGTCCCCCCCGGGAAGGTTGTGCTATGATAAGAAACGGGGCACTGTTACACAAGCGATGACGGCCTCGACGATTTCCACGATAGACGGCGGCTCAGCGACCTCTCCCGGCGGTTTCACCGCCGCCGCCGCGCACGCCGGCTTGAAAGCGGACGGCGCGCTCGACGTCGCGCTGCTCGTGAGCGCGACGAGCTGTGCCACCGCCGGTGTCTTCACCAAGAATGCGCTGCGCGCCGCCCCGGTCATCTACGACGCCGAGATGCTGGCTGACCGGCCCGGCCGCATCCGCGCCGTGGCGATGAACGCGCGCGTCGCCAATGCATGCACAGGCGCCCCCGGTCTCGAGGCCGCGCGCGCGATGGCCCGCGCCGCCGAAGCGGCAGCCGGTCTGCCACCCCGGACAGCCCTCGTCCTCTCGACCGGCGTGATCGGTGTGCCGCTCCCTGTGGATAAAGTCGACCGCGGGCTGCGCGACGCGGCTGCAAAGCTCTCGCCGGCGGGCGGTCGCGATGCCGCGCGCGCGATCATGACGACCGATACCCGGCCCAAGCACTGCGCGGTGCGTCTCGAAACGCCGAGCGGCCCGATTACGATCGGCGGCATGGCCAAGGGCGCGGGCATGATCCATCCCGACATGGCCACCCTGCTCGGGGTGCTCACGACCGATGCCATCTCCGAGCCCGTGACGCTGCGTCCGTTCTGGAAACGGGTCGTGGATCGGACCTTCAACGCCATCTCCGTGGATGGGGACACGAGCACGAACGACACGGCGCTGCTCCTCGCCAACGGCCATGCGGGGATTGACCCCTCGCGCGACGGCGCGACCTGGAAGCTGTTCGAGGAAGCGGCCATTGAGGTGGCGCGCACGCTGGCGCTGGCGGTGGTCGCAGACGGCGAGGGGGCGACCAAGCAGCTCCAGATCCAGATCGTGGGCGCGCAGACGGAGGCCCATGCGCGGGAAGTGGGGCGCGCGATCGCCCGTTCGACCTTGGTGAAAACCGCGATTTTCGGCGGTGATCCCAACTGGGGGCGCGTGCTCGCGGCCGCCGGCGTCGCGGGGGTCGCGCTCGTCGCCGATCGAGTCAGCCTCGAGGCGGCGTTCGACGATGGATGGCTCACCCTCGCCACCGGGGGCGCGACCGCACTCGCCGATCCGGCAAAGGCCCGCGCCATCTTCCAGCGGAAAGCCATCCGCCTCCGGCTCGACCTGGGACTCGGTCGATCGGAGGCGGTGGTATGGACCTGCGATCTTTCGCCGGATTACGTCCGGATCAACTCCGACTACACATCCTAAAAAACTAGACGTCTAGACGTCTAGACGTTTAGGGGTGCGTCGTCGTGTCCCGCTGCGTCGTGGACGACGTGGCGGGTTTTGATTTGCCCTTGTGGTGCTGATGCGACTTCGTCTTGGTCGTGTCCGCTGCGGTGTGATGCGTCGCACTGGCGTGCGACTTCGACGCGGCAGCCGGTTGCTGCGCGGGCTGCTGCGCAGGTTGCTGCACGGCGAGGGTCAAGAGGAACAATGGGATCAGCATAACGCCTCGGGGTTTGTGGTCCCCTTACGACCCCGTTTTTCCATGCGGCGTCACCGCCACCTTGGGCGCCGGCACATTCGGTAACATGGCGCGTACGCGCGCCAGCGCGTCCGCCGGCGTGCGGCCTCCGCCACGTTGTAGCTCCTGATCGGCGGCGCTCGCGACGTCGAGCAGCCGGACGCCGTGCAAGCCCATGGTGTGCGCTTGTACGAGCAATTCGGCCGCCGAGTCGGCATTGAAGCGATGCGCGACCAGATCCGCGGCGGCGTGCAAGGCCGGCCCCGGCGGCTCGCCGGGCGCCATCGTCAGCATCCGTTCCGCAATCGACGGCGGCAGGCCACGCGCCAGCGCCGCGGCGACGGCGGCCACGTGACCCTCCGCCGGCGGCTGACTCGGCAGCGCGCGCGCCACGAGCATGCGCGCCTCCCGGAGCTGTAGCAGACTGCGGCGCACGCCGTTCACCAGGCGATCGGTGGGAATTCCCTTCGCGCTTCCCTCCAGCGCCTTTTGCACCAGCGGCTCCGTCGGCAGACTCTCCGCGACGGCGGCGGCAATCAGCGAATCGATGGCCGGAATCGCCTCAGCCGGAACGCGCCCCGCCAACCTCGTGGTACCGGGAGTTTGGGCTCCCCCCACCCCCACCACCACGAAGGGCGCGAGCGCAATCAGTGCGATTAGCAGCGCTCGCGTCATCGCTGCACCGCGGGCCGCACGATGACCACCGAGTTCTCCCGGCCGGCGCCGAACCCGTCATCCACGAACCGCCCCGCCAGTGGATCGGTGACCCAGCGCTCTCCGTCGATCACGAACATGTACTCATGCGGGCCCGCGGGCAGCACCGCGTAGCCGTGCCAGATCCCATCGTGATCGTCGTCGCGCAAATGGAGCAGACCGCGGCTCCAGTTGTTGAACGAACCCACGACTTCGACCGAGCGCGCACCCGGAAACTGGCCGACGAATTGCGCGATGCCTTCAGCGGCACCGGGCATGGGGTGGTCCGATTGACGAGATACCAGGAGAATGGCCGCGAGCCCCGCGGCGAGCGCCAGCATCGCGGCGCTCCGCCACGTGAGCCACATACCCCTCCCCGGGGTGGGCCGGGACATCCGCCGGACTTCGGCCATCACGCGCGCCTCGACGCTTACCGCAGGCGGCGTCTTCAACAGCTCGATCGCGTCGTCCAGCCGGTCGGTCATACCAGCGCTCCCAGGGCCGCAACCAGGGCTTCCCGCGCGCGGTGCACACGCATCTTGAGCGTGGGAATCCGCGCCCCCGTCGCTTCCGCCATCTCCTCGTAGCTCAGCCCTTCGACATGCTTCAGCACGAATGCCTCACGCTTCTGCGGCGGGAGCGCCGCCAGCGCGCGCTCCACGAGTGCCACCTGTTCGCTGCGCTCGAGCGCCGTCCATGAGTCCGCGTCGTCCGCCAGGGCCGGCGCGGGGACCTCGCTGAGCGGGACGTCGCTCATGTGCCGCCGGGCCAGATGGCTGCGGCAGCGGTTCCCGGTGATCCGGTACAGCCAGCTCCGCAGATGACCCGGATCCCGGCATTGCCCCAAATGCCGGTACGCGCGTACGAGACTCTCGGCCACCGCATCGGCCGCGGCGTCGGCATTGCCGAGCATTCGCGTGGCGAAGCGTAGCAGGCCCGGCTCATAGCGCCGGATGAGAATCCCGAACGCCTCCCCATCGCCGCCCAGCACCCGGGCGACTACTTCAACGTCGGTGAGGCCGTCGTTCACCTGTTGAGGGACCCTGGCGGGGGGGCCGGCGTCACGGATTGCCAAGCGTTTCGCGTGCCGCAGCCAGGAACGTCGTGCCGCGAATGCCGGTGTTTGTCATGCCGCCCGCAAACGCTTCCAGCGTCGCCTGGGCGCGGCGGCGGTAGGCGGGATCCCCCGTCACGGTGGACAGGTTGGCGAGGAAGCGCGCGGCGGCCGCGTTGGCACCGGGGAGCACGTCGTCGAATACGTGCTTCGTACGATCGCCCAGCACCGTGGGCGGTGAGGACTCCTGCGGCGTGGAGGCTCCCCCACCCCCCGACGGCTCGACGGCATCGTAGTAGCCGCCGAGGGGATCGGCATAGCGGGTCTCGAGAATCGCGGCGAGATCGATCGCCACGTCGCGATAGCGCCGGTCGCCGGTCAGCTGATGTGCGGCGAGGCAGGCCGACGCCACTTGAACCTGATCCTGCAGCAGGCCCGGCGGAGGCGGGGGGGCCGGGTGACCACCGCCCACCATGTGTCGAACTCCCCAGCCCCGGGCGTACGCGCGCTGCAGCAGCATGTCGAGCGCGGCGCGCGCGTGCGTCTCCACCGTGGTCTCACCCAGCGTAGCGGCGGCGAGCATCGCGTTCTCGATGATGAACGCCTGCTGATCGGCGAACACCGCGTCGCCGGAGAGCGACGCAACATCGGGCAGTTGGCGCGCGAGCGCGCGCAGGAGCGCGCGCCCGGAATCACGATAGCGCGCGTCCCCCGTCACCACCCAGCCCTTGGCCAGCGCGCTGATGAGCGCCGCGCGGACCAGCCGCGGCGAATCGTCGCCCGCGGCCAGGTTGGCGGTATCGAGCATCAGATCGAGCGCGCGCCGCGCCACGGCGAGCGCGTTCGTATCCCGGGAGCGGGCGTATTCAGTGAGCAGCAGCGACGCTGCCTCGACATGCATGACGCTGTTTCCCGTCATCCCCGCCTGGACGGCGGCGTTGAGATCGCGGGCGACCCTGGTGATCCCATCGCGGACGAGCGCGGCGCGGAGCACGCCGGGCGACTCGCCCTCGCCGGTGAGCATGAATTGCCGCACCCGCGCCGCCTGTTGCTCGATGAAGGGGCGCTCATCGCGATAGCGCTTCGCGATCTCGGGCAGCAGCTGCTTCAACCCGCGGCCGGTGATCGGGTCGTTGGCGGGAAAATAGGTTCCGCCGAAGAACGGTGACCCCTCGGCCGTGAGGAACACGGTGAGTGGCCAGCCGTGTAAGCCGGCGAGCCGCTCGACCGCCGATTGATATAGTTGCGCGACGTCGGGGCGCTCATCGCGGTCGACGCGAATCGGCACGAACAGCGCGTTGATGAGAGAGCCGATCTCCGGATCGGTGTAGATGGCGCGATCCGTTTCCGCGCACCAGTGGCACGCGTCGTTCCCGACGTACAGCAGGACGGGACGATCGAGGCGCGACGCCAGCGCGAACGCCTCGCGGCCCCAGGGTTGCCAGTTGACGGGTTGCCGCGCTGCGCGCGCGAGGTAGCTCGTTCCGGACTGGGCCATGCGGTTGGTGAACGGCCCGCGCTCGGCGAGACATGCCGTGAGTGCGGCACAGAGGACAACGAGGCTACGCACGTGGAAGATTACCCCGTCCCCGGTACAACCGTGCCGCTATATTGCCCGGCATGAGCGACGTGACCATCACTCCCAGGTCGAACGGCCCCCTGATCATCGAGGGCATGGTGCGGATCGTGACGCCCGACGGACGGGTTTTGACCCCCCCACCCCGCAGAGACGGCAAACCGTCGGAAGTCGTTGTGCTGTGCAGATGTGGAGGCTCTGCGACGAAACCGTTCTGTGACGGAACGCACAAACGGAATGGGTTCCAGGACGGCCAGGTTCCCCCCGCCTAGCGCCGCCTTATTATGTTGTCTGGCGCTTGCAGCTTCCCGTTCCCCCCGTACCCCGTGCCCCTGAACTGGAGGAGCGACCGACAATGGCAAAGGGAAAGACCCCGATGGCCGCGGATGAAGGTTACTGCGTGAAGTGTAAGGCGAAGCGGAAGATCTCGAACCCGCAGCAGGTGAAGATGGCCAACGGCCGCCCCGCGCTCAAAGGTGTCTGTCCGGTGTGCGGGACGGGAATGTTCAAGATCCTGCCGCCGCCCAAGTAACCGCTCGATCCACCTAATCAGTGGCCTCCCGTGCCCCCGGCGAGTCAGTCGCCCGGGGGCGCGTTGTTTTGTAGCGCACCGTATAGCAGGCAGCACCGACGTCGCGGCAGTAGTAGGCGAGCAGCTGAAGCTTCACAAACCGGCCATCCGCGGTGCGAATCGCGTACACATGCTGCCTGGTCGTGAGCAGATGGGAGAGCATGCTGTAGGAGTACCACTTCCCGATCGCGGGATTCGTGCTGTCGCCCGCGAATCCCGTCGGCACGTAACCATCGGCAGGCACATCGAGCACCGAATCGAAGCGCACCGGTCCCAGATCGATGGCGCCGGCTCCGGGCGCGGTGATGACGTGATTGCGTCGAAACGCGATGTCCCAGGATCCGCTCGCGTCATCCACGATGGCGTGGGTAGCAAAATGGAAACGCTGCCAGCGATCGCCACTCGAGGCGTCCAGCGTGTACAGCGTGTCGGCCGTGGGACCGAGTCGATACGGAGCGAGATCCGGCTTCGTAAACGAGCCGATCAGCAGCGAGGTGACCAGGAGCAGGAACGCGCCCGTCAGCACCAGCACGAGCAGGGGCGGTCGCGTCAAGGCTCAGCCATGAACGGATACCACGGGTCTCTGGGCGGTCCGAAGTTCTCCTTGATCGTCCGGGCGCTGGTCCAGCGAATCAGGTTGAGCAGGCTGCCGGCTTTGTCGTTCGTGCCGCTCGCCCGCGCGCCTCCGAACGGCTGCTGCCCCACCACGGCACCGGTCGGCTTGTCGTTGAGATAGAAGTTTCCGGCTGCGTAGCGCAGCGCCGCCGACGCTTCGTTGAGCGCCGCCCGATCCTGACCGATGACCGCGCCGGTGAGCGCATAGGGCGACGTCCGGTCGACGAGCTCGAGCGTCTCCCGCCACTGCCGATCGGGATAGACGTACGCGGACAGCACCGGCCCGAAGATCTCCTCGCACATCGTTCGGTAGGAGGGATCGTTCGCCTGGAGCAGCGTGGGCTGGATGAAATAGCCGTCGCTGTCGTCGCAGTCGCCGCCGAAGAGAATCTTCACGTTGGGATCCGTGCGCGCGCCGTCGATGTACTGCTTGATCTTGTCGTAGGCTTTCTTGTCGATCACCGCGCCCATGAAATTGCGGAAATCGGATGGATCGCCGACGCGCACCTCAGCCAGCAGCGCGAGCACGCGCTCGCGCACGCGGGGCCAGATCGATTCGGGAATGTAGGCGCGCGAGGCCGCGCTGCATTTCTGGCCCTGGTACTCGAAGGCGCCGCGCACCAGCGCCGTGGCGAGCACATCCACGTCGGCACTCGCGTGCGCGAGAATGAAATCCTTGCCGCCGGTCTCGCCCACGAGCCGGGGGTAGTCGGCGTAGCTCGTCAGATTCGTGGACACCTGCTGCCACAGCGTCTGGAAGACTTCCGTCGATCCCGTGAAATGGATCCCGCCGAGGTGGCGGTCGCCGACCAGGCGCTCGCTGATCTGGGTCGCGGAGCCGGGGACGAAGTTGATGACGCCGGGGGGCAGCCCCGCCTCCTCGAGCAGCTTGAGGAGGAGATAGTTCGAGTAGGACGCGGTGGCGGCCGGCTTCCAGACGACGGTGCACCCCATGAGCGCGGGCGCGGTCGACAGATTCCCGCCGATCGCCGTGAAATTGAAGGGCGTAATGGCGTAGACGAACCCTTCGAGGCCGCGATACTCGAGCGCGTTCCAGGTTCCGGGCGCGGACAGCGGCTGCACGGCGTGAATCTGCTCGGCGTAATGCGCGTTGAAGCGCCAGAAGTCGATCAGCTCGCACGCCGCGTCGATCTCCGCCTGGAACGCGGTCTTGCTCTGGCCCAGCATCGTCGCGCCGTTCACCCTCGCGCGCCAGCGCGTCGCCAGGAGGTCGGCGGCCTTGAGGAACACGCCCGCCCGGTCCGTGAGGCTCCACCTCGACCACTCGCGCCACGCGTCGCGTGCCGCTTTCACGGCGTTCGTGATGTCGTCCGGTCTTGCCTGGTGCACCTTCGCCAGGACGTGGCGATGGCAGTGCGGCATGACGGCATCGATCGTCTTGCCCGTGCGCACTTCCTTTCCGCCGATCACGACGGGGATCTCTATTTGGCGGCCGGAAAGGTCCTTGAGCGACTGTTTTAGCTCGGTGCGCTCGCGCGATCCGGGTGCATATGAGAGGACCGGTTCGTTGACTGGGGTCGGGATTTTCATCCCGGGAAGTTAACAGTCGTAAGAGGTCAGAGGAGTTCGCAGTACAAGACGCCAAGTGGCTCCAAGCTGACAGCTTCCGTCTTGCGACTTTTCTTGTGTCTGGGAACTACCAACTGTTTAACTAACGTGACCATCGATCCACGCACCCGCATAGGCCATGTCCATCTGACGGTGAGCGACCTCGAGCGGTCCCTCGCGTTTTACCGCGATGTCCTCGGCTTTGAAGAGACCGCGCGCTACGGCCGCGACGCCGTATTTGTCTCGGCGGGCGGGTACCACCACCACATTGGCCTCAACACCTGGGCGGGTCGCGGCGCGCCCCCGCCCGCGCCGGGTACCACCGGCCTGTACCACTTCGCCATCCTGTTGCCCGACCGCGCCGCCCTTGCGGTCGCGGTGCGACGCGTGCTGGAGCATCGGGTGCCGCTCGAGGGCGCGTCCGATCATGGCGTCAGCGAGGCGATATATCTCCGCGATCCCGACGGCAACGGCATCGAGCTCTACCACGACCGCCCCGAACGCGAATGGCCGCGTGGTTCGGACGGGAAGATCCGGATGCACACGCGGCCGCTCGATCTCGAGGCTCTGCTGGCGGGGGCTCCCTAGGTTTTCCGCTCGCTCTCGCGTTGCGGCGGCAGCGGGAACGCAATCGTAAACGTGGTTCCGGTGGCGAGCGTCGACTCCACGGTCAGCGTTCCACTGAAGGTTTCTTCGGTGACACTGCGCGCCTTGGCAAGATTCGCCGCGCCGCCGCGGCCGCGCACGACCAGCTCCAGGGTTCTGCCCTTCTGCTCGAGCTGCACGGTCACGGGCGACGGCGTTTCGCCCGTCGATTCCGCCGCGCTGCGAACCAGGTTCACGAGCACGTCGAACAACGCGTTCGGGTCACCCCGCAGAAAACTCGATTCGACCGTGGTGGCGAAGTCGAGCTCGATACCGCGATCTCGCAGCAGCCGGCGCTCGAGCGTGAGACAGGAGCGAATCACACGCACGGCGTCGAAGCGCTCGGGCCGGCCGGCGGGACCCGCGCCGCGCGTCGTGCCGCGCTCACGGACCGCGCGCAACAGCTCCGTGGTGCGGTCGATGTCCTCCAGCACCTGGCCCAGATCGTCCAGGAGCGCGAGCCGCCGATCCGCGGCGAGATCGACCCAGCGCCCGATCGATTCCATCGCGAGCTGGAGTCCCGCGCGCGCGGCCGTGAGCGGATTGCCCGCCTGATGCGCCAGCGTCCCGGGCGACACCGCGCCGGAAGCGTCTGGGAGCGAACCGCCCATCGCCCCGAGCGCGAGCCCCGCGAGTTCGAGCGCCAGCCGCTCGCGGCTGCGGCGTTCCCGTCCGCCGGGCGGCGGCGCGGGCGCGCGCGAGCGGACCGGCGCCACGACCCACCCTTCCGCCGTCTTGCCGGGCGACGCTACCCACCGCGATCCGACCGGGATGGGCACATTCCACCCGCGCAGTGTTGCGCTGAGATCGAACTGAGGGGGGCCGGTTTCGAGATCGGCCTGGCTGGCGGCGCGAGGCACGGCCTCGTGTGCGCCGGTGACTTCCCAGAGGATGACCGGCCGGCCCAGCAGGGCACTTGCCTGCCGCAGAACCTCGCCGGCGTCCCCTCGAGCAGCTGCTTCAGTCAACGAACGCCTCCTGGCATCCCCAACGGTGAGTTGGGAGGTGTCGGATTGGGTCGGGGGCGGGGGCGCAACCTTAGAAGTTGTGCGTCAAGTCACCTTCGTCAAGCGCATTGACACCCCTCGGAGCCAAGACTAGCGTGGGGCCCCATGACTACTCCCTCATCGGGCTTCCCATCTCGCCCCTCAGTCGGGCGATCGTCGTTTGCTATCGCGATGAAGGACTACACCTTCATCCGGCCCGGGATCGCCGTGACGATCAGCGCCGTCACGCTGGCGCTGGCGCTGGTGATCGGCTTTTGGCTGATCTTCTCGCTGGGTGAAGCGGCTCAGACGGTGACCCACGGCGCCAACACCGTCGAAACGCTGCACCGCTACAGCGCCGGCCTCGAGGTGTGGCGCCAGATGGCGACCGGCACCAGCGCGGGCTACCGCCGTCCCGAGGCGGTGGCGCAGCGCGACAGCCTGGGTCGTGAGCTGCGCGTCCAGCTCTCGGGCCTGGCCAATTCGATGGAAGACGAGCGCGAGCGCGATCTCGTGCACAGCATGCTGCTCGACCTGACGAGTACCGGCGCCGGGACCGGAACCGAGGCGCGCGGGGCCATGATTGTGCTGCTGGCCAGGCAGGATTCGGCGATGTTCCACGCGGCCCAGGCGTCCCAGCAGGCCGTGCTGCTCTCGGCCGTGCTGCTGGCGCTCACGATCATCGCCGCGGGCATGTTGATCGTGCCGATGGCGTTCCTGTACGTGCGCCACAAGCGTGGGGCGAGCATCGAGGTGAAGGTTTGACGCCGAAGGCTGCCACCCAAGTCCGCACCTTCTCCACCATCGAAAGCGCTCGCGATCGTGAGCGCCTGCGCACGGTCGTGCTCCACGAGCACGAGCATCTCGCCGCGCTCGTGGCCGAACGGATCATCGAGGTCATTCACCGTGAGACGCGCGCCAAGGGCAAGGTCGTCCTCGGACTTGCGACCGGCAGCACCCCGCTGGGCGTCTACGAGGAGCTGATTCGCCGCCATCAGGCCGGCGACGTCGACTTCGCGCAGGTGATCACGTTCAATCTCGACGAGTACTACCCGATGTCGCCGGAGAGCCCGCACAGCTATCACCGCTACATGTGGGAGAACTTCTTCGAGCACGTGAACATCGCGAAGCAGAACGCGCACATCCCCGACGGCACGACGCCGCGGGAGCGGGTCGTCGAGGCGTGCGCCGCGTACGAAGCGGCGATTCGCGCCGCCGGCGGCATCGACTTCCAGCTGCTCGGCATCGGCAAGACGGGGCACGTGGGCTTCAATGAGCCGGGCTCGGACGCCGCGTCGCGCACGCGCATCGTCACGCTCGACACCTTGACCCGCAAGGACGCCGCGGCCGATTTCTTCGGCGTCGAGAACGTGCCGCGCGAGGCGATCACGACGGGCGTCGCGACGATTCTCGATGCGAAGGAGATCGCGCTGCTCGCCACCGGCGAGCACAAGGCGGGGATCGTGGCCCGAGCGGTCGAAGGGGACATCTCGACGGACGTCGCGGCGACGTTCTTGCAGCGGCATCCGAACGTCACGGTGTACCTCGATCTGCCCGCAGCCGCCGAGCTCACGCGCATCTCGACACCGTGGCTGCTCGAGGGCGTCGACTGGACGCCGGCGATGACCGAACGCGCGGTGGTCTGGCTGGCGGAGCGCACCAGCAAAGCGGTGCTCAAGCTCTCGGCAAAGGATTATGCCGAGCACCAGCTGAGCCCGCTGCTCGCGCGCGCTGGCAGCGCCGGGCCGATCAACGGGCAGGTGTTCAACCGGCTCCGAGACAAGATTCGCGGCCGGGCGAAACTGCCGACCCACGAGCGCGTGCTCGTGTTCTCGCCCCATCCCGACGACGACGTCATCTCGATGGGAGGCATTCTCCGCAAGCTGTGGGAGAACGAGAACCAGATCGTCGTCGCGTACATGACGAGCGGCAACATCGCGGTGTTCGATCACGACGTCACGCGGCATCTCGACTTCGTCGAGCGCGCTGCGGCGGCGCTGGGCCTCGATGCGACCGTCGTCAAGCGTACGCGGGCCGCCGTGCATGCGGGGATGGAGCAGAAGGCGCCGGGCGACATCGACATTCCGGTGGTGCAGAACCTCAAGAAGTTCATCCGGGAGTCTGAGGCGATCGCGGCCCTCGCGGCGGTCGGTATTCCGCCGAGCGCCGCGCGATTCCTCGATCTGCCGTTCTACCAGACCGGGGAAGTGCGCAAGCGGCCGCTGAGCGAGCGCGACATCGCGATCGTGCAGACGTTGATCGAGGAGACCCGTCCCGATCTCATCTTCGTCGCCGGCGATCTCTCCGATCCGCACGGGACGCACCGCACCTGCAAGGCCGCCGTCGAGCAGGCGCTCGCGCGCTATCAAGCGGCGCAGCGCCCCGAGGTCTGGCTGTACCGCGGCGCGTGGCAGGAATGGTCACTCACCGATGCCGACGTGCTCGTGCCGCTCTCGCAGGACGAGCTGCACGCCAAAGTCCTCGCGATCTTCCGGCACCAATCGCAAAAGGACACCGCTCCCTTCCCCGGGTATGACGAGCGGGAGTTCTGGCAACGGGTCGAGGCCCGAAATCTGGAGACCGCGGCCCGAGCCGACCGGCTGGGGCTGCCGGAGTACTACGCGATGGAAGCCTATGTAATTCAACGCGTTTAGCCGAAAAGCGTTGCACCGCGGACCACCCGTTCATTATGTTGGCGCCGGATTCTTCCCCCTTTTCGGAGGAGGCCAACAGATGAGCGCTTCAACCACTAAGGCACTGAGCCTCGGGATCGTCGCGGCAGTCTGGGCGATCATTTCCCATCTCGGCAAGATCAACCTGCAGCTCTGGCCGGTATTCGTCGGACTCGCCTGCTTCCTGGGCGCGGGCGGCGGTGTCGCAGGGCTTCAGAAGTCGCTCGCGAGCACGATTTCGGGTGTCGTCTGGGCGGCGGTCTACATCGCCGTGGTGGGCGCGCTCGGCCGCCAGGAGATCCTCGACGCGCTGGTGCTCGGCGCGGCGGTGTTCGGCATGGTGTACCAGGCGCGGGTGCCCGTGCTCAGTTACACGACCGGTGCCATCGTCGGTGCCGCGACGTATATCGCGATGAACTTCCGGACGTTCGCGATGAACGGCACGCTGCGCGTCGTCATCGCGCTGGCGATCGGTTGCGTCCTGGGGATCGTGGCTGAACGGCTGGCGGAGGCCCTGGGGCGGATGCGGGTCGTCCCGGCGATGTCGAACCACTAGAAAAAACCAAACCCGGAGCCACGCGCTGCGCTCCGGGCTGGCGAGGCCGGGCCAAGTGGCCGTCTACACTTGGACCACGACCTACGGGACCGAATCTATGCTCGCACGCTTCGGCGATGGTGCCCGGAGCGTGCGAGCTTTGTTAGGGAACGGTCCGGCCGACTTCGCGAACTGTTGCCGGGTGAGCCGCCAGGAGGGATTCTTCAGGTCATGAAGTTCTTCCCCACCTCGACGCGTTTCCGGGTGCGACGCGGCACAGTCATCGCCGCGCTGCTGGTGCTTGCGTTCGCCGTGGCGGCCGCCCTGGGCGTACAGGCGTACGGCAACGCGCGCCATCATCGCGCGCAGGCAGATCGCGTGCTGCGCGATTACGCCGCGCTGGCGGCCGCGCGCGTGGCGCTGCAGAGCGCGCGCGCAATCTACTGGGCCGTCGCGCCGCCCCTGAAAGCGCTGCAGCGCGCGCAGGAAATGGCGCCACACAAGCCGTTGCCGCAACCGAACGACTTGCATTTCGACGTCATGGAGCACGAGTTCTCGCTGGCGCCCTACATCCGGTTCACGTTCCGCATGGACTTGAAGACCGGAGCGCTCACCACTTCCGGACCGGCGCTCTCCAAGCAGGTACGGCACTGGCTGGTCGACACGCTGCCCCTCCACACGCGCACCGTCTATGACACCGCATGGCATATGGGCACGGTGCTCGGGCAGCCCGGAGGCGACAGGCGGTACGTCGTGTACACGGTACTGCGGGACTCGGAGGGGATGCTGCGCACCGCGATCGGGCTCGAAGCGAAGCCCGCCGCGCTCCGGCCGCTCGTCGCCGAGGCGACTGAGAAATTTCCGCTGCTCCCGCGGCCGCTCACCGGCGGCGTGCAGTACGACTCGATGGGATCGGTCATCATCACCGATCGCTTCGGCGTGGAGATCTATCGCTCGGCGGTCCAGTACACGTCGCCGTATACCGCGCGCGACACGATCGGCACCGATATGGGCGATCTGTTCGCGCATACCACGTTGCGCGAAGCGGTCGCCGATCAATTGATCATCGGCGGCCTGCCCCGCTCGCGGCTGCCGCTGATCCTGGGCCTGCTCGGACTCACTGCGGCGCTGATCGGGATCGCGCTGTTCCAGCTGCGCCGCGAGTCGCAGCTTGCCCGGCTGCGCAGCGATTTCATCTCCGGGGTTTCGCACGAGCTGCGCACACCGCTGGCGCAGATCCGCATGTTCTCGGAGACGCTGACCCTGGGGCGCGTGCGCTCCGACGACGAGCGCCGCCGCTCGCTCGCGATCATCGACCAGGAAGCGCGCCGGCTCACGCACCTGGTGGAGAACCTGCTGCACTTCTCGCGCTCCGAGCGCCAGACCACGCACATCACCCCGGAACCGACCAGGCTGGCGCCGCTGGTTCAGGAAGTCATCGATGGATTCGCCCCGCTCGCCGCGGCGCGTGGGGCCACGATCGCCGCGACCGTGCCCGAGGATCTGATCGTGCCGGCCGATCCCGGCGCGATGCGCCAAATGCTGCTCAACCTGCTCGACAACGCCGTGAAGTACGGCCCGGCGGGCCAGGAAGTCCGCATCGGCGCGTCGCGCGAGAATGGGGCCGCGCGGCTCTGGGTCGACGACGGCGGGCCCGGCATTCCGCGCGGCGACCGCGAGCGCGTGTGGGTGCGGTTCTGGCGGCTGGAGCGCGATCGCGACTCCGCGGTCGCCGGCAGCGGCATCGGGCTCGCGGTGGTCCGCGAGCTGGCGACGCTGCATCGCGGCCGTGCATTCATCGACGATACCGCTCCGAGCGCCGGCGCGGGTACCCGCGTCGTCATCGAGCTGCCGGCATGATCGCGTCCGCGATCGGACCCAAGCGGATCCTCGTCATCGAGGACAACCCCGACCTGGCGTACGGCCTCCGCAACAACCTCGAGATCGAGGGCTACGACGTCGAAGTCGCCAAAGACGGAACCAAAGGCCTGACGCGCGCCAAGTCGGCAAAGCCCGATCTTGTCGTGCTGGACCTGATGCTGCCGGGCATGGATGGTTTCCGCGTCCTGCGCGCGCTGCGGGAGGAAGGCCACGGCATGCCGGTGCTGATTCTCACGGCGCGCGGTGAGGAAGCCGACAAGGTTCGCGGCCTGCGACTGGGGGCGGACGACTACGTCACCAAGCCGTTCGGCGTGCTCGAGCTGCTCGCGCGGATCGAGGCATTGCTGCGTCGAGTCGTTGCGCCCAGGAAAAATGGCGGCCCGCCCACGCCCGCGTTCGAGAAGTTCGGCGACATCGAGGTCCTCACGCCGTCGCGCACGGTGCTGCGCGATGGGTCGCCGGTGGCGCTGACCCCCAAGGAGTACGATCTGCTGCTCGCCCTCGTCCGCCGCGACGGAGCCTGCATCACGCGCACCGAGTTATTGACCGAAGTCTGGGGCTACAGCGCCGAGGTGATGAGCAGGACGGTCGACACGCACGTGGCGGAGCTGCGCCGCAAGCTCGAGCACGATCCCGCGAACCCCAAGCACATCCTGACGGTCCGGAAGACCGGCTACCGCCTCGCGCGGTAGCTAGGGTCGAGTCGCCACGGAGTCAAACAGGAAACGGATTTCCCGCGCCCCGTCCAGACGCGCCTCCCCAAGATTGGTGACGAGCGCGAACACGACGCGCGAGTCCCGATCCACGCCAAACGCCGTTGTCCCGCCAACCGACCCACCGCCGTGCCATACATACCTATGACCGAGACTATCGGGCGCCGTGTACCAGCCGATCCCGTACGTCGTCGCCTGACCGGACGTGGTGTGCTGTGGCGTGAACAGCAGCTCCAACGTCGCGGCCTCGAGGTGCCCGGGCTTCAGGTGGGCGGATCCGAATCGCACGAGGTCCTCGGCCGTCGACAAAAACCCGCCGCCGGCCCACTTGTAGCTGTTGTCCACCACCGGTGAGGGGACGAATTCCCCCGCCTGCGTGCGCTCGTAGAATCTCGTGCGGTTGGGAATCAGACTGTCGTTCTTGTCCGCTGCCGTGCTCGTCATGCCGAGCGGCCTGAACACGTGGCGGCTCATGTAGGTCAGGAATTCTTCTTTCGACGCTCCTTCGACCACGGCGCTGATCAGGTTGAAGCCGTAGCTCGAGTACGAGAAGCGCGTTCCGGGGGCGGCCACAAGTGAATCGTTCTGGAAGATGGCCAGCGCGGCGGTGACGGTTGGAAACCGCTGATTCAGGACGAACTCGCCGCCGCTGTAGTGCCGGATACCCGCAAGGTGACCACCGAGCAGTCGCGTGGTGATTGGCGCGCCCTTCACGGGAAACGAAGGGACATAGCGCTGGATCGGCGCATCGAGGTCCAGCTTGCCGCTCTCGTAGAGCTGCGCGACCGCGTCGGCGGTCAGCGGCTTCGACACACTGCCGATCCTGAACTGCGTCGCCGTCGTCGCCGGCCGGTTCGTCTCGAGGTCCGCATATCCGAATGCCTCCGACCAGACGAGTTTGCCGTCCACGGCAACCGCAATCGCAAAACCGGGAATGTTTGGTGCGAGCTTCTCACAGGCGATCGCGCGAGCCCGCTCCCTCGCGGCGTTCCAGCGCACGTCGACCGAATCGAGTTTCGCCGATTGGGATACGCAGACCGTCTGAAGCAGGAGCAGCGCCAGGCGCACAGCTTTGACTCCGCTGGAGAAGCGGATAAGATACGCGCGCATGAATGACTCGCGCACGTCAGAGCTCCGTCGGAAGGCCGACGCGTTGCGGCGGCTGCACGTCGAGGGGCCGATGCTCGTGCTGCCCAACGCCTGGGACGCCGGCAGCGCGCGGGTGTTCGTCGAGGCCGGTTTCACCGCCCTCGCGACGACGAGCGCCGGGATCGCGTTCAGCCTGGGCTATCCGGACGGCGAGCGCATCTCCCGCGACGAAATGCTGGCCGCGGTCTCCCGGATCACACGACGGATCGCGGTTCCCATTACCGCCGACATGGAAGCAGGCTACGGGATGACGCCGCAGGCCGTCGCCGAGACCGTGCGGCGCGTCATCGATGCCGGGGCCGTGGGGATGAACCTCGAGGATCGGCTGGAAGGCAAGCACCTGATCGATTTCCCGCTGGCGGTCGAGCGCGTGCGCGCCGCGCGCACCGCGGCTGATGCCGCCGGCGTGGCGCTGGTCCTCAACGCGCGCACCGACGCCTTCGAAGCGCCCGAGCTGCGCCCCGAGCAGCGGCTCGAGGAGGCCGTGCGGCGCGGGAATGCATTCCGTGAAGCCGGCGCAGACTCTGTGTTCGTGCCGTTCGTTGGCGACCGGGACACCATCGAGCGGCTCGTACAGTTGATCCGCGCGCCGCTCAACGTGCTCGGCACCCCGAATGCGCCGACGCTCAAGGAGCTGGCCACGCTCGGCGTGCGGCGGGTGACGTTTGGGTCTGCGCCGATGCGCGCCACGCTGGGGCTGGTCCGGCGCATGGCGCGTGAGTGGAAGGACAAGGGGACCTACGGAACGCTCGAGGCCTACGGAATTCCGTTCGCCGATCTACAAAAGCTGTTCGCCTAGTTCAGCTCAACGTGCAGGTGATCGGCGGTACCGACGTGCCGCCGCGTGTCGAAGCCCATCAACCAGAAATAGAACTGCACGCCGCGATTCTTGATCGCGCCGCGGCCGGTCGTGCGCAGATCCACGGCATGGATCCAGCCGTCGGCCTGTTTGTAGTGCCGGGTGCGGGTATTGGTCGGCATTCCCATCTTCGCGTAATCCTCAGGCTGGCGCCCCGTGTCCGTGATGATCATGTCGCGGTCGACCAGGATCAGGGTCGAGAGCGCCAGTCGCAGCAAGGGGTGCAGCGACCGGTAATACGCGCGGACCGGCGGCGACTTCGCGTTGACGCTCGCCAGATAGAGTAAAGAGTAGCTGCAGTAGAAGATCACGAGTGGCAGGGCCACCCACTTCGCGATTGGCAGTATCAGCGCTCGCCCGCCCCGACCACCCCGCTTGGTAAATTTGCGAGCCAGCCACACGGCGTACGCCGTGATCACGCCGCCAGTCAGGAACGCGGCCGTGAGCACGGCGACCCAGACCGGCGTCTCCCCGTGCTCGTGGATGAAGACCGAGCCACGCACCAGGACCGCAAACGGAAGCGCGATGATCAGCACAATCTTGAGGAAGCCGATGGCCACATCACCGGCGAGTCCCCGCCATTCGGCAGGCGTCGACGGCGCCGCGTCGCGCAACTTCTTGCGCCATTTGCGCTGCCATTCCTTCCGCGCTTCGCGCTTGAGGCGCTCCAGCTTGACCGCGATGCCGTCCATTCTTGAAATCTACGGCGCACCGGTGTGCAAGGAGTCAGACCGGCGTCGTCTCTGAGGCATCCTCCACCGGAGCCTCGACGTGAGATCGCGCTTCTTGGTCGTGCTCGCCGCCGTCAGTCTTCTCGCTTGTCAGGAACGACGCGAGCCGGCGACTTCCTTTGCGGACTCGGCGGCATTGGGACAGGCGCGTCGGATAGGGTTCGACCGGTACGGACGGCCGTCTTCAGTTGCGTTGAATGCGGTGGTCGTCACTGGCGAAACGCCGGTTCCGGTTCCGGTCCCGTTCCCGCCGAAGTCACCAACATGGTCATTCGGACGGCGAACGTCTCCATCGAGGTCGACTCGCTGGAGCCGGCGATTGCCCAGGTGCGCGAGCTAGCCGCCCAGTTTGGCGGCTACATCGCCAATACCGACATCGCCACCGGCAAACACCAGCTGCGCAACGCCACGCTCGAGGTGAAAATCCCCGCCGCCCGCTTTGACGCGAGTCTCGCCGGCCTCTCGCCGATCGGTAACCTCGAATCTGTCAGCGTCGAGGCGGAAGACGTCGGGGAGCAGTTCGTGGACGCCACAGCCCGCATGGAGAACGCCCGTCGTCTCGAGCGCCGGCTCATCGACCTGCTGGCCGCGCGCACCGGCAAGCTCAAGGACGTGCTGGATGTCGAGCAGACCCTCGCGCGTGTCCGGGAGGAAATCGAGCGCTACGAGGGACGGCTGCGCTATCTCCGCGCCCATACGGCGATGAGCACGCTCAGCATCTACGTGCATGAGCCGATTCCGATTGTGGCGAGCGCGGGGCAAAGCGTGATGGGTGAGGCGTTCAAACAGGCGTGGCGGAATTTCGTTGCACTGGCGGCGCTGGCCGTCCAGTCTTTGGGAGTCGTCTTGCCCCTCGGTGTCGTGGCGATCGTGGTCTGGGTTGTGACGCGGCGCGTGCGACTGGCAAAGCGAGCTGCTTGAAAGGCGCGTAAATTGCTAGACCATGCGCACGACGATGCTCGCCAGCCTTGCCTTCGCGGCGCTCACGCTTCAAGCCTCGGTTTTCCCCAAACCGGCCCAGGAACCCGTCGTCGCGTTCGAGGACGTCAACGTCGTCCCGATGAATCGCGACGGAGTGCTGGAGCATCAGACGGTCCTCATCCGCGGCACCCGGATCGCCGAGATGGGTCCGGCCGCCCAGGTGCGCGCGCCCGCCGGCGCTACCATCGTGAGCGGCCGCGGCAAGTATCTCATGCCGGGCTTCGCGGAGATGCACGGCCACTTCCCGAATCCCAACGCCGGCCCCGAGCTGACCGAGAACGTCCTCTTCCTCTATGTGGCGAACGGCGTGACAACGGTGCGCGGGATGCAGGGCAGCCTCGCCCACCTCGACCTCAAGGCGCGCATCGCGCGCGGAGAATTGCTCGGCCCGCGGCTGTGGGTGCCCGGGCCGGCGTTGACGGGCAACTCCGCGCCGACGCCGGAAGCGGGACGCCGTTTGGTCGAGGAGCAGCAGGCGGCAGGATTCGATCACCTGAAAATCCATGAAGGACTCAGTCGCGAGACCTACGACACGATCGTCGCGACCGCCAAGCGTGTGGGGATGCGGTTCGGCGGGCACGTGCCCGACGCGGTGGGCGTCTATCACGCCCTGGAGTCGGGCCAGGCGTCGGTCGAGCATCTCGACAATTACGTCGAGACCGTAGGTGGCCCGGATTCGGCCGACGATGGTCGCATCGCTCGCGTCGTCGCCGCGACGTGCGCCGCGCACGCCTGGACCGTGCCGACACTCGCGCTTTGGGAGACGTTCCTCGGCACCGAGGACTCAGGGACGCTGGCCGCGCGGCCCGAGGTGCGGTGGGTGCCGCAGGCCTGGCGCACCAATTGGGCGCAGCAACTGGCGCAGCTCCGCCAGCAAAACACCCAGACGCGGGACCAACGCCTCACCACGCTGGCGTTGCGCCGGCGCATTCTCAAGGCGCTCCAGACGGCCGGCTGCCCGATCGCGTTCGGCACCGATTCGCCCCAGCTGTACAGCGTCCCCGGGTTTTCCATTCATCGGGAAATCATGAGCATGTCGGCCGCCGGCCTTACTCCCGAGCAAATCCTCGCCGCCGGCACCCGGAACCCCGCGCGCTACTTCGGCGCCGAGCAAGAGTTTGGCAGTGTGGCGGCGGGCCAGCGCGCCGATCTCGTCCTTTTGAACGGGAACCCCCTGATCGATCTGGCGAACGTCCGACGCCGGGCCGGGGTAATGGTCAACGGCCGCTGGCTCCCGGAAGCCGAGATTCAGGCACGGCTCGAGCGTATCGCGGTGGCGTACCAATAAGGAGGAACTGAGACATGGCATCACGCGCAGACCGGTTCAAGAAGGCAGCCATCAAGGCTGCCAAGACAGCAAGAAAATGGGCGCACACCGCCGCACGCGAAGCCGACCGGTTACTGGCGGAAGCCCAGAAGCGGGCGAAAACCAAACAGCGGCAGAAGAAGGTCAAGGCGGCGTTGCGGCGCACCGCGAAGGTGCTGAGGGCCGCCGGGCGCGCGGCGATCGTCGCGGGCATCGCGGCCGGTATTGCGTCGGCGCGGGAGGGGAATCGGGCACCGACCAAGAAGGCGAGACGCTAGTCGCCAGCGGCCGCCAGTTTCAGCAGTTTGCTCCATTGCGGGGCCGTCACCGGACTCACGGATAGACGGCCCTGCCGCACAATCGGGAGCTCGCTCAACGTCCGATCGGCCTTGATCTGCGCCAGTGTGACCGGCCGCGGCAGACGACGGTGCGCTTTCAGATCGATCACGAACAGCTTGGGGTCCTTCTTCTTGGGATCGACGTAAGGCGCCGATAGCACCGTCGCCCAGCCAACCACCGCCTTCTCGTCGCCGGTGTGGTAGATCAGGACCTGATCACCGGGGTGCATCGCGCGGAGATTGCGCAGCGCCACCGGGTTTTTCACTCCATCCCACACCGCGGTGAGCTCGCGCTCCAGGTCGTCGTAGCTGTAAGTGCTCGGCTCCGTCTTCACCAACCAGTAGTTAGCCATTTTTGTCGGCCCATTCCTGGATTGTCGTGGCCAGCTCTTCCAGAACGTCGCGTTCGGTCTTGCCGGTTCGCTTCGGCACTTTGAAGGAATGATCCCCTTCCTCTATTAGATGCAGCGTGGCCCGGCTACCAAGTCGCTTGACGAGGCCCTGAAGCAGCTCGAGGGTCGCGAACTCGTCGCCCGTGCCCTGCAGGAACAGCATCGGAATCTGGACCGCCGAAAGATGCTCGGCGCGCTCAGCTCCGGGCCGCCCGGGAGGATGCAGAGGAAATCCGAAGAAGACGAGGCCCCGCACGCCCGGCAACGGCTCTTTGGCCTGCGCCTGCGACGTCATGCGTCCGCCGAACGATTTCCCACCCGCGAGCAGCGGCAGGTTCGGGGCGTTCCGAGCGGCCTCATGCACGGCTTCCCGCACCGCGGCTTCGGCCACCGCCGGTGAATCGGGGCGGCTCTTGCCGGCCTTCATGTAGGGGAAATCGTAGCGATAGGTCGCGATGCCGTGGGCGCCAAGGGCCTGCGATGCTCGCTCCATGAAGGGATGGTGCATGCCGGCCCCGGCCCCGTGGGCGAAGACGTAGAGGTATCGAGCGTCAGTCGCCAAGGAGATCGTTCAGGCGCTCGAGGACGCCCATGAGTTTTGGCTTCACCTCGAGGACCTTGATGCAAGGATCGTCGCCGAGTTTCTCCATTCGCTTGCGGGCGTTCTTGATCGTCCAGTTGCTGTTGTGGAGCTTGGCATTGACCTCGTCCCATTCGATTGGCATCGAAACAGGTGCGCCTGGCGACGGTCGCACGCTGTACGCCGAGACCATCAGTTGCCCGGCGCGGTTCTGGAACGCATCGACGTAGACTTTCCCTTCGCGCTTGCTGATCGTGCGCTGCGTGGTCGCGATGTCGGGGTGCCGGTCGGTCACGAGCCGGGCGAATAGCATCGCGAACTGGAGGGACTGCGCGTAGGTCATCTGCCGCCCCAGCGGCAGCACGATGTGCAACCCCGACTTGCCGGTCGTTTTGATGAATGCCGGCATCGCCACTTGGTCGCACAGCTTGCGCATCGTCTTCGCGAGCGTGATGACGTGCTCGAACGGCGCATCCTTTGGATCGAGGTCGATGAGACACCAGTCGGGCCGCGTGAGATCCTCGATGCGACTCATCCAGATGTGCAGCGGAATCGTCCCCAGATTGACGAGATAGACCAGCGTCTCGACGTCGTTCGCGACGAAGTACTGGATGTCGCGCTGCGTGTCCTCGCTCCAGATCGGGATCGTCTGAATCCAGTCGGGGACGAAACCGGGCGCGTCTTTCTGATAGAACGACTTGCCGGTGATGCCGTCGGGATAACGTGTGAGCACCACCGGTCGATCCTTGAGATATGGCAACAGCCACGGCGCCATCGATCGGTAATACTCGATGAGATCGCCCTTGGTGTACTTCTCGTCGGGCCAGAAGACCTTCTCCAGGTTCGAGAACTTGACTTCTCGAGGAGTTGGGAGTTTGGAGCTAGGAGTTGGGGGCGCGGAATCCCCAGCTCCCATCTCCTGACTCCCAGCTCCTGGCATCATCACGTCCTCAGGTTTCTTGTCATCACGAAAGCGTAGGAAAACCGACTGCCGGAGCAGCCCGTCCTTCGTCAGCTCCTTGTATCGCACATCGCACACAAGTGTGGGCTCGACCCAGGTGTGGTCGGGTCCTTTCGGTAGCTGACCACCGGGTGGCGGCTCACAAGGCGGCGTCTTACGGACGAGCGCCTGGAGCTGCTCGCTGATCTCGTCCAACTGGGCGCCGGTGAATCCCGATCCCGCGCGCCCGCAGTAGATCAGCGTGCCGCCCTCGTACGCGCCGACGTGCAGCGATCCGAATCCGGAACGCGCGCCTTTCCCTTTCGTGAACCCGACCACGACGAAGTCGTCGATGCGATCGGCGCGAATCTTGAGCCAGTCGCCGGAGCGGCCGCTGCGGTAGGGACTGTCCGCTTTCTTCGCCATGATGCCTTCGAGGCCGAGCTTCATGACCTGCTCGTACAACGCTTCGCCATTCTTGGGGAAATGCTCTGAATAGCGCAGCGGCCCGGTCTGGGGCAGCACGTGCCGCAGAATCTCTTTCCGTTTGACGAGCGGGAGTTTGCGGAGGTCATACCCGCTGAACGCGAGCAGGTCGAACACGTACAACGTGGCCGGTGCTTCGATCGCCGCGCGCCGGGCTTCACGCGCGCCCAGCTTCGCACGCGCCTGGAGCATGTTGAAGCTGGGATGGCCCGACGCATTGGTAACCACCAGCTCGCCGTCCAGAATCACGCCCTCGAAGGGAAGCGCCTTCACCGCTCGCGCGATCTCGGGGAATGACTCCGTGTAATCCAGCCCTTTGCGCGAAAACAGAACCGGCTCACCGTCCTGGCAGGCCGCGCGCATGCGGTAGCCGTCGAGCTTGACCTCGAACACCCACCCGTCTCTCGAAAACGGATCCTCCCGGGTCTCCGCCAGCATCAGCTCGGTGTCCTCCACGCGGAGCGCCCGCTTGGGCGCCCCCAGCTTTGCAAGCTCCTTCTTGATCGGCTCGGCGCGCTGCTTCGCGTTGCGCAGCTCGTCGTTGGTCAAGCCGGAGAGCACTGACTCGTTCGAATAGGGCTCGGTCGTGACGTACTCGTCGCGCTCCTTGATGAGGAGCCATTCCTTCTCGGTCTTCTTGAGTTTGATCAGGGTCCAGCGGCCGTGCAGCTTGTAGCCCTTCAGGTTGAACAGCAGCTTGCCCTTCTCCAGACCCTCATACGGATCTTCGAGCGGCTCCCAGATCCCGCGATCCCAGACGACGACCGTGCCGGCGCCGTAGTTCCCTTCTGGAATGACGCCCTCGAAGTCTCCGTACTCCAGCGGGTGGTCTTCGACTTTGACGGCGAGGCGCTTGTCGGCGGGATTGGCCGAGGGACCCTTGGGGACCGCCCACGACTTGAGCACGCCGTCCATTTCGAGCCGCAGGTCCCAGTGCAGGCGGGTCGCGTCGTGCATATGCACGATCAGGAGCCCGCCAGGCTTGGGCGCCGGCCGGGGGGTTAAGCCTCCAGGTTCGGGGGTCTGATCGAAGGCGCGCTTTTCTCTGTATGTGCCGAGCGCGTCACGATCTTCCGTGCGGGGCTTCCGACGGGGAGGCATGAGGGCGTATCATACCCCGATATGGCCGCCCATTCCATTGGTTCCGCCACGGTCTCGTTCGGCCTCGTGTCCGTGCCCGTGCAGCTGTTCGCTGCCGGCGAGTCGAAGGCCGCGATCTCGTTCAACATGCTGCACAAGAAGGACGGCGCCCGCTTGAAGCAGCAGTACCTCTGCTCCAAGGACGGCGAAAAAGTCGAACGCAGCGACATGGTCAAGGGCTACGAATTCCAGAAGGGGCAGTACGTCATCTTCACCCCCGAAGAATTGAAAGCCCTCGAGGAGCGCGGGACCGGCGCGATCGAGATCAAGGAGTTCCTCCCGGCCGAGCAGGTCGATCGGATTTGGCTCGACCGCACCTACTTTCTCGGCGCGGACAAAGGCGGAGAGCGCGCGTACAAGCTGCTCGCCGAGGCACTCGAGAAATCGAAGCGCGTGGCGATCGGACAGTACGCGGCGCGCGGCAAGCAGTACCTGATCATGATCCGTCCCCTGCAGGGCCGGCTCGTGATGGAGCAATTGCGCTACGCCGACGAGATCCGCGACGTCGCGGAGATCCCGGTGCCGAAGACGGACGTCAAAGACCAGGAGCTCCAGCTCGCGATCAAGGTCATCGATCAAGGCGCCATCGACGAGTTCGAGCCCCAGAAATACAAGGACAACGTCCGCGAGCGGATGCAGGAACAGATCGAGCGCAAGGTCAAAGGCAAGGAGATCACGGAAGAGCCGGAGGAGGCGCCGAAGACCAGGGTGCTCGACCTCATGCAGGCGCTCAAGCAGAGTCTCTCGACTCAGGCAGCTGCCGATGAGAAGCCCGCCAAGAAAAAGAAAGTCGCGGGCAAGCGCTAAACATGGCGACCGCTCGGGTGCTCCTTTACGTGATCATGTCGATCGCGGCCGCCGTTTTCATGATCGCCACGATGTGGAAGGTGAACGAGAAAGGCGGGAAACCCGGCTGGGCAGCTGTGGTACCGATCTACAATGAGGTCGTGCTGCTCCAGTTGGCGGGAAAGTCCGGGTGGTGGTTTCTGCTGTATTGCATTCCGCTGGTCAACGTCGTCATCTATTTCATCGCACGGATCGACCTCGCCAAAAGCTTTGGGCGCGGGGTTGGCTTCGGTCTCGGCCTCATTTTTCTCCCGGTGATCTTTTTTCCGATTCTGGCGTGGGATGACCCGGAGTATATTGGGCCACCTGGACGAACTCGCGCGCCAGTTTAGGCCCCATGCCCTTTTCTTCGTGTTTGAAGAAGATGAACGCATCAGTCCAGGCGCTGCCGAGCGCCTGGACTTTTGTCATCCAGTCCCGCAAGCGCTCCTCGCTGTAGCCCTCATCCCGTAGCCGGATGTAGCCGAAATCGGCCGTCGCGACGAGCGGCGTGGTCCCTTCCTCGGTATCGGCGATGCACAGCGCCGTGTTCGTGCTCCGCAGCAGGTCATAGACGTCGTCTGACCACCAGGATGCGTGACGGAACTCACACGCCGCGCGGACATCCGTCGGGAACTGGGTGAGCAGATCACCAAGTCTGTCGATGTCTTTCTTTAGATTGGGGGGTAGTTGAAATAGGATCGCGCCCAACTTGGTGTTAAGCTTGCGAGCCAGCTCGAGGAAGAGACGGAGTGGTTCGTCGATGTTGCGCAGGCGCGCGATGTGCGTAATGCGTTGCGGCGCTTTCAGCACAAAGGTGAATGACGGTGGTGTCGCCGCGTCCCACCCGGCGATCGTGGTGGCGTTGGGCATGCGGTAGAACGTGTAGTTGATCTCGACCGTGCCCAATTGTTGAGCGTAGTACTCGAGCCACTTCTTGCTCGAGAGCTTGGCCGGATAGAAGCTGCCCCGCCATTCGGGGAAGTTGTAGCCGGACGTCCCGACACGAAGCCGCGGGGCCATGGCCGCAAAGCTAGTCCTACCATTCCAGATGGGGGAGTCATCAATGAAGAAGCTGCGGTTCACACTCATCGCGTTCGCGTTCGGGCTGGCGGCATGCGGCACGTCCGCCGAGACGGAGCGCAAGCTGGCCGAGCTCGAGCAGGTCAATGCGCAGAAGGACAGCATGATGCAGGAAATCGCGATCAACTCGCGGCTGATCAGCGACATCAACGTCGAGCTCGCCAAGGCCCGGGTGCGCAACGACCGCCTGCGTGTCTCCAGCGAAAGCCCGATCACCGCGCAGAACGACACGTTGATCGCCAGGCTGCGCTACGTCGTGGCGCGCGTGCGGGAAACCGAGAGCGCGCTGACGTCGAGCCGGGAGCGGATCAAGAGTCTCACCGCGCTCTCCGACAGCCTGCGCACCACGCTCGATTCGACGGTCGGCAACCTGCAGAGCGTCATCGCCGCGCAGAAGACCACGATCGACTTGCTCACCGAGCGCGTCGACGCGCTGACCACGGAAAACGTGGCGCTGCGCGACAGCCTGGCAACGGGCTACTACGTGATCGGGACGCGTGAGGAGCTGAAGAAGAAAGGCATTCTGACCGAGCAGGGCGGCGGGCGCGTCCTCTTCGTCCTGTGGCGGACCGGCAAGACGCTGCAGCCGGCGCGGAATCTCAGTCCGCGGGACTTCACCGCCATCGACACGCGTCAGGTGACCCAGATTCCGCTCCCCAGCGCGCAGCGCGAGTATCGCGTGGCGTCGCTCCAGGACCTCTCGTACGTCGCCGAGGAACGCCAGAACGACAAGTACACCGGCACGCCGGTGTTGACGATCACGTCGCCGGTCGATTTCTGGCGCACGTCGAAATTCCTCGTCATCATACTCGAGGGCTCTGGCGGCACGGTGGCTGCCGGGTCCCAGATGAGTTCGGAGTCACAAGTCACAAGCCGCTAGGAAAGTTGCAAGACGCCAAGTTGAAAGTGGCTCCAAGCTGCTAGCACAAGAGGCCAGGAAAGTCTTCCTGGCCTCTTTCACTCTTGCACTGGTGACCACTTGCAACTTGGCGTCTGCGCAACTTTTCTTGGGTCTCACTTGCTTCTAGCTTGAAACTATGGACAACCGCTGTCCCTGGTCCTCCGATCCAACCAGCAAATGATCGCCTACCACGATACCGAGTGGGGCGTCCCCGTCCACAATGACACCAACTCTTCGGCAAGCTCGTGCTCGATGGATTTCAGGCGGGACTGTCGTGGGCCATCATCCTGCGAAAGCGTGACGCCTTCCTGCGCGCCTTCGAAGGCTTCGATCCCGACAAGATGGCCCGCTACGATGCGAAACGGATCGCGAAGATGCTGCGCGACCCGGGGATCGTACGCAACAAACAGAAGGTGAAATCAGCGGTCGGTAACGCCCGCGCCTTCCTCAAGATGAAAGATGCAGGCGAGTCGTTCGATGAATTCCTGTGGCAGTTCGTGGGCGGGAAACCCAAGGTCAATACCTGGAAAACATTGCGCCGGCTCCCGGCCGAAACCAAGGAATCCCGCGCGATGAGCAAGGCGCTCGTTGATCGAGGCTTTCGGTTCGTGGGACCGACGATTGTGTACGCCTTCATGCAGGCGGTCGGCATGGTCAACGATCATCTCGTGACCTGCTACCGCTACGGCGAGCTGACCAAACAACGTAGGGGCGCAGCATGCTGCGCCCCTACAATCATTTTGCCCGCTCCAAATACTGCCCAGACCTGGGATCCACCCGCACCTTCTCACCCGGTGAGATAAACTCCGGCACCTGCACCGTCACCCCGTTTGACAGCTTCGCGGGCTTCGTACTCGCGGTCTTGGTGGCGGTTTTCATCACCGGCGACGTTTCAACCACCTTCAGCTCGATCACCGACGGCAGCTCGATCGCGATCGGCCGCCCTTCGAGCCACTCCACCTGCACCACCATCTCGGGCTGCAGCCACGGCGTGTCCTCGCCGACCGCGCGCTCGTCGAGCGTGAACTGCTCGTACGTCTGCTGATCCATCACATGCACGCCGCCCTGATCCTGGTAGAGCACCTGCATCTCTTTCGTGTCGAGCCGGGCTTCCTGGAGAAAATCAGTGGCCGCGAGGCGCTGATCGAATGTGTTGCCCGAAACGAGACTCCGGAAACGCACCTGCACGAACGCCCGCAAGTTGCCGGGAGTGCGGTGCGTGAAATCCATGACCCGGCACGGCTGGCCGTCGATCATGAGGACGTGACCTTTGCGAATGTCTGTGGCTTTCATGGGAGCGGGAACATAAGCCCGCAGCCTTAGCACTCCAAGGGGGAGAGTGCTATCTGCTTGCCTCACAGCGCGTCGTTTACTAGCGTGAGCAGCCTCACAACCATTAATCGTGTCGGATTGCAGCTTTCAGCGGCGAAGTGGTCAACGCCGAGAAGACGGTTTTTGACGTAAGGCTTTACGGAATAGTCAGATAGATGACCGGCATCATCTTTGCCTCTCTCAGTGTCGTAAGGAGGGAAGCATGATCAGGCCCATCATCCACCGTCAGCTGACCCGCGGTGACCTCGCCTGTCTCGTCGACGAGATCGCGCGGATGGATGTCTGCGAAGGCCGTGAGGCCGACCAGGCGCTGCAAGCCGGCGCGGTCGACACCGTCCTCGATTCCCCCGCCGCCCTCGAAGCGGTGCTGGGCCGCGGCGGCGCGCCTGCGCCGCTGCCCCTTACGCTCCTCTGGTACATCCCGATTCGCGCCCAACTGCGCCATCGCGGGATCACCGACATCCTGCTCGCGGACTATGCCGCGACGCTGCCGGTCGTGTTCGCGACATCGCACTCCCACACCGCGATCGGGGGGGGGCAACGTGACGGCGGCATGGCGGACTGGTGGCGCTGCGTGGTCGCGCTGCCGCAGGGCACCGTCGCGCAGGCGGAGGCCGCGGCGGACGCAGCGGCGCTGGCACTGTGGTGGGCAGGCTGCTTCCCCGAGTTCGTCGAGCGGGGCGGCACGAGCCAGGGCATGGTCCGCGCCTACGTCACGTTCGCCGGACGCATGCTGGCTCTGGCGGCCGAACTACTCGAAACGTCGGCACCCGAGGAAGCGCTGCTGTGCGCCCGCGCCGCCGAGGCGCGCACCGAGCTGCACGCCGCGCTCGCCGAGGCACGCGTCGACTACCTCGGGGATGATCCACACAGCAGCGAAAACCGCCTCAACCGTTTCTTGAGGCGGCTCTCGGGCAATTAGCCCCGGGGCATGGCCCCGGGGCCAGCGGCATCCCTAGAATTTCGCGATCTCTTCCTGGAACTGCTTGGACCGCTCCACCAAATCCACCGGCGTGATTGACGGATCCTGCTTCACCGTCTCGACACGCTGCAGGTTCGCCACGGCCTTGCCGTAGGTCCCCTCGATCGCCAGGGCCGCACGATACTGCTCGCTCGCCGCTTCAAACCGGCCGGTCAGCTCGAGTGCCATGCCGAGGTTGTTGTGGAATGTCGCGACCTTGTCTTCGATCTCGATCGCGCGCGCCAGCGGACCGATCGCGTCCTCGACCCGGCCGAGCCGGATGTAGAGTGCGCCAAGATTGTTCATCGCCCAGACGTCGCTGTCGTTCTTCACGATCGCGCGCTGGTAGGCAACGATGGCGTCGTCGGTCTTGTCCTGCGCCTCGAACGCCCGCCCCTGCAGCCGTAGCGGCTCACTCGAGGTCGAGTCGAGCTGGATCGCCGTTTCGATGTGCACGAGCGCGCTGTCGGGCTGATCGCTCTCGAGCAGGACGCGGCTCAGGTTGAGATGACTCTTGACGTGCGTGGAGTCGAGCGCGAGCGCCTGGACGAACGCGCTTTCCGCCGTCACAGGGTCGCCGGACTTCCACGCCGAGAGCCCGAGCATGTAGAAGCCCCACGGATTCGTGGGTCGGCCTTCCGTGTAGGCCTTGAACAGCGCGGCCGCGTCGTCGTAGCGGCGGTCGCGGTAGGCCGAGTCGGCCAGCTCGAACGTGACGGGACCGCTGATCACACGGGGCGCGGACGACGTCTCATTGCTCACCGTGCTGGTGGGAACGCTGCTCGTCGGCGTGCTGACGCGCTCGCCGGCGGCGGCCTGGTCGGGGGTGCGATCACCGCACGCGGCGAACGCGTATGCGGCGACCACGGTGCACACGATCCCGGCCATCACGATGACCGGAAACTTGAGCGACCGGCTGGTCTGATCGATGGAAAACTGGTACGACATGGCTCCTCCTGGAGCAGGGGTTCGCCAGGAGGAAAGGCATGCGGAGTACCAGCTATCGGCTATCAGCTATCAGCTATCGGGTCAATGCGTTACGAATTCTGCCGGGGGTTCGTGGGTACTGACGGACACCGCTAGGAATCACTCTTCGTGTCTCGCTGGACACCCAGGCGGCGCATGATCTTCAAGAGACTGGCGTGATCCGACAGGCCGAGCTCCTTCGCGGTCTTGGTGACGTGCCAGTCGTTCCGCTCGAGGGCCTGGATCACGATCTGGCGCTCGGCTTCCTGCTTCTGCTCTTCAAAACTGCGTGGAGAGGCGTGGGAACTGCGTAAAACTGCGTGTTTCTTGTCCCGGATTTCAGGTGGGACCGCCTCGCGCGTGAGAGCGTCGCCATCCGTCGCGATCAGCATGCGCTCGATCACGTTGCGCAGCTCGCGGATGTTGTTGCGGCGCCAGTCGTACGCCATCAAGGCCTCGAGCGCGTCGGGCGTGACCGTCTTGGGCCGCATGCCGAACCTGGCGCTCGTCCCCTCGACGAGATGCTCGACCAGCGCGGGCACGTCCGAGAGCCGGTCGCGCAGCGGCGGGACGCGCAGCACGTGCACGTTGAGCCGATAGAACAGGTCCTCGCGGAACCGCCCCTCACTCACTTCCTGCTCGAGATCCCGGTGCGTCGCGGCCACGACGCGCGCGTTCACCTCGATCGTCTTGGTCGCACCGAGGCGCGTGACTTTCCGGTCTTCCAGCACGCGGAGCAGCTTGGCCTGGGCGGCGCCGGGCAGATCGCCGATCTCGTCGAGGAACAGCGTCCCGCCGGTCGCGGCCTCGAACGCGCCTTTGCGCGTGGCGATGGCGCCGGTGAACGCGCCCCGCTCGTGCCCGAACAGCTCGCTCTCGACCAGCTCGTGAGGGAGCGCGGCGCTGTTGATCGCGACGAACGGTCCTTTGGGATTGGCCCCGAGCCGGTGCAGCTCCCGCGCGACGAGCTCCTTGCCGGTTCCGCTCTCGCCGACGATGAGGACGGGACTCGGCACCGGTGCCACCCGGACGATGCCTTCCTTGAGCTTGGCCAGCGCCGGACTGGCCCCGACGAGTGGAGACTCGAGCCCGAAGCCGCGCCGGAGCAGTGTGACCTCGTTCGTGAGCCTGCGCCGCTCGATCGCGTTCTCCACCTCCTGCGCGACGCGCTCCATGGGCTCGGCCTTGTCGATGAAGCTGTAGGCGCCCAGGCGGATCGCCTCGATGCAGCGATCGAAGTCGCCCGTGCCCGTGTACACGATGACCGGCACGCGCAGACCCAACCGCTCGACGGAGCGCAGGACTTCGAAGCCGTCCATGCCCGGCATCTCGAGATCGAGGATCACGCAGTCGATCGAGTCGCGGGTGAGGCTTTCCAAAGCCGCGCGGCCGCTCTTGGCGATGAGCGTCTCATAGCCCCGCAGCCGCTTGAGATCGTACGCGTACTGCTCGGCCATGGCCGGAACGTCGTCGACGATGAGGACCAGCGTCATGAAAGTGTCGGGATCTCCACGATGAACTTGGATCCCTCCCCTGGCTCGGTTTCGACCTTCAGCGAACCGCTGGAGTCGAGCACCAATCTGCGCACAATCGACAACCCAAGCCCAGTGCCACCCGACTTCGTCGTGTAGAAGTCATCGAAGGCGCGATCGAGCTCGGTCTTGCTCATTCCTCGACCCGTATCGCTCACCGAGATCCGTACAACCCCTCTTCCCTTCTCCGTTTGGACGGTCACCGTGCCGCTCTTCCCGTCGAGACTGTCGACGGCGTTGCTGACCAGGTTCTCGATGATCCGGCGCAGCACCAGCGCATCCGCCGAGACCGAGGGAAGGCCGTCGGCGAGCTGGGTGCGCACGCCGGTCGATCCGGCGACGCTGTCGCGCACGACGGCGTTCACATCCGTGGCTTTGCGCTCGGATTGCGGCGAGAGTTTGGCGTAATTGGCGGCGAGCGTCTCGAGATACGTGATGCTCGATTCTACCGTCCCCTGGCGCTCGTTGAAGACCTGCGGCAGGTCCACCGGCTTTTCGCGCGCCACCTGCGTCAGATGCCGGAACACATTGCGCAGCGGCGCGAGGCCATTCTTGATGTCGTGATTCACCTGTCGAGCGAGGTCCCCGATGGCGATGCGAGCCTCGACGGGCGTGCTGATCCGCGTGGAGAGCCAGCCGGCGAGCAACAGCGCCGCGAGTGCCGCCACCAGCACGGCCACCAGGAACCAGAGATTCACGTTGCGCTGCAGCGCCGTGAGCAGCGCCGAAGATCGCGTCACTTCGATGTGCGCCCGTTCGACCCGGCCCGGACCGTCCACTGCATCCACGTATGGCAGCGTCCGCTCACCCACGACAAGCAGGTCGGAGTCCTCCCTGACGCTCGAATCAGGGAGGACAAGCTCCACGCCCAGCTCGGGGTCGCGGGCCAGTCGCGCGAGAAAAGCGGAATCGACCGTGACCCCGCCCACGAGACGGTAGCGCTTGCCGGTCAGCGCGAAGGAATCGGATGTCGCGAGCGCGAGGAATGGTCCCTCGGCGGTGGCGGCCCGCACCAGCGCGGTGTCGCGAACCGGTGGACCCAAGCGGCCGAACTCGTTGCGGAAATGGCCGGAGGAGAGAATGCGTCCTTCGGCGTCCTGGAGCTGCAGGAAATCGAGTCCGGCCAGCCGCATCGCTTCGCCGGTGTAATCGAGCACGTATTCGGAATTCTCGCCCCGAACGACGAAGCCCCGAAACCGATAGTCCTCGAGCAGCGCGCTCTTCAGGGCAGCCAGTCGCCCCGCGACACGGTCAGTTTCGCGCGCAATGTCGGCGTTGATCACCGCAACCAGCGCGTCAACACGGTGTTGGTACTCATCCGTCACCCGTTTCGCCATCTCCCGGCGGATGCCGAGGCCGAACACGAGCAGCGGAATCAGCACCACCACCCCGAACGCGGTCAGGAGGCGGGTGCGGAAGCTCATGGTGCTAAGTGAATGGTACCGTCGTGATCGAGCGCCCAGCGCGCGACCCCGCGCCGCACGATCGCGGTCGGGCGCGTGTCGACGAGCGCGGTAATGGTCGCGGTCCATTGCGGCAGGAGCGCCTGCGCGGCGCGGCAGGGGTCTGGAGTCATGCGGGGCAGCGCGACGATGTAGCCCCCGCCCCCGCCCCCGTCCTTCCCAGCGGCGACCGCGGCGCTCAGCTCGTCATTCGAGCGCGCAGTCGCGACGGCGCGCGTCAGCGCGGCGAGCCGCCCCGCCAGCTCGCGCGCGGTGGGGTCGGAACGGGCGTAGAGAATGCGGCGTTGGCCTGCGGACGCAGGCGGCGACCCACTCGCAGTGCCTCCCAAACCGCACGGCCGCAGATCGAGCCACCAGAAGCCGCCCTCGGGGGAGGGGCGGCGCGCTTCAGCGCGGACGGCTTGTTCGAGGCCGTCGAACCGGGTCCCGCCGGCCTCGGGGGTTACGTAGACGTAGGTGCGGTCCCACGGCAGCGCGACGACGGTTCGGTCTTTCAGCGTCGCGGCATACTCGCGCAGCGCGCGATCCCGCGTGACCAGCAGGTCCACGCCGGCATCCAGCAGGTCCCGCGCATCGCCGCTCGCGACGAGCCGAAACACGAGCGTATCCCCGCGCGAGTTTTGCGCGCGGATCTCCTGCGCCGTCGTCGTAGCGCTTGTCGCCCAGTAGGCACCCGTGCCGATCGGCCAACTGGTATCGGGCGCCGCTTTCACGATCGCCAGACCGGGATCGGACAGGACGAGCGGCACGTCGTCCACCGATTTCGCCAGTGTCATGGTGACGACACGCGCTTCGAGCGCGCCCAGGGTGTAGCCCACGCCTCCCCGCCCGAACACGACGTCCTGCGCCGTGACCGGTGCGCCATCCCAGAACTGTGCGCCGTCGCGCAGCCGGAGTGTCCAGCGCCTGCCGCCGTCATCGCGCACCCAGCTCCCCGCCAGCGCCGGAAGCGCGTGACCCTCGCAATCGACCCGCACCGGGGTCTCGTACAGATGCCGGAACACGAGTCGCTCGGCGTCGTTGCGCGGGATCGGCGCATGCCGCGGATCGACCGGATCGGTGAGTCCGACCGTAATCGTCGCAGAGCGTCCGGAGACGTTGTCCGTCGACAACAGGCAGCGCTCGTCTCCCGACACGGGAGGACCCGTCGCGGTATCGCCACGCGGCCGCGCGCACGCCGCGAGCAGCGCGAGAAGCAGAACTGAGGCACGTGACACAGACATGAATAAGGATAATACCCGAACTCGTTCCCCCTCTCCCGAAGCCAGAGGGGGCAGGGGCGTGAGGACATTTGCGGAGCGGGGGTCAGGGGGTGAGGTTACCCGACATGGGATTCGCACGCAGTGTCCTCCTCAAGGCCTCCCGCAGCCAGTGGCTCGCGCGCCAACTGCGTGAGCGCCGCTTCTTCCAGCGCGCCGTCAAGCGCTTCATGCCCGGGGAAACGCTCGACGCCGCGCTCGAGGCGGCCGGCCAGTTCGCGAAAGTCGGGATGGGCAGTGTGCTCACCGAGCTGGGCGAGCAGGTCACGAATCGCGCCGAGGCGGCCGCGGTCCGCGATCATTACCTCGGAGTGCTCGAAAAGATTCAACGGCGCAAGCTGCCCGCCCATGTCTCGGTGAAGCTGACGCACCTCGGGCTGGACGGGAGTCGAGAAGGGTGCGTCCAGGACGTGCTGAAGCTGGCCGCGCGCGCCGAGCAGGCTCGTTCGTTCTTATGGATCGACATGGAGGAGTCGCGCTACGTCGACGCGACGCTCGAGGTCTACCGGCGCGCGAAAGCGGAGTGGTCGAACGTCGGCGTGTGCCTGCAGGCCTACCTGCGCCGCACGCCCGCCGACCTCGAGTCGCTGCTCGCGCTCGCCCCTGCGATTCGCCTCGTCAAAGGCGCGTACAACGAGCCGGCGGAGGTCGCATTCCCGAAGAAGGGGGATGTCGACGCGGCCTATGTGCAGCTGGCGGAGCGCCTGCTCAAGGAGACGGCCCGGCAGCGCGTCAAAGTCGTGTTCGGGACCCACGACCTTGGGCTCGTGGGGCGGATCCGCAAGGCCGCGGACGAGCAGCGGGTGGATGGGTCAGCCTATGAGTTCCATATGCTGTACGGGATTCGGGGGGAGGAGCAACGCAAACTGGCGTCCAGGGGCGCCGAAGTCCGCGTGTTGATCAGTTACGGCAGCGCCTGGTTTGCCTGGTACATGCGCCGGCTTGCCGAACGCCCCGCAAACGTATGGTTCGTGCTTCGAAACGTCGTATAGATTAGAGTCATGGTCACCTCCGTCATCCCCGGCCGCCACCGCGAGACTCGCGATTCAGTCGTGATTCGCTTCGCGGGCGATTCGGGCGACGGCATGCAGGTGACCGGCAGCCAGTTCACGCTCGAAACCGCGCTCGCGGGCAGCGACTTTTCGACGTTCCCCGACTTCCCGGCGGAGATTCGCGCCCCCACCGGCACGACGTTCGGCGTGTCGGCGTTCCAGATTCATTTTGGTGGCACGGATGTGATGACGCCGGGCGACGCGGTCGATGTGCTGGTCGCGATGAACCCGGCCGCGCTCACCACCGAACTCCGCGACCTGAGGGTCGGTGGCACGGTCATCGTCGACACCGCCGCGTTCAACGAGCGCAATCTCACGAAGGCCGGGTACGCCAGGAACCCGCTCGACGACGACTCGCTCGCGCGCTTTCAGGTCCTCAAGCTCGACATCACGAAGCTCACGGCCGACGCGGTGAAGCCGCATGGGCTCTCCTCCCGCGAGGCGCACCTGTGCCGCAACATGTGGGCACTGGGCCTGATGCTCTGGATGTACGGGCACGAGCGCAACGCCACGATCGACTGGCTCAAGCGCAAGTTTGCGAAGAAGCCGACGATCGCCGAGGCCAATGTCGCCGCGCTGAACGCGGGCCACGCCTTCGGCGAAACGGCGGAGATGACGGAGCAGCTCGTCTCCTACAGCGTGCCCAAAGCACACCCGCAGCCGGGCCGGTATCGCACGATCACCGGCACGGAAGGGCTGGCCTGGGGACTCGTGGCGGGGCTGCGGGCGTCGGGCATCGAGAAGATGGTGTTCGCGGGCTACCCGATCACTCCGGCGTCGGCGCTGCTGCATACGCTTGCCAATCTGCGCGCCTACGGCGTGGTCACGTTCCAGGCTGAGGACGAAATCGCCGCCATCGGGGCGGCGCTGGGCGCGTCCTACGCCGGTGCGCTGGGCGTCACCTCGAGCTCGGGTCCCGGCATCGCGCTCAAGACCGAGATGCTCGGTCTTGGGATCGCGACGGAGCTGCCGCTCGTCGTGATCGACTCACAGCGCGCCGGCCCCTCGACGGGCATGCCGACGAAGGCCGAGCAGTCGGACCTGTTCCAGGCGGTGCTCGGCCGGAACGCCGACGCGCCGCTCGCGGTGCTGGCGCCCGCGACCACCGCCGATTGCTTCGATATCGCGATCGAAGCCGTCAGGCTGGCGACGAAGTACATGACGCCCGTGATCGTGCTGAGCGACGGCTATCTCGCGCACGCCGCAGAGCCGTGGCGCATTCCGCGCGAAGCCGACCTGCCCCGTTTCCCCGTCACGTATCGCACCGACCCCGAGGGATTCCACCCATTCCTGCGCGATCCCGCGACATTGGCGCGACCCTGGGTGAAGCCGGGGACGCCGAGTCTGGAGCACCGCATCGGCGGCCTGGAGCGGGACTACGATTCGGGACACATCTCCTACGATCCCGACAACCACGCCCGCATGACCAGGGCGCGCGCGGACAAGATCGCCGGCATCGCGCGCGACATCCCGCTCCAGGACGTCGCGCTCGGCGATGATCACGGCAAGCTCGCGGTCGTGGGTTGGGGCTCGACGTTCGGCGCGATTCATCGCGCCGTGAAAGTGGCGCGCGACGAAGGCCGCGACGTCGCGCACATCCACCTGCGCTACCTCAGCCCGTTCCCGCGCAATCTTGGCGACCTGCTCAAGCGGTACGACCGGGTCCTCGTTCCCGAGATGAACAACGGGCAGCTCGTCAAGCTGTTACGCGCCGAGTATCTCATTCCCGCGGAGTCGCTGCCGAAGGTCACGGGGAAGCCGTTCCGCGTCACCGAAGTCATCGAGGCGATTCAAAAGCCATGACGGTCACAACGATCACCGACGCGCAGCTCGCGCCCAAGGATTACGCCTCGGACCAGGAAGTCCGCTGGTGTCCGGGGTGCGGCGACTACGCGATCCTCAAGGCGGTGCAGAAGGCGTGCGCCGAAATGGGACTGGTGCGCGAGCGCACGGTCTTCGTCAGCGGGATTGGCTGCGCCGCCCGCTTTCCGTATTACATGTCGACGTACGGCTTCCACACCGTGCACGGACGCGCCCCCGCGATCGCGACCGGCATCAAGCTCGCGAATCCCGAGCTCGACGTGTGGGTGATGACCGGCGATGGCGACGGGTTGTCCATCGGCGGAAACCACATGCTGCACGTGCTGCGGCGCAACGTGAACCTCAACATCATCCTGTTCAACAACGAGATCTACGGTCTGACCAAGGGCCAGTACTCGCCGACATCCCGGCGCGGCACGCGTTCGCCCTCCACTCCGCTGGGCTCGATCGAGAATCCAGTCTCGGCCTGCGCCTTTGCGCTCGGCGCAGGCGCGCGGTTCGTCGCCCGATCAATCGACACGCTGCAGGCGCATCTCATCACCGTGCTCAAGCGCGCGCACGCGCACACGGGCGCGTCGTTCGTCGAAATCCTCCAGAACTGCGTCGTATTCAACGACGCGGTGTTCGAGCACATCACGGGCAAGGAAGTCGCAGCCGATGCGCAGATTCTGGTCGAGCATGGGAAGCCGCTCGTGTTCGGCAAGAAGAAGGAGAAAGGGCTGCGGCTGAAGCCCGGCAAGCTGGAACTGGAAGTCGCCCCCGCCGGTCCGGACACGCTCCTGCACGATGAGACGAATCGCCCGCTGGCGCAGTTGCTGGCCGCGCTGGAACCGCCCTTCCCAACCGCGATGGGCGTGCTCTATTGCAACCCTACCGAATCCTACGAGCACGATGTCTATGCTCAGAAGGGTGCAGCGCAGGGCAACGGAGACTTCGACGCACTGCTCAGTAGCGAACGCACTTGGGAGGTGGTCCCATGACAGTTGCGAATCGCAGGCGGGGTGCGGATCGGCGGGTCAAGGACGTCCAGGTACCAGTCGAGCGTCGCAGTGGGCTCGATCGCCGGCTCATCGTGGAATCGGCGACGGCGCAGATCCACGCCGTCCTGGAGCTGCTCACGCAGCTCGCCGACATGGGCGCGCTCCGGGACGACTCCCGGCGGCTGCTGGATACCGCGATGCTGCGGTTGCGCTTCGCCCTGGAGCGAATCGAACCCGAGTAACTGTTGGTCAGCGCACGGCCGCGAGTCGTCCCCAGACTACGGGCCGGACGCTGGTTTTGACGTCCTCCCAAAGCGAGCGCCAGCAGGCTTCGAGCGCGAGAGCGTTCGGAGTCTGAGCGCGCGCCATCGCGTGATGGCGTCTCACGATGGCGACGAGTGCGGTCATTTCATCATCACTGGGCTGGCCCACCGCATGGAGCAGGGCTTCCATGTACGTCCTGCCGCCCTCGTCCGCGCCGAATGCAAGCGCGCGCGCGGCGCTGCGAGATCCGTGCGGCGGTATCGGAACGCCGACCCGCGCGTATGGCAGTGCCCAGTTGTCCGTTGCGAGCACGCCGTCGGGATTGTCCAGCCAGATCCAGGCGTGCAGCACGGCGATCTTGGGCCCACCCGTGTGCTCATGGAGTCCGGCGTGACTGCGCAAGAAGCTCTCTTCTTCAACGGTGCCTTGATGGAAGTGCCAGCTCTCCGCCGGCGCCGGCCCCCGCGGAGGCCCGCCCCCGTCTCGGACCAGCACGGCATACGCCACGCCGACGAGCGTGACCCGGCCCGCGATCTCGGCGTACTCGAGGACCTGCGGTGCCGCCGGGTCGAGCGTGTCACGCAGGATGAGCGACGGATGAACCCAATGGCGACCCATGCCGGGAAAGTCGGGGCCCACCGGTCGATAACCCGCGGCGCGCGCGCTGTCCGGGGTTTGATAGCGGGCCGTGCCCCGGCGCGCGGCGGCAAGGAAATCGTCGAGCGCCGTTCCTTGGAGTGCGGTCAGGAGCAACAGCGCCGCGAGGATCACGGCGCCACTGCCTGGTCCGGCTCGGTCTGACCGTACAGCGCGAGCACCTGCACCTCGAGCTCCGGGGTCAGACCGCCGGGGAACCGGCTGAACAGGCGCAGCTGATCGCGGTCGGCTGGCGAGAATCGGACGCCTTCCATCATCTGAATGTCCACCTTCGCAAAACTACCCACGCGAATCAGCCGAATCGGGACGACCGTCACACGTTTGCCGTCGCGAAGCAGCGTGAGCGCGGTATCGCGAACCTCGAGCAGCTCGCCGCGGACTCGCGTCGAGTGCTTGCCGACTCGGAGATCGGCCTGAACGCCATGGGCTGATCCAGCCGGCTCGAAGTGGTGAACGGACGTCCCAACAGGGCACGCCAGCGTACACGCGAGCAGCAGCAACAGCGGGTTTTTCATCGGACAGGCACCCGAGTCGCCATGAACCGTGCCTCCAGCGTATCCTGGGTGACCTGCCAACGCTGAATCGCCTCGAGCAGCGCGCCGTCCGATGGTGTGAACGTCCGTTCCGAGCGGGGTGCGCGCAGCCAGCCGCTCCGAACCCACTCCGTGTAGTAGCCCTGTGACCCAAGGAAGAACGTGCGCAGACTGTCGCCCGCGCGTCCGACCCGGAACTCGGCCGTGAAGCGCTGGCCGCTCGCGACCTCGAGGTAACGCTCGTCGGGAGCCGCCATACTCCGCACCGCGGCGGTATCCGGCCGCTCAAGCGCATCGAAAACGGTGGCGAGCGGATGCACCGTGGCGCCCGCCGGCAGGCGGCGGAAGCCCCGCGCGACCGAAACTCGGTCGAAGCGCCAGTTATCCGCCGGGTAGGTGAGACGGATCCGCACGGTATCAGCGCTCACAACCGGGACGACGATCGCGACGTCCTTCCATGCCACAGGACCGGTGTCTTTGAGATGGGCGACATGGCGCCATTGCCCCTGATCCAGCACAGCCACGTCCAATCCCATCCGGCTCTGGTACCACTGCGCCAGCTCGACGGCAGGTCCGACCTTGCGGAGATCCGAGCCGACCCAGTCGAGCGAACGCGCGCCCGGATCGCCCAGCATGATGTCGTACAGCAGAATCGTGTTGAGCAGGCTGTTCCGCAGCCGGAGCACCAGGGCGATGCTGTCGGCTCGCGGCGCGGGAGCGATGATGTCGATCCAATCATTGACGTCTGTCACGCGCGCCCCCGCGAGAATCGTCCTCGGCGTGCGATACGCGTCGCCGTCGGCCGCGGCGAGCTGTCCATCCACGCGGGTCCCGGCACGGCTGATGATTTGGAACGGCTCGACGAGCCCGGCGACGACGAACGGCCGGTTAAGCTCGTCGGGGACCGCCACTTCATCGGCGGCGTGCCGCACCTCGAGCAGCTCGAGGTGGTTGATGAAGTGTGTTTCGAACGCCTCGTTGCGGACCTCGAGCCGGACGACCCCGCTGGTGTCCGCCGGAAACCGCAGCCGATCCACGTCCCGCGCTTCGAACAACGGCGCGATACTGTACGAGAACCCTTCGGCTTCGAGCACCTCCGTGCCCGCGCTGTCGGCATAGAATGTCGGACAGGAGCCGAAGCATTTGGGATCGGTGGCACAGTAGATGGCAACAGCGCCTCCGATCGCCACAATCGTTGCGAGAGCGGAGTAGATGATCGTGCGACCGGGGTTGACGTGGTTGTAGAACGACTCCATGCCCAGGACGCTGTCGAGCGGTATCCAGGCGACACTCGAGGAATCCTGCAGGGAAAGCGAATACCGCATGCCGCCGACACCCCACACGTTGTCGCGTGAGACCTGGGCCCCGTGCCGGAACAGCGCCGTGGTTCCATCGATCAGGTGGACTTTGACAGGAGTGATCACGACGATCGTGTCGGCGGGACTGCCGGGACGTTCCAGCGTGTCGACGTAAACGCTGCGGGAAAGGATACAGGCACTCACCAGGGCCAGCAGCGGGACCGCGAGTCGATGGTTCATGCCATACGAAGCGGCGCCACTCTCAAGTGAGCGTCAAGAGGTTAACTTGGCCCGTCCTCTCTCGGAGAGCCGCATGAGCACCAAGCGCTTCATCGGGTCGGTGCTCGCCGTGTTCCTGGTTTCCCAGGTCTTCGCCATCATGATCCACGGCTTTATCCTGGGCCTACTACCGGCCGTTCTAGGGGACTTTGCTCAGGCCCATGGACGCATAGTCCAGCTGTGACTAGCGGCTGAGCGGCGTCAGCCAGTACGACGCCTTGATCAGGAACGTGTTTCGCGGATACGTATCGAACAACCTGTCGAAGTCCTGTTTGATCGAACGATTCCCTTGCTGCGACTCGAAATCGTCCCTTCCCTGACTCCAGACCACGTACAGCGTTGAACCCGGCCGGTACTCCCAGCGCAGGACCAGGTTCGAGTTGAACTGTTTGACGTTGAAGCCGCCCGGATTCAGGATCGGGAACGGCTGATAGCGATCGTTGTATTCCTTCGCCCGCGGATCGGCGATCTCACGAACGTTCGAGAACGTACCCTTGGCGACGAAGGGCGATGCATAGGCTTGCAAGGTCAGCGCCGGCGTCACGGTAAAATTGAGCCGCAGCGACATCGATGCGGTCTGCTGGTTGAGATGCGCAAACAGGTAGTGAGGCACGCCGACCGAATCCACGAACTGGTCGAAGTATTGCAGGTCGTCGATGCTATGGCTCAGGTTCACGCCGATCGAGCTCTGGAACTGCGAAGCCACCCGCAGGTCCACGCTGGGACTCAGGTTCACTGACTCCGAGCGGCCGCCGTCGCCCTTGAAGTAATTGAAGAAGAAATACGGAACGATGGCTTTGCGCCCGTCGCCCTCAAAGCCGCCCCAGGGCGCGATGTATGGATCGCTGCGCACCGCGGGACCGCCGCGCGCGCACCGATCGCAGAACACGTCACCGAGTCCGCCGACGGTCCCACCAAGGTGCGCCCACCAGCGATTGTTGAGCTGGAAGTGCGCGTTCGTGTTGGCCGCACGGTCGGTTGGGAGACCGTCACCCGTCGTCCAGAACTGCCACCAGTTGAAGTTCCAGAACCCCCGCTGGAAGAACGCGGCCGGCTTCAGGAAGTTGAGCGAACCCCACGTGTTCCACCCCTGCTGATCGGCGCGAAACAGAATGCCCAAATCGTTGATTTCGAACCCGGGGGTGCGGCGCATATAGCTTGTCTCGAACTGGATGAAGCCGCTCGTCTTGCGGAACAGAATCTCCTGCGCGCTGCCGGTGAGTTTGGTCCGGGTCGAATCGAACCGCAGGTTGGGGTCCGCGTCATCGTCGACCCGCTGATAGTTGTGCACGGTGTTCAGCTGCGTCAACGCGATCGCCGTATCGCTGCCGCTCACGCTGCTCAGATCGACCGATCCCGAAACCTGGTAGCGACCCTTGCTGAAGCGATGGCGGAAATCGACCGCCCCGACATAGGCCGTACTCCGGATCAGCGGGCTGGTCCACTCATCGATGTCACGATTGACCGCGGTCAGCATCAGACCGACGCCGCTCTCGCCGTTCCGGAAATCCTGCTGCGTCCGCACCACCGCGTAATTCGTGAGTGGCTCGATCGTTTCGCCCCCGGGCCCCTGGTGGTGCGCGGTTACCGCATCCAGGACACCGATCGTCGTTCCGCCCGGCAGCCGGCCGGTGACCTTCGCGGCACTCCAGATGGTGGTCGCGGTGGGCGACTCCGCGTCACCATAGAGCGGCCGCAGCTGGGGATCGCGACCGATGCGGCGCGAGTAGAACAATCCCTCGCCGCTGCAGTTCACCACGTTGCAATTCACACCGAACTGGAAGATGCCGGTGCCCTCGATGAAGAATGGCCGCCGCTCCTGGTAGAACGTCTCGAACGCCGTCAGGTTGAGGACCGACGGGTCGGCCTCGACCTGGCCGAAGTCCGGATTGACCGTTGCGTCGACCGTGATGTTCGAGGTGATGCCCCATTTGATATCGGCACCGCCCGTAAAGTCCTGGTTGCGCTCGAACCCGGGCCGCGGCTCGTTCTTGGCCACCGCGTAAGGCGACACCTCGAGACGGGTCGGCGCCGCCAGCCCATCGAGCCCGCGGATCTCGCCGAGCTGCGAGATGAAGCCGACCTGCGACACGCGATACAGGGGCCAGCTCACCCGCTCCAAACCGCGCCGGTCGATGTCGCGCCAGACGGCGAATCCAAACGTGTTGCTCGGCCTGTGCGCGTACCGGAGCTGCGAGAGCGGAATGCGGAATTCGGCGGTCCAGCCGAGCGAGTCAACTTGCGTGCCGACTTCCCAGACGCCGTCCCAGGCATCGTCCTCATTGTTGTCGTTGTAGACGGCGTAGTCGCGCTTCACCCCGCCAGGATTGACCGCGAACTCGTAGCCGCTGCGCCGGTCGTGATAGGAGTCGATCATGATCTTGATCTGATCACAACAGACGCGGGAGTCGCGGCGGGCCAACAGCTTTCTGATGCTGTCGGGGGCCGGGTCGAACGCACGGATGAAGGCGTAGAAGTTGTGCTCGTCGTAGGCGACTTTGGCTTCCGTTCGGAGGCTCGGCTCGGCGTCTTCGACCGGCGCGAACTGGCGGAACTCCCCGAGCGGCACGGCCATGCGCCAGACCTCGTCATCATCCTTCCCGTCGATCACGGGGGCGCGCGGCGCGCGCTGGGCGCTCGCGCTGGCGACCGCCGGTGTCCGTGGCGGCGCGGTGGAGACACTGCTGTCCCGAGTTGGAGTCTGTAACACGGCCACGACGGCGGCGACGGGTAGCAACAGCGGCATGTTATGATCTCGGGAGTTGTGGCTATTCGTTTGATGTTACGATTCGCCAAAAGGTTGGTTTCGTGGTAGTTTCGCCGGGTCTCCTACCCAAGGTCTCCATGCTGAAAATGTGTTTCGTGCTCCTCACACTCACGTGTGGGGCACAAGGTCTCGCTGCCGCGCAAGCGCAGAGTCAGGGTTTACCTACCTCGCAGCCGTCGCTCCTCACCATCATTCGCGAACAAGTCAAAGTTGGCCGCACCGCCGACCATGCCCGGATCGAGGCGGGATGGCCCGCACTCTACGGCCGCGCGAATTCACCGGACTACTACCTCGCCATGACGTCCATGACTGGAACGCCGGAGGCGTGGTACATCATTCCTTCCGCCAGTCACACCAAGTACGCCGAGACCATGGGCCGTGACGTCGCGCTGCAGGCCGATCTCGACCGGCTCTCGCGGGCGGACGGCGAGGTGCTGGAAGGGACTCGCACGGTCCAGGCGATGGCCCGTACCGACCTCAGCATGGGCGCCTACCCCGACCTGTCGAAGCAGCGTTTCTGGGAAATCTCGATCATCCGCGTGCGGCCGGGACATGAGCAGGAGTTCGACGCCGCCGCCAAGGCCTACGGTACGGCTGCGCAGCGCTCCGCACCGAACGCGCAGTACCGGATTTATCAGGTGATCGCCGGGATGCAGACGCCGACCTACATCATCTTCTCCTCGGTTCCCGGTTACGGCGCGTTCGATGAGATGCTGGCCGACGGGATGAAGGTGATGCAGGGTGCGAACGAGACCGAGATGGCCGCGCTCGACAAGTTCTCGAAGGACGCGACGTTGAGCTGGGAAACGAACCGGTTCCGGCTCGATCCCAAGCAGAGCTACGTCTCGCGCGAAGTGCGCGCGAGCGATGCGGCGTTCTGGGGACCGATGCCGGTAGCAACGCGTCCAGCGGCGCCCGCAACCAAGCCGTAATGCCCAGCAGGCTGGGGGCTGATCGTCGGGACGGGACCGACCGCCGCGCCGAGCCGCGCCGGCGGTTGGTCTTGCAGGTCCCCGACGAACGTCGCCGCGTCGTCGACCGACGGAGCGGTGCCGAACGGCGCAGCACACTCGAGCGCCGCGGCCGGGCGTTTCGACCGCTCAGTGGCGAGCGTCCGGTCGAGCATGTGCGCAACGCGCTGCAGCTGCTTCGGGAAGTCGCGCTGGTGGGAGAGTTGTCGCCGGGGCCGAGCGAGGACCTCGGCGCGGCCATTGACCGACTGTACCGCGCCGTGGCCCTGCTCGACGGTCAGCGGTAACTCCTGTAGCCCTACTTCTTCTTGAACAGCGCCAGGTACTGGCCGTAGCCTTCCGCGTCGAGTCGATCAATCGGAATAAAGCGCAACGCCGCTGAGTTGATGCAGTAGCGCAGCCCCGTGGGCTGAGGGCCGTCAGCGAACAGGTGGCCCAGATGCGAATCCGCGTGCGCGGACCGGACCTCGGTGCGCTCCATGAACAGCGACCGGTCGGTTTTTTCCTTGACGTTGGCCACCTCGAGCGGCCGCGTGAAGCTTGGCCATCCGGTGCGCGAGTCGTACTTGTCGGTCGAGCTGAACAATGGCTCGCCGGAGACGACGTCGACGTAGATCCCTTCCTTATGATTATCCCAAAACTCGTTCTGGAAAGGCCGCTCGGTCGCCTCGTGCTGCGTGACCTCGTACTGCAGGGGCGTCAGCGCACGCCGTAGTTCGGTATCAGCTGGTTTCGGTTTCACGAAGTACGCCCCCCCAATCGCATGTGCTTCATCACCCCAAATGGCGTTGAGCCGACGGTCGCGGCCGCAGCCGGTGCGATACATCCCGTAATGCCCGGGATTCTTCTTCGCAAAGTCCTGGTGATACTCCTCGGCCGCGTAGAACCGGCCGGCCGTGAGAACCTGCGTTGCGACGTCACGCTTGAAGCGATCGATGATCTGCTGGCGCGTCGCACTCGCCGCCTGGCGCTGCTCGGCGTTGCGAACAAAGACGGCGGTGTGGTAGTTCGGCCCGATATCACACGCCTGCCCATCCGTCTGGAACGGATCGATGTTGTGCCAAAACGTCCAGAGCAGCGTCTCGTAGCTGACCTTGGCGGGATCGTAGACCACCTGCACTGCCTCGAGGTGGCCCGTGTTCCCGTCCACCACCTGCATATACGTCGGGTTCTTGGTGGAGCCGCCCGTGAATCCCGAGACTGCTGAGATCACGCCCGGCACTTCGTCGTAGGCATGCTCCATCGTCCAGAAGCACCCGCCGGCAAAGGTGGCCGTGTCCGGCGGAGCCGTCAGGCTCAGGGCTAGCAACAGTGCAAGGGTCATAGGCTGATTATGACGGAATGCCTCGCGGCTTGGAAGTGGGTTTGGCGCATCGGGCGTTGGTCAACAATCGAGGGATCTAGCGAGTTCCCGAAGGGGGGGAGAGAATAGTCCCACGGACCCCACACCGAAGGATTTTCCATGTCGCGCCCGTCCATCTTTGCCGCGCTAACCGCGCTCGCCATCTTCACCTCCGCCGCCCAGGCGCAGCTTCCCAGCATCCGCCGCAAGGCAAAAGACGCCGCGCGACAGGTCACAGGCCAGCCGGAGCAGCCAACCCGCCCGCCACCCAAGTTCGACAACACGACACTCGAGCTGAATCCACAGGTCGTCGCTCGACTCCTCAAGGGTCTCGAGGCCCGCAGTACGACGCGCGGCGCCCGCGGCCTGACCGCGGGCGAGCTGCGGCGGCGCTCGTCCGCCGCGGGTGATGAGGCCGCGAACATCAACAACCAGCATAGCGACGACCGCGCGCAATGGGTCGACGCAAACGGCAACGCGGAGAGCTGTGTCAGCGACGAGCTCAGTAAGATGGAACAGCAGCACATGCAAGCGATGCAGCAGCGCATGATGGGCATGACGGGCGTGGCCACGGCTGACAATGTCAAATTCATGCAGGACTGGGGCGCGGCCTCGCAGGAAGCCCAGCAGGCAATGGCGACAAACGACACGGCCGCGATGCGCCGTGCCCGGGAAAAGCTGAACACGTTGATGGGCATAGACCCGCGAGCCGACAGCACCAAGGCGCGCGCCACGTGTCGTGTGCCCCCGGTACCGGGCTGGATGCGGCGTGCCGACTCGCTCTCCGCGGTCTCCGACACGCTGCTGGTTCAGGCGCGCGCTGCAGAAGATTCGGCGCGCGTCGCGGCCGCGGGCGCCGCGGGCATGACGGCGGATCAGTTCGCGATGGCCGCCGAGCGTGCCGAAGGGTTCGTCGCGATGCAGAACGCGGGGAATGTCGGCAGCGGCACTGTCGGCAGCGGCTACGTGTTCACTCAAACCGAGGAGGAAGCGCTGCGTGCCCGGCTCGCCGAGCTGAAGAAATACTTCGGGTGATTCGTCGAGCAGCTGTCGCCGTGAGTGCGGTCGCGCTGTGCGCGGCGACCGCGGGACCGACCGGTCGAGACGATGCGACCTTGGAGGCGCGACTTTCCTCGGGCGCGACGCGCGTGCTGTGGCACGCTTCGCGCGCGCCCCTGCGCTGGACCGCGGCCGACGCGACGCTGGGCGAGCTCGTCACCTGGCATCCGGGACAGCGGGGCGTGGAATGGGCCACGCTCCCGATCGCCGGACAGGGCGAAGCGCACGCGCTCACACTCGTGCTCGCGCGTATCGACCCTCGCGTCGCATCCATTCATCTAGTGTGGGGCATGACTGAGGATCGGCCTGCCTGGACCGTCGACCAGGCAGGCGATGCGGCGCTCGCGCTCAATGCCGGAATGTTCGTGGAGCGGCTGCCCTGGGGCTGGGTGGTGATAAACGCTCACGAGAGGCTTCCGCCCGGGCAGGGACCGCTCTCGTCGGCGCTCGTCGGACTCGCGGACGGCCGACTCATTTGGGTCGATGGTGACGACGTCTCGATGTGGCGCGGGCGAACCGACGTGCGCTTCGCGTTTCAATCCTATCCCACGCTGCTCACGGCCGACGGCGAGGTGCCGGCGCCGGTGCGCGACGGCGAGATCAACGTTACGCACCGGGACGCGCGACTCGCGCTCGGCATCGATCGCGAGGAGCGTCTGCTCGTCGCGCTCACGCGGTTCGATGCTCCGATTCCCGGCGCCGACCGCCTGCCGTTCGGCCTCACCGTACCCGAGATGACCGCGGTGATGGGTTCGCTCGGCGCGCGGCAGGCGATGCTGCTCGACGGCGGGATTTCGGCGCAGGTCGCGATCTCGGATTCAGCCGGCCACACACGTGCCTGGAAGGGGCTGCGGAAAGTGCCGCTCGCGCTCGTGGCACGCACCGATCAGCAGTAGACGCGGTATCATTACACATGATTCCCGCGGCGTTGCTTTTACTGCTCCCGATCCTCCAGGGCACGCCGTCGCAAGACGACGGCCAGTGGACGATGCCGGGAAAAGACTACGCCGCCCGGCGCTACAGCACCCTCACACAGATCAATCGCACCAACGTCACCCGCCTCAAGGCGGTGTGGAGCTTCTCGACCGGCGTCCTCGGCGGTCACGAAGGACAACCGCTGGTTGTGGGCAGTACGATGTACGTCGTCACTCCCTTCCCGAACGTGCTCTATGCCTTTGATCTGACGCGCGAAGGCTATCCGCTCAAATGGAAGTATCGGCCCGACGTGAATCCGACCGCGGTCGGCGTCGCGTGTTGTGACGCGATCAATCGCGGCGCGGTGTACGCGGACGGGAAGATCGTGTACAACCTGCTCGACGGGCACACCGTCGCCGTGGACGCCAACACCGGCCGCGAATTGTGGAAGACACAGATCGCCGACATGGGCCAGGGCGAGACGACCCCCATGGCCCCGTTCATCGTGCGCGATCGCGTGCTCGTGGGTCCCTCGGGAGGCGAGTTCGGGATTTACGGCTGGGTGAAGGCGCTCGATCTCGCGACCGGGAAGATCCTGTGGACCGCGCACAACATGGGCCCCGATTCACTGATGATCGCGCGGCCCGGCACGTTCACCGGCGGCGCTGGTCTCGGCGTCTCCACCTGGAGCGGCGACTCGTGGCGGCGCGGTGGCGCGCCGGTGTGGGGCTGGATCTCCTACGATCCACAGCTCGATCTGATCTACTTCGGCACCGGCAACCCCGGTCCGTACAACACGGAGCAACGGCCGGGCGAGAACAAATGGACCAACAGCGTGCTCGCGCGCCGGCCGCGCGATGGCGCGCTGGTGTGGGCGTACCAGTTCACGCCGCACGACAGCTGGGACTTCGACGCGAATGCCGAAATGATCCTCGCCGATTTCGTCGTGGGGGGTCGGATGCGCAAGGTCCTCGTGACGTTCAACAAAAACGGCTTCGCGTATACGCTCGACCGCGCGACCGGCGAGCTGCTCGTGGCTGAGCCGTTCGCGCATGTGACGTGGGCGAAGGGCATCGATAAGCGCACGGGCGTGCCGATCGTGGACAGCACGATGGTCACCGGTGCCTCGCGCGGCAACGTCCGCGGCATCTGCCCGAGCCTCGAGGGCGGCAAGAGTCCCGTTTCGTCATCGGCGTTTTCGCCGCGCACGGGGCTGTTCTACACCGCGACCAACAATCTCTGCATGAACTTCGAGGCGACACAGGTCACACGCATCCCCGCGACGCCGTTCATCGGCGCCACGACTCCCTATGTCGCAGGCCCCGGCGGTCACATGGGCGCATTCATCGCCTGGGACGCGGCGCGTGGCCGCAAGGTGTGGGAGATCAAGGAGCAATTCCCGGTTTGGAGCGGAACCGTGGTCACGGCGGGCGACGTCGCCTTCTACGGAACGCTCGACGGCTGGTTCAAGGCGGTCGACATCCGCACGGGACGCGCGCTGTGGAAATTCAAGGTGGGCTCGGGCGTCGTGGGCGCGCCGATCACGTTTCGAGGGCCGGACGGGAAGCAGTACGTCGCCGTGTACGCCGGGATCGGGGGCGACTGGTTTCTCCTCTCGGGTGATGTCCGCTCCGACGATCCCGCCGATCTGCGCCCGCCGGCGGATTTTGCACCCGATCTCGCCCGCCACACGAGCCAGGGAGGAATGGTTTGGGTTTTCGGCTTGTGAAGTCGTGCGTCGTGCGTGGTGCGTCGTGCGTGGGACTACTCCTCGTCGCGTGTAACCGCGGCACCGACAGCGGTCCGCCGCCATCGATTCGTTATCCGAATCACGTGGCGGCGGGAGCCAGCCAACCACCAGCCGCTGAAATGACCAACCCGTTCGCCGGCGATTCTACCTCGGTCGCCGACGGCGCCAAGATCTTCAGCACGATGAACTGCGACGGTTGCCACGGCGGCGGCGCGCTCGGCTGGGCGGGCCCGAGTCTCGTGGACGGCCGCTGGCGCTATGGCGGCACCGACGGCGCACTGTACCATTCGGTTTTCTACGGACGCCCGCGCGGGATGCCGGCCTACGGCGGCGTCATGTCGCCGGGAGCGATTTGGAAGGTCGTCACGTACATCCGCGCCCAGCCATTGCCGAGTGTCGTTCCGACGCAGCGTTGGCCCACCAGTGAGACAGCGCCACAGCCCGTCCGCCAGGGAACTCCCTAGCCGATGTGACGCAGATTCCCACGATTGCAGTGGCACGCATTATGTTGGTCCTCCGAGTTTCCCAAGCTTCGAGGTGCCTATGCGCGTCACGCGTGTCGCTATTTGCTACCTCATCCTGGTTGCGCTCTTCGGCTGCGGTGGATCGCACCGGCCGCCGCGCCAGCGCGTACTGCTGCCGCCGACCTTGAATCTCGTCCCGCACAAGAACATCGGCTTGTTCAGGTTCTCGGTCGAGAACGCAAAGGGCAATCTCCACGAGTTCGCGACGCAGCGCTTCGAGGAGTATGTGCTCGCCGCGCAAAACGGCATCGAGATGCGCGAATTCACCAGCGCCGATTCGAGCCGCGTGTTCTCCGCGCGGGACACGATTGGCGTGCCGGTGGCGTTCTTTGGGCACCTCAAGATTTCCAACGTGAAGCCCAGCGGCCATCTCACCGCCAGTCTCTCGCCCGTGATGCAGGCCACGGTGACGGTGGAGTTGTCGGTGTGGCTCGTGAATACGCGGACGGGCGGCGTGATGTGGCGCCGCAGCTCACAGTCCACTGAGAAGGTGGGCGGGCTCGCGTTCATCGGCGGAACGCCGTCGTTTGAGGCGCGCGACCCGAACGACGCGTACGGCCGATTGGTCAATCAGCTGGTCTATGATGTGACGTATGATGTGAGGAGTACGTGGGTGGATCAGTAAGACAGGGCGGCGCAGGGCGGCAGATCAAGCGGCGGCGAAGGGCGGCAACTGCAATTGCCGCCCTTTTTGCCGCCCTCGCCGCCGACTCATCTGCCGCCGCCGTTAACAGCCATGTCCCCACATGTCCACGGCTTGGACGAAGTTCTGCGCGCGTACCGTCAGCTCCGCATCCGTAATCATCGCCATCCCCGCCTGCTCGACGGCCCGATCGAGCGCCGACCAGAGAGACCAACGCTCGGGATTGAGCTGAATCGCGCGCGCGAGCGGGCCGATCGCATCATCCCACCATCCGTTGTCCGCGTACAGATCAGCCACCTTCTCGATCGCATCCACGTCCTCCGGATGCTCCTGCACGTACATCATCAGCGAGTCGAGCTTCTCACCGATCGCCGCTAGGCGATCCACATCAGGCGTGTGCGGCTGGTGAATGGACACGGCACCCGCATTTTCAGGATTGAGCGCCCAGGGCTCCTCCTTGAACGCGGGCAGCTTCAGATCGGGCGCCAGCACCGGAGATCCCATGATCCAGATCAGGTCGATGCCGGCGGCGATCATCAAGCCTTTCCAGTAGTTCATGGCGTCCTCCCGTTGAGGTCTGCCGGGGAAGAACGCACGAGGCGCGCCGGACCTTGCTCAGGTCAGGCGCGCCTCGATTGTGTTGCCTGGGACACTAGGACGACGCGGGGGGCGTGTCCGCCTTACCACGGTCCTTTCTGAAGAACCAGAAGGCGAACATGATCAGACCGACGATCAGCGCCACCTTGAAGAGGAGGAAGAACAGCGGCAACAGGAGGCCCGCTGCGACTTTCCAGAGAATCACGCCGACCAGACCGACGGCGGCGAGCTGAAGCACAGGCTTGATCATCGAACCGCTCGAAGAGATGGGGACCTGAACTATACGCAAACAGAACCGTGCCAGGTTTCACTCCTTGGAGCGAGGGCCGCCGCCGCCCTGGAAGTACTGCAGGCCGCCGCCTGCGCCGCCCACAAACACATCGGTGCTCTCGCCTCGCACGTTCGCGAACGCTGGCGCCGCGTACAGCGGCAGTCGAATCCCGAGCGTCGAATCGATCCCGCCACGCTCCGTGCCGACGATCAGCACGTCGTTCAGAAACCGCGGCACGATGCGCCGGCCGACGCGCCTGCCGAGGTAGTCCTCGCTCGCGAGCACGAACCGGGGCGCCTGCTTCGAGCCGTCGTTTCTGAAGAACGCGATGCGGCCTCCCGCGTCGCCGACAAAGAGATCGAGATCGCCATCCTTGTCGATGTCGTGCAGCTCGGGCACGCCGTTGCTGCCGCGGGGCAAGCGCACGACGGCGGAATCGACGAGTACGAAGCGGCCGGCGCCGCCCCCTCCCTCCCCGCTGTTTCGGTACCACGCGACGGCGTCCTGAAACTGACCGAGCACGAGATCGGGCAGACCGTCGCCGTCGAGATCCCCGATCGCCGGCGCGAGGTGAAAGGCCGGGAGCACCGTCAGATGCCCCCGCAGCCGCAGCGCCGGCGTGCTACGGCTGCCGGTGTTCTCGAACCAGTACAGGCCCCCGGTGCGCGGATTGTCGGGTTCGATCTTCGTACCCACCACCAGATCCTGATCGCCGTCGCCGTCGATGTCGCCAAACGCGGGGATCGACTCGGCACCGACATCGATCCCGTCGAGCACTCGGGGCGTGGCGATCTTCCAGACGTTCGGCGCCGTCTGATCGAGCTGGTAGAGGTTCGCGGTGCTGGTCTTGTTGGGATTGAACGCGCCCCCGAGTACGCCCACGATCAGGTCCAGCCTGCCGTCCCCGGTGAGATCACCGGCGGCCGGTGCATTGTAGCCGCTGGTTTCGAGCGGCGCGCCCGGTGGAAACGGAATCCGTTCGCCGTGGAAGTCGAAATGGGCGCACGTCCCTTCGTTGCGAAGCCAGAGCAGCCCGGGCTCGAAGAAGTCGCCCCACAGGATGTCGGGATCGCCGTCGGAGTCGACGTCGAACACCGCCAGCGTGTTGGCGCCGTGGCGCGACGGTTGGCGCTGGCCGATGATCTGGATGTCTTCGAATCGCTCTGTTAACAGCTTGAATCGAGGGCGGTGGAGGGTGTCGAGGTTCTGAAGCTCGTAGCGCGTGATCGTGCCGTCCACGCGGCCGAGCAGCATGTCGAGTTGGCCGTTGCAGTCGATGTCGGCGAACTGCGCGATGTTCTGCCGGTCGGCATAGATCGCTTGACCCGTGACATCCCGCAGCGTGTCGGCCGAGACGATAAACCGCGCCGTGGTGCGCGTGCCGACATTGCGGTAATAGCGGATGTCGCTGAGCGGCGATTCCGTGACCAGATCGATCAACCCGTCGCCATCGACATCGGCGAAGCGATACCACTCGCCGATGTTGAGATCCTCATAGCGCTCAGTCGTTAGTTGCCAGCCGTTAGCGGACCGCTGATACAGCCCCAGGTCGTTGGAATTCTCCTGAAGAAACAGATCGTTGACGCCGTCGCCGTCGATGTCGATCAGCTGCGGACGCGGGTGCTCGAAGCCCCCGAGGAATGGAAGGGCGTAGGGATGGCCGGTGGAGTCGAGGACGGGGAACGGAGCAATCGCACGGACGAAAGCGAGGCTATTAGGGGCGGTAGGGGGCGGTAGGGGGCGGGAGCACGCGGCGAGCGCGATCAGCACCCACGCTCGCTTCAGGGCTTCCCTCCCGCGATGCCGAGCCCGGCGCCATCCGGCGCCGTGTCGACGCGCCCCACCACTGCGCGCCGCTTGGCGTCGATCACGATCAGCCGGCCCGGCGCGGCGGTCATGCCGGCCATCGGCATCGCCATGCTGATGCCGCCCATGCTCATCACGTTGTCGGTGTTGTGATTGGCGACAAAGACCAGCTTCCCATCGCCCGAAATGACGATCCCATCGGGCTGCGCGAAGTCGCCCTTCACCGTGGTGATCACGCTCCAGCGCCTCGCGTCCACCACCGTCACGTCGTTCGACCGCTGATTCGGCACCCACACCTCGGCGCCGTCCGGCGTGAACGTCACGAGCCAGGGCCAGTCGCCCGTGCCGACCCGCTGCATGAGCTTGGGTCTCGACGCGTCGGCGAGATCGAACACCAGCAGCTTCCCCGTCAGCTGCGACGTGGCGACCAGCGTGCGGCCGTCGGGTGACACCGCCAGCTGCACCATCACCTGGCTCGTATCGCCGCCCGGCACCTCCACGATGGCCACCTGCTCGCGCGGGCGTCGTACACGGCGATCTGATTCGTGCCCAGGCTGGCGACGTAGGCGTGCTTGCCGTCGGGCGCGATCGCCAATCCATGGGGACGAGAGACCAGAACCTCGATCTCCTCGACCGTCATCGACCGTCGGTTAATGACCGCAATCCGGGCTGGCGCGTTTACTGCGGACATCGACCGCGTCGCGTACAGCAGATCGCTCGTCCGATCGATCGCCAACAGCCCCGGCGTGACCGTCTCAGCCCTGGCCACGACGTGATTGGCGCGATCGAGCTTCACGACCGCGTTGTCGCCGACGAGCGAGACGTACCAGTACGATCCGTCCGGCTCGACGACGATGTGATGCGGCTTGGGATGAGCCGAGAAGCCGAGCGTGGTGAAATCGACCGTCGCCACAATGGAATCGTCTGTGGCCACACTGACCACTGTCACCTTGCCCGACGCCTGATTAGCCACGTAGACGAGCACGGGCGACCGTCGGCCGTCAGGCCGTCCGGCCGTCCGGCCGCCGTGCATCCAGCAGTACCAGCAGCCGCGCAGCCGACGAATTACGGCACCGGCGCGCGTCGGGCGCTTCTTCACAATGAAGAGACCCTTCGCGCATGCTCGTCACCGCGACGACGCCGCTCTTGAAGAACGGATAATTGCCCCACGTCCCGCCGAAGCTCGGGAATATCATCGACCGACCGGGACGCGTGTCGAAGAAGCCGACCGGTTTGGGTATGCAGCCGATCGGTGATGTCGAGCACGCGCAGCCCGCTCACGTAATTCGACTGGTACATCGTATTGCCGACCAGCAGCAGGTTGTGATCGATCGCGTTGTTCTCGGAGACGTACTCCCCCGCGAGCACGGGATTCCCGAGATCGCTCAGTCCCAGATGAGGTGCGCGTTCCCGTCGACGAGGCCCTGCATCTCGTCCAGCTCGTCGTCCTGTAGAAGTAGCGATGATCCTCGGTGAGCCAGCCCTGGTGCGCGTACGCGACGTTCGGATACGGCCCGCGCGAAATCGCGACCGGATGCGCCTTGTCGGTCACATCGGCGATCGACAGACGCCGTCTCATTGGCGCCGATGCAGATCTGCCGGCCCGTGTACTTCGTGTCGGGACCGTGGTAGACCACGCACTGCACATCGTGCGAGTAGCCGGTCCCCTGCCGGCCCGTCTGCGGGTCGGAGAAGCAGCCCGCGAACGCCGGATGCAATGGATCCCGGATGTCCACCATGTGCAGCCCTCCGCCGCACATCTCGCCGCCGCCGCTCGCGCCGACGATGAAGACGTATCCGGTCGCGGTATCGACGCGATGTTGTGCGCGCTGTGAACGTGGTCGTAGTGGGCGTCTTCGGTGAACGTGACCGCCGTCCGCCCGGCGTTCCGCAGCCGGTTCAAGTCGAAGACCTGCATGCCGTGCTCGCGCGCCCCGTCCGCCACGATGAACGCGTAGTGGCCGTATGTCTTGATGTCGCGCCAGATGCTCGGCACCGCCTTCGCGCTCTTGGGCAGCTGGCCGACATAAATCGGCCGGCTCGGGTCGGTGATGTCCACGAACGCCGTGCCGTCCAGCCGGCCGACCAGCGCGTAGTCCTTCCCGGTGGCGGGGTCGGAGTATCCCCAGACGTCGTTCAGCTCGATCGCCCCGCTTCCCGCCGATCGCGCTCACCGGGCAGGAACGACAGCAGGTCGACCTGACTACAGGAGAACATGCCGACCTTGGCGGCGCTGCATTCGCGCTGTCGCACCGGTCATCGCGGTGAGGGTCTCGACATCTCCCAGCAGACGCGCGCTGGACCGCCACGTCCCGGCCGTTGACGCGCGTAAAGATCGCGACGCGCCCTCGCCGAAGTCCTGGTTCGCGAGCGTGATCGCGGCGAGCGACCCGGCCACGGCCAGCCGTCCACCGAAGCCAGCCTGCACCGGCATGTCGGCGAGCCCCAGCTTGGTCACGGGGTGAAGCCGGTCGAGTCGCGGCTGAAGCGATAGACCCGGCCTTCGAACTGATTCGCGCCGGGCGCGCTGACCCACAGCTCCTTGCCGACCTCCGCGATCGACGAGCCGAAGCGTGCGCCGAACGAGCCGTCGAACGGGCAGCGCACGGGCCACGGGATTCCAGCGACCGGCCGAGCTGTCGCGCACGAAGACCCACACGGCCCCGGCAGCGCGATCGTTGTTCGCGCCGATCAGCGCGGTGTCGCCGCGCAGCAGCAGCGACGCGCCGAATGCCGCTGTTCTTGCCGGTGATCGGACCGGGCGGCGGGATACGGATCTCCATCTTCCAGGCGCCGGCGTCGATTGCGGCTGTACACATAGACCGCGCCGGTACCCGAGTCGGCGCGCGAGCTGCCGACCATCAGCCGATTGCCGGAGGCCGCGAGCGCCGATCCGTACATGCTGTTGGGCATCGTATCCGACTGGGTCAGCGTCGTTTCCGCGGCCCACGTGTCGCCGGCGCGCTTGAATACGTACACGGCGCCGAGCTTGCGCTGCGGGCCCGTGGCGATGTACGCGCGATCACCCGCGATCAGCATCGTGGATCCGAAGCCGTCGTCCGCCTTCCGCTCGCGGAGCCACGATCCGGCCGCTGGCCCGCCATCCCGTTGCGCTGTCACGCGTGAACGCGAACACGGCACCCCGTCCGGAGTCCGCCTTCGTCGAGCCCACGAGCAGCGTGCCGCCGTCGATCGCGAGCGCGCTGCCGAAGCCGTCGCCGTTGGTGGCATCCGGCATCGTCAACTTCTTCGTCGCGCGCCACACGCCCTTCGCATCCTGGCGATAGACGTACACGGTGCCGGGCCCATAGACGTTGCCCGGCTGGCCGACGTACACCTCGCGACCACTGATCGCGAGCGCGGACCCGAATTGTCCCTGCGCGGCGAGCCCGGCAGGGATGACGGCAAACGCGACGGCGGCCAGAAACAGATGTCGCTGCAACACGGATGACCTCTCCAGAAGTGTAGAAGGTCGGACAATGCCTCGAAACACGCACTGCGCCAAGGACGCCGCGAGTCCGCAACGCTGAGGTTACGGCGCGCGCGATTCGCTTGTTTCGATCAAGCGAAGAGCTGCGAGGACTGGGAGCTAGACGGTGGCGGCGGTCGCATCCCCGCGAGTGCCCGGCCGGCGTCAGTCCAGCGCGAGCGCATCCACTCGCTGAGCCACAGCGGCAGCGAGCGCGCTTGCTCGATCGGCTCGTCGCTCGCCGTCGGCTTCGTGCCGTTGAGCATCTCCCGCGCGAGCGCCTGCACCGCCGCCATATCGTTGCGCGTCGTCGCCGGCTTCCCGAGGGCGGAGGCGAGCCCGGTATCGACGAGCAGAATCCCTTCAGCGGCGAGCAGCACGTTCTCCGGCTTCACCTCGCCATGCGCGATCCCGGCGGCGTGCGCGTGCGCGAGGCCGTTCAGCACGCCGCGCAGGATCTCCACCGTTCTCGCGAGCGGCACCGCCCCGTTGTTGCCGATCCAGGCACGCAACGTCGTACCCGGCACGAACGGCCGCGTGTGGTACACGAATGACCCCGCGCGCCCCGCGCCGCGTGGTTTCACGAGATTCGGATGGTTCAACCGCTCGGCGATCAGCAGGACGGCACGCTCGAATTGCAGATCGTTGATGCCGAGCGACAGCGCGGCGGGCAGCACCTTGATGAGGAGCTCTGTGCCGTCCTGAGATTGGGTTGCTACGAAGAGCCGGTATTCGCCTACCGGCCGCACTTCACGCTCGATCCGATACAGAGGGCCGAGATCGTCCGCTAAGGCGTCGCGGAGTTCGGACATGGTCGCAAGTTACCCAGGCGGTCGCGGATGGGAAGGGACTACTCCCCCGTCGCCCGCTTAATCCCTTGGTATAGGTTTTGCGCCCGAGCACGCTCGTCGGGTGATCCGAAGATCTTCTCGCCGTCAAAGCGCCCATTCTCGATGAAGATCTCCGAAATCTTGTTGCCCGCCGTGACGCTGCCGGCCACGTAGACGCCGGGCACCGACGTCTCCAATGTGTCCGGCTTGATCTCGGGACGGCCGGTTTGGCGGTCGTACGTAATGCCGATGCGATCGAACAGGCCGAGATCAGGATGGAATCCGATCAGCGCGTACACGCGATCGGCGGGGATCGCTTCCTCACCGCCGAGGGCGTGCACGCGCACCTCGCGCGGCGTGATGGCGGCGACGTGGGTGCCGAGGCGGGCCGCGATTTCGCCGGCTTGGATGCGGTTTTCGAGATCGGGCCGCAGCCAGTACTTCACGCTCTTCGGCCACGTGGTGCCACGGTAGATGATCGTGGTGCGGGCACCGGCTCGAAACAGCTGCAGCGCCGCCTCGACGGCCGAGTTCTTCCCGCCGATGACGACGACGTCGAGCCCATAGGAGCGGTGCGCCTCGTCGAAGTAGTGATGTACGTGCGGCAGGTCTTCGCCCGGCACGCCCAGCCGGTTGGGATGATCGAAGTAGCCGGTCGCCAGCACCAACTTGTCCCAGGAGATCGTGGCTGTGCCGAGACGCGTTTCGACCTCATGCGCGTTGATGAGTCGGGTATACGTCTGAACTCGAATCCCTTCCGCGCGCGCCACACCGCGATAGTATTTCAGCGCCTCTTCCCGCGTGGCCTTGGAGCCGGCGCACACGAGCGGGTGGCCGCCAATCTCGAGCCGCTCGGGTGTCGTGAAGAACGTCATGTTGATGGGATAGCGCACGATCGAATTGGCGAGCGCGCCGGCGTCGATCACGAGCGGATCGATGCCGCGGCGCTTGGCGGAGATGGCGCACGCCAGCCCGATCGGGCCGGCGCCGACGATGATCGCGGCTTCGTGCTGCATCGTGACGGAGAATCTAAGCGACCTTTCTCCCTCTATAGGCGTCCTCATAGGCATGAACCCACTCCTCGCCGTCCTCATCGTCGCGCAAGCGCAGTCGTGGCAAGTCAGCATCGATAGCCTGGTCAAGAACGGAGACTTCTCGGGGGTCGTGCTCGTCGCGCGGAACGGTGTCCCCGAGTTCGAGCGCGCCTACGGCATGGCCGATCGGGAAGCAGGGCGGCCGAACGATCTGGAGACCGCGTTCAACGTGGGCTCGATCAACAAGTTCTTCACCGGGATCGGGATCCGGCAGCTCGCGGCAGCCGGCAAACTCGACATCGATTCGTCGCTGGCGCGCGCCTGGCCCGACTATCCCAATCCGGACGTCGCCCGGCGCGTCACCATCCGTCAGATCCTGGAGCATCGCTCGGGCATTGGGGGGAACATCTTTGGCGCGCCCCCCGGGAAGACCCGGCACGACGTCCTCACGCTAACCGACTACTTCGGGCTGTTTAAGGATCAGCCGCTCGAGTTCGAGCCCGGATCCCGGCAGCAGTACTCCAACGCCGGTTACATCGTCCTGGGGCTGCTGATCGAGCGGTTGTCGGGCGAGCGCTACTACGACTACGTGCGGCGCCACATCTTCGAGCCGGCCGGGATGTCGCGCACGGCAAGCTGGAAAGTGGATTCGCTACCAGCGAATACGGCGATCGGATACGCGAGCGGCGCCCGCAACACAGACCTCCTACCTGGCCGCGGCAGCTCCGCGGGGGGCGGCTACTCCACAGCGCACGACCTGCTCCGGCTGCTCAACGCGCTGCGTGAGCACAAGATCGCGAACGCGCCTGAAGCCGGCATGGTGGGCATCGCGGGCGGAGCGCCTGGGCTCAACGCCGTGATGGACGGCGACCTCGAGGGAGGGTACGACGTAATCGTGCTCGCGAATCTCAGCCCGCCGGCCGCCGAACGTGTCGGACGGCTCATCCGGAGCGCGCTCCGGACGAACTAGTGGGGGCCGGGAGACCCCGCACTCCGCGCCGATCCGCGGATGATGTCGACCCGCAGCTCCACCCAGCCGTCGACCTGACGATACTCGACGCGCACGCCATGCTCTCCCTCCGTGAGCGACGCGTAGTTGACCCGCGACTCGTGCGGCGTCCACGCGTCGATCACCAGCGTGCCATCCACCCACACTCGAACCGCATCGTCGCTGATCGTGCGCAGCGAGTACGTCCCCTCCGGTAACGTGACAGACCCCGCGGCCTCGAGTGTCCAGTCGCGCTGCGGCAGGAACGCGTAGGCTCGAGGCGGTCGATACCACATCAGATCGAGTCTCGGCAGGGTCCACACAGAATCGCCGACGCGCACCCGCCAGTTGATCGCGGGCTCGAAGCGCCCGTAGGAGAACCGGCCGTTCCCCGACTCGAGGATGAGTCTCCAGTTCCCCAGCGAGTCCGGGTGCGGAATGACCGAGATGTGATCACCGATGCGCCCGGAGTCTCTCGACCATGCTTGGAGGCCGCGTGTCGAGACGACGCGCCACGCGCCGGGCGGGCCGAGCGTGGCGAGGCGCAACGGCACCGCACGCGTGGAGTCCCCGGCCGGCCACAGCTTGGGCTCGCGATAGTCGTACGGACCCCATTCGTCGACGATGATGGCGGAGCGATCTCGCTCCGCATGTTGCGCCTTGGGTGGCGAGGAAACGGGCGGCGAGAACGTCGGCGGCGCAGGCCGGCGCTGGGCGGCGGCGGCGGCCGTATCCAGGCCCGTGGTGTTTGCCACCTTCAGCGTGATCTGGTTTTTGGAGAATACGTTGCGACCAATCTGATAGTCTCGGCTGCGCGTGTCGCGATACTTGGGATAGCCCCAATCGGAGGGCGCAATCGAGTCGGCCCACAGGCGAATGGCGGTTGAGTCGCCGCTGAACGTGTTCAGGGCAATGGTGTTGTTCTGACCGTGCTCGATCGCGATGCCGGTGCGGTTGTTCTTGAAATCGTTCCCGATGATCTCGGTGTCATAGCTGTAGCCGGCCCAGACGCCGTATTCGCTGCCCCACGCCTTGTTGGCGATGATCCGGTTGCGGCTGAACGTGGCCTCGACGCCGTTCGCGGTCGCGTAACTCACGTCGTTGCCGTAGAACAGATTGTCGTTCGACCCGCCCTGCCCCGAGTCCATCGTCGTCTGGCCGGCCCAGAGAAACACACCGTCGCCGCCATGGGTCAGTGAGTTGAACGCGACGACGTTGCGATTGCTCTGCTCGTACAACAGCAGATCGGCGGAGTCCTGCCCGCGCGTGTAAAACCCGTGGCTGTAGCCGCGCACGTTGTAGTCGACCTGATTGTGCACGATCGTGTCGTCGCTGGAACGGTACAGCCCGATGCCGAGGCCTGAATTGAAGGAGAAGTTGTTGCCCTGGATCATCAGCGCATCCGAGCGGACCAGCATCAATCCGTTCATGCCACCCACCGCGGTGTTCCCCCGCACCTCGCCGCCTTTGACGTCCTCGAGGTAGATCGCCGTTCCGAACCGCAGCCACTCATTGTTCTCGTTGTGATGGAACGAGAGCCAGTCCACCAGGCTTTCGTGCTCGACCAGGCTGAAGAGCCGAGGCTTCCACATGTGACTGAGGTCGTTGTTCAACAGCGTGAGGCCCCGCGTGCCGCGGGCGAGGATGCCGAAACGGTAGCCGCGCGCGCGCGCGTTCATGATGCGGATGTTGGAGCCGCCATCGACGAGGATTGCGACGCCGCCACGGAGATCGGGATCGATGCCCGACGGGGTCCCCTCGAGTGTCGCGCCATTGAAGTCGACGCTGACGTTGTCGCCGCGAATGGTGATCGGCGGGCCACTCAACGCATACGTCCTGGCAGCGACGCGCGTCGACTGGGTGATCACCATCCCGGGCCGCAGCTCGACGTCCTGCGGCCCTTGCGCAAGCACCACGACTAGCAGCAGCATGATGCCAACTTATGCTCGGGCGTACTCTTCCGCTGGTCACCGCGTTGCCGTTCGTGGTGCTGCTGCTCGTGATCGCGCTGGCGCCACTGCTCGCGCCGCACCAGTGGCATACCAACCGCAATCGGGCCATCATCGCCGCAATCATCTCGCTGCCCATCCTCCTGTACCTCGGCATCGCGCTGGGGCCGGAGGGGCGCCATGTGCTCGCCGAGAAGATCCACGAGTACCTCGGCTTCATCGTCGTCATCGGGGCGTTGTTCGTGATCTCGGGCGGGATTCACGTGCAGGGATCGCTGTCCGGGACGCCGCTCGTCAATACCGGCATGCTTGCCATCGGCGCCGTGCTGGCGAACCTGACGGGGACGACCGGCGCCTCGGTGTTGCTGATCAGGCCGCTGCTCCGCGCCAACAAACGCCGCAAACGCGTCGCCCATATCGTCATCTTCTTCATCTTTATCGTGGCGAACTGCGGCGGGCTCCTCACCCCGATCGGCGACCCGCCCCTGCTGCTCGGCTTCCTGAAGGGGGTGCCGTTCGACTGGACGCTGCGGCTCTGGAAGGAGTGGCTCACCGTTAACGGCGCCCTGCTCGTGATCTTCAACGTCTGGGATCAGTGGGCCCTGAACAAGGATGAAAAGGAGCTTCCGGGCTCCCAGCATGAGCAAGTGCTCGTCCATGAGCCGCTCCGCATTCGCGGTGGGTTCGAGATGGTCGTGCTGCTGGGTGTGCTGGCCACGATCATCACCGCCGGCCGGGCGACAGCGCGCGGGCAGCCGTGGCCAACCGGATTGCAGGAGCTCGTCATCCTGGCACTGGCCGTGTTCGGCTTCTTTGTGGGCTCGGCCGAGCGGCGGGAGAAGAATTTCTTCGCCTGGGGCCCGATCCTCGAAGTCGGAATTTTGTTCGCGGCGATATTCGTGACGATGGCGCCGATGCTCGAGATCCTGAACGCCTGGAGTCAGGGCACCCGGGAGATCTTCGGCATCCCCTATGGTGTGACGACGCCCGCGCAATTCTTCTGGACCACGGGCGCCCTCTCGAGCGTGCTCGACAACGCTCCGACATATCTGGCGTTCGCGGCTGCCGCGGCCGGGTTACATGGGGTGGCACCGCATGGTGCCTACATCGGCGCGCTCGCCCGAACCCGAAGTCGTCCAAGCTGCTCGAGGCGATCTCGACCGGCGCAGTCTTCATGGGCGCCAACACGTACATCGGCAACGCGCCGAACTTCATGGTACGCGCGATCGCCGAAGAAAACGGTGTCAAGATGCCTTCGTTCTTTGGATACCTGGTGTACAGCGTTGGGAGTACTCCTCCCTATCTTCATAGTCGTGGCGCTGGTGCTCTTCTGACCCTGAATCGGTCGACGCCGTCCGACAGTCGCATGCGGGCGGCTGCGGCAATGATGGTGAGCTCGTTGATCAGCAACTCCCAGTGATCCGCCCCCAGTCGCTTGCGGAGTCGATCTTGAGCCTTTTCCCAACGGGGCAACACACGTGCAAGCTCCTGCTTGCCACTGGTGGTGAGAGACCAAAGACGTTCGCGTTTGTCGTCACCGGTACGAGAGCGAATCAGTCCGCGCCGTTCCATGGCACCCAGGGTCCGCGTGAGGGTCGTCCGGTCGACCGCCAGAAGCTCAGCCACCATACTTTGGATCAGGGGCCGCTTGTTCAGGACGTACAACAGCGTGAACTGGGGCACGCTGACGCCGAGCGCCCGCTCGTACAGGCGAGTCACGGAGCGGGACGCTCGCCGCAGGCTGGCGCAAACGCACGCCAGCTGCGGCAGAGTCTCAAGCTGCATTGAGGCGCCGGAAGATTGCCACGTGACTCGCCATGAGCAGCGGGACGAAGAAGGTCGGAACGAGGTTGAAGGGTAGATGCGTCAGCGGCTCAATCCCCGGGGTCGAACCCGCGATCGCCACGAGCGTCGCGGTCCCGACGGCTACGACCAGGTCAAGAGCGCCAAACGAGTTCCACAGGTGGGCAAGCCCTTTCGATCTCAGGCCTGCCAGCGCCAGGCCGATGGCGCCCAGTGCGGCGATGATATCACCCCAGCCGGCGCGGGACGCGAACTCCGGAGCGAGCAGGCCGCGGGCACCCAGGATCACCCATACGACTCCAACTAGCCGAATCGCATGCAGTCCGACAAGCGCTCGCCACGGCAAAGCGGCGAGCCATTTCCGGAGGCCGACGGCGGCGAGCACCGTGATGGCGATGATGGCGAGCTGGGGTGCCGGGAATGCGAGACTAAACAGCGTTGGGCCGAGCGCTAACGCGGCCACAAACCAGACAAGAAGAGCGACTGGTACGGCGCGTGACTGAGCGGGTGCGGCAGTGACTCCGGCGGTCATGGGTCCCCCTACGCGGTAGAGAGAAAACTACGTGTATATACACCTATTGTGTTTGAAAACAAGAACCCCGGGGGTTTGTTCCCCCGGGGTTTCGTTCGACCCACTCTAGGCGTTCGCGGGGACCCCGCTCCACTCCTCTACCAGCTCATCCACCGTCTTCAGCTGGCGCTTCGGATCCGTCGCATACCAGGCCTCGAAGTAGCCGAGGCCAGCCTTGTGCGCTTCGTCGGTAAAGGCTTGCAGGGCATCGGTGACCCAGACGAGGTCGTAGCCCCGCTGGAATGCGTCACCCGACGTATGCCGCGCGCAGCAGTCGGTGTGCAGGCCGGTGATATAGAGCGTCGTGATCCCGCGCTCCTCGAGCAGCGTGTCGAACGCGGGATTCAGGAACGGCGAGTAGGTCTGCTTGCCCCAGATCACGTCGCCGGGCTGCGGGGCGAGGTCGTCCACGATCTCGGCCTGAGGCGTGCCGGCCATCGAGTGCGGCGGCCACTTGCGCAGCTCTGTGTCCTGCGGGGTGTGCGCATCGGTCGCGTAGATCACGGGGATGCCAGTCGAGCGCGCCGCGGCGAGCAGCTTCGCGAGGCGCGGTATGATGGCCTGCGCCCGCTGTTGATACTCGGGCCCGCCGGCGTCGGCGATCGTGCCGCCGGGATACACGAAATCGTTCGCCATATCGATGACGAGAACTGCTGCGGACTGTGACATTGGGAGTCTCCCATTGTTGGAAAGAGGGGCCGATTGGGCAACGCCCCGTGGCAGCCGAAGGCTAATTACGAGCTGCGCATTATCATAGTGGGATGGTGGAGCTAATCCCTCTCCCGCACCAACGCCGTGCCATCGAGGCTCCGCTTGGTCCCGTGCTGGTCGTCGCTGGTCCGGGCGCCGGCAAGACCTTCTGCCTCACCTCGAGAATCCAATTCCTGATCGACCGTGGTTTCAATCCGCATCGCATTTGCGCGCTCACGTTCACGAATCGCGCCGCCGAAGAAATTGCGACGCGGCTTGGCAGCGGCGACGTGTGGCGCGGGACGATGCATGCGTTCTGCCTGCAGCTGTTGCGGGAATTCCATGACGATGCGGGTTTGCGCAAAGGCTTTGGCGTCGCCGACGAGGACTACCAGCGCGTCATCCTGAGCCGGTTGCGCGTCCCCGCCGACCGGCGCGGCCAGCTGTTGACGCTGTTCGGCCGGCATCGCTTTCAGGGCTACCGCCTCACCCCCAACGATCAGCGGCTGTTTCACGAATACAAGAGCTGGCTCGCGCACCGCAACATGGTCGATTTCGACGAGCTGATTACGCGGGCCGAACCGCTGGCAAATCGGATTGCCGACCGGTGGGACTACCTGCTGGTGGACGAGTTCCAGGACGTGAACGCCGTCCAGTACGACTTCCTCAAGAAGCTCGTGCAGCCGCACGGCAATTTCTTCGCGGTGGGCGACGACGAGCAGTCGATCTTCGCCTGGACCGGCGCCGATCCGTACGTGCTGGTGCGGTTCCAGCGCGATTACGAAGTCGAGCCGATCGTGCTCGACAAGAACTGCCGCTGCTCCCGGCAGATCTTCGAGACGGCCCGCCGGGTGCTGGCGCAGAATCCGCAGCTCTTCCAGAAGCAGCTCACGGCCGACCGCGAATCGAGCCACGAGGTCCAGGCGCTGTCGTTCCGGGACGAGGAAGAGGAAGCCGCATGGCTGCTGGACGATCTCGCCCAGCCCTGGGGCGACTGCGCGATCCTGTATCGCAAGCACCGCGTCGGCGAGTACATCGAGGGCCGGCTGCTTCGGGCAGGCATCCCGTGTCGCCTGGCCCGGGGGCGCTCGCTCATGGAGGATGACGTCATCAAGTACGTCATCACCGCGCTGCGCATCGTGCGGCACCCCGACGATCCCGTCGCGCTCGAGGCGTTCGCGCGCTGCGTGCTGTCCGAACACTTCCTGCAAGAGGTCGAAGCGGCGATCGAGGGTGACTTCCTGTCGTCGGTGCGGGCGCTGGCGCGGCGGCGGCCGGCGCAGGATCCCGATACCAAGAAGCTGTGGCGGCTCGTGTATCAGGTCGAAAACCTCCGGGCCCTGCCCCGCTCGCATGGCACGCTGCGGGCCGTCGCGGACGAGCTGCTCTCGCAGAGCATTGGCCCCTACCGCAACGCGCTCGAGGAACGGCACGATGAGCTCAGCGACCCGGAGACCATCCCCGAGGCCGTGACGCTGGCCAACTCGCTCACGGGACAGATCGCGTTTGCGCCGATGGGGGGCCTCGAGATTGCGCTGCGAGGCATGGTCGTCGCCGCCGGGCTCCGCAACGTGAGCTCAGCAACGCCCGGAGGGATCAAGACCAATGCGTTCACACTCTTCAAGGCCCTCCAACTCCTCCACGCCAAAGAGCTGAACGTCAGGCTGAGCCGCTACGTCACGTTCGACTTCGAAACGACCGACACCGACGTCGCGACCTGCGGTGTAGTGGAGATCGGCGCGGCACGCGTGGTCAACGGCGAGATCGTCGAGCGTTTTCACACGCTCGTGAATCCGTACAAGCCGATCTCGGCCGGCGCGTCGAAGCTGCACGGCTACAGCGACGCCGATGTCAGGGATGCGCCGCCGTTTCACGAAGTATTCCCGCGGTTGCAGGCTTTTGTTGGGACCGACATTCTCGTCGCGCACAACGGCCAGAAGTTCGACATCCCCGTGTTGCGCCGGCTCGCGAGCGGCCAGGGCGGCGTCGACGATCTCGTCTTCTACGACACTCTGCCCCTCGTGCGCTCGCTGTCGCCGGACAGCGCCAAGCTCGAGGACATCGCGCTGCGCAGTGGGATCGACGTCGGCCGAGCGCACCACGCGCTCGACGACGCGTGTACGCTGGCCAAGGTCTATCTGGAGCTGGAAAAGCAGCGTGTGATTCGCGCGCGCAAGGCCGTGCTGAACAACGTGGTCGATTATCTCGGGCTCGCGTTGGGGATCGAGCACGGCGCACGGAGCAACGAGCAGGAGCTGCTGTTCAACATCGGACGCATTCGGGCGCTGGGGCGCTACAGCGACGCGCTCGAGTTCTACGCGATGGAGCGCGAACGCACCGGCGCGTCAGCGCCGGACGTCGACGAGGTGATTCGCCGCCTGGGCGGGCGCTCGCTCATGACCAAGCTGCGGGCCGAAAGCGATCCCGCGCAGCGCTATCCGACGGCGGTGTCGAGACTCGGCGCGCTTATGAGTCCGACGCCGGTACGCTCGATCACATAGCATCGACCAGCTGCTCGAGCGCGTGGCGCTCTCGACGTCGGACGGCGTTGACCTCGCCCCGGACCGGATCAACCTGCTCACGCTGCACGCGACCAAGGGGCTCGAGTTTTCGCGCGTGTATATCGTGGGTGTCGAAGACTACGAAATCCCCGGCTTCCAGGCGGCCACCAACAACATCACGGACGAAATCGAAGAGGCCAGGCGGCTGCTCTATGTAGGGATGACGCGGGCTCGCGAACGGCTGATTCTGACGAGAACAGAGCGCCGCGGCGGCAGAGATACCGGCGGCAGCACGTTCCTCGAGGAGATGGGACTCCTAGCGCGGGACCAGCTCAGCGATAAAGACGTCGCTCTGCCGGTCCTCGATGTCAAAGAATAGCCGCTTGCCGTCGGTCGCTAAGTCGTTTCGCACTGACTGCCATTCGGGATCGGTAAAGCGGAACAGCTCGCGCGGCCGGCCACCCTGCGCGCTGACGCTCCACAGCGATGTGAAGCCACGCGCATCGTAAGCCTTGAGATAGAGTGTCCTGCCATCGGGCGACCAGATGGCGTGCGACACGAGCGGCGAGCCGCTGAACACTGGTCGCGCTGCGCCGCCCGAGGCGGGCATCACCATCAACACGCCGAGCACGCCATCCGCGGGCGCCGCGACGTATGAAATCGTTTGCCCGTCAGGCGACCACTGCGGCCGGTACGTCCCCGCCGCGAGCGACTCGGGAACAGCCCACTTGCCGTCGGCCCCGCGCCGCGAGACCAACGCGTTGCGCGTGCCGCTTTGATCGTAGAACAGCAATGCGCGACCGTCGGGTGACCACTTGGGATAACTCTCTTGGGCCGGCGTGTTGGTGACCTGCTCGATCGGGGCTCCGTTCAAGGCCTTTACTTCGATGCCGCGCGTCCCCGTGCGCCAGGAGTGATACACGATGGCGGTCCCGTCGGGAGACAGATCGGGGGCGAACTCGTCCACGGGGTCCGAGGTCAGCTGCTCGACCGGGCCGCCGCCGATCGGCATCCGGTAGAGGTCGGAATTGCCGCGCAAATCGGAATCGTAAACGAGCCAACGTCCGTCCGGACTCACGCGCATCCCCTGGATCACCTGACTCCCGCGCGTGACCGGTGTCGCATTGGCCACGGTCAGGGAGATGCCGCCTGCCGGCGGATTCGCCGGAATCGGCACCGACCAGATGTTGCCGCGCGCCGAATACACGGCGTAGGACAGCATCTTGGTGTCGCCGGAAACGGAGATCGTCTTCGCGCCCAACCCCGTCGTCAGCCGCACCGGAACACCGCGCGGCTTTCCGCCTGACGAGAGATCGATCACATAGACGTCGCGCGCGCCGTCGCGATTGGACAAGAAGAACAGCCGCCGGCCGTCACCGGAGAACACGGGACTCTGGTTGAACGCGGTCGGCTCGGCGATACGCACGGGATCGCCGCCCGCGACGGGAAACAGAAGAATCGCGCTCGGCGCGAGATTACCGAACAGTGCTCCCGGAAGAACGGAGACGCTGTTCTGGGACGTGCACGCGATCCACTTTCCGTGTGACGCCCAGTTGCAGGAGTGGAGATCGGGACCGCTCGCGATCGCCCGCGCGGGGCCACCCGCAGCCGGCATCACGGACAGCGTGTCCCCGCGCACGAACGCGATTTCCCGTCCGTCGGGTGACCAGATCGCCGCTTTGACAATGCCGCTGCCGGTGGGAGCGACGACGGGCTGCGACGATCCGCCGAGCGCGGGCGCCACCGATGCGCCGCCGCGTGTCAGGAACAGCATCCTCGTACCGTCGGGTGACCAGCGCGGCTGCGTCTCGATCGCGTCGGCATCGTCCGAGAGGGGAATGATTCGACCTCCACCTCCACCAGTCCCCACCGGGCGAATGAAGATTCGCATCTTGTTCGCCGAGCCGGCCGCGTACGCGAGCAGCTTCCCGTCGGGCGAGATGGAGGGCTGGATCTCGAGGCCGGGGTCTGCGGTAACCTGCTCGGAACGGCCGATGGTCAGTGCGGGCGCGGAGGGACGCATCATCACGGCGGCGCCGACGCCGGCCAGCACCACCACACCGGCGATGGCGCCGATCCAGATGGTGCGGCGCCGGATGGGGGTGGGAGGCTCGGCGGCGACAAACGAACCGGAGCCCTGCAGTGCCGCCGCGAATTCGGCGGCGCTGCCGAAGCGATCGGCCGGCGTCATCTCGAGCGCCTTCGCGACGGCCGCATCGACATGCGGGGGGACGCTGCCACGCACCGCGCGCACGCGCGTGGGCCGCTCGGTGAGCAGCTTGGCGATCAACGCCTGCGTGGTGGGTGCCGTATGCGGCGTGACGCCCGAGAGCATCTCGTAGAGCACCGCCGCCATCGAGTACTCATCGCTGCGGCCGTCGATATGACGTTCGCCGGTTGCCTGCTCCGGGCTCATGTACTGCGGCGTTCCGATGGCGATTCCGGTCTGCGTCAGCCGCGAATCGGCGGCTTCGCTTACCGCGAGCGCGATCCCGAAGTCGGCCACCATCGCTTCACCTTCGTGGATCAGGATGTTGGCCGGCTTGATGTCGCGATGCACCACGCCGCGCTGGTGCGCGTGCTCGAGCGCGCTCAAGACCTGGCGCGCGAGACTTACCGCTTCGTCGATGCTGAGCTGCCGCTCCCGATCGAGCTTGGCCCGGAGCGATTCACCGCGCACGAACGGTTGCACGTACCAGAGGAACTCGTCGGCCTGGCCGGAGTCGATCAGGGTGAGGATGTGGGGGTGATCGAGCCGGGCGGTGATCTTTACTTCATTGAGGAACCGTACGACGCCGATGTGCGAGGCGATCTCGGGGCGCAGGACCTTGAGCGCGACTTCGCGATCGTGCTTCAGCTCCTTGGCGAGGTATACGGTCCCCATGCCACCGGAGCCGATTTCGCGCACAATCGTGTAGCGGTCGGCAAGTGCTGCAGCAATGCCTTGTTCCATGCCGGCAAACTTAGAGGGGAAGGCGGTTCACACCATACTACAATGGGGGCATATAGTGTCTGTCAGTTTGCACGAATCTTCAGCGGCACGACCACCGTTCCCCAATGCAGCCGCAACTCGGCCGAATCGGCATCGACCATCGGGAAATAGTAGGCGAGTGCCTCCATATGCGCGCCCGTCTCAGGCTTCACCTCGAGCCGCAGCGCGTCGAGTGAATCGCCCGGGTAGTTCGTGTGCCAGACGCCGGTGCCCCGATTGAAGATCACGGTCCACGGCTTGGATTCCTCAGGGACAGTCCAGAGCGTGTAACGGCCGGCCTTGAGGGCCTGGCCATCGATCGTCACGTCCTTGCTGAACGAGATTGTCGTGGCCGAGTCGGCGCCCGGATGCCAGCGGCGTCCCCACCGCACCAGGACTCCCCACAGCTCTCGCCCCCGCGCCACCGGCCGGTTGTACGAAATGGAGATGTCGGTCGTCCCGACACGCTGTGTGACGGACCCATGCTGGCTTCGAGGGACCTGACCCGATAGCTGATAGCCGATAGCTGATAGCACCATCCAGGCAATCCAGAGCTTGATTCTCATCTCAGCATTCTCACCGTTTCGATCGTATCAGCGTCTTCCGGTCTCTTGTCGTCACGATAGCGAATCACGCGCGCAAAGCGCAGCGCCAGGCCACCTGGATAATGTGGGCTGTCCTGCAATCCGTTGAAGGCAATCTCGACCACCAATTCCGGTCGCACAAACACCGTGATCCCCGACTCCCGGATCTTGAGCTCCTGGAGCTTCTGCGTTTGCCACTCGAGCATCTCGTCGGTCATGCCCTTGAATGTCTTGCCGAGCATGATGAAGCCACCGTTGGGATCGCGGGCGCCGAGGTGCAGGTTCGAGAGCCGGCCCTTGCGACGACCATGGCCCCACTCGGCGGCGAGTACGACCAAATCGAGCGTGTTCGCCTGCTTGATCTTGTACCAGGCGAGGCCACGCCGGCCCGCCTGGTACGGGGAGTCGAGCCGCTTGGCCATCAGGCCCTCCTGACCCGCCGCCAGCGCCTGGTCGAAGAACCGTTGAGCTTCCATTGCATCCGCGGTGATGATGCGGGGTGGACGATAGGCCTCGGGCAAAAGCTTGATACGAGTGGAATAGGGTTGATCGAGCAGTGATTCGCCGTCGGCATAGAGACAATCGAAAAACACCGGCACGCCGGTTCCCAACCCTTTCATCGTATCCTGAAAACGCCGTGGCCGGCCGTCCGGGGTCAGGACGACGGCCTCGCCATCCAGTATCACCTCGTTCATATCCACATTCTTGGATATGTCCACGATCGTAGGGAGCTCGGCGGTGATGTCGTTCAGGATGCGCGAGTACACGCGCACCTCCTGACCTCGTTTGTGCACTTGAATGCGAATTCCATCGAATTTGTACTCGAACGCCGCCGGCCCCCGAGCTCCGCGAGCGCCTCGCCCACGTCGGCCGCGGTTTTGGCCAGCATCGGCTTGATGGGACGGAACAGCTGGATCGCGACGTCCTTCAGATCGCCCGTCGCGACGGCGCCGAGACTCCCCGTCAGCATCGCGGCGCGTCGGACGTCGCTCGCCGGAATGTCGCGTGCCTTCGCGAGCGCCTCGACCATGATGCCTTCGAGCGCGCCCTGGCGCAGCTCGCCGGTCACGAGCCGAAACAGAAAGTCCTGCTCTTCAGCCGACGCGCGCGCGAAGAGCTCGCCGAGCAGCTTCTTCTTGGCGGTGCCGGATCCCTTCCCCGACGTCTTCGCGATCTGATCGAGCGTAGAATCGACGTCGCGGATTTCGAGCGTGGGCGTCTCGGCGGGATGCCCCCTTGCTGCCTGCAGCGCAGCCCAACCGACGCCAACCTTCGACTGTGGCAACGTGCCGGAGAGGTAGGCGATGACAGTCTCGATCTCTTCGGGACGCGCCTGCTGGAGCAGATCGGCGAGCAGCTTGGTTTTGGCGAGCCGGCCGGAGGTGGACGCGACTTGCGTCGAAGTCGAAACGAGCGTTTGGAGGAGCACCTTGGGAATTTATCAGCACGAAATATGACAAAAGCGGTACAGTGCATTACTTTGGTCTATGGTCAATACTCCCCACCGTTTGGCGTCCAATTAGCTCCAATCGCGCCGCCGCGCGCAGTCCGCTCGTCGCGGATCGCGGCCCTGCGCGCTGTCCTGCCTGCCAGCAGTACCTCCAATTCAAGACGGATCGCTACGGACGCATGCTCGAGTACTGCGCGTGCGGGCATCGCGCCTTCGTCGAGCGCCGGACCGGCAAGCGCGACGAGCCGTAGCACCGGGCCAAAGCGCCTCCCAAATTAGAGTTGTGAAGATGCACGAGCGTGAGCGCCTCGCGGCCGCGTTGAGCGGCCGCTATACAGTAGAAAGGGAAGTCGGCCAGGGCGGGATGGCGATCGTCTATCGCGCCCGCGACCTGAAGCATGACCGCCTCGTCGCGATCAAGGTGCTCAAGCCCGAGCTGGCGAACGCGCTCGGCCCCGACCGGTTCCTGCGCGAGATCAAGCTCACCGCTCAGCTCAGCCATCCCCACATCCTGCCGCTGCTCGATTCGGGTGAAGCCGACGGCCTGATCTACTACGTCATGCCGTTCGTCGAGGGCGAGACGCTGCGGCACCGGCTGCTCCGCGACGGCAAGCTGCCGCTCGACGAAGCGCTGCGCATCACGCGCGAAGTCGCCGACGGCCTCGAATCGGCGCACCGGCGCGGCGTGATCCATCGCGACGTGAAACCCGAGAACATCCTGCTCGAGGAAGGCCACGCCGTCGTCGCCGATTTCGGCATCGCGCGCGCGGTCGCGGAATCGTCCGAGCAGAAGCTCACCGCGACCGGCATCGCGGTCGGCACCCCCGAGTACATGAGTCCCGAGCAGATGCTGGGCGGGCGCGGCGGCACGATCGACGCGCGCACCGACGTGTATGCGCTCGCGGCCGTCTTGCACGAGCTGCTCACCGGCGCACCGCCGAAACACGGCACGCTCGCGGACCGGCCCGAGATTCCGGGCGACGTCGCACGAGTGCTGCGCCGCGCCATGGACGACGACCCAGCGCGCCGCTTTCCGACGACGTCCGCGTTCGCCGCCGCGCTGCCCCGCCCCTCCTCCGGCGCGAGTGACCTCGGCGCCGTGACGCGGCTGGCGCGCCGGCCGAAGTACGCGATTCCCGCGATCCTGGTCGTGCTGCTCGCGCTGCTCACGGTGTTCATCGCCGGCCGTCCGGGCCGGGCCCGCGAGCGCGGCCGCGCACTCCTGGCGCAAGCGACGCTGCTCGCCGACTCCGGTCGCTATGAAGAGGCCTATGACGCGCTGGCCAAAGCGGAGCGCGCCCTGCCGGGCGACAGCGCCGTGGCGCGTGTCATGCCCCGGGTGGCCGACATCATCGGCGTGACGAGCGAGCCCGCGGGTGCCAAAGTCTACGCACGTCGCTTTGGTGCCAACGACAGCATCGAGCTGGGCGAGACACCCATCGCACCGCGTCGCTTGGCGCGTGGTGATTATCGCGTGACCGTCACGAAGCCGGGCTTTGTCCCTTACACCACCATCAGCGCCACTCAAGGCACGCGGTCACGCAAGAACGGCTGGCGAACCGGCGAGACCGTGGCGATTAACGTGGGACTCTCGTCCGATTCGGGCGTCCCGCCCGACATGGTGTTCGTCCCCGGGGGCGACTACACCCTCGCCGGTCCCAAAATGCCGCTCGGCGTGAAGGCGACGCTCGACGAGTACCTCATCGACGCGTACGAAGTGAGCAACGAGCAGTATCGCGCATTCGTCGTGCGTACCGGCTATCCCAAAGGCTTCGTAGACCTCACCGGGATGCCGGGACCTCGCGGCTGGACTGCGCAAGAGTTCCCGCAAGACCGCGGACGCTATCCTGTGACCGGTGTGAGCTGGACCGAAGCGAGCGCCTACTGCGCGTCGCTGGGCAAACGGCTGCCGACGATCTTCGAATGGGAGAAAACGGCCCGCAACGGACTCGCCGCCACCGGCGAAGGGCTGTCGATGCCGTGGGGTTACTCGCGCCCGGGCGACGCGATCGATGTGCGCGCCAACTTCGGCGGGACGGAGACGAAGCCGGTGGATGCGTACCCGTTCGGCATCAGCACATACGGCGTGTACAACATGGCCGGCAACGTGAAGGAGTGGACGGCTAACCCGCTGCTCAACGGGCGCGGCGTGACGGGCGGGTCATGGGAGGATCTCTCCTACCTGTACGGCACGTTCGGTGCGCACGATCCCAGCGCGTCATCGGCGGCGCTCGGCTTCCGCTGCGCACGCACAGCCAAGCCGAGCAGCAACGATCAGGGCGCGTTCCGGATCCCGTCGGTCGATCGCACGCCCGTGTACACTGCCGTCGGGCCAGCGGCATTCCAGGCGTTGCTCGCACACTATCGCTACGACCCGCGGCCGCTCGAGCCCCAGGTGTTGCAGATCGTCGCGACGCCGGACTGGACCCGGTACAGGATCTCCTACATCGCGCTCGATAACGACACCGCGCTGGGCTACCTCTATATCCCCAAGCAAGCGACGGCACCCTATCAGACCATGGTGTATCTGTCGAGCACCGCGTCTTTCATTGGGCTTCGCACGGTGCCGGAGGAAGTCGAGTGGGCGGTCGGGCCCAACATCCGCGCCGGTCGCGCGGTGTTCGCGATCGTATTCAAGGGCAGCGCCGAGCGCGCATTCGGGGGCGGCTGGGAGCCGCCGGCGCCACCGTCGGTGCGGTTCCGCGATCTCATGGTGCTGCACGGGACCGAGCTGCGGCGCGCGGTCGACTATCTCGAGACGCGGGACGACATCGACAAGCGACGGATTGCCTACGTCGCGCTGAGCTGGGGCGCTGGCTCGCGGCTGCCGCTCGCGGCGATCGACGACCGGTTCCGCGCGGTCGTGCTGATCGGCGGCGGCATCGACGAGCGGCTCCAACCCACGCTGCCCGAGGCGTCGAGCATCAACTTCGCGCCCTACATCCGGCCGTCCAAGCTGCTCCTGAACGGCGATATGGATGAAGAGCATCCGTGGCAGACACGCGGCTTGCCGCTATGGAATCTGCTGCGGGAGCCGAAGCAGCTCGTGCTGATTCCGGGCGTGGGTCACATCCCGCCGCTGCAGGATCGCGTCCCCGCGATCAATCGCTTTCTGGATCAGACGTTGGGGCCGGTGCATCGCTAAGACCAGCGCCGGTTTGCTCCTGTACCGGGACAACGGTCAGCTCGAAGTCTTTCTTGTGCATCCGGGCGGACCGTTCTGGGCAAAGAAGGATGACGGCGCCTGGTCGATTCCCAAGGGGGAATTCACGCCGGATGAAGATCCTCTCACCGCGGCTCAGCGTGAATTCATGGAAGAGACCGGCTGTACGGCCGGCGGATACTTCGTGCCGTTGACGCCGCTCAAGCAGAAAAGCGGCAAGATCGTGTACGCCTGGGCGGTGCGCGGCGACTGCGATCCGGCGCAGATCAAGAGCAACACGTTCACGTTCAAGGGGCGCGAGTTTCCCGAGGTCGACCGCGCTGCGTGGTTCGGGTTGGCGGAGGCCAAGCGGAAGATCTTGCCGGGACAGGCTGGTTTTCTCAAGGAGCTGGAACGGCTATGAGGCGAGTCACTTTTTCGGCAGCCATGAGCCTGGACGGCTACATCGCCGATCCGAAGGGCGGGTACGATTGGATCGTGATGGATCCGGAGATCGATTTCGACGCGATGTTCAAGCGCTACGACACCGTGTTGATGGGCCGAAAGTCATACGACGCCGCGCAGGGCGCCGATTACGGCATGCCCAAGCCGAACACATATGTGTTCTCGAAGACGCTGCGCCAGGCCGACGTGAAAGGCGCGACCGTATCGAACGATCCGAAGAAGACCGTGACCGCGCTCAAGAAAGCCGCGGGCAAGGACATCTGGCTGTGGGGCGGTGGCGAGCTGTTCCGGAGCCTGCTCGAGCTGCAGCTGGTCGACGCGCTGGAGCTGGCGGTGATTCCGGTGCTGCTCGGCGATGGGCTGCCGCTGCTGCCGAAGTCCACCGGGAGAGCGTCACTCGTACTCACGAATCAGAAGCTGTTCAAGAAGACGGGGACGGTAATGCTCAATTACGATGTGAAGTACTAGTGCGGAGCGGCAAGACGGTCTACGGCGCCCGCACGATCACGAAATCAACCCGTCCGCGGGCACCGAACAACTCGAGCTTGACCGTCCAGGCACCGGCCGAGCCGGAGTCGGTCGCATTATCGATCCCCCACTCCAGCGGGATTCTGTTGTAGACCGTGTCGCCCACCGCGTCGATAATCGTGATCTGCCCCTTGCCGTGATGGACGAAGCTGTCGTGATGTACGAGCGCCTGCGGTCCAGTGATCGTCCACGTCCACTCGCGGGTGTCGGTCACATTGTCCATGTCCCACGCCTGGAATCGCAGGCTGTCTGTCAGCACCGTCTCGAGCTCGTTGTTCTCCGGGCCCAAGTATTTCACGATCGAGTCCTGACAGGCGGCGCTGAACGCAATCGTGGCAAGGAGCACCCACGCCCGACGCACGACGCACGACGCACGGTTGTTGTTCATGGCCGCCACCTTGGCACGGCGTATGAGGCGTAGGCGCGGATCTGGGTTCCATCCACGGACACGTCGGCGAAGTCGTCGTACTGGCTCGTGCGGTGATACGCGGTGACCGACGCCCCGACGCCGAGCCGCCCCTTAGCATAGAGCCGACCCTCGAGCGACGCCGAGTATTGGTAGTGGTCGCCGTTGAATCCGCTCAAGACGGGCTCCCAGAGCATCCGCGCCCGTGCGTCGATGGCTCCCAAGCCCTCCCAGATCGCCGACAGCCTGAGGTTGCCGCCGAACCCGAGTCCGTAGTCATAGTCTCGGCCTTCGAGCGACACGAAGTAGTCGGACTGGGTCGCGACGATCGGGTAGGCGGCGCCGAGCACTTCACTCTGGATCCGGAAGCCCTTCGGATCGCCCCAGCGCGACACCAGCCCGCCCTGGAATCCCTGGCCGCCGAACTCGATCGACTCCGAACTCAGGAATTCGTAGCTCATGAACAGCGCGAGCTGCTGCGACGACTTCGCACTGCGGCTGAGCTCGTGCGCCGCGAGATTGCCGCGCGCGGTCAGTTTGGCGAAGCGGCCGCGCTCACCCTGCTTTTCGGTGGCGACTTCGAAGGCGACGTGGAACGCCGAGAACGGCGCCTTGCCGAGGTCGTCCACCTGATCGCCGTAGAACAGCGTGCCCTGGAGAAAGCCGACCTGGGAGGTGCCGGCATTGCCGCGGTTGTCGCCGCCGGTTGCGGAGCGGTATCCCACGTCGAACGAGGCGAAGATCCGGCTGGGCCGCCAATCGGCCGGATTGGCGGTAATGTCGTTCATCTCGCCGCGCACCAACCGGTTGAACCCGCGCACGGGGTTGAGGGCGGTCGCGCCGATCTCGCGCCACATGCGCTCCGCTCCGGTGGCGCGGTTGTCGAGCGTGAGCGATGACGTTCGGTAGAGCATCTCGCCGAGCGTGATCCCGCCTAGGCTCGTGTTGAACCAGTCGTTCGGTGCCGGCGCCCATCCTTCAAAGAACCATTCCCACATCAAGCTCCCGCCGAACGCCCAGGGCACCGACTGCCAAAAGCTGTAGCCGTTGCTGCGGCCGGCGTTGAAGTACAGGCTTCCGTGATACGGATGGGAGAACTGGTTGTTGAGGAACTTGTTGTTGTCCCAGACCCAGGGATTCTCGATGTTCCTGGCCCACACCGCTGGGCCAATCTGGGCCCACTCCGCGTCGCGTAATTGGGAGTTGACCGTCCAGGGAATGAGCTGCACGATCATCAACTCACCGACTCCCGGCCAGAAGCGTTTGGGCGGGTTGCAGTCGGGACACGGGAGCTGTTGCTGCCGGCGCTGCGGCGCCGCCTCGCGTGTCACCGTGCCGAGCGTCGCCATGACCACGAGCGCGCATCGGGCTGTCGCGGAGAAATGGGATCGCATCGGACTAGCTTCGGCCGCGACGTCTCAACGGGATATTGTCCTTAAGGACAGTGCTTGCAGGAGCCGACGAAGACTTGGTGTTGATCGAAGCCGCTGTTGAATCACTCAATACCGCGCTCGCTGCTGCTGACGGTGGCGCGAACCGCATCGAGCTGTGCACCAATCTCGCGCGCGGCGGCACCACACCGGACGTGCAGCTGCTGCGCGATTGTCGGGCGCGGCTCTCGATTCCGATCTTCGTATTGGTTCGTCCTCGGCCAGGCAACTTCGTCTACACCGCTGCCGAGCAGGGCACGCTACTCGAACAGATTCGGCAGGCGCAGGAGGCGGGTGCGCAGGGCATCGTGAGCGGAGCGCTGTTGGGCGATCACATTGCAATGGATCGCACCGCAGAGCTGATCGCGGCCGCGCGACCGCTCCCATTCACGTTTCATCGAGCGTTCGATGAGTGTCGCGACCAGGCCGCAGCGCTCGACGCGCTCATCGCGCTTGGCGCCGAGCGGGTGTTGACGTCGGGCGGCGCGCCCACGGCGATCGAGGGTGTAGAACAGATTGGGAGGCTGGTTCGTCAGTCACGCGGGCGCATCGAGATTCTGCCCGGCGGTGGAATCAATCCTTCGAACGTGCGCAGGATCCGTGAGACGGGGGTGGGCGAGGTGCATTTCAGCGTGAAGGATGCCGCCAAGGTCCGGAGCGTGATCCAGGCTCTGGCTCGTTAACATGAATCAGCATCTCGCCGGACAGCTGCGCGGTTTCGGACCGCTCGGCATACTCGCGTTGCTCCTCATTCTGGCCGGCAATCTCCTCTTCGTTCCCCTGAGCGCGCTGCTCGTCCTGGCCTGGGCCAAGGCGTCGGGCACGCCCTGGAGTGAGCTTGGCTTCTCGCGCCCAGCGAGCTGGTGGCGCCCCGTGGCGATGGGCGTCGCCCTCGGCGTATCGCTCAAGCTGGTGATGAAGGCCGTCGTGATGCCCATGCTCGGCGCGCCGCCGACCAACCAGGCGTACCAGTACCTCGTCGGGAACACCGCCGCGCTGCCCGCGGTCCTGTATCTCGTGATCGTCGGAGCCGGCTTTGGCGAAGAGACGCTGTTTCGCGGGTATCTGTTCGAGCGACTCGGAAAGCTGATTCGATCAGGCAGATGGTCGAAGGCGCTGACCGTGTTCCTGACGGCCGCGTTCTTCGGTCTGGTCCATTACCCTGAGCAGGGAATGCCCGGTGTCGAGCAGGCGGTGATCGTGGGGCTGGTGTTTGGGACGATCTACGCGGTCACGCAGCGCCTGTGGCTGCTGATGGTGGCGCATGCGGCGTTCGATTTGACGGCGGTGGCAATCATCTATTGGGGGTGGGAGCGGACGGCGGCGGAGGTGTTCTTCTAGACTCCGAGATTCAGCAACGCGCCCTCATGCTCGAGGAGCCACCGCTTCGTATCCAATCCGCCGCCGAATCCCGTCAGCTCGCCTTTCGATCCCACCACCCGGTGGCAGGGGACGATGATCGGGATCGGGTTCTTGCCGTTCGCGAGCCCGACGGCGCGCGAGGCGCTCTTGTCGCCCAGGATCTTGGCGAGCTCGCCGTAGCTCGTCGTCGTGCCGTGGGGAATCTGGCGCAGGGCGTTCCAGACGCGATGCTCGAAGGCGGAACCGAGGGCTTCGAGCGGGAGATCGAACGTGGTGCGCGTGTGCGCGAAATATTCCTCGAGCTGCTGGCGGGCACGTGCCAGCAAGGCGGCGGCGGGTCCGTCGTCACCCGCCTCGACCCAACCAGCCTGATGCGTCGGCGGCGGGCCGCGGCGCGATGTCTGGAAGTAGACGCCGGTGATCGCCGTATCGGACGCGGTGATGACCAGCTCGCCGACGGGGCGCGGCGCTTGCAGCCGAGTAAACGTCAGTGACATGGATATAAGATAGTCAAATGATCAGCACACCGAACGCAGAAGAGCGTGTGCTGTCGCGGGCTAACGCCGCAAAATCACCCTTCCCTGCCGCAAAAACGCCCTAACCAGGCCCCCGTGGGCGCGGCATGTTGGCTGCCATGATCGCGCGTCGCCAATTGGTGTGGTGTGCGGCTCTGGCGTTGGTGGTCAGCTTCGCCGGCGCGCCGGCCGCCGCTCAGATCACCGCGGTCGTTACTCGCAACGTCAATTTGCGCACCGGCCCCTCGTCAGCGCGCGCTGTCATCAGACAGCTTGCGCCGCCCGACGAGCTATCAATTCTCGATTCGGTCCGCACCAACGGCTACTACGAGGTGCGTACGCCGAGCGGCGACCACGGATGGGCGTGGGCGCGCAACGTGCGCATCACCGGCACGACGCCGGCGACGCCAGTCGTCGCTGGGCCGCCGGAGGTTTATCGCGGCTGTCCGCTGCAAGGCTCGGCGCTGCAAGCGCACCGTCAGGAATCCAACCGCAAGAAGAACCGCATCACCCAGCCGGCTCAGGGAGACATCGACGCCACGGCCACGCTCACCGCGTTGTTGCAGGGCGGCGATGACCAGACACGTTGGGATGACACGCGTGCCGCGTCGATCGTGGCATTCGTCGTCGACGTGAAGAAGGGCGGCGAGGAGACGGTCAACTGCGGAGAGACCGACAGCTTGTACCGCGACACGCACATCGACGTCGTGCTCGATCCCCAGGACCGCCGCAAGGTCGTGCGCTTGATTGTAGAAGTGACGCCGCGGTGGCGGGCGTTTAGAGCCACGCAGGGTGAGAACTGGCGCACGGGCGCGCTCGAGCAGGGTCTCGAGGGTCGGTGGGTGCGGTTTACGGGATGGCTGTTCTGGGATTTCGAGCACGCGGATGAAGCGGCGCATACGAACCCGAACGGTGACAATGTGTGGCGGGCGACGGCGTGGGAGATTCACCCGGTGACCGAGATCAAGGTCTGCCCGGGGTCACCGCAGAGCTGCGAGTAGACCGCAGGCCCTCCGTTGCGTCCGACGGCCGCTCCCCCAGCTTATCGGTGTGCTCCCCCTCCTGACCGGCGCGCTGTGGCCCGACAGCGCCTATCGACGCAACGAGTTGCCCGAGCGCGTGCTCCAGTTCGGCAGCGGGATGCTGCTGCGCGCGCTGTGCGCAGCCGCGGTGGACTCGGCAAACCGCTCGGGGGGGGGCGCACGCGCCAGCCGCATCGTCGTCGTGCAGAGCACGGCAGAAGGGGCGTCCCGCGCCCGCGCCCTGAACGCCCAGGACGGATTGTACACGCTGGTCGAGCGCGGCCTGTCCGGCGGCACGCCGCTCGAGCGCATCGGCCTCGTCGGCGCGATCTCGCGCGCGCTCGCCGCGGACAGCCAGTGGAACGTCGTGCGCGACGTCGCGGCGAACCCCTCGATGCAGGTGATCGTCAGCAATGTCTCAGAGGCCGGGTTCCGGATCGACGCACCCTTCCCCGGTCGGCTGACGGACGCGCTGCATGCTCGCTTCATGCGCGCGGCGGATGCGCCGCCTGTCTTCGTCATCCCGACGGAGCTCGTCCCGGATAACGGACCACGTCTGGCGGCGATGGTTCACGAGCTGGCCGGGCGGCACGACCGGCCGCAGGCCTTTCGCGACTGGCTCAAGGCGCGCGTACGATTCTGCTCGTCGCTCGTCGACCGCATCGTGACCGTTCCGTCGCCCGATCAGCACGAGCGCCTGGAGGCGCAACTCGGCTACCGCGACGCGCTGCTCACCGTGGCCGAACCGTACGCCCTCTGGGCCATCGAAGCCGACCCCGCCGCGCTGCGCGCTGCCTTCCCGATCGAGAGCGCGAGTGTCGTGGTCGCACCCGATATCACGTTCTACCGCGAGCGCAAGCTGCGCCTGCTCAACGCGCTGCACACGGCGACCACGCCGCTCGCGCTTCTCGCCGGCGTCCGTATCGTGCGCGACGCGACCACGCATCCGCTGCTCAGCGCGTTCCAGAAACGGCTGCTGTTCGAGGAGATCATCCCCGCGACCGATATCCCTGCGGGCGAAGCGCGCGCGTTTGCGCACGCGGTGCTCGAGCGCTTCGCCAATCCGTGGCTCGAGCACGAGTGGCGTGTCATCGCGACGAATCAGGAGGACAAGTTTCGGATCCGGGTGGTACCGCTCATCGTTTCCCGTGCGCTGAAGCGCCGGCTCGGCGACAACGCGAGCCCTGAAGGGCTTGCGCTGGCCACGGCGGCGCATCTGACGTACACGGGCGCGCCGCTCGAGTCGCTGCGCGAGGCGGCTCAGATCCCGGAGTTCGCCGCCGCGACCACGCGTTGGTTGGAAGTCCTGAGTCGTGGCGGCGTCGAGGCCGCTCTGAGCCAGCTGTTGGAGATCGCCCCATGTACATGACGTTCCGCTGGTTCGGTCCCACGGACCCGATCCCGCTCGCGCACATCCGCCAAATCCCCGGCGTGCAGGGAGTCGTGAGCGCGCTGTACGACGTGCCGGTCGGCGACACGTGGCCGAAGGACCGGCTCGCGCACCTGCAAGACGACATCGCGAATGCGGGACTGCGCCTCGCCGTCGTCGAGAGCATTCCGGTCCACGAAGACATCAAGCTAGGGGCTCCGACGCGCGACCGGCTCATCGCGAACTACTGCGAGAGCGTTCGCACCCTGGGCGAGCTGGGCGTGCAGGTGCTGTGTTACAACTTCATGCCGGTGTTCGACTGGATGCGCACCGATCTCGCGATGCGGCTACCCGACGGATCGACGGCGCTCGCCTACGACGATGCGGCGCTCGCGCGCATGGACATCGGGCACGGGACCGGAGATCTCCCCGGCTGGGCCGCGGCTTATGATGCCGGCGCGCTACGCGCGCTGTTTGCGGCTTATCGCGCTGTCGATGCGGAACGGCTGTGGGACACCCTAGCCTACTTCCTCGAGCGCGTCGTCCCCGTCGCCGAGCAAGCAGGCGTGCGGATGGCGATCCACCCCGACGATCCACCCTGGCCCATCTTCGGTCTGCCGCGGATCATCTGCCGCGGCGATGACCTCGAGCGACTCCTGAAGCTCGTGGACCGCCCCGCCAACGGCGTGACGTTCTGCACCGGCTCGCTCGGCGCCCTCCCGGAGAACGACCTTCCCGCGATGGTGCGGCGGCTCGGCCCCCGCATTCACTTTGCGCACTGCCGCAACGTGCGCATCACCGGCGACCGGAAGTTCCACGAGACGCCGCATCCTTCGGCGTTAGGTGGCGTGGACTTGCGCGCGGTGCTCGCGGCGCTGCGCGATACCGGCTTCGCCGGACCGATGCGCCCCGATCACGGGCGCATGATCTGGGGCGAGCGGGGACGGCCGGGATACGGGCTGTACGACCGGGCGCTGGGTGCGACGTATCTACAGGGTTTGTGGGAAGGGCTGTCGAACATCCAATGACCAATGTCCAACGTCCAATGATCAATGATCGTTGATCATTGGACATTGATCATTGATCATTCGCGCGTCGCGCATCACGCAGATACTCACCAGCAACGGTGGCGTAATGCGCGATCGCGCGTTCCGGCTCCTCGATCTCAGCGTGCCACCGCTTTTCCCACTCAAAGCTGAAAAACCCGCGGTAACCGATCTTCGCAAGCGCTGCGATTTGCCGCTGCACAGGCACCTCACCTGTGCCGGTGAGGACATAACGGCGGTCGTTGCCGGCGGGGACGGAATCCTTGAGATGCGTGTGCCGGATGTAGCGTCCCAGCTGCCGCACCGTGTCCTCCGGCTGCTCCTTGCCCGACACGAACGTGTGGTGTGCGTCCCAGAGCAGAGCCACGTTCGGTGAGTCGGCCTTCTGGAGGATCTCGAGCAGCGCGGGCGAGTCGGTGAAGTCACCGTGGGATTCGATGACGACCGTGACGTTCCTCGGCTTGGCGTAGTCGCCGAGGGAGCGTAGCGCGCCGGCGATGTGCGCGAGCATCGCTTGGCGCGGCACGCCCGCCACGTACTCGTTGCCGAACACGCGCACATACGGGGCGCCGAGCGCCTGGGCCAGATCGATGAAGCGGCGCGCCTCATCGAGCTGCGCGGCGTGCTTGACCGGGTCCATGTCGTGCATCTGCGCCGACGCGCCGAGGCACGACACCGACAGCCCGTGCGCCGCTAGCTGCCGTTTCGCGTCACCGATACGATCGGGCGCGAGCTCGGGCACTTTGGTGAGATCCATGTGCTCGAGGATCCCGCGTAGCTCGATCGAGGCGAACTGGTGCTCGGCGGCAAAGTCGAGAATTCGGGACCAGGGCCAGGTCGGGCAGCCGAGCGTGGAAAAGCCAAGTGGCAGCCTCTTGGGCGACTGCCAGGGCAACAGCAACGCGGCCGCGGTTCCGACGAACTCCCGCCGAGTAGTCATGATGCGTTCCTGAAAGTACCTTTGGAAGCCACCGTGACGCTCCCCCGCCCTCCGCCCATCCGCCCATCCGCCCTATCGATGGACGATCTGCGCCCTGCTGTTCGTCGTCACCACGATCAACTACATGGACCGGCAGGTGCTCAGCATCCTCGCGCCGACGTTGCAGCGCGAGCTGAGCTGGTCGGAGTCGCAGTACGCGGCTGTGGTCTATTCGTTCACTCTTGTTTATGCGTTCGGCTTCCTGATCGCCGGCCGCTGGCTCGACCGCGTGGGCGTGCGCCGCGGCTTTGCCACGGCGGTGGTCGTGTGGAGCCTTGCGGCGATCGGCCATGCGTTCGCCCGCACGACGGCGGGGTTCTCGGCCGCGCGCGCGCTGCTCGGCCTGGGCGAGTCGGCCAACTTTCCCGGCGCCATCAAAAGCGTGGGGGAATGGTTTCCCAAAGAGGAGCGCGCCCTGGCCACGGGCATCTTCAACGCCGGCACCAACACCGGTGCGATCCTCACGCCGCTCATCGTCCCGTGGATCGCGCTGACATGGGGCTGGCGCTGGGCGTTTGTTGTCACGGGCTCGCTGGGGTTTCTGTGGCTGCTCCTGTGGCTGGCGCTCTACCGAAGCCCGAGCCCCGAGTCCCTAGACCCCAACCCTAAGCCCAACCCTCCTTGGCTCCAGTTGCTCGGGCTTCGTCAGACCTGGGCCATCGTCGCCGGCAAGTTCCTCGCCGACCCCGTGTGGTGGTTCTATCTGTACTGGCTCCCGAAATTCCTCGACGCGACGTACGGCATCAAGCTCGCGCAGGTCGCCCTTCCTCTTATTACGGTGTATGTCATCGCCGATGTCGGGTCGATCGGCGGCGGATGGCTGTCGAGCAGTCTGCTCAAACGCGGCTGGACCGTGAACCGCGCCCGCAAGACGGCGATGCTACTGATGGCGCTCGCGATCGTGCCCACGGCGCTGGCGCCGCGCGCCGGCAGCCTGTGGACGGCCGTGCTCATCGTCAGCCTCGCGGCCGCTGCGCACCAGGGCTGGTCGGCCAACGTCTATACGCTCGCGAGCGACATGTTCCCGCCGGGCGCCGTGGCGTCCGTCTCCGGCATCGGCGGCTTCGCCGGCGCCATGGGCGGAGTGCTGTTCCAATGGCTCACCGGCCGGATTCTCGACGCCACCGGAGGCAACTACGCGTCGATCTTCGCCGTCTGCGGCTTCGCCTACGTCACGGCCTGGACGATCATTCACGTGCTGGCGCCGCGGCTTGAGCCGGCGCCGTTGGGAAGCTCCGAGGCCACGTCATGACGCACTGTCACTGAAAAGCAGGTCCTTCGCTGCGCGCGCGTGCCGCGCGCTTCGCTCAGGATGACAAGCTGTTGTTTGCTTTTGAAAAAAAAGAAAAAAGAATGCGCGCTTGTCATCCTGAGCGCCGTAGGCGCGAAGGACCTGCTTTTGTGGGAGCACTTATGATCACAGCAGTCCTCATTCTCGCCATGGTCCAGAACCCCAACACGCTCACCCCCGCCGAGCGCTCCGCCAGCTGGCGCCTCCTGTTCGACGGCCGCACGCTCACTGGTTGGCGCGGCGTCGGCTACGACACCGTGCCGAGCGGCCCACTGGGTCGTGGTGAACGGCGCGATCAAGAAGATCGCGACCGGCAACGTGCCGCGCGTGGCCGACGGGCGGCCGCTCGTCGGTGGCGACCTCATGACTGTGGATTCGTTCGTCGATTTCGAGCTGAGTTTCGAGTGGAAAGTCACACAGGGGGCGAACAGCGGCGTCAAATACAACGTCTCCGAAGCTATGTCGATCGCCCAGGGTGGCGCGGGCACGCAAGGCGGGCCCACTCACTCCGCGCTCGGCTTCGAGTATCAGGTTCTCGACGACGACCGGCACGAGGACGGCAAGCTGCCGAGCCACCGCTCCGCAGCGCTGTACGACCTGATCGCGCCCAAGGAGGCGCACGCACGCTGCGACCCGTCCGGTGAGGCCAGTGGAACCGCTCGCGCATCGTGTTCCGCGGCAACCACGGGGAGCATTGGCTCAACGACGAGAAAGTCGTCGAATTCGAGCTCGGCACCGCACGCATGGACTCCCTCCTCGCGGCGAGCAAGTACAAGACGATCCCTGGATTCGGAGCAAAGCGTCGCGGGCACATCGTCTTGCAGGACCACGGCGATGAGGTCTATTTCCGCGACATCAAAGTGAGGCCCCTATGAAACGCCGTCGCTTCGTGAAAACCGTTTCCAGCGCGGGGCTGGGACTCGTCGCCGCGCGCGCGCCGCTGTTCGCTTCGGGCTCCCCTGCCGAGAAGGTCGTGGTCTGCGTGATGGGCCTGAACCAGCGCGGGACGGTACTGGCCCGCGTGTTCGCCAAGACGCCCAACGTCGAGGTCGCCAGTGTGTGCGACGTGGACGCCAAGGTGTTGGCCAAGGCCGCCGCCGCGGTAGGCGAGGCGCAGGGCAAGCCGGTGAAAGCAATCGTCGATTTCCGCCGCGCGCTCGACGACAAATCGATCGACGCGCTCGTGATCGCCGCGCCCGATCATTGGCACGCGCCCGCCACGATTCTCGCGCTGTCGGCCGGCAAGCACGTGTATCTGGAGAAACCGTGCGGCCACAACGCGCGCGAAGGCGAGCTGCTGGTGGACGCGCAGCGCAAGGCCCGCCGCGTGGTCCAGATGGGCACGCAACGCCGCTCGTCGCCGCGCGCCATCGAAGCCGTGCAGGCGATCCGGGACGGGATCATCGGCCGCCCGTACTTCGCCCGCGCGTGGTATGCAAACCGCCGCGCGACCATCGGACGCGGCAAAGCCGCGCCGGTACCGGCGGACCTCGATTACGAGCTGTGGCAGGGGCCGGCGCCACGCACGCCCTACCGCGACAATGTCATTCACTACAACTGGCACTGGTTCCGCCGCTGGGGCACGGGCGAGATCTGCAACAACGGCACGCATGAGATCGACGTCGCCCGCTGGGCCCTCGGCGTGGATCATCCCGTGCGCGTCACCTCCGCCGGCGGCCGCTACCATTTCGAGGACGACTGGGAGTTCACCGACACGCAGGAAGCGGCGTTCGAGTTCGAGGGCGGCCGAGCCATCGCGTGGCAGGGACGGAGCTGCAATCCGTATCCCGTCGAAGACCGCGGTCGCGGCACGATCGTGCACGGCACGACGGGAACGATGGTCGTCGATCAGGACGGCTACACCGTGTACGACCTGGACAAGAAGGTCGTGAAGCAGAACGTCGCGCCCCCGCAATCAGGCACCGATCCGCTCGCGTTCAGTGGCGACGATCAGCTCACGGCGCTGCACATCGCGAACTTCGTCGAGGGCGTCCGCACCGGGTCGCCCGTCAGCCAGCCGATCGAGGAAGGTGCGAAGAGCGTGCTGCTGTGCCATCTGGGCAACATCGCGCAGTGGACGGGCCGCGCGCTGCAAGGTCGATCCCGCGACCGGCCGTATCCAGGGCGACGACGCGGCGATGGCTCATTGGCAGCGAGAGTACGCGCCCGGCTGGACACCGACGGTCTGAACCCAGATCGGTATCTTCGATCCCGATCCATCGATACGGCGGGTCGCGCGCGCTCTTTACGAAGAGACGCGAGACCTCCCGATCGTCTCGCCCCACGGCCACGTGGACGCGCGCGTGCTCGCCGAGGACGCGCCGTTCCCCGAGCCGGCGTCGCTCATCGTCCAGCCCGACCACTACATCCTGCGCCTGCTGTACGCCAATGGAGTCCTGCTCGAAGAATTGCTGAAGGCTGAGCCTCGGCGCGTCTGGCAGCTGTTCGCCGAGCACTATTACCTGTTCCGCGGCACGCCGACTGGAGCGTGGCTCGAGTACGAGCTGCACGAAGTATTCGGTATTCGGTCATCCGTAGTCGGTGAAACCGCTCCACGGATCTACGACGAGATCGTCGAGAAGCTCAAGAGCTTAGAGTTCCGGCCGCGCGCGCTGTTCGAGCGCTTCAACATCGAGGTGCTGGCGACGACCGACGCCGCGACCGACACGCTGGAGCACCACACCGCGATCCGCAAATCCGGCTGGAAAGGCCGCGTGATCCCGACGTTCCGGCCGGACGCGCAGTTCAAGATCTCCTCGCCCGAGTTCGACGCGCTCGGCCGCGCGCGATTACCCGAGTTTTATACGCGCACTCGCCGACCGTCGCGCGTACTTCAAGCAGCTGGGCGCGACGGCGACGGATCACGGCGTCCTCGAGCCGTACACCGAAGCGCTGCGCGAAGAAGATGCCGAGCGACTGTTTCAGCGCGCGCGCCATGGTGAGGCGACGACGTATGACGAGCACCGCTTCACCGCGCACATGCTGATGGAAATGGCGAAGCTGTCGCTGGCCGACGGCCTGGTGATGCAAATCCATGCCGGCGCATTGCGGGACCACAACACCCAAGTTTTCGAGCGCTTTGGTCCCCACATGGGCGGCGACATTCCGGTGGCAACGGAGTTCACGCACAACCTGCGCCCGCTGCTTAACGCCTACGGCAACGATCCGCGGTTTACGCTCGTGTTGTTCACCTTGGACGAATCGACGTACAGTCGCGAGCTCGCGCCGCTCGCGGGGCACTATCCCGCGGTGCGCCTCGGACCGCCGTGGTGGTTCCATGACTCCATGGAGGGCATGCGCCGCTTCCGCGAGCGGACGACCGAAACAGCGTCGATTTACAAGACAGCGGGGTTCAACGACGACACGCGCGCGTTCTGCTCCATCCCGGCGCGGCACGACCTGGCGCGGCGCATGGATGCCAACTATCTCGCGGGCTTGGTGGCGCGCCACGTGATCGACGAGAGCGACGCGCGTCGCATGGCACGCGTGCTGGCGTACGAGCTGGTCAAGACGACGTATCGACTCCTGTAGTCCATCGCAAAGCCTCGGGAATCGGGGGCGTCGCGCCCGGTTGCGAGCAGACGAAGGAAGCCACGGCGTTGGCGCGCCGGCTCACTTCCTCGAGCGATCGGCCGGTCAGGACACCGATGAGCAGCGCAGCCGTGAATGCATCGCCGGCGCCGACGGTATCCACGACCTTCGTAGGCGGTGCGGCTGACGCGCACTCGGCATCCGGTGTGACGAGCAGCGCACCGCACGCCCCACGGGTCAACGCCGCGAGCTTCAGCCCGAACCGATCGCACAGTGCTCGGAGCAGGTCCACCGGTGCTGCGCCGCGTACCGCCACCCCACACAGCTGTGCCACGACGGGAAGCTCCTCCTCATTCAGCTTCACCGCGTTCGCCAGCTCGAGCGACTTCGTCAGCACATCGGCGTCGTAATACGCCTGCCGCAAATTGACGTCGAACAACCGCCACGCTAGCTCGCGCACCGCCGCGACGGCGCGGCGGATCGTCGCGCGCGCGACCGGCCCCCGCTGCGCGAGCGAACCGAAGACGATGGCGTCCGCCCGCTCCGCCACCTGCTGCACCGCCGCCGACCACGGCACGTAGTCCCACGCACTCTGCGCCGCGATCTCGTAGACCGCGTGACCGCCGTCTTTGAGGCTGACGCGCACCACGCCGGTGGGATGTTCCGCGAGCTGTGCGACGGTGCCCCGCTGCACTCCCGCTGCGTCGAGTCGTGCCAGCGCCGCATTCCCGCGCGCGTCGCGGCCCACCGCGCTCACGAGCCACGCCTCAGCACCGAGCGCGGCGGCATGCAAAGCGACGTTCGCCGGCGCGCCACCGAAATGCTCCCCGTCCGGGAAGACGTCCCACAGCGCTTCCCCAGCTCCGACCACGACCGGCCGTGCCATCAGGCGAGGCCGAGGCGGCGCTGGATCTCTTCCAGCGGCACGCCCTTGGTCTCCGGCACCATAGTGAGCACCCACACGAGCTGCAGCGCCATCATAAAGAAGAAGAAGAGGAAGATGGCTCCCGGGTGGAACGCGCTGACCATGAGCGGAAAGACCGTCGTGAGCAGCGCCGCGAACACCCAGTGCGTCGCGCTGCCGAGCGACTGCCCCGCGGCGCGGTAGCGGTTGGGGAAGATCTCCGAGATGAGCACCCAGATGACCGTGCCCTGTCCCACGGCATGCGCGGCGATGAAGGCAAAGATGAAGGCCGGGCACCAGGCTCTCGTGGTGCGTGAAGAACGCCCAGGCGCAGCCGCCCAGCGACAGCAGGTAACCGACCGAGCCGATGAGGAGCAGCGTGCGCCGCCCCAGCCGGTCGATGAGCCCGAGCCCCACGAACGTGAAGACCAGGTTGGTGACGCCGATCCCCACCGACTGGAGCAGCGCCGCCTGGGGAGCGAGGCCGGTCATGGCGAAAATGCGCGGCGCAAAATAGAGGATGGCGTTGATGCCTGAGAGCTGGTTGAAGAACGCAACCAGGAACGCCAACAGGATCGGCACGCGCAACCGCCACGTCCAGAACCCCGCGTGTTTCGTCTGCTCCGCGCTCGCGGCGACGATATCATCGGCGGCCGTCTCGAGCTGGGCCTGGTCCGCGCCGCGCATCACCCGCGACAGCACTCGGAGCGCGGCGGGGCGATCGCCCTTACGCGTGAGCAGCCAGCGGGGACTCTCCGGAAGACCGAGGCACATCAGCGTGTACACGAGCGACGGCACCGCCGCCACGCCGAGCATCCAGCGCCAGGCATCGGGTCCGACGCGCGCGAGCAGCGCGTTGGAGGCGAACGCGATCACGATGCCGAGCACGATGTTGAACTGGAACATCGCGGCCAGCCGGCCACGCTGGGCGGGCGGCGCGATCTCGGAGATGTACAGCGGCGCCGCGACGGTGCTGATCCCGATGCCGATGCCGCCGATCAGCCGGGCCGCGATGAAGAGTCCCACGTTCGGCGCGAACGCGCACCCCAGCGCCGAGAGCAGGAACAAGACCCCGATGGCGAGGAGTGTGGGGCGGCGGCCGAAACGGTCGGCCGGCCACCCGCCGATGAGTGACCCCGCCACCGTGCCGTAGAGCGCGGCGCCCATCGCGATGCCGTGCATCGCGGGCGTAAGGCCCCAGATGTGCTGAATGGTTTGCTCGGCACCGGAAATGACGACGGTATCGAAGCCGAACAGGAAACCGGCGAGGGCGGAGGTGAGAGACCAGTAGAACAGACGGCGGTCGAGACGCGCCACGCGGTCTTGGCGGCCTTGGTCGAAGCGGTCTTCGTGCGGCATGGATCAGAATGTGGGCCCGGGTGAGACATTGCAACCGCCGATGGTTAAACTTCCAACTCGACATCACACATGAGAAACGCCTGGTGGGTCGCGCTCTACGCGACCGCGATGGCCGCGGTCGAGTCCGCCGTGGTCGTGTACCTGCGCGCGCTGCACCCCCCCCCCGACGCGCCGTTGACCGTTCTGCTGCACGAGATTCCCGCCCACCTCGTCTCGATCGAGATCGGTCGCGAGGTGGCGACGCTGGTGATGATCGTGGCGGTCGCCGCGATCGCGGGCCGCAACGTCCGGGAGGCGTTGCTCTACTTCGCGCTCGCGTTCGGGATCTGGGACATCTTCTACTATGTCTGGCTGTGGGTCTTCATCGGCTGGCCGCCGTCGCTCCTCACCTGGGACGTCTTGTTCCTGATCCCGGTCCCCTGGCTCAGCCCCGTCATCGCGCCCGTGATCGTGAGTCTCTGTCTCGTGGCCGGATCGCTGTGGCTCCTCGCCCATCCGTCGCTGCAACTGCCGCGGCTGGCCTGGGCGCTCGCCATCCTGGGCGGTGTGCTGGTGCTGCTCTCGTTTACCGTGGATTACCGCTACGCGCTCATGCGCACCGATCCGCCGCGATTCCGGTGGGAGCTGTTCGGGTCGGGGATCGTGGTGGCGGTGGCGGGAGTGATGCGCGGGCGTCGCGGCAGCGTTCGTTAGCGTGGGAGGCCGGCGCGCAGTTGGAGAACGAGGTCGGACCCGCTAGCTTGCGCGATGCTTACCATTCATTGTGACATCTGCGGCGGGTTCATCGGCAATCCCGCTGGAACAACGTATCGCGAGCCGAGTGTCGCACCCGCGCCCACTCCCGTTGCGCCGACCAGCGCGTTTTGCGTCTGCGAGCATGCGGTCGTCTATGGTCCGCCGCCGGAGCCGGATGCCGCGGTCCCCGGCGTGCACCACATCCGATCGGCGTCCCGCAATTGACCAAAGAAATCGCGATTGAAATCGAGGGGACGGTCCACGAGCTGCTGCGCAACTCCACGTTCCGCGTGACGCTCACCAACGGGCACTCGGTGCTCGCCACGATCGCCGGCAAGATGCGCAAGTTTCGGATTCGCGTATTGGCCGGTGATCGAGTGACACTGGCGCTCTCGCCGTACGATCTCACGAGGGGCAGGATCGTTTACCGGCATAAGTAAGAAAGCCGGAGAGCCATGCTCTCCGGCTTTCGTGTTGCTACTTCCCGCCGCTCGAAGCTACAACGAGTTCACAAACGCGAGCAGCGTCGCGCGGCTCCGACTACTGAGCCGGAAGAAACGACTGCGCGCGATCCGGCCTTGCCCGTCATGCGCGCGGATTGCGGCCGTGACCGACGTCGCCCGCCCGTCGTGTAACAACGCCGTGCGGTTTCGGATACCCCAGAGCGGCGCCGTGCGCATCTGGCGGCCCGTCACATTGCCCTGGGTGATGCCGTCGCCCAGGCTTCCCATGTCGTGCACCAGGAAGTCCGAGAACGGGCTGAACCCCTTCTTCGACAGCGCCGCGACCGGGCTGGCTCCCGTGACGAGCACGGGTGTGTGACAGTCGGCACAGCCGACTTGGGCGAAGATCAAGCCCCCTCTGAGCACCTCGAAGGTTCTCCGCCCTCGATCCGGGGGCGCCAGCAGGGTCATGAAATCGGCGAACGCCGCAGTGGCCGTGCCGTCGTCGTTCACGTCCGGCGCCGGATTGAACGCCAGTTGGGCGCAGTCACCTTGCGGACAGTTCTCGTTCGGGAACAGCGGGCTCGTGATACCCATCTCGTTCAGGTACGCGTCACCCGAGAACACAGCCAGCGACGCCACTTGCGCCTTCCAGCCGAACCTCCCGACGCGCATGCTGCCCGAGGCGAGGTCGAACACCATGTTCGCTGTCCCGGCGGTGAACGGCGTTTTGATGGCCTGCTGGCGTGCGAGGCGGATGAACGCCTCGTCCGGCACCGCGTCGACGAGACCGAGGCCAAAGAGCGGGGTCGTGATGCGGCTCGCGCGGACGTTCGCGTCGCCGGGTACGACCTCGGCGACGAAGGTGTGCGTCGGCGGATCGCCACCGACAGAGCCGATCGCTTGATCCTGGATCAGCGAGCCCCCGGCGCTGGCCATCGGATCGAACACGCCGGCCACGAGCTTGCCGAAGCGCGTTTCCAGCCGGTTGTTCGTGCCGCCCACCGGGTTGGTGTGACAGGTGGCGCACGAGGCCTCGTTGAATACCGGGCCGAGCCCGTCCTCAACGGTCTCGATTTCTACGAACTCGTCCTGCCCCTCGAGGAATCGCTCCAGCTCGTCGGCGTTGAGCCGCGCGAACGGCTGACCCAGTCTCGACGCAGCCAGCCCTTCGAAATGGGCATTGACTGTCGAGTCGACGCCGCTGACTGACTCGTCGTCAGCTGCTGGATTCGTGACATCGTTCTGGGAAGGTTCGCAACCAGCCAACGACAGCACTGCGATCGACGTGAGGGCGCTGCACTTCAACCACGAAAAGCGCATACACATGGTCCACCTCCGGCGTTAGTGGGTCCATGGTACTCACGAGCGATGCAGGGCCGCTACCCGGGAATTACCTCTAACGAATGTGACCGTGTGACCCGTGTGTTGGGTCGCGAGTTGACATGTGACCCAACACACGGGTGTGTTGGGTCGCGAGTTTACATGTGACCGGGTTCCTGGGTCATCCGATCAATTTTCGTCTCGGCAAAACCCCAGATCGTTTTCAAGCGTGCGCGTCTTCCTGTTTTTCTCATTCTTCTCATTTCAAGCACGCTCGCCTGCTTCTCGTATCGCCGTATATTAGCCCGCCTCTTGATCATCTCGACGCTGCTGCTGCTCCAGGCCGCCGCCGGCGCGGCCCCCGCCCTCGGCCCTCTCGTCGCCCGGCCGGTGAGCGAGCTGGCCGCCGTCGTCGACCGGTTCTCCATCGACCGCACGGCCCTCAATCGGCGCTACGATGCCGACGACTCGCCCGCGCAGCGCAAGCGCATGCGCGAGTTCTACACCGCCTGGCAGGCCCGCGTACGCGAGGTCGATTTCGCCAAGCTCGGCGCCGAGGGCCGGGTGGACTACGTGCTGCTCGATCGCTACCTGCGCCATCAGATCGCGTTGCTCGACCGGCGCGACAAGATGCGCGCCGACGAGGCGCCACTGCTGCCGTTCGCCGACCGGTTGCTCGCCCTTCAGGACACGCGGCGCAACCTCGAGACGATCGATCCCCGGGCCGCCGCCCGTACCCTCGCCGACGCGACGAAACAGGTGGACAGTCTGCGCGCGCTGTTCGAGCCGGCACCGTCGCGCAGTGACTCGGGCAGCCGGCGCGCACGCGCGGCACCGCCCCGCAGGTCACCAAGACCGTCGCCAACCGGGCCGCGGATGACGTGGACGATGTGCGCGGCGTGATTTCCAGCTGGTTCCGCTACTACGACGGCTACGATCCGGTCTTTTCCTGGTGGGTGAAGGACCCCTGCCAGAAGCTGGACGAGGCGCTCACGCGCTACGCGCGCACGCTCCGGGAGCGCGTCGTGGGTGCGAAGCCAGCTGAAGGCCGGGCGGGCCAAGGTGGTGGAGGTGCGGGCGGATGCGGAGCCGGAGCACGTCAGCCGGGGACGGAGCCCAACACCGGGCCGATCGTGGGTGAGCCGATCGGGGCGGACGGGCTCAAGGAGGATCTCGACTATGAGATGATCCCGTACACGCCCCAGGAGCTGATCGCGATCGCCGAGCGCGAGTACGCGTTCAGTCTATCGGAGATCAAGGCCGCGGCGCGTGAGATGGGGTTCGGCGACGACTGGAAAGCGGCGATGGAGAAGGTGAAGAACACCTACGTCGAGCCGGGCCGGCAGCCCGATCTGGTGCGCGACTTGGCGCGCCAGGCGGAGGCGTTCTTCGATCAGCACGACTGGGTCACGATTCCGCCGCTCGCCCGCGAAGATTGGCGCATGGAGATGATTCCGCCCGAGCGCCAGCGCGTGTCGCCGTTCTTCCTCGGCGGGGAGACGATCCAGGTGTCGTATCCGACGGGCGAGATGTCGGACGAAGAGAAACTGATGAGCATGCGCGGCAACAACCCGCACTTCTCGCACGCGACCGTGTTCCACGAGTTGAACCCGGGTCACCACCTCCAGAGCTTCATGGCCGCGCGCTACCACCCGCATCGCCGCCTCTTCGGGACGCCGTTCTGGAACGAGGGGCAGTCACTCTACTGGGAGATGTTTCTCTGGGATCACGGCTTCCACGTGAGCCCCGAGGACCGCGTGGGCGCGCTGTTCTGGCGCATGCATCGCAGCGCCCGCATCATTTTTTCGTTGAGCTTCCACCTGGGGAAGATGACGCCCGAGCAGGCCATTCAATTCCTGGTGGACACGGTCGGATTCGAGCGGGCCAACGCCGAAGGCGAGGTGCGGCGCTCGTTCGGGGGCGCGTACTCGCCCCTCTATCAGGCGGCCTACATGATCGGCGGTCTGCAGCTGCGCGCGCTGCACCGTGAGCTGGTGGATTCGCGCAAGATGACGGAGCGGGAGTTCCACGACGCCGTGCTGCAGGGTGGGCCGATGCCGATCGCGATGGTGCGCGCGCGCCTAGCGAAGCTCGCCGTCACGCGCGACGGGGCGGCGCCGTGGCGTTTCGCTGACGCGCTACCGCCTCCGATTCCGCGGCCGCGAAAATAGCTCCCTCTAATCTTCTTTTGTTGAAAGCGAACACGCTTGTCATCCTGAACGAGCGCGCGGAGCGCGCGAAGCGAAGGATCTGCTTTAGGAGACGCCAAGGCGCAGCAGACGCAGCAGTTGTTTACAGCGCCGAGCGACTAGTTGCAACCGCCAACACCACGCCTTTCCAGGCGATCTGCTATCGGCGATACGATGGCAGCGGCGGCAAAGGACGACCGGCTTCGGCGGATGGCCCCAGCGGCCTTTCGACCAATCGTGATGCCGCGTCAGACCACGACGCCGGCCGCACCACGCGCACACCCGCGCGTGGACGCGTCGCGCATGACGCGTTCGAACGTTGTTTTTCCATTTCCAGTTGAGATCGCGTGCCTTCACCGTCATTTGATGGCGGGGACATACCGGGTAATTGCCCACCCGACCGGTGGCAGCGCGCCCGCACGCAATGCATGTTCTGCCGGTAGCTAGCGCGACGTTGCGAATTACCTGAGTTCGGTTCGTGAGGAGCTCCGAAAGGCAGTTCCGCCTAGTTTAGCGATCCCCAGAACGCAGGCATAACCCAAAAAACGCACGCGCTACTTCACGTTCGCGGGTACCTGCGAGCGCTCGTTTGATTGTCTCCGTGGAACGTTTCACTCCTAACGTGCCGGGGCGAGGAGGCAGTGCATGTCGGATCTCTGCGTCTTTGGCCTTCGGGATTGCCAGGATCGTTAGCCGCGTGCTGGTGTGGCGAAACTGGTAAACGCGGTGATCCCTCAAATCACTGGGCTCTGCCCTTGTGGGTTCGAATCCCATCGCCAGCACCCTCGCGCTTTACTATTGACTCGGCGATGCTGGTTGCCGATGTTGGACATACTTGAGGGGTCACCGCGTAGCCAGTTTTGCTACGTAAGAAAGCCGGGGAGCAACAGCTCTCCGGCTTTCGATTTTGCAGGCGATCAGCTACTCGAGCAGCGCCTGCACCTCAGCCGCCGCCGCAATCCGGCGGTCCACGTGGTCCCCAATCTCTTTGGCGCGCTCGAGCTCGAGCGTCAGATCGGAGGGTGACCCCACGCCGGACTGCCGCTTCACGAGGGCAAGGCGCAGGTGTTCGAGCGCGGCCACGGCTTCGGTGAGCGATTCACCGGTGTCGCCCCGTGCCCGCAGTGCCTCTGCCCCGGTCTCCAATCGCTCGATCACGCCCGGGAGGTCGCGCGCCTGGCGCCGCTCCGCGTCCGGCAGCGCCTGATACGCGGAGAGCACCGAGCGTCCGAGCACGAGTTCGGTCCGCTCGACCGAGGGCAGGGCCGCCCGTGCCCTCGCCTTGAGACGCATCCCGGCAAGCCAGAAGAATGCGCGTCCGACTTTTCCGGCCCACACCTTGTACCACAACGAGTCCAGCCGCAGCCACCAGCGGCGCCGCTTGATGACTTCCTCCTCCTCCTGCTGCACCTGCCGTTCCGCGAGCAGGGCCGCCCGAATGTCGCCGAACGTGTAGCCATCCTTCAGGAGACGCCGCGCCACAACGACCAGTTGAAAGAGCAGGATCGCGCCGATGATCCCCATCCCGTTGCCGGCGAGCGCCGAGCCGAGCAGCACCAAGGTCGAGACTTGCGCGTTCCGCATGAAGGCACGGATCAGCGGCGGGGCGCGGAAGTCCCGCCCGCGCAGCTCGCCCGCGACCCTCGCGAGATCGTCCGCCGTCTGAAACCGCTCCGGCGGCGCTTTGCGGAGCAGGCGGTCGACGACGGCTGAAAGTTTCGCGGGCACCTCGGGCCGGAGCGCGTGGACCAGGGGTGCGGGCTCGTAGACGTGCTTCGTGAGGATCGCGGGCAGGTTTGCGGCCTCGAAGGGTGCGCGGCCGGTGAGGGCGTAGAAGAACGTCGCGCCCAGGGAGTAGAGGTCGCTGCGCGCGTCCACCGGCTCGCCGCACGCCTGCTCGGGGCTCATGTAGCGCGCGGTCCCGGTGACTCGCGCGGTCCGTGCTTTCTCCCGCGCCTCTGCCGAGCGCGATGCCGAAGTCGGTGACGACCGCGCGCTCGGTTGCGCGCTCGATCATGATGTTGTCGGGCTTCACGTCGCGGTGAATCACACCGCGCTGATGCGCGGCGCCCAGCGCCCACGCCACTTCCTGCAGCAGCTTCGTCGCCAGGCGCGGCGGGAGCGGGCCGGCCCGCTCCACCCGATCGCGCAGCGTCTCGCCGTCCACGAAGCCCATCACGAAGAACACGAGCTCACCGCGTGCCTCGACGAGGTGAATCGGCACGATATTGGGATGCGACAGGCCGGCGGCGATCCGCGCCTCTTGCAGGAAGCGGTCCCGTTCGTCGGGGCGCGTCGCGAGGTGCGGCGGGAGCAGCTTGATCGCGACCGGGCGGTCGAGCGCCACATCACGGGCGAGCAGCACGATCCCCATACCGCCTCGGCCGAGCTCGCGCTCGATCGAATAGCGGCCGGCGAGCAGCTCCTGCAGGGGGAGGAATTCGGGGCTGATCGACGCGGTCATGGCTGGTCCTACGAGTGGAGCCTCGCTGCGTTTCTCACGCGCGGCGCTTCGTGCGGCCGCGCTCCGCGACCAGCTCCCCCAGGCGATCCCATATTTCCGGCCGGATGTTGTCGGCGAGCTCGCTGCTGTGTTTCGCCAGCATGGTGCTGATGTCGGTTGTGTCGAGACCCGCCATGCGCGCTTCCGCAAGGACGTTCTCGAAGTGGATTCGGGCTTCCTGGATCATGGGGCCCAAGGGACCGGGGCCGCTGCCGCGCTCGCCGACGGCCAGGGCCAGGAGGTAGAGGTCGCGCGCCCCATCCAGGCGTCGGGCGAGGTACTCATGTGCGGTCATAAGAGGGATAATAGTCGTGTTTAGCACACGCGCACGCGGCTTCAGCCGACGGGTAACTCTCTTGGCTTCTCCAAGATGGGAGTTAACTACTCAAGTGAATTATGACTCATATGTAGTACACAGACTTGACAAAAGTAGTACATTCAGCTAGGTTGCGCCAGTTGAGTAGTGTTCTCAGTGAAAAGTGCTGTTGCAGTTGCAGAGAGTTGTCTGCAGAGGAGATTGTCAAATGTATGCTCGTAATGTGTCGCTGAACCTGAAGGCCAATTCCCAGTCTGAGTTTGGTCGGATGCTGGAGACGAACGTCCTCCCCGTGCTGCGCAAACAGAACGGCTTTAAGGACGAGATCACATTCGTGGCTCCGAACGGCACGGATGCGCTTGCCATTACCTTGTGGGAGAACCGCGAGAATTCGGAATCGTTTGCGCGCGATGCGTATCCTGGCGTGCTGGCGAGCCTGGCGACCGTCATCGACGGGACGCCTCGTGTCGAGACGTACGAAGTGAAGAACTCGACGTTCCACAAGATTGCATCGAAGAACTAGTCGAGTGCAGCAGTAGTACGCACAGCAGGACATCGGGGGCGGCAGGCCGCCCCCGGTTTTTTTTGCCCGCCACAAAGAACAAAGAGGAGCCGAGCTCACTGCACCGAAATGATCGCCACCTGATTGTTCGGCGGGTCGAAATAGGTCGGCGTTCCACCAACCGCAATCAATGTTTTCCCATCCGCGCTGATCGCCAGCTGGTAGGGCCAGAACGGCAGGCGCGAGCGCTCGAGCACCACGCCGTCCGCACGCGCGGACGATCGAGAATCCGGTCCAGGTGCCCAGGTACGCCGTGCTGCCGTTGGGTGACAGCACCGTCCCGCCTCCCTGCTGGTAATCCGCGTCGGTAAAGGAACGCAGCGAGCTCAGCGATCCATCGAACAACGCGTTCACGAAGAGATAGCGGCTGCCCGTCGAGTCCGCGGAGGCTGCGTACAGCCAGGCCGGGAGCGTGATGAGTTGCCGGTCTGTGAAGGTATCGGTCGCGGCGGTGTAGAGCTGCGCCGCCACCGGCGTCGACGATCCCGTCGCCGTGGCAAGCACCGTGCGATCCCAGGAGCGCGCCAGCCATTGGCGCTCGTCGGACATGAGGCGCTCACGCGAGAGCCCGGTTGCGAGATCGTAATCGACGATCCGAGCGGAGCAACAGCTATACGCGTCGCGGAACTTCAGGGTAACGAGCAACTTGCCGTTCCCCATCGCCCGCACGTTGTCCGCCACCTGCCAGGTCCCGGCGACGTAATTCGAATCCACACGCACGACGGTCGTGGTGGGCGGCTGCGTAGTCAGCCTCATGATCGCGAGCGCGGGCTGGCTGTCGATCGAAACGATCAGCGAATCGCCGCCGGCACTGAGGTCGAGTTTGCGCGGCCAGAACGTCGTGCTGATCGATGGCGCGAATGTGCCGGTGGTGAGATTGATGACGCCGATCTCGTGCCGGCCCACGTAGCTCAGATAGGCGAGGCCGCGCTTCGCATCCATCGCCACCTCGTACACCGGCGCGGGGAGCGTGAGCACATGCATCGCTCGCCGGGTGCCGCTCACCACCGAGATCGGGTCGAGCGTGAAATCGCGGACGTACCCCGCCGAATCGCGCGCGAACACCTTCACCGCCATCTGGCCGGCGGTGATGAGCGGGATCTCGGTCCGCAGGGTCACGTCGGCACTCGTGCCGGTCACCGCGACCGAGTCTCGTTTGACGACAGGCGCGCCCAGTGTGTAGCCGACCCACGCCAGCTTCTTGTTGTCCGTCGCATGAATCGCGATGGACAGTGTGTCGCTGACGACGAGGACGGTATCACCGAAGGGCCCGGCACGGGTCCCGCCCACCTCTGGAGCAGTCCGATCGATGACATAGACCGCCGACCAGCTGCCGTGCAGCGTGTAGATGTGGCCGGAGCCGTCATCGACCAGACAACTCTCCGATCCGGACGCTTTTATCTGCGAGCCGGCGTCGTACAGCGTGCCGTCGTACGTACAACCGTTGTCGTCGGTGAAATGAATGGTCTGGCCGTTCAGGGTTCCGCTCAACGTCACGGTGCTGCTATCGGTGACGGAGCCGCCAGGTCCAGTGCAGGTGCCCTCGCCGTACCCGGAGCCGGTGACCGAAGTGCCGGTGACGGTGATTGAGAAAATGCCGGTGCTCGTGCATCTGATGTGCAGGGAGCTTTCGCTGACGTCGTCCGTGAAGCTCCAGTCGCCCGTCGCATCGAAGCCCGCGGGTGGCGGCGGGCCGAGACCGTTGTCGCTGCTGCATGCGGCGGACAGCACGCCGAGCAGGATGAAGCAGCGACTAGTAGCCGAAGCGATAGGCCAGCCCGGCGACGTAGGTCACGTCCAGCATGGTGCGATTGAAGCCCGCCATGTTCCAGTTGTAGGTCAGGCCCTTGATTTCACCCAGGATCTCGAGACGCGACCCCGGAATCTGGTAGAACATGCCTCCACCGAACATCGCGGCGGGACGCGTGGTCGGGTCAAAGGCCTCCGGGTGGAGTTGATCGATCGAGACGGCGCCGAGTCCGCCAAAGATGAACGGGCTCCACTTCCCCATGGGATAGCGGTATTCGGCGTGGACGCCGTAGAAGAAGCGGTTCACGTCGCCGCCTGCCATGGCGTCGCTGCCGTCGACGGGATTGCGCGTGTACGTAAAATCGCCGTGAATGCTGAATTTTTGGTTGAGCGGGACGCCGACGCTACCGCCGAGGGAGTAGCCGGGCATGAACCACGCGGGCGGTGACTCCTGGAGGTCGGCGAGGTGATCGGCACCGCCGCCGTACAGTGACACGACAATCTCGCGGCCTTGGCCGGCAAGCGGAGCGGCGGCGAGCAGGAGTGTCGCCGTGATCGCATACCTACGCATGGAGACTCCTCGTTTGGTCTGACGCGAGGCTAACCAGACGCGCTTAAGGGAATCGTGAAGATTCCGCCAAGGAGTGTAGAGAGTACGAACGCTTACATCCTGAGCGCCGACGGCGCGAAGGCTTCTCGGTTGCTATTGTACTCAACTAGTTATATAATACCTAAGTCAACTTACAGGCTCAGGAAGGGGGACCTATGACCACCAAGGCCGGTGGCTTCAGACTTCGCAGCCGACCCCAACGCAAGAAGCGAGGACTCCAGAAGAGCCTTCGCGACTCGCCCGTACACCGTTTGACGTTGGTAGAGACGTTCCTCAAGAAGGCGGAAAAGGTTCTCAAGGACCTTGCCGATAGAGCCCCTGCCCAGGTTTTGCAGGATGCACTGGTACAACCTGACCCAGCAGGCGGCATCGCCGACTTCATTTCGCGACTCGCGGCCACCGGGTCTCAAGTGAGGTCGGACCCACTCTTGGTGGCTATTGCCACGGGAACCGTTCTGAAGAAAGCGCTTCTCAAACGGGCGGGGGGTACTTGGAATGTGAATCAAGTCGCGAAAGCGTTGGAGATTTCGCGGCAGGCTGTCGACAAGCGGAGAGATCGAGGTGCCTTGCTCGCGGTTCCGTCTGGACAGGGAGACTATCTCTATCCCCGCTGTCAGTTTACCGAGGATGGGGTAATCCCTGAGCTCGACACCGTGTTGCGTTCCTTCAGAGTTCGCAACCCGTGGACACAGCTTTCAGCGTTGTTGGCCCCTGCTGCGACACTCGATGGCGAACAGGTATTGAAGGCGTTGAAAAAAGGCAACGTCGAAGGCGTGGTCTCCGCCATCAGCAGCATCGGCGATACTCTAGATGACGACGCGCCTGAGGTGTGACCACCAAGGGACCTCCCTCACCACCGGCGGATTTCGCAACACGATCCGTTCCCACGGTTCCCATCGCCGCCGGTGTTTCTCTAGTGCGCATTCATGACCATTCGAAGCATCCGATCTGGTTCGGCCCCGCGCCTGGCGCTCCTCCGCGTAATCGATTCGACGATCCCAAGGGGCAATATCGTATCTGTTACGTAGGAAAGACGCTCGAGGCAGCGTTTGTAGAAGTGTTTCTGAGGGACGTTTCCGTCACGCTGCTGTCACGCGCTGATCTCGAGGAGCGAGCCGCGACCGATCTCATCACCACGCGCGGTATCAAGCTCATTCAATTCCACGGCAATGGTCTCCATAGACTCGGAGCCACCGCTGAGATTCCCCATGGACCGCACCCGATATCACGACCTTGGGGACGCGCGTGCTGGGAGCATCCCAGCAAGCCGGATGGCATTATCTACCGGGCTAGACATGATGACGATCAACTTGCAATAGCGCTGTTCGATAGAGCTGAGGATGCGATCGCTGTATCGGCTGCCACGACACTAGTGACGGACCTTACCGAATTGCCCGCTTTGCTAGGGCACTATGGTGTAGGGCTGACGGCTTGATCTCAATGTGTTGAACCAAATTCCCGCAGCCGCTCCAGCACCTTCACCATCGCCCACGTATCCCGCTCGCAGTAGTTGAGCAGATCCTGCCGCACCCGGTCGTGCTCCTCTTTCGGAATCTTGCCCGCCACAAACAGCAGCCGAGCGATCTCCACGCTCGCCACGAGCCCGTCCACGATCACGAGATCGTCGTAGGTCAGCTCTGGCACGAGCGGGTGCAGCACGTACTTGAGACTGAAGCTGCCGAGGAACTCCGGGTGGTAGACGTTCTCCCGAACTATCGGCAATAGATCCACCAACTTCCCTTCGAGCGTCTCGAGCTCAGCTTGTAGTTCCGGTACCGCCTTTTGCAGCCCCCGAATCTTCGTCTTCTCGAAGCCCGAGTAGGTCGCGACTTTCTCCGCGTTCTTGGTCGCCTCGACCATGCGGCGCGCCAGCTCCGGCCGGCAGTCCTTCGGTCCCTCCGCCAGGTACTCGGCGTGCGTGTAGGTGCCGTCGCCGTTCGCTTCGTGATAGCTGAACTGCGCCGGCGCCTGCTCCCACGGCACCATGCCCGGCCACACCGGCACCGCGCGGGAGATCGTCTCGAAGTCCAGGAAGCCGAGCTTCCCGTCGAGCGCTTTCAATGCCTTGCCGAGGCCCGGCTCGACGATGATGCGGCCCTCCTTCATCGAGCGGATCTGGCGCTTCTGCGTGACGTTGAGCTTCTGCGTGGCGGGAAGGTCGGAGATCCGGTTCACGCCGGTCAGCATGTGGGCGCAGCCCTTCTTCGGCCCGATGCTGTACAGCCGCATGATGTGATCGGGATCTTTGGGCCAGCAGCGCTCCATGAAGGGACATTCGTACGGCTCATGGCACTGCAGTCCGATCGGAATGTCGGGCAGCGGGCCGTCGAGCATCTGGAGCTGCGCGTCGATTTCCCAGCCGACTTTGTTCGAGCAGCGGCTGCACTGCCTCGGTCACATCGGTGCGCTCGAACAGGTTTGTCAGGTCCGGGAAGTGGCACTCCTTGTTCAGGTGCATGATGTCCACGCCCGTGACGTGAATGCCGCTCTGCTCCAGGACGTGTATCTGCACGGCGACGTCGGGGAGGTGCTCTTCCTTCTGTGAGGACGACGACTTCACCTCGGTCAGGTGAAAGCCGCCATCCTTGGGCGTCAGGACGTCAACCGCGACGAAGGTGTTGTCGGCGAGGAAGCTCGCTTCGAAGATGGCTGGCGCGCCGTCGTCGATCAGCTTGCGGGTGAGATTGACGCGCTCATTGACAGCCTCGTATGCGGCAGGTCCATGAGCACGCCGTCGGCGAACCTGTCTCGTGCCAGACGTGCCGACCTGTGCCGCCTTGGTCAAAGCGATCCTGGAGAACTATGTCGGGCTGCAGCTCGACCGCGTTGGGCTCGTGGACTTTCCACCAGAGGAGCTTGTGGCATTGGACGCCGGCTGTGTAGCGGGATTTGGAGAGGCGGTGCGGCATGGGTTCAATCTGCGGGCGGGGTGCGACATTGCAACACGCGGTGCGTTTTCTTGATACTCTGAATCGCCGAGCGTACTGTTATGGTAGACCGGCATCCTTCAGGAGCTCGTTGTGCCGGTGACGGCCAAGTTGTCGCGCAGATTTTACGAGAAGTTCGGTGACGACATAGCCAACGAGCTCGTGGACTGGTTCAACATGGTGGATGCGACCTACCGCTCAGAGTTGCGGGAGTTGAACGAACTGAATTACGCCCGCTTTGACGCAAAACTCGAGCAGCGGATTGCCGAGCTGCGTGCCGAGATGCATGTAGGGTTTGCACGACTGGAAGCCCTGTTCGACAGCCGGCTCTCGAGCGTGGACTCCAAGTTGGCGCAGATGGAGACTCGTCTTACGAAGCGGATGTTTGGTTTTTGGATTGCGCAGGCCGCGACGACCGTCGGACTCGTCTTCGGAGTGCTGAAGCTGCTTCACTAGGTAACCTTCTGGCTTCTGCGGTTCATCAGCACGATATCTGCCCCACCCTGTTGTTTGACCCAGTCGAGCACTTCATCCCAATAGTGGAGCAGTTCGATGATCTCTGACGGCCCGGTAGACGGCGGCGTGGCGAGTCGCCGGCCGTGCAATTCCGCGACCGTGACCCGCAGCACCCGGATCAGCCGACTCGCGATCGACGACCAGGGCTTCGAGAAGCGGTTGTTGTGGGAGGGGTGGTCCGGCGTAGTAACGGAATGGATCCTCAGACATGGAAGGAGTCTATCCGACGTGTGTGACAATGGTATCCGTGCGCTGAAGCGCCGGCTTCAGCCGACGGATTCACACCATTCCGCTCTCACCGCTTCCCTCAACCCCTCCGGCCCCAACACCTCAGCCTCAGCCCCGTACTGCAACACCTCCCGCACGAACCACGCGGGATCCGCCACCTGGAACGTCACGACGTAGCGTCCATCGCGCTGCTCGCGGCCGTTCGGATATCTCTCCTTCAGCCAGCGCGCGATCTTCTTGCTGAACGCGACCTCCGCCGGCACCGTCCCGTCCGCGCTCAGCAGCTCCTTCGGATCCTTGATCGGCTTGAACAGCACCTGAGGCCGGAAGTCCCGCGAGAGCAGCCGAGCCTCCAGGATCCGCTCGGCGCGGAAGCGCCGGAAATCCTGCATTTTCTCACACCACGCGATCACGTACCAGCGCCCCGCGCTCTCGACGATCTGGTGTACGTGCACGACGCGGCGCGACGGCTCGCCATCCGAGCCGCAGTACAACAGCTCGAGCTTGCGTTTCTCATCGCGCGCCGTCCGCGCCACCGCGAGCACGCCGTCCAGCTCGGCACTCGGCGCCGATCCGATCGCGTAGGCCGATTCGATCGCCTCCGGTGAGCGCCGCCCCGCTGCCGTTGGTGAACTTCCGCGCGACGCTGCGGCCGCCCCGCACCGCGCCGAGGCCGAGCAGCAGCGCGAGGCCTTCCTCGGCGGTGAACTGAATTGGCCGGCGGAATGCGCCGCGGCTGATCACGGTGAATCCGTCCGCCACGAGCGCGACGCGCAGGCTGCCGAGCCAGTCCCTGTGCTCGGATGACAGCTCGAGCAGCACGTCGAGATCGGCGCGCAGCTGCTTCTCGGTCACGCCCAGTTTCTTCGCCGCTGCCTTATACGAAATCGTCGTGCCGCTGTCGCTCTGTGACAGCCACGCGATGAGCTCGATGAGCCGAGGCGCCTGGGTGACGGCGGTATCGGGCATCTAGCGATAGACGGCGCGGAGCGCTGCGCGTGCGGATTCGAGCTGCTTCTTGATCGACGGCGGTGAGAGGACTTCGACCTGCTTGCCGAGCGGGAGCAGCCAGCGCACGAAGGCATCGACGGCGCGGACTTCGAATTCGAATTCGCTGCCGGCGTCGTCGGTCACCGCTTTGACGACCTTGCCGAGCCGCTCGCCGATGACCCAGCGCGACTGGGGGAAGTTGATGCGGACGCGCGCCGTGACCGGCTTCTCGTCGGACAGCTCCCACGGGGCGCGGTTCAGGTAGCTCGCGATCTTGAAGCCTTTGGGCACGGTGAACTCGCCCTGCTCCCCTTCTACTATATGCACGTCTTTCATCCGATCGAGCCGGAACACGCGCAGCGCGTTGCGATCGCGCGCGCGAGCGACGCAGTACCAGTGGCCCCAAGACAGCATGAGCCCGTAGGGCTCGATCACGCGCTCGGCTTCGACGTCGCGACGGATCGTGTAGTAGCGGCAGCGGACCGCGCGCCGCGATTCGACCGCCTGTCGGAGGGTCGCGAACTGGGCCTCGATCTCGGCGGGCGCTGGGAAGGCACGCTCTTCGGATCCGACGTTCAGCTCCGGTAGATCGAACGACAGCTTGCGAATCGCCGAGCGTGCGGCGGTGCCGAGGGGCGTATCGGTGAGCGCGGCGATGCGCTCGGCGGCTCGGCGCAGAATCGGGACGTCATCCGAGGTGAGGGCGACTTCCTGCACGAAGTAAGGGTGCGTCGTAACACGACCGGGAGCCCTGAGGTATGGCAGATAGAAGTCTCGGGGCTTCAGCTGGTAGGCTTCGACTTCCTGATCGGAGTGATTCGCGAGGATCTTCTCTTTGAGCGGCTCGAGCGTCACGCCCAGCTCTTTCAGCTCGGCTTTGTCGCGCTCGAACTTGCGGCGCACGGACTCGCGCGACTTGTGCGTCGCCGCCGACCCAGTCCTCCTTGTAGTCGGAGACCTGGCTCAGAATCTCCTCGCGCGAGGCCGGGTAGTGCCGGTCGAGGAGGAAGGCGAGGAGGTTGAGCCAGCGTTCGGTTTTGGTCATTGCCACGACGATACGGCGCCGGTGCGACAGCGCTAGATCAGCCTCCATCGGGTGCTGGTCCCACACAAATGGCAGCTCCAATGCCTGCGTGTCGACCGCTCAGCAGCATGCATGATCGGCGGCTTCACGATCTGATTGGCCGATGCTTACCGTGACTTGATAGCGGTTCTCAAGTTCTTCGATCATTTCTCGCAGTTTCTTGAGCGATCGGAAGGCAGATGAGCCCCGACGCCGAGGCGCAACTCGCGCACGACGGCGCGCTCGGCGCGGTAGCCGAGGCGTGCTCGACGACGCGACCGGACAGCGCGATCGTCCCCGTTACCCAGCAGTGCTCGTTGTGCCATTGCAAGCGATCGGCGACTTCGGGCTTGAGCGCGTAGATGCCGCTCGGTTGCTCGACTGTGGGCAGTGGACGCGTCGCGTGCGCAACCGGACCGTTCCAGATGCATGGCGCCGAGAGCGAAATGAGCCGTGAGCCGCTCGTGTCTTCGCCACGCTGGAACATCACCGTGAGCAGCCGCCAGGCGCGAAACGCGATGAGCTCTCGACGTTCCGTCCATTGAACGACGGGCGGTCCTGGCGGCGTGGCGGGTTGAAGAGGCGGAGTGATGATCGGCGGGGTTTCCTGCGTGTACGTGGGTTTCGGTGTCTCTGCTGGCGCTTTGAATAGACCGATCAGCCCGCGAATGAGCATGTACGCGCCGTAACCAGCTGCAGGCGGGTACGCATAGCCTGGGTGATCACTCACGCCGGCGTCGGCTCTTTCGTGGGGACGGGTTCTTTGGGCACGGGCCCGCTGGGCTGTCGTTCTGCGGGAACGACGGCGGGAACGTTTTCGATGATGCGGATGACGGGGCCGAGGTCCATTGTTGCGGGTGCTCTAGGACCGCGCGGCGCCGAAGTGGCCCGTAAGCGTGTAGTTCGTCCCGTTCAACGTGAGGAGTACAGTCACGGTGCCGCTCATCGAGCCGCCGCTGAGGGTTCCGACGTTGTGCCAATCGCTGGTATCGAGATTGAAGCTCACGGTGTTCCCCGACAGCGAGCCGCTGACGACCGTGCCCGTTCCGATCAAGACTGAGGTTGTGCCGCTCGCAGTCGTGCAGGTCAGGGTCCCGCCCGAGTACGAACCTGAGAACGTGTTGCCGGTCTGCGTAATGCTCAGAGTCGTGCCCGAGGACGCGCACGTCAGTCCGCCAGTCGTGAGGTTGGAGACGGAGTAAAGCCAGCTGCCGGTGAGGTTGGTGCCGGGACCGCTACTGTCACCGCCGCAGGCGACGAGAACGAGGACGACGGCTGGAATGAGCAAGCGACGCATGGGCCCTCCTGGCCATTGTGGATATTGAGAATGGCGGAGGGGTGTGACAGCTGATTGCTCGGCTACCTGGCTACAACCTTTGCCATTTCACGATACCGGCACAGCGCGTTAGCCAACTTCATCTGCCGCGGCGTGCGGCACTCCGGCTCGAAGAGACGCGGACTAGCGACCAGGATGGCGGCGCAGCTGGCGCGCGACGTGGCCACGTTGAGGCGATTGAGGCTGTACAGGAACTCCATGCCGCGCGGTGCATCCTCGGGCCGCGACGTCGCCATAGAATAGATGACGACGGGCGCTTCCTGACCCTGAAACTTGTCCACCGTCCCGACCCGGGCTCCGGTCGAGCCAAACGCTCGCTTAGCCGGCTCACCTGTGCGTTGTAAGGGGAAACGACGAGGACGTCCTCGCCGGTCATGGGCTTTTCGTGGCCGTCCTCGTCCATCCAGCGTGCACCACGAGCGGTGAGACGCTCGACCAAGCTCGCGACGACCTCGATTTCCTCCATCGACGAGTTACGGTTGCCGTCGTGGTCGACAGGGACGACCCAGAGCCCGCTGCCATCGAAGTCGCCCGCACCGACCAGGCGCTGACGCTCGAGCCCCGGCTTTGGAGTGGAGTCGGCTCTCGTAGAACACCTCGGAAGTGAACGAACAGATACTGGGAGCAAGGCGCCACGTGACGGGAAGGAAGATGCCGCGGTCGGGCGGCATCGTCTGGTGGTCGCCCAGCATGTGCTGCAGCGCTGACGCGTTCACGCCTTCCGGATGAGCTCCCCTTCTGCGGCTGGTCGAGTTGCTGCGGGTCGCCGAGCAAGACGATGCTCTCCGCGGCCTGTGACACGGCGAGGACGTTGGCCAGCGACATCTGGCCGGCCTCGTCCACGAACAGCACATCGACGGACTCTGCGAACTCGGGTCGAGCCCAGAGCCAGGCGGTGCCGCCAAGCACGTTGGCTTCTCCGGACTGGAGGGCATCGAGCGCCTTCGCGTTGTCGCCGAGCGCTTCCACCAGCTTCCGGCCCCTCCTCCTCGTCCTCGTCACGCTTATGGGCCAAACGGACCTTGGCGCCGGTTTCGTCTGCGGCCTCTGCGACGGCATCCAGGAGGTTGCGAATGACCTTGTGGCTCGTCGCGGTGACGCCGACCTTCTTGCCCTGCTTGATCAAGGCAGCAGATCATCTGACCGCCGTTGAACGTTTTCCCCGATCCCGGCGGCCCCTGAATTGCCAGAACCGTCTCGTCGAGATCCCGTACAACTCGCACCGCGAAATCGACGGCGCTCTCTTCCTCAAGACGGGGCGAACTGCGCCCGAGGAGAGGCGTGGCGCTTGCGCCAGCAGCAAGTCTCTGGCCACGGGGCGGAGGTTCCCGCTGACCATCTGCTCCCCGACCGCTTGGATCGATTCCTCGAGCACATCTATGCGCACGTGCGTGTGCGCAAAGACTGCCGTGGGATGATTGTTCGCGAGCTTGGGACCCTTTCGCACATCGATCGTGAGGGCAAGGCGATCCACGTGCACGACGTCTCCCAGCTTCGTCCCGTCTTGCAGCTTCAACTCATCGCCGCGGCGAATCTCCATTTCTTGCGCCGGAAACCTGTAGCGATCGACGACCGAACCCGTCGGTTTGCCCGCTCTTACTGCGAACGATCTCGACGCGATCGACATGTTGGAGACCGGCGATGGCTTGCGGTTCGTCGTACAGGTCCTCCTCCGGCAACTCGCACAGGCGGTAGTACTCCCACCAGTTGGCCTTGTCTTCGCGGCGGTGGAAGTCGAGCAGGTAGGCCAGTAACCAACGACCGTGTTGCTCTTGCGTCCGCTCGGCCCGTGCATCGGGAACGCCCGCCAGCAGGCGGGTGCGCAGGTCGGCGACGCGTTGCGCACGCTCATCGAGCTCCTCCGATGCCTCACCTTCTTCGAGTGCAGGCCGCGGAACAGCTGTGCCCGAGTGCTCCAGCTCGGCCCGCAAGCCCTCCAGCCAGCTGCGGAGATGCAGAGTCGAGAGACAATCATCCTTGTTGTAGCCCTCCACGACCGCTCGGACTTCCGCCGGAACTGTCTCCGGGATGTGCAGCTCAAGGCCCTGCTCCATCAGACGAAGGCTCCGATTCGCGTCGGCGAGCGGCACGGCCCGATCGTATCCGTAGAAGACTTCGAGGTTCTTGATCGAGTAGCGCTCGATGCCAGCGCGCACGCCTTGGCGCACCACCCCGTACAGATCCACGAAGCGTCTCGCGCGCAGCAACTTGTCGAGCTCCTGTTCGCGGGTCGCGTATCGGCCCATCAAGCGCTTGAACGCGCCTGGCTCGTAGGGCGCGTAGTGATAGACGTGCATGCCTGGGTGTTTGTCCCACGCCGCGAGGATCAGGTCCATGACCGACTCGAAGGCTTGGCGCTCCTCGTGTTCGGTGAACGCCCAGAATGGCCGATAGGATGGTGCACCGTCCGCATCGAGCGCCACGACGCCGAACAAGTACTCGCGTCCACCCTCGGCGGCGAACAGGTCGCCTTCAAGGTCCAGAAACAGGTCTCCGGGCGATGGCTCGGGTAGGCGGCTGAGTCCATTGCCTTCCTCGAACTCACGCATCTCGTAGAGCGGCGGCGTTTTGCCGCGCGACTCGAATTGGACCCTCGCTTGCTCGCGAACGCGGACGTAGGTGTCCGCCGCGCCTCGCTTTGGCTTGAACGGAAGGGGCAGCGGCACGCCCGCGAGCTGCGTGAGGGTCGAGACGTTGTGGGACTCGAGCTCGCGACGTTGCAGGCGTGAGATGCCGGCAACCAGTGACAGGTGGTCGTCCTCATGTCGCTTGCGATTGCACTCACTGGACCAGACGCACACGTCGCAGTGTTCGACAGGGTCCGGGTAATTGGCCGCCGCGAGCACCGCGTCACCCTGGGCGACGGCTGCTTCCATTTGGGCGCGGATCAAGCGGAAGTACGCCGCGTAGTCGTCAACGCGATACGTGTGAATGGGCGTTGTCGGATCGGGCGTAACGACATAGAAATGCTCAGGCCGAGCGCCTTGTGCTGCCGCAAGCATTTCAGAGTAGAGACCGAGTTGCAGGATGGTCCCGGCGCGGGTCTCGCGGGCCAGCTTGGTGTCCGTGACTTCATACGACCACGCGCCGAGGCTGCTGGGCTGCTCGACCCGCTGGAGCACATCGGCGCGGCCGAACCAGCGGCCATCGCGCAGCGCCGCCTGCACGATCACGTCCGCGCCCGAACGCATTGCGTCGATGGTCTGCGCAACGCCGGTGTCGGGATCCTTCACGTCGGCCGAGCGTGACGACCTTCAGGCCCTTGGCTTGAAGTGTTGGCGACGTATGCCTCCTCGTGGTCGAGTCCGCGGGCAAACAGAATCTCGAGAAGCGGATCGTCCCAATGCGGACGTTTGCGCTTGTCGAACGCGACGGCCATATCGAGGGCCGTGAGGTGGCGGCAACTGAGGAAGTTGGACAGGTCCGTGGCGGACAAGACCAGTTCGGTGTTTGAGATTCGCATCGCCGGGACAGTGTGACTAGGCCTTCAGGAACTTCGCATCACCCTGTGCCCATCCCGCCCAAATGCGAGTGCCGTTCGTCGTACCGAGTGCGGTCAGTTGCCCGGGACCCCCTTTCTTGCCGAACAAGGCTAGAAATGATTGGTAGTCGCCGAGCGATGCCTGTTCAGGGCTAAAGGAGTGCACGACCATTGCGGCGTCCCGTGCGTGGAAGCGCTGGGCCTCGATCACCGCAGACGCGGTGCGGTGCAGGAGTTGATATCGGATCGTCCCAGGTGGTCGCGCTTTTAGCCCGATCGTTCGGGTGAGATACTGCAGGCGTTTGCCCTTGCCCTTGGACTCTTTCCGCCGCCACTCGTCGAGCGTCCGATCGAACGGTTCATCAACCTTCCCCTCCACTGCGATTGTCGCGAGTCCCGATGCGGTGCGGCACACGCAGAGCAAGTCGTTTTGCGAAGGTCGAGTCCCACCAGGGAGCTCCACTTTGTACTCTGGGATCGCAAGCAAGAGCGCGGCGTTTGCGAACTGGGGCTCCGTTGCCAGCAGGGCGGAGATCTCAGGTGGGAATCCGCTTGACGCCTCCCGAAGCATGCGCGATAGCCCACGCCGAGTAGCCGGGCTTCCAGTGCTTGTCGGGCTTTGCCAACCACTGTTTCCAACTGTCGGGACCACTAGTAGGTCCTGGGAAACGATTCATGACCGTTGCTCCTCGCCTTTCGAGTAGGCGATAGCATGCCGCCCTTCTGCTGACGTTGGCCAGCCAGCCTCGTGGTGAAAACGGCGCTCGTCACACCACCTCCCACGGCGGGCTTCTTGTACCATAGTCGGTGCAGGTTCTTGGGGAGCTGGTGCGATTGGCTGTCGCTCGACGGAGAGGGCGGCCGTGAGGTTTTCGGTAATGTGGATGACGGGACCGAGATCGATGCGTCAAAAGTTGTTCGGACCCTGTGACACCGATGCTGCTATCGGTTTGGCTGGAGGAGCGTTCTAGCGTTGTCGCTGGACGTCGATAGACTCAAGAACCCCGAGCGCGAGCGCATCCATGGTTCTCGATCCGACCATCGCGGCAGCACTCAAAGAGACGTACACCAAGCTGAGCGCCGAGGGAAAACTCCTGACGCCAGTGCGGCTCAGCGAATGCTACGGACTGTTCCGCGACAAGTTCGGCCCTGAGGCCTTGAGCCGGCTGGACGGGGAGGCGCTGTTGTCGACCCTACACGACCTCAGCAATCGCTCGAGCCTCGCCTATTGGCTCGAGTTCAAAGACGACGAGGAGTTTCCCGCCAGATTCGGCAGCATCGCGGTGGGTAGCGCGCTCAAGTTCCGCGTCTACAAGTCGAAGGATACAGGTGAGTGGATGCGCGGCGAGCGCAACAACCCCGTCGCGATAGCACTCGCAGAAGCGATAGGGATCGCCCGTGAACACCGCGACGAGTTCATCGCCGGCGCAGTGGTACTGGAGGCCTTTCCGGAGAACGCTTCCGACGCGGAGTACGTCAATCTGCAGGAGCAACTCGACCGGCGAGCCCCCCACGTCAGTGATTCGGCTTGGGGCACAAGTACTTCAGCTTGCTCGCCCATGAAAAGCTCGACGATTACCACGTGACCGACTATCAGCACTTTCACTTGATCAAGATGCTCGTTGACCCGCCACGGGACGACAAGGACGGTCGATACATGGCGGCCGGACGATTCTCGTGGCGATCGCCAAGGAGCTGGCGATGCCCATGAATCATCTCACTGGAGCTTGAACGCCCGCAACGGTCGGCCGAATCGGTTCTGGCGCATCGGAACCAGTGATAACACCGGCAAGGCGCGCAACAAATGGAACCTCATGAAAGACGGCGGTTGCGTGGCTATCGGTTGGTCGGAGCTGGGCGACCTCGGCACGATCACTCCCGACCTGACGGCAAAGAACGCCATCAAGCAACTGATGGCCAAGCGTTTTCCCGCGGACCCGAGAGTCGCCGGCAAGAAAGCGGGGAAGTTTTCACTTTCGTGCATCGAATTAAGAAGGAGATATCATCGTCGCCTGCGACGGCGGCACGGCCCTTGGCATCGGACGGGTCACCGGTCCGTATCTCTACCATCTGTCAGGAGACTTCGCGCATCGCCGCCCGATGGAGTGGCGAGACATGCAGGAATGGCCGCTGCGTGAGCGGGAGGGGCTGCTCACCACCGTGCACGAGATCAAGGCAATTCCGAACCGCATCGAGATCGAGCGCAAGATCCTGTCGCCCGTCAAGTCCGCTCCCGGGCAAGGTGATGGAGAAGCGCACGCAACCGGTACCGCGACTGACAGGCATCCCAGGCCAGATCGAATCGGTGCTCGAGCGCAAAGGACAAGTCATTCTGTACGGACCGCCGGGGACAGGGAAAACCTTTTGGGCCATGCGGGCGGCGCGGGACATTGCCGCATATAGCAAATATGGGACTCGCCTTCGACAGCCGCAGCAGGTCTGACAAGGACGCGTGGCGATCCGCACCTGCACCTTCGACCCCAACGATGGCTACGAGGACTTCATCGAGGGTGATCGCCCGGTCGCCGAGCAGGGGCAGCTGAACGACGAGCTGCGCGACGGATCTGCTCAAGACGTTCGCGCGGCGAGGCGTCACAGTCACCGAACATCCCGAGATCCTCATCGTCGACGAGATCAACCGCGGCGACATTCCCCGCATCTTCGGCGAGCTCATCACGCTGCTCGAGAAAGAGAAGCGTGGCCAGGAGACCGTCCTACCCTGAGCGGTAAGAAATTCTCCGTGCCGCAGAACGTCTGGATCATCGGCACGATGAACACTGCCGATCGCTCGATCGCGCTGCTGGACACGGCCCTGCGGCGGCGGTTCGGATTCTATCCGAGCCATGCCGGACCCCACCACGCTGGCACTGCAAACGTCGCCGGACTCCCCCTCGGCGCCTGGCTGGCGGCGCTCAACGCCCGAGTCCGCCGAACACCTCGGTCGCGACGGCCGAACCTGCAGATCGGCCATAGTGATCTGATGGAGGGCGGGAACCCGATCGGCGACTTCGCGGCTCAAGCCGTGCTATCCGGGAGCATGTCTGCCTCGACCTGATCGAGTACTGCTACGAGGACTTCGATGCCTTGATCAGCATCGTGGAGGAGCCTCGTGGACAAGAACGAGCAAGCGGATCAACACGGCATCTTTGATCAGGGCAGCCCGTCGGACCTGGTGCAGGTGCTACTCAATCAGTATCCGGAATTAACGACTGCCGAGTCCGCTCTCTCGCCCCTGCTCGAGGATGAAGAGGCGGAATCGGATCGGGGCGACCATCAGACGTGAAAGCGGTCACCCTGAGGGAGTGGCAGACGCTGTCTCCAGCCGAGTCGGCGGAGCTCCGCGACCCGAGCCTGGCCGAGCACGCCGAGATGCGGGCGATCGTGAAGCTGCAAGCGCTGGATGCGCGCCGCACGTCCCAAGGGACTCAAGCTGGAAGCCTCATCCTTCGTCGGGACCGTTACGGTGGGCGATCTGCGGATCGACATCGTCCCAAAGATCCGCGGCGCGCCCCTGCTCCACCTGCTGCGGTACGCCTACGGTCTGCGGGACCTCCACCTCTTGCCGGAAACGCAGCACCTGATCGAGCACTGTTCGTTTCAGGAGCTGTTCATCGCTCAGCTGGCGGACGAAGCCGACGAGTCTCTTATCCCGGCGTGGGCTCCGGCGCGAGTACATGCGCGTGGATGGCGAAGGTTGAAAGCCCGCGCGGGGCGCATCCAATTCCAGCGCCTCGCGCACAGCGGGACCACACGCGCGGCACTGCCGTGCCGTCATCATCCGCGAACCGAGAACTGCCTGATCAACCAGCTCCTGCTCGCGGGACTCACGGCGCGCGCGCACTCTCGACCGACACCGGCCTCCGAGAGCGGCTAGGGCGCGGTGCCGCCCTCCTGAACGAGATCGCGTCCACCGTGCCTCTCAGCGGCGACCTGCTCAAGCGCTATGATCGCGCGCGGAACCGGCTGACGGCCGCCTACCACCCTGCGGTGAAGATTATTGAACTTCTATACTCCGGCTCCGGCGTGGTGCAGGAGGGGATTGCGGAGCGCCAGCCGTTCCGTGGCTTCCTGTTTGACATGAATCGCTTTTTCCAGGCGTTGCTCGGACGGTTCCTCCGCGACAGTCTCACGGGCTATCACGTGAAGGATGCAACAGAACCCTGCGCCAGGTCTTCGCGTACGTCGCCGGACACAATCCGCGGCACCACAAAGATCCCCAGCCCCGTCCCGATTTCGTGGTGCTTAAACACGCTCCGCGGGCGGTGCTGGATGCGAAGTATCGGGATCTGTGGGAGACGAACTTGCCGCGAGAGATGCTCTATCAACTCGCGGTCTATGGGATGAGCGCCGAGAGCGCGGGGACGGCGTCGATTCTCTATCCCACGATTGCCGCCGGTGCTCGCGAACAGCGAATCGAGTTGCGTGATCCTGTGACCTCGGCGCGTCGCGGCGAGATTGTGTTGCGGCCGGTCAACCTGCTCCGGCTGCACGATTTGCTTCAGCAGGGGCGGAAGGAATCTGCCCAACGGGCGCTGAGAGCCGAGGCTCATCGGCTCGTGTTTGGTTCCTGAGTGCGCTCCAGATGGACTGCCGCTTGAGCCGTCCCGACGTAGAGCAGCGGATCACGATTTATGGAGCTTGGGCAGTCGATAAATGGCCGGGAACGCGCTGCAGCGGGATTCGTCCACTTCTCACTCATGGTAGCCGGTGGCAGCGCCTTCCTGTCATGCCAGCGTGGCTGCAGGCATTGGCCGCAGCTTCGCAGGCATTCGAAGACCAACCG
>CAWHMT010000001.1:0-262250 GCA_963830455.1 uncultured Gemmatimonadales bacterium | reverse complement strand
CAGCCATGAGCGCTCAGCGAATCGGCACCGGCGTACTGAGCGTCGACACGCCGTTCTCGTCGAAGCTTTCGATCGCCGCCCAGTACGCCTGCCCGACTGTGAGCGCGCGCAGCTCCAGCGTGGTCCCCTGATCGGCGAACCACTGGTACGTCTGGTACAGCTTCGCCGGCGCAATTCCCCAACGGACGTTGTAGCCAACTACACCGCGAACCGGCTTCCAGGTGATCACCGCATTGCGCTCGTCCGCCTGGCGCCGCGCGCTGAGCCCTGACGGGGTCGAGGGGGAGCGGGGGGGCTTCTGCGAGCCGGTGCCGAACACGCGAATGTCACTGATCGCCAGGTTGGCGGCGCCGACGTGTATGTGCTCGTAGCGCACGTAGCGCGCGCTGTGCGGTGGCAGCTCGAGATACGCGTTGGGCCGGTCGTGGGTCTCCTGTGATAAATCGCCCACCGTGGCCCACTGACGCCCGTCGAGCGACGAGCGGATCCGGAAGCGCGTCACGACGTTCGAATCTGTGCCGTACAGGCCCGACTTGTAGTCGGCATAATTCACCTGGATCGCCCTCAGCTCATACGCCGCGCCGAGATCGATCGTGAGCGATTCGCCCGGATGATTCTGGCTCGCGACCCAGAACGTGCGCGGGTTCTCATCGACAATGCTACTCGCGGGAAAGCTGTCACGCGCAGATGATGCGGTGACCGCCTTGCGATAGGAGAGCAGCATCCAGCCGGTGAACAGCTCGTCGCTGCGTTGCCACTGCTTCGTCGGCAGCCAGTGCGGGAAGTCGCCGAAACGCGTGTCCGCGTACATCTGGCCGTCCGCGTCGAACCCCGTGGGATGCAGCCCGATGCGGCGCTCGAAATTCCAGTTCACGCCGATCCACGGCGTCCCGGTATTCCACCAGTTTCCGAACACGTCCTGGAACGTATTGCCGTGCCCGGCGCCCTGCACGAAACCGCCGGGTTTGTAGGCGACCGGGTTGTACGGCGCATACGTGAATGGGCCGAGCGGATCGGTGCCGACGTAGACGCCGTTGGCGTAGACGTTGTACTCGGTCCCCGGGGCGCCGTACTGGAGGTAGTAGCGAGCGCCGTGCTTGGTCATCCACGCGCCTTCGATAAACGGCTTGATCGTGGAATCCCGGTGGTCCCGTCCGAACCGCTCCCAGCCGTGCAGCTCCGGCTGCAGCCCGAACAGCCACTTGGGCGTTCCCATGTACGCGAGCTGCCTGGTCTTGTCGAGCTCGATCGCGTGCAGCGGATACGCGTTGGACGAATTCCAGTACATGAACCAGCGATCGGTGTCGGGATCGTGGAAGAAGGCCGGATCCCAGGGGCCGGGCTGCACCGAGTCGGGACGCGCCAGCTGTTCGGTTTCGCGAAACCGCGCCCTCGGCAGCCACGGGAGCAGGCGGTTGTAGAAATTCACGCGCCCGCTCGCCGGCTCCGTGAGCATGAGAATCGGCAGCGGGCTCGTGGTACTGGGCAACAGGTAGATCGTGTCGCGCACCGAGAGCGCCGCGGGCGCCACGATGTCGGTCAGCGGCCAACGCGATGGCGTGATATGCTCCCACGTACCGAGGTCGGTGGAGCGCCAGTAGCCATCGCCGATCGTTTCGAACAGATAATACGCGCCGCGGTGCACCACGATCACCGGGTCGGCGCCCGACCGATACGAGATGCCCTGGTTCTTCTGCTCGAAGTTGTAGCGGTAATCGATGTCGATCGGGTTGGCGTACGTTCGTTGCTGCGCGGCCACGGGCGCCGCCACGATCAGCAGGAGCGACGTCAATCTCATGCTACAGCTCGTGACGCTTGAGGAGATCGACCGCGCGGTGACACGCGCGCGCGGTCAACGCCATGTAGGTCAGCGAAGGATTCTGGCAGCCGCTCGACGTCATCGCCGCGCCATCGGTGACGAACAGGTTCGGCACGTCCCACGACTGATTCCAGCCATTCAGCACCGACGTCTTCGGATCCCGCCCCATGCGCGCCGTCCCCATCTCGTGATTGGTCCCCCCAGGGGTACTGGGTCCCCCCGAGGGCTCGATGTTCGTCGCACCGGCCACTTCGAGCAATTCCGCGGCGGTGACGTTCATGTCGCGATGGATCGCGAGGTCGTTCCCGCCCCAGCGACAGTCGATATGCAGTGAAGCAATGCCCCATTTGTCGACGAGCGTCGGGTGGATCGTCGCCCGATTGTCCGCCTGCGGCAGCATCTCGCCGAACCCCCAGAAGCTCATGGACCAGGGACCCAGGTCGTTCAGTCGCTGCTTGAACGCGGCACCGATGCCTGGAGCGCGCAACGCGGAACGCCAGCCCGGACGGTCCGCGGCTCCCTGAAACCCATAGCCGCGGATAAAGTCGGGATGCCGTGCGGTGACGTTGCGGAATCGCGGCACGTAGATGCCGTTGGGACGCTCGCCGATCTCGCGCCGGTCGCTCCAGCCGTCGAATTGCCCGCTTCCCCCGCCCCACTTGATGTGATCCATGATGTTGCGGCCGACCTGGTCGCTCGAATTCCCAACCCTCGAGTTGAGCAGAATGCGCGCGCTCTCGAGTGCCGAGGCACAGAGAAAGACGACGTTGCCGGTGTACTCCCGCTCGGCTTTGGTCTGCGCGTCGACGATCCGCACGCCGGTGATGCGATTCTTGCTCGAGTCGTAGACAAGGCCGCGCACGATGCTGTAGGGCCGGAGCGTGAGCCGCCCCGTCGCGCGCGCCGCCGGCAAGGTCGCGTTCACGCTGCTGAAATAGGATCGCGTGATGCAGCCGCGATGGCAGGGCCCGCAATAGTGACACGGCGCGCGGCCATTGTGCTGTGTGGTCAGATTCGCCACGCGGCCGATCGTCATGATTCGCTCGCGCCCAAAGCGTTGCTGCATCCGCTGGCGCACGTGCCGCTCGACACAATTCAGATCCATCGGCGGCAGGAACGGCCCGTCGGGCAGATGCGCGAGCCCCTCGGCCTGGCCGCTCACGCCGATGAAGCGCTCCACGTGATCGTACCACGGCGCGATGTCGCTATAGCGAATGGGCCAATCGACCGCGATCCCGTCACGCAGGTTGGCCTCGAAGTCGAGATCGCTCCAGCGGTATACCTGGCGGCTCCAGATGATCGACTTGCCGCCGACCTGGCGCGCCCGAAACCAATAGAACGGCCGATCGGCTGGGGTACTATAGGGATTGTCGACATCATCGGTCCAAAACACGTGACTCAGCTCGTCGAATGACACCGAGTTTCGTTGCGTGGACTGCCGGGCTGCGATGGCGCGACGATCACCCAACCCGCGAAACGGCATGTCCCAGGGCGGCTTGTGCTCTACGTAATCCTGTTCCGGCTCGATCGGCCGGCCCGCCTCGAGCACGAGCGTGCGCAGGCCGAGCTCGGTGAGCTCTTTCGCCGCCCAGCCGCCGGTCATCCCGGAGCCGACGACGATCGCGTCGAAATCAGTGCGTGCTGACTGGGGCACAGCCATCGTAGCGCCAGGGGAGCGGAAACAGTCCGAGCGCGCGCATTCCCGGCTCGGACGTGCAGTACCCGTACACGGTGAGGTATTTGAGCCGCGCGAACCAATGTTCGCCTGAGGTCGAGCGCGCTTCGTCGTCGAGTGCCGTGAGCACGGCCACTTGATCGGCTGCCGCGCAATCGACGAAGTCCTTCCCGGCGCGCGCGCGGCACCGCACATCGAGCTCGGGCAGCCCCGCAAGAAACCGGTCGCGCTCGGCCGTGGTGTGCCAATCGGCGAGCATCTTGTCGATGAACGCGCCGACGCCGGCATCAGTCGCGCCCGGGGTGTCCGTGGCGGGAATGATGCGCTCGGCCGCAACCGTCACCGTCTGGAGCGCGTGCGCGTCGAGGGCGCGACCCGTAGCGGCCCCCGCCCGCCGATGCACGTCGCGGCCGAGCGCGAGGAGGTCGTGGGGCGCGAGCGACTGCAGGCAGCGGAGACCCGCGGTGGCGACCAGCCACTGGATCAGCTCACGTCGTTCCATCGATCCATGGCGCTCGAGGAGGTTCTTCAAAAGCTGCCCCGCCCTGGTGTGACAACCCGCAGGACCGACTCCTGATTGAACCTGCGCTTGTACTCGACGATGATCACCGTGATGGCGGAATCGGCGCGCGGCGAGGGTTCGGGATGAACGACTTCGAGCACAAAGCTGGGTTCGCGAATCGACCGCCCGTCACTCCCACGCCACGCACCTTCCGCGGTCCAGTACGTGAACCCGTCGGGAAGCTGGACACCGACGACGTCGCGCACGAACACGGCCCACGCCGAGTCGGTGACGCCCAGCGTGCTGGCGACATTGCGCCCGAAGTAGAGCCGCTCCGTCACCATCGGCTGAAGACCACCCGGCTGCACGCTCGGCGCGCAGGCACAGAGCAGCCCCACCAAGAGAACGACCCGGACTGACGATCGCACTCCGGAAGCTATACCACGATCAGAATGGCTGTCACTACGGCGGCCGTGGTGAGAGACTTCACGTGCACCCACAGGGCCTGGCGGCGAATCCGCGAAAGCTCAGCTGTATCGGGGATCGCGCAGGCTCCCGCTCCATCGTCCATGTCGCGCAGACCGCGCGCCGCGAGCCTCACTCAGGTCTTGTCTCGCGCCTGAAAGAACCCGAGTGCGCTCAGCCAGAGCGGCAGCCATGTGAGGAGGCGCCAGGCGCGCGGTGCGCCCAGGACTATCAACAAGACCACGAGCAGCGCGGCTGCACCGAGCGCGATGAATCCGAATCGACGCCGCTGCGCCTGACCGCTTGGCCCGATGTTCGGGATGACGGCGATGCTAGCGCCTCGTGAGGCCCTGCGTGTCCAGCCAGTTGTAGAAGTCGTCGACCCAGTGATCGCTGGTCGTCCCCTGCTTGCGCATCCCAAAGCCGTGACCGCCGGCACTGAAGATATGGGTTTCCGGTTTGTTGCCGGCCGCGGTCAGGGCACCGTAGAATCGGACGACGAACTCACGGACGGCGGGATCGTCCTGCGCCCACGCGAGAAAGGTCGGGGGCAGATTTCCGGGGATGGACGGCATCACGCCGAACGGACCGCCGTAAATCAGGGCCGCGAAGTTCGGACGCGCCGCGGAATCCGCCTGGAGCAACGCGCCGCTGGTGACCATAGCGCCGGCGGAGAATCCGATCATCCCGACTCTCGTCGGTGACAGCCCCCACTCCGCTGCGCGCCGGCGCACCAGCGTCACCGCCTGAATGCCGTCTGCGATCCCGTAGCGGCCCGCCGTGTCCATATCCATCTGTGGAATGCCGTCCTGGCGCTTTTCCACGATCCGGTACTTGAGTACAAAGGCCGCGATGCCGCGCTCCTGGAGCCAGCGCGCGAGGGGATTTCCCTCCAAATCGATCGCCAGCGCCACGAACGCCCCGCCCGGCGCGATGATCACGCCCGTACCCGTTGCCTTGGCGCGATCCGGCAAATAGACCGTCAGCGTCGGCGTGACGACGTTGAAGATCACCGTGCCGAGGGGCGTGTTCTCGACGCTGCGTTCCTGATGCGTCCAGCGCTCGGAGCCGGGAGCGACGCCCGGCCAGATGTTCACGGTTTGCGCCTGCAGCGACGAAACAACCAGGAAGATCGCGATCATAACAGAGTTTTACCCGGCGCGAGCGGCTTGCGGAAGCAGCGGATTCGTGCCGTTTCTGTAAACCCCAGCGCCCGATGTGCCGCCGCGCTGATCTCATTGTCGATCACGGCGTCCGAGCCGAACTCCGTGCAGCCTTGCGCGCGCCCCCACTGCTCCGCTCCGGCGACCAACGCGCGCCCGACCCCGTTGCGACGCGCGCCCGGCACGACATACCACCCCTCCAGGTACGCGACCCGATCGGTGACGCAGTCTTCCGCGTAGTTGCGAATCGAGAGCTCGGCGAATCCGAGCAGCTTGCCGGCGTAGTCCTCGGCGATCAGGACAGCGAGCGGCATCGACAACTTGCCCGAGAAGAATTGCGCGATTTCGTCCGCGTGCCAGCTGGCGGCGTAGTCGGGCCACAGCGCTTCGCGCATGCGCTGCCAGGCCGGCGCGTCTTCCTTCAGGACGGGACGCACGCGGACCATGTCAGTTTGCCTTGAGAACAGCCTCGATGAAGCTCAGGCTCTTGGTCTCGACCCAGGCCGTGGAAACCGCCGCAATCCCGATGGTGCCGAGCCGGTCACCCGTGCCGGTGGGCGGCCGGCCTTTCCAGGGAGCTTGCTTGACCTCGCGCTGCGCAACGATGCCGTGGCGCGGATCGTAGCGAAAAATGAGTGCCGATGCGAGGCCGCCGCGAGGAGTAAAGGAAAGGGCGACGCTGGGATAGGCGTCGTCGCGCTCGATGTGCTCGCGGACCGCCGCGTCGTGGCCGGCGTCCTTCAGCACGACCATCAGCGCATCGAGCACGGGACGAACCACGGCGTGCAGCCGCTCGCCGCACATCCGCCGGTCCGCGTGGTTCTTCGACGTTTTCTCCGCCGGAGACACTCTGGCGCTGCGCTCCGCGTACTCCTGGAGCAGCGCGCGCAGCTTGGTCTCGTAGTCGTCCGTCAACTCGGGCGCCGCTTCAGATTGCGAGCCGCATACAGCGTCCGCCCGGCTTCCGCATCCAGGAGCTCGTACATCCCCAGAATCCCGATCACCTCGCCGTTGTCCTTGCGCATCGGCGCCTTACCGGCGCGGACCCAGGTGATCCCGGTGGAGGACTGTTGGCGCTCGAGAATGTCGAGCTTGGGTGTCCCGCTCTTGGCGACCGACTCATCGTCGGCCCGATACTTCGCGGCCTGATGACGCCACGGTAACCGGCGATCAAAGTCATCGATTCCGATCAGGTCTGCCGGCGTGGACAGACCGCCATCGGTGGCGAACAGCTGATTGCAGCCACCGAACTTGAACTCCGAGCCGAGCTTCCAAAACACCCGCACGTGCTGAGCCGCCTGCGCGGACTCCTGGAGATACTGCGTGAGCTCCGCCTCGAGCTCGGTCGGACCCGCCGTCGCCCAGCGTCGAGAAGCGTCGGCCATGGTGGGATGAAGCGTGGGCCAGGATGCCTGCATGACGGTCTGATAGGCGCTCAGAATCGCCCGCAGGTCGTCCGCGGTCGCTTGTTGAGGATCAGCCATTCTTCTAATCTAAGTAGTACGGGCGGGTACGAGCGCCTACGCGCGGCCTTCGAGACGCTTTTGCACGGCTTCGGCAGCCGCATCGGCAATGTCGATCATGCGACCGGCAACCGCCCGAAGGGTGTCGATCAGTTCGGAGAGCAAGGGCGCGACCGGTGGAGCCGCGCGGTGGACAACGACTTCGCTCTTCGGCTCGTCAGTCACCGGTTCCGGTTCCGGAGCCTGTGGTTTGCGCCGGCGAGGGGATTTGCGCGTCGTCATGGGCGGGGCTCCACGCGCCCCCGATCCTGCGAGCGCTGCGCCAACATCCGTTCGGTGAAGTCGAGGCGCTCCTGCGTCTCGCTCAATTCCTGCCGCAGTCTGGTGAGGTCGTCTTCAAGGACTTCCAGCCGCTCACCGCCCGGAGCTTCGACCGCCTGCCGCTCTTCGGCGACTCCTCGGTCTCGGCGCTGCTTCAGCCGCTGAGCCCACAGCCCGAACGCCACGGCAAGGGCGCCGTGCGCCATGGCATGCCATGGTTCGCCGACAGCAAACGCAATGGCGCCAAGATTGAGGCCGGCCAGAATGACCGAGATGGGAAACCAGATCGAGGGTTTGAATCGCATAGGTGTGTTGGACCGGACGGCAAGCTCCGCCACGAGGTTTCAAACTGCGGCGTACTTTATACGCCTTGGTCGCCGCGTCCTTCCTTCTAATATGCCTCGCCGCGCAGGGTCCTGCCGCGGACTCCAGCGTGCTCGTGTGGGGTGGAGATGCCGAGGGTGGCGCCCCCTTTGTGGAAGCCGACCCGGCCAATCCGTCGCGCGTGCGGGGCTTCGATGTAGAGGTCGCCGAACGCATCGCGCGCGGGCTCGGGGAGGGGCGCCGGTCGGCGCGTTTCGTTCAGGTGCAGTGGTCCAGCATCGATCAGTCGGTCGAACGCGGGGATTTCGAAATTGGCCTCTCCGGCGTCGAGGATACGCCGACGCGTCGCGCCCGCCACGCCGTCACCCTGCCCTACTTCGAATTTCGAGAGGTCCTGGCGGTGCGGCCGGCGGATCGCGATCGCATTCGCTCGCTGGCCGATCTGCGTGGGCGCCGCGTCGCCACGTTGGGCGCGACGATCGCCTACGACATGCTGCTGGCAGCGCGTGACTCGACCGGCCTGCTCCCGGTCTCGTATGACGACGACGTCCACCCCTACACCGACCTGATGAGCGGCCGGGTCGATGCGGTGTTGCTGGACCACATCATCGCCCAGCGCGCGCTGCGACGCCTGGGTGGAAGCGCATTCGTGATCCTCGCTCACGAGGTGGCGACGGGGCACTACGTCGGAGTCCTCGCCCGCGCCGACAGCGTCCTGCGCGATTCGGTCGACGCGGTGCTCCGCGAAGCGATGCGCGACGGCAGTCTGGAGCAGATCCTGCGGCGCTGGAATGTGTGGGACGAGAGCCAGGGCGTCCTGTTCGAGCGCGTGCTGCGCGGCGGCGTGGCCACCCAGCCTGCGGATCCCGCGGTCGCTGAGCGGGTCATCGCCTACCTGCCGTCGCTGGCCCGTGCCGCGGGGGTGACGCTGGCTGCATCCGTGCTGTCGATGGCGCTCGCGGTGATCGTCGGGCTGGCACTGGCGTCGACGCGCGTGTATGGGCCCGCGTGGCTGCGCGTCGTGGCCGCGATCTACGTCGAAGTGGTGCGTGGGACGCCGCTGCTGCTCCAGTTGTTCGTGATCTATTACGGGCTGTCGGGGGTCGTGCGTCTGCCGGCATTCCTCGCCGCGGTGCTGGCGCTCGGCCTGAACTATGCGGCGTACGAGGCCGAGATCTACCGCGGCGCGTTGCAGGCCGTTGCGCGGGCCCAGCTCGAAGCCGCCCGTACCCTCGGCTTCTCCGAACTGCAGATTCTGCGTCTGATTCGGGGACCACAGGCGCTGCGCTATGCCCTCGCGCCCATGACCAACGACTTCGTGGCCCTCCTGAAGGATTCCGCGCTCGTGTCGGTGATCACGGTGGTCGAGCTCACCAAGCAGACGGCGATCTTCGCGACGAACGTGGGGAGCTGGGTCATTCCCGGCATCCTGTGCGCCATCGTCTATCTCGCGATGTCCCTGCCGCTCGCGCGACTCGCGCGCCGGCTCGAGCGCCACTGGGGAGGGGGCGTGCACGCCGCATGAGCACGCTCCTGACGATCGAGCGCGTGCACGTCCGCTACGACACGCGGGAGGTGCTGCGCGGGCTGTCGCTTGAGGTCGCGCGGGGCGAGATCGTCGCGCTCATGGGCCCATCCGGCGTCGGCAAGAGCACGGCGCTGCGTGTGGTAGCCGCGCTGCAGCCGTTCGCTGGAGGCCGGATCGTGGTCGATGGGTTTTCGCTCGCGCCCGGACCCGTCCCGCCCGAGTCGCGGCTGGTGCCGCTCAGGCGCCGGGTCGGGCTCGTCTTTCAGGCACACGCCCTGTTCGAGCATCTTTCCGTGCGCCACAACGTGACATTGGCACTGCGCCATGTGCTGGGCCGCTCCGGCGCCGATGCGGACGCGACGGCCTCGCAGCTCCTCGAGACCCTCGACGTCGCGCCGCGCGCGGACGCGTGGCCGCGCCAATTGTCGGGCGGAGAAGCCCAGCGCGTGGCGATCGCGCGCGCACTCGCGCCCGATCCTCACCTGTTGCTGATGGATGAGCCGACGGCCGCGCTCGATCCCGTACGGCGTGCGACGCTCGGCGCGACGCTGCGGCACCTGAGCGGCCAGGGACGCGGGCTGCTGATCGCGACGCACGACGCCGAGTTCGCCCGCGCCAATGCCGACAGGGTGATAACGCTCGGCACATGAGAGCGACGTGTCAGAGCGACACCAGGGCGGCGCTTCCCTCCGGATTCCCACGGCGTTATTTCGGTGCCCCATGATCGGACTCTCACGTTGCAGCAGCCTGGTAGTGGTTGCCCTGGCGCTTTCGTGCCGGTCGTCGGAAACGCCTGACTGGCTCGTTCAGCGCGGGCGGGAGCAGCGACGGCTCGCGCAAGCATCGAATCGGTTACGCGACGACTTCCGCTTCGAGGATCGCCGGCAAGCGAGCGGGATCACATTCGTCAATCGGAGCGTCGACGACGCCGGCAAGAACTACAAGCTCGTGCACTACGATCACGGCAGCGGTCTCTGCGCAGCCGACGTCGATGGGGACACGCAGTCCGATCTCTACTTTCTGACGCAGCTCGGCACCAACGAGCTGTGGAGGAACGCGGGCAATGGCCGCTTTGTGGACATGACCGCCACGGCGGGACTGACCATTCCCGATGCGATCGCCGTGGGATGCGCATTTGCCGACATCGACAACGACGGTGATCCCGATCTGTTCGTCACGACCGTGCGGCACGGCAATCGTTTGTTCGAGAATCTCGGCGCGGGCAAGTTCCAGGATATCACGCCCACCGCGGGCCTGAGCTACAACGGCCATTCCGCCGGCGCGCTGTTCTTCGACTACGATCGCGACGGCCGGCTCGACCTGTTCGTTGCCAATGTGGGGAATTTCACCACCGATGTACGGGGACCGGGAGGGTACTACGTCGGCCGCACCGACGCCTTCCTCGGTCATTTGCATCCGGACCGTACCGAGCCCAGCAGGCTCTACCGGAACCTCGGGAACAACCGCTTCCAGGACGTCACACAGGCGGTCGGTCTGGCAGACAAGAGCTGGAGCGGTGACGCGACGGTGCTCGACGCGAATGCCGATGGATTCCCCGATCTGTACATCCTGAATATGCAGGGTTCCGATCACCTCTGGATCAATGAGCGTGGTGCCCATTTTCGAGATCAGACGGCAGCCTACTTTCCCCGCACGCTCTGGGGCGGGATGGGAGCGAAGGTATTTGATGCCGATGGGGATGGCCGGCTCGATCTGTTCTTGACGAGCATGCATTCGGACATGTGGGTGGATCTGCCTCCGGGCGATTGGACGGGCGAGGCACGCAAGTCCGATCCCGGGAAGATGCCGGCCAGGCTCATTCCGGAAGACACGAGCAGTCTCATCTTCGGCAACGCGCTGTTCGCGAACCGCGGCGAGGGCCGGTTCGAAGAGATCTCCGACAGTGCGCAAGTGGAGACCTATTGGCCCTGGGGTCCGAGCGTCGGTGACTTCAATGCCGACGGCTGGCCCGACATCTTTGTGGCCGCCGGGATGAATTTCCCTTTCCGCTACGGCATCAACTCCCTGTTGCTCAACGACAGGGGGCGCTTCCAACCGCGTGAGTTCGTGCTGGGGATCGAGCCTCGAGCCCACGGGGAAACGGAACAGACCTGGTTCACACTCGATTGCAACGGCGCCGACAGCGGCAATTCCCTCTGCACCTCCTGCGAGCACCCGCGGTCCATGGTCATGCAGTGCCGACGGGGGAGCGGTGGACGCGTGGAGATCACCGGCGCTCTCGGGACGCGCTCGGCGGTCGCGCTCGATCTGGATGGCGATGGAGATCTCGACATTGTCACCAATGAATTCAACGCGGCACCGCGGGTGCTGATCAGCGACCTGGCGCAACGAAGGAAAGTCCGGTTTCTCACGGTGCGCCTGCGCGGAACGCGCTCAAACCGCCAAGGCCTCGGCGCCCTAGTGACGGTCGTATTGTCCAACGACCGCCGCATCCTCGAGGTCCAGGATGGCAAGTCGGGATACCTCTCGCAGAGTGATCTTCCGTTGTATTTCGGGCTGGGGACGGATAGTGTGGCTGCCATCGAGGTGCGGTGGCCCTCCGGCGAAGTTCAGACGGTCCGAGGACCGATCAACGCCGGCCAGGCTGTGGAAGTCGTCGAGCCCTGAAGCGCGATCGGCTAGGTCCCGCCGCAGTCTCGCTTGAGGCAGTGCACGAAGCCGATAACGCCAACCAATCCGAGTGTGAGCGCCACGGTTCTCCAGAGACCGTTGCTGAGATCCCCGATGCGCACGGAGTCGACATCGGCTCGGAGGAACACTACGAAACAGGAATCACAGTCGAGCGGCTTGTGATAGGGAATCCCGCGCAACGCCATCGAATCCACGTGCACGCCGTGCAGAATCGTTGCCCGACCGCCGTGCCAGACCTGAACCTGCTGTCGAGCCTGAATCGGGTCGAGCGACTCGAGCGGGCGGTGCGACCAGCCGGCGCTACAGGCGACGCAGCCGAGCACCAGCACCGCACTGAGTGCGCTAAACGGGCGCATGAACCGACTCGTCGATTGGTGAGGGTGCGGGCTGACGCAGGATGATCCATTCCGCCACGACCAGGTTGGGCACCCAGCACATCCAAGCAATCGTCTGATACGCGGGATCGAACGGGATCCCGTACACCTGGCTCAACGGCAGATAGATGCGCAGGGTCACCGCGGCAAACGTCAACGCGTAGCTGCGGATCATCCATCGGCGATGCGCCGGTTGATTGCGCGCACGGATGTGCCGATACGCTATTGCGGTGGAGGTCAACCACAGCACGGCGAGCAAACCAAACCCTACCCGCGCCGGTAATCCCGTCTGGGCCATCGTCGCAAGCGCGAACGCGGCCAACCCGCCGAGCAGGACACCGACGAGGTATGATCGCCCCATCCAGCGGTGGACTTTGATGAATCGGCTTCGCACCCACCTGTTCAGCTGAAACGGACCGACGGCGAGCGCGATCGCCGAGCCGCCGAGATGCAGGAACGCAGCGAGAGGCACAGAAATGAAGCGGTCGCGCAGGAACGGCGGGCGCATGGCGGGCACGAACAGCAGCGCGATGGCGTACAGCGCGATGAACAGCGCGAGTACGGTCATGACGCCCCAACCGAGCTTACGAATCTGTCGATCCCACACTTGCCGGCGGACCATGCCGCGCCCCACCCCGCAGTAACCAGACGTCAACCAGGCCGATGAAGAGACTCAGCACGCCCGAAATGAGCCCAATGGCCAGGCCCTGTTCTCCCCAGACGACCGTCGCAAACCCGCCCGACAGCCCCGCGCTCAACACCAGACCCGGGTACACGACCCGTCTCCAGTGCAGGAAGCGGAAGGTGACAATCAGCGACAGCACACTGAAAATGCCCAGCAAGAGCTGGAAGGCGGTCTGGAACCATTGCCCAGTGCTCTGAACGCCGGGATACTGCTGGACCCCGCCCACCAATCCCGTCCAAACCAGGAAGAGCGTGAAAAGAACCCCCAAGGCGCGCAGGATCTTCGACACGATCGGCTTCACGCTCTGGCCGTCCTCCGGAGATCCCACCACATCGCGATCGGACCCACGACGGCGAGCGCGAGCAGTGGCGGGGACACGTAGAAGGGTCGGAGCAGCGGCACCTGGAAATCACCCGCGAGCCGAATCAGCGCCTCGAGCAGCGCGACGCTGGCGACGACGATGATCCGCCCCTTGCGCGTGCTCACCGTGGTGCGCGGATCAGTCACCATGAAGAAAACGAACAGCTGGTACATCGGCCCGGTGATCGGAGCCAGCTCAGCCAGCAGCGGGCCACCCACGATCACGTTGCGAATGAGCGCGAACACGATGAAGCAGGCCACGTACGCGAGCGTCACATGCAGCACCTTCGCGCGCCACGCGATCACGAGACCGAACCCCCAGATCACGAGATTGATCCGGAGATCGTTGCCCCATTGATGGCTGAGCACGGCGACGCTGTCGGCGGCGACCAGCAGGAACAGCGCGATCGCGAAGTTGCTCGGATTCCACAGGTGCCGGCCGCGATAGGTCAGCACGTACTTCGAGGCGATCGCGAGAAACGCGCCCAGGGCAAACGGCCAGAGAATGTTGGCCTGCGGCTTGGTCAGCAGCGCGAGGCTGATCCCGGTGATGTAGGCGCTCGCCAGATTGGCCACGCGACCCCGGAGCCACCAGGAGAGCACGACCTCGGTGATGAGGCAGATGCCCAGCGTCGTCGCCAGGCGATCGTATCCGCCGAGGATCCCGTAGCGCGCCTCCCCCAGCACCAGCACCAGCGTGATGAGAAAGACGATCAGGTATCGGGGATCGATAGCCGAAGCCACCAAGCTTGGTGTGGACGCTTGTGCGGGTGCCGAGGTCACTTGGGTTCCGCGATGACGTGCAGCTCGTCAGCCTTCAGACCTTCCACGACTTGCTCTTGCCCTGACGGCCAGCGAATGAGCACGCGTCCCGGCCGCGCCGTCCCCAGACCGAAATGCAAGCGGCGGTCGTTCTGGCTGCAGAATCCGCTGCCGCCGTCGACCACCTGCCGCTGCCGGACGTTGCCGAACTCGACGGTGACCTCCGCGCCGATCGCGCTGCGGTTCGAGCGCGAGCCGACAAGCTTGAGCTCGATCCAATGCCCGCGTGCGGAATCGGCGTTGCGGTAGATCAGCGCGCGCGTGTTCTCGTTGGCGATGATGACGTCGAGCGCGCCCCGATTGAACAAGTCCGCCATCGCGACCGCGCGGCCGTCCAGCCGGTCGGTCACTCCCGATTCTTCGGCCACGTCCACGAAACCGTCGGCGCCACGGTTCATCAAGACGCGCGAGCGCTCGTAGCCCGACAGCGAGGCCTTGCCGATCGCCGGCCAGTTGCGGGCGTCTTCGAAGATGTTGCCCTGCGCCCCCGCGATCTTGGACATCGCATACCAGTAGCTGCGCGTCGAATCGGCCGAGATGAAGCCGTTGGCAACGACGAGATCGAGCAAGCCGTCGTTGTTCAGGTCGCCGAACTGCGCGCCCCAGGCCCAGCCCGCGTCGGCCACTACGCCGGAGGCGATTTCGTCGAAGCGGTCCAGCTCCTTCAGGAAATTCACGCGCAGGTTGTTGCCCTGAAACAGGAAGCCCTTCTCGGAGATGTTGGTGACGAAGACGTCGTGGCGCCCGCGGTTGTAGACGTCTCCGATCGTGACCGCCATGCCGCTCTTGGAATCGTCCTGCAGGCCGGCGCGCGCGAGCTCGAAGCGCTTACCGTCGCGGTTCAGGTACAGCTCCTCGGGGCCATAGTCGTTGGCGAGATAGAGATCGGGCCAGCCGTCGTCATCGAAATCGGCCGAGGCGGCCGCAAGCGTCCAGCGCGTGCTGCCCACGCCGAGCGAATCGGTGACGTCCTGAAAGCGGCCGTTGCCGACGTTCTTGAAGAGCAGATTCTTGCCGCCGTTGGTCGCGAACTCCCAGCTGTGCTGCATGATGCGCGTGCTGCGCAGGTTCCAGAAATCGATGTCGGAGCGGAAATAGCCGGTCACGTACAGATCGAGCAGCCCGTCTCGGTCGAAGTCGAGCCACACCGCGCCGTTCGAGTTCATCCAGCGACGCAGCCCTGCCTCGGCCGTCACGTCCGCGAAGGTGCCGTTGCCGAGGTTCCGCAGCAGCTGCTGGTAGCCCCACTTGGAGACGAACAGATCCTCGAAGCCGTCGTTATCGAAATCGCCCCACACGGCGCCCATCGACACGCCTTCGCCCGCGCGATTGAGCGCCGCGACGCCCGCCTGCCCTGCGACATCGCGGAATGTCCCGTCCTGCTGGTTGAGATAGAGCGCGTTGGTCGCGACGAAGCGCGAGCTGGTGAAGTACAAGTCAGGCCAGTTGTCGTTGTTGACGTCGGCGACGGAGACGCATGCGCCGAGCGCGGCGATGTGGGGGGCGACGTTTTCGAGTTTAGGGTCCAGGGTCGGGGATTGGTGGACGAAGTCGATGCTGCTTGCGCTCGAGACCTCCGTCAGTCGAATCGACGCGGCAGCTGCGGGGACGGCGCTGCCTGCCGCGCGCCCGTTGAGAATGACGACCGCAACGACAGCGGCGAGGAAGACGAGAGTAACGGCGAGACGACGCATCCGTTAAGAATATCGCGCTGACACGGGGCGCGTTAGCGTTGCGGCTGGGGCATCCTGTTTTCGAACAGCAACAGCGCGTCGCTCTGTGTCCCGGGTGGTCCGCGCCCGTGCTGCAGCCGGGCGATGTTTTCCAGGCGCATCGCGGCGATCAACACATCCAAGCGTCCGTCGCCGTTGAAATCGGCCGTGGTCGTCAGATTCCATTGACTCCCGGCCGAAACACTGAACGCGTACGGCTGAAACGTGTAGGCGCCCGTATTCTGCAGGAACATGATGCCGCGTTCGGGATGGAACGCGGGATCAGCGAAGTTGCTGGTGACGACGAGGTCGAGGCGCCCGTCCCGATCGAAATCAGCCACGGCGGCCTGCGCGGCCCCGTACACGGGGAAAAAGAAACGCTCGGTGAAATTGTTGGCGCCCCCCCCGTCGTTCTCCAAGATCCGGACGCCGTGGAACGGCTTGCGCACGCGCGACATGTCGTAGTTGTCGCCGTTGACGTACAGGATGTCGAGCGCCCCGTCGCCGTTGAAATCCCGCATCGTGAAATACATCGACCCGTACACTGGAGGAAAGCGCGCGAGCACGCGGCGCTCGGCGAAGCGTCCGGTACCGTCGGCCGGGTACAGCACGATGCGCTCGTCGCCTTGTCCGAACAGCGCGACGATGTCCGGCCGGCCGTCGCCGGTCAGGTCGTGCAGCTCGAATCGAATCGCGCCCGGCGTCGCGTCCAGGACGCGCCGCTCGTACCCCCCCCGCTGCCGGTGGACCGGTACAGCGCCAGCCGGCCGCGGTTGTCCCCGAATTCGGCGATCAGAAAGTCGTTGCGCCCGTCCCCATCGGCGTCGAACTCGCGCACAAACACTGGACGAAACAGCGAATCGATGATCGTGCGGTCGAAGTGCAGCGATCCGTCAGGCGCCACGTCGTACTGCGCCAGGCTGCCGCGGGGCTCATCATTGGGCTCCAGCATGCCCGTTTCCAGCACCAGTACGCGTGCTTCCCTGGACGATCACCCCGGTCGGCGGACTGGGAAGCTGCAGCGTCGTGATCAGGCGCCGGTCCCACCCAAACACGCGCAACAGGTTCGTCGCCGCTTCTCCGACATAGACGCGCCGCCCGGCTGTATCGGCGTACAGCAAGGTGATGATCGCACTGCTCGCGAGTCGGGGTACGAACGCTCCAGGTCTGAACCCCTCGGGATCGAGTCGCGGCTCGGCCGGCAGCGTCTGCGGCGGCAGCGAGTCCGGCGCGTGCTCGAGATAGAACGCGACGATGCGGTCCCGATCCCGTTCCGGCACGGGTCTGGTGAGAACGGTCATGTACGGGCTGCGCGTCTCCGGCTGCGCGACCGAGAGCTGCGGGGCGCCGCTGAGGCGTTGAACCATCTGCGGCAAGACGCCGGTCCGCCACGTCTTTTTGTCGAGCAGGCTCGGGTCCGGGAACGCATGACACGCGGCGCAATAGGTATGGGCCAGTCGTTCTCCATCCGATTCGTGCGGGCCGCGGCAGCGCGCGACGACGACCGACGCGAGGATCAGAGCGAGGAGTATCGCGACCCGATGCATGGCGTAACGATACCCGGGGTGGATGGGGTGCGTTAGCTTCCCTGCCCATGCTGCGGATTTTCCTGGCGTCCATCGTCGTGCTGTGCGGCAGTTGCACGCGCACGGGCGAACAGCCGCTCTTCGAGCTGCTGGGCCCCGGTCGCACCGGCATCGATTTTTCGAACACGATCAGAACCGACGATTCGGTGAACGTGCAGTCCGAGGTGTTCATCTACAATGGCGGCGGCGTGGCCGTGGGGGACATCGATAACGACGGACTGCCCGACCTGTTCTTCACGGGCAACATGGTCTCGAGTCGCCTGTACCTCAACAAGGGCGATATGCGGTTCGAGGACATCACGGAATCCGCGGGCGTACGCACGTCGGTCTGGGCGAGCGGCGTGGCGATGGCGGACGTCAATGACGACGGTTTTCTCGACCTGTACGTTTGCGTCACCGGTTTGAAGACATCCCGCGGCCAAGACCGGGCCAACCTGCTGTTTCTCAACAACGGCAATCGCACGTTCACCGAGGCCGCCACGCGCTATGGGCTGGCGGACACCGGCTACGCCATCACCGCGGCCTTTCTCGATTACGACGGCGACAAGGACCTCGACCTGTTCCTGGTCAACAATTCGCCCAAAGACTTCTCGCGCGGCGTGGCGGACGCGCATCCCATGGGCGTGCCGAGCGACAGCCCCGAAGGCTACAACACGCTGTACCGCAACGATGGCGACCGGTTCACCGACGTGTCCCGGGAGGCCGGGATTCTTCGCCAGGTGGGCCATGGCCTGGGCGCGGTGGTCGCGGACGTGAATCGCGACGGCCGGCCCGACATCTACGTCTCGAACGACGTCGCCCCGAACGACGTCCTCTACATCAACAATGGCGACGGCACGTTCAGCGATCGCGCCGGCGCGTCGGTCAAGCATGCCAGTTTCGCCGGCATGGGCATGGACATCGCCGATTTCAACAACGACGGCTGGCCCGACCTCGCGCAGGTCGACATGCTGCCGGCCGCGCTCGAGCAGCGCAAGCGGATGAGCGGGTATCAGACCTATTTCAGCATGGAGGAGCTGCGGCGCCGCGGCTTTCGCATCGATTACGACGCGAACTCGCTGCAGTTGAGTAACGGGAGAAATGCGAGCGGCGACGTGGTGTTCAGCGACATCGCGTGGTACGCGGGGGTCGCCGCCACCGAGTGGAGCTGGAGCGCGTTGCTCGCGGATGTCGACAACGATGGCTTCAAGGACCTGTTCATCACCAACGGCTATCCCAAAGCGCCCAACGATCTCGACTATCAGACGGAGGCGCTCGGCGCGCGCCGCACCAACGACCACGAGATGGCGTTGCAGGCGCTCCGGGGCCTGCGCGGCTACCGTGTGTCGAAATACCTGTTCCGCAACAATGGAAAGGACGGCCTCGAGTTCAGTGACAGGACGCGCGCGTGGGGGCTGGATCAGCCGGGATTCTCGTACGGGGCGGCATATGCCGACCTGAACAATGACGGCCGGCTCGACCTCGTTGTGAACAACCTGGACGCTCCCGCGTCGATTTTTCAAGGTGTGAAGGTCGATTCCGCGCACTATCTCCAGATCAAGCTCGCGGGGGAGTCCCCCAACCGCCGTGGCATCGGTGCGACGCTGATCGTGACCGCGGGCGGACAGAAGCAGTACTCCTATCACTCGCCGTATCGCGGCTACCTGTCCACGATGGACGATCGGGAGCACGTAGGCCTGGGAAGTGCAACGCGTGTCGACAGTCTCGAAGTCATCTGGCCCGATGGCCGGTCGCAGGTGCTCACGAACGTCGGGGTCGATCAAGCGATCACGCTAAGAGTGACCGATGCCGCGCGTTCAAACACCCGGTACCCGGTAGCCGATAGCCGAGAGCGTCTTTTCCAGCCTTTCCACGCATTACGCTACGCCCAACCCCCGCGCTCCTCCGTCGACTACGAGGTCCAGCCCCTGCTGCCCTACGAAGTCTCCAAGCAGGGACCGCCGCTGGCCGTCGCCGACGTGAACCGCGACGGTCTGGACGACGTCTTCATCGGGGGTGGCGGGGGCGTGGCGGGCAAGCTGTTTATCCAGGGCAAGGACGGCCGCTTCAGCGAATCCTCACAGGGCCAGCCCTGGCTCGCGGACCGGGTCTACGACGACTGGGGTGCGGCGTTCGTGGACGCGAACGGTGACAGCCTGCCCGACCTGTACGTCGCAAGCTGCGGGTACCAGCACACGCCGGTGTCGCGCTTCCTCCAGGATCGCTTCTACCTCAATAAGGGCAACGGCCGGTTCGTGCGCGATACGCAGGCGCTTCCCACGATGCTCGGCTGTACGTCGAGCGTCGCGGTCGGTGACTTCACGGGCGACGGGCGGCCTGATCTGTTCGTGGGTGGCCGGCTCGCGCCGCGAGAGCTACCCGTCTCCGGCACGTAGCTACCTGCTCCGCAATGAGGGCGGACGGTTCACCGATGTCACCGCCGAGGTCGCCCCAGAGCTGGCGCAGCCGCACGGCATGGTCACCGCCGCGGTGTGGACCGATTACGACGGCGACGGACGCCTCGATCTCGTCACGGCCGGCGAATGGACGGGAATCGAGTTCTATCACAACGATGGACGGCGGCTCGTACCCACAACGGTGGGCCTGCCGCCGTCGCGCGGGTGGTGGTGGAGTCTGGCCGCGGGCGACTTCAACGGCGACGGGCGCCCCGATCTGATCGCGGGCAACCTGGGACTCAACTTCATGTTCCAGACATCGCCCGAAAGCCGCTTCGGCGTCTATGCCGGCCATTTCGCCGAGACGCAGACCAGCGAGATCGTGCTGACGCAGGAGATCGGCGGCAAGGAGTACCCGGTGTTCGGCAGCGCGCGCCTCGGCCCGACGATCTATTCCGCCGCGCTGCGGTTCCCGACGTACGCGGGATTTGCGGCAGCCACAGTCGAGCAGCTCTTCGGCACGGCGGCGCTGAAGCGCGCGCTGCATTTGCAGACCGACACGTTCGCGAGCGTCTATCTCCAGAACAACGGCGACGGCACGTTTGCGTGGATGCCGCTGCCCAGCCTCGCGCAGATCGCGCCGATCCGTGGGATCGTCGTTCGCGACCTGGATGGTGACGGCAAGCTCGACGCGCTCGTCGCGGGGAACCTGACCGAAACGGAGGCCAACATTCCACCGGCTGACGCGGGCAATGGTCTCTGGCTCAGGGGGGACGGTCGTGGCCATTTCACACCGGTATCGCCGTTCGAGAGCGGCTTTCTCGCGCCGGGGAGCGTCGCGGGACTCGCGCACGTGAAAACGCCTGCAGGGAGCGCCGTGCTTGGTTGCCAACACCGGCGACTCCCTGCAGGCGTTTACGATCCGAAAGCTTTCGCCCCGTTAGGGGGTGAGCCTTACCATCCCGTATTCTGCTGCAGCCGGTCTTCGGTTCCGACGCGGCTCAGCTCGATCTGCACCGTCGGAATCGGATACCGGGCGTACTGCGGCCCGTACGTCTGGGCGAGATTGAGGTACGGAATCCGGATCTTTTCGCTCGCGATATAGTTGGCGATCACCGAGTCGGCGCTGCCCCACCGCCGCAGATCGAAGAAGTGCTGCCCTTCCATCGCCAGCTCGAGCCGCCGCTCCAGGCGTACTGCCTGACGCCCGACCGCCTGGCTGGCGAACGGCACCGGATACAGGCCGATCCGATACGTCGCCCACGGCGTGGTGAGCGTGTCGAGCGTCGCGCTCGCCGCAACCAGCGGAATCGACATCGGCTGAATCGCGGCGTTCGTCCCGCAGGCCGGCCATGCCGTCACGACCTCCGCGGAGGTCGTGCCGCAGCCCTGCGCGCCCGCTGCCGCCCGCGCACGAAGCATGTTGACGAGATCCGCGGCCCTGCCCAGAGAACCGATTTCGACCTCGGCCTCGGCCAGGAGCAACAGCACGTCAGCATACCGAAGGATGTGCACGTTGACGTTGTTCTGCTGCGTCGTCTGCCATCCTGTGTTGTTTTCGGCCGTCGCGGCGTCCTCCGATTCATGGACGTTCTTCTTGGTGCTGTACGGTCCGCTGTACCCTGCATCACGAATCCACGAGCGGTAGTGCAGCCCCCAGTCCTTGTAGGGCACGCTGTCGCGGCCCATGGTCCAGTCGACCCGGGGATCGACCGGGCGCATGAGACCGCCGCGGAAGTTCAAGCCCAGCCACGAATACAACGTGTCGGAATTCGGAGGCGTCGGGTCCAGCGCCGGGCTGTTCCAGGCGTTGCTCGTCATCGCGATCGGCAGGCCGGCCGCGTCGACCTGATAGACGTTCGCCAGGTTGAACGACGCTTGATGGAACCCGCAGCAGCCGAAGTGGCTCCCCGAATGCGGGAAGTTGAGCCGTTCGCCCCAGTTCGAGTTCCAGCCGTTGGGCTCACCATCGCGCGCCGAGGCCTGGAAGGCGAAGATCGTCTCCGGGCCGTTGCGGAACGCGGGACGTCCGGTGTGGACCTCGTCGAAAGTGGCCTCCAGGGCATACGGACCCAGGTTTACAACCGAGTCCAGGACTGCCTTTACGGCTGTCCACCGCGCCGGCACGACCGCGGCGCCATACGCGAGCACCTTGCCCTTGTAAGCGCGCGCAGTCCACGCCGTCGCGCGGCCCTTGTCGCCGTTGCGAGGGGTGGTCGGAGTTGCGACCAGCGCGCTATCTAACAGCGTGATGGCCGAATCCAGGTCAACGAGGATCTCCGCCATCGCGTCGGTGCCGATGTTGGTCTTGCGGTAATCGATGTCGTTCTGCCGGTAGTAGGGAATCCCACCCGTACCGCCTTCGGTATTGCTGCCCCACATCCGGTAGGCTTCGAAGTGGTAATGCGCCCGGAGGAAAATCGCCTCGCCCCGGATGCCAGCCTGATCAAGCGCGGATAGCTCGCCGGGCTTATCCACGACCAGCTTATCCAGAATGCGGAGCGTCGCGTTGGCGCGCGACACGCCCTCGTACACCTGAGCCCACTTCTGGTTGATGTAGTCGTCGGCTTCGCCGACGTTCCACAGGTACGTCTCGATGTCATTGATCGGCTGCTGGTCGCCGAGGTTGGAGCCCTTGTAGGCGTCTCCACTCGGCACGCTGCCCCACACCCAGTTGCTGGCGGCGCAGCCCCACGAGCCCGCCGAGCTGCTGCTGCAATCGAGCGAGCGGTAGGCGGCGACGAGCGAACCCTCGACGCCGTTCCTGGTGGCCAGCGTCGCCTCGTCTACCGTCCCCTGGGCGGGTTGTTCAAGAAAGTCGCTGCATGCAAACGTGATCGCTCCCAGCGTCGTCACCACCGCGGCCGCGATCACCAGTTTGGATCTTAGAAGTGTTTTCATTCTCTCGCGTCCCTCGTGAAAGACGACAGCTTAGAACGTGGTCGTGATGCCGACAGTGATCGTACGGCTGCTCGGATACGTCCCCTGATCCACGCCGCGGAACTGGTCGCGAATGTCGCCAGCCGCGCCGAACACGCTCGCCGCGGGCAACGACGGATCGAGGCCCGAGTAGCCGGTGATCGTGAACAGGTTTTCACCCTGCAGATACACGCGCGCGGCCGGAATCCACTTGATCAGCGCCGGCGGCAGGTTGTACCCGATCTGCAGGCTCCGCAACCGCACGTACGAGCCGTCCTCGACCCAGTAGCTCGAGAACTGCCGGCTGAACACGTCGCTGCCGTCGATGCGCGGGTACTTGGCGCCCGGGTTCGTCACCTGGTTCTGGGCGTCCAGCACGACCGCGTTGTCGAGCAGGTCGCTGCGTACGTTCGTATCGAAGTACCGGAACACGTACCAGTACATCTGTGAATTGAAGATGTCGTTACCGAACGTCCCGAACACCGTGGCGCTGATATCCCACTGCCCGTACCGCACCGCCAGGTCCAGGCCGCCCGTGAAGTCGGGGTGCGGGCTGCCGATGATGTCGCGGTCGGCGGCGGTGATCAGGCCGTCGTTGTTGAGATCCTTGAACTTGATGCGGCCCGGGCGCGCGCCGCTGGAGAAGTACGGCGCGGCATCGGCCGAGTCGAGGTAATAGCCGTCGGCGACGAGACCGTAGAACGACCCGATCGGCTCCCCGAGCTTGTTGATCACGGGGTTCTGCTCGCGGATCGAGAGCGGTCCCTGGAACGATTGACTCACGCCGTCGATCTGGATGATCTCGTTCTTGTAGTGGCTGCCGTTGAACGTCACGCTCCACAGCCCGCTCCCCATCTGCCAGCGATAGCCGAGCGAGAGGTCGATGCCGTTGTTCTGCATCTTCCCGATGTTGACGATCGGCGGCGACGCCGATCCGGCGGTGGCCGGCTGGCGCGGGTCGAACAGCAGGTTGTCGGTCTTGCGGTTGTACACGTCGGCGGTGAATGTGCCGCGGCCCGAAAAGAACTCGAGGTCCAGGCCGACGTTGATCGAGTGCTGCTCCTCCCACTTCAGGTCGGTGTTCCCGATTGCGGTGGTCTTGAATCCGGGCACGAGCGTCGAGCCCCCGCCACCGATGTCGTAGAACGTGTCACCGCGATCGCCGCCGAACTGGCTCACGATGCGTCCCGCCGGAATGTTCTGGTTTCCCGTGACGCCCCAGCCGAACCGCAGCATCACGTTCGAGAACAGCGAGCTGTTCGAGAGGAACCCCTCGCGCGACAGCCGCCAGCCCAACCCGACCGCCGGGAACGTCGCCCAGCGGTGCTCGGGCCCGAGGCGCGACGAGCCGTCCCGCCGCAGCGTGAGGCTCGCGTAGTAGCGGTCGTTAAAGATGTAGTCCGCCTTGCCGAAGAACGACAGCAGCGAGGCCTTGAACCCGGTGCTGGTCACGTTCTTGGTGGTCGGATCGCACAGCGCATCCTGGATGTAGCGGGAATCCACGCCGTTGTTGAGGAGATTGGCGCAGCTGCCCGCCTCAAACCGGTTCTGTGAGTAGTTCGCTTCCTGGCCGACCAGCACGGTGAGGTTGTGCTGGTCGGAGATGCGCGAGTAGTTGAGCGTGTTGCTCCAGGTCCACTCGGTGAACAGGTTGTAATTCTCGTTGATCCCGTCGATCGAGTTGACTTCCGAGTTCTCGGGCGTGATGGGGTTGAACCCCTTGAACGACCCCTGGCCCAGGTTGAACCCGAAGCGGGTGTTGAGCGACAGCGAGCGGCTGGCGTCGAACCCCCCGAACACGTTGCCGAAGATCCGGTCGTTGGTGCTGAGGTTGTGCTGGCCGGTTTCGGCGATCTTGAGCGGGTTGGTGAGGTTGCTCAAGCCCACGGCCTTGCCGGAGGCGAAGTTGCCGGCGATGTCGTAGATCGGCACGACCGGCTGCTGGAAGATGTTCTTGCCGACGATGTTGTTCTCGCCCAGCGCGTCGTCATCGAGACCGCCGTAGTGCTGCTCGCGCGAAATCGCGATGTTCTCGCCGACGCGCACCTTGCCCAGGTTGAACGTGGTGTTGACGCGCGCGCCGCCGCGGCGCAGCCGGTTGAACGCGGCCGTGCCTTCCTGATCGAGATAGTTGAACGACACGTGGTACGCGTTGTCATCGGAGCCGCCCGACAGCGCGAGGTTCGCGTCGCGATACTGCCCCGCGCCGAACACGGCATCCCACCAGTTCGTGCCGGCGCTGCCCGGCATGATCAGATTGTCGGGATAGGAGTACGTGGACGGATCGACGACGGTGCCGCACCCCGGTCCGCCCGGCGCCGGGCAGGTCGGTGCCGTGCCGTTGTTCGGCCAGATGTAGGCGGGCACGGTGGGGTTGTTCGGGTTTCCGTAGATGTTCGTCGGAATGGCGAAGCCGCCATTCGTCATCGCCGTGCTCATGACCGCCCAGTAATCGAGCGAATTCTGAACCAGAATGTCGTCGTAGCCCTTGGTGGGCGTCGCGACGCCGGTCCGAAGGTCGAGCGTCACCTGGCGCTGGCCGGAACGGCCTTTCTTCGTCTCGATGATCACGACGCCGTTGTTCGCGCGCGCGCCGTAGATCGACGCGGCCGACGCGTCCTTCAGGATCTGGATGGACCCGACTTCGTCCGGGTTCATCCAGTTCAGGTACGTGTCCTGCACGGGCGTGCCGTCCACGATGTAGAGCGGGTCATTGTTCTGGAACGAGCTGACGCCGCGAATGCGGATCGTGGTGCGGGAGCCGGGCGAGCCGCTGTTCTCGACCTGCACGCCGGGCACGCGGCCGTCGAGCCGCTGCAGCACGCTGGTCGAGGTCTGCTGGGCGACGCCTTCCATGGGGACGCTGGCGACCGCGCCGGTGATGTCCGCACGCTTCTGGGTGGTGTAGCCGGTCACGATCACGGGGTCGAGCACGGCGACGGCGGCATCGAGCGCCACGTCGATCGTCTCGCGTCCGGCGATCGTGCGCGCGGCACCCTTGTAGCCGATGAGGTTGAACAAAAGCACCCCGTCGCCCGGCGCCGACAGCGAGTAGCGCCCGTTGGCGTCCGTCGTGGTGCGCACCTCGGTGCCGCGCACCTGGACGGTCACGCCGGCGAGCTTCTCACCAGCGGCCCCGGTCACCGTGCCGGAAACCTGCGTTTCTTGCGCCTGGGCGAGCGCGGTGCCGTACGCCGACAGCGAGAGCAGCACGCCCAAGCCCACTGCGGCGAATCCACGAATGAGTTTCGTTCCCATGGAAACCTGCCTCCTCATCCTACGGGTCGGCGCATCGACTTCAAGCCTTCCTTCGCGATCACATCACGGTATGTCAACAACACGACGTTGCGCGCCTTGAGAGCCGCGCTGAAGCGCGTCGACGTCAGCGCGGTCAACTCGCCTTGACGATTCTTGCTCATGTCGGGCAGCGGCTGGTCGGTGTTCATGTCGAGCAGCGCGCCCAGCTCGGCATCATCGATCCCGACGTGCGTGATCACCATGTTGAGCCCCGGCTTCATCCGGTTGATCAGCACCAGCAGGCTGTCCATCTTGCGGGCCGGGGGCGCGGAATACTGCGGGGAGTCTTCCGTCTCGCCGAAGTAGTGCGACATGCCGAGACCGTACTCCTGCGCCAGCCGCTCCGTCACGGCCTGGAACTCGGGATAGCGCACGGCCGTGCCCATGTGGTAGTCCACGTAGTCGATCTTCACGCCGGAGCGCAGCGCGCGGTCGATCTGCGCGCGCAGCTCTGTTTCGATTTCGGCGATGTTGGGATTGTGCTGGTGCAACGCTTCGGAGGAGGGAAAGAAAAAGCCGTTCTCATCGACGAGCGACGGAACGGCCGTGGCCCCGGCCACCGGTCCCCATCGATAGTTCTTCCATTCCGAATTGAGGACCAGGTGAATGCCCACCGACGCATTGGGATGCTGCTTGAGAATCTCGACCGCTTCCTGATACCACGGGCACGCGAACATCACAGAGACCGACACGGGAATGCCGGTCGACACGAGCCGCTGCATGCCGAGATTCACGCTGTGGCTCATGCCCACATCGTCGGTGCGAATGATCAGGGCACACGGAGTTATCGGGGTTTGGGCAGACACACAGGAGCCAGGCTGGCGCATAGCACCCAGCCAGAGATCGCTATGGACCTGAGTTGGTACATAGGGACGGCTCCCCGTAAAACCATCGTGAGGTTTGCGTAACGAACGCAACCATATCCCTGCTGTGGAGAACTGCCAGACCCCCTACTCCGGGTCACCTGATCAGCCTACAACGCCCGTGGCTGGCTCTCGGGACGTTTACGACCGTTTCTTGGTTTTTTGGGGAGTGATCTGAATTCGGCGAAGACACGGACCAGCAACTCCTCTCGACTTTGCACGCGCAGCTTGCGGTAGATACGCCAGAGATAGGTGTGCACCGTATGCGGCGACAGTCCCAGCCGCTCGGCAGTTTCCTTCTCGGAGTCACCGTCGAACACCGCGCGCACGACGCCGCATTCGCGGGGCGAGAGGCCCAGGCAGCTGGCCAGCGAGCGCCACTCGCCCGGAACGAACACCGCCTGGCCGGTCCCCCCCCCGCTCGCCATCGTCTCTCTCATGGGGTTCCAATATGGTGCGCGCTGCGTTCCCACCGCCAGACCAGTCCGTCCTCGGGGTCGTTCACCGGACCGATGTGCGTGAAGCCGCATTTCCTGAGGACGTGCGTCGACGCGTTGGCCTCCGGTAACGTGTGCGCGCGGATCAGGCGCACCCGGGGATCGCGCGCGGCGAATCGCACGAGCGCGCCAGCCGCTTCGGTGGCGTAGCCGCGGCCCTCGACTGAGGGGACGACCCCGTAGGCGATCTCGACCATGCCGTCCGCATCGGGCGGGCCCTTGAAGCCCGCCGTGCCGATGACCTCGCCCCGGGCACGCTCGACCAGGAAGAACCCATGGCGCCAGGGATCGGGGCCGGAGGCGCCGCGGAGCCCGGCGAGCCACTGCGGCGAGACCTGCGGCCGGGCGCCGGCATAGAAATCCCGCAGCTCGGCGGTCAGGGCGTACCCGGCGATCGTCACCGGCTGCTCCGGCTGGTCGAACAGCACCACGAGCTGACGCGGGTCAGACGGAACCAGGATGAGCCGCGGTGTCTCGAGGACCTGGCCCCCCGCCCCCCCGTCAGGTTGGGTCGAGACCGGCGTACTCTCCCGCCTGGATGACGTTGCCCTTGTACTGCTGGTCGTCGTGGATGCCGATCTTCGACGTGTAGTACGCCCCGATCGTGGCGGCTTTGATTTCCTTGAAGAATCCCTCGACCGGCGTTTTGGGATTGGACTCGCCCGCCGCCATGCGGGTCAGCAGCGCGAGCCGCTGCTCCGGTGTCGACTCGAGGAACGCCTTGCCGTGCATTTCGCGCGAGAGATCCTCGACGGCCTTGAGTCCCGCGCGCCACCTCACGCCTTCAGCCGGCTCGAACGCCTCGGCCAGACTGCCGTCGATGAAGACAGCCACGCCGGCCGCGCGCGCGCCGCGCGACTGCGCGTCGGTCGGAATGATCATGTCGGTCAGCTCATCCGCCAGCGCGAACTCCTCGGCCGTGAAAAACTTGGGAGGGGGGGGGGCTGGGGATTTGCAGCCGGCGAGCGGTAAGGCCATTGCCGCGGCGGTCGCCGCCGCCGTTGCCTGAATCATTTCGCGCCGTGAGATGGTCATAGATTCCCCCGCTTGAATTCGTCGGCCAGGTGTTCGCACGAGCGCCACGCCAGCGCCATGATCGTCCACGTGGGATTCTGGCACGACGCGCTCACGTGACTCGAGCCGTCCACGACGAACAGGTTCTTCACGTCGTGCGACTGCTGGAACTGATTCAGCACCGACGTTTTCGGATTGGCGCCCATGCGCGCCGTGCCCAGCTCGTGAATCGACCAGCCTTCGGTGAGCACGGTCTTGTCCACGCCGACGACTTCGATCCCCGCTTCCTCGAACATCTCCTTGGCCGTCGTCGACATGTCCTCGCACATTTTCTTTTCGTTGTCACCGAACTGATAGTGGAACCGCAGCACGGGAATGCCCCAGGCGTCCTTCACCTCGGGGTCGAGGTCCATGTAGTTCTCGTAGCGGGCCAGCACCTCGCCGAATCCGCCCATACTAATGAAAGCGCCGGCGTGCTCACGCACCGATTTCTTGAACTGGCCGCCGAACCCCGGCGTGTCCCACACACCGGACGGGAAGATCGAGAACCCGCCGCCGCCTTCGAACCCGTAGCCGCGAATGAAGCCGGGCTGCTTGTCCTGGAGGTTGCGGAAGCGCGGGACGTAAAACCCGCCCGGCTTGCCGTCCTCGAGCGCGCTCGGACGACCCACCAGCTCTTTCACCAGGCCCGTGGCGCCCGGCCCCATCACGTGCTCGCAGAAGTTGTGGCCCACGTGACCGCTCGAGTTGCCGATGCCGTTGGGATGTTGTCTCGACTTGGACAACAGCAACAACCTGGCACTCTCCAACGTGGACGCAGCCACGATGACGACCTTGGCTTTCGCCTCGTACGTGCGCTTGTTCAGCGCATCGACGAACGAGACGCCGCGCGCCTTTCCGGTGTTCGAATCGACCAACACCTCGTGCGCGATCGCGTTGGTGCGCAGCGTGAGGTTGCCCGTGTCCATCGCCGGATAAATCAGCCCGGTCGGCGAGTCGAACGCGGCATGGATGTCGCACCCGCCCGGCCGGCGGCTGCACGCGCCGCGGCCGAAGCACTTGCTGCGGTACTTGTTCTTCACCCCATCGGTCGTCACACCCGCGCGGTACGGCGTGAGCGTGCGGCCCATGCCTTTGAGGGTGGTGCGCAGCTTCACTTCGCCGGGCGTGAGTTTGTTGGGCCGCTGAAACAGGCTGTCGGGCAGGTGTGGCAGGTTTTCCTTGTGGCCCGAGATGCCGAGGTAGAGGTCGACCTTGTCGTAGTAGGGCGCGACGTCCGCGTAGGAGATCGGCCAGTCTTCGCCGTAGCCGTCGTGCGATTTGCCTTTGAAGTCGTAATCGGAAAGCCGCAGCGCCAGGCGCCCCCAGATGTTGGTCTTCCCGCCGAGCAGCCGCGCACGCACCCACGCGTATTTCGTTCCGGTATACGGGTGGTCTTTCTCGTCCACCAGAATGTTCTTGACGTAATCGGATCCGCCCCAGCCGCCCACGTAGGAGAACACATGCTTGAACGCCGACTTCGTGGCGTACGGCGGCTTGCGGACGTTGTACTCGTTGAACCTGATCGCGTGATAACCCGGGGGAGCTTCGCCGCGGCGCGGGTGATCGTACGGCCATTCCATCGAGCGCAGCTCCTGCTCGATCGGGATCCGCTTCCCCGCCTCGAGCAACAGCACTTGCATGCCCTGCGACGTGAGCACGTGCGCGGCCATCCCGCCCGCCGCGCCGGAGCCCACGACCACGGCGTCATAAGTCTTGGAGAGATCGACGTCCTGCTCCTGCGAGGCCCTGAAGCGGATCAGCGTCATCGGTCCTTCCTTATAGTACGCGCTCGAGCAGCGCGACCAGCCCCGTGGGATTGGTGCGCTCGGGAATGTGATCGGCCTGCATGCGGTGCACCGGCCAGCCGCGCGCCGCCGCGCGATCCGCAAAGCGCTGGAACGGATCGGGGTTCACCTGCGGCTCGAACGTGAGGATGTATGTCGCCGGCACTTTGGCGCGCGCGGGATTCACCAGCCGCAATGTGTCGGTGAACGTCTTCAGCGACATCGGGACGTCGCGGGGAATGACGGTCGTATCCTGCACCCACACCGGGACCGTGTAGTCACCGCGCGTGAGGTTGCGAACGAAGCCGGTATCGACACCCTGGAGAATCCTGACCGACTCGCCGGAATCGGGGACCATCGCATCGAGATAGACGAGGCGCTTGATCCGATCGGGCACGCGATCGGCCACGCCCGTGATCACCATGCCGCCGTAGCTGTGGCCGAGCAGGATGACGTCGTGCATGTCATCCCACAGAATCTTGTTGACGACGTCGTCGATGTGGGTGTACAGCCCGACGTTCGGCGACGCGAGATGGCGCCGCTCGCCGAGTCCCGTGAGCGTGACGCGCACCACGCGATAGCCGTCTTTCGTGAGCAGCGAGTCGACGGTGCGCCAATCCCACCCGCCGCCCCACGCGCCGTGCACGATCACGAACGTCGGTTTCGCCGGGCTGGTCTGGACCAGCAGCGCGACGGCGAGGAGCAGCGGCGTCATGCTAGAACTCGAGGTTCCTCAGGTATTGGAAATTCGCGCGCGCCGCCGCCATCTGCCCCGCGGCATCCTGCGCCCCCTCGTCCTCGACGTGCGCAGGCTTTTGCTCGAGCTGCGGCACCGAGGCGAAGAACTTCTTGAAGTCGAACGTTCCGGTTCCCAATGCCGTGTCGCCGGAGCGGTCGGCTTTCGCGTCTTTGACGTGAAAGCTCCAGAACCGGTTGGGATACTTCTGCATGTACTGGAACGGATCGCCGCCGCCGAGCAGCATGTTGCCGATGTCGAGCTGGAGCCGCGTGACCGACGGATCGAGCCGGTCGATGAACACGTCGAGCGGCACCTGCCCCTCGACCGGCTTCTGGTGATAGGACTCGTTGTGAAATCCGAGCCAGATGCCGGACCGGCGCGCGACGGCGCCGGCGGCGTTGAAGCGGTCGGCCCATTGGCGCCAGTGGTCGAGCGTCGTCTTGGTCCAGTCGTCGAAATCGGGGACGAAGCAGTACTCCTGGCCGAGCAGCTTGGCGATCTCGAGGCTCTTCTCCCAGCCGACGAAAATCGTCTCGGCCGACATGTGGCAGGACGGCGCGCGCAGCCCTTCGTTCTTGAGCGTCGCCGCCACCTGCTGCGGCGTGCGCCCGAAGTTATTGAACGACCAGAGCAGCTCGACGTCGGTGTAGCCGATCGCCCGGATCTCGGCGAGCGTGCGCTCGGGATTCTCCCGCATCGCATTGCGCACCGCGAACAGCTCGAGACCGATGCGATCGAGCTTCCTGGGCAGCAGTGCGGAGGGGGAGGGGAACTTCAGGGAGGCGCCGGCAGCGACGGCGCCCATCGTCTGGACAAAGTCGCGTCGTTTCATGAGGCGTTAATCTACGGCTCGCGACACGACTCAGCGAGCGATAGTGGAGGACGGGCGGAAGTTCACGTCGAGCACGTTGAGGCGCTGCTCGTGCCGCGCGAGCCGGGCCTGGAAGTCGGCGAAATCCCTGAGCTCCCTCGGTGTCCACGCGACCTCGGCCAGCGCGAGCAGGCGCGGGAATACCATGTACTCGACGTTCTTGGGCGTGCGCTGGTACTCGGTCCAGATCTGGCCCTGCGTACCGAGGATATGCGCGGCCTGCTCGGCCGTGAGCGCGGCGGGGACCGGCTCGAACGCATAGACCGTATCGAGCGGCAGAAAGCCGCCGATCGCCATCGGCTCCGTGCTCCGGTCCTGTCGCCTGGTAGTAGTCGAAATAGGTGTTGGACGTGGGCGTCATCACGACGTCATGTCCCGCGAGCGCTGCCGCGATTCCGCCCTCCATCCCGCGCCACGACATCACCGTCGCATTGGGCGCGAGGCCGCCCTCGAGAATCTCGTCCCAGCCGATGAGCGAGCGGCCGCGGGCGGTGAGGAACGCATCCATCTGCTGGATGAACCAGCTCTGCATCTCGTGCTCGTCTTTCAGGCCACGCTCGCGAATCAGCGCCTGCACGCGCGGGCTCGCCTGCCACTGGTCCTTGACTGCTTCGTCACCGCCGATGTGGACGTACTTGCCGGGAAATAGCGCGATCACCTCGGTGAGCACGTCCTGGAGAAAGCGGACCGTCGATTCTTCAGGATTGAAGATGTTGGGATTCACGCCGAAGCGGCGCAGCACTTCCATCTGCTGTCCCGTGTTCCCCAGCTCGGGATACGCCGCGATGGCGGCCTGCGCGTGGCCGGGCATTTCGATTTCCGGCACGACCGTGATGAACCGCGCCTTGGCGTACGCCACGACTTCGCGCACGTCGTCCTGGGTGTAGAACCCACCGTGCGGCACGTTGTCGTAGACCCATTGCAGGGTGTCGGCATACTGGTTCTGCACGCCGACCAGCGTGTTCCGGCGCCACGCGCCCACGGAGGTGAGACGCGGATACTTCTTGATCTCGATGCGCCATCCCTGGTCGTCCGTGAGATGCCAGTGGAAGCGGTTGAGCTTATGCAGGGCGAGCAGATCGATGTACTTCTTGACGAACTCCTTGGGCATGAACGAGCGCGACACGTCGAGATGCGCGCCGCGCCATGGGAAGCGCGGCATGTCTTCGATCTCGACCCCCGGCGCAGTCCACGACATGCTGTCGACCCGCGCCGCGCGGAAGATGTCGGGCGGGAAGAGCTGGCGCAGCGTCTGCACCGCGTAGAACGCGCCCGCGGCGCGGTAGGCGCGGATGCTGATGCGGTTGCGCGTCACCGACAGGCGATAGCCCTCGTCGCCGAGGCGCGCGAGCGTGGGATCGAGTCGCAGGGTTATGACCTTGCCACCCGAGCCCGCGGCACCGACGACGGCGAGGCGGTACCCCGTGGCCGGCTGAAGCCAATCGGCAAGCTGGATCCCGATGTCGTACGTGGAGCGGTCGGTGACGATCGCGGTGCCGGGTGTCAGCACGAACGAGGTGGCGGTGCGCGTCATCTGGACCGGCTTTGGAATGACCGACAGGGCGGTGTCTTGAACGCCCGCGAGGGCGGCGACGATGGCAATGAAGTGGATCATGGTCTCGACTTCATTTCGTCTCCTTGCTAGGGTGTCGACAGCTTGTAGACGCGCACGTAGTCGATCAGCATCGTCGCCGGGAAGATCGCATCGGACTGCGGATCCCCGTCGAAGTTCCCGCCGACCGCCTGATTGAGGATCACGAAGAACGCCTGGTCGAAGACCCACGCGCCATACGGCTGCACGGACGCGCGCGACACGGTGTAGTGCGGCTGGGCGTCGATGTAGTAGCGGATCGATTGGGCATCCCACTCGACCGCGTACACGTGGAAGTCCGTCGCGGCGTTCGCCTGCGTATGGGCGAATGGCGTGTTCCCGGAGTAGCCCGGACCGTGCACGGCGGAGCTCGTCAGGGTCGGCTGGCTGCCCTTGTTTTCGAGGATGTCGAGCTCCCCACACGTCGGCCACCCCACCCTGCCGATGCTTTCGCCCAGCAGCCAGAACGCCGGCCACAGTCCCTGCCCCTGCGCGAGCTTGATGCGCGCTTCGACACGGCCGGGAAGGATCGAAACTTTGTCCCGGGTCGTGATCTTCGCGGATGTGTACTTGCAGCGTCCGTAATAGCAGGAGAGCGAGTCGGTCGCGACGCGGGCCACGATCGCCAGGTTGCCGTCGCCGGTCTGCGCGATGTTGTCGGGCGACGTGCGGTAGTACTCCTTCTCGTTATTGCCCCACCCGCAGTTGCCCGACGCGCAGCCGTCGGCGGTGTCGTGCCGCCAGTACGCCGTGTTGACGCCGGCGCCGGCCGCGCCGGAGAACTCATCCGCCCACACCAGGGTCCACGGACTGGCGGGGGGGGGCGGTGGCGGAGGTGGAGGTGGGGGCGGTGAGACGGGTTGCCCGCCCGAGGCGCAGCCAAGGGCTGCGCCAAGGATCAAGGCGCTGAGTCTCTTACACATGTGCGACCTTCGCTTCAAAGGGCCAGGTCCGGGCCTGCCACGACCAGATTCCGAAACAGACAATCCCCAGGAGCAGAGCGCCGAGTCCGAACGCGATCACTTTCACGGGCGTCGTCGCAAAGATAAAGATCCATCCGCACAGCGCCACGAGGCTCGGCACCGGATACAGCCACATCCGGTAGGGCCGCGGCATGTCGGGCTCGCGGCGCCGCAGCAATGTGACCGCGCCGATCTGCCCCATGAACTGCACCAGAATCCGCGTCGTGATCAGCGCGTCGATGACGGTCCCCAGCGAGGCGAACCCGGCGACGATCGCCAGCAGCCCGAGCACGACGAGTGAGACGGACGGGAATCCGTGAACCGAATGCAGGCGCCCGAACACCTTGAAGAAGTAGCCGTCGCGCGCCGCCGCGTACGGGATCCGCGAATAGCCGAGCAGCAGCGCGAACACCGAGCCGAACGCGGTCCACAGGATCATCGCGGTGAACACGGTCGCGATGCGCGCGCCGAAGATGTGCTCCATGAAGATCGACACGACGAAGTTCGCCTGCGGATGCTCGGAGGCCGGCACGAACTCCCGCCACGGCACGACGCCGATAATGGACAGGTTGATCGCGACATAGATCAGGGCGACCGCGATCGTGCTGAGCAGAATCGACCGCGGGATCACGCGCCCCGGATTCGCTACCTCGTCGCCGATGTAGCAGACGTCGTAATAGCCGAGGTAGTCGTACACGCCGACCCGCGACGCGGCCCCCAGTCCGAGCAGGAATCCGATCGAGAAATCGAACGCGCCGGGCGGGAAATCGAACGCCACGCCGGGATTGAAGTGGAGCGCCCCGGTCACGACCACGACCACCACCGTGACGATCGTCCCGATCCACAGCGTCAGCGTGATCGTGGCAATCGATTTTATCCGGCGGTACAGCAGCGCGATGTTGAGCAGCCCCAGCGCGACGACGACCAGCATTGTCTGCCCCGGCGTGATCCCCTTCCAGATGTAGCCGAGATACTGCGAGAACCCGATGTAGCCTGACGCGATCTCGAGCGGACCGCTGAAAATGAACTGCCATACGAACAGGAAGCCCATCAGCCGGCCGACCTTTTGCTCGCCATAGCCGCGGCGCAGGTAGCCGAATGAGCCGCCCGACCCCGGCATGGCCGCGCCGAGCTCGCTCCACACCATGCCGTCGCACAGCACGATGATCAGCGCGACCGCCCAGCCGAGCATGGCTTGCGGGCCGCCCAGCGCGGACATGAGCAGGGGGATCGTGATGAACGGCCCGATCCCGATCATGTTCGTCATGTTCAGCGCCGTGGCGTGCAGCAGGCTGAACCGGCGTTCCATCCGCTAGTGTTTTGCCCAGATCATGAAGGAGGCTTTCAGCACGAGGGACCACTCCCAGTCCTGCCACGGCTGCGTAGACCCGACCGCGACGATCGCGGTCCGTGGCACCGGAAGCGGCACGACGGCGGTGCTGATGAGGATTGGATACGGGTGGTAATCGTTGAATTCGAGCCACAACAGTCCGGCCCCGGCATCGAGCGCGAGGTGGCGCGAATCGATAAAGGACCGCTCGGCCTCGGTGATGACCGTCGGCTTACTGCTCTCGCCGTTCCACGACAGCGTCAGCTCCGCGCGCGTCTTGTAGAGTGGCGGGCTGTCGAAGTGGATGTTGTAGGTGGGCTCGCCCGGCCGGTCGCTCAACAAAACGCCGGCGCCAACCGACAGCCGTTGCGCCTCGGCGGGAGCGGCGGAGGCGGCAAGACAGACGATGATGCTGAAGACCGCAAGGCGGCGGGCGGTGCGGAGCACGCCGTAATGTACGCGTCCTGGGAACGCTGTCGACTACAGACGCCGAGACACGCCGAGCGTGAACGAGCCCGCCGCAGTGCTCGTTCCGAAACTGCTGTCGGCCGCGGTGCTCACACCCGGGATCGTCCAGGTCACCCGCAGTTTCGCGCTTTGTCCTCCGCCGGTCGCAACGATCCAGGCTGTGGCATGAATGGACGAACCCGCCGGGACGTTGACGGCGATCGACCACGGCAGCGCGGGATTGGTGACCTTGATGAACTGTCCCTGAGTGTTCTGGTACAGCAGCGAATCACAGCGGAGTCCCGATCCTTCGGGAGCTTTCGTGACGTGGTACGCCACCACAACCATCGGGTCCGACGGTGTGATGGTGCACGCCAGGACGAGCACGAGCGCGCCGCACATCACGTAGTGTTTCATCGGACGTTCAGATCTCCGGCGTGTGCCGGTGCAACCGCAGCTCCAGATGACGCCGGACATCGGGCCACTCCGCCGCGAGAATGCTGTAGATCACCGTGTCGCGGACCGTGCCGTCGCGACGGGCCGCGTGGTGGCGAATCACGCCGTCCTTTTTGGCGCCCAGGCCTTCGATCGCCCGCTGCGAGCGGATATTGAAGTTGTCGGTGCGCAGCCCGACGCATGCACACCCGACAGTATCGAAGGCGTGCGTCAGGAGCAGCAGCTTGCAGGTCGTATTCACGTTGCTGCGCCAGCGGCTTTGCGCGTACCAGGTGTAGCCGATTTCCACGCGGTCGACCGCCGGAACGATGTCGTGATAGCGCGTCGATCCGATGACGGCTCCGCTCGCCGCGTCGCGGACGATCCAGGGCAGCATGTGCCCGTCGCGTTGGCCTCGGAGCGCATCCGCGACGTAGTCCCGCATCTTCTCGGGCACCGGCACGGCGGTGAACCACAGCTCCCACAGCCGGCCGTCGCCCGCCGCGGCGGCCAGGGCGTCGGCATGCTCCTCGCGCAGCGGCTCGAGCCGAATGCCGCGCTCTGCGAGCGCCACCGGTTCGACGTGAATCACGGAGCCAGGTCCCCTCTCATGCTCCCAGTACTTTGATGATGACCCGCTTCTTTCTCTGGCCGTCCCATTCCCCATAAAACACACGCTGCCACGGTCCGAAGTCCAGCTTTCCGTCCGTGATCGGCACGATCACCTCATGGCCGATCGTGAGACTGCGCAGGTGCGCGGCGGCGTTGTCCTCACCCGTTTCGTTGTGCTGGTATCGTTTCGGATCCCACGGCGCGATCCGTTCTTCGAGCCACTTCAGAATGTCTTCCCACAGCCCGGACTCGTGATCGTTCACGAACACCGACGCGGAGATGTGCATGGCACTGACCAGCACGAAACCTTCACGCACCTCGCTCGCCTTCACCTCCTTCACAACCTCCTCGGTGATGTCGATGATCTCCTGACGGCGCTTCGTGTTGAACCAGAGATAGTGGGTGTGGGACTTCATGCTTCCCCCGTGTCGAATTGTCACAGCCGCACCGGTTCCCTAAATTGGCCTCAAATATGGCGCTTCCCTTCAGGCGGCGAATCTTCCTGATCCTCGTCGTCATGACCGCGGTGCCGACAGTGCTCGGGGTTGCGGGGTGGGTCCTGTCGGTCCGGCGGCTGTTGCCCGCGGCGGGCGCGCGTGCATCCACCGAACGGGTCGCCGCCACCGCGCGAGGATTGCTCGAAGGCGTGGACACGCTGCACCTCACCGTACGCGAGCGCGCCCTCTTGCGCGAGCATCTCAATGAAGTCTCCGCGTCGGTCAGCCTGGCACGCCGCGCCGAGACGTTCCTGCGCTACTACACGGGCGGCTTTGCGGTTGTCATTCTCCTGCTCGGCGCGGCGGCGCTCTACGCCGCGGTCAATCTGGCCGGTCATCTCTCCCGCCAGCTCTCCCGACCCATCGACGAGATGGTGGGATGGACGCAGCTCATTCGGCGGCATGAAGCGCTGCCCGCAGGCCTGCCCACCCGCGGCGCTCCGGAATTCGAAGCGCTGCGCCAGGCGTTGCGCGAGCTGGCCGCGGCCCTGGCCACGGCGCGCGAGCGCGAGCTCGAGGCCGAGCGCCTGCGCGCCTTCCGCGAAGTGGCACGGCGCGTCGCGCACGAGATCAAGAATCCGCTGACCTCGATGCGGATTGCGGTGGATACCCTCGAACGGTCGGACGGCCGGACGGCCGCACGGACGGACATGGCGATTCAGGTGCTCGCGTCGGAAACGGACCGGCTGGATCGACTGGCGAAGGAATTCTCCGAATTTGGCCGGCTCCCTGAGGGGCCGCAGAGCGAAGTCGACATCGTCGAGCTCCTCGAGGAGCTGGGGCGGACCAGCGTTCCAACCGGGGTGGACGTCCGACTCACGACGCACGACGGACGACGCACGGTCTTTGGCCATTACGAGCCGCTGCGCCGGGCGTTCGCCAACATTTACCGCAACGCGTCGGAAGCGATGCAGGGCCGCGGCGCCATCGACGTGACCGTCACCGGCGCTGCCGGCGGCCTCGCCATCTCCATCGCCGATCACGGTCCCGGCATTCCCGCCGAGTTCCGCCAGCGCGTGTTCGAGCCGTACTTCACGACGAAGGACGACGGCACGGGGCTCGGCCTCGCGCTGGTGCGCGTCACGCTCGAAGCGCACCGCGGCACGATCAGCGTCAGCGAGACACCGGGCGGCGGCGCGACGTTCTCGATTGTCTTTCCCCCGTCCCCCGTCCCCCTTCCCCGGTCCCCGAAATGAGCCCTCGCGTCCTGCTCGTCGACGACGAGTCCAACATCCGAAAGATGGTGGGAGCGTTGCTGCAGTCGGAGGGCTACGAGACCGTCGAAGCGGCCGACGGCCACCTGGCACTCGCCCGGCTCGTCGAAGACTCGCCCGACGTCGTCCTGCTCGACCTGATGATGCCGCCCGGTCCGGACGGGCTCGCGACGCTCGAGCAGATTCGCAAGCGAGCGCCGCACGTGCCGGTCGTGATGATGAGCGGCAAGGCGAGTCTGGCGGACGCCGTCCGCGCCACGAAGCTCGGCGCGTTCCAATTCCTCGAAAAGCCGCTCACCCCCGAAGGCGTCCTCGTCACGTTGCGCAGCGCGCTCGGGCTGAGCCGCACGCTCGCGGAGAACAAGCGGCTGCACGAGCAGCTCGGGCACGCCGATCCGCTGGTCGGCTCGAGTCTCGCCATGGAGGAGCTGCGCGCGCTCATCGCGCGCGTCGCGCCGACCGAATCGCGCGTGCTGATCACCGGCGAATCGGGCACCGGCAAAGAGCTCGTGGCCTCCGCCATTCATCGCCAGAGCGCCCGCGGCGACAAGGCGTTCGTCACGGTCAACAGCGCGGCGTTGCCGCGCGACCTCGTGGAATCCGAGATGTTCGGCCACGAGCGCGGGGCGTTCACGGGCGCGACCGAGCGGCGCCAGGGCCGCTTCGAGCTGGCGGACGGCGGCACGCTGTTCCTGGATGAAGTCGGCGATCTCGGACCGGAGGCGCAGGCCAAGCTGCTGCGCGTGCTCGAAAGCGGCGTGGTGGAGCGCGTCGGCGGTGAACGGCCGTTCACGGTCGACGTGCGCGTCATCGCGGCCACGAACAAGGACCTCCGGCACGCGGTACGCGCGGCCCAGTTCCGGGAAGACCTGCTGTTTCGCCTGAACGTGTTGCCGATCCACATTCCGCCGCTGCGCGAGCGCCCCGAAGACGTGGCGCCGCTCGTCAAGCATTTCGCCAGCCGCTGTGCGGCGCGTCTGGGCCGGCCGGTGAAATTCGACGCCGGCGCCGTGCCGCTGCTCGCGTCGTATACGTGGCCCGGCAACGTGCGCGAGCTCGCCAACATCGTGGAGCGGATGGCGATTCTCGCGACCGCGGAGCTGATCACGGCCGCCGACGTCGCCCGGGTGCTGCCGCCGGATGGCACGCCGCCCCGCATCATTACGCCCGCGACCGGCGACGACACGCCGTGGCGCGACATCGCGCTCAGCGACACGCTCGATCAGTACGAGCGGGAGCTGATCGCCAAAGCACTCTCGGTGTCGCGCGGGAACGTCGCGGAAGCGGCGCGCCGGCTCGACACCGACCGCGCCAATCTGTATCGCCGTATGCGCCGCCTGGGCATCGAGCCTCCAACGAAGGCTGATCTATGATCGCGTTGCTACTGGCACTGGTCGTGCAAGACACGGCCATCGTCATCTCTCCCGACAGCGCCGCCCTCGAGGCCCGCGCCCTGCCGCGAGTCGTTGCCGAGGAAGTCATCCGCTTCTACAACGACTCGGCGACGACCCGTCTGGTGGGGCGCACGCACCTGCCGCACGGCAACGAATGGCGCGGCAATGTCGCCGTGCGCAGCGGCCCCGTGTTTGTGGGCGGACGGGTCCAGGGCACGCTGGTCGTGATCAACGGGGACCTGCGGTTCGAAGCGGGCGGCGAAGTCACCGGCGATGTGATCGTCGTGGGCGGGATCGTCGATTCGGCGCACGGTACCATCCGCGGCGAGCTGCGCCAATACCGCGAGCCGCTGCTGTACCGCCTGCACAACGAGGGCGACCGCATCGAGTACGCGCCCAATCTGCGGCGCCGGCTCCCGGTACTCGGCGCGAAGCTGTCATGGGGCACCGAAGCCTCGCGTTCCTCGCTGACGATTACGACGGGCGGCACCTTCAACCGCGTCGAGGGACTGCCGATCGTGTTCGGCCCGCTGTTCGACTGGAAGCTGCAGCAGAACGTGCGCCTGCGTATCGACGCGCTCGGCGTGTTCCGTTCGGCGGGCGACTTGTCGGACAATCGCAGCGATCTCGGCTACATGTTTCGCGGCGAGTTTCGGTCGGGCGAAGCGCGTGCGGTGGGCGTCGCGCTCCGCGCGTTCGATGTCGTGTCACCGATCGAGGACTGGGGACTCCACAGCAACGAGGTCGGGTGGAGCTCGTTCCTGTTCGCGCGCGACTACCGCGACTATTACCTCAACAAGGGTTGGGGGGCCCGCGTGTTCGCGCAGCCCGAGCGACCGCTCACGCTGTCGCTCGAAGCGCGGCACGAATGGCACACCGGCGTGGTCGTCCAGGATCCCTGGACCATTCTTCGCAACTCGGACTTGTGGCGGCCCAATCCGCCCATCGACGAGGGGCATTTCACCACGATCACGGCCGCTGCGGCGATCGACACGCGCAACGACGTCGACGATCCGTCCGCGGGATGGCTGGCGCGATTCACGTTCGAGAATTCACGCAGCTCGGATGTGATCCCCCACCCCGGGGTCCCGCTCACGGTTCGCGACTCGATTCCCACGGATGGCTCCTACCAGTACAACCGGATGTTCGTGGACGTGCGTCACTACGCACGCATCAGCCCCTCGGGTCGGATTCACCTGCGGCTGGTGGGCGGCGGCTGGATGGGAGGCGATCCGTTGCCGCTGCAGCGGCGCCTCTCGCTCGGTGGGCCCGAGCCGATGCCCGGCGAGCCGTTCCGCGCGGCCGCGTGCAATGAGAACATCACCGACCCGGCGTTCGCGGACTCGAAGCTCGCCGCGTGCGACCGCGTGATCGCCTTCCAGGCCGAGTATCGCGGCCACGTGAAGCTCAACTGGAGCTACAACCCGACCAGTGGCCGGGACGAGCCACCGCGGGACGAAGGCACGCCGTTCTGGCTGGAAGGCCTCGACCTGGTCGTGTTCACGAACACCGGGCAGTCGTGGCTGGTGGGCGATGGCCCCGGACAAGTGGCCGCGGGCCGGCTGCCCTCGCTCTCGAGCTGGCTCGTGGACGTGGGTCTGGGCGTGGATTGGAGCGGCTTTGGGGTCTACATCGCCAAGGCGGTGACCACCGGCGAACGACTGCGACTCACGGCCAGGCTCGAACACCGGTTCTAGCGTGCGCCTCCTCTGGGGTGCGGTGGCCGGCCTGCTGCTCGCCAGCACGGCTGCCGCGCAGTCGCCCACGCTCACGGTCACGCTGCAGAACAACGTGCCGCGCGTGCGCAGTACGGGCCTGCTGGCCGACGGCAAGTTCGTCGGACTCATGCGCTCCGGTTTCCCGCTGCGGCTGCACTACCGGCTGGAGCTGTGGAAAGTCCGCGCCAGTTGGTTCGATCAGTTCGTGCGAGAGGTTTCGTGGGACGCGGTCGCGCGCAACGATCCACTGGCCGACGACTTCGTCCTGATTCGTCAGGGCGGCGCAGTCAGCCGGTACGCGACTCCCGAGGAATTGGCGGCCGCGCTCGACATTCCGTACGTCGTGACGCTGCACGCGAGCGGAGGCGGCCGGTACTACTTCCTGGCGCGTCTCGAAGTGACGACGCTCAACGACACCGATCTCCAGGAATTGTCACGCTGGTTGTCGGGCGACGTGGGGCCGACGGTATCGGGCGGGGAAAACTTCGGAGATGCGTTAGCGCGAGGTGCCCAGCGGGTGCTGGTCCGGCTCGCGGGCCTGCCGCGTCAGCAGCTCGAGGCCCGCAGTCCTACGATCCGAATTGAAGGTCGATAGCGGTCCGAATCTCTTCCAGCGATGTGCCCTGCTGCGCCATTCCGTTCGCCACCATCGCTTCCCGCATGCAGATGTCGCAGTACGCGCCGTGCTCTCCCTCAAAGCAGGTGAGCAGCGACCGGTGGCCGACAGTCTTGGAGCAATCGCAGTAGCAGTACACGCCGTCGAGCGTGGCGGCGGCGTTGCGCGCCGCCGCGTACGCCTCCGCGGCGCCCGGCGTGCGGGGCACCAGGCTCGCGGGAACGACTTTGGCCGCCGTGATACCGGGCCGCGACGTCGGATGGTGGGAAGCGTGGCTCTCGCGGGGGCGCTGGAGCAGCACGACGGCGGCGAGCACGACCGCCGCCGCACCGGCGATCATCCAGGGAGCTCGGGCCATCACAGCGCTTCGAGGGTGGCCAGCACGTCGGCTCCGTAGAAGAGCCGAATGTACTTCGCCTGCGTGCGCGTCAGGCGGCGCACCGCCCACGACAGGTGCACGAAATGCGGCTCGTGCGGGGCGCGCAGCGGATGCATGCCCACCTCTTCGGGCAGGAGGTTGCCCTTGCGCGTGTTGCAGCTCGAGCAGGCGGTCAGGACGTTCGTCCAGGCGTTCGTACCACCGCGTGACAAGGGCACGAGGTGATCGCGCGTGAGGCACTCGCGCTGCCGCAGGTCCGCCTGCGTGCGACCGCAGAACTGGCAGCGGTAGTTGTCGCGCGCAAAGAGGAACGTGTTGGTGACTTGGCGGCGGAAGCGGCGAGGAACGTGCACGAAGCGAACGAGGCGAATCACGGCGGGACGTGGCACCGCCATGCGCTCACTATGGACCGGCGTCCCCTCCGCCTCGACGACCTCGGCCTTGCCGTCGATGACCAGCCGCAGCGCCCGGCGCACGGGCACCATGGTCAGCGGCTCAAACGAGGCGTTCAGGGCTAGGCAGCGCATGCGATATGCTAATACCGACCAGCAACTTGCAGCAAGTGAGGGATTTACGGGCTCGCTGCGGGCTGAAACGCGCGTCCTAACTCTTCGATTTGTAACGCGACTGAGGCGCGCGAGGCACCTCCAGGCGTGGCACGGCTTTCGACGCTTTGCTCCCAGGAGCCGAGCTGCGCCAGCGCCGGTCCGAGCGCCGGGTGAATCACGGTCGCGACGTTGGCGGGCACCTTATCGAGACTGACGCCGGCCTGCTCCGCCGCGCGCACCAGTTTGCCGATCAGGCCGTGGCTTTCCCGGAAGGGCACGCCGGCTTCGACCAGTAAATCGGCGAGATCGGTGGCGCGCATGGCGGGGTCGAGTGCGGCTGCCATGCGACCGGCATTCACGGTCAGCGTATCGATGGCCCCGGTCACCGCGGGCAGCACCGTCCCGAGCGTATCGCACGCGTCGAACAGCAGGGCTTTGTCTTCCTGCAAATCTTTCTGATAGCCCGCGGGAATCCCCTTCAGCGTCGTCAGCAGCGCCACCAAATCGCCGAGCATGCGTCCCGACTTGCCGCGCGCCAGCTCGAACACGTCGGGGTTCCGTTTTTGCGGCATGAGGCTGGAACCGGTACTGAAGGCGTCTGACAGCGTGATAAAGGCGTACTCGCCGCTGGCGTAGGTGATCAGCTCGGCGCCGAGCCGGGAGAGGTGTGTGCCGATCAGCGCGATCGCGAACAGCACGTCGGCGACGAAGTCGCGATCGCCGGTGGCGTCGAGCGCGTTGGCCGACACGGCGCGGAAGCCGAGCGCTTCCTTGAGCAGCACACGATCGACGGGGAAGCCGCTCCCGGCGAGCGCGCCCGATCCGAGCGGGAGCTCGGCGGTGCGGCGGCGCGCGTCGGCGAGTCGCTGGCGATCGCGGACGAGCGGCCATGCGTGCGCCAGCAGCACGTAGGCCCAGCGTACCGGCTGGGCGCGCTGGCCGTGGGTGTAGCCGGGAAGAATCGCGTCGAGGCCGTCTTTTGCTTTCGTGACGAGGGTGCGGCCGAGCGCGGCGACGGCGGCGTCCAGCTCGTCGATCGCTCCCAGTGTCCAGAGCCGCAGGTCGGTGGCGACCTGATCGTTGCGCGAGCGGCCGGTGTGCAGCTTCCCCGCCACGGGTCCGATCTCAGCGTACAGCAGCCGCTCGACCAGCGTGTGCACGTCCTCGTCAGGCGCGCCCACTGCCGCGCCGTCGGCGAGCTTGTCCGCGACGCGGTCGAGGCCGTCGAGCAGCTGCGTTTCTTCAGTGGCGGCGATAACGCCGGCCTTGCAGAGCGCGTGCACCCAGGCCTTGCTGGCGAACACGTCCTGCGGCCAGAGTCGATGGTCGACAGGGAGACTGCGGTTCAGCGCATCGAGCGCTTCGCTCGGTCCCAGAGCGAAGCGTCCACCCCACATCTGATGCGCGGGGGGTGGGGTGTCAGCTCGCCGGGACATCCGTCCGCTCGGCCTGCAGCCCGGCGGCGATTCTGCTCGCGAGTCCGTACAACCGGATGAACCCTTCGGCGTCCTTCTGGTTGTAGACGTTGTCTTTGCCGAAGGTCGCGTACGACGGCTGGTAGAGGGCGTACGGGCTCTCGCGGCCCGCGACGATGACGTTCCCCTTGAAGAGCTTCAACCGGATGGTGCCCGTCACGTGTTTCTGCGTCGCGGTGACGAGGGCGTCGAGCGCCTCGCGCTCCGGCGTCCACCAGCGGCCGTCGTACACCAGATCGGCGTAGCGCAGCGCCAGCTCGTCCTTCATGCGCAACGTGCGGCGGTCCAGCACCAGCTGCTCGAGCTCGCGATGCGCGGCATAGAGCACGGTCCCACCCGGCGTCTCGTACACGCCACGCGACTTCATGCCCACGAGCCGGTCCTCGACGACGTCGGCGCGGCCCACGCCATGCTCGCCGGCGACGTCGTTGAGTTGTTCGAGGAGCTCGACGGGACCGAGGGGAACCGCATCGACGCTGACGGGATTGCCTTCTTCGAACCCGATGGTCACGACGACGGGCTCGTCGGGCGCCTCGAGGGGATTCTTCGTCATCACGAAGATGTGCTCGGGCGCTTCCTGCGACGGGTCCTCGAGGATGCCGCCCTCGTGCGAGCAGTGCCACAGGTTTCGATCCGTGGAGTACGGCTTGTCGGCGGTCGCCTGCACCGGTACGCCTTTGGCGTGCACGTAGGCGATGAGATCTTCGCGGCCCTGGAATTTCCATTCGCGCCACGGCGCGATGACTTGCAGCTCCGGCGCCAACGCGGCGTAGGTCAGCTCGAAGCGGACCTGATCGTTGCCCTTCCCCGTGCAGCCGTGGGCCAGCGCTTCGGCGCCGAGCCGTTGCGCCGCCGCGACTTGGTGCGCCGCGGTGACCGGTCGGGCCATCGACGTGCCGAGCAGATACGTGCGGGCGTAGACCGCGCCGGCGCGCAAGGTCGGGAACACGAAATCGCGCACGAACTCTTCGCGCAGATCTTCGATGATGCAGTCTTCGGCGCCGGACCGTTTGGCCTTGGCGATCAAGCCGTCGAGCTCGCCGAGTCCCTGCCCCACGTCGGCGGCGAAGCAGACGACGCGCGCGCCGTACTGTTCGCGCAGCCACGGGACGATGGCGGACGTATCGAGCCCGCCCGAATAGGCGAGGACGACAAGGGGCCCGTTGGATTGTTTATGCATATGAGTGCATAAAAATACACTGATACCGGAGCATCGCGCAAGGAGCTATCGGCTACCGGCATCGGCTATCAGGTCGACCGCCCGATAGCTGTTAGCCGATAGCCGATAGCTTCTCACCATGCCCAGCCCTGCCGATATCTCGGTTTGAGATACTCCTCAGGGATGCCCGGCGTGAGCACCGCACCGGTTTGGGGATTCACATCGATGGGCTGCGCCGTGCGGACCGCGAGATTGCCGAGCAACACCATTTCGGTGAGCGGGCCCGAATGATCGGGGATGTTGGACCCGGCCGGCGTACCGCCTTTGCAAGCGGCGATCCATTCGGCGTAGCTGCCCTCGGTGCGCGGGTACTTCTGTGCCGGCGGGTGTGCGGTGATCTCGGCCTGCTTGGCCGCATCGAGCAGCCGCGGATTCTCGCCGTAAATCCCGGCGACGAGCTTGCCGGAGTCGCCGATCCACAGTTGCCCACTCGTATCGAACGGCCATGCGAGCGGGTCCGTGACTTCCTTGGGACGCGCCGGATACAGGCTGCCGTCGCGCCACACCACGGTCAGCGCGGGACGATTGCCCTTGGCCGCGAAGCTATAGGTGATGCGTGAGCAGGCGGGCGCCGTTTCGGTGAACAGCTTGGTGGATTCGGCCTCGATGCGGGTCGGGTAGCCGAGATCGAGCGCCCAGAACGACGCATCCATCGAATGGCAGGCGATATCGCCCAGCGCACCAGTGCCGAAATCCCACCAGCCGCGCCAGCGGAACGGCGCATACGCGGTGTGATAGGGCCGGTCGGCCGCGGGCCCGAGCCAGAGATCCCAATCGAGCCAGGCCGGTGTGTAGAGGGTTTCGAGCGGCCGGTCGAGCGCCTGCGGCCAGATCGGGCGGTTGGTCCAGAGCTGGATTTCACGCACCGTCCCGATCAGGCCCGCCTCCACCCACTCGCGGATCTGCCGGGTGCCTTCATCGGCGTGCCCCTGATTTCCCATCTGCGTCGCGACCTTGTACTTCCGCGCCGCGTCCTCGAGCTGCTTCACTTCCCACAGCGTGCGCGCGAGCGGCTTCTGGATGCGAACGTGTTTCCCCAGCTTCATCGCCATCATCCCGGCGACCGTGTGAGTATGATCGGGCGTCGAGACCGTGACCGCGTCGATGTTCTTTCCTTCTTTATCGAGCATCACGCGGAAATCCTTGAATCGCTTCGCCAGTGGGAATCCGGTGTACGACGGCAGCGCCTGGCGCTCGTCCACGTCGCACAGCGCGTAGATGTTCTCGGTCTTCCCCACGCCCACGCACGTCGTTGGCACCCATGCCGCCGACGCCGATGCAGGCGATGTTCAGCTTGTCGCTCGGCGCGATCCGCCCGCGCCGGCTCAGCACGTGTCCGGGGACGATCGTGAACGAGAGACCCGCAGCGATGTCGCCGACGAAGTGGCGGCGCGAGATCCCTTTTCGGCTCATGGCAGCGCTCGAATCTTGATGTTGCGGTAAGCGACCACGTTGCCGTGGTCCTGGAGTCCGATGTGTCCTTGCGCGTTCTTCCCGAATTTGGAATGCGGCTTGAACTTGCTCCCGGCGACTTTGGAGTTCCAATCGGTGCTGCCCAGCTCGTACTCGACCATCTTGAAGCCGTTGAGCCAATGCTCGACGTGGTTGCCGTTCACCACGAGCCGCGCGCTGTTCCATTCGCCGCCGGGTGTCACGTGGCCGCGCGGCGCCGGATACAGGTCGTAGGCTGCCCCCGCCGACTGAAGTGGATTCTGGCCGTCGGGATGCTTGGCATCATCCAACACCTGCATCTCCACGGCATTCCAGTAGATCTCGTCGTTCTCCTCGCTCGCGCGATAGAAAATGCCGCTGTTGCCGCCCGGCTCGATTTTCCAATCGATCGACAGCTCGAAGTTGCCGAACGCGTCGTTCGAGATGATGTCGCCGCCCGCGCCGGTGCGGGTGAGCGCGCCGTCCTGCACGACCCAGCCGTCCGAGATCGTCTGCTTGCCGTAGTTGCGCCAGCCGGCGGTGGTCCTACCGTCGAAGAGCAGCCTCCACCCCGCGGTTTTCTCGGCATCGGTCAGGACGTTCTGGGGAGCGTTGGTGGAGGCCGGTGGAGGTTGTGGAGGTTGTGACTGGGTTTTGCAGGAGAGCGCAAGCAGCACGAGTGCGGCAATCGTCCGAGTGTTCATGTGGGGAGTCCTGCGAGCTCTCGCAGCCGCACCTGCACGGCGCGGCGGCCTCGCTCGCTGCGAGTGATGACGAGAATGGCATCGTCACCGGCGATGGTGCCGATGATCTCGCTCCAGCCGGCGCCGTCCAGTGCCAGGCCAAGCGCCTGCGCCGCGCCCGTCGTGGTCTTGAGAACGAGCAATGGACCGACGCCTTCGGCCGAAACGAGCATGGTCGGAAGGAGCTGCTCGAGATGCGGGCGCATGCCCGGCGTCCCCTCGGCTCCCGCCGCGTAGTGTGACCCGCCGTCGGGGGCGGCGACCTTCGCGAGTCCCAGCTCGCGAATGTCCCGCGACAGCGTCGCCTGCGTCACGTTGAACCCTTCCCCTTTGAGACGCTCGCGCAGCTGCTCCTGGCTGCCCACCGTCTCTCCACGCACGAGTCGCAGAATGGCCGCGTGACGCTGCGTTTTCATTGGCCGGAAATCTGGTGCACGATTCGGCCGCTGACTACTGTGAGAAGGGCGGCGGGGGGCGGCGAAGGGCGGCGAAGGGCGGCGAAGGGAAACACTGCCAAGTCTCCGGCTTTCCCGACTTCCAGCGAGCCGATCTCGGTGTCCCAGCCGAGCGCGCGCGCGCCTTCTATTGTAAGCGCTCGGAGCGCCGACTCGCCGCGCAGCCCCGCAGCCTCGGCCTCGGCCCACAAATCCAGATCGCCGACGCTCACCACGGAGTCCGTTCCAAGTCCGACGGGCACACGAGCCTGCTGGAACAAGGCCAGTGGCATCCGCCCGTGCCGATGCGCGGCATTCGAGCGGGGACAGTGGGCAACCGTGGCCCGCAACGAACGGAGCAATTCGACGTCCGCTGCATCGGCCTGGATCGCATGAATGCACAGGGTGCCGGTTCGGATCACGCCGCGCTGCGCGAGGTACGAGACCGGCGAGCACCGTGCCGGTGCGATCGCGATGCCCCGCGCGCGCAGCGCTTCGGCGAACGCACCTGCGCCGTCGCGCACCAGCCGGACCTCGTCGGGCGATTCGGCGACGTGCACCGCGATCGGCAGCTCTTCCTGTCGAGCGAAGGCCGCGACCGCCTCGTACAGCGGACCGCTGACCGTGTAGGGCGCGTGCGGTGAGACGCCAACTAACAGTTGCGAAGTTGCAAGGCGCCGAAGTTGCAAGACGGCTGCCTCCAATTCCCGCATGCTCTCTGCCGATTTCGCCGGATCGGGGCCGAACACCTCCTGGTACACGATGCCGCGGCCGCCCAGATCATGGAGCGCGCGCATGACGGCGCCCGTGCTCCCGGTCTCCGCGACGCACGTCACGCCGCGTGACCAGCAGTCCTTGATTCCAGCGACGGCGGCCTCATAGAAGGCTGTCGACGCTGGTCGCGTCCTTCAACTCGCGAATGCGCCGGATCCATGTGAGGAACTCGGGCTCGTCGTGCCGCACCCCGCCACCGAGCTGGTTGAGCTCGAGGTGCGTGTGGCAGTTCACGAGTCCCGGCGTCAGCTCGGCATCAGAGAACTCAAAGGACTGGACGCCGTGCGGCACCGGTACCTGCTCGTTCGACCCGACCGCGGCGACGCGGCCGCCGTCATCGACAAGAACGGCGCCATCGTCAATGGATGGCGACGTAACTGGATGGACAACGCCGGCGCGAATTCTCAGCATCAAGCGGGAAGCTACTAGCCAATAGAGAAGCTGCGCAGACGCCAAGTTGCAAGTGGTTCCAAGCATGAAGCGAAAGAGACCAGGAAGATCTCCTGGCCTCTTGTTTCGTGCACTTGCAACCACTTCGCAACTTGGCGTGTTGCAACTTCTCTTGCGACTCAGAACTAGGGGGTAACTCCCACGCCAAAGGGTGAGTGGACCTGACAAACTTGAGTCGGTTCAGTCCCGGGATAGAACCACTCCCAGCGGCGCACTTCGAGCGGGCAGAACGGCGTCGCGAGGAATCCGTTCGACCAGTCGACCTCGCGCGAGACGAGCTCCTCGGGACGCGCCCAGTCGGCGGGCGCGGGCCGCCGCTCGTACACGTCCCGCATGAACTTCGTCCACGCGGGCGCGACGATCCGGCCGCCGCCCGCGTTGTTCATGATCCGGCGCTGGAGATCGTAGCCGATCCAGATCCCGGTCACGATCTCCGGCGTGAAGCCGACGAACCAGGCGTCCGTGTAGTCGTCGGTCGTCCCGGTTTTGCCCGCCATGGGCACGCGCAGCCCCGCGACGGCGCCCGCGGCGGTGCCGCAGCGATGCGGCCCCGAGCCGGGTTGGCAGCGCATCACGTCGCGCATCATGTCGAGCATGAGCCAGTTATGCTCCGGATCCATCACCTGCTCGCGCTTGACCGTGGACTGATAGAGGATGTTCCCCTGCCGGTCCTCGATGCGCTGGATGCCGATCGGCTCCACGCGCACGCCCGCATTCGCGAACGCGGAATAGGCCGCGATCAGCTCGATCGGCTTGGTCTCGCGCGCGCCTATGTGAATGGACGGATACGGCGGCAGCGGCGTCGTGATCCCGTAGCGCCGCGCCTCTCCGATCACCGTCTGCTCGCCGATCGCCATCCCGAGCTTGATCGTGGACAGGTTGCGCGAGAGATACAACGACTGCCGCATCGGGATCGGGCCGAGGGTCGTGTCGTCGTAGTCCTTCGGCTGCCACAGCGAGCTGTCGAGCTGGATCACCGGCGGATTCAGCGGCGTGTCGTCGAGCATCTCCGTCACCGGATGCCCGGCGCGCACGGCGGCCGAATAGACGAACGGCTTGAACGTGGACCCCGGCGGCCGCGCCGATTGCGTCACGCGATTCCACTTCGAGTCGACGAAGTCGCGCCCGCCCACCATCGCGAGGATGTTGCCGGTCTTCGCGTCCATGGCCATGAGCGCGCCCTGGAGGTACTGCGAGAACGGGCCAACTTCGTCCCCGGTCGCGCGGCCCTGCTCCAGGTATTCGCGGTACGACGTCCCCTCGAACTTGCCGTTCGAGAACACGCCCGACTCGATCTCGTCGAGCTGCGACTGGAGCGACTGCTCCGCCGCCTCCTGCATGTCGAGGTCGAGCGTCGTATAGATGCGCAGTCCCTTGTCGTACAGATCGCGGCCGTAGCGCGGCTCGAGAAACGCGGTGCGCAGCCACTCGACGAAGTATGGCGCGACGTCGCCGTAGCTGGTGCGCCGCGTCGTGAGGACCAGCGGGTACGCTTTCCAGAACTCCGCGTCCTCGGGGCTGATGAAGCCCTGATCGCGCATCAGCGCGAGCACGACGTTGCGGCGGCGGACCGCGTTGTCGGGATGGACACGCGGATTGTACGTTCCCGGCGCCTTGGGCAGTCCCGCGAGCGTCGCGGCCTCCGCGACGTTCAGATCGCGCGCCGACTTCCCGAAGAACACCTGCGACGCGGCCTCGACGCCCGCGACGTTGGGACCGAGGCTGATCTGGTTGAGGTAGAGCTCGAGGATCGTGTCCTTCGGGAAATTCCGCTCCAGCTCCACGGCGACGCGCGCCTCGCGCAGCTTGCGCGTCAGCCGCTTCTCACGGCCGAGATGATCCGGAAAGACGTTGCGCGCGAGCTGCATGGTGATGGTGGAGAAGCCCTGCGCGTACCGCAGCGTCGTGACGTTCGCTTTGACGGCTCCCAGAATGCGCCAGTAATCGATGCCGTGGTGGTCGTAGAACCGCTTGTCCTCGACCGCGACGAACGCCTGGCGCACGTGCACGGGGATCTCTGCGAGCGGCAGCACGGTCCGGCGCTCGATCCCCAGCTCGGTGATCAGGCGGCCGTCGGCTGCGTACACCTTGGAGGTCTGGACCTGCGGGTTGTGCTCGGGACTGATCCGCATGATGCTGGGGCAGCGCTCGGCGGCGCACACGCGGGTCCACGACCCGTAGGCCAGGCCGCTCGCGTACAGCAGGGCCAGCACGGTCGCGACAATCACGCGGCGGCGCTGCACCGGGTCGTACCACCAGCGTATGACCCAGGGGCGGCGAGCGGCGGCGGAGGGCGGCGAAGCGGACGTGGCTAATGCCATCTGCACTAAAACCTAGTAAGGCCGTAGATTCGCCGCCATGACGAAGGCTAACGTGTTGCCGGAACTCGAGTGGCGCGGCTTCGTGCAGCAGGCGACGCCCGGGCTCGCCGCCCATTTTGCCAAGGGTCCCGTGACGGCGTACTGCGGCTTCGATCCCACCGCGCCGTCGCTCCAGCTCGGCAACCTGATGCCGCTGATGCTGCTCGCCAATCTGCAACGCGCCGGGCACCGGCCCATCGTGCTGATGGGCGGCGGCACCGGACTGATCGGCGATCCGTCCGGCAAGGCGGGCGAGCGCCCGCTGCTGTCCAAGGAGCAGATCCGCCAGAATCTCCAGCATCAACGTGATCAGATGGCCCGCTTTCTCGAGTTCGGCGCGGGACCGACGGCGGCCCTGTTGCTCGACAACGCGAAGTGGCTCGGCTCGCAGGGACTCATCGACTTTTTGCGCGACGTCGGCAAGCACTTCACCGTCAACATCATGCTCCAGAAGGAATCGGTGAAGGCGCGGCTCGAGTCCGGACTCTCGTACACGGAGTTCAGCTACATGCTGCTCCAGGCGTACGACTTCCTGCATCTGTTTCGCGAGCGGCAGTGCACGCTGCAGGTGGGCGGCAGCGATCAGTGGGGCAACATCACGGCGGGCGTGGACCTGATTCGCCGCATCGACAACGCGGAGGCGCACGGCCTGGTCGCGCCGCTCGTCACCATGGCGTCGGGCCGGAAATTCGGAAAGACCGAAGAGGGGGCGATCTACCTCGATCCGCAGCTCACGTCGCCATACAGGTTCTACCAGTTCTGGATCAACACGGACGACCGCGACGTCGAGAAGTACTTGAAGCTGTTCACGCACCTCTCCGCGCCGGAGATCGATGCGCTGATGGCGCAGCAGGCGAAGCAGGCCGCGAAGCGGCCGGCGCAGCGCGCGCTCGCCGGCGCGGTGACCACGCTCGTGCATGGGGCGGATGTGCTGTCGGGCGTTCAGGCCGCGTCGGCGATTCTGTTCGGCGAGGAGCAGGCGGAAGTCCATCCGCAGGTCTTCGAGGTGTTGGCGGGCGAGATCCCGACGGTCGTGGTACCGGGGAACGACAGCCTCGCGCTCGTCGATCTGCTGACGCAAGCGGGCCTCGCCAAGTCCAAGAGCGAGGCGCGCCGCGCCATCGAACAGGGCGGCATCTACGTCAATCAACAGCGCATCGAGGACGTGGCGCGCAGCATCGCGCCACACGACTGGATCGGGGGCCGCAATCTCCTGCTCCGCAAGGGAAAGAAGGAATACGCCCTGTTGAGGCGCGGCTAGGTGGACGAGCGCGTCCGCTTGCTCCTGGAAGTCTTCGATCAGGCCTACGCGGCGCCCTCCTGGCACGGCACGCCGCTCAAGGGCACGATCCGGGGCATCAGCGCGCGCCAGGCCTTGTGGCGTCCCGGCCGGAACCGACACTGCATCTGGGATCTCGTTCTACACACCGCGTACTGGAAGTGCATGGTCCGGCGCCGGCTGTTGCGCGATCCCGACATCGCCTTCCCGCGCGATGGCGCGAACTGGCCCGCGCTGCCCGGCCGGCCGAGTGACGCCGCCTGGAAGCGCGACCGGGACTTACTCGACGAGCAGCACCGGCTGCTGCGCCGGGCGATTACGGAGCTGAAGCCCGCGCAGCTCGGTCGCCGCGGCTGGCACTCCAAGTGGCGTGTCAAAGCCGAGATCTACGGCATCGCCTCGCACGACCTCTACCACGCCGGCCAGATCCAGATCCTCAAACGCCTGATGAGGAGATAGATCGATGTTCATCGGCCACTACGCGTTGGGTCTCGCCGCCAAGCGGCTCGCGCCGCGCACGAGCCTGGGCACGCTGTTCGTCGCGCCCACGCTCGCCGATCTGCTCTGGCCGGTCTTCCTGCTGCTCGGCTTGGAGCAATCGCACGTCGTGCCAGGCCCGAATCCGCTGCTGACGCTGTGGCTCGATGACATTCCGTGGTCGCACAGCCTCTTCACGCTGATCGTCTGGGGCGCCGCGTTTGGCTTCCTCTACAAGGCGCGCGGCGGCGATAAGCGGGCCGCGATCGTCATCGGCGTGCTCGTCGTGAGCCACTGGGTGCTGGATTTCGTGACGCACCGTCCCGACATGCCATTGTATCCGGGCGGTCCCAAGCTCGGACTCGGGTTGTGGAATTACCCGATCCTCGACGTGATCGTCGAGAGCGCGATGCTCCTCGCCGGTGTGGTGATCTACCTGCGCACGACTCGCGCGCGCGACGCCATCGGACGGTGGGGATTCTGGGGCTTGATCGTGCTGCTCGCCGGTTCCTACTACAGCACGCTGTTCACACCGACGCCGACGGACATCCGCGCCCTGGCGATCGGCGGGATCATCTTCGCGTGGCTGTTCGTGATTGTCGCCTGGTGGGTGGATCGACATAGGGATTCGGGACTCGGGTTAGGGCCTAGGGCATGAAGCCCGCCAGCCCCGAGTCCCCAACCCTAATCCCGTAGATCCTCCAGCACCTCGATCACCTTCTCCATCTCCTCCACCGTGTTGTAGCAGTGCGGCGAGAGACGGATTGCCCCTTCACGCAGGCTGCACACGACCCGCGCGCGCTTCAATCCATGGTACGCCTCGGCCGGTTTCGGCGGCGCCACGCACAGAATCGCCGAGCGGTGTCCGTTCTCCGTCGGTGACGTGATGCGCACGTCGTTCGCTTGCGCCCACTTCACAATCGGCGCGTGCATCGCCCGCGTCACCTCGGCGATGTCGCGCACGCCGACCTCGAGCAACAGGCTGAGCGACGCCGTCATCCCGACGAAATCCTGGTATGGCAAGGTGATCATCTCGAAGCGGCGCGCATCGGAGCGGAACGTGGGATTGTATTCGGTGAGCCGTGAGAAATCGTCCGTGCCTTCGAACGCCATCCAACCGGTGATCATCGGCTCGAGCGTCGTGACCAGCTCCTTGCGTACGTACACGAATCCCGATCCCCACGGCGACAGCAGCCACTTCTGCCCGCCGCACGCGAGGATATCGACGGGCGTCTCCTGCACGTCGAGCACCGAGTTGCCCACGCCCTGGATGCCGTCCACCACCAGGTAGGTCCCGTTGGCGCGGCAGGCGGCGCCGAGCTTCTTCAGGTCCGCGCGGTAGCCATTCGAGAACTGCACGAACGAGACGGCGAGGACCTTCACGCGCGGGTCGCGCAGCCGTTCGAGCAGGTGCGCCTCATCGGGCCACCCTTGCGGCGTACAGCGCGCCATCTCGACCGTGATGCCCTGCTCGCGCAGCAGCAACCACGGGTAGACGATCGCCGGAAACTCCTTGTCCGACAGCAGCACGATGTCGCCCTGCTTGAGCGGGAGCGCGCGCGCGGCGAGGTGCAATCCGAAGCCGGTATTGGTAGCGAGCGCGATTTCCGACGGGTCGGCGTTGATCAGCTGCGCGATGCCGAGGCGCGCCGCCGCGAGCCCCGCAAACAGCTCGCGATCGGGCAGCAGGTGCGGCGCGGTGCGCTTGGCGGTGAACTCGTCGAGCGCGCGCCGCGTGCGCTCGGGAATCGGCCCGATCGACGCGTTGTTGAGATAGACCGTGTCCGCCGTCCACGGAAACTCCGCGGTGCGCAGCGCCTTGAACGTCTCACGCAGGGCGCGCACGTGGGTCGGGTGGTAGGCGATGTCGGTCATGTGACGCGGGCGAGCCCGCGGACGTCCAGGGCGTCTCGCAGGCCGTCGCCCAACAGGTTGAGACCCAGGACGGCGAGCCCGATCGCCACGCCGGGTGCGATCGAGACCCAGGGCGCCACACGCAGCAGGTCGCGTCCCTCGGCCACCATCGCGCCCCACGACGGGGTGGGCGGTTGCGCGCCCAGGCCGATGAACGACAGCGCCGCCTCCGCCATGATCGCGCCGCCGATACCGAGCGTCGCCGCAACAATCACCGGCGCGATCACGTTGGGGAGAACGTGGCGCGCGATGATCCGCACGTCGGACGCGCCCAGCGCGCGCGCGGCCTGGACGTACTCCAGCCCGCGCGCGAGCAGCACCTGGCCGCGGACGATGCGCGCCATGCCGGCCCAGCCCACGATCCCGATGACGACGAACACGACGGGAAGCGACGGCTTCACGGCGGCGGCGATGGCGATCAACAGCAGCAGGGACGGGAACGCGAGGGTGACGTCGGCCACCCGCATGATGACGCCGTCCAGCCAACGGCCGTAGTAACCCGACACGAGTCCTAGTGTCACGCCGAGCACCAGGGCGATGCTCTGGCTGATGAGTCCGACGGCGAGCGAGAGGCGGGCGCCGTATAGCACGCGGGACAGCACGTCACGGCCCTGCGAATCGCTGCCGAGGAGAAACGCGCCGGATGGTGGATGCAAACTTGCAGAGAGGTCGCCGCGAGAGGGGTCGCCGGGGGACAGCCATGGAGCTAACAGCGCCAGCAATGCGAGAACAACGACTACGGCCAGGCCAATGCGGGCCCAGGGATCTCGCGCGAGTCGTGACCAAAACAGTGGCGCTGCCATGGGGGTGTTCACTACGTTACTCGGGACTCAACTCCCCGGGCAAGCGGATACGGTTGTGAAGCGCGATACACCGTTCACCCTCGTGCTGGGCGGCGGCGGGATGAAAGGCCTCGCCCACGTCGGCGTGCTCCAGGCACTCCTCGAGCGTGGGCACCGGCCCACCCGAATCATCGGGTCGAGCGTCGGCGCGCTGGTGGGCGCCGCCTGGGCGGGGGGCGTGGGGATCGCCAAGCTGCGCGAAATCGCGCTCAGCCTGCGGCGCAAGGACGTGTTCGCCGTCGCTCATGCCGATATGGCATTGAAGCGCATGCGCTCCCCCGCGCTGTTCAAGCGCGAGCCGCTCGCGAACCTGATCGCGCGCACGGTCGGCGACCTGACGTTCCAGCAGCTCGATCCGCCGGTCATCATCAACACGGTCGACCTGAACTCGGGGATGCAGGTGTTTTGGGGCCTCCCCGGTCTCGACGACATTCGCGTCGCGGACGCCGTGTTCGCCTCGTGCGCGTTGCCCGGCTATTTCCCGCCGCACGAAATCGGCGGCCGCTTCTTCGTCGATGGCGCGGTCGTCTCCAACGTGCCCTTCGTCGCATCGCGCGCCCTCGGCCCGGAGCTGATCGTGGCCGTGGACGTTTCGGCCTCGAGCGTCCTCACCGCCGACGCGCAAGACGAGGGCTTCGCGGGGGTGTTCGCGCGCGCGACCGAAATCCTGATGCAGACGCTGCTCGAGCAGCGCGTCAAAACCTGGACGACGCCGCCGGTCTACTATATCCAGCCGCGCGTCGAGCACGTCACGATGTTCTCGTTCGATCACCTGCGTGAGGAAGTCGAGGAAGGCTACCGCGCGACCAGCGCCGCGCTCGACCGCGACGATTGGCCGATGCCGGGCGACGTCGGGATCTTCCCGAAGCGGCGCGTGATGGTGCGGGTGGAGCGCGAGCGCTGCATCGGGTGCGGCGCCTGCCTCGTGCACGGGCCGCAGGGCATGTTCGTCCTCGACGCGGAGCGCAAGGCGGTCGTGACGCAGCCCGATCAGGAATGGTCGCCGATGGACGGCGGCTACATCCGCCACTGCCCGACGTACGCGATCATCGCGCGGCCGGCCCACGCGCAAGAGATGCGGAGATCGGGATGATGTTGGGTAGGGGCGCAGCATGCTGCGCCCCTACGGCATCGATCTATATCGTCGATCAATCTCCAGAAGATCTCGCACCACACGATCCCAGTTGTAATACGTCTCCACCGCCCGCCGTCCCGCCAACCCCAGCTGCTTGCGCCGTTCCGGATTCGCCAACAGCTCGATGACGCCCGCCGCCACGGCGGCGGGATCATCGGGATCGACGAGAATGCCGGTCTCCCCTTCCCGCACCGCGTCCGGCACGCCGCCCGAGCGCCCGCCCACCACCGCGAGCCCACACGCCGACGCCTCCACGAGCGAGATCCCGAATCCCTCGGCGAGGAGATCGTGGCGGCGCGACGCGCCGACGTAGAGATCCGCGGCGTTGTACAGCGCCGGCAACTCCTCATCGGGGACGGCGCCGAGCAAGCGCACGGCGTCGCCGAGCCCGAGGCTCTCCCGCAGCTGCTCGAGCTGCGGCAGACGATCGCCCACGCCGGCGATGGCGTAGCGCGCGGTGGGGTGCCGCGCGCGCACAGCGGGGAGCGCTTTCATCATCGTGTCGATGCCCTTGTGCCACTCGAGCCGCGCCACCGTCAACAGCCACGGACCGCCGTCCAAGCCGTATTTCGCGCGCAGCGCGCGTGTGTCGATGCCCGGCTTGAAATGCGTGGGCGTCGTGCCCAGCGGCACGGTTTCGATGGGAATGTCGAGCTCGAGCACGCCCAGCACGTCGCGCGCGAGATCCGCCGTCCAGCGACTGATCGCCACGAGCACCGCGGCTTTGCCGAGCATGCTGCCGGCGGTACGGCGCTTGAAGCGGCTGCGCCGGATTTTTGCGTCGATCAGGAGCAGCTCGGTCCCGTAGACGATGACAGCATAGGGGATGCGATGACGGGCGGTCAGCCAGCGCGCGGGATACCCCGCCGGCTTCAGCTCGCCGCACCAGGTGAATCCGGGCCGCCACTGTTTCGCGAGTGTGCTCGCGCGCCAGGTCCACCTCGCCAGACCCTGAATCGTGCGGAGGCGCGTGGCGCGCACGCCGATGCGGTCGATGGGTTGGGGGAAACGCGCGTCGCTCTCAGCGCTGCGCTCGTACGCCCCGGTCGATACGACGAGAGACTGCGGCGGATATCGCAGCGCGAGCTCGCCCATCATGCGGGCGATGCCGCCGCCGTGCGGCGGGAAGTTGTAGGCTAGGAGGAGACTTGTGATTCGATGTCCCGCAGGTCGCGGATCACACGGTCCCAGTTGTAGTAGGTCTCGATCGACTTGCGGCCGGACTGCCCCAGCCGGCGCGCGAGCAGTTGATCGCCCAGCAGGCGCTTGAGCGCGGCCGCGACCGCGGCCGGATCGTCGGGATTCACGACGAGACCGGTCTCGCCATCACGCACCGCTTCGGCGAGGCCGCCCGACTGGCCCGCGATCACGGGGAGGCCGCAGGCGCTCGCTTCGGCCAGCGCGACTCCGAATCCCTCGACGCGCGAGCCGTCGGCGCGGCGCGAGACGCCGACGTACGCGTTCGCGATGTTGAACACGGCGGGCAGCTCCGCCTCGGGCACATTGCCGACGAAGCGCACGTGATCGGCGATGCGCAGCTCCACGGCGAGCTTCTGGTATTCTTTCCGCTTCTTGCCGCTGCCGACCACGAGGTAATTCACGTCCAGGCCGTCTTTGCGGCACTGCGCCACCGCGTGCAATGCCGTGTCGACGCCCTTGTACGGCTCGAGCCGCGCCACCGTGAGCACCCACTCGCCCCCGTTCACGTTGTAGCGCGCGCGCACGGCCTGCGTGTCGATGCCCGGGCGGAACTGCTCGGGGTCGGTCCCCAGCGGGACGACCCGCACCAGCTCGGCGAGCGGATCGAGCCCCAGCTCGCGCAGGACCTTTTGCGCCTGCTCGCGCGTCCACTGGCTGTTCGCGACCACGGCGACCGCCGAGCCGAGCAGCGCCTTCGCGGTCTTGCGCGCGAACCGCGAGTGATGGATGGCGTGCAGCTCTTTCAGGAGGTCACCGCCGTGCACGAACACGCCGTACTTCGTCCCGACGCGCTCGTGCATCCATTTCGCCGGGTAGGTGCAGGGACGGATGGAGTCGCACCAGGCGAAGCGCGGCTTGTGCTGGCGGGCGAGCGTCGCGACGCGGCGCGACCAGAACAGCAGTCCCGCGAGATTGCGCAGCGCCTTGCTCGGCACCGGCAACCGGTCCACCACCGCGCCGCTGAACCGCACGTCGGAATCCTGGGAGTCGCGGTGCTGGCCGGTGGAGACGAGCAGCTCGCCGCGCGGATAGCGGAGCGTCAGCTCGCCCATCATCCGCGCGATGCCGGTCTGCATGGGCGGGAACTCGCTGGTCAACAGAAAAGTTTTAGCCAACGCGTTGTTTCTCCCAGAGAAAAGCATACTTGAAGAACACGGACGCCGCACTCATCCCGGCGTGAATCACGCCGAGGCGGCCGTCGAGGAAGCTGCCGTACAGCACGTAATCGCGCAGAAACCGGAACGCGGGCCTGAGCGCCACGTCGCTGAACGACGCGCGCCGGCCCTGCGCCGCGAGGTCGTCGGCGCTCATCCGGCTGTAGGCAATGATCTTGTCGATGTGATGCCGCAGGTCTTTGTAGGGGGTATGGTCCAGCTCATTGGTCAGCTCGCCCTGCTCGCGCTCGGCAATCTCGAGGCCGGGATGCGCCGACTTGCCGCCGAACCGCCTGCCGCGCCGGAACAGCCGCACCACCCAGTCCCGTCCCCAATGGCCGCGGCGCAGCACGTGACCGTGGAACAGGTTCCTCCGCTTCACGCGATAGGCCTCGTGCTGTGGAGCGGCCACCACCTGCGCGAGCTCGGCGGCGAGCGCCGGTCCGATGCGCTCATCGGCGTCGAGCGCAAACACCCACTCGTTGCGCGCCGCCTCGATCCCGGCATTGCGTTGCGCCGCGATGCCCGCGACGCCGTTGAGCACCCGGGCCCCCGCCGCCAGTGCCCTGGCTGCCGTCTCGTCCTGCGATCCGGCGTCCACCACGATCACTTCGCCTGCCCAGGAGAGCCCGCTCACGCAATCGCCGATTTGACTCGCTTCGTTCAGCGTGGGAATCACGACGGTGAGTGGAGCCGGACGCTGGAGCGGAGGCATGTTCCGTAGTCTAACGGGAACGTTCCCCTCCGAGCAATCGGCGCCGCTCGATGGCTTCCCGATAGACCAACTCGGTCCGCTCGGCGGTGCGCGGAATCGTGAACTCTTCCCGCGCGAGGGCGCGCCCCGCCCGCGCGACGTGCAGGCGAAACTCGTCGTCGCCGAGCATCCGCTCGAGTGCGCGGGTCCAGGCGGCGGGATCGAGCGGCGGGACCAGCAATCCGGTTTCGCCCGGGTAAATGAGCTCCGCATTGCCGCCCGCCGCCGACGCGATGACGGGGAGGCCGAGCGCCATCGCCTCCAGCAGCGCCTGCGACAGACCCTCGATCCGCGACGGCAGCGCCGCGATGGTCGCAAGCCGGTAGAACGCGAGCGGTCGTTCTGTGAACGGCACGAACACGACCCGGTGCCGGTCGGGCACGGCGGCCTCGGCGGCCGCCAGCTCCTCGTCCGGACGGATGCCGACGAACGCCACGGTGACCGGACGCTCGAGCGCCGGCAGCGCGCGCAGCAGGATCTGCTGATCTTTGCGACGCGCGACGACGACGACGACGGGGCGGCCGGAATCGCCGAGGGCCATGCTCGCCGCCGCCAGATCCTGCGGCAGTGGCTCCGCTTCGATGCGTGCCAGATCGATGCCATTCGGCACGACGCGCAGGCGGCGCCGCGGGTGGAGGCGCCGGCGCAGTGCGCTCGCGACCGCGGCGCTGACGGCAATCGTGCGGTCGGCGGTGAACCCGACGGCGATGAGCTCGGGCGGCAGGGTGAGGGGCATCGTGCGCCGCGTGACGACAAACGGCTGCTGCAGGCGGCCGCGCCACCGCAGCCAGGTGAGAGCGCGGCGATCGCCCGTGGCGTGGCTATTCACGACGTCGACGCGGGCGTCGGCGATCAGGCCGGCGAGCGCGTTCGCGACCCCGCGGAGCGAAGAAAAATCGAGCGGCACGTATTCCAGTGGCGGATTCGCGGCGACATTGCGGGCGAGCAACGTGCCCGGAGGGCATCCGACCAACACGCGGTGACCGCGCTGCGCCAGCTCGCGACTCAAACTGAAAATAGATTGTGTGGAGCCAGCGCCCTCGCCCTGATGCGTGAGCTGCAGGAGTGTCAGCCTGACTCCCCCGCCCTTGGTGCTCAGGCTCCCCGGCATGTTCCGAAGCTAGTTATACTGGGACTCCGATGCACGTCGTAGTTGCTTCCTATCACCGGCTCCCGGTCGAAGGCTACGGCGGACCGCAGCGCGTCGTCGTCGCGCTGGTTCGCGCGCTCGCCGCGCTCGGCCATCGCGTCACGCTGCTGGCGCAGCCGGGGACGAAGGTGGCCGAAGCCGCGAAGATCGTCGAGGTCGCGCCACGGCTCCTCAAAGACGCCACGGTCGATCTCAAGAAATTCCTTCCGGACAACGTAGACATCCTGCATGCGCATTTTCCGCTGAAACAGGGCCCGACTGGGTTGCCGTTCGTCCAAACGCTGCACAGCAACTGGAAACCGGACACGCCGCTTCCTCCCAACACGATTTTCCTGTCCCGCGACCATGCGGCACGCCATGGCAGCACGGCGTTCGTCTACAACGGACTCGATCCCGCCGAGTACATCTATCGCGGGCGCAAAGAAAAGTGGGATCTGTTCCTGGGCAAGCTGCACAGCGACCGCGGGTATCAGTGGGCGGTGGACGCAGCGAAGCGCACCGGCCGTTCCCTGATCATCGCCGGCGGCTGGCGCCCCAGCTTCACCGGCGGGATCAAGTACGTCGGGGAGGTGGGCGGCAAGCGCAAAGCGGTGTTGCTCGCGCGCGCACGCTGCCTGTGGATGCCGGCACAGTGGGACGAGCCGTTCGGCCTTCCCACGATCGAGGCGTTGTTTTCGGGCACGCCGGTGCTCGGCACAAAACGCGGGGCGCTGCCCGAGATCCTCACCCCGGAGGTGGGCGCGATCAGCGCGACGCTCGACGAGATGATCAAGGCTGCGCAAACCATCGGCACCCGTTCCCCCGAGGCATGCCGCGCGCGCGCCGAGCGGCACTTCACGCATCTGAAGATGGCCGAGAGCTACGTCCGCATGTATGAGGGAATGACCAAGTGCGGATCGCTGCCCGCCGGTCGACCCGCCGACTGAATGCACATCGTTCAATTCCAGCACACGCGCGTGCCGGTGGAGAAGTACGGCGGCGCGCAGCGGATCGTCGTGTGGCTCTGCCAGGCGCTGGTCGAGCTGGGGCACCACGTCACGCTGCTCGCGGGACGCGGGTCGAGCGTGCCGGGCGTGCGCGTGGTGGAAATGGACGCAGAGGAAGTGCGGCGGCCGGGCTTCGACGTGCACAAATACGTGCCGGGACACGTCGACGTGATGCATTATCACGGCCTCGTCGAGCACCCGCCCAACCTGCCGTACGTCGCGACGCTGCACGGCAATCTCGGCCCCGGCGCTGTTGCGCCATCCTACGTGATCTGTGTCAGCGAGAACCACGCCATCCGCCACAGCACCAAATCCTATGTCTACAACGGCGTGCGGCTCGACGAATACGAGTTTCGCGCACAAAAATCCGACTTCGATCTCTTTCTTGCCCGCTTGCATTCGGCCAAGGGCTGGCGAGTCGCCGTGCGCGCGGCCAAGCGCGGCCGCTTCCGCCTCGTCGTCGCTGGCGGTTGGCGGCCGAGCCTGTCGCGCTGGGTGCGCTTTGCGGGAAAAATCGGCGGCCCGGAGAAGCGGGAGCTGCTCGCCGGTGCGCGCTGTCTCTGGATGCCGGTGCAGTGGGAGGAGCCGTTCGGGCTCAACGTCGTGGAAGCGCTCGCGAGCGGAACGCCCGTCCTCGCCACGCGGCGCGGCGCATTACCGGAGCTGGTTAGCCCCGACGTCGGCGGTGTGGGCGAGACGCTCGACGACTTGCTGGCGATTCGGCGCCGGCTCGCCGACTTCGATCCGCACGCGTGCCGCCGCCGTGCCGAGCGTTACTTCACGCACGTTCGAATGGCGCGCGACTATGTGCGGATGTATGAGGGATTGTTGCGCGACGGGCGCCTGCCCGACGGCCTCACCCCCTGGGACTACACGAGCTCGTAGTTTCGGAACTCGAACACGCGCGCGCCGGTCAACCGCTCGATCCAATCCGAGATGTAGAAGCGCACATGCTCCGGCTTGAGACGCATGGGACCGATGACGCGCTCGGGGTCGTGGGCGCGCTCGGCGATCCACTCGCGCGCGGCGGCGGGGTGCGTGCCGGTGAACGGCTTAAGCAGCGGAATCCACTCGAGGAATCCTCGCGCCTGCTCCTTGTCGAAGCGGTTCCCGCCCCACGGGTAGATCGTCTTGGAGATCTCGAGCTTTGCTTTGATCGCCTTGGCGGGACGCGCCCAGCCGTAGTGAAACATCTCGGCGTCGGTCACACGCGCCTGAGTCTTCCGGTACTCGGGCCCGACTCGAAAGCCTTGCGCCCCCTGATAGGGCCGGATGTCCTTGCCTAGGCGGATGCAGCGCACTTCGCGCCGGTACCAGCGGCGGCTGGTGGCGATCTGATCGAAGCCGCCGTAGAAATGGAGGTACTTCACCAACAGGCCTTCGACCCGCTGGTCGGAGTCCCACTCGGCAACCCTTTCCTTGAGAATGCGCGCGCCGCGCTCGTGCAGCACCTCATCGGCCTGGATGTAGATCCCCCACGACCCCCGGCACGCGTCCATCGCCCGCTGCGTCTCGATGGACAGCATGATGTTTTTCTTGGTGAAGTCCCACTCGGTATCGAGAATGCGCACACGCGGATCATTGACGGAGGCGACGAGGTCGCGCGTCTCGTCCTCCGACTTGCCGACGTTCACCACCACCTCGTCGCAGACCTCGAGCACCGACCGGATCGCGGGGACGATGGGGAAGTCGAGCTTGACGGCGTTGCGGACCAGCGTGAATCCGGAAAGCATCATGTCCTGAATTGGAGGTTATAGAGCCGGCGGTACAGCCCGTCGGCCGACAGCAGATCGCCGTGCGAGCCCCGCTCCACGATGCGGCCCTCGGCCAGGACGACGATGAAGTCCGCGTGCTGCACGGTCGCCAGGCGATGCGCGATCACGAACACCGTGCGGTTCGCCATGAGCCGTTCGATCGCTTCCTGCACCAGGCGCTCCGACTCGGTATCGAGCGCGCTCGTCGCCTCATCGAGAATCAGAATCGGTGGATCGCGCAGCAACGCGCGCGCGATGGCGATGCGCTGGCGCTGACCTCCGCTCAGCCTGGTGCCGCGCTCGCCGAGCACGGTGTTGTAGCCGTCGGGGAGGCGCATGAGAAAATCGTCGGCGTTCGCCGCGCGCGCGGCGGCGCGAACCTGCTCGAGCGTGAAGTCGGTGCGGCCGTAGGCGATGTTGGCGAGCACGGTGTCATTGAGCAGCACCGTCTCCTGCGACACGATGCCCATGAGCCGCCGCAGCGACGTGCGCGTGTAATTCGTCAGCGGCACGCCGTCCATGAAGATCTCGCCGTGCGTCGGCTCGTAGAAGCGCGGCAGCAGATCGACCAGCGTGGTCTTGCCGGCGCCCGAGGGGCCAACGATCGCGACGACCTGCCCGCGCCGCACGTCCAGGTCCACGTTGCGCAGCACCGCCTCACCCGCTTCGTACTCGAACGACACGCCCCGGTATTCGATGCGCTCGCTGAACTCCGCCGTCGTCTCGCCGGGCCTGTCGCCCTCGGCCGGCGGCAGGTCGAGCACCTCGAACACGCGCTCCGCGGATGCCGTCGCGCCGGCCATCACCGCGGGATAGTTCGACACCGATTTGATGGGCGACATCAGCCGCAGGCTCACGGCGAGGAACGTGATCAGGACGGCGGGATCGAGCGTCGCGGCCGCGCCGATTGCCAGGCGCGTGCCCACGACCAGGATGAGCACCAACATCACCCCGCCGAACACCTCGCTCACCGGGCTCGTGAGGCTCGAATACTTCTGCGCGCGCATCACGCGCCTGCGGTAGCGCTCGGTGAGCTGGCGGAAGCGCTCCAGCTCGAACGCTTCGGCGACATAGGCGCGCACCAGCTTGGCCGACGCGATCATCTCGCCCACGTGGCTGGTCACTTCACCGCGCTCCGCCGCGACTTCGCGCGAGCGCCGGCGCAGCCGGTTGATCATCGGCCGGATGATGAGCACCAGCACGGGGGCGAGCAGCAGCGACAGCAAGGCGAGTCGCACCGAGAGGCCGAACAGAATCACGACGTAGACGATGATGACGACGATGTTCTGCAGCAGCGAGGCCAGCGCCGCGCTGACGGCGGTCTTCACCTGATCGGTGTCGCTGATGATGCGGGCGACGATCTGGCCGGCGCGGGTGCGCTGGAAGTAGCCGAGCGGCAGCGTCTGCAAATGGCGGAACAGCCGCACGCGCAGATCGCGGACCACGCCTTCCTGGATCCCCACGCTGCCGATGGATGCGAGATAGCCGGTCGCGTTCTTGAGCAGCAACGCGGCGAGGAGCACGATCACGACGTTGCGCAGGGCGATCTCGGGCGCGCCCGCCTGCAGGAACGGCCCCGCGATCTTGTGGAGCACCGCCTCGACCTGGGAGCCGCCGTCCGCCGGCAACGCCGCGTCGCCGAACAGCGTGCGCAGGAACGGGATCAGCAGCACGAACGTGAACCCGTCGAGCACGGACGAGATCACCGTCGCCGCGATGGTCGCGACGAACAGCCACGTGTACGGGCCCAGCAGTGAGAGCAGCCGTGCGCTGCGACGCACTATCGATTCCGGCGGGGCGTAAGCAACGCGACCGGCAGGATCATTTCCTCGGGCGTCGCGCCGCCGTGCAAAAACGCGCCGCGATAGCGCGCCTGGTACTCGCGCAGCTTCGTCGGATACACGAAGAACCGATCACCGGTCGCCAGCAGCAGCCGCACGCCGAGACCCTTGGCGGGCAGCCCGTACGCCTTGAGGTCTTCGACCATGATCGCGGCCTCGGGATCTTCGGCGCGGAGATCTTCGCCGAACTTGTACCGCAGGTTCGCGGTCGCGTCGCGCTTGGCGAACACGGTCGCGGGGGTCTGGCAGTGGATCGAGCCGTGGTCGGTCGTGAGCAGCACCGGGACGTTGCGGCGCTCGGCTTCCTGCAGGGCGGCGAGCACCGGCGAGCGCTCGAACCAGGTCCGGGTCAGCCCGCGCAGCGCGTCCGCGTCGCGCGCCACCTCGTACAGGATCGCGTTCTCGGACCGGCCGTGGGTGAGCTGATCGATGAAATTGAACACCAGCGCCGTGACGCCCGGCTGCGCGAGGTGGGCGGGGAGACGCCGCAACAGATCGGTGCCGTCGGCGGCCGTGAACAGCTTTTCGTAGCGCACGGGCACCGGTTCGCCGACCAGCTCCCGCAGCTGCTCCACCAGCAGCTCGGCCTCGTGCGCGTTGAGGCTCTCCTCGTCGCTCGGCGCGCCCCACCACTCCGGATGGCGGGCGGCGATTTCCATGGGAAACAGCCCGCTGAAGATCGCGTTGCGCGAGAACGGCGTCGCCGTCGGCAGGATGCTGTAGTAATGCGACTCCTCGACGTCGAACAGCGGCGTGATGAGATCGCGCAGCACCTCCCACTGGTCGAGCCGCAGGCAATCGATCACGATGAAGACGACGCGGCCAGTGCGCTTGAGCGCGGGCACGAGGAATTCGGCGCCCACGTCCACCGAGAGCGGCGGGCGGTCGCGCTCGGGATCGGCGAGCCACCGGGGATAATGCTTGGTGACGAAGACCTGGAAGTCCTTCCGCAGACTTTCTTGCAGGTTGCGCAGTGCCTCCGAGAGTCCGGGCTCGCCCCCCGCGGCGAGCCGCACTTCCCAGCGCGCCAGCTCGGCGACCAGCTCGCTCCACTCGCGCCAGGCCAGCGTGGCGCCGCGACGTCCCTCGAGCTCGCGGAAGCGCGTGACGAAGTCGCGCGCCAGCCGCTGCTGGCGGATGCGGTCGCCTTCGAGCAGCCGCGTGACGACCGACAGCACCTGACGCGGGTGCACCGGCTTGACGAGGTAATCGTCGATCTCGATCCCGATCGCGTCGCGCAGCAAGCCGTCGTCTTCGCTCTGCGTCACCATGACGACGGCCATCGCGGGATCGATCGCGCGGATCTCGGGGATCAGCTCGATGCCGCGGCGGCCGGGCATCTGCTCGTCGAGCAGCACGACGCTGTACGGCTGGCGGCGCAGCATCGCGAGCGCGTCGTCGCCGTGCGCCGCCTGCGCCACCGCGAATCCCTGCTCCTCGAGAAAGCGGCGATGCGCGGCGAGTCCGTCGACTTCGTCGTCGACCCAGAGAATACTTTTGGGGCGCGGCATCTTGCGAGAGAAGCTAGTCCCGCTGGCGAAGCCGGGCAACGCGCGACTAGATTCGCCCGCGTGTTGCGTATCCTGTGCGTGCGATTCAGCTCCATCGGCGATGTGCTCCTGACCACTCCCCTCGTGCGCGCCCTGCATCGCCGCCACCCCGAAGCCGAGCTGTACTTCGTCACCAAGCGCGCGTTCGCGCCGCTCGTCGTCGAAAACCCGCACCTCACGAACGTGCTGGCGCTCGGCCCGGAGGAACGGATCACCGATTTCGCGCACCGGTTGCGAGCCCTGGGTCCGACGCACGGACTCGACCTGCACGGCAGCCTGCGCAGCACGGCGCTGCGCTGGCTCGTGCCGTCGCGCTGGGCCGGATACTCCAAGCGCAAGCTCGCGCGCACCACGCTGATCTCGACCAAGATCAACCTCTACGGCAAGCACGTGCCCGTGGCCGAGCGCTATTTCGAAGCGGCGAACGCGGCCGGACTCGACGTGCAACCCGACGGCGGACCGCCCGAGTTCTTTCTCGCGCCCGCGGCGCGCGCACACATGACGCACTGGCTCACCGCCGTGGGTCTCGATCGGAAGCCGTTCGCCGCGCTCGCGCCCGGAGCGGCGCACGCCACCAAGCGCTGGCCCACGGCACACTGGCGCGCGCTCGCGGACCGACTGCAGCAGCTCGGTTTCGGAATCGTGGCGGTGGGCGGGCCGCAGGATCGCGAACTCGGTGAAGCGCTCGGACCAGGCGTCGTGAATGCCGCCGGCGAATTCAGCCTGCAGGAGACCGGCGCGTGTCTGGCGCGCGCGGCGGTCGCGATCTCGGGCGATACCGGCGTCATGCACATGGCGACGGGCGTGGGGACGCGCGTGGTGGCACTGTTCGGCCCCACCGTAGAGCCATTCGGATTCTATCCCTACACCAAGCGCGCCGTCGTGTTGGAGCGCGATCTGTCCTGCCGCCCCTGCTCGGCGATGGGCACCGCGCGGTGCCCGCTCGGCCACCATCGCTGTCTCGCCGACATCCTGCCCGATCAGGTCGCGGCTGCCGTGCAGCGACTCGTGGCATGACGACGCAGGCCGAGGATCGGCTCGTCGACCTGATCGCGGACGCGGCGCGTGGCCCGCGGCGTGAAGGACTGTTCGCGCTGTGGCTCGTCGTGCGCGCGGCGGAAGCGTTGCTGCCGCCCGCCCCCGTGAGCGCCAAGAACCACCGCCGCCGGTTGCAGGCGCTGGAAACGCGCCTCGGCAGCCTGGCCCTGCCCGCTCCGCTCAAGCGGGCGCTCGCCGCGGCGCGCCAGCACCTCGAGACCGCGACGCCCAACGCCGCGGCGCTGGTGCTCAGCCAGCTCACCGCGCCCGCCCGCGATGTGCTGGGTGCCGACGCCGCCGAAGCCGTCACGGTTGCAGCGCGCGGCGCCAAATTGCATCTATAGGCTATGCCGTCAGCCCGCCGGCTCGAAAAACGACCCTCGCTCGACACCCTCGTCGAGCGCGTGGATGCGCAACGTCCCGGCGAAGTCACCGGCGACACCATCCCGACGGGCTTCGGCTCGCTCGACCGGCTGCTGGGCGGCGGGCTGCGCCGGCGCGATCTGATCCTGCTGGGCGGCGACATCGGCAGCGGCAAGTCGGCGCTCGCGCTCGGCATCGCGCTGCGCGTGGCGCAGCAGTCCCTCGGCGTCGCCTACCTGTCGGCGGAGATGAATGAAGAGCGGCTGATGGAACGCGCGCTCGCCATCGAGGGGCGCGTGGCGGTGGATGACCTGCGCGCGGCGACGCTCACCGATCAGACGCGCGCGGGCGTGGGTGGGGCGGCGGTGCGGCTGCGGGGACTGCCGATTTCGTTTCTACCGCTCGCAGGTGAAGACTTTGAATCCGCCTTCGAACGGCTCGACTCATTGCGCCAGGTCGGCCTGGTCGTCGTGGACTATCTCCAGCTCGTGCCTTCGCCGCAGGAACGCACCACGCAGGATGAGGACACCGCGCTGGTGCTGCGCCATCTCAAAGCGCTCGCGCTCGCGCGTCAGGTGGCGCTGTTGGTGGTGTCGCAGCTGCCGCGCTTCAGCGCGCAGCGCGACGATCCGCGGCCCACGCTGGACGACTACGGCGTGCTCGGCGCGCCGAAGCAACATGCCGACGTGGTGCTGTCGATTTTCCGCGAAGAGATGTATCGGCCCGGTGGCGGCGTGGACGGCGCGACCGAGCTGATGGTCGCGAAGAACCGCAATGGCCCAACCGGTTTCGTGGATTTGTACTTCTATCGGCGGTGGATGCGCTTCGAGGACATGCTGGACCCTGACCGCTAAGGCTTCACGGAGTCCTTCGGAATCACTCCGACCATCGTATACGTCGTTCCGGGACCGCCCACGTTCGGGCGCAACGTCAGCCAGAGCGGCCGCTTGTTCTGCTCCGCATAAATCGTCACCGTACCGTTCTGGTCGGTCATGTTCCGCTGGACATCCCAATTGTTCAATCCGAGGGCGCGCACGAACCACTTCGCGACGACCGCGACCGAGTCGGGTGACGACAGCACGAGCTGCGCGGCCTCCTCACCCGCTGACACGCTGACCACCGTTGAACGAGGATAGGCCAACGTTCCCTGGAGCGCCTGGCCGGCGAGCCGGCGCGTCTGTTCCGGACTTCCGGGACGCTCGCAGGCGAACACTGCGGCACAGAGGAGGACGAGACAGGCGGCGCGAGTCATGGGCGGGAATGCTAGCTGTGGCGTGCTTAGCGGGTCAAGTTGTAAGTTGCAAGGACACAAGGCTCAAGAGCAGTTGCGCAGACGCCAAGTTGGAAGTGGTTGCAAGCGGGGAGCGCCAGTGGCCGGTCATAGCAAGTGGAAGCAAATCAAACGCAAAAAAGCCGTGACGGATCAGAAGCGGGGCGCCGTGTTCACCCGTCTGATCCGGGAAATCACGATCGCCGCGAAGGCGGGCGGCGGGGATCCAGGCGGTAACGCGCGACTGCGGACCGCGATCGATGCCGCCAAGGCCGAGAACATGCCGGCCGACAACATCGACCGCGCGATCAAGAAGGGGACCGGCGAGCTCGAGGGCGTGACCTACGAAGAGGTCACGTATGAAGGATACGGTCCCGGCGGCGCCGCGCTGCTGATCCAGGCGACGACCGACAATCCCAACCGCACCGTCGCCGAGATCCGCAACGTGTTCACCCGCCAGGGCGCCAACCTCGCCGCGACCAACGCCGTCGCCTGGATGTTCGATCGCAAGGGCCAGATCGTGATTGACGGCAAGGCGAGTGAAGATGCCACGATGGAAGCGGCGCTCGACGCCGGCGCCGACGACATGCAAAAAGAGGGCGACATCTACGTGATCACGACGCCGCCCGCGCGGCTCCATGCGATCGACCAGGCGCTGCGGAGCAAGAAGCTCCCGGTGCAGAGCGCCGAGATCGCGATGGTGCCCAAGAACACGGTGAAGGTCGAGAGCGGCGACGCCAAACGGCTGCTGCACCTCGTCGAAAGTCTGGAGGAAATGGACGACGTCGCGAAGGTCTTTTCCAACTTCGACATCGACGCCGAGACCATGGCGGCGGTGACGGGATGACGTGAGGGTCCTGGGCGTCGACCCCGGCACCGCGGTCACCGGTTACGGCGTGATCGAAACGGGGAATGGAACTCCCGGAATGGGACGTCTCATCGAATGTGGTGTCTTCCGGTTTGCGCGCACCAACTCCCTGCCCCATCGCCTTGCCGAGCTGCACCACGAAATCGCCAAGCTCATCAAGCGCCATCAGCCGTCGGTCCTCGCCCTCGAAGACGCTTTCTATCATAAGAACGTCCGCACTACGCTCGTGCTCGGTCATGCGCGCGGCGTCATTCTCCTGGCCGCGCAACAAGAGGGCCTCGATATCGCCCAGTACGCACCGGCGATGATCAAGAAGACCGTCGTCGGCGCCGGTGGTGCGAGAAAGAACCAGGTCGGCGCGATGGTCGCGCACCTGCTCCGCCTCAAGAGCGCGCCACAGCCGTCCGATGCGGCTGACGGTGTCGCGGCGGCACTCACCTACATTCTTCGTTCATGATCGCCCACGTGCGCGGCCGTTTGGCCTCGAAGTCCGCCGATCGCGTCGTCATCGAAACCGCGGGCGGCGTCGGCTACGAAGTCGTCGTCCCACTCGGCGTGATGGAGCGCCTGCCGGCGGCCGGTGCGGAAGTGACCCTCGCGACAGAGCTGGTGGTCCGCGAAGACGGTTGGGCGCTCTACGGTTTTCTCGACCAGGCCGAGCGACGCTTCTTTCAACGTCTGACCTCAGTGTCCGGCGTGGGTCCCAAGATCGGGATCGCGCTGCTCTCGGCGCTGGGCGTCGAGCGCGGCGCGCGCGCGCTGCGCGAGAAGAACATCGCGCTGCTCTCTTCGGTGAGCGGGATCGGGCGGAAGACGGCCGAGCGTCTCGCGCTGGAATTGGGAGAGAAAGTCGAGGATTTCACGGACGCGCCGTCCCTCGCCGTTCCCGCGGGCGCCGAGGCGGCGCTCAAGGCGCTGGAACGTCTGGGGTATCCGATGGCGGAGGCCGATCGCGCGCTCCGCCAGGTCTTGTCGGGGAATGGCCACGATGAAACCGAAGCGCTCGTGCGTCGCGCGCTCCAGATTCTCACGACACGATGACAACACCAGCCGCTGAAATCACCGCCGAATGGATCTGTGCCCGGTGCGGCTCCACGAACCGGCGCCTGGTGCCTGCGGGTGTCACGACCGCCGAAGACTCGTGTGTGCAGTGCCACACGCGGCACGTCATCGAGGCCGAGGCGCGGCCGGTGCGGTGGCGGGCGCTGCCCGAAGGCTCATGACGCGCGCGGAAATCACGACGCCCGAAGCGCTCGACAGCGAGCGCCTCACCGACGCCGCGCTCCGTCCCTCGCGCCTCGACGAGTTCGTGGGACAGGCGAAGGTCAAGGAATCGCTCCAGATCGCGATCGATGCCGCGAGGCAACGCAAAGAGCCGCTCGATCATGTGCTGTTCTTCGGTCCCCCGGGACTCGGCAAGACGACGCTCGCGCTGCTCATGGCCAAGGAGCTGGGCGTCAACATCCGCACGACTTCGGGGCCGGTGCTCGAGCGCCCCGGGGACCTCGTGGGCATGCTGACGACGCTCAAGACGGGGGACATCCTCTTTATAGATGAAGTGCACCGGCTGCGGCCCGCGCTCGAGGAGTTCCTCTATCCGGCGATGGAGGAGTACCGGGTGGACGTGCGCATCGCGGACGGCCCGCACGCACAGACGCTGCCGATGCAGCTCGAGCGGTTCACACTGATCGGCGCGACGACCCGCTTCGGGCTGCTCACGCCGCCGCTGCGCGCCCGCTTCGGCCTCGTGGAGCGGCTGCACTACTATCCGCCCGACGATCTCGTCCAGATCATCACGCGCTCGGCCGGCATCCTCGGCGTGGCCGCGGATGCAGCCGGTGTGGTCGAGATCGCGCGCCGCAGCCGCGGCACGCCGCGGGTCGCCAATCGCCTCCTCAAGCGCGTGCGCGACTACGCGCAGGTCCGCGCCGGCGGCACGATCACGTCCGCCGTCGCCGCCGAAGCGCTGAAGCGGCTCGACGTCGACGAGTTCGGGCTCGACGACATGGACGCGCGGATTCTCAAAGCCATCATCGAGATGTTCGAAGGCGGGCCGGTCGGCGTGCAGACGGTGGCGGCCGCCGTCGGCGAAGATCCGGGAACGCTCGAGGAGGTGTATGAGCCGTTCCTGATGCAGCAAGGCTTCCTGGCTCGCACACCGCGCGGCCGGGTGGCGACCCCCGCTGCCTACCGGCACTTCGGGTTTGTCCCTCCAAAATCGGCGGAGCAAGCAACTATCTTCGACGGTTAGTGCACCGCCTCTCCGATTTCGATTACGACCTTCCCAGCGCGCAGATCGCGCAGCATCCGCTCCCCGATCGTTCGGCGAGCCGGCTGCTCGTGCTCGACCGCAAGACCGGCGGGACGCGGCACCTGCATTTCCGCGACCTGCCGGCGCTGATTCCGCCGGGCGACCTGGTCGTCATCAATACTTCGCGTGTGATTCCCGCGAGATTGCGCGGAAAACGGGAAGGCGGACAGGACGCCGAGTTCCTGCTCGTGCGCGAGCTCGCGGACGGAACCTGGCTGGCGATGGCCCATCCCGGTGGCAAGCTCAAGCCCGGCCGTCGCGTGACGGTCGGTGCGGACAGCACGGTCGAGATCATGGAGGTGCTCGGCGGCGGCCTGCGGCGCGTCCGGTTCGCCGGCGCCCTCGATGCGCGAGGCACGTTGGAGAAGTACGGCGAGGTGCCGCTGCCACCCTACATCAAGCGAGCACCCACCAAAGGCGATGTGGACCAATACCAGACCGTTTACGCGGTCCACGACGGCAGCGTCGCCGCGCCGACGGCCGGTCTGCATTTCACGACCGAGCTACTCGCACAGATTCACGAGCAACGCACGTTCGTGACGGCGATCGATCTGCACGTCGGGCCGGGCACGTTCAAGCCGGTCGAAACCGAGGAGCTCGACAAGCATGTGATGCATCCGGAGGCCTACGAGGTCTCCGAAGGTGCCGCGAATTGGGTGAACAAAGTCAAAGCCGTGGGGGGTGGGGTGTGGTGTGTGGGTACTACTGTGGTCCGGGCGCTGGAGTCGGCCGTCGATGCGCGTGGCGAAGTCGTCGCCGGCGCGGGAGAGACGAGCCTGTTTATTCGGCCGCCGTACGACTTCAAGGTCGTGGACCACTTGATCACGAATTTTCACCTGCCTCGCTCCACGCTGCTGATGCTCGTGTGCGCGTTTGGTGGATATGAGCACGTGATGAATGCATATCGGGAGGCGGTGAAAGAGGGATATCGGTTCTATTCTTATGGCGATGCAATGCTCATCATCTAGCTATCGGCTATCGGCTATCGGCTATCGGGTAGAACCACCGGTGCCATACCTGATAGCTGGTAGCCGATAGCCGGTAGCTGATGTTCGACTTCTGGATCGATGCCACCTCGGGCGCGGCCCGCTCCGGCTCGCTGAAGCTCCCGCACGGCACCGTCGAAACGCCGGTGTTCATGCCCGTCGGCACCCAGGCGACGGTGCGCACGCTGTCGCCCGCCGACCTCAAGGCGGTCGGCGCGCAAATCGTGCTGGCCAACACCTATCACCTGCACGTGCGGCCCGGCGAAGACGTCATCGCGCAGCTCGGCGGGCTGCACAAGTTCATGGCGTGGGAGCGGCCGCTGCTCACCGACTCCGGCGGCTTCCAGGTCTTCTCGCTCGAAGGCTTCCGCAAAGTCGACGAGGATGGTGTGGAGTTTCAGAGTCACATCGATGGCGGGCGACGCAAGCTCACGCCCGAACGGGCGATCGAGATTCAGGCGACGCTCGGCGCCGACATCGCCATGGCGTTCGACCACGTCATACCCGGTGGCGCGGACGAAGCGACCGCGCGCGATGCCCTCGATCGCACGATCCAGTGGCTGAAACGCTGCAAGACACGGCATGACGCGTTGAAGACCAGCGAACAGACCCTTTGGCCGATCGTACAGGGTGGCACGCTGCCGGCCCTGCGCACAGAGTGCCTCAACCGCATCATGGAATTAGGTCCGTGGACCGGCATCGCGATTGGCGGGCTGTCCGTCGGCGAGCCGAAGGACAAGATGTACGCCACATTGGACGTGCTCGAATCGCGGCTGCCGGAGGCCCTGCCCCGTTATCTTATGGGCGTCGGATTTCCGGCGGATCTCGTCGAGGCGGTGCAACGCGGGGTGGACCTGTTCGACTGCGTCGCGCCCACGCGGGGCGGTCGCAACGGATCCGCGTTCACCCCCGACGGGACGTTGAATATCCGCAACGCCGCGTTCCGAGTCGACGACCGGCCGCTGGACCCGAGCTGCGACTGCGAGACGTGCACGACGTACTCGCGCGGGTACCTGCGGCATCTGTTCGTCGCGGGCGAGCTGCTCGGACTTCGGCTGTTGTCGCTGCACAACGTTCGGTACCTGATCCGCCTGGCCGCGGAGATGCGCGCCGTCATTCAGCGTGGCGGTGACGCGTTCGCGAGCTGGGCCGACGACTGGCGCCGCCGCTACCAACCCACGGGAGTAGTCGCATGACGATTGCACCACTGTTTCTGCTGTTGTTCGCGCCGTCGGGTCAGGGCGGACCGGGGCTGATCGCCTTCATCCTTCAGATCGCCGCTGTTCATCGCGCATCTTCTACTTCCTGCTGATCCGACCGCAGCGCCGCCAGCAGGCTCAGCACAAGCAGCTGCTCGCCTCGCTCCAGCGCGGCGATCGCATCGTCACGTCGAGCGGCATCATCGGGGAAGTCGTGCACATCAAGGACGATGAAGTGACGATCCGCAGCGGCGAGGCGAAGTTCGTGATCCTGCGCAGCGGCGTCGCCAGCATCACCAACCGCACCGCCGCCGTCGAGGCCAAGCCCGCGTGACGGTTCGCACGCTCCACGTCCTCGGCTCACCCGTGCTGCGGCAGCAATCGGCCGCGGTCCGCACGGTCGATGACGAGGTCCGCCGGCTCGTGGACGATCTGTTCGAGACCATGCGCGCCGCCAAAGGCGTCGGGCTCGCGTCGAATCAGATCGGCGTCGCGCGGCGGGTCGCGGTCGTGGACGTCGGGGACGAAGACCCGCCGCCGCTCGTGCTCATCAATCCCGTGATCGTCGAGCGCAGCGAGGAGGACGAGACGGCCGAAGAAGGCTGCCTCTCGATTCCCGAAATCTTCGGCGACGTCACACGCCCGGCGCGCGTGGTGGTGGAGGCCCTGGACCGCGACGGCACCCGGTTTCGCGCGGAAGCGCACGGCTACAAGGCGCGTGCGATCCAGCACGAGATCGACCACCTCGACGGCATTCTGTTTCTCGACCATCTCAGTGCCGTCAAGCGGAATCTGTTGCTGTCCAAATGGAAAAAGGCCCGCAAAGGGCAGACGGGATACCTCAAGGAGGTTACGCCGCAGCCGGCGGGAGAGCTGTAAGTGCGCGTCGCGTTCTTTGGGACACCGGAATTCGCGGTGCCGTCGTTGCGCGCACTCGTCGGCGAAGGGTTCGACGTCGTCGCCGTGGTGACGCAGCCCGATGCGCCGCAGGGCCGCTCCCGCTCGAAGCTCATCCCTCCGCCGGTGAAGATCGCCGCACAGGCTGAAGACCTGCTCGTGCTCCAGCCGGAAAAGCCGACCGATCCATCTTTTGTGGACGCGCTGCGCGCCGTGCAGCCGGAGATCGGCGTCGTCGTGGCGTACGGCCACATTCTCAAGCCCGGCCTGCTGGCGCTGCCCCCGCGCGGGATGGTCAACCTACATCCCTCGTTGCTGCCGGGGCTCCGCGGCGCGGCGCCCGTCGAGTGGGCGATCATCCGCGGCCATGAAACCACCGGCGTCAGCATCATGCAGCTCGATGCCGGCATGGACTCCGGTCCCGTGCTGCATCAGATCCCGCATCGCATCGGACCCGACGTGAACGCCGGCGAGCTGTCGGCCCATCTCGCGGAGATGGGCGCGCAGGCGCTCGTCGAAACCCTCACGCTGCTGGAGCAGAGTGATCCGCCGCCGGCCCCCGTGCCGCAAAAAGAGGATCGCGTGACGTTCGCGCCGAAGCTCACGCGCGAGATCGCGCACATCGACTGGACCAAGGACGCGCGCGCGATCGGCTGCCTGATTCGAGGCCTCGACCCGCGCCCGGGCGCCTGGACCGCGCTGAAGGGCACAGAGATCAAACTGTTCACACCGAAGGTCATGCAGCCGCCCTTCCCAGGCACCGGCGTGCCCGGCGAAGTCATCTCCGCCGATGGCTCGCTGGTGATTGCGACCGGCCCATTCAAGGATTTGAGCGGCGGCTGCGTCGAGATCTTCGAGGTGCAGTCCGCGGGAAAGCCGCGCATGCCCGCGGCTGAATGGCTGCGCGGCGCGCGCCTCAAAGCCGGCGCCAAATTCGCGTGAGACCTCCGCTGCCGCGGCTGCATGCGATCACCGATGAACGCATCGCTCGGCGACCTGATCTCGAAGACAGAGCACGCGAGCTGGCCATGGGAGGCGGCTCACAGCTGGCGTTTCACGCGCGCGGGCGCCAACTCACTGGCCGTGAGCATTACGACCTCGCCGTCAGACTGTCCAACCGTCAGACCGTCCGCCTGTTCGTCAACGACCGGCTCGACGTCGCTCTCGCCGTGCCCTGCGCCGGCGTCCAGCTCGGCCACGGCAGCCTGCCCGTCGACGCGGCACGCGCCCTGAATCCACTGTGGTGGATCGGCAGGTCGGTGCACGACTTGGCCGAGACGGAGGCCGCAAGGACCGAGGGGCCCGACTATCTTGTTGTAGGGCCGGTGTTCGACACCGCGTCGCACCCGGGACGTGCGGCACTGGGCCTGAAGGGATTGCAGGCGATCGCGGCGGCGGCCGGTGAGCTGCCGGTGATCGCGATCGGCGGGATCACGGTCGAGCGCGTCCCGGAGGTGCGGAGCAGCGGAGCGTATGGCGTGGCGGCGATTCGCGCGCTGTGGGATGACGCGGATCCGGCCGCGGCAGCACGGAGGATGCGGGAATGGATGTTGTGATCAACGGCGAAAACAAGAAAATCACGGCGGGCGTGACGTTGCTCGAGCTGCTCAAGGAGCTCGAGCTCGATCCTCGCGCTGTCGTGGTGGAGCATAATCGGCGCATCGTACGGCGGGCCGGGCTGGGCAACGTGACGGTAGCCGACGGTGATGCGATCGAGCTGGTGCATTTCGTAGGCGGGGGCTAGGGGTGGGGACTAGGGGCTAGGGATAGGGACTAGGGGCGAAGAATGACGACAGCAGTCGAAACCATCCGCGACGAGCCGCTCGCGATCGGTGGGCGCACGTTCCAGTCGCGCCTCCTGGTCGGGACCGGGAAGTATCCCGACATGGACACGATGGTGCGCGCGATCGAGGCCTCCGGTGCAGAGGTGGTGACGGTCGCGGTGCGGCGGGTGAATCTCGACCGCACCAAAGAGAGCAGCGTCCTGCATTTCCTCGACCCGAAGCATTTCTTCCTGCTGGCCAACACCGCCGGCTGCTACACTGCGGCTGACGCGATTCGATACGCGCGGCTCGCGCGTGAAGCGGGCTTCAACGACTTCGTAAAGCTCGAAGTCATCGGCGACGAAGAGACCCTCCTTCCCGACGTGCAAGGGCTGCTCGAAGCCGCGAAGGTGCTGGTGCAGGAAGGATTCAAAGTCCTCGCCTATACAAACGAAGACCTGGTGACTGCGCTGCGGCTCGAGGACGCCGGCTGCGCCGCGGTCATGCCGCTCGCTTCGCCGATCGGCAGCGGGCTCGGCCTCCTCAATCCGCTCAGCATTCGCACGATCAAGCGGCGGTTGCACGTGCCGGTGATCGTGGATGCGGGCGTCGGCACCGCGTCCGATGCGTGCGTGACGATGGAGCAGGGCGTGGATGGCATACTGATGAATACAGCGATCGCGGCGGCGCAGGATCCGGTCGCGATGGCCCACGCGATGCGCCTGGCTACGATTGCGGGCCGCGCCGCGTATCTCGCGGGCCGCATGCCGCGGCGCGAAGTGGCGATGCCGTCGTCCCCCACCAAGGGGATGCTGGATTAAGGCAGCAACCGCCGCCCGTCGCGCGGCACTCGAGATCCTCCGCGAAGTGCGCGCCGGCGCGCCGCTCGACGCCGCCCGCGACCGGCACCTCGCCGGCCTCGCGGAACGCGATCGCCGGCTCGCGTACGAGCTATCGGCCGGTGTCCTCCGTCAGCAACGCGAGCTGGACAGCGCGCTCGACCTGGAGCGTGCCGATCGCCGCCTCCACGACGTACTGCGACTCGGTGCCTACCAGCTGCGGTTCCTGAGCCGAGTCCCTGCGCATGCCGCAGTGTCGACCTCCGTAGAGCTTGCACGAGCCACGGTGGGCGAGCGCGTCGCGGGTTTTGTGAACCAAGCGTTGCGAAAAATCGCAGCACGGGGATCGCCGACTTCCGTCGGAACGCATCCCGAGTGGCTCGTCGCGCGATGGGTGGCTCGATTCGGTGAAGACGAGACGAAACGACTGATCGCGTGGAACGACTCGAGACCGGACCTGATCGTGCAGCCGGCGCGCTCATATCCACAATCGTTGATATGTCAGTTCCGGGAAAGCGGGCTCGTCGCCGAAGAAGCGCCGTTCGGTGCAGGCGTACGGGTAACCGGGGTGGCGAAGGACCTTCCTGGTTTCACCGCGGGCGCCTTCATCGTCCAGGACCCCGCTCACGCGCTGCTTGCTCGGTTCGCCCAAATCCCGCCCGACGCCTTGGTATACGACGCTTGCGCCGCACCAGGAGGCAAGGCGGTGATGCTGGAGACGCTGGGCGCACGCGTGGTGGCTGGTGACGCTCGCTACGAACGCATGGGGCGGCTGAGGGACACGACGCGCCGCGCGGGAGTGGCAATCCGGTGCCTCGCCGCCGATCTTGAGACGGCGCCGATCCGTCCGGGCAGCGTCGACGCCGTGCTGGTCGACGCACCGTGCAGCGCAACCGGAACGATGCGGCGTCATCCCGACGCGCGCTGGCGGCTCCATCCCGCCGTGTTCGCGCGCTCGGCACAGCGCCAGGCGCGGCTGCTCGAGGCGGCCGCGGCGCTGGTGCGCCCCGGCGGACTGCTGATCTACGCCACGTGCTCGCTCGAGCCGGAGGAAAATGAACAGGTTGTGGAGCGGTTTCTGAATCAGCATCCGGACTTCGCGCGTGCCCCGCGTGGCCAATCAATTATTCCCGCCGAGCTGCTCACCGCCGCTGGGGACTTTCAGTCATTGCCGCAGCGCCATGGTATCGACGGCGCCTATGCGGCGCGCCTGGTCCGAGCGTCCTGATGCGCGTGCGACGGCATTTTGAGAGCATCGAAGGGTTCAAGATCGATCGCCGCTTCTGGAAATGGCTCAGCATCGGCTCGGGCGTGGTCCTCGCAGGCTATTTCACCGCGTACTTCGTGCTCTTCCCTGCTCCGTTTCTTCCGGGACACCAGGCGGTGCCCCGGGTCCTCGGGCTGACGGTCGTCGAGGCGCAGGCGGAGATTCAACAATCGAAGCTGCAGGTGACCGATGGCGGCGCCGAGCCGCATCCCAGCGCCGCGCAGGGGGTCGTGATCTGGCAGGACCCGCCACCCGGCGTGATCGCACCCGAAGGAACGAAGGTCACCCTGGTGGCGAGCGCGGGGCCGCCCAAGATTCCGGTGCCGGACGTGGCGAATCTGGAAGCGTCACTCGCGCAAGCGCTGGTCGCGGCGGCCGGACTGACGGTGAGCCAGGTCGAGTCGGTCCAGGCGGCGCAGCCGACGGGGCTCGCGATGATGACCAGGCCGCCCGCCGGAACGGCGCTGACGCCCGGTGCGGGCCTGACGCTCGTCGTCAGCCGCGGCGCGCCGACGATTCCGATCCCGGATCTCCTCGGCATGGCCTCCGCGGACGCGCGCACCAGGTTGGAAACGGAAGGACTGCAGCTCGGCACCGTGACGCGACGGCGCACGGGGGAAGCCGCCCCCGGCACGGTGGTCGGGCAGCGCCCGGCGGCCGGGACGCTCGCCGCGCCGGGGACCGTGGTGGACGTCGTCGTCGCTCGGAGCCCGCAATGACCAACGGCGTGCGCATTGCGCCCAGCGTCCTCTCCGCCGATCTGGCGCGGCTCTCGGAGCAGGTCGCGCAGGTCCTCGAGGCGGGCGCAGACTGGCTGCACGTCGACGTGATGGACGGGCGGTTCGTTCCGAACATCACGTTCGGCGCGAACATGATCGAGACGCTGCGCGCGCTGACCGACAAGCCGATCGACGTGCACCTGATGGTCGTGGAGCCGGAGAAGTACATCGACTCGTTTGCCGGCGCCGGTGCGTCGGTGTTCTCGTTCCATCCCGAAGCCACGATCCATGTGCAGCGCCAGCTCGACGCGGTGAAAAAGGCCGGGATGATGGCGGGTCTCGTGCTCAACCCGGCGACGCCATTGGCGCACGCCGAGGAAGTCGTGCGGGACCTCGACCTGCTGCTGATCATGACCGTGAACCCCGGCTTTGGCGGACAGAGTTACCTTCCGGGGTCGTCGGAAAAGATTCAGCGTGCGCGCGCCCTGCTCAACACGCACCGCGCCCAATGTTTTCTCGAGGTCGATGGAGGCATTACGAAGCAGACGATCGCGGCGGCGCATCAGGCCGGCGCCGACACGTTTGTCGCCGGCAATGCGATCTTCGCGAGCGCCGATCCCGCGCGTGAGGTGCAGGAGCTGCGGCGCCGCTGTATGGTGACGGCATGACGAATCGACAACAGTGGACCTTGATCGCCGGCGTCGTGATGACGGCCGTGTTCGGCGTGGCCTTGGCCATCAAGCTGCGCCCGCAGCTGAACCTGCTCGAGATCGGCTCGAAGGCGCCCGCGTTCCAGGCCACGGATCTGCGGACCACTCGACCGGTGTCGCTCGAGGACTACCGGGGCAAGGTCGTGCTGGTCAACATTTGGGCGACGTGGTGCCCGCCCTGTCGCGCCGAAATGCCGTCGATGGAGCGGTTGCACAAGAAGTTCGCGGGCACTGATTTCCGGATCGCCGCCGTCAGTGTCGACGGCGACGCGTTCTATCCGGACAAGGACCAGACGACGCCGGCGCAGGTGCTGGCGTTCGCCGATGGGTTGGGACTCACGTTCGACGTTCTCCACGACCCGAGCGGCGCGATCCGGAGGGCGTACGACATCTTCGGAGTTCCAGAGAGTTTCGTGATCGATCGCGACGGCGTGATCGTCAAGCGCGTCATCGGCGCCGCGGACTGGGAAGCGCCGGTCAACGTCGCACTGATTCGCAGCCTGCTCGATGGCGCGCACTAGCCTGCTCCAGTTCATCACGCGCAACTGGCCGATCAAGGGCGCGGCGCTGTTTCTCGCGCTCATGCTCTACGTCGCGGTGCAGCTCCAGCAGCCCGTGACGACGAGCTTCGACGTCACGCTCAACGTGCAGCTGCCGCGGGGCCGCGCGCTCGTCCAGAAGCCGCCCAAAGTGCGCGTGCAGATCTCCGGCAAGGGCAGCCAGATTCTGAAGCTGCGCTCGCTCGCGGGCGACATCACGCGCCGGATCCCGGATACGCTCACCACGTCGACCTATCTCATTCATCTGGACCCGACCGAGGTGGAGCTCGCCCTCCCCAAGGGGGCCGACGTGCGCGTGATGGAGGTCCGGCCGAGTGAGATCACGCTCGCGCTCGACAGCGTGGCTCGCAAGGACGTCCGGATCGTCTCGCTCGTGACGGTACGGCCCGACTCCAATCAGCTGCTGCACGGCGGGCTGTTGATGACGCCGACGATGGCGCGCCTCGTCGGACCCGACAAAGCACTCGACGCCATCGACTCCGTCACCACGATGCAGACCGAGATCACCAGCGTCTCGGGTGAGTTCTCGCGCACCGTGCCGATCGACACCACGCCGCTCGGGATCGTCCGCCTGGTGCCCAGGCAGGTCACGGTGTCGGGCACGATGGGGAACATCGTGGAGCGTACGCTCGCCGGCATTCCGGTCGAGACGGGCGCGGGCGCGATCACCAGCTACATCGTGACGCCGGCGCGCGTCTCGGTCGCCGTCCGCGGTCCGGAAGAGCGCGTGCAGAACCTGACGCGCGACTCGCTGCGCGTGGTGGCCCACATCAGCGGATCGAGCGGCGGCCTCGCGCGCATCACGGTGATCGCGCCGCGCGGGATCACCGCGCGCGCGATTCCCGACTCGGTGACCGTGCGCCGCCGCGCCGCCCCTCCCCCGCCGCCCGCGCGCCGTGGCTGACGTCGTCCTCGGCATCGAGACCTCCTGCGACGAGACGTCGGCGGCCGTGCTGGTGAATGGAGAGTTGGCGAGCCTCGTCATCCTGTCGCAGGACGTGCACAAGGTGTTCGGCGGCGTGGTGCCGGAGCTCGCGAGCCGCGCGCATCTGACCGCCCTGCCGCGCGTCGTGGATCGCGCGCTCGCCGAGGCGGGCCTCGCGCCCGCCTCCATCGATGCCGTGGCGGTCACCGCGGGCCCCGGGCTGGCGGGCGCGCTGCTCGTCGGCGTCGTGTACGCGAAATCGTTCGCGTACGCCGGTGATCGCGCGCTCATCGGCGTGCACCACATGGAAGGCCACCTGTTCGCGCCCGCGGTCGAAGACCGGCAACTGGCGCCGCCGTTCGTGGCGCTGCTGGTGTCGGGTGGACACACGCTGCTGCTCGACGTGCCCGCGTGGGGCCACTATCGGCTGCTCGGGCAAACCCGCGACGATGCGGCGGGTGAAGCATTCGACAAGGTCGCGACGCTGCTCGGGCTCGGGTATCCCGGAGGCCCGGCGATCGAGAAGCTCGCCCGCGAGGGAGATCCGGGCCGCTTTTCCTTCCCCCGGCCCATGATCGCGGACGGATTCGAGTTTTCGTTCTCGGGGCTGAAGACGGCCGTGCTGCACGCGGTGCGGGCGTCGCACGATCTCGAGCGCGATCGCGCGTCGCTCGCGCGCGGCTTTCAGGATGCCGTCCTGGACGTGCTCGTCACGAAATTGGAGCGCGCCGTCGTCGCCACCGGCTATACGACCGCCGTGCTGGGTGGCGGTGTCGCCTGCAGCCGTGCGCTCAGCGGCCTCGCGGCTCAGCGTCTGGGCGCCCGGGGGGGGGCGCGCGTCGCCGTCGCCAGTCCGCGACTCAATGCCGACAACGCGGCGATGATCGCGCGGGCCGGCTGGTACCACTTGCGCCTCGGCGAGCGCAGCGACTGGACCCTCGACGCGCGCGCGGATCTCCCTCTCCCTGGACTCGAGATGACCGTAACGACGCACCCCTCGCTCCGCTCGGGGCAGGCTCACGCACGACGCACGGATTTCTCATGACCGTATACCCGTTCGTCCTCCACCTCGGACCCCTCGAGCTCACCGGGTACGGTCTGATGATGATGGTCGCCTTTTTGATGGCGGGATGGGCGATCCAGCTCGACCTGCGCGAGCGCGGGCTCGATGAAGACTACGCCGCCGACATCGTGATCGCAGGGGTGGTCGGGGGATTGGTGGGCGCCAAACTCTGGTACGTGTTCCTGACCCATGATTCCGCGGCGCTGTTTCGCCGCGGGGGGTTCGTTTGGTACGGCGGATTTCTCGGCGCCGTCGCGGCGATTCTGCTGAACGGCTGGCGGCGGCGCGTGCCCGGCCGCTTCACCGCCGAGATCTGTGCGGCCCCGCTCGCCCTCGGTTACGCACTCGGCCGCGTCGGCTGTTTTCTCGTGAACGACGACTACGGCATCCCGTCCAGCCTGCCGTGGGCGATGAAGTTCCCCGCGGGGCTACCGCCCACGACGGTCATGAATCTCCAGGGGATGGGCGTCACGTTTCCGGCCGGCACCGATCCGATGCAGGTCATCGCGGTACATCCCACCCAGATTTACGAGACGGTGATCATGCTGCTCGTGTTCTGGTGGCTGTGGCGGCGACGTAATCACGGCCATGCGATCGGGTGGCTGTGGGCGTGGTACCTGGTGTTCGCGGGGGCGGAGCGTTTTCTGGTGGAGATCGTGCGGGCCAAGGACGACCGGCTCCCCTGGCTGGCGCCGTTCTCCCTGGCGCAGGTCACGAGTCTGCTGGTCGTGGTGCTAGGGGCGATCCTGCTCTACATGTGGCGCGCGCCGGCCGGACCGCAGCCGCTGCCAGAATCGTTACGACCGAAGGAGGTCGCCCTCCGAGGGACCGCGTGAGGTCCTCGGCCACAGGGCCCAGACCGCGGCCACCAGCGCGAGCACCAGCAGCACCCCCTGGACCGCCAGCGACTCCACCGTTGGATAGATGCCAAGCATCGGCAGGCGCGGCGCACTCTCGATCACCGTGAGCGGGACGAGTCCCGCGCCCTGCAGCTCCGCGACGCCCTTCCCCGCGAACACGAACGCCATGTAGTACAGCATCACACCGGTCACCGCGAAGAACGGCTTCATCGCGACCCGCAGTCCCAGCTGATTGATCAGGACGTACACCCCGACCAGTCCCACCGCGCCTGCCGCGATGCCGCCGATGACCGGGACGCTGCTCGCGCCCGCCGACATGACCAGCGCCTTGTAGAAGAGGATCGTCTCGAATCCTTCGCGATACACGGCGAGGAACGCGACCGCGGTCAGTGCCATCCCCGAGCCCGATGACAGGGCGCTCTGCATTTTACCGCGCACGAACGCCGTCCACTTTGCGGCTTCGATCTTGGAGAGCAGCCAGTAGCTGACGTAAAAGAGCACGGCCGCCGCCAGCACCATCGTGAAGCCTTCGATCGCCTCCCGTTGACCCGGCGTGATCTGGAACAGCAGCTCGAACAGGATCCATGTGAGCACACTCGCGCCCAGCGCGAGCCAGGCGCCGCGGGCTACGTCGCGCCGCCGCTCGGACACGCCTGCCTTCGCCAGAAACGTCATCAGCGCCGCGACGATGAGAATCGCCTCGAAGCCTTCGCGCAGCAGCAGGAAGAACGACGCGACGAACAGACTCATCGGGGACGGCCGGTCTGCCACGACGCGCTCGGCGCGCTCCAAACCGGCAAGCAGCCGCTCGCGAATCGCGCGGCGCTCGGCGTCGTCGGCGCGCGCCGCGCGGGTGCGCAGCCAGCCGAACGTGGTCTCCAGGTCGCTCGCGAGTCCGGCGTTCTTGGCCCGAACCTCGGTTTCGACCTGTTCGAACGTGAGATACGCGTCGAAGGCGATCTTGTCGGACCGCCCCGCGAGTGCCGAATCCACCTGGCGGCGAACCGCCGCGAACGTCGCGGCCGTCGCAGATCCCCCGTACTGCATCGCGCCCACGTAGGCCGCCACTGCCCAACGATCTTCGGCGCTCAGGTCCTCCGCGAACTCGGGCATCGCAGTCCCGGGCACACCGATGGCGATCCGTCGAAAGATCTCGAGCAGCGTTGTGCCGCCCATGATTTCGGCATCGGTCAGGTTCGCGGGCGGCGGCCCCTCCAGCTGCTTCGCTTTTGGTCCGTCGCCCCGCCCGCTCTCTCCGTGACATTCGGCGCAGCGCTCGCGGAACACGACGGCGCCGCGCTCGAGCGATGGTGGGCGCGAGGGCAGCTGCTCGATCACCTTCGGCCCGCCGGCTGCTTCGGTAATCCGGGCGATGAGCGTGTCGGCAACCAGGCGAACAGAGTCCGGCGGGGCCAGCCGCTCCAGCATCCCGCTCAGTCGTGCCAGCCCCGCTCCCGCGGCTGCGCGCGCCGCGCTCGGGAGGGCCGGCACGTCGAACTGCGCCTGCTGAATGAACAGCCTGGCTTCGTCGACTTCCTCGGGCAGGACGATCTGGCCGCCCGCGGGCGTGACGCCGAGGGCGTACTCCTTGGCCGCCAGGGAGGCGGCGGCAACCACCCGCCGTGCCGAGGCCAAAGAATCAGTCGCCTGCCCTGCGAGTGGCTGCGCAAGGCAGGCGGTGAGTATGAGGAGAGGGTTCACCAACCGCACGGGACCATACTAGAGTGATTTTGTCGGGAATTCAATCTGTTGATAGGACTGCAATTGCAACAGCAGCCTCGTGCGTATGCGAGAGCGAGAGCAGCACGCGCCGGACCTTCAACTCCGTTGCGCGGCTGGCTGCCAGACCCGTGAGCGACACGTCGGGGCGGCCGTCTTCGGCGCGCGTCACCTCGATGTCCCGCCACCCGATCCCCCGGGCCGCGTCACTGCCCTGGAGCGCCTTGTACACGGCTTCCTTCGCCGCCAACCGGACGGCGACGTGCTCGGCGGGATCCGGTCGGGAGCGGCAGTACTCGGCTTCGGCAGGCGTCAACAGCCGGTCGAACACATGCGCCCCCTTGTCGGCGAGCATCGCGCGAGCACGCGAGACCTCCACGAGATCGACCCCGACGCCCACCGCGCTCATTGGGGTGGTCGATCAATGAACAGGCGGCGCCGATAGGTCTGCCCCGCGACATCTACGACGACGACGATGTACGCACCATTCACCACGCGCCTCGTTCCCCCGAGTGTGAGGTCCCAAACATACTCGTTGCTCGGCGCGGCGACTGTTGCCGTGAAGATTCGCTCGCCGGTGAACGCGTAAATCTCGAGGTGTGAGTCGCCCGTCGGTGCCGGCCACGCAATCACGACCTGGTCGCTGCGTACCGGGTTCTCGGAGAACTCGATACGCGATTGCGCGCGCGTGGATCCCGCGGCGCAGAGCAGGAGGGCTAGAAGCCCAGTCGCGCCGCGAGCCATGCAGGGGCCGGCACATACCCGCCGATGACGAGGCCAAGCCACAAGAGCAGCACCGCGAGCGGCAGCCACGCGATGACAACGGGCCAGAGCTTCGGTCGCCACGCCGCGAGCGTTGCGATTTCCGGTTGCCAGCGCACGCGCTCCTCTTCGACTTCATCTTCGAGCGCGAGCCACGCCGCTTCGAGCCGGCGCGCGACCGTGCGCAGCGCGTCCTGCCAGCCCGCGTGCGCGTCTTTGTCCAGGACCGACGCATCCGCGGCGCGCGCGGCCGCCGCTTCCAGCTCGTCGAGCGCGGCGACGAATGTGCCGCCGCCGGTCCCGAGCCGCGCCGCGATCGCGCGTTTTTCAGCGCTGGTGAGCGGCAACCGGCGCAGGCGCCGCCGCGGCCACCGCGCGCGGAGAGCCGTGCGCGTCAGCTCGGCGTCGAGCGCGGCGGCCACGCGCGTCGCGGCGCGACGGACCGCATGGTCCCAGGCGGCGGCCCACGCCCGCCGGCCAGTCGTTTCGAGCACGCGCGCGCGATCAACGCCGTCCCCCTCCCCCTCCCCCTCGCGCGCCGCCGCCACGCGCCCCTCGCCGCCCAGCTCCAGGACCCGCGTGGCCAGCTCTTCGCGGACGTCATCGAGCGGCACCCAGGGAGCCTGCTGGCGTCGCGGCACGATGATGCGGCCCAGCGACGGGGCGAGCTCGGGCACGCGCAACGGCATCAGGAGCTTCATCGGCGGCTCACACGCGCGACGCGGCCGGTACGGCGCTCGTACGCCTCGGTGAAGTACGGGAGCGACTCGGGCAGAAACGCAGCGCGCGGCAGGCCGGTCGCCACGATCGCGCGCTCGATATCGTCCGGTGGTCCTTCCACCTCGAGCAGCACGTCCATCGCCAGGTACCATTCCATCCGCAGCGTCGCCTCGCCGAACCGGTATTGCTCGATCGCGCGGTCGATGCGCACCACGATCTTGTAGCCGAGACGGCGCAGCACGACGAGGACGGCTTTGGGATCGTCCACGCGCGATTCCCACTCCTCGCGCGCGCGATACCCGCCCTTCTGATGGACCGGTCCTTTCCAGCCGAGCACACCCCACTCGCGGGATTTGTCGGACGGGTGATACACGCGCAGGCGCACGACTTCATCGCGCCGTTCGAGGCGCCCGCGCCGATCGAAGCGCCGGTCCATCATGGCACCGCGGTATACCAGCTCGGCGCCGGCAGCGAGGAGCGCCTGCCGGAGCTGCTCGGGATCTTCGACCCGGGCCTTCAGCTCGAGCTCCTCGCGGACGACGGTCACGCGAACAGCGCCCGGATCACGGCGGTGGTGTCGCCGAGGGTGTCGAAGGCGTGGGTCGCGCCCGCGTCCGTGAGTGCCGCGGCGCTGTAGAACCCGGTCCCCACGCCCACGGTGCGCGCGCCGATGGGCCGCGCGCAGGCGACGTCGTCGGGCGTGTCCCCGACGATCACGATGTCGTCCCCGGCGAAGCGGCGACCGGTGCGCTGCTCGGCGCGCCCGGCGGCGATTGCCGGAAGATCGGGACGGTGGTGGGAGTCCGACCCGAACGCGCCGACCGCGAACCGCGCGGGATCGAGACCGGCGGAGCGGAGCTTCAGCGCCGCGCCGTGCTGCACGTTGCCGGTGAGCAATCCCACGAGGGCGCGTTCGTCGGTTTCGTACGGCTCCAGCGCCGCCAACAGGTCCTGGATCCCCGGATAAATCCGTGTCGCCTGCGTGGGCTTGGCGAGCTCCGCCGTCAGCAGCTCGACGTACCGCGCACACACGGCCGTGATGCGGTCTTCCGAGCTGGACTCCGGATGCCCTGCCAACTCCATCAGCTCGCGCACGATCTGGGGATCGGTCTTCCCGTCGAAGCGGTACCCGTCGATCGGCCCGGCGGTGCCCATCTCGTCCACCAAGGCGCGATGGATGGCCCGCCTTCCCGCCCCATCGGTCCACAGGAGGGTTCCGTCGATGTCGAAAAGGATGAGACGCATGGGAGAGAAAATAATGCTATCGGCTATTGGCTATCGGCTATCAGGTAACCACGTTGCATTTCAACCCGATAGCTGATAGCCGGTAGCCGATAGCCTACAATCGCCGCACCCCAACCAGACTTTGTCGCAACCGAACCATCCGCGGCTCATCCCCGAAGAGATGATCCCCACCCACGCCGCCGCGCGAGAGTGCGGAGTGCACGATCCAGCCCGCGCCCGCCCACAGCGCAACGTGTGAGACACGACCTCGTTCCGCAAAGAACAGCAGGTCGCCCGCCTCATACCCGGCGCCGTCGCTCTGCATCGGGACTTCGCGCCCCTGCGTAAACTGCTGGTCGCTGTCGCGCGGCAACTGAACGCCGCGGGCGCCGTACACGGCCTGGACCAGGCCCGAGCAATCGATGCCCCATTCCGTGCGCCCACCCCAGAGGTACGGCGCGCCGCCGAACCACTTCTGCGCGAGCTCGGGCAGCGCCAGATGGCGCGCTTCCACACGCAGCTCCTGCTCGCGGCGCACACTGCCGGCGGCCACCGCGCCGCGCTGGCCATCGGCGAGCTCGACGACGCCGCGCTTCAGGACGACGCGCCCGCCGGTTGGCAGGCGGCGGCGGCCGGCGGCGGTGACGATATCGGCGCTGAGCGCGCGTGCCGTCGCGCGCTCGCGCCAGTCCTCGGCCCAGTGGGTCGGGCCCGTCGCGACGTATCCCGCGGCCAGCCACGCGACATAGCCGTCGGGCGCCGTGACGCGCAGCCACTCATCGCGCCGCTCCAGGACGTCGAGCGTCTCGCCGTGCAGCACCTCGCTCACCCGCGCGGCCGTGAGCTGCGGCTCGCGCTGCAGCGGCGCGATGGCGGCCGTAACGACCGCCGCCGCATCGACGACACTCTCGTTCGGCAGCAGCATCACCTGGTCGACGAGTCCTTCATCCCCCGCGAGCCGGCGCAGCGCGTCGCGCGCGTCCCGGCTCGAGGTCAGCCCAGCGACGCCTTTCGGCAGCAAGGACACCTCGAATACGCCGAGCCGGCTGTCCGGGACCCACTTGCGGCGAATGTCGTCGAGGGCGCGTTCGACGTTATCCATGGCGGACCGCGCGCTCCACGGCTTCGGGCACGACGAGCGCGGCGAGCGCCTCGACCTGCATCGGCGATTTTGGATTCACGGCTCCCGTGCTGACCGCGAAGATCACGTCGCCGTCGAACAGCGTCCCGTACGGCGTGATGCGGCGCGCGATCGCATCGCTGGCCGAGTACGCCAGCGCCTGCAACTGTACGCGATCGATGTTGGCATTGGTCGCCACCACGGCGAGCGTGGTATTGCGGTTCAGCCGCTCGGGATCGCCCAGCGGCGCACCGCCCTGCGCGAGATACGCGAGGCTGTCGACGAACTTGCCGTCGGGACCGCGTCCCGCCGCGATCAGCTCGCCGCGCGCGTTCCGGACATCGCCCACCGCATTGACCACCACGAGCGCGGAGACAATGAGGTCATCGGCCCGCCCCGCCCAGGATCCGATGCCGGCCGGCATCATCTTCTCGAGTCCGGCAGCCTTGCCGCAGGTGGCGCCGCGGCCGACGCCCACAAGCCCGTCCTCGTAATCGGCGGTCGCATGATCGCACGCACGGTAGGCGTCGTCCGGGCTAGGCCAGCCGAGCGGTTTCCCGGCATTACCAAGATCGAAGATCACCGCCGAGGGCACGATGGGGATCGTGCCCTTGTCGCCGACGGGCAAGCCCCGCCCGCGCTCGCGTAACCAGCGCATCACCCCGTCCGCGGCACCCAATCCGAGCGCGGACCCGCCGGTGAACAGAATCGCGTCGATGCGTTCGACCAGATGGCGCGGGTCCATCACATCGAGCTCGCGCGTGCCGGTTGCTCGACCGCGCACGCACACGGCCGCGCGCAGCCCCCCCCCGGCCCCCCCGGACTCGGGCGCGAGCACCACTGTGCATCCCGTGCCATGCGCTTCGATCGTCGTGTGCCCGACCGTGATGCCCGGGACGGCGGCGAGATTCATGCGTGACGTGCTCATTGACGCGCCAAGATAACGTCAACAACGTTGACGGACATGACTGCCACTCCTCAGGGCACCACAGTTCTCGTCGTCGACGATGAAGACGGCATTCGGCAAGCGCTTACACGTTTTCTCACGCGGCTCGGCTACAAGGTGCAAACGGCGGCCAACGCGGCCGAAGCGCTCGAGCGGCAGGCCGAGCAGCGCGCGCAGGCGATGCTGTGCGACATCCGAATGCCCGAGACCAGCGGCGTCGAACTCCTGCCCCAGATGCTCGCGCGGGATCCCGACCTGGCGATCATCATGCTGACCGCCATCGACGAGCCGCGCACGGCGATCGACTGTCTCAAGCTCGGCGCTTACGACTACCTCATCAAGCCGGTGGATCTCGAGGAGCTGGAGCTGTCACTGCAGCACGCCCTCCGCCAGCGGCAGCTGGAGGTGGACCGCCGCGAGCTGGAGCAGTGGTTGGCCCGTGAGGTGGCGGTGCGCACGCGCGACCTCGAGGAACGCTCCGCGGCGATCGAACAGGTCGCGCTGGACGCGCTCGCGGCGGCCGGTGAGTGGTCGGGGACGGAGGCGGCGCTCGGCAAACTCGCGGCGGAGCTTGGCGCTCCGGTGGAGGAATTGGCGGCGGAGGTGAAGCGGCGGCGCGGCTAGGCCTTCCCTGCCGCCTTGGCTTTCAGCTCGCACGCCTTGCAGCGTGTGACGCCGCGGAAGTCGCAGATCAAACAGATGAACGTCCCGCAATCCGCGCAGGGATAGCCCTCCGAAGCCCGTTCTTCATTTCCGCAGGCCCGGCAGATCATGCCGTCATGTTCTTTCAGCTTGGGCTTTTCCATGCGCTCTAATCTATCTCGGCCTCGCTAAATGTTCAGGCTGTAGGCTTTGATCTTGTTGATCAGGGTGGCGCGCGAGATCCCCAGCGCCAGCGCCGCCCTGGTGCGGTTGCCGCCGTGATGGCGCAGCGTGCGCTCGATGTGCTGGCGTTCGACTTCCGACAGCGATTGCGCGTGATACCGGCGCTCCGCGGGCGCGCGCGGTCGCACATCGCTAGGCAGGTGCTCGACGCCGATCGCCGGCTGCCCGCGCGCGACAATCATCGAGCGCTCGAGCACGTTGCGCATTTCGCGCACGTTTCCGGGCCAGGTCGCCGACAGCAACCGGTCCACGACATCGGGGCTGCAGTCGGTCGGACACCCGGGCAGCTGCGTCCTGAGATCGGCCATGATGCGCTTTATCAGGTCGAGCCGATCTTCACGCGCGCGCTCGCGCACCGGCGGCAGCGTCAGCGACAGACGGTTGAGGCGGTTGAACAGATCGGCGCGGAACCGGCCCGCTTCGACCTCGCGAATCAAGTTGCGGTTGGTCGCGGCGATCAGCCGTACGTCCACCGACTCCAGACCCGCAGCCAGCTTCTCCTGCAGCTCGAGCGATACCTCACCGATCTCGTCCAGGAAAATGGTGCCGCCATTGGCTCGCTCGAACAGCCCTGACACCTCCGACTCGAGAAATGTCGGTGATGAGCTGCTGCAGTTGACCTCCACGAACGGGCCGCCGGAGCGCGGCGAGAGATTGTGAATCACGCGCGCGACCCAGCCCTTGCCGGTGCCGCTCTCTCCCTGGAGCAATACGGTCGAACGGTCGCCGGCGGCGAGCAGCGCGACCTGCCGCGCCAGCGAGCCGAGTCCTTCCGCGGTCCCGAACTGCGTGAGCAGGGTGATGATCATCGCAAGGTGCCAACCTGATGTGCCTTGAAGTCGCGACCGACCAGCACGTTCAACCCGCCCGACAGCAGCCGAGCTTCGAACGGGGTGGAGCCCGTGACCTCGCCGTCGAGCTGTACGGGACGCCCTCCACTGCCCGGGGTCTCGACGCGAATGCTCCGACCTCGCGCCCACCAGACGCGGCGCCCCTTGGACCCTCCTCCGAGGAGGAGCTCGACCACGGCACTCACGCCCTGAAACGCGCCGTCGGCATCGAGCGCGACGATGTCCAACCACCCGTCATCGGGCACGAGACCGTGGCGCAGGTTGAGGAAGCCGGGCGACAGTTTGCCGCAGTTCAGCACCAGCAGCATCGCTGCATGAATGTCGTAGGCCGTGCCGTCGACGATCACCCGGTGCGGCACGCTGTGGACCGTGGACAAACTCGTTACGGCGCTGGCCACGTACGCAACGGACTTCCAGCGGCGCTTGGCCTGCAGCCCCGTGTCCGCCATCAGTTGCGCGTCGAAACCGGTGCCGGCCACGACCGCGAAGTAGTGCGGTCCATCGTTCCGCTCGACGATACCCAGATCGATTTGCAGACGCCGAGCGTTGAGCAAGGCGCGCGCCGCGCGCGCCGCGTTGCTCGGAAGACTCAGATTCCGGGCGAGCACGTTCCCGGTCCCGCCCGGCACGAGGCCGAGCGTAATGCCCGTGCCCGCGATCCCGGCTGCCACCTGCATCGCGGTCCCGTCGCCGCCGTGGCTCACGAACACGTCGAATCCCGCGCCGCGCGCCTGCTCGGCGACGCCGCGGGCGTCACCGGGTCCGGTGGTGGTGTGTACGTCCACCTTCCAGCCGCCACGCTCGAGGATGTCCCGGATTGCCGTGACCGCACCACTATGGGCACGCGACGCAAATGGATTGCTGATCAAGAGCGCGCGTGTCATCAGTAGCGGCGCTCCCAGAAGAGGTCGAAGCCCATCTGCTGTCGCAGGTCCTTGTTGAGACCGTTGGGATCGGCGAACGCGCAATTCTGGACTGGCTCGAAGCTCGCCTCGGTGCGCCACTCGGGACTGAAACGGAATTGCAACGTCGCGCCCAAGGTGTTCGTGAAGCGCCCCTGACGGGCGCTGCTTTTGCAGAAGTTGGCATTCAAGACGAGGAACGTCTTGTCGCCGATGGCCCAGCCCGCCGCGACTTGCGCGCCCGAGAACGGGTTGGTCGGATCCCCCGGACGGATTTCGAAGTAGTCGAGCGGAACGCCCAGATCCGAGACCACCGTGCGCTCCAGCTCGCCCGCAGAGGCTGACAGCAGCACGCTGGCGGCGTTCCGAACGAATGCCCCTTCTCCGCCGCCCAGCTCGAACGACGGCTTGCCGGTGACGAGATACGAGAGCAGCTCCGCCTGCGAATAGTCGCGGTCGGCGCGCTCGGCTTCGAGCCGGAGCCGCGGCAGGCGCAAGGTGCCGCCGATATGGGCGACCACCGTGATCTCCGGCGCTTGGCCCGTTCCCGGCATGGTGTGCACGACGTGCTTCGCCTCGATGTCGAGCTCGGCATCGAGGTCGGGTGTCCCGAAGTAACGCACGCTCCCGCGACTGACCACGAATTCGCGCGTCACCGGGCCGATGATCAGCCGGTACGTTCCGCGCGGCGCCTGGAGTACGCCGCTGAGCAGGTAGGTGCTCCCGACCTTATTCACCGTGACCGAACCTTTCAGCTGGATGTTGGCTTCGTTGGAGCGCAGCCAGACATCCTCGCCCATGGTGAGCTGCAGGTCGCGCACGCGCAGGCTGTCGAAGAACAGGCTCTGGAACTCGGGAGCCAGGCGCTGCTGGCGAATCAGCGACGTGTCGATGAGATCCTGCACCCACGGTTCTTCGAGGTTGACGACGCGCTTGTTGACGAGATCGGCGAAGTGCAACACGCCCGAGGTGGCGGTCCCGCGCCCCGCCAGCGTCGCCCCCATGACGGGACCGGTCAGCGTCACGTGGCCGCTGGCGGTGAGCGTCAAATATCCGCGCAGATCGAGCGCCTTGAACTCGGCAGTCGTGATGTTCAGGGCGAGCGCCGGCTTGGTGAGCCGCTCCAGTCGGATGTATCCACCCACTGCGGCGCGGCCGCGCTCGCTCACGGCCGTGATGCTGTCGATGCGGATGGTATCGCCCCGCAGCACGAGCCCTCCGTTCACCTTCGTGTAACGCACGTTCAGCGCGGGAATGCTCGCCGCCGCGTTTTCGATCTCGAGTTCCCCCCGGAGCAGCGGCGCTTCCCACGTGCCGCCGATTCCCACATTGGCCGTGAACACGCCCTCGACCTGCCGAACCGAATTCGTGACTGCGGCGAGCACGCCGAGGTCGACGCTGTCGGCGCGCGCCTGGACGGACAGCGTGTCCGGAAGCTGCCGTTGCGCGACCGGGACGAGCGCGAGATCGAGCGGCAGGTGCGCGGTGACGTTGAGGACCTGTTGGCCCGATCGCCACAGGTGCACTTCGCCGTTGAGCCGCCGGCCCCGATAATCGATGATCCCGTCCATGAACGGCGCGCGAAACGAGCCGAACGCGGCGTTGGAAAACGCAAACGACGCCGTATACGCGGGGTTGGCGCGCGTGCCGCTCGCGGCCATGGCGGCGGTAACCGCGCCCGCCACACCGACCGTGTCCTTCTGCAGCAGCGCGTAAATCCCGGTGAGCGGGAAGCTCTCGAGCGACACATGGGCATTGATGAGACCGCGCTCGGGGAGGTCGCCGGAGACCGTGAGCCGTCCGGCGCCCGCCGAGTTCGCGAGCGTCGTCGAGTCGACGTGCAGCACCGAATCACCGAATGCGAGCGCCGTCGGATGCTCGAGGAACCAGATGCCGCTCGGCAGCAGCACGGCGAGCGAGTCCACGCTGACGTGCTGCACACCGTGCTCGCCGTCAGGACGCGTGTACCGCCCGCCGGCAAGGAACGCCCCAAGATCGCCGACGCGCGAGCGGGCGAACCAGCTCAACGAGTCCCGCGACCCCGTCGCACGCGCCGTGGCGGCGCCGAATCCAAGACGTCCGTACGCGACCGAGTCGAACTCGGCCTTGGCATCGAACGTCGGCGCCGGCGTGCCGCGCGGCTCATACTCGACCTGTGCCTTTCCCCTGAACATGCGCACGCCGCGCCACCGCACGTCCGCAAGCTGCGCCTCCCCACGAATTCCGAAGCCGTCGAGCGCGCCGTCGAGGGTGAGCCGCACTCGGGCGGTGCCCTTGAGCGCATCGTCGGGAGTGGTGCCTGTTACCGCTGGTCCCGCGATCCAGGTGACGAGTGAATCGAGGACGCTGAGACTGTCGGCGGCGACATCGAGCTCCAGCGTGCCGCGATCGGGCCGTTTCCAGCCGAGCGACCCGTGGGCGCGCGTCAGCAACCCCGGCTGCGTGATGCGCAGGGAATCGACCTGGAGCCGGCCTTCATCGAAGCGAATCGCGGCCTTGCCGCTGTCGATGATCGTTCCCGCAAACAGGGACGGCCCCAGGGTCACGGACAGGGAGCCGGTGGGCGGCGTGGTGCTGTCACCGGCGATGCTGCCGCTGGCGGTAAACGTCAAGCGCGACGGCGGCGCGCGCGGCACGAGCCAGCGCTGCAGGTTCAGGTCGAACGCGCGCAGCGTGAAGTCGCGCGCGCCCAGTCCGGGATGGACCTCGCGCGCGCCCAGCAGCAACGTCCCGTCCCCGCGCACTACGCCTCCGCCGCCAAGCATCTCGAGGTTGGCGTGGGTTTCGACTCCGCTCAGCGGGCCATTCAGACGGATCGTGCCGGCCAGCGACCCCTTCAATGGAAAGCCCTGCATGCGGCTCGTCAGACCGTCGAGCGCGAGCGAATCGGCGTGTACATCGGTGAAGACGGCCATGACGTCGCCGCGGAAGTCGAGTCCCACCACGCCACGGATCACGCTGACGGAGCGATCGGCGTCGTGATGGCGGAGCGTGCCGCTGAACATCGCATTCTCGAGGGTTCCGGTGAGCGTTCCGGTCGCATCGAGCTCGCCCTGGAGATCCACCGCCGGCGCGAGCCGGCGCACCGTTCCCAGGTCGATCCGGGCGGCATCGATCACGAACGGTTGGAACGCGAGGTCACGACCCACGCCGACTTCGCCCTTGCCCTGGATCTGCGACTCGGGCCATCCCGGCACGAGCGAATCACGGAACGACCATACCGTTTCGATCTTCAGGGCGCTCATCGGACCATCGACGATGGTCTGTCCCGACAGGCGGCCGTAGAACGGGAGCGAGTCGATGTACACGCGCGCGAGATCGAGGGACAGGTCGCGCGCCACGAGGTCACCCTGGCGCAGCGCGACGAGACCGGAATCGGCAGCGCTGAACGCGTTGACACCCCCCGTGAGCCGGCCCGCCCCGAAGCGCAGATCGAGGGGGCGCAGCTGAATCTCCAGGAGCCGGCCCCCATGCGAGGCGAGCCGCACACCGCCGCGCAGCACGGCGTCGTCCGGAAAGCGCGGGTCGATGAAGCGGATATCGGCCAGAGTCGCCGAGTCGGCGCGCATCGCGAGATCCCACAGCAGCGTGTCATGCGGCCACTGCACCGTCCCGCGGGCGCTGAACTGGGTCGCGGGGAAACGCACGCGCGCGAGATCGACATCCATCGTTCGGCCGTCGATCGTCACGCGCCCCGCCGCGTCGTCGATCGACACCTTGGGATCGCTGCTCTCTGTTGCCAGCCGCAGGATGTCGATCCGAATGCCCCGCTCGCGCGGCGCCTGAATGCGCAGCGCCGCGAGCCGCGCGTTGAGGTGCTCGAACCGCCGCAGGCGATAGCGCCCGTCCTCGTTCGAGGATTCGATTTCCTCCTCTTTGCTCGCCTCCCCGTGTTTCTGCAGCCGGAGGATCAGCGTGCCGTCGACGAGCTGCACGTTGCGCAGCAGGATGAGCGAACGCGGTCCGGTGGGACCGAGCGGCGTCACCTTCACCGTGTCCTTCTCACCCAGACGCAGCAGCTCGTCGAGGTTGGTCTTGCCGTTCCGGTGCTGGACGATATTGATGAACGGGCGGTCCAGCCGCACCTCCATGAACACGATGCGGCCGGCGGCGAAATCGATCGGGTTGTAGCCCAGCTCGGCGCGGGGCAGGAACGCGACCAGCGTCGAATCGGGATCGAGCACCCGCACGTCGGAGAGCACCACGCCGGTGAGCAGCGGGCCGCGGACCTCGCCCACGCTGATGGAGCCGGCCACCGCGTTCTCCACGGCGACGGTCGCGATGCGGGCCAGCATCGTGCGGCCGGCGCGGGTGCCGACGAGCGCGTTGAGCGCGCCGAGCAGGCACGCGAGCAGGCCGACCAGTGACCAGAGCGCGACCCCGAGCGAGCGCCGGATCATCCTAGAAGGCCTGCCCTACCGCGAATTGAACCACGACCTGTTGCCAGAACGTCTTCTGCGCACGCAGGGGAGGGTACTCGTCACGAATGACGATGATGGCACCCGTGTCCGGAGGCGCCGGCGCAAATAGGAGCGGGCCTCGGTCCAGCGGATAGCCGTTGTACGCGGCGTCGATGCGCACAGGCCCGAGTGGCGTAGAGAATCGGACCCCCATGCCGGGGGTCACGCGCAGCCCGCTGATGCTGAACAACTCCCTCCCACGCGCCCACACCTGCCCGGCATCGACGAATAGCCCGAGTCGCATCCGCTGCGACAGAATCGGGGAAGGCATGCGAAGCTCGGCGTTGAGCACGAGGGCTGTGTTGCCGCCGGTGGGTGTCGTGCGCACGCCTTTGAACACCTTCTCCCCGGCACGCAACGTCGCGGCCTGGTCAACTCCCGTCGCGTCGGTCGTGTCGCTCACCACATACACGCGCGGTCCCAGCTCATTACGACCGTATCCGCGCACGGAGGTTGGGCCGCCACCGTAGAAGCGCTGGTCGGGGGGTACGTACGCCACGTTTTGCCCGGCGAGATCGATGTTGCGCGGCAGGATCACTCCGCCGCGGACCCGCCACGCGAACACTGTCCCGCGGCCGATCCGGTGATACCTCGAGAACTCCGCCTCGCCGCGATTGAACTCGTAGGGTGGCTGCGACCCGAACAGCCGCGACGCGTTCAGCACGCTCACGGTCAGCAGACTGCCCTCGGTCGGATCCAGGAGCGAATTCGTCCGATTGCGCGTCACGATCACGCTCACCGCACCGAATTGCCGCGGACGCTTCAGGAAATTTCGGCTCGCTTCATCGCACAGGCGGAACAGGTAGCAGTACACGGCGTCGGAAGCGGTGGTGCGTCCCACCGAATAGGAGTAGCCGACCGTTACCGGGAGCCGGCCACGTGGATTGAACGTCACGTCGAGGTTGCCGCCGATCGCCTCGCGCGTGTAGATCCCAAACTCGGAGCGCCGCTCCGCCGCAAAGCCGAGTGTCAGCAGATGCGACTTCGACAGGAATGCCGGCTGTCGCAGCGTGACGCCGAACGTGTAGTCCAGCGTGTCGATGGTCCACGTCCCTTTGAACGGATTACAGAACTGATTTAATCCGGTGGGTCGCGTCGGCGTCCCCGCGCCGAGCTTCGAGACCTTCGCCGAGAGGTCGAGCGCGCGGGCGCCGCCGAGAAAATCGTTCGCGATCCAGCCACTCTGCACCCGGAAGCAGTCGTACGTGCCGTACCCCGCGCCCGTACGCACCTGGTGGCGCTGTCCTTCCTGGACCTCGATCTGCACCCGCACGGTGGAATCAGTCGGCGTCGTTTCCTGCGGCGGGAGCGAGTCGATGAGTACGACGTTGACGGTCTTGAAGACGCCGATCCCGTACAGATCGCGCTGGGTTTGATACAGGGCGTCCTGCTTGAACAGATTGCCCGGCCGCACCGACGTCACGCGGCGTATGGTGCCCGTGTCGACGTCGCGCAGTCCCCGAATCTCCACTTCGCCCACGCGCATCCGGGGCCCGGGCTGCGCGTCCAGCGTCACTTCCGCCTTCAACGCGGCGGCCTCCGAATCGAAGTTCCGCAGCACTTCGGCGTAGGGGTAGCCGCCGTTGCGCAGGCGCGCGACAATCGTGTCCGCGGACGCTTGCAGGAGGAACCGATTGAACGGGTCGCCAACTCGCAGTGGCAGGTCACGCTTGAGCTTCGAGACATTGAGGATCTCGTCCACGCCCAGCACGTCGAGGCGCACGACACGAACCGGCTCACCTTCATGAATGCGGAACGTGATGTAGACGTCGCGCGGCGTGCGACGCACCAGCGTGTCCACGACCGCGTTCATGTAACCACTTTGACGATAGAAGAGGATGAGACGGACGACGTCGCGGCGGAATTCGATTTCGCTGAGGTAGCGCTTCTCGCCCAGCCCGATCCAGCGCACCCAGGCGGAGCTTGCCCACCAGCTCGACTTCGTGGTCGCGATGACGCTCGCGAGCGTTACGTTGTCGTAGGCTCGGTTACCCTCGAACCACAGACCCCGTACCACACGCTCCTGATCTTGAGCGGACAGGACGGTTGTCGCCGTGAGCGCGGCGAGCGATAAGAGGTGTATGACGCGCAATTGACGTAGTTTGCCAATCTTTGCTATGTTGCGACACTTGCTCCGTACTGTCAACCTTTTCGACACCGCGAAAACCGCGCTGTTCCTCTGTTTTCTCGGCGCTTGCTCCGGTCGGACCGGCAACGAGCAGAGTCAGGGACTCGTCTATTACGAGAGCTACGACCCGCGCTCGCTCGATCCGGCGCTCTCGACCGACGTGCCGACGGGCGAAATGGTGACGCTCCTGTTCGACGGACTCACCCAGTTCGATCCCGACGGCCGGCTGCTGCCGGCACTCTCCGATCGCTGGACGGCGGACCGGCGCGGGCAACGCTATGTATTCCATCTCCGCTCCGGGGTCACGTTTCATGACGGCCGGCCGCTCGTCGCCGCCGACGTGCAGCGCGCGTTCGTTCGAGTGCTGAACCCCCAGACGCGCGGCGGCCGGGTCTGGCCGCTGTTGCCGATCGCCGGCGCAGCCGATTTTGCCGACGGCCGCGCGCGCGACGTCCGCGGGATCGAAGTGCTGGGCGACACGGCGATCGCATTTACGCTCACCGAGCCCCTCGCCGTCTTTCCGAAGTTCCTCGCGATGCCGGTCGCGGCGATCGTGCCGTCGTCCCCACCGGCCGATCTGGGACAGCGGCCCGTGGGCACCGGACCGTGGCGGTTCGTGGCGTGGCAACACGACGACTATCTGCGGTTCGCGGCCAACGCGACGTACTGGGACGGCGCTCCGAAAAGCGAGTCGCTCACCGTGCGGATCGTTCCCGAGCCGCTCACGCGCGCGGCCGAGTTTCTCGCGGGCCGACTCTCGGTCGCCGAGATCCCGTTCGGTGAGACGGTCAAATGGGAACGCGAGCACCCTGATTGGCTGCACAGGAAACCGGCACTGCGGGTGATCTACGTCGCGCTCAACAACGCCCGAGGCCCGTTGCGCGATCCCAGGGTGCGCCGCGCCATGAATCTCGCGGTCAACGTCCCCGAGATTCTGCGCACCGTGTGGAGCAACCGCGGCGTCGCCGCCGCCGGATCGATCCCCCCCGCGCTCGGCGGCAGCGACCCCGGCCGCAAGCCGTATGCATACGACACGGCCGCGGCGCGCGCGCTGCTGCGAGCAGCCGGCGTTTCAGACCAGGGCTTTGCCGTGCAGTTGTGGCGTTCGGGGACCAATATCGAGCTGGGGCGCGTAGCGCAGGCGCTCCAGGCCCAGCTGGCCGCGGTCGGGATTCGTGTCGAGATCGTGTCGCGCGACGCATCCAGCATGCGGGAGGCCGTGCGCAAGGGCGACACCGACATGGCGGTGCTCGACTGGTGGGCCGATTACCCCGACGCTGACAACTTCCTGTACCCGCTCTTTTCCAGCGCGAGCTTCGGACCGGGAGGCAACTACTCCTTCTACAGTGATGCCGTGACCGATTCGCTCCTGCTCCTGGCCCGCCGCACGGTCGATCAGGGGGCGCGCGAGGCGCTCTACCGGCGGATCGACAGCCGCGTGTTCGAGGCCGCACCCTGGATCTATCTCTGGTTCCCGGTCGATTTGTGGGCCGCGCAGCCGTCCCTCGAAGGCTGGGACGTCGCGGTGATCTTCAACGGCCAGCGCTGGACCAAGGCACGTGTTGCCGCTGATCGCTAGGCGGTTGCTGGCGACAATTCCGACGCTCTTCGGTGTTCTCGTCGTCGCCTTCCTTTTATTGAACGTCGTCCCCGGGGACCCGGTCGCCGAAATGGTCGGCGAACGCGCCGACTCGGCGACGATCGCGCGCCTGCGCGCCGAGCTGCATCTCGACGAGCCGCTCCCGGCGCAATTCGGACACTATGTCTGGGGCGTCCTGCGCGGCGACCTGGGCCGCTCGTACATCACCCAGCGCCCCGTGCTCGGCGATCTGGTGGAGCGGTTTCCCAAGACGCTCCAGCTCGCGGGCGCCGCCATGCTGCTCGCCGCGACCTGCGGGATCACCCTGGGGGTGCTGGCGGCGATCCGGCCGGGCGGTGCCGTCGATCGGCTCAGCATGTTGATTGCGTACGTCGGGATCTCGTTCCCGGTCTACTGGGTGGGGCTGCTGCTGATCCTGCTGTTTGCGGTCGCGCTGCGCTGGCTGCCGCCGTCCGGCTACGGCGGCCTGGCGTTCCTGGTGCTGCCGGCGCTGACCCTCGGCACGCGCTCGATTGCGTTCCTGGCCCGCATGACCCGCGGCGCCATGCTCGAGATTCTTCCCTCCGATTTCATTCGCACGGCCCGCGCCAAGGGCCTGGGCGAGCGCCGGGTGATCGGCCGGCATGCACTGCGCAACGCGCTGTTGCCGATCATCACGGTGCTGGGTCTCGATGTTGGCAACTATCTGACGGGGAGCATCCTGACGGAGACGATATTTTCATGGCCGGGCGTGGGTCGCTACGTGTTGCTCGCGATCGAGCGGCGCGATCTGCCGGCCGTGCAGGGCAGCATTCTGTTCATGTCCGTGATCTTCGTGCTGGTCAACCTTCTGACCGACGTGCTCTATGCGAAAGCTGATCCTCGCGTCGCTTACGATTAGCGGCGTCGTTTCCCTGCACGCGCAGACGCCCGCCCCGACGCGGACCGTGCCGCTGCGCGGCTCGCTGCAGCAGCGCCTGACCACGCTGCTCGATCAGCCGCCGTTCAATCGCGCGACCTGGAACGTCTATGCGCAGGACGACCGCGGGCGCGTGCTGTTCAATCGAAACGGGGATCGCTTTTCGGTGCCGGCCAGCAACACGAAGCTGATCGTGGCCGCCGCGGCGACCGTGCTGCTACCGGCCGACTATCGCGCGCGCACCAGCGTGTACGCGAACGGCATGGTCACGAACGGCGTGCTGCAGGGAGACCTGATCCTGTATGGACGCGGGGATCCCACCTGGTCGGAGCGCTGCTACACCATCGATACGCTCGCCCCCGGCGGCTGTGATTCGACGTGGACCACCATCGACGCCATCGCCGATTCCCTGCGCGCGCACCACCTGCGGCGCGTGACGGGCAGGATCGTGGGCGACGGGTCGTACTTCGAGCCCACGCTCGTGCATGGGAGCTGGGATTCCTTCGACCTCAACTGGTGGTATGCCGCTCCCGTCTCCGGGCTGGGGTTCCACGACAACAGCGTCGATTTCCAGATCACGCCGGGCGCGGCGGTGGATCAGCCGCCCACGATCACGTGGAATCCGGACCTGCACCTGTTCACGTTCGAAAACCGCGCGCGCACGGTGCCCGCCGATTCCTCGACGACGATCGGCGACAACTTCTTTCGCAAGCCCGGGACGCTCGACATCTGGGCGGAGGGGACGGTCTCCTTGAGCCGTTCGCCGTGGATCGAGAGCTTCGCGCTGCCCGATCCGAACTTCTTCGCGGCGAGGGCCCTGCAGGCGTCGTTACAGAGGAAGGGCGTTGCCGTGGAAGGTGGCGCCGCGAGCACGACCGATTCGATGGCGTATCGCGCGCTGCGCTGCTGCGACAACCCCCTGGTCGAGTATCACGGCCGGCCGCTGCCCGACATCATCTTCCCAATTCTCAACAGCAGCCAAAACTGGTTCGCCGAAATGCTGCTCAAGACGCTGGGGCGGCAAGTGGGCGACACCGGCAGCTGGTCGAAGGGGCTCGACGTCGAGAAGCGGTTCCTGATCGACTCCGTGAAAATCGATTCGACCGCGTTCGATCTGCAGGATGGCTCGGGCTTGTCGGCGGGCAATCTCGTGACGCCGCACGCGTTCGTACAGCTGCTCGCCTACATGTATCGCCATCCCAGGCGCGCGCCGTTCCTGGCCGGCCTGCCGCGGGCGCAGCAACCCGGCTCACTGCTGCGGCGCTTCGCACGCACGCCACTCGAGGGGCGCGTGCTCGCAAAGACCGGATCGATTTCGCGGGTGAATACGCTTTCGGGTTACATCGAAAAGTCGGACGGCCGCGTGATCACGTTTTCGATTCAGGCGAACGCCCACGACGTGCCGACGCGACAGATGCTGGCACAGATCGACTCGGTGGTCGTGCAGCTGGCGCGCTAGTCGTCCTTCTGACCGAACAGTGCCATGTTCGAGGAGTGGCCCGGCATCACCTTCGCCGCCGGGTTGAGGAAGTGCGCGATCTGATTGACGGCGATGCAGGCCTCGGCAAACCCCGTCGCGATGAGTTTGAGTTTGCCGGGATAGGTGGTGATATCGCCGGCGGCGTAGATGCCGGGGATGTTGGTCTCCATCGTCTGCGCGACCTTGATGTCCCCCTTCTCGATCTCGAGCCCCCACTCGGCAATCGCGCCGAGCGAGGAGATGAAGCCCAGCTGCGGGATCACGCAATCCATCGGCAGCGTTTCTTCTTCCTTCGTCTTGTTGTTGAAAATGGTCACGCGCTCGATCCGGCTCGCGCCGCCGATGTCCTTGAGCTCCCAGAACGTGCGCAGGTCCATCTTGCCGGCGGCCGCGAACGCCTGCACCTGATCCACCGTCGCCTGATGGGCCCGGAACCCGTCGCGGCGATGAATCATGACGATGGACTTGGCGACGCCCTGAAGGTTCACGGCCCAGTCGAACGCTGAGTCACCACCGCCGACGATGAGGATCCGCTTGCCGGCGAACTCGCGCGGGTTCAATACCCGATCGTGCAGCCCCTTGCCGTTCCACTGATCGACGTCCTTCAGCGGCAGCTTCCGGGGCGTGAACGCGCCGATCCCGCCCGCGATGAGCACCGAGCGGCCGGGATACTCGTCCTTGTCGGTGACGATCGTGAACAGCGCCTTCCCGTTCTCGTCGCTGCGGCGGAGCCCGACGACTTTCTCGGCCAGATGGACGGGCGGCTTCCACTGCAGGCCCTGTTCCGCGAGCGCCTTCACCAGGTCCTTGGCGAGAATCTTCGGGAAGCCGGCGACGTCGAAGATGTACTTCTCGGGATACAACGCGGTCAGCTGTCCACCGACCTGATCGAGATTGTCGATCAAGCGGTGCGATGCTCCCCGCATGCCCGCATAGAACGCGGCGAACAGCCCCGTCGGGCCGGCGCCGATGATCGTGATATCTTTCGCGTCTTGCATCGCGCGAACGCTAGCGTGGTTCTTCTGATCGGGCTACTGGCCTGCGCGTCTTCCAGTAGCACGCAGCCGGGTGCGCTCGGGTGGAGCCTCGGCGGCGAGGCGCACGTCTTCGTGGCGGATGATCGCTTTGCGCGGGATTTCTACCGTCTGCTCACAGGTACCGGCCGGTTGGAGGACAGCCTCGAGGGCCATCAAATCATCGCGGTCGAACCCCGCAGCGTCCGCGGTGCGACGGTACTGTCGGCCCGCGGCGGCGCGCCCGCGCGGCTCACCCTGGCCCGTTTTCATGCGCCGCAGACCTGCGGAACCGTCAACCTCGTAACGGAGCTGGTGCTCGCCTTTCCGCCGGGCGGGCCGGTGGGACGCACCCCCCCTTCTCACGTCACCGTCGTGGCGCTACTCGACGCGCCACCGCTTGCAAGCAGTGCGCCCCTGCGGGGTACGCCGCTCCCCCGGGCGAAGGCGCTCGAGCTTGTCCGGCAGGTCGCCCGGCGCGCCGAGACCCGCGCATCACTGCTCGGCACGTTCACGTTAGATCCGGATAAGGCGGAAGACGCTGGTGAAGTCATCGCCTTGAGTAATGGCCGGTATGCCGTCGGTTTTCGGGCTCGTTTTCTCGAGTCGGGCGGTGACTCGCTGCTCGTCAGCGGCGTCGCCGTCACGACCCACGACGTCCACGATCTTCGTTGGGTTCTGCGGCCACTGCGTTCACGACTCAGCAACGGAATGGCTGTGTCCGGCCGGGGCCCCAGCCGCTATTCGCTCCGCGGCGCCGTGGCCGGCATAGGTGGTGGATCACTGCTCCTGGTCGATGAGATCGCCGACGTTGCGCCGCGTGATTCGCGCGCCAGCGCGGTCGATCCTGAGACCGGGCGCGTGGTGGCCACGCAACCGCTCGCGCTCCGTTGCCCGTGAGCATACGTTTTTGAAAACCGTACGTCGTGCGTCGTTCGTCGTAATTCACCAATCACGCACGACGTACGACGCACGACAAAGGACTCATGAAGATCTACACAAAGACGGGTGACGCGGGTGAGACGGGGCTGTTCGGCGGCGGCCGGGTCCCCAAGGACGATCCACGCGTGTGTGCGTACGGCGATGTGGACGAGCTGAACGCGACGCTCGGCTTCGCGGCCGCGCTCGAGCCGGCCGGCTTCGAGTCGGACGTCGTGCAGTCGATTCAGCGCGATTTGTTCGCGATCGGAGCCGAGCTCGCCACCCCCGATGCGAGCAAGGTGCGGGAGCACGTCGGCGCGGATCACGTGAACGCGCTCGAGCGGGTGATCGACAGACATGAGGCAACGCTCACGCCGCTGAAGAATTTCATCCTGCCGGGCGGCACACCCAAAGCCGCGGCGTTGCACGTCGCGCGCACCACGTGCCGGCGCGCCGAACGCGCCGTGGTGCGGCTCGCGCGCGATGAGCACGTCAACCCGGTCATCATTCACTACCTGAACCGGCTCTCCGACCTGCTGTTCGTTCTTGCCAGGGCGGTGAACAAGCAAGCCGGCCGCGCCGACATCGTGTGGTGACGATCCGCGTCCGGCTCATCGAGAACCGGGACGCCTCCTACGACATCCTCATCAAAGCGGGTCTCGTCCAGCAGCTCGACACGATCCTGACGGAGTACTGCCCCGCGGCGGCGTACGCGGTGATTTCGGATTCGCACGTCGCAAAGCTGTACGGCGAAGACGTGCTGAAGCGGCTATCGGCTATCGGCCATCGCGCGGAGCTCCTCACGTTCCCCGCGGGAGAATGGAACAAGACGCGCGACACGTGGGCATCGTTGTCGGATCGGATGCTCGCCGCGCATTACGGACGCGACTGCGCGGTGATCGCGCTGGGGGGCGGCGTGGTCAACGACGTCGCGGGATTCGTCGCGGCCACGTATCTCCGGGGTGTCCCGCTCGTCCAGGTGCCGACGTCGCTGCTCGCGATGATCGACTCATCGATCGGTGGAAAGACGGGCGTCGACGTGCCGGCGGGCAAGAATCTGCTCGGCGCCTTTCACCAACCGCGCGTCGTCGTCGCCGATCCTGATCTGCTGGGCTCCCTGTCGAGCGCGCAGCTGGCGGCCGGCCTCGCCGAGGCGGTGAAACACGGGGTGATTGCGGACGCGGAGTACTTCGCGTTTCTGGAAGCGGAGTACGCGGCGATTTTCGCCAAGCACGCGCCGGCCCTCGAGCGCCTCGTGCGACGCTCGGTCGAAATCAAAGCCGCCGTCGTCGCACAGGATGAGCGCGAGCAGGGCCGGCGCGCCATTCTCAATTTCGGGCACACCGTCGGACATGCGGTCGAGGCCACCTCCAAGTACGAGGTGCTGCACGGTGAAGCCGTCGCGATCGGTATGGTCTACGAGGGACGGTTGGCGGAATCCCTCGGCATCGCTCCTGCCGGTACCGTGCAACGGATCATGCGGGTGCTGGAGCGACTGCATCTGCCGACCGAGCGACCCGACGGCAGCCAGGTGGATGACCTGATCGCCGCCATGCGCGCCGACAAAAAGGTCCGGGGCGGAGAGATTCGCTTCGCGCTCCCCACGGCCATCGGGAGCACGTACGGCAATGACGGCGAAGGATGGACGCTCGCCGTGCGAGAGGATGCCATTCGTCAAGTTCTGGTCAACACGTAGCCCACAGACCTTTCCACCTCTCAACAATCGCCATCTCATCCTTCGGATTGAGCGAGCTTCCATGCGGGACATCAGGGCGGGCGAGGCATTTTCCACAGATTCTGTGGATAGTGGACAAAGCGGGGAATGCCCACAAACCCAATAATTTGTGATGTGGAAAACCGCGTCGATTTGCACCGATTGGCAGGAAATCCTATATTGACGGGCAGTTACGTGGCCCAAATGGCGGTTGCACGCGCCGTTTCCACACACAGATCGTTTCAGGGGGAACCCGCATGGCTCGGTCGAATGGCGGCAAGGCGAAGGCCTTTTTCCGCACCACCCCTTCCGGCGCATTCGACCAATACCTGCAAGACATACAGAAACTTCCCCTCATCAAAGATCCCGCTGAAGAACGTCGCCTCGCGCGTCGTGTGCAGCGGGGCGATGAAAAAGCTGCCGAGCGTCTCGTCACTGCCAATCTCCGTTTCGTCATCTCCTACGTGAAAAAATATCAGGGCCACGGACTCGATCTCTCCGAGCTCGTCGCCATTGGGAACGAAGGCCTGCTCAAGGCGGTCAAGAAGTTCGATCCCGATCAAGGCGTCAAGTTCATTTCCTACGCGGTGTGGTGGGTGCGCCAGGCGGTGCTGAAGGCGTTGGCGGAGCAGACGCGCAGCGTCCGCATTCCGCTGAATCAGAACTCACAGCTGATTCGCATGAGCCGCACCGAGACGTACCTCTCGCAGGAGCTGGGCAGAGAACCCACCGACAACGAAATCGCACAAGCCCTCGAAGACTCGGTCGAAAACGTCCGCACCGCGCGTCGCATGACGGCCGCGGAGCTTTCGCTCGACGCGCCGGTGGACCGCACCGACAAGGATGCGGCGACCCTCGGCGAGCGCTTCGCCGGTCAGGAAGGCGGCGAGATCGAAGAGCGCACCGACGGCAAGCTGATGCGCGAGTTCATCGACCGAATCTTCCAGAAGTACCTCACGCCGCGTGAGCGCAAGATTCTGTATCTCTACTACGGGCTCGAAGAGGGCAGCGAGGCGATGACGCTGGAGAAGATCGGGGCGCTGATGGGAGTCACGCGCGAGCGCATTCGGCAGATTCGCGAACGGGCATTCGAGAAGCTGCGCGAATCGCCGGACGGAAAGGCCTTGAAGGGATTCTGGAGAGCGGCCTAGGACAGGCAAAGACTAGGCAACAGACGCAGCGGCGGGTTGCAGGTAAGAGGGGTCGGGACAACATGATTGTCCCGACCCCTTTTTCCTGTTCCCCGCGGTGCGTCTGTGGCCCTAGTATATAGTATGTCCGCGCTTCCCAACCTTGCCCGGGACTTAGCACAAATCGTCGGAGAGCGGCACGTCCGACAAGCTCGGGCTGCGCGAGTGACGTACTCGATGGATGGACTGCCGACGCACCGCCGCGTTCCCGATCTCGTCGTGCTTCCCGGTTCGCGTGAAGAGCTCATCGCAGTCGTGAGACTGCTCGCGGCACACGGCGTGCCGTTCGTGCCGCGCGGCGCCGGGACGGGACTCTCCGGTGGGGCGCTCGCCGATGCCGGCGCCGTGCTGGTCGTGCTGACGCGACTGAATCGCCTGCTGCGCGTCGATGCGCGGAACCGCAGCGCGACAGTGGAGCCCGGCGTGGTCAACGCCAAGCTGAGCGCGGCCGTCCTAGCGCATGGACTGCAGTACGCGCCGGATCCGTCGAGTCAAAGCGCGTGTACGATCGGCGGCAACGTCGCCGAAAACGCCGGTGGCCCGCACTGCCTGAAGTACGGCGTCACCGCGAATCACATCCTCGCGTTGGAGCTGTTGCTCGCCGACGGCTCGCTCGTGCAGATCGGCAGTCCCGGCGGCGAGCCGTGGGGGCCCGACCTGGTGGGCCTGTTCGTCGGCTCGGAGGGCAATTTCGGCATCGCCACGAGCATCACCGTCCGGCTCACACCGCTCCCACGCGCCGTGCGGACCATGCTCGCCGACTTCAGCAGCCTGCGCGCGGCGGGCGAGGGCGTGTCGGCCGTTATCGCGGCCGGGATCGTCCCCGCGGCGCTCGAGATGATGGACCAGTCGTGCATCTGCGCGGTCGAGGACTCCGTGTACGCCGCGGGCTACCCGCGCGACGCCGCGGCGATCTTGCTCGTCGAGATCGACGGACGCAACGCGGACGCCGTGGTGGCCGAAACCGATGCCGTCGCGGACTTGCTGCGGCGCGCGGGCGCGCGGGCCGTGCGCATCGCGACCAGCGACGCCGAGCGCGAGCGGTTGTGGCAGGGCCGCAAGAAAGCGTTCGGCGCGATGGGGCGCCTGTCGCGCGACCTGGTGGTGCAGGACGCGGTCGTGCCGCGCTCCGCCCTGCCCCACGTGCTGGAAACGATCTCCGGCATCGCGCGGCGCTACGGCCTGGTGGTGAGCAACGTGTTCCACGCCGGCGACGGCAACCTGCATCCCAATATCTCGTTCGACGCCACCGATCCGGCGCTCAAGGCGCGCGTCGAGGCCGCGAGCGCGGAGATCATGTCGACCTGCATCGCCGCCGGTGGTACGATTACCGGCGAGCATGGCGTGGGCCTCGACAAGCTGCGCTATATGCCGCTGATCTTCGACGCCGAATCTCTGGGAGCGATGCATGCGGTTCGCAAAGTCTTCGACCCGCTCGAACGCGTGAATCCCGGGAAAGTCGTTCCCGTGCACGCTTGCCGTGAGTGGGTAGCGAGCCCCGCGGCCATGCCGCGGGGGGAGCTGGCCAGGGTCTCATGACGATCCTCGAGAAGGTCACCGCGCTGCTCGGCGAAGGCGCCGTGCTCGAAGCGGGCACGGATCGCGTCCCCCGCATCGCCCCCGGATCGCCCGATGCCGTCGCCCTGCTGCTCGGCACCGCGCATCAGGAAGGCTGGCGTGTGCGCATCGAAGGCGCGGGCACGTGGCTCCCGAGCGACGCTCCCGCCGACCTCGCGCTCACGACTCGTCGCCTGGATCGTGTGCCGGCAATCGAGCCTGCGGATCTCACCGCCACGGCCGAAGCCGGCATCGGTCTGGACCAGCTGCGCCAGCAGCTCGCCGACCGCGGGGCGTGGCTCGCCATCGATCCGCCGGGACTCGCGGGCCGCACGCTGGGCTCGGTCGTGGCCACCGGCACCGCGGGTCCGCTGCGGCATGCGTTCGGCCCGATCAAGGATCATCTGCTCGGCGTGACATTCGTGACGGGCGACGGCCGGATGGTGCAAAGCGGCGGGCGCGTGATGAAAAACGTCGCGGGCTATGACCTCACACGCCTGCAGGCCGGAGGATTCGGCGCGTTTGGCGTGATCGTGCTCGTGCACCTGCGCCTGCGCACGCTGCCGCGCGCCGACGTCACGTACATGCTCGAGGGCACGCGCGAAGAGCTCACGCAGGTCGGTGAAGACATTGCCGCGCCGGCCTCACGCCGGCCGCGCTCGAGCTCGTCTCCCCTGCCCTGGCCCGGCGCGAACGCTGGGTCCTGGGCGTGCGCCTCGCCGGCTCGCCGGCGCTCGTGGCGGCCGACGAAGCCGGCCTGGGCGCCGCGACCGGCGGCGGCCGCTTCACCGCGCTCCGCGCGGAAGAGGCGCACGCGTTCTGGATGCGCCTCGCCGAGGGATTCGCGGTGCGGCCGGTGACCTTCCGCATCGGCGGTGTCCCGGCCACGAGCGACGAGCTGCTCGACCTGCTCCAGCACCAGCTCGGGGACGAATGGATCTCCGCGTCGCCGGCCGCGGGCGCGATCCGGTGGACCGGCGACACGAGCATCGACCGGCTGCAACGGCTGCGCCGCACGCTCGCCGGTATGGAGGTCCCGATGACGCTCGAGCGCGCGCCATGGCCGGTGCGCGGGGCGGTCGGCCACTTCGGCGCGTATCGCGAAGGCGTAGGTCCGCTGGTCGCGGGCCTACGACGCACATTCGATCCCGGGGGTGCCCTCGTCGTCGCCACCGAAGGCTCATGACGGGGAGGGGGGTTCGAGGCGGATTCGAAGGGCTGGACGCGTGCGTACACTGCGGGTTCTGTCTGCAAGCTTGTCCCACCTTTCTCGCCACCGGAGATGAATCCGATTCGCCCCGCGGCCGCATCGAGCTGATGCGGGCACTGGAGCGCGGTGAGCTCGCGGAGACCGATCCGGCACTCGCCTATCATCTCGATCGCTGCCTTGGGTGCCGCGCCTGCGAACCGGTCTGCCCCTCAGGAGTCCGCTACGGTCAGGGCCTCGAGGCCGCACGCGCGCGGATCACGGCCGCCCGCGGCGTCCCCCTGCTGGCGCGCCTGGCGCTGTGGGCGCTAACGACGCCGGGGGTGAGCGGAGCTGTCTACTGGTTTGCCCGGCTGCTGAGATCGGTGCTCCCGCGTGGGATCGCTGGATTCGGTACGAGTGCGGTTTGCACTGGGGATGCTGGTTGCGACGAAGGGCGGCGAACGGCGGCGCAGGGCGGCGAAAGGCGGCAACGGCCACGGCTCCGGCCGCCCTCCACCGCCCTGCGCCGCCCTCCGCCGTCCTGCTGTTTCGTGGCTGCGTCCAACAAGGCCTGTTCTCTCATGTCCACGATGCGACCGTGCGCACCCTGGCCGTGAACGGATACGACGTTCGTGAGGTCCCCGGTCAAGTCTGCTGCGGAGCGCTGCATGCGCACGCCGGACTGCCGGACGCGGCGCGTGCCCTCGCGCGAGTCAATGTCGCCGCGTTCGGAGATAGCGATGAGCCGATCGTCGTCAACAGCGCCGGGTGCGGCGCACTCATGAAGGAATACGGACATCTCGTCGGCGATGCGCGGAGCGAGCGGTTTGCAGCGCGCGTCCGCGACGTCACCGAGCTTCTGGCGCCGTCCCCCGTTCCCGGCGCCCCGCTCGATCTGCATGTCGCGTACGACCCACCCTGCCACTTGCTGCACGCGCAAGGGGTCGCCATACCTCCACTGAAGCTGTTCGCCGCGATTCCGCTGCTCACGTTGGTACCCGTGCCGGGCGCGGCTGAGTGCTGTGGCAGTGCGGGACTGTTCACCATGCTCGAGCCGGAGATGTCGCGCGCCGTGCTCGCGCCCAAGCTCGCGCGCCTGCGCGAAGCGGCTCCCCAAGTGGTCGCGACGGGCAACCCGGGCTGCCTGATGCAGTTGGGCGCCGGCCTCGCCGCGGCGCGGATCCCCGCGCACGTCCGACATCCGGTCGAGCTGCTCGACGACGCCTACCGCGCCGCCGGGCGCTACGAATGAGCGGCGGAGCAGCCGGGGGGGGGCGCCACATCATGACGCCGGACGGGGTGCAGCTGGCGCTGCACCGGCTGCGCGCGCACCGCGACGGCCGGCCGGCGGTGCTGCTCGTGCACGGCGCGTTCACCAACCATCGTTGTTGGCTGTATTCCCCCGATGGCGCGGAGGCTCCCAGCGGTCTGGCGCACTTTCTGGGCGCCGCCGGATTCGATGTCTGGCTCGCCGACCTCCGCCACCATGGCGAGAGTGCGCGCGAACCGCGGCGGGGCGCGTGGACGTTCGAGGACTGGATCCTGCATGACACACCTACACTCGTCGCGCGCGTGCGCGAGGAAACGGACGGCGCCCCGCTCGCCTGGCTCGGTCACTCCTCCGGGGGAGCCGCGGGGTTGTGTTGGCTGGCGCGCGTTGCGGCTGCCGCGCCGATCCGCGCCGTTGTGACGCTCGGTACCCCGGGGCCCCGGCGCCTGGGACCGGTGCGCCGCTCACTCGCGGCGTTGACGATCGCCGTGTCACGCGCCCTGGGACGATTTCCCGCGCGGGCGCTGCGGTTCGGCAACGAGGACGAGGCGGCGGAGATCATCGCCGAATGGATGGAGTGGAACGTGCGGGGCGCGTGGATGGGGACCGACGGCTTCGACTACTTTGCCGGACTCGCGGCCCTGAGCATTCCCTACCTGGGAGTGGCAGGCGGCTCGGACCGGATCTTCGCGCCACCCACCGCGTGCCGCCAGGTGGTAGAACGCGTCGGGGCGGCGCGTAAAACCCTCGCGATCGAGCCCGGGTTGTCGCACCGGGGTCTCGTGTTGAGTCCGCGCGCGCGCGCGTCGTGCTGGCCCAACATCGTCAGCTGGTTGAAGGAGATCTTGTGATCCAGGCGGTGCTGTTCGACTTCAATGGCGTGCTGGTGAATGACGAGCCGCAGCACTGCGAAGCGTTGCAGCGCGTCCTCGCCGAGGAGGGCATCGCGCTCACGCGCGAGGACTATTACGCGCATTATCTCGGCCTGGACGATCGCTCCGGCTTCGTCGAAGCCTACCGGCGCGCGCAGCGTACGCTGACGACGGAACTGCTGAAGTTCCTCGTCGACACGAAGTCGAAGGTATACCTGGAGCTCGTACAATCGTCGCTGCAGCTCGTCCCGGGGGCCCGCGAGTTCGTGCGCGACGCTGCCAAGCGCTTTCGTCTGGGCATCGTCTCGGGCGCGCTGCGGCGCGAGATCGACACAATCCTCGCCCGCACGGATCTGGCGCCGTATTTCGAAGTCATCGTAGCGGCGGGCGACGTGCCCCTCTCCAAACCAAGTCCTGCCTCCTACCTCGCCGCACTGCAGGCGTTCAGCCGACAGCCCCCCGGCTCTGCACCGATCGCTGCGGCGAGCTGCGTCGTCATCGAAGATTCGGTGCCCGGAGTTCAGGCGGCGCTCGCTGCCGGGATGCCGTGCATCGTGCTCACCACCAGTCATCCGATTCAGCACCTCGAGGGCCGGGGCGCAGCCCGGGTCTGGGATTCGCTGGCCGGTCACACCGCCGCGGAATTGATGGCCCTGTGAGCGACCTCACCGTCACGCGACTCGAGCGGGACGCCGTGCCGGCCGAAGTCGTCGATCAGCTGCGCGCCGGGGCGATCGTGGCGCCGGTCGACACAGGGGTGATCGAGCTGACCGGCGCCGGCACCGGAGCCATCGTCTGCTTTCAGGGACTGCTGACGAACGACATCGAAAAACCCGGCGACGGCGCGTTCGTGTATGGGGCGCTGCTGACACCCAAAGGGATGATGGTCGTGGATGGGTGGGCCGCGCGGTTGGGCTCGCGCGTCCGGTTCACCGTCCCGGTTGAGGGACGCGAGCGCGCGCGCGCGATCTTCGAGCGTTCGATCCCGCCGCGGCTCGCGCGCTTCGAAGATCGCAGCGACGATCTCGGCGTGCTGCGACTGGCGGGCGCCCACAGCGTTGCGGTGATGGGCGCGGCGGGGCTCCCCGTCCCGCCGGGACCGAGCCATACCGTGGAGGGCAAGGCCGGCGACATCGCGGTCGAAGTCGCGCGCGCGAGCGAGCTCGCGCCGTTCGTTTTCCAGATCACCACCGCCGCCCCGCACCGCGCCGCGTTGCAACAGCGTCTCGCGGGCGCCGGCGCGCACCGCGCGAGCCCGGACGCGCTCGAGCTGGCTCGGATTCTGGCCGGCTGGCCGCGGCTCGCGTCGGAGGTCGACGACAAGACCATTCCGCAGGAAGTGCGCTTCGACGAAATCGGCGGCGTGTCGTATACCAAGGGCTGCTACACCGGCCAGGAAACCGTCAGCCGGCTGCACTTCCGCGGGCACGCCAACCGCCAGCTGCGGGGCCTGCTGTTCGAGAGCGATCCGCCGGCTGCTCCCGCGAGCGGCTGGAGTGCGGTGACCGAGGACGAGCGTGAGGTGGGGCGCGTCACCAGCATCGCCTGGCTGCCCGATGGCGGCGGCTCGGTGCTGGGCCGCTGGATTGGTCTGGCGATCGTGCGCCGCGAGGTTCCGATCGGCGCCCGAGTGCGCGCGGCGGGCCGCGAAGCAAGAGTCGTGAACCTGCCCTTCGACGCGCCCACCGTCACTCCCGCGTGACGGTTCTCGTCACCGGCGCCGCCGGCCTCGTGGGCACGCACGTCCTCGAGGCATTGCGTGCCCGGGGCGAGCGGCCGCGCGCGCTCGTGCGCGCGCACGCCCGCGCGCTCGTCGAGTCCTTCGGCGCCGAGCCGGTGATCGGCGACGTGACCAACGCCGAGACGTGGGATCGGGCCGCGCAAGGTGTTCGAGCGATCGTGCACGCCGCGGCGCTGGTCGTCACACGCGACTCCTTCGACGAGTTCACGCGCGTCAACGTCGGTGGGACCCGGCTCGCGATCGAGGCCGCGCGCAAGTCTGGCGCCCGGCTGATTCACGTTTCGTCCGTCGCCGTCTACGGCCGCACCGAGGTGTACGCGGCCGGGAAGGACGGCGTCACCGAGGACTACCCGTTTCAGCCGCTCCCCGCCGCGGATTTCTATGCCCGCACCAAGCGCGCCGCCGAGCTGCTCGTGCAGGAGGAGACCCGCCGCGGCGGCCTCACCGCGATCGCGATCCGCCCCAACGTCATTTACGGAGAGCGCGATCGCGTGTTCACGCGGCGTCTGGTCGCCACGCTCAAGCGCGGATTGTTGCCGCAGATCGGCGCGGGGACCAATCACCTGTCATGCGTCTACGCCGGCAACGTGGCGTCCGCTATTGTCGCAGCGCTCGATGGCCGCCCCCCCGGGCTCTCGGGATTTCGCGCGTACCACGTGACCCGTGATGCCCCACCCCTGCTCGGCCAGCGCGAGTTCTTCGCCACGTTCGCGCAGGCGATCGGCCGCCGTCCCCGCTTCGTGCCGGTGCCGGTGGGACTGGTCCGAGCGGGCATCGCGGCCTGGAGCACGTTGCTCAAGCGGCTGTTCCCGGGGCGCTACGCGGGACTCGGCAGCGCCGCGCTGTCGTTCATCCTGGGGGAGAATCCCTACTCCACGGAACGGATCGGGCGCGAGCTCGGGTGGGTGCCGCCATTCGACACGCGATCCGCGATCGCGCGCTCGGTTCGCTGAAAAAGAAAAGCCCGGGCATCGCCCGGGCTTCACGACTCCGCTCACAACGCTGTTACGGACGGCGCGCCTTGGTGGTATCCGGCGCCATATGATGAGTGGTGTCCGCGTGCATCGAGTCGGACATCATCATCGAGTCGGACATCATCATCGAATTGGCGCTCGTGCTGTCCGCGGCCATTCCGCGGTCTTCGGCCTTCTTGCACGCGCCGGCAGCCATGACGACCAGCGCCACGGCCAATGCAATGCGCTTCATGCTGGCTCCGGTTGAGGGACCTGGGTGACGGACGCGCGAAACGTACAGAGGGGACCCGGACAGTCAAGCAGCGGTAAGTTATAGCAGCCCCATGCTCCCTTTCGACCGTCGCGCCTTTCTCGCCTGGCTCGGGACGCTCCCGCTCGTGCGGCGCTCCGCGCCCGGTGGCGCACAACAGCCGGTGATCGACGTGCGCCCCACGGCGCTGTTCCAGCAGCCGGATGGACGCCGCAATCTCGTGCGCGTCATCGTTTCGGGATTGAGCGCGCCCGCCGCGCGTGCGCGCGTGACCGACGCCCGCGGCGCGCTGATCGGGACCGCCGGTCTGCTGCCGTCGTCCGACGGCGTCGCGCTGAGCGGCGAGCTGTGGGTGCCGCTGTCGCAACCGTCCGATTTTCAAGTCGACGTCGAAATCGGCAAAGATCGCGCCGCGCGGCGGCGCTTGCGGCTCTCCCCGCCGAAACGCTGGACGCTGTACTGGCTCGCGTCGATTCACACCGACGTCGGATACACCGATCTCCAGGAGCGGGCGCTCGAAACGCATCGCAAGAATCTCGATGCGGCGCTCGCGCGGCTCGCAAGCAATCGCGACTTCCACTTCACGGCGGAGTGCGCGCTGCAGGTGTTGTCATTTCTGGAGAATCGCTCCGCAGATGCCGGCGACGCGCTCGTGCAGGCGATCCGCGACGGCAGGATCGGCTGGCAGGCGCTGTTCGCGAACATGCTGACCGGACTGCTCGATCACGAAACATTCGCGCGTCTCACCTGGCCCGCGGGCAAACTCGCGCGCGAGCGGGGCTTGGGTTTTCTCTCGGCCCAGATCACCGACGTGCCCGGACAACCGCTGACGTTCCCGATGCTGCTGGCGGCGAGCGGCGTGAAGTACCTGGCGAGCGGTCCTAACCCCGAGCGCGCGGTGCCGCTGCTGCCGGCGAGCGCCGGCGCGGAAGGCACGATCTACCCGCAGCTCTACTACTGGGAGGGGCCGGACGGCAGCCGTGTGCTGCACTGGCGCGCGCACCACTATGGCGACGGCACGCGCTTCGGCTTCGACGCCGGCCCGGAAGAGATGGGGCGCCGGCTCTCTGAATGGCTGCTCAATCAGCCGGCGTTGCTGGCGCAAGACTGGCCGTATGACGTCGCGCTGCTGTACGGCGCCGACTGGCAGGACAACGCTCTTATGAAGGAAGCGCTGGTCACGAATCTGCAGGAATTCGGACGGCGCTTCATGTGGCCCCGGATCGTCGCGGGCCGCGCCGAAGACTTTTTCCGGGACGTGGAACGGCGCTACGGGACCAAGATCCCCGTGCGTCGCGGCGACACCGGTCTCTACTGGGAAGATGGCGCTGCTTCCACGGCCGCCGAGCTCGCGGCGTTCCGGTCTGCGCAGCTTGCCGCCCGGGCGGTGGAAATCGTGGAACTGTGGGGCGACCGCATCGCGCGCGGGGAGGACGACGACGCGCGCAAGCGGGGGGGGGCCGATGCGCGCACCACGTTGTGGCGGGACCTGCTGATGTTCGGCGAGCACACCTGGGGTGCCGCGGAGAGCATCGACGCCCCGACATCCCGGCAAACGGTCGCGCAATGGGAATACAAGAAGCGCTTCATCAACGCGGCGGCAGCCGGTGCCGGCGATCTCCTCCGCGATGGCTTGTTACGATTGGGCCGAGCGACGCGCGCGGGGCGTGGCCGGCTGGTGTTCAACGCGGGTACGTGGGAACGCACGGACGTCGCACGCGTGGCGGGGGGCGCGGGCAAAACGCTTGCGTACGAGGGGCGCGAGCTGGCCTCGGTCGATCTCGACGACGGCGACGCGCTCGTGCTGTTCCGCGACGTGCCCCCGCTCGGTTACATCGCGCTGACCGAATCCGATCGGAGCCCCCAGCCGCCGGCATCCGATGGGGGGGGCGACACGCTCGAGGCAACCGCGGGCCGCTTTACGGTCACGCTCGACGGCGCGAGCGGCGCGATTCGATCGCTGACCGGCCCAGACGGCAAAGAGCGCGTCAAAACGTCGGAGTGGTCCGGCCTCAATCAGCTGGTCTATGCCCGCGGCGGCGCGCGCAGCGCACTCTGGACGACCGGCGACCGCAACGACCTCAAGAACGCCCCGCAGCTGGACATCACCCAGGCGCGCTTCGTTCGCTGCCGGCGTGAAAAGCTGCCGGGCATCGGGGTGCGGCTGGTGATCGAGCGGGCACTGGATGGGTTTCCGACGATCGTCTCGACGGTGACGCTGTACGACGAGCTGCCGTGGGTCGACGTCGAGAACCGCATGACCAAGACGCCGACGCTCGCCAAGGAAGCGCTGTACGTCGCGTTCCCCTTCGCGTTCACGAAGCCGACCGTCGACGTCGAAGTCCCGCTCGGCCGCATGACGGTCGATCGCGATCAGCAGCCGGGGAGCTGTCGCGACTGGTACTGTCACGCGCACTGGGTGTGGCTGCGCGAGGGAAACGACGGTTTGCTCTGGAGCGCGCCCGACACGCCGCTGTTCACGTTGAACGATCTGTTCCGGGGCCAGTGGCGGCGCAGCAGCGTGCCCCCCCCCGACGGGACGTTGTTCGCGTACGCAATGAACAACTACTGGCACACCAACTACGCCGCGTCGCAGGGCGGGAATGTCACCTTGCGGTTTCGCATATCGCTCCTCGCCCCCGGCGATGCGGCGGAGCCCGTGCGCCGCGGGTGGGCGGCGTGCGATCCATTGTATGTGAGCCCGTCGTACACGAACACGACACCGGGTCCCTTGATCACGAAGGATCGCGCCCTGTTCTACGCCGATAAGAACGCGATGGTCGTGGGGGCGAAGCTCGCGGACGACGGTGAAGGCGTGATCGTGAAGCTGCTCGACGTCTCCGGACAGGCGCGCGCCGTCGGCGTATGGCCGGCCGCGTACGCGTTCAAGCTCGCGCGGCGCACCACGATCGTCGAACAGAACGGCGATCCGATTGCCGTCGGGAGCGACGGGCGCGCCTCGATCGATCTCCCGGCGTGGGGGATTGGCGCCGCCAGGCTGTTCACTTCCGCCGAGGCGTCCTGACCGAGTTCGCGCCGAAAGACGCGCCCCTGCGGGACGACGTCCGGACGCTCGGCGCGCTCGTCGGCGATGTGCTGCGCGAGCAATGCGGCGAGGAGTTCTTCCAGCTGGTCGAACGGTCGCGTCACGCCGCGATCGCGTCGGCGGACGACGAGCTGCACGGGCTGGTGAAGGGCCTGCCGGCCCACGACGCCGAAATGCTGATCCGCGCGTTCGCGACCTACTTCGAAGTCGTCAATCTCGCCGAGCGGATTCATCGCATCCGGCGCCGGCGCGACTACCTGCGCGACGCCGCCGCACCGCAGGAAGGCAGTCTCAAAGACACGTTCGGCCGGCTGGCCGCCGCGGGCATCACGCCGCCGCACCTGCGGATCGAGCCGGTGTTCACCGCGCATCCCACTGAAGCGACACGGCGCACGCTGCTCGAGAAGGAGCAGGTGATCGGCCGTCTGCTCGTCGAACGACTCGATCCGTCGCGCACGCCCGATGAAGAGCGCGCCGCGCTCGCGCGCATTCGTGAGGAAGTCACCGCGGCCTGGCAAACCGATCCGCATCCCTCGGCGCGCCCCACCGTCATGGACGAGCTCGAGAACGTGCTCTTCTATCTGACGGACGTCGTGTACCGCATCGTCCCGCCGTTCTACGAAGAGCTGGAGCAGGTCCTCGGCGCTCCGGTCCAGCCGTTGCTGCGATTTGGCTCCTGGGTCGGCGGCGACATGGACGGGAATCCCAACGCCGGGGCCGAGACGCTGCGTGCCGCGCTCGCGCGCCAGCGGGAGCTGATCCTGGATCGCTACCGCCGCGAGGCGGCGGAGCTGGCGCGCCGGCTCTCACAGTCTGCGAGGCTCGCGGGCGTGAATGACGACGTGCGCGAGCGGATTGCCGCCTACAGCTCGCGGTTCCCCAAAGCACTGGCGGCGATCCCCAGCCGTTATCACGACATGCCCTACCGCGTGCTGCTGGGTCTGATCGCGGCGCGCCTCGACGCAACCAGACGCGAGGAGTCGAACGGGTACGCCGCTGCCTCCGAGCTCGAGCGCGACCTGCGGGCGGTCATTGAGAGTCTGCGGGCGCACCGCGGCGAGCATGCGGGCATGTTCGGCGTGGGGCGCATGCTCCGCCGCGTCGAGACGTTCGGCTTTCACCTGGCGACGATCGACCTGCGGCAACACGCGCACGTGCATCGCGCGGTGATCGCGACGTTGCTGGGAGACGCGGCTTGGAGCGCCCGCACCCCGGCCGATCGCGTCGCACGGCTCCGGCGGATACTCGAGCGTGGTGAAGGTCCTCAGGGACCGCCCGATGAACAGGCCACGCGCGTCCTTGAAGTGTTCAAGGCGGTTGCCGAGTGTCGCGCCCGGTTCGGCGAGACGTCCGTGGGCCCGTACATCGTGAGCATGACGGAAGGCGCGGACGACATCCTCACCGTCCTCGTGCTCGCCCGCTGGGGGGGGGGCGGTGAGAAGCACGTGCCGCTCGATGTGGCGCCGCTGTTCGAAACGGTGGCCGATCTCGAGGACGCTGCCGCCATCGTGCGAGCGCTGCTCGACGAGCCGTCCTACCGGTCGCACCTCGCCGCGCGCGCCATGCATCAGATGGTCATGATCGGATATTCCGACAGCAACAAGGACGCGGGGATCGCCGCGTCGCGCTGGGCCCTGCAACGGGCCCAGGCCGCGCTGGTCGAGACGACGGAGCGATCAGGCGTCGATCTGACCTTCTTCCACGGCCGGGGCGGCACCGTCAGCCGCGGCGGCGGCAGAATCGCGAGCGCGATGCTGAGCGCGCCGCGAGGATCGGTGAAGGGGCGGCTGCGTGTGACCGAGCAGGGCGAAGTCATCAATGCCAAATACGGCCTGCGTGGCATCGCGATGCGCACGCTCGAGCAGACCGTCAGCGCCGTGACGCTCGCCACCGCGCTGCCCCGTCCGCCCGAGCCCCGCGAAGCCGCGTGGACGCGAGTCATGGAAGACATTGCCCGCGACAGCCGCGCGGCGTACCGGGCGTTAGTCTACGACGACCCCGGCTTTGTCGAGTACTTCCGCCAGGCGACGCCGATCGACGTCATCCAACGCATGGCGATCGGCAGCCGCCCCGCGTCGCGCGAGGATGCCGAGCAATCGCGCGGCATGATCGAGCAGCTGCGCGCGATCCCGTGGGTGTTTGCCTGGACGCAGAGCCGCCACCTGCTGCCCGGGTGGTATGGACTGGGCACAGCGCTGGATCGTGCGGCTGAGCGCTACGGCACGGCAGCGTTGGAGGAGATGGCCCACGACTGGCCGTTCCTGCGCACGCTCATCGACGACGTCGAAATCGTGCTCGGCGTCGCCGACCTGTCGATCGCCGCACGCTACGCGCGGCTCGCGGGCACGCACGGCGATCGCTACTTCCCGCTCATTCGCGCCGAGTTCGACCGCACCGCGGCGCGCGTGCTCGCCTTGAAACGCGAGCAGGCGCTGCTCGATTCCGATCCGGCGCTGCAACGCTCGATCCGGCTGCGTAACCCTTACGTCGATCCAATGAGCCTGCTGCAGGTTGACGTGCTGGAGCGCTGGCGCGCTGCGGGCCGCCCCGACGACGACCTGTTCCGCGCGCTGATGGCGAGCGTGCGGGGAATCGCGCAAGGGTTGCAGAGTACAGGCTGATCTACCAGACGATGCTGAAATCCGCCCAGGGGATGAACGGCCAGCCCTCGATGCTGTTGGGAAACACATAGACCAGACCAAAGCCGGCGGACAGCTGCTTCCCGAACGCGCGCACGCCAAACAGCACCGGCACCGCGTCCTCTTCCGGGAGTTTCCAAGCCTCCACCATCAACTTGCTGCCGCTGCCGATGCGTGTCTCGCCGCCAACCACAAACAATGGCTGAGGCGCGAGATCGTGCGTCGTGAACGGCAGGCCCCCGAGCAACGTGATGGCGTGATCCTCGCTGCCCAGCGTCGTCACCGCGTAGCCCATGCCTAGCGAGGCGTCGGATTCATTCGGTACGGTCGCCCAGAATGCCCCGACGGCAACAGCGGCGGTAGGCTTGCGCACGACCCCGACTTTGGCGGCGAAATACATGAGCTGATCGCTCCCCGGTATGACCGAGACGCCACCGGACACCATGACGCGGTCGGACACACCGAAGCCCACCGTCGGGAAAACGATGTAATAGTCGGTGAAATAGCCGCTCCCTTTCGGCAGTGTGCGCGCGGTCGGTGCGAAAAACAGGCGGCTGGAGCTGGCGTCGGAATGCTGAAAGCCTTTGGCCGTGGCCCGACCCGCCTGTGGGCGCCACGATACAATCGAACGCAGTGGCACCGTGACGCGCGCGCCGGCAAACGTGAGCAGCGTGAGCGAGGTGTCGTCGGCCGCCACCACGCGGCCGGTGAGGTCGGATCCGTCGCTGAGATGGAGCGCAACGACCGCGATTGTATCGACGGGCGGCGCGGCGGGCTGCTGCGCCACAGCGGGCGATACGAGGGCCACCACTGCGAGCAGTACGGAAGAAACTCGCATGACCACACGCTCTCGCCGCATCCCACCCCCTGTCAAGGCGGCCCTCCGTCAGTTAACGTCGAGCCATGACTCAGCCAACGACTCTTGGTGAACTGAAGCAAACCGAATGGGCCAGTCCCGCGCGTCGCCAGCGCAACGTCAAGGACGAGATGCGGGAAAACCTGATCTGTCTGCTCGAGAACGGCTCGCCGCTGTTCCCGGGCATCGTGGGTTACGAAGAGACCGTGATTCCCCAGCTGGTCAACGCGATCCTCTCGCGCCACAACTTCATCCTGCTCGGCCTGCGCGGGCAGGCAAAAAGCCGCATCCTCCGCCAGCTCGTCACGCTACTCGACGAGGAGATTCCCATCCTGGCCGGCAGCGAGGTCAACGACGATCCGTTCGAGCCGATTTCGAAGTACGGCCGCGAGCTGATTGCCGAGCATGGGGACCAGACGCCGATCGCCTGGCTGCCCCGCGAGCTGCGGTTCGTGGAAAAGCTGGCCACGCCGGACGTGACCATCGCCGACATCATCGGCGACGTGGATCCGATCAAGGCGGCGCGCGGCGGCCACCTGCTGTCCGATGAATTGACCATGCACTTCGGGCTGTTGCCGCGGGCCAATCGCGGCATCTTCGCCATCAACGAGCTGCCCGATCTCGCCGGCAAGATCCAGGTCGGGCTGTTCAACATCATGCAGGAAGGCGACGTCCAGATCAAAGGCTATCCGGTGCGCCTCAATCTCGACGTCGCGCTCGTGTTCACGGCAAACCCCGAGGATTACACCGCCCGCGGCAAGATCATCACACCGCTCAAGGACCGGATCGGCTCAGAAATCACGACGCACTATCCGCTCACCGTCGAGCTGGGAACCGCGATCACGCAGCAAGAAGCATGGGTGGAGCGAAACGGCGGCAATCGCGCGATCCGCCTCCCGGACTTCATGGCGGAGCTGATCGAGAGAATCGCGTTCGAGGCGCGGGAGGACAAGCGCGTCGATCGCCGCAGCGGTGTGTCACAGCGCCTGCCGATCAGTGTGCTCGACAACGTGCTGTCTAACGCCGAACGTCGCACCATCACGACGAAGGAAAAGCACGTCGTGCCGCGCATCTCCGACGTCTACGCCGCCCTGCCGGCGATCACCGGCAAGCTCGAGCTCGAGTACGAGGGCGAGCTGCAGGGATCCGAGACGATCGCGAAGGATCTGATCCGGCGCGCCGCCGGCCGCACGTTCGAGGCCAGAGTCGGCGGCGCCAACGTCGACGACATCGTGCACTGGTTCGACGAGGGCGGCGCGCTCAAGATCACCCCCGACGAGCGCTCCGAGTCGCTCCTCAAGGGCTTCACGGTCGTGCCGGGGCTACTGGCGCTGATCGACCAGGTAGGCCTGGGGGGCAAGAAGGATCCCGCCACCATGGTGTCGGCGTGCGAGCTGGTGCTCGAGGGTCTCGTCGCCGAGAAGCGCATCGCGCGCAGCGAAGAGCTCGGTTATGTGCGCGCGCGCTCGGAGCAGAAACCTCCCTTCGGGAAAGGGCCGGCAGGACCCGGAACCGGACCGAACCTCTTCACGTAAGCAGGTAACCCTCTTCCATACTGGGAGTCGCCATGGGCAGCCTCGTCTTTGGTTTCGTACTCCTCGCTATCGCTTTCTTCCTGCGCATCGGCGCGTCGGCGGTTCGATCCGAGGGCTCGCGCCCGGTAGGCGGCGCGCTACGCCTGGCGAGCCTCGCCGCTCTCATCGTCGGTGTCCTCGTTGTCGTCGGCTCGACGGCAGTGGTCATCAACGCCGGCGAAGTCGGCGTGCAGCACGCGTTCGGCTCGGTGAGCCCCAGTCCGCTCCTCCCCGGCATCCGGATAGTGCCGCCCTGGTCGTCGATCGAGCGCTATTCGACCCGCGAAGAGCAGTATCCGTTCACCGGCGACCAGGTCGAAGAGATCGCGGCGCTCTCGAGTGAACAGATGGGGATGACCGTGGACGTGGGCCTGCGCTGGCAGATCGATCCCCAGCAGGCCGCCCGCATCTACACCGAGATCGGCGACGAGAACCAAATCCACAGCGCGGTGCGCAACGCTCTCCGTAAGGGCGTGCGCGACGGGATGGTGCAGTACTCCATCAACGACATCTCGAAGCGCACCCAGATCGCCAGCACCATGGAAGCGTTGGTCGACTCGGCGCTGGTGACCCAGCCCCGGGTGGGCGGCCCCAGATTCCGCATCGCCACCGTGACCGCGTTCTTCCTGCGGGATCTCCAGCCGCCGGCGCAGGTCGTGCAGGCGATCAACAACAAGATCGCGCAGGAGCAGCAGGTGGAGACGGAACGGCACCGCGTCGAGGTCGCGCGGCTTCAGGCGGAGCAACAGAAACTGCTCAACACGACGCTCACCCCCGAGGCGCTGACCCGCCAGTACTTCGACGTGCTGCGCGAGCTCAAGACGTCGAACAACATGATCATTCTCGTGCCGACCGAAGGCGGGATCCCGGTGCTCAACATCGGCGAGCTGCGCCAGAACCTGCGGCGTCCGTCCCCTTGAAGCCGCTCGTTACGATCACGCGCCAGTACGCGTCGGGCGGCTCGGAGATCGCGCGGCTCGTCGCGGAGCGTCTTCCGGGTTGGACGCTGATCGACAACGAGTTCGTCGAGCAGGTGGCGCGGCTCGCCGGCTTGCCCAGGGACGAGGTCGCGCGCCGGGAAGAACGGACGCCAGGGCTGCTGGAGCGGTTGGCCCGCACCCTGACGGTCGGCGCTCCGGAGATGTTCATCGCGACGGGCGAGCATCCTCTGCCCGTAGACACTGTAGAAGAGGAAGCCATCGTGAAGACGACCGAGCGCGTGATCGAGGAGGCCGCATCGGAGGGGCGCGTCGTGCTGGTGGGCCGCGGCGCGCAGGCGATCCTCGCCACGCGACCCAACGCGCTGCACGTGTACGTCGTCGCGTCAAAACCCTTCCGGAGAAAAGTCGCGATCGAACGGCTCGGCGTGAACCCGGCAGAAGCCGATAAGGTGATGCAGGAGACCGACGCGCATCGCGATGAGTACGTGAAGACGAACTACGGCCGGGACCGGCAGGATTTGACGCAGTACGATTTGGTGTTGAATGCGGAGCGGCTGGGGTTCGAGGGTGCCGCCGACGTCATCGCGGCGGAGGTGCGGCGTCGGCGGTGGCTGTAGGGGCTACGCCGCCCGGATTTCGGGCACCATCCATCCGGCAACGGTAACCGCGACAGCCACAATCGCCCCACCGATCGCAAGCGTGGTCGGCACGCCCACGTGTTCGGCGACCACGCCAAACAGAAACGCGCCGAACGGCGCCATCCCCACAAACACGAACGAGTAGAAGCCCATGATGCGGCCGCGCAGGTGGTCGGGCGCGCTCGTCTGCAGCAGTGTATTCGTAAGCGCGTTGTTGACGATCATGGCGCAGCCGGCCAGCGCCAACACGACCGTCGAAAGCGCAAGCGAGCGCGACGCGGAGAACACCATGAGCAGGATACCGAAGGTCGTGCCGCCGATCAGCATCAGGCGCCCGCGGGCGCGGATCCGTGCCGAGTACAACGCCACCGCGAGTGCACCGATGACCGCGCCGATGCCGATCGACGACAACAGCACGCCGTAGCCCTCGGCGCCGCGGTGCAGCACATCGCGCGCAAAGACCGGCATCATCGAGATGTACGGGAATCCGAACACGCTGAGGATCGCGGTGAGCACCATCAGCACGCGCAGCCGCCGGTCGTTGCGCAGGTACGTGAGCACCTCGCGAAAGCCCAACCATGCCGAGGTGGTCTGCGCCGGCTTGGTGCTCGGCGGAAGACGCATCATGAGCAGGCCGGCGATGACGGCGATATAGCTGAGCCCGTTCAGGAAGTAGCACCAGGCGATGCCCACGGCGCCAATGAGCAATCCCGCGATCGCCGGCCCGATGACGCGCGCGCCGTTGAACAGCGACGAGTTGAGCGCGATCGCGTTCATGAGGTCGTCCTTGCCGACCATTTCGACCACGAACGACTGGCGCATCGGAATGTCGAACGCGCTGGCGATGCCCAGAAGGGTGGCGAGCAGCAGCACCTGCCATACCTGGACCACGCCCGTCCAGACGAGTATAAAGACCGCGAACGCCTCGAGCATGAACGCCACCTGCATGAGGATGATGAAGCGGCGCTTGTCGGTGCGGTCGGCGATGACGCCGGCGTAAAGGCTGAACAACAGCACGCCGAGTGAGCTGAGGGCCGAGGTGAGGCCGACGTAGAACGGCGAGTTGGTCAGCGAGAGGATGAGCCATCCCTCGCCGATGTTCTGCATCCACGTGCCGACGAGGGAAATGCCCTGGCCGATGAAGAAAAGGCGGAAGTTGCGGTGGGAAAGGGCTCCGAATCCGTAGCGGCGCGCAGCTTCGGTCATGTCACCAAATTAAGGACTCATGGAAATCTCGTGTGCCGCGTTGCTGTTTGACTTGGACGGCGTCCTCGTCGATTCACGAGCGGTGGTCGAGCGTGTGTGTCGCATGTGGGCGGCTCGCCTGGGTGTCGATTCCGACGCGCTCTTGCGAGTCGCGCACGGACGGCGCACGCGCGATACGATCCGAATCGTCGCCCCGCACGTGGACCCCGAACCGGAAGTTGCGTGGATCGACAATGCCGAGCTCCTCGACACCGAGGGACTCGTGGAAGTGCCCGGGGTTCGGCGCTTCCTGACGAGCCTCCCGGCTGGAGGCTGGGCCGTCGTTACCTCGTGCGCGCCCGACCTGGCTCGGCTGCGGCTATCGTCCGTGGGGCTTCCAATCCCGGAGGTCGTCATCACCAGCGACGACGTCTCCAGCGGGAAACCGGCGCCCGACGGGTACCGGCTGGGCGCGCAGCGGCTCGGCGTCGATCCCGCTTCGTGCATTGTGTTCGAAGACGCACCACCTGGGATCGCGGCCGGCCTCGCTGCCGGCGCGCGGGTGGTTGCGCTTCGCACGACGCATCCAAACGCGGACTTCGCCGGGGCCACGGCAGTGATTCCCGATTTTACCGCCGTGCACCTGCATCGCGATCCCGATGGGTTCGTCGTCACAATCACATGACCGATCGGTGCTAGATTAGGAATCGATGCGCTACACGACGTACAGCCGCTACGTTCCCGGCCTGCTCGAGACGCTCAACCTGCAGGCGTTGCTCGACCAGCTCGCCGACTTCCTGTTGCAGTCGGGATTTGCGGGCGGTGCCTACTCGCATCCGTTCTGGGGAGAATTCGGGGAGGAAGATCCCGACCGTTCCCTCGACGCACTGCGGCAGGCGATCCTGCAAGCGCTCATGGACTCCGGGCAGCTCACGCCCGAAATGCTCGGCGCGTTGCGCGGCGAATCGACCGGCGACGCGCAGAAGGACGCCGAGCTGCAGAAACAACTGGCCGACCTGCTCGACCAGATCGTGCAGAAGCTGATCGATGAAGGCTACCTGAATCTCCAGCAGGCGCCGAAGATGCCGGGCGCGCAGCAACCGGTGCTGGGCCCGGGCGGCATGGCGAAAGAAGCCGCGCAGCAGGTGCAGTTCAATCTCACCGACAAGGGCATCGACTTTCTCGGCTACCGCACGCTCAAGCACTTGATGGGCAGTATCGGCAAGTCGAGCTTCGGCGCGCACGAGACCGAACACCTGGCGACCGGAGTCGAGGCCGAGGCCGCGAGCAAGCGCTACGAGTACGGCGATACGCTCAACCTCGACGTCAACGCGACGCTGTCACATGCGCTGAAGCGCGAAGGTCTCGGCGTGCCGATCAACCTCGAGTACGATGACCTGATGGTGCATCAGGCCGAGTACCGTTCCTCCTCGGCGACCGTGTTGATGCTCGACTGCTCGCATTCGATGATTCTGTACGGCGAGGACCGGTTTACGCCTGCGAAGAAGGTCGCGCTCGCGCTCACCCATTTGATCCGGACGCAGTTTCCCGGCGACACGCTGCGCGTGGTGCTGTTCCACGACACGGCGGAAGAGATCCCGATCGGCCAGCTCGCGCACGCGCAGGTGGGGCCGTATCACACGAACACAACGGAAGGGCTCAAGCTGGCGCGGCGGATCCTGATGGGGCAGCGCAAGGACATGCGCCAGATCATCATGATCACGGACGGGAAGCCGTCGGCGCTGACGCAGCCCGACGGCAGGATCTACGTGAACTCGATGGGCCTCGACCCGCACATTCTGCAGGCGACCTACCGCGAGGTCGCGTTGTGCCGCCGCAGCGGCATCCTGATCAACACGTTCATGCTGGCGCGCGACCGCAGCCTGGTGGAGTTCGTGAAGAAGGTTTCCGCCATCTGCCGCGGCAAGGCGTACTTCACGAATACGATGACGCTCGGGCAGTTCATCCTGATGGACTTCATGAGAAGGAAGACTCGCCGCGTAAGCTGAGTCCCCCCGCCACCTGCGTCATTGGGCGTCGGCCGCGCGCAGCGCCGGCCGGACGATCGTCGTGATCAGTTTCATGGCTCGCCTCCGGTAGGGATTGGGAACGATACGTTGTAGATTTCGTGCCCGTGAGCGAATTCGTCTTCGGTACCCACAACGCCGCCTTCGTGCAGGTCATGTACGAGGAGTACCTCCGCGATCCGTCTGCAGTTGGACCGGAGTGGCGGGAGCTTTTTGACAACGGCCGACAGGCCGAACTCCCAATCATTCCTGTCGATCGGTCTGAGCTTCCTAGGGAAGAGGGACGGGGGACGAGGGACGGGTACACCGCAGCCCCGGTAGTTAGACCGGCGCCCAGCAGTACCCTTCCCCCATCCCCCGTCCCCCGTCCCCCCGGTGCCACACCGATCACCGGTCCCGCCGCCCGCCTCGTCGCGAACATGACCGAGTCGCTCACCGTCCCCACGGCGACCTCGTTCCGAGACATCTCCGCGACCACGCTCGACACTCGGCGCAAAGCGCTCAATGCCCAGCTCGCCGCCAGCGGGAAGAAGATCTCGTTCACACACCTGATCGGATACGCGATCGTTCAGGCGGCGAAGCGGTTCCCCGTGATGACGCATGCCTTTCAGGAGATCGACGGCAAGCCACACCGCGTCGACCCGGGTGCGATCGGGCTCGGCCTCGCCGTCGACGTCGAGAAGAAGGACGGCAGTCGCGCGTTGGTCGTCCCCGTGATCAAGCACGCCGAAACGATGGATTTCGCGGCGTTCCACGCGGCCTACGAAGCACTCGTCGAAAAGGCGCGCTCTAACCGTCTAATGCCTGATGACTTCTCCGGCGGCACAGTCCAGCTGACCAATCCAGGAACGCTCGGCACGGTCGCGTCGGTCCCGCGCCTCATGAAGGGCCAGGGCTCGATCATCGCCACGGGCACCATTCGCGATATCGGCGGCGCGAAGATCATCACGATCACGAGCACCTACGATCACCGAATCATCCAGGGCGCGGAATCGGGAACGTTCCTTCGTACTCTCGACTCTCTGTTGCAAGGAGAGGAGCGGTTTTACGAGACAATAACCGACAGCATGAAGGCGCCTGTAGGGGCGCAACATGTTGCGCCCCTACCAAAACCATCCGCTGCGCCGGCTCCTGCGGCGATCGAGCGGGACGTTCCCACGCACGACGCACCACGCACGACGCACGATGTCGAAGATCTCAAGTACGTCGCGGCTGCTTACGCGTTAGTTCGAGCGCTCCGCAACTTCGGCCATCTCGCCGCCCACCTCGATCCCCTCGGCGGCGAGCCCCCCGGCGACCCCTCGCTCGATCCCGCGCGACTCGGCCTCACGCCCGAGATCATGGCGCGCATTCCCGCCGACGTGCTGCGCATCTACGTGCCGGGCCAGACGCTCGCCGACGCGCTGCCACATCTGCGCGCGACGTACTGCGGCACGATCGCGTACGAGGTCGAGCATATCGGCAGCCACCAGGAGCGGATCTGGCTGCGGCAGGTGATCGAGTCGGGCGAACACCGGCGCCCGCTGTCGCCCGACGGCAAGAAGCAGCTGCTCGCACGCCTGACCGTGGTCGAAGCGCTCGAGCGCTTCCTGCATAAGGCCTACCTCGGCCAGAAGCGCTTCTCGATCGAGGGCCTCGACATGACGGTCCCGATGATCGATTTCACGATCGAGCTGGCGGGAGCGCATGGCACGCGCAAAGCCACCATCGGCATGGCGCACCGGGGCCGGCTCAACGTGCTCGCCCACGTCGTGAACGTCCCCTATGAAACGATCCTGGCCGAGTTCGAGGGCGGCCGCCGGGAAGAAACCGCGGAATCGGAAGGATGGAACGCCGGCACGGGCGATGTGAAGTACCACCACGGCGCCGAAGGCGTTTACCACACGTCTACCGGCAAAGACGTCGCGGTGACGCTCTCGCCGAACCCGAGCCACCTCGAGGCGGTCAATCCCGTCGTGGAAGGACGCGCGCGCGCCGATCAGACCGATCGTCACACGCCCGGTGGCCACCATGACGTCAAGATCGCGTTGCCGGTGCTGCTGCACGGCGATGCCGCGTTCGCCGGCCAGGGCGTCGTGGCGGAGACATTCAATCTGGCGCGGCTGCGCGGCTATTCGACCGGCGGCACCAATCACCTGATCCTGAATAACCAGATCGGCTTCACCACCGACCCGCGTGACGGCCGCTCCACCGATTACTCGAGCGATCTCGCCAAAGGCTTCGACGTGCCGCTGGTGCACGTGAACGCCGACGATCCCGAAGCGTGCCTCGCGGCGGTGCGCCTGGCGATGATGTACCGCGAGAAATTTCACGGCGACGTGGTCATCGATCTGGTGGGCTACCGCCGCTACGGGCACAACGAGGCCGACGAGCCCGCGTACACGCAGCCGATGATGTACGAGCGCATCAAGAACACACCTACGGTGCGCCAGAAGTATGCGGCGCGGCTCGCGAGCGAAGGCATTATCGAGGCGGCGCAGGCCGAAGCCGATTTCGACGCGGCGTACCAGCGCCTGGCCGAGATCCAGCAAAAGGTGAAATCGGGCCAGCGCACGGAAGACACCCAGCGGATCACGCCCAAGAGCGCGCCCGAACCGGCGACGGCGGTGGCGGCGGACGTTCTGCTGCGGCTGAACGCCGAGCTGCTGGCGGTCCCGGATGGCTTCACGATGCATCCCAAGCTTCAGAAGCAGCTTGAGAAGCGCCGCGACGCACTCGAGTCCGAGGGCATCGAATGGGCGCACGCGGAATCGCTCGCGTTCGCCTCGCTCCTCACCGACGGCACGCCGATCCGATTGACCGGCCAGGACACCGAGCGCGGCACGTTCAGCCAGCGGCACTTGGTCCTGCACGATGCGCGCACCGGCCAACACCATGCCCCGATTCAGCACCTGTCCGGCGTTCAGGTCCCGTTTGAGCTCTACAACAGCCCATTGTCGGAGTACGCCTGTCTGGGGTTCGAGTACGGATACGCCGTCGCGTCACCGGAAGCGCTCGTGCTGTGGGAGGCGCAATTCGGCGATTTCGCCAACGGGGCCGAGGTCGTGATCGACCAGTTCCTGATCGCGGGGCTCGCGAAGTGGGGCGAGACCTCGCGCCTGACGCTGCTGCTGCCTCACGGGTACGAGGGCCAGGGGCCCGAGCATTCCAGTGCTCGCCTGGAGCGCTTCCTGGCCCTGGGGGCCGAAGGCAACATCCGCGTGGCCAACTGCACCACGCCGGCGCAGTACTTCCATCTGCTCCGGCGCCAGGCTCGCCATCAGGAGATCCGGCCGCTCGTCGTGATGACGCCCAAGAGCCTGCTGCGGCTCCCGGCGGCGACGTCCCAGCTCGACGATCTCGTGCTCGGCAAGTTCCGGGCGGTGCTCTGGGACCGCGATCGCACGTGGCCGGAACGCGTCACGCGATTGCTGCTGTGCAGCGGCAAGATCTATTACGACATCGTCGCCTCCCCGCTCCGATCCGAGGTGCCGAACGTGAAGATCGGCCGCATCGAGCTGCTCTATCCGTTCCCGGCGGCGGAGATCGGCGAGTACGTGCGCCGCTATCCGAACCTCAAGGAGGTCGTCTGGGTGCAGGAGGAGCCGCGCAACATGGGGGCGCGCAAGTTCGTCCTGCCCAAGATTCGCGAAGTGCTGCCGCCGGCGGTCACGCTGACCGATGTCTCCCGTCCGGAGCGCTCGAGTCCCGCCGAAGGGTATCCCGCCGCCCATAAGGCCGAGCAGGAACGGATTGTCGCCGCCGCCTACGGGAGCGCGTCGCCGTAGTCATGGAGAACGCTGTACTCCGCTACACCGTATTCGGTCTCGTCGCCCTCGCCGCTGTCATCGCTCTGTTGTCGTGGCTGGTGCGGACGCGACGCGTCTCTCCCTTTGGAGCGCTGGGCAAAACCATGCGCACCGTCACCGATCCCGTCATGCGGCCGGTCGAGCGACGGCTGGTGCGCATGGGCGGCAATCCCACGCACGCGGGCGGCTGGCTGATCGTCATCACCGCGATTCTGGGGATCGTGTTCATTTCACTCGCGGGATGGTTCGTGGCGACATTCGAGACCGCACAACGGGCCGCGCATGGTGGCCCGAGAGGAACGTTGCGGCTGATCGTCGTGCTCCTCTACAACATTCTGTTCTTCGCGCTGATCGTGCGGGTCATCGCGGCGTGGTTCGGGATGTTTCGCTACTCGAAATGGATTCGGCCCGCGTACGTCCTCACCGATTGGCTGGTCGAGCCGATTCGACGCGTGATCCCGCCGCTCGGCGCAATGGATTTGAGTCCGATCGTGGCGTGGCTCGTGTTGATGGTGCTGCGAACGATTCTGCTCTCGATGCTGGCAGCCTGACCGCGCGCCTCGTCCTACATATCGTCCCCCGCGCGTCGACGACCGCCGTCGTTGGCCATCATGGAGACGCGCTCAAGATCAGAATCGCGGCGCCGCCAGTCGCCGGCGCTGCCAATGCCGAGCTGATTCGCTTTCTGGCGAAACGATTGGGAGTTGCGCGAAGCGCGATCGCCATCACCGCGGGCGCGTTGGGCCGGCGCAAGGCGGTAACGATCACGGGGCTCGAGACGGCAGCGGCACTGCGGATCCTGGAGGCTACATGAGACTGCTCAAAACGCTTGTCAGCTTCATCGTCGGCACGATCGTAGGGACCATCGGCAACAAACTGATCGGCCCCTTTGGCGCCGTCCTGGGATTTGTTGCCGGTGGCGTGGCGGCGTGGTGGGTGGTCCAACGAATCGGGATTTTTGAATAGGACCCACTCTGCTTCGCTCAGGACACGGATAAGCCGGTTCGCGCCTTGAAGACCTTGAACAAGTAGTACAACGACGGGAACAACACCATCGCGCCAACGCCAACCGCGATCAGCGCGAGCTCGAGCGTGATCGGCGGCGCGGCGGCTCCCCCGATCGTGAGGGCGGGGGGCAGGATGAAGGGATACTGCGCAACGCCCCACCCCCAGAGAATCAGCGCCACCGCTGCCGCCGCCGCGATGCGCGCCACACCATAACGCCGCTGCCAGAGTGCCCAGAACGCCGAGAGCGCCGCCAAGCCCATGAGCACGGCCAGACGGTGGTCGACGACGTTGCGGTGTGGCGCCAGCGCCAACGCGAGTCCCGCCATCATCAACACCCAGACGCCCGACACGATCGCGCGCAGCCGGAAGTCGGCTTGGAGCTCGGGATCACGCGTTTCCAGCGTCAGATACACGGCCGCCAGATATGCGAAGCAGGTGAGGGTGAGTAATCCCACGGCCAGCGAGAAGGACGTCAACCACGGAGCGACGTACAGCGCGTAAAACGTCTCACCGGGAATGCCCACTGCCGCGCCGATCGCCCCCGACGCAACCGCACCGACGCACACGCCAAGCAGCACCGGCGTCACCAGACTCGCAATCGCGAAGACCCGTCGCCACCCCTCCCCCGCGCCCGCGCCATATGCCTGAAAAACGAACGCCGAGCCACGCAGCACGATGCCGATCAACATGAGCGTCAACGGCACGTGCAACGCGATCGCGATGCGCGCGAACGCGCGCGGGAAGCACGTGAACAGCAGCACCATCGCGAGAATCAGCCAGACGTGATTCGCTTCCCACACCGGCCCGATCGCGTGCGCGATGAGCTCGCGCTGGCGCGTCTTGCGCGGGCCGTCGGCCAGCAGGTCCCAAATACCCCCGCCGAAATCGGCACCGCCGAGCAGGACGTACGCGGTGAGCGCAACGAGAATGACGCCGGCGAGCGTGTGCGAGAGCAGCAGCATCAGGTCTGCGGGCTCTGGCTGATGTGCCGGTAGAGCAGCCAGCCGACGATCGCGCCCAGCGCGCAGTACAGCAGTGTGATCGCCAGGAACGGCACGATGAGTCCCGGCATCGGCGTGACCGCGTCGGCGGTTTTCAGGATACCGTAAATGGTCCACGGTTGCCGCCCCAGCTCCGTGACCATCCATCCCGCCTCGGTCGCGACGAAGCCGCACGGCGCCGCAATCACCAGCGCCCACAGGAATCGGCGTCGTGAGGCGAGATCGCGTTTGCGCAGCGCGAGCCACGCGGCCCACAGGCTCACGACCGCCATGTAGGTCCCGAGTGCCACCATCACGTTGAACGAGGAATGAACCAGTCCGACGTTCGGCCACTCGTCGCGGGGCACCGAGTCGAGTCCCTGCACGACTGCCTTGGGATCGTGGAAGGCCAGCAGTGAGAGCGCGTACGGGATCTCGACGCCGGGGACCACCTTGAGGGGCGCGGCCCCTTGCGTCTTATAGACTGACTCCATCGCCGCGAGCTTCACGGGTTGCCGGCGCGCCACGTAGCGTGCCGCGATATCGCCTGCGATCGGCTGCAGGATGGCCGCGGGTGCTCCCACCAGGAGCCCGATCGCGAGGGCCGCCCGATTGAACCCGCTGGTCCGATTACGGAGCAACAACAAGGCGTGAATGCCCGCGACGCCGAGGCCGGTCGCCGCATACGCCGCCAGCGTCATGTGCAGCACCTGGGGGAACGCCGCCGGCGTCAGCATGGCCGCGATCGGGTCGACGCTTCGCATCACCCCGTCGACGATGACGTAGCCCGTGGGCGTGTTCATCCACGCGTTGGCGATCACCACGAAGATCCCCGAGAGCGCGCCGCTGACCGCGACGAGGATCCCGGCGGTCAGATGCGCGCGCGGCGACACCTTGTCCCAACCGTACAAATAGACGCCGAGGAAAATGGCTTCGGTGAAGAATGCGAATCCCTCGAGCGAGAACGGCATCCCGATCAACGGGCCGGCCAGCTCCATGAAGTGCGGCCACAGCAGCCCCAGCTCAAACGACAGCACCGTTCCCGACACGGCGCCCACCGCGAACAGGATCGCGGTGCCCCGCGCCCAGCGTTTGGCGAGATCGAGATACACCGGATCCCGGGTGCGCTGCCAGCGGCGCTCGGCGATGACCATGAGCACCGGCATCGCGATCCCGATGATCGCGAAGATGATGTGAAATGCGAGCGACACCGCCATTTGTGACCGGGCGGCGAGCACGTCGCTCACGCGAATGTCCAGTGATCAATGATCAATGATCAATGAGCAATGATCATTGAACGTTGATCATTGGGCATTGATCATTCGCATCCGCTCCTGGATGCGCTGCTGCACGTCGGGGAAATCGCGCGCCAGTTGCTCGAGCGTGGCGCGCGCGGAGTCGGGCCGGCCGCTCGCCAGGAACGCATCGACCTTCAGGAAACCGTGGCGCAGCCGCAGCCGGCGGTCGCTTGGCGGGACCTGCAGATTGGTGAGCGCCTGCAGCGCCGCGCGGCCGTCATGCCGGTCGCGCACGAGCGATTCGATGTACAGGAAGCGCACGGTCGTGTCGGCGGGGTACTGCCGCCACAGCTGGCCGAACAGCTCTGCCGCGCGCGCGCTGTCATGCTGGGCGCGCGCCTGCTGCGCCGCCTGGTACAGCGCCGCGAGATAGAGCCGGCTGACGTCCGCGGAATCCCCGTAGCGAGTGCCGACGCCCCCCGCGTACCGGTAGACCAGGTCGCCGCCGCGATTCCCGGCCTTATACAACGCCGCCAGTCCGAAGACGCCCACGATCGCCGACCCCCACAGCGCACCCCGCGCGACGTTCAGACGGCGCCGGCGCGTGAACAGCCCGACCAGCTCGAGCGCGGCGACGACGAGAAAGACGTTCCGGGCCCACTCGCCGGCTTCCTCGTGATCCACCACCGCCTGACGCGCGCCCGGAATCCGCTCGACCGGGCCATGCGCGTTCGTGCCGGAATGGACCGCCAGGAACGCGGCAATGGTGCCGAGCAGCAACAGGGTAGCTGCCGCGGGACCCGTGAACGCCGCCCGCCCGGTGAGCGAAACCCACCGGAACAGGACGCCCACGACGAGCAACGCAACGGCGAAATGGACGATTGCGGGGTGGTAGACGCCGATGTCTGGCATGAGACAACAATACGACTACCTCGGCCTTATTGCATCCCTCACGATGTCATCGACCGCCCATTTGATGAATTCGGCTCGGCGTTCGCGGCGGCGCACCGTTTCAGCGCGCACCTCGGCCAGACGGCGCTCGATATCGGCTACCTCGAGCGCGCGCAGCTGGTCTTCCAGGTCGAAGTGGTGCGAGATCAGCGTCTCGATCCGGCTTCGGATGAGGGGCCGCGTCGACTCCGGCGCCGTGCGATACGCGCGCTGCTGCGCTCGGGCCTGCGCTTCGAGTCCGAACATCTTGCCGACCAGCTGGGCCCGCACGCTATCCCGCCGCCAGAGGTTCTGAAACACGTCGAACTGGACGGCCAGCTGCCCAACCTCCATCCAGTACTGATCCAGCGACGCGCTCTTGAGCGAGTCGAGCACTGGAATCAGGTCCGGCCCCACATTCGAGAGCCACGCGCGCGCCGCAGCTTCCGCCTCGCGCGGCCGCTCCTGCGCGATGCGCTGTACCTGCATCTGCATCGCCTGGGGATCGGGCATTTGCGGTCCGGGCTGCTGGGCGCCTGCGAGCGTCGTGAGGGTCAGCATGATGAGCGCGAGACTACGGGCGACCATAGTACGACTCCTGTTCCAATCGAGTGAGTTGCGCGTCGATATCCATCAGCGCCTTGCCGCCGGCCACGTATCCGGCGGTCGCCGACCACGCGGTCGTGGGGGTCCAGCCCGGCGCCTGGCGGGACTCGCCGGGCTGCCTGATCAGCACGACCGCGAGCACCGCCGCCGCGCCGAGCGCGAACCCCGCCCAGAGCACCGGGCGATTGAGCGTTCGAGTGCGGCGCGGCAAACCGCCCTCGAGCGCAACCAGCGCGCGCTCGAGCCGGGTGAGCGCGTCCTGACATGCCGCGCACGTCGCGAGGTGGGACGCGACTTCGACAATGCGCAGCTCCGCCAGCTCGCCGCTCGCAAACAACAGCAGCTCGTCGGGATGGGGATGATTCATCGGTAGCTCTCCAATTCAGCACTGATCCGTGCGAGCGCGGCTCGCATCTGTGTCAGGACGGTTCCGAGTGGCCGGCCGAGCCGGTCGGCGATCTGTTGAAACGTCAGATCGTGTGTTTGTCGCAATGCCACGACGTCCCGTTGCACGGCGGGCAGCGCTTCGATCGCGCGCCGCACTGCGTCCGTGAGTTCGCGTTCGAACAGGCGCGCATCGGCCGCCGGCGCGAACGCTGGTTCCTCCGCTCGGACCCGCACGGCGGCGCGGCGCCGCACCAGCTCGCGGCGCAGGTGATCGTGCCACACGCTCGCCGCGATGCGAAACAGGTAGCCGCGCGCGTTTCCGTTCAGCGTCAATCGTGGGGTCGCCAGAACCAGCCGGGCCGCCACTTCCTGCAGCAATTCCGCGGTGAGATCGTCATCCCGGCAGCGCGCACCCAGGAAGTTGCGGAGCGCCGGGCCGTGCTCGGCCAGGAGTCGATCAGGCGCGACGTTGCCCATGGTCATCTAAGAGTACGCGCAAAGGGGGTTATTATTTTCCCTTGTGACTATCACGTTCCGATCCCTCCTGGATGACGGCCGCGTCCATGTCTTTGACGGGGCCATGGGCACCATGCTGTATGGCAAGGGGTTTTTCCTCAACGTCTGCTATGACGAGCTGAACCTGAAGCAGCCGCGGCTCGTGCAGGAGGTGCACGCCGAGTACGTGCGCGCGGGCGCGGAAATCCTCGAGACCAACACGTTCGGCGCCAACCCGCTGAAACTGAACAGCTACGGCCTGGCGGATGACACCGAGAAGATCAATCAAGCGGCTGCCGAGCTGGCTCGGTCCGCCGGGGGGGGACGCGCGAGCGTTCTCGGCGCGATCGGGCCACTCGGCATCCGCATCGAACCGTTCGGCCCGACGTCGAAGGTCGAAGCGGAAGCCGTGTTCGCGCGCCAGGTGAAGGGGTTGCTCGCGGGCGGCGTGGACGGCTTCATCCTCGAGACGTTCAGCGACCTGGACGAAATCCACGCGGCGCTGCGCGCGATCCGCGCCAGGTCCGACCTGCCCGTCGTCTGCCAGATGACCGTCGGAACCGACGGACTCACTTACTACGGCACCGATCCCGAGACGTTCACCAAGCAGCTCACCGCGTGGGGCGCTGATGTGATCGGCGTGAATTGCTCCGTGGGACCGGCGGGTGTGCTCGAGGCCGTCGAAAAGATGGTCAAGGCGACCAACAAGCCGATTTCGGCGCAGCCGAACGCCGGTCTGCCCAAGGACGTCGGGGACCGCAAGATCTATCTCGCCTCGCCCGAGTACATGGCGAGCTACGCGCGCCGCATGATCGAAGCGGGCGCGCGCTTCGTGGGCGGCTGCTGCGGCTCGACGCCCGAGCACATCAAGAAGATCCGCGACTACGTCGCGAGCGTGGTGCCACGCCAGCCGAGCGTCGTCGTATCACGCACGCAGATCCAGGCGCCCGCGGGCGTGACGCCGGTGCCGCTCGCCGAGCGCTCGCGCTGGGGGGCGAAGATCGCCCGTGGCGAGCTGGTCACCAGCGTCGAAATCGTGCCGCCCAAAGGCGTCGATCCCAGCTCGATGCTGGCGCAATGCCGCGCGCTCAAGGCCGCGGGTGTGGACGCCGTGAACGTCCCGGACGGCCCGCGCGCGCAGTCGCGCATGGGGGTGCTGCCGTCGGCGATCCTCATCGAGCGCGAAGTCGGGATCGAGACGGTCATTCACTACTGCTGCCGCGACCGCAATCTGCTCGGCATGCTCTCGGACATCATCGGCGCGCACGCGGCGGGGCTGCGCAACATCCTGATCATCACCGGCGACCCGCCCGAAGATGGGCCCCTACCCCGAGGCAACCGCCGTCTTCGACATCGATTCGATCGGGCTGACGAATCTCGTCTACCGGTTGAATCAGGGCCTCGATCCGGGGAACAACCCACTCGGTGGTTCGACCAAGTGGGTGATCGGCGTGGGCGTGAATCCTGGCGCGAGCGATCTGGATCGCGAGCTGTCGCGGTTCGCCTGGAAAGTCGACGCGGGCGCGGAGTTCGCGGTGACGCAACCGGTGTTCGATGTGCGCCAGCTCGAGGCGTTCTTGAAGCGCGTCGAGCAATTCAAGACGCCGATCGTCGCCGGAATCTGGCCGCTGATCTCGCTGCGCAATGCCGAATTCCTGGCGAACGAGGTGCCGGGTGTGAACGTCCCTGACGAAGTGTTGCAGCGCATGCGGGTGGCGCAGGAGAAGGGCAAGGAGGCGGCGCTCGCCGAGGGCGTCGCGATCGCGCGCGACATGTTCATCAAGGTGAAGCAGATGGTGCAGGGGGTGCAGGTGAGCGCGCCGTTTGGAAAAGTCGAGGTTGCGCTCCAAGTATTCGGCGACTGAAATGCCGGAGCTTCCCGACATCACGGTCTACCTCGACGCGCTGGCACCGCGTATCGTGGGCCAGCCGCTCGAGCGCGCGCGCGTGGTCAGCCCTTCCCTGCTGCGCACCGTAGACCCGCCGCTCGGAGCCGCCGAAGGTCGCAAGGTTGTGGGGCTGCGCCGGCTGGGGAAACGCATCGTCTGGGAAATGGAAGGAAAGATCTTTCTCGTTTTCCACTTGATGATCGCCGGCCGGTTCAAGTGGCGGCCCGAGGGCACGAAGCCTCCGGCCAAGGTTGGTCTCGCGTCATTCGACTTTCCCGCCGGCACGTTGCTACTCACCGAGGCCAGCACCAAGAAGCGCGCATCGCTGTACGTCGTCGCCGGCGCAGCGGGGCTCGCGGCGCACGATCCTGGCGGCCTCGACGTGCTGACTTCGGATCTCGCAGCGTTCAAGGCCAGGCTCCAATCCCAATCGCACACGCTGAAGCGCGCGCTCACCGATCCGCACCTCTTCGACGGCATCGGTAACTGGCTCTCCGATGAGATTCTGCACGCCGCGAAGCTCTCGCTCTTTCAACTCACGGGAAAACTGAGCGATGAGGAGATCGCGCGACTCTATCAGGCCACGCGATCGACGACGGAGTCCTGGATCGAGAGGCTTCGCGCCGACGCGGGCGATGAGTTCCCGGAGAAAGTGAGCGCGTTCAAGGAAGGCATGGCGGTGCACGGCCGGTACAAACAGCCCTGCCCTGTCTGCGGATCTCCCATTCAACGCATTCGCTACGCAGACAACGAAGCGAACTATTGCGCGACCTGTCAGACCGGCGGTCGCGTGCTCGCCGATCGCTCGTTGTCGCGACTGCTCAAGGCCGATTGGCCGCGCTCACTCGAGGAATGGGAAGCGAAGCTCGGGCGTTGACTATCGAATCCGTTTGGACCGTGTCCTGAAGGACCGGCTCGGCAAGGGCACGCGTCCTTAAGGACGCCCGCAGTGGCCGAGCCGGCGCTTCAGCGCACGGTTAACTTCCCATGCTCATCCTCCTCACTCGGAGTTGCATCGTGCGTCGCCTCTTGTCTGCCGTGCTGTTCCTCGTAGTGCTCGCTCCGCTCACTGCCAACGCGCAATTCGGCCAACAACCAACAGGATTCGCCCTCGACGATCCGGTGCTGCGCCGGATCTGGGCGTTGGAAATGGACAGCTCGCAATTCCCCAAGCTCGCGCAAACCCTGTTCGACTCGATCGGCCCCCGGCTCACGGCGTCGCCCGGCATGACGGCGGCGCAGAACTGGCTGATCGCGACGTACACCGGTTTGGGAATCACCGCGCGCAAAGAGCAGTACGGCACCTGGCGCAGCTGGCGCCGCGGCAAGACGAACATCGATCTCGTCGCGCCGCGCGCGCGCACGCTCGAAGGCACGATGCTCGCCTGGAGTCCGCCCACGCCGCGCGGCCGCGCGGTGCGCGCCCCGGTCGTGATTCTGCCCGACGTTCGCGACAGCGCTGGATTGGCCGCATGGCTCCCGCAGGCCCGCGGCAAGTTCGTGCTGATCTCGTTTGCGCAGCCCACCTGCCGCCCGGACGACAGCTGGGAGAAATGGGCGACGCCCAGCACCGTCGATTCCGCCAAAGCCCGCCGCACTGCCGCGCAGCAGGCCTGGCAGCAACGCTTGCAACGGACCGGCTATGTCACCGGCGGTGGCGTCGCCGCGGCTGCCGGGCTCACGCGGCGACTCGAAGCGGCCGGCGTCGCCGGCATCATCAGCAGCAACTGGTCGCAAGGCTGGGGCGTGCAAAAGATCTTCGGGGCATACACGGACCGCACGCCGGTCGTGGACATCGCCTGCGAGGACTACGGGCTCGTATTCCGGCTCGCACAGAACAATCAGGGGCCCGTGCTCGAGCTGACCGCCGAGTCGCAGGCGCTGGGGGAAGTCCCGGTCTTCAACGTGGTGGCCGAGATCAAAGGCACCGCCCTCCCGAACGAGTACGTGATGCTCTCGGCGCACTTCGATTCGTGGGATGGTGGCTCGGGTGCGACCGACAACGGCACAGGCTCGATCACGATGCTCGAAGCCATGCGCCTGCTCAAGCTCGCGTACCCGAACCCGCGTCGTACGATTCTCGTGGGACACTGGAGCGGCGAGGAACAGGGCCTGAACGGCTCGCGCGGCTTCGTGAAGGATCACCCCGACATTGTGACCGGGCTCCAGGCGCTGTTCAATCAGGACAACGGCACCGGGCGGATCGAGAACATGAGCGCGTCCGGATTCCCCGATGCGTCCGCGAGCCTCGCGCGCTATCTCGCGCGCGTGCCTGCCGACATCACGCGCAACATCAAGTTCAGCTTCCCCGGGGCACCGAGCGGCGGCGGCACCGATCACGCGTCGTTCGTGTCGTGCGGGGCGCCGGGATTTGGACTGGGCTCGGGTGACTGGGACTACGGCCGCTACACCTGGCACACGAACCGCGACACCTACGACAAGATCAGCTTCGACGATGTGAAGCTGAACGCTGCACTCGCCGCGATGCTGGTCTACCTCGCGTCGGAAGACACCGTGCGTGTGTCGCGCGAGAAGCGTACGGTGTTTGCGACGACCCAGGGCGGCCAGCCCGGCAGCTGGCCCGAGTGCCGCGATGCGCAGCGGGTCACGCCACCACTCGCTCCGGCGCAGCCACCACCTGCTCCGCCACCAGCTCGACCCTGACCTTCGCGGACCACTTCTCGGGCGACTCCGCCAACTACGCCAGGTTTCGGCCGCGCTATCCCGACGCGCTGTTCGACTTCCTGGCCGGCGAGGCGCCGGCACGTGAAGAGGCGTGGGACGCGGGTACGGGGACCGGCCAGGCGGCCGTCGGCCTGGCGCGCCGCTTCGAGCATGTCACGGCAACCGACTCCAGCATGTCGCAGATCGAGATGGCCACGCCGGATCCGAGAGTCAGCTATCGCGTGGCCTCCGCCGAGTCCAGCGGCCTGGGCGACGCATCGATGGACCTCGTAGCCGCGGCGCAAGCACTGCACTGGTTCGACCGGCCGCGGTTCTGGGCGGAGACCCGGCGCGTGCTGCGGCCGCGCGGCGTCGTGGCGGTCTGGACGTACACGATGTTCGAGATTGCACCGCCCATCGATCAGATCGTGCGGCACTTCTACAGCGACGTGGTCGGGCCGTACTGGCCCCCGGAACGGCGCATCACCGAGGAACGTTACCAGACCATCGAGTTTCCCTTTGCCGAGTTTGCAGCGCCCGACTTCGTCATCGAGCAGCAGGTGACGCTCGATGACGTCGCGGGATACATTCGCACCTGGTCGGCGACGCGCGGCTTCCTACAGCAGCGGCGCTACGATCCGGTAGACCCGTTCATTGCCACGCTGGCTCCGCTGTGGGGCCCGCCGCAGCACACACGACTGGCGCGCTGGCCGGTCGCCATGCGGGTGGGGAGGGTTTGATGAAAGAGTGGATCACCAACGTCATCACGCGCGAGCTGAAAGCGCTGCGGCGCGAGATCGAGACGTACCCGAGCGAGGAGGATCTCTGGGAGGTCCGTCCCGGCATCACCAATCCGGGCGGCAATCTCGCGCTGCACCTCGCCGGCAATCTCCAGTACTTCCTCGGCAACGTGCTCGGCCACAATGGCTACGTTCGCAACCGCGACGCCGAGTTCGGCAGCAAGGACGTACCGCGGGCCGAGCTGCTGCGCGAAATCGACAACGCGATCGCGGCTGTGCAAACGGGCATGAGCCGAATCACGGAAGCCGATCTCGCCAAGCCGTACCCGGAAAGCGTGGCTGGCGTGAGCTCCACCACCGGCGCGTTCCTCGCGCATTTCGCCACGCACCTCGCCTATCACCTGGGACAGGTGGACTATCATCGCCGCATCCTCACGGGCGAGGCCAAGACGGTGAAAGCCATGGCGCTGACCGAGCTGGGAGGAAAGACGTCATGAACACGCGCAGCGTCGGCCGGCCGGAGCCCGACGAGATTCCCGCGCACTACGCCGGCTACATCCAGCGCGTTCCCGAGCCCGATCCGGTGACGGCGTGCGCGTCTCAGATCGAAGCGACGACGGCATTGCTGCACGGCCTCTCCGATACCGACGCGATGTATCGCTACGGCCGGGGGAAATGGAGCATCAAGGAAGTCATCGGCCATCTCGCCGATACCGAGCGCATCATGTCCTACCGGGCGCTCCGGATCGCGCGCGGCGATGCCACGCCGCTGGCGAGTTTCGACGAGAACGCATACGTCCCCGTCGCCAGGTTCGACGGCCGCTCCCTGGCGGATCTGGTGGGCGAGCTGTGCACCGTGCGCGCCGCGACGCTCGCGCTGCTCCGCACGTTCGACGCTGAGGCATGGCGCCGCCGCGGGACAGCCAGCGGCAAGCCGATCAGTGTGCGCGCGCTCGGCTACGTGATTCCAGGTCACGAGCGCCATCACGTGGAGGTGCTCACAACGCGCTATGGTGTCGGAGCCCACTAGAGGGTGTAGCTTATGGATCGTCCCCACAAAGGATCGGTGTGATGCTCGCGAACTTACTGCTGGCGATGATGCAGCAACCGACGGCGCCGCCGCCGCCGGCCCCGCCCGGCCCTGCCCCGCTCGAGGTCGGCGCCGTCGCTCCCGATTTCGCGATCCCGGGCGCCACGCGGTACGGCACGCTGAAGAATCCGGTGCGCCTCAGCGACTACAAGGGGAAGACGGTCGTCCTCGCGTTCTTCTTCAAAGCGCGAACGCGTGGCTGAACGATCCAAATGAATGCGTACCGTGATCAGTACGCACAGGTTTTCAAGAACGGCCGCAACGTCGTCCTCATCGCCATCAGCGCCGATGTCGACACCGCGCTCGCCTCGTGGGCGCGCGATGCCGACTATCCGGTCCTGTTCGGCAGCGACACAGGATCGGCGGTGGGCAAGGCGTACGGCGCCTTTAACGCCCAATACAAGCTCGACAACCGCAATCTCTTTGTGGTGGGACCGGACGGAAGGATCGCGTATCGGGCGACGCCGTTCCGGGAGATCGATCCGACTGCCTACACCGAGTTGGGAGCGGCGATTACGAAGCTGGTGCCTGCGGATACAACTGGACGGTAAAAGACGGTAAGGGACGGTAAGGGACGGTAAGGGTAGGCACCACCCTTACCGTCTCTTACCGTCTCTTACCGTCCCTTACCGTCCTCTCCAACGCAGCCTCGATGTCCTGATCCTCACCAACCCCCGTGTACACCACCTTGCCCGAGGCGTCCAGCACAGCGATGTACGAGGTCGACGGCGCCTGGAACGCTCGAACCGCCGCGCCATTTCCATCCCACAGGAACGTGAACGGCATCGGATGCTTTTCGAGGTGCCGGCGTACGGAGTTCTGACTCTGATTCACTGCGACCGCGACGACGACAAACTCGGCACGATCACCATACTTCTTTTGCGCCGCTTGCATGCGCGGCAGCAGCGCTTCGCAGATCGGACACCAGGTAGCCCAGAATTCGACGATGACGGGCTTCTTCCCGACCCAGCGCGCCAGGGACACCGTGTCGCCGCCGAGAGTCTCGAGCGTGACCGCGGGTGGCGTGTTCCCGACGGGAATCCCGATGACGTCTTGTGCGCGCAGCAGCGTGGGCACGAGCAACAGGAGCGCCCCATACGACACACGACGCACGACGCGCGATTTCACCAGACCTGTCCAGCTTTCACGAAATAGTATTCAGCCATGAGCAGTAGAACCACACCTGCCGCCTTTTTGATCCACGACATCCACGCTCCGGCGCGCGGCAGGGCCGACAGCGTACCGGAAAACAGTCCGACCACCACGAGCAGCGCTGCCATGCCCAGCGAGAACATGAACAAGTAGATGAAGCCGAGCACCGCGCTGCGTGTCGTCGCGACCCAGGTGAGCACCGCGGCGAACGCCGGCGCTCCGCACGGCGCGGCGACCAAGCCCGACGTCGCGCCCAGCAGGAAGACGGCTGGATACGAGCCGCCGCCCAGTCCTCCTGCCCACGCCGCGAGCCGCGTCGGCAAGCGGACGGGGATAACCTCGAGCATCGCCAGCGCGAACACGAGCAGCAGATTGCCGATCACGAGTCGCGCCCAATAGCTCGCGCCGATGGTGCCGAACAACGAGCCGGTCATCCCCGCGATCATGCCGAGCAGCGCATAGAACAGCGCCAGGCCGCTGACGTACGTCAGGGTCAAGCCCACCGTGCGGCGGCGCGTGCGACCCTGGGCGTTCACGCCGGCGAGCGTGCCGGCGGTAATCGGAATCATCGGGTAGATGCAGGGATTGAGGCTCGTCACGAGCCCGGCGACGAACAGCAGCGCCACGGCAGCCAACGGATTGTGTTGCAGCGCCTCGGAGATTCCCACGCGCGAGATAATAACTACTTTTCGCGGTCATGAGCCGCACCGCGCTCCTCGCCGGCGCCACCGGTCTGGTCGGCAGTCACGTGCTCGAGCTCCTGCTCGCGGGCGACACGTGGTCACGCGTCGTGACGGTCGGACGGCGCGCCGCGCCGCTCCGCCACGAAAAGCTGGAACAGCGCGTGCTCGATCTGGGCGCGATCGAAGCGCAGGGCGACCTGCCGCGCGCCGACGACGTCTTCTGCTGCCTCGGCACGACGATCAAGCAGGCGGGCTCGCAAGCCGCGTTCCGACGCGTCGATCACGACTTCGTCATCGGCCTCGCGCGCGCGGGCGTGCGCGCCGGCGCGACCCAATTCCTGCTGGTCAGCGCGATCGGCGCCGACCCGGAAGCACGCGTGTTCTATAGCCGGGTGAAGGGCGAAGTCGAAGCGGCGGTGCGCAAGCTTCCCTATCGCGCCGTCCAGATCTTTCGACCGGGATTGCTGCTCGGCAAACGCGGCGAATTTCGACTGGGTGAGCGCATCGCGATGCTGGTGACCCCACTGCTCCAGCCCTTGCTCGTGAGCCGGCTGCGCCGCTACCGCTCGATCGAGGCAAGCGACGTCGCACGGGCGATGGTGCGCGTCGCGCGCGAAGCGCCACGGGGGCCCAACGTGTTCGAGTACGACGCGATGCGCGCGAGCCTGGCCGCGTGAGCGACGATCCATTTCTGGTCGCGGCGATTCAGGAGGCCGAGCAGGGAATGCGCGAAGGGGGCATTCCCATCGGCTCCGTGATCGTGTGGCGCGGCAAGATCATCGGCAGAGGACACAATCGGCGAGTGCAGAAAGGGAGCGCGGTGCTGCACGGTGAAATGGACGCGCTCGAGAACGCCGGGCGACAGCCCGCGGCGGTCTACCGCGACGCGACGCTCTACACGACGCTGTCCCCTTGTGCGATGTGCAGCGGCGCCATCCTGCTGTACGGCATTCCCCGCGTGATCATCGGCGAGAACACGACGTTCAAGGGCGAAGAGGCGCTGCTCGCGAGCCGAGGCGTAACCCTCGAGGTGCGTCAGGATCCCACGTGCATCCGGCTCATGGTCGACTTCATCCGAACGCACCCCGAGCTGTGGAACGAGGATATCGGCGTTTAGATCCCGCTGCGCCGCACCGTCATGGGCCCATTCGTCGTCACGACGCGAACCGGCGGCCCACCGCTGCCCAGCGTCGTCGAAATCCGGTCTTTGACACGGCCGCTGATCGTCACAGTCATCGGGAACCCGACGTCCATCGGCCCATTCACCGTGCCGAATTCGATCTTGGCGTTGTAGTTGTCGGGGATTCGCAAATCCGCTGGGCCATTCTGCGTGCGCGCGTCCAGCCCGGTTCCTTCCCACTTCGTTCCGATCAAGTCGACCTCCAACGGGCCGTTCTGTGCGCTGGCATGCACGTCGCCGCCCACCCCCGACAGCGACAGCGGACCGTTCTGGGTCTCGAGATCCATCGTCCCAGTCACATCACTCACCGAGAGCGGGCCGTTCTCGGTCGAGAGCGTCAGGTCGGTCTTGCGCGGGACCATCACGATGAACGTGACTCCCCAATTCTGATGGCGCCCGGAGGAGCTGCGCGCGCCGGTCACGCGCACCACGCCGCCGGCAGCCTCGATCCTGATGTCGCGCGCGATCGCCTCGGCGTCGTCCTGGGTGCGCGCATTCACCTGAATCCGCGCCGTGATCGCGATGCTGTCGCGATTCCAGCCGATGATCTCGACTCCGCCATTCATGCCCGGCTCCACGCTGAACGGGCCCTTGGAGGGCTTCATACCCAGCTCGCGGATCTCACAGTGCCGCGCGCGCGAGCCGTAGTCGCCCCACCCGTCGCGGCAATCATCCAACCATTCCTCATTGCTTTCTTGTGCGCGGAGCGCGGTCGCAGGGATGACCAGGGCGAGCGCGACGGCGGCGAATACACGGATCATGGGACGGACTCCAAATGAACGGGGTTGTACAGGGTTCGACACTCCCTACGGTGGAAGGGTTGCGGGGATTCGCTAGCTTAGACGCATGCGATCCATCGTACTGGTACTGGTAGCCTTAACGGCCGGACTCCGTCTCGAAGCGCAGTCGGACGCTCTTCGCACCGAAGTCGATAGGCGCGCGGCCCAAGTCCAGGGCAAGGTCGTAGCGTGGCGCCGCGACATCCATCAACATCCCGAGCTGTCCAATCGCGAGACGCGTACCGCCGAGCTGGTCGCGAATCATCTCCGATCACTTGGCCTGGAAGTCCGGACGGGAGTCGCGCACACCGGAGTGGTCGGCGTCTTACGCGGTGGCAAACCCGGCCCGGTCGTCGCGTTGCGCGCCGATATGGACGCGCTCCCCGTGGCCGAAGCGGTCGATCTGCCCTTCGCGTCGAAGGTCCGCACGACGTACAACGGCCAGGACGTGGGCGTGATGCACGCGTGCGGCCACGACACGCACACCGCGATGTTGATGGGCGTCGCCGAGGTGCTGGCCGGCATGCGCGCCGACCTCCCGGGCACGGTGAAGTTCATCTTCCAGCCCGCCGAGGAAGGCGCGCCGCCCGGCGAGCGCGGCGGCGCTCAGCTGATGATCGAGGAAGGCGTTCTCGACGATCCGAAGCCGGGCGCCATCTTCGGCCTCCACGTGTTCCCGTTCCCGGCAGGCGAAATCCGCTACCGGGCGGGAGGCATCATGGCGGGGGCGGACGCGTTCCGCATCGTCGTCAGGGGTCGTCAGACCCACGGCGCGCTGCCGTGGGCGGGCGTCGATCCCATCGTCGTCTCGTCGCAAATTGTCATCGGTCTGCAGACCATCACGAGCCGCCAGGTGGATCTGACAACGGCGCCGGCCGTCGTCACGGTCGGCGCGATCAACGGGGGCGTGCGCTTCAACATCATCCCCGACAGTGTCGTGATGCTCGGCACGATCCGAACGTTCGACCCCGCGATGCGCAACGACATCCACCAACGGGTGCGGCGAACGGCGGAATCGATCGCGCAAAGCGCGGGCGCAACCGCCCAGGTCGTCATCGACACCATCACGGCGGTGACGTACAACGATGCGGCGTTGACGGAGAAAATGGTGCCGACGCTGCGCATCGTTGCCGGAGCGAGCCACCTCGTGCTCGCAACGCCCAGCACGACCGCCGAGGATTTTTCTCGCTATCAGCAGCGCATTCCGGGAATGTTCTTCTTCCTGGGGATCACACCGCCGGGGACCGATCCCAGCAAGGTGGCGCCGAACCATTCGCCGAGGTTCTTCGTGGACGAGGCGGCGCTACCCACCGGCGTGCGTGCTCTGGCCTATCTCGCGGTGGATTACTTGAGTACGACGCGTCCCTGACCACGGCGCAGCACGGATTTTTGTAAAAACGTCGCGAGTTTTGTAGGTTAGGGCCCCCAACGAGCCCCTTGGAGGCGTGGTATGCGCAGCACCAACCCCGTCCTGAACGCGAAGACATTCGCGGGCGTCCAGCGCGTCGCAGGCGCACCGGTCATGACGCTCGAAGGGACCGTCAACCGCACCGCGTTCCTGCTGCTGATTCTGATGGCGACGGCGACCTGGACCTGGATGGAGTCATTCATTGGCGCGCCGATCGAAGGCTACCTGTTAGCGGGCCTGGTCGGCGGATTCGTCGTGGGACTCGTCACGGTATTCGCGCCGGGAATCGCCAGGTTCACCGCTCCCGTTTATGCCGCGCTCCAGGGACTCGCGCTGGGCGCGATCTCCGCGATCTACGAGGCTCAGTTCAAGGGCATCGTGATTCAGGCGGTGGCGCTCACGTTCGGCGTGCTGATTGCGCTGCTGATCGTGTATCGCCTGCGCATCATTCCCGTGACCGAGAATTTTAAACTGGGCGTCTGCGCGGCGACCGGCGCGATCGCGCTGTTCTATCTCGTGGCGATCGGGCTCTCGTTCGCGGGCGTGCACATCGGGATGCTGCACGAAGGCTCACTGCTCGGTATCGGCTTCAGCCTGTTCGTCATTACGATTGCGGCGTTGAATCTCGTGCTCGATTTCGACTTCATCGAGCAGGGTGTGGAGCACGGGGCGCCGAAGCAGATGGAGTGGTATGCGGCGTTTGGGCTCGTCGTCACGCTGATTTGGCTGTACGTGGCGATTCTCAGACTGCTGTCCAAACTGCGGAGCAGATGAATCAGGAATGCGCAGGCTGCACGTCCTCACCAAAGTGCTTGCCCAGGGCCTTTAGATAGCCGTCGAGAGTGCCGTAGTAGCCGAATACAAAGCGTGACAGAAACCGGAAGATCGGATTCGCGATCCAGCCTGCTTCTGTCACGCTGATTCTTGTGCCTCCCGAATCGGGTACCAGCTCGTAGGTCCAGGTTCCCCCGAACGCGCCACCGGCACTGGTATCGATCTGTGTCACCAGGCGTCGGCCGGGCGTGGACTCGATGACGATGAGCGGAACGTCCCACCCGCTCATTTTCTGTCGCCAGACTTCCTGGCCATTCTTGTCGGGCTGCCGCACCGACTCCTTGATCTCCGGCCACCACGCCGGGACGCCACCCAGGTCGCGCACCACCTTCCAGACACTATCGGGCGGCTGATGCAGAGTGACCGTGCTCGTCGCCCGATGTTCTCGCGGGACGAACGCGCCGATCAGGGCCATCAAGGCCACCAGTCCGATAACCGCACCAACAACTATCAGGACCCATTTCATGACGGTTGATAATACCCTTCGGCATGAATGCCGGCAGAGTGCGACTGGATAGATGGCTCTGGGCCGATCAGACGGGGATGTAGGTGCAGAGCGGGTCTTCCGCGAGCGGGTCACCACAGGTGGCGAGCGCACGCGAGCGCGAGCCCCCACACTCCCAGCGTAGCTCGCAGCGGCCGCAACGACCACCAAAGCCATCCGGCGCCCGCAACGCGACGAAGAGAGGGTCGTCGCGATAGAGCGTCACAATGTCATCGCGCGTGACGTTGCCGACGACCGTGGGAAGAAACCCCGCGGGTGTCACGTCGCCCGTGTGCGAGATGAACAAGATGCCGTTGCCGTCGCGGATGCCGCCGGCGTGGCCACGCGGGGCGTGGGTCATTTCACGCATCACGCGCCGGAAATGCGGCGCTTCCGTGGTGGTGACGAGCGGGATGTTGCGCTGCTTGCGCAGACCTCCCGCCCACCGCATCACGGCATCGGCCTCTCGCGGCGTGACCGGCTGCAACGTGGCGCCGCGGCCCACCGTCACGAGGAAGAAGAGACTCCAGCGCGCCGCGCCGACATCGCAGACGCGCTCGTAGATCTCCGGCAGATCGCCGAGCGTCTCGCCAGCCACCAGCGTGTTGATTTGCACCGGGAGCGCGACCAGCTCGGCCATCCGCGCGGCGGCCAGCGTGCGGTCATAGGTGCCCGGGATGCCCCGCAACGCGTCGTGACGCGCGGGCCTCGATCCGTCGAGCGATAGCGAGATCGCCTCGACACCGGCTGCGCGGAATCGCGTAATCACGCCGGGCGTGAGCAACGGCGTCGCGCTGGGAGAGATCGAGACCTTGAAGCCACGGGCCCGTGCCGCACTGATCAGATCGAAGAGATCGGCTCGCTTGAGCGGATCGCCCCCGGTCAGCACTAGGCGCGGCAGCGCATCGCCCGCTGGAGCAAACGCGAGCAAGTCCTCCAGCAGCGCTCGTGCTTGCTGGGTGGTAAGCTCATCCGGGTCCGGATCAGGCCGTGCTTCGGCGCGGCAGTGCCGGCAAGCCAGATCGCACGCACGTGTGACTTCCCAGTACACGCGCAATGGCGCCCGGTCGAAAACGAAACGGCGGGCGGTGTGGGCATCATTCATCACGCCAAATTGCAGCATCTTTCATGAAGGCTCACCCAAGGAATTATGAACGAAGACACGGTGCGGCTAGACCGCTGGCTCTGGGCGGCTCGTTTCTTTAAGACGCGTGCACTCGCTGCAGCTGCGGTCGCCGGCGGCAAGGTCCATGTCAACGGCACGCGTGCCAAATCGGCGAAGCAGTTGCGAGTCGGCGACGCGGTGCGGGTGCGCGTCGGGCCGTACGACTGGTTTGTGACGGTGCGCGCCGTCACCCAGCGGCGCGGTTCTGCTCGTGACGCGCAGCTGCTCTACGATGAAACGGCCGAAGGCCGCGCCGCGCGCGCACGTCTCGCCGAAGCCCACAAAATCGCGCCGGCCCCAACCTATCAAGGCAAGGGCCGGCCGACAAAGAAAGAGCGCCGCGACATCCAGCGGCTCGAGGAAGAAGGCTTCTAGAGTTTCTGCAGCCGCACGTTGCCGGATCCGGTCTCGACCGACAAGCGTCCCTTCCCGTCACCCAGCGTTCCGGTCACATGATCGTGCTCGATCCGGCGCACCTGCAGCGTCAATCCGCCGAGATCGATGTCGCCGCTGCCGGTATCGAGGTCCACTTCCGCGCCGACGGTCGGCGGCACTCGCAGCGTCACGTCGCCCGATCCCGTCTCGATGCTGAGCGAGCGGAACGTGGTCACCAGCGAGACATCCACACTGCCGCTTCCGGTCTCGAACGACAGATCGTCGCCGGAGGACCCCGTCGCTTCGATATCGCCCGACCCGGTCTCCACATGGAAGGTGCCGGCCTTCCCATCGGTGATCGTCACGTTGCCCGACCCCGTCTCGAGCCGCAGGCTCGAGCCCTGCACGCCGGAAACCGTGATGTCGCCCGACCCGGTCTCGAGCAGCACGTCGCCGGAGGCGGTACGCAGATCGACATTTCCCGACCCGGTCGCAACGTGCAGCGTGCCGCGCGTCCGATCGGCGGCGACGTCGGCCGAAGCAGCCGCGACGCGAATGGTGCCCTCCACGTTGCTGACGAAGGCTTTGCCGGCGCCCAGGTTCACCCGGATCGTCTTGCCCTTGGGGACCGCGACGCGCAGATCGGCATACGCTTCCAGACCGTTCCGGGAACGTCCGGTGATCCGCACCTCGTGGCCGTCGCCGCTCCAGCCACGGTGCCGCCCACCGCTGATGTCTCCGTCGTCACCAAAGGTGCCGTCGTCGCGGACCCGCAGCGTGGTGCTCCAGCCGCGGCCCCACTCCGGCATGATGATGACGTCGTCGGGATAGATGATGCGCAGCGTCTCGCGGCCGCGGAGCGGACCCGACTGGATCTCGAGCCTCGCGGAGTCCTCGCCGCCGCGCTGCACTTGTACCACCACGTCGCTGCCGGAACCCGGCTCGACGCGCAGCTCGCCGACGAGATTGTAGATGGCGACGGAATCGCCTTTGAGGACGTGTCGTGAGGATTGTGCGGCTGCGGGACTGATGAGAAATGCGGCGGCCAAAAGCAGCAGCGCGGGTCGAACGATCATAGCGGCTCCACAAGGAGTTGGCACCGGTTGGATAGCGAAACCAGTGCAAGGGTTGCACCTTTTACTCCTATGGAAGATTGGCTGCTTTGGTTTCTGCTGGCGATTGGACTCTTTGTGGGCGAGATGTTTACCGCGGGCTTCTGGCTCGCCTGTCTGGCGGTGGGGGCCGCGGTGGCCGGCGTCGTCGGCTTGATCCCCGGGATGGGCTTCGTGATCGAGGGAATCGCCTTCGCGGCGGCCAGCATCGTCAGCATGGCGGGGCTGCGTCCCCGGCTGATGCATTACTTCCAGCTGGGTCCCGGGTCCGAGCTGCGCACCGGCGTGGACGCCCTGCTGGGCAAGACCGGCATCGTCACCGAACGGATCGGGCCGGGGCTGCCGGGACGGGTCAAGGTGGAAGGCGAAGACTGGCGGGGGGCGTCTTCTGACGCGGCGGTGATCGAGCCCGGAACCCAGGTCACGATCATTCAGGTAGATGGCACGACTCTCATGGTCGAGAAGGAGCTCTAGCGATGGGTCCCGGCACCATTCTCGTGGCCGCGGTGGCCTTCGGCGTCATCGTCCTCATCTCGAAGAGCATCCGCGTGGTCCAGCAGGCGCAGACGATGATCATCGAGCGGCTCGGCAGGTATCACAAGACGCTGGGGTCGGGGATCAATTTCGTCCTCCCGGTGATCGACCGTCCTCGCTCGGTGGACTGGCATCAGACGATCGTGACGCCCGCAGGCGACAGCTACTCGCGTCGCTTTCGCACCGAGCGCATCGACCTGCGCGAGACGGTGTACGTGTTCCCGCGCCAGAACGTGATCACGAAAGACAACGTCGTCGTCGAAATCGACGCGCTGATCTATTCGCAGGTCACGGACCCGGTCCGGGCCACCTACGAGATCGCGAACCTGCCGGACGCGATCGAGAAGCTGACGCAGACGACGCTGCGCAACGTGATCGGCGAGATGGAGCTCGATCACGTCCTCTCCTCGCGAGACATGATCAACGCCAAGCTGCGCGCGATCCTGGACGAGGCGACGCACAAGTGGGGCGCCAAGGTCAGCCGCGTGGAGCTGAAGGACATCAACCCGCCGCGCGACATCCGTGACGCGATGGAGAAGCAGATGCGGGCCGAGCGCGAGCGCCGCGCCACGATCATCACCGCCGACGCCGAGCGCCAATCACGCATTCTCTCGGCGGAAGGCATCCGGCAATCGGAGATCAACACGGCCGAGGGCGACAAGGCGGCAAAGATTCTGCACGCCGAGGCGGAAGCGGCGGCGCGGCTCAAGGTCGCGGAAGCTGAGGCGCAGGCCATCGAGCGTATCACGGCGGCGATCAAGGGCACCGGTGGCGATCCCGCGCAATATCTGATCGCGATTCGCTATATCGAGACGCTCAAGGAAATGGTCTCCGGCCAGAACAACAAGGTCGTCTACATGCCGTACGAAGCGACGGCCATGCTCGGATCGCTGGGCGGAATTCGGGAGATGCTGGCGCTGGGCCCGTCTGACAAGAAGGGATGACTGCTCCACTCACGGTCCTCACCGAAGAAGAACGGATGTTTCAGGGCGCGGTGCGCGACTTCGCCGAGAGCGAGATCCGCCCACGCGTGCACGCGATGGAGCAGGCGGCGCAGCTCGATCCCACGCTGATTCCCAAATTCTTCGAGCTCGGTCTCATGGGGATCGAGATTCCCGAGGCGCACGGCGGCGCCGGCGGCAGCCTGTTCATGACGGTGCTCGCTGTCGAGGAGCTTTCCGCCGTCGACGCCTCGGCCGCGATCTTCGTCGACGTCCAGAACACGCTCGTGAATGCGCTGCTGCTCAAGTGGGCGTCGGACGACATCAAGAAACGCTACCTGCCGCGTCTCGCCAGCGAAGTCGTCGGCGCGTACGCGCTCTCCGAAGCGGGATCGGGATCCGACGCATTTGGACTAGAGACCAAAGCCACCCAACAGGGCGATAAGTGGATTCTCGACGGCCGCAAGCTGTGGATCACGAACGGCGCCGAGGCTGACCTCTTCGTTGTGTTTGCTACTGTGGATGCAAGTAAGGGATACAAAGGCATTACAGCGTTTGTTGTCGAGCGCGGCTTCAAAGGATTCAGTGTCGGCAAGAAAGAGGACAAGCTCGGCATTCGCGCGTCATCCACGACGGAGCTGATTCTCGATCATTGTGAAGTGCCGGCGGCGAATCTGATCGGCGAAGTGGGGAACGGCTACAAGGTCGCGATCGAAACGCTCAATACCGGCCGCATTGGAATTGGCGCGCAGATGATCGGCGTCGCGCGTGGCGCGCTCAATGCATCGCTCAAGTACGTGAAGGAGCGCCAGCAGTTCAACAAGCCCATCGCCGAATTCCAGGGTGTGCAGTTCCAGCTCGCCCAAGCCGCGACGGAGTTCGAGGCCGCTCGGTTGATGGTCTACAACGCCGCGCGACTCGAAGACGCGGGTGAGTCCTACACGAAGGAAGCGGCGATGGCGAAACTGTTGAGCTCGCAGATCGCCGAGCGTGTGACGTCACTCGCGGTCGAGCTGTTCGGCGGGTACGGCTACACCAAGGAGTACCCGGTCGAAAAGTTCTACCGTGATGCGAAGATCGGGACGATTTACGAAGGCACGAGCAACATGCAGCTGAACACGATCGCCAAGTTGCTGCTGAAGTGACCGCCCTCATCATTGCTCTACTGAGCCTCGGCGTCGCGCAGTCTCGGCCGCAGCCCGTCGGGAAGCCGGACGTCGTCCTCATCTTGATGGACGACCTGGGATACGGAGACGTGGGCAGCTACGGTGGGACGGATGCCCGGACGCCGAACATCGATCGCCTGGCGCGCGAAGGCGTGCGCTTGACGGATGCCTATGCCAACGGTGCCGTGTGCACGCCGACGCGAGCCGCGTTCATCTCCGGTCGCTACCAGCAGCGCGTCGGGCTCGAGTGGGTGCTCACCGGCGCACCGGCGGATCGAGACCTCGGACTGCCGGCGACCGGGACGTCGCTGCCGGGGTTGCTCAAGACCAACGGGTATGCGACCGGGCTCATCGGGAAGTGGCATTTGGGCTTCAAGCGCGAGTTCGGACCCAACGCCCACGGCTTCGACGAGTTCTACGGCTTTCTCGGCGGCGCTCACGATTACTACACCGGCGCCGGCGACGGCGAGTCGGGGCTCTACGAAGACACAACCCTGGTCGAGCCCCACGGCTACCTGACCGACGAAATCACGCGCCGCGCGGTCGGCTTCGTCGCCCGCCACGCCGCTGCCCCGTTCTTCCTGGAGATTGCCTATAACGCCGTCCACTGGCCGTTCGAGCCACCCGATCGGCCGCCCACCGACGTCGAGCGAGGCGCCCGACGGCAGCTCCGCCAGATGCCGGACGACTCCGTGCCCGCCACGCGGCAGGACTACGTGCGCATGCTGGAGCGTGCCGATCGGGGCGTGGGGGAAATCCTGGCGGCGCTCGACCGCCTCGGCCTGGCGCGAAACACCCTGGTGATTTTCACCAACGACAACGGCGGCGAGTGGCTTTCGCGCAACGCGCCGCTGTTCCATCGCAAGGGGACGTTGTGGGAAGGCGGCATCCGGGTGCCGCTGATCTTCCGCTGGCCCGGCGAGCTTCCTGCGGGAAAGACGTCAGCCCAAGTGGCCATCACATTGGATCTCACTGCGTCGATCCTCGCCGCGACCGGCTCCACTCTCCCCGACGGCTACCGGCCCGACGGCATCGACTTGCTCCCGATCCTGCGCGGCGACACCCCACTACGCGATCGCAATCTCTTCTGGCGCGTCAACCGACCGTTGCGCCATATGCGCGCGGTTCGATCGGGACATTGGAAGTTACTGGTGGACGGCGACCAGTACCTGCTGTTCGATCTGACCAGCGATGTCGGCGAGCGCAACGACCTGGCGGTCCAGCATCCCGAGCTCGTCCTCAGGCTGAAGGACCTCCTCACCGGCTGGGAACGGGACGTGGGCCAGCCAGTCCGCAGCCAGTGACCGAGAATATATCTTTGGGCGTCATGCGGACCGCTCGCCGCACCCACGGCTTCACCGAATCCGTGATTCGCGGGATGACCCGTATCGCCACTGAGCACGGGGCCATCAACCTCGCTCAAGGGTTCCCGAATTTCCCCTGCCCTGACATCCTGAAAGAGGCGGCGGCTCGCGCCATCCGCGACGACGTGAATCAGTACGCCGTCACGTGGGGCGCCGCCCGCCTGCGGAACGCGCTGGCCACGAAGTACCAGGAGTGGTACAACCTGGCCGTAAATCCCACAACGCAGGTCACGGTCACCTGCGGCGCGACCGAAGCGATGGCTTCGGCGCTGCTCGGCATCGTGAACCCGGGTGATGAAGTGGTGGTGTTCGAGCCGTTCTACGAGAACTACGGGCCCGATGCGATCCTGTGCGACGCCCGTCCGGTCTTCGTGCCGATGGCCAGCAGTGGGCAGCTCGACTTGGATCGCTTGGCCGCCGCGTTCGGACCCAAGACCAGGGCGATCATCGTCTGCACACCGAATAATCCGACCGGGCGCGTGCTGTCGCGCGCCGAGCTCGAGGCGATCGCCGAGCTGTGCCGGCGCCACGACGCGTTCGCCGTCACCGACGAGATCTACGAGCACATCTACTACGAGGGCGAGCACATCCCGATCGCCACACTACCGGGGATGGCGGATCGCACGATCACGATTAGCGGCGCCTCCAAGACGTTCAGCGTCACCGGGTGGCGCATCGGCACGATCATTTCGCCGCCCGATGTCACCGACGCGATCCGCAAAGTTCACGACTTTCTCACCGTGGGCGCGCCCGCGCCGCTGCAGGAGGCCATCGCCGTCGGCATGGAGACGTTGGGCGACGACTATTACGAAGGGCTGGCGCGGGATTATCGTCGCCGCCGCGACATCTTGTGCGCCGGTCTGCTCAAGGCAGGGTTCAAGTGCACGCCGCCGCAAGGCGCCTACTACGTGATGGCGGATTTCTCATCGCTGTCGGACCTGCCGGACGACGAGTTTTCCAAGTGGCTGACCGCGGAGCATGGTGTGGCGCCGGTGCCGGGCTCGAGCTTCTACTCGCGGCCGGAGCTCGGGCGCAATCAGGTGCGTTTCGCGTTCTGTAAAACCGAGGACATGCTGCAGCAGGCGGTGGAGCGGCTGCAGCGGCTCAGGGACTAGCGTAGCGCGTCGTCGGCCTCGCGCCTGCCCTCGAGCAGCGCATCCACTTGCTCGCCGATTGCGCGGGCGGCGCCCAGGTCGGCCGTCAGTCCCGCGAGCGTGACGGCGCCGCTCTGCAAGCGCAGCAGGTCGAAGCGAATGGTCTCGAGCGCCCCGAGTGCCTCCCGCAGCTCGCCTGCTTGACCGTGATTCCGCAGGCTCCGTACTTGCTCCTCGAGCGCGCGCACGACAGCCGGCAGATTGCCCAGTTGCCCCCGTACGTCCGCGGGGAGGAGAGCGAAAAGGTCGAGCGCCGCCAAACCGAGAGCCACCTCTGTGGGCCGGTCCACCACGGGGAGCAGACCGGCGCGCCCCCGCAGGCCGATGCTCGCGAGCTTGAAGAGCCACCGGCCGACTCGACCTTTCCAAAACCCGAAGCGACGCGCTTCCGCATGATCCAGCCGGCTCCGGCTCGCGGCGAGCGCACCCAACCCGGTTGCCACGGCGGCGGCGGCGGACAAGCCGAACAGACCGAACGCGAATAGCACCGCTGGATAGGGAAGCAGGAACGCCCCGGCTCCGCTCACGGCCGCGAGCCCGAGCGCAGCATACATCTTCGTGCGCATCAACCGTTCCCACCATGTCGCTCCCCGCACCCCCGACGCGAACTCCTGTTCTTCCCGCCGTCGGGTCAGCTCGAGTCCAAGACCGTGCACCAAATCCTCGTGGCGATAACCTGCTTTCAGAAGACGGCGCACGCTGCGGAGGGCGAGCACGGCCGGAGACACCACGGCGGCGACACCGAGGCCGCTGGCAATCACCGCGAGTCCACCGAGGAAAGGCGCAGGTGGGTTGCCGGCAAAGACGCTGTTGAGCAGGAGGTTGAGGCCCATGGGGACGAGCACAGCGGCTGCGATGAATGGGGCGATGTATTGCACACGTGCCTGGGCGCGACCCTCTGAGAGAAAGGCCCGGATTGGCACCGGCAACTCGCGCCGGCCCTCGACCATTTCACCGAGCGCGGCGGCCAGCTCTTCGCCCGTCTGGTAGCGCTGCGGGGGGTCCTTCGCGAGGCAACGCTCGATGGCCACAACTAGTTGGGGCGGCGCGGCGGGAGCTTCGAGCGGCGGCGGCGGCTGGTTGATCTGTTGGCCGATGAGCGCGGTCGTGGTGCCGGCGAACGGCAGGCGGCCCGAGAGGGCATAATAACCGACCACGCCGAGCGAATAGAGATCGCTGCGTCCATCAACGCGCTCGCCCAACGCCTGTTCGGGACTCATGTATTCGGCCGTCCCGACCAACCGGCCTTCGCCGGAGTCACCTTCCCGTGGCGCCGCCACCAGGCGAGCGATTCCGAAATCGGCGACGAGCGCACGGCCGCTGCCCTTCTCGATGAGGATGTTATCCGGCTTGATGTCTCGGTGCACGACGGCCTGCCGGTGCGCATAGGCGAGCGCCCACGAGACCTCGCGGAGCAGCCGCGCCACGTCAGCGGGCTTCACGCGGCCGTCACGCCGCAATCGCGTCCCCAGCGTTTCGCCATCGATGTACGACATAACGAAGAACACGAACGCGCCGACTTCTTCAACGGCATGAATGGGGATGATGTGAGGATGGGAAAGTTGCGCTGCGATTCGTGCCTCGCGCACGAAGCGCTGGCGCCGCTCTGCGTCGGCTAGTTGGGGCGGCAACAGCTTGATCGCGACGACGCGCTCGAGCCGCAAGTCGCGCGCGCAGTACACGATCCCCATACCGCCCCGTCCCAGCTCCCGCTCCAACGAATACCGGCCGGCCAGCGCTGCCTGAAAATCGAGGAACAGTCGGTCCGGCGCAGCGCCAGGCTTCACCGTTGCAGCTCCCGTTCCACCTCACGATGGCCGTCGACTTGCCCGCTGATCTCCTCGACAACCTCGCGAGCCAGTCCTAGATCCGTGGTCAGGCTCTGGACCGTCCCGGTGCCCGCGTGCAGCCGCAGCAGATTGAGCCGGATCGTCTCGAGCGCCGCGACCGCGTCCTTGAGCCGCTGCTGGACCAGATCGCGCTCGGCGCCGAGGTCCCGGACGATGCGGTCGTGCCGCGCCGCGATGGCCGGATCAGGACTGCCCCCCCCGCGGTGCCCGACATCCCCTAACGCTTCCTGAAGCTCCTCGAGCCGCGCCCGCATCTTCTGGGCATCCTGCTCGAGCCGGTGTACCACGTCGGGGAGATCCCGCAGCTGATTTCGCGTCTCCTTGGGCAGCGTGTCGAACAGCTGCTCGGCCGCCATTCCCAGCGCGAGCTCGGTGGGACGATGCGTCAACGACGCCGGGAGCGCCTTCTTGCTGGTGAACATCCGCGCGAAGCCGAACAACCACCGGCCCAGACGCCCGGTCCACAGGCGTCCCCAGGCCTCGGCGTCCACGTCGCGCCGCCGCTGCAGCATGATCAGCGCGCCGATGCCGCTGCCGACGCCGATCGTCAGGGACCACCCGAACAGCTGTGCCAGGACGAAGAAACTGCTTTCGTCAACACCCGACGAGGCGAAGAACGGGAGCGCTATCGCCGCCGTGGCGAGGGAGGGGACGCTGATCCAGCGCAGGATTCGCTCGAACACCGAGGGACCGCCGCCATGCCCCAGCCCGTACGCCCGCTCTTCACGGCTGCGATCGATCTCCGCCTTGAACGCGACGCCGATATCCCCATGCCCGAAGCCCGCGTTGAGGAGTCGACGAGCGCGATTGATGAGGACACCGAGCGGAACGAGGGTGTACCCCGCCACGAGTGTGGCGAAGCCGGCGGCGACTGACCCGGTCCAGAAGCCCACGATCGGCGTGGCGACGAGCATGACGAACGGCCAGAGCAGCACGCCACTGCCGTCGAGCCGCGCGTCGTGCTTGACGAACGCGCGTAGCGCCACCGGCAGCTCGCGACGCTGCTCGAGCGCATGGCTGAGCTGCTCGGCCAGCACGGCGGGGCCTTCGAGGCGCTCGGCGGGGTCCTTCGCGAGGCAGCGATCGATCGCTTGAGCCAGCCTCCGTGGCACGAGCGGTGCCACGGACGCAAGCGGCGGCGCGGGCTCGGTCACCTGCTTCGCGAGCACCTCCGTCGCTTTCTCAGCCTCGAACGGCAGCGCCCCCGACAGTGCGAAATAGCCCACGACGCCGAGCGAATAGAGATCGCTGCGTGTGTCCACGGCTTCACCCAGCGCCTGCTCGGGACTCATGAACTCCGGCGTGCCGATGACTTCACCGGTTTTCAGTCCCCCCGCCCCGGCGACGACTCCGGCGATGCCGAAATCGGCCACCAGGACGCGGCCCCCGTTTTCGAGCAGGATGTTGTCGGGCTTGACGTCGCGGTGGATGACGCCCTGGGCGTGTGCATACGCGAGCGCCCAGGCAACGTCGCGCAGCAAGCGGGACCCGTCCGACGGCGCGAGCGGCCCACGCAGGCGCACCCGCTCGGTGAGCGTCTCGCCTTCGATGTAGGCCATGGCGAAGAACACGAACTCGCCGATTTCCTCGACGGCGAAAATCGGGATGACGTTGGGATGGGAGAGCTTTGCGGCCGTGCGCGCCTCGCGCAGGAACCGCTCGCGCAACTTGGGGTCAGACGCCTTGGACGGCGGTAACAGCTTGATCGCGACGGGGCGGTCCAGCCGCACTTCGCGCGCGAGGTAGACGACCCCCATCCCGCCGCGCCCCAGCTCGCGTTCCAGCGAATACCGCCCCGCGACCGCCGCCTGAAAGTCGAGAAACAGCCTATCCGGTACGCCTATATCGGCCATGCCCTACTATTAGCGTTGCCCTACACTGGCGCCATTCTGGGGGGGGGCGCAGATTGCGCCGCCTATGACGAGCATCCCAGCGGCCCATCCGGCGTCGGGCGCCCAGGCAGGGACGCCGCACCAGCCCTACATCCCGCCTTCCCAGGCCCCCGCGGAGCTGACCCCCCGCGCCATCGTCCTGGGGGTGCTCCTCGGGCTCATTTTCGGGGCCTCCAACGTGTATCTGGCGCTGAAGATCGGCCTCACCGTCAGCGCCTCGATTCCGATCGCGGTGCTGTCGATTACGATCTTCCGCTGGCTGGGCCGCTCGACGATCCTCGAGAACAACATCGTTCAGACCACCGGGTCGGCGGCGGACTCGGTATCGGCCGGAGTCGTGTTCACGATTCCGGCGATTCTGTTGATGGGATACGACCTCGATATCTCCCGCGTGACGATCCTGGCCATCGCGGGCGGCCTGATGGGCGTCCTCATGATGATCCCGCTGCGCCGCGCGCTGATCGTCAAAGAACATGGCAATCTGCCCTACCCTGAGGGCACCGCGTGCGCCGAGGTGCTGATCGCGGGGGAGCGCGGCGGGATCCACGCCAAGACGGTGTTTCAGGCGTTCGCCATCGCGTTCGTCTACAAGTTTCTGATGACCGCCTTGAAGCTGTGGCAGGAGTATCCCGGCAGGGTGTTCCGGTCCTACCAGGGCGCGGAAGTGCGGGTCGAAGCGAGCCCCGAGCTGATCGGGGTGGGATACATCATCGGGCCGCGGATCGCGGGCTATTTGTTCGCGGGTGGGTGTCTCGCGTACGTGGTGCTCATGCCAGCGATCAAGCTGTTCGGCAGCGCGATGACCGAGCCGATGTTCGGTACCACCAAGCTGATCAGTCAAATGAACGCCGGGGAGATCCGGGCGGCATTCGTCTTCTACATCGGCGCCGGCGCCGTCGCCAGCGCCGGGATTATCGCCCTGGTGCGTTCGCTGCCGACCATCGTATCGGCATTCCGCGCGGGGTTCGCCGACATGCGCGCCAGCCGGATGGGACAGGCCATCGCTGCCAAGCTGCGCACCGATGACGACCTCCCAATCAGCCTGACCGTCTTCGGGTCGATCGCCCTGGCCGTGTTCATCGCGCTCCTGCCGCAGATCGGCGTCAATCTGCTCGGCGGGGTCCTGATCATCATCTTCGGATTCTTTTTCACCACGGTCTCGTCGCGGATCTGCGGTCAGGTGGGCAGCTCCGCGAATCCGATCTCGGGCATGACGATCGCGGCGCTGATCGCGATTTCTTTCATCTTCCTGCTGCTGGGCTGGAACCAGATCGACGACCGGGTGCGGGCGATCTCGATCGCGTGTGTCATCGCGGTAGCCGTGGCCAACGGCGGGAACACGTCCCAGGACCTCAAGACTGGCTTCCTGGTTGGCGCGACGCCGCGGCGCCAGCAGATCGCGATCCTGATCGGGGCGATCGGCTCGGCCCTGGCGGTGGGGTGGACGCTCACCTTCCTCAACAAAGCCTACAGCTACCAGGTCCCTGAAACCCGCGCCGGATTCGTCGCTCCGGCAAGCGGCGCCAGCCCCGACGGCAACGTCGTCGTGCACACGGAGACGATGTCGCGGTTCGGCATCGGCGGTACCGACTCGATCGATAACAACGCCTATCAGGTCATTCGCGTGTACGTCGAGACCCAGGGCGTCCCGGCGGGCAAATACCTGGTCGATCCCACCTCGCACGAGATTCGCTACGTCGTCGACCCGGGAATTGGTGGACGCATTCGGGAGTATCGCGGCCACGAGCTCAAGCGCCTCGATTCGCCCAAGGCGACGCTGATGGCGCTGATTACCGACGGCATCCTCACGCACAAGCTGCCCTGGGGTCTCGTGCTGATCGGGGTATTCCTCACGATTGCCATCGAGCTCATGGGGGTGTCTTCCCTGCCGGTTGCCGTCGGGGTGTACCTCCCGATCACCACCTCCGCGGGGATGTTTGCCGGCGGGATCGTGCGCTGGCTCGTCGAACGCCGGGTCCGCTCCGACAATCGCTCCATGGCCGAGATCGAATCGGGTCCTGGCGTGCTGTTCGCGAGCGGCTTGATCGCGGGCGGCGCCATCTGCGGCATCGCGGTCGCCGCGATCGCGGGATGGGGCAGCGCGCGGGGCATGGCTGCCGAATGGCTGGCCGACAAAATCCCGCTCCATCAGGCGCTCGGCAGCATCTCGACCTCGTCGATCGTCGGTCTGATCCTGTTCGCGACCCTGGGCTTCTTGCTGTATCGCACCGGGCTTCGGAAGCACTAAACATTATCACGACACTATAGCGACAGCATGACGACTCAGACCGTGGATTTCCTGAAGAAACTGCTCAGTACGCCCGGGCCTTCGGGCTTCGAGCTGGCGCCGGCCCGTGTGTGGCGGGAGGAGGTTGCCCGGTTTGCCGACGATGTGCGCGCCGACGTGCATGGGAATTCGATCGCCACGCTCAACGCCAAGGGAAAGCCGCGCGTGATGTTCGCGGGCCATATCGACGAGATCGGCATCCAAATCACGCACATCGACGACGAGGGGTTTCTCTACTTCAGTGGAATTGGCGGCTGGGATTCGCAGGTACTGGTGGGCCAGCGCGTGCTGCTGCTCGCCAAGGACGGCCTGGTCCATGGCGTGGTCGGTAAGAAGGCAATTCATCAACTCAAGAAGGAAGACCTGGACCGCGTCACCAAGGTGATCGACCTGTGGATCGACATCGGGGCGGCCAACCGCGCGCAGGCCGCCGCGCGCGTACGCGTCGGTGACGCGGGGGTGCTCGATACGCGCGTCGAGGAATACCCGAACGGCCGCATCGTCTCGCGCTGCCTCGATAACCGCATCGGCGCCTACGTGGCCGCCGAGGCGTTGCGGCGCCTCGCCGCGCAGCGCCCCAAGCACGCGGCCGTGTTTTCGGTGGCGTCGACGCGCGAGGAGATCGCGTGGACCGGGAGTGGCGCGCGCACGAGCGCCGTGGGGATCGAGCCCGATGTCGCCATCGTGGTGGACGTCACGCACGCCACCGACTATCCGGGCGCGGACAAGAAACACGCCGGCGATCACAAGCTGGGTGATGGCGTGGTGCTGAGCCGCGGTTCGTCAGTGAGCGCGGTGGTATTCGATCTGCTCGTCGAATGCGCCGAGCAGGCGAAGATCCCGTACACGGTCCAGGCGGCGCCGCGGGATACCGGTACGGACGCGGATGCGATCTACAACGCGATGCGCGGCATTCCGACCGGCCTCGTGAGCGTGCCGAACCGCTACATGCACAGCCCCAACGAGATGGTGGCGCTGGAGGATCTCGATCGCGCCGCCGATCTGCTCGCCGCGTTCGCGCACCGGCTCGAGCCCGGTTTGGACTTCATCCCGCGATAGCTTGACGTTGCTTTATGCCATTGTAATGCGATATGCGAGATGACAATAAGGCAGCTAGCCTGCCTATTTCTGCTTTAGATCGGCGAGGGCAGATTGGGCGGCGAGTCGCACCTGTTTGTCGCCGTCATTGGTGAGCCCTTCGAGGGTGCCGATCGCGGCGGGGGTTGCGGCGACACGCAGCGCTTCGACGGCCGACGCCCGCAGCGCCGCCGGCTTTCGGCCGAAGAGCCGGCCTCCCGGCTGCGCGAACTTGATCAAGGCCTGCACCGCCGCCGGGCTCGCGATCCGCCCCAGCGCAAGAATCAGCTCCCGTTCGACGCTCTCATCTTCCTCTTCTTCCATCGCGACCACGAGCGGCATCGCCAACGCGCTCGATTTCTTGCCGCTCACACCGAGGGCCGCCTGCATCCGGACCTCGGGGGACTTGTCGCGCAGCGCGCGGCGCACCGGCTCGGCCGCCGCGCTATTGCCGATCTTGGCGAGCGCGAGCGCGACCGCCTTGCGCACCCGCTCGTCACTGTGGGCGAGCTGCTGGGCCAATGCCGGCACGGCATCCTCCAGTGCCAGCTCACCCGCCAGCTCGGCAACGTTCCGCACCACGAACCACTGCGGATGTCCCAGCATGTGCACCAGCTGATCCGCCCCCTCCTTCATCCCGGTCAACGCCATGAAAATGCCGCGGCGCTCATCGAGCGTCGGAGCCGCCACGAGCAGATCCAGCAGCACCTCCACCCCATCCTCACCGGCTCGGCGCAGAACCAAGAGCGCGTCATCGCGTTCCACGAGGCTATTGGCCAACTCCGCGACCGCTTCAAGCAGCGCTTTGCTGTACATGCGCTTCAGCGTGATCGAATACTGGCGCTTGCGCGTGGCATCGGTCACGTGCTGCTCGGCCCGCACGACTCCCGCGACGATGGCCAGCGCGTGCACCGGCCGATGGGCCTTCATCGCCGTATCGAGCTGGCGACCGAGCACTGCCAGCAGCTCGCCCACCTGCGGGCCCGCGGGGTTTTCCAGCAGCTCCGCGACGAGGTCGCTGAACGGCCGTGTAGCAGCCGCCGCCGGGGCGAAGGGAGCCTTCTCATCGGTGTTTTCCCGTACAAAAGCCGGGACGTCGGGTGGCGACGCGCCCTCGGCTCCAAGATCCTGCCGGGACCTGGCCGGCTCCGCTGGACGCGGGGCTGGCTCCCGACTCACGGTCTGACTCGTGACGGTGATGCCCTTTGCCCCGCTCGCGCGTAACCGCGCGCCGAGCTCTTCGTCCCGTGGCGGCTCGGCAAGCACGCGTAATAGCTCGAACATCTCGGAGAGCAGCGGATCGGCGGGGATGGAAATGTCCTTCACGAAATGCAGCTCGAGCCGCTGCAACAGCGAGTTGTATGGCCCCCGGTCCAGTGTCGTGCCGTTGACCACCAGGCCGACGCCGTCGTGGGCCCCGAGCGTGACCCCCTCCGTCCTGAGCAGGCCGATCAACGCACGGAACTTCGCCTTCTGTTCCTCTTTCGCGTTCGGATCGCGAAACAGGTCCAGGGTGCGGGTGAAGAGCGCCGCTAACTCCTGCGGGGTGGCCATTGGGAGGGTCAATCTATAGAGTACGCTCTATGATCGCACTGATTCTGCTCACAGCGAGCCTTGCCACGCAGCAACAGGACACCCTGTCCCCCGCCGCCCGGCGCGTGCTGGCGGACGTTCGGTTTCTCGCAGACGACGCGCAGGAAGGCCGCGGCGTGGGGACGGCGGGATTGGACCGCGCGGGCGCGTACATCCGCGAAACCTTCGCGCGAGCGGGTCTGCTTGCGTCCTTCCAGGACTTTACGATCCCGCGCGATGCGCCCGCGGCACTCCATAGCAACCTCGCCGGCAGCGCGACCCGCAACGTCGTCGCGATCATCCCCGGTACGTCGCCGGCGCTGAAGGGCGAAGTGGTGGTCGTGGGCGCGCATTACGATCACCTGGGCGCCGGCGGTTTTGGCGCGCTCGATACCACGACGGCGGTTCATAATGGCGCCGACGACAACGCTTCGGGAACCGCTGCGCTGCTCGAGATCGGCCGACTCCTGGCGAACCGCCGCCCCAGCCGGACGATTGTGCTGGTCGCGTTCAGCGGCGAAGAGCTTGGGACGCTCGGATCGAGTTACTTCGTGCAACACGCTGTCCCGCTGCCGATCGACTCGCTGTACGCGATGCTGAACCTGGACATGGTCGGCCGGCTCCGGAATGCGCGACTGATGGCGCTGGGAGCCGCCACGGCGAAGGAGTTTCCGGCGCTCCTCGACTCGCTCAATAGCCGCGACTCGCGCAATAGCCCCCCCCCCGCGAGGTTCGATCTGCGCGCATCCGGGGACGGCTGGGGACCCAGCGACCATGCCGTGTTCTATGCCACACGTCATCCCGTGCTGCATTTCTTCACGGACCTCCACGACGACTACCACCGCGCCACCGATGATTGGGACAAGCTGAACATCGGCGGCATCGTGCAGGTGGCGCAGTTTGTGGCGGACCTGACGCTCGCGCTGGCCAATCGCATTGGGCCGCTGACATTCGTGGACGCGCCTCGCCCGCAGGTGACGGCTGGAGGGTCGGGCTACGGAGCCTATCTCGGAACGATTCCCGATATGAGCGGCGGTGGCGTATCCGACGGCGTCAGCATCTCGGGTGTGCGCGCCGGGAGTCCCGCGGCAACCGCCGGCCTTCAGGCGGGCGACGTGATCACCGCAATCGGACAAAAACGTGTCGTCAATCTGTACGACATGACCGACGCCCTGCGCAGCCACCAGCCCGGCGACACTGTGGTGATCGTAACGCGCCGTGACGGCGCCGAGCGGCGCGTCACGGTTGTGCTGGGACGGCGCTCGTCGTGACGGGTGGTACTGTTTCGGAAGCGGCGAAGGTCGTGCGTGCACTGCGGGCCGCGCATCTGCGTGACGAGAGCCGGCAGGCGCTCTTGCACATGACCTGCGAACGGATTCGCTCCTGGGGCCCGCCATACACGTCCGTGTACGCCTACATGTTGCACGGCAACGAGCTGCGGCTCGAGGCGCACGCGGGGCGAGACACCGACCACACTCGTATCCCCGTCGGCACAGGAGTGTGCGGGACCGCGGTCGCCGCCAAGCAGGATCAGAACGTGCCCGACGTCAATGCCGTCGGCAATTATCTCGCCTGCAACACATTCACCAGGTCGGAGCTCGTCGTGCTCATTCGGCGCGGCGACCATATTCTCGGTCAGATCGACATCGATTCGGACGTACCGGGCGGCTTTGGTGAGCGCGAGCATGCCGATGTCAAGGAAGTCGCCGACGCCCTCGCGGTGCTCCTGTAAGTCGTTTCGATGACCATCGAAGTCAACGGAGTCAGACTGTTCACACGCGAAGTCGGCTCCGGCCCGATGGTCGTCGTGTTGCACGGAGGTCCCGGTGCGCACCACGATTACTTGCTGCCGCAGTACGATCGCCTCGCCACCGGCCGGGGGGGGGGGCGAGCGCTTTTCTATTATGACCAACGGGGCGGCGGCCAGTCGCCGGTGCCGCGGGACACGCCGGTCGGATGGCGTGAGCACGTCGCCGATCTGCACGCGATCCGGGAGGCGCTCGGACTGGAGCGGCTGACCCTGTGCGGGTATTCCTGGGGCGGCTTGCTCGCGATCCTGTACGCGCTCGAGCATCCCGGCAACGTCGAGCGGCTGGCGCTCGTCTCGCCCGCGGGGCTCGCCGTCGAGTACCGGCACCAATTCGAGGAGGAATTCGCCCGTCGGATGAGCTCACCGGACATCGTGCGCGAGCGCGAGACTCTGCGCGCGAGCGGCTTGCGCGAGCACGACCCCGCGGCGTACCAGCGCCGCGCGTTCGAGCTGTCGGTCGCGGGCTACTTCCGGGACTTCCGCGACGCGCAGCATCTCACGCCATTTCGCGTCAACGCACGCACGCAGCAGGCGGTGTGGGACAGCCTGGGGGAGTACGACCTCCGTCCCCAGCTGAAGGCACTCGGGTCCCGCGGCCCGCTGCCCCCGTCCCGAATACTCCACGGCACCTTTGATCCGATCCCGATCGCGAGCTCGCGTGAGCTCGCAGCGCTGATCCGCGCGAGTCTGGTCGAGCTCCCGGTCGGCCACTGCCCCCACGTCGAGGCGACCGACGAATTCGTCCGCGCGCTCGACGGTTTCCTGCCCAGGCAATGAGACCCACCCCGTTTGGGATCGCGTTCAACGAGATCGCGCAGCGCTTTCCGGCGATCGCGGAGGCTCTCCAGCAGGACGGGACGGCTCCGACCGACCGCGACCGGTTCGTCCTGGTCGAGCCCGTCGGCAGATTGTTGCGTGAGATCGTTCCCGAGGATGCGGGCGCCGACGCCCTCGAAACCCATGTCCTGCTGCTGCACACAGCGTTCCTGCATTGGTTGAACGCTGGACCGGTCTACCGGATCGGCGAGCACGCATTGCGGCGCGCCATCACGACCAGACAGATCACCGGCCATCTCCCACAGTCGGCGCTGTATCTCCAGCTCCCGGAGCTGCGCGTGTGGGGGTCACCGAGCGAGGGGGCCACGCCGGAGCCGCTCGATGGGATGTTCGTGAGCAGCGGACCGGCGCCGGGCATCGTCGCGGTCCTGGCGGTTTTCGGGTTGCGTCCCGACCGGCCAGGATTCAGTGCCGTGGGGATCGACGGCCGAGCCGACGATGATGAGCCCCCCCCCGGCGGCAACGAGATCGAAGTGGCCGCCGCGCGCGCGGACGGCAGCGCGCCCTTCGGTCCGATGCTCGCGGGCGGCTCGGCCGCGGGACTCTACTCCGTCGCGAATGCCGGAGAGCTGCTGCTGCTCACGTGCAGGCTGCTCACCCTGCTGCCTGACGACGAATCGACGGCTGCCCCGGCCCCCCCCCCGCCCCCCCAGGACGGCTCGTTGGAGCACGTCGTAGCGGTCGAGTAGATTCCCGCTCACCCATGAAGACGAAAGTCGCGGCGGCCGAGCGGAAGGCGCGGGCCCGCAAGATCATTACACGGCTGAAGCGTGAGTATCCGGACGCCACCTGCGCGCTGACCCACCGCAGCGCCCTCGAGCTGGTCGTCGCCACGATCCTGTCGGCGCAATGCACCGACGCGCGGGTGAACATGGTCACCCCGCACCTGTTCGCGAAATACCGCACCGCCGCCGATTACGCCGCCGTCGACCCGCGCGTGCTCGAGCAGGAAATCCAGTCCACCGGCTTCTTCCGGAACAAGACCAAATCGATCATCGGCATGGCGCAGGCCCTGGTCGAGCGGCATGGCGGTGAAGTGCCCCAGACCATGGACGAGCTCACCCGGCTCCCCGGCGTCGGTCGCAAGACGGCCAACGTGATCCTCGGCACCTGGTTCAAGAAGAATGAAGGCGTCGTCGTGGACACGCATGTTCATCGCCTGACCCGGCTCCTCAAGCTCACGCGCCAGGACGACCCGGTGAGCATTGAACAGGATTTGATGGAGATCGTGCCGCGGGGCGATTGGACGTGGTTCTCGCACACACTGATCCACCACGGCCGCGCGGTGTGCATCGCGCGGCGGCCGCGGTGCCCGGATTGCGTGCTCAACCGGCTCTGCCCGAGCTCGACGGTATGACGACAATCGCGCCGGTCGATCGCGCTGGGCTGATCGCGACGCGACGCGACATCCACCAGCACCCCGAGCTGGGGTTCGAAGAGACCCGCACCGCCGCCCTCGTCGCCGACCGGCTGCGCTCGCTCGACTATCACGTCACGCCCGGTGTCGGGAAAACGGGGGTCGTCGCACTGAAGAAGAATGCAGGAGGTCGCTGTGTGCTGCTCCGGGCGGATATGGACGCGCTGCCGGTGGAAGAGGCGAATGCGGTCCCGTACCGCTCCCAGCATCCGGGCAAGATGCACGCCTGCGGTCACGACGGGCATGTCGCGATCGGCCTCGAGGTGGCGCGCCGGCTCGCGCCGCTCGATCTCGCCGGGAGCGTGAAGTTCGCGTTCCAGCCCGCCGAGGAGGTCTCCAACGGCGCGCAGGCGATGATCGGGGACGGCGTGCTCGACAGTCCCACGGTGCACGCGGCCTTCGGCCTCCACCTGTGGAACGACCTTCCCGTCGGCACGATCGGGATCATGGCGGGGCCGGTGATGGCTTCCGTCGATCAGTTCGAAATCGAGATCCTGGGTCGGGGCGGCCATGCGGCCGCGCCGCATCAAACGATCGATCCGGTGCTGATCGCCGCGCACGTGATCACCGGTCTCCAGGGTCTGGTCTCGCGCCGGCGCGATCCGCTCGAAGAGGGGCTCGTCTCGGTCACCGAGGTGCATGCGGGGCGCGCGTTCAACGTGATCCCGGCGCGCGCCGACCTGCGAGGCACCGTGCGGACCTTCGGCGGCAGGTTTTTCGAGGATGCCCCCGGGCTCGTGGAGGAAACGGCTCAGGGGATCGCGGCCGCGTTCGGTGCTCAGGCCAACGTCACATACCGCCGGCTGAGCGCGCCGCTGATCAATGACGAGAAGCTCAGCGCGCTCATGCGGGATGCCGCCGTCCAAGTAGTCGGCGCTGCGAACGTGCGCCACGGCGTGCGGACAATGGGCGGCGAGGACATGGCGTGTTTCCTCGAGCAGGTGCCGGGCTGTTTCGCGTTCGTGGGCTCGGCATCGCGCAGCCGCGCTTCTTCCCCACACCACAGCCCGACGTTCGACATCGACGAAGACTCACTCGTCATCGGGTCGGAGCTGCTGACGCTGGCGGCGGTAAAGTATCTGGATGTCTAATCAGCTGGCCACCCAGAACTCGGCCTACCTGAAGTCGGCCGCGCACCAACCGGTGCATTGGATGCCCTGGGATGCTGCGGCGTTCGCGCGCGCGCGGGCAGAGCGCAAGCCGATCCTCCTCGATATCGGCGCCGTGTGGTGCCACTGGTGCCACGTGATGGACGGCGAGTCGTACGAAGATACGGGCGTAGCCGAGCTGCTGAATCGCGATTTCGTCTGCATCAAGGTGGACCGCGACGAGCGGCCCGATGTGGACTCGCGCTATCAGCGGGCGGTGCAGGCGCTCAGCGGCCAGGGCGGCTGGCCCCTCACGGCGTTCCTGACGCCCGACGGCGAGGTGTTCTTCGGCGGCACCTACTTTCCACCCGACAACAATCCCTACGGCCGTCCCGGTTTTCGGCGCGTGCTCATGGAGATCGCGCGCACCTTTCGCGAGGAGAGCGAGCGTGTGACCGCCAACGCGCGCGCCATCCGCGAGCACGTCGTGCAAACGCTGAACGAAGCAAAGGCCGGCGCCGTGGGCCCCGATCTCGTGAGTGGGGCCGCGGATCAGATGGCCCGGCTGTTCGACGTGCGCCACGGCGGGTTCGGCACCGCGCCCAAGTTCCCCCACGCCGCGGCGATCGAGTTCATGCTCGCGCGGCTGTACGACAGCCGCGCGGGGGGGGGCCTGGAGTGGCCGCGAGACATCGTGGAAAAGACGCTGAACGGCATGGCGCGGGGCGGCGTCCGCGATCATCTGGGGGGCGGATTCCATCGGTATTCGGTCGACGAGGGCTGGATCGTGCCGCACTTCGAGAAGATGTCGTACGACAACTCGGAGTTGCTGCGCGCCTATCTCTCGGCCTACCAGCAGCTCGGCACGCCCCTCTACAAGGACGTCGCGACCGGCATCGTCGACTGGATGCTCGCGGTCATGGCGGATCGGATCCACGGCTCGTTCGCGACCTCGCAGGACGCGGATGTGACGTTTGGCGACGACGGCGACTACTGGACGTGGACGCTGGAGGAATGCACGGCGGAGTTGACCGCGGAGGAGCGCGCCGTCGCGGCACGAGTGTTCGACATCCAGGAGACCGGCGAAATGCACCACAACCCGAAGAAGAACGTGTTGTGGTGGAAGCAGGATCCCGCGGGCGACGACGAGTGGCCAATCCTGCGCCGGGCGATCAAGCAGCTCAAGGCGGCACGCGACCGCCGCAAGGCACCGTTCGTAGACCGCACGCCGTACGTGAACTGGAATGCGATGATGGCAGCGGCGTTCCTGCAGGCCGGCGCCGTGCTCGATCGGCCGGAATTGAACGAGCTCGCGTTGAAAGTGCTCGAACGAATCTGGAAAGAGGCCTGGGATGGGGGAGGCGGGATGTCGCACGTGCTGGGACGTCCCATGCCGCGCGGCATGCTCGATGACAACATGCAGGCGGCCGCGGCGTTTCTCGATGCGTACGAGGCGACCGGCGACCAGCGCTGGCTGGAGCGCGCGCTCGAGGTGATGGCGTACGGCGAGACAGCGCATGCCGATCCCGCGGGTGGCTACTTCGATATCGCCGCCACGAACGCGGCAGCTGGGGGCGCGGGGGACATTGCGTATCTGGCAACCCGCGCCAAGCCGGTGCAGGACGCGCCGACGCCCTCTCCCAACGGCGTGGCAGCGCTCGTGCTCGCGAGACTCTGGGCGCTCACCGGCGACCGCCAGTGGCGCGAGCGACTCGACCGTCAATTGGGCGCGTTTGCCGGGAGCGCGCGCGAGCTGTCGCTCTACGGTGCCACGCTGGTCCGGGCAGTCGATTGGGCCGTGCATCCGGTGACCCGTATCGAGGTGGCCGGACCGCGCGGTGATGGTCCGGCCTGCGCGATGCACCTCCTCGCCCTGCAGACCTATCGGCCCCGCAAGGTCGTCATTCGGAAGATTGTGGATGCCCCCCCCCCGGCGGCGACCGTGTGTGTCGGCACCACCTGTTCGTTGCCGGTCGCGACGCCGGAGCAGCTCGCGGCGCTCTTGGCGCAGTGAGACCCCGAGGTCACATTCCTAGCATCGCAGCCGACACCCTCAACACGGGATGGTAGATGGCGAACAAGAAAGCGGTGATCGACACGGCGAAGGGCACCATCGAGCTGGAGCTGTTCGCCGATGAAGTGCCCGGCACGGTGGCGAACTTCGAAAAGCTCGCCAACTCCAACTTCTACGACGGCACCAAATTCCATCGCGTGATTCCGAACTTCATGGTTCAGGGCGGCGATCCGTACTCCAAGACCGGTAAAGGACCGGTGGGCACCGGCGGCCCGGGATACACGATCAAGTGCGAGACCTCCAAAAACACGCATAAACACGTCGCCGGCACGCTTTCGATGGCGCATGCCGGCAAGGACACGGGCGGGAGTCAGTTTTTCATCTGTCATGCGCCGCAGCGCCATCTCGACGGCGTGCACACCGTGTTCGGGCAGGTGACGAAGGGAATGGATGTCGTCAACGCCATCAGGGGTAACGACGAGATCAAGTCGATTCGCGTCTCGTAATTGAGGGAGGGGTTGTGATTGCGCTGCTGCTGGCTGTGAGCCTGACGGTGCAGGACTCTGGCGCCTTCGTCGTCAGGTTGGGAACCGACACGCTGTCGCTCGAGCAATACACACGCACCGCCACGCAGCTGCGGGGCGAATACGTCATCCGGTCGCCGCGCAGCCTGCACCGCATCTACATCAACGACCTGAATCCCGATGGGACGGTCCGGCGCTCCGAGCTGATCACCCACAGCATCGGAGGCGGTCCGGGTCCGGCGGAAACGCGATTGACGGTCGAGTTCCGGGGGGATACCGCCATCATCACCTCGCCGCGCGCCGACAGTACGGTCACGCAGCGCATCGCGGTCCCTCGAGGCACGTATCCGTTCACCCTGCACATCTACGGGCTCATGGAGCACCTGGGCCGCCAGGCGCGAGCCAGCGGCAAAGACAGCATGTCGTTCACCGCGCTGGCATCCTCCGACCGGACCAGCGTGGGATACGTCAAGAAGCTCGGGGGTGACACGTTGGCGCTGACCTTCCACGACGGCCAGCTCGCCGGACTGGGACCGTTCACGTTCACGCTCGACAGGCAGGGCCGCCTCACGTGGCTGACGGGAAAGGGCAGCACGGTTCAAGTCGACGTGCAGCGGGTGCCATCCGTCCCAATGGCGCAAGCCGGACCGATGTTCGCTAGCCGGCCGCTCGGCCAGTTGTCGCCGCGCGATACCGTGCGCGCAAACCTGGGCGGCGCGGAGGTGTGGGTCGATTACAGCCGCCCGTCCAAGCGCGGGCGTGAGATCTTCGGCAACGTCGCACCGTGGAATTCGGTGTGGCGGACGGGGGCGAACGCCGCGTCGCAGCTCAGCACGTCAGCCGATCTCGTCATCGCCGGCGCCACCGTCCCCGCCGGCAAATACACGATCTGGACGCTGCCGTCGCCTACGGGATGGAAGCTCATCATCAACAAGAACACCGGTCAGTGGGGCACGACGTACGATCCCGCGCACGATCTCGTGCGAATCGACGCCAAGGTTGATACGCTCGCGACGCCCGTCGAGCAGTTCACAATCGCCTTCGAGCCGGCAACGGCTCCGCGCGCGATCACGTTCACCTGGGACCGCACGCGCTACTCCGTGCCCGTCGCGAAGAAGTAGTGCATCTCGATTTCGCTGTCGTCGCCGATTACGCGCTGGTCGATCAGTCCGGCAAGATGTCAGTGCTGGGCATCTTCCAGCATATCTGGGTGCCGCAGTTTCCGGTGATGCATCCGCGCCTGCACCTGGTGCTGCGCCTCAAGGGCAAGCGCACCGAAGTGGGCGAGCACCAGGTGCAGATCAAGTTGATGGACGACGAGGATGCGGAGCTGCTGGGGGGATCGGGTACGGTGAATTTTGCCGAGCCGCCGGCCGGTATCACCGAGATCGAGGCCGCCGCGGTGTTGGTGTTCGACGTGCCGTTCCCGCATGCCGGGCAGTACCGCTTCGAGATCACGGTGGACGGCGAGCGCAAAGCGACTGTCCCGATCACCGTCTCCCAGATGCCGACGTCCCCCGTGCAGCCCCCTCAGTCCCCCAAGGCCCCCGGTTCCTAGCACACTTCCGCTCGGCGCGTACCTGCGGTGGCCGGTGCTGCTGCTCGCCGCCGTGCTGGCCCTGGGCTTCGACCTCGGCGGGTATCCCCTGTTCGACCCGGACGAGGGCCGCAACGCGGAAGTCGCGCGCGAGATGGCGCAGACGAACGACTATCTCCTGCCGCACCTCGACGGGCTGCCGTACCTCGACAAACCGATCGTCTACTTCGCGGCCGCGGCCGCGATCATGGAGGTGCTCGGCCCCACCGAGACGGCGGCGCGCCTGCCCGCGTATCTCTTCACGCTCGCGACGGTCGTGGTGGTGATCTGGTTCGCGCGGCGCCGCTGGGGCCGGGACCCCGCGTGGCTCGCGGCCGTCGCCCTCGTTACGATGCCGCTGGTGCTCGCCTATGCGCGCACCACGATCTTCGACAGCGCGCTCGCCTTCTGTACCACGCTCGCGATTCTCGCCTTTTGGGACGAGCGGCCGATGCTCGCGTGGGCGGCGATCGGGCTCGGCGCGATCACGAAGGGGCCGGTCGCCATCCTGATTCCGCTCGCGACGGTGATCCCGTACGCACTGCTCACGGGCCGGCCGGTGCGGCGCCTGTTTCCCCTTTCTGCGCTCGCGATGTTCGCGCTGGTCGCCCTGCCCTGGTTTGTCGCGACCTCGCTGCGCATTCCGGAGTTTCCACACTACGTGTTCGTACGGGAGACGTTCGAGCGCGTGACATCGACGCGCTTTCACCGGACGGCGCCGTTCTGGTATTACCTGCCGATCGTGCCGGTCGCGGCGTTTCCCTGGATCGTGCCGGCGCTCGCGCGGTGGCGGAACTGGCGCTGGGCGTGGCTGGCGCGCCGCGTCAATCCACAGGCGCAGGATGCGATCCTGCTCGCGTGTTGGGTGCTCGGCCCGCTGCTCTTCTTCACGCTCAATCAGTCCAAGCTGCCTCAGTACGTGCTGCCCTTGATGCCGCCGTTTGCCCTGGCCGCCGCGCGCGTGCTCACGCGACACGCCGGTGACGAACTCGACGGTGGCATCGGCGCGGGACGGCGGGCCTACATCCCCATCGCGGCCCTGGCCGGCGTTGCACTCGTCTCGCTCACGCTGTGGCTGCCGGTGCCGATCAACCTGACGCCCGCCGAGCGGACCGCGATCCCGCCAACCGCACTCGCACTGGGAGTCGCGTTGATTGCATCGGCGCTCATGGTTTGGTCCGGAGCACGCACGGGCAATCCTCGGCCTGCGCTGGTCGTGATGGGCTATGCGCTTCCGATCGTGATCGTCCCCCTCGTGTCTGGCCGGCTGCTCGACGCCGTCGGCGATGACCGTTCGGCGAGAACGTTGGCCAGCGTGATCGCCAATGTTGGCGCCGTTGATGTGGTGGGCGTGTCCGCCTTCCCGCCATCGCTTCCCTTCTATTTGCGACGCTCCGTACCGGTCGCGACCGAGACCGGCCGTGAGTTGACCAGCAACTTCATTGCCGACTATCACGAGAAGTACCGCGCCGTACCGGGTTCACCACTGAAGCCCGCCGACTACTGGCGCGAGCGTCTGAGAGAGTGTGTGACGCCGACGGCTTTCGTGACCCGCGCCGGCGACGCCCGCGCGCGCGCGGTGCTCGATTCGCTGGTGCCGTTGCTCGCCGTCGAGGGCCGGTACGCGGCGTATGGACCATGTGCGGCATCTTCGGCGCGATAGCACGCGGCACCGTCCCGCTGCGCCACCCGGATGCGCTCGCCCGGATGGCGGCCGCCTTGCGTCATCGCGGTCCCGACGGCGAGTCCATCGTGGGACACGAGCGCGCCCGTATCGGCGCCCGGCGGCTCGCGATCATGGATCTCACGACCGGTGATCAGCCCTTCCAGAGTCCCGACGGCACCATCTGGATGGTCTGCAATGGCGAGATCTACAATGCTCCCGAGCTGCGGCGGCAGGCGTCCGCTCCGGATTGGCGCTATCCGTTCCGCTCCCGCGGCGACATCGAAACGATCGTGCCGTTCTACGAGCGCTTTGGTCCCGATGCGGTGGCGCGCCTGGAAGGGATGTTCGGGCTGGCGGTCTGGGACGATGCGCGGCGCCGGCTGGTGCTCGCGCGCGACCGCGCCGGTGAGAAGCCGCTGTTCTGGACCGACATCGACGGCGAGCTGCGGTTTGCATCGGAGATTCAGGCGCTGCTCGAATTCCCCGATCAGCCCCGGCGGCTGAACCGCACGGGATTGTCCCTGTACCGCGCCCTGGGTTATGTGCCGGCGCCGCACACGATGTTCGAAGGGATCCACAAGCTTCCGCCGGCCAACCTCCTCATTGCCGAGAACGAGCGCATCACGATTCGGCCCTACTGGAGTGCGGCCGCGGCAGCCTCCGCGCCGTCCGTGCTGTCGCGGGACGGCGTTGCGCAGCTCCGCGACACGCTGCTCCGGGCGGTGCGGCGCGAGCTGATGTCGGACGTGCCGCTCGGCATCTTCACGAGCGGCGGCCTCGATTCGTCCCTGCTCGTCGCAGCGGCCGCGCGCGCCATTCCCGGGGAGCGCATTCACACCTACGCCGTGCGGTTCACCGAGCCCGGCTACGACGAGAGCGCCTACGCCGAAGCGGTCACGCACGAAATCGCCTCGGTGCATCATGTCGTTACCGCGGACGAGGAATCGCTCGGCCGCGCGCTCGACGTGGTGTCGCACTCGCTCGCGGAGCCGCTCGGCGATCCGGCGGTCCTGCCGACGTGGCTGCTCGCGGACGCGGCGCGTGAGCACGTGAAAGTCATTCTGTCGGGCGAGGGGGCCGACGAGCTGTTCGGTGGGTACCCGACCTATCTCGGCCACAAGTATGCCGAGCGCTGGCAGCGCCTGCCACGTCCATTCCGGTCGCTGATGCGGTGGGCGATGGATCGCTGGCCGTCGTCCACCGGGAAGATGACGCTCGAATACATGCTCAAGCAGTTCATCTCCGCCGCGGAGCGGCCCTGGGTGGAGCGCCATCTCACCTGGCTCGGTGCCATGACCATCGAGGACGGCGTGATCGGGGAACTGGTCTGCAAGCTCAACGGGTTCCCGCACGACGATTCCTTGAACCGGGTGATGTGGCTCGACTTTCTGACGTATTTGCCGGATGACCTGCTGGTCAAGGTCGATCGCGCGACGATGCTCGCGTCCGTCGAAGCCCGCGCGCCGTTTCTCGACCGCGAGGTGATGGAGCTGGTCCTGCCCGTGCCATCACGGTTCAAGGTGCGTGGCCTTACGACCAAGGCGATATTAAAGGAAGCGGCGCGTGGACTCGTCCCCGATCGCGTCATCGAGCGAAGAAAGCGCGGGCTGTCGGTGCCCGTGGCGCGCTGGCTGAACACGGGGCTCGCGCCCCTGGCCGATCGCGTGCTCGATACGCCGCTCCTGGCCGAGCATCGCGCCGGCCGGCACAATCACGCACGCCGCCTCTGGCCGCAATTGATGCTGGCCCTCTGGTCCGAACGCTGGGGTGTGGAGATCCCATGAAGCGCGACGAAGCTCTGGCCCTGATGCACGAACACACGCAATCGCCCTCGCTCCGCCAGCACATGCTCGCGGTGGAGGCGACGATGCGCGCGTACGCCGCCAAGTTCGGCGAAGATCCCGAGCCGTGGGGCCTCGTCGGCCTGCTGCACGATTTCGATTACGAGAAGTTTCCCAATCAGGAGCATTCGCCGACCGACGGCCATCCCGCCTGGGGCGTCAATGTGCTGCGCGCGAGGGGCGTCGCCGAGCCGCTGCTGCGCGCGGTCCTCGGGCACGCGAACTACTCGGGCGTGCCGCGCGATACGCAGATGGCCAAAGTGCTGTTCGCGGTCGACGAGCTGTGCGGGTTTCTCGTCGCCTGTGCGCTGGTGCGTCCGTCCAAGAGCTTCGCCGATCTCGAGGTCTCATCGGTCAAGAAGAAGCTCAAGGACAAGGCGTTCGCGCGCGGCGTCAATCGCGACGACGTGCGTCAGGGCGCGGAGGAGCTGGGCGTGCCGCTCGACGAGCACATCGCGTTCTGCATTCAGGCGCTCCGGCCGGTCGAGCCGTCGTTGGGCCTCGGAGGGTGAGCGCCCGCCCCGTCTCCCCCGCCCCCGCCGCCGTTCCCGCCCGTCACCCCTTCTCGCGCGCGCTCGATCGCGCCACCGGCGCGCGGCCGATTCCTGGGAACGTCGTCCGCCATCTCGCGATCAGCAGCGATGCCCTCGAAACGATGCTCGAAATGATCGCAAACGCGCGCCGCACGGTTCATTTCGAGAACTACATCATTCACGACGATCGCACCGGCTACCGCTTTGCGACGGCGTGGGCGGAGCGCGCCCGGGCGGGCGTGCGCGTGCGCGTGCTCTACGATGCGGTCGGGAGCCGCGGTACCAGCAACGCGTACTGGCGCGAGCTGAAAAGTCATGGCGTGGACGTGCGGCCGTTCCGTCCGATCTGGACGAGTGGCCCGATCGAGGCGTTCATCCGCGACCACCGCAAGCTCCTCGTCGTGGACGGCGAACAAGCGATGACGGGTGGTCTCTGCATCGGCGACGAGTGGGCCGGCGACCCGGCCGCTGGGCGGGCGTGCTGGCGCGACACGATGGTCGTCGTATGCGGACCAGCCGTCGCCGCCCTCGACGGGGTGTTCGGCCGGATGTGGGCGCGCGCCGGCCCGCCGCTGCCCGAGGACGAAACCCGCCCGGTGCCCGATGAGTGCGGCCCATCCGCCGTTCGGGTCGTGGAGGGACTCCCAGGGCAGTCGCGCATTTATCGCGCCGTCCAGCTGCTCGCGGCGGCGGTCACCGAGCGCCTCTGGATCAGCGACGCGTACCTGGTCGCGCCGCCGCCGCTGTACGCGAGCCTCGTGGATGCGGCCCGCAGTGGCGTGGACGTGCGGCTGCTGGTGCCGGGCAGCTCCGACATTCCCTTCATCCGCGTCTTCACGCGTGGCGGCTATCGCGAGCTGCTTCACGCCGGCGCGCGCATCTTCGAGTACCGCGGGACGATGCTACACGCCAAGACGTTCGTCGCCGACCACGAATGGGCCCGGGTGGGATCGAGCAACCTCAACGTCTCGAGCCTGCTCGGCAATTACGAGCTCGATCTGGTCACCGAGCAGGATGCCCTGACAGCGACGCTGGCGACGCAGTTTCTGCACGACATGACGCAGAGCAGCGAGATCGTGCTCATGGCGCACCGCCGCCTGCCGCTGCCACCGCGGCTCGTGGATGCCGCCGCGGTGAATCCGTCCCTCGCGCACCTCCCGCCGGCAGCCGGCGCGTCGTCGCACAGACGGTCGCTCCGCGAACGACAGGCGGCGGCGGCGGTCGCGCTGATGCAGGCCGCCGGCGGAGCACGACGCATGGTGGCCGGAGCGGCGGCGGTGGTCTTCTTCGTCGTGGGGGTGCTGCTCATCCTCTTTCCGCTCGTCACCAGCACCGTCCTGGCGGTCGGGTCGCTCGCGGCATCTCTCGGGCTCGCCGGCTACGCCGACGCGCGGCGCCGCCGCCGCCGTGAGACCGATGTCCGCTGAGGCTCCCGCCCCCCCCGGCCCCCCCGCCCCACCCTCCCAACCTCCCGCGGACCCCGCGCGTATGGGAAGCAGCGGAGACGATGCGGGTCTGGTTGCCAGGACACGGGCGGGCGACCGGGCCGCTTTTGGAGTTCTTGTAGAACGCTATGCGGGGCAGGCGCGACGAGTCGCGCGGGCGGTATTGGGTGATCCCGATGACGCGGACGATGCGGCGCAGGACGGTTTCCTCTCCGCGCTCGTCAAGCTCGGCCAGTACGATCCGCGCCGGCCGTTCGGTCCGTGGCTCATGCGTATCGTCGCCAATGCGTCGACCGACCGGCGGCGGCGCCGCAATGTCCGGAAGGTCGAGCCATTGGACGCCTCGCTGGTCGGTGGTGGGCCTCGTCCCGATGTCGCCGCGATGCGCAGCGAGCTGAATGAGCGGCTGCGCGCGGCGCTCGCGGAGTTGCCGGAGCGCCGTCGCAAGGCGGTGGTCCTGTTCGATGTGGAAGGGTATTCGCACGCCGAGATCGCGGGCATCCTTGGTATTCCCGAAGGCACCGTGCGATCGGAAGTGTTTCACGCGCGGCGCCGTCTGCGCACGCTGTTGGCTGATTGGAAGGAGCCGATGAGATGACTGAATCGCCGTCGTTCGATCACCGTCCGGACCCCGAGCTGGGCGCCGCATTGCGCGCGGCGCTCGAACCGGGGGGGGCGGACAATCAATCGGTTTTCGTCGCCCGCGTCATGGCGCAGTACGACGACGCGCTCGATCGCTCATCGGTGGCGATGTTCGACGTGCTGGCGTCCTGGTTCAGGCCCGGCATGGCCGCCGCCGCGGCGGCGCTCGTCCTGGGAATCCTGTTCGGCCGGACGATCCTCGACCGCGCGAGCCCCGAGTCGATCGATGCGGCGCTGGCGCCGGTCGAAGGCCCCGGACTCGCCGCGTTGGTTACGGCGGAGGATCCGCCGGATCCCAGCGTCGTGTTCACATCACTCGTAGAGCCATAACAGGGAGATTCGAGGATCATGCTCAATAGATCGAAGCTCGCGGCGGTCGGCCTCTTGGCCGCGGTATTCCTCGCGGGAGGACTCGCCGGGTGGGGCGGTCACGAGGCGGCCGAGCGCGATGAGGGGCGACCGCGCCGGCGTGGTCCGGACGCGATGGTCGAATACCTCACCCGGGAGCTGAAGCTCACCGATCCACAGCGGGATTCGGTGCGGGCCATTTTCGCGCGGCACCGGCCCGAGACGGACTCGCTCTGGGCGCGGGTACGGCCCCGGTTCGATTCGATCAAGACGCGCATGCGATCCGAGATCGACGCGCTGCTCACCCCGGAGCAACGGACCCTGCACCAGCAACTCATCGAGCGGGCTGAGCATCACCGTATGGAACGGGGAGCGCGCGCCACTGAGGGAGGGCGACACGAATGAAGTGGGCCTGGGCAGGCGTTCTCCTGATCGCAGCGACTCGTGCGGGATCTGCGCAGCAGCCCGCCGCGCAGGCGCGGCTCGAAGTGACACTCAATGAAGCGATTCAACGGGCCCTGAGCGTGCAGCCCGCGATGATCCAGGCCCGAGGGGATCAGCGCAACGCGGGCGCGACCAAGCGCCAAGCGTACGGCGCTTTCGTTCCGGCGGTCCAGGTGGGCGCGTCGGCTGCCCGCAGCAACGTTGGTCGCATCGACGGGACGACGGGACGCCCGGTACCGCCCGAGTACTCCTACACGGGCAGCTTCAATGCCAGTCTCGAGCTCTTCGATGGGTTCCGGCGCATTGCCAATCTGAAGGCGAGCGCCGCGAACAACGCGGCAGCGGACGCTGGTATGGTGAATGAGCGTTTTTTGACGACGCTGCAGACCAAACAACTGTTCTACGCCGCGGTCGCCACCGAGGCGTTGGTGCGCGTCGCCGACGCGCAGCTCAATCGCGCCCGCCAACAGCTACAGATCTCCGTCGAGAAGCTCCATGCCGGATCGGCGACGAGATCGGATTCTCTGCGCTCGATGGTGGAGTTCGGCAACGCGCGCATCGATTTGCTGCGGGCGCAGGCGAACCTGCTGGCTGCGCAAGCCGATCTCGGACGGCAGATCGGCGTGGATGGATTGGTGCGGGCTGCGTTTGACTCGCTGCTGCCGGCGATGCCCGACACCGCTGACCTGCGCCGCTCGGCGCTCTCGACCTCGCCGGCACTCGATCAGGCGGAAGCGCAGGCCAGCGCCGCCCGCGCGCTCGTCTGGTCGGCCCGCGCCCAGTTCTGGCCCTCAGTGGTGGTGAGTTACAGCAACAACCGTCAGGGGACCGAACCCCCCGACCTGCCGTTCTTCAGCAATTATCCCGAGACTTTCCAATGGCGCTTCGGATTGTCGTGGCCGCTGCTCAATGGATTCACGCGGGAGGCGAATCAAGTGTCGGCATCGGTGACGCGCGATAACGCCGTGGCCCAGGCGGCCGAGACGCGACGCCAGGTCAACTCGCTGGTGACGCAGCAGATGGCCGTGCTGACGACGGCGTTCGAGCAGATCAGCATCGCGGACGAAAACCGTGCCGCCGCTCAGGAGGATTTGCGCGTCCAGAGCGAGCGCTACCGGGTCGGCGCCGCAACGATCCTCGATATGCTCACCTCGCAGGCCGCGCTGACGTCGGCGGAGGTGAACGTGATCCAGACCCGCTTCAGCTACCTGATCGCGCGCGCGCAGCTCGAGGCGACCGTAGGACGGACCCTGTGACCACGGCCCAGGCGATGACGTTCCACACGGGCGACACCCCGACGCCCGACACCGTGATCCTCACGCATCACCTGACGCGTGAGTACCACATGGGCGCCGAAGTCGTGCATGCGCTGCGCGGCGTGGACATCCAGATCAAGAAAAACGAGTTCGTCGCGTGCATGGGGCCGTCGGGATCGGGCAAGTCCACGCTCATGAACCTGATCGGCTGCCTCGATACCCCGACGAGCGGTGAGTATTGGCTCAACGGACAGAAGGTCAGCGACCTCAGCGACGACGAGCTGGCGCGGATCCGCAACAAGGAAATCGGGTTCGTGTTCCAGACGTTCAACCTGCTGCCCCGCGCCGATGCGCTCCACAACGTCGAGCTGCCGCTGATTTATGCCGGCATGTCGGCCAAGGAGCGACGCGAGCGCGCCGCCAAGTCGCTACAGCAGGTCGGGTTGGGTGACCGCATGGATCACCGCCCCAACGAGCTGTCCGGCGGACAGCGGCAGCGCGTCGCCATCGCGCGCGCGCTGGTGAACTCGCCGAGCATTCTGCTCGCCGACGAGCCGACGGGTAACCTCGACTCGGCAACCGGCAACGAGATCATGGCGCTGTTTCAAGATCTTCACGATACGGGCCAAACCATCGTGCTGGTGACGCACGAACACGACATTGCGGCGCACGCGCGCCGCCAGATCCACCTGCTCGACGGCAACATCGCGCGTGACGAGAGGACGGGAGCGTAAGTGAACACAACCATGCGGGGTCTGGTCCTCGCGGTGGCGGCCCTGGCGGCCTGCGGGAAGCCGCAGACCACCCCCATGTACGAGGCCGTTCCCGTCCAACGGCGCACGCTCGTGGTGTCGGCGTCGGCGTCCGGCGCGATCGAGCCGGTGCTGACCGTCGATGTAAAGTCCAAGGCGTCGGGCGAAATCATCGGGATGAACGTGCAGACCGGCGACGACGTGAAACAGGATCAGCTACTCGCATCGATCGATCCGCGCATCCCGCGCAACAATCTGGCGCAGGCAGAGGCGAACCTGCAGGTCGCGCAGGCGCAGCTCGCCAACGCCAAGGCGCAGCTGGCGCGCTCGGATACGCTGCTCAAGGCGCAGGCGATTACGCAAACCGAGTACGACACCGCGAATCTGGCGTACGCCAACGCGAATGCCGCGGTGGTGCGCGCCCGCTCCGACCTCGAGAACGCGCGCGATCGCATGAACGACACGCGGCTGCGCGCTCCGCTCGCCGGCACGATCATTACGAAGAACGTCGAGCTCGGCACGGTGATCTCGTCGCCCACGACCGACGTCGGCGGCGGCACGCTCCTGTTCAAGATGGCGAACCTCGACACCGTGCAGATCCGCGCGCTCGTGGACGAGACGGATATCGGGAAAGTGCAGCCGGGTCTGCAGACGTCGATCACCGTGGACGCTTACGCGAATCGCCCGTTCGAGGGTGTGGTGTTGAAAGTCGAGCCGCAGGCCACCGTCCAACAAAACGTCACGATGTTCAACGTGCTGATCCGGATCCCCAATCCGAATCATCTCCTGAAGCCCGGCATGAACACCGAGGTGGAAATCCACGTCGGCCGGCGCGAAAACGCGCTCGCGATTCCCAATGCGGCGTTACGCACGCAGCGCGACGTGGCGTCGGCGGCGCAGGTGCTCGGCCTCGATCCAACCGAGGTGCAGCAGCAGCTCGCGGCCGCGGTACAGCCCGCGCAACCCGCGAATCGAGACAGCGCGTCGCTGGGCGGCGGAGGGACCGGCGGCGGAGCGCCTCGTGACTCTGCGCCCGCTCCGTCCGGCAACACGATGACGATGCCGGACGGCCGGACGATCCAGCTCCCGCCGGGCGTGACCGAGCAGCAAGTGCGGGCGGCATTCCAGAAGCGGATGTCGGGCCAGGAGCTCACGCCGGCCGAGCAGAGCGCGCTGGCGGCGATGCGCGCGCAGTTCCAGCGCGCCGGCGGGGGGGGCGGTGGCGGGGGCGCCCAGGGAGGGATGCGCCGCAACGTCGACGTCTCGAGCTACATCGTGTTCACCTTGAAGAACGGGAAGCCCACGCCGGTCCAGATCCGCACCGGCCTCACCGATCTCGACTATATCGAGGTGTTGAGCGGCCTGACCGAGCAGGACACGGTCCTCGTGCTGCCCAGCGCCTCACTGCTCAATTCGCAGCGCGACATGCAGCAGCGCATGCGCAACATGACGGGCGGGGGATTGCCGGGCGTGCAGCAGCAGCAGCCGACGACCCAGCAGCGTCCGCCAGCGACGCCGGCGAGGCCCTAGCATGCTGCTCGACGAGATCTTCCACGTCGCGCTGCAGGCGATCCGCGCCAACAAGCTGCGGTCGTTCCTGACGATGCTGGGCATCATCATCGGCGTCGGCGCCGTGATCACCATGGTCGCGCTCGGGAGCGGCGCGCAGAAGGCGGTGCAAGCCCGACTCCAGGCGCTCGGGCCTACGCTGCTCTCGATTTATCCCGGTCAATCGTTCCGGGGCGGGGTCGCCATCACGTTCGACCAGCGCGTGAGCATCACGGTCGATGACGCAGATGCCCTGGCGCGCGATGCTCGCTACGTCAAAGCGGTTGTGCCGGAGCTGACGCGCAACATGCAGATCAAGTACGTCGGGCAGAACGGGAACGTGAGTGTCGTGGGCACCACGCCCAATTACGCGGCGGTGAAGAACTTTACCGTCGTGGCCGGACGGATGTTCACGGCCGGTGAAGACGAAGGGCGCCGGCGGTACGCGGTGCTCGGCTCCGCCATTCCGGACATGTTCAACCGGAATCCGGTCGCGATGATCGGACAGGAAATCCAGATTCGCGGCATTCCGTTCGAAATCATCGGTGTGCTCGGCGCGAAAGGATCGGCGGGTGGGTTCGGCAATCCCGACGAGCAGATCCTGATTCCGCTGCAGACCGGCCGGTACCGGATCATGGGGACCGATCGCTTGCGGTCCATCACGGTCGATGCGGCGAGCGTGCCCCAAATGACGCTGGCCATGATCGAGATCGAGCGCGTGATGCGGCGCGAGCACAAGATCCGCCCGGGCGCCGACAACGACTTCCAGATTCGCAATCAGTCGGATATTCTCGCGACGTTTCAGGACACCGCCAAGACGTTCACGTACCTGCTCGCGGGCATTGCGGCCGTGAGCCTGCTGGTGGGCGGCATCGGCATCATGAACATCATGCTGGTGTCGGTCACGGAGCGCACACGGGAGATCGGCGTGCGCAAGGCGCTCGGCGCGACCCGCTTCAATATCCTGTTCCAGTTTCTGGTCGAAGCGCTGGTGCTCTGCCTGGCGGGCGGAGTCGTCGGTATTCTGTGCGGCTCACTGGGCGCCGTCGCGCTGTCGAAGCTCGCGCACTGGAACACGTCGATCAACGGCTTCGCGATTCTGATCGCGTTCGTGTTCAGCGCGATTGTGGGGCTGTTCTTCGGCATCTGGCCGGCGCGGAGAGCCGCCTCCCTGGATCCGATCGTAGCGTTGAGATACGAATAGTTGGAACGTGCGGCGCATCGGCGTGCGGCGCAGTCGGGCAGGTTGACGTTTCGTAAGAAAAGGCCGAACCATGCACTGATGCGCCGCACGTAAGCACGCCGCACGTTATTTTTTGTGTATGCTCGCCGCCTTCCTCATTGTCACACAATCGGTAGCAGCCCGGCAGCCAGTGTACGACGGTCGCCTCCGGCAGATCGACGTGAGCGCTCCTCGCGTCGAGACCGCCGCCGTGCGCATCGACGGCGTGCTGGATGATGAGATCTGGCGCCAGGCCGCGCTGCTCAAGGGCTTCACGCAGTACCGTCCTGTCGACAGCCGGCCCGCCGATGACACGACCGAGGTACTGGTCCTGTACGCGCCTGACGCCATCTACTTCGGGATTCGCGGCTTCGAGTCCCACGGCAATGTCGTGCGCGCCACGCTCGCCGACCGCGACAACATCGGCGCCGACGATCAGATCCAGATCCTGCTCGATACGTTCAACGACCGCCGTCGCGCGCTGCTGTTCGCGGTCAATCCGCTGGGCGCGCAGGAAGACGGCGTGCGCAGCGAGGGGCTCGCAGGCGCCGCGGGTGGGGCCAACGCCGGATTCCGCTTCGACGGTACCGTCGACCTCAACCCGGACTATGTCTTCGAGTCACGGGGGCGCCTGACGCCCGGCGGCTTCGATATCGAAGTCCGGATTCCCTTCAAGAGCCTGCGCTATCAGAGCGGCGAGACCCAGGATTGGGGCATCCAGATCATCCGGCTGACGCAGCATTCGGGATACGAGGACACCTGGACGCCCGTCGTGCGCGCCAACGCCAGTTTTCTCATTCAGTCGGGCACGCTGAAAGGTCTCACCGGCCTGCGGCGGGGCCTGGTGATGGATCTGACTCCCGAATTCACCTCGCTGGTGGACGGCGCGCCCGGCGATTCGGGCTATCAGTACGGCAAGACCGAACCGCAGCTCGGCGCCAACATCCGGTGGGGGGTCACGCAGAACCTCAGCGCGACGGGAACCGTCAATCCTGACTTCTCCCAGGTCGAGGCGGACGTCGGGCAGGTGACCGTGAACGAGCGGTTCGCGCTGTTCTACCCGGAGAAACGGCCGTTCTTTCTCGAAGGACTCGAGCAGTTCGACACACCGAACGCGCTGATCTACACCCGGCGGATCAACGCGCCGGTCGGGGGCGCGAAACTCACGGGTAAAGTGGGCGGCATGGGCGTCGCGTACATCGGCGCGGTGGATGACCGTGCGTATTCCACGACCGGCGACCTTCCCATCTTCAACTTGCTGCGGCTGCGGCGCGACCTCGGCACGAACTCCACGGTCGGCGTCGCCTACACCGACAAGATCGACGGCGGCGCGTTCAATCGCGTCGCCAGCGCGGACGCGCGGCTGGTGTGGGGAAAGATCTGGTATTCCGCCGCGCAGTTCGCCGGCTCATGGACGAATGACGGTCTGGGCTCCGGCGTGAAGTCAGGCGAGCTGTGGGAGGTGACAGCCTACGATCGCACCGGCTACTCCTACGGCAATCACGGCCGGCTCACCGGCGTCAGTCCCGATTTCGAAGCGCAGAGCGGCTTCGTAAATCGCGTGAACATCGTGCAAGGGCGATTCTTCAATCGGTTCACGTGGTATGGAAAGCAGGGTGCGTGGCTCGAAAACGCGACCACGTTCATCGGCGTCGAGCCGGTCTGGCGTTACAACGACTTCTTCAAGCTGAAGAGCACGCTCGAAGGCAGCCTGTCACAACGCTGGATTCTGGCGTTGCGCGGCGCCTGGCAGGCAACCGTTTTCTATAGCGTGAATCATCAGCGGTTCGACCCGCCGGACTACCAGGGCTATCAGGTGGACTCTGCCGGTACGCCAGTCCCATTCCTCGTGCCCCACGGTCTGTACAATCTCCTGAGCGGGCTCGTCGCGCTGAGCACACCAAACCGGGCGGTAAAAGCCGACGTCAGCATCGGGTACAACTCCGAACCGATCTTCTCCGAAGCGTCGGAGGGACGCGCACTCAACGTGCTCCTCAACCTCGAATGGAAACCGACATCCGCCCTGCGGGTCGCGGGCCAATGGCCCCATCAGCGCATCAGTCGCGCGCAGGACCAGACCTGGTTCTCGACCGCCAACATCCCGCGCCTGAAAATGGAGTATCAGCTCACGCGCGCCATCTTCTTCCGGTATGTCGGACAATACTTCGCCCAGGTGCGCGATACATTGCGCGACCCCCTCAGCGGCAATCCGCTGATCGTGAACGGCACCCTCGCGGGGCGCGAGACCCAGACCGAATTCCGCAACGACTTTTTGTTCTCCTACAAGCCGACTCCGGGCACGGTGTTCTTCTTCGGGTACGGGGCCTCCCTCAGTGAGCCGGACCCGTTCAGTTTTCGGGAGCTGGCGCGGACCCGAGATGGCTTTTTCCTGAAAGCGAGTTACCTCTTTCGGCTGTGAAGACCCTCGCGCACCAGCTCAGTGAAGAGCACCTCGCCAAGCAACGGCAATACGTCCTGACCAACACGCGGGCCCGCTGGGGCTTCGTGGGGTTCGGCATCGTGCTCGTGGCCGGCGTCAAGCTCGCGGGCCTCACGCCCATCTCCCCGTGGTTCCTGCTCGGGTTCGCCGCCGCCTTCGTTGCCGCGAATCTCGGCGTGCGCCGGTTAGTGCAGCGCGCGACCTTCCAGCCGTGGTACGCCTACCTCAACCTCGTCGTCGGCTGTTTCATGATCTCGGCCGTGCAGTTCGCCGTGGGTCCAAACGGCCACGTGTTGTACGGCGCCTACCTGATCGCGCCGCTGCAGGCGGCGTTGTACCTCGAGCGACGCGACTCCCTGGGCGCACTCATCATCAATCTTGCCGCCTTCACGCTGGCGACCGCGCTCGCGCGGGTGGCCGGACACGGATGGCCGTGGACGATCTACCTCCAGGAAGGCCTGGTGCTGGTATTCGTGTGCGTCGCGCTCGTTCCCATGCTCGTGCACATCGTCGATCGCCTGCGCGCCGCCCGCGCGGTCCTGGGTGAGATCGAGCGCGGCGACCTGACCCGGCAGATGGAGAGCGGCGCGACCGAGGTCTCGACCGACGAGCTGGGCTACCTCGCGGTGAGCGTGAACCGCACCACCGCCGCGATCGCGGAATTGATCCGCGAGATCGGGAAGCAGGGTCACGCCCTTTCCACGATGGCGAACGAGCTCGCCACGGCCGCGCGCGCCATGCAGTCGTCCTCGCAGGCGATTTCGACGACGACGGTGCAGCTCTCGGAGGGCACGGAGCGCCAGCGCCAGCTCATCGTGTATGGACGCCAGGATTCAGAGGCGGCATCGGGTCTCGCCACCACCCTGCATTCCCGGGCGCAAGAGGCCGAGCGGCAGATCACCGAGATCGCGGTCCAGGCGCACAAGCGCGGCGAGGAAGTGGCGCGCGCCAGCTCGCTGCTGATGAACCTCATGCTCCACATGGATCACGCCTCGGAGGTCGCCGGCGAGCTCGACCGCGAGTCGCGGGAAATCGGCAAGCTCGTGGACGGTATTACCCGGATCGCGAGCCAGACGGACCTGCTGGCGCTGAATGCGGCTATCGAAGCCGCCCGCGCCGGCCAGCACGGCCTCGGGTTCCGCGTCGTCGCGGGAGAGGTGCGCAAGCTCGCCGAGCAAAGCGGGCGCTCCGCCGACGAGGTGCGCGCCCGGGTCCGCGCGACGCAGGAGCAGATCACGCGGGTCGTCGGCGCGATGCAGCAAGGCCGTGAGGCCGCGAAGGGCGTTGGCAGCGTCGCGACGACGGTGCAAGGCGCGCTCGACGCGATCTTTGACGATCTGAACTCCACCGTCCAATTCGCCACGACGTTCGCCGCCGAAACCGAGAATCAGACCAAGCGGATGCGGGAGGTCCTGCGCAGAATGGAGGAAGTGGCGGCGATCGCGGAGGGCGCGGCGCACGGCGCCCGCCAGACCACCGCCGCCACCGCGCAGCAGATCGCCTCGTTGCGCGAGCTCACGAGCACGTCACAGCAGCTCTCCGACGCCGCGGTGCGCCTGGCGCAGACCACCCGGCGATTCCGGGTCGGCGGAAACGGCAGCACCTAGGACCTAACAAGCAACCGCGCGCCGCAGCCGCCGCGCTTCGGTGTTGGCCGTCGCACGCACCTCAGCGAGATCTGCCGTCTTCAGCTCCCCGCCGCGCACCACGACTCGGCCATCGACGATGACGTGGCGAACGTCCGCCGCGCACGCGCTGTAGACGATTCGAGACACGAGATCGGCCCCCTCAGGCTGCGCATGCGGCCCCGCGAGATCGAGCGCGATCAGATCAGCGCATTTGCCGGCTTCGATCGAGCCGATCTCATTCTGCAGCCCGAGCGCGCGCGCGCCGCCCAACGTCGCCAGCTCCAGGACTCGCGCCGCCGGCATCACTTCCGGGCCCAGTCTGGGCTTGTGGACCAGCGCCGCGAGCCGCATTTCCGCGAAGCCGTCGAGGCGGTTATTGCACGGAGCACCGTCGGCGCCGATCGCCACGCGGCACCCGGCGGCGAGCATCTCCGGAATGGGCGCGAGACCGCTGCCGAGCTTGAGGTTGGAGCTGGGACAATGCACGACGTTCGTCTGCTGGCGGGCGAGCCGCGCGATGCCGTCCTTGTCGACCCAGACACAGTGCGCGAGCGCGGCGCGCGGACCGGAGATGCCGACGGAATCGAGATAGGCAATCTCATCGTGCCCGGTCTCCCGCTTCACGATGTCCAGCTCGAGCGGCGTCTCTGCCGCATGGGTGTGGATGACCGCACCGGCCTGCTCGGCGAGATCACTCACCGCGCGCAGCAGCGGCCCGGTGCAGCTGGGCGCAAAACGCGGGGCAAAGCAATACCGCAGGCGGCCGCCGGCCGCGCCATGCCAGCGTGCGCACAGATCCGCGCTCTCGGCAAGCGCCTGGTCGGTGGGCTCGCGCAGCGACGACGGATTCGACGCAGCATCCATCAGGCATTTGCCCGCCGTCGCGCGCAGTCCGATGGTTTCGAGCGCCTCGAACGCCGCCCCCGTGTGCCGCACCGTCTCCATGTCGAGAATCGCCGTCGTGCCACCGAGCAACAGCTCCGCCGCACCCAGCATGGCGGACGCGTGGATCGACGCTTCCGTGTGGGCGGCTTCGAGCGGCCAGATGCGCTGGGCGAGCCAGTGTTCCAGCGAGAGATCGTCCGCGAGCCCGCGAAACAGCGTCTGGCAGAGATGGACGTGTGCTTGAACGAGACCGGGAAGAATGACGAGACCCGAGCAGTCGATCACCGTTGGTTTTGACCGTCCGGCCGTCCGACCGTCCGCCCGTCCGACTCTCGTGATTCGACGGTTCTCGACGAGCACATCCGCATCCAGCACTCGCCGGGATGCGTCCATCGTCACCACCCGCCCACCGCGCAACAACAGGGGTTTGGGGGACGCGGGGGGGGGGCGCGTACTCAAGGCAGGGTCAACAGATCCGTGGGATCGAACGACACCAGACCGTATTGCGCGCCCCAATGCAGGTGCGGACCGGTCACGCGGCCCGTCGCCCCGACCTGGCCGATGACCTGGCCGCGCTGAACGGTGTCACCGACGGCGACGAGCGCGCGACTCAAATGATGGTAGACCGTCATCAGTCCGTCGCCGTGGTGCACGTAGACCGATTTCCCGCCGTAAAAAAAGTCACCGACCAGCGCCACGACACCTCGGTTCGTGACCCGCACCGGCTCGCCGCGCCGGCCATCGAGGTCGAGGCCGTAGTGCGTGCTGCGGCGGACGCCGTTGACCACCCGGCCGCCGCCGAACGGGCTCGTGACGCGCGCATCCCGCGGTTTCATGAACGGCGTCCACCACAGACGCGGCACCTGATGCGCGCGGCGTGACGCGTCGCGGGAAAGCACGCGCTCGCGGTCGATCCGGGCCTGGAGCGCGCTATCGGGCGGCACCGTGAATCGCCGCGGCACGCGGATCCGCTCGCGCGACGCGGGGCGGGCGGCCAATGGAACGCGCACGGTCCTTCCGTGAATCGTGCCATCCCACCGCAAATAGAGGACGTTGACGGCGGCGCTGTCGGACGCGCTGAGCGGCACGGCAGCGAGCGCACGCCCGTCTCTGAAATGCAGCGGCTCCCCGCTGACCTCACCGGTCAGCGCGCCGGGCGCCGAGATGACGATCAGCGAGCCCTGGAGCGGCACCGCCGGCTCCCAGCCAATCTCCTGAACGGCGAGCGCGCTGAGGACGAGGAGCAACATCAGGTCGAAATCCGTGGTCCCGCGGTCGAGTCCGTCGTGGGAGGGAGATCGAAGTAGGCTTCGACCTCGTCGAGCAACTCGTCGTCCGCGTACACACCGGCGAGGATTCGCTCGGCGCTGCCGGGCTCGATCAGCACATACCCAAACGGGTAGTCCACGCCGGCCAACACAATCAGGCGGCGCTGGCGATTGGGGAGGGAGACGTACACCGAGTCGGAGTTGGTCGGCACCAGCGTGATGTTGTGGCGCGCGAGGATCGGTGCAATTTGTTCGGTGGCGAAATTCAGCTCATCGAGCGCTTCGGCCTGATCATCCGCCGACAACGTGTCGGCGCTCGCGAGCCAGAACACGATGACGGTGGGACCGGTGACGAGGCGCGGCGCGAGCAGGGCGCTGTCGGCCGAATCAGCCGACCCCACGTCGGCGAAGCTGACGGAATCGACGTCGCGGGTCGCAACCGATGCATTCTGCGACCGGCACGACGCCAGCAGTGCGATGGCGATGAGCGTTGCTGCGCGCATGCCGGACAATATACTTAGCCCATGCATGGGGCTCCGCCCGCTGTAGCTGCTCCCGCCGTCCGTCCCGGCAAGCGCCATCATTGGATCGTCCGGCTGACGCATTGGCTCACGTTCCTGCTGGTGATCGGCATGATCGCGAGCGGGCTGCAGATCTACGGCGCGTACGCCAAGTTCGGCGACCGCGGCGGGCCGTACTACGTCAATCCGTTTGAGGATCAGGCGTTTCCGGAATGGAGCCGCCTGGGCGGCTGGCTCGCGGGCGGGCTCAACTGGCATTTCGCGCTGATGTGGCCGCTGATCATCGCCGGCGTGCTGTACCTGGGCTACCTGGTCGCGAGTGGCGAATGGCGCGCCGTGCTGTTCCGGCCGCGCGAGTGGCGCGGGGCGATCGAGATCCAGAAGTACTACCTGCGACTCCGCAAAGAGCACCCGCCGCAAGGCAAGCACAATCCGCTTCAAAAGCTCGCGTATACGTTCATCATCGTTGTCGGCGCGCTGGCGGTGTTGAGCGGCTTCGCGATCTACAAACCCACGCAGCTCTCGTGGCTCACCAGTCTGTTCGGCGGATTTCAGGCGGCCCGCTACTGGCACTTTTGGACCGTGTGGATCTTCACGGGTTTTCTGATCGTGCACGTCGTGCTGGTGTTCGTGGTCGATCCGGCGTCGCTGCGTGGGATGATCTCTGGGTGGTATCGCGGGAGATTTCCGAGTCATGACTGATCGCCGCGCGTTCCTGCAGCTGCTGGCGGGGGCGGGCCCAGCCTCACTCGTCGCCGCCTGTGGCTGGGATGGCGGCAACGCGGTGCGGCCCTGGCTGCTCGATGTCAGCCGGCTCAACGACTGGGTCGGTGAGAAGATTCTGTTCTCGTCGCGGCGCCTGGCGCGCGAGTACCCGATCACCGAGCGCACGGCGCGCCTGCCGAGCTATTTCATTTCGCGCGAGATGCCGCTGCTCCAGAATCCCGCGGCCTGGCGGCTGCACGTCGGCGGCCTCGTGCGAAAGCCGCAATCGCTCTCGATCGAGGACCTTCAGGCGATGCCGCGCACCACGTATACCGTGAAGCATCACTGCGTCGAGGGCTGGAGCGCGATCGCGACCTGGCACGGCGTGCCGGTGTCGGCGATTGCGGAGCGGTGCGAGCTCTTGCCGCAGGCGCGCTACGTGCGATTCGACTCGTTCGATTCGGGCTATGCGAACGGCTGGGACCTGGCGAGCGCCATGCATCCGCAGACCATGCTCGCCTACGGCATGAACGACAATCCTCTGCCGCCCACGCACGGCGCACCGCTACGGTTGTACTCGCCCACCAAGCTCGGTTACAAGATGACGAAGTATCTCGTGTCGGTGACGTTCACGGCCGAGCGGCCGGGTGGGTACTGGGAAGACCAGGGCTACCCCTGGTTCGCGGGCGTGTAGCTAGCCGATGCGCGCGAGCGCGTCGTGCATCAGCGACGCCGACTCGAATCGATTGTTGGGATCCTTCGCCATCGCTTTGAGGATGACCACCGCGAGCGCGCCCGGCACCTCCGCGTTGAGCAGGCGCGGATCGGGCGGCTCGTCCTCGAGATGCTTCGCGACGAGCGCCCACGTCGTTTCCGCCTCGAAGGGCAGGCGCCCCGTCAGACACTCGAACAGCACCACGCCGGCAGCGTAGAGATCGCTGCGCGTATCGAGCTCCATCCCCGACAGCTGCTCGGGCGACATGTAGTCCGGCGTCCCGATCGAGGTCCCCGCTTCGGTGAGCCCCTTCCCTTGCGGCGGATTGGCGAGGCGCGCGATTCCGAAATCCATCACTTTCAGAAAGCCGTTGGGCTCGACGACGATGTTCTGCGGCTTGATATCCCGATGAATCACGCCTTCGGCATGGGCCACCTCGAGGGCCCGGCATAACTGCTTGCCGACGGTCAAGGTCACCTCCACCGGCAACTTGCCCCGCGACACGATCAGCTGCTTCAATGACGTCCCCTCGACGTACTCCATCGTCAGGTAGTACATCCCGTTTTGTTCGCCGAGGTCGTAGGTGCGGACCACGTTGCGGTGCGCGATCCGCCGCGCGAGCCGGATCTCCTGCTTGAAGCGCTCGAGCGCCGCCCCGGTGGCCAGCGCCTCCGGCCTGAGCGTCTTGATGGCGACTGGCTCCTGCAGCTCGCGGTCGAACGCGCGATAGACGACGCCCATGCCGCCCGCGCCGATGATCTCCTTCACCTCGTAGCGGCCGGCGAAAATGGCTCCCGGACGGAGCGGCTCGGCTCCCCCTCCGGCAGCGCGGACGGCGGTGGTCGCCGAATCCAGTCGCTGCGTTGCCGCGCCGCTCGAGGTCTGCATCATGTAATCGACCAGCGCGGCCTTGGCCTTGAGGTCGTCGACCAGACTCTTGAATGCCTTGGAGAGAATGCCGATCTCGTCGCGCGATTTCACGGCGATGTCCACGCTGAAATCGCCATCCTGGACCTGGCGCGTCGCCAGCACGAGCCGGCGCAGCGGTCCGGCGATCTGGCGCGCCTGCATGAACGCCCAGACCAGCGCGAGCACCACGCCGACCGCCACGGCCCACAGCATCGTGCGCCGCAGCGCGTTGAACAGCGCGAGCTCCGCTTCGCGCGAGCGCAGCGCGACGAACCCGCCGCGCACGTCCCCGCTCGGCGAGCGGATCGCGCCGGCGAGGCCGATCAGGTGCTCCCCGTTCATCATGGCGGTCAGCGGCGTCCCACCGCCGGTATCGGCGGCGAGCGCCTCCGGATTGACCGCGCTCCGCAACGCCGGCCCGATATCCTGCGCCGGGACCGTGCTGCCGACGGCGACGGGCGTGTTCAGCGTATCCAGCAGGAAAAAGACCACGTCGGAGCTCGTGGCCTGCTTGATCGCTCCGGCGAGCGAGTCGTCGATCTGGTAGGTGGCCACGAGTGCCCCAAGCGGCGCGGCCGTGGGCCGATCGCGCAGCGGCGTGCCGACCGCCATGAACATCGCGCCCCGCACGTCGTCGAGCCACGCGCCGCTCGTCTGATCGCCGCTCAGCGCGTTGGCGACGAGCGGCGCGATCGAGAGGTCGCGGTCATACTGCTCGCGGTAATCGGTCCGGGCGATCAGAATGCCGTCGCTGTTGGTGACGAGCACCCACGCGGCGCCGATCAGGCCGCGGATGTCGTCCGCCTGGTCCAGCGCCTCGGCGCGGTGGCGCTGATCGAGCAGGCGCTGCCGGTACTGCGGCACGTCGGTCGCGACGGTACTGGCGCGGCTCAACGTTCGCGTCCGTGCGGCGAGGTAGTCGTCCACCGCCCGCCGCGTGGTTTGTAGCGCCCGACTGATCGAGGCGTCCGCGGTGCGGTTCGCCTGAATGGTCGTGACGCCGAACGTGAGCCCCAGGACCGCCACGACGAGCAGCGCCGAGGCCACGAAGATCTTGGCCGTGAGGCCGAACGCCGGCTTAGTAGCGCTCGCGTCCGGCATTGGTGGGGTAGTCTCGTCCGTATTTGTTGCGATGCGGCTGCCACTTGTAGCCGCGCGCGTTGAGCGCGATCTGGAGATCACCGTCCGCGCCCGCGGTCACGTCTTTGATGACCTCGGTCGGAATGCGCTCATGCCACACGTGCAAGCGATGGCGACCGGGCGGCACGTTCTCGATCACGAAACTGCCGTCCTGTCCGGGCTGCGCGTAGAGCCGATTCGCCATGACGAGCACGTACGCGACCATGCGCGGGTGCACGTTGCAGTAGACCCGCACCAGTCCCGGTTTCGCGAACGTCTGGCTCTTGACCTCACCACGGCCGTATAAACCGAGATCAAAGGTGTTTGGCTCGCTCAGCGAGAATACGTTGTGATTGAATGGGTCGTGATTCGGGAATCGCACCGTCGATCCGACCGGCACCACGACGACGTGTGGCGCATACACCTTGTCCGTAATCGCGATCTCCACCGTGACCGGCGCCGCGCCAGTGGCCGGCGTGGCCGTGCCTTCCAAATAGACCACGGCGTCGCCGAGGTCCTGCGACGGCTTGTTCTCCTTCTCCAGGATGACGATGCGGCCCGCGATCCGATTGGCAAGGGCGGCGCCCCCGCCAAGCGCAAGCAGGGCCACCATTCCCGCGAACACACGCATTGCATCTCCTGAAAAACTGTTGCGTCTCGGGGCGTGGAGCTTACTGTAGTGCTACCTAACTCGCCAGGAGCGAGCCGTGATGCCGGTCCTGCTTCTCATCGGTCTGGTCGCACAGCAACCCGCATCACCACCACCAGCACCGCCCCCGCCCCGCCCCCGGCTGCTCAGGCGAAGCGCACGGTCGAATTCACCGGGACCGTGCTGATGAACGGCTTCTATAATAGCGGGCGCACCAACAACAGTGACGTCCCCACGTTCGCCGAGCTCGATACCATCGGCGTCACGGGCGCGAGCGCCACCGTGCGCCAAACCCGCCTGGGCGTGTTCGTCACCGACCCCGAAGTGCTGGGCGGCAGCTTCAGCGGCGAAGTCGACGTCGATTTCTATGGGGGCCAACCTGCGACCCCGGGCAACCGCACGTTTCCCGTCCTGCGGCTCCGGCGTGCCATCGGCACCATGCAATGGACGCATCTGCAGGTACTCGCCGGTCAGGAAGCGCCGCTCGTCGCCGAGCGCAATCCGTTGTCGCTCGCGAGTGTCGGCGTGCCTGGCTTCACGACCGCCGGCAATCTCTGGCTCTGGATTCCCCAAGTCCGTATCACGGCGGAGTACGGCTACACGCTGCGACTCGCCTTCCAGGGCGCGGTGCTGGCGCCGATCGCGGGCGGCGTACAGGGCCCGGTCAACACGCAGCCCGACTCGGGTGAGCGCACCGGCCGTCCGTACGTCGAGGGACGCCTGCGACTCGGCTGGGGACCGACCGACGACCCGAGCGAGGTCGCGATCGGCGGGCACATCGGCTGGGTGCGGGGGCTGGATTCACTGACGGGTGACACGCTGCTCACCTCCAACGCGTTTTCCTTCGACACGCGGCTGCGGTTCGGACCGGTCGAATTCCTCGGCGAGGCGTTCGTGGGTCAGGCGGTCGCGGGACTCGGGGGCGGCGCCATCGGGCAGAACGTGGGCGTTGCCGGTGCTCCCGTGCAGACGAAGGGCGGCTGGGGGCAGCTCAACGTGCGCCCGCGCGCGGGATGGATGTTCGGCGGCGGCTGCGGCCTCGACGATCCCGACGACGCTGACGTGCTCGCCACCGGCCGGTTCCGCAACTTCGTCTGTGAGGGCCACGTGGAGTGGCGGCCACCGGGGCCGCTCGTGCTGGGATTCGAGTTTCGTCGTCTCGAGACGCGGTATCAGGCCGGCGACTTCGCGGTCAACCACCTGAACCTGGCGCTCGGCTACCGGTTCTAGGCTCGCAAACTACCGCGGAGGCGAGGGTGGTTTCCGTTTGCGATACGCGACGATGGCCACCGCGGCGGAGAGGATAAAGGCCGTCGCCATGAGGATGACCATGGCGCTCATCATCGCGTGCACGGAGAATAGCCTAGGGTTTGGTCAGCCGCTGATGCAGCAGGCGAAACGCATCCAACCAGATGTGATCCATCAGCACCACGGTGATCACGACGGCGAGAATCAGACTCAACGCGAAGCTGCGCCGCTCGTATCTGAGGTGCATGAAGTACAGCAGTCCGAGTGCCGCCTCGATGAGCGCCAGCGCAAGCAGCCCCGCCAACAAGACACCGGGCGCTAAGTGCGCCAGCGTCAGAATCACCTCGAGAGCGACGATAGCGAGCAGGCCCAGCCACACGATGACGTAGCGTCTCATCCGCGCCCCCCCCTCAGCGCACGTTCATGAGGTAGATCAGCGGGAAGACGAACATCCAGACGAGATCGACGAAATGCCAGTACAGACCCGTCGCCTCGAGATGTCCGGAATCGAACCGGCCGCGCCTAAGCCCAAGCGCGATGAAGCCGATCACGACCACGCCGACGACGACATGGACCAGATGGAGGCCCGTGGTCGTAAAAAACGTCGCCCCGACGAGCGGTGTACCTCCCAGCGGGTTCCGGAACGGTCGCCATCCCTCGCCGATCATGGCGATCCACTCACGCAGGTGCAGCGCCGCGAACAGCGCACCGAGCAGCATCGTGGCGCCCAGCCAGCGCAGCGTGGCCGTCTTGCGTCCGGCTTGCGCGGCCAGCACGGCCCCGATCATCGTCAAACTGCTGCTCAGCAGCACAATCGTCATCCCGATGCCATTGACGATCGTCGGCCAGAACGTGAACGGACGTGTCCAGTCCGGATTGGCGATGCGCATGTAGCCGTAAGCAAACAGCACGGCGGCGAATGTCACCGCATCCGCGACGATGAACATCCAGATGCCGAGCTTGCGCGATGTCACGCCGAAGGGCGATGGCTCGCGCGCCGCTAGTGTCGATTCAGCCACGGAGCATCAATAGCGCGAGGAGATACAGCCAGAGCACGGCCATGAAGTGCCAGTACAGCGCCGCTGCCTTGGCGGTCGTCGCTGACAACTCGCCGGCAGCGAGCCGGTGCTCGACGAGGCCAAGCCCGCCGAGGCCCCCCAGCACGTGCAGTGCATGCAGCACAGTGAACACGTAAAAGAATGCGCTGCTCGGTCCGGTCGCGAGGCCCACGTTCTGGGCCGCGAGCTGGCGCCATGCCAGCACCTGGCCGGCGACGAACAGCAGTCCGAGGAGCAGCGTGGCGTGGAGGCCGAACGATCCGCCCCGGCGCCGGAACCACTCGAGCGTCACGCTGCTGCCCAGCAGCACGAGCGTATTGAGATAGAGCAGCGCCGGCAGGTGCAGGTGCTGCCAATCGGGCGCGCCGCTCTGGCGTACGACCAGCGCGCTCGTCAACGCGGCGAACGACATCGAGATCGCCCCGATGGCGATCCACACGCCGGTCTCGGCGACGTGCCGCTCCGGCGGGCCGCTCGCCGTTGCGACGGGTTGGGCAGGCACGCCCCGCGTCGGCGGCAGGATGGCGATGCTCATCGCGGCTCCGCCTGCATCACATAGTCACGCGCTCCGGGGGCGCCGAATTCGTCCGGGCCATGCGTGACGAGGGGCGGGTGGCCGCCGAAGTTATCGTGCGGCGGAGGCGAGGAAGTGGACCACTCGAGGGTCGTCGCCTCCCACGGATTCGCCGGCGCGGCGGGTCCCCGGAGACGGCTCCGAATCAGATTGAAAAGGAAGATCAGCTGCACCGCACCCGTGAACAGAGCGGCGATCGTGATGAAGCGGTGGAGTGGAATCAGCGGCTGGAGATAGTCGTCGGTGAATGCCGAGTAGCGGCGCACGTTCCCGGCGAGTCCCAGGTAGTGCATTGGCATGAACACACAGTAGACCCCGACGAACGTCAGCCAGAAGTGCCACTTGCCGAGCGTCTCGTTCATCATGCGGCCGAACATCTTGGGAAACCAAAAGTAGGTGCCGGCGAAGATACCGAACATCGCCGCCACGCCCATCACGAAATGGAAATGCGCCACGACAAAGTAGGTGCCGTGCAGGTAGATGTCCGTCGAGGGCTGCGCGAGAAAGAAGCCGCTGAGTCCCCCACTCACGAACACCGAAACGAAGCCCAGCGCAAACAGCGATGCCGCCGTGAGGCGCAGGCGCGAGCCGTAGATCGTGCCGATCCACAGGAGCGTGATGATCGCGGCTGGAATGGTGATGACCAGCGTCGGCACCGAGAACAGGGTCGCCGAGAGCGGGTTCATGCCGCTGAGGAACATGTGGTGGCCCCACACGGTGTAGCTGAGGAATGCAATCGCGATCAAACAGGCGACGAACACGCGCGGGCCGAGCAGCGGCTTGCGCGCGAACACCGGGAGGATCTGCGAGACGATGCCGAAACCCGGCAGGATCGCGATGTACACCTCGGGGTGCCCGAAGAACCAGAAGAGATGTTGCCAGAGCAGCGGCGACCCGCCCGCGTGCGGCTGCAGGCGGTCACTGATGACGAGCCCGCCGGGGATGAAGAAGCTCGTTCCGGCGACGCGGTCGAGAATGAGCAGGATGCATGCCGGCATCAGCACCGCGAAGGCGATGAGCGCGATGACCGCCGTGATGAACCAGGCCCAGGTGGCGAAGGGAAGGCGCGCCAGCGACATCCCCTTGGTGCGCAGGTCGAGCGTCGTCGCGATGAAGTTCAGGGCACCCAGCAGCTGCGCGACGCAAAAGATCGCAATCGAGATCGCCCACAGCGTTTGTCCAGCGCCCTGCCCCGGCCCGGCGTCCTTGCCGACCGCGCTGAGCGGCGCATACGCCGTCCACCCCGACAACGGCGCGCCGTCGCCGACGAAGAACGCCGAAAGAAGAACGAGAAACGCCAGCAACGTGATCCAGAACGACATCATGTTGATGCGGGGGAACGCCATGTCCTCGGCACCGACATGCAGTGGGAGCAGGAAGTTGCCGAAGCCCGCGAATGGCGCGGTGGTCAGCACGAAGAACACCATGATGGTCCCGTGCATCGTCATCAGGGCGAGGTAGTACTCGGGCGTGATCACCCCTCCGGCGGCGCCCGTGGGGGCGATCTTTCCGAGACCGGGGACGGGAGTATCCGGCCACCCCAGGTGCAAGCGCATAAGCCAGGACAACACCATCCCCGTGAAAACGGCGACCAGCGCCAGATCGAGGTACTGCCGGCCGATGACTTTGTGGTCGACGCTGAAGACGTGGCGCCGCAGAAAACTCTGCCGCGGCGCATGGGGGGCCGCCGTCGCAGCGCCGTGCGTCATAGCGCGGGCTCCTGCTGCTTCAGCCACGCAGCGAACTCTGCCGGCGACTTCACTTCGACAAATGCGCGCATGTTGTAATGGCCCAATCCGCACAGCTGCGTGCACACGAGCTCGTATCTCCCGGGCGTGGTCGCCGTGAACTGCAGGGGAATGACCATCCCGGGCACGAAGTCCTGCTGAATGCGCAGCTCGGGGACGTAGAAGGAATGGCTGACGTCTTTCGCATGCAGCTGCAGCCGCACCGGCTGATTCGTGGGAATCACGAGGGTGCCCACGACGATGTCGTCGCGCGCCGTGGTGTCGTTGGCCGGATCCAGGCCGAAGAAGTTCTCCGTCGCGTCATTCATCAGCTCGGGGTGCATCGCACCGAATTTCCCGTCGGCGCCGGCATAGCGAAAATAAAAGGCGAACTGCTGCGCCTGGACCTCGATCTGGAGCGCTCCGGGCGACGGGGGTGACTGATACACTTCCGCCCAGACTTTCGAACCCACGAAGGTCAGAACCAGGATCTCTACGCCCACGAGTACCGTCGCCAGCACCACCATTGGTTTGGGGCCGCCTGGGAACGTCTTGATCGGGCCTCCCGCTCCGCGCGCGCTGAAGCGCCAAACGAAGTACGCCAGCCCAAGCTGTGCGGCCACGAATAGGACACCGACCACGACCATCGTCTCGTTGAGCTGACGGTCGATGCGGACCCCGTGGGTGGAGATGTCCGGCGGGAGCCACCAGGTGTGCAGGACAACGAACGCCGTCGACGCCAACGCGATGAGCGTGACGACGACGGCGAAGAGTCTTCCCATCGGCTAGTAGGGGCGGGCGGTCAAAACGAAGTTGGCCGTTTTCGTCTCGCTGCCCCCGATGGTCACTTCCTGGCTTCGGGTGCCGAAGCGCTCGTGCCACGCCGTGACCGTATAAGTGCCGGGCGGCAGCCCCGTCAGGCTGAAGCTGCCGGTTGAATCGGTGACGGCGAAGTGCGGCGTCGCCAGCACGACGAAATAGCCGTGCATCCACGGATGCACGTTGCACTTGACCGCAATGAATTCGGGCTGCTCCCACGTCGTCCGGATCGGCGGCGCCCCCTTGGGCTGCGACTTGTTCCACTCAGGATTGACCCGCGCGAGCGGGTGAATGTTGTGTGACGTGGGGTCGTCGTTGAAGACCGCGAGCGGTTGATGCACCTGCATCACCGCGACGTGCGGGATGTACAGGCAGCCCTTCTGATCGTACCGCACCGTATCCGTCGATGGCGCGGCGCCCTGAGCGCCCGCCGAGATGTAGACGACCACATAGCGTACGCTGTTCCCCGGCCCGGTGACGGCGTCCTCCGACGTCACCGGCGTCGTGTGCTGCGCGACGCAGGACGGCTCTTTGGCCATATCAATCGTGCGTATTTTGGGCAGCGTGCCCGTGTACGTCACCTTGCCGCTGATCGTGCCCGCCATCGCCGCGCGGCGCGGCGGCCCGGCGACTCCGCCGCTCACCGCCACGAGCGCGACTAGCGCAGTGAAGCGCGCAATCATTGACCTCCTCCTTCAGGACCGATGGGCTTGAGCTCGCGCCCATGCGTTGAGACCCACTCTCGCCAAATCGCCGCTTCCCGGGTTGTCAGCGGCTGCATGGTGCGCAGGAAGTGCACGAGATCCCAGGCTTCCGCGGGCTGGAGCTGATCGGCAAACGACGGCATCGGCGAGCCGTCGAGCCCGGTCATGAAGATGCGATACAGATCCTGGTTGGTCGTGCCGCACATGAACCGCGAGCCCGTCGAGAAGTTGTAGGGCCGAATCGGCTCATCTTTGCTGTCGGTCAGCTCGTGTGCCGACGGCCCGTCCCCATAACCCGACGCGCCGTGGCATTTCCAGCACTCCATCCGCTGATACAGCTCGCGCCCGTGCAGGATGCTCTGAATCGTCGGCGCGGGCTCCAGTGGAATCGTGAGGGGCGTTCCCGGCTTCGCCGTCCGCCAGCGCGCCGAGAACCCCTTGATGTAGGCCACCATGTCGACCCGGTTCTGCGGCGTGAGGGCGATCCACGGTGGCATGTTCGTGGTCACGAATCCACGTTCCACCGAGTTATAAAGATCCTGGTCGGTCGGCAGTGAGCCGGACGGGGTTGAGCGGCACTTGAACGTCGCCGCCGTAAAATCCCGCGGTTTTGGATCCATCCACTGCGCGTTCTCGCCCTGGGCGTCGCCATCGTCGCCGTGGCAGCCGGCGCAGTAGCGTGTGTACAACGGTTTCCCCTTTGCGGCGTGCCCGGCCAGCTTCCCCACGCGCGCCTCCTGACCAGGGGCCGGCGGGGCGCCAAGGAGCAGGAGCACAGCGCCACACGCCGACACGAGCCACATCCATCGCGTTTGCGGTTTCATTGTGCGCTCCTCTCAGAATGCGAAGTCGAAGCCCAACATCAGGCTCCGGCTCCAGATCTTGGTCGCAGGGTCATAGGCGTCGAGTCCGGAACCGTTGCCACTCAGCGGGGCCATGCCAACCGTCCCCGTCATCGCGAACTCGCCGTGAATCGCCATCCCGGCGCGGCTGAACATGAACGGATAGGCACGAACCCCCACCGCGAACGCGTCGGCGTCGCCAAATGTCTTGGGGGTTGCAGAATCGGCCTGTTTGGAATTCCGGAGCATCTCGTAGCGCCCCTGCACGAGCAGCCGGGGTGATGCGATGTAATGGGCTTCGAGCATTGCCGTGTTCCAGGCGGGTTCCTGAGTACTTCCCCCCAGCGCGGCATCGTCCGACGCATGGGAGACCATGGGCAGGAGCTCGAGGTTTCCCAACCAGATCTGCGCCGTCACGCCGACGCGCATGAACTGCTTGAAGGCCGAGGCAGTCCCGGGAATTGGCTCGCCACCGGCGCTGTCGAAGGCCGTCGGACGGTGTCCGAGATAGCCGAACACCCCGATCCGTTGCGGGCCCAATCCACCGCCCGTGGCAAATGCGTGGCTCAGGGAGACCATGGCGTCCAGGCTGTTTCCACCCGATAACCCAGCCTCACCGTCACCGGTGCTCAACAGGGACACGCTGTAGCGCGTGTAGCTGTTGATCGAGTGACCGGAGAGCTCGGCGCCGATTTGGTTGTCTCCAAGCCCGAACGTGTAGCTGTCGACGCTGCCGGCGGGCTGGTAGTGGTAGGCGTAATAGAATCCGCCATTGTTCGACAAGAACGTGATGCGCTTCTCGCCCAGCAGGTTGTCCAGCTCGAACTTGCCGACCTTCAAGTTGGCCCAGGGCGAGTGGCCAAGATTGTCGAAGCGGACGAATGCAGCCTCGACACCCGCGGTTCCGTCGGGGTCCAATGTGGGCACGAGGCCGAAGGAAATGTTCTTGTACAACGTCCCGAGCATCAGGAAATCGATTCCGGACAGGTCGAACCCCGCCTGCGTAATCGTCCGCTCGCTCGGAGGCGGATCGATGGGCTGGTGGGTCGTGTTTTCGAAGTGCACCTGCGGCGTGGTGCGTACCGCGATCGGCCAGTAGGAGTTGGCTTGCCAGATCGGCGAGTCGCGATCATTGCCGAGCTGGTAACCGTAATCCTTGAACCGCTGTCCGAAGGCGTTCAGCTCGGGCCATACGGTGTGGCAGGCGGAGCAGCGGAGGCCGTACTTGCGGGCGAACGCGGGAATCGCTGTGGCGTAGGTGGCGTACCCGGCGGCGTACGTTCGCGCCGCTGTGCCGGTAGGATTTGGCGCCATCGCCGCGCAAAGAACCGTCGCCAGCGGTGCAGCGGCCTTCAGAAACCGCTTGACCATGTGACCTCCCCTCGAAGGAGAGACCCTGCGGAGACAACGGTGGTTGACATCTGCAAAAACATCTAAGGCATGATGCGTGGGTTGTCAAATCGAGAGTGTGAAGATTATGAGCCGGCGTCACTCCTCGAGCGCGCGCTGATGGTGCTTCTCGCGCCGCCGATACGACTTCTTGGAACGGTGCACCTTATGCGAGGGGGTCTTGAGGCGCTCCTTCACCGGAGCCTTGGGGTTCGGGACACGTACGACCACCTTTTTCTTCTCGCGCTTGCGGCTCACGCGCCGATCCGGCGGCGAAGCTGCCGCGCGTGATGGCGCCCGTGAATCAGGTGAAAGCGGATCCACTCTTCGATCGTGAGATCACCGAGACGCGGGTGTTTCACGAACAGATCGTGACCTCGGGTCGGCAGCAGCTCACGTTCGACATGAACCCAGCCGGCAATCCCCGCTAAAAAGTGCTCTTCCGCGACTCGCCGCGTGGTCTGCTCGGCAGGCGTGGTTCGGGACGGCGCTTTTCGTCCCGGTGGAAACCACCGCAATCCGAGTATCAGGAACGTCGCGATCTTCTCGGCCGGCGTGCGCGCGCGCCGAGACATCGGAGCGTGGTTGCGGCGTGCCTGGAACGTGTCCGCGCTCAACGTCAGTCCGAGCGCCAGGTGCTCGACGATCTGGGCCGGCGTCCATTTTCCCGCGGGACCCCGCTCCCACTCGGCGTCGGACCGGCCGCGGAGCGGATCGAGCACCAGCGCGGACAGCTCGTTGAGGCGGCTCATTTATCGAAGAAGCGCCGCCGCACGTGGTCGCCTCGCTCCAGCCACTCGTCGAGCTTCGCGGCATCCGGCAGGCTCGAATTGAACCACCAGATCAGGAACGGTCCGCCCGCCGTGACACGCTGAGCGGGCGTGGATTCGAAGAACCGCCGGATCTCCTGCGTGAACAGCGCGCGAATGGCGGACTCATCCGGGCCCTTCAGGTGATAGGCCTTGGAGAACTCCGGGGAATCGAAAAAGTCGATGTCCCGGGCCCCAAAAAGCTTCCTGAGCCGGGACAGCAGGTCTTCAGGCCAGAGCTCGAACCTGGGAAAGCGGGCATCGTCCCGTTCCCAGATCATCCCCGAGCGTGTGTGCGTGCTCCGGCTCTTGCCGCTGCCGGTGGTCCAAACGTACTCGAACGCCGTGAACGCGGCGCCGTTCCTGGTGCCGGTAATTGTGTTTCGCCACGACTTGCTGCTGCCGCGCTGGAACGGCTCGAACACGTCGCGGAACCGGCGTTCCCCCTCGGGATGCTGAGGGTCGTAGTGAAAGCCGCGGATCAGGCAGTATTCGGTGTACGCCTCCCGGCGCTTGCGCGCCCTCGCGCGCGTGAACATCCACACCGCACCGCCGATCACGGCCGCACCGCCGATGAAAATGAGCTGCGGCGCGACCATCATCGCGTTCGGGGCCGTCGACCACTAGTTTCCATCCGACCCGACATGCGGGGAATTTGCGAGTGAACCTGTTGCGCCGCCACCCGGTTGCGATCGCGCTGCTGCTCCTCCTGCTCGTCACTGCAATTCACCCGTTGTCTCCGCTCGTCGACGTGATCACCGGCTCGGCGCCCGGCGATGCCGATCTCGACCGCCCGACGCTGTACGTCATGCTCGCGCCACTCTCCAATGTGCTCGACGCGCTCACGTTCTTCAGCCTCGCGCGCGCCGAGTGGGCGCTTGGCGTGTGGGTCGTCGCGCTGGGCGCGTGGGGCGCGCTGCGCCGTGGCGCTGCGCCGGTCACGCGCCGGCGGCGTGTGGCGCGCGCGGTACTGGGGCCGGGTGTCTTCGTGCTCCTCGCCGTCGCCGCGGTCCTGCTGCCGCGTCCGGTGCCGCGGCTCGTCACGACGAGCGCCGACGGGACGGTCATCGACTATCACGCACACACCAGCGCGTCGCACGACGGGCGCCCGGGTTGGACGCTGGCCCGGCTCGCGGAGTGGCACGCCCGGCAGGGATTCGACGCGAGCTACGTCACGGACCACAACGTGATCTATGACGGCTCGCTGCCCCCTCCGACGGCCACGCCGATCAGTCTGCTGCCGGGCGTCGAGTGGAGCGTCTATCGACAGCATGTGGTCGCGATCGGCCCGGTCGAGCCGCTGACGCGCGACAGCTTCGGTGAAAGCGCGGCGCGCATGATGCGCATCTTTGCGGCGATCGAGCGGCAGGGGGCGTTGGGGATCGCCTCGTTGCCCGAGTACTGGCGCAGTTATCGCGACGAGCTCGGCGCGTTCGTGGTCGCGGGCGTGGACGGGTTTGAAATCGTGAATTGCTCACCCAAAGGACTCGCCTTCCCCTCGCGTGGGCGGCGGGCGGTCCTCGACCTCGCGGGCGGACACAACCTGGTCGTCGTGGGAGCGAGCGACAATCACGGCTGGGGACAGGTGACGTGCGTGTGGAACGTGTCCCAGCCGGGCGCGCAGGGCTTTCAAACGAATCACGTCTTCGCCCGACCCCTGGCGCTCATCCAGGGCGACGGGGCGCCATGGATGGCGGCGGTGACGCAGCCCTGGTTCATGCTGCGGTCGTTGAGCTGGAGCGAGCGCGCGAGCTGGCTCACGTGGGTCTTCATCATCCTGCTGTACCGGGCCATGCCCCGGCGTGAGGGACAGGCCGCGGGCATCGGCATCCTGGCGCGCTCGATATTCCGCCGTCCTCGACCCACGAGGCCCGAGCCCCCAGCCCCTGACAAGACTCCGACGTGACGAAACGCAACGAAATAGCGAGTTTGCACGTCTATTGTGCTGGTAGCGCTTCCGTTTGTCCCCACATTCTCTGGAGATAGTCCATGCCGGCAGCAGGTCGTTGGGCACTGCTCGGTGCGTTGCTCGCAGTCCCCGCTCAGATTGGCGCGCAGACCGCGCTGCCGCTGAAGCGCGCACCGGCGCGAACACAGACGTCGATCAATACCGCCGATCTCATGAGCCGCCTGTATCTGTACGCGGACGACTCGATGATGGGCCGCGCGGCGGGCACCGAATACAACTTGAAAGCCACCGCCTACATCGAGGCGGAAGTGCGGCGGCTGAAGCTCGTCCCCGCGGGCGACTCCGGGAGCTACTTCCAGAACGTGCCGCTCGTGAAGCGTGGGCTCGACGCGGCGTCCACGATTTCGATCGACGGCACGAGCCTGAAGCCGTGGGACGAGTTCGTGCCGCGTGACCCCGGCCGCGCGACGCGCGCGTTCGACGGCGCGCAGACGGTGTACGCGGGCGTGTGGCCCGACACCACGATGCTCGGCGCGGAGCAGGCCGCGGGCAAGTTCGTCGTGCTCGGCGCGCACACCGGGGCCGATGTGCCGCAGGCGCAGCAGATCAATCGGGGCGGAATGCTCGCCCGGTACCGGAGCGCCGCGGGCATTGCGGTGGTCGCGCTCGAGTCGTTCCCGCCGCAGGCGACCGCGTTCTTCCGGCAACCGCAGACGACGCTGCGCGACGCCACGCCCGCGCCGACGGATACCGTCAGTATTCCCCTCTACGTCTACGTCGCGGCACCGACGGCGCGGCTGCTGTTCGGGGCGCCGCTCGACAGCGTCAAGGTCGGCGCGCTCGGCAAGACGGTGCGCGGCTCGGTGACGTTCAGCGACACGCCGGCGCCCGCGCGCAACGTCGTCGCGATCCTGCCGGGAAGTGATCCGGTGTTGCGCAACCAGTACGTCGCGATCGGCGCGCACAACGACCACGTCGGCTTCGATCAGGAGCCGGTGGATCACGACTCGATCCGCGCATTCAATGACGCGGTGCGGCGCCTGTCGCTCGCGTCGCCGACGCATCAGGTCACGCAGGAACAGATGCAACAGATCCGCATCAACGTCGACAGCCTCCGCCGCCTGCATCCGGCGCGGCGCGATTCGATTTTCAACGGCGCCGATGATGACGGCACAGGGACAACCTCGGTGCTCGAGATTGCCGAAGCGTTCGCGGGCGCGCGCGTGAAGCCCAAGCGCTCGCTGATCTTCGTGTGGCACACGGCCGAGGAGCTGGGGCTGTTCGGGTCGCGCTACTTCACCGATCACCCCACGGTGTCGCGCGATTCGATCGTGGCGCAGCTGAACATGGACATGGTCGGCCGCGGCCGGGCCGATGACGAGGCCGGCGGTGGCGCGGGCTACCTGCAGCTCATCGGGACGCGACGCCTGTCGACCGAGCTCGGGGATCTCATCGAGACTGTGAACAAGGCACGGCGCCAGCCGTTCACGTTCGACTATCAGTTCGATGCGTCAGGACACCCGGAGCAGTACTACTGCCGCAGCGATCACTACATGTATGCGCGCTACGGCATTCCGATCGCGTTCTTCTCGACGGGGAATCACCGCGACTATCACCAGGTCACGGACGAGCCGCAGTACATCGATTACGACAAGCTCGCGAACGTGTCGCAGTTCGTGTACGACATCGCGGTGGCGGTCGCGAACCTCGATCATCGGGTGGTGGTCGACAAGCCGAAGCCGAACCCGCGGGGCAACTGCGTGCAGTAAGAGCCGCTATCGGCTATCAGCTACCGGCTATCGGGTGCCCGCTCCTTCCTGCGGAGGGCGCGCACCATAGCCGCCAACAGGCGTCGAACTTCTCCGAGTGTTTCCAGGAGAGGTCGCGCCTGTTCGGACCTTATGTACTCGAGTCTCTCTGCAGTTAGCAGCTGAGTCTCTAACTCCATCAAGGATCCGGTTGCAACTGAAAGATGGTAGAGAAAACTGCGCAGGCCGAATCGACCTCGACCCTCGGCAATATTCGAGGGAATGGATACAGCAGCCCTACGAATCTGAGCAGTGAGCCCGTAGCGCTCCTCGGGCGGGAATGATTTCGTACCACGGTAGGCGTCCACCACGAGGTCCATGGACCTTTGCCACACAACCAGATCCTGGGAGCCGCGAATCTCTCTTCCCCGTGATTTCATCGGCGTTCAGCATAGGCTCATGACCTCAAACCAGTGTCATCCCTGGTGCCAATCGCGCGAGCACCTGATAGCCGATAGCCGATAGCCGGTAGCTGCTTTGCCTTACAAAGTACTTGACAGAAATGGCGTTCCCCTCGTAGGTTTCCACCATGACGGCCCCGCAACCGCTCCACGACCGCGCGCTCGACAATCTCCAGTACATCCGCTCCGCCATGGAACGGGCGGGATCATTCACGGCCGTGCCCGGCTGGGGCATGGTGCTGCTCGGCGTCACGGCGCTTGGCATGGCGCAGCATGCGGGATCCCTTCCCGTCCCTCAGGGGCCCGGCGCGTCTCAGACTCATTGGCTGGGGACCTGGTTGCTCGAAGCAGTGCTCGGCGTCGGCATCGGCGTCACCGCCATGGCCCTCAAAGCACGCCGCGCAGGCGACCCGATCGCGCACGGACCATCGCGTCGCTTCGGATTGGGCGTGCTCCCTCCGTTCCTCGTCGGCGCGCTGCTCACCTACGTCCTCTGGACGTCCAAGCAGCTCGCGCTGCTTCCCGCCGTCTGGCTGCTGTGCTACGGCGCCGGCGTGATGACGGGCGGTGCCTTCTCGCTGCGCATCGTGCCGGTCATGGGACTGTGTTTCATGCTCCTGGGCACCATCGCGCTGTTCGCGTCGCCCGCGTGGGGGGCGTGGCTGCTGGCGGCAGGATTCGGCGGACTGCACATCGGTTTCGGACTGATCATCGCACGGAGGTACGGTGGCTAAGAACAACACCGCCCGGCTCGCGGAATCGGAGCGTCTGGTGAAAACCAAGGCGCAGCGAGGGGGGGCCCCGGCCGAGCTGGACCGGCTGATTCACGAGCGGGTGCGGCTCGCGATCGTGAGCGCGCTCGCGGTGCGCGAGAGCGTCACGTTCAACGAACTCAAGGCGCTGCTCAAAACGACGGACGGCAATCTCAGCGTGCACGCGCGCAAGCTGGAAGAGGCGGCGTACGTCACGTGCGACAAGTCGTTCGCGGGACGCGTGCCCAAGACGGAATACCGACTCACCGCCCTCGGCCGGCGGGCGCTCGAGCGCTATCTCGATCACATGGAAGCGTTGATTCGCGCGACGCGCGCTCGCTGACGTGGCGACTTTTTTTTGCGAGATCGCTTTATGACACAAAGTACTTCCTTTCATGTGGCCATCGTGATGGACGGCAACGGACGCTGGGCGACCCGACGCGGGCTGCCCCGGGCCGCCGGCCACCGCGCCGGCGCAGAGGCCGTGCGCCGCGTCGTGAAAGTCGCGCCCGGCTGCGGCATCACCGATCTCACGCTGTACGCCTTCTCGTCCGACAACTGGAGCCGGCCTCCCGCGGAGGTCTCCATGTTGATGCGGCTGTTTGCGCGGCACCTCCGCACCGAGACGGCGGAGCTCGCCACCCAGGGCGTGAAGCTCTCCATCATCGGCCGGCGCGATCGCCTGCCGCCCTCACTGGTCACCGCGATCGACGCGGCCGAGCAGGGCACGGCGCAGGGCACGCGCCTGCATCTCCGCATCGCCGTGGACTACTCGGCGCGGACGGCGATCCGGTCCGGCTGGCTGCTCCCCGATGTCGACCTCCTGATCCGAACCGGCGGCGAGCAGCGCCTGTCCGATTTCCTGCTGTGGGAGTGCGCGTACGCCGAGCTGTGGTTCACTGACCGGATGTGGCCGGACTTCGGCGCAGCGCAGCTGGCGGCGGCGATCCACGAATTCCATTCACGCGACCGCCGCTTCGGCGGGCTGCCAACGCGAGAGGCCGTATGAACGGAGTCGCCCTGACGCAACGCACCCGGCTGGCGCTCGAGATCGCCGGCGTCGGTCTGGCCGCCGGCGTGGCCGGTGATGCACTGCTCCGCGCCATGCCGTTGGGCCTGAACATGACGCTCTACGTCGCCGCGTTGGTGGGTGCCGGGATGTGGCTGATCCGTCGCCACGGCATCAAGGCCGGGCCCGACACACCGTGGCTGGCCATCACGGCGCTGCTGCTCGGTGCGGCGTTCCTGCGGCGCGACGCGGAAGCGCTCGCGGCGCTCGATATACTCGCGCTGCTCCTCACGCTGGCGCTGGCCGCGGCGAGCGTGCAGGGCGAATGGATCTCCAAATGGTATCCGCTCGACTACATCCGCGGCGTCGTTACGGCCGGGGCCGCGAGTGCCGTCGGCAGCCTCATGCTCCTCTTCAACGACATCAAGTGGTCGGAACTGCCGCAGGAGGGCCGGCTCCGACACGCGCGCGGCGCCGTACTCGGGACGCTCATTGCCGTACCGCTGCTGGTCATTTTCGCGGCGCTGTTCGCGTCCGCCGATCCGGTGTTCAACGACCTGCTGACTGACCTGTTCGCGTTCGATCCGGAAGAGCTGATTGCCCACACGTTCTTCACCTGCTTCTGTGCGGCGGCGGTCGGCGGATATTTCCGGTGGAGCTTGCTCGGCATGCCCGTCGGCCTGAACATCGGCTCGATCAAGCCCGTCCCGAGCATCGTACCGCTCGCGACGGTGCTCGGCTTGCTGAACTTCCTGTTCCTGATGTTCGTGGTGGTCCAGCTCCGCTATTTCTTCGGCGGCACGTCGCTCGTCGAGCAGACGAGCGGGCTCACGTACGCGGGGTATGCGCGGCAGGGATTCTTTCAGCTGATGGCGGCGAGCGGCCTCGTGCTGCCGATTCTGCTCGGCGCCGAGCACCTGGTGCACGGCGGCACCGCGGCGCAGCTGCGCGTGTTTCGCCAGCTGGCCGGACTGCTCCTCGGGTTGCTCGCGGTGATCATGGCGTCAGCGCTGCAGCGGATGCGGTTGTACGTCGCCGCGTACGGCCTGACCGACGATCGGTTGTACGCGACCGCGTTCATGGTCCTGCTGATCGGCGTGTTCGCCTGGTTCTCATGGACGGTGTTGCGGGGCGCGCGCCAGCGGTTCGCGTTCGGCGCGTTGATGCAGGCCTTCGCCGTGCTCGCGGGGCTGCACATTCTCAATCCCGACGCGTTCATCGTGAACATGAATCTCAATCGCCCCGTCGCGGAGCGTCCGTTCGACGCGAAGTATGCCGCCACCCTCGGCGGTGACGCGGTTCCCGCTCTCTTGAAGGCATTGCCGTCGGTGCCGAATCCCGATCGCTGCGAAGCGGTGGAGACCCTCTTGAAGCGCTGGAATGATCCGACGAGCGATTGGCGCAGCTGGAACTGGAGCCGTGCCCGCGCGCGCAAGCTCGTGCAGCAACAGGCGAGCGCGTTGCGCGAGTCTTGCCCGAAACCGGAGCAAGGAGCTTCACGATGATCACCGACGGCCTGAATCCGCTCGCGGTGCTGCTGTTCGTCGGCGCCGTGCTGGCCGCGTTCGCCCTCGCGGGGACCTACCTGTTCGCACGAATCACCAAACACGAGCGGCTCGCGCACATCTCGTCCCGGGTCTTCGTCGGCGGCGGAGCGATCTACCTGGCGTTGATCCTCTTCGGCTCGCTGACGAGTGAAAGTCGCGCGCTCGCGCCCGGCGCCGAGAAACACATCTGTGAGATCGATTGTCATCTCGCCTATTCGGTCGCGGCGGCGAAAGCCGAGGCACTCCCGAGCGGCCGGCTCCGCGAGACCGTCACAGTCAAAGTGCGATTCGACGAAGCCACGATCTCGGCCCGGCGGCCGCGGGATGCGACGCTCACACCCAACAGCCGCTACGTCGCCCTCGTGGATGATACGGGTAACCAGTACCCGGGGTCGACCGAAGGGCTGCAGCGCAAGCTCGTTCCCGGCGAATCGTACGCCACGGACATCGTGTTCGAGGTGCCGGCGGATGCAAAGGACTTGCGATTGGTACTGCGCAACAACGATCCCGAGACCGTGTTCATCATTGGGCACGAGAACAGTTTGCTGCATGGCAAGACGACGTTCGCGTTGGCGAAGGCGAGCTGAGGTATGACGAGAGTCAGCCGAGTCGTCGCGGTTACGATCGGGCTTTTAGGTGCGGGGTTCTTTTTTGGCGCGATTGCCGGCGGGACATCGTTCGCGCTCGTTGGAATCCTTTCCGGTGAAGAGATCTCCATCGAAGTGTTTGAGATTGGCGCGAAGTTCGGTGCTCCGCTCGGAGCCATCACAGCACCGATGCTCTCGTGGCTGCTGCTGCGTCACGTGCCGCTCGGAAAGATGTTCCTCGTCTGTTCGATCGGCACCGCGATCGGCGGCGTCGTGGGGTGGTTTGCGTCGTTGGCCGGAGGGAACATCATCTTCAACCCCCTCTTCGGCGCGTTTGCCGGATGTGTCATTGCCGCGATCGCGCTTCGCTCCCGCGTGCGGCACGCGTAACACATGACTTCCCGCCGAGTTATCGCGGATACCGGCAAAGTTGGCGCCGCCGGAATTATCAGCGCCGCGGCGGCTGCCGCATTCCTGATCTCCCTCTTTCTGTTACCGGCAATACTTGGGTTCCTTATCGAGGGCGCGTTGTCGACGTTTGGAATCGTTCGGACAGCGCTCACTATGATCAGCGTGGCGTTCACGTCGTGGTTCCTGCACATATCGTTTGGGACTATGCTGCTGGTCTGGGTGGTGGCCATGACGATTAGCGGCGTGATCGGTGGCTTCATCGGGTCGTTCTTAGGCTGCATATGCGGGATGCTGGTTCTAAAACGAGTACATGGTTCGGACGAGACTGCAGGATAGACTCATGACGGTCGTCCGAGCGCTCGCAATTCCCTTTGTTGTGGGGATCGCGCTGTTCTTCGCGCTCTCATCGCAACCGCATTTCAGCGATGCAGCCGATTGGCCCTGGGTCGAGGACGGAGACTCGCCGGGGTTCATCGAAGCCAGGGAGCGCAATCGGACGGTCGAGGGTCAGCTGGCAGACGTTGGACTTGGGGTTGCCACGCTCGCCGTCTCGCTGACGGCAGCTGCTGTCGTGTTAGGTGCAGGCCACCGAACAGTTTCCACGCCCTCCCGGAAATGGGTCGTCGTCATCTTCGCGAACGTCAGCCTGCTCGCCACCTACTTTGGCGAGTGGCTCGCCCTAGCGCGTGACCAACTGCGGAACGAATTCCCACCCTGGGCGGACACGATGGCCATACCGATGGCTGCCCTCATGAGTGGTTGGCAGCGCGCGGCTCCGATCATGACACTCGCGCTCTTCGTGTGCCTCTGGAACGCACGCCTGCCCACCTCGTTGTGGAGACGACCGGTCGGCTCGTGGCCCTGGATCACCACGGTCGTCATCCTTTCCGTGGTCGGGTTCGGGGTCCTCGTCCTCGCCGAAGCAGTTCGGTACGGCAAGGCGTTCGCCATTCCGGGATACGTGGCCCTGATGTACGGGCTGTTGTGCGCCCGAGCAGCTGCGGCTTCGCGTTCGGCCGTCCCGGGATAGATTTGGAGGCATGAGCCTCCGGATCACTCAAGTCGATTCGTTCACGAATAGCCCGTTCGCCGGCAATCCTGCGGGAGTTTGTATCCTTCCCAAGGCGGCGGACGAGAAATGGATGCTCAACGTCGCGCGCGAGATGAATCTCGCGGAGACCGCGTTTCTGGTGCCGCAGCGCGACGGATATGACCTCCGCTGGTTCACTCCCACTGTCGAAGTCGATCTCTGTGGACACGCGACGCTCGCGAGCGCGCACGTCCTGTGGGAAGACGGTCATCTCGAACCGGGCGCGCAGGCGCGGTTTCACACCAAGAGCGGCCTGCTCACGGCTGACGCCCGGGACTCCTGGATCGAGCTGGACTTTCCCGCAACGCCGGCAACGCCGGCTGAGGCCCCTCCGGGTCTTGCCGAAGCACTCGGCGCGCAACCGCAATTCGTCGGCCGCAGTCGTTTCGACTACCTCGTCGAGCTCGCTGACGAAGCCACCGTCCGCAGGCTCGATCCCGATCTCGGCGCGATTGGCCGCGTCAACGCGCGCGGCGTGATCGTCACCAGCCGCGCCGACAAGGGCAAATACGACTTCGTGTCCCGCTTCTTCGCTCCGCAATCCGGCGTCCCCGAAGATCCCGTCACCGGCTCCGCGCACTGCGCGCTCGCGCCATACTGGAGCGCCAAGTTCGGTAAGAAAGAGCTGATGGCGTTTCAAGCCTCGGCGCGCGGCGGCGAGCTGCGGCTGCGGCTCGCGGGCGACCGCGTCCGACTCGGCGGCCAGGCCGTGACGGTGTTGCGTGGAGAACTGACGACGGGCAACTTGGCGTCGTGACAGACGCCACGTCCGCCAGATCCAATCGCGTCATTGGCTACCTCTGCGCCCTCGGCGCGGGCGCCACCTGGGGGACCACCGGCCCGCTCTCGACCGGGTTGTACGAGCTCATGCCCGCGACGAGCATCGGCTTCTGGCGCGTGCTCATCGGGACGATCGCGCTCGCGATCTGGGGCCTGCTGTTTCGTCGCGACCTCTTCAAGGCCGATCGCAAAGGCTGGCTGCTCGTCGGATTGGGCGGCGGTGCGCTCGTCGCGCTGTTCGAGATCGCGTATCAATTCGCGATCGGCGGTGTCGGGGTCGCGGGCGCCGCGGCGCTTCTCTATACCGCCCCGGTCATCGTCGCCGTCCTGGCTCGGATCATCCTCAAAGAAGCACTCACGCCCACCCGCGTTGTGCTCGCCTTCACGGTCATGGTCGGCGTCTCGCTCACCGTCACCGGCGGCAGCAACGCCGGCGCCGAGGCCGCGCGGATGGGGATCACCGCCGGCATCGCGGGCGGGCTGCTGTCGGCATTGAGCTACGCGCTGACATCCCTGATGGGACGCTATGCGGCGCCGCGCTACGGCGTCGTGAAAGTGTTGTTCCTCGAGGCAGTCGGCGGTGTGGTGCTGATCTGGATCGCGCTGCTGATTTGGGGTCGACCCCCCGCCCCGCCCCCGTCAGGCGCCGCCTGGCGTGGGCTGCTCGGTCTCGCCGCCGGCTCGGTGATCGCGGCCAATCTCCTCTTCTTTGCCGCGATGAAGCGGATCGAGGCCGCGCCCGCGTCGGTGGCCGCCACGATCGAGCCCGTCGTCGGGGCGGTGCTCGCACTCATGCTGTTCAATCAACATCTGACGGCGTTGGGCTGGCTCGGACTGCTGATGGTCGTGGGCGGCGTCGCCGCCGGCTATCTGCTCGAGGGCCTAAAAAAGCAGCTCGACACCCAGCCGGAACAGCCTGGGCGCCCCGTATGAAAACAGCGGCTGCGCATAATCTCGCGCGGCCGACTGAAACAGGGGGAACAGCTCGCCCCTGCCCTCGATGAGTCCATTGCCGTCGAGGTCCGCAAAGCCGCGATAGCGCGGCGACTCGTACGGGATCGCCTCGGGGTGCGCGGCAAACGCCTGCTCCGCCAGCGAGTCGATCCCCTGCGGCGTCAGATACGGCGATCCCGTCTCGCGGCGCACTGCCTCGATGTTGCGCCGATTCAGCAGATTCCTCACATCGAGATAGACGCTGCCCTGCCATGCGCCGCCCAGACGGACCTGCCGGCGGACCAGCAGATCCACGGTCATCGTCATCGGCAACCGGTGGCTGTTCGGCAATCCGACCAGCGTATCGCCCGCCGCGTTGGTCATCGTGAACGGCAGCCCCGAGCTTACGCGCGCGATCGTGGCTGCCTCGAGACGCGCGAATGGACGCACGCCGAGCAGCGATGGGCCTGCACGATCCGTCAATTGAATCTGACCGACGAAGGTGAAGTTGTGGCGTCGGTCGTAATCGAGCGGGTATTGGACGTTCGCGGAATTGATCGTGTCACCGTTCACGACGCGGATGCGGCGCACCAGCTGAAACGCGTTGGTGGCGCTCGCTTGCGCCTGCTGGAGCGTGTAGGCGACACGCACACCCCAGCCGTCGCGCACCGGCCGGTCGGCGATCACCTCGGCGCCTTTGACGTTCCCGTAATCAGCGTTGCCGAAGATCGTCGAGTCGGGATCGACGCCGAGCGGTACCGATGCCACCATTCCGGTCAGCAGTTTGTTGAAGACGTTGATCCGCAGCGTCGTGGTCTCGCTGGGCCGCGCGCGCAGCGAGAACTCGTACTGGGTTGCTTCTTCGAACCCGAGATTGGGATTGCCGCGCCGGAACCGGCCCGTGCGCAGCGTGTCGTCGAACGCCGCATCGACCAGATACTGGAAGTCGGGCGCCTGCGAAAACCGGCCCCAGCTCGCGACGAACGTGGCGCCCTTCAGGACGGTCGAGAAACCGAGCCGTGGATTGATGGACCGCCGCGCGCCCACGGTCGATCCGGGAATGCCGCTGCCGGGACTGAGCTGGTCGTAGCGCAGGCCGAACGTGACGACGAAGTCGTCGCCATGCAGCTGGCTTTCGAAGTAGGCCGCCGCGCTCGTGGGCTGAAAGGATGACGCCGTCGCGGGCGGCACGCTGTCCCCCACCGGGAGATAGGCGAGCGCGCGCTGAAACGTGCGCACCTCCTGCCAGGCGACTTCGCCACCGAAATAGAAGTCCGCCCGGGGACCGCCCACGCTGAAATCCGCCTGGCCGCGCAGCTCGCGGAAATGATTCCAGGCGAGATCGCCGCGGGAGCCGCCGGTCTGGAAAAACGCCGGGACGCCCCACGGCGTTCGGTCGCTCAGGTCCGGTGTGACGAAGCCGGCGACGGGCGCCGCCGCGAGCACCGTGTCCTGACTTCGCGCCAGATCCTCACCAACGAAATGGAACGCGCCGCCGGTGAACGCTCCGAACCGGTAGGTCGGCTGTTCGGTGAGGGTCCCGCGTAGAAACTCGCGGGCGAAGTAGGCGGCGCGGATGTCGGCTGTGAATGTGTTCGTCGCCCGCTGGAAATGCGCGGTCAGCAGATCCCCGATGACGCGCCGCGCGGGCGCCTGCTCGGTGTCGTACTTGTACAGCGGATCATACAGCAGCCGCTGCTCGACGGACCGAAGCGCGAACAGGCGGAGCGTATAGGCCGTACCGAAGGGCACGCGGAGCTTCAACCCCGCGTCGTACCGCTCACCGCTGTTGTGCGGCAGCAAGGCCGGGCTCGTGTTGCGTGGATCGCGCGGCTCGGGGGATGGAGGCGCGTTGACCGGATCGGCATCGATCCGTCCATCCACGTCCACGACAGCCACCAGTCCGCCCCGCCCGAGTGGCCCATCGATCGAGAAGACGGCGCGATCCTGGCCGAGATCGGCGCTGCCGCCCATTAGCCGGTCGGTTTCGTAGGCAGCGCGTCCCGTCCAGCGATCGCCCCCATCCTTGGTCACGACATTGACGAGACCGGAAAGGACCTGACCGTAGCGGGCCGAGAAGCCGTTGGTCGTGAGCGACGCCTCGGTGAGGAGATCGGGCGGCACGCGCACGCCCAGCGGCCCTGACGACGCGTCGAGTTGGTTCTTCACGCCCAGGCCGTCCAGAACGAACGCCTGCTGCCCCAGGCGGCCGCCGCGGTAGCTCTCGCCGACCGCGCCGGCCGAGAGTGCCACGGCTTCCTCGAGCGTCGTCACGGGAAAGCGGCGCAGCTCGTCACCGGTGAGGCGCTGCACGGTCGCGACCAGCGAGGGATCGAGAATCGAGTCGGCGTACGCCTCGACGACGATGGGCTGCTCGATCGTGTACACGGCAACGGTGAAGTTGACCACCGTCACCTGGCCGGCGCGCACCAGCACGCTGTCGCGGCGCATGGTATCGAACCCGATCGCTCGCATCGTGACCACGTGCCAGCCGCTACGGACTTCACGAATTCGATAGAAACCGGCGCTGTCGGTTTGAGCGAGCCAGCGGCCATCCAGGCCGACTTCGGCGCCGAGTATGGGCTGCGCCCCATCGCGCTGGCGCACGTGGCCCGTGATGGAGCCGTTCGTTTGCGCGGCCGCGGCTGCAGCCGGTACCAGCAGCGCGAAGCAGAGGACTCCAAGCCGGATGCTCATGGCAGTTGGAACAGCCACAGATCGCCGTTGGGCGCGCCACGCCAGGCGCTCACCACGAGCCGATTCCCATCCGGCGAGAGCGCGGGGCGACGGTAGAGCGACAGCGTATCGCCGATCTGTGACTGGACACCGCCTGCGACGAGAAACACCGCGCCGCCCCGGTCGGGAGATGTTGCGCTCCCGGCGATGCCGCCCACGACGGCCGCGAGCTTCCCGCTGCTGATGGTCACGTCGCGCGCAACGCCGACGACGAAGTCGAGCAGCGTGTCGGTTTGCGCCGCCGACAGCGTACGACGGAAGACGCGGGTGTCCCCGTTCTTCGTGAAGTAGACGGTGTCGCCGTTCACCGAGGCAGCCAGCGACGACGCGCTGTCGCCATCCGGCATGCGCGTGTACACCGGCGTCGCGGCCGCGATGTCAGCGATCACGATTCCCACACCCACGCGCACGGTATCGGCGGCGCAGCTGCTGCACGGGCGCGGATAAGTCACCCGCTCACCGATGAACGCCAGGCGCCCCCCCCCGGCGGCGACCCACGCGACGTGCGAGATCGCGTCATACGTCGCCCCCCACGAGGTCGTGAACGGGATGCGCTGCAGCACGCGCGCCGCGTTGGGATCGCTGACCGGCGCCACCACGAGCTCCTGGCGGTCGGGCCCCAGTCCAGGCAGGAACCGCTCCGTGCTCGCGCGCACGTAGGCGATGCTGTCGCCCAGGATCGCGGCTTCGTCAAACACGTTGATCGAATCGTCCGCGGCCACCGTGCCGCACACGTAACGGGAGATCGTGCCACCGCTGTCGGGCATGAACGCGAGACAGCGATCGTGGTCGGCGCGGTCGCGACGCTCCGCTGTGTAGACGAACGCGCTCCCATCGGGGAGCCACGCCGGCGTGAGATCCTGACCGGGACTGTACGTGATCCGCGCGATCGGCCCCGGGATCAGCGGGCCGGCGCCGCCCTCCTCTTCAGGGCGAAACGGCTCGGTGTGCTCGCACGCCGCGAGCGCGCCCAGTGTAATGGTCAGCCGTAGGCAGGAAGCCCTGAGCATTGGCCGGAAAATCTACGTGTCGGTCGGCGCCAGGGCACTGACACCTGGCGCGCGTGTACATTTCCGACATGATCGCTCTTTCCATCCTGCTCGCGACGTTGCAACAGCCAACGTTGCCACCGCTGCCTCTCGCCCGTACCGACACGTCGCCATTCCGCCGGCTCGAGCTACCCACGCCAACACTGATGCGCGAAGGCTCCGGACGTCCCGGACCCGGGTATTGGCAGCAGCGCGCCGATTACTCGATCGCGGTCTCACTCGACACGGCGACGCACACGATCGCGGGCCGCGAAACGATCCGATACACGAACAACTCTCCCGACACGCTGCGCTACCTGTGGCTGCAGCTCGATCAGAATCTGTTCCGCGAGGACAGCCGGGGTTCGGCCCTGACGCCGCCGGATGCACGCTTTGCTGCACGGGGATTCCAGGGAGGGTTCGAGATCGGGTTCGTGCGCGCCGTCCGCCCGGCAGCCCGTCCCGCCACCGGTCGCACGGACCTCACCACGAGCGAGAACGGCACACTCATGCGGGTCGAGCTGGACCGCCCACTCGCGCCGCGAGGCGGCGTGGTCTCGCTCGAGATCGGCTTCTCCTTCCAGGTCCCCGAGCACGGCGCCGATCGGATGGGACGCGAGCAGTTTCCGGAGGGCTGGTTGTACGAGATCGCGCAATGGTATCCGCGCCTCGCCGTCTACGACGACGTGCGCGGCTGGAATACCGAGCAGTACCTGGGCCAGGGTGAGTTCTATCTCGAGTACGGCAATATCGACTTTGCGATCACCGTGCCGCGCGGCTTCATCGTCGCCGGCACGGGGCGGCTGACGAATCCCCTCGAGGTGCTCACCGCGGCCCAGCGCGGCCGGCTCGCGCGGGCGCTGCAGTCCGATTCGACCGTCGCCATCATCGCCAGGAACGAAGTCGGCCAGTCGTCGACCCGCCCGGTGGGCACGGGAGCGCTCACCTGGCGCTTCTCGGCGCAAAGCGTGCGCGACGTGGCCTGGGCGGCCGCGCCCAACTTCATCTGGGACGCGAGCGGCTGGAACGGGATTCTGATGCAGTCGTTCTATCCGCCGGTCGCGGACTCGATCTGGCGCGAGTCGACGCGCATGGTCCGGCACTCGATCCAGCACTACTCGCAGAAATGGTTCCAATACCCGTATCCGACGGCGATCAACGTGAACGGGCCGGTGGGCGGCATGGAATATCCGATGCTCGTGTTCTGCGCCAACCGGCGCAGCCGCGAGGGGCTGTTCGGCGTGACCACGCACGAGCTCGGCCACGAATGGTTTCCGATGGTAGTGGGCAACAACGAACGACTCTACGCCTGGATGGATGAAGGATTCAACACCTTCATCAATATCTACTCGGCGCGCGAGTACTTCCCCGATCAGGCGTGGCTGCGCGCCCGCGGGCAGGCGGACCAGTGGGCGCAATTCGCCGCCCGCGGCATCGACGAGCCGGGGATCACGCCGGCCGATCGTGTGACCCCCGAGCTGCTGGGCCAGGTCGCCTACAACAAGCCGGCGACCGGGCTCTACCTCCTGCGCCACGCCATGCTCGATTCGACGCGCTTCGACACGGCGTTCCGCGCCTACATCGCGCGCTGGGCGTTCAAGCATCCCACGCCGGCCGATTTCTTCCGGTCGTTTGAAGACGGCGTGGGCGAAGATCTCTCCTACTTCTGGCGCGGCTGGTTCCTGCGCACCGACGTCGTCGATCAGGCGGTGGACTCGGCCCGCACACGCAGGGATTCCGCGTCGAGCACCACGCTCACCGGCATTTTCCTGTCGAGTCCGGGCGGGCTGCCGATGCCGGTCGATCTGCGGCTCACCTTTGCCGACGCGAGCGTCGAGAACACGCGGCTACCTGTTGAGATATGGTTCGAGGGCGATCACTTCACGTACGTGCGGGCTTTTCAGAAAGAGCTGATCAAAGTGGAGGTCGATCCGGACAAGAGTTTTCCCGATGTCCGTCGGCAGAACAATTCCTGGTCGAAAACACAAGGCGCAAGACCCTAGACGGGCGTGTCACGGGTGAGCGCTTTCACGGAGATATCCCTCCAGCCAGTCGAGGACGGTGCCCCACCAGATGCGCCGGTTGCGCGGGCGCAGCACCCAGTGTCCTTCGTCGGGGAAGTACAGGAACTTCGCGTCGACCCCCATCCGCTTTGCCGCCGTGAACGCCTGATAGCCTTCCGACAAATCAACGCGGTAGTCGAGCTGCCCGTGCACGACCAGCAGCGGTGTCTTCCAATTGCTCACGTGATTGAGCGGCGACCACTTCTCGTACAGCGCGCGATTGGCATACAGCGGCCCACCGAATTCCCAGTCGGTGAACCACAGCTCTTCCGTGGACCCGGCCATGCTCAACGGATTGAACACACCGTCGTGATCGACCAGCACCTTGAACCGGTTGGTCTGCCCCGCGATCCACAGAATCATGTAGCCGCCGTAGGACGCGCCCGCCGCGCCCATGCGCGTGGAATCCACGTACGGCAGCTGGGCGACGACGTCCAAGCCTTTCATCAGGTCCTCGAACGGGTAGTCACCCCAGTGCTGTGAGATCGCGTCGGTGAACTTCTGGCCGTAACCGGTCGAACCATGAAAGTTGACGGCCGCGACGACCCAGCCGCGCGTCGCGAACATCTGGTAATTCCAGCGGGCACCCCAGTAATCAGTCCACGCGCCCTGCGGCCCGCCGTGAATCAAGTAGACGAGCGGGTATTTCCGGGACGGATCGAAGTTGGGTGGCTTTTGCGTCCAGCCGAACACGGAATCGCCCAGAGCGCCGACGAACCCGAATTCCTCGAGCGGCGGCAGGTCGAGCGTGGCAAGCGCCGAGTCGTTGTGGTGGGTCAGCGCCTTGGCCGCGGCCCAGATCTCGGGTGGCTGGGTGTTGCTCTGATGGACGTAGACCAGCGTGCGACTGTCGGGCGCAACCTGGACGTTCGTGTTCAAGCCGCCGGTCACGACGCGCGTGCGCGTAAAACCCGGGACGTCGATGCGGTAGATGTTGTCACGCCCGCGTTCTTCGACCACCGCGTAGATGCAGCGCGAATTGGGGCACCACGTGTAGGAGCCGACGGAGAGATTCCAGCCCGCCGTGGCATCCACCGGCGCTCCGGAGCCCGCGCGCCGATCCGCGATCATCAGCCGCAGTCGATCGGCCTCGAATCCGGGACGCTCCATCGACAGGTGCGACGCCCAGCGGTTGTCCGGCGAATAGCGCGGTGTGTTGTCGGCGCCTGGATTCGTAGTAATGCGGACGGTTTTCCCGTTGTCGACAGCGTAAATATCCGCATTCGTGTTGTCCGCGACGGCCGAGTCGCCGTGCATTACCACGAGGATGTCCTTGCCGTCAGGCGACACGGTCACATCCCCATCGCCACCCGTCGCGATCGTTGGAACATCGTGATCGATCGGCGTCAGGTCGGTGGCCTTGCCGCTCGCGAGGTCGACGCGGAACAGATGCTGGCGCTTCCCTGCCCGGAAGTCGTCCCAATGACGCCAGAACAGCCCCGTCCAGATCCGCGCTTCGGTCGGGTAGGAGCCGTTGCGCTCATCGATCTCCTGCTGCTCGGGCCATTTGATGTCGCTGACGACGAGCAGGCCCGAGCCATCGGGAAGCCACAGCGGATCGGACGCGCCGTCTGCGAGGCTCGAGACCTTGCGCGCGTCACCGCCGGCGATGGGCAGCACCCAGATCTGCGCGCCGCCCTCGCGCGTCGAGATGAACGCCAGGGACCTGCCGTCGGGCGACCAGCGCGGCTGGCGATCCGATCCCGGTCCTCCCGTGAGCTGGCGGGTCCGGCCGGTGGCGACTTCGGCGACCCAGACGCGCGCGACGTTGCGGTTGTCCTGAAGCGAGGGCGTGGACAGTGTGTACGCGACCCATTTTCCGTCAGGCGAAAGCTGCGGGTCGCTCACGCTCTTCAACGCGATGTAGTCGTCAAAGGTGATGGGGCGTTTTTGGGCAAGCAGGCACGACGGCAGGAGCAACAGCAGGAGTGCAAGTCGCATCAATACTCCGGGTGCGTGATGATCGCGCGCACGAGATCGTCGAAGAGTTTCGACTCCGCGGTCACGCTTCCGTTGGCGTCGGTATGCACGTTCCACGCGGCAAGCTCATTGAGCGCGGTGGCCTCTTCATAGGTGAGGTGGAGGACGTAGCCGTTCTCCTGCTTGCCGGCTTTGTCGAGCACCTGCTTCAGCACATCGGGCAGGTGTTTGGCGCTGCGGACCGCGTCGTACTGTTGGCTGGTCACGGTGAGGTCCATGAGCTAATCTTCGTACCTTCGCTGTCACCCGCAACCCAGAGCGTCGATGGCGCGCACGGCATTCCTCTCCACCGGTTTTCACGTTCCAGCGCGCGTCGTTACCAACGACGACCTCGCGAAGATCATGGACACGTCCGACGAGTGGATCGTGCAGCGCAGCGGCATCAAGACGCGTCATTGGGTCGACAAGGGCGACACCGGCGTCGGCCTGGCGCGTGAGGCGTCGCGCAAAGCGCTCGACAAGGCGGGCCTCGCGGCGAGCGACCTCGACTGCATCATCTACTGCACCTGCACGCCCGATCACTTCGAACCCGGCAACGGCGTGTTCCTGCAGCGTGAGCTGGGCCTCACCGACATTCCCGCGGTGGACGTGCGCAATCAGTGCAGCGGATTCATCTATGGCCTGTCGATTGCGGACGCGTGGATTCGCACGGGCCAGTACAAGCACATCCTGCTCGTCGGCGCTGAGGTGCACTCGCGCGGGCTCGACAAGACGACGCGGGGGCGCGACACGGCCGTGCTGTTCGGCGACGGCGCCGGCGCGGTGGTGCTCGGCCCGGTCGCCGAAAACGGCCGTGGCGTGCTCTCGACGCACATTTTTGCCGACGGGCGCTATGCCGAGAAGCTCTGGGTCGACGGTCCCGGACTCGCGCACGATCCGTATGTCAGCGTCGAGATGCTCGAGCAGGGACTGCATCGCGCGGTCATGGAAGGACGCGAAGTGTTCAAGTTCGCGTCGGTGAAGATGCCCGAATCGATTGCGATCGCGCTCAAAGCCAATCGCCTGACGCCCAACGACATCAAGCTGCTCGTGCCGCACCAGGCCAACCTGCGCATCATCGAAATGGTCCAGAAGGCCGCCGGGCTGCGCGACGATCAGGTCTACGTCAACATCCAGAAGTACGGCAATACGACGGCAGCGTCGATTCCCATCGCGCTCGATGAAGCGCTCGCCGAGGGGCGCCTGAAGAAGGGTGACCTGCTCGTCCTGACGGCGTTTGGTTCGGGCTTTACCTGGGGCAGCGCCGCGATTCGCTGGTAGTCACGCGCCGCGCTCTTTCAACTCCTTGAGCTCGCGGGCCGCGCCTGTCGCCTGCGGTGAGCCGCGATAGCGATCGACGAACCGCGCCAGCTCGACCATCAGTCGATCCGTTCTGTCCGTCTTCCGATACAGATCGATGAGGTGATTGGACGCCTGCATCTGCTGGCGCGCGTCGCCGGGCGGCGCGGCATTACGGATCTTCAGCAGGAGCTGCTCGGCTTCGTCGTAGCGCTGCAAGTGCGCTTCCAGCAACATCGCCAGACGGAGCCGCGCTTCGTGATCGTCCGGCTCGATGCGGATGTGATCGCGAAACCAGTCGGCGGCTTCGGCGTACTTCCCCCGCACGATCAGGACATCCTGGCGGGGATACGTGGCCGGCGGCTTGATGTTACCGTCCGCGAAAATCGTTCGCACCAAACCGGTGGATGCGGCTGCGACGGACCGGTGGATCGCGAAGATGCCGGCGATCGTGAGTGGGACGTTGAGCACCGTGAGCAGCACGGCGAGCCAGCCAGAGATCCATCCCTGCTTCTGCATGAAATACCACAGGAACGACAGGATCACGAAGCAGGCCGGACCAAAGAACACGGCGACCTTCAGCAGGTACGCCCGGTCCGCCGCATCGAAGTCCCGTAGCCGTGCCGGCATGACACGGACAATTGCGCCTGAAACGACGCCTACGCAAGTTGCGTAGAGGCCGTACCTAAAGGAGCCACATGTTTGTCACACTGGGATTGGTGCTCGCGGGCACCGCGCTCGTGGGCGGTTACTACGTCACGAAAAACTTTGTGCGCCGGCGGCTTCGGTTCGTCGACGCCGTCCAGAGACCTTCGGCACCGGTCATCGCGGGTGCGGTCGCGGCGGCGGCCTTGATCCCGGTGACGCTACTGCCGGCGATCGGGGTTGGAACGATGATCGCGTTGGGAGTCGGCGTCGCCGGGGGCGTCGCCAGCGGCAGGGCTAGCCCACCTTCAGATTCTTGATCGGAGCTGCAACCTCCGGTCGGCCAGCAATCACCCGCAGCGCGCGCACCGCTTCACGCGCGAACGTCTTTCCTGCCCCTTTCTCAACCTCTTCCAGCGCGCTCCAGCGCGTAAACGCCGGCCGGACCGGCGTGGCCATCTGCAGCGTTTCGAACGCGTCAGCCACGGCCAACACCTTCACGGTGACCGCCATCGGCAACGCTTCGATGTCCCAGTCGTCTCCGACGATCTCGTAGTAATGCGAATACTCGGCGATGATCTCGGCCGCGCCGCGCAGGGCCCGGGCGACGGCCAGCGATTCGTCCGTCACGGAGCGGGACAAGAGCCGCAGCAGCCGCTGGTCGACCGTGCCGACTTCGTGCAGCAGCGCCGCGATCCGCAGGTTCTCCACCTCGTTCTCGGATAGCTTCAGCTCGGCCCCCATGTCGGCCGCCAATTGGGCGACTCGCGTGGAATGGCCTTCCTGGTGCCGCTCGGCCGATTCAATGTGATAGGTGAGCACCTCGAGCGTCGCCAGGTAGGCGTTCTTGAGATCCGTCAGGCGCGCCGCCCGCTGCTCGGCGAGACCACCAACCACATAGCCCGTGAGAATGAGGAAACCGGCCCACGGAATCAGCGTCATCAGTACGTCCTCAGTCAGCCCGGGCTCCATTCCCAGCCCTCGCGTCGCCTGGAAAAAGACGACGAGCGACGCGATGAACACGCCCGAGACGACGGCAAAGCGCCGGCCGCCGAAGAAGCCGGCGAGGATGATGGGCAGATAATAGAAACTGAGAAACGCGATCTTCTGGTCGATCAGCGCGTTGATGCCGAGCAGCGATGCGACCAGCAGCACGACGAGGATGCGCTCGAAGTGCCTCAGGAACAGCTGCTTGGCGCGCTCCAGGGATCGTTGCTGCAACACAGATTCCTTCCGCGAAGGTCGACCAAAGTGACTGACGCGTGGGCAATCTGCAAGTGAGAAAGATCACAAACGGCTATTCGGTAAGCCGTAAATCGCGCTCGGCACGAACGATACGGCCCACGGCACGGAATTCGCCCAATGACTAGCCGGGGGTCGGCACTCGCGCGTCCTTCGAGGCCACCCCCTCGGTGGGAAGGGCGACCATTAAGTTGTGGCGCCACTCACCCAGGATCATTCCATGTTTTTTCTCGCCGTTCTGCTCCAGGATGAGGACATCGCCGCTCCGTTTGGGTCATTCATGGAAGCGATGCCGCATTGGGCTTTCATCATCATTCACTCCGCGCTCATCGTCGTAGGGTACTGGCTCTCCCGCAAGACGAAGAACAACGGCTTCCTCCTGTTCATCCTCGCGGAGCTGTCATACATCACCTACCACGCCGGGCTGACACATTTTCTGTTTGCGCACATCATCGCTGAGGTGCTGGATGTGCTAGCGCTCGTGACCATCGCGCTGGGTTTCACCAAGCGGGTCGCCGCCGTGCGCCCGCCGCTCGTACCCGGGGCAGCGCAGCACCGGTAGGGGAGGGTATTTCACGAACCGGGGGTCCGTATCGGCGCGCAGGCACCGATAGAACACGGACCCCCGGCGGTTTTTCGCGATCCGCACCCATTCACAGGTCGCACAAAGCCCCGCCGCGTGCTCAACCATAGGTCGAAACAGAAGCTAGTTATATCTTGGAGCCCGTGACCCAGGGACTCGGCGGGGCCGCAGGGGAGAGCCCGGTCGACGACTTCGGCCTTCCCCCCGGCATCCGCGACGAATACCTGCAAGGGGCCCGCGACCAGCTCGGGACGATTGCCGAGCTCGCCGAGCGCCTCGTAGCGTCGGGCGACGACGAGGCGGCGATCGAAGACCTGCGCCGTGACGCCCACCGGCTGCGCGGCTCCGCCGGATCGTTCGGGTTCCCACAGGCTTCCGTCGTGGCCGCCGAGCTGGAGGAGGCAGCGAAGCAGTGGCTCGAGCACCCCGCCAACGGGGTGGACGATCGGGGAGCCGCGGCCCGGGGCTTCGTGCGCCGGTTGGCAGCAGCGCTCTTCACCAAGCAAGCGTCAACGCCGCCACCCGCCGCCCCTGCGCCGCCCCCCCCCTCGGCCGCCCCAGAGCTGACACTCGAGGACGCCACCGACATCCCTGAGGTCATCGTCGTCGAGGACGACCCTGCGCTCGCGGAGCTGCTGTCATTCGGACTCGAGGCACGTGGATACCGGTTTCGCCAGTTCCGCAATGGTCGCGACGCCCTCGACCTGCTCAAAGGCCTGAACACCGCAGGCGGAACACCGCCGCTGCTGTTGCTCGACGTGGACCTCCCGGCTCCCGACGGCTACTCGATCTTCGATGAGCTGCAGCGTGACTGCCCGGGGAAGTACCGCGTGGTCTTCACGACGGTGCACGGCAGCGAAACCGAGCAGCTGCGCGGGCTCGAAGCGGGCGCGATCGATTACATGGTGAAGCCGATGAGCTTGCGCGTGGCGCTCGAAAAAATCCGGCGCTGGGTGGGTCGGTGAACGCGCGCGCCGCCGGTCTTGGCGGCGTGAAGATCGTTCAGGTCATCTAGCGGCCGTTTGCAGCTCGCGCGACACACGTTCCGCGTCGCGCAGCACGCGCAGCATGTTCAAGCCCGCCACCTTCTTCACGTCCGCCTCCGTCCAGCCGCGCCGCAGCAGCTCGGCAACGAGGTCCGGAAACTTCGAGACATCCTCCAGACCCACCGGCACGCTCGAAATCCCGTCGAAGTCGGAGCCGATTCCGACGTGATCCACGCCGGCGATCCGGCGCAGGTGATCCATGTGGTCGGCGACCTGTGCCAGCGTGGCTTTCGGCGCGAGGGCGCGCCAGGCCGCGACCGAGTCGCGCACGGCCAGCGAGTCCGCACCACCGGCGCGCAGCAGCGCGCTCTTTTGCTGAATTGAATCACTGTAGACGCGCAGCGCTTCCGACACATAGTCCGGGGCGAAGTTGGCCATGACGATGCCGCCGTTCTGCGCCACCAGCTTGAGGATCGAGTCGGGCACGTTTCGCACGTGATGATCGAGCACGCGCGCCGAGGAGTGCGAGAAGATGACGGGCGCGCGCGAGACGCGCAGCGCATCGAGCATCGTGCCGTCCGAGACGTGGGACAGATCGACCAGCATGCCCACGCGGTTCATCTCCCGCACGACGTCTTCCCCGAAGGGCGTGAGCCCACCATGCTTCGCCGTGTCGGTTGCGGCATCGGCCCAGTCGAGTGTCTCCCAGTGCGTCAGCGTCATGTAGCGCACGCCGAGCTGCGCGAAGCCGCGCAGCGCGCCGAGGGAGTTCTCGATCGCGTGTCCGCCCTCGATCCCGATCAGGCAGGAGATCTTGCCGGCTTTGAAGTTCCGCTCGATCTCGTCGGCGGTGCGGGCCATGGCGAACGCCGCGGGATACTTGGCGCACAGTCGGTAGACGAAATCGATCTGTTCGAGGGCGTAGACGGCCGCATGCTCCCCTTCGTGAATCGTGCTGACGGGAACGTAGGCGGCCCAGAACTGCGCACCCACGCCGCCGCTCCGCAGCCGCGCAATGTCGGTCATCAGCCGCGGCTGGCTGACGGCGAGGTCGACCGAGTCGAGGCCACCGCGCTCGCGAATCGCGTCAGGGATGTCGTTATGGCCGTCGATCAGCGGAACGGTGCGAAGGATGCGAACGGCTTGCGCGCGATAGTCCTGTGTCCGCAGCGGGGAGAAGACGATCGACACGAGCGCAGCACATACGAGCAGAGCTTTGGTCATGGCCAACAAGCTGGCGCCACCAGTACCTGTTATCAAGATTACGACGTGCCCCCAACCCCCGAGTCCAAGGTCAAGATCGCGCTCACGGTCAATGGCGAGCGCGGCGAAGTCGCGTTCGCACCGCACAAGACGCTGCTCGAGGTGTTGCGTGAGGATCTGGGGCTCACGGGGACGAAACACGGATGCGAACTGGGCGAATGCGGCACCTGTACCGTGATCCTGGATGGAATCCCGGTGCTGTCCTGTCTGGTCCTGGGCCTCGCCTGCGCCGAGCAGCACGTCCGCACGGTCGAAGGCATGGCCCGGGGCGGCAAGCTCCATCCGCTCCAGGAGACGTTCGCCGACCTGGGCGCCGCCCAGTGCGGCTACTGCACGCCGGCGTTCTTGCTGGCCGCCGAAGCCTTGCTGGCCGAAAACCCCAAACCCACTCGCGACGAAATCAAAGACGCCCTGGCGGGCAACCTCTGCCGCTGCACCGGCTACATCAAGATCTACGAGGCCGTCGAGCTGGCAGCGGCTCGCATGCGCGGGGAAGTCGCGGAGCCCCGTCGGGAGTCGTTGTATGGCCACGCGTAAGCGCCCGTCTAACCGTCCAACCGTCCAACCGTCCAACATTATCGGCAAGGCGCTGCGCAAGGTCGACGCCGTCGCCAAGGTGACCGGCGCGACGAGATTCGCCGACGATCTGGCCTTCCCGCGGATGCTCTACTGCAAGCTGCTGCGCAGCACACAGCCGCACGCGCGCATCGTCTCGGTTGATGCATCGGCCGCGGGACAGTACCCCGGCGTGCTCGCCGTCCTCACCGGAAAAGATCTGCCGATCCCGTTTGGTATTCTGCCGGTCTCTCAGGACGAGCACGCGCTGTGCGTGGACAAGGTGCGCTTCATCGGCGATCCGGTGGCCGCCGTCGCGGCGACCACGGAAGAAGCGGCGACGGCGGCGCTCGACCTCATCGCGGTCGCGTACGAGCCTCTCCCATCATTCGCATCGGCCGAGGACGCCGTCGCACGACCGGAACCGCGCATCCACGACTACGGCGACAGCGGCAATCTCCACAAACTGATCGATCTCGAGTTTGGCGACGCGGCGGCCGGAATTGCCGAGGGCGATCTCGTGCGGGAAGATCTGTTCTTCTTCGAGGGCAATACCCACCTCCCGATGGAGCAGCACGCGGCCGTCGCGATGTGGTCACCCGACGGCAAACTCACCCTGTGGAGCTCCACCCAGACGCCGCATTACGTGCATCGCGCGCTGGCCCAGGTCCTGGAGCTCCCCGCGGCGCGCGTGCGCGTGATCGCGACCCCCAACGGCGGCGGCTTCGGCGGGAAGAGTGATCCGTTCAATCATGAGATCGCCGTCGCCAAGCTGGCGATGATGACCGGCCGGCCGGTGAAGATCACGCTGACGCGGGAGGAAGTGTTCTACTGTCATCGCGGCCGCCACCCGACGCTGATGTGGGTGCGCACGGGCGTGAAACGCGACGGCTCGATCACCGGCATGCACTTTCGATCGCTGCTGGACGGCGGTGCGTACGGCTCGTATGGGGTCGCCAGCACGTACTACACGGGCGCCCTGCAGACCGTCACGTACCACATCCCGCGCTATCACTTCCAGGGAGCCCGCGCCTTCACCAACAAGGCGCCGTGCGGCCCCAAGCGGGGGCATGGCACGCCGCAGCCGCGCTTTGCCCTCGAAGTGCACATCGACAAGATCGCCGAGCAGCTGGGCCTCGATCCGGCGGAGCTGCGCCTCAAGACGCTCGTGCCGCCCAATTCCCTGACGGCCAACTACCTGCGCGTGGGCTCGATGGGCCTCGGCACCTGCATCGAAAAAGTGGTCGACGGCTCGGAGTGGAAAAAGCGGTTTCGCAAGCTGCCGCGCGGACGGGGAGTGGGACTCGCGTGCTCGAGCTACATCTCGGGCGCGGGGCTGCCGATCTACTGGAACAACATGCCGCACTCCGGCGTGCAGCTGAAATGCGACCGCGGCGGCGGCGTGACCGTGTTCTGCGGCTCCACCGACATCGGCCAGGGCTCCGATTCGATTCTCGCCTACATCGTCGCCGAAGTGCTCGGCGTGGATCCGTTCGACATCGCCGTGGTCACGGCCGACACCGATCTCACCCCGGTGGACCTGGGCAGTTACTCGAGCCGGGTGACGCTCATGAGCGGCAACGCGGCCCTGCAGGCCGCCGAGCGTGCCCGCCAGATCCTGGCGCTGCACGCCGGCAAGAAGCTCGAGGTGCCGGCCGCCCGGCTCACATTTGCCGATGGACGCGTCAGCGACACACAGGACCCCACGCGCGGCATCTCGTTCGCGGAAGCCGTCCAATTGGCCGAGGCGGCCGAAGGGACGATTGGGACCGTGGGCTCATATACGCCGCCTCGGAGCCCCGGGAAGTATCGCGGCGCGGGCGTGGGACCGTCTCCCGCCTACTCGTACAGCGCCTGTGTCGCCGAGGTGGACGTCGATCCCGAAACGGGAATCGTGCGCGTGCCCACGATTTGGATCGCTCACGACGTCGGCCGATCCATCAACTCCGCCACCGTCATCGGCCAGGTCGAAGGCTCGATCTACATGGGGCTGGGCGAAGCGTTGATGGAGGAAATGGCGTATCGAGGCGATCTCAAAGTCGTCCACAAGATTCCCTCTTTGCTCGAGTACAAGAGCCCGACGACGCTCGAGATGTGCGACGTCATCACCTACCTGGTCGAGGACCCTGACCCCAACGGTCCGTTTGGCGCGAAGGAAGTCGGCCAGGGGCCGCTGCTGCCGGTGATGCCGGCGGTGGCGAATGCCGTGTACGACGCGGTGGGTGTGCGAGTCGATGAAGTGCCGATCACGCCGGAGAAAGTGCTCAAGGCGCTGCGGGCAAAAGCAAAGGGCGAGGACGGACGCTATGGCCCTGGAAGTTTCCCGGAGATTGCCTGGCCGGAGCCGACGCGCGTACCCACGCCTTGGGAGGGCGGCGACGGAAAGGCGCTCCCCGTCACCGCCACAGCGCCGGAACGCCAGCACTGATGCATGGCAAGCTAGGTGACGGACCGGAAGACGGGACGGGACTCGGCCCTGTCCTCGTCATAGCGCCTGATTCGACGGCCGCGCCGACGCCGCGGCGCTAAGCTGCGATTCCGTCGCAACTGACACATCAACTGGACAGCGGGAGCTGCCAGCGTAAGGTCACGGTATGCTGCGGATCCTAGTTCAGGCTATCGCGTGCTCGTTGCCCGTTCTGGCGCTCCCCTGTGCTGGATCTGGCGCCGCTCAAGCATTGCGCGGGGATGTCCGCGCGGCTGAAACGAACGCGCGTCTCCCCTACAGTACGGTAGTCCTGGGGCCCGGGGTGGTGGGACGATTCGCGGATGATTCAGGTGTTTTTTCATTCCCGCAGCTCGCCAGCGGCAGTTATCGAGTGGTCGTCCGCGCCATCGGCTACCTCCCCTTCGACACGACCATCACGGTCACGGCGGAACCGATCGTGTTGCACGTCAGGCTGCTTGCTTTGGCGATCGAGCTTCCTCCGGTGACGGTTATCGCGAGCGTATGCCTTCGCCCCGGTACTCCGGTGCGCGACTCTGAACCCGAGCTGTCGGCGATTTTCGACCAACTGCGCGAGAACGCCGCACGTTATCGGCTGCTGTCGGACGCGTATCCATTCCGCTATTGGATCGAACGACAGCAGACCGCTCCCTCGCCGCCAGCGCCGGCCGGGGCGATGGTGGTGGACACCATCGAGCTGCGGAGTGATGCGCGGCGACCGTACAAACCCGGCGGCCTGATCATCAACCAGTCGGGGCCGCATGGTCGAATGGAGCGAACGCTGCGGCTGCCCACCGTGATCGACCTCGCGGACTCGGTTTTCCACACGGCGCATTGCTTTGGGTTCGCTGGGATCGACAGTCTCGAAGGCCGGTCGCAATGGCGCGTCGACTATCTCGCTGCCGACCGACTGCACTCGCCGGACGTCGCGGGAAGCGCCTGGCTCGATTACGACAGCTATCAGCTGCGTCGCTTGTCGTTTCGATTGACACGCCCCGAAAAGGCCGAGAAAACGCTACGAACGTTGGAGGTCACGGTGACGTTTGGTGATCTGGTGCCCTCGCTGACGGTGCCCGTCCAGATCGTGGCGACCTCCCAGTCGAAACGGGGACGTAAGACGGTCACGACTCGCGAGGAGCAGCGCTTGCTGCACGTCGAGTTCCTGAAAGCCCTGCCCGGAAGCCAGTCACCCTGATCTGGACGGTTCGAGCGTCGCAGGGTAAGGTCTGTCATGCTCCGGCTTCCCACGTTCTCCTATCGGCAACCCAAAACACTCGGCGACGCGCTGGCGATGAAAGCTGACGCGGGACCGGACGGCATGTATGTGGCAGGGGGAACGGACCTCTATCCGAACATGAAGCGCCGCCATCAGGAGCCGAGGACCGTTATCTCACTGATGGGAGTGGAGGAGCTGAGAAGGTTGGACGGTTGGAATGTTGGAACCTGTATCACGTTGACGCACCTTTCCAACCTTCCAACCTTCCAACATTCCGCCGTCGCCACCGCCGCTCGATTAGTCTCCACGCCGCTCCTGCGCAACATGGGCACCCTCGGCGGCAACCTCTGTCTGGACACACGCTGCAACTATTACAACCAAGGCTATGAGTGGCGAAAATCGATCGACTTCTGCATGAAGAAGGACGGGCACATCTGCTGGGTCGCACCGTCGTCGCCGCGCTGCTGGGCCGTCAGCTCGTCAGACGTTGCGCCGGTGATGGTGGCGATCGGCGCCGAGTATCGATTGATTGGGCCACAGGGCGAGCGCCTCGTGCCCGCGGGCCGATTCTACAACAACGACGGCATCAACTACCTCACCAAACAGCCGGATGAGATTCTCGCCGAAGTACGACTGCCCGCGCCGAACGGCTGGGACGCGGTCTACCACAAGCTGCGGCGGCGCGGGTCGTTCGACTTTCCGGTGCTGGGGGTGGCAGCATGGATCAAATGGAATGGGAAGACCGTCGCCGATGCCCGCATCGTGCTGGGCGGGGTGGCGAGCTATCCGCAGGAGGTGCCCGAAGCCGGCGCCGCGCTACGAAATATGACTTTGGGGGCGGACAGCATTGCCGCCGCTGCCGAGGCCGCTTACCGTCCGTCAAAGCCGATGGACAACACGGACTTCGATCTCTCATGGCGAAAACAAATGACGCGGGTGTACGTAACCCGAGCACTCGAGCAGTTGCAGCAGCGGCGAGGCTGAGCTTCGCCCTATTGCTGATTGCCGGCTGTCAGGATCCCGCCACCGCCCCAATTCCGCTCACCGTCACGTCGGAACCCGCCGCTCAGACGGCCGGCGGCGTCATTACGCTCACTTCAGAACAGTTCGCCGACATTACGCTCGTTCCGAGCTCCGACACTACCTGGCCGAATCGCTGGTCGAATTTTGCGGTCATCGTCGGCGCCGACACAGCTGAGAGCTGGCGCATTGGCCCAACGCAGATCGCGTTTCGCGTGCCCCCAGTATTGACCGGTAACTACGAGGCCCGCATCGAAGCGGTGGGGTACGATCGCGCCCAGGTCTCGTTCTTTGCAGCCGGCCTGGCGGTCCCCATGTATTGGGGTGGTTTGCATGCGTACACCAATGTCACGAGCGGCACCCTGTTCCCGGGTCGCGGATTGCTGATAGCCGAAGGGACCGGCTACGGGCTTATCGACGTCCAGGATCAGCGCCTTCGCATGTACGATGAACTTCGCCCGACCACACCGAACCGAGTGAAGATGTTCGTCCCGGGACCGAGCTATCGAGGAAGCTATTTCATATTCGATACTTCGCCGGTCGGGACGGCTGCCGCGACGGTCTGGCGTGCGGATCCCTGGACGCTGGTCGATTCAATCCCATGCGGCGTCCCAGGTGACTTCTACACGGCGGTCGAGATTTCCGCCACGACGTGCTTATCGCTCCGCTTCGGTGCGGTGGTGAGAAACGGCACCGACACGCTTCTGTCCGATTTCTTCGCCGCTCGGGAAGGCGAGTTTCGGCTCGCCCCCGGAGGGAAGTGGGCCGTAATAAAGACCGAGCTCGCGATTAGAGGTCTGCGGGACCCGGCGATGTCGTGGCCGGTTTTCGATCGATCGGGCAACATCGCCTATACGATCGACACGCTTTTTGAGGTCACCGGCGCCGCGTTCTCGGCTAACGGCGATACGCTTTTCCTGACGGCGAGCGTCCACGACACGGCCGCGCAGAACTTCGCCGAGGGCAAGTTTGCGCTTGTCGTGCTCGAGACCGCGACGGGCCGAACATTGACAATGCGATCCTTCCCATCAGACCGAGCGCTTCAAGACGTCACGCTCGATCCTGTACGACCACTCCTCTACGTCGGTAGCGTGCGAACGGAACGGGATCCTACTGGTTTCGTGCCCTTCCGCCAATATCTCACGGTCCTCGACCGCCACGACTTGAGTGTCGTTGCGGACATGCCGGCTCCCTGGGGCCAGTACCTCGTGTCCATTGGGGATGCCACACTCGTGTACCAGAGCGGCCGAGTCAGCGTCGTGGGTTGGTGTGGATTCGATTGCGGCGGACTTTGGGTCTTCACCTACGACCTTCCGTGACGGGTGCCACGACGAGAAAACGGGCCCTCGAGGAATTGAGGGCCCGTCACCAATAGCGTCAGGCGCTGTCGGCCGGTGTCTTCGCCAGCGCGTCAATCTCGGCCGCCGCCTTCGCCAGTACTTCGGCCACGCGCTTGCGGGCTTCATCGCCTTCGGCCTTCCAGCCCGTGCGGTAGACCGTCTTCACCAGCTGCCCGAGGGCGCGATTCACTTCCACCATCGAGCCGCCCACGGTGCGCTCGACAGTCTCCCGTACGCGATCGAAGATGTCTTCGACGGTGTCTTTGTGTTCGTCCAAGAATGCCCGTCCTGTGTCGGTGATTTCGTAGACCTTCTTGCCCTCGACGTCGCGCGCGACGACGAGCCCCTCATCCTCGAGCCACTGCAACGTTGGATATACGGTGCCAGGCGACGGTGAGTAGCAGCCGTGCATGCGCTCTTCCAGCTCCTTCATGACCTCATACCCGTGGCGGGGCTTGTCGCGGAGCAGCTTGAGGATCACGTACTTCATGTCACCCGCGCCGAACCACTGGCGCCGCCGTCCCTGCCGCCAGCCGGGACCGCCCCGGAAACCCCACAGAGCCTCCCATCCGAATTTCCCGCCCATCTCTGCCTCTGGTTAGATGTTACGTGACGATATTCTTGCACGATATATCTTGTCAAGCCACCATCTTGGAGGCGTGCGCCAAGTCACGATCCGCCTTGAGCTTTGCAAGTTTGGCGTCTATCCCTACATTCTGGCCCACGCTCGACCCGCTAATCCCGTTTCCGCCCCATCCCGCGCCCGCGAGAGGAGCTGCAATGGCAGTCGAAATCACGCCGCACCCAGCCTGGGTCGCCGACTTGGACGCGACTTTGGAGCCGAGCCGGCAAGCGATTCTCGACACGCCGGTGATCGTGGATGCGTCGGAGAATCAGCTGGTAGACGGCCAGATTCAGAATTTCCTGGTTGCCTTCTATCCCATCATCCGGGACTTTCCGCAGTGGCTGCAGGTGCTGCTGGATCGTTCGCCGGCGATGGGCCGGGAGTTCTTCACCGACAACATCCGGGTCGAACGCCGCCACGACGCGATGTGGCGTGCGATGGGGGACGGGTTCAACGTCCAGAAGAAGCGCTTCAAGGAACCGGAGCCGATGCTCCCCGAAGTCAAGCGCTTCCACACGTATTTGACGGACATGTGCCGCGACGCCGAATTTGGTCAGGCGGTGTCGGCCACGAACTATGCCGTCGAAGGCGTCGCCCAGAAGATCTCCGAAAAGGCGCTGCGCGGTCTCGGCAAGAACGCGAAGATCGGGCCGCGCGGTCGCTGGTGGCTGGAAGAGCACGCGAAGTACGACGACGAACATCCGATCCACGCGCTCGAGATCATCAAGGACTGCGTGAAGCGCGGCGAGGACACGCCCCAACAGGTGACGCAGGCGGCCAACGAGAGCCTGCAGCTGATGAAGGTGTCGATGGAGGCATCTTATCACGCGTGAGTAAAGGGCGCCGCATCTCGCCGACCCGGGGGACTCGGGACAGCACCGCGACGGGGAAGCGTCCGCGGCTGGACCTGTTGCAGGCCGCAGCGGACATCGTGGCGGCGCTGCCCGACGCGGTGGTTGTGACCGGCACCGATCGCCGGGTGCTCGCCGTGAACGAGACGGGCGCCGCGCTGCTGGGATGGGAACTGAACGACGTCGTCGGGCAGCTGATTGCGGACGCCGTGTCGCCCGCCGAGCGCGTGCACGTGGCCTCCCGCGAAGATCGAGTCCTCGCCGGTGAGTCCCAGCGCTACGAGACGAAGATCGTCAACCACCACACGGGCGAAGAGCGCGACGTCGCCGTATCGAGCGGTCCCTTCCGCGTGAACGGCGACCTGATCGGTACGGTCGCCACGCTGCGCGACATCACCGACCCCAAGCGCGCGGCCGACACGCTGGCGCGCTCTGAGGCGCGCTACCGCCACCTCGTCGAGTCCGCTTCCGACGCCATCGTGACGCTCGACGCGAACGGCCGCTTCACCACGGTCAACCACGCCGCCGAAAACATCTCGGGCTACAAGCGCGAGGAGCTCGTGGGCCAGTGGTTCGCGCCGATGCTTCCCGACGACGACCTGCCGAAAGCGCTCGCCCATTTCCAGCAGGCGCTCGCCGGTGAGACGGGGCTGTTCGATTCGCAGTTCTACCGCAAGGACGGCGAGGTTCGCACCATCTCGATCACGTACTCGACGCCGCAAAAAGACGAAGAGGTGCTCTGTCTCATCCGCGACGTCACCGATCAGAAGATGCTGCAGGAACAGCTGATTCAATCCGAGAAAATGTCCGCGATCGGGCAGCTGGTGTCGGGCGTGGCGCACGAGCTGAACAACCCGCTCGCCGGCATCTCGGCATTTGCGCAGCTGCTGCTGGCCGAAAAGCGCTTCCCCCCCGACCAGCGCACCGCCGCCGAAACGATCTACAGTGAGGCTCGACGCGCGAGCCGCATCGTGCAGAACCTCCTCACGTTCGCGCGGCAGCACAAAGCCGAGAAGGTGCAGACCTCCATCAACCAGGTCCTCGACGACACCCTGGAGCTGCGCGGCTACGAGCTGCGCGTGCGCGGCATCGACGTGCGCCGCGAATACGACGAATCGCTCCCCGACACGATGGCCGATGCGCATCAGCTGCAGCAGGTGTTCCTGAACCTCATTACCAACGCCGAACAGGCGATGGAGCAGCGCCACGGCCAGCATCACCGGCTGATCGTGCGCACCCGCCGCGCGGGTGAGACGATTCGCATCGAGGTCGAGGACTCGGGCGGCGGAATTCCCCCTAATCTCATCGAGCGGATCTTCAATCCGTTCTTCACCACGAAGCCGACGGGCTCCGGGACCGGGCTGGGCCTCTCCATTTCGCTCGGCATTGTGCGGGAGCATGAAGGCCGGATCTGGGCGGAGAATCCGCCCCAGGGCGGCGCGCGGTTCGTCGTGGAGCTTCCGGTCACCACCCCGCGCGTGTCAGGCGAGCACGCCGCCGCCGCCCACCTGGCCCCGATCGGCAGCGACAAACTGCGCGTGCTGGTGGTCGACGATGAAGCGTCGGTACGCGTATCGCTCCAGCGCTACCTGGCAGGCAAAGGCCACGAGGTCGAGACGACGGCAAGCGGCGAAGATGCGCTCAACCGCCTCAAAGCCGCGAAGTACGACGCCGTGATCGTAGATATGCGGATGCCGGATCTGTCGGGCGAGCAGCTGTTTGAGCGTCTGCGCAGCAACGACCCCGCGCACGCGGAACGCGTCATTTTCACGACCGGCGACCTCGTGAACGAGCAGATGCGCCGCTTCCTCGACGGGACGGGACGGCCGTGCGTTCCCAAGCCGTTCGAATTCTCCTCGTTCGATCAAGCCCTGCCCGCGGCTCGCCGCCGCGCCTAAAACAGTCCATTTTCACGGCTCATTCCCGCCCCTAAAGGGCGGGCTCGGCAAACATTGTCCTGAAGGACACGCATGCGCCCTCTCCTGATTGCTCTATGCCTGGCGTCGCCGCTTGCTGCTCAAGACCAATTCGACTTCTACGCTCGGGGTCCGTATCGCCAGGCGGTCCCCCGCCCCGAAGCGATCACCGGCTACGCCGCCGGGAACCAGCACACGATGTACGCGGTCATGCAGCGCTATCTCGACACCCTCGTGGCGACGGCCGGCGATCGCGTCCGCATCGAAACCTGGGGTCGCACGACCGAGTACCGGCCGATTCGGGCGCTGATCATCTCCGATCCGGCGAACATCGCGAAGCTCGACCAGATTCGTGCCGGCCTCGCCGAGCTGGCCGATCCGCGCAAGACGGCGGCGGCGCGGGCGGCGGCGATTGCGGCCGGGCAGCCCGCCGTCGCGCTCTTCCAGTACTCCGTGCACGGCGACGAACCGGCGGGTTTCGAAGCGGCGATGCAGGTGGCCTACCAGCTGGCCGCGTCGGACGAGCCGCAGACGCTCGAGATCCTCAAGTCGGTCGTGCTCGTGCTGAATCCCTCGGCCAACCCCGATGGCCACGAGCGTTTTGCCGCGTGGTATAACTCCGTCGCGGTGGGCGCCGACAATCCGTGGGCGTTCGAGCAAAACCTCCCCTGGAGCATCACCGGCCGGTACAGCCACTACCGCTTCGACATGAATCGCGACCTGCTGGCGCAGAGCCAGCCCGAAGTGCGCGCGATGATGGACGGCGTGATGCGGTGGCACCCGCAGGTGTTCGTAGACCACCACTCCACGACGCCGAACTTCTTTTTCCCGCCCGTCGCGCAGGCGGTGAACATGAACCTGCCACCCCAGACCACGAAATGGTTCGACACCTACGGCCGCGGCAACGCGGCCGCGTTCGATCGGTATGGCTGGCAGTACTTCGTGCGGGGGGTTTTCGACTTCTTCTATTTCGGCTACTGGGACGTGTGGTCCACCTTCCAGGGCGCGACCGGAATGACGTATGAGACCGACGGTGGGCCCGAGTTCCGCAAGCGCCGCGACGACGGCAGCATCACCACCTTCCGCGACGGTATCGCGCATCACTTCATCGCCTCACTCGCGACGCTCGAGACGACAGCCAAGAACCGGCAGAGCCGGCTCACCGACTACTACGAGTTTCGCCGTACGGCCCTGACCGCGGCCGCGACGGACCGCCTGAAGCGTGTCGTGATCGTCCCGGGCAACGATCCACAATCGGCCGCGCACGTCGTCGGTCTGCTGCTGCGCAACGGCGTCGAAGTGACCCGGCTGCGGCAGCCGCTCTCATCGCGCGCGGCGCACGCGTATGTGAGCGCGAGAAGTCCTGCCGCCGCGAGGACATTCCCGGCGGGCAGCTATGTGATCGATCTGAACCAGCCGCAGCGCCACCTCATCAAGGCGATCCTCGAGCCCGAGGCCGAGCTGCAGCGCACATTCGTGGAGCGCGAGCGCGCCAAGTTCCAGCGGAATCGGCGGCGCGGTGAGGACGCCGAGAAAGAGGAATACGGCTTCTACGACATCACCGCCTGGTCCTTGCCGCTGACGTTCAACCTCGACGCCTACTGGACCGAGGATGCTGGTGCGGGCGGTGAGCCGGTCACCGATACGCTGCTCCCGCCTCCCCCCGCGCCGGCCCGCGCGGCAAGCGCGTACGCGTTTCCGAACGACCGGCCAGGCGCGGCGCGGCTGGCCTACGCGCTCGAGGCCGAGGGGTTCCGGCTCGCCGTCGCCACTCGATCGATTCAGGCGGGCAGCCGGCTCTTTCCGCGTGGCACCTTCATCGCCCGGCCGCAGCGCAACAGCGCGGCCCTGCACGAGCGGATCGCGGCACTCGGCCCGTCCTACGGCGTCGCCGTGTCGCCGGTGCAGACCGCCTTTCCCGACACCGGTGACATCGGCATCGGCTCGGGTGAGGTGGTCGCGCTGCGCCCCCCGACGATTCTCGTGGCTGTGGGCGACGGCATCTCGGAGACGAGCTGGGGCTGGCTGTGGTATTTCCTGGACAAGGAGCTGAACGCACGCTTCACCCCCGTACCGCTGCGGGCCATCGGGCGCATGGACGACCTGAGCACGTTCAACGTCCTGATCATTCCGGACGGCAGCGGCGCCCGGATGCGCCGCGAGCTCGGCGATGACGGCAGCGCGAAACTGAAAGCATGGGTCCGCTCTGGAGGCGTGCTGATCGGCTTCGGCGGCGCCGGGGATCTCGCGGCGAACAAGGACGTCGGCCTGTCCAGCATCGCAGCCGTCGGCCCAGACAGCGGAGCGAAAGCCGACACGACCGCGGCGGGCACCGAGCCCGCCCTGATCTCCAGCACGGCGCCGGCGCGCGACCGCGTGGAGTGGATTCCGGGAGCGATCTTCCGGGCCACGCTGGACACGACCCAGTGGCTGACGCTGGGCTACGAGCGCGACCGCATGCCCATCTTCGTCGATGGGGACGTGTTCTGGAAACCGTCCAAGAGCGGCGCAAATGCCGTGACGTTTACCGATCCGGCCGACGCGCTGGTGCTCTCCGGTTTTACCTGGCCCGACAACACCGCGCGGCTGCTCAAGGGCACGACATGGGCGGTGGTCGAGAATCAGGGCAGCGGGCGGGTGGTCCTGTTCCTCAGTGATCCGCTGTTTCGCGGATTCTGGAGGGGACCGGCGCGGATGGTGACGAATGCGATTCTGATGGGGCCGAACAGATAACGACGGCGGCAAAGGGCGGCAACAGAAACGGCGGCGCAGGGCGGCGGCTGCTGTTGCCGCCCTACGCCGCCATTCGCCGCCGCCTTATCTGCCGCCGCCTCTAGATCGCCCGCGTCGTCCGAACCACATCCCGAATCTTCCAGACGGGTACTTCGATGTTCGTGCGCACCTTCGGCCGCACGCGGAACCAGCTCGGCTCCTCGGGTGTCCGGGGCACCCACTTGTAGTGGCTATCCTCGCGGTCCGGCACTTTCCAGGTCGTGGTGACGCGCTTCTGCTTGCGCAGCACTTCAATGCTCACCGACTCACCCGACTCGTAGGTGCCGAGGATCCGCATCGCCTGCATCGGCGAGCTCGGCTTGCGGCCACCGATGGTCAAGATCACGTCGCCACCCTTGAGCGCCAGCGAGGAGTCGTCCGGCGCGCTGACCACCAGCAACCCCTCGCGCGTGCCGAAGTACTCACCGAGCTCGGGATTGAGTTTCACAAGCTGCATGCCGCCCCAGGGAGTCCGGAACCCCCCAATGTCCAAATCGATGTCGGGCCCAAAACCATGCATCTCCGGCCCCATCAATCCTGGCATCGCACCCATCCCCGGAAGCCGCACGAAATCGCCACCGAGATTCTCGGCGACCAACGTGACCTTCTTGTTCTCAGTGCCGCGGCGATACTCGACCTGTACTGAGTCACCCGGATCCAACTCGCGCGCGAGCTCGATCAGTTTCATGCCGGGGCCGGAATCCTCGTCGTCTTCAGATGCGGCGCCGCCCAGTGCCGTACCGTTGAAGCGGGTGATCACATCACCAGCCTTGAGGCCGGCTTTCTCAGCCGGTCCGCCCGGGGTGATGCCTTCGATCCGCGCCCCGATCTTGTCCCCGGACGTGCTCGCCCGGGTATCGACGATCACGCCGATCCGGCCTCGGTTGTCCGAGAACGAGAACACGCCATACGGTCCGCTCTCGACGCGAACGCGGGGCCGGCCCTGCGCCTGGGACGCAGCGGGCCACATCAAACAGACGGCGAGGGCTGCCACGATCTTGCGATTCATTCCTGTGTCTCCTTAAAGGGCTTAAAGCCCGACGTAACGAGCGCGCGTGGCGCGAGCCTTCACCAGCTCCCGCATTAGGTCGCAACGCTGCTGCCATAGTCTGACGAGTTCGGCATCCGCCTCGTGCGCGCCTTCTACCTGCTGCGCGAGCGTACCGTCGAGATCGGAAATGCGGTCTTCCAGTGCCGCCATCACCGCGGCCTCATGCCCGCTCAGCACACTGCTTTCGACGTCGAATTGCTTGAGGGAGTCTTCGAGTGTCGCGGACTGCTGCTTCGCCTTGTTGAGCTCGGCGTGAAGCACACCGGGACTCGACGGCTGGACCAACAACACGGCGGCGATCGTGGCGGCGAGCGCCAGACTGCCGCTCCACGCTCCCCAGGTGCGCCGGCGGCGAGACCGCTCGGCACGGAGCACCGCCTGCACCGCGGGCCACCGATCCCGCGGCGGCCGCAGCGCCGGCAGCGCCTTCAGCTGCGCCGCCCGCTGGTACAGCTTCTCCAACTCGGCCTTGCACGTCTCGCAGGTGGCGATGTGCCGGCGCGCCCACACCGACGCCTCACCGGCCTGCAGCGCTCCCAGATCATCCATCGTACAATGCATCATGCACTCGCTCCTTGATCCAGCATTCGCCGCAGACGCGCATGAGCGCGCGCCAGCTGCGACTTTGAGAAGCTCACCGATTTGCCCATCTGCTCCGCAATCTCTTCGTGCGTGTATCCTTCGACGTCGTGCAACCAGACCACCGCGCGTGACGTCTCGGACAACCGCTCGAACGCCCGCTCCAGATCGATGTTCGCGCCGACATGCATCCCCGGCTTGCCCGGCTCATCGTCCAGCTCCTCGGTGGCGCGGATCTGATCGCGCCGGATTCGCATCAGCGCTTTGGTCGACGCGATCTTGCGGACCCAGCCCCAGAGATACCCTTCGCCGCGGTACTGCTTGATGTTCCGCACCACTTCGAGGAACGTCTCCTGGAGCACGTCCTCGGCATCCTCGGGCCGCCGCAGCATCCGCCGCACGAGGTTGTAGACGGGCACCTCGAAGGCGCGAAACAGCGCTTCGAGCGCTTCTTCATCCCCAGCTTGGGCGCGGGCGACGAGGACGTCCGGGACGGCGAGAGACACGGTCATGTCCAACAGTTTAGATGCCATAACTACGTGTTGGGTCGCACGATTGGATGGGGGCTAGGGTTGGGGACTAGGGTTGGGGACTAGGGTTGGGGTCCCCCAATCCCACGCCCTAGTCCCTAAACAGTTACCCAGTAGGAACTTGAACGCGCCACGGATATCTTAGGCCATGCCCCAAGCCGACGTCAAAGAATGGCTGCATCACTGGCAGGATGAAGCCGACGCTGCCTACCTGTACTTGGCGCTAGCCGGCCAGGAGACCGATCCCCACAAGAAGGACGTCTACATCAAGCTCGCCGGAGTGGAAGAGCGGCACGTCCAGATGTGGGGCAAGCTGCTGGCTGACCACGGCCACAGGGTCGAGCACGCCGAGCCGTCGGTGAATGCCCGCATGCGGGCCTGGTTTGGCCGCCGTTTCGGTACGCGCTACCTGCTCCCCATGTTGCTGCGCGAGGAGGGACAGGAGGTGAAGGGCTACCTGGACCTCCACCGCGAATCCAGCCAACCCGACGCGCAGCAAGTGTCACTTCAGCTCGCGAAGGAGTCCGCGGCGCACGCGGGCACGCTCGCGGACCTCGCCGGCAAAGGCGCCGAGCCGTGGCACAAGACGGGCTCGGGCGGCTACCTCCGGAACGTCGTGTACGGCTTCAACGACGGGCTCACGGCCAATTTCGGCCTGGTGGCCGGCGTCATCGGCGCGTCCGTGGCGCCGCACGTGATCCTCATATCCGGTGTCGCGGGGATGATTGCCGACGCGCTCTCGATGGGCTCCTCCGGGTACCTGGCGGCGAAGAGCGAACAGGAGGTGTACGCCCACGAGATCGCGATGGAGAAGGAAGAGATCCGGTTGATGCCGGAAGTCGAAATGGAAGAGATGGCGCTCCAATACGAGGCCAAGGGTGTGGATCCGCGCACGGCCCGCCGCATGGCCGAAGAGGTGATGCGCGATCCCGAGCGGGCACTGGGCGAGCAGGTTCGCGATGAGCTGAAGATCGGCGAGGCACACGCCACGCCGTTCCGCGAAGGCTGGATCACGGGCGTCGCTACGGCGGTGGGCGCGTTCATCCCCGTGTTCCCCTTCATGGTGCTGGAGGGACGGGCCGCGATCTGGGTGGCGTTCATCACCGCGATGCTGTCCCACTTCGCCGTGGGGGCCGCACGCAGCTTCTTCACCGGCCGCGGCGTGTTTCGCAGCGGCATCGACATGTTCGTGGTGGGGTTGGGCGTCGCCGGCGTGGGCTATCTCGTGGGCGACCTCATCGCGAAGGCGCTTTAGACGACGAGGTTCACCAGCCGATCCTGGACGTAGATCACCTTCTTCACGTTCTGTCCGTCGACGAACTTCCGCACCGCCGCGTCCGCGAGGATGATTTTCAGTACGTCTTCCTGAGCCATCCCGCGCGGGACCACCAGACGCGAGCGGAGTTTGCCGTTGACCTGGACGGCGATCTCGACATCGCCGGCTGACGCCAGCCGCTCGTCGTACGCGGGCCAGCGGGCGTCGCACACCGACGCCGTGCCGCCCCCCCCGAGCACCTCCCACAGCTCCTCGGCGATGTGGGGAGCGTAGGGAGCGAGCATGACCACGAGCGGCTCGACCAACTCGCGCCGGAACGTCCCGGGTGCGAGGTGCTCGCGCAGTTCGTTGACGTACTCCATCATCGCCGCAATCGCCGTGTTGTATTGCAGCGCCTCGGTATCGGCCGTCACCTTGCGAATCGTGCGATGCAGTTTCTGCTCGACGGACGCCGGTATCGGAGCGGGCGAGGCCGCCGGCTGCGCGGTTCCCACGTGCACTGCCCACCACACCTTCTCGAGAAAGCGCCGGATGCCCACGATCCCCTCGTCGCGGAAATCCCCACCTTCCTGGAAGGGGCCGAGGAACATGAGGTACATGCGGAACGTGTCGGCCCCCCACTGCTGGATGTAGGTGTCGGGCACGACGACGTTGCCGCGTGACTTCGACATCTTCGCGCCGTCCTTCACGATCAAGCCGTGCGCCCGGAACCTGGGATACGGCGAATCGAAGTGCACGTGGCCCAGGTCGTGCAGCACCAGACAGATGAACCGCGCATACAAGAGATGCAGCACGGCGTGCTCGTTGCCGCCGATATAACTGCTCACGGGCAGCCACTTCCTGGTGCGTGCAGGATCGAACGGCCGATCGTGGAACTCGGTCGACGGGTAGCGGAGGTGGTACCAGGCCGAGTCGAGAAACGTGTCCGACACGTCCGTCTCGCGTCGCGCGCGCTCGCCACACTGTGGGCACGGCACGAAATACCACTCCTCATGGCGGGCGAGCGGGCTCACACCCGTGTCGTCCGGCCGGAAGTCCTCGATGTACGGAAGCTCGACCGGCAGGTCCTGCTCCGGCACCGCAACGACGCCGCATTTCTCACAATAGATGATGGGGATCGGCGGACCCCAGTAGCGCTGCCGCGAGATGCACCAATCATGCAGGCGGTACTGCACGCGGGGCGTCGCGAGCCGGCGCTCGGCGAGCCACACGACGATCTTGCGAGCCCCCTCGAGACACGGCAGCCCGTCGAACGGCCCGGAGTTCATGAGCCTTCCCTCCTCCGTGACGATGGGGAGCGGCTCGCCTCCATCCGTCGCGACCACCTGCCGGATCGGAAGCTTGAACTGCGTGGCGAACTCGAAGTCGCGCTTGTCGTGCGCCGGCACGGCCATGATGGCCCCGGTGCCGTACTCCATGAGCACGTAATCGGCGATCCAGATCGGGATGGCCTCTCCCGTGGCCGGATTGCGGGCGTACGACCCGATGAACACGCCGGTCTTGGTCTTGTCGCCCACACGGCGGGACACGATGTCCTTGGACTGCACCTCCCGGTTGTACGCCTTCACCGCGCCGCGCTGCTCCACGGCGGTCAGCTCGTCGACGAGCGGGTGCTCGGGCGCGAGCACGAGATAGGTGGCACCGAACACCGTATCGGGCCGCGTGGTGAAGACGGGAATCTTCTTGCCGCTCGGCGTCTCGAACAGCAGCTCGGCGCCTTCGCTCCGGCCGATCCAGTTCTTCTGAAGCAGGACGGTGGAGGAAGACCAGTCGAGGTTCTGGAGGTTCTGGAGGAGACGCTCGGCGTAGTTCGTGATCCGGAAGAACCACTGATCGAGGAACCGCTGCTCGACCGGGGTATCGCAGCGCTCGCAACGGCCGTCGATCACCTGCTCGTTGGCGAGCACCGTCTTGTCTTTGGGACACCAGTTGACCGCCGCGCGCTTCTTGTAGGCGAGCCCGGCTTTGAAGAGCTGGAGAAACAGCCACTGGGTCCACTTGTAGTAGGCCGGATCGGTGGTGGAGAGCTCGTGCCGCCAATCGAACATGCCGCCGAAGCGCCCGAGCTGGCGGCGGAAGGTGGCGATGTTCTGCGGGATGAGCTTTGCCGGATTCGTGCCGATGTTGAGCGCGTAATTCTCGGAGTGAATGCCGAAGGCGTCGAAGCCCATTGGCTCGAACACGTTGTAGCCCTGGAGCCGCTTGAAGCGTCCGTAGATATCCGCGCCGGTGAAGGCGAACATGTTGCCGACGTGCAGTCCTTCGGCCGACGGATACGGGAACATCATGAGGTTGTAGAACGGCCGAGTCGCCCGATCGAGGTCGGGCTCGTTCGTGTGACGCTCGGCCCAGCGGCTCTGCCACTTTGCTTCGAGCGATGCCGGATCGTAGTTTGGGACGTCGCGCATGAGTGTCGACAATTAAACCATGGCCATCAAGTCTCAGCAACTGCGGCAGCGTTTTATGATTTCCGGGGCGGGCGTGGTCGTCCTCCTCGTGGTGTTCATTGCGTGGGTGACCAGCAATCGCGTGGGCCGAGCGCTCGAGAAGCAGGCAGACGTGCGCGGCAACGACTTGGCGCTGCGGGTGGCCGCCCTCGTCACCCAATACTTGAAGGAACGCCATCGCGAGGTGGCGTCGCTTGCCAGCATGCCGGCGCTCATCACGAGCGTGCGCGACGCCGGCCAGGAGGCCGCCGCCCGCGGTCTCGACCGGCTATCGGTCGCCACCCTCGAGACCAGCTTCGCCGAGTCGCAGGGACTCGGGAGGGATCCCGCATTGCGCGACTATCTGAAGACGTACACGACCGTCTCGGACTTCTCGGCGCTGCTCGTGACCGAGCGCCACGGGTTCAACGTCTTCGTGGCGGGTGAAGCGACGGACTTCGTACAGCGGGACGAGACGTGGTGGCAGCGCACGATGGCGGACGGCAGCTATGAAGGTGACCCCCAGTCCGACACGACCGGCACGCAAACCGCCCTCGAACTCGAGGTCACCATCCGGCCGCCGGGACAGAATCAGCCGATCGGGGTGTTCCAGGCCCTGTTCAGCCTCGAGCGGCTCAGCGCGATGCTCGGCAGCGCGGAGCTCGCGGGTCGCGCCTATCTCGAGGTCGTCGCGAACGACAAGACGGTGCTCATTTCACCAGACCGCACGCAGCTCCTGCAGGTTCTGCCCGACCAGGACCGGATCATCTTTGGCACCGCACCGGTGACCAACCACATCACGACGGCGGCCGGCGTGCGGGAGTTGGTGGTGTCCGTACCGGCCAATCAGGGAGAATGGTGGGTGCTCTATCGCGAGCCGGCGGCGACCGCGTTCGCGACCGCGCGCAGTATGCAGCTGACGATCTGGCTGGGGGCGCTCCTCGTCGCGACCTTGGCGCTGGGCGCCATGTTCTGGCTGTCGCATCGCCTGGGCGAGCTGGTGACCAAGCCGGTGCAGGCCGCCGGCACCATCGCCAGCCGCATCGCGGGCGGCGACCTGTCGGTAACGGTGGCAGCCCACGGCGCGGAGGCCAGCGAGGTGGCGGAGCTGTTCTCGGCGGTACACTCGATGGTCGTGGCGCTGCGGCGCCTGGTCGGCGCGATCCGCACCGCGGCCGATGAGGCCGCGGCGATGGCCACGGAGATCTCGGCGTCGACTGAGGAGATGAGTGCGTCCGCCGAGCAGACGGCCGCGACCTCGCAGGACCTCTCCAAGCGCGCGGGCGAGCAGGCGCAGCTGGTGCGTGCCGCGGCCGACGATGCCGCGCGCATACTCCAGATCGCCGCGCAGCTCGCGCAGGGCGCCGACGAGGCGGCACGGCGCAACGCGGATGTGTCGGCACTGGCGCGCCGGCATAAGGAGGGCCTCGACGACAGCACCGCACAGCTCGTCAAGCTCGCCGATGACGTCGCCAAAGGGGCTCAGGAAGCGGAGGCCCTCGCCCAGGCGTCCGAGAAAATTCAGTCGTTCGTAGCGCAAACGAAGGCGGTCGCGACGCAGACGAACATGCTCGCCCTGAACGCCGCGATCGAAGCGGCACGCGCCGGCCCCCAGGGCCGGGGATTCGCCGTCGTGGCGGATGAGGTGCGCAAGCTCGCTACGGTGGCGGCGACCGCGGCGGGTGAGACAGCAGAGACGGTACGCGGCGTGCTCGAGCGCGTGCAGGCGATCCGTGACCGGCTCGTGCGTCTCGCCGCAGCCGGCGTTGCGGTGCGTGAAGCGTCCCAAACCGCGGCGCAGGGTCTCACGACCGTGGCGGGCGAAGCGAACGCCAATGACAACTGGAGCCGCGAGATCGCGAAATCCGCGAGCGAGCTCAAAGCATTGGTGGAGGAGATCGCCAGCCGGCTGGGAACGGTGGCGGGTCAGACCGACACCCTGCTGGCCTCCGCCGAGGAGTTGGCGGCGTCCGGCCAGGAGCAGAGCGCGTCGACGCAGGAGATTGCGTCGTCGGCCAATCAGCTGGCCGACGCGGCCGACCGGCTCACGGGCGCGGTGAAATCATTCCGATTGTTGGAGGACGAGCCACCGCAGCAGCAGCAAGCCGCAGACTAGTAGATCCCCAAAAGCAGGTCCTTCGCGCCGCCCCCCAAAAGCAGGTCCTTCGCGCCGCGCGCTACGCGCGCGTCGCTCAGGATGACAGGCGCGCTCGCTCCTTAAGAAAGAAAGAGAGAAAGGTCCCTATCCGCTCACGATCAACACTACTGCAATCAGCGCGCTGACGACGCCTGCCGCCTGCCACATGCTGAGGCGCTCCCCAAGGATCGCGCGCGCGAGCAGCACGGTGCTGGCGGGATAGAGCGACGCCAGCGTCACGATGGGACTGAAGGGACCGATGCGCACCGCGAGCAAGTACAGCGCGTTGGCGATCATGTCGAGCGTGCCGCCGCTGAGTGCGAGCGCCGTCAGGTTCATGGGCAGGCGCGGTGACGTGCGGGTGAGCGCCATAACAACGCCGAAGAAAGCGACGGCAGCGATGCGGTCGGTCAGGAGTGGCCAGAGGCCGGCTTCGCGACGCGTCTGTGCCAGGGCGAGCAGGAAGATCCCGATCGCGATGCCGGCGATGAGGGCGGGGCCGATGGCGGTCCGCGCCCCCTGCCCCCCTCTCCCTTCCTGCGTCCTCACCCCCTGACTGGGCTGACGGCTGACCAGCACAATCGAAGCAATTCCCAGCAGGATACCGATCACGGCGAGCCAGCCCGGTCGCTCGCCCAGGGCGATCGACGTCAGGACGGGGAGCGCGACGGCGGTGACGGCGGTGATCGGAGCGACGATGGACATCGTTCCCGCCGCCAACGCGCGATACAGCAGGGCGAGGCCGATGCCGCCCGCCAGTCCCGCCACCGCGCCCCACCAGAGATCGGCGTTACTCGGCGTCGCGGGCGGGAGCAGCGGCAGGGCGAGCGCGACGAGCACGAGTCCCGCACTTTGCGACAGGAGCACGACTGGAAGCGTGGCCGCGCGGCGCGTGGCGAGTCCGCCGGTGAAATCGGCGGCCCCGTAGAATCCGGCGGAGAGGAGTGCGAGGAGGTAAGCCAGAGGCTCAAGGATGCAGGCTGCTGTAGGCGACCGCCACCCAGCGGGCCGTGCAGCGTGAGCCTCGTCACGTTCAGGGACCTGAGCAAATCATAGAGTAGACCCCTTCCCGAGGCTACCGTTCAGGCGCGTGCCCTGTGAGGAGATCCTGTGATGATGTCATCGAGTCCGGCCGTTCCAACCAGGACCGATCTGACCGCTGCAATCGCCCTCCTGCTGGTCGCGGAGGCGACGCTGTTCTTCACGTTCCTGTTCATTACTGGTCCGATTGCCACGCTGCCGCGGCTGGTGCCGCTCGCCGTGGTGCTGGTGCTGTGCACCGCGTTGTATCGGGGCCACGATTGGGCTCGGTGGGCCCTGTTCGCCCCAATTGCGTTTCGAGTGTGGAGGGTGGTGCTGCTGATCGCCGCGGCCTGGGGCCTGGGCCGGTCGGGGATCGCGCTGTTTCTGACGTTCATCATTCTCGCCGAGCTGTTTGCTGGTTTCATTCTGCTCGATAGCTATGTCGTGCGGCGACAGAGCGTGCGCATACCCGTGTAGGCGTCGCGCGCGTTCCCAAAAGCAGGTCCCTCGCGACGCGCGCCTGCGGCGCGCTTCGCTCGGGATGACATGGCGGACGCGCTTTTAACAAAAAAGAATCCCGTAGCCAGATCTAGCGCCCATCGTCTGTCGGGCTGATACTCAGCCCGATGAAGCTGCTCGAGAAGACAGACATGCTGAGCGCGATCGGGAATACGCCGCTGGTCCGCCTGTCGCGGATCGTGCCCAACGGCGCGGCGGACGTGTGGGTGAAGCTCGAGTACTACAATCCAACCGGCTCCTACAAGGATCGCATGGCGCTCTCGATGATCGAGCGCGCCGAGCGCCGCGGCGACCTGAAGCCGGGGATGACGGTCGTCGAGTACACCGGCGGGAGCACCGGCATTTCGCTCGCGTTCGTGTGCGCGGTGAAAGGGTATCGCTGCCGCATCGTGTGCAACGATGCCGTGGCGGCGGAGAAGCGCCGCAGCATGGAAGTGTTCGGGGCGGAGCTGGAGGTGCTGAAGAGCGACGGCGGCAAGCTCACACCCGACCTCGTGCCGCGCATGATGGCCCGCGCGCGGGAAATTGCCGCCGAGGGTCCGAGCTACGCGACCGACCAGATGCGCAATCCCGACATGGTGGCCGGCTACGAGTCGCTCGGCGAGGAGCTGTTGCGCCAGGTCTCGGGGGGGGACCGATCCACGCGTTCTGCGCCGCGGTCGGCACGTCGGGAATGCTGATGGGGACGGCGCGCGTGCTGCGGCGCGCCGATTCGGCGACGCGCATCGTGGCGCTCGAGCCGGCGACGTCGGCGGTGCTCTCGGGCGCCGCCCCTGGCCGGCACGGTGTGGAGGGCGTCGCGCCCGGGTTCGTGCCGCCGCAGTTCGACCGTTCGCTCGTGAGCGAGACGCGCGCGATCGACGAGGCGGACGCGCGGCGCATGGCGTGGACGCTGGCGCGTCAGGAAGGCCTGTTCGCCGGCACGTCGACCGGGCTCAACGTCGTCGCCGCGCTGCAGCTTGCGGGGGAACTCGGCGCCGGCCACACCGTAGTGACCGTGGCCGTGGACAGCGGGCTCAAGTATTTGGCGGGTGATTTGTACGCCCAGGCTCCTTCGGCGCGGTAAGCTCCCCTTCTCTCTCTTCATAAACCGAGCGCGCCATGTCATCCTGAGCGAGCGCGCACGCGCGAGCGAAGGACCTGCTGTTGCTTGCCCAAAAGCAGGTCCCTCGCTACGCGCGCCTGCGGCGCGCTTCGCTCGGGATGACATGCGGCACGCTTGCCTTGTAAAGAAAAAAAGGATTAGAGGATCGAATCGAGAGGGCAGGCGAAGCCGGGCAGCACATCCTCGCCATCGAGAGTCGCCTGCGGACCGATGGTTGACTGAGTTTCGTCCTGCCGATAGACGTGCGCCAAGCGATGCGCCGGATCGATTACCCACACGAGTCGCGTCCCGGCGGAGAGCCAGTCACCCACTTTGCCGAGGATGTCGCCAGGGCGATCGCTGGGCGAGCGGATCTCGATGACGAGGTCGGGTGGGAACGCGGCGAAGCCTACCGGCGATGGGTGAGGGACGCGGTCGCGCCGGATGAAGGCGATGTCCGGGCCTCGAACAGTGTCCGGGTTCCGGGCAAGCGTGAATCCGGGATCGCCCACGACGACGAGTCCGAGGTCGTGCGCATCGACGTGCTGAAGGAGCATGGCGCCGAGACGCGCCGTAATCGCGCCGTGTTGAAAGCCAGGGGGCTCACGCACGACCAGAACTCCGCGGACCAGCTCCACCTGCTTGCCGGGGATGTTGACGTGCAGCAGCTCGTCGGCGGTCATCAGGGGTGGCATGTTCGGAACGTAGGCGCGCTCGGCGGGCATGACAAGAAGAAGGCGCGGAGTGTCAACGCCCGTTCAACACGCGCAATCTTCCTCGTCACAGGAGCGGGCCGATGGCAGCAGCAGTCAGTCGAGAACGCGCGCGCACGATTGGATTGGCGCTGGTAGGGCTGCTGATCTTTGTCTTCGCGATCATTCCTGTCGTACAGAGCATGCTGCAGGCGCCGCGGTGTACCGCGGGGCCGATGCTCAACGCCGTGCTCGCGACGCTGGGGGTTTTCGTGTTCCTGGCGGCGCGGAACCCGTCCGCGCATCGCAGCCTCATCCTGTTCGCTGCGTGGTCGAGCTTTGCCCATGCGGCGATCATGCTGGTGACGTCGTTCCAGGTGCCGGCTCAGCGCGGGGTGTTGCTGGCCTCCGCGGCGGTGACCGCGCTCGCTGGGATCCTTCTCATGGTGTTCACCCCGTCTCGGAGCGATCAGGGGGTCGTCGCGGTCCCGTTGAAGAACGGATAGAAGCAGACCCCTTCGCTACGCTCAACGCGCCCTGAAGTGCCTCGAACAGTGGTTCGGTGCCGTGCGCGCCATCGTAGCGCTCGCCATTGAGAAAGAAGGTGGGCGTGCCATTGACGCCGCTCTTCAGGCCGCTGAGCAGGTCCTCTTTGACTCGCGCGCGGTACGTCCCGGCTTGCAGCGCATCACGCATCCTATCGCCATCGAGGCCGAGCTCGGTCGCATACTCGATCAGATTGTCATCTTCGAGCGCGAACTGCCGCTCGAACAGGCGATCGTGCATCTGCCAGAACGCGCCCTGCGCCCCAGCGGCCTCGGCAGCTTCAGCCGCGCGTTGCGCATTGGGATGCAGCTTGGTGAGCGGGAAGTTGCGAAACACAAATCGCAGATTCTTGCCGAGCCGACGCTGCAGCTCCTTGACCATGGGCCAGGCCTTGCGGCAGGAGGGGCATTCGAAATCGCCGTACTCCACGAGCGTCACCGGCGCCGTTGCCGGGCCGGTGACGTGGTCTCGTTCTCCGACCGGTGGTGTGAGGGCCCCGCGCTCGGCCCGGACTTCGGACATCTAGTCGGAATGGCGCGGGTGGCGCCCCAATGCCATCGCGGCTTCGTCGATGCGCACCATGTAGGCGCGAGCGGATTCGGCATTGCCGCGCCGCGGCAACACGAAATGGCGATCGTCAGGCCGTGAGCTTTTGAGATCGTCGACCATCAGATCGCCGCCATGCGCTTCGACGGCGGACTCGAAGCGCTCCACGGCGGAGAGCAGGTCGGCAAGCTCGTCCGGCTTTTCCGTGCCGGTAAGCGTAATACCGCGGCGCCGCAGCCGGTCGGCCACTTCCGCAGCGACGTCGCGTCGTTCACTCATGCGTGAGAACTTAGCTGGCCTTCTGGGCCGCCGGGACCCTTCGCCCAGCCAGCTGCACCGCCCCGCCGATGACCCCCGCGAGCAATGCGCCGAACCCCCAGACTGGGCCTGAATCCGCAAGGTGCAGCGCGGCATCGAGCGAGACCGGCCCGGCGCCCATGATCGCGATGCTCAACACGGCCGCGGCGATCGTGAGGTTGTACTCGAATCCCTGGTTGTGATTGAAGAAGCCGTGCTTGAAGTGCACGGTGGCGACGGCGACGAACATCACGCTGATAATAAGCGTGGCCGCGAGCGGCGTAGCCAGGCCGAGGGCGAGGAGCAGGCCACCGCTCAGTTCCGCCAAACCGGCGAACAGCGCGTGACGCCGCCCGGGCACGAAACCGAGCTGTTCCAGGAAGCCGCCGGTGCCGGCCAGCCCGTACCCGCCGAACCAGCCGAACAGCTTCTGCGCGCCGTGCACCGCCATGGTCAGGCCGACAACGAGTCGCAGGACGAGTAGACCGAGAGCCATACCAGACCTCTTGCTTTCTATTAGAGTGTCACT